>NZ_JAPCZG010000009.1 GCF_025938155.1 Novosphingobium sp. KCTC 2891 | reverse complement strand
GATCACGCTCGCCAACCTCGCCTACAACATGCACCGCCTGATCTTCCACGAACGACGCGAAGCCATGGGATAGCTGCGCCTGAAACACAGGAAAACCGCCAGAATACGGCACAAAGCAGGCCCCAAAGGGCCTCGCTTACGCCAAATCCAGTGCCAATCGCACAAACCCGCTCACTTCAGACGGGTTGATGGAGGTGCCCAGGTTGGCTCGTGCGGTACCTGCAAGTTCAAGCTCGTGTCTGGCAAGATCGGCGAATTGAGCCCGTCGGCCCTTGCACTTGAGGGCGAAGAACTGCGCAGCGGCTTTCGCCTCGCCTGCCAGGCCATTCCGCGCTCGGATCTGACAATCGCGGTTGATGCGCCACTCTCGCAAGGGATCGCCATTGCTACATATCGCGGCACCATCGTCGCCGCACAACGGCTGTGCGAGGATATAATCGGGCTGACCATCGAACTGGATCGGCCACTGGCCTTCACTCCCGGACAATACGCTGATCTGACCGCTCCCGGCATCGAAGGTGCACGCAGTTATTCATTCGCCTTCGCGACGGTTGGCGAACCCACCCAGCAACTGCATTTTCACAACCGGCACGTTCCGGGCGGCGCATTTACCGACTGGCTGTTCTGCACCGATCGCACCGGAATGGAGCTGAAGGTTACCGCCCCCTATGGGCAATTCGCCCTCAAGGACAGCACTGCCCCCATTCTTTGCATCGCCGGGGGTAGTGGTCTAGCGCCGATAATCTCGATTCTGGAGCAAGCGCTTGACCGGGGCGCAGACCGGGCGGTGCACCTGCTGTACGGTGCGCGCCGTCAGTCCAATCTCTATGCCCTCGACAAAATTGCGGCCCTTCGTCAGCGCTGGATGGCCCCTTTCGAATTCGTCCCGGCCTTGTCGGATGAAGAGCCAGACAGCGACTGGGCAGGAGCGCGTGGGCTGATCACCGAGCAGATTGCGGGCGTTGCGGACCTGGCGGCGCACGAAGCCTATCTGTGTGGCCCACCGGCGATGATCGACTTTGCCGAAGCGCAATTGCTCGCCGCCGGCCTCTCACGTTCGGTCATTTCGGCCGACCGCTTTCTTGATCGCAGCGATCGCACGTAAAAAAGACGGGCGCTCGACGAATCGAGCACCCGCCAAGGGTGGAGAGATCTAAGCCGCTTCAGCTTCCGGGGCGTTTGCCAATGCCGATTCCACCGTCGCTGAGCAAAACCGTTCCTGTCATGTAAGCCGAGTCCCGACGCGAGGCGAGCAAGGCATAGAGGCCGGAGTGATCATCCGGTTCGGCGATCCGCGCGAGCGGCGTCATCCCGGCAATCATCGCGTCGAGCCCTTCCATATCTTCCATGTGAACATCGGCTGTTCCGCCCGCATGGGTACCGCCCAGCGGCGTTCGGGTGCCGCCTGGCGCCACGCCGTTGACCCTGACGTCGGGGGTTAGTTCCCAGGCGAGCTGGCGGATCAGGCCCAGCACGGCGTGCTTCGACGCCACATAGGGCGTACCGCCACCGCCGGTGTAGAAGCTTGAAGTCGAGGCAGTAAAGATGATGCTGCCCTTGGTCTTACGCAACTCTGGAATTGCGGCACGGGCGCCAAGGAAGTAGCCTTTTACGTTGACGCCGAAGATCTCGTCCAGCGTTTCCGCGAGCTTTTCGGGTTCCATGTCCGCAAGCGGGGTCATGAAATCCCAGATCCCGACATTGCCGACGAACACGTCAAGCTTGCCGAACGCGGCCACGGTTGCGACGACCGCCTTTTCGTTGTCGACATAATTGCGGACATCGCCCTCAATCACGACTACTGCGTTGCCATGCCGCGTACGCACCAAGTCGGCCTGGGCGGCATCCCTGACCAGGACGCCAACCTTGGCACCTTCTTCGATAAAGCGCGCGACGACCGCCTCACCGATCCCGGTGGCGCCGCCGGTTAGCAGCGCCACTTGTCCTTCAAGCCTTGCAGTCACATCGTTCCTCCCGAAGATCGCGGGTTCTCGATCACTGATCGAACATCCCGACGCGGCCTTCCTGAAGGTTGACCACGACCGACTTTGTCTGGGTGTAGTGGTTCAGCACTTCATGGCTGAATTCACGCCCGAAGCCGCTCTGCTTGTAACCGCCCAGCGGCATGTTGGCCTTGAGGTTGTAGTAGCGGTTGATCCAGACCGTGCCGGTTTCAAGCTGGCGCGCGATCCGGTGGGCGCGGGCAAGATCCTTGGTCCACACGCCGCCGGCCAGGCCGTAGGTGGTGGCATTGGCCTGCTGCATCATGTCGGCTTCGTCGTTCCAGCTGATGACACTGGTCACCGGCCCGAAGATCTCCTCCTGCGCGATGCGCATTGTGTTCTTCACATTGGTGAACACCGTCGGCTTGATGAAGTTGCCACCCGCCAGATTTGCAGCATCGGCGCGGGTGCCGCCGGTCAAAACTTCGGCCCCTTCCTCGGTTGCGAGGCGCAGGTAGCTTTCTACCTTGTCGAACTGCATCTTCGACGCCTGGGCGCCAAGCTGGGTTGCCATATCGAGGGGATCGCCCTGGCGGATGCCTTCAAGTGCGGTTTTGAACTTGGCCAGGAACTCGTCCTGGATCGACTGGTGCAGGAACAGGCGCGAACCGGCCAGACAGACCTCACCCTTGTTGAGCACGGTCGACATGGTAGCGCTTTCCACCGCCGCGTCGATATCGGCATCGCCGCACACGATGTGCGCCGACTTGCCGCCCAACTCGAGCGTCTGCGGGATGATGTTTGCGGAGGCATACTGGATAATCCGGCGCGCAGTGGCGATCGAACCGGTGAAGGCTACCTTGGCGACATCGGGGCTGGTGACCAGCGCCTCGCCCACATCCGCACCATAGCCGGTGACGACGTTGATCACACCCGGCGGCAGCAGATCGGCCATTTCCACGAAGAATTCAATCACCGAAAGGCAGACCGTTTCGGCCGGCTTCAGAACGACAGTGTTGCCCGAGGCCAGCGCGGGCGCGATCTTGCACGCCATCATCAACATCGGCACGTTCCATGGGATAATCTGCGCGCACACGCCGAGCGGTTCGCGGTGGACGATGCCGATCGCGTCGGGATAATCGAGCGTCTGGCCGTGCAGGCCATAGGCGGCACCGGCGAACAGCTCGAACTGCCCGATCGTCTGCGGCATATCGAAATACATCGATTCGCGCATCGGCTTGCCGTTGTTGAGCGTTTCGAGCGTCGCGTAGTGCGACTGGCGTGCCTTCAGCCGACGCGCAATTTCGATCAGGATCTCCTGGCGCTCGCCGGGCAGGCTTTGCGACCACTTGGGAAAAGCAGCCTTGGCAGCGGCAATCGCACGCTCAATGTCCTTGGCGTTGCCGGCCTGGATCTTGGTCAGCACCTTGCCGGTCGAGGGATTGAGTAGATCAATGGTCTTGCCGCTGTCCCCGGCAATCCACTCGCCGCCGATATAATGGCCGTACTCGGACTTTATGCCGTATTCGTTTTCTGTACTTTTCAACTGCGTAGCCATGACAACTCTCCCTTGGTTTTCATAGAACTTCGATGACAAGGTCATCCATCGGATAGATCCGACAGGCCAGGGCGTATCCCTTTGCCTGGTCAGCGACAGAAACCTTGGCCGTGCTCATCTTGCCGGTCCGGTATTCGCCTTCGACGACTCGAACCAGGCAAAACCCGCAACCACCGCCGCGGCAGCCCACTCCTATATCGCTGGCACCAAACTGCTCCATCGCGATCAGTACGCGTTCACCCTCGGGGCACGCGAACTGTCCCCCTCCGAGAATCCGGATCTGGTAGGGCTCAAGCCTCATTCGACCAATCTTCTTCGACTCGGGGCTGCGCGGCGGCAGCGGCCTTCGCCGCAAAGCTTACCCCCCCCAACGCGAAATGCGCCGGGGCCATCTCGCGAAGGATGACGCGAACCGACTCACGCGGGGCCCCGATCGCATCGATGGCAGCATCGGTCAGAGCCTTGATCAGCCGCTCTTTGGCTTCTGGCGGGCGCCCTTCGAGCAGGTTGACCTCGATGATCGGCATATCAGGCCTCCACCTGGAACATGACCGCGCCAAGGTTCTGCACGGTCGTCCGCACGGTCTGGCCGGGAGCCAGGTTGGGCGCGGCGGTGATGCCGCCAGCCATGACGATGTCACCGGCGTTGATCTGTTCGCCCGCTTCGGCAACCAGCCGGGCCGCAGCAACCAGCGAACGGATGGGGTGGCCAAGGATCGCCGCGGTCGACCCGACCTGTACCACTTCGCCATCGATTTCGAGGATCACGCCCAGATTCGAAAAATCGATCCGGGGATCGTGCCAGGATCCGATCACCAGCCCCGACGAGGAAGTGTTGTCGGCGATCACGTCCTCGAGCGCGAACTTGAAGTTCTCGTAACGGCTGTCGATGATCTCCATCGCCGGGGCGATCGCTTCGACTGCTGCCAGCGCAGCGGCGGCAGTCACCTTACCGACCAGCGGGGACTTCATCAGAAAGGCGACTTCCGGTTCGACCCGGGGGTGGACGTAGCGCGCGCGCGAAAGGGCGGATCCTTCCTCGACCAGCATCGCATCGGTCAGCCTGCCCCAGGCCACTTCGTCGACGCCGACCTGCAACATCTTGGCCCGGCTGGTCAGCCCCATCTTGACGCCTATGCGCCGTTCGCCGCGCGACAGGCGCCGATCGACCGAGAGCTTCTGCACCTGATAGGCCTCTTCCACCGTGAAAGCGGTGTCCACAGGGGTGATTTGCGGGGTAGCTGTTGCTTCACGCTGTGCAGAGTCGAGCATTTCCGCGTATTTCGCCAGCCTGTCCATCTCAGTTCGCCTTGGCTTTGATCAGATCAAGCGCAACGTCGATGATCATGTCTTCCTGGCCTCCGACCATCCGGCGATTGCCCAATTCGACGAGGATCTCGCGGGTATCGATTCCGTACTGTTCCGCTGCCTTTTCCGCATGGCGCAGGAAGCTTGAATAGACGCCTGCATAGCCCAGGCTGAGCGTCTCGCGATCGACCCTCACCGGACGGTCCTGAAGCGGGCGTATGATATCGTCCGCCGCGTCCATCAGCGCCATCACGTCGCAGCCGTGCTTCCAGCCCTTGCGGTTGGCGGCGGCGATGAACACCTCGAGCGGTGCGTTACCGGCTCCCGCACCCATCCCGGCAAGGCTCGCGTCGATCCGCACCGCGCCGGCTTGCGCGGCGACGATCGAATTGGCCACGCCCAGGGACAGATTGTGGTGCGCATGGATGCCGCGTTGGGTTTCAGGTTTGAGCACCCGGTCATAGGCTTGGAGACGTGCAATCACGCCATCCATGTCGAGCGCCCCGCCGCTGTCGGTGACATAGACGCAATGCGCGCCATAGCTTTCCATCAGCAGCGCCTGCTGGGCGAGCGCCTCGGGCTCGATCATGTGGCTCATCATCAGGAAGCCCGATACGTCCATGCCCAGATCGCGCGCGATGCCGATGTGCTGCTTGCCGACGTCGGCCTCGGTGCAGTGGGTCGCGACCCTGACCGAGCGCACTCCCATCGAATAGGCCCGCTTGAGTTCTTCGGCGGTGCCGATACCGGGCACCAGAAGCGTTGTCAGCACCGCGTTCTTGATTACGTCGGCGGCAGCCTCGATCCAGTCCCAGTCGGTATGGGCGCCAAATCCGTAATTGAAGGTCGAACCGTTCAGGCCATCGCCGTGCGAGACCTCGATCGCATCCACCCCTGCCTCGTCAAGCGCCTTAGCGATCATGCGGACGCTGTCGGTGCCATACATATGCAGGATGGCGTGCATCCCGTCGCGCAAGGTCACGTCCTGGATGTAGAGCCGATCAGATGTTGGATCAAAGGTCATGCTGCGGTCTTTTCCATATGAGTCTTGGCCAGGCTCTCGCCTGCCGCCTTGGCGGCAGCGGTCATGATGTCGAGGTTGCCGGAATAGTTGGGCAGATAATCGCCCGCGCCCTCGACCTCGAGGAACACGCTGGTCTTGAGTCCTTCGAATTCACCGTAGCCAGGGATCTTGAGCGGCCGGTTCGAGCCAAAGCGTTCGAACTGTACTTCCTGCTTGAGCCGGTAGCCCGGCACGTACGACTGCACCCTTGCAATCATAGCCAGGACCGAAGCGCGCACCTTGTCCTCATCCACCATTTCCGACAGCGTGAAGATCGTATCACGCATGATCATCGGCGGTTCGGCGGGATTAAGGATGATCACAGCCCGGCCCTTGGCCGCGCCGCCGACAGTTTCGATCGCCCGCGCCGTGGTGCGGGTGAACTCATCAATGTTGGCACGGGTGCCGGGACCGGCGGAGCGCGACGAAACCGACGCGACGATTTCCGCATAGTGCACCTTGGCCACCTGCGAGACCGCCGCGACGATCGGGATCGTCGCCTGGCCACCGCAGGTCACCATGTTGATGTTGCGAACGGTCGCATCGACCGCAGGGTTGACCGGCGGGATGGTCGCCGGACCGATCGCCGCCGGGGTCAGGTCGACCATCAGCTTGCCGTCGCGGGCGAGTATCTCGTCATGCGCCTTGTGGGCATAGGCCGAAGTCGCATCGAAGGCGATGCCGATATCGGCATATTGCGGCATGCGGCACAGGCCCTCAATCCCCTCGTGAGTGGTGGCCACGCCCCGTTCGCGGGCCATCGCCAGGCCTTCCGACGCCGGATCGATCCCGACTACCGCCGCCAGCTCCAGAGTGTCCGAGCCCTTGAGCAGCTTGATCATCAAATCGGTGCCGATGTTTCCGGAACCGATAATCGCGCACTTCATCCTGGCCATTTGACCAACCTCCACTTCCAATTCAGTCAGCAGCGAACGCCGCCCGAACCGTTCCGACGCCGTTAATCCGCGCCTCGACCACATCCCCGCGCGCCACCCCGGCCATCGGCCCGAGCGCGCCCGACAGGATCACGTCGCCTTCGAGCAACGGACGCCCCGCTTTGGCCATCACCCGCGCCAGCCACAGCGAGGCGGTGATCGGGCTGCCCAGACAGGCGATCCCGGCACCGACCGAAATCGGCTCACCCTTGGCTTCCATGACCATGCCGCAGTTGCGCAGATCGAGCCCGTCGAGCTTGCGCGGCACCGCGCCGAGCACGAACAGCCCGCTCGAGGCATTATCGGCGATCGTGTCCCAGATCTTGATGTCCCAGTTTGCGACGCGGCTGTCGACGATCTCGATTGCCGGAACGACATATTCAACCGCGCGAATCATTTCGGCGGTCGTCATGTCGGGGTGGGGCAAATCCCGCCCAACGACGATCGCAATCTCTGCCTCAACCTTGGGCTGGATCACCTGGTCGAGCGACACAGGGATGCCTTCCGGCACGTCCATGTCAGCGAACAGCATCCCATAGTCGGGCTGATCCACCCCAAGCTGGCGCTGGACCGCGATCGAGGTCAACCCGATCTTGCGGCCGACCAAGCGCCGTCCATTGGCGAGGTAGTGCTTGGTGTTGGCTTCCTGCACGGCATAAGCGGCTTCGACGCCACCAGCCGAAATCAGGTCGCGGATCGGGCTGACAGGCTTCCCCGTTTCGGCCGCGCCGCGCAGGGCCAAGGCCGCTTGTTCGATAGTCTTGGGGTCGATTGTCATCGTCTTACAGCTTCACGCAAATGTTGGTGATCTCGGTGTAGAATTCGAGGCTGTGCACCCCGCCTTCCCGGCCGATGCCGGAATGGCCGGACCCGCCGAAAGCCGTGCGCAGATCGCGCAGGAACCAGGAATTGACCCAGCACACCCCCACGTCCATCGCCGCCGCCACGCGGTGTCCGCGGGACATGTTTTCGGTCCAGATCGAGGCGCACAGGCCGTAAACCGTATCGTTTGCAAGTGCGATCACCTCGTCCTCGCTGTCGAACGGCACGATACCGCAGCACGGTCCGAAGATTTCCTCGCGCATCACGGTATCGCCGTGGGCGACGTCGATCCACAGCGTCGGTTCCACGAAGAAGCCGCCGGCTTCCGCACCCGAGATTTCGGGAACGCCGCCGCCGGTGACCACGGTGGCCCCGTCCTCGACCGCACGGCGATAGTAACCCAGCACTTTCTCGCGGTGCTCGGCGCTGATCAGCGGGCCGAGATAGGCGCGATCACTGGTCACGCCCGGCTTGAAGCCCTGCGCCGCCGCCGCCATCCGCGCCACGAAGGCGTCGAAGATCGGTCGTTCGACATAGACCCGCTCGGTTCCGAGGCAGACCTGCCCGGTGTTCAGGAAGACCGAGCGCGACAGACCCTCGACCGCCTTGTCTAGGTCGGCATCGGCGAACACAATCGCCGGGTTCTTGCCACCGAGTTCGAACGAAATGTCGCGAACGCCGATCGCGGCCTTCTGCATGATCGCCTGTCCGGTGCCGGTCTCGCCGGTGAAGGTGATGGCATCGACATCGGGGTTGGACGTGAGGAACTCGCCGGCCGAACCCGGACCGAATCCGTGGACGACGTTGTAGACACCCTTGGGCATGCCCACCGCGTTCATTACTTCGCCCAGCAGGGCAGCCGTCCGAGGCGTTTCCTCGGACGGCTTAACCACCACGGTATTGCCGCAGGCCAGCGCCGGGCCAACCTTCCAGGTCATCAGCAGCAGCGGGAAGTTCCACGGGCAGACCACCGCGACCACACCCTTGGGCTTGCGCACGGTATAGTTGAGCGCCTGGCCGCCATCGGGCGTCGATGTGTTGAAGCTTTCGCCCGGCATCGTCGAGACGACATCCGCGAACATGCGGAAGTTGGCGGCCCCGCGCGGAATGTCGATATGGGACGCGACATGGCGCGGCTTGCCGGTGTCGGCCACTTCGGCAGCCAGGAAATCATCCGCTCGGCGTTCGATCTCGGTCGCCACGGCGGCGATCAGCTTGACCCGCTCGGCCGTGGTCATCTTGCCCCATGGCCCGGTAAGCGCTGCCTTGGCCGCAGCCACGGCGTCTGCGACGTCGGCCTGGCTTGCTTCGTGCACAACCCCGATCGCGGTGCCGGTGGCCGGATTGACGTTGGGAAACGACTTACCCTCGCTACCTTTGCGATAGGAACCGTCAATGAAGTTCAGGATAGTTTCGGTGACCGGAGAGGAGGAAGCTGAAGTCATTGGTGCATAATACCTAAATTGGCCGGAGGCCATGGTGCGTCAGAATTGTCTTGCGCCGATCGCAGCGAGACCGGCGTTGGCGTATTCGACGTCCATCGCTTCGCTCCCGCCGGAAACACCGATCGCACCGACGAATTCACCGGCGATTTCGATCGGCAGGCCGCCGCCGAACATCGCTAATCCCGGCTGCGCGACGATCCCGTCGCGCAGGGCCGGATTGCCGGAAACCATCGCATAGAGATCCGGCGTCGGGAGGCGGAAGCTGGCGGCGCTGTAAGCCTTGTCCTGCGCGATCTTTGCGGATGGCGAAGGGGAGCCGCTGGCGCGGACGAACGCGACCAGATCTCCCCCGGCGCCGACCACCGCGGCAACGACCGGACAGCCCGCCGCCGCACCCGTGGCAACGGCGGCAGCCGCTGCCTTGAGCGCCAGTTCGTGGCCTACCGTCCTGACCGAAACCACCCCGTCCATGATCAGGTGTTCACCGTCATGAAGCGGTCGTTCAGCGCCTTTTCGTAGTAGAAGATCGCCTTGCCGGCGCTCTCTGCCTGCCACATGCGCTGCGGATTGTCGGGATAATAGATGTAACCGCCGCTGAAGGTTTCGTTGCGGTTACCCGAGGGATCGAAGAAGTAGATCGTCTGGCCGCGGGTGATCCCGTGACGCGTCGGCCCGATATCGAGCGAAATATCGTAGCGGCTGATGATGTCGGCTGCATGGCCGACGTCGTGCCAGGATTCGAGGTTGAAAGAGGTGTGGTGGATCTTGCCGTCTTCGGGATAGCCGAGGAAGGCAACATCATGCGCCTTGTTGCTGCAGCTCAGGAAGATGCCGAGGCGCGTCCCACTGCCTTCATCGACCAGTTCCTCGGTAACCGAGAAATCCAGCGCATCGACGAAGATCTTTGCGGATGCGGAGATGTCCACGCCATTCAGCGCGCAGTGATCGAAGCGGGTGGCACGCATGCCGCGCGGTTCGACCACCCAGACATCGGGGTTCTTGACCGCCGGGCCGGTGGCCGACAGTTCCATTTCGGCGTAGAGTTCGAACACGTGCTGGGTTGGTGTGTTGAAGCGGATCTTGCGACCCACACCGGGGTCCGATCCGGCCGGGATCACATCGACATGGACGCCGATATCGAGCAGGCGCTCCGCGAAATGGTCGAGGTCGGCATCCTTGACGACCTTAAAGCCCATCACGTCCATCCCGGCTTGGTCGGCCTCGCGCAGGATAATGCTGTGCCGATCGAATTCGTCAAACGCCTGGAAAAAGGCGCGGTCGCCGTCGCGATTGACGAAATTCAAACCAATCCGGTCGCGGTAATGGGCAATAGCCTCATCGAGGTCGAGAACCCTGAGCTGCACGTAGCCAGGACGAATTACACCAGTTAGAGCCATGTCGACACTCCTTTCCGTTCAGCCCTTGAGACCATTCCTAAAGAACTCGGCAACCATCCGGTTGAAACTTGCCATCCGCTCGATCTGCACCCAGTGTCCGCATTCGGCGAACAGATGCAGATCGGCCCGCTTCATCAGCGTGGCGAGGCGTACGGTAGAATCGAGCGGGATCACCTGATCGGCAATCCCGTGCAGGATCAGGGTTTCGTGCGCGATTGCGGCGATGTCCTCCTCACGGCTGGCGAGCATCGCCACGTTGGCCTGGCGGTCGGCGCCGCCGAACGTTGCATGATAGGGTTCATGTGCTTCGGGCCGGGCGCTGGCGACATAGCGCGACTGAATCAGATCCTCGGTCAGGCGGCTGTGATCCCAGGCAAGGTACTTGAGCGATTCGCGCATCGCCTCGACCGAGGGTTCATAGCCCCAGACCTTGTCGAGCGCAGGGGTAATCGGAAAGTTGAGCCCTGCAGGTCCCATCAGAACGGCGCGCTCCACCCGATCGGGGTGGGCGATCATGAACGCCAGCGTGATCCCGCCACCGAAAGAATTGCCGACGATCGAAACCTTGTCGATGCCCAGACCGTCGAGAAAGCCGGCGAGCTGATCGACCCAGACCTGCTTGTCCTCGATCCGGCCCTTGCTGTCCGAATAGCCGAAGCCGAACATGTCGGGCGCGATGACCCGGAAATCCTCGGCGAGGATCGGCATATTCAGCCGCCAGTTGGCCCAGGCTGTCACACCGGGGCCCGATCCGTGGACCAGCAGCACCGGGTCGCCTTCGCCGACGTCGTGGTAATTGGTCGAGCTTCCGCCGACAACCAGCGACCTACCGATTTCCGGACGTGCCGTGTCCAAAGTCGAGCGTGCCATGGTAGCCCTCCGATCCTTTCCCGCCTCGATGATTTTGCATTGGGCTGGACCTGGACGCCGAATCGCCGTCTCTGTCGCCAGCACCGTCATCCATTGCACTATTTGAAACGCATTTGCAAATGAAGAACGACGTGGGCGACGGCAATCGCCGGCGCCCCGCGCTCTTCGATCAGATGAGACCTTCGGCCTGCAAGGCCGCCCCAACCGCAGGCCGCTGAGCAATCCGACCGCAATAGGCGCCCAGTGCGGGATACGCGCTCATGTCGATCCCGACATGGGCAGGCCAGCCCAGCATCACGAACAGATAGATGTCGGCCACGCTAAAATCGGCGCCCACATAGTGCTCTTTGCCGGCGAGATCCTTATCGAGCGCGGCCAAGTGATTCTTGACTGCGGTCGTAGCGACTGCCTTGGCTTCATCGCTGGTGCCGGGCGTAAACAGGGGCACGAAGGCCTTGTGAAACTCCGAACCCAGGAAGCTCAGCCGGCTGAGCAGGCGGTACCGGTCCATGGTGCCGTCGCGCGGCGCCAGGCCGGCTTCCGGCTTTTGGTCGGCGATGTAAAGCAGGATCGCGGGATTTTCGGTCAGGGTTTCGCCGCTGTCGAGGGTCAGCGCCGGAACCTTGCCCGACGGGTTGACCGTCAGGAAATCGTCTCCGGTCTCGACCTTGCGGGTCGCCAGATCGACCTTCACCGCATCGAAAGTGGCGCCGGTTTCGCGCAGGGCGATATGCGGAGCGAGCGAACAAGCACCAGGGCTAATGAACAGCTTCATGGATAGTCTCCTTCTGGGAAAACAGGAAATTGGGGATTGGCTCAGATCGGGGTCGCCAACAGCGTGGCGATGCGCAGCGTGTCATAGATGCAGGTCCGGCTTTTCAGTCGAACGGTTCCACCGCTAAGATCAAACCGATCGACATATTTGCCGGCATTGTAGATGCGCGTTTCACCATCGTTACGGGTCTGGAAGACGACATAGCTGGCTTCAGCAGAAACCTGGTCGCCTTCCACGCCGGTGATCACCGCACGCCCGATCAGGTGCCGGTTGAAATGTTCGGGGAAGACGTTTGCCTTGCGCAGCGCGACAACCCGATCCGCCAGCATCCCTTTGCTGTCGCAATACATCACAGCTGCGGGCAAGCCGTTATCGACATTCTCGCGCGCGATCACCTGGTACAGGCAATCGTCAACGAACAGCGTGGGCCATTGCTCGAGCCGGTCATCATCAAGGCAAAGCCCGTAAGCCGCGTTGAAATCGTCGATCGCACTTTGCGCGACTTGCGCTACTTCGGCTGCAACGCTCATGCCCGGCCCTCCGCTGCGAGATCGGCCAAGGCATTGCCCATCAGCCCGAGATAGCCCTTCCAGAACCCGCGCACGGAATTTTCATCCATACCCATCGGGGCGTATGACGGTCGGACATCGTCCCCGCCCATCTCGACGAAGCTGCGCTTGCCTTCGGCACCGATCGTGCCCTGCTGGCACAGTTCGACCGCTTCGCCGTCTTCCATCGAAATCAACCCAGACGGTCCAACCAGGTTGAGGTTGCGAAGGCGGTGGCGAGTCGTTTCATCGTCATCGTCGGCATAGCCGAAATAGGTCCAGACCAGCTCGGTCTTGTCGGTCCCGTGGGGCACGATCTGCCTGGTGGCGAGGGTGTTCTGGATCTGCTGGACAACGACAGACGGGAAGATCGACTGGATGTGCAGTCCGACATCATCAGCGATCTCCGGGCGGAATGCCAGCAGGCGCTCGTCCTGCAACTTGGCCTCACCCTGCATCTCGCGGTTGGCCTCGTCACCGAACGAGCCGTAGTCGACATCGCCCTTGGGCTTAGACACGGTAAAGACGGTGTGGTAGCCCTCGTCCGAAACCAGACCCGCGCTTTCCTGGCTCTGGCGGTAGATGCCGAAAGTCGGATAGAACAGGTGCAACAGACCGCCGTGGTAGCTGTCACGACTGTTTTCCGAATAGAGCTTCCAGTTGCCGGCCATGAACTGCCGCGCATAGCCCAGAACCTTGACCGGGCGCTGGAAGACGCGCTGAATGTATTTGCGCATCACTGGACCCAGAAAGTCGTCGAGCGGGGCGATGGTCGAGTTGAAGGTGCCGAACACGAGGCCGCCGAATGTCTCGACCCGCAACCGCTCCAGCGAATGCTCGGCCATATTGAATTCCTTCGAATAGCCGCCCACGCCTTTCAGCCCCCGCCGGAACGGCACGCCGACAAGCACACCGGTCGCGTCGTAGGCCCACTGGTGATAGACGCAGACGAACGCCCCGTCGGCCTGGTTGCCACGCAGCGAGCGGCACACGGTTGCGCCCTTGTGGGCGCAGCGATTTACCCAGGCATGAATGGTGCCATCGGTTGCCCGCGTCACCACCACCGGAGTATTGCCGACATGGGTCGAACGGAAATCGCCGCTGTTGGCCAGCTCGGCTTCGAGGCCGAGGTAGCACCAGGTCTGTCCGCGAAAGATGTTTTCCTGTTCGGCAGTGAAGATCGCTTGGCTGTGATAGACTGCGTAATCGACCGCAGTCGGCTCCGACCCCGCGGCGACGGGCATGGTTTCGGCGTTCATGGTCTTCTCCTTAAGCTTGTTCGAAACCGCGGCCCGAAGCGAGTCGTCCGCAAGTGCGCATCGCGCTCAGCATCATCGCGGCATCGGCCTTGCCGGTACCGACGATGTCGTAGGCGGTGCCATGGGCCACCGACATGTGCAGGTACGGCGGCCCCATGATGATCACGCTGTTGCCCGAAAAGCCCCAGGTCTTGACCGCGATGTGGCCCTGATCGTGGAACATCGCCAGGACCATGTCGTAGCGACCCTCGATGCAGTGGCGGAAGACCGAGTCAGGCGCGATAGGCCCTTCGACATCGATGCCCCTTGCCCGCGCCGCTTCAATCCCAGGCGCAATTTCAAGGCGATCCTCGTCGCCGATGGCATGTGGGTTGAGACCGGCAACCGCGATCCGCGGTTGGGCGATGCCCCACGATTGCATGGCCTCGTGCAGTTGCCCCACCGCCGTGGCGACGAGATCGGCTGAAATAACGTCGATCACTTGCCGCAGCGACATGTGGTCGGTGAGATGCGCAACCCTGAGCGGCCCGGTCAGCAGCACCAGATAGCTTTCGCCCGGGGTCGGGCTGATGACCCTGTCGAGCTTCTTGGCCAGTTTAAGCGAACCAGTGCTGATCGGCCCCATGATCGTGGCGGCGAAAGAACCGTCGCGGGCCAACGCGTCGAGCTCATCCAGCCATTGCGCGGTGGCGTGCCCGGCGGCCTCGGTGTCCTCGCCCAGGGGCAGAACGCCATCGGGCAGCGCGCCGGTATCGATGACGTCGATGATCGCGGGATCGTCGCTGGGTTTTTCGAAGCCGCGCATCACCCGCAGCCGTGCCTTGGTGCCAGTGAAATCGAGCGCCCGCTCTACCGCCGCAGCAGACCCGACCAGCACGGGGATCGAATCCGTGTGTACGGCACCGTCGGCCAGCGCCCTGACAGCCACTTCGGGTCCGATCCCGGCGGGATCACCGATCATCGTCCCCACGACGGGGCGCACCCGCTCAGAGGCTGTAGACATCGGCTACTTCTTGGAACAGATCGGTGACGACAATCGTCTTCTTGCGGCGGATCACGAACGAATCATCCCGAGGTTCGAGATCATAGAAGGCCCACCCGCTGAGAGTGGCGACTTTGCCTTCCAGCACCGAAACCGTGGTCCAAGACGTCCGCGCATGCACCTGGCCATCGCTCTCCTCAGCAGACAGCAGGGAGAACTGGTGAACCGTGCGTGGCTGCGGCGTGCTCGCCGCCGAGCGCCGGGTCCTGATCCGGAACACCCGATCCTCAAGCCCGCCCCGGTTGGGATAATAGATCAGCGAGACTTCGTTCTGCGGATCCGCAGTCGGCCGTTCGTGATCGTCCCAGGCTGGAACCCAGTATTCCGCCTCTTCGTGATAGAGCGCCAGCCAGGCATCCCAGTCCTTGTCGTCAAGCGCCATGGCTTCCTGACCGATGAAGCGGGAAACCGCCAGCCAGCGCGAATGGAATGCGGTCATCATGCCTTCTCCAGCGAACGCTCAAGGAAGGCGGCAAGCTCGCTGCACTCGCTGTCGATGGCCTTTTCCATGAGCGTGAGCCACTCGTCATGGATCGCCACATAGAGGCCTTCGTCGGCAACCGCCGGGCTGCTCAGCACCACATTGAAATCGAGCGGCTCGCCGAACTTGCCCGGGCCGGTGTCCCAGCGCGTCGAACCGCGCGACATCTCGTTGTAGCGGCCTTCGCCGGCGCCATAGCCGGTCTGGCAGTTGTTGAATTCGGTCAGGTCGTCCGGGGTCGCCATGCCGGTCGAATTGAAGAAATCCTCATACTGACGCAGCCGCAGGGCACGCGCCTCGGCGCTTTCGCCGACCGGGGCGATGCACACCGTGCTGACTTCGGTCTCATCCACCGCCAGCGGCTGGATGATGCGGATCTGAGTGCTGGTCTGGTCCATCAGGAAGACGTTGGGAAACAGCTGCAGGTTGCGGATGCGCTTGTTCATCCACTTGGCCTTTTCGGCACCGTGGGTTTCTTCCAGCCAGTCGACGATCTCGAAATTGGGCCGATCGGCGAAATTGGCATAGTCTGCCCACAGCACCGTATGGCCGTTGTGGAACGAGAACGAGCCGCCATCGCGCGCGGTGAAGCCATTGAAGCTAATCGCCTTGGTTTCGTTCTTCGAAATGCCTTCGACGCGGCGCTGAACCGTCATGAAGTAGTTGGCGTGCGTGGTCATGACGTGATAGCCGTCGAGCCCGTTCTCGACCTGCATCTTCCAGTTGCCGTGATAGCGGTAGCGGTTGGTTCCGGGCAAAACTTCCATTGCGCCGGACTTCGACTGGTCCACCAGGATATCGATGAAATCCCGCGCGCCGGCGAGGTGATCGACCAGCGGGACGACATCGGCGGAGAGGCTGGCAAAAATGAAGCCGCGGTAGCTTTCCACCCGGGCGACCGGTTGAAGCCCGAAATCAGCGCGATTGAATGCCTCCGGATAGCCCCCGATGCTCTCATCGGTGACGTCCAGCAGGTCGCCCCCAGACGAGAATGTCCAGCCATGGAACGGACACATGTGGTTGCGCTTGTTGCCCGCCCGCTCGCGGCAAATGCGCGCGCCACGGTGCGAACACGCATTGACGAAGGCTCGGACCTCTCCCGTCTTGTCACGGGTGACCAGGATAGGAACGCGCCCGATCTTGGTCGTGATGAAATCGTTAGGTTTAGCGATCTGGCTCTCATGCGCCAGATAGACCCAGTTGCGCTCGAAGATGTATTTCATCTCGAGATCGAACAGCGCGCCTTCGGTAAAGGCAGCACGATCTAACTGGAAGATCCCGCGCTCGTGATCCTTCTTGAGCCAAGCGCGCATGCGCCCTTTCAAGCCCTGCAAGTCGGCAATCCTGCCGCCGATTTTCTCATTGAGTTCCATCGATCCTCTCCCGTTCTGTGCGTCGGGCACCCAATACCTCCGCGAATCAACCGCAGATTGCACACGGGGACTACCTCATCCCATCATTTCGTGCAACGTATTGCACAATGAAAAACGTTCTGGTAGGTAATGAGTCAGAAATGGCTGAAACCGGCGGCTTGAATCGAAGCAAGGCGGCCAGCAAATCGCAAAATGACCCCGTTTTGGGGTGAATTGGGAGAGTTTGAACTATGTCGGTCGTCACCGAACTCGGCTATCTTGGTCTTTCCGTTTCCGATCTCGCTGCCTGGCGCGCTTACGCCGCCGAAGTCGTCGGCATGGAAGTCGTCGATGAAGGCGAAGGGGATCGGCTCTATCTGCGAATGGACCTTTGGCATCACCGCATCGTTCTGCACGCTGATGGCAGCGATGACCTGGCTTACATGGGCTGGCGCGTGGCCGGGCCGCAGGAATTCGCCGCGATGCAGGAAAAGCTGAGCGCGGCGGGAATCCCCTTCACCGTGGGCACCGAAGCCGAGGCGCGCGAACGCCGGGTTCTCGGGCTGCTCAAGCTGGCCGATCCGGGCGGCAACCCGACCGAGATCTTCTTCGGCCCCCAGGTCGATACGCACAAGCCGTTTCATCCTGGCCGTCCGATGTTCGGCAAGTTCCTGACCGGCTCGCAAGGGATCGGGCACTGCATCCTGCGCCAGGACGATGTCGAGGCGGCGGCCCGGTTCTATGAACTGCTCGGCCTGCGCGGGTCGGTTGAATACCATCTCCACCTGCCCAACGGCATGGTCGCCCAGCCCTATTTCATGCATTGCAACGAGCGCCAGCACTCGGTCGCCTTCGGCCTCGGACCGATGGAAAAGCGCATCAACCACCTGATGTTCGAATACACCGATCTCGACGATCTCGGCATGGCTCACGACATTGTGCGCGGGAAGAAGATCGATGTAGCGCTGCAGCTTGGCAAGCACGCCAACGATCAGGCCCTGACCTTCTATTGCGCCAATCCGTCGGGTTGGTTGTGGGAGTTCGGCTGGGGCGCCCGCCACTCGACCGGCCAGCAGGAATACTACACCCGCGACATCTTCGGCCATGGCAACGAGGCGGCTGGCTACGGGATGGACATTCCGCTGCTCTGACAATCGCCCATTTTGCTCGATTCTTGACAGGACAACAGGTCAACCATGTCAAACAAATTGCGACTCTGTGAAGCTGCCAGCGTGAAGGACGGCGAGCCGGTTGCGGCATTCGCAGAGGGAATGCCCGCCCTTGCCGTCTACAATGTCGATGGCGAGATTTTCGTTACCGACAATCTTTGCACCCACGGCAATGCCATGCTGACCGACGGATATCAGGATGGCGACATCATCGAGTGTCCGTTCCATGGCGGCTCGTTCGACATCAAGACCGGCGCAGCCAAGGCCTTTCCCTGCCAGGTGGCGATCGCGTCCTATCCGGTCGAAATCGAGGATGGCTGGGTCTGCATCACGAAGCCCGAAGGAGCAGCATGATGGGCCTTCCCACCCTTGAGCAGATGCAGTTTCAGCATGCCGCTGCGCAACTTAATGCGCTTCATGCGGAACTGATCGATGACGACCGGTTGGAAGAATGGCCTGACCTGTTTGAAGAAAAGTGCCAGTACAGTGTGATCTCAGCGGAGAACCACAATCGTTCACTGAACCTGGCTGCGGTGTTCTGCGACAGCCGCGGCATGCTGGTCGATCGCATCGTCTCTTTGCGCCGCGCCAATATTTTTCCCGCGCACAGCTACCGGCATATTCTCGGTCCGACCCGCGTGAAGTCGACCAGCGGGCAGATCGTCACCACACAGACCAACTATGTGGTCCTGATGACGCGCAACGACGGTCAGACGTCGATCTACAATTCCGGAAAATATGTCGATCAAATCGACGTTTCCGGGGCTGCCCCGCGCTTCCTTTCCAAGACCGCGATCTTCGACACCCACCTCATCGATACGATGATGGTCCGCCCGATCTAGCTGCAAAGTTGAAAGCACCCAATTATGTCCATTCCCCAGCAAACAGACGCCTTGGATCAAGCCCCGTCCACTGCAGGATGCCGGGTTCCGTACCGCGTTTTCACCGATCGCCAGTACTACGATCGCGAACAGGAGAACATTTTCAAGGGTAACTGCTGGTCCTTCGTCGGACTTGAGGCTGAAGTTCCGCAGGCGGGTGATTTCAAATCGACCTTCGTGGGCGAAACACCGGTGATCCTCACGCGCGACAGCGACGGCTCGTTGCATGTCGTGGTCAATCGCTGCGCCCATCGCGGCGCCCTGGTCTGCCGCGAAATGCGCGGCAACCGCGCAAGCCTGGAATGCGTCTACCACCAATGGGCCTACGATCTGAAGGGGAACCTGATCGGGGTACCCTTCCGCCGCGGCCTCAAGGGACAGGGCGGGATGCCGGGCGATTTCGACATGTCCCAGCACAATCTTCGCCAGCTGCGCACCGAATCCGTTGGCGGTCTGGTGTTTGCCTCATTCTCCGAAACTGTCGAATCCTGCCGCGATTTCCTCGGCCCGATCGTGGTCGAGCAGATCGAGCGGATCATGTGCAAGCCGATCACCGTGCTGGGCGACCAGCGCCAGCGGATCCGCGGGAACTGGAAGCTCTACGCCGAGAACACCCGCGATCCCTACCACGCGAGCCTGCTGCACCTGTTTCACAACACGTTCGGTCTCTATCGCTCGACCCAGACAGGTAAGGCATTGATGGATGCCAACAAACGCCACTCGCTGCTCTATTCGATCGCGGCCAGCAACGACGATGCCGCCGACAAGCAGGCCTATGGCGATTCCCGCACCTTCGACACCGAATTCAAGCTGCAGGACATGTCGCTGCTGAAAGGTCGGCAGGAATTCGCGGACAATGTTACGCTGGTGATCCTCGCGGTCTACCCCAACCTGGTCCTCCAGCAGATCCAGAACACTCTCGCGGTGCGCCAGACGGTGACCTACGGGCCGGATGAATTCGAGCTCGTCTGGACCCATTTCGGCTACCAGGACGACGATGCGGAAATGCAGGCCATCCGGCTCAAGCAAGCCAACCTGATCGGCCCCGCCGGGCTCATTTCGATGGAAGACGGCGAAGCGGTGGAAATCGTCCAGAACGCCATCGTCGGCGAGGCAAGCGCGACGTCCTACATCGCGATGGGTGGCGGCCGGGCCGAGGATGCCGACCATCTCGTCACCGAGGGCGCGATCATCGGCTTCTGGGACAATTATCGCGAAATGGTCGGCTTTGAGGTGGAGCCGACATGACCCGCACGATCGACTTCTACTTCGATTTCATCAGCCCGTTCAGCTACCTTGCGCAGCTCAAGCTGCCGGAGATCGCGCGGGCAGCGGGATGCACGGTCGATTACTGGCCGATCGACATTCCCGAAGCCAAAATTGCCGCCGGCAACTATGGCCCGTCCAATCGCGAGGTATTGCCCAAGATCAAGGTCATGAAGGCAGACCTTGAGCGCTGGGCCGAGCGCTATGGAGTGCCCCTCACCTTTCCAGCCAGCTTCGCTTGCGCAGACTGGAATTGCGCGGTGCTGTTCGCCCGCGAGCACGGTAAGGCCGAGGCATTTGTGACCGATGCCTACCGCCGGATCTGGGGCCAGGGGATCGATCCCGGCGACCGCAACGAACTGGCCGCATGCGCGATAGCAGCGGGGCTTGATCCCGCGGCGCTGATCGCTTTCGTCGAATCGCCCGCCGGCCAGAACGAATATCGCAAGGCCCGGAGCCAGGCGATCCAGCGCGGCGTGTACGGTGCGCCGCTGATGTTCGTCGACGACCAGATTTTCTGGGGAAATGACCGATTGGATTTTCTTGCCGAGTATTTGAACAATTCAAAATAAGCAATTCGGTTACATAGGGGAGGTTTGCATGAAAAAGTATGGCTGCTATTTCGTTGCCTTGATGGGAGCGACCGCGCTGACGCCGCAGATGGCCTTGGCACAAGACATCACAAGCGAATCGGACGAATCCCACGCTACCGACACGGGCCTAGGTGACATTATCGTCACGGCCACTCGGCGCGAGGCCAGGCTGCAAACCGTGCCGGTTGCAGTTACTGCGGTTACCGGCGACGCTCTGGCTTCCGCCGATGTTTCGACGGTCCGCTCCCTCACTCAGGTTGTGCCGGGCTTCATCGGCAGCCGTAATATGGGCGTCTTCCAGCCGGTGGTCCGCGGGGTCGGCTCAACCGGCATTTCGGTTGGTGATGAACCCAATATCGCAACCTACGTCGACGGCGTCTATCAACCGGAATCGGCCGCCAACTGGATCGACCTGGTCGAGGTCGAACGGGTCGAGGTGCTGCGTGGCCCGCAGGGAACGACCTTTGGCCGCAATGCCACCGGCGGACTGATCAACGTAATCACCCCCGATCCCAGCTTCGACTTCCGCGGCAAGGCTTCGCTGCGCGTGGGGCGGATGAGGCGCGATGCCGGCGATTACGATGCCCGGCTCTATTTCACCGGCCCAATGAGTGACAAGGTCGCGGCTGATTTTGCCGCGCTTTTCCGCAAGAACGATGGCTATATCGACGATCTGGTCCGCGGCGGCACACTTGGCAACCAGCGCGTCATCGACCTGCGTAGCAAGTTGCTGTTCAAGCCGACCGACAATTTCAAGGTGGTCCTGACCGGGGAATACTTCAATCAGGAAAGCACCACCAATTCGCCGCAACCGCTGGACGGCAACACCGCGGGCCGCAACTGGCCGGGCGTGATCGTACCGACCGATGCCTGGCAGGCGTCGTTGACCGAGGTTCCGCTGCTCAATCTCACAAGGTGGAGCTTTGCGCTGCACACCCGGCTCGATCTGGGCAGTGTGATGCTTGAGACCACCTCTGGTTTCCTCAACCTGCGCTGGCAGCAGACCACCGATGGCGATGCCTCGAACATCAAGCTTTCGAACTTTCCGGCAGTGTTCGAATCGGAATCGGGCAGCCAGGAAATCAAGCTGAGTTCGGCCAAGCCCGGCCCCTTCCAGTGGCTGGTCGGCGGCTATTTCTACCAGTTCGGCGGCGGCGCGCCGGTGCTTCAGCCTTGGACCACCACCAACCCCGCTTTGCCTTTGACCGGACCTTCGTTGACACCCAAGCTGGATGGGCGCTCTTTCGCGGGCTTCGCCGAAGGCACCTACGAGGTTCAGCCGGACCTATTCATCACGCTCGGCGGGCGCTATACTACCGAAACGCGGTGGTTCAGCCAAAGCAACAATGGCGTGTTGCTGGTCAATCACGTTTCGAAGACGTTCAACAAGTTCAACTACAAGGTTGGCGTCCGCTATGAAGTGACTGAAAAGACCAACGTATATGCCACCTACAGCACCGCGTTCAAGAGCGGTGTGTACAACATGGCGAGTACCGGCGGCACCCCAGTCAATCCGGAGAACATCAAGGCGGCTGAATTCGGAATCAAGTCCGATCCGCTGGATTGGCTGCGCACCAACCTTGCTGCCTATTATTATGATTATAAGGGCCTGCAGCTGCAGTCGAAGGCCCCGGCCGGCCCCGGATATATCCTGCAGAACGCCGCCAATGCCGAAATCTATGGTGGCGAATTCGAGACCATCATCAGCCCGGTCCGCGACCTCCGGCTCCGCGCGGCGGTTGCCTATACCCATGCCCGCTACAAGGATTTCCCGAACGCCCAGGGCTTTACGCCGATCGTCAACGGCAATGGCGACTTTGCCGGCAACGTTGCGGCGCCGTTCGATGCCTCGGGCAAGGTCATGACCCGCGCACCGGAATGGTCAGGCAATGTCGGGTTTGATTGGGGGCATGATGTCGGTAACGGCCGCGTTACCCTGGCCGGAAACCTGCTGTGGAGCTCCAGGGTCTATTACGACTTCGCCAACAGGTTCTCGCAGCGGCCCTACACCCTGTCCAACCTTTCGGTGAATTGGCAGCCCGAAAGCGAAGCCTTCAAGATCGGTCTGTGGGTAACAAACCTGACCAACGCGAAAGTGCTGCAAACCGTGCGCCCGGGCACTTTGGGCACCGATGGGTTCTACGAACAACCCCGCAAGATTGGGGTCACGATCGAAACAAAATTCTAATTACAAAACATAATAGGGAGAATAATAATGATCACGAGTAGCCTGAACATGCGCAGGCTTGCGCTTCGTACCAGCGCTTCGGCCATAATCGGGCTTGCTTGCTTTGCCCCAGTGTCGGCCTATGCCCAACAGGCCGCCGCAAGTGAGCCGCAGGCCGAGGAACAGAATTCCGGCGGCCTTGAAGAGATCACTGTCACCGCGCGCAAGCGGTCCGAGAACCTGCAGGAAACGCCGGTTGCGATCACCGCGATGACCGGGGCGATGCTGGAAGAAAAGCAGATCGTCAACGTTGCGGAAGTCGCCAAGTTCGCGCCGAACGTCAGCATCTCGCCGGTGGCGAACATCTCGGGTTCGAGCGCCTCGATCACCGCCTTCATCCGCGGCGTGGGCCAAACCGACTTCAACATTACTGTCGATCCCGGCGTGGGTGTCTATGTCGATGGCGTCTATGTTGCCCGTTCGGTTGGCGCGCTGCTCGACATGGCCGATGTTTCGAGCGTCCAGGTCCTGCGTGGGCCGCAGGGCACGCTGTTCGGCAAGAACACCATCGGCGGCGCGATCGTGGTCAATTCGGTCGAGCCGCAGAAGGACTTCGACATGAAGCTCGAAGCGGCGACCGGCCGGTTCAACCGTGCCGATTTCAAGGGCATGATCAACGTGCCGCTGAGCGAAAATCTGGCGATGCGGGCCGTTGCCTCGTACGAAACCCGTGACGGCTATCAGAAGCGCCTGTTCGACGGTGGTCGCCAGGGCAACAAGGACAGCTTCGGCGGGCGCGTTGCGTTCAAGTGGGAACCGACCGACAAGTTCACTGTCAACCTCAGCGCGGATATCAACATCCGCCGCGAGGAAATGGCCGCATCGACCCTGGTCAACCTATATGAATCGCCCGACTTGCTGCAGGTTGTCGACTTGAATGGCCGAACCGTGGTTTTCCCCAGTTCGACTTATGCTTGGAACAAGTTGCAGGGCGGCGCAGGTTTCTGCGGTGCGGACGGGCAACTGGCACCGGTCAACGACCCGCGCTGCGCCACCACGCAGTGGATCACCGGCGATATCGATTCAACCTGGTCCGGTGCCAAGAACCAGTCGGATTTCGACCTGTGGGGCACGAACCTGACGCTGGATTATGATTTTGGTGACATCAACCTGAAGTCGATCAGCTCCTATCGCGATCAGAAGGCCACGATCCAGTTCGACTTCGACGGAACGCCACATCCCTACCTCAACCTGACAAACAATATCGATCTGTGGCAGGCTTCGCAGGAATTCCAGTTGACCGGCAGTGTCCTGAATGATCGGGTGAAGTTCGTTCTGGGCGGCTATTACCTGAAGGAAAAGGGCCAAGACAAGAACAACCTGCTGTTCGGCTTCGCTGACTTCTTCAGCGGCGGCAAGATCGACAACGACAGCTATGCTGCCTATCTGCAGGCAACGATCAAGGTGACCGATCGTCTTTCGATCACGCCGGGCATCCGCTATACCGACGAGACCAAGCGGTTCGATCCTTCGTTCCAGACCATCAATGTTGATTACACTGCTCCGCTTGGGCAGGCCGGCATCATCCCTTACCCCCAGGGCGTGTTCATCGCCTTCAGCCAGTGCGTGACCGGCCAGCCAGTGCCCTTGCTGGTGACCGATCCGGCGAGCCCGCTGTTCGGCTTCCCGCTGCCTGGAGGCTGCGCACCAGCCGCCACTAACCCTGGTGGAAACCACACGATGCCGGCGGTCCAGGTTGCCGCCAAGGCCAAGGAATGGACGCCGGCAATTTCGGCTGACTACAAGATCACCGACGATATCCTGGTCTATGCCTCCTATTCCAAGGGTTTCAAGAACGGCGGCTTCACGCAGCGAATCTTCCCGGCTGAACAGGTTGCGCCGTCGTTCAGGCCCGAATTCGTGGAATCATACGAACTCGGCCTCAAGACCGAGCTGCTGGATCGCCGCCTGCGGCTGAACCTCGCCGCGTTCATGTCAAACTACGATGACATCCAGGTCGTCGTCAGCGAAGGCATCGCCCCCCGGGCACGAAACGCCGGTTCCGGCCGGATCAAAGGCTTTGAAGTCGAAGGCGAGGCGGCTCCGACCGATTGGCTGCGCCTGACCTTCGGCGTTGGCTATCTTGATGCCTATTACCGCTCCATTGATCCGCTCGCGTTCCCCGTGAACCAGAACTCGAAGTTCGCCTTCGTGCCGGAATGGACCGGATCGGCCTCGTTCAACGCCGACGTCTATGAAGGTGACATGGGCAAGCTGACGCTGCGCGGAGACTGGTCGTACCAGAGCGAAACCTTCAAGGATGCGGTCAACAGCCCGCAACTGCGCCAGCCTGGCTACAGCGTCTTCGGCGCCAGTGCTTCGTTCACCGAGAAGAGCGAGCACTTCACCGTGACCGCTGGTGTGACCAACCTGACCGACGAACGCTATATCCAGGGCGGTTACGTAGATCCGTTCGTCGCCGGGACAGCGTTGGCAACCTATTCGCGCCCGCGTGAATGGTTCCTCAAGCTCGCCTATAAGTACTGACACTTACCACCCCCGAGGGCGGCGGTCCGCCGCCGCCCTCACCCTTCTGGTGGCACCGACCAAGAGCCTGCCAGACACCTCGCCGCCCAATTTGGTATTGGCAACTTGTCTTGCGGCCAAAGGAGCAATGTCTTGGGCGTTACGATCCCCCCGCTCGAGCGCAGCGATTTCCTGACCGGCCAACCACTTGTCGACGGCACCGAAATCTGTGGCGACTCTACCTACGCGATCACTAACCCGGCAACCCGCGAAGCGCTGGCGAATGTCGCCAAGCTTGGCGCTGCCCAGACGTACCGAGCAATTGAAAGCAATTCCCGCGCCTTCATCGATTGGCGCAAGCGGCACGCACAGGAACGCGCCCGTCTGCTGCACGACTGGCTGGCGCTGGTCCGGCTGCACCGCCAGGATCTGGGTCTGCTGATGACCGCCGAGCAGGGCAAGCCGCTGGCCGAGGCGCTGGGCGAGGTCGATTACGCCGCCAGCTTCATCCAGTGGTTCGCCGAGGAGGCGCGCCGCGTCTATGGCGAGGTTATTCCAGGCAGCGCCGACCGGCGGATTATCGTGATCCGCCAGCCGGTTGGGGTAGCGGGGGCGATCACGCCGTGGAACTTTCCCGCCGCGATGATCACCCGCAAGGTCGCGCCAGCGCTGGCGGCGGGCTGCACCGTCACCCTCAAGCCGTCCGAACTCACCCCGCTGACCGCTTTCGCCCTCGCGAAGCTCGCCCTTGAAGCCGGCATCCCGCCCGGCGTGTTCAACGTGGTCTGCGGCGATGCTCCGGCCATTGGATCGGTGCTGACCAGCCATCCCGATGTCACCAAGTTCACCTTCACCGGTTCAACCGCGGTGGGCAAGCTGCTGACTGCGCAATGCGCCACCACCCTGAAACGGGTTTCGATGGAACTGGGCGGCAATGCCCCGCTGCTGGTTTTCGACGACGCCGATCTCGATCAGGCGGTCGAGGGGACGATCGCCTCGAAATTCCGCAACACCGGGCAGACCTGCGTCTGCGCCAACCGCATCCTGGTTCAGGGCGGGATCCACGACCGTTTCGTCGAGGCGCTGGCCGCCAGGGTCAGCGCGTTCACGGTCGGCAACGGGCTTGAGGGCGCAACCGATCAAGGGCCGCTTATCACCCGGGCCGCCTTCGACAAGGTTCAGGGCCATGTCGCCGATGCGCTTGCGCAAGGCGGCGGCATCGTCACCGGGGGCAAGCGGCACGGGGCGGGGGAACTGTTCTTCCAGCCGACCGTGCTGACCGGCGCGAACCCCGCCATGCGCCTCGCGGACGAGGAGACCTTTGGCCCGGTCGCGCCCGTGTTCCGCTTCGATACCGAGGCCGAGGCGCTGGCCCTGGCCAATGCGACCCGTTCCGGGCTGGCCGCCTATGCCTTCACCCGCGACATCGACCGGGCATGGCGAGTCGCCGAAGGGCTGGATACCGGCATGGTCGGCATGAACAACGGCATCGTCTCGACTGAAACGGCCCCGTTTGGCGGGATCAAGGAATCGGGTCTAGGCCGGGAAGGATCACGCCACGGCATCGACGAATTCCTTGAGCTGAAAACGATCAATCTGGGGGTTCGGGCGTGAGTTGAACCGCTTTCATCGGTTCGCAAAACTCGTTGCGCAATGCGGAATGCATTGTATAGTGTTGGCAAAGATCGGGAGACGGATTGCAGCATGCCCAACAAGGTTTGGCCTTGTGCGACCTTGATCGCGATGCGCGCGCAGGCAGGATGCCTGCGGTGAAGAGGATGGTTGTGGGCATTACCGGCGCAACCGGATCGGTCTATGGCCTGCGACTGCTTGAACTGCTGCGCGATGCCGGGGGCTGGGAAACCCATCTCGTGTTGTCTCCGGCCGCCCTGCTCAACATTCGCGAGGAATTGCCTGATGGCAAGGCCAGGCTCGAAGCGCTGGCCGATGTCGTGCATAACGTCCGCAATGTCGGCGCCTCGATCGCCAGCGGTTCGTTCGTGTGCGAAGGCATGGTGATTGCGCCCTGTTCGATGCGCACGCTGGGCGCGGTCGCCCACGCCCTGTCCGATAACCTGATCACTCGCGCCGCCGACGTGATGCTGAAGGAGCGCCGTCGCCTGGTGATGATCACCCGCGAAACGCCGCTCAACCTGGCGCACCTGCGCAACATGAGTGCCTGCACCGAAATGGGTGCGGTGATCTTCCCGCCGGTGCCGGCCTTCTATTCGCGGCCTACCTCGCTGGCCGAGGTGGTCGATCACAGCTGTATGCGGGTGCTGGATCTGTTCGGGCTTCACGCGAAGTCGGAGAAACGCTGGCAAGGCCTGAGCAAAGAGGCGGCAAACCTCGTTCCGGCCTTGGCGCAAGAAGAAGGGAACTAGAGAATGGCGTGGGATGTCAGCCGTCGCACCGTCATGAGCGGGGGTGCCGTGGGAGCGGCAGTGGCCGGTCTGGGGATCGGTCGCAGCGCCTTGGCGAAGCGACCACTCAAGATCATTGTCATTGAGGAAGCAGAAGTCCCCGAAAGTCGGCTCTATGCCGAAACCTTCGTCAATTCGGGACGTGCGGCAAAGGTGATCCGGATCGACCGGACGCTCAACGGCCTGCTCCATGAACTCGTCATTGGCGAAGGTGTGCTCGTCGGCCTGACTTCCGACCCGGCAGCCATGATTGCCGAACAGGTTCTGCTAGCCGACGGCGCGCGCCCGTTGCTGAAATGGGCGCATCATTACCGCAAAATGCGGTGGGAACACCGGACCGACGGCGCTCCGGCGCTGCTCGCGCGGGCCAGCACCGGCTGGCCGACCGTTCTAGCCAACCACATGCAGGATGCGCTTGGCGGGAGCCGACAGGCTCCCGATCTGCGGTGCCAGTCGGGACATTGCGGTCTCGATGGAAAGAGCCCCGGCATGCTGGTTTCGTGGGCATTCGAAGTGGGAGTACAACAGTCGTGAGCACGCGCATGCCCCATGGCGTCGACGCCGCAACCTTTCGCAAGGCGCTGGACGAACTGGCCGCGATCGTCGGCAAGGAATGGGTCTTTGTCGACGATCTGCCGTTGTCGGCTTATCGCGATGCCTATTCGCCGCTGGCCGATGGCGAAATGCTGCCTTCGGCTGCCGTGGCGCCGGCAAACATGGACCAGATCCAGCAGGCGTTGAAAGTCTTCAACGCCTACAAGCTGCCGATCTGGACCTTCGGCAACGGCCGCAATTTCGCCTATGGCGGACCCGCCCCGCGCCAGTCCGGTTATGTCATGTTCGATCTCAAGCGGATGAACCGCATCCTCGAGGTCAACGAGAAATACGGCTACGCGCTGGTCGAACCCGGGGTCTCCTATTTCCAACTCTACCGGCATCTGCGCCAGATCGGCAGCAAGCTGTGGATCGATCCAGCGGCGCCGGGCTGGGGCGGCGTGATGGGCAACGCGCTTGAACACGGCGCCGGCTACACCCCCTATGGCGACCACTTCACGATGCAATGTGGCATGGAAGTGGTCCTTGCCGACGGCCAGGTGGTCCGCACCGGTCAGGGCGCGATCGAAGGGTCGCAGCACTGGCAGTCAACCAAGCACGCCGCCGGCCCGCATTTCGACGGCATGTTCACCCAGTCGAACTTCGGCGTGGTGACCAAGATGGGGATCTGGCTGATGCCCGAACCACCGGGCTACAAACCGTTCATGATCACCTACGAGCGCGAGGAAGACCTCGCTGCGATCTTCGATGCGGTCAAACCGCTAAAGGTTAACCAGGTGATCCCCAACGCGGCGGTGGCGGTCGATCTCTTGTGGGAAGTGTCCGCCAAGACCACGCGCCGCCATTACTTCGACGGCAAGGGCCCTGTCCCGGATTCGATCCGCAAGAAGATCGCTTCGGATCATGGCCTGGGCATGTGGAACTTCTACGCCGCGCTCTATGGTCCGCCGCCGATCATCGAGAACAACTGGAAGCTCGTCGAGGAAGCGATGATGAGCATCCCGGGCGCCAAGCTGCACCTCAACCGCGAAAACGATCCCGCCTGGGACTATCGCGTGCGGCTGATGCGCGGCGAGCCGAACATGACCGAATTCAGCATCATGAACTGGATCGGCGGCGGCGGGCATATCAACTTCTCGCCAATCTCTGCACCCGACGGCAAGGAAGCGCTGAGCCAGTACAACCTGATCAAGCAGCGCTGCCACGATTTCGGGTTCGACTATATCGGCGAGTTCCTGGTCGGATGGCGCGACATGCACCACATCCTGATGATCATGTACGATCGCGCCGACGAGGCCATGCGCAAGAGCGCATACGACCTGTTCGGCAAGCTGGTCGACGAGGCAGCGGATGCCGGCTTCGGCGAATACCGCACCCACCTCGCCTTCATGGACCAGATCGCCAAGACCTATAAGCATAACGACGGGGCGCTTTGGGATCTGCACCACCGGCTCAAGGACGTGCTCGACCCCAACGGCATCCTCTCGCCCGGCAAGCAGGGTATTTGGCCCCAGGCGATGCGCAACCAAGCGTAATCACCCGGCCGGCTGAACAAAGACTTCAAGGATTGAAAGACCATGACGCAACTTGAGCACTGGATTGGCGGCACCGCCGTGGCTGCAACAGGCGGGGCCTATTTCGACGATCTCAACCCGGTCGATGATTCGGTCTATTCCCGGGTGCCCGCCGGCACCGCTGAGGACGTGAACCGCGCCGTGGAGAACGCGCATCAGGCCTATCTGCAGCATCGCGACCTGCCCGCCGCGGTGCGAGAAGGGTGGATCGCGAAAGCCGCCGAAATCATGGAGCGCGATACACCCAAGTTCGCCGACGTGCTGGTCGACGAAATCGGTTCGCCCATAGCCAAAGCCGGATTCGAAACCCGCTTTGCAATCAGTTTCCTGCGCGCGGCGATCGGCGTTCCGCGCCGGGTCCGGGGCGAAACCATCCCATCGGACACGCCGGGCCGGTTCAGCATGAGCCTGCGCCAACCGGTGGGCGTCGTTGCCGGGATCACCCCGTTCAACGTACCGCTGATCAAGGGGATCAAGCAATCGGCCATGGCCCTGGCCACAGGCAACGCCTTCGTGCTGCTGCCCTCTGAAGCCGCGCCAATGATCGCCGATCTGCTCGCTAAATTGTGGAAGGAGGCCGGCGTTCCCGACGGCCTGTTCAATGTGGTCTATGGCAATGGCGCGGAAATCGGCGATGTGCTGACCGGCCACCCCAAGGTCGCCTCGATCACCTTCACCGGCTCCTCGCGCGTCGGCAAGCACATTGCCGAAATCGCGGCGCGCAACCTCAAGAAGTACACGCTGGAGCTGGGCGGCAAGAGCCCGCTGGTGATCTGCGCCGATGCCGATCTGGACAAGGCGGTCAACGCCGCGCTGTTCAGCATCTTCATGTACCAAGGCCAGGTCTGCATGGGGGCCTCGCGTATCTATGTCGAACGGCCGATCTTCGACCAGTTCGCCAAGGCCTTCGCCGCCGCGACCAGCCGGGCGAAGAGCGGCGACCTGCGCGAGCCGACCACCATGCTGGGGCCGATCATTTCCGAACGCCAGCGCGACCGGGTCCGCCGCCATATCGACGATGCCCGGTCCAAGGGCGCCGCGGTGCTAGCCGGCGGCGAGTGGAGCGGAAACAGCTGCGCGGCCACCATCCTGAGCGGCGTTACCGCGGAAATGACCGTGTTCGAGGAGGAAACCTTCGGACCGGTGACCTCGCTCTATCCGTTCGACACGCTCGAGGAGGCGCTCGAACTCGCCAACAGCACCGAATACGGCCTCAGCGCCTCGATCTTCACCCGCGATCTCGACAAGGCGCTGGCCTTTGCCCAGCGGGCCGAATCGGGGATGGTCCACATCAACGCGCCGACCCTGCACGATGAACCCCACGTTCCGTTCGGCGGGACCAAGGCCTCTGGGTTCGGGCGCGAAGGCACCGAAGCCGATCTCGAAATCATGACCGAATGGAAATGGGTCACGATTCAGTCGGCGACTGCTGGCGCGGGCGGACACTGACAGGCGGGATGCAACGGCAATGAACGATCTTCCCAACCGCGCCCGCTCGATCTCCTCGCTGCGCGATTTCCTCGAACTGCTCGAGGATTCGGGCCAGGCCATCACCTGGAGCGATCCGGTGATGCCGGAACCCGGCGTGCGCAACATTGCCGTTGCCGCCTCGCGCGATGCCAACGGCGCGCCGGCGATCGTGTTCGACAACATCACCGGCTATCCCGGCAAGCGCCTGGCGGTGGGCGTCCATGGTTCGTGGGACAACATCGCCCTGCTGCTGGGCCGGCCCAAGGGCACGACCATCCGCGAGCTGTTCTTCGAGATCGCCGGTCGCTGGGGCGATCAGGAAGCGCAGATCAGTTATGTGCCCTCCGCACAGGCCCCGGTGCACGAATGCCGACTCGAGCAAGACATCAACCTCTATGATATCCTGCCCGTCTACCGGATCAACGAATACGATGGCGGGTTCTACATCGGCAAGGCTTCGGTTGCCTCGCGCGATCCGCTTGATCCCGACAATTTCGGCAAGCAGAATGTCGGGATCTATCGCTTGCAGATCCAGGGACCGGACAGCTTCACCCTGATGACGATCCCGGCGCATGACATGGGCCGCCAGATCCTTGCCGCCGAGCGCGAGAAGGTTCCGCTGAAGATCGCGGTGATGCTGGGCAACCATCCCGGGCTGGCGGTCTTCGCCGCGACCCCGATCGGTTACGAGGAATCGGAATATTCTTATGCCTCGGCAATGATGGGCGCACCGATCCGACTGACCAAATCGGGTAACGGGATCGACATCCTGGCCGACAGCGAAATCGTGATCGAGGCCGAACTGCAACTGGGCGAGCGCGAGCTGGAAGGGCCGTTCGGCGAATTCCCCGGTTCTTACAGCGGAGTGCGCAAGGCGCCGATCTTCAAGGTCACGGCGGTGTCGCACCGGCGCGATCCGATCTTCGAGAACATCTACATCGGGCGCGGATGGACCGAGCACGATACCCTGATCGGCCTGCACACCTCCGCCCCGATCTATGCCCAGCTGCGCCAGAGCTTCCCCGAAGTCACCGCGGTCAACGCGCTTTACCAGCACGGACTGACCGGGATCATCTCGGTCAAGAACCGCATGGCCGGCTTTGCCAAGACGGTCGCGCTGCGTGCGCTGAGCACGCCGCACGGCGTGATGTACCTCAAGAACCTGATAATGGTCGATGCCGATGTCGATCCGTTCGATCTCAACCAGGTGATGTGGGCGCTTTCGACCCGCACCCGCGCCGACGATATCATCGTGCTGCCCAACATGCCGGCCGTGCCGATCGATCCTTCGGCCGTGGTCCCGGGCAAGGGCCACCGCCTGATTATTGACGCGACCAGCTATCTCCCGCCCGATCCGGTGGGTGAAGCGCACCTTGTCACCCCGCCGACCGGGGACGAGATCGACGCCCTGAGCAAGCGGATCCGCGAAATGCAGTTGGGAGCCCTGTCATGACCACCACCGTCTGCGGGCGCTGCAAATCGAGCGGCGCTGTCACCGATTTTCAGGGCAGGCAGGACGGCGCGGTCGTGTGGACGATCCTGCGCTGCCCGACCTGCAACTTTTCCTGGCGCGACAGCGAACCGGCCCGCGCGATCGACCCGGCTGTGCGCTCGGCCGATTTCGCCGTCGATGCCGGCGATCTCCAGCGTTATCCCAAGATTCTCCAGCAATAAGGCTCCCAGCGCCATGATCGATCAAGCCCGCCAGACGGCCATGCTCGGCACCCTCGCCCAGGCACTGGGCAAGGCCGCCGTCGATACCAGCCCGCAGACCCTGGCCCGCTATGCTGTCCCGGGGATGGCACCGGCAGGCGTGGTGCTTCCGGCCGATGAAGCCCAGCTCGCCAGGGTGCTGGAAGCCGCGCGCAGCAGCGGCGGCGTGGTCCAGACGGTCTGCAACGGCGCCTACGGACTTGAAAAAGCCGTACAGGACAAGGTGATCGTGCTTGACCTGCAGAAGATGAACAAGGTCCTCGAGGTCAATGACGAACTGGCCACCTGCCTGGTCGAACCGGGCGTGACCTTCCGCCAGCTCGATGCCCACGTCAAGGAAAAAGGAAGCAAGCTGTGGGTCGACTTTCCCGGCAATCCCGATGAAAGCGTGGCCGCCAGTTTCATCAACCGCCGCCCCGGCTACACTCCCTATTCCGATCACTTCCTGATGCAGTGCGGGCTCGAGGTCATGCTGGCTGATGGCAAGATGGTGCGCACCGGCATGGGCGCCATGCCCAAGAGCACCTGCTGGCAGCTGTTCAAGTTCGGCTATGGCCCTTGGGTCGATGGTCTGTTCACCCAGTCCGATTTCGGGGTGGTGACCAAGGTCGGCATGTGGATGATGCCGCAGCCCCCGGCGCACCAGACCTTCATGGTCTCGGTCCCCAAGGAGGACGATCTGGGCGCGTTGCTGGACGTGCTCGGGCCGCTCAAGCTCAACATGGTGGTGGCCAATGGCGTCGCGGTGGGCAATGCGCTCCACGAAGCGGCCCTGCTCGGCAAGCGCCGCGCCGATTTTGAGGGCCAGGGGCCGATGGCGGCAAGCGCGGTCAAGGCCGCTGGTGAGGTGCTCGGACTAGGCTACTGGAACCTTTACGGCTCGCTCTATGGCCTGCCCGGCAACGTCGCGATCCTGTGGGACATGGTCAAGGGCGCGTTCTCGTCGATCAGCGGCGCAAGGGTGATTACCGATGGCAAGGGCATCGATCCCAAGCTGTGGGCCTGGCGGATGGGCACGATGACCGGTGTGGTGGCCGATCCCCCGGCCAGGACAGCAGGCTGGAGCGGCGACTTGGCGCTTACGGTCAACCCGGTCAGCCCTGTGGATGGCGAGGAAGCCGTCAAGCTCTATGAACTGTCGCGCGATATCTGTGCCAAAAACGGCTTCGACTTCGTTGGCGAAACCACCGCGATCTGGCGTTCGGCCAACCATCGCCAGGTGCTGCCCCATGCCGCCGGGAAGGGCGAGGATGCGGTACGGGCCAAGACTTGCGCCGAAGCCCTGATCGCCGCGCAGGCCGAGGCCGGCTTCGGCCAGATCATGACCGACCCCGGGCTGGGGGCGGCGGTTGCCAAGACCTATGAAAAGGGTGGCCGCTCGGCCCTGCATGCGCGGGTCAAGCAGGCGCTTGATCCCAACTCGATCTTTGCCTCGGTCTGAGCCGATGCGTCGCCATGCCTGCGGAGGTAAAATGAATAAGTTCCTCGCCCTTTCGCTTTTCGCTGCACTTGCTGCCTGTTCGTCCGCACAAGGCGAATCAGTGGTGGACGGTGCGGAGAATTATGAGCGTTACTGCGCAGGTTGCCACAACCCCGGCCCGGGCCACGGTGGCACCATGCTGCTGGCCGAAAAAGGTGCTCCGGTGCCTTCGCTCATCGGTCGCAAGGACTTAGATTACGATTACCTACATTCGGTCGTTCGCCAGGGCCTGATCGAAATGCCGCCGTTCCGACCGACCGAATTGTCGGACGCGGAGATCAAGCAGATCTACGATCACATCGTGGCGCAGAAGCTTCCCCCCACAAAGGCCGAACCCGCCAAAAACAAGGCACTTTGAGGTCAAATCAAGCTGGGCGGAAAAGGTCAACAGGGTTTGTAAGGCTGAAATTGCTAGGGTGCCAACGGAGTATGCGGATAGCTGGTTGCTTTGGTGAGCACGCAGGCTTGGTGCCATTGAGAAGTCAGCCATCTCCGGTTGGCACCGCAGTCGTCTGCAGACCCGCCGCATCTGATCCCGAACCGGGTTCGGTCAGGCCGAAAGCGGCGATTTCATGCGCGGCAGCCATGCAGACTTCTGCGCTTCTGTTCCACCATTCTTGAAGGCTGATGCGAACATGCCGACATTGATCGAAATGAACGAGCGGAATGCCGGCATCGCATAACTTAGCGTGTGCCTGGTGAGGATATACTGGCTGATGTTCATGCCGGCGCCGCCATGCTCTTCCGGTATGGTCAATCCAAACAGACCCAGGTCGCGCATCGCTCGAGGACGCTTTCGGGGATGAGGTCGGTTTCAATAATTTTGCACTCGACAGGACTGAGCCGGTCGCGCACGAAGCGTTCAAGCTGTATCAAGACTTCTGCATCTATGCCGGCATTGCTCATCGGTTACCTGTCAGATTGCATCATAAGGAAAGACATGCGCCGAGACTTCATCGGCGCGCGCGAAGCTGCTGCGAAACGAAGGTACAAGCTCGTGGGCAATTGCCTCCGGCGTCCAGCCTTCGACCTTGGTCATCGACCGGATCGGCCGGGGCTTGCAAAACAGGGCGATTTCATTCTTGCGAACCGCGAAAATCTGGTTCGTCACGTCCTTAGACAGGTCGGATGCCAGATAGGCAACCAACGGCGCGATCTTGTCTGCCGACATGGATTGCAACCGTTGGACACGTTCGTGTTCGGCAGGAGTTGTCGCGGGAATTGACGAGGTCATGCGGCTCCACGCAAAAGGCGCGATGCAATTCGAGCGGACGCCAACCCGCGCCATGTCGAGCGCGATAGACTGCGAAAGCGCGACGACGGCAACTTTGCCGCCGAATAGTTCGCCTGCCCGATGTTGCCGATCAGACCGCTCGTCGAAGTGAAATGATCGAAACTGCCCGCCTTCTGTTCACGAAAATAGGGCGTGGCGGCCTTGGAAACGTTGAAGACACCAGTAAGATTCACCGCGATAACGCTGGTCCAGTCCGCGTGACTCATCTTGTGCCAGATGCTGTCTCGCAGGATGCCTGCATTGTTCACGACCGCATCGATTCGGCCAAATTTCCGTACCGCATCCTCGATAATGCTCTGCGCCTCCGCCGGATCTGCAACATTACCGAAGTTGGCCGCCGCTTTGCCCCCGGCAGCGATGATGTCGTTGGCGGTGTTCTGAGCGAATGCGGTGTCGCCGCCGTTGCCCGCCTGCGCCACGCCAAGATCGTTGACGATAATTGCCGCCCCCTGCGCGGCGCAATACAACGCCAGTTGGCGACCTATTCCGCGCCCGGCACCAGTGATCGCGACAACTGATCCATCCAGGCACCGATCCATATCCCGTTCCTCAAATGCAATTAGCCCGACAGGCAGGACTGGCTCAATGCCAGGCCCTGGCAACAAGCTCACCCAGTTCCTCTGCCACTCCGCCAGATGTGCTCGCCAAGGTACAATAGTTGGCAAAGCTTGCCTGGACTGCAGCTTCGGACGACTCGGCACGGGTCAACTGGTCCAGGTCCAGCCCAGCGAGCATTTGGGACTGGACCAGACGTTCACCATGCAACTCTGCCGTCTTCAGCGCCGCATAAGCCGCGGCGTTAATTTCCGACTCAGGCGTACCTTGGCACCACTGCTTCATCCAGCGCCGCACCGCACGGACCGGTTGCACGAAGCGTTCATTCGCAGTTGCTGCCGAGTGCTGCGCGGCCTCGATGTCCGAAACAGCGAGAATGGCGCTACGCGCCCCTGCCAACCAAAGGCAAAGCAACACCGTGTTGACGTCACAACCATGCTGGTCCTGCAAGGCAAGGCAGGAAGCTGCCACACCCGGCTTGGCATAAATGTGTAAGGAATAGTCCCATAACGCCGCCGCGTGCTGCTCCACCTGAACTGAAGCTCCATCACCCACTGGCGGCACGGCCGGGCCTTGGTCCGACCGTGCCGAAGTACCCAATCGCGGACCTTGGTGAAAATGCTGACCAGACATGCAACGTGGTCAACCGCCTAGAACCTGCGGGCGCCGAAATGGATTTCCATCATCGGACGCATGACATCCCACCGTTCCAGCTGCGACCAGTGGCCCGAACGGTCGAGAACGTACAGTTCGGCATGCTTGAGATGCTGGATCAGGTAGAGGCTGGTGTCGAGCGGCACCACCCGGTCCTGGCGGCCATGGAAGATCAGCACTTCGTGCGGCATTTTGCCCAGCAGTTCGGGCGGCATGTTGAGCGTCTCAATGCCGTTCTTCATCGAATCGATCATCTTGACCGCGGTCTTCATGATTCCCGGATCGGTGGCGATCTTGTAACGGTTCTCGACGATTTCCTCCATGCCTTCGAACTTCTCGGCATCGTAGGCGAAGCTGTGCATCACCTGGCGATAGCGGGCATATCGTGGATCGGAATAGAACGAGAGCAGGCGGATCAGTTCCGGGGTGCGCGGGCCGGGGGCTCCGATCGAACCCATCAGCACCACCTTGTCGATCGCGTCGGGCTCCTCGCTCATCATCTGCAGGGTCAGCGCGCCGCCCATCGAATTACCGACAACGTGGGCCTTCTTCACACCGAGCGCCTCAAGCAGGCCAAAGCACTGGTCGACCCGGGTGCCGATCCAGCCCATCACGCTGTCAGGCCACGGATCGGGAATCACTGACTGGCCGAAACCGATCAGGTCGGGCGCGATCACGAAGAAGTTTTCGGCGAGGTCCGGCATCAGGTGATACCAGTTGGATGCGGCATGTGCGCCCGGACCCGCACCGTGAAGCAGCAGAATTGCCGGCTTGGACGGATCGCCCGCCAAGAGGGTGTGCGAGGTCAAGCCCCGGCCCGTGATCTTTTCTTCCCTGATAACCCCTTCAGCAGCCATGACATTCTCCCATGCGATCTTGACGAAATATCCGCGAGACTCTTTGCCGGAGTTCACGGTCATTTTTACCGGAGCCTAAGATATCGTTTGACATTGTGCAATGAGTTTTCCCAAACGATATGCCACGGGAGATTGCAAGATGGCAGTGGAGGCATTCAGCGACATACTGGTCAACGAGCTGGCGCTTGAACTCGACGGCGCCGAGCAGACCCGCGAACGGGTCCGGCCGTTCTCGGCGCGCTATCCCGCCATGCGGATCGAGGATGCCTACCGCATCAACCAGGCCTGGGTCGATCTCAAATTGGCGCGAGGGCGCACCGTTTGTGGCCACAAGATCGGCCTGACCTCGCGCGCGATGCAACAGGCAGCCGGGATCACCGAACCCGATTACGGCACCTTGCTGGATGACATGGTGTTCGAACAGGGCAGCGACGTTCCAGCCGCGCGGTTCATCACGCCCAAGGTCGAGGTCGAGCTGGCCTTTGTGCTCGGGCGCCGCCTGGAAGGAGCACAGACGACGATTTTCGATGTCCTGAGCGCCACCGACTATGTGGTTCCGGCAATCGAAATCATCGACACACGGGTGCATCCCAAGGATGCCGAAACCGGGGCCGCGCGCAAGGTCCTGGACACGATCAGCGACAATGCCGCCAATGCCGGAATCATCGTCGGCGGTCTGCCGGCGAAACCCGACGGGCTCGACCTGCGCCGCATCGGCGCCCTGCTCAGCCGCAACGGGGTGATCGAGGAAACCGGCCTTGCGGCAGGGGTGCTCAACCATCCCGCCAACGGCGTCGCCTGGCTGGTACGGCGGCTCGCGCCCTGGGGGCAAGCGCTCGAAGCCGGAGAAGTCGTGCTCGGCGGATCGTTCACGCGTCCGGTCGAAGCGGCGCCGGGCGATGTCTTCAACGCCGATTTCGGCGAGTTTGGTTCAATCGGGTTCCGGTTCGTATAGAGGGCGACAATGCAAACACCCGTCAACAGCTTCAAGGCGGCCTTGCGCGAAGGTCCGGTCCAGCTTGGTTTCTGGCTGGCGCTGGCCCATCCAGACATTGCCGAAATCTGTGCGGGCCAGGGTTATGACTGGCTGTTGATCGACGGTGAACACGGCCCGCAGACCTTGCCCGGCATCGTCGCGCAGCTGCGTGCGGTGGAAGCCACTCCACCTTGTTCTGCGATTGTACGGGTTCCCGGCCATGATTCGGTGACGATCAAACAGGTTCTGGATCTTGGTGCGCAGACCCTGATGGTTCCGATGGTCGAAACCGCCGAACAAGCCAAAGCGATCGTGACCGCATCGCGCTATCCGCCAGCTGGGGAACGCGGCCTCGGCGGTGCCCGCGCCTCACGCTGGGGTGGCTATCCTGCCTATGTCGCAGAGGCCAATGCGCAGGTTTGCATCATCGCCCAGATCGAGACCGCGACTGCCGTCGACAACATTGAGGCGATCGCTGCGGTGGATGGGATCGACGCGCTGTTTCTTGGACCTGCGGACCTGGCCGCGACCGAAGGTTTGCTGGGCGCAAGCAGCTTCGATGCCCTGTTCAAGCTGACCGGCGAGGCGCTGGCGCGTATCGTGGCAACCGGCAAACCGGCCGGGATCCTTTCGCGCGACGAGCGGCTCGTCCAGCAGTTCCTCGATGGCGGCGCCCGCTTCATCGCCAACGGCATCGACAGCTTCACCTTTGCAAAAGGTGCAGGCGACGGGCTTCGCCGCTGGCGCGAACGCATCGCCGCGCAGGGCGGAGTCTGACCATGGCGAAACCGGCCTGGCGGGCCGCAGTAACCGGCGATCCGTCCAAACCGCTCGATGGGGTACGGGTGCTTGAGCTCGCCCGCATTCTGGCCGGACCTTGGTGCGGGCAATTGCTGGCGGACCTGGGCGCCGAAGTGATCAAGATCGAGCGGCCCGGTGCGGGCGACGACACGCGGCATTGGGGGCCGCCGTTCGTGACCGCAGAAGACGGTACGAGTCTGGGCGCGGCCTATTTCCATTCGACCAATCGCGGCAAGCGCTCCTTCGCGATCGACATCGCCAGCGCGGAAGGCCAGGCCATCATCCGCGAGCTGGCGAACGGGGCCGACATCGTGATCGAAAACTACAAGGTCGGCGGGCTGGCGAAATACGGGCTTGACCATGCCGCGCTGTCCGAACTGAACCCGCGCCTGATTACTTGCTCGATCACCGGGTTCGGGCAGACCGGGCCTTATGCCCACCGCGCGGGCTACGATTTCATCGCCCAGGCCATGGGCGGCATGATGTCGATGACCGGCGAACCCGATCGCGAGCCGCAGAAGGCGGGCATCGCGGTGGCCGACCTGTTCACGGGCATGTACAGCACTGTGGCGATTCTCGCCGCGCTCAACCGCCGGGACCGCACCGGCAGCGGCGCCCATATCGACATGGCGCTGCTCGATACCCAGGTGGCGGTCATGGCCAATCAGGCGATGAACTGGATGACTTCGGGCAAAGTCCCGCGCCGGTTCGGCAACGGTCATGCCAATCTGGCACCCTATCAAGCCTTCCCCACGCTTGACGGACCCTTGGTGATTGCGGCCGGCAACGACGGCCAGTTCGCCAGCTTGTGCCGCGTTTTGCGGTGTTCACTGCATGAAGACCCACGCTTCGCCACAAATCCTGCCCGTCTCTCGAACCGGGCGGAACTGGTCACAACGGTCGAGGGGCGCACGGCCCAGTGGAACCGACAAGCGCTGTTCGACGCGCTTGAAGAGGTTGGCGTGCCAGCCGGACCGATCAACGAACTCGACGAAGTGTTCGCCGATCCGCAGGTCGTCGCCAGAGGCCTCGCCGCAATGGCCGGAGGGCGCAAAGGCGTCGCGAGCCCGATCGTGATCGACGGGGTGCGAATGGTTTCGAATCTGGCCGCGCCGGGAAGTCCCGAGCCGGTCGAAGATGAATAGGCGGCACAGTCAGTTCGCAGCCTGAACCGGTATAGGTCCCCCGAACAATCGCCAGCCTTCGCTGAACAGTACAAGCACGATGGTCACGCTCGCCACCCCGAAGAACGAATAGGCCAGAGGCAGCGGGGAACCATTGTAGGCCTGCCCGATCAGTGCGCCCAGCCCCGCGCCAAGCACCAAACGGAAGAACGTCTGAACAGAGGCCGCGGCCCCGGCCACCTTGCCGAATGGCTGCAGGGAAATCGCGGTGAAATTGATGAAGACCGTGATCAGCAAGCACATGTTCGCGGATGTCAGAAGCACAAACTGAAGCAGGGTTTCGCCCGGTCGGGATGCCAAATAGATCTGGCCGATCGACACAAGGAAATGGCACAGGATGGCGGCATGGCCGATCCCCCGGATGCCGAAACGGTGTACGATCGCAGAATTGGCAATGCTGGCCAGCATCATCGAGCCCGCCATCAAGCCAAAGATTACCGAATAGGCCCCGCCGGCCCCGAAATGTTCGCCGATCAATTGCTGCGAGCTGTTGATAAAGCCGAAGTGAGCGCCGAAAATCAGGGCCATGCCAATGACGTAACCGATCGACCGGCGGTTTGTCAGAACGAGGCGGATGTTGCCGAACAATTCACTGGCACCATGGGACTGCCGCCGGGAAAGCGGCAGCGTTTCTTCCATGCGGTAGAAATACCATGCTGACACTCCCATCGACAGCACCCCGATGACAATGAAGACGGCACGCCAGCCGAGCGTAGTAAAGATCACATAACCCAAACTTGGGGCAAGGGTCGGGACTGCCATAAACAGCATCGCGACAAAGGCTTGCAGCTTGGCCATGTCTTCGCCTTGATAGCGGTCGCGAATGATCGCCAGAGGAAGGACGGTCAGGGCGGACGAGGCACAGCCAAGCAGCGCGCGGGCCGCCAGCAGGACGGAAAAGTCAGCCACGAAAGCACAAAGCAGATTGATCAGGGCGAACAGGCCCATGCAAACCAGCAGGACCGGCTTCCTCCCAAGCCGGTCGGAGATCGTCCCCGGGACGAGCGAAAACAGGCCGGAGCAGATCAGGAAGGTGCCGATGACCCATTGCCGCTGGTTTGAACCGCTTGCCCCCAGATCGTTTGCCATGACACCCAAGGCCGGAAGCAAAGTTGTAAACCCAAGTGACTGCAATGCCTGGATCATCGCCATCATGGCGATGAACTCCCGTTTGCCGATTGGCTCTTTATGGGTCAGCGACAACGTTCATACCTTCCGGATGGTCGGGCCTGGCAGCGCCCCCGCCATGAAGCCGGTCCACCAATATGGAGGCCAGTCCACTTCTGATGGAAAACCGCAGGAGCTATCCTTGCCAGCCGATCGCACGACTCGCTGCCATGGCCGCCGAACGGATCTTTTCGATCTTCGGCTTCGAATAAAAATGCTTGTCCTGAACTCGCGAGAGAACGCTCATCGTTGCAACAAGCCTGTTCCCGGAATCAAGCACAGGTACACTCAAGGCAGAGAGACCAGGCACAACCGTACCCTGTGTGGTCGCGTATCCCATCTCGCGCGCTTGGACTATCTGCCTTTCCAGTTCGTCGTCGGAAACCACCAGCCCGCTGGCGCGCTCCTGAGCGATGACGGGCCGAGTCAAAGCTCGTGAACAATGGGTCAAATACAGGATGCCGGTGGACGAAGCCTGCAAGGGCAAAACAGAGCCGACGTGCAAACTGGTAAACAGGGGCAGACCGCCATCGATCCAGCGAATCACCGTTGGCCCATAATCGCCCCAGACCGACAGCAACCCTGTCGTTTGCAGTTCTTCCAGCACGCTCGCCAGATTATCGCCAGCGATCCGTACCGGCTCCACCCGCGCCAGCGCGGCCATGCCAATACGAACTGAAAACTCACCTAGTGCATAGCGGCCATTCTGGACATTCTGCTCGACCACGCCTGTATTGACAAAAGCCAGCAGGTAACGGTGTGCCTGGCTGCGTGACAGACCCGATTTCTCGGCAACTTCACGCAGATGTGCGCCATCCCTTGGGCAATCCATCAAGGCCCTGAGGACGCGAACACCAATTTCCACGGACTGGATAGCCTTGCGCGGCGAATCATTCGCGCTCAAATCTTCGGGAGGCAAGCGCTCGGTAGCCTGATGTTCCATTTCATCACCTTTAGCTGCCAGCTGGCTAGCCTTGCGTGCGTTCATCGGTATTCCCCTTCACCAGCCACTCCCCGGCCCAAAAGCCCCTTGCATGATGGGAAAGCATTGCATATTGTCCAACGAATAGTGTAAGGCCCAAACGCGTGCAAGAGCATGATCTGAGTCAATTGCGACAAAGAGGCCGAGCGTCAACCCAACTAGGCGCTTAGAAACCAGTGAGAGGAAAGGAAGTCGGGTAATGGCTGCAATTGCGTTTCCCAGATCGTCCGAAGAGCATTTCGAACAGTTGCGAAAGGCGCCCGTTCTCGCCCTGCCGACAGCTCTCTTGTTTGTCGTTTCCATGGCAGGGATCGCAACGACCTGGTACTTGGCGCTGAACTCAATGCTTCCGCTTTGGGTCGGTGCAATCTCAAACGGCCTCGTGACATATCTCCTTTTCAGCGTGATCCACGACGCCTCGCACAAGTCGTTGTCGAGCGTTGGCTGGATCAACGAATCGATCGGCGCGATCGGCTTGTTCTTCCTCTTTCCCTATGCCCCGATGGTCCTGCTCCGCTGGGTCCACAACAAGCACCACACGCATACCAATGGACCCAAAGATCCCGACCGGTTCGAGCATGAATCGCCCTGGTGGCAGGTTCCATTCCGCTGGACCTTCTTCGATGGTGCCTACATCTGGTATTTCGTCAAATATGGTCAGAACGTGCGCAAGAAACATGGCACCGAACTGCTTGTCTTCTATTCGCTCCTCGTGCTGCTGTTCGTTGCGGCAATTTACTTCGGCTTCGGCTGGGAACTGTTTATGCTGTGGTTCGTGCCGTCACGGATCACGCTGTTCATCATCGCCATCGTCTTCGTCATCCTGCCACATCATCCCGCGATCATCGCGCAAGACGAAGACCCTTACATGGCGACAACCATGCGGTTCGGCTGGGAATGGTTGCTCAACCCGCTACTGGTTTATCAGAACTACCACCTGATCCACCACCTCTGGCCGGAAATCCCGTTCTACCGGATGCACAAGGCCTATTACCTCAAGTACGATGAAATCAACGCCAACCGCATCCCGCGCCAGAAAGCCTTCGCCCTGAAGCCCGAGAACTATGACGACCACTTTGCGGTTCGCCGGGAACTCGACCAGGCGCAAGGCAAGGCCATGCCTGCCTAACGAAATAACGGCCGGACCGTTCGGTATGGTCCGGCCGTACCTCCAGATCGGAAAACGCACTGATGGCCAAGCAACTTCACCTTGGCGCGTTCATGCGCCCGGTCAGCATCCACACCGGAGCTTGGCGGTATCCAGGTGCCTTACCCGACGCGAACTTCAGCCTGGCAGCGATCCAGCGCTTCATCCGCAGCCTTGAAGCTGCCAAGTTCGATTATTTCTTCATGGCCGATCACCTCGGCGTGCTCAACCTGCCACGCCAGGCGCTGATGCGCAGCCACACGGTGACCTCGTTCGAGCCATTCACGTTGCTTTCCGCACTGGCCGGGGTGACTGAGCGAATCGGCCTCGTCGCAACGGCCTCGACCACTTACGACGAGCCGTTCCATGTCGCGCGCCGCTTTGCCTCTCTCGATCACATCAGCGGCGGGCGGACCGGCTGGAACGTGGTGACCACTTCGAATCCGGACAGCAGCCGCAACTTCGGCCTGGAGACCCAGCCAGATCACGCCGCGCGCTATCACCGCGCCCGCGAGTTTCATGACGTTGTGACCGGGCTGTGGGACAGTTTCGCTGACGATGCCTTCGTTATGGACGCAGCAAAGGGCATCTATTTCGACCCCGACCGAATGCATGCGCTGAACCACAAGGGCGAGCATTTCTCGGTCACCGGGCCGCTTAACATCGCGCGTCCGGTTCAGGGCTGGCCGGTCATCTTCCAGGCCGGTGCCTCTGACCCGGGCCGCCAGCTCGCTGCCGAAACTGCCGAAGCCGTATTTGCTGCGGAATCGACGCTGGAAGGCAGCAAAGCCTATTACGACGACGTCAAAGGGCGGGCGGCGACGGTCGGACGCAATCCCGATCACATCAAGATCATGCCGGCCGTATTCCTGGTTGTTGGAGACACCGTCGAGGAAGCCCACGCGAAGCGCGCGAAACTGGACAGCCTGGTCCACTACGACAGCGGCATCCATTCACTGTCTGGCATGCTGGGTCACGACGTATCGGGCTTCGATCCCGACGGCCCCCTGCCCGACATCCCCGAATCCAACGCCAGCAAAAGTTCGCGGCGGTTCATGATCGAATTGGCCAGAGCTGAGAACCTGACGATCCGCCAGCTCGCCGCGAAGGCTGGCAGCTATGGCGGTTTGGCCTTTGTCGGCACCGCCAAGACCATCGCCGACGAGATGCAGCATTGGCTTGAGCAAGGCGCTTGCGACGGTTTTACCACCATGTTCCCTTACCTGCCCGAAGGCCTGGAAGACTTTACCGGCAAGGTTGTACCCGAACTGCAGGCGCGCGGCCTGTTCCGCACCGAATACGAAGGCGAAACGCTGCGCGACCATCTTGGCCTGCCGCGCCCGGACAACCGCTTCTTCGCCTGATGCGGTGAGCCGGTTTGTCATCATCGGCGCCGGGGCAATCGGCAGTTTCCTGAGCACGCGGTTGCACGACGCCGGGCATGAAGTTCTGCTGATCGCCAGAGGAGCGCGTCTCGAGGCCTTGCGAAACATGGGCGTGCTGCTGTCCGAAGGCGGGGCCGAGCGGCAAGTGCGTGTGCCGGTGTCCGCAGCATGCGATCCCGCAACGCCTCCGGATCATGCCATCCTGGCAACCAAGACGTTTCAGATCGAATCCGCGCTCGCCCTGCTCGAACCACTGCGCGGAAGCCGCTTCACGCTGCTGACGGTGCAGAATGGGGTCGAAGCACCCGGCATCGCCCAGGCCGCCCTGCCCCGCGCTGTCGTGCTTGGCGCACGCATGCACGGCTTCTTCGAGCTGGAAGACGGGATCGTGCGCCACACCGGCGTCCCCGCCACGCTGCTGGCCGGCCCGGTCGCCGATCACGCAACCGACCCGGCTGCCGGACAGGCCTCGGCAAACCTTGCGGGCGACCTTATTGCCGCTGGGGTCCCCACCACTCTGACAGGCGACATGCGCCCAGCATTGTGGGACAAGTTCCTGATGGCCGCGACGATCGGCGCGGTGGCCCCGGCGTTCGGCCTGAAGGTCGGTCAGGTGCTGAGCCATCCCCAGGCCAGCGCGCTTTTGCGCGAGGCCATGGCCGAGGTCGAACGGATCGCAACGGCGTTGGGCATCGAATTGCCGCCCGATTGCATAGACGAGAAGCTGGACTTCATCGGCCGCTTTCCACCCGACGTCACCAGTTCGCTGCAGCGCAATCTCGAAGCGGGCAGACCGTCGGAATTCGTCCACCTCAGTGGGGCCATACCCCGCTTCGCGCGACAGGCCGACCTGCCCTGCCCGGCGACAGACGAAATCCTCGCGCGGCTGCGCGCCCGCGGGCTTCAACCTGATTGATCAGACGATATCCCGCTCCATCGCGCGCCTGGCAAACCATGCACCCGCCATGATCACAGCATGCGCGGCCAAGGTCGTCAAGCCGACCCACAAGGCTTCTCCGCTCCAAACGACGCTATAGATGTCCCAGGCGGAGCCGACGAGTTCGGTCAGCACGATCACCGGAACCAGCGCCCAGTAGCGCAACGGATCGCGCGCGCCCCACAACGCCACAAGGCCGATTGCCGCCAGTTGGATGCCAACGATCAACCAGGCATCAAGCAGCAGGCCGAAAGACGGCGTCCCCTGCCCCAGCGCAATACCGGGGTAGATCAGCCGCAGGGCCCCCGCATAGACCGGCGGCCAGAGCAGCACGAGATTGCAGAGATACCAGATCCCCACGGCGATCAGGTAAGTGCGCAGAACCTTCATGGCGGCCTCCTCAGGCGATCGCGAAGATATCCGATGTGGCGCAGGCGATGCGCGCATCCTTGTGCGGCGCATAGTCCGGATCGTTCATGAAGGCGTCGATCGCCTCCATCGAAGGAAACCGGATCACCACGACATAGTCAGGTGCGGCTCCCTCGCCCTCATAACGGACGAACTCGTGCGAACGGCAGACCATTTCCCCGCCGTGGCGTCCGACCAGCGCCGGAACTGCGGCCATATAGCCTGCCACCCAGGTTTCGTCGTGCGATTTGATCGATCCGATGAAATAGGCAGCCATCACTCCGTTTCCTTTGGTCAGCGCCGGGACCGCCAGCTTTCCGGCTAGAGCCCCAGCAAGGTGCTGCGAACAGCTTGCGCAAATCCCGCGGTTGTCCCGTTTCCGCCAAGATCGGGGGTCCTCGCAATATCGGGCGCAATGAGCGCCGTTTCGAGTGCGCGCATCACCAGCGCGGCGGGCTCGGCTTCGCCGAGATGTTCCAGCATCATTGCACCCGACCAAATCTGGCCGATCGGATTGGCGATGCCCTGCCCGGCGATGTCCGGGGCAGACCCGTGGACCGGCTCGAACATCGAAGGGAACCGCCGTTCGGGGTTGAGGTTAGCAGAAGGCGCCACAGCGATGGTGCCAGTGATTCCCGGCCCCAGATCGGAAAGGATATCACCAAACAGGTTCGAACCAACCACAACATTGAACCGTTCGGGCGACATCACAAAGCGTGCGGCGAGAATATCGACATGATACTGATCGGCGGCAACATCGGGGTATTCGGCGCCGATCGCGGCAAAGCGCTCGTCCCAGAACGGCATCGAATGATAGAGTCCATTGGACTTCGTCGCGCTGGTCACATGCCTGCGCCCGCTCCGCCGAGCGAAGTCGAAGGCATAGCGCAAGATGCGGTCGGTGCCCCGGCGGCTGAAGATCGCCTGCTGGACGACGATTTCGTTCTCGCCGGTCCCGGTCCGACCGCCGATCTGGGAATATTCGCCTTCCGAGTTTTCGCGCACCACCCAGAAATCGATGTCGCCGGGAGCCTTGTCGCGCAGGGGCGAAGCGATGCCCGGCAGCAGCCGCACCGGACGCAGATTGACGTACTGCTCGAACTCGCGCCGGATCGGCAGCAGCAGCCCCCACAGCGAGATATGATCGGGTACCCCGGGAAAGCCGACCGCGCCGAGGAACACCGCATCATGATCGCGCAACCGGTCTAGCCCATCATCGGGCATCATCTTGCCGGTTTCGAGGTAGGTCTGGCAGCTCCAGTCGAAGTGCCGGAATTCGAGCACGAAACCGCACTTGGCCGCTGCCGCCGTCAGCACCTCGATTGCGGCAGGCACCACCTCGCGGCCTATTCCATCTCCCGGAATGCTGGCGATGGAATAACGCCTCATGGTCAATCTTTCACTACAGATAGCTGTTCAAAGTCTTGAGCACCCGATAGGCGCTGAGAAAGGCTGGCGCAGGAACCTGCAGTTGCTCCGCTGCCGCCGCGAGCGGCCCCAGGACCTCGTCAACTTCCATCCGCCGGCCCGCCACGAGATCGTCATGCATCGAGGTGCGGACAGGACGGTTTTCCGGCTTGAACCTGGTGCCCATCGCCATGACACCGGACACTGCCTCTTCAAAGCCTTCACGGTCAATCTCGACCAATCTGGATACCGGCGCGAAATAGTTCTGTGGTTCGTAGCCAAGCGCCTTGTAGATCGCCAGCAGATCCTTGACGACGTGGACATAGTGTTCGGCGCCTTCGCGAACCGCCACACCATCCACAAAATCGAGCTTTGGAAGCGCGCCCAGCGTACTGGCGCTCCACGACGATGCTCCACCGACCTGAACCACTTTTTCCCAATGGACATGGACGATATCGGGAGTTGAGCGCGAACCCATGCCCGCAGCGTCGAGCGCTTCGGCCATGATCCGCGTGCGCTCGCTCTCCCCGCCTTCCAGCTCGCCGAAATAGGCGGTGACGGGAACCGCCATGTGATTGAGCGCCTTGCCCGGTTCGAGCAGGGTCGCCCCGTCCATGATCGAGCCGCCGATCACCTTGTCCTTGCCAAACGCGGCCTGGAGTTTGCCTTCCTTGCCCACGCCGTTCTGCAAAGTCAGCGCGCAAGCGGTGCGATCGACCAACACCTGCGCATCGGCCAGCGCCTGATCGGTACCCTTGGCCTTGGTCAGCAGGATGTAATAGTCGATGTCGCCTTCAACCTCCTCGGGCGTTTCGACCGCGAAGAGGTTTTCGCGCTGGACGAATTGCGCCCGCACACCAGAAATACTCAGGCCATCCCGGCGGATCGCCTCGACATGGGGCTTGCGCGCAATCAGCGTGACCTTGTGGCCGCCGCGCGCCAGGAATCCGCCGATGACCGAGCCTAGCCCGCCGGCGCCGTGGAAACAGAAATGCAATTGCTTGGACATGCTTTGGGATTCCCGTTGGTTCGGCTCAGGCAATGCCCAGTTCGACCAGCTTGGCCCTGATCTGCTCTTTCTTTTCCGGCGTCACATCAGCCACCGGCGGCAGGATCGGGCCAGCCTTGAGGCCAATCGCTTCGTACCAGGCCTTCACATTGGCAAGTGCGCTGGCATAGGTCGCGGTGCGGGCGATATCCCACAGGAAGTTGTCGTGATAGAATTCGCGGACTTCGCTGAGCTGATCGGAAGCGGCCCGCGCTTCCTCCCATTTTCCTTCATGCGCCAGGCGGATGTATTCCTTGGCGAAATGGCGCTTCTTGCCGTACAGCATGTAGGACAATTCACCCCAGCAAACGGTGCCGCCAAGACGCAGATCGTCGAGGAAGAAGTATTCAAATGGCTCCATCGTGTTGAAGCCTTCGGGCATTAGCTGGCGGATCTTGATTGTCTCGGCACGGCTCATGGCACCTTGTTTGACGCCGATCACGGTATCGATATCGGCCAGGCGGCGCATCAGGTCCCAGCTCAGCACGGTGCCCGAAACCGGGGTCCGGTAGAGGCAGACGGCCAGATCGGTGTGGTCGGTCAGGAACTTGAACCAGGAATAGATTTCGTCGTCGCGCTTGAGCTGCACAACCGGGTTGATCACCTCAGCCCCGTTATACCCGAGCTTCTCGACGAACTGCATCTTCTCGATCGCGGTATAGACGCTGGGATCGAGCACGATGGTCCACAGATCGAGCCGCCCGGCATTCGCCTCGGCAACGATCTCGTGATAGCGAAACCAGTCTGACGCTGAGACGTTCCAGCATTCGGCGATGAACCCGCCGACGGCCAAGCCATCTACGCCCATTTCGACATATTTATCGATGTTGTAGCGGATACCGTCCACATCGAACTTGTAATCGGCGGTCATCGGGGTGATCGGACACTGATAGAAGCCCCTGACGGTCTTCGTTGCCCAGGCCTTGGCGTCCTTACGATCATATTCCATTTGAGGTGCACCTCATCTCGATTTGGTTCAGAATTTCAGCTTGCATCGTCCGTTCATGAAGGCGCCAGCGCCGCCTGGGCCGCAGCCAGTCGGGCAATCGGCACCCGGAAAGGCGATGCGCTGACATAGTCCAACCCGATCTCCTCACAGAAGGCGATCGTGGCCGGATCGCCGCCGTGCTCGCCGCAGATCCCCAGTTTTAGGTCGGGCCGGGTTTCGCGCCCTTTGCGCGATGCCATTTCGATCAGCTTGCCGACCCCTTCGATATCGAGGGTGACGAACGGGTCCTTGGCGATAATGCCTTTTTCCACATAAGCACCCAGGAAACGCGCCGCATCGTCGCGGCTGATCCCCAGCGTAGTCTGGGTCAGATCATTGGTTCCGAACGAGAAGAATTCCCCGCTTGCAGCGATTTCGTCGGCAACCAGGGCTGCCCGCGGCAGCTCGATCATGGTGCCAACGCTAAAGGCGATCCGCTCGCCTTTTTCGGCGAACACGACTTCAGCGACCCTGTACAGGGTATCCTTCAGTGATTCCAGTTCACGCGGCAATCCGACCAGCGGAATCATGATTTCGGGACAGACCGCCATGCCCGCCTCGCCCGCGACTTCGAGCGCCGCCTCGAAAATCGCGCGAGCCTGCATTTCGTATATTTCGGGATAGACCACGCCCAGTCGGCAGCCTCGATGCCCCAGCATGGGGTTGGTTTCCGCCAATTCGATTGCGCGATGCCGAACCTGCTCCACGTCAATACCCATCGCCCGCGAAAGCTCGGTGAACTCGCTATCCGTATGCGGCAGAAACTCGTGCAGCGGCGGATCGAGGAGGCGGATGGTGACTGGCAAGCCTTCCATGATTTCGAAGATCCGGCGGAAGTCGGTGCGCTGTTCGGGCAATAGCTGGTCGAGCGCGGAGCGTCGTTCCTTTTCGCTGTCGGCCAGGATCATCTGCCGCATGGCGAGGATCCGGCTTTCATCGAAGAACATGTGCTCGGTTCGGCAAAGCCCGACCCCTTCGGCCCCGAACCGGCGGGCCATTTCGCAATCGAGCGGGGTTTCCGCGTTGGTCCGAATCTTCAGGCGGCGATGCTTGTCAGCCCATGCCATCACCGTTGCGAAATCGCCCGAAAGTTTGGGCAGGATCGTCGGCAGTTCGCCCAGGAACACTTCGCCGGTCGAACCGTCGATCGTGATGAATGCGCCCTCTTCGAGCCGCTGGCCGCCGATCTCGGCGACCCGCGCGACCGGGTCGATCTTGAGACTCGCGGTGCCCGCCACGCATGGCCGGCCCATACCCCGCGCGACCACGGCCGCGTGGCTGGTCATGCCGCCGCGCGCCGTCAGGATGCCGGTTGCGACGTGCATGCCATGGATGTCGTCAGGCGACGTCTCATGCCTGACGAGGATGACCTTCTCTCCCAATTCGGCCCACCGTGCCGCTGTTTCCGCATCGAATACCACACCTCCCGAGGCTGCCCCGGGCGAGGCAGGCAAACCCTTTCCGAGCAGCACCCGTGGGGCATTCGGATCGAGCGAGGGGTGAAGCAACTGGTCGAGCGAGGCCGGGTCGAGGCGGAGCAGCGCGGTCACTTCGTCGACCAGGCTCTCTTCGACCATGTCGACGGCAATCTTGAGCGCGGCCTTGGCGGTGCGCTTGCCCGAACGGGTCTGAAGGAGGTAGAGCCTGCCGCGTTCGACTGTGAATTCGATGTCCTGCATGTCGCGATAGTGGCGCTCCAGCAGTTCGAACACCTCAGCAAGTTGGGCATAGGCCTTCGGCATCGCTTCCTGCATTGAGGGAAGCCGCGCACCTGCGGCTTCGCGGGCAGCCCTGGTCAGATACTGGGGCGTGCGGATGCCGGCGACAACATCCTCACCCTGGGCGTTGGCCAGCCATTCGCCGTAGTAGGCCTTCTCGCCGGTTGCAGGGTTGCGGGTAAAGGCGACGCCGGTAGCGCTGGTCTCGCCAAGATTTCCGAACACCATGGCTTGGACGTTAACCGCCGTGCCCCAATCTCCGGGGATATCGTTCAGGCGCCGGTAGACCTTGGCTCGCGGTGAGTCCCATGAGCGGAACACCGCCTCGATTGCCGTCCAGAGTTGTTCCTGTACATCCTGAGGAAAGGCCGCGCCGTGATGGGCAAGCACGAGATCCTTGAAGGTCGCGATCAGGCCGCGCAGATCCTCCACTCGAAGATCGATATCCTCATCGACGCCGCGATCTTCCTTGATGCGGTCAAGGGCTGCCTCGAATACGCCATGCTCGATTTCGAGCACGACACTGGAATACATCTGGATGAAGCGGCGATAACTGTCGAGCGCGAACCGCTCATCCCCGGAGGACTGGCCCAGGCCGGTGACGGTAGCATCATTGATGCCAAGGTTGAGGATCGTGTCCATCATCCCCGGCATGGATACCCGCGCGCCCGAACGCACCGAGACCAGCAGGGGATCGCGAGGATTGCCGAACGTCTTGCCCGTCGCCCGTTCGACCAGCCCCAAAGCAGCCGAAACCTCATCGCGGATGCGATCAAGTGAAGCTCTGCCGTGGTCAAGATAAGCGAGGCATTCGCCGGCGGAAATCGTGAATCCAGGCGGGACGGGCAGCCCGATCCGCGCCATCTCGGCGAGGTTGGCCCCTTTCCCGCCCAAGACGCGCTTGTCGAGACCAATCTGACCTGCGACCAGAACGCCGGAACCGAAGGAAAACACACTCGACATTGTTAAATTCCTGAGGTCCAAGTGCAGGTCCAAGGCGGCGCAATTCGATTGGTGCGCCGCCCCAAAAGCGATCTACATTTTGAGAATGGCCTTGATCGCCTTGCCGGTCTTTTCGGTATCCTCGACGGCCTGGTTGATCTGGTCGAGATCATAGAAGGTGCAGAGCTTCTCGAACGGGAACAGCCCGGCCTTCTGCATCGCAATCAGTTGCGGGATGAAGACCTGCGGCGTGCTCGATCCTTCGACTACGCCGCGCAACTTGCGGCCAAACAGCATGTTGTTCATGTCTAGCGAAAATTCGGTGCCCAGCTTCGCCCCGCCGACCACTGCGGTTTCACCCATGTTGTGCGTGCTGTCCACCGCCGAGCGCAGCACCGCTGGAATGGCGGTGGTATCCATGGCATAGTCGGCGCCGCCACCGGTCATCGCGACGATCGCTTCCTGAGCGTTAACCGTGTTGGCGTCGATCACATCGGTGGCGCCCAGTTCACGCGCCAGTTCCAAGCGGCCTGCGTTGCGGTCAACCGCGATGATCTTGAGGCAGCCCGAGGCCTTGGCGGCCATCACTGCGCTGAGGCCGACCGACCCGACCCCGAAGATCGCGATCGAGGAGCCAGGTTCGGGACAAAGCGCATTGAGGATGCTGCCCGCCCCGGTCTGGATGCCGCAGCCCAGTGGGCCCAAAAGTTCGATCTGTGCGTCGTCGGCAACCTTGACGCAGTTGTTTTCCGACGCGATCGAATAGGTCGCGAACGAGGATTGCCCGAAGAAGCAGGCGTTGACCTCTTGGCCGTTGCGGGTAATCGGCGTCGAACCATCCAGGCGGCGGCCCATGAAATTGAGCGGGAACAGGCTCGGACAATAGGCCTGATGCCCCTTGAGGCACGATGGACAGGTGCCGCAATAGCTGAAGGAGAGCACGACCTTGTCGCCTGGCTTGACAGTGGTGACGCCACGTCCGACCTTTTCGACAACGCCCGAACCTTCATGGCCCAGCACCGCCGGCAGCGGCGTCGGGTAATATTGATCGCGAACCGTCAGGTCGGTATGACACATGCCAGCTGCGGCAACCTTGACCAGCACTTCGCCGTCGCGCGGATCCTCGATAGAGACGTTATCCAGAACGAATTCGCCGCCTTGACGCTCGATAATTGCCGCGTATGCGTCCATTTTTGCTCTCCCCTTTCCTGATTTCCAGTTGATTGAATTTGCTTATACAAAGAAATAGAGATTCTTGTCCTGCACGACGCGCGCGTCGATATTCAGCTTCCTGCTGAATACCTTGAAGCCGCTGCCTGTTTTCCGCAGCTTGTCTTCGCGTCCCAGCGTGTGCACGTAAACTTCGCTCTGTCGGCGATTGCGGTGCACCAGAACATTAGAGAAGACCTCGAATTCAAACGGTGCAATTTCGAATGCTTCGACATTGGTGACGAAATAGCGGATACGTGATGGCGGATCTTCCATCCATACCTGACCCGTCAGCAACCGGTCGACCCGCTGCTGCAGCTCGGCATAGTCATCGTTGTAGATTGCGGCATCCCCCGGGGTTGGATCCGGGCGGCGGTCACGTGCGAACCGCTGTTCGTAAACTGGCATCCAGTAATGGATATCTTCGGCGATTACAGTATCGAACCATTCGCGATATTGCTGGTTTTGCAACATCCGCACCTCGGCGGAATAGTGACTGACGATGGCATGATGCAGTTCCATGCCTACGGGCTTGCGTGTTTCGGTCATCTTGCGGTCCAGATTGCTGTCGGGATCAGTCTTGCGGCTCGGCTTGCTTCGCCGACAGACGTTCAGGCCAGAAATTACGGTTGGTCCACATTGCATCCCAGGTATCGTCATTGGCCCGGATGGCGGCCCAATCTGGCGCATCGAGCATTTCTTGCCAGAAACGATAAAAGCCTCGATACGAGGTTTCGCCGATGAAGCTGACCCCGACAATTCCTGGATAGACGGGGTGCGGCCCTTCGCGGTCCTTGCCCATGCTCGAATTCATCCGCCCCTTGCGGGTGATGATACCGTTGTTGTTGTAGGTGGCCGACGACATGTTTTCGCCATCGTCGCTTTCGAGCGTTCCCGCCGTACCAAATGAACGGATCGCTTCGCGCTGGATCGACCGCTTAGTTTCGGTGTCGGCATTCTTCGGTACCATGGTATAGGTCCAGACCTCGATTTCATGCGGCCCGCGCGGATGCCAGATCTTGAAGGTGTTGGTTCCGTAGAGGAACGAACAGTTTGGGAAGATCGACGTATTCCAGTGACCGACATAGAGCCGTTCGCGCTCCGGCCCGAATTTTTCGCGAATTCCGCCCCGCGTCTCCTCGAGATATTTGACGTACCCGTCGCGCTTGACGTGGATCGCAGTCGCCGCGTTATCGATCAGGCCAAACCCGTGGCCATGCCGCATGGTGAATTGCAGACCAAGGTCGTCAAACGGCATGTCGGCGCGATTGCCCGACAGGCCAGCCAGCTCGCCCCCGATCATCTGGAGAGCGGCGGCATGCGTCCAGCCCACGTGATACCCATCGCCGACGAAGTTCTCGGTCGGGACTTTCCAATTGCAGGCGAGGGTGCTCTTCAACGGCGGCCCGAGCAGTTCCAGACCACCGTCCGGACCGTCCCAGATCGTATCGAGGTACCAGCAGAAGTCCCCCAAATAGTCCTCAAGCGAGGGCGCTTCGGGATCATGGCAGCCGAAGATGAAGCCCTTGTAAGTTTCGACCCGGATCGGCGCGAGCCCCAGCTTGGATTTGTCGAGATCGCTGTGATAGCACCGCTCTTCCATCGGAACATCGACGAGCGAACCATCCTGACCGAAAACCCAACCATGATAATTGCACACGAACGCCTTGGCGCTGCCGCTGTCGGCATGACAGATCTGGTTGCCGCGGTGAGTGCAGGAATTGATGAACGCCTTCAGCGAACCGTCCGGCTGCCGCGACAAGATGACACGGTCTTCTGCCATGTACGTCGTAATGAAGTCGCCCGGTTTGGGAACTAGCGAATCATGTCCGAGCATGAGCCAGCATCGCGAGAATATCCGCTCCAGCTCCAGCTGATAGACATCTTGATCCCAGAACACCCGGCGAGACTGGCTCGCACCGGCGTTGTCGACGAGTGCCGACGATCCATTCATCGCATCGCTCCCATGCTTTTTGTTCCGAGTGCTGCATAGTCGATTCGTGCTATACATGCAACGCGATGCACCATATGCAAAACCTACCGTTGGCGCAAGGACGATTCTCAAGCCGCGTTTCTGGGGAGAATTTTAGGTTGCAAGATGCCGACCGCAACACGTCCAGCATCCTGGGTCTTGTGTCCAGGCTCTGGCAATCACCAGCCCTGTTGCTGTGTCTGGCCTCGTTCTTTTGGGCCCTGAATCCGATCGTCGGGCGGGCGGCCAAGGACTTGCTCTCGCCCGTGACGCTGGCGTTCTGGCGGTGGGTGGTGGCGCTGGTCTTCGTGCTCCCGTTCGCTTGGCGACACCTCCGCGACGACCTGTCCGCCATTGTCGACGGCTGGCGGTTCCTTGGGCTCCTCGGGGCCTTAGGAGTGGGGCTGTTTTCCTTTCTCGTCTATCAGAGCTTGCAGTTCACCACCGCGACCAACAATCTTCTATTGCAATCGACCATGCCGGTGATGACCCTGCTCATGCCAGTTGTGCTGTTTCGGGAGAGGGTGCACCCGATCCTTCTCGTTTGCGCACTCCTTTCGATCACCGGAATCGCGTGGATCATGACCAAGGGGCATCCCGACTATCTGCGCTGGGATGCGCTGAACCGAGGCGATCTGCTCGCCATCATTGCGGTTTTTCTCTATTCCGCCTATGCTACCTTCCTGCGCCGCGCACCGGCGATGCACCACCTCAGTTTGCTGGTTGTCCTGTTCGGGGTCGGGATCGCGGCTTTGAGTGTGCCCTATGCCTGGCACCTCTGGTGGGCTGGCCTGACCGTGGCTTCACCCGCAGCGCTCGCATCCCTGCTCTATGTCGGGATATTTCCTTCGCTGCTGTCCTACGCGCTGTTCAATCGCGCGGTCGCCTTGGTCGGCTCGGGCCGCGCGGGGGTCTACATGAACCTGCCATCAGTGTTCGGGGTTCTGATGGCCGTACCCCTGCTTGGAGAACGGTTCGCAAAATACCACCTGATCGGTTCGCTGTTGGTGGTTGCATCAATCCTGCTGTCGCGTCGGGTCAAGACATAAGGCCAATGAAGTTCTGGAGCCGACAGAGCCAGATCTGCCTCCTGGTTGCCGGTCAGTCTTCTTTAGTGGCCCATCGTAATGCCGCCTGATTTCGACGGTCGCGGGGCAAGCCAGATCAGGGCGGCGGCAAAAAGCAAAACGGCTGTGGTCGCCCAGAAGGTATGAATAAGCGCCAGCGTTGTCGCCTCCAGCTCAACCATGTTGCTGAGCACTTGCCTTATCTGGTCAGGAGGGAAGCCGAGGCTAGAAAGGCTTGCCTGCGCCGCTTCCGGCTGCAGGACCGCCACCGCATCGCTGCGCGCTAGGCGTTGGGTGTCACCCGCCTCGAAAAACTCTGGCCTTTGATGGGTGGATTTGATTCACTTCGCTTACGTTACGGCGGAGGCGATGATGGCAGGACAGCCCGGTTTCTTTGATCTTTCGGACCGTTATGAGGCGTTGAGCGCAGCAGGCGATCCGTTGGAGCGTTTGCGGCGGTGGTGGACTTCGAGGTTTTTCGCGGGCCGTTGGTGGCAGCACTTCGGCGCAGCGTACGGGGCAAGGGTGGACGACCACCGTTCGACCCTGTGGTGATGTTCAAGATCCTGGTGCTTCAGGCGCTGTACTCGCTGTCCGACGAGGCGACGGAGTTCCAGATCAAGGACCGCCTCTCGTTCCAGCGCTTCCTGGGCCTGGGCCTCGACGGCACCGTTCCGGATGCGACGACGGTGTGGCTGTTCCGTGAGCGCCTGGTGCAGGCCAAGGCGATCGACAAACTCTTCGCCCGCTTCGACGCCGTGCTCAAGGATCGCGGCTATCTCGCGATGGGTGGGCAAATCATTGACGCCACGGTGGTGCTGGCGCCCAAGCAGCGCAACACCGAAGCCGAGAAGACCGCTATCAAGGAGGGGCGCGTCCCCGAAGGATGGAAGCCGGCCAAGGCGCGGCAAAAGGACCGCGATGCGCGTTGGTCGATCAAATACAGCAAGGCCAAGGTCCGGGAAGGCGCCGATCCGAAGGCAGCGAAGCCTGTCGATCTCGCCATCCCGATGTTCGGCTACAAGAACCATATCGGCATCGATAAGGCCCACGGCCTGATCCGCACCTGTGGTGCCAGCGCCGCCAACGCCCACGACGGGGCGCGGCTGCCGGATCTGATCAGCAAGGGTAACACCGGCTCGGGCGTCTGGGCGGATACCGCCTACCGGTCGAAGAAGAACGAGGCGTTCCTCGCCGCCGGCATGTTCAAAAGCCATATCCATCAGAGGCGCAAACCGAGGCGGCCGATGCCCGAGCAGATCGCCAAAGCCAATACCCGGCGATCCAAAATCCGCGCCCACGTCGAACATGTGTTCGCCGGGCAAAAACACCGCATGGGGCTCGTAGTGCGTACCATCGGTATCGTCCGCGCCACGATCAAAATCGGAATGGCCAACCTGGTGTGAACGGACAAAGTAGACTGCATTCTGCTGCATTTGCGAAATCGCACTGAACGACAGAGTTTGCTGCAGCGTCGCCGCCTACGATCAAACCCTGCGGCCCGCCAATATCCGCGCTGCGGCATTGGACGCGGGCGCGAGCCTGCGGCCATAGCGCAGCTGTCGGTTGCCAAAATTGATGTCATCGCTGCCCTTCGCCTAGCCGTCGCCCTGCCATAATTAGTGGCAACGCCGTGGAGCCAAAAAAGCGCGCCGCACGGTCCTGCGCGGTGGTGGAATTCAAGGCGACACGAACTGGCAAGACCTTCGCATCATTGCTAGCCATGCAATTCCTGCAACAGCAATGCTCGTGACACGCGGATGGACATCGACAACGACAGGATCGACGCAGCGGTACTGGCGCTCTTGTGGCGCAACCTTGAATCTAGCGGCATGGCCTGGAAGGGTTTTGACTGGGCGTCGATGGAACGGCTGCACGCGCATGGTTTGATCTCAAACCCGGTGGGCAAGGCGAAATCGGTCCAGTTGACGACCGATGGACTTGCCAAGGGTGCGCGCCTGTTTCGGGACCTGTTCACGCGCTCCGCCGCCTCCCCCGAAACCGCCTCCGAAGAATGAGTTGCCGAATGGTACTCGACCTTCAAACGATCGGCTATCCCGCAGTGCGCGAAGCGTTCAACGACGTGCTGCAACTCTGCGTTGAAAGGCTCGGCAAGTCCGAATTGAAGCTGGCTGAAGAGGTTCTCGGCCTTGCCGAATTTGCCGGAATTTCCGCGAATGTCTCGGAAATGCTGGCGGACACAGCGCTCTATTCGCGAAAACCCTCGTCCTCCGGATCGCGCACCGCAGGCCGCCGAGCGATCGACCGCATCGCGCCCAGGCTCCCGCTCAAGCGCGATCCGCTGGGGGTGCATATCGCCGCCCGACTGCCGGCCGCACGTTTCTCCGTTTTGCTGGTCGAGCGCGTGCATGAGGGTGGCGGTGTCCTGGCGCGCGATTTGCTTGAGGACGGTGCCACGGTCCACGTCATGGACCGGGCGCTCGCGGCACAGGTTGCCGCCCTTGGTGGATTCCAGATCGCGGGGCGTTTCGTCGATCTCGAGCCATGGTACATCGGCTTCGGCATCGTCGTGCCGCTGCGCAAAAGCGAGGCCGTGGCGATCCGTCTGGGGATCGTGGACGAAGCGGACATCACGCAAGCACGCGTCGCACTGCACGAGCTGGTCTATCCGGCGCACCTCCACGACCTCGACCTCGTCATGCTCGCGCTGGAGCCGGCCATTACCGCACTGGCACACGCGATCGATACGGGCGACCTCGGCATCGACGACCTCGCTACGGGCCTAGGCGCGCTGCTGCCCGGCAAGCCCACGTCGAAGCGAAAGCGCAAGGCCTCTGCCCGATGAGCGATGCACTTGCGATGCGGCTGAACGCACTCGATGCCGAGACCTTGGCTGCCCTGCTGGTTCAAGGTGCCGAAGCGGACGAGAATTTCCGGCTGTGGCTCGAGGCAAAGCTGGCGGCGCGGGAGGCGCGCGAGCAGCGGACACCCCTCGATCCGGAACCCTTTCGCCGCCAGGCGGAAGCGCTGCTCGAACCTGCCCGCGCCATTCGCCCGAGGCGGCACTGGGACGATTCCCGTTCGGATATCGATGAATCCGCGCTCGAAGCTCTGATCGGACAAGCCGAGCCGTTCCTGGTGGCAGACAACGGCATCGATGCCTTGGCAATCCTGAGGCCCATTGCCGAAGCTCTAGTCGATACCTGGCCGGACTGCGCGGGCTGGGACGAGAGCCTGCACGAGTTTTTCCCGGTTCTCGACGCGCTGTTCGCCCGGGCCGCCCTATTGGGCGACATGCCCGAGGACCTGCGTGACGTCCTGGTCGATGAATTGAGTGATTGGCAGGACCGGATCGCCGAATATGGCGCCGGCGACGCCTTTGCCGCGGCCCTTGCCGCCGCCACGCTGGGGTGGGACGAGCCTGGCCTGTCCGATGTCCTCAGCGGGTGCACCGACACCTGGCCGCTTGACCGCAAAGACGATTGGCTGAACGCAAGACTGATCGAAGCGCGGCTTGCCGCGCTGGAGGCGATGGGGCGCACGGAGGGGTTTCTCAATCTCTCCCGCGCAGCTGAGCGCCATTGCGACCATGCCGTGATGCTTACGAAATGCGGCCGCTTCAATGAGGCCTTGGCGATCGCCCATGCCCGTTTTCGCGAGGCCGACAGTGTCTTGACCCTGGCACAGTCGCTTCGCGCTCAGGCTCAGCCCGATGCGGCCTTCGACCTCGCGCAATGGGGGTTGTTGTCGGCTGCCAAAGTTGATGTCATCGCAGCGTCCGGTGGAAGGGCTTCTGTGCCATAATTAATGGCAACTCCGCTCGTGCGTTTACACGCCCGGCAATTGATTTACCTTCCCGACCATGTCCGAAACCCCTTCCTGGCGTGCCGGCTTCGAGCTGGAAGTCATTCTTGGCGACCTCGGCGAGCCTCGTTTTGAGAGAGAGCTGCGCGAAGGAGAGGCCATGGACGAGGCCTCGCCCGCCTTCTGCCGAGCATTCGCGGCCAAATTGCGGGACCGGACAGGCCGCGCCTGGTCCGCCCCATCCGGAACCCCGAAGCAGCCCGGCTTTTATGTCGTCCCTGAATATGGGCTCGATCCACTGAACTGGCCTGAAGATCGCCTGGCAGGCGTAGAATTGCTGACCCCTCCCCTGCCCCTGGACGATGCCGAGATGGTCAGATCTGAGTTATGCGACGCGATCTACGAGATCGACGGCGATTTCAACTTCTTCGAAAGTGAGCATACCGCCAACTGCGGTTGGCACATCAACATCGATGCCGGGAATGGCCATCGGCTCGATCCCGACCGGTTCATCGTCGGCGTCGATGAATTGCTGCTGCTCGCGAACAACGACCGGCTGTTCAGCCGCTACACGGCCTTGCAGCGCCATGCCGTCGGCGTGCCGCTATTGCGGCATCTGGCGCATGATCCGACCGGCAAATTCCTGCTTGGCTCGGCGCTTGGTAACTTGCTCGAGGCCCGCGCCGGGCGCGACAAAGGCTATGCCGCCAATTTCGCCAAGCTGGACAAGGGCTACTTGGAGTTGCGCCATTTCAGCGCGGAAGCGTTCTTCAACGGCCCTCGCCTCACCGAACAACTCGAGCGCATTCCCGCCGCCTTCGACGTCTGGCCCACCTACAGCAAACCCTTCGAGCAAGCCTTTCGCCAGAAGTTTCTGCTGCTCTCGCGCTGGCTTGCCCGAAATCGCGACAAACTGGCGTGGAACCTGGCTCACGGCCTGGTCGCCGCCTCGGGCCAGGTTCATTTCGTCGACGAACCGCTCGGCCACGTGATGGCCGACGGCCTGGTCGAACTCAATCTGTTCGGGCGCGGCGCGTACGAGTATGTCGCCACCATCCGCGACATTGTCCTCTCGGATATCCCCGAAGCGGTCGCCCTGCTCGCGCTGGATCTTGCCGAGCTTTACAACCTTGGCGTCCGGCAACGGGTCAGCGGCAACAAAGCCTTCCAGCGCGCCGTGCTCCAGCTCGCGGCCTCGTTGCGGAAGGATGCAAGTCTTTCAAGCGCGGCCCAACTTGAGGCGCTGGCCCATGCGGAGGCACAGCGCCGAAAGATGCACCCGTACTCTGATGGGATCGCCGCGTCATAGCGTCATGGCAGACTAGGAACCCGGCTGCCCGCCACCATCGCGCAAGCGTCCCAGCACCCGCGCCGCGGCATTGTTCCCTACGGCCAGCTCGCGGGCATAGCGCAGCGCGGTGGTCGGCGACGACCAGCGTAGGGCCAGCGCGATCCCGGCGCCGTCTTCGCCCGCCGCGAACAAGTCCTGGGTCAGCCCCACCCGGAACGAATGGGCGCTAAGCGAGCGGACCGTGTCTCCTTCCATCCCGGCTTCCAGCTCAACATGGCCAAGGTCGATAGCCTCGAACACCCGGCGGCGCAGGATCGCCACCACGCCTTGCCGGGTGAGCGGCTTCTGGCCGATATAGTGCCGCTGAGTCTGCTCCCCCGCATCGTCTGGCGGACTGGTCAGCACGTTGATCCGCCGGAACACCGCCCCTTGCGTGATCCCGCTCGCCAGCAGCCAGGCCGAGAGGCGCGCCATGGTGTCGGGCGAGAGCCAAGCCAGAGCCCCCTCCCCCAGCTGGTCGGTCTTCGAATGCGCGATCTCAAGCCGCCCGCTCCCATCCACAGCCTGACTGAGATCGGCTACCGTTGCCCCGACCAGCTCGGAAACTCGCAGGCCTGCGTCATAGGCAAGGCTGATGAGCGCCGCATCGCGCTTGCCCGTGATGTCGGTACCGCACGAGGCGAGCAGCCCCTTGATCGTCACCCCTTCGGGCGGCGCCTGCCCCTCCGCCATCGCCTCGCCAAACCGCAGCGGCGCGGCCTGACGCTGCCGTTCGCGCCTCTTACGCCGGATCGCTTTCAGCGTGTCGCGAACCATCCCCGCCTGCGTTGGCAGCGGCTCCTTCTCGCCGAACCCGAGGATGCGGTGGATCCGGGCGATCGAGGCGATCCGCCGCGCCAGCGTCGCGGGTTTGGCCGGGGCCCGGATTTCCGATCCCTTGGCCAGCCAGTGAAGATAGTGGACGAGGCTTTCCGGATCGGCAGGAACCGCGGTGACGACGGGCCGCCGCGACTTGCACCAGGCAAGGAAGCACCGGAGGTCGGCGGTGATGGCCGCCTTTGTCGCCGGCGCCATCGCCGCAACCGCCGCCTCGAGCGCCAGCGGGCGCGCGGCGCGCGCGTCGACCAGCGGGGCATGCGCGCCCAGCACCAGCTCGACCGAGGACCGGAAAGGTCGATCAGCGGTCATACGCGAAGGGTACTTCGAGCGGCGTGCATGGGGCAATTTCTGGCCAAAATGGGCATTTCCGGCAAGCTCGATTTTACCATAACATCCGATTATGGAAAATCCGTGTTTTCAGGGGGTCGAATGATAGGATACCAAACTGGCGTTTAGGTGAACTTTGCATTGACCGCATTTTCCGGCGCAATTATCCCACCTTCCGATGTACATCGCGCCGAGACATTTCCAGTGAAACAGTCAACCGACGCCAGTCCTATCGCTTTCCGGATCGGCCAGATCGACGCGCTGGCCAAGACCCTGCTCGCCTCCCCTGCCCTCTATTCCCCGGAAATGCGCGCGTCGCTGGCGCTGCGCTGGCTCAGCCGGGCGTGGCAGCAATACCGCCAGGACCGGGCAATCACACTCGGTCCCGCGCTGATCGGGGCCGAATGCGCGACCGAGCGCAATGCCTTTCTGACCCTGTTCGAACAGGCCCTGCCGCGCCGCGAGAAGCTGCTTTCCCAGGCGGTCCGGACCGTGCGCAAGATCGCCATCCGGCCGATGGCGAGCGAGGTCACCGAGGCCGAAACGATCGTCGCAGCAAGCACCGATGAGCTCGAGCGGGTGCTCACCGTACTCGCCCAGCCCAAGCGGCCCACTGCGCCGCTGGAGCGCCTGCTCGAGCTGGTCGACGGGTTTCGCTATTCAACCGGCGATGAACCCGATCCCCTGTCCGCGACCGCGCGAACCCCGTGCTGGGCGATCAACCTGGCCGCCACAGCGCGCGGCGACGCGTTTCGCCTGAGCGAGACCGCCCTGCCCTTCCCGGGCCTGGCCCAGCGCCGGCTGTTCCGCGCTGATCGCGGCGCGCAAGAAAGGCGCGCCGACGCGCGCGAACATCTGCTCGAGGCGCTGCACGCCACCGCCTGCGACATCGCCCGGCTTCCGCGCGCGGCGGAGGTCTTCACGCGTGAATTTCCGAGCCAACGGACCAACTCGCGGCTGTACCTCGCCTGGATGCTGCTATTCGGCCTCGGCGGGTTGACGCCGGCCCAGCTCGCCCGCGCGCTGCCAGCGACCAAGGCCGGGGCAGGCAAGCTCCTGCGCCAGTTGGAGGCAGGCCATTTGGCGCGCAGTCAGGGGCCATTCGCGCCCTTCCTGTGCACCCTCAATATCCCGGTGGCCATGCCCGACTGGCGTTACCTGAGCTCAAAATAGCTGCCGCGGGCAGCCCCAGCAGGCCGCCGAAGTGGCGCTCGAACACCGCCGCCCTGGCCTCATCGATATCCCTGCGCTCCCGCACCCAGGCATAGGCGCGCAGCAAGTCGAGGAACTCCGGCGCCATCCACGCCGAGGCTGACTTGGGCGGAGCACAGGCCCGCAGGCGGTAAGGCATTTTCACAGGCGCTTGAACGCCGCCGCCGACTGTCGGACATTCGGGCAATCGTGCCGCAACCAGACGCTCGAAGCGGCGCGCAAGCGCATGCCGGTTGCCATGCGCGAGGGCCAGCATGCCGATGCGATCGGCCGAAAAGTGGAACAGGTTTGCGGCGAAACGGGCATGGTAGCGTTTGTTGGGCGGCGCCATGCCATGCCCATCGCGGGAGCCGGCCAGATAGGCCAATTCCGCCGCATTACGCCGCAGCGCGCCTGGTCGAACCCGGTATGCCCAGCGTCGCCGCTCCGCCACAATGGTAGCCAATCCCAGATCCGCTTGCGAAATCGGGCTCGCAACGTCCCGCAACAGGCTGGCCATGTCGGTCAACGGCAACTCGTGGTCGTGGCAACGCCAGCTTGCCCGCAAGATCCATTCCCGGCGGACGATCATCGGCTTGCCCGCCCGTCCCGCTTCGTACCAGCAGCGCGCACAGGCGTATCGCCTTATGCGCCGCGGCAGCACGTCGTGCGCCTGGCAGGCGAGAAAAGTGGCGGAAATCCTGTCGTTTTGGCATTGCACGGCCCAGGCGAGGCGCTCGACCAGATTGGCAAAGGCACTGTGCCAAGCCACGTCCAGCCCCCGCGCGCCGCGCGCCAGGTCGTATCCAGCAAGAGCCGGTTCGATCCCGACATGGCGGAAAAGCGCCGCACGGGTCGTCTCGTGGGCCCGGGTCACCCGGTCGATCCAGGAGTCGAAACATTCATCGGCAAGCGGTCGCACCCGGAACGCCAGCGGCTCCGGCTCGAGCCCGAGCGCGATCACCGCGCCGGGTGACCGGGGAGCAAACCCGCAGCCTCACGGATATCGGCGAATTCGACGCATTCGCGGCCGTGACGACGCGCAACCTTCTGTCCCCAGTGCAGCAGCCGTTTGAAGTTGCCGGTAACCCCGAGACTGTGGCGCCACAGGAATTCGGCGATTTCCGGCTCAGCAAGCCGGTCAGGCTCAATCAGCTGCATCCCGTGCGCCAGAACGCGGATCAGCCGCTGCGATGCCTCGCCAGGCGCCCAGGGATTGAGCCGCACGATGATCGAGCGATAGGCCAGCTCGACATCTTCGGCAAAGATGTCCGCCGCGACGTCGAGCCCGGCGACCACCATCGGGACATTGCCCTCGCTCATCAGGAAGCGGAATGCATCGAGCGTGTCGCGCCGCGCCCTGCCGCCAGCGGTGAGGATGGCATGGACATTATCGATCCCCACGAGCCTTGTGCGCTGCCGACGCAGGAGTTCAACCACCTTGAGATCGGCAATACGGTGGGTTTTCCCGGTGATCGGCCAGCCCTGCTTCCACAGCAGCGTCAGGTTGATCTTGAGCGCGGTTGAACCCGACGGAATGACCGTGCGCAACATCGGCTCGTAACGGGCCTCACCCCAATCGGCAGGTTCGGGAAAATCGAGCGCAATCCGGCGCTGGGTCTCGCGCAGGATCGAGGTCTTGCCCATCCCCGACTGGCCGACAAGCAAGACGCAGGGCGGTCGCTCGTCGGGCTCGTCGTGCGCCAGTTCGACCAGTGTCGTAACCGCCGTGCGCGCTTCGTCGAAATCGATCCAGAAGGCTGAATTTCCGCTCATTTGCGCCATTTCAGCCAATCATTGTCCGGCAGATCCGCAGCCGGGATCCAATGAACTTCGGCCCGTTCGATCCGCCCCTTGGCCTGGGGTGAGTGTGCCACGCCTTCGCGCTCCTGCCGCTTGCGCTCTTGTCGGCTACTCGCTGTGCGCTGCCGTGCCATGGCGACTTCGCGCCGCGCGGCCTGAATGTACCGGGCGGTCGCTGCCTTTGCGCCATCCGCCTGAAACGCCGCCCCTGCCCGCCGCTGGCGTTGCCGTTCGGCTTCCCATTCGGGCTCGCTGATATCTGGGTAGTCGCCGACCACGGGCAAGACTACGAACTGGCCATCGATCTCCGCATAGATCCGCTGCAGCGTGCGCTCATCATGATGCACGGTGATTTGTTGGCCAATTCGGGCCGCCAGAACCGGATTCCAGTAGCGGCGGTGCAGGATTTGAACGCCGTAAGCCTGAACGGTTCGCTGCCGCGCCGGCAGGAACTGGCGGGTGAGATGCTCAACATCAAGGCAAGCCGGTAGCAGCGGAGAATGGCCGGAAACCGCCGTTTTCCACGCCTGTGCAGGACATTGTCCGCCCAGCCCCTTGTGCGGACCGTTGTGATAGATGGCGATCTGGAACAGCAGCCAGCGCTCGAATTCGGGCAAGGTCATCGCTGCCGCCTGTCCGGCGTCATAACCATCGCGCTGGGTGACATTGCCGCCCGTCGCACCAGGTAGCAGCCGCATCTTCCCAACCATTGTGCCGATCAGGCGCTCGATGTGGCCTCCGAAGTGGGCCGGTCCGCGTGGACGGATGTCGGGATCGATGCCGTTGGCCAGGCAAGCTCGCCTGAAGCTCTCCGCCCGGTGCGGTGCTGCGTGATCGGCATGGAGCCGCCGGAATTGCCCATACATCGGGTAGGAGACATCGACGCCCAATTGCTCAAGCAGCGGTTCCTTGGGCAGCAAGGCGTTGGCCACCGCCCGGCCACAGCGGAAAATCGAAGGATCGCCGAAACTGACATAAAAGCCCAGAATACTGCGGGTCCAGACCTCAACCAGCAACGTTATCCAGGGGCGGGCGAGCTCCTCGCGATGTACGCTGTCGACGAGAATCACATCTGCCCGCGTATGATCCATCTGCACGAGATCGAGCAGGCCCTCGCTGTGATAGGCGCCCGGATGAGGCTCATGGGCGCTGCGCTGCTTCGAGCCCATGCTCGAGCGAGCCCGCTGAGGCTCGGATATCTCGCCGATCAACCTGATCAGAGTGCGCTCGCTCGGTACCTCGCCCGGCGCGAAGCAGAACTCCCCATCCTGCGCGATCAAAAGACCATGAATTTCCCGGGCTGCCAGGGCCGCAGTGGGCGGTGGCTTTGTCAGGAATACTTCCTGGGTAAGCCGGTCGATCGCCTCCCTCACCGGCTCGGCGATGCGATGACTGCCAATCCGGGGACCGCGAGGGGTTGGAGCCAAGCTCGACGCCACAGGATTTGCGCGAAATCTGCCTACTAGTCGTCGTATCTGACGGTCGCTCAGCCCTGACTGGGCAGCGACAGCGTCAATGACTTGTGCTGTCAGTGGCCCGTCGAGTGGGACGAGGCGTCTGAAGATGGGGTAGAGTTCCGCACCTGTCGCCAGAGCTTCCGTGGACGCGACTTTCGTGCGGCTCGGTTTGCGTTCGATCACCCGACCTCCCGTGGCCGGATATCGACCGATTCAATGACATCAATTCTGGCAGAGGCATCGACACGGAATCCTAACCTGCCAGAATTGTTGGCATGGAAATCAGGATAATACATTGATATTCAGTGCATAAATGCGGTTTCCATAAACTTTGGCAGCCGACACCTGCCCTGCCTCGTGCTCGGCGATCCCGGCCAGCGGTTTGCGATCGGCCCCCGCCCCGCGCTGCTCAAGCGGCTGTTGAAACAGCTACGTCGCGCCGCCGAGGACGGCCTCGTCCGGCTCAATCGGCTCGAGAACCACGCCCAGCGCACCGCCGCCGCGATCGCGGCCGAACGCCGGCCGGGCCTGCTCGCCGATCTCGGCCGGCTGTCCCTTGCCCAGCCCTGCCTTGCCGCGCGCGCACTCGCCCCTTCGCTTGGGCTCACCATTTCTGGCGCGGGCAAGCTGCTCGAGCGGGCCACCCGTCTAGGCCTGCTAATCGAGACCTCGGGGCGTGCCACCTGGCGTAGCTACCTTGCGCGCGACGTCGCGCTGACGCTGGGCCTAATCGCCCCGCCGTTGGGACGGCCGGCGATCTCTGCGCCCCCCTCCCCTGCCCTCGCGCCCGTGCTTGCCGCTTTCGACGCTGAAATGGCCGCGCTGGACGCGCGCCTGGCGCGGCTTGGCGTGAGCTCGGAAGGTCCAAATTCGGAAGATACTGATTTATCGCAGGAAAATTGACGTCGCCGGAAACGCCCCTCAGAGCGCCGAAACACACCCTCGATAGGGGTATGGTGCGGAGAGGTTGCCAATGCGCTCACGGGGCTCCTGAGGGCGAAATTCACCGCTTAGGGATTGTGCGGGCCCATTCTGTCGCGTCATTCCGTTTCGGCCCCTAAAAATCGGTGGGAGGCTCCAAGTAGAGCGTCCAAGCGATCGATCGCTTCGTGAACAACCTCGCTACCGGTAGCAGCCCTTCGCTCTCGTGCCCCTCATGCACCACGGCGTACGGGGTTGGTGGCGGATCACCTTCAAGACCGATGGCGGCCAAATGTGTTGAAGGCACAGCGGCACAAGGGCGGGCATTGTTCTGCCGGTCCGCGCGCAATCCCAAGACGGCGGCGTTTTCTTTCGGTGCTCCCCTGCCCTCCAGATGTTCTACGCAAGGGAATGTGGTGCACAGGTGCAGGAAGTGAACCAGGGGCGGTGTTTGCGGCATTCAACTCCCAAAGCGGATGTGCTTTTCTGCAAGGACGATTGCGGTAGGCAACGGCGATCCCAGATCGGCCGTGCCCATCCGTGGTTGCAGGCAGATGAGACTGGGTACCGTAGTCATCGTTCTCGCAACCGGGCCTGATTGTGGAAAGCTGCAGTTCGAGATGGGTGCAACGTTTTGCGCTGAACAGCTGACTGATCGTCGCCATTGTCGCCATGGGTTCGGTGGTGCGATCTGGGCGTAGCGGTGGAATGTAGTGATGGTGCAAGCAAGGTCCGTCGTCAGATAAGTGACTGGACGATTGAGGGACCCAATTTCCCATAAAAATTCAAAGGAAGGATGCGCCGGAGGCGCCTTTTAGAATCCTTTTAGATAGAGATAAAAAGTTAAGGGCGAGAGTGACCCGCCCGACTCGCTGGCTCTTGGCGAGTCGGGTGAGGTGTGCCGTTCCTGAAATACCGGGCAAGCGTTCCTGAAGTACCCTCTAGGCGTTCCTAATGAACCGTGCCGCCGTTCCCATTGTCCCGTGCCGCGTTCCTAAAGTCCCGTGCCTTGCGTTGCCAGAGCGAGCGCTTTCCAATTGGGTAAAACGCGTTTTACTCACGACAAAATTGGCGGAAATCTGCGTCATTGGGCTAGTTTAGGGTGATGGAGATAGGGGTGGAATGGCCTTCGTGGCGGGGCTTTTGCCGCCTCCCCTGCCCTTTCGAAGTGTGAACCTCCATCGGATTGAGGTTGCCACTCACGGGACTTCAGGAACGCTAGGAAAGAACCCTGTCGCGCTAGATCTTCCAGATTTCTGGGTGCGGGCACTGCCAATCGTGAGCACTTGGTTCGAGGACATGGCACGTCGCGGAAGCTCGGCACGGTATTTCAGGAACGCCGATCGGCTTCCGCGGGAAACGGACCGAATGTGCTGTGCTTGATCTGTTCGGAAGTAACGCAACGGGCCTCGACGTTCCGTTCCTAATGTACCGCCACCGACGGTGGACGACCGCACGACCAGGACGTCCTGACCTTGCGGGAGATTTTTAACCCCATGAATTGCTTGTGGCTACGGGCTGATCGGTCCTGAAAGCGCCTGCGGTGGACGCACCGAATTTCAAAGCAGCGGCGCAAGCCATGCAACCCGGTACATTAGGAACGGTCTCGAGTGCGGCCGCAGCCAGCCAATTACCCCGCACTCGCTGCTCGCGTATCGGGTACTTTGGGGGCGGAGCTAACAGCTCGGGTAGGAAATGAGTTCCTTCAAATCCCTCGTTCCTGAAATACCGAGGGCAGGGTGCGCGTCAGTTCGCTGTGCGCTGCTTCGAGCAGAAGGTCGCAAATATCTGAGTGATGTTTGGCGCATCGAATGCGATTTCTCGCTGACGCAAGAAGGCACGAAATTCGTCACCAATCATGCCGTGGTCGCGTTGAGGCGAGGGCAGGTTTGCGCGTGCGATCGCACCAAATGCAGTGTGTGCAATGTGGCCTGTGCGAGGGAATTCGATCGAAGGTGCAGGGGCAGGGGGCGCAGTTTCCGCCTGCCTGGAAGCGGGCAGGGGAGGGCGGGCGGCCCGTTCCTTCGACGCCTCTTGTGGTCGGCGCGTCATGCGCAACAGGGGCTCCGCTTCGCTTCGTATTTCGAGATCGAGCGAATAGCCCGGCAGCCCGTTCTCCTTTGCAATCTTCGCGATCTCGAATTTGAAGCGACGGTAATCGCCCTCGGCCCCAGACTTCTCAAAAAGCGTAGGCATGGCGATTGCGAATCCATCGGCACCCGCACCGCCTGCGTGCTTGCGTGCAACGCGATAGAGCCAGCGTTCACGGCCACCAGTCAGTGCAAAATAGGCAGGGTCGATTGCGAGCACCCCCCCATCCATAAGCACACCGTCGTAAAACCATTTGGCCAGGGTGATCCGCATGCCGCGGATCTGGCCAGATCGGTCGCGGATCTGGCTGTAGCTGTCGATCCACGAAAAGGTCGTTTCGACAGCGTCGCCAGAGCGAATGTTGGTTTTCACTGTGGTGGACTGCAGTCGGTCAAGCGTGTTGCCCAGCAGATCGTACGCTCTGCCGCCCACATCGCGCTTGAGCGTCTTCAGCATGTCGTAGGGCACGACGTGAAGCGTTTGGGGAATATCGTTCGAACCACGGCGCTTTTGCTCGATCAGCACCGATGCGCAGTAAATTAGAATGTCGAGGTCGTAGATCGTGGCGAGACCATATTCGGAGTTCGCCGAAACATGGACTGTGATCTTGCCGTCGGGGCTGACGTAATCGATAGGCTTGAGCCGCTTGCGCTTCGAGAGCGAGAAAAACGGACGTTCCATGGTTTCGCGCTGATCGCGCAGGGGAAGGGCCGTCAGTTGCGGCAGAAAGAGGTCGACCTGGCCTTCGTCACACTGCTCTTGTGACATCTCGTATCCCGCAACAGGTAAAACGCGTTTTACCGCTATCTAAGTAAATGAAAAATATGGAAAAATAACCAAATCAGCGTGCGAACTTCGCATTCTCGATTGCCGTCCGCAGGCTGTCGAGAATCTCTTCAACGGACACTCGTGCCTTGGGGTTGATGTTGATGGTGATCCCCTTGGTCCGCGTGTCGGCGAGGATGATGCCTACCTCATTTCCGGAACTGGACTTGAGTGCAGGCTTCGATTTCGACGAAGCTTTGACACGTGGTGCGGAGGTTGCGTTCGAGAGGCGCTCGCATACCTTGCTGCCTTCGATCTTATCGGCCCCTCCCTCCCTGAGAGCGCGCTGCTCCTCGAAAATCGCACGCGCTTCCTCAAGAATAATCTCACGACGCGTATCGTCTTTCAGCAAGGGGGAAAGACGCATACCGTGTCGGATCTTCAGATCGCCTGGCTCCGCGAACGCCGCGACGACCTCGTCAGGCAATTCAGCCAATTGCAGCAGATTGTGCAGGTTCTGCTTCGGAATAGCCAGACGCTCAGCCATCTTGGTGCGGACGCCGTGGTAGTAGGCGTCGATGGCGTGCCGATAATTCCGCGCCCGCTCGAGATCGGTGACGTCCTCGCGCTCACGGTTCTCCAGATCTGCGAGGCGAAATGCCGCTTCATCGTCGAGGCTCTCGATCCGGGCGATAAGATCGATCTCGGAGTGATTGTTGGCATTCAACCAGCTCACGGAAAAGTGGCGTCGCGTGCCAACAATCAATTCGTACTGCCGTTCGGCGTTTGGCGTTCGACGCACAACGACGGGTTCTCGATTGGTCCCTTCCTCGCGGATGGATTCAATCAATGTGGCGCAACGGTCGTAGCTCAACGCAGCATGGTCGCGTGCGTTGCCAGGCCAGATCGAACACTCCGACGGCTTGAGCCGGAGAGTGGGGCGTTTGACGGTCCTGGCGATCTCGTCAAAAGCAAGGCCGCGCCGTTCAAGGAATGACGGCGTGACTTGATCATCTACAGGCTTGTCGACAACAACTGGCGCCTTGTCTTCACTCGCAACCGACGCGCTCGTCGCAGGAGGGGAGGTGCCAATGCTTTCGATAGCGTTGGCCAAAAGACTCCGACGCTTGCCGCCCACGCCGCTCATACCGCCTCCGTCAGACGATCGGTCCCGACCTGGGCCATGCGAGAAGGCCATTGTTTGCAAATGTCCTTCTCGATTTCACGGAACACCATATTCAGGTTATCCCGGCAACGGACATAGGTCTGGTGGGAGCCATAGGGTTTGTTGACCTCGTAGATCGAGGACATTGCCAGGCCGGCATTCTTGATCTCTTCAGACAGAAGGATGGGCGTCGAGAGCATTTGCCCTGCGTACGTCTTCTCCATTACCTGGAGCATTTGCGCTTCATTGGTGCGACTGGGCTGAAACATTGTGCAGACCACGCGGATGAATCCGTAATCGATCGAGGTGTCGAACTTCGAGACCAGATCCATCGCCTCGCGACAGGTCTGCATGAAGTGGATCGTCGAGAGATAATCCAATTGGCGCGCAGGTACGGGGATCAGCAGGCCGTCCGCCGCAGTCAACGTGTTGACGCCCAGAAAGCCCATGGCCGGCGGCGGATCAAGGATTACAACGTCGTAATCCAGGCGAATCTCCTCAAGTCCGACACGCAGCATGCGGAACGCACCTGCAATCGCAGTTGGACCTTCCTCGATCGTCGCAGTCAGTTCCCATTCGGTATCTTGCAGACCCAGGTTCGCAGGGCAGATGTCGATATTCGGCCAAGCCGTCTTACGGATCGTCTTGCGAAGCGAGTCCGCTTCGTCGATCCGCGGGGACAGGAAGTTCGAAAGGGTGTGAACCTCTTCCACCAAGGCTTCGAGATTGACGTCGAACATGACGCTCATCGAGGCCTGCGGATCACAATCAACGACCAGCACCTTGTACCCGCGCAGCGCGAGGTAATCCGCCAAGTGCTTCGCGGTGGTCGACTTGCTGACGCCGCCCTTGAAGTTCTGGACAGCTACGACAACTGCGCGTTCGTCGGGCAATTTGCCCATCTTGATGCCAAGGGCTTCGCGAATGGCGATGAGGTCGTCGACAGTGTAGATTCGGCGCCCGTTTGAGGCGGTTTTTGGTGCAGGCAGGCGACCGCGCGCTTCTGCTTTTGACAAAGCTTCAGGTGTGCGGCCGAGGAATTCGGCCGCGATGGTAGCGCCCATGGCAATGTTGAGCATCTTGCGGTCAGAAGGATCGATAGCCGCCTGGCGCAAGACGGTCTTGGCATTCTCACAAGACGTAATCATCGCATCGAGAATCTGTCCCGAAAGCATGAGAGTGTCCCTCTTTGAGCCCGGAAATTGCGCCGGTTCGTGAAAAATGCCATGAAATTGGCTATGATCCCGGACATGTATGGCAAATTGGTGAGGGTTAGTCAAATTTGGCTAGAATCGCCGCCTTCAATGCCGACACAGCGAATTGGACGTGCCTTGTCCGGGACATCGGTTGGCGCGATTCGCGTTCGAGCGATGCTAATCCCTTGCAACTGAAGAGCCGAAATCGCGGGCAAAGTTTTCCACCGAACTGGGAGAGAGCAGAGGCGGGGGCGTGAAGCGGAAGGAAGCGTAATCATGCCGCGGACCGCACACAGACCAACGCAGGCCACTCTCGATCTTGTACGTGCCCTCAAAGGGAGATGGCATGGAGACTGTGCCATGTGCCGATGCCCCGCACATGATGATCGAACCCCAAGCCTATCGATCCGCCAAGGGGATCACACGATCCTCGTGACGTGTTTCGCAGGATGTGACCGCAGGTCGATCATGCGAGAATTGCGGCGCATCCCCCTGTGCTCCCATGCACCCCCTTTGAAGTTCGAACCGGCCCGAGAGGGCAACTGGTTGCGCCTGTGGCGGGCGGCGCGACACCTTGAGGGGACTGTTGGCGAGCGGTATCTCGCTGATCGAAACCTCGCAATCCTGCCGCCAGAGCTGCGTTTCCATCCCCGCTGCCCACTTTACCCTCGTCCCCTGACGGTCTTTTATCCTGCGATCGTTGGTGCGGTGCGTTCGAACGACGCGCTGGTCGCCATCCATCGCACCTTCCTCGATACGGAAACGGACCGGGTGGCAAAGGTCGATACACCCAAGCGTGCGCTCGGACATCTCGGGGAAGGCGCCGTCCGCCTTGGTGGGGCTGTCGCCAGCAGATTGGGACTGGCGGAAGGCATCGAGACGGCTCTGTCCGCCACGCAGATATTCGGCATTCCGTGCTGGGCCACGCTCGGCAACGAACGTTTCGGCAAGGTTGCGATCCCCGACTGCGTCACCGAACTTCACCTGTTCATCGATGCCGACAAGGGCGGAAGGCTTGCGGAAACTCGGGCACGCGCTGCGCATGGCAGGCGCGGAAGGACGATGTTCACCCATTGCCCGCCGATTGGCGGCCAGGACTGGAACGATGTCCTGATGGCGGCAGCAAACCATGATGCGTCCAATCCTTCGGAAGGGGAGGGGGGAAGGGGAGGCTGAGGCCTCGCAGGTTCAGGGGCCTCGTCAGGAGGTCCCATGTCCGGTTCCAGTCTTGCCCTTGCTTTCGATGTTCCTGCCGAGCCGCTGATGCTGGTCGCCGCCCGCGCGGTTGCCGCACGTCTCACCGCGATCCAGCGGGTTGATCGCGGCGTCCTCAATTCGATCATGGCGACGGCGTTCGGCGGCAGCGATGCCGAAGGGCGCTGGTCGGTGCGCGATGCCCATGCTGCGCTCGAACTGGGGCAGGTGCTGTGGCTGCGGGACAATCCGCGCCTTAGTGTCGCGTCGCTCCCGGTGGTCGTCGAGGGCCTGCTTGAGATCGCCGCGGGCCTGGTGCCAAACCAGACGGTGCGCAGCGAGGAGCAGATCGAACTCCAGCAGTTCGCAACACCGCCACGCCTCGCCTGGCTTGCCACGAGGGCTGCGGGGCTGAAGCAGACGGACTGCGTGCTTGAACCTTCGGCGGGCACGGGCATGTTGGCAGTCTGGGCCGCAAAGGCGGGTGCGCGCCTTGTGCTCAACGAAATCTCGCCGCTTCGGCGCGAGTGCCTTGGGTACATCTTCCCTGACGCCACGATCAGCGGGCACGATGGCGAACTGATCGACGATCTCCTCGATCCCGCGTTGTTGCCGTCGGTTGTGCTGATGAATCCGCCCTATTCACACGGGATCGAGCGCGGGCACGATGGCCAGACCGCGGCGCGCCATGTTCGCTCTGCATGGAAGCGACTGGCCTCCGGCGGGCGTCTGGTCGCGATCCTTCCTGAATGGTTCGACCTTCACCGTTTCATGCCGAGCCTCGAAATGGGCTCGATATTGCGGGCCAACCTTGGGATTGATCGCGCCTTTGTCCGGCATGGCACATCGATCGCGACGCGCCTTGTCGTGATCGACAAAGTCGCGGGGAAGGGCAGGCCCGTCATTGCCAGGACCGGTGATCTTGCCCGTCTTGCCGAACTGGTCGAGGCGATTGCCCCGCGCGAACGCGCGGAGCCGGACCGGACGATGCCGGGGCGAACGCCGCTGCGATTGCCGATCCTGTCCAAGGCCGGCCGGACGGCGATTGCCCCGCCACCGGCACGCACCGCGGGGAAGGCGGGGGCAGCGCCCTGCGCATTCGAAGCCTTGAATGAACCCGCCCCGATCGCGGAGCAGGTTGGTCATTATCTACCCTACAGGCCGAGCCGTATCCGGATCGACGGCGCGGTCGATCATCCGACGCCTCTGGTGGAATCAGTGGCGATGGGTTCGATCACCGCACCAATTCCGACCGAGGTTCCGCAGTTACCGGCAGGCCTGATCGAAAATGGAGGGCTTTCCGCAGCACAGGCCGAAACGCTGATCTACGCTGCGAGCGCCCATGCGCGCGATCTGCCGGGCAAGTTTCGCCCCGAGGACAAGGGCTGCGCACTCGTCTCCGATGCCGAGGGCGCGGCCTACCGCATGGGGTATTTTCTGGGCGATGGCACCGGTGCGGGGAAGGGCAGGCAGGTTGCAAGCGTCATCCTCGACCGCTGGCTAAGGGGCGAGCGCAGGCACATCTGGGTGTCGAAGAACGAGGCACTGCTCGAGGATGCGCGGCGGGACTGGACCGCATTGGGGGGCCTTCCCATCGACATCCAGCCTCTGGGCACATGGAAACTGGGCGCCCCGGTGGCGATGGGCGATGGTATTATCTTCGTCACCTATCCGACGCTGCGATCAGGCCGGAACGATGCGACGCGACTTGATCAGATTCTCGCGTGGGCGGGGGAAGATTTCTCCGGCGTGCTGGTCTTCGATGAAGCGCATGCCATGGCCAACGCGGCGGGTGGCGAAGGCTCGCGAGGCAAGGTCAAGGGATCGGAACAGGGCGTGGCCGGGGTTCGCCTGCAAAATCTCCTGCCGCGTGCCCGTGTGCTCTATGCCTCGGCCACCGGCGCTTCGGACGTCAACAACCTCGCCTACGCGACAAGGCTGGGTCTGTGGGGACCAGAAACCGCGTTCGCCAACCGCGAGGCTTTCGTCGCCGACATCCGCGAGGGCGGAATCGCGGCCATGGAACTCGTCGCGCGCGACCTGAAGGCACTGGGTCTCTACACCGCGCGCGCCCTTTCCTTCGCGGGCGTCGAGTACGAGATCCTCGAACATGCGCTGACGCCCGATCAGGTCGCCGTCTACGACGTCTATGCCGACGCCTGGGCGGTGATCCATGCGAACCTGCGCAAAGCCCTCGAAGCAACGCGCATTGTCGACAGCGACGGTGGGGGCACGCTCAACAGCGGTGCCAAGTCCGCTGCCCTGTCGATCTTTGAGGGGACCAAGCAGCGGTTCTTCGCGCAATTGCTCCTTTCCCTGAAGTTTCCCAGTCTGCTTCCGGCGATCGAGGCGGCGCTCTCTTCGGACCATGCCGTCGTCGTCCAACTCGTCTCGACCTCCGAGGCCATGCTCGATCGGCGGCTCGCCGACTTGTCCGATGCCGAGCGCGAAGCGCTCGAGATCGACCTGTCACCGCGCGAAGCGGTTGTGCTGTATCTTGAGAAGAGCTTCCCGGTCCGGCTGATGGCGGTGTTCACCCACGAGAACGGCAATCCCCGATCCGAGCCGATGATCGATGAACAGGGCAACCCCGTGCTGTGCCGGGCAGCGGTCGCGGCGCGCGACCGGATGATCGAGCAACTTTGTGCCCTCCCGCCGATCGCGCCGGCGCTCGATGCCATCATCGAGCGGTTCGGCGTTGATGCTGTCGCCGAAGTGACGGGGCGCGGCAGGCGTCTGATCATCGGCGCCGACGGGCGGCAAAAGCTCCAGTCGCGCAGTCCGCGCGCCAACCTTGTCGAGACCAGGGCCTTCATGGACGGCGACAAGCGTATCCTGGTCTTTTCCGACGCCGGGGGAACGGGCCGAAGCTACCACGCCGACCTTGCCGCGAAGAACCAGGCGCGGCGCGTGCACTTCCTGCTCGAACCGGGATGGCGTGCCGACGCGGCGATCCAGGGGCTGGGGCGAACCAATCGCACCAATCAGGCATCGGCCCCCTTGTTCCGCCCGGTCACGACCGACGTCCGCGGAGAGCGACGTTTCATCTCGACCATCGCCCGTCGCCTCGACAGCCTTGGCGCGCTGACGCGCGGCCAGCGTCAGACCGGCGGTCAGAACCTGTTCGATCCGGCAGACAACCTCGAGAGCTCCTACGCAAAGGAGGCGCTGCATCGCTGGTTCGGCCTGCTGTTCCAGGGCAAGCTCGACGCCGTGTCACTGGGTCGGTTCCAGGAGCTGACCGGTCTTTCCATCGAGAACCCGGATGGATCGCTCGCCGATGACCTTCCCCCGATCCAGCGCTGGCTCAACCGCATCCTGGCGCTGCCGATCGCCTTGCAGAACGCGATCTTTGATGAATTCCTGGGGCTGGTCGAAGCGCGGGTCGATGCCGCACGGGCAGCCGGAACGCTGGACCTCGGTGTCGAAACGATCGCGGTCGAACGCTACGAGATCGTCTCCGACACACTCTTGCGCACCGATACGATTTCAGGGGCGACAACCCATCTCCTCGAGCTTGAAATCGCGCGCGCCCTCAAACCACTGGCGTTCGAACGCTTGGCGGGGCTCCATGCTCCCGCTGATCCGCAGCACCGCCCGGTGCGCAATGCGCGGTCGGGCCGTATCGCACTTGTCGTGCCAGCACGCAGCCTGCTGACCGACGAAGGTGCGCGCATCGCCCGGTTCGAACTGATCCGGCCGCTCAAGCGCACCTGGATGAGCGCCGACGATCTTGCCGAGAGCAATTGGGAGCCGGTCGATCATGAGATCTTCCGCGAATGCTGGCAGGGCGAAGTCGACGAGGCCGGGGCATCGCTCAGGATTGAGCGGCTGCATCTCGCCACCGGCTTGCTGCTTCCGGTCTGGGACAAGTTGCCCTCCGACCATGTTCGCGTCTCGCGCATCGCGGCGCGTGACGGGCGCTCGCTGCTCGGCCGCGAGGTTCCGGCAGCGCATGTGCCCGCGCTGTGCCGTGCGCTTGGGCTGGGGGAGGGGGCACCCCTGGCGCCGCACGTGGTTGTCGAAGCCGTGCTTGCCACGGGCCGCGCGATGGAGGTCGCGAGTGTCGATCCGCTCACGCTCAAGCGCAGCCTCGTCAATGGCGCCCAGCGGCTCGAACTCACCGGATGGTCGGTCGCCCGGCTCGACTGGTACAAGGCGCAAGGCTGCTTTACCGAGATCATCCGCTTTCAGACTCGCCTTTTTGTACCGCTTGAAACCGCTTTGGACGTGGTTTCGGCGATCACACGCGGTTGAGCGGCTTGTCACGGTCATCTTTCTGACATAGATTTCAAGTGCGTAGCCGGACATCGGTGGCGCCGAGGCCTGAGAACCTCGCTTGAGAGATTTCTTCGTTCTGCTGCGAACCGCAGCCGGATTGCCGGTGCGTATGTCCAAGCCCTTTGGGGCCAAAGGTGTCGGCGCGTGCGCTTCAAGCACGTTCTCAGAATCCGGTTGTTCGCCGGAGCGCCTCGTCTGTGAGGGGCTCCGGCATTTTGATGACGCGGACTATTGATCTGGCCAACAGGCGGCGCCTGCGATGAGCGAGGCTCCATTCCCCGTGCTTGTCCAACTTGACGCGATATCGGCGTCGCTGATCGATGAGATGTATCGGGCCGAGCGCCCGTCGCTTTTGCGGCGGATTGCGCGGCGCACCGGCCTCGATACTGCCGAGGACATGATGCAACAGGTCTTCGTCCGCCTCGCCGGGCGAGGCAGTGCCGTCGAGGAGATCGAGGCGCCTGCAGCGTTCCTTGCCGAAGCGGCACGCAATGCAGCCCGCGATCAGGCGCGCACCGCTCACCGACAGCACGCCGATAGCCATGTTCCACTCCACGAAGTCGAAATCGCCGGGAGCGACCCCGTCCGTCATCTCGAAGCGCGCGATCGCTTGCGGCGGCTTGAACGAGCGCTCGATCGTCTCAAGCCCATGACTAGGAATGTCTTTCTTGCCCGCCGGCTCGATGGCTATAGCTATGTCGAGATTGCCGAACGGACGGGGTTGAGCGTGCGCGCCGTGGAAAAGCAGATGAGCCGGGCGATCCAGCAACTGGCAAAGCACATGCGCGAGCCATGAACAGCGCGGGCAAGGATACGATCCCGGACTCGATCCGGGAGCAAGCAGCCCAATGGCTGGCACGGCACGAAGGTGACGAGCTTGGCAAGAGCGACCCGGCGTTCACGGCCTGGCTGGCGCGCGATCTTCGGCATCGCCTGGCCTATGCGGAGGCCGAGCGGACGTGGCGCGAAAGCCTGCTGCTCGTAAATAGCCCGATGGGCCAGGCGCGGACTTTGCCACGCGCACCGCTCTATATGCGCCGCAGCACGCATATCGTCGCCGCGACTTGCGCAGTCCTGCTTGTTGTCGGAACGCTGTCGGTACGGTTCGTTGCCGGCAATCCCGTGGTGAACATTGGAGCCGCAGTCGAGGCACGGTCCTATCATACGGGGCCTGGTGAAACACGCACCTGGCGGCTTGCAGATGGCACGGGACTGACTCTCATCGGAGAAGGCCGTGCCGAGACCCGGTTTGACGCGAGCACGCGGCGGATCGAACTCCGGGCGGGCCATGCGCGGGTCGAGGTGGCACCTGGCGATCATCGGGTCATGGCGGTGGGCGCAGGAACTGCGAATGTCCGAACACGTGATGCCGAACTTGAAGTCCGCGTAACCGAAAACGCTGGACGGATCGATGTGCGAAGCGGTCAAGCCGATGCTGTCGATCGCGACGGGACCACGCACTTGCTCTCGGCGGGGCAGGGCGTTGATACTGCGGAGAAGGTCTCGGGCTCGGCGGATGCAGGAACAGTGCAGCGAGGTCAGCAGCTCTCCTCCAGGCGCGACATGACGGTGGGCGAGGCAATTGCGCTCCTCAATCAGCGTAATTCCATCCAGCTTCACCTCGGTGCGCCAGCGGTGGCGGCGCAGCGCTTGAGCGGCGCTTTCCGTCTCGACGATCCTGACAGCTTTGCCCGCACCCTTGCGCTGCTCAACGATCTCGACGTCGTGCGGGCGACCGGCACCATCGAACTCAGGCGTCACTGACAGCCTTGGACTACCCAGAACGGCTGCGGGCCCTTTGCCCTGTAAACGTCGGTCGGCGTTCGGCTTGATTGTCGGCGTGCGGATGGGGCGGACCATCCGGCATCGATCCACCGTTCGGATTGCAGTGATTTGCAGGGAGCGGAGGGGAGGGGGAACCGCGCAAGTGCGCTGGGCTGAGGATTTGCCTTGTCCCCTGATTTCCGGCTCCGACGAGCCGGCCGCGTCCCGCGCGCTTCGCTAGCGCCACGCACGCCTCACCGACTTCTTTTCAAAAATATCTGTCGGGTGTTCGCGCCGCACGGCGTCTCCACGGCCATGAGCGCCCTTTCGAGGCGCCAGGGAGGTACGAACCATGACGTCCATCACCCATTTCCGTTCGATCGCTGCTGCGCTGCTGGCAGCAGCTGTGCTTGTGGCGCCGCAGGCGGCGATCGCGCGCGACGGCCGCCGCATTCCTCTTGATCTGCCGGCACAGCCACTGGCCGATGCCTTGCGCAGCCTTGCCCTTGCATCGGGCCAGACCGTGCTGGCCGATACGCAAGTCGTGGGCTCGCGCCTTGCTCCTTCCGTGCGCGGCACGTTCACGGTTGGCGAGGCCCTGACACTGTTGCTGGCAGGGTCTGACTTGCAGAGCGTCGAGGTCGGTGATGCCTACGCGGTCAGGCCGGTCCCGGCGCGTCTGCCGGGGGAGGGGAGTGGAGCGAGCACCCCGGAGATCCTGGTCACCGGCACCCGCATTCGCGGGTCTGCGCCTGCCGGCGCACAGGTGATCGCGATCGACCGCAAGGACATTGAGCAAAGTGGCCTTGCCACGACCCAGGAGGTCATGGCCGCGATCCCGCAGAACTTCGGCGGCGGCGCCAATGAGGGCACGGTCGGCTTCACCACGCGCAACAATGCCGGCGGCAACATCGGCTACGGCGCGAGCGTCAACCTGCGCGGCCTCGGGACGACTTCGACGCTGACGCTCGTGGAAGGCAACCGGCTCGCGCTGGGCGGGGGAGGGGGCACCTTCGTCGATCTCTCGCTGATCCCGACGAGCGCGATCGAGCGGATCGAAGTGCTCGCTGACGGGGCCTCTGCAATTTACGGCTCGGACGCGGTTGCCGGCGTGGTCAATGTCAGGCTCCGCCGTAATTTCGAGGGCGCGGAAACCAGCCTGCGCACAGGGATCGCGGATGGCTTCACCGAATTCCAGACGAGCCAGATCGTCGGCAAGAAGTGGTCCACTGGCCGAATCATGGGGTCTTACGAATACTACGATCGCACGCGCCTTGGATCGGAGGACCGCGCTTATGCGACCGAAGATCTGCGCCGCTTTGGTGGCCCCGATTATCGCCAGGCTTATGCCAACCCGGGCACGATCACGGCGGCTGACGGCAGCGTCTATGGCATTCCGAAGGGGCAGGATGGCACGCATCTGTCAGGGTCTGACCTGATCCGCGGCGTCACCAACCTTGGCGATGGCCGTAGCCAAACCGATCTCCTGCCCGCAACCCGCCGCCATGCCGGCGTCATTGCCTTCGAGCAGGAAATCACCCCCGCGGTCACGCTGCGCGTCCAGGGCTTTGCCGCCGATCGCCAGTCGTCTCAGCGCTACTTCGCGCTCAATTCGCCGGTCACGGTCACGTCTGCGAACCCATTCTACGTCGATCCGATCGGCACCAGTCAGCCGGTCAGCGTCACCTACGACTTCCGGAAGGATCTCGGCGCGCCGCTCAACAGGGCGCACGTTACCAACTGGGCGACCTCGGCCTCGCTCGAAGCGCGGTTCGGGCAGTGGCGCGGCGAGGTCTATGGCAGCTACGGCCAGCAGCACGAACAGCTGGATTCACTCAATGAGGTCAACAATGCTCGCCTGGCGGCCGCGCTTGCGGACAGCAATCCGGCGACAGCCTTCAACGTGTTCGGCGATGGCTCGCACACCGACGCCTCGACGATCGACAAGGTGCGCGGCTCTGCGACGCAACGCGATCGCTCGCGCCAGACCACGGCAGGGTTGAAGTTCGACGGGCCACTGTTCGCGCTGCCGGGTGGTGCTCTACGGCTTGCCGTCGGCTCCGAATACCGGGCCGAAGCCTTCGGTTCCGCCTATGTCTACGACGATTTCAGCCTCAGCCCGATCTCGGGTGGCGATACCGGCTACCCGCTCTCGCGACATGTCGTTGCGGGCTATGCCGAACTCATGGCGCCGCTGGTCGGACCGGAGCAGGGCATTTCCGGGATCCACCGGCTCGAGCTCTCGGTGGCGGGCCGCATTGAGCACTATTCCGATTTCGGGACGACGACGAATCCGAAAGTTGGCGTGACGTGGGAACCTGTCGGAGGGCTGGCCCTGCGCGGCGCGTACGGCACGTCGTTCCACGCGCCAGGCTTCTTCGATGTGCGTCAGGGACCAGGGCTCAGCCAGGTCGTGCCGCTGCCGGTATCCGATCCGACATCGCCTGGCGGATCGAGCAATGTCGTCGCGCTGTTCGGCAACAATCCTGCGATCGGACCGGAACGAGCGCGCACGTTGACGGCCGGTATCGATCTCCGGCCGAAGGCCGTGCCCGGCCTTGCATTGAGCATGACCTGGTTCGACGTCTCCTACCGCGACCGCATCTTCAACCCGGCGGTCGATGCCTTCACGTTCCTCACCCAGCGTGACCGCTACGCCTCGCTGATCACCGCGAACCCATCGACGGCAACGCTGGCCGCGCTCTATGCCGATCCGAACTTTGCGAACCCGTTCGGCATTCCCGCCTCGGCGATTGCCTATGTGATCGATGCCCGCAACGCGAACCTTGCGCGCAACCACCTCGACGGGATCGACTTTGATCTTGGCTACCACAAGCCGCTTCGCGGCGGCGCCTTCGAGATCGGTGCGTCGGGAACCTGGCTGTTTCACCTGACGCAGCAATTTACCGCGACATCGCCCGTGGTCGAAGCGCTTGGCACGATCGGCAACCCAGTGCGCTATCGCGTCCGTGGTCGCGCATCGCTTCAGCTTGGTAGTGTCGGGTTTGCAGGTTTCGTCAACCACACCGCCGGCTACGCCAACACTGCGGTCAGTCCGGTCGAACATGTTGCCAGCTGGACGACCGTTGATGTCCAGTTGAGCAAGACCTTTGGCGAGGTCGATGGCCCGATGCGCGGGACCCGGTTGTCGCTCAGCGTGACGAACCTGTTTGACCGCGATCCGCCCTACGTCAACAATCGCACGCCCTATTCGGCATCGGGCTTCGATCCCGAACAGGCGAGCGCGGCCGGTCGGGTTATTGCTCTCCAGCTGGTAAAGGCATGGTGATGCGCAAGGCTTCAGCTCCCCTTGCGCTCGCCCTGCTGGTTCTGGCTCCGGTTGCGGCAAAGGCCGCGGCCGGGGCCGGGATTCGCTCCGAGATCGAGATGACCCGCATCGATAGCCCGTCGATTTCGCCGGATGGGCGCCTTGTCGTCTGGCGTGAAGCGCGCGCCTCGATCGACCGGAACGCATATGACATTGCCTGGTTCGTCGCGCCCGCAGACGGTTCCAAACCGCCACGGCGGTTTGCTGACGCGGGTGAACCAACCTTGCTCAATGGTACGATGCTGGCGCGCGCGCCGATCTGGACCTCGGATTCGCGCGCGATCCTGTTCCGCAAGCTTGCGAAGGGTGAAGCGCAGGTCTGGCGTGCAGAGGTCGATGGCAACGACGTGCGCGAACTGACCCACGAGGACGGGAACGTCACCGACGTGGCGGCGCTCGAGAACGGGCACAAGATTGCCGTTGCAGTCGGCCAATCACGTGCGGCCATTACTCTCGCCGAGGACGAAGAGAAGGACAGGGGGACCCTGATCGATGCGAGCGTTGATCCACAGCGACCGCTTTATCGGGGCGACTGGATCGACGGGCGCTGGGCGACAGGTCGTTTGCGCGGGGCTTGGTTCGAGCAAGGGGGTATTTTGCCCAAGCAGGCGCCACACCTTGAGATCCTCGATCCCCAATCCGGTATACTGCGCAATGCCAGCGGGCAAGAGCAGCAGCTCTACGCGCAACCGATCAAGGGCTTCGATAAGCTAGGCGGCGAATTTGTTATGGTTCGCGCAGAGTCGGGCGATGATCGCGGCAATGTCCTTCTGCTTGGCAAAGGGGAGGACTATCGCCTTGTCCTCGCCGCGCCCGATGGGAAGGAAGTCGCGCGGTGTACCGATGCGTTGTGCAATCCGTCGAAGGTGCGATCGATCAGCTGGATCGGGCACCGCAATGAAGTGATGCTCGAGGTTCGCCAGACACCCAACAATTCCTCGCTGATCGTCTGGAATCTTACCGACGGATCCATGCGCCAACTGGTGGCTGGCGAAGGTCTGCTTGAAGGGGGCGCAGATCTTGGTGATCCCTGCGCGGCGCACGAAGTCGTGATCGCCTGCGTTGCGGCCAGTGCGAATGTTCCACCGCACCTCGTACTGGTCGATCCGCAAAGCGGTGCCCTGCGGACCCTTGCTTCCCCCAATCCTGAATTGCCATCGAGTGAGCCCCATTTTGCGCCGCTGAATTGGGTCGATGCCAAGGGGCGACCCTTTGCAGGGTTCATTGCTCTGCCGCCTGGGCACATCGGGCCTGTGCCCTTGTTCATCACCTACTATTCCTGCGCGGGCTATCTGCGCGGCGGGCTTGGCGACGAATTCCCGTTGAGAGCGCTCGCGGCACATGGGATCGCGGCGATGTGCATCAATCGCTCTGCTGGCTTTGTCGGTGGGGGCCGCAACACCGAGGCTTATGCGGTAGCTGAAGCCGGCATCGGAACGATCATTGACAAGCTGACGTCCGAGGGCACCATCGATCCTGCGCGCGTGGGCGTCGGCGGGGTCAGCTTCGGCGGCGAGGTTGCCGCGTGGCTCGCCATCCACACCCGCCGGCTCCGGGCGCTGTCGGTGGCGAACGTCATGCTGACCCCGGCCTATTATTGGTACAATGCGGTCGACGGGCGCGATGTCGCTGGTGTGTTGCGCAGTTCATGGGGGATCGGAGATCCCGATCATGACCGCAAAGGATGGCGGCGGATATCGCCGGCGTTCAACGCGGACCGGATCTCGGCGCCATTTCTCATGCAGGTGCCCGAGCAGGAATATCGGTCCAATGTCGAGCTGCTGTCCCGATTGCAGCGCGCCGGCAAGCCCGCCGAACTCTGGGCATTCCCCCAGGAAATGCACATCAAGTGGCAGCCTCGCCACCAGCTTGCTGCCAATGAACGCAACCTCGACTGGTTCCGATTCTGGCTGGCCGGCGAGGTGGATCCCGATCGCGCCAAGGCCGCGCAATACGTCCGCTGGCGAGGCTATGGCTCGTCGAGCCAGGCGCGTACCCAGGCTTCGGTGTCGATCAAGGGGAAGAGCAGATAAGTGTCGGCATCGCCGCGACGAGGTTGCCGCGCGAGTGCAGCCTCGAGCCTCTGCCGGTCGAGTAGCCCGCTGCGCGACACGTGTCCCTCGAGCAGGAACGGCTGCAGCGCGTTGCGATTGCGGGCCAGCATCGCAATGGCATAGCTGTCGAGTCCCCCCTTGGTGCGTCGGTCGAGCACGCTTGCAGGAAGAAAGCCGCTGTACGCGGTTCGGGCGACCGCGCGATCGCGCCCCTGCTCGATCCATAGCCACGAAGGGATGCGCAGCGCGGTTTCGACCACGGGCTGGCTCAGCAGCGGGAAGCGCGAGGGCGCCAGTGCGTGACGCCCGTACCCCTCGACATGGGCAAGCGCTGCGAGGATCGCGCGAACATGGCTGCGCTTGCCGGGCAGCACATCGGCCGGTTCCGCGAGCCAGGGATGGACAGGTGCGATGGTGGGTAGAGCGTCTTGCGCCAGAAAGCCGGTGGTCCGCGGCCATTGAGACTGCGCCGTGCGCTCGCGTGCCTGTCGCCAGGCCATTTTCGCGACGTCCCACACGCTGGCGTGGTGGATCCGCGCCAGAGCATCGACCGCAGACCACGCCGCGCGGCTGATGCCTAACCGGCGCAACACGTCGGCGGCAGGCGCGGCCGAGGCGGGCGAGCAGAACACGCAATCGCCGCCTGCACCGCTGACGAAGGCGCCGATGGTCTCGGCGCGCGCTTTCTCGGCCAGCAGGTCGTCGGCGAGCGACAGCGTCCTCGGCAAGCCGGGTCGCGCGCTTCGCATGCTGGCGGGGCGGGCGAGATTGACCGCCCCGGTCACGGCTACTTCGTCGAGCAGCAGCCCCGTGGCGATCGAGACTGCGCGGGCATAGATCCGTTCGTCGCCCTCGCGCTCATCGGTCACGAGCGTGGCGGCCCGTGCGTTGGCTTTGTGGCCTGCGAGCGCAGCAGCGAGGATCGAAGAGTCTACTCCCCCCGACAGTTCAAGAAGGCAGAGAACGTCGCGCGGGATCAATCCTGCAACCGCGCGCTCGACGCTAGCGCGCAGGTCCTGTCGTGCCCTTAGCGGGTCGCCTATCTCGCGGCTCTGCGCGGTCCAGGTCCAGGGCGACCACACTTGGCGGCGATGCCAGGCCCCGTTCGGCCCTTGTTCCAGGCTTTCCCCGCCGAGCAACTCCTCGATTCCGGCAAGGCCCGTCTCGGTGGTCTGCAGATGTTGGAACGCGAGATGTCGCCCCACGAACTCCCAGGCAAGCGCGGGCTTTTCACCCGTAACGGCCAGGATAAGGTCCGGATGTGAGCCGATGATTTCGGTGCCGTTTGCGCTTCTGCGGTAGGCAGGAAGATGTCCCAGCGGCGCGCGCATTACCCAGTGGGGTTTGCCATCGGTGCCAAGGCCCAGAGCTAAATAGTTGCCCCAGGATTCGGTTATGAGCTCATCGGGCGTCTCGCATTGCGCGAGCAGGGCCGGGGTGGCATCGGACATCTGTCCGATCACCACTAATGACGGATGCTGCACGACGCCAAGGCCCGGTGCTGCAAACAGGGTAAGGTCCTTACCGAAGTCCCGGCGTTGAAGGCCGAATCCGGGCAGCTGTGCCCCGGCGCGCGACAGCAGGGCAGGGGGGCGATCTGCACCGATCACCAGAAGATAGCGTTCGGAATTCACAGCGCCAGGATCGGTTGGAAGCGCAGCACGCGCTCGAGCGGGTCAGTCAGCACCACCTCGCCGATCTGTGCCCAGCAATGCGCTTCGAACGGGTGGCACTTCACGCCGAACACGAGCCGCACATCGTGGCCATGCCGCCTTGCGCGTCGCGTGAAAGCCAGCGCATCGGGCAGGCAACAGGGGCGGAAAGGCGCCAGCCGTCGTCCCATGTCGAAGTCGCGGGCCAGCTCGCCGATCTCTTTTGCGGAACGCCGTTGTCTGGCGTTCCGCAGCGCACGCAACACACGCTCAAGCGGCCATCGCCGGAGATCCAGCCTGCTCGCGGCACAGTCGAGGACGACGCCCAGATCGTGGCGGGTAGCCGCCCGAAATGGCGCGCCACCTTCAAGCACGCTCGACGTCGGGAGCGGGATGCTTCGAGGATCCAGATATGGCGCATCGGATTGTAACCGGTCGGCAATGAAGCCGGCACGATGCAAAGCCGCGAGCCCGGCATGGTCCGGGCCAACCGGGCGCGAATTGGCGATCTCCAGCAGCGCGACCGCCGCTTCGCCGCCGACTTTTCGGTAGCGATCGCACGGTACATCAAGAACGATGACGGAATCCTCGCACCGGGCAACGCCGATCCCGTCGGCTAGCCGGAAGGTGGGGGGAGGGGGCGGCGATGCCATCGGCGTATCCCTGAACCCGGCAACAGGCGCGCTTGTGACCAAACGCGCCTGCCGAAGGCTTATTCGGAGTCCAGGCCCAGCGGGCGGGCGATCACCCCGAATTCGAGCTGGTTGCCTGGCGCGCCGAGCGTTTCGGTGCTGGCGGCGCCGAGGTCTTCGACGTCTTCGATCAGTTCGATCTTGCGTTCCATTGCTTTCACTCCATCACTTGCGCCGCACGATCGCGGCAAAGTTCAGGCTACGAAGCCGGTCTTCCGATCCGAATTTTATACCGCGGTGATATGCCGATTGTTGGCGCCTCACGCGCTCCCGCGTAGCCTGTAGGCCGCGCGCACCAGTTTCGCTGCGGCGCCGATCCTGCGATGATACCAGGCCCGCCACATTCGGCGCAGCGCGGCGCGATCAGCCTGGTCCAGCACCTGTTCGATGTGTGCGAGTTCGCCGGGCGCATTCTCGATCACTTTTTCCTCGAGGGTACGCACGGAATGGAGCCGTGCGCCGAGCCGGGCGAGGGCGCGAGCGTGTTCACTATTGCCCGATCCTTCGGCCACTGTCCGGACAGCACCGGCCACACGCTCGGCATAAGTGAGTTGCTGGCGGTTGGCGGTTGGCGATGCCGGGATCAGCTGGGCTTCCTTCAGTGCGAGGCGCAGGATCTGTGCTTCCCAGGCGAACATGTCCCGCAAGCCCGGCTCATCGAGCGGCGGCAGATGGAAGCCACCCGCCCGGCGGGATTCGACAAGGCCTTCACCGGTAAGCGTGTTCAGCGCATCGCGCACCGGCGTTACGCTGGCCGACAGTTGCTCGGCCAGCAGCGCCGCGTCGAGACGATCGCCCGGGCAAAACCCATGATTGAGAATAAGCGAGCGCAAGGCCTCGTATACCCTGCCGGCAGTTGGCCCGGCATTCATGCAGCCTCCCGTCCGCCCGCGGTAAAGGCATCGGCCGCCGCCATCTGGTCGGGGCGCAGCGCATCGATTGCGCCCAGCGGACTGCCGTCATAATCTCCCAGCAGTACCGAGGGACACTGTCCCTCGAAATTGCCGAGGTTGGGCCGGTGCTGGCGATATCCCACCAGGGCGGCAAGCTCCGGGTCGAAGTGCCGCGCGACTTCTGGTGGATAGGCCAGCCACTGGTTCTCGTAAGGTTTGAGCCACCCGAGCGAATAGCCGATGACGATGCCTCGCCGCACCATCTCGCTGCAGTTGGCGCCTGCGCCATGGAGCGTGGAGCCAAGGAACAGCAAGGCTGCGCCCGGCGCCATCTCACCGATCGTCTCCAGGCCGTCGGCTCCGGCACCGGCTTCGAGCGCCCGGGCCCCGTGGCTGCCAGACCAGAGCCGGGTAGCACCATTCTCTGCCGTAAACGGTGTGAGTGGCCACATCACGTTGACGAGGTACTCGATCTCGCCGACAGGCCCGCGCCACATGTCCTGGTCGCGATGCGGGAACTGCGCCGGCGCGCCCGGATGCACTGCAATCGCCTGCGTGGTGTTCAGCTGGATGCGGTCGCACCAGGGCGAGAGTACCTGCTCGACGATCGACAGGATCAGCCGATGACAGACGAGGGCGCGGGCATGCGGCGAACGGATCAGAAGTCGCCCGAACCGTTTGGTAGTGCGGCCGTAGAACGAGCCTATGCCGAACGGCGTGTCGGCGAACGGTTGTGCCAGATCCTTGTCCAGCGTGCGAACCATCCGGGGCGGAAGCGCGCCGCGGACGATCGTGAAGCCGCGCGTCGTCAGCTCGTGGACATGACGCTCGACCTGAGCCGTGGCGATCGCGGAAGAGAGAGCATTCATGGAGTGTCGCTCCTTTACGCAGCAAGGCTGGCAGGAATGCTCGTATCCATCCGGCGGCTCCCGCCTTGCCGTGAAGTAGGCGACCGCTCTTAAGGGTGCTCTCGAGAGCGCACTCAGGAGCGGTGGATGCGGCAGATCACGGTGATGCACGGGCCAGAGCGCCGACGTCGTTGGAGTGATGAAGATCGCCTGCGGATTCTGGCCGAAGCCTTTGCGCCGGGCGCGTGCGTGGCAGACGTGGCGCGGTTGCACGACATTTCGACGGCGCGGATCTACACATGGCGGGCCAAATTGCGGCAGCAGGTTGCAGTGCCCCAGTTCGCCGAAGCGGTGGTGGATGGCCCGAAGCCATGCAATCCCGCGTCGTCGTCACCGGTCATCGTGGTGGAATTGGGCAGCAAAGGTCAGGTCAGCATTTTTGCCGCGGCATCGCCAGACTTGGCAGCGGCCACGCTGAAAGCCTTGCGATGATCCCAGCGGGCGCGCGGGTGTGGATCGCGATGGGGCATACCGACATGCGTAAGGGCATGCAGGGCCTCGCACTTCTGGTGCAGCAAAGCCTGAGCCGCGATCCCCATGGCGGTGATCTTTTCGTGTTTCGCGGACGGGCCGGGGCGCTGATCAAGATCATCTGGCACGACGGTATCGGCATGTCGCTTTATGCCAAGCGTTTGGAGAAAGGGCGCTTCATCTGGCCTTCAGCAAAGGACGGCATGGTGTCGCTGACGGCTGCCCAACTGGCCTGCCTGCTGGAAGGCATTGACTGGCGTAACCCACAGCATTCGTGGCGCCCGGAGAGTGCCGGATAGGTCTGCATTTTTGGCGGTTTTCTGTGAATTTTTCGCTTCAAGATTGGCGAATTATGTGATTCCATCATGGCCATGGACACGGTCGTTTCGCCTCTGCCGAATGACATTGAAGCGCTGAAGGCGCTGGTTCTGGAAGCAACCTGGCAGGCCGACGCTGCCACGCAGCGCGCGATAGAAGCCGAAGCCCGGTTGGCCAATGCCCAGGCACAGGCCAGTGCCACCGAAGCCCTGATCGCGCATTTCAAGCTGCAGATCGCTAAGTTGCGGCGTGATCAATACGGTCCCAGCGCAGAGCGCACCCGGCGCCTGCTCGACCAGATGGAACTTCAGCTTGAAGATCTGGAAGCTGACGCCACCGAGGACAATCTAACGGCAACGGCGGAGAAGGCCTCCACTGTCGCAGCCTTCGAACGCAAGCGTCCCGTCAGGAAGCCGTTCCCCGAACATCTGCCGCGCGAGCGCGTGGTCATCCCGGCACCATGCTCCTGCCCAGCCTGCGGTGGCGTGCGTCTGTCCAAGCTGGGCGAGGACGTGACCGAGACACTGGAGGTGATCCCGCGCGCGTGGAAGGTCATCCAGACGGTGCGCGAGAAATTCTCGTGCCGGGACTGCGAGAAGATCACGCAACCGCCGGCACCGTTCCATGTTGTGCCGCGTGGTTGGGCGGGTCCCAGCTTCCTCGCCATGCTGCTGTTCGAGAAGTATGGGCAGCACCAGCCCCTCAACCGCCAGGCTGAACGCTTTGCGCGCGAGGGGGTGCCGCTCAGCACCTCGACGCTCGCCGATCAGGTCGGGGCTGCAGCGTTTGCACTGATGCCACTTTATCGGTTGATCGAGGCGCATGTGCTGGCGGCCCAGCGGTTGCACGGTGACGATACCACCGTGCCGGTGATGGCCAAGAGCAAGACCGTCACGGCACGATTGTGGGTCTATGTGCGCGATGATCGGCCCTTTGCTGGCGATGACCCACCCGCTGCGCTGTTCCACTATTCACGCGACCGGCGCGGCGAGCACCCAAGGGCGCATCTGGCGTCGTGGTCGGGGATTCTGCAGGCCGATGCCTATGGCGGATACGGCGAGCTTTATGCCGCTGGCCGTCAACCTGCACCCGTGCTGGAAGCGGGTTGCTTTGCCCACGCGCGGCGCAAATTCTTCGAGCTGGCCGATGTTGAGGGCGCTGCCCGCAAGAAGAGCCGTGGTGAGCGTTCGGGCCAGATTTATCCGATCGCGCTGGAAGCCGTGCAGAAACTCGATGCGCTGTTCGACATCGAGCGCGGCATCAACGGCAAATCCCCAAGCGACCGCCTAGCCATCCGGCAGGAGCTTAGCGCGCCGTTGATGACCGAGCTGCGTGATTGGTTGACCGCCCAACTGGCAAGGCTGTCGCGCAACCATGACCTGGCCAAGGCCATCAACTACATGGTGCGCCGATGGGACGCCTTCACCCGTTTCCTCGACGACGGCCGGGTCTGCCTGACGAACAACGCTGCGGAACGGGCGTTGCGCTGTGTGCCACTGGGCAGGAAAGCTTGGCTGTTCTGCGGGTCCGACCGCGGCGGTCAGCGCGCGGCGGTCCTCTACACGCTGATCCAGTCCGCCCGTCTCAACGACATCGACCCACAAGCTTGGTTGGCTGACGTCCTCGCTCGCATCGCCGCCCACCCTGCACAGCGCCTCAGCGAACTGCTCCCCTGGAACTGGACACCAACGTCTCAGGTCGCAAAGGTTGCCTGATGGCAGCTCCCTCCATGGTGTTTACCGCCCGTTATGCAGCAAGCCGATTGGGCATCGACATTGATGTCATCGAGGAACTGGCCGAACAAATGGCGCCAGAAGATGGCTGCCTGAGCGTTGTCGACAGCTTCGACGAGATGGCGGAATCCGTAACCGCGTTCACCCGGCAAGGCCTCCAATATCTCGACGGCCTCCTCGACCAGCGCCGGTCAGAGTTCATGAAAGACACCTGACGCCGCTGCGGCCTTCGGCGGATGGATACGAATGCTCGGAAGTCCGGTCGCGCGGATTCCGCCGGCGAAAAGGCGAGCAGGTGTGTCTGCATCGATCAGGATGCGCACTGCGGCGAGCCGCTCACCCTTCATCTGGCCAAGTGGTCCGAGCGGGCGGCAATCCCATCCGAAATCCACGATCTGGCGCAGCCATCCCAGCTCAGCGACGGCGCAGTACTGGGCAATGCCGTTAGCCAGCGCGTAGTCGACGAGCGCCAACACCAGCGCATCGCGCGCCTGGCGGCGCTCTGCAGCGCGCAGGCGACGATCGAGGCAGAACCGCGTGATCTCCAGGATGTCCGGAGCCGAGGGAACCGGGCCATCGCACAATTTGCGGAACAGGCCGGACAGAATGCCCTCCCTCGTGGTCGGCAGCAGACGCGCTGAAGCGAGGTGATTGCCGTCGGGGTCCGTCAGCACGAGGTAACGGGCGTGGACGTTGTCGAACTGGTCGATTTCGTATTGTCCGTCGAGGACCGGCACGTCCCATTTGAGCAGATCGACGAAAACCGATTTGCGGGCCGCAAACATGGCGCGCATTACTGTTGCGTCCGGCTCGCTGCCGGGCGTGAGGATGTTCAGCATGAGGGTGCTCCTGGACCGCTGTGGTCAGGTGCACGATCACGCCAGACGGGGTGCTCCGGCTATGCCGGGAAAGGGGTATAGACCCACGGACCGACGTCGTGGATCGTGATGATTCGCTCGCTCACGGCGCAAAAGGCGAGCGCAACGCGTTTGGTGACGCCATAGCGATCACAGGCGAGGCGAATGTGGCGCGCGACCGTTTCTTCGGAAATGCCGAGAATTTTGGAGATCTCCCAGTCGGTCTTGCCGCGGGCCGCCCACAGCACACAGTCGCGCTGGCGATCGGTCAGTGTCGGGCGCTGGACGTCCCCTGAAAAGCCGCGGGGCAACCACAATCGGCGAGCGACCTCGAATGCCTTGGTGCCGAGGACCTGAGCGAGCGGCAAAACATCGCTCACCGCTACTTGTCCAAGCGAATTGACGAACGTGCAGGAACCGCAGGCTTCGCCGGGGACGTTGACAGGAATCGTATAGCCGTCGTGGAAGCCCTGGTTGCGCCCTGCCTCGAGAATAGCGAGATCCGCCCGGTTGAGCGGTATGAGAGTGCGCATCCTGGACCACTGAAAGCCAAAGGCGGTTACCTGGCTCGCGCGATGGACCGGGTCCGATAGGGACAAGGTCTGGCTGTCATAGTGCTCGGCCCAGCGCTCGGGATAATTGTGCAACCTGATGGCGCCATTGCCGGCCTTCAAAAGGTCGACATGGTGGGTCAGGGCAAAATACTGGAACCCCAGAACTCTGCACACCTCGCTCATGACGCCGCCAAGTTCGTCGCGGCTTCCCACACCTTCAACAAGATCGAGTAGCGTTTTAGCCGAGACCTGCATGGACGCCTGGCATAGCCACGATCGCACAGGAGCATCTTCAACTGCCGTGGTTCCTGACGATCGTCCTTTCCGTGTCTGCTGGACGGCCCCTGCGGTTCCCAGACCTCCGAAATCGCCCAAGTGTTGCTGGATTATTTCTAACACACCTCGATTATGCTGCAATGCAAGATGTTGCTGATTTGGTGAGGATTTGATTGCCCTGCGGCAGTTGTGCAACGCATCCCCCAGTCGTCCCTCTCGCGCATTTTCACTTGGCAGAAGCGTGCAAACCGGCGAGTCTGGCCCTCATGCGCTCGACGATTGACCACTTGCCCGAAACCAAGGCCAGGGAACTGGCCTACGTGGTCGAGGTCATTCGTTCCGGCTTCGAGGCCGCCACCGCGCGCCGCACGCAGGAGCGCTTTCGTGGAGGCAAGCTCCTCAAGATCATCCTGTTCGGCAGCTATGCCCGCGGCGACTGGGTGGAGGATCCGGTCGGGCGCTACTTCTCGGACTACGATCTGCTCGTCGTCGTGGACCGCGAGGAGCTGACCGACGTGGCCGAGTTCTGGGACAAGACCGAAAGCCGGCTGTTGTCCGATCTGACCGTCGGTACGATCCTGCGGACCCCGGTGAGCCTGATCTACCATGCGCTCGACGATGTGAACGACAAGCTTCGGCTTGGCCGCTACTTCTTCATGGACATCCTCAAGGACGGTATCGTCCTCTTCGAGGAACCAGGCCACGCGTTCGTCGAACCGCTGCCGTTGTCGCGGGAGCAGGCGTTGAAGGAAACTCAGGACTATTTTGATGATTGGTTCGAGAGTGCATCGACGTTCTTTCGCACTAGCGGCCTGGTTTCTGAAATGGGGCGACCCAAGGAAGCCATTTTTCTCCTTCATCAGGCTGTCGAGCGCTTCTATCATTGCATATTCTTGGTTCGCACATTGTGGTCGCCTAAATCGCACAACCTAAACAGGCTGCGGGACCTGGCCGAAGAGATGGAGCCAAGCCTGAAAGCGGTTTGGCCGCGCGCAACGCGCGCCGAGCGGCGCTGCTATTCGCTGCTACGCGATGCTTACATCAAGGCGCGATATTCCTCCTCGTATCACATCACGAACGACGAACTTGCCTGGATCGCAACCCGTGTCGCGGTCCTGGAGGACGCTGTCCGTGCGGCGTGCGAAGCTCGTATCGAGGATCTGGAGAAGGCCGCCTGACGCGCCCTCGGGTTGCGCCGATTCTTGGCTGGTTCCCTGCCTACAACATTGCGCGCAGCTTTGACCGTCCCTGGCCGAACCTTTGTCCGATGCTGGCAGCTGCTGCCCGCGCCCTTTTCAACGATCGAGCAAGCCCATGTCCTCCACAGATCATGACACCTTCGAGCGCGCCGCGCGGTTCCTGGAATCCAGTGGGGATTACCGTGTCCTGCGCAAGCTGAGGCCCGTAACGGGTTTTCATGCGCCGATCCCCGGTGCCGAATATCGCGTCGGTGTGGCGATCGATGTCGAAACCACAGGTCTCGATTGTTCAACCGACAGGATCATCGAGCTGGCCGTTCAGCGCTTCCGCTACGATCTGGCAGGGCGCATCGTAGAGGTGGGGCAACCTCGCGTCTGGCGCGAAGATCCCGAGCGTGCATTGGATCCTGTCATCACCCGACTGACCGGGCTGACGGACGACATGCTCAAGGGACAGGCCATTGATGACGAGGTGGCGCTGGAGATTCTCGCGTCGGCAGACCTCATCGTTGCTCACAATGCCGGTTTTGATCGTCCGTTTGTCGACAAGCGCCTGCCTGGCGTTGCGGGCAAGGCGTGGGCCTGTTCACTGGCAGAGCCAGACTGGCTGGACCTCGGGTTCGACGGGCGAGCTCTTGCCCATCTCGTGTCGCAGTGCGGTTGGTTCTACGAGGGCCACAGGGCCGAGGTCGATATTCTCGCGCTCATCTATCTGCTCGCGCACGACTTGCCCGACGGGCGTACCGTCATGTCACACCTGATGGCCGCGTCCGAAAGGCCGAGCTTCACGGTCAATGCGGTTGATGCACCGTTCGACAGCAAGGACCGCCTGAAGGCGCGGGGATATCGCTGGAATTCGGTTCTCCGTTGCTGGTCCAGGGATATTCCCGAGGTCGAGCGCGATGCGGAGGAGGCCTGGTTGAAGGCGGATGTCTATGTCGGGCATGGAGCACCGGCATTTTTGGCAGTATCAGCGTGCGACCGGTACAAGGCGCCGTGATGCGATCGGGTGATGTTGGACGGGCACATAACAGTGAACTACGATCTGGAGCGCTTTGTCGACGCGCAGCGCGATACCTACCAGGCCGCTCTCAGCGAAATCAGAAAGGGTCGAAAACAGACTCATTGGATCTGGTACATTTTCCCGCAAGTGGGCGGGTTAGGTCGAAGTGGAATGGCGCAACGCTTCGCCATCCGTTCGCTGGAAGAGGCCCAGGCGTACCTCGCTCATCCTGTCCTTGGCAGCCGTCTCCAGGAATGCGTCACTGCACTGCAGGATTTGCCGATGTCTGACCCGGTGGCGGTGTTTGGCGCGCTCGACGCCGTGAAGGTGCGATCATCGCTGACATTGCTTGCCGAGGCGGATCCGGAGCAGCGGTTATTCTCGGCCGCGCTGGACCGTTGGTACAAAGGTGCGAGAGACCCACGCACGCTGAATATCCTAGCCGCTGCAACGGCTATCGGCCGTGCCGTCGAAGACGTTGGCGATGACGCCCGACCGCACTCGAAGTCGCGGCCTCGATAAGTGAATGGTATTCGGTGACAGGCCATTGCCTTGGTTCGGAACTATGTAAAATCTGATTGGAACGCAGGCTATTCAGAGCCGATTATGGCTCTCGAACGACCATGGTTGGGACGGTCCGGAAGGTCACTTAAGAGACGTCGATTGGCGCAAGCTGCCCTTTGTTCATTCGGCGTGAAACTGGCAGATGGACGCCTAGGGTGGCGGACGTTGAGGTCTGACAGGATTTCCTGCGCTAGTCGCCACAGCGGTCCTTCATCCACCCCGGCCTGCCCGGCGCCCAATAAGCTTAACTGGCGTTCGTAAAGCCGGGGTTGAGCCTTTTAAAACCGTCCCCATGCAGCACTATCGAGCGGTGATCGACGCCGAGCAAATCGAGATCAATCAGACGGTGAACAGGACCGCCATGCAGCAGGCGCAGGATCTCCGAAAGCGCCAAGGCTGCGGCGACGGCTCCCACAAACGGTGCGCCCACGGCCTTGCCGGCGAGTAGCGTCATGCCGCAGCGATCTAGGACGCCTTCATTGATCAGGTTGGCATAGGCGGGCCGGTCCTCGACCTTTTCTCCGGCCGCCGCAGCCTTCCACATGTCGGCGGTCGGACGAGCCCCGGGAAGAGTGTGCAGGCGCATGGTTCGAAAATCACGATGGCCTCGGCCAAGGCCCGCTTCCACGATCATGTCGAAGCCGACCTGATCGAGCGCCCTGCGCCCTGCCGCGTTGTCGAGGCCGCACAGGGCGACCGCCGGCTCGTCCGGGCGACGCCTGAAATCAGCGTCGAACAGCCGTTCCTGGATCGAGGCCTGAAACCCGCGGCGCTCTGCCCAGGCCGCCATCGCGCGGGTCTTCTTCACCCCGATCAGGGTTGCGTCGGTCAGAATGGAGGTGCTCTCGGTCGAGGCCGTGATCGCATCGACATCCTGCAGCACCAGCATAACGTCGGCAGGCGCCGCGAAAGGTAAGAGGCCGAGCGCCCAGAGATAGGCCTGGCCCAGGTGCCCAAGGCCGATCAACCAGAGCTGTGACGGCAGAAAGGTCAGCGCGGGTTCGGACGGATCCGCGGCGAGCCAGTCGACATCCCGAGATGGCCGCCACAAGGACAGTCCGACCGCGCTGCGTCCAGCCGCCTTCGCGCCGTTGACGTGCAGGAAAGCTTCGTTGATCGCCAGCGCCGCCGCCAGCATTCCGGCCAAAGGGTTTGCGGGTCCGGCCTCGGGCGTGAGGTCGGCATGGGCCGGAACGATGCCGCCGCGCCAGCCTGCCGCCGCGGTGCGAATGGCGAAGCCGTCTCGACGCCCCAGCCTCGGCCCGATGACCACCATCGGCGCGCCCGAGCCGCCGCCAATCTCGCCCCCCAGCGCCTTGACAGCGTCGCCGAGCGTCGGCCCCAGTGGCAGAAGGGTGCTGACCGGAATTTCGAGAGCCCCGACGACGGTGACGCCGCCTAGAAACACGCGCCGCCCAAGTGCCACGGCTGTCAGCAGCGTCGCCTGTTCGACCGGATCGGCTGGATCGTCGGGCATGAAGGTGATGGCGAGGCGAAAGCCCTGGAACAAGGCCTCGGCCTCGGCGACGGTCGCGGCGGCGCCGCTGTCGATCGCCTGCTTGACCAGGCGGTGCAGTGAGTCTGCGGAGACGATGGCAGTCATGGCGTTTCCTTAGAAACCGATGTGGAAGAAGGCGGCGCGGTCGTCGCGGCCCACGGCCGCCCAGCGCTTGCCGCCCAGGTAGCGGTAGATGCCGATCGAGGCGCGGGGCTGCGGCGGGGCGGCGAAGTTCGGAAGGATCAGCGCCAGGTGACCGGCGCGCGAGATCATCGGATGGTCGCGATCGAATTCGCTCTGACCGGCTCCGGCCGGATGGACATGGATGTCGGCGACCACGCTCAGCGCGCGCTCCTTGCAGATCGCCCAGAGCGCGCCGAAGTGACGCCCATCGAAACGCACGATCCCGGTGTCGAGACAGTGCGGATCGAGATCGTCATAGAGGACGAAGTCGACGATCCGGCGCCGGCCGTTTTCCTGCCGCCCAAGCAGAAAGGCGCCGCTCTCGCGGCTGGCGCCGCGGCCACGCTGGCGGAGCGCGCGAAGCAGGCGCCACCAGGTCCACCAGGAACAGGACAGTTCATGCCGCGGCGCGAAGCGGCGGCGAATAATCGCGGCAATTGAGAAGTTCATGGACCAGCTCCAGATATTGGACGACCCCGTCGGCGGGACGCCAAATTTTCGAGGGCATCTCGTGACGCCAGTTCTCGTGACCGGCGAAGGACTCGCGGTCGCACGGCAGATACAGCGCGCTGCCGCTTTTCCAGTCGGTGCGGAAAACCGCCGAGACACGGCCACCCTGACCCCGCGGCCAGAGGTCGAACGGCAGGATCTGGTCGGTCGCCATGTCCCAGGGACCGCCGGTCGGCAGCGCCTGCGGAAAGCCAGCGCAGTTCAGGCGCAGCACAAACTCACGGCGGTCCTTGGCGGTGACGCCGATGAAGGCGTGGGGCCAGCGGGTCTCGACCAGCCGCCAGCGGCCTTCGACTTGGCCGAGGCGGAACGTGGCGCGGGCCACGTCCGCCTCGAAGGCGCGCTGATCGGGCCCGATCACCACCGATCCTCGCTCGCGCCGTTGACGCGCTCGTCAGCGACCAGGTCGAAGGCGAGCCCGCAGGTCTTGCGGTTCGCCAGCACGCCGATGTGGGTGCCGGGCGCCGGCCGCTCGTGGGTACCGGCGATCTGGAGGACGTGCTCGCCGGCCTCCTCGTCGGTCATCCCGAACTTGCGCTCGGCCGCCCACCGCTTGACGCGCGCGACGGTCGCGCTGGGCGCGAACTTCCGGTCGATCGTCTCACCGTTGTAGGTGACCGCCGCCGTGATGTGGCGGCAGCGGTGGAGGTGCAGCTTCAGACCCTTGCCGGTGGCGCGGTCCTTCACCGTCTGGGTGTCGTCGAGCGGGTCGTCCTCGTCCTCGGCGAACAGCAGCGCATCGGCCGCGCCGCCGTGCTTGGCGATGAGGCGGGCCTTGAGGTCGGCGAAGGTGGTGTCGGGCTCGATTTCGAGGTGCTCGATCTCGGCAACGCCTTCGCCCTGGTAGAACAGGTCGATGGTCTTCATGGGTTAACACTCCAGGATCGAAGTGTGAGGCCCAATTGCCCCTCTTTCGTCCCTTACCTCCCTGATCGGAAGGCGAGCGCAGAACCGGAAAGCCGGATCGCCGTTTGTCAGGTCAGATCGAGATCGCCCCCAGGCGTCGCCGCGCAGACGAAGAAATGCGGGCAGCGTGGACAGGTGACCGCGTCGATCTCGACCGGGAAATCGCCGACGGCGATGCCCGCCAGCATGGTTTCGCTCTTGACCCGGCGGTTGCCGAGCTTTGTCGCCGAGAGCGTGACGGGCTCGGCCGAGCCGTCAGTCAGGTGCAGTGCCTGCACCACCACGCCCGCGCCGAACTGGGCTTGGGCCGCCAGCTGGTAAAGCGTGTACTCCAGCCGGTCGTACTCGTCGCTGCGCTTGTAGCCCGTGCGCACCCGCCGGACGACGACGGTGCCGTCGGGAAGCTCGGCCAGCTCATTCGGCTCGACCATGACCCGCCCGTTGGCGAAGTCGATGGCGAGCGGCTGCGCCTTGCGGAATCGGCGACCCGCGCCCGCATCTATCAGCGCCGCCACCAGACGACCCGCGAGCCGTCGATAGTCGGCGGCGAAGGCGTGGTCGGCAGGTCCGCGCTTCGCCCAGATCGCCTCGAAGGTGGCCTCCACCTCGGCAAGCGTCGGCGTCGACGTCCGGCGGGCGTCGGCGAGCCAACGGAGCAGGTCGTAAAGGCAGTCGTGTGTGCGCGAGAAGGCGGTCGGCTTTCGAGCGCTGCCCAAGCCAAGCACGTGGGTGTAGAAGAAGCGGCGCGGGCATTTCTCGTAGGCACCGAGCCGACTGTCGGTCAGCGCCCAATTCTCGGGCCAAGCGATCGCGATCGGTCCCAGCGAGGAGGCACCTTCCGGGGGCGGCATCATCGCCGGTCGGGCGATCTCGCTCACCCGGCCACCCGGCAGCCAATCCAGATAAGGTGACGGCGAGCGGTTGTTGCCGTTGGGCTGTTTGCGTGCAAGCGAGAGCGTTAGGTGCGTGCGCGCCCGAGACAGCGCCACGAAGAAAAGGCATTCCTCTTCATGCTCGTGCGCCCGTTTGGCCTCGTCCGAGACGGACAGCGCTTGCGCGCCCTCGATCAACCCGATTGGCGGCGGGCAGCGCTGGCCGCGATTCGAAGCCGGGAAGCTCGATTTAGTGAGGCCGGGCACATGCACGGCCTCGAACTCGAGGCCCTTGCTGGCATGCACCGTCATGAGACGGACCGCGTCCAGATGCAGTGCCGCCGCCGGCACTTGGCGCAGGTCGCGCTCCTCGGCTAGCAGCACCAACTGCCGCACTCGATCGAGCGTTCGTTGGATCGGCGCGCCCGCCCCCACCGGGCTCTGCTCGCGCGCGAAGTTCAGGAACTGCCAGATGGCGACCGCGCGCATTCGCGCCGTCACCGTGCCGGCCGCCCCGTGACGGCGCGCAAGGTCGGTCCGGTCCAGCAGATAGGTCGACAAGAAGTCCCAAGCCGAACTGCGCGGCGAGAGCCCCGCTAGATCCGCCGCGAGCCGCGCAACGCCCTCTCGGCCGCCCCGCGAGAGCCCGGGCGCGCTCGCGGCCTCGGCGAGCCCCGTCAGCGCCGGCCGCTTGTCCGCGCGAAGGTGGCGCGAGACCGCCCTGACGTCCTGCAGGCTAAGCCCGTATCGCGGCATTGCGCCGACGCGCACTAGCCCGTCGCCGAACGGATCGACCGTCAGGCTGAGCAGCGCTAGCAGGTCGCGGACCTCTTCGCGTTCGAAAAGGCTACCCAGATGCAGAACCGGAATGTCGCGCGCCTCCAGCGCCGCGGCGATTTCGTTCAAGCGGTTGTTGGACCGGCAGAGCACCGCCTGGTCGCGCAGCCGAACGCCGGCGGCTTCGACCTCGCGGACTCGCGCTGCGACGCCGGCGGCTTCGTCCGACAGGGTCTCGAAGCGGCGAACCTCGGGCTGACCCGGCCCCGCGCCCCGATCCGCCTCGAGCGCGAGCGGAAGCATGCCGTGCGACGCGCCCATGTGCGGAGCGACCGCCGCGAAAGCGTGAACCACTTGTTCGGTCGAGCGGTAATTGACGCCGAGCTGGTCAACGACGGCGCCCGGATAGTCCGTGGAGAACCGCGCCATGTTGACCGAGGACGCGCCGCGAAATCGGTAGATCGACTGTCGCGAGTCCCCGACCACCCAGAGCCGCTCACCGTCGCCGACGACCGACTTGAGCAGGCGCGCGCTGGCCCGGTTCACATCCTGATACTCATCGACCAAGACATGCCGATGGCGCAGCTGCACCGCCGTCCGGATCGCTGCATCCGTATCCAGGAGCCTCGCCGGCAACATGATCAGGTCGCCGAAATCGACCCCGCCATGGCGGGTCTTGGCGTCCTCGTAGAGATCGTAGATGTCCGCGATCTCCAGGCATTTGGCGGCCGCGACCTGCCTATCTTCGTCGGTGCCAGCCGCATCGCGCATCGCCAAGGCCAGCGCGCGGTAGCGCACCGGATCGGCCATCTCGTCCTTGGCGCGCGAGATCGCCGCGACTACGTCGCGGAGCACCATCGCGGGATCCCACAGATTCCGATAATGGATGAGCGGAAGCGTCGGCAGAATCTCCTCAAGCAGCTCGATCGCATCACTGCGGTCGAACAGGGCGGGGTTCGACGACAGGCCGAGCCGATGATGGTGACGACGCACCAAATCGAGCCCGAAGGCATGAAATGTCCCGACCCAGAGTTTGGGCGCGGCCTCGGGCAGCGCGCTCGACAGGCGCTCCGAAAGCTCGCCGGCGGCCCGGTTTGAGAAGGTGAGGATGAGCATTGCCGCCGGATCGATCCCCTCCGAAGCCAGCGAGGTCACGCGCTTGACGAGGGTGCGCGTCTTGCCGGTGCCAGGCCCCGCTTGGAGCTGGAACGGCGAGCCGCGATGCGCGGCCGCCCGATCTTGCGACGGGTCCGGTCTCGGCAGATAAGCGGGTGCCGGCTCCGCCGCCGCGAGCTCGGCCTCGGGCAAAAGCAAGGCATCGAAAAGCTGTTGGCGAACGAGCGCGATCGGCAGCCCCGTCCGGGCGGTGATCTCCGTGGCGCCAAGCCCTTGGTCGACATGAAGACGTCGCGCGAGCGCGCGCGGAAGCATCAACTCGCGTCCGAAGACGTTCGCCTGAAGCTCGCGGCGCTCGCGCGCGCCATAATCCTCGACGCGTTGCAGCCCGACTTGCGCGGCCTCGGTCGAGCGCGAAGCGTCGATGTCCGTCGCCGCGCAAGTCGCCGAGCCGGCATGGAGCCGAGCGTGCCCGATCTCGTGTGCAACCAGCAACGCCCGAGCAGGCCCGTTGCCGTCGGATTCGCAGCAGATGCTCCCGCTTTGATCGTCGTATAGTGCGCGTGCGCCCTTTAGGGCCGGATCGTCGGCTGGCAGCCAGACAAGCTCGAGGTCGAGATCCGCCGCAGCCGCCTCGACCAGCGCCAAAGGATTGAGCGGGTCGGCGCCCTTCGCCACCAGCGTCTCATGGAGCGCTGCGGCGGCGGACCGGATCGGCTCGAACGCATCCATCGATTAGAGCGCCAACAGCGCGCTTTGTTGAGCCTCGCTCAAGCCAGAGCTCCGCACGGCCTCCTCGAAGGTCTGGCGGCCGCCGTTGTTGGGCTTGCCGTCCGCCTTGTAGAATTGTGGGCCCGTCGCACCGGCCTGAGCGGCCGCAAAGTGAGCGATGACCACATTGAGCGGCGCGTGCAAATCATCGGCGACCCGCTTCCGAAATCCCGGCGTCAGCGTGTCGGGCTTGATCTGTCGATCTCTCAGTTTGGCGACAAAAACGCTGTTGGCGTCCAGCCGCCTCGCGAACCCGCGAAAATCCTCGCGCGAGAGCGAAGCGAACGGATTTATTGCGTCCGCCGAGACCAATTGATCGGTCGCGGCCTGCAAGCGCGTCGGCTCCGAGACCGCATGCAGCCGGTTCTGAAATCGGCTCATCGCGCGCGAGACGGCCGGGCTCAAGACATTCGGATCAAGAGCAGCTTCAGCCGCCTCGACGACCGCATCACCATGCAGCGCGTCGATGGCGATGGCGATAGCGTAGTTGGTCAGTTCGCCGCCGAACTGCGGGAAGCGACGCACGACATCATCGAGCAAGGCCGCGTCAGGGACATCCTTTGCGATCGACAAGGCATAGAGCGCCTCCCTGAGACTGGGCGGGCTAGCGGTGAGTGTCGGGGTCATAGATCCTCCTTGAAACGGGCCAGCTTCGTCGCCGCCCGTGTCAGTCGGTTGCGAATTGTGCGTCCGGTGCAGTCGCAGCGTGTCGCTGCGGTCTCCTCGCCTGGATCGTCAGACTCTTCCTGATAGCCGAGCGCGTGAACGAGGATGACCGCGTCGCGCTCATCGGGCGGCAGTTCTAAAATCGCGTCGTGAAGCTCGGACCGGAAAACGTCGCTGTCCTGCGTCGCCGGCGAGCGGAACGCCTCAGACACGCGAGCGAACACCTCGTCGTGAGGTTCAGGCTCGCCGTCCTTGTCAGGCTCAGGCATCTGCGCCACGTGCTTGAGCCGCCCGGTCTCGCGACGGACGACGTCGATCCGGAAGAAGCGGAAGGCGCGATTGAATTTGCACTCATAGAAGTCCAGCTCGTCAGGATCCTTGCCTGTGCCGTCGCTGGCGAACAGTTCGCTGAACTCGCCCAGTATGTCCTCCCGAACGGTGGCGGCTTCCGGCAGTTGGCCGTCTGGAACCTTGACAATCAGATTTGCCTCACAGCGGGCGAGCAGAACCGGCAGCACCAGACTGATCAGCCCTTGATCGCCGGTCCGGCGCCCATGCCGGACCAAGTGGACGAGCGTCTCGGAGCGTAGATGGTTGGCGTCTCGTGGGTCGGTGATGGCAAGCCGGGCGCGAAGCGGCTCAGGAGACAGCGTGAGAGCTGCGTCGATTTGCGCTTCAACGGCATCCGGGCGAACGAGGGGGCCGTCGGCGCCGATTTTCTGTAAAGTTCGAGCCATTATGCCCCCTTGCCTTATGCAACAGCGGTTCTGCGAGCGTCCCAAAAGCCCGCTCGTCTCCGCAGATCGCGGCGGGGCCGGAAATCCGGAAAGCCATTGTTGCTTATTTCGACGGTTTCTAAGCCTTGGCGCAAACCGTCCTTCGAATGGCTTTGATGTGCCCTTCGCAACTTAAGCCACCCCCAGAAATGGTAAGTTCCTGCAGTTCGTGCCTGCACCGGTCGATAATTCTGGCAACAGTATCGGCGGGTAAGTCGGCGGAACGACCTCACGCCGCACGATCTAGGTCGATTAAGTTTGCAAGGCCTCGTTGCGTAAGCGGTTCGGCGAGGGCCCGGACGCTGCGATGGTGCGTGAACAACAGGACCTGGTTGGTCTTGCCAAACTCGGCGAGCAGGTCGAGCGTGGACCGGCTGCGCTCATCATCAAAATGCACCAGAATGTCGTCCGCGATGAAGGGCAGCGGCTCCGTCGCACCGGCATAATTCTCAAGACTTGCCAGCCGAAAGGCGAGGAAAAGCTGGTCGCGGGTGCCGTCGCTCATGGTCGCGACCGCAGCAATACCACCATTGGCTCGCCTTCCAACCACGACCGGATGGCCTTTGTCATCTATATCGGTCTCGATTGCGGCAAATTCACCGAGGGTCGTTGCCGTGAACAGTTCGCCTGCCCGCGCAATGAGCGGATCTTGCTGCTCTGCGCGGATCGTTGCCATGGCCGACGTCACCAATTCGCGCGCGACCGATAGCTCGAGATAGCGTTCGAGGGCGAGATGCATCTGCGCAGCCGCCGCCTCGCGTTCTGCAACGGCGTGATTGACCTCGCTCTGGCTCAGATAGGCAGCAAGATCGTCCTTTGCCGCCTTCTCAGCGAGAATGGCTGCCTCGATTTCGCTCTCAATTTCGGTTGCCCGCGATGTCTGCTCGGTCAGTTCCGCGCGAACCTCATCGAGGTCGCGTCCATCCCATTCAGCCCGCAAAGCAGTGAGATCAAGCTTGTCACCAACGTCCGTCGCAGTGCGTTCCGCCAGCGCGATCTCGTTGCACAAAGCCATGCGTGCTTCACACCGTGAAGCTGCGTCCAGAAGGGCCCCATCATCGCCGCCATCAAGTTTTGCCGAAGCCGCGAGCGTAGCCAGCTCCTCCCGAGCGGTGCCGAGGGCCTCTTGCGCCTGGTCGGCCTCGACCTTCGCCTCCTTAAAATCGGGCAGAACCTCATCATGTTGGGTTTGCGCTGTTGCGTTGTCGGTAAACCGGGCCAGCAGCATCTGCGCTGCAACCACACAGTCTTCGCCGATCTGGATGGCAAGTTCGGTCGCGAGGTTGCGCACATCCGCCGTTAGGCTCGCCTCAGCTTCGTCCATGCGCTTTAGCCGCTGGCGGGACTGTCCTATTGCCGAAAGCACTCCGCGTGCCCCGACCCATTCGGTGACGGCACTGTTGGCATCTGTTGGCGAAATGTCTGGTTTCAGCCCCAGCGCACCTGCCGCCGCAGGCCATGCCGCGTCCCAGGCAGCCTGTGCATCCGACAATTGTTGCACTTCCGCCTCAACCAGCTTGTGCTGCCGCGCCAAGTCCTCCCGGTCCCGCGTGTCCCGGACATATTCGGCATGGGCCTGTTCGTGCCGGGAGATGGCATTCTGCACCGCGCTGACTCGCGCTGCGAATGAGTGACTGGAATCGAGCTTGCGGCATTGTTCCACCCGTTCGAACAGCTCGACGGTCGGCGCAAGTTGGGCTTCGTCAATTGCGAGCGCACTTGATGAAGTGCGTAGCCGTTCCGATTCGTCCAGCACCAATCGCCGTGCCTGGGAAAATTGGAGCAGTGAGGCCAGTTCTGGATGTTTGGCTTGAACTTGCGGGAAACTCTTTCCCCATTGGGCGATGCGCACTTCCGTCTGCGCCGCAAGTGCAGCCGTCTCGGCCTCTGCCGCCGTGACCGCAGTCCTTGCCTCTGCGACGCGCCGCAACGCGAGTGCGAGCGATGCAGCGCGTTCTGCCTCTTCGGCTCGGCGATCGGCAAGTTCGTCCGCAGACACGATTGCCGTTTCCAGACCGTCGGCAGCGGCAAGGCGAGCGGTGGGATCATCGGGCAAATGTCCAGAGACATATGCCGATTTTATTGGCTTCCAGGCATCGGCGCGCAGCGTGCGCGCTTCGGCAAGTGACGCGTCACTTGCAATGGTCCCGGATGCCTGAAGCGCGCCAATCTCAGCCTCACCGGCTGAAATCTCGCGCTCGGCTTGTCGCTTCAGCTTGGCCTGATCCTCGATTTGCAAAGTCAACGACTCGCGCGCGGCCTGCTCACCGCGAGTATCGTCAACGCTGGGACATGGCAGAGTGGCAAGCGCATCGATGGTCTCGAAGCCAAGCGCCTGGAGCCGTCCGGTTAATGTGGCGCTGTCAGTATCCAGCGCCTGCTGACGTGCCTGGTGCGCCGACTTCTGGGCCGCAAGGCTGGCAAAGGCCGATGACGACGCCTCGGGCGGAGCATCATGCCCCGCCAGGCGTGCCGCTTCCAGACGATCGTCAATTGCCGCAAGCGAAGCCGCCAGTTCGCCAAGTCTCTTTCGGGCAGAAGCCAGACTTGGACGGCGCTCCAACATCTCGTCGGCAGCCGAGCGCACAAGATTGAGGGCAGACTGGTCCGGGATCAGGGGTGCAAGGTCCGCATCGGCTGGCAGACCAAGCATCCGGCGGAGCGCCGCCAGTTGAGCCTCGCCCTCGTCAATCTCGCGCTGACGATTGGCACGATCGGACCGCGCCTTGCTGACGTGAATGGCGCGTTCAGCCAGATCACGCACCCGCTGTTCGGCGGCTTTGAGACCCGGGTTCACCACCAGCGCATCAAGCCGTGCCTTCAGGCGGTTCCGCCGCTCGATCGCGCCCTCGAGCCGTGTTTCAGCCTTGTTGCACTGGTCCAGGGCAGTCCGCATTTTGGCCGCAAAATCATCCGGGAAGGACGCGACATCGTCGTAGTCGACCAGATTCAGTGTAAAGTTGGCCAGCTGACGCAAGTGAGGAGCGACGCGCAGGACGCGCTCCAGCCGGGATGTCGATGCACCAAGGCTGCGCCTCTCTGATCGTAGGGCCTCGAGCTTTTCCGCGGCTGCGAGCGATGCCTTGCGCGTCTGCTCAAAGGTTTCCCGGGTCAGCTGCGCGCCGCGTGCCGTCTTTTCGGCTGCCTCGAACGCCGTCAGCTGCTGGTAGAAAACACGATTTGCCGACCGCCTCGTATCGAAGAGCTTGGCCGCTTCGCCATCGATAACTTCGAGGCGAGATACCAGCGTGCGCAAGCCGCCGCCTGCTTCGACGATCAGACGCCCGATGTCGCCATCGGCATGAAGCAATCGCTCCCCGCCGTTGCGCAAGGTTTCGTGGTTCAGACCGAAGAGCGTTTGGAACCGCTCTCGTGTGATGGCGCCTAGTACCGGCGCAAGGACGGTGTCATCGAGCGCCGTTCCAGACAGATCAGCCAGTGTCTTGCCGTTGCCCTTGCGGCGCTTGAGCGCAAGTGTGCTGCCATCGGCCATCAGCATCGAAGCCCCGATGCGCATGCCATCATATCCGAACAAGCTGCCACGCTGGGTATTTTTGGGGATCGAGAACAGAAAGTCGCTGATCGCCTCGAGACAGGTGCTCTTGCCCGCCTCATTTGCGCCGTACACCACAGTGAGGCCCGCCGTTTCCGAAATGGTGAGTTCGCGGCTGGTGCAACCGCCATATTTCTCAAGGCTGAGTTCAGTCAGGCGCATGACCAGCCTCGCTGACTAGACTGCGCGCAAGGGCTGCGGCGCGTTCGGGTATCTCGGTGCGCATCTGCTCAATGAATGCATCGGCATGTGCGCCAGCGGGCAGTTTCGTCCGGATCTCGGCAAGACGTGCTTCGAGCACTTGTGCAATCGCGCTGTCCTGGCTGAGGCGGGTTACCTCCTGATCAAGCTTTCCAGCCACGGTCGGGTCGACTGCGTCGGGGGCTGCCGGATGTTCGGTATCCAGCCTCAGCTTCTCGAGCCACACATCATCCGAAAGCGTTGCCAGCAATGTTTCCACGTCCTCGCGGAAGACGGCGCGCTCGAGGATCAATTTGGAATGGAGCGGTGTTGTTCCAGCCACCGTCAGACGAAGGGCAACGGGCCGTCCGTCGCCCTGCTCTACGCTTTGTGCGATATGGCTGCGAATGAGATCTAGTAGTTCCGGATGTTCGCTCGTTCCCGACACATCAACCGTGATCGATGCCCAGCGCACCACATCCAGCGCACGATGCTCGAGGCTGGTGACTCTGCCGTCATTGACTTTGACTAGGACGGCCCCCTTGGGGCCCGTCTCTCGTGGGTGCCGGCCCTGAAGATTGCCGGGATAGACGATGTGCGGGTGCTCCGCGAGCACGGCATGGGCGTGGACGTGGCCTAGTGCCCAATAGTCATAGCCATGATTGGTTAGCTGCTCGGGCGTGCAGGGAGCATAGCGGGCGTGATGACCTTCGCTGCCCGCACAGGCGGTATGGAGAACGCCGATATTGAACATTGCCTTGGCTGCCGCCGGATATTCGCGCGCCAGATCTTCGGAGACGTCCGGGCGGGGGAAGCTCCGCCCATGGATCGCGACCCCGACATCATCGAGCCGATGTGTTGCAGCCTTGGTCTTCGGAAAGACATGGACATTGCCCGATAAGGACAGCTTGTCGGCAAAACGATTGGCGGAGTCATGGTTGCCAAGCACCATGAACACCGAGATGCCGGCTTCGTCCAACCGGCGCATTCCTTCCATGAAGTAAAGACCCGTCTGGAAGTTACGCAGATCGCCATCGAAAATGTCACCGGCCAACAGCATGAACCGGCAGCCCTCATCGATCGCAAGGGCAACCAGGTTATCGAAGGCTTCACGCGACGCCGCCTCGACGCGTACAGCATATTCCGCAGATTTACCCGCCAATCCAATTAAGGGGCTATCGAGGTGAAGATCCGCGGCATGTACAAAGGTAAATTCGGTCAATCGAAGGCCTCCCGTCTCTGGTGTCGCACGAACCACCTTAAAATGTCTTGTGGAAATAATTCCATAGCATTTGAGGAAAGTGGCCTGAGCTCCACAATCTCGTCAAGATGTAGTTTGCGGGCGGCCTTGGGATGAGTCGGTTGGCGCCGATGGTTGGTCGGTCCTGGCAAGACATGTCATGCGACCGGTTGTTTGGGAACGAGTGAAACGTCCCAGCCCTCGTCATTCCAGCGCCCCGCAACGACTGTGAATGAACGATGGGTTCCGACACCGCAACCCAAGCCCCTGAATGTCCGGAATGTCAGCGCTTTCAGCCGTGCTCGCTCAGTACCCGATGGCCTCCTATTCGCGGGCCGCAGGTCGCGCCCGCGCCACGCGCGGGCGGGAATCCCGCTCCTCGGCCGGCGCAATATCTGCGATCCATGTGTCGAAGCGCTCGCGTGCGATGTTCACGAGCATATCGGAAAATAACTCTCTGTTGGCCGCGTAAAGGCAATGGCGCATTTCGGTGTAAGCGTTGAACGTGTCGCCAAAACCGTTGGCCAAGAAATATTCCCGATACCGTCGAACTAGTCCGATCGTTTCGCGCAGGTAGTAGTTGAACCTACCCCGACTGATGCCGGGCTGGCGGTTGATAACCTCTGTCGTGAAGCCATCCACCTTCTGGGGCTCGAACTCGAAGTTTGGGAAGAAGTGACGGGCGATGCGCAACAGGCGGAATGAATCCAGCGCAGCGTATTGTCCAGGCGCGACATCCTGGGCGTCAAGGGCCTCCTGCTCAGCCTGCGCAGCGCTTTCCGCTTCCAATTCCTCGCCCTGCGCCTTTTCGATGGCAGCGCTGGTGGCATCCCGGACCTGGCGGAACTCGCGGTCCGCCAGTTCGAAAAGCGCGGCCAGAGTGTTGATGCGACGCTTCAGATCGGCTGGAATTGATTTCTTGTACTTGATCTTGTGATCGAGCGTGCTCCACGAATCCTGCACGATTGTTCGTATCTGCAATTCAAAACAAAATGGAGCGAAAGGTGCGTACTCGGGCATGCGCGCGCGTGCCGCTCCGAGGCGCAGGTCGAGATGAAGGCCTTTATAACCGAACTCATTATCGGTGCTCTCGATCTTCGTGATCTTGTCTGTGACGTCTATTACTTCAAACTGATCGCGAATGATTGCAGCGATCGGCTCAACGTCGTCTTCGTAAAGGCATACTAGACGGAGGCCGATCAGATCGGTGATATGGTCCTTAATCTCATAGTCCGTCTCGCTGTTCTCGAGTCCTTCGCGATATTTGCGGCCGAACTTCCGGATAGACTCCTCGCGGTCCTTGAGCCGACCGGTTACAGTAGCGGTCGCATATTCTCCGCCAGCGAGCAAAGACCGGAGGAGGGTCATGAAGGATGCCTTGGCTCCCTCCATGAGCGCTGCGGTCTCATCGTAATAGTTACGAAACGCCGCCTTCTCAGCGTCGAAGTCCAAAGATGCCACTCGCCCCATCCCTTCTATGATCCTCATTGGCGCGTTTATTCGAAGCGATCACCACGCGACAAGAGAGAAGGATCCGGACTGATAATCACGGGCAACTGACGTGCGCTGCTCAAATGCATAATAGCCGCCTTCGGGGTTTGCTCGGGGCTATGCGAAACACCCGAACAAGGACGCGAATCTGCCGTCAACTCGGCACATGAATGTACGGCAACTTTCAGGGTGCTCCGAATCCTGTTCGAACGTCTGCTCAGTCAGCGACCTTGGTCGACCCGCTCCGCCGCAATTGAAGCGGCAGCTGCCGACCATCTCAAGTCATTCCTTGGACGGCGTGTATACCGCTGGTCTTGACAAATGCTGCCATTCGCGAGCGCGGAGTGGCGTATTCGGTTTGGACTTCCGACTGTCGGGTTTAGACCGGTGATCTTGAGCTGCCGATGCTCGATCTCGACATAAATTCGCGCGCCCAGGCAGAAGCCAGGCAGTCAGCGCGCTATTCGGAGACGGTCAGCAGGGAAGAGATCGCTACTACAACCTGGGCTAGCGCGAAGGGCTTGGTGATCATCGCGCTGTGGGGTACGCCTCGCGACGTCCACTCATGTTCGCTCGCCGCGGTGACATAGACGACAGGAATTCCGGCGGTTATTTCGCGTGCGGCGCGTGCGATATCCCAGCCATCTGGACCAGCGCCAAGATTGATATCGGTGATGAGGCCCTGCAGAACGTGTGCCGGCGACGCCAGGATCTTGAGCGCCTCTTCCCCATCGCTGGCCACCATAACATGGAAACCCGCATCTTCCAGGGCCGTGACCATCAACTCCTGAATGAGCAACTCATCCTCGACGTAAAGCAGGACGGGTGCCGCCGGATCGGTGGGCATGGGTTGCACTACTTTCTGTGGGAGCCGCGTGCGGTGCGCGCGGGTATTCTAAAGAACGCTCCGCGTGTCCGATTGTGCCCGGCCCCCGCCATGGATTACCGCAACGAGCGTCCCAGGATTTGCATCACTGATTTCGACGATGGCCTGGAGCTGCTTTGCCAGCGCCTCCACTATCCCTGTGCCGAGCCCTAGCTCCGGCTTTGCCGGTCTGCCAACGCCGTCATCGGCTACAGATAATGTCCACGCCGGTCCGTCCACCGCATAGTCGACGAGCACTTTGCCGCTCTGCAGCTTGTCCGGGAACGCGTGCTTCAGGGCGTTGATGATCAATTCCGTTACGATCAACCCAAGGCTGACAGACACGTCGGAAGAGGCTTCCGTGTCGACAATGGTGGGCGTGATCGTGATGCGGCTTGTATCAGCAATCATCGAGGCGCCTATCGAGGCGCAAAGATCAGTGATGTAGGGCCGCAGAGCCACCGCGCCCGTCGCCTTTTCCGCAAGCTGCCGTTGCAGCGTGGCGATGGACATAACGCGATGATGGGCGTCGTTGAGATGGGTGCGGGCTTCCTCGGACTGGACCTTGCGAGCGCTCTGCATAAGCACGCTGGCGATGATCTGGAGGCTATTGGCCACCCGGTGTTGAAGCTCCTGGAGCAGCACCTGTTTGGTGCGCACGAGATCATCCTTTTCACGTGCCAGATCCTCGTTTTGACGCGCGGCGTTGCGGGCCGCAGTCATGTCGGACACGGCCAGGACAAGGCGAACGTCGCCGGGCTCGGCAAAGCCGAGTCGCTGGGCATTGATAACCAGATGCCGAACGTTCGCCCCCTGCACGAAATCGAGTTCGTATTCCGGGATCGCAGCGCTGCCAGTAAGCGTCGCGTTCATAAGGGATCGCAGCTTGGGAAGGTTCCACTCGCCGGCACCAAGCGCGAACAGTTCGCTTCCCGTCACCGTATCCGGATCAAGCCCGAACGCCTCGCAAAAGGTTGCGCTCGCCGCCTGAACGACAAATCTGGCATCGAGCAGTATGAGCGGAGTGCTGGAGCAAAGGACGAGTGCCAAGCCCAGGTCGATGGGCATAGGGGTCAAATCTGGCGTAAACAATTCCATGGCCGAAGCCTGCCAATGCCAGAGGATCGCGGTGCGCAAGCCATACCCGGTAGTGCTGGAGCTGGTCCGAAATGCGGTATGGTCCAGTCCGTGCCGACGATGGTAACACAGCCTGGCCCGTTCGATGCATTAATTCGAAAAGCCGTCGAGCACCCTTTCGGCCAGATGGAGATGGTCAGCAATGGCCGCCCACGGGACACAGGCTAACGGTCTACGAGGCTGTTGTGCAGTCCGCTTCGGCCACGGCGATACTCAAGTTTTGAACGCCTGCTCCCGGCAAATGCCGACGATCAGAAGTTGCTTCGGCAATGACGGCAATGTCCCAGGTATCGTCAATCCGCGATCAGTCCGTCGATGTGAAGGAGCGGCAGGTCTCTATCCGATGATCCAAGTGTGGGAACGGCGGCAATCGAGGCGCCAACTGACAGCTATTCGCGCCGCCTCGATAATCTCGCGCGTGTTCGCAACCTGCTGGGCGGTGCGCCATCCACTTTGTGGCAAAAAGAAAAGGCCGATCAAAAGACCGGCCTTGAAAGTTTGGGAGAGGATGCCTGAAAGGCACGCCCTCCCTGAACCTCAAGAGCCGATGTTGCAAGTGCGAAGGACGTAAGCTCCGTTGCAGTTTCCGCAAGTGCGCCTGCGCACCGACGCCGCGCGGCTGCGCCCATCACTCCTCAGTCACTGATATCAGGAGGCTTTTATGGTGGATCGCGTATCTGCATCGATCACGCTCGGCGGTGTGCTGTCGTCGGAAGACTTTGCCCATTTGCTCAAGCTGATCGCGGACGAAGACCTGTCCACAGAATGGTATGGTGAAGCCTTTGATCCTGCCCACCGCGTCCCCGGACAGTCTTTGACGCTTCATGCGCACGAGGTTGCGTGGGGGCGTTTCGACGCCCTGGCGCGATGGTGCATTTCGAGGCAAGTGCCGTTCGCCGGCTGGTCGGGCGCATTTTCTGGCGAATGCGGCGGCGGGCGCGTCGTGTTCGAACGTGGCACTGAACCGGAATATTACGCAGCTGACGAGGTCGATGAAGTCGTCATCACGCGGCGCATGGTCGAGAGGCTCGGGTCGATCGAGGCCATCCTTGCCTATTTCGATGCGGCCGACGTCACTATTCCGCCATTGGTCATCGCTGGCGACGACACCGGCGTATCGGGTGCCGCCCAGTCCTGAGTTGCTGGCTGGCCTTGCGGCAGAGGGAACGATAGAAGCGGCCTATGTCCTTGTTTTCCTTCCTTGCGCTTGGCGCCGCCAGCACGTTGTGCCCATCGATGTCGGTCCACGATGGCGACACGATCCGGTGCGGATCCGAACGCATCCGCATCGCCGACATCGACGCCCCGGAACTCCCGGATTCGCCGAAGTGCCAGGACTATCGCGCGCGCTACGCCTGGTGCGATTTCGAGAAGGGCTATGCGTCCCGTGACGCACTCCGTGCCTTTCTTGCTAAAGGGCGCGTTGTCGTCGTGCGCCAGGGCGTTGATCGCTATGGCCGCACCCTTGCACTGATAAGGGTCAATGGCGTTAATGCCGGAGACTGGCTGATCGGCCGTGGTCTCGCCAGGCGCTGGAACTGATGCCAGGGGCACTCAGGTGCCGCGGGACCTGACCCAGGCTTGGTCTGTGCGCTCCACCGTAAGCGGATAAGGACACGGGCGGCAGAGCGCGAAGGCTTCGTCCGGCTCGGCTGCAAGCCAGCGCGACCAGTCGTCCGGCGCGAGCACGACTGGCATCCGGTCATGGACATCGGCCATCTGCGGGCAGCCATCGACCATGACCATACTGTAGGCATCGCCCCACTCGTGGGTCGGTCGCCAGATGCCGGCGACCGCGAAAAGTTCGGCACCCGCCAGCGAATACCAGGTGCGGGTCATCCGTCCTTTCTGGCCTTCGGCTTCCGCCCAGGCCGTGACCGGGATCAGGCACCGCCGCTTGACGAAGCTGTCGCGCCAGAACGGGGTTGCCAGCTTGTCCTCGCGGGCATTGTTGACGGTCTTGGGCTTCAGGGCCTGACCCTGTTTGCCTTTGAGCGTCAGCGGAAAGCCCCAGGTCATCGTACGGGCTGTTCCTTCCGCCACGACGAGGCCGGGATAGCCGGGATAGACTTCTTCGCCAAAGTTGGCGCCGACGTCCGCGCGAGCGCCAAAAAGCTGCCCGACTTCGGCGACGTTGGCCCGCATCTTGTAAAGGTTGCACACGCGCGGAGTTCATCTTGGCTCGGCCGGGAAGTCAATCGGAGAGCACGCTCCCGGTGCTCCGTCTTGCGTCAATGTTCCTTATATGTTCCAATATGCGTCATGCGAATCGACCATGACACCATAGCCCAGGCCATCCTTGCGGCGCCCGGTTGGGCGCGTGTCGGCATAACCGCCCCTGATGAACGGATGCGCGAAGATGCGGCGCAAGAACTCGCGTCGGTCATTCTAAGCGACAAACGCCGCGACACTGGCGGCGATGACCAGCTTGCTCTCGCGCTGTGACCAGTGCGCTGGACGGCCGATGGAACGCACCAGGCCACGTGCATCTTTGAGGCTGCCTGCTTCCACCAGGCGATCAAACCCGTTTGCCAGTGCGGCCATGCTTCGACCTTCAATCCGCATGGCCTGTGGTGGCTGTTCCAGCAGCGACACTGGGACGACCGTTTCGCTGAGGCCCGGTCCCACTTCTGGTGCAGGGTCTGCGGGATCCGAACCCGCAGAAAGATCATGTCCGTCAGGATCGAGACTGCAAAGCCATCGGCTGTCGATGTGATCCTGCCATGGCCCGACGAGCGTGAATGGAAGCGCGCCGTTCGGCGTTTTCGAGCCTGACGGGCTCAGTTGTCGGTCACGCGACCCAGCATATCCATGAAATCGCGCGCTGCGTTCCGGTCGTTTGCCTCCTTGAAGGCGACGTCGAGATCCGGGGCGTTGCCAAGAATGTACATCAGCGCCCACATTGCGAACTTGCGGCCGCGATCCTGCTCGAGCCCGAAATCGACGGCCAGTCGCTCCTTACCGGCTTCGAGCGCCGCCGGACTGACCGCGCCAAGGTCGGTCGCCCCGAAATAGCGCTGCATCTGGTCGTCGAAATCCATTTCTCGTCCATCTACCCGAAGAAGGCAGGGCGTCCGGCTTGACCGGACGCCCGATCGATCAGGCGTTGATCTTGTCCTTCACCGCCTTGGCGGGCGCGAAGGTCAGCTTGCGCGCAGCAGCGATCTGGATCGTCGCGCCGGTCGACGGGTTACGACCTTCACGCGCCGGCGTGTCCTTGATCTTGAACTTGCCAAAAGCATTCAGCGAAATTTCGTCGCCCTTGGCGGCGGCATCCGCGATCGCCTCGAAGACGGCGTCGACGATCTTGCGTGCATCGGTCTTGGTCAGACCGTGGCCGTTGGCAACGGCTTCGGCGAGGTCGGCAGTGTTCATGGTGAGTGGCCCTCCAGAATTCGCGGAATGACTAACCCGCAAGCGGGGCATCGTCCAGCCACGCGCATTTCGATCGGGATGCACGGGCGACTGCGGGCGGCAGGTGCTTCGAAGTCGGGAGGGAAGGGGGAGCGGGGCTTTGAGCCTGGCGGACCGATGGTCGGTGCACGGAGGCTCGCTAGTCAGGAGCCAGTTCATGATTTCAGGAATTCCCCTCAACAAGCTCGCGCCCTCGCCGCGCAATGTGCGCAAGCATTCGGACGCGGCAGCCGATGCCGAACTCAAGGCCAGCATTGCGGCCGTCGGCCTGCTGCAGAACCTCGTCGTGCGCGCGGCCCCCAAGGGGCGCTACACGGTCGAAGCCGGCGAACGCCGGCGCCAGGCGCTGATGGCGCTGGCCGATGACAAGGTTCTGCCGCGCGATCATCCGGTGGCCTGCCTGGTGCTTGATGCCGATGATGCGAACGCGGTGGAATCGAGCCTCACCGAGAACTTCCAGCGGTTGAACATGAACCCGGCAGACGAGGCACAGGCCTTCGCGACGCTGGTCGCCGAAGGTGCGCGCGCCGAGGACGTCGCCCGGCGCTTCGGGCTGACCGTACGCTTCGTCGAGGGACGCCTGCGGCTCGCAAACCTGGCGCCGGTCGTGTTCGAGGCTCTGGCCGCCGGTGAAATCACGCTCGATCTTGCCAAGGCGTTCGGGGCGACCTCGGATCGGGAAATCCAGGCGCGCGTGTTCGGCCAGATGTCCACGTCCTACTATGCGCTCAACGCAGCCAGCATCCGGCGCATGGTCCTGTCCGAGACCGTGCGCGGCAACGATCCGCGCGCGCGGCTTGTGGGCCGCGAAGCCTATGATGCCGCTGGCGGCCGCATCGAGCGCGAACTCTTTGATGATGAAGACAGCGAGGCGTGGCTCGACGTCGCCCTGCTCGAGCAACTCGCGACGGCACGCATGGAAGCTGAGGCGCATGCCCTGGCCGAACAACATGGTCTTGCCTGGGTTCGCCCGACGCTCGACAACTACGCCAGCCACGAACTGACAACGGGCCTGACTCGGCTCGTCAGCGAGCCGGCTCCCTTGTCGGACGATGATGTCGCGCAGTTGGAAGCCCTCGATGCCGCTTACGACGAGCAGGCGGCGATCCTGGAAGACGAAGACAGCGACGACGACGCGATCGCTGCTGCCGAAACCGAAATCGAGCGGATTGACCATGAAAGCCGCACCATTCGTGATCGCCCACAGGTCATTGCGCCTGAGCTGCGGCCACAGGCGGGCATGATCCTGACGCTCGGTCGCGACGGTACGCCCGTGCTGCAGCCGGTATTTTACGGAGAAGGCGCCCCTCGGCCCGACGGAGAGGACGACGATGGCGTCGAGGCCGTCACGGAAAAGGGTGCGGCCGGCCCGCGCCGATCGGTGCTTTCGAAGCGGCTTGTCGATGAGCTCGCCATGCAGCGGCGCGATGTGCTGTCGCTCCATGTGGCGTCCGATCCCTCGCTCGCCCTCGACGTGCTTGTCTTCACGCTTGCCGATGCAGACACGACCGATTGGAAGAACAAGGCCGCCTCGACCTTGCGCGGTGGCGTGCCGAACGGCCCGATCATCGGTTTTGAACCCGCTGATGCTCCGGCTAGTGCAGGCCTGGCCGAGTTTCGGGCCAGTCTCGATGAAAGCTGGCGCGCCGGTGAAAGGCCCGCTGCCCGGTTCGACCTTTTCCGCAGTCTCGATGACGAAGCCCGCGCAAGCTGGCTGGGCTTCCTGGTCGGCCGTACGCTCGAAGCCAGCCTCAACCTCGACGGTGACCGGCGCATTGGCTTCATCGACCACCTTGGGGGCATTGTCGGCATCGACATGGCGCGCTGGTGGCGACCGACGGCCGCGAACTACTTCGACAGGGTGTCGAAGCAGGTGATCCTCGATGCCCTGGGCGACGTTGGCGGGCCTGAGCTTTCGAGCCGGTTCGCGTCGGTCAAGAAGCGCGACCTCGCCCTGAGCGCCGAAAGGGTCTTTGCAGGGGCCACCATTACCGAAGTGGATGTCCGCGACCGAGCGCTCGCCTGGGTGCCTGAGGTGATGCGCTTCGGAGAGCAAGACCCCGCAGTTGCTGAGCATACCCCCGCGGATGCAGTCGATGGCAACGGCGACGAAGCCATCGACGCAGCTTCCGCTGTCGGCCTTGATCCGGTTCCGGAAGCCCGAGCCGCCTGAACTCTCCTGACGGGCTGGTGGGTCATGGGCGAAGCGGCTTCTTCCTGCCCTGGAAGGGGCCGCTTCTGCCACTCCGATTCCCATCTCGGGAATTTCCAGTTGATTCCCATTTTGGGAATTGCTAGGTGCTGTGGATGAGACTTATCGCCCGTTCGAATCTGGTGGCGTTCTGGGAAGCGCATCCTGAAACCAGGGCATCTCTGGCCCATTGGATAACGGTCGTTTCCAACGCTAGCTGGCAGAACACCGGCGAAGTGCAGGCATCGTTCTCAAAGGCAAAGGTGCTGAATGCTGAACGCGTACGTTTCGAGGTCGCCGGGGGCAATTATCGGTTGATCGTGGCGTTCAAATTCGAGGCACAGATCGCCTTTGTGAAGTTCATAGGCACGCACAAGCAGTACGATGCCATCGACGCGCTTACGATCAGCGTGTTTTGAGGAGGTACGACATGGATATCTTTCCCATCAGGTCGGACGCGGATCATCGCAAGGCCGTGCAGGAAATCGAGCGTCTGTGGGATGCCAGGGAGGGGACTGAGGAGTTCAACCGCCTCGATATACTTGCGACTCTGGTCGATGCCTACGAAGCCAGGCGCTGGCCCGTGGAGGATCTCGATCCTGTCGACACCATCAAGGCGGATATGGAACTGAACGGTCGATCCTTGAGCGATCTGACCAAGGTCATTGGCAAAAGCCGGGCTAGCGAAATTCTGAAGCGTCGTCGGCCATTGACCTTGGGGATGATCAGGAAGCTGCATCATAGCTGGCATATTCCAGCGGACCGCCTGGTCGGAGAATACGAACTTTCGCACTGAGCAACCCGGCGGGATCTTCCGGAAATCGAAGTGGTGGGCCCGGCAGGACTCGAACCCGCAACCTAGCCGTTATGAGCGGCCAGCTCTAACCGTTGAGCTACAGGCCCCACCCTGGTGCGGACGGCGGGACTCGAACCCGCACGGGCAAGGCCCAGAGGATTTTAAGTCCCCGACGTCTACCGGTTCCGTCACGTCCGCATGAAGCGCGGCATTTGCGGCAATGGGACTTTCGATGCAAGCCTTCGCTCCCGACGGGCGTTGGTGCTGTGGTGAATTTGCCTTATGCTTTGGACGTCCTTTTACATGCGGAGGCGTCCGTTCGAGCGTGGCCGTGGCGATTGCTCGTCCCCACGGGGTCCAGTGGCGATTGAGGCTGAAATGCGTTTCGATTTCTATGCATACCTGGTGGAAGCCGAGGAACGGAAGCGTGAATTTGGGCTAACCGACGAAACTGTGGTCACTGAAGTTCTCCGCAACAAGGGGGGAGCCAGAACCCCGCGCAAGCGCGTGGCGCTGGAGCGCATGGAGCAGCGGGCGCGTGCTGCTGGCCGGAAGCCGGTTCGCGCGCATTTCTGACGGACGTCGGCCGCACTTGCGAAATGTCCAGATTTGGACTATATCCAGATCAGGAGTAAAGCGATGGCACAACCTCGTACAGCGATCAACGGACCCCAGGCGGCAGGAGGGCTCGATCCCTCTCGCTTTGCGCCGGCCAACCGGCGCCGCTTGAGCGCACCGGGAGTGCGTACGTTCCTCGCCATTGCTGATCTGTGGGGGCTGAACGAGGAGCAGCGTCGCCTGATCCTCGGCTATCCATCGCGATCAACCTATCATAGCTGGTGCAAACATGCGCGCGAGCATGGCGCTTTCACGCTGGATGTTGATGTCCTCACGCGAATTTCTGCGGTCCTGGGTATTCATCAAGCCTTGGGCGTGCTTTTCAATGATGAGCATGAGGGCGTGGCATGGCTCCGCCAACCGCATGATGCGCCAGCCTTTGGCGGCCATCCGCCGCTCGATCTGGTCGTCAGCGGTACGCAAGACGGGCTGATGGTTGTCCGGCGTTTTCTCGATGCCGCACGGGGCGGGCTCTATATGCCACCTGGCGCCACCGATGTTGGTTTCGCGCCGTACAAAGACGGTGAGATCATTTTCCAGTGACTGCGCGCTTTGCGAAGGCACCCAGGCCCAGTTTCCGCTTGGTTCCATCGCGCTTTCCCCCGATTGGACTGTTCGACACGGTTTCGACCACGGCTGATGCCGAGGCGGTCATGGAACTTGCCGGATGGACCAACGACAGACTGGTTGCCGCGCGGATCAACCGCCTTCCGCGTGATCAGTGGGTTTTCGGTCGACCCAATTCCAGCGTCGTGATGGCGAGTTTCCTGCATGTTGCGCCGGGCGGCATGCGTTTCAACGGACCTGATCTTGGCGCCTGGTACGCCTCGCCAGAAATCGAGACGGCTGCAGCCGAAGTCGCGCACCATCTGAGGCGCGAGGCGGTCGCACGAAACGTGCCGGGCATGAGGCGGGTCTACCGGACCTATTCTGCCACGCTGCTCGGCGACTATCGCGACATTCGCGCCATGCAAGTCGATTGCCCGGACCTTTATGGGCAGGAAAGCTACGAGGCCGCCCAGAGCTTTGGCGAAGCCGTGCGCCAGGAGGGCGGGGCGGGCATCCTCTATGACAGCATGCGCCGACGTGGGGGTGTAAACATCGCCGCCTATCGACCGGCCAACGTCATTGATGTCGTGCAAGCAGACCACTTTGAAATCAACGTGGAAGCCCGTGGCAGAAACATCGTGGTCAAGCGCCTGTCTGCGTGATGGATACAATCTGGCAGCGGAGGGACTGCGGTACTGTTCGCGTGAACACGCTTCCCAGTTTCTCATTCCTTATGGACCTGCTGACAACCAATCCGTGAAATGAGAGGAGAGGAGAGGGGGCTTTGCCTGCGGCGAGCCAGACGGCGTTTGTGCCTGTCGGCTCGTCAGGAGGTCCCCCATGTCGAAGTTTGCTTCGCGCCAGACCCACGAGAGTCCGGCAGCGCGCATCACGCGCGAGATCATCGCCCGGCTCGAAGCCGGCACCAGGCCGTGGATCCGGCCCTGGCGCGGCACGACCACCACGCGCCCCTTGCGCGCCTGCGGCATCCCCTATCGTGGGTTGAACGTGTTCTGGCTCTGGATGATCGCCGATTTCTGCGGTTTTATGTCGCCCTACTGGATGACGTATCGCCAGGCCGCGCTGCTCGGAGGGCAGGTGCGCAAGGGCGAGAAGTCCACCATCGCCATCTTCTACAAGAGCTACGCCAAGGAAGTTGAAGCCCCGGACACGGGCGAACGCACCAGCGAAGCGCGCCGCGTGCTCAAGGCCTACGCCGTGTTCAGTGCGGACCAGGTGGTTGGCCTCCCCGAACGGTTCCATCCGGTGCCTGTCACCGCTCCGGTTGAACCGGAGGGCCGGGAGGCCGAACTCGATGCCTTCTTCGCAGCGCTCCCGATCCATCTGCGACACCAGGGCGATGAGGCCTACTATGAGCACGTGGCTGATCGGATCACGATGCCCTCGCCGACGCTCTTCTCAGGGTTCGATCAGTATTACGCCACGCTCGGCCACGAATGCTCGCATTGGTCAGGGCATAAGTCCCGCCTGGATCGTGATCTGAAGGGGCGGTTCGGAAGCAGTGCCTACGCCATGGAAGAGTTGATCGCTTTATCTGGACAGTCTGCACCGTGCCTGACGCTTCATTGAAGGGTATCGTCCGGGCGCGACGCAGGGGGGCATCAGGCCGGATGAAGCGCTCCCAATAAGCTGGCGTAGTCCGGCCTGATGACC
>NZ_JAPCZG010000008.1:58705-231101 GCF_025938155.1 Novosphingobium sp. KCTC 2891 | reverse complement strand
TGGCCTGCTTCGCTACGCCCTACGGGCTCCGCTGCGCAGGCCATTGCTCAACCCGCGCTCATGCGCAACAAAGCTGCCGGGCTCTAATCCCCGCTGGTGGAAATCAGGGGGTCACGTCAGCGGGCGCACTCTCGATGTGACGCACCGGCAAAAACGAACGCAATGGTGTCGGGCGTGCGAGAGGGACAGATGGGTACCGACGAAACCTTCACGCGGCGAATGGAGGCACTCCGACTCCTCATGTCCGTGCTCGATATGCTTGATGCAGACGAGGACCGATTTGCACACGCATATGTTGCCACCGCGATCGACAAGCTGGAAATCAGCATGAAGGGTGTCACATTGCGTTCGCCCTCGCACCGCCAATAGGCTGGAATTCCGAACTTCGGCGCGCGATGTTCCAGTATTCCCTTACGCCGGGCGGCGCGGCCGCTCCTCTCCGGGAACGCCGCGGAAACCCTGAACGGTTTCCGTATGGCCTGGACACACAAGACCCGCGAGCGCGCTGTTCCCTGTGCCACTCGTCCGCACGCATCATTTCTTGACTGAAATTTGACAGCCCGGCGCTCGGTCGCCATTGCAGCCTCGTGAATCGCGGTGGCATTGTCGCGAGGCAACCGCCCTTTTCATTCGGAGCTTTCCCATTCAGCAGATTGCCGCCCTGCCCTATCGGTCCGATGGTTCCGGTCAGGACGTCAGCGTGCGGGTGCTACTTGTCACCTCGCGCGGGAGCGGGCGATGGGTCATCCCCAAGGGCAATGGCATCGCGGGAACCCCTGGCCATGCCGCCGCTGCCATCGAAGCCGAGGAAGAAGCCGGCGTTCGCGGGCTGGTGTGCCCCGTACCTCTGGGCTCGTTCCGCTATCGGAAGCGCAAGGGCAGCGGTGCCTCGCTGATGGTGGACGTCGAAGTCTACCCCCTGGCCGTGACCGACGAACTGGAAGTGTGGAAGGAGGCTGGTCAGCGAGAGCGCTCGTGGTTCACTCTTTCCGAAGCTGCCGACAAGGTCGACGAAGCGGACCTGCGCGAACTGATGCGCTCTTTCGCGCCCACCGAATTCCAGGCAGCCACGCGCCGAACCGGCGTGCTGGCGCAAGTTGCCCACAAATCCAGGATCATCCATATGTCCGCATGGTTCCAGCGCCTTTTGCCGAAGACGGGCAACTTCTTCGAACTGTTTGAAAGCCACGCGCAGACAATAGTCGCAGGCGCCGACGCTCTCGCCCGGCTGCTGCAGGGCATCGGCAATCCGCAGGATCACATCCGCGAAGTGATCGAGCGCGAGAACGACGGCGACCAGATCATCCGCGAAACCCTGCGAACGGTGCGAGAGACGTTCCTGACGCCTTTCGACCGCAGCGCGATCACCAGCCTGATCGGCTCGATGGACGACGCGATCGACGAGATGCAGGCCGCCGTACAGGCGGTCGATCTCTACGAAGTTCGTGAGTTCGAGCAGGAAATGAAGGACATGGCCGCGATCATCGTCGATGCCGCGCGCCTCACCGCCGAGGCCATGCCGCTGCTGCGCGATGTCGGCCGCAACGGCACCCGCCTGCACGAGTTGACCGAGCGCCTTGTCCGCATGGAAAACCACGCCGACGAAGTGCACCGCCAGGGCCTGAAGCGCGCGTTCCGCGAGCATGGCGAAAAAGCGACGATCAAGTTCATCGTGGCGCGCGAGATCTACAAGCATCTCGAACAGATCGTCGATGCTTTCGAGGATGTCGCCAACGAGATCGATGGCATCGTGATCGACCACGCCTGATGCACCATCTTGCCTTTCCCCTGCTTGCCGGGCTGGTGCTGATCGCGCTGGCATTCGACTTTCTCAACGGGTTGCATGACGCGGCGAACTCGATCGCCACGGTGGTTTCCACCAAGCTGCTGAAGCCCGTTACGGCGGTGCTGTTCGCCGCATCGTTCAACTTCGCCGCCTATTTCCTGACCATCACATTCCCGAGCCTGCACAAGGTTGCCGAAACGATCGGCAAGGGATTGATCGACAAGGATCTGGTCACGCCGGCGGTGGTGTTCGGTGCGCTGGCCGGGGCGATGTTCTGGAATGTCGTGACCTGGCTCAAGGGCATTCCTTCATCGTCCAGCCATGCGCTCGTCGGCGGAATTGTCGGCGCAGGGGTGGCCCATGCCGGGTTTACCGGGGTGCAGTGGACCGGTCTCAACAAGACGCTGATCGCCATTGTGCTTTCCCCGGTGTTGGGCATGGTTCTGTCGATGCTGGTGATGCTGCTGACCAGCTGGTTGTTTGCGCGCGCGAACAGCCGCACTGCCGAGCGCAGTTTCCGGTCGCTCCACCTGGTGTCATCCGCCGCCTATTCGATCAGCCACGGGCTGAACGATGCGCAAAAGACGATGGGGATCATCACCGTCCTGCTTTTCTCCACGGGCACGCTGAAAGGTGAGTTCGCGGTGCCGCACTGGGTGGCGATCAGCTGCTATGTGGCGATGGCGCTGGGCACGATGGCCGGCGGGTGGAAGATCATCGAGACAATGGGCTCGCGGATCACCAAGCTATCGCACCATCAGGGCTTCAGCGCGTCGCTCGGCGGTTCGATCATCGTGTTTTCGGCGTCGCTTCTGGGCATTCCCGTTTCGACGACGCACACGATAACCGGCTGCGTGATCGGCGCGGGAACTGCGCGGCGCACGTCGGCGGTCCGCTGGGGTGTTGCCGGAAACGTGGTCGCTGCGTGGGTCATCACGATCCCCGCCTCCGCAACGGTTGGCGCCCTGTTCTACAGCCTGACGCGCCTGTTCTGATCCGCGGACGGCTGGTCAGCCCTCGCCCATCTGCGAGAAGTCGGTCAGCGCGGCATCGCGCAGGCCGCGCCAGACGTGGAGGGCCTGCACGGTTTCGGCCACGTCGTGGACGCGCACCATTTGCGCGCCGGCATCGAACGCCCGGATGGCGAGCATCAGCGAGCCCCCCAGGCGCCGGGATGCAGGTGCCTCGTTCGAGAGCGCACCGATCATGCGCTTGCGGCTGGCGGCGAACAGCACGGGCTGACCCAGCGCGTGGAGCAGCGGGAGCGCGTTGACCAGAGCCAGGTTCTCCGCCAGCGACTTGCCGAAGCCGATGCCGGGATCGAGCACGATCTTCTCGCGAGCGATGCCGGCGGCGAGGCAGGCGTCGCGCCGTTCGCGCAGGTCGTCGAACACGTCGAGCACAACGTCGGCATAAGTGCCGTCGGCGTGAAGGTCGCCCTCGCTGCCGGGCGCGTGCATCAGCACCACCGGCGCGCCGCTGCGGGCGACGATTTCCATGGATCGGGGATCGTGGCGCAGCGCGGACACATCGTTGACGATATGCGCGCCGGCCGCCAGCGCGGCTTCGATCACGGTGGAACGCCGGCTGTCGATCGAGATGGCCGCGCCGCTCGCCGCGAGCCGCTCGATGACGGGCACGACGCGCTTCGCCTCGTCGCCTTCCCACACCGGGGCGGAGCCGGGACGGGTCGATTCACCGCCCACGTCGATCAGCGCTGCGCCGGCTTCGAGCATGGCGTGCGCGTGACGGAGCGCGGCATCGGGATTGTCGAGGAATTTGCCTCCATCCGAGAAGCTGTCGGCCGTGACGTTGAGAATGCCCATGACCTGCGGCTGATCGAGCCGCAGCGTGCGGTTGCCGCAGGGGATTGGCACGTGCGCGGTGCGCAAGCCCGCCCATTGCGCCTCGCCATCGGCCGCCAGCGCATCTGGAAGCGCGGCCAGCGCCGCCGCCATGCCTTCCACACCCACGCGGCGGCGCGACACGACGCGCGTGCCGTCGCGCACGATCAGCGCGAAGCGGCTGGCATAGACCATTCCGCCGGCGAGGCGCACCGCCTCGCCCTCCTCGCTCTGCGGGCTTTCGGCAAAGGCGATGGGCCGGATGTAGAGCTTTTGCGACAGGGGATCAGTCCTCGACCGCGAGCAAGTAGAGCTGACGCAGCGCGTCGATCGGCTTCACCTCGCCCTCATGCTCGATGTGCCAGAAGGTCCAGCCATTGCACGAAGGCGCGCCCTGGAGCTTGGCGCCGACACCGTGGATCGAGCCGTTCTCGGCGCCTTCAGCCACCAGCGAGCCATCGGCGCGCACGGAGGCCATGAAGCGCCGCTTCTTGTCGAACAGCTGCGCGCCGGGGGCGATCCAGCCGGTTTCGACCAGCTGGCCGAACGCGACCTTGGGCGCGCTGCGCTTCGACTGCATCGTGGTGAGCGCGCTTTCATCGAGCGGCAGCGCGGCGGCGATGCGTTCCTCGGCCACCGCGATATAGCTGTCCTCGCGCTCGCAACCGATGAAGGCGCGGCCAAGGCGCTTGGCCACGGCGCCGGTCGTGCCGGTGCCGAAGAACGGATCGAGCACCACGTCGCCCTTGTTGGTGGTGGCCAGCAGCACGCGGTAGAGCAGCGCCTCGGGCTTCTGCGTGGGGTGCGCCTTGGTGCCGTTCTTGCGGATGCGTTCCTGCCCGCCGCAGATGGGCAGCACCCAGTCGGAGCGCATCTGCAGTTCGTCGTTGAGCGTCTTCATCGCGCGGTAGTTGAAGGTGTACTTCGCCTTCTCGCTCTTGGCCGCCCAGATCAGCGTCTCGTGCGCGTTGGTGAAGCGCGTGCCCTTGAAGTTGGGCATCGGGTTGGCCTTGCGCCAGACGATGTCATTGAGGATCCAGAAGCCGAGATCCTGAAGCAACGCGCCGACGCGGAAGATGTTGTGGTAGCTGCCGATCACCCAGATCGAGCCGTTGGGCTTGAGCAGGCGGCGGGCTTCGACCAGCCATTCGCGCGTAAACTTGTCATAGGCGGCGAAGCTGTCGAACTTGTCCCAATCATCGGTCACGGCATCGACGTGGCTGCCATCGGGCCGCGCCAGATCGCCGCCAAGCTGCAGGTTGTAGGGCGGATCGGCGAAGATCATGTCGATCGAGGCATCGGGCAAGCCGCGCATTTCCTCGATGCAATCCCCACGCAGAATGCGGTTGAGCGGCAGCGCCGGTGCCTTCAGCGCCTTGTCCGGAGCCGCACGCAGGGCACGCGCCCGCACCTTGACCGCAGTCGATGTCATGAAATTCGTTTCCCCTGTCCGTGTGAGGCTGGACAGTGAATCAACCGGAGTCCGCCGTCAAGGATCGACTCGCGGGAATCCGGCGAGTCGCGCGTCACGTAGGATGAGAACGGAACGAGTCCGGATGGCACATCTTGAGTCCGTCCCGCTGCCGGGACTCAACATATGGTGGGTGTTGCGCGGCGGACTCGCCCCGCAAAAAAGTCAGAGCAGCAGCAACTGGGCGACGGGGGCGAAGCTGCGGCGGTGGAGCGGGGTCGGGCCGTGTGCGCGCAAGGCGGCGAGATGCTCGGGCGTTCCGTAGCCGGCGTTGCGCTCCCAACCATAGTGCGGATGGGCGAGCGCGGCTTCGCGCATGATGCGGTCGCGGTGTTCCTTGGCGATGATCGAGGCGGCCGAGATGCAAGGCTCGATCGCGTCTCCGCCGACGATGGGGCGCGCGGGCCAGCACCATTCGGGACGGCGGCCGTGCGGGGTCAGGTTGCCATCGATCAGCACTTCATCGACTTCGGCCGCGATCTGCTCGCCCCGGATCTGTTCGCACAAGGCCTGCACCGCCAGCGTCATCGCCAGCATTGTCGCGCCGAAGATGTTGAGCCGGTCTATCTCGTCCGGTCCGACCACGCCCACGGCCCACCGGCAGCGGCGCTTGATCTGTTCCTCCAGCACCGCGCGGCGGGGTGCGGTCAGCTTCTTGGAATCGTCCAGCCCGGCCGGGCGCGGTTTGGACAGGACGACAGCGGCGGCGACCACCGGGCCGGCGAGCGGTCCCCTGCCCGCCTCGTCCACGCCGATGACCACCCGAGAGGGAGGCGTGACAGTTCCGCCGGCCAGATGCATTGTTCCGTGCATGAAGAAATATCCGATCCTGACCGCCCTATCGCCTCTCGTCCTGATCCTCGCAAGCTGCGGCGCGCCCACCGCCGCGCAAAATGCGCCCGAGGCCGCATCGGTATCGCTGAAAATCGAGGACAAGGCGGTGTTCCGCGAACCGTGGGCGATGGCGTTCCTGCCCGGCACGCCCTACGCGCTCGTCACCGAAAAGGCGGGCGGGCTGAAGCTGTGGCAGGACGGAAGCCCGGCGCGGGACGTGGCCGGCGTGCCCAAGGTCGATTACGGCGGTCAGGGCGGCCTTGGCGACGTGAAGCCCGCGCCCGATTTCGCGCAGAGCGGCACCATCTATCTCACCTGGGTGGAATCAGGCCCGGCCGACACGCGCGGCGCGGTTCTGGGCCGCGGGCGGCTCGTGCTGGACGCAGCCCCGCGCATCGAGGGGCTGTCGGTCATCTGGCGGCAGGCGCCCAAGGTGACAGGCCGGGGGCATTTCTCACACCGCATCGCCTTCTCGCCCGATGGGAAATACCTGTTCCTGTCCTCTGGCGAGCGGCAGAAGTTCACGCCGGCGCAGGACCTGACCGTGAACCTTGGCAAAGTGCTGCGCCTGCTGCCCGATGGCACGCCGGCGCCGGGCAACCCCTTTGCCGACAAAGGCGGCGTGTCGGCGCAGATCTGGAGCTATGGCCACCGCAACCTTCTGGGGCTGAAGTTCGATCCGCAGGGGCGGCTGTGGGATCTGGAGCATGGCCCGGCAGGCGGCGACGAGTTGAACCTGGTGGAGCCGGGCAGGAATTATGGCTGGCCGCTGGTGTCGGACGGCGACCATTATGACGGCAAGCCGATCCCGCGCCACAAGACACGGCCCGATCTTGCCGCGCCGGCGATCAGCTGGAACCCGGTGATCGCGCCGGGCGATTTCATTTTCTACACCGGCGACCGCTTCCCGGCGTGGAAGGGGCAGGCGATCATCGCGGGCATGGGTTCGATGGGGCTGGTGCGCGTGGCGATCGACGGGACCAAGGCGCGCGAGGTCGAGCGGATCGGGCTGGACAATCGCGTGCGCGAGATCGAACAGGGTCCGGACGGCGCGATCTGGATTCTGGAAGATTCCGAAGAAGGCCGCCTGCGTAAACTCACACCGCGCTGAGGCCCCATGCCGTTTGATCCCACCCGCGTCGATTTCTGGATCTTCGATCTCGACTACACGCTCTATCCCGCCTCGGCCCGCGTGTTCGAGCAGATCGACCAGCGCATGGGCGTGTTCATCGCCGAGCTGCTCGGCTGCGATGCGGCCGAGGCGCGGCGCATCCAGAAGATGTATTTCCACGATCACGGCACCACGCTGGCAGGCCTGATGCACTACCACGCCATCGAGCCGCGCGAGTTCCTGGACTATGTCCACGACATCGACCTGACCGGGCTGGCGCAAGTGCCGCGTCTTGCCGCGCAGATCGCCGCGCTGCCCGGCCAGCGGATCGTGTTCACCAATGGCGACGCGCCTTACGCCGCGCGCGTGCTGGATGCGCTGGACCTTGCGGATTGCTTCCACGGAATGTGGGACATCCACGCGATGGAATACCGGCCCAAGCCCGAGCCGAGCGCCTACAGCGGCATGATCGCGGCGCTGGGCGTCGATCCCGAGCGCGCGGTGTTCGTCGAGGATTCCGCCCGCAACCTGGGGCCGGCCAAGGCGCTTGGAATGCAGACGGTGTGGCTGGACGCTGCGACCGACTGGGGTGACCGCGCCAAGGACGATGCCGCCATCGACATTGTCATCGATGACATCGGCCAATGGCTTGATGCGTGCCTTGCGGAGCTTGCCGAGACGAAACCCCTCGGCTAACCGCGCGGCGACCATTTTAAGAGAAAGCACTGCCATGACCGCACAGCTCGAAACCGCCATCGAAGCCGCATGGGAAGCGCGCGCAGACGTCACCCCCGCGAGCGCCGACGTGCGCGTGGTGGTGGAACAGGCGCTTGAACTGCTCGACAGCGGCAAGGCCCGCGTGGCCGAGAAGGTGGACGGCGAATGGCGCGTCAACCAGTGGCTCAAGAAGGCGGTGCTGCTGTCGTTCCGCCTGAACGACAATGTGGTGATCGATGGCGGCGCAGCCGGCGCGCCCGCGTTCGACAAGGTGCCCTCCAAGTTCGCAGGCTGGGGCGAGAACCGCTTCCGCGAGGCCGGCTTCCGCGTGGTTCCGGGCGCGGTCGCCCGCCGCGGGGCGCACATCGCCAAGGGCGTGGTGCTGATGCCCAGCTTCGTCAACATCGGCGCCTATGTCGATGAAGGCACGATGGTGGATACCTGGGCCACCGTGGGTTCGTGCGCGCAGATCGGCAAGAACGTGCACATTTCGGGCGGCGCCGGCATCGGCGGCGTGCTCGAGCCGCTTCAGGCCGGCCCGGTGATCATCGAGGACGGCGCGTTCATCGGCGCTCGCTCGGAAGTGGCCGAAGGCGTGATCGTGGGCGAAGGCGCGGTGCTGTCGATGGGCGTCTACCTTGGCGCCTCGACCAAGATCGTCGACCGCGCCACGGGCGAAGTCCACATCGGCCGCGTGCCGCCCTATGCGGTGGTCGTGCCGGGCGCGATGCCGGGCAAGCCCCTGCCCGACGGCACGCCGGGGCCGTCGCTCTATTGCGCAGTGATCGTCAAGACGGTCGATGCGCAGACCCGCAGCAAGACCGGCATCAACGAACTCCTGCGCGACTGATCGCGCCCGTAACCCGGGGTCTTGCCCATGCGGGCAGGAACCCGGGAGCGATCCGGGCGTAGGGTCTGCGAGACGGGGCGCAACGCCCCGCCGAACAGGAGAAGCCCGTCATGGAACGCCAGGGCGCTGAAACCCACGTCACCACGCAAGAGGCTCGCGGCGGCGAGACTCCCCACATTGTCCGCTGGGTGCTGCTGATCGGCCTTGTGCTGGCGATTGTCGCACTGTCGACGATCTGGATCACCGGTGCCGCCACCTCCGACCAGCCCAACCGCCAGGGACCGATCAGCGGACAAGCGACGCCGCCTGCGTGACGGCATAGCAAAGATGCCCGGTTCCGGCATTAGGGCGGGAACCGGGCGGACCCGCCGCGTTTGACCGACTGAATGGCGTGCAAGCGCGGAGGCCCCTGCCCATGTCGATCGGCTGGATCATAGAACCCGAATGCCGCGAGCGACTGCTCGAACTGTTCCCACCTCGCTATCCACGAACGGTGGCGCACCATGTGTCGCGCCGGCCTGGGAACGGCGAAGACGGCGTTCCTCCGCCACCCATCTCCCACGCGCGCATCGTCGGCCACGTCGACGACGGCAAGGGCGTCGAAGCGCTGGTCGTGGCGCTGGAAGGCAGCACGAGCCGGCCCGATGGCGGCACCTGGCACGTGACATGGTCGCTGGGCGAGGACCGCGCAGCGCGCGAAAGCAACGAGGTCTTGGCAAAAACAGGCTGGGAGCCTTGCGACGGCGGCTCGATCCGCCTGACGCCCGCCGTTTGGTAACGCGTTGACACCCGGTGCACCCGGGCGGAAACCCGGCGACATGATCCAGTCCGCCCACGCCCTGATCGATCGCCTGTCGCTGGAACCACATCCGGAAGGCGGCTGGTACCGCGAGACGTGGCGCGGCCCGCCAGGCGCAGACGGGCGTCCTTCGGCTACATCGATCCATTTCCTGCTGGAATCGGGGCAACGGTCACACTGGCACACCGTGGATGCGTCCGAAATCTGGCTGTGGCATGCGGGCGATCCCGTTCACCTGCGCCTTGCACCGGGAGATGCGGAACGGATCGAGACGGTATGTCTCGGCCCAGACGTGCTGGAGGGGCAATCCGTGCAGCATGTGGTCCCTGCCGGACACTGGCAGGCCGCCGCGCCCGCCCCCGCAGGACTGTACGGTTATGCGCTGGTGTCCTGCGTTGTTGCGCCGGGGTTTGATTTTGCCGGGTTCCGGCTCGCCCCACCGCACTGGGAGCCGGACGCATGACCGCGCGCGGTATCGTTCGGGTCATCCTCGCGCTGTTCTATGGCGCGGCGGGCATGATCCACATCGCCCTGCCGCATCCGTTCCTGTCAATCATGCCAGGTTGGGTGCCGTGGCCGGAACTGACCGTGCTGTGGACCGGCGTGGCCGAACTGCTCGGCGCGGCGGCGCTGCTCCAGCCTTTTTCGCCAACTTTGCGGCGCGACGGCGGGATCGGCCTGGCGCTTTACGCCGTCTGCGTGTTTCCGGCGAATGTGCATCACTTCGCGCTCGACATGGCACGCCCCGATGGCGGGCTGGGGTTAGCCTATCACGTGCCGCGCATGTTCGCGCAGCCGCTGCTGGTCTGGATCGCACTGTGGTGCAGCGGCGCCATCGAATAGCCGTTCAGGTCGTCATCGTCCAGAAATGAGGACCGCGGCGACTGACGTCCCATTCGCTGATCACATTGTAGCCAAGCCGCAGGTAGAGGCCCACGTTTCTCTCCGTCGCGGTTTCGAGCACCGAAGGCACACCCCGCTCTGCCGCCAATTCCAGCCCGGCGCGGATGGCGAGCCCGCCCAGCCCCTGCCCCTGTCGATCGGGCCGCACGCCCGCCATGCGCAGGTAGAACCAGTCCTCCGCGGGCGGCAGATGACGACCGATCGCGCGGTCCACACGTTCGGCGCGCAGGATGGCGGGGCCAAGGATTCCCAGAAACCGCCAGATGCTGCGCGGCGTGAGCGGCGCGTGGACATGGACCATGCCAGGCGGGCGCCACAACGTGACGACCTCTGCACCGGGCGTGCCCAGCACCACGCCGTGGACAAGGTGATCGTCGAACATCCACCCGATCAACTTTGGCAAGCGGCGCTGGCGGTCAGCCGCATCGGGCATCATGTAGGCCATCGCCGGATCGCCCGAGAAAGCAGCCGCAAGCGTTTCGACCGCCGCCGTGCGGTGCTGCGGCGACAGCCGGATGATGGTCTTGTCCATGGCCCTGCTCCCCTTTCGCGCGATCATGACACCGGCAAAGGCTGGCGCAAGTCCCCCCGCTCTGCCATGGGGGGCATATGAGCGATGATGATTATGTGTACGATGAGGACACCGGCGAATGGATGCCGGCGTCCGAACTGGCCGCCAAGCGTGCCGCCGCCGGCACCATCGAGGTGCGTGATGCGGTGGGCAACCTGCTCGCGGACGGCGACCAGGTCACGCTCATCAAGGATCTCGACGTCAAGGGCGCGGGCCAGACGCTGAAGCGCGGCACGCTCATCAAGTCGATCCGCCTGACCGGCGACGCGCAGGAAATCGACTGCAAGTTCGACGGGATCAAGGGCCTCGTCCTGCGCGCGGAGTTCGTGCGCAAGCGCTAACCGCCCGGCAGCGGTTCCACATCGGTGAGTTGCCGCGTGCCATCGAGCCGCCGCCACACGGTGACGCGCTCGCGGCGGCCATCGGCAAGTCGCACGATCATCCGCACGTTGATGCCGGCCACCACCTGGGTCTCGGCCAGTTCGACTTCGGCCAGCCGCCCATTTCCTGCTGCGATTGCGAAAAGCGCGTCCTCGCGGATGTCCGGACTGTTGGGATCGACTCGATTCCATCCGCCCGCGATCACTGGCGACTGCGGAATATCGGTCTGCGCAGGCCCGGAGGCGCAGCCGTAGACTGGTAAAAACAACAGGATGGAAAAAAATTTCAGACTGCGTGTGTTCACCGAAATCCCCGTTTTTCAAGCGATAAGTAGCATTTTAAAACTTGAGTGCATTTGTTGCAACCGCCGCTGCGGCGAATGCAATTGCTCGCAAGTGCAGCATCCATATATCGCGGCCCAAACAGAACATGTACCGGGTGCTCGAAGGCAAGATCCAACCTAATCTCACAGGGGATATTGCCATGATCAAGACTTTCGCTCTGGCCGCTTCGGCCCTTCTCGTCGTTGCTCCGGCTGCGGCCAACGCCGACACGTTCCAGCACAAGGGCGTGGAATACAACTACACGACCGAGCAGAAGGATGGCGAGCAGGTTCTGCGCGGCACCGCCTACTCGGGCAAGGTTCCCTTCGAACTGCGCGTGCGCAAGAAGACCGTCGAAGGCACCTTCAACAACAAGCCGGTCAGCTTCTCGATCGCCGACGCCAAGAAGGCCGGCCTGATCACCGAAGCCAAGTAAGTCGACTGGCCGGGCCCAAGGCCCGGCTCCGAGACCAGAAGCCCCCTCGCCGCCTTGCGGCCGAGGGGGTTTTCTTTTGCTCGGCGGAATATTGGAACGAGGCGGCGCGGCGGCGATTGTTACCAACGATGGGGGGTGATGGAGCATGAAATGCCGAGTCACGACAGATCACGTTCGGCGGCCTTCGCCATTGCCATAGGCGCGATGACGCTGGGCGCGGCGCTGGCGGCGGCCACTCCGACGCGCATGCGCCCGCCGCCCGATCCGCCCTGGCGGATCCGCGCCTCCACCGGACAGACGCTGGGCACCGCACCCACGGCCGATGCGACTTATGCGTGGTATTCGGGCGACCTCTACGAAACTTTGCCCGCCGCGCCGACATACCGTGAGGCCGAATACCTGCCCGCCGTCGCACCGGCGGCCGCGCGCTTCCAGGACGATCCGCCGCCTCGCTATGACGAGTGGCGCGACGACGCGTGGAACAACGATGCTGGCGCAACCAGCGATGCGGCCAGCGAACCCGCCACGCCGCCGCGCGACACTGCGGACGATGCCGAGGCCTCTGCCCCGGATGAGGCGGACGCGGCATCGATGGATGATAGCGCCACCAGCGACGACGAAGCCGCGCCTCCCTCTGCGTGAGGCAGGCGCGGCCGTCGCACCTCAGCCCGGAACGGTATCGAAGCCGGGCACGGGGCCAAGATCGACCCAGTTCTGACGGCTCTTGGTCCAGACTTGGACTTGCGGTTTGAAATCGCTGGTATCGTCGAGCGTGCCAGCCTTCACGAAGACCATGCCCGGGGCGCTTTCCACGAGCGAGAACAGCGGCGAGCCGCAGGTGCCGCAGAACTGGCGGGTGACGGCGCTGCCGCTATCCCCCTTGTCCATGTAGACCTTGGGCGTGCCGGTAACCGTCAGCGCGCTTTCGGGCACACCGACCAGCATCGAATAGGCGCTGCCGGCTTGCTTCTGGCAGTTCTTGCAGTGGCAGACCGCCTGCATCGGCGGATCGATTGCAATGGTATAGCGCACGGCGCCGCAGAGGCAGCCGCCGGTTCGTTCGGTCATGGTGGGTCTCTCCCGATCAGTTCAGAAGAGACCCTGCGCCGGGTTCCGACGGGATTCAACCGGGATTTAACCGGCCGATTAGAATCGGTTCAGCGGCAGCGCACGTTGCTCTGGCGATTGCTGTCCACGGCCGCGCCGATGGCCGCGCCGCCGATCGCGCCCAGGATCGCACCAAGCGGCTTGCTGTCGCCTTCCGCAATGATGGCCCCGGCAGCGGCACCAGCCAGCCCGCCGACGATCAGACCGGTCGAACCGTCCGACCGGCGACAATAATAACGCCCGTCGCGCCCGCGGTAGACCCGGTCGTTGTACGACAGGTTGCGCTCGCGATAGCGCGGGTTCTGGCGGTAATACCGGTCGGCATAGTAGCCGCCGTAACTGGGATCGGGGTTGTTGTAGTCATAACGGCCATACTGATCGTAGGCGCCACGGTCGTAATAGCCCCAGTCGCCCGCCCCATCACCCGAATAGCCGGGGCGGTCGCCATAGCCATAGCTGGTGCAGGCCCCGGTAAGGCTGGCGGCGGCAAGAGCGGAAAGCATCAGGGCCTTGTTCATGGGGAGCATCCTCTGCGGGAGGGAATCCCGCCTGCATCGCCAATGATCCAACGGCGCGCGAGTTCCCCGCGCCTCAGGCCAGCGTGACGAACAGTTCCGCGAGCAGCGACCACTCGCCGCCGAGTTCGCGCCATTTGGCGCTGTAGAGACCCGAAGCGAGCGGCGTATCTCCCCCTTCGGGCACGCCCTGCCAGCGGCCGGTTTCCATCACGATCGGTTCGACCGACGATCCGGTCACGACCTCCGGCGTCCGCGTGTAGATCGTGCGCGGCCGCGCCGCGAACTCCCGCTTCCACGCGGTGAGCTGTGCCTTGCGGCCGGTGATCACCGCGCTGTCCGTGCCGGTGACGAGAATGACGCCGGGCGCAAGGATCGGCCCGATGGCGGCAAGATCGCCATCCGCCAGGGCGCGGTTGAACGCGGCACGGCGGAGGCGAATGGCGAGGTCGGCGGACGTGGAAGAGTTCATCGCACGCCTCATGGCAGATTGGCCGCGTCGTTGGAATGGACCACCAATGGGGGCGATTGTTTCACCAATTGATTACCCTGATCATAGTATCGATTCGAAATGCCCCAAGAAATCATTGCCTTGATCGATCAGCCCCACCTGCTCCTGATGGTACTGGCCGTTGGCGCGGCTATCGGGATCGGCGTGGAACGCTTTGTCGAAACGCAGAAAACCGCCGAGCGACGCGCCTATTGGCGAGGTCGCAAGGAAGCTGGCGCCGGCAATCGCGTCACTGTCCTCAAGCCCCGGAGCATCCCGCCGCCAAAGGGCTCGCCCGAACGCGCGACGCTGGATGCGGCGGAACAACTGCGCTGCGTGATGGAGGCTGACTTCAAGGCGCGTCCGCTGCTCAACAAGCCGGAGCGGCGGTTGCTGTCGGTCATCGACAAGGCCCTGCAGGAAGAACGCCCCGGCTGGCGGGCGATGGGGCAAGTGGCGCTCGGCGAAGTGCTATGGAGCGAGGACAAGGCCGCGTTCTGGGCCATCAACGCCAAGCGCGTAGACCTGCTGATCGTCGATGAGGATTGCCATCCGCTCCACGCCGTGGAGTTCCAGGGGACAGGGCATCACCTGGGCGACGAGACCGCCGCGCGCGATGCGGTGAAGAAGGAAGCCCTTCGGCGCGCGGGTATCGGGTATGTCGAAGTGGTCAGCGGGGATACCCCCGCCCAGGTCCGCGACGTGGTGAAGCGGCTGGCCGGTCGCACCGGCTGAGAAACGGCCGGTCCCCCTCCCCGTCCGCGCGCTGCACGAACGGGGAGGATGGGGCGGTTATTCCGCCGCCGGGATGTAGAGATCGCCGGCTGCGCGGTACTTTTCGCTCATTTCGGCCATGCCCTTTTCGGCGTCCTCGGCAGCGAGGAAGGTGTCCGGGGCCTGGTTCTGCTTGGCGGCGAATTCGCGCACTTCCTGCGTGATCTTCATCGAGCAGAACTTCGGTCCGCACATCGAGCAGAAGTGCGCGGTCTTGGCGCCTTCGGCGGGCAGCGTCTGGTCGTGATACTGCTCGGCGGTGTCGGGATCGAGGCTCAGGTTGAACTGGTCGCGCCAGCGGAACTCGAAGCGGGCGCGGCTGAGCGCATCGTCGCGCAGCTTGGCCGCCGGATGCCCCTTGGCAAGATCGGCCGCGTGGGCGGCGAGCTTGTAGGTCACGACGCCCACCTTCACGTCGTCGCGGTCGGGCAGGCCGAGGTGCTCCTTGGGCGTCACGTAACAGAGCATGGCCGTGCCGAACCAGCCGATCATCGCCGCCCCAATGCCGCTGGTGATGTGGTCATAACCCGGCGCGATGTCGGTGACGAGCGGCCCGAGCGTGTAGAACGGCGCTTCGCCGCACGCGGCCAGCTGCTTGTCCATGTTCTCCTTGACCTTGTGCATCGGCACGTGGCCGGGGCCCTCGATCATCACCTGCACGTCCTGTTCCCAGGCGCGCTTGGTCAGTTCGCCCAGCGTATAGAGCTCGGCGAACTGGGCTTCGTCGTTGGCGTCGGCAATCGAACCGGGGCGCAGGCCATCGCCGAGCGAGTAGGCGATGTCATACGCCTTCATGATCTCGGTGATGTCGTCGAAGTGTTCGTAGAGGAACGATTCCTTGTGGTGGGCAAGGCACCACTTGGCCATGATAGAGCCGCCGCGGCTGACGATGCCCGTGACGCGCTTGGCCGTCATCGGGATGTAGGGCAGGCGCACGCCGGCGTGGATGGTGAAGTAGTCCACGCCCTGCTCGGCCTGCTCCACCAGCGTGTCGCGGAAGATTTCCCAGGTCAGGTCCTCGGCGATGCCGCCGACCTTTTCGAGCGCCTGGTAGATCGGCACGGTGCCGATCGGAACCGGGCTGTTGCGCAGGATCCATTCGCGCGTGTCGTGAATGTTGCGGCCGGTGGAGAGGTCCATCACGGTGTCCGCGCCCCAGCGGATCGACCAGACCATCTTGTCGACTTCGTTGGCCACGTCCGACGCCACGGCAGAGTTGCCGATGTTGGCGTTGATCTTGACGAGGAAGTTGCGACCGATGGCCATCGGCTCGGATTCGGGGTGGTTGATGTTGTTGGGGATGATCGCCCGGCCGCGCGCCACTTCGTCGCGGACGAATTCGGGCGTTACGTAATCGGGTACCGAGGCACCCCAGTCCTGGCCGTCACGGATCAGCGCTTCCTGCATCTGCTTGCGACCCAGGTTCTCGCGGATGGCAACGTATTCCATCTCGGGCGTGATGATGCCGCGGCGGGCATAGTGCATCTGGCTGACGTTGTGGCCTGCCTTGGCACGCAGCGGGCGCTGCTCGACATTGGGGAACGCGGGCACGCCGGCCGAGCGATCCGGCCCCTTCAGGCCATTGTCCTCGGGCTTCACCTCGCGGGCGGAATATTCCTCGACATCGCCGCGCGCCACGATCCAGTCGCGGCGCAGCTTGGGCAGGCCGGCCGAAATGTCGATGGTCGCCTTGGGATCGGTGTAGGGACCGGACGTGTCATAGACACGCAGCGGCGGCTCGCCCGAGGAAGGCTCGAGCGCGATTTCACGCATGGCGACGCGTACGTTCGGGAAGCGGACGCTTTCGACGTGGATCTTGCGGCTGCCGCGAATCGGGCCGGTGGTAACGCCGATTTCGAGCTTGGAATTGATGTCGGCCATGCGCGTTCCTTCATGGACGAAGACAGGGCGCGCAGCGATTGCCGTGCCCTTCCCTCCGCCCGTGCTAACGGGTTCAGGTTCGACGGGTCGGGCTGCGTGACCAGCCCCTCTCAGCCAACACTGGCTCCCCGGGGTAGACGCGGAAACTAGGCGATCGGTGACGCCAAGTCCAGACGGTGACGACGCCCCTGTCACTTTGATCGAATGCCCGCTGGACTTTAAGCGGACGCTTAAGGATAATCCGGTCAAGACCGACCAGACTCGGCAACCGGGAGATTTTGCATGGCCACCGCATCCCTCGCGCGGGAAAAGGCGATCAATCCGTACGACGTGAGCCTCAATGCGCTCTATGTCGAAGACAGGTGGCGCGAGCCGTTCGCCTGGCTGCGTGCGAACATGCCCGTCAGCTATCGCGAACAGAGCCCCTTCGGACCCTACTGGTCGGTGGTGACGCACGACCTGATACAGAAGGTCGAGCTGGACCCCGAGACTTATTCCTCCTCGTGGGACCGGGGCAACATCACCATCGCGGATTCGGTCAATGAAACCGCGTTTCCCAACTTCATCGCGATGGACCCGCCGGTCCATACCGCGCAGCGCAAGGTGATCGCGCCGGCGTTCGGCCCCAGCCAGATGGTGAAGCTGGAAAAGCTGGTGCGCGAACGCGTGACGCAGCTGCTGGATGCGCTGCCCGTGGGCGAGACGATCGACTGGGTGGACAGCGTCTCGATCCCGATGACCATCGGGATGCTGCTGATCCTGTTCGATATGCCGTTCGAGGAATGGCGCGACATCAAGCGCTGGTCGGACTGGGGCAGCGGCGTTTCGGAAGACGCGCTGAACGACGAATACCGCGCCGAGTTCATGGTGCAGATGGGCCAGATGCTCGAACGTTTCGACCGCGAGCTGGAAGCCAGGCGCGGCCTGCCGCCGAGCGACGACCTGCTGAGCCGCATGGTGCATTCCGAAGCGATGGGGCACCTCACCCCGCCCGAGCGCATCGCCAACATCGCGCTGCTGATCGTGGGCGGTAACGACACCACGCGCAATTCGATGAGCGGGCTGGTCGAAGCGCTGGCCAAATATCCCGACCAGCTGGAGAAGCTGCGCGCCGACCCGTCGCTGGCGGCCAATGCCGCGCAGGAAATCATCCGCTGGCAATCGCCGGTGACGCACATGCGCCGCACCACCACGCGCGACACGGAGCTCGGCGGGCAGTCGATCCCCGAAGGTTCGAAGGTGGTGATGTGGTACATCTCGGGCAACCGTGACGAGACGGTGTTCAAGGACGCCGAGCGTTTCGACGTGACCCGCGAGAACGCGCGCCGCCACATCGCCTTCGGCCACGGCATCCACCGCTGCGTGGGTGCGCGCCTTGCCGAAGTGCAGCTTGCCGCGGTGATCGAGGAAATCGTCAAGCGCAAGTGGCGGATCGTGCCGCAGGACACGCCGACGCGGCTGGCCAGCCCGTTCCTCCACGGCTTCACCGCAATGCCGGTGAAGATCGAGCAGGACTGACCTCCACGACGACAACGACAAACATAACGTAACGGGAGAATTCGACTGATGGCCCTGCCCAAGGTCTGCATCATCGGCGCCGGCTGTTCCGGTTTCACCACGGCCAAGCGCCTGAAGGACTACGGCATTCCGTTCGACATCTACGAGGCGTCGGACAACATCGGCGGCAACTGGTACTATAACAACCCCAACGGGCTGTCCTCTTGCTATCAGAGCCTGCACATCGACACGTCGAAGTGGCGGCTTGCGTTCGAGGACTACCCCGTGCCGGAGGAATGGCCGGACTATCCGCACCATTCGCAGCTGCTCCAGTATTTCCACGACTATGTGGACCACTTCGGCATTCGTGAGCACATCCGGTTCAACACACGCGTGGAAAAGGCCCACCGCCTGCCGGAAGGCGGATGGGACGTGACGCTCTCGAGCGGGGAGACGCTGCGCTATGACGCGCTGGTGGTCGCCAATGGGCATCACTGGGCGGCGCGGGTGCCCGAATATCCCGGCCACTTCGACGGGCCGCAGATCCATTCGCACCACTACCGCACCCCGTTCGAGCCGGTGAACTGCATCGGCAAGCGCGTGCTGGTGGTGGGCATGGGCAACAGCGCCATGGATATCGCCAGCGAGCTGTCGCAGCGGCCGATGGCTGAAAAGCTGTTCGTCTCCACCCGCCGCGGCGTCTGGATCTTCCCGAAATACTACCGTGGTCAGCCGCTGGACAAAAATCCGGCACCGGCCTGGATGCCCAAGAAGCTGCGCCAGTGGCTGGGCACGCGGATGATCAAGAACCTGGTCGGCAAGATGAGCGACTATGGCCTGCCAGAACCGGAAATCGAGCCGTTCGAGAGCCACGGCACCGTTTCAGGCGAATTCCTGCTGCGCGCCGGATCGGGCGACATCACCATGAAGCCGGGGGTCGAACGGCTCGACGGCAAAGCCGTGGTGTTCAGCGACGGCTCGCGGGAGGAAATCGACGCGATCGTGTGGGCCACCGGATACGACATCCGCTTCCCCTTCTTCGACGAACCGGCGTTCTGTGCGGATTCCGACAACAAGCCGCCCGCCCTCTACAAGCGGATCATGAAGCCCGGCGTGCCCGACCTGTTCTATCTCGGCCTGGCACAGCCGCTGCCCACGCTCGTCAACTTTGCCGAGCAGCAGTCCAAGCTCGTCGCCGCCTACCTCGCCGGGCAATATGCCCCGCCCCCGGCGCCCGAGATGGAGACGATCATCAAGGCGGACGAGGACTACTATACCGGCCAGTACTACAAGGCGCGGCGACACACGATCCAGCTGGATTTCGACCACTACGTGCGCGCACTGAAGAAGGAGCTGGAGCGCGGCGCAAAGCGTGCTGCGACCAGGGGCAATGCGCTTCCGGTCCCTGCACGGGCGGATGCCGGAAAGGTGGCGGAAGCCGCCTGACAGGGCAGCGCTGCTTCGGCGCTGCTTCGCCACGGACAAACGAAAGGGACCGCGTCGCACAGCTGCAACGCGGTCCTTTTTCCTGTTAGGTAACGGCCCGGATCAACCGGGCCGTCAGCAACTTCATTCCGCCGCTTCGAGCACCCGCGTGTCGGCGCGCTGATTGTCGTACCAGAACTCCGATGCATCGAGATCGATCGCGGGAATGGCCTCGCGTTCGGCCCAGTAGTTCTGGTTGTGGCGCCACACCTCGTTGTCGCCGCGCTTGGGCAGCTTGTCGAGATCGCGCATCAGGTAGTTCGGGTTGAAGTTCTCGGCCTCGATCCACGGCAGGATCGCCATGTCCTTGTCCTCGGGCCGCAGCTTCACCTCAACCTTGTGCGCGCCGACTTCGTCCATGTGCTTGAGCAAGCGGCAGACGAAATCGCCCAGCATATCTACGCGCAGCGTCCACGAGGCGCGGAAGTAGCCAAAGACCCACAGCATGTTGGGCACGCCGGTGAACATCATGCCGCGGTAGGTCACGGTATCGGCCCAGTCGACCGCCTTGCCATCCACTTCGAACGGGATGTTGCCGAGCACCGAGAGGCGGAAGCCGGTGCAGGCGACGATGATGTCCGCTTCGAGCAGTTCGCCCGAGTTGGTCAGCACGCCCTTGTCGGTGAAGCGGTCGATGGTGTCGGTAACGACCGAGACCTTGCCCTCGGCCGCGAGGCGGAACAGGTCCGCATCGGGGCAGAACGCCAGCCGCTGCTGCCACGGGCGATACTTGGGCGTGAAGTGCGGTTCGAACTGGAAGTCCGGGCCGACATAGGCGCGCACCAGATCGCGCAGCTCCTCGACCACGACGTCGGGTTCCTCGACGCAGCGTTTGTCCATCACGGCCTGGTCATGCATGACCTGGGCTCGGATGATGCGGTGGATCGTCGGCTCGTCGATCCCGATCTCTCGCAGGCGGTCGGCCAGCTCGTTCTGGTTCGGATGGCAGAAGAAGTAGGTCGGCGAGCGCTGGAGGATGGTCACATGGCCGGCCTTTTCGGCGAGGGCCGGAACCACGGTCGCGGCGGTGGCGCCCGAACCGATCACCAGCACGCGCTTGCCGGTGTAGTCGATGTTCGGATCCCACAGCTGGGCGTGGATGAACAGGCCCTTGAAGTCCGACACGCCCTTCCATTCGGGCGGGATGTAGGGAACCTGATGGTCGTAGTAGCCCTGGCACATCCACAGGAAGGTGCAGGTGAAGGTGTGCTCCGCGCCGTCCGCGGTCCGTGCCGTCACGGTCCAGCGGTTGTCCGCGCTCGACCACTTGCAGCTGGTAATGGTGTGGCCATAGCGGATGTTCTTGTCGATGCCGTTCTCCTCGATCACCTCGCCCATGTAGTCGAGGATCGCCTGCGCGCTCGCGATCGGCGCGCTGGTCCACGGCTTGAAGCGGTAACCGAAAGTGTAGAGATCGGAGTCGGAACGGACGCCGGGATACTTGTGGGTTTCCCACGTGCCGCCGAACGTGTTCATCCGTTCCAGGATGACATAGCTCTTGTCCGGGCACTGGTCTTGCAGGTGGTAGGCCGAGCCCACGCCCGAAATCCCCGCACCGACGATCACGACGTCGACGTGCTGGGCCAAATCCTCTCGCGCCATACTCTCTCTCCGTGGCTGCATGTTCTTATATCGTTGCGGCCTTGCTGGCCGTCCACTCACTAGGAGGCCTTGACCAATATCAAAATGCAACGGGATTCGGCAGGAAATTCACCGGACGCTTAAAAAAAGACGGTGAGCGGATGCCGGACCCGATCGGGGGCGGCTTACCGATTGTTCATGCAGCGGAACGGGAGCGGTCATCTGGTCCATCGCAATACCTCCGCGTTGCGCTGCGGCGCGATGGAAGCGGTGTCTCCCCCGGCCCGCTTTCGGCCCCGGAGACCGGATCCCCTTCGCATCCGGGCCGGGGCCTTAAGTCCCCGCATCCGGTGGCTCCGTCAGTCATTCTAGCCCTGGGCGACCGCCTGCCACTGGCGCACCGCCTCTACCGGCCAGACCAGCATCAGCACATTGAGCGCCAGGTTGTCGCGGATCATCATGAGCGTGAACAGCTCGAACCCCGCGCCCAGAAGCACCGTGGCGAGCACCGGCAGACGTGCCGCCAGCATGAAGCCCAGCGCCATGAAAGCGATGTCCCCCGCCGAATTGAGCACGCTGTCGCCGCTGTAGCCCCAGCTGACCGTGACAGCGCGGTAGCGGTCGATGATGATCGGCGAGTTTTCGAGGATCTCCCATCCCGCCTCCACCATGACCGCCGCCGCAAGTGCCCAGCGGCCCGCAACGTAACGCATCAGCCCGAACCGGCGCCACAGCAGGTGCGCGGCGCCATAGAACAGGAAGCCGTGGATCACATGGCTGAAGCTGTACCAGTCCGCGATCTGCTGGCTGTTCTCCGCCGACTGGACAACGCCGGTCCACAACCGAACCGTGCCGCAGGGGCAGATCGCCGGCCGCCCCATGGCAAGCAGGATCGCCACCGCGGCGAAACCGAGCAGCACCGCGATGTGCGCGCCCACCCGATCGGGCACGAGACGACTTCCGTTCTGGTCCACGCCAGTATCATCCATTGCATATCCCCCAGGCGGCCCCTGCCTTCCCCTGCCCTTTAGTGCCGCGACGGGCCGAGGCGGGCAAGCGACGGTTGCGCGGGCAACGGCTTGGGCCTAACGCCAGCGACGATGACTGCGCGACGCTGCGATATCGCGATACTGGGCGGCGGGCTGGCAGGCGGGCTGATAGCGCTCGCGCTGGCCCGGCACCGTCCCGACTTGTCGCTGCTGCTGGTCGAGCAGGACGAGACGCTCGGCGGCAACCACGTCTGGTCTTTCTTCGGAACCGATGTAGGCAAGGCCGGACGCGATCTGCTCGCACCGATCGTGGCGGCGGCGTGGCGCGGCTACGAAGTGCGCTTCCCCGCCCACGAGCGAGAACTTGGCACCAGCTACTATGCGATGACGTCGCGGCGTTTCGACGCGGCGCTGCGCGCGGCGCTGCCCGCCGATGCGATCCTGACCGGCGCACGCGTGCTGGCGGCCAGTGCCCGCAACGCCGCACTGGGCGACGGCACGCGGATCGAGGCACGGGCTGTGATCGACGCGCGCGGCATCCGCAATCTCGGCCACCTGACAGGCGGCTGGCAGAAGTTCGTCGGCCAGCACCTGAAGCTGGCGGCGCCGCACGGCATGGACCGTCCTATCGTGATGGATGCCACCGTGCCGCAGCTCGACGGCTTCCGCTTCGTCTATGTCCTGCCCTTCGCCGAGGACGAGGTCTTCGTCGAGGACACCTATTATTCGGACAGCCCGACCATCGACGCGGCGACGCTGGCCGGCCGCATCGCAGACTATGCCCGCGTGCGCGGCTGGCGTGTCGAGCAGGTTCTGTCGGAAGAACACGGCGTGCTACCGGTGGTCGCTGGCGGGGACTTCGACGCTTTCTGGCGCTCGACCGGCAAGGACATGGCCCGCGCCGGTACGCGCGCAGGGCTGTTCCACGCGGTGACGAGCTATTCGGTGCCCGATGCGGTGCGCTTTGCGCTCGCGCTGGTGCGACAGGCCGATTGCGGCGGCGAGCAACTGGCCCGCTTCTCCGAAGACTACGCGCGGACGCATTGGCGCCGCGGGCACTTCCTGCGCCAGTTGACGGCGATGCTGTTCGGCGCGGCGGTGCCGATGGAGCGCTACCGCGTACTGGAGCGGTTCTACAGGCTCGATGAAGGTCTCATCGAGCGTTTTTATGCCGGGCGGAGCACCGCGCGGGACAAGTTGCGGGTTCTGGCAGGACGTCCGCCGGTGCCCGTCACGCGCGCCATCGGCGTGCTGACGGGGCTTGGCGCGCGGCCGCAGCCTCTTACCCTTGCAGGGATGCGATCAAGATGAAGCGTGCATGTGTTGTTGGGGCCGGTTTCGGAGGGCTGGCGCTTGCCATCCGGCTGCAATCGGCGGGCATACAGACCACCGTGGTCGAGGCGCGCGACAAGCCGGGCGGCCGCGCATATTACTGGGAAAAGGACGGCTTCACGTTCGACGCCGGCCCGACGGTCATCACCGACCCGCCCTGCCTGCGTGAACTCTGGGCGCTCAAGGGCCACCGGATGGAAGACGACGTCGACCTGATGCCGGTGTCGCCGTTCTACCGGTTGAACTGGCCGGACGGGACGAACTTCGATTATTCCAACGACGAGGCCGCCCTGCGCGCCGAGATCGCCAAGATCAGCCCGGGCGACATTTCCGGTTACGAAGCCTTCGCGCACTATGCCGCCGGCGTGTTCGAGGAAGGCTACGTCAAGCTTGGCGCGGTGCCGTTCCTCGATTTCGCCAGCATGATCAAGGCGGCGCCCGCGCTGGCCAAGTATCAGGCGTGGCGCTCGGTCTATTCGATCGTGTCGAAATACATGGAAAGCGAGAAGCTGCGCGAGGCGTTCAGCTTCCACACCCTACTGGTCGGCGGCAATCCGATGAACACCAGCGCGATCTATGCCCTGATCCACAAGCTGGAGAAGGACGGCGGCGTGTGGTGGGCGAGAGGCGGCACCAACCGCCTGATCGCCGGCATGGTGCGCCACTTCCAGCGGATCGGCGGCGAAGTGCGGATGGGCGATCCGGTCACGCGGATCCAGTCGCTGGGCAACCGGGTGACCGGCATCGAAACCAAAAGCGGTTGGCAGGCCAGTTTCGACGCCATCGCGTCGAACGGCGATCTGATGCACAGCTATCGCGACCTGCTGGGCGACAACACCCACGCGCGGCGACAGGCCGCCCGGCTGAAGCGCAAGAAGTTCTCGCCCAGCCTGTTCGTGGTCCATTTCGGCATCGAAGGCACCTGGCCGGGCATCCCGCACCACATGATCCTGTTCGGCCCGCGCTACAAAGGGCTGCTCGACGATATCTATACCCACGGCGTGCTGCCCGAGGATTTCTCGATCTACCTTCACCATCCCACGGTCACCGATCCGTCGATGGCGCCCGAGGGCAAGAGCACGTTCTACGCGCTGGTGCCCGTGGCCAACATGGGCAAGCTTCCGGTGGACTGGAACCAGATCGGGCCGATCCTCGAAAAGCGCATCCTCGACGAGGTCGGCCGGCGGCTGATCCCCGACATCCACGAGCGTATCGTGACGAAGTTCCACTATGCCCCCGCAGACTTCGCCACCGATCTCTCGGCGCATCTGGGCAGCGCATTCAGCCTTGAGCCGCTGCTGACGCAGAGCGCATGGTTCCGCGCGCACAACCGCGACGATGCCATTTCGAACTTCTACCTCGTCGGCGCGGGAACCCATCCCGGCGCCGGGATTCCCGGTGTTGTCGGCAGCGCGAAAGCGACGGCCAAGATCATGCTGGAGGACCTGCTGTGAAGCGTCTCGCCGTCTATTGCGGTTCCGCCTCGCCCGCCGACGGGCGTTACGTTGCGCTTGCCCGCGATGTGGGGCGGGCGCTGGCGGAGCGCGGCATAGGCGTGGTCTATGGCGGCGGGCGGCTTGGGCTGATGGGCGCAGTCGCCTCGGGCGCGCTGGAGGCAGGCGGCGAAGTGATCGGGGTGATCCCCGAAGCGCTGGCGGGGCCGGAAGTCGCCAACGCCGATTGCACCGAACTGCGCGTGGTGCGCTCGATGCACGAGCGCAAGCAGGCATTCACCGACCTGTCGGACGGGTTCCTGACCATCCCCGGCGGCGTTGGCACGATGGACGAGTTGTGGGAAGCGGTGAGCTGGTCGCAGCTGGGCTACCACGCCAAGCCCATCGGGCTGCTCAACGCCTTCGGCTTCTATGATCACCTGCTCGCCTTCAACCGCCACATGATCGAGGTGGGCTTCGTCCGCGAGGCGCACGCGCATATTCTCATCGCCGAACCCGATCTGGAATTGCTGCTGGAACGGATGGAAAGGCACGTGCCGCACCGTCCGATCTTTGCGATGAAGGCGCAGGACCTGTAACCCTACCGACGATGGACGACCGATCCAGCCTTGTCGCCACGGCGCGCCAATCGATCCGCAAGGGGTCGAAGAGCTTTGCCGCGGCGAGTGCGCTGTTCGACCGCGAAACGCGTGAACGGGTCTGGCTGCTCTATGCCTGGTGCCGGCGATGCGACGACCTGATCGACGATCAGGACCACGGCGGCGCGCTGGGCGGAAATGCCGGCGCGGCGGATCGGATCGGGCAAGTGCGCGGCCTGACCGCGCTGGCCTTCGTGGGCAAGGAAACCGGAGATCCCGCGTTCGATGCCTTCGGGCTGGTCGCGCGCGAGACGGGCCTGACCCTGGAAATGGCCGGCGCTGTGCTTGACGGCTTCGCGCTCGATGCTGCGGATTGGCAGCCGCGCACCGAGGCGGACCTGATGCGCTACTGCTGGCACGTGGCCGGGGCCGTGGGCGTGATGATGGCGGTGGTCATGGGCGTATCGCCGCAGGACGATGACACGCTCGACCGCGCCTGCGATCTGGGCCTGGCCTTCCAGCTGGCCAACATCGCGCGCGATCTTGCCGAGGACGACGCGGCCGAGCGCTGTTACGTACCGCTGGAATGGCTGGCCGAAGCGGATATTCCGCCGGGCGAGCAGATGAAGCCGCCACACCGCGCCGCGATGGCCACGATCGCCCAGCGGATGTGCCGGATCGCCCACGCACACGAATGTTCGGCCCGGATCGGCGCCTCGCGGCTCCAGCCCCGCCAGCGCTGGGCAATCCTGGCGGCGGCGGGCATCTATGGCGAGATCGCGCGCGAGGTGGAACGGCGCGGTCCCGATGCCTGGCACAGCCGCACCGTCGTGAGCGGCACGCGCAAGGTGCAGTGGATCGGCCGCGCTGGCCTGCGTGCGCTGCGCCCCGTCCCGCGCTCGTGCCTGGCCGGCGCGGACGAGCGGCGCTTCACCCGGCGAGACCTGATCGCGCTGGCCGGCCGAAGGGGCATTTCGCTTCCTTGACCGGGCGCCCTCCATTGGTTACATTGGAAACCAACCGGAGAGACGCCATGGCAGACTTGTTCGATAATCCTCTGGGGCTGGACGGTTTCGAATTCGTCGAGTTCTGCGCACCGCATCCAGGCATGCTGGAACCCGTGTTCGGCGCGCTTGGCTTCACGCTCGTGGCACGGCACCGCTCGAAGGCCGTCACCCTGTGGCGACAGGGCGGCATCAACCTCATCGCCAACTACGAACCGAAGAGCCCCGCGGCATGGTTCGCCGCCGAACATGGCGCGTCTGCCTGCGGCATGGGCTTTCGCGTGCGCGACGCGCGGGCCGCCTATGACGAGGCGCTGGCGCGCGGCGCGGAGCCGGTCGAAGTGCGCACCGGCCCCATGGAACTGCGCCTGCCCGCGATCCGGGGCATCGGCGGCTCGATCATCTACCTGATCGACCGTTACGATACCGGCGCGGGCGAGCTTTCGATCTACGACATCGACTTCGTGTGGGAACCCGGCACGGACCACCATCCCGAAGGCGCAGGTCTCAAGGTGATCGATCACCTCACCCACAATCTCTATGGCGGGCGCATGGCGCACTGGGCCGCGTTCTACGAACGGATCTTCAACTTCCGCGAGATCCGCTATTTCGACATCAAGGGCGAATATACCGGCCTGACCAGCCGGGCGATGACCGCGCCCGACGGCAAGATCCGCATCCCGCTGAACGAGGAGGGCAAGGCCGGCGGCGGACAGATCGAGGAATACCTGCGCGCCTACAACGGCGAGGGCATCCAGCACATCGCCTTTTCCTGCGACGACCTGCTGGCCACGTGGGACAAGCTGGCAGCGCTGGGTGCGCCCTTCGCCCCTGCCCCGCCGGAAACTTACTACGAGATGCTGGAAGAGCGCCTGCCCGGTCACGGCGAGCCGGTGGCGGAATTGCAGAAACGCGGCATCCTCCTGGATGGATCGACCGAGCAGGGCGATCCGCGGCTGCTGCTCCAGATCTTCTCGCAGACCATGGTCGGCCCGGTGTTCTTCGAATTCATCCAGCGCAAGCGCGACGAAGGCTTCGGCGAAGGCAATTTCACCGCGCTGTTCAAGTCGATGGAAGCCGACCAGATCCGACGCGGCGCACTGAAAGTGGAGTCGGCGCAATGAGCGCGCACCCTGTCAGGCTCGGCGGCATTCACCACGCCGCCTATCGTTGCCGCGATGCGAAGGAAACGGTCGACTGGTACGCCCGCGTTCTGGGCATGGAATACGTGACCGCCTTTGCCGAGGATCACGTGCCGTCCACTGGCGCCTACGATCCTTACATGCACGTGTTCCTCGATGCCGGGAACGGCAACGTCCTGGCCTTTTTCGAGTTGCCCGAGCAGCCGCCGATGGGCCGCGACCCGAACACGCCCGAATGGGTGCAACACCTCGCCTTTCGCGTCCCCGACGTGGACGCACTGCTGGCCGCCAAGGCGCACATCGAGAGCGAGGGCGTGGACGTGCTGGGGCCGACGCATCACGGGGTGTTCCAGTCGATCTATTTCTTCGATCCCAACGGGCACCGGGTCGAACTGGCTGCCGATATCGGCACGCCCGAACAATACGCCGAACTGAAGCGCGTCGCCCGGCCCATGCTGGACGAATGGTCGGTGACGAAAAAGGCGCCGCGCCACGCCGACTGGCTGCACGCGCACAACCGCAAGGACTAGGCCGCGCTGCCCAACCATGGCATCCTCCGCGCCGAAGCCGGGAGATCAACGTGCCAGCGCGAGAATCCGAACGCACACTGATCTATCGCACGCGCCTGCCGGTGCGGCTGTGGCACTGGGTCAACGCGCTCTGCATCTTCATCATGCTGATGAGCGGAGCGATGATCTTCAATGCCCATCCCCGGCTTTACTGGGGCAAGTTCGGCGCCAATCCGGATCATCCGTGGCTCGTCATCGGCAACCGGGGCACCCAAGGGTTCCTGATGCTGGGCGATCACGAGGTCCCCACCACCGGCGTGCTGGGATATGCACAGGGCACCGACGTGGCCTTTCCCCCGCTGGTCACGATCCCGTCCAGCTACAACCTTGCCGCCGCGCGGGAATGGCACTTCTTCTTCGCGTGGGTGCTGGTGCTATCCGGGCTGATGTTCGTGACCTACGCGGTCCTGTCGCGGCACCTGTGGCGCGATCTGGCGCTGACGCGCGAGGAAAGCTCGCTGCGCCATCTCTGGAATGACGTGAAGAACCACGCCCGGCTCCGCTTTCCCAAGGGGGAAGCGGCGCGGGCCTACAATCCCTTGCAGAAAATCGCCTATCTGACGGTAATCTTCGCGCTTATCCCGCTGGTCGTGCTGACCGGGCTGACCATGTCGCCCGCCATCAACGCGGCGTGGCCTTACCTGCTGGATCTGTTCGGCGGGCGGCAATCGGCGCGGTCGATCCACTTCCTTTGCGCGGCGGCGCTGGCGGCGTTCATCGCGGTCCACCTGCTGATGGTGGTGCTGGCCGGGACGTTCAGCGAACTGCGCTCGATGGTGACGGGCTGGTATAAGCTCCCGGCGGAGAAGCGGCCATGACGATCATCACGCGGCGCCACGCCCTGATCGGCGGCGCGGGGCTGATGCTCGCCGGCTGCGACCGCATCACCGCCTCCCCCACGGTGCGCCGCGTGCTCACGCTGGGCGAGAAGGCGACGATGAGCGCACAGCATCTCGTAACGGATCGCCATGCCCTAGCCCCGGAGTTCACCCGAGCCGATCTTTCGCCGGTATTCCGCGAGAACGGGTCGCGCCGGCCTGCCGCACCCGACTGGACCGGTCATGCCGCTGCGGGCTTTGCCGATTGGCGCCTGATGGTCGGCGGCATGGTCGCGCATCCACTGGCCGTTTCGCTGGCGCAGCTCCGCACCGCGCCGGCGCGCACGCAGATCACCCGGCACGATTGCGTCGAAGGCTGGAGCGCCATCGGCGAGTGGACCGGCGTTCCGCTGGGCCTGCTGCTGAAACGCGCCGGGCTTTCCTCGAACGCGCGCTACATCGTGTTCCACTGCGCCGACGACTACGCCGGCCAGCCCTATTACGAGAGCATCGATCTGGTGGACGCGTTCCATCCCCAGACGATCCTGGCGCACACCATGAACGGGCAGCCGTTATCCGTAGGCCACGGCGCACCCCTGCGGCTGCGGGTCGAGCGGCAACTGGGCTACAAGCAGGCCAAGTATGTGATGCGGATCGAGGCAGTGGCCACGCTCGCGGGCATACACGGCGGCAAGGGCGGCTATTGGGAGGACCATTCCGGCTACCAGTGGTACGCCGGAATCTGACCCCGTTACGTCACACCTTGACGATGCCCCGGTCGATCAGGCTGCGCGCGGTATCGACCACCGTCTGCTCGGCGGGATGCATGGTCCAGCCCACGCGGTGCCGCGCATGGTCAGACGACGCGGCGCGCACTTTGCCGAGTTCGCCCGCGATCTGCTTGAGCGAGGGGCTGAACAGCGCCCCCGTCCGCACGATCCAGTCGGGCAACCGGCGCGTGGGCACCTTGCGCGCTTCATGGCCCAGCTCGCGTTTCAAGACCGCGGCGATCTCGGCGAACGTCAGGAACGGGCCGGACGCGAGAAAGCGTTCGCCCGAGAGGCCGGGCACGGTCAGCGCGCGGACATGGAGGTCCGCAACGTCACGCACGTCCACCACGCCAAACCCGACGTCGGGCAACGCGGGGATCGCGCCGGTCAGAAGTTGCCGGACGATTTCGATCGAGGTGGAAATGTCCGCACTGGCGACCGGGCCAAGCACCGCAACCGGGTTGACCGTGACGAACTCCATCCCCTCGCCTTCGGCCGCCACCCACTCGCGCGCGGTGCGTTCGGCCACGGTCTTGCTGCGGATGTAGGGCGCGAGGCCCGGGTCCTCGAGGTTGGTCCAGTCGCGCTCGGTGAAGGTGTGCGACCCCGAATAGGCATTGCGCCCATGGCCATAGCCCACCGCGGCGAAGGACGAGGTCTGGACGAACCGGACGGCGCCCGCGCGCTTCGCCGCACGGAGGGCGCGCAAAGCGCCTTCTCGCGCCGGACGGACCAGTTCGTCCGCGTCCTTCGGAATGCCGAGCGGAAAAGGCGAGGCGACGTGAGCGACATGGCTGCATCCGGCGGCGGCATCGTCCCAGCCGGCATCGTCGTTCAGGTCGGCGGCGAAGAAGCGCAGCGTCCCCGCCGTGCCGCCCAGCTGCGGGCGAAGCTCATTCTCGCGGGACAGCGAACGGACCGTGGTGTGGACGGTCCAGCCCGCCGCGAGCAGCTGGCGGATGAGGAACCCGGCAATATAGCCGCTGCCGCCGGTGACCAGCACCGTGCTGCCGGATTGATCCATGATGCTCTCCCCCGCATTGATTGATTTGCGGGAGAGATTATCACATAAGTTGCAATCCGCAACCTTACTTCATCAGCACGAGTTCCTCGGCCATCGAGGGATGCAGCGCCACGGTGGCGTCGAAGTCGGCCTTGGTCAGCCCTGCTTTCACCGCGATCGCCGCCGCCTGGAGGATTTCGGGGGCTTCGGGCCCAATCATGTGCAGGCCGAGCACGCGGTCTGTCCCCGCATCCACCACCATCTTGTACAGCCCGCGTTCCGGACGGTGGCCAAACACGTTCTTCATCGGCCGGAAGTCCGAGGAATAGACCTTCACGCTGCCATACTTGTTGCGCGCCTGCCCTTCGGTCAGGCCCACGCTGGCCAGCGGCGGCTGCGAGAACACCGCACTGGGGATGCAGTCGTAGTCGATCTCGGTATCCTTGCCGCCGAACACGCGGTCGGCAAAGGCCTGGCCCTCGCGGATGGCAATGGGCGTCAACTGGACGCGGTCGGTCACGTCGCCCACCGCATAGATGCTCTCGCACGTGGTCTGACCGCGCGCGTCCACCTTGATTTCACCGCCCTCGCCCAGTTCGACGCCGGCGGTTTCCAGGCCCAGTCCGTCCGTCTTTGGACGGCGGCCGGTGGCGACGAGAATGACGTCGGCAACGAGCGGCTCGGGCTGGTTCTTCAGCCAGGCCTCCAGCGTGCCGTCCTCGCGCTTCACCACCTTCTCGAAGGGGCAGTTGAACTTGTATTCGATGCCGCGCGCCATGGTGATCTGGAGCAAGCGATCGCGCAGCGCTTCGTCATAGCCGCGCAGCAGCGTCTCGCTGCGGTTCACCACCGTGACGTGACTGCCCAGCGCGTTGAAAATGCCCGCGAATTCCAGCGCAATATAGCCAGCCCCCGCGATCACCACCTTCTTGGGCAGTTCGGGCAGGTGGAACACCTCGTTCGAGGTGATGCAGTGCTCTGCTCCTTTGATCCCCGGCGTCACCGGCCAGGCGCCCGTGGCCACGAGGATGAACTTCGCGGTGATCTCGCGCCCCGAATCCGCAAGCCGCACCGAATGCGGCCCGGTGATCGTGGCACGCTCGAGGAAGCGTTCGACCTTGTTGTTTTCCAGCGTGGAGGTGTAGGCCGCGTTGAGCCGGTCGACGTCCTTGTTCACCGCGTCGCGCAGCGTAGCCCAGTCGAAGGTCATCTTCTCGACCGTCCAGCCATAGTTGGCCGCGTCCTGGAGTTCCTCGGCGAAATGCGAGCCGTAGACAAGCAGCTTCTTGGGCACGCAGCCCCGGATCACGCAGGTGCCGCCGACCCGGTATTCCTCCGCCACCGCCACGCGTGCGCCGTGCGATGACGCGATCCGGCTGGCGCGCACGCCGCCCGATCCAGCACCGATGACGAAAAGGTCGTAGTCGTAGTCGTAATCCTGCCCGGCCATGTGTCGCTCCTGGTAAGTGGGGCGCATATGGGGGGAGGCAGCGCCGCTTGCCAATGGGGGCGCGGACAAATCCGCGCCCCTTCGTGACGTTACCCTGTCAGACGCCGATCCCGGCGGCCGCCAGCAGCGCCTCGGTCGAGGGATCGAAGCCCTCGCCACCGCCCGCGTCGATCTGCTTGGCGATGGCCTTGCCCAGTTCCACGCCGAACTGGTCGAACGGGTTGATGCCCAGAAGCATGGCCGAAACGAACGTGCGGTGTTCGTGGAACGCAATCAGCGCGCCCAGCGTGGCGGGGTTGAGATCATCGCACAGGATGGTGGCGGAAGGGCGGTCGCCGGGATAGGCGCGCGCGCCGCCCAGCGGGTCGCCAGCGTCCGCAGCCTTGCCCGCCATCAGCGCCGCGCCTTGGGCGAAGCAGTTGGAAAGCAGGATCTGGTGGTGCGCCGGATCAAGATCGTGGCCAGGGATCTTCACCGCGAGGAAATCGACGGGGATCAGGTGCGTGCCCTGGTGGAGCAGCTGGAACACGGCATGCTGCGAATCCGTCCCCACCCCGCCCCAGGTCACGGGCGCGGAAGGACGGCCCAGCGGCTCGCCCTGCGCGGTCACGCGCTTGCCATTCGATTCCATCTCCAGCTGCTGGAGATAGTCGGGCAGCAGCGCCAGCCGTTCGTCATAGGCGAAGACGGCGCGAGTCTGGCACCCGCGAACCTGCGTGTAATAGAGATCGGCGAAAGCGGCGCGGACCACGACGTTCTCGGCCCAATCGGCATCGATGAAGTGGTTGTCGATGGCGTTGGCACCCTCGAGGAACTCGGCGAAGGCTTCCCAGCCCAGCGCCAGCGCGATCGGAAAGCCGATCGACGACCACAGCGAATAGCGCCCGCCGACAGTTTCGCTGAACGGCAGCACGCGTGTTTCATCGACGCCCCATTCCACGGCCTTTTCCGGGCTGGCGGTCAGCGCGACCACGCGGCCATAGGGATCGGCGACACCCGCTTCGCTGAGCCATTCGATCGCCGAGGCGGCGTTGGTCATCGTTTCGGTGGTGGTGAACGTCTTGGAAGCGACGGCGATCATCGTGGTGGCGGGGTCGCACTGCTTCATCGCCGCTTCGAGCGCGCAACCGTCAATGTTGGAGACGACATGGACCGCAACCTTGCACTCGTCGCGCGCCAGCGCGTCAAGCGCGAGCGCGGGGCCGAGCGCCGAGCCGCCGATGCCGATGTGGATCAGGCTTTTCACCTCGCCCAGCAAGCCTTCGTGGATCGCTTCGACCAGCAGCTTCATGCGGCTGTGCAGCGCGTGGGCCTCCTCGACGCTGGCCGGAGCGCCGATGCCGCGCTCCGCGGTATGCTCGGCGGCGCGGCCCTCGGTGTTGTTGATCCTCTCGCCCCCGAAAAGATCCTCGCACTTGTCGGCAAAGTCCATCGCCTCGGCGATCCGCGTCAGGACGTCCGCGATCGGATCGGAAAGATGGGTCTTGGCCCAGTCGAAGCGAATCGGGCCGCCCGGCAGGTCGAGCGTGGTGCAGAAGCGGTCGAGCCGGCCCGCATCGGCAAAGAGCGCGCCAAGCGTGGGCGATTCCAGGGCTTCGAGTTCGCGCCAGAGCGCCGCGGCGGGGTCCGCCATCGTCTTGTTCCTTTCGCAACTGCGGTATTGGCGCCCTTGTGCCCGCTCGACGTCCGTCCGCCAAGCACCGCCGTTCATCGAAGGACCATGCATGAAATCGTATTTCGGGGGGTATCTCGCCCGAATATCCCGCTTGACGGACGCAAGGCCCCTCCACATGACCGCCACGATGAACACCACCCCCGACGATGCGCCCGTGGAAGGGACCTCCGCGCCCGCGCCGGACAAGAAACCGGAGACGACGATGGCCGCCCCCAATTCCGCCGACGCGCGCGTGAAGAAGGACAAGAAGGAGGACAGCTTCCCCGTCTTCCTCGTGAAGCTGGTGCTGATCGTCGCGATCTTCCGCAGCTTCATTTTCTCGCCATTCAACATCCCGTCGGAATCGATGCTGCCCCGGCTCGAGAACGGCGACTACCTGCTCGCCGCCAAGTGGCCCTTCGGCTACTCGAAGTATTCGCTGCCGTTCAGTCTGCCGCTGCTGCCCAGCCGTATCCTCGCCGGCCAGCCCGCGCGCGGCGACGTGGTGATCTTCAAGGCACCTCCCGGCAACGACGTGGACTATATCAAGCGCGTGATCGGCCTGCCGGGCGACACGATCCAGATGATCGGAGGCGTGCTGCACATCAACGGCAAGGCCGTGGCGAAGAAGCGCATTGCGGACTTCGTGATCCCGGTTTCCACCAACACCAACTGCATCGCGCCAGAGTTCGAGGCGCTGGAGAAGGACGGCTCGGCGAGCTGCCACTACCCGCAGTTCCAGGAAACACTGCCGGAAGGAAAGAGCTACAACGTGCTCGACCTCGGCTATCGCCCGCAGGACGACACCCCGCCCGTCATCGTGCCCGAAGGCCATATGTTCCTGATGGGCGACAACCGCGACAACTCGATGGACAGCCGCTTCCCGGCGGTCGAGGGCGCGGGCATCGGGCTGGTCCCGCAGGATAACCTTGTCGGCCGCGCCACCATCGTGATGTGGTCGACCGACGGATCGGCCAACTGGTTCCTGCCGTGGACCTGGTTCACCGCCGCGCGCTGGAACCGCATCGGAGGCATGTTCTGAGCAAGCCCCCTGCCCCCGTCCTGGCCGCGGAGACCGCGCGTTTTCTGGAAACGCTGACCGGCGCCGCGCCCGCCGATGCCGCGCTTTGGTTCGCCGCGCTCACCCACGGATCGATGGGCGAGGCCCACGATTACCAGCGGCTCGAATTCCTGGGCGACCGCGTGCTGGGCCTCACCATCGCCGACTGGCTGTTCGAGACCACCGGCGCGGCGGAGGGCAAGTTGTCACAGCGGCTCAACGCGCTGGTGAGCCGCGAGACCTGCGCCGACGTGGCGCGCGCGCTTGGCATCCAGCCGCACATCCGGCTGGGCAAGCAGGCGCGCGACGATGGCGGCGCGGAAAGCGACAACATCCTTGGCGACGTGATGGAATCGCTGATCGGGGCGCTGTTCATCGAACGCGGCTTCGATGCGGCGCGCGCCTTCGTGCGCAAGGCCTGGTCGGCGCCGATGGCCGGCGGCACCGGCCAGCGCAAGCATCCCAAGGCCGCGCTTCAGGAATGGGCGGCGGGCAATCGCCGCAAGCCTCCGGTCTACACCCTCGTCACGCGCGAAGGGCCGGATCACGCCGCGACGTTCACCGTCAGCGTCGAGGTGAAGGGCGTGGGCGAAGCCGAGGCCAAGGGATCGAGCAAGCAGGAAGCGGAAACCGCCGCGGCCCGGATGTTCATGGAACGCTTCGGCTGATACAGTGCCCTCGCGGCAATCTTGGCCGCACGGCGGTCCTCCAATGAATGGAATTTCATAACGTGACGGAAAAGTGCGGCCTCGTTGCCGTGATCGGCGCGCCCAATGCCGGCAAGTCCACGCTGGTCAACGCGATCGTCGGACAGAAAGTGGCGATCGTCTCGGCCAAGGCGCAGACGACCCGCGCGCGCCTGATGGGCATCGCGCTGGAAGATATCGGCGACGACCGCGCGCAGATCATCCTGGCCGATACGCCGGGCCTGTTCGAGCCCAAGCGCCGTCTCGACCGGGCCATGGTCAACGCCGCATGGGAAGGCGCGCAGGAGGCCGACGCCATCCTGCTGGTGGTCGATGCGCGCAAGAAGAAGCGCGAATATCTCGAACCGATCCTGGAAAGCCTGAAGGGGCGGCCCGAGCGCAAGATCCTCGTGCTCAACAAGGTCGATTCCACGGCCAAGGAACCCTTGCTGGTCGCCGCAGAGGAGCTTTCGGCTGCCGCGAATTTCGACGAGGTGTTCTTCGTTTCCGCGCTGACCGGCGATGGCGTGGCCGAACTCAAGACCCGGCTTGCCTCGCTGATGCCCGAAGGCGCCTGGCACTATCCCGAGGACCAGGTTTCCGACGCTTCGGAGCGCCTGCTCGCGGCCGAAATCACGCGCGAGCAGATCTACCGCCAGCTGCACGACGAGCTGCCCTATGACAGCGCGGTGCGGCCCGAAAGCTACCAGCATCGCAAGGACGGCTCGGTCGAAATCCACCAGCAGATCGTGATCGCGCGCGACAGCCAGCGCGGCATCGTCCTGGGCAAGGGCGGATCCAAGCTGAAAGCCATCGGCGAGGCCGCGCGCAAGGAACTGGCCGAACTGCTGGGCGTGAAAGTCCACTTGTTCCTGCACGTGAAGGTCGAGGAAAACTGGGCCGACAGCCGCGAAATCTACGAGGAAATCGGCCTCGACTGGGTGAAGTGACACCGATGCCGCCTGCGGCGGGCAACGGCTGGGGGAACCGATGATCGACAACGCGCCGTTGCTCGCCCTGGGAGCCGCGCTGTTTGCGGCGATGGTCATCGCCTATGGCCTCGGCTTCACCTTGCACGACTGGCTGCGGCGCGGAGGCGAGGACAGCTCGACCACGGACGAGAGCTATGTTCTTTCGGGCGTGTTCGGCCTGCTGGCGCTGTTGATGGCCTTTGCCTTCAGCCTCGCCATCGGGCGTTACGAGACGCGCCGAGAACTGGTGGTGGCAGAGGCCAACGCCATCGGCACGATGACGAGCCGGTTGGCCCTGCTGGATGAACAGCAGCGCGGCGCGCTCACCCTGCCCCTGGCCGCCTATGCGCGGGCCCGTGCGGCAACCGGGCGGATCGACAACGAGAGCCAGTGGGAAACCAGCGCGCGGCGGGATACCACGCTTTGCAGCGGCTTTGGCGACCTGCTGTTCGCCACGCTGCGCTCGATGCCGCCGGACACGCGCGGGCCGGTGCTGGTCCAAGCCTACAACGAGATGTGCGATCTCGCCACGTCACGCCACGCCGCGCGCAAGGCCCGCCTGCCCGAAGGGGTTCTGGTGCTGCTCGCGCTCTATTGCTGCGCCGGCGCGGCAATGCTCGGCTACACGCTGGGCGGAACGGGCAAGCGGCACCTGATCGCCTCGGCGATGTTCTTCGCGCTGCTGGCGTGCGCTTTCACCACGGTGCTGGACCTCGATCGCCCGCGCGGCGGCGCGATCATCGTTCCGCAGGAAGAGCTGGAAGCGGTGGCGCGCGCGCTGGGCTGAACGTTCGTCCAGCGCGGCTCGGCGCGTGTTCCTGCCGCGTTCATTTGCCGTACAGACGCAGGATGCCCCTTACATTCCAGCAGGCTCCAAGGACTACTGCGGCAACCCGTTCTTTCTGAGAAACGGGAAAGGGTGCGGGCCGCTCGCCCGTTGACGCCAAGAGTGCGTTTATAGCGGAGCGACTTGATGATCGATGGCAGCAGCGGGACCGAGGCCGCTCTCGTTCCCCCTACCACCTTGATGCGCGCACGCAGGCTCGCCGCGCGTCCCGGGTGGATGCCAGTGGCGATACCCAGAACTGCGGTGTCGGCGATGGCCTTCCTCGCGCTGGCACTGATGATCCGCGCCATGCAACTGGGCAACCCGGTGATCCATGTGGACGAGGAGTTCTATCTCCTTGTCGCCCGGCGCTGGTCGGAAGGCGCGTTGCCGTTTGTCGATATCTGGGATCGCAAGCCGATCGGGCTGTTCCTGCTCTACCGCTTCTTCCTGCTGTTCCCGGGCGATGGGGTCGTTACGTACCAGCTGTTCGGCATCGCCGCGACGGCGGGCACGGCACTGGTGATCGAGCGCATGGCGCGCGAACTGGCCTCTCCCGCCGGGGCGTTCCTGGCGGGCATCGCCTACATCCTGTTCCTGCCGGCTTTCAGCTTCGGCGCAGGGCAAGGCCCGGTTTTCTACAACCTGCCCGTAGCGCTGGCCGCGCTTGGCGCCATGCAGGCCTTCCGCCGGCCCGATGCGAACGACCTGACCCGCCGCGGCGTGCCGGTGATGCTGCTGCTGGGGCTGGCTATCCAGATCAAGTATACCGTCATCTTCGAAGGCGCCGCGCTGGGACTGCTGCTGCTCGCGCGGGGGTGGTCCGATGCATGGCCCTGGCGAAGGTTGCTCGCCACGGCCGCGCTCTGGTGCGGCATTGCGCTGGCGCCGACCCTGCTGGTCTTGGGGGCCTATGCGGCGATGGGCCATGGCGACGCCTTCATCCAGGCCAACTTCGTCTCGATCCTGGCACGGCGATCCGACGGCTACCGATCGTGGGTGCGCCTTGCCAAGGAAGCGGCGGCGCTGATCCCTTTCTGGCTGGCGATCTTCCACGCCGGGCGCAAGCTTGCGCCGCGCCGGGGCATCGACGCCCGCGCCGAACTCGCGCTCCGCACCTGGGCTGTCGCGGCGGTGCTGGGCTTTCTCGTGTTCGGCACGTGGTACGATCACTATGTCGCGCCGATGCTCCCCCCGCTCGCAGTGCTGGCGGCGCCCGCGCTGGGCCGCAGTGCTCCGGGCGAACAGTGGTATGCGCGCCTGCTGCTGGGCTTTGGGGCGATTGCCGGGGTAGTGGTCATGATCGTCCAGATCGGCATCCAGGGCACGACCGCGCAGGCGGAGCACGTCACCAACGAAATCCGCCGCGAACTCCACGGCGGCTGCCTGTTTCCATTCGACGGAGCGCCCGCCTTCTACAGCATGACGGGCAGTTGCATTGCCACCCGCTATGCGTTCCCCAACCACCTCAATACGTGGATCGAAGCCGGCGCGCTCGGCACCGATCCTGCCGCCGAGGTGCGCCGGATCATGCGCTCGCGGCCCGACGTGGTGGTGATCGCCGAATGGAAGGAGCTTTACCTGCCCAACTGGCAGACGCGCCGCATCGTGCTGGCATCGCTCGCGCAGGGCTACGAGCACTATGCCAGCGTGCAACTGGGCCATAAGCAATATGGCCTGTGGCGGCGGCGGAAAGCGTAACGTCACGCTTCCGCCGCGCCGGTTCGCGGTCGGTTACTCGGCCGCCTGCTTCTTGGCGGCCGGCGCCTTTTTCTTCGCCGGGGCCTTCTTCACTGCAGCCTTCTTCACCGGAGCCTTCTTTTCGGCAGCACCGTCCTCGGCACCGTCCTCGGCGCCGTCCTTTGCAGCGGCCTTCTTCGGCGCCGCGGCCTTCTTGGGGGCGGCCTTCTTGGCAGGGGCCTTCTTCTTGCCCTTTGCAGGGCCCTTGGCGGCGCGCGCGTCGATCAGCGCAACAGCTTCCTCCACGGTCAGCGCTTCCGGCGGCTTGTCACGCGGGAGCGTGGCGTTGGTGGTGCCGTCCGTGACGTAAGGGCCATAGCGCCCCGCCATCAGCTTCATCTCGCCGCCCGACGTCGGATGCGCCCCCAGCAGCTTGAGCGGTTCTGCCGCAGTGCGCGCACCGCGGCCGCCGCTTGCAGCCGCTTCGGCCAACTTGACCACGGCAGCGTTCATGCCGGTCTCGAACACCTCGGCGGTGGACTTGAGCCGCGCATACTTGCCGTCATGCGCCAGATAGGGGCCATATCGGCCGATGCTGGCGGTGATGACATTGCCGCTTTCCGGGTGCGTCCCGACTTCGCGCGGCAGCGACAACAGCTTCAGCGCCCATTCCAGGTCGAGTTCGGGGATGTCCTTGGGGATCGAGGCGCGCTTGGCGTCCTTGCCCTCGCCCAGTTGGATATACGGACCGAAGCGCCCTGTGCGGCGGGTCACCTCCAGCCCGGTCGCCGGATCCTTGCCAAGGCCGGCTTCATCGCTCTCGCCGCTCTCGCCCTCGCCGCCCGGCTGCGCGAACTTGCGGGTGAACTTGCACTCCGGATAGTTCGAGCAGGCGACGAACGCGCCATAGCGGCCGCCGCGCAGCGACAGACGCCCTTCCTGGCACTTGGGGCACTGCCGCGGGTCTGATCCGTCGGCACGCGGCGGGAACAGGTAGTCCTGCAGGAAGATGTCGAGCTCGGCGGTAACCTCGCTCGGCTTCTTCTCCATCACCTCGTCGGACTTCGGCTTGAAATCGCGCCAGAACGCCGCGAGCACGGTCTTCCATGCGGCGCGCCCGCCCGAAACGTCGTCGAGTTCGTCCTCCATGCCGGCGGTGAACTGGTAGGCGACATAGCGCTCGAAAAAGCGTTCGAGGAACGCGGTCAGCATCCGGCCGCTTTCTTCCGCGAAGAAACGGTTCTTCTCGGTGCGGACGTAGTTGCGATCCTTCAGCACCTGCAAGGTCGCGGCATAAGTCGAAGGTCGGCCGATGCCGAGCTCTTCCAAGCGCTTGACCAGGCTCGCTTCGGAATAGCGCGGCGGCGGCTGGGTGAAGTGCTGCGCCGCCTCGACCCCCCGCTTGGCCGGCGTGTCGCCGGTGTTCATCGCTGGCAGCAAGCCCGATTCCTCGTCGCCGTCATCCGCCTTCTGGTCGCGGCCTTCCTCGTACACGGCAAGGAAACCGGGGAACTTGATGACCTGGCCCGTGGCGCGCAGTTCGTGCTTGCCGGTGCCGTCGCGCAGCGTGATCGTGGTGCGCTCTATCAGAGCGGAAGCCATCTGGCTGGCCATCGCACGCTTGTAGACGAGATCGTAAAGCCGCGCTTCGTCGCCAGCGCCGTATCGGTCCTTGGAGAAATCGGTCGGTCGGATCGCTTCATGCGCTTCCTGCGCATTCTTCGCCTTGGTCTCGTAATGACGCGGTTTTTCCGGCAGGTAGTGCCCGTCATAGCGGTCGCTGATCGCCTTGCGCGCCTCGCTGATGGCCGAAGGGTCCATCTGCACGCCATCGGTTCGCATATAGGTGATGGCGCCCGCCTCGTAGAGCGTCTGCGCCACGCGCATGGTGTGGCTGGCCGAGAAGCCCAGCTTGCGCGCGGCCTCCTGCTGAAGCGTCGAGGTGGTGAACGGCGGATAGGGATTGCGGCGGGTCGGCTTGGTCTCGACATCCTCGACCCGGAAGGTCGCCGCCTCGACCGTGGCCTTCGCTCGCAGGGCGACGCCTTCCTCACCAAGGGAAAGCTTTTCAAGCTTCTCGCCCTCAAACCTCACAAGTCGTGCGAGGAATTCGGTGCCGGTGTGCTCCATCGTCGCCACGACGGACCAGTATTCCTGCGCGGTGAACTTCTCGATCTCGCGCTCGCGCTCCACGATCAGGCGCAGCGCCACCGACTGGACGCGGCCAGCCGACTTGGCGCCGGGCAGCTTGCGCCACAGCACCGGGGAAAGCGTGAAGCCAAACAGGTAGTCCAGCGCTCGGCGGGCGAGATAGGCGTCGATCAGGTCCTGATCCAGCTCGCGCGGCTTCTTCATCGCCTCGGTCACCGTCGCCTTGGTGATGGCGTTGAAGGTGACACGTTCCACCTCCTTCGGAAGTGCACGACGTTTCGCCAGCAATTCCCTGACATGCCAGGAAATAGCCTCACCCTCGCGATCAGGGTCAGTCGCGAGGATCAGTCGGTCGGCTTGCTTCGCCGCGTCGGTGATGGCCTTCACCCGCGCCTGCTTGTCGCCATAGAGTTCCCAGTCCATGGCGAAGTCCTCGTCCGGGCGGACCGAGCCGTCCTTGACCGGCAGGTCACGGACGTGGCCGTAGGAGGCGAGGACCTTGTAGCCGGGGCCAAGGTACTTCTCGATGGTCTTGGCCTTGGCCGGCGATTCAACGATGACGAGTTGCATGGCGGTCTAACAATTACCCTTACACGTATGCGTACGCGCGAGGGTGGGGAGTACGCGGCCCCTCCGTCAAGCCGTCCGTCGGTCTAAAATTGGCAATCAGCGCGGCGTCGCCCGCCGGGCGATCAGGAACAGCACTGCCAGCAGCAGGTCCACAGCGGCAAAGAATGCCACCACCGGCAGGACGCGCCCCTGCGCGAACAGCACGGTCGCGGGAACGCCGAACACCAGCTTCTCGAACACGGCGGGCAGCATCAGCGCGCGATATTTCACCGGATCGCCGCCGATGATCCAGAACACCGCCTGGAACACCAGCGCGCAGCCGACGAAGCCGAGGAACGTTTCCGCCCCCACCTGCGGCAGCGGCACGAGGTAAAGCGGCGGGAGGACGATGAAACCCCAGATTGCAGCCCCGCGAAATATGCGGCGCGCCAGCGGTGCTTCTGCCATGTGCCCTCCCGTTTGGTCCCTGTCAGCGGATCGCGGAAATCTGCTCCACAAGGCGCTGGTTCGCAAGCATCGCCGCCTTGGTCGCGCCCTGCTCGTAATTGCCCGGCTTGGCATCGAACTCGAACTTGCGCGTCTTGCCGAACATCATGCCACCCGCGCCCATCGCCGCCATCACCCCGCCCGCGACGTTGGCTGCGGCCTGGCTGGTCTTGTCCAGCCCGCTGGACGCGTCCTTCTTCTCGATGAAGTCGCCGTCGACCGAAATGCCCCTGGCCAGCGTCATCGTCACCGTCTTGCCGTTGGCGCCCAGCACGGTCATGCGCGAGAAGCCGGGTGTGACCGAAACGTTGGCATTGACGTTCAGCCCGCCGAAACTGAACGCACCGGGGCGCTTCTGGTCCGAAAAGTCGATCAGGTAGGTCACGTCGATCACCGGCACGCCGGCGGCCCTGGCATAGTTCGACAGGGCGGCGCTGGCCTGCCCCGCGTCCATCGCCAGCCCCATGCTGGAAAAGCCGCTGCCCTGGAAATCGCCGGGCAGCATGATCAGCGTGGGCAGGCTGGAAGGCTTGACGAACGTCGCCTTCCCCTTGCTCTTCTTCTCCAGCGTGATCGAGACATCCAGCGGCGATGCCTGGCCGTGCGGCTTGGCCAGCTGCGGCGCGGCGAACATCGCGCCCGGCTCCTGCACGGCCAGCCCCGCTGCGGTCAGCTGCCCGACGAAATCGACATGGGCTGCATCGGCAATGGCCTGCATCATCTGCGGGGTCACGCCGACGAGCGTGGACTTCGCCTTGGTGGTGCCGCCAAACGCGCCGATCAGCCCCCCGGTCGCCTTGGTCTGGTCCGTCGATTCGAAGATGAAGCCCACGTTGAACGCGCCGATGGCGACGGTCGTGGCACCCTTGACCGCGTCCTTGCCGGATACCTTGACCAGCTGCTCGGGCGCGGCATGGACGGGCGCAGCCACGGCTGCCGAAAGCGCCAGCGCGCCCGCGATGGTCAGAGAAGACAGGTTCATGGTCATGGCGACACCCCCGGATGCGCTGCCGGCCCAGCGCCGGTCGTCATGGCCAAGGGCTTAGGCCCGCGCACGGGGGCCGCACCATCCCACGTTCGCGGGAGGATCAGCAGGTCGAGACGCGCCCCCCGGCATGGCGGACAAGCCGCCCGGCGAGTTCAAGCTCCAGCAGCGCCATCTGCACCGCCCCCGCACTCGCGCCGCTCTGACGGATCAGTTCGTCGACGGCGACCGGCGCGGTGCCGAGCAAGCCGGCAACGTCCGCCGGCTCCTCAGGCTCGGCAGCGGCGAAGGTTCCAACGTCCTGCTCGCGGAAAGTCGAGCGCGGCGCGCCGTCGAAGCCGGTCAGCAGTTCGATCACGTCGGCCGCCGTCTGGACGAGGATCGCGCCATCGCGGATCAGCTGGTTGCAGCCCTGCGAGCGACTGTCGAGCGGCGATCCGGGAATGGCCATGACCTCGCGCCCGGCCTCGGCCGCAAGGCGCGCGGTGATCAGCGAGCCGGACTTCGGCGCCGCTTCCACCACCAGGGTGCCTGTCGCCAGCCCGGCGATGATGCGATTGCGCCAGGGAAAGTGGCGGGCGAGCGGCTCCGTGCCCGGCGGCATTTCCGCGATCAGCAGCCCCCGCGCCGCCACTTCGTCCTGAAGCGCGGCGTTTTCCGGCGGGTAGGCGATGTCGATGCCACTGGCGATCACCCCGATGGTGCCGCCGCCCTGCGCCATGCCCGCCAGCGCGCCGGCATGCGCGGCCGCGTCGATCCCGCGCGCCAGGCCGGACACCACGGCATGGCCCTCTCCCGCCAGCGCGGCGGCGAACTGCCGCGCCAGCTTGACCGCCCCGGCAGACGCATTGCGCGCGCCGACGACAGCGACCGAAGGCTGCGTGCAAAGGGCAATGTCGCCGCGTATCGTCAGGATCGGCGGCGGGTTTTCGAGCCGGGACAGGCCTGCGGGATAGTCCGGCGAATCGTGGAACAGATAGCGCGCGCCAAGCCGGCGGACGGCGGCGATTTCCTGCTCGATCCGGTCAGCCGGCGCGGCGCGGTACCGCACCCCGCCCCTGCCGGCGAGATCGGGCAAGGCGTCGAGCGCTCCGGCCGCACTGCCGAAGCGCCGCAGCAACTGGAAATAACTGACCGGGCCGACATTGGGCGAACGCAGCAGCCGGATACGGGCGAAAGCCTCGTCACGGGTCAGTGCGGGCGCGTCAGCCGCGTTCACCCCTTGGAACCGACCTTCGGTTCGGTCCCGGCGCGCAGCCGCGCAATGTTGGCGCGGTGCAGCCAGATCACCAGCAGCGCGATCGCGGTCAGCACCGGCGCATAGTCGCGGTATCCCAGCAGCAGCGCCGCGACCGGCGCCGCCATCGCCGCGCACAGGCCACTAAGCGAGGAGATGCGCGTGATCGCGAGCACCCCCAGCCAGACCACCGCATAGGCCAGCCCGATCGGCCAGGCGAGGCCCAGGGAAACACCCATCATGGTCGCCACGCCCTTGCCGCCCTTGAACCGCAACCACACCGGGAAACAGTGCCCGATCACCGCGCCCAGCGCTGCAAGGGCCTCGCTCCCCGGCCAGATGTGACGCGCGATCGCCACGGCCAGCAGCCCCTTGGCAAGATCGAGCAGCAGCGTCGCCGCCGCCAGCCCCTTGCGCCCGGTGCGCAGCACGTTGGTCGCGCCGATGTTGCCCGACCCGATGGCGCGCAAGTCTCCGGCGCCGGTCAGGCGGGTGAGGATGAGGCCGAACGGGACGGACCCGAGCGCATAGCCGGCGATAAGGGCAAAAAGCGGTTCCACGCCCCCGCTCTTATCGCCCGCCGGGCACAAAGGGGAGAGGGTGGCTTTTCTTTTTGCCGCCACTGCCGATAGAACGGCATTCATGACGGTAGGGGTTCAGCATAGCGCGGTCGCCGACAAGGCGGGTTCGGCGCCGGAAAAGGTCGATCCGGCTGCGCCGCTGCTGCTGTTCGATTCGGGCGTTGGCGGGCTTTCGGTGCTGCGCAAGGTCCGCGCGCTGCTGCCGCAGGCGCCGGTGATCTATGCGGCTGACAATGCCGGCCTGCCCTATGGCAACAAGACCGAGGCCCAGATCGCGGCGCGCGTTTCCGGTCTGCTGGGCCGCATGACCGAGCGTTTCCGTCCACGGCTCGTCTGCATCGCCTGCAACACCGCCTCGACCATCGCGCTCGCCTCGGTGCGCGAGGTGCTGGAAGTGCCCATTGTCGGCACGGTTCCAGCGATCAAGCCCGCCGCCGCCATGACCCGCACCGGGGTAATCGGCCTGCTCGGCACCGAAGCCACGATCCGGCAAGGTTACGTCGATCGTCTGGAGGCCGAATTCGCTGCCGACAAGCGGCTGCTGCGCCACGGCGCGCCCGAACTGGTCGCGGCGGCCGAGGCCAAATTGCGCGGCGATCCGGTCGATCCCGCCGTCTATGCCCGCGCAGCCCAGGCGCTGCGCGCAATGCCGGGAGGCGAGGCGATCGACGTGGTCGTGCTCGCCTGCACCCACTTTCCGCTGATCGAGACCGAGCTCGCCGCAGCATTCGGGCCGGAAGTCCGGTTCGTCGATGGATCGGACGGCATCGCCCGGCGCATCGCCTTTCTCACACAGGGCCAGCCCTGGCGACGCGATGGAGATGACATCGCCTTGTTCACGCGTGACGACGACGACCTTCCCCGGCTAAGGCCCGCGCTGCACGAACACGGTCTCGACCGCATCGTGGTGCTCTGAAGGGATCGTCGTCGTGGGGATATTGTCGCGGATCTTCATCAGTTTGTTCATCGTCGTCGCGATGCCCTACTACTGGCTGCTGATCGATGCGCGGACCGCCGATGTCCCGGCGCGAACGATCGACATCGCGGCCATTCGCCGCGCCGCCGTGTCAATCGAGGGGCCAAAGCCCACCGCCATCAGCTATGCCGTGCTGGCCGTGCGCGACATGCCGGGCACCGCGCTGGTGGCAGGCGGCGGACTGCGTGCGGATCGCGTTGCCAAGATCGCGTTCCGCCTCGCAACGCCTGGCGGCGACACCCTGATCGACACCGGCCTTACGCAGTATCAGGCGGAGGACATGGACTTCGACCGCTTCAACCCGGCCGCCCGGCGCGAGGTCGATGCGTGGATGCACGGCGCCCAACGCATCCTCGTCACCCACGAGCATCCGGACTACGTCGGCGGCTTCCTCGCCTCCCGCGATTTCGACACCATCGCGCCCCGGGTCATTCTCAATCGCGCGCAGGCCGAAACAATGGACCGGATGCGCCGCGGCGTGATCGACAGCGTTGGCAGGATCGTCGATGGCCCCGCCATTGCCGCCGTCGCCCCGGGCATTGTCCTGGTCCGCACACCTGGCCACACCCCCGGATCGCAGATGATCTACGTGCAGCTCGCGAATGGGCGCGAATACCTGTTCACGGGCGATGTCGCCGCGATGGAACGCAACGTCACGTGGCTGCGCCCCCGGTCCCGGCTGGCGTCCGGGTGGCAGGGCGGAGAAGATCGGGTCGCCGTCATCGGATGGCTCAAGGGCCTGGCCGCGTTGAAAGCGCAACAGCCTCGCCTGACGCTGGTCTACGCCAATGATCTCAACTGGATGCAAAACCCACGGCGCGGCCCGCACTTTGCCACCAGCTATATCTACACTGCTCAGGACCCCGATCCGAGCCTTGGGGGAACCTCGATGGAGGAGAACGACGCGGCCATCAAATGATGCTGGCAAAGCTTTGGCAACAGGCGTAATAGGCGCCCCATTCGCCGGTCGGACCCAAAGTGTCGGGTCCGCGGAGACGATTGCGGTCTCCATGCAGAGAGGAGCGGCGGGGTGAATTACGATCAGGTTTTCGATTCTGCTATCGAGCGTCTGCATTCCGAAGGTCGCTACCGCGTCTTTATCGACATTCTGCGGAACAGGGGTGCCTACCCCAACGCCCGCTGCTTTGCCGGTCACAACGGCCCGAAGCCGATCACTGTGTGGTGCTCCAACGACTATCTCGCGATGGGTCAGCACCCCAAGGTGATCGCCGCGATGGAGGAAGCCCTGCATGACGTGGGCGCCGGCTCCGGCGGCACGCGCAACATCGGCGGCAACACGCATTACCACATCCAGCTCGAACAGGAGCTGGCGGACCTGCACGGCAAGGACGGCGCACTGCTGTTCACCTCCGGCTATGTCTCGAACGACGCCACGCTGTCCACGCTGGCCAAGGTTCTGCCCGGCTGCGTCATCTTCTCGGACGAACTGAACCACGCGTCGATGATCGCGGGCATCCGCAATTCGGGTGCGGAAAAGCGTGTGTTCCGTCACAACGACGTGGAGCATCTCGAGGAACTGCTGGCAGAAGCCGATCCGGCCGTGCCCAAGCTGATCGCGTTCGAGAGCGTCTATTCGATGGACGGCGACATCGCGCCCATCCACGCAATCTGCGACCTCGCCGAAAAGTACAACGCCCTCACCTATATCGATGAAGTCCACGCGGTCGGCATGTACGGCCCGCGCGGCGGTGGCATCACCGATCGTGACGAAGCGGCCCACCGCATCGACATCATCGAGGGCACGCTGGGCAAGGCGTTCGGCGTGATGGGCGGCTATATCGCCGCCGACACGCGGATCATCGATGTGATCCGCTCCTATGCCCCCGGCTTCATCTTCACCACTTCGCTGTCGCCCGTGCTGGTTGCAGGCGTGCTGGCGAGCGTGCGCCACCTCAAGGCATCGAGCGTCGAGCGCGAGGGCCAGCAGGCGGCGGCCGCGCGGCTCAAGGAACTGTTCCGCGATGCCGGCCTGCCGGTGATGAACTCGACCACGCACATCGTGCCGCTGATGGTCGGCGATCCGGTGCGCGCCAAGAAGGTCAGCGACATCCTGCTCGCCGAATACGGCGTCTATGTTCAGCCGATCAATTTCCCGACCGTTCCGCGTGGCACCGAGCGCCTGCGGTTCACGCCGGGACCGTCGCACACGGAGGCGATGATGGTCGATCTGACCAAGGCTCTCTCGGAAATCTGGGAACGGCTCGAACTGGAGACAAGGAAGGCCGCGTAAACGGCTGACTTCCTTTCCGAAGCATAAAAAGCCCTCTCGACACCGAGAGGGCTTTTTTGTGGCCTCAGCGTCCGATCGCGCTGGCTGCCTTCACAAGATAGGGCCGGATATCGACCGAGCGGTAGCCCGGGGTCGTTTCTGCGAAGTGCCGCAACCAGTAGCCGTGCCCCGCGCCATAGACGACCAGCACGCGGTCGCCGGGCCGCGACGCATTGATCAGCTTCGCGAAGATCTTGGCATTGCGCATGTACCACATCGCGTTCAGCACCGCGCCGGGCTGAGCATCGCCATTGCCGAAGCGAAGCAGCGCATAATAGCCCGCGTTGGCGGCAAAGGCCGAAGCTGGGTCATTGTAGGCCATCAACAGCCGGGGGACGCTTTCGTTTGGCTGGCGAGCCTCGAAATCGGCCAGCGCAGCGCGAACCTCGCCATAGGTCGCGCCAAGCGCAGCCTCCTCACCCGCGGCCTTGGCATAGGCTTGCAGGGCTTCGTAGGGGAAATAGTCCGGCTCACCCGGCCCCGGCTGCTCGTCGATCCCCTGGACCGTCGCAAGGCCTGCCTTGCGCGCGATACGATAGCCGATCTGGACGATCTCGTTGCGCTTGGTCGCCAGATCGGCCGGCGAGAAAGCCGCATAGGCCGCGACGCCAAAATCCGGACCCTGCTGCTCGGACTCGACCATCACTCTGGTCGGATGGAAGGCCAGGACCGCATCCGCCAACGCGTCCAGTTCCCTCTGCCGCTGCGGCGTCGTGACATCGTCCACCTTGGCGTTGACGACATCGAGGCCCGGGTTGCCGAAGTGGTAGGTGCCGAGCACCATCACTTCGACCGGCTTGTCCTCCGCCTGGGCCATTGGCGCCCATGCCAGCCCGGCAAGCAGCCCCCAACAAACACCCGCAAGCCTTGATCGCATCGCACTTCCCCTCGTTCAGTGTATTGCCCAGATAATACACCGGGCGACGCCGCCGTCAAATCCGACACACGCCGATCACGAGGCATTCCGGCCAACAAAAAAGGCCCCGCCGAAACGGCGAGGCCTCTCTTGATCGATTGACAGTCGGATCAGCGCAGCGAGACGACGTTGTCCGATACACGCGGATCGCGACGGTCCCCGCGGTACTGGCTGGCCATCGGCTCGTCCGAGACGGTGAACACCTCGGTCGCGCCAAAGCCGTTGAACGCGGTCTTCATCGCGGCGCCATAGGCACCGAGCATCCCGATCTCGATGTAATCGCCCGCCTTGATGTCGCCCGGCAGTTCGAACGGACCATCCATGTGGTCCATGTCGTCGCAAGTCGGCCCCCAGAACGAGAACGGCTGCACTTCGCTCGAAGCGTCCTCGCGCAGCAGGCGAACCGGGAAGCGCCAACCCACGTGCGCCGCATCGAACAGCGCGCCATAGGCGCCGTCATTGATGTACAGCTCTTCGCCGCGGCGCTTTTCGACGCGCACGATCATCGAGTTGTATTCCGCACAGAGCGCACGGCCCGGCTCACACCACAGTTCGGCCGAGTAAGACACCGGCAGCGATTCATAGGTGCGGTCGATCACGCCGAAGTAGTCCTCCAGCGGCGGCGGCTCCATGCCCGGATAGATCGACGGGAACCCGCCGCCCACGTCGATGATGTCGACCGTGACGGCCGCATCGACGATCGCCGCGCGCGCCTTCTCGAGCGCCTGCACATAGGCGTGCGGGCTCATCGACTGGCTGCCGACGTGGAAGCAGATGCCCAGCGAATCCGCGACTTGGCGCGTGGCCTGGAGCAGTTCGCCAGCCTGGGTCAGATCGCACCCGAACTTCGACGCGAGGCTGAGTTCCGAATATTCCGACGAGACGCGCAGGCGCACGCACAGCGTAAGGTCCTCGGGAGCGATCCCGCCATTGGCCTGCGTGGCAGCCGAAGTGATCTTTTCCAGCTCGTCCAGCGAATCGAGGCTGAACACGCGCACGCCATGGTCGCGGTAGGCTTCCACGATCGCGCTCGGCGTCTTCACAGGATGCATGAAGCACAGCGTGGCTTCGGGCAGCGTGGCACGCACCAGACGGACCTCGACGATCGAGGCGACATCATAGTGAGTGACGCCCGCGTCCCACAGCACGCGCAGCAGGTCCGGAGACGGATTCGCCTTCACCGCATAAAGCGAGCGGCCCGGAAACTTCTCGACGAAGAAACGGGCAGCGCGCGCAGCGGCATGCGGGCGATTCAGAATGGCGGGTTGGTCAGGCGCGGATGCGCCAACTACAGCCAATGCGTCGGGATGGATGTGCAACTCAAGGGACCCCCAAACGGAACAGTTGAACGAAGCTGCCTTGCGGTTTGGAAGTCCCCATGGGGCAGCGAGAGGCGCTAAATAGGACCCCCGCGCTGAACATCAAGTGAAAAAATCAGGCCCTCAGATGAATGTCAAAAAAATGAAACATCTACCCACTCTGGATCGCGAAACCCGCGCAAAACCTTGCATCTGCGTGACGTTCCATACCGATTTGGTTCCGGCTTCAGAAGCCTGGCACGCAGGCTCAGCCGCGACTCGCTCGCAGCATCACGACAGGCGGTCGCGGAAGTCCTCGTAAGAGAAGCTTCGCACCCGCTCGAGCGCATCGGTTTCGCTGTCCCACAACCAGATCGAGGGCAGCGGCACGCCGTTGAATGTCGTGGTCTTGACCATCGAATAGTGTGCCTGGTCGAGGAACGCGAACCGCACGCCTGGGGCGCAGGGCACGCTCATCCGGTAATCGCCGATCACATCGCCGGCGAGACACGACGGCCCGCCGAGCCGCACCGGGGCGTCGCCCTGCCCGTCTTCATATTCGTCCACCGGCAATTCACCCAGCATGGCCGGGCGATAAGGCGCCTCGATCACGTCGGGCATGTGGCAGGTGGCGGAAATGTCGGTGATGGCCAGGGGCATCCCGTTCCAGTGCGTGTCCAGCACCGTGCCGACCAGAATGCCGGCGTCGAGCGCAACGGCCTCACCCGGTTCGAGATAGATCTCGCAGCCCGTCTCGGCCTTCACCTGCTTCAGGAACGCCACCAGCTCATCGCGCTGGTAGTCGGCACGCGTCACGTGATGCCCGCCGCCGAAGTTCAGCCATTCCAGCTGCGGGAAGAACCGCTCGATCCGCGGCTTCAACGCCTCCCACGTGCGCTTGAGCGGCTCGAAGTCCTGCTCGCACAACGTGTGGAAATGAAGGCCGGTCACGCCCTCCAGATGGGCATCCTCAAGCTGGTCCACCGGAAAGCCAAGGCGGGAATGCGGCGCACAGGGATCATAACGCGGAACTTCACCTTCCGCGTGCAACGGGTTGATCCGCAGGGCGATATCGAATCGATCACCCCCTGCCCGCGCCGCCGCGATCTCGCGCTTGAAACGCTCGTGCTGGCCGGGCGAGTTGAAGATCACATGGTCGGACAGGCGCAAGATCTCGGGCAGGTCCTCCGCCTTGTAGGCCGCGCAATAAGTCGCGATCTCGCCCTTGTAGTGCTCGGAGGCCAGCAGTGCTTCCCACAGGCCCGAGGTGCACACCCCGTTCAGGTATTCGCCCACGATCGGCGCCACGCGCCACATCGAGAACGCCTTGAGCGCGGCCAGCACCTTGATCCCGGCGCGGTCGCGGATGTCCGCCAGAACCGACAGATTGCGCCGGAGCGCCGCCGCATCGACCACGAAGGCCGGACTGTCGACGCGCGACAGGTCGAAATGCGCGAACGCGCCCGGATCGCCGGCTCTGGTTTCCATATCGAAAGGTCCCAATGATCCTCCCCCTGAGCGGGGGAGGAACTCAGATCAAAACGCCAGCGGCCCGGCCAGTTCCTTGCAGTTCCAAGGCAGGCCATGCTCGTTCAGCATGTCCATGTAGGGATCGGGATCGAACTGTTCGATGTTGAACACGCCCGTTCCGCTCCAGATGCCCTGCACCATCAGCGCCGCGCCGATCATCGCCGGCACGCCGGTGGTATAGCTCACCGCCTGGTTGCCGGTTTCGCGATAGGCGTCCTCGTGGTCGCAGATATTGTAGACGTAGAACGTCTTCTCCACCCCGTCCTTGAGGCCGGTGGCGATGTCGCCGATGTTGGTCTTGCCCTTCGTCGTCGGCCCCAGCGAAGCGGGTTCGGGCAGCACGGCCTTGAGGAACTGGAGCGGAATGATCTCCTTGCCCTCGTAGATCACCGGATCGATCCGGGTCATGCCCACGTTCTGCAGCACGGTAAGGTGCGTGATATAGGCATCGCCGAAGGTCATCCAGAAGCGGATGCGCTCGATTTCGGGCAGATGATGCGCGAGGCTTTCGATTTCCTCGTGATACATCAGGTACATGTTCTTCGGGCCGACCGCCTCGAAGTCGAAGTTCTCGCGGATGGTCAGCGCCGGGGTCTCGATCCACTCGCCGTTCAGCCAGTGGCGCGCGGGGGCGGTCACTTCGCGGATGTTGATTTCCGGGTTGAAGTTCGTGGCAAAGTGCTGGCCGTGGTCGCCGCCGTTGCAGTCGAGGATGTCGAGCGTGCGGATCGTGTCCAGCTTGTGCTTCTTCAGCCAGGTGGCGAACACGCTGGTCACGCCCGGATCGAAGCCCGAACCGAGCAGCGCCATCAGGCCTGCTTCCTTGAAGCGATCCTGATAGGCCCACTGCCACTTGTATTCGAACTTGGCCACGTCGATCGGCTCGTAGTTCGCGGTATCCATGTAGTTCACGCCGGCGGCCAGGCAGGCGTCCATGATGTGGAGGTCCTGATACGGCAGCGCCAGGTTGACCACGAGCACCGGCTTGACCGCATTGATCAGCGCCGTTGTCGCCGCAACGTCGTCGGCATCGATCTGGAAGGTATCGACGACAACGCCGGTGCGCTCCTTCACCGAAGCGGCGATGGCGTCGCACTTAGACTTGGTGCGGCTGGCGAGAGCGATGCCGGTAAAGATGCCGGAATTCATCGCCATCTTGTGGACGGCAACCGAACTGACGCCGCCGGCGCCGATGACAAGAACCTTGGCCATGGGATCTCCATAGTCGAAATGCGGATAGGGGCCGCACCCGGACAAGGGGAGCGACAGACATGGGCTGCGCCTTTAGGCTAATGCCATGACAAACCCAATACCTGAGTGCGCCGCACCCGTTGAACGCGTACCCACCCGCGACGGCGTGCTGCGCGCGGCGGCAAAGATCGCCGCGCTGCTGCCCGAAACGCCGCTGCTTCCGCTCGACCTGCCCGGCCGCGGCACGGTGTGGTGCAAGGCGGAAAGCCTGCAGCCTGTGGGCGCTTTCAAGATCCGCGGCGCGTGGCACCGAATGAGCGACCTTTCGTCGGAAGACCGCCAGCGCGGCGTGATCGCGGTATCGAGCGGCAATCACGCGCAGGGCGTGGCATGGGCGGCGCGCCGGCTGGGCGTGGCCGCCACCATCGTCATGCCTTCCGATGCGCCCACGGTAAAGCTGGACGCCACTCGCGCACTGGGCGCGGACATCGTGCTTTACGACCGGATGCGCGAATCGCGCGATGCCATCGCCGGTGACTTGTGCGCGCAGACCGGCGCCGTGCTGGTCCACGCCTATGGAGATCCGTGGGTGATCGAGGGACAGGGCAGCGCGGGGATCGAGCTTGCGACGCAGATGGAACGCCATGCCGGCGGCGCGCCCACGCGGATTGTCTGCTCATGTGGCGGTGGCGGGCTGACGGCGGGCCTCGCCCTCGCCTGTCCGGATACTGAAATCGTGCCGGTCGAACCGGAAGGCTGGGATGATGTCACACGCAGCCTCGCCGCCGGAGCGATCCTCCCGCTGGGGAAAAATCCGCCGAAAACCGCGTGCGATGCATTGCAGACACCGATCACGTTTCCGATCAACTTTGCCGTCATGACGTCACGCGGGATGCAGGGCGTTACCGTGAGCGAGGCCGAAGTCCGTGCCGCGCAGCGCCTGGCCTTCGCCCGCCTGCGGCTGGTGATCGAACCCGGCGGCGCGGCAGGACTGGCGGCGCTGCTCGCCGGAAAGGTGCCTTCGGACGGACGGACGGCCGTTATACTGTCGGGCGGGAACGTCGATCCGCAGGCCTTCACGGCGGTGATCGCGGGCAAGGACTGAAACTCGCCACGCGGCTGCCACAATACCGCAACGCTGCCATCCTATCCGGCCTCGCGAAAGACCCTCATAAGGACTTGAGCGACGGTCATGACCAGTCTCGAAACCCTCTCCGCATCCGACACGCAAACGAAGGTCGAAGGCGCCGTCGTGCGCAAGGGCGCCAGCGTTGCCAACCGGCTGCTCGACCACGCCTTCGCCTTCGCTTTCCGCGGGCTGGTCTACGCCCAGATCTGGGAAGATCCCGAAGTCGACATGGAGGCGCTGCAGATCCGTCCGGACAGCCGGATGGTCGCCATCGCCAGCGGCGGCTGCAACGTGCTGTCCTACCTCGTGGCCGATCCGGCGGCGATCACCGCCGTCGATCTCAACACCGCGCACATCGCGCTCAACAAGCTCAAGGTCGCCTCGGCCCGGCACCTGCCGGAATATGCGCTGTTCCGCCGTTTCTTCGCCGAAGCGAACAGCAAGGCCAACGTCGATGCCTATCATGCGTGGGTCGCGCAGCACCTCGACGAGCCGACGCGCCGCTATTGGGAAGGGCGCGACCTGATCGGTCGTCGCCGCATCGGCGGTTTCCGCAAGGGCATCTACAAGCGCGGGCTGCTGGGCAACTTCATCGGCGTGGCCCACCTTCTTGCCAAGCTCTACCGCATTGATCTTTCGAAGATTCTCTCGGCACGTTCGACCGAAGAACAGCGGCAGGTGTTCGAAGCCGAGCTTTCGCCGGTGTTCGACCGCAAGTTCGTGCGCTGGCTGACCGACCAGCCAGCCTCGCTGTTCGGCCTCGGCATTCCGCCGGCGCAGTTCGATGTTCTGGCGGGCGACCAACCCATGGCCGAAGTGCTCCGCCGCCGTCTCGAAAAGCTCGCTTGCGACTTCGATATCGCCGATAACTACTTCGCATGGCAGGCATTTTCGCGCGGATACGGCCAAGCACCGGACTGCCCGCTGCCGCCCTATCTCCAGCAGGCCAACTGGGAAGCGGTGCGCGCCCGCGTCGACCGCGTGGACGTGCGCCACGCCAACATGACCGAGCATCTCGCCGCCCAGCCTGCCGCCTCGCTCGACCGCTACGTGCTGCTCGACGCGCAGGACTGGATGACGGACGATCAGCTCAACGCGCTGTGGAGCGAGATCACCCGTACCGCCCGTCCCGGCGCGCGCGTGCTGTTCCGCACCGCCGCCGCCCCCAGCCTGCTGCCGGGCCGCCTGGACGACGCCCTGCTCTCGCGCTGGAGCTACCATGCCGAGGCCAGCCTCGACTACACGCGCCGTGACCGGTCCTCGATCTACGGCGGCGTCCACCTGTACGAGCTGGCGTAATGGCCAGCACCGCGCCCTCGCACGGCGCGCTGATGGACGCGGTCTATCGGCGCCAGAAGCACATCTATGACGCGACCCGGAAATACTACCTTTTTGGGCGGGACACGCTGATCGCCGGGCTGGACGCGCAGCCCGGCACGGCGGTGCTCGAAGTCGGCTGCGGTACCGGCCGCAACCTGGCGCTGATCGGCAAACGCTGGCCCGGCGCGGTGCTCCATGGACTGGATATCTCGCGCGAGATGCTGTCGATCGCCGGGGGACGTCTCGGCGGCCGGGCGAGGCTGGGCCTCGGTGACGCCACAGATTTCGATCCCAAGACCTTGTTTGGACGTGAGCAATTTGACCGCATCGTGATCTCCTATGCAGTGTCGATGATCCCGGTCTGGCGCGAGGCCATCCACCACGCCGCCACGCTGCTTGCCCCCGGCGGATCGCTGCACATCGTCGATTTCGGCGATCTCGACGGCCTGCCACTTCCCTTGCGCGCGGGCCTGCGCCGCTTGCTGGCGAGCTTCCACGTCACCCCCCGCGCGGATCTGGGCGCAGCGCTCGCGGCGCTGGCCGAAGATGACGGCCTTGCCGCCTCCACGCGCCGGGGACCGCTCGGCTACTATCAGATCGGCACGGTCACTCGCCCACGATAGGTTGCATTTGACAATCGACACGGCGCTTCGCACTCTCCCGCGAAATTGAGGGGAAGCGCGCGATGCAGGCGCAGATGCTCGCACCGGCGGCCGTGCTGGTGCTGTGGTCATTGTTCATGCTGCTGTGGGTGGCGGGAACCCGCTTGCCGGCGATGCGCAGGATGGGCGGCCTCGGCGCAGCTAAGCCGGGCGGCCGGGGTCAGGATCTGGAGACCGTCCTGCCTCCCGAAATCAACTGGAAATCCCACAATTACACACACCTGATGGAACAACCTACGTTGTTTTATGCAGTCAGCGCGATCATTGCGATCGTCGGAGCGGGCCGGATCGATGTGAGACTGGCCTGGGGCTACGTTGTGGTGAGGATCGTGCATTCGATGTGGCAGGCGACCATCAACAGGGTGCCCGTGCGCTTCCTGCTGTTCCTGCTGTCCACCATGCTGCTGATGGCGCTGGCGGTTCGCGCGGCGGTGGCTACGCTGTCTGCATCATAAATAACTTCAAGAGGGGGAGCCAAGAACATGATAGGCATGATGATCCTGAAACCCGTCGTCGCGCTGGCGGCGTGGACCATGGTGATGTGGGTGTGGATGTACGCCACGCGTATTCCCGCCATAGGCAAGCTGCCGAAGCCGACCGAGCCCGGTGCGGACCAGGGCTGGACCGGCGCAATGCTGGAAAACCTGCTGCCGCGCGAAATCCAGTGGAAGGCGCATAATTACAATCACCTGCATGAAGCACCTACGGTGTTCTATGCGGTATGCATCGTGCTGGCGATCATCGGTCAGGGCGATGGGCTGAACGCCAAGATCGCGTGGGCCTATGTTGGCCTGCGCGTGGTCCATTCGATCTGGCAATCGACCGTGAACAAGGTCGCCGGACGCTTCCTGCTGTTCGCACTGTCGAGCGTGGCGCTGATGGCGCTGGTTCTGCACGCCGCGATCGCCGTGTTCTGAACGACACCTAAAGGTACCTGAGCCATACCGAAGGCCGCCCGGGACGATCCCGGGCGGCCTTATTCGTCCTTCAGGAACAGGCTCACCAGCTCGACGTGGATGGACCAGCGAAACTGCCCCACGGCACGCAGATGGACGAGCCGATAGCCACCCTCGATCAGCGTGGCGGCATCCTTCGCCCAGCTCGCCGGATTGCAGCTGACGTAGCATACGCGCGGCACGCGGCTGGCGGCGATCTGCACCACCTGCTCGCGCGCGCCGGCGCGCGGCGGATCGAGGACGACGGCGGCGAAGCGGTCGAGTTCCTCGGTGCGCAGCGGATTGCGGAACAAGTCGCGGTGGAGGGCGTGGACGGGGCGGCCATGACCTCGCGCCGCTGCCTGACAGGCGAGGTGCGCATCACGCGCCGCTTCGACTGCCAGCACCTTGGTGCCCGGCCCGGCGAGCGCGAAGGCGAAAGTGCCGAGACCGGAGAACAGATCGGCGACCGTGGCCGCGCCGGCCAGCCATTCGCGCGCGGCGCTGGTCAGCGCGTCTTCGCCGTCGCGGGTCGCCTGCAGGAAGGCAGCGGGCGGCAGGCCGACCGGGGTTCCGCCGAGCGTGGCCGTGACCGGATCGGGTTCCCACGTGGTTTCCGGGCCGTATCCGCTGTCCAGCGTCAGACGGGCTAGCGCGTGTTCGCGCGCGAAATCGAGCAGCGCCTCGGTGCGGGCGAGATTGTCGGCGGTGATGCCATTGAGGCCGACCGAAACGCCCTGGTCGACCAGCGTCAGGTCGATGTCGACCGAGAGCTTGCGGTCGCCCCAGCCTTCGAGCAGCTTGCGCAAGGGCGCGACCAGGCCGAACAGTTCGGGCGCGAGAACATGGCACTCGCGCATATCGACGATCTTGTGCGTGCCCTGTTCGCGGAAGCCCAGCACCACGCGCTTGCCGATCGCCTGCGCGTGAAGCGAGGCCCGGCGGCGCGTGCCGGGAGGCGACAAGTGCGGCGGCTCGGCCGGGGGCGGCGCGATATCCTGCCCGCGAGCGGCGCCTTCCACGCGGCTGAACACGTATTCGGTCAGCGCCTTTTCCGAGAGGTGCTGCAACTGGCAGCCGCCACAGGCCGGGAAGTGGCGGCAGGGCGGATCGACGTGGTCCGGACCCCGCGTGAGCGTGCCGTCCGCCTCAAGGGTGTCGCCCGGCGCGGCGAGCGTGACGTAACGCCCGTCGGCGGTGGCACCCTCCCCCTTGGCGGCAACGCGGACGATCAGGGCACTGGTCATGACAAAGCTCCGGCAAGGGCGCGGCTGGCGGCAAGCGCCAGCTCCCCGGCGGTGAAAGCGGGGCCGCAGAGACGCGCGGCTTCGCCGTGCAGCCACAGCCCTTCGCGCGCGGCGCGCGCTGGATCGGCGTGGGTGGCCAGGCGGCTGGCGATGAGGCCGGCGAGGACATCGCCAGTGCCAGCGACCGAGAGCCAGGTCGAGGCGCGGGGCGCAAGCGTGACGCTGCCATCCGGCTCCGCAATCAGGCTGTCCGGCCCCTTGAGCACGATGACGGCGCCGCTGGCCTTGGCGAGCGCAGCGGCACGGCAGCGGCGGGGCGCGTCGCCCGAAAGGCCGAAAGCGCGTTCGAGCGCGGCCATTTCGCCCTCATGCGGGGTCAGCACGGTTGGGGCCTTGAGCGGAAGATCGGGACCGAGCAGCATGAGCGCATCGGCGTCGATCACGCTTGGGATGGCCCGTTCCATCACGGCGCGGAGGCGCTGGCGGGCCGTCTCGTTACGGCCGAGACCGGGGCCGACCAGCAGGGCGGCAAGGCGCGGGTCCGCGAGCAATTCTGCCAGATCGCCATGGGCTGCGACCAATTCGGGCGGCAGGGCGCGTGTTTCGACAGGCTCGGCAGGAGCGGGGGTGAGAAGCGGGGCTCCTGCAAGCAGCAGCTTCACATAACCCGCGCCGGCACGCAGGGCGGCAGTGGCGGAGAGGATCGGTGCACCGGGCATCTCGCCGGCGACGACGGCCAGCAGGCCGCGGCGATACTTGTGGGCATCAGGCGCCGGGGCGGCGAAGCGGGGGCGTTGCAGAAGCGCGGCGGCTTCCGGCTGCAACGTGACGCCGATATCGACGAGCCGCAGCGCTCCCATCTGGGCGGCGGCGGGCATGGTCCAATGCGCGTGCTTCCACGCGCCGAGCGCGATGGTCAGGTCACTTGCGGGAAGATCCGCGTTAAGCGGCTGGCCGCTGTCGCTTTCGACGCCGCTGGGCAGGTCCACCGCCACGCGCAAGTGGTGGTTGGCGGCAAGGCCGGTGAGCAGCGCCATCAGGTCATCGGGCAAGGCACGAGTCAGGCCGCTGCCGAACAGGCAATCGACGAACACGTCGCCGTGAAGTTCCGCGTCCGGTCCCACAACGGTGCCCTTGAACAGGCTGCGCGCGTTTTTCGCCGCCGGGGTGCCGGGATCGCGCGCGGCGACCACGGTGACGGGATTGCCGTGCTCCATCAGGTGGCGGGCAATGACATAGCCGTCGCCGCCATTGTTGCCGGGGCCGCACAGCACCGTGACGGGCCGGGTCGCGGCGATGCGGCGGACATATTCCCCTGCCCCGCGCCCGGCGACTTCCATCAGCGCTTCGACACTGGTGCCGCCGGCGATCAGCGCTTCCTCTGCGGCGCGCATCTGCGCTACGGTGAGGACTTGCGCCAGCGTTACGTCACGGCTTCGGGGCATCGGGTTCAGGCTTCACCTTGGCGGGAAAACGGTAGCGATCCTGGCCGACGGTCACTTCGAGCCGACCATCAGGAATCCATTGGACGGTGGTTTCTTCCACCCCGTCGGCGGAGATCACCCCGCGCCCGTCTGCCACTTTCTCGAAGCGGCGGAAACCGCCCGCCTTGTCAAAGACGATGAGGAGGGCACGTCCGCGCTGGACCGCCTCCTCCACCGCGCAGTCGGGTGCAAAGGCGTTTGCCCCGCCAAGCGCGCAATCGATCTTGCGCTGGGGCAGCGCGTCCTCGCCGCCGCGCGAGCAGCCGGCGAGCAGGCCCGCCAGCGCAGCGGCCAGGAGAAGGGCCTCAGCCCTTCGCATTAGCGCCCTTGAGCTGCGACAGGTCGCGCACCGCGCCGCGCGCGGCGCTGGTGGTCATCGCAGCATAGGCCTGAAGCGCGACCGAGACCTTGCGCGGGCGTTCCTTGACCGGATGCCAGCCCTTCTCGTCCATCGCCGCGCGGCGGCGGGCGAGTTCGTCTTCCGCCACCTGCAACGTGATCGAGCGGCCCGGGATGTCGATGGCGATCACGTCGCCGTTCTCCACCAGCCCGATGACGCCGCCCTCGGCCGCTTCGGGCGAGACGTGGCCGATGGACAGGCCCGAGGTGCCGCCCGAGAAGCGCCCGTCGGTGAGCAGCGCGCAGGCAGCCCCCAAGCCCTTCGACTTGATGTAGCTGGTGGGGTAGAGCATTTCCTGCATGCCCGGCCCGCCCTTCGGCCCTTCATAGCGGATGACCACGACGTCGCCCGCCTTGACCTGGCCGGTGAGGATGCCGGTGACCGCTGCGTCCTGGCTTTCGAACACCACGGCCGGGCCGGTGAACTTCAGGATGGATTCGTCCACGCCCGCCGTCTTGACGATGCAGCCGTCGAGCGCGACGTTGCCGGTGAGCACGGCGAGGCCGCCGTCCTTGCTGAAGGCATGGTCGGCCGAGCGGATCACGCCGTTTTCACGGTCGAGGTCCAGTTCGGTCCAGCGGCGATCCTGGCTGAAGGCCACTTGCGTCGGCACGCCGCCGGGGGCCGCCTTGAAGAATTCCTGCACGCTGGGCGCGTTGGTGCGCTTGATGTCCCAGAGGTTCAGCCCGTCGGCCAGCGTCTTGCTGTGGACGGTGGGCAGATGGGTGTGGAGCAGTCCGGCACGGTCCAGCTCGCCCAGGATGGCAAAGATGCCGCCCGCGCGGTGGACGTCTTCCATGTGGACGTCGCTCTTCGCGGGCGCGACCTTCGACAGGCACGGGACACGGCGCGAAAGCCGGTCGATGTCGGTCATGGTGAAATTCACGCCGGCTTCGTGCGCCGCGGCCAGCAGGTGCAGCACGGTATTGGTCGAGCCGCCCATCGCGATGTCGAGGCTCATGGCGTTCTCGAACGCTTCGAACGTGGCGATGGAACGCGGCAGCGCGCTTTCATCGTCCTGCTCGTAATAGCGCTTGCACAAGTCGACCACGAGGCGGCCGGCTTCAAGGAACAGGCGCTTGCGATCGCCGTGCGTGGCGAGCGTGGAACCATTGCCCGGCAGCGACAGGCCGAGCGCTTCGGTCAGGCAGTTCATCGAATTGGCGGTGAACATGCCGCTGCACGACCCGCAGGTGGGGCACGCCGAGCGCTCGATCGTCTCGACTTCCTCGTCGGTGTACTTGTCGTCGGCGGCGGCAACCATCGCATCGACGAGATCGAGCGCCGTTTCCTTGCCGCGCAGCACGACCTTGCCGGCTTCCATCGGCCCGCCCGAGACGAACACCACCGGGATGTTGATACGCAGCGCAGCCATCAGCATGCCCGGCGTGATCTTGTCGCAGTTGGAGATGCAGACCATCGCATCGGCGCAGTGCGCGTTGACCATGTATTCGACGCTGTCGGCGATCAGGTCGCGGCTGGGGAGCGAATAGAGCATCCCGTCGTGGCCCATCGCGATCCCGTCATCGACCGCGATGGTGTTGAATTCCTTGGCGACGCCGCCGGCGGCCTCGATCTCGCGCGCGACCATCTGGCCCAGGTCCTTGAGGTGGACGTGGCCCGGCACGAACTGCGTGAACGAATTGACGACCGCGATGATCGGCTTGCCGAAATCGCTGTCCTTCATGCCGGTGGCCCGCCAGAGCCCGCGCGCGCCTGCCATGTTGCGGCCATGGGTGGTGGTGCGAGAACGATAGGCGGGCATGACGACTGCTCCGAAGTTGAGGGCTTGTTCGGGTTTGCGACCGAATGCGCCCTACCCCAGCAATCGTCACCCGTCGAAGGTTAATTTTGCGACGATCGTCAAGCCGTTTCGGTAGGCGTGACCGCCGCGGCGGCGAACTGGTCATAGGCCTCGACCGCCTGTGCCGCATACATCAGGCTGGGTCCTGCCCCCATGTAGAGCGCCATGCCCATCGTCTCCATCACTTCCTCTCGCGTTGCGCCGTGCTTGACCGCGGCCTGCGCGTGGAACGCCACGCAGCCATCGCAGCGGATGGCGACCGCGATACCCAGCGCGATGAGTTCCTTGGTCCGCGCATCGAGAGCGCCATCGACGGTGGCGGACTGCGCCATCTGGGAAAACGCCTTCATCACGTCGGGCGTTCCCTGACGCACCTGCTTGATCGCGCCCGAAAGATTGCGCGCCATTTCCTGCCAATCGTGGACCATGTGCCTTGCTCCTGCTGTTATTTGGCTGCGTGGGGGCGCAGCGCTGAGGGCAAGCTATATTAGACTTTATTAATTTGAAAGGGGCACAGAGGTTCAGGCAATCGAGATCGCGACCGCGTTCGCGATGCGGGCAAGGCCCTCCGCCCATTCGGCCTGTCCCGCTTCGTCGCCGATCAGGTCCTGGCGCACTTCGACGCCAAGATAGGGCCGGCCATCGGCCTCGGCATGGCGGTTCATCGTCGCATTGAGCAGCTTGCCCGAATAGGGCTGCTGATCACCCACGATCAGCCCTTCGGCTTCGAGCAGCGGAATAGCGATACGGGCCGCGCGCTCGTCCGCATTGTAGAGCACGCCGACATGCCACGGACGCGGTTCCTCGCTGCTGGCGAGGCGCGGGGTGAAGCTGTGCAGCGAGAGGATCAGCGACGGCGGCGCGGCCTCGATCGTGGCGGCGAGCGCCTCGTGATAAGGCCGGAAGAAGCGCGCGAGCCGGGCTTCGTGGCCGGCGTGATCGAGCGCGTTGCCGGGGATGGCGTGGCCATCGCTGGCGATGGGGACGACGGTGGGCAGGTGCTCGTCGCGGTTGAAGTCGCAGACCAGCCGGCTGACATTGCCGAGGAACGCGGCCGTGCCGGGGCGCTGCGCCATGCGCTCGGCAATGGCACCGACGCCGATGTCGATGGCAACGTGCTGGGTGAGCAAGTCCGGCGCGATGCCGAGGTCGATGTCTTCCGGGACGCGGTTCGAGGCGTGGTCGGAGACGACGAGGATGCCGCCAAAGCGAGGGCTGCCGATCAGGCGGTAGGCTTCGTGGTCCATCAGCGCAGGCTCCCGGCCAGAGTCCACCACGCCGCGGGCATGGCGGCCTTCGCGGCATCGCGCTGCCGGGCCGTATCGTAAAGCGCGAAGCAGGTGGCGCCCGAGCCGCTCATCCGTGCGAGCCACGCGCCGCTGTCGGCAAGCGCGTCGAGGACATCGCCGATCTGCGGCACCAGCGCGAGCGCGGGTGCTTCGAGATCGTTGCGGCCCTCGCGTGCGATGGTGCGCAAGTTGCCCTGGGGCATGGGGCCGCGGTCCACCCCGTCCCAGCCCTTGAACACCGGGCCGGTGGGCAACGGGATGCGCGGATTGACCAGCAGCACGGGCGCGCCGGCCAGATCGTTGGCGACGGGTTCCAGTTCGGTGCCGGTGCCGCGCCCGATGCAGGCGACGCTTTCGACGCAAGCGGGAACATCGGCACCCAGCCGCGCGGCGCGTTGGTGCCAGTCATCCGGCAACCCGTGGGCATCGCGGACCATCCGGAACACCGCGCCGGCATCGGCCGAGCCGCCGCCAAGGCCCGCCGCGACGGGCAGCCGCTTGTCGAGCGTGACGTCCCAGCCCTGCCCGTGCGGCAGGGCCGACAGCGCCTTGGCCACGATGTTGCCGAAGGGATCGTCGAGCGTGCCGGCAAATTCGCCGGTTACATGGAGCCGGTCCTGAGGCGAAGGCCGCGCCGTCAGTTCATCTCCCGCATCGACGAAGGCGAACAGCGTTTCCAGTTCGTGATAGCCGTCCGCGCGGCGGCGGCGCACGTGGAGCGCGAGATTGATCTTGGCGTAAGCGGTTTGGGAAAGACTCATCGGCTGCTTCCTGAAACGAGCGAGGCGCCGGAGCAAGCCCCGGCGCCTCGCCTTTCTCCGCCCCTGGGGCCGAAGATCACATGTTCGGGTAGTTCGGGCCGCCGCCGCCTTCGGGCGTGACCCATTCGATGTTCTGGGTCACGTCCTTGATGTCGCAGGTCTTGCAGTGGACGCAGTTCTGGGCGTTGATCTGAAGACGCGGCGCGCCTTCTTCCACGCCGACGAACTCATAGACGCCCGCAGGGCAGTACCGCTGTTCCGGTCCTGCGTAGATCGGCAGGTTGATCCGCGTCGGCACCGTCGGGTCCTTGAGCACGAGGTGGCACGGCTGGTCTTCCTCGTGGTTGGTGTAGGAGAACGACACGCTGGTCAGGCGGTCGAAGCTGATCACGCCATCGGGCTTGGGATACTGGATCGGCTTGAACAGATCGGCGCGCTGGGTCGCCTCGCTGTCGCGGTGATGCTTGAGCGGCTTGGAAATGCCGAAGCCGACCAGCTGGCGCAGCCACATGTCCGCACCTGCCAGCACCGTGCCCAGCTCGCCGCCGAACTTGGCAATCAGCGGCTGCGCATTCTGGACCTTCTTCAGTTCCTTGGCGATCCAGCTGTCGCGGACGGCGGCGTCGTATTCGCCCATCTCGTCCTTTTCACGGCCCGACGCGATGGCGGCGGAAATCGCTTCCGCAGCGAGCATCCCGCTCTTCATCGCGGTGTGGCTGCCCTTGATGCGGGGCACGTTGACGAAGCCGGCCGAGCAACCGATCAGCGCGCCGCCCGGGAACGCCAGCTTGGGCACAGACTGCCAGCCGCCTTCGTTGATCGCGCGCGCGCCGTAGGACACGCGGCGGCCACCTTCGAGAATCGCGCGGATTTCCGGGTGCTGCTTCCAGCGCTGGAATTCCTCGAACGGATAGACATAGGGGTTGGCGTAATCGAGTGCGGTGACGAAGCCGAGCGCGACCTGGTTGTTCGCCTGGTGGTAGAGGAAACCACCGCCCCAGGTGTTCGATTCCGAAAGCGGCCAGCCCTGCGTGTGAATCACGCGGCCGGGAACGTGCTTGTCGGGATCGATGTCCCACAGCTCCTTGATGCCGATGCCGTAGACCTGCGGCTCGCAATCGGCTTCGAGGTCGAAATGCGCCTTCAGGCGCTTGGTCAGGTGTCCGCGCGCGCCCTCTGCAAAGAGGGTGTACTTGGCGTGGAGTTCCATGCCGGGCTGGTAGTCGGGCTTCTTCTCGCCGTCCTTGCCCACGCCCATGTCGCCGGTGGCGACGCCCATGACGGCGCCGTTTTCGTCGAACAGCACTTCGGCCGCGGCGAATCCGGGGAAGATTTCAACCCCCAGCTCCATCGCCTGTTCGCCGAGCCAGCGGCACAGGTTGCCAAGGCTGCCGGTATAGTTGCCGTCGTTCGACATGAACGGAGGCATCGGCCAGTGCGGGATCGACATCTTGCCCTTGCGGCCCAGCACCCAGTGCCAGTTGTCGGTCACCGGGGTTTCCGCCATCGGGCAGCCCATATCGCGCCATTCCGGCAGCAGTTCGTCCAGCGCCTTGGGATCGACCACCGCGCCCGAAAGGATGTGCGCGCCGATCTCCGAGCCCTTTTCGAGCACGCAGACCGATAGGTCCGGATTGACCTGCTTGAGGCGGATGGATGCTGCCAATCCCGCCGGACCGCCCCCGACGATCACGACGTCGTACGGCATCGATTCCCGTTCGCTCATTCCCCTGGCTCCGACCAATTGCTCTGTTGAATATCCCATCCGCCTTGAAAGCTGGCGCGGACAAGGTCAATACCGCCAGAGTGATTGGACATTTAGACAGGTGAGTGGCGGGAGCCTCGAACAACCCGGCCAATGGACCGAGGCGTTGGGCGCCGCGCTGGACTGGTGGCGCGACGCGGGGGTGGATTGCGCCTTCGTGGATGACCCTCAGGACTGGCTGGCCGCATCGCGCCCGGTGGTGCCCCCCACCCCGGCCCAGCGCAAGGCCATGGCAGAGGCCGAAGTCGTAGCGGCAATTCCCCCGATCGGCGCCGATCGGGCCGGCTGGCCGAGCGAACTCGCGGGCTTTGCCGCATGGTGGATGGCGGAGCCTTCACTGGCCCCGGCGGGTGCGCGACGGGTGCCTCCCGCAGGACCGGCCGAAGCCGAATTGATGGTGCTGGTCGCCATGCCCGAGGAGGAGGATTCCGAGCGGCTGCTGAGCGGGCGCGGCGGAAAAATGCTCGATGCGATGCTGGCGGCGATGGACCTGTCGCGGGACCGGACCTACCTCACCTCGGTGCTGCCGGCGCGAATCGCAGTGCCGGACTGGGCCGATCTGGCGAGCCGACGGCTCGGCGACGTGCTGGCTCATCACGTCGCGCTGGCCCAACCCCGCCGCTTGCTGGTTTTCGGCAGATCTCTCGTTTCAACGCTTCTTGACAACGATTCGACGCATAAGCGTTCGGATTTACGCGCGTTTAACCATGACGGGGGCAGCGTTCCGGCGATTTCCACATACGATCTGGAAGCCCTGCTGGCGAAACCCGCTTTCAAGGCAAGCCTGTGGAATCGCTGGCTGGAATGGACGGGGACAGAACAAGCGTGACGATCCGGGGAAAGACCCGCGCGACACTGGCCGGACTTGCTGCAACCCTCGCGGTTGCCGCTGCCCTGCCCGCGCACGCCAACAGCGCCGCCGTGGACTATTTCCGCAACCGCGCCGACCGCACCGCGGTGCCCTCGCTGCTGAGCCAGGATGACCGCGCCTATTACAAGGCGCTGTTCGGCGCGATCGAGCGCGAGGACTGGATTTCCGTCCAGCAGATGTTCGCGCAGCGCGCCGATGGCCCGCTCCATGCCGTGGCCAAGGCGCAATTCTATCTCGCCTCCACCTCGCCCAAGGTGGAGCTTCAGCCGCTGACGGACCTGCTTTCGCAGGCTCCGGACCTGCCGTGGTCCGAACAGGTCGGCAGGCTCGCGCTGAAGCGTGGGGCCACCGCGCTTCCCGTGACGCTGCCAGCAACGCAGGCGCTCTACACGCTGCCCACGCTGTCGAAGCGGATCAAGCCGCGCTCCATCGCCGACGGCACCATGCCCGATACGGTGGCGCTGGCCATCAACGACCGCATCAAGAACGACGATCCGCTGGGCGCACGCCTGCTGCTCGACGGCATCGATGCGTCGCTGTCGCCCGAGGCCCGCGCCGAGTGGCGGCAGAAGGTGGGCTGGGCGTTCTATATCGAGAACGACGACGCCAACGCCCGCGCGATCTCGCTTTCGGCGTTCGACGCCGGCTCCGGCCCGTGGGTGGCAGAGGCGATGTGGACCGCCGGCCTTGCCGCGTGGCGCATGGACGATTGCGTGGCCGCCGCCGAAAGCTTCGAGAAGGCCGGCGGCATGGCGAACAATGCCGAACTGTCCTCCGCAGCAAGCTATTGGGCGAGCCGGGCATGGCTGCGTTGCCGCAAGCCCGAAAAGGTCGCCGCTTCGCTGCGCGCCGCTGCCCGCAGCCGTGACACCCTTTACGGCATGATCGCCGGCGAGGCGCTGGGCTTGCGCGAAAGCGCACCGGCGGCCGCCCCCGATTTCTCCGATGGCGACTGGCAGGCGCTGCGCAGCGTGAACAACGTGCGCATCGCGGTGCAGCTGGCCGAAGTGGGCGAAGATGGCCTGGCCGACGAAGTGCTGCGCTATCAGGCACGCATCGGCGCGCCGGGCCAGTATGCCCCGCTTTCACGCCTCGCCCGCGATCTCGGCCTGCCATCCACCCAGTTGTGGATGGCCTATAACGCGCCGGCCGGTGCCCGCCCGGACGAAGCCGCACGCTTCCCCGCGCCGAAGTGGACGCCCGCCAACGGCTGGAAGGTCGATCCGGCGCTGCTGTTTGCGCATTCGTTGCAGGAATCGAATTTCCGCACCGCCGTCACCAGCCCGGCAGGTGCCAAGGGGCTGATGCAGGTGCTGCCCGGCACCGCGCGCGACCTGACCAAGGTGGAGCCGGTGATGATGGGCCGCGAAAAGCAGCTCGACCTGCCCGACGTGAACCTGGCGTTCGGCCAGACCTATCTCTCGCAGCTGCGCGCCCGGCCGGAAACGCAGGGGCTGCTGCCCAAGGTGATCGCCGCCTACAATGCCGGACCGATGCCCATCGGCCGCTGGAACGCCGAGATCCGGGACAAGGGCGATCCGCTGCTGTGGATGGAATCGATCCCCTATTGGGAAACGCGCGGTTACGTGTCGATCGTGATGCGCAATTACTGGATGTACGAACGGCAGGCCGGCGGCGCTTCGGAAAGCCGCATCGGGCTGGCGCAAGGGCTTTGGCCGCAGTTCCCCGGCCTTTCCGGCGCGCAGAATGTCAGGATCGCCTCGCGTGGCAATTGATACCTTACGCACGTTCACGCCCATCCACATCGCCCTGCTCACCGTTTCCGACACGCGCGGCCCGGCCGAGGACACCTCGGGCGACATCCTTGCCGAACGGATCAAGGGCGCCGGCCACAAGCTGGCGGCCCGTGCGATCGAGAAGGACGAGGTGGACCGCATCGTCAGCCGCCTGAACAACTGGATCGACGACCGCGCAGTCGATGCGGTGATCATCACCGGCGGCACCGGGCTGACCGGCCGCGACGTTACCCCGGAAGCGCTGGACCGCGTGAAGACGCGCGACATTCCGGGCTTTGGCGAACTGTTTCGCTGGCTCAGCTACAAGACCATCGGCACCAGCACGATCCAGTCGCGCGCCTGCGCGGTGGTGGCGCGGGGCACCTACATCTTTGCGCTGCCCGGATCGAACGGCGCGGTGAAGGACGGCTGGGACGGCATCCTTGCCGAGCAGCTCGACAGCCGCAACCGGCCCTGCAACTTCGTGCAGCTGATGCCGAGACTGCTGGAAAGCTGATCGCGGGCGGCGGTGCCGCTTGTCATTTTGTTCCACTTATGTTCTTATCTCGCCATGAAACCTCCTCCGGTTCATGGTCGCGGCGCGCCATCGGGCGCAGTGCCCACGCGCTTCGGACTTGCCACGCGCGAGGCCGATGGCGACTGGCTGGACGCGCGCGAGGACATTGACGGCCCGGGGCCGAAGCTGCGCACCACCGTCACCGAAGAATTTCCGAAAACGGTGATGAGCTTCAATCGCTCGCCCGACATTCCCTTCGACCGTTCGCTGAACGCCTATCGCGGCTGCGAGCACGGCTGCATCTATTGCTATGCGCGGCCGACGCACGCCTACCATGATCTTTCGCCGGGGCTGGATTTCGAGACGAAGCTGTTTGCCAAGCCGCAGGCGGCCGAGATCCTGCGCAAGACCTTCGCCGGCAAGGGCTATCGTCCCCTGCCGCTCGCGATGGGGACAAATACCGATCCCTACCAGCCGATCGAGCGTGATTACCGCATCACGCGCGCGGTGCTGGAGTTGTGCCTTGAGGTGCGCCACCCGGTGACGATCACGACCAAGTCGGCGCGGGTGCTCGATGACCTGGACCTGCTGGCGCAATTGGCGCGGCTCAAGCTGGTCGCGGTGGGAATTTCGGTGACGAGCCTCGACCCGCGGCTGTCGGGCCTGCTGGAACCGCGCGCCTCCGCGCCGGACAAGCGGCTGGCGGCGCTGGGCAAGCTGGTGGAGGCAGGCGTGCCGGCACACGTGTCGGTCGCCCCCGTCATCCCGTCGATCACCGACATGTTCCTGGAAGGCATCCTGGAACGCGCCGGCGCGCTGGGCGTGCCTTCCGCAAGCTGGATCATGGTGCGCCTACCGCACGAGGTGGCGCCGTTGTTCCGTGAGTGGCTCGAGGCGCACTTTTCCGACCGGGCGGGCAAGGTCATGGCGATCATCAACGACGTGCGCGGCGGCAAGGACAACGATGCGCGGTTCTTCACCCGCATGAAGCCGCAGGGCGTGTGGGCCGATCTGATCCGCAGCCGGTTCCGCATCGCATGCCGGCGCGCGGGGATCGAGCAGGTGAAGACAGACCTCGATTGCTCGCAGTTCCGCGCGCCGTCCGTCGATGGGCAGCTGGCCCTGTTCTAGGCCGGGCTTTGGGCCGGATCGCCCACGAATCCCTTCCAGTTCTTCATGTAGTGGACGAACGTGGGGCTGAGCGCTTCGTCCAGCAGGTGCTGCTCGGTGACGGGCAGCGCGGGCGAAACATAGGCCGGATCGGCCAGCACGCGGCGCGGGAAATCGTGACGCAGGATCGCGGCGCGGCCGATGGCGACGAAATCGCAGCCCTTGTCCAGCACCCACGCGCAGTCCTCTGCGCTCATGATCTTGCCGGCGGCGCAGACGCGCGTGTCGCCCCGCGGCAAGTCCATGAACCAGTCGATCAGGTCACGCCCTGCGCCTTCCGCATCGTTGGGCGCCTTGCGCACGTCCCACAGCGAAAGATCGACATAGTCGAGCTTGCCTTCGGCCAGCACGCGGCGGATCAGCTCGCGGATTTCCATGAGCCGCTGGCCGAACCGTTCGGGCGAAACGCGCAGGCCGACCTGGAACTGCGGGCCGCACGTGCTGCGAATGCCGTCGATGATTTCCAGCACCAGCCGCGCGCGGTTTTCAGCGCTGCCGCCGTAGCGATCCTCGCGCAGGTTGAAATCGGGCGAGAGGAACGCGGCGAGGATGTAGCCGTGCGCGCCGTGGACTTCGACGCCGTCGAACCCGGCCTTCTCGGCGCGGCGGGCGGCGGCGATGAAATCGTCGCGGAGGCGCTCGACCTCATCGGTGGAAAGCCCGCGCGCGCCGCTTTCGGCGTGGTCGGACGGAGCGACCGGGTGCGGAACCACGGCCTTGTCCGACCGGTAGCCGGCGTGATGCAACTGGACCGAGGAGACGGCACCATGCTTGCGGATGCCATCGGCCAGCCGGGTCAGCCCGGGAATGTGCTCGTCGCCGAAAATGCCGATCTGGCCGACGAAGCCCTGCCCCACGCGCTGCACGTGCGCGGCGGCGGTCATGACCATGCCGAAGCCGCCTTCGGCGCGCTTGACCAGCCAGTTGTATTCGTCGTCTCCCAGCGTGCCGTCGGCCTGGCTCTGCTGGTTGGTGAGCGGCGCGAGCATGAAGCGGTTGGGCCATGCCGGGCCGCGCGGCAGGACCAGGGGCTGGGCGAGAAGATCGTGGCTCATGGTGTCAGCTCTCCACCGGCGCGAAACGGACAAGACGGCTGTCTTCCACCGCAGCCTGGCGGTGGACCACGACGGGCGCGTAGTCCGGGTCCTTGACCATCCCCATGAACGCGGCGGCGCTGGGATAGGCCATCACGAAAGTCTCGTCCCATTCCCATTCGGACGGGCCAGTCACCATCGCCTCGAACGCGCCTTTCCACACGATGTGGCCGCCGGCGCGTTCAAGCACGGGCTGGATCGTCCGGAAATACTCGTCGTAGGCCTGCTTCCCGGTCAGCCCCTTGCCCGCGAGCGGGTGGCCTTCGGGATAGTCCGCCTGCGCCTTGAACCGGACGAGGTTGAGCATGTGCACCGCCGTGTCGCGCGGCAGGGCCTTGAACCGGTCGAAGTTTTCCCGGCTCGGGTCGATGTAGCTGGTCATGTGCTGTCCTTCAGGCGGGCCAGGCGAAATCGCGGAACTGCTCGCGCAGGTCCTTCTTGCTGATCTTGCCGGTGCCGGTGTGGGGAATCTCATCAACGAAGGCGACCGCGTCGGGCACCCACCACTTGGCGACCTTCTCGCCCAGGAAATCGCGCAGTTCCGCTTCGCTGCATTCGGCGCCCGGCTTGCGGACGACCACCAGCAGCGGGCGCTCGTCCCACCGGGGATGATGGATGCCGATCGCGGCGGCCTCGGCCACGCAGGGATGGCCGACGGCGGCGTTCTCCAGCTCAACCGAGCTGATCCACTCGCCGCCGGACTTGATCACGTCCTTGGTGCGGTCGGTCAGTTGCAGGGTGCCGTCGGGGTGGATGACGGCAACGTCGCCGGTATCGAACCACTGGTCGGCGTCAGTCGCGTCCTGCTCCGCCTTGAAGTAGCGCTTGACCACCCACGGCCCGCGCACCTGCAATGCGCCGGACGTGGTGCCGTCACGTTCCAGCACTTTCGACGGATCGCCCAGATCGACGCAGCGGATCTCGACGCCGAAGGGCACGCGGCCCTGCTTGGCCTTGATGTCCACCCGTTCCTCGAACGACAGGTCGTCCCAGTCCCACGTTTCCGCCCCGGAGGTGCCGATGGGCGAGGTCTCGGTCATGCCCCAGGCGTGCGCGATGCGGATGCCGCGCGCCATGAAACGTTCAATCATCGAGCGCGGCATGGCCGAACCGCCGCAGACGACCTGGTTGAGGCTGGCGGGGATTTCACGGCCGGTGGCGTCGATGTGCTGGAGCACGCTGAGCCAGACCGTCGGTACGCCGGCAGAGGCGGTGACCTTCTCGTTCTCGAACAGTTCGCACAAGGTGGCGGCATCGTTGGTGGCGCAAAGGACCAACTTCGCTCCCGCCGCCGCGCCCGCCCACGGAATGCCCCAGCTGGCGGCGTGGAACATCGGCACGATCGGCATCATCACCATGCGCGTATCCATGCCGAAAATGCCGGGCGACTGGCAGGTGATGGCGTGCAGCATGGTGGAGCGGTGTTCGTAGAGCACGCCCTTGGGATTGCCGGTGGTGCCGCTGGTATAGCAGAGCATGCAGGGATCGCGTTCGTCGCCATCGGCCCACGTAGCGTTGCCGTCTTCCGCGCCGATCCAGTCCTCGAACGCTTGCGCAGGCTCGTCGCTGTCGAAGCAGATGTAGTGCTCGATCGTTTTCCAGCGCGGCTTCATCCGCTCGACCACGGGCGCCCACACCTTGTCGAACAGCAGGACCCTGTCCTCCGCGTGGTTGGCGATATAATCGAGCTGATCGTCGAACAGGCGCGGGTTGATCGTGTGGAGGATGCCGCCCACGCCCACCGCACCATACCAGGTGACGAGGTGACGGTGGTGGTTCATCGCCAGCGTGGCGATCCGGTCGCCCGGCCCGATGCCCAGCCGGCGCAGCGCCTGCACCATCTTCAGCGCATCGCGGCGGATGCCTGCCCAGTTGGTGCGGGTCTCGCTGCCATCGGCCCAGCGGGTGACGATCTCGCGGTGGGCGTGTTCGCGGGCGGCGTGATCCAGCAAATGGGTAACGCGCAGCTTCCAGTCCTGCATGGCACCCAGCTGAATCATACCCTCTCCCATCCTTGTCGTTATTCGACGAGCCGCAGATGCCGTTCCGGTCTTGCGGTCAGCGCCACATTGGCAAGCCCCTCGATGGGAATCAATCGTTCGATTAATTCGCTGTCGAGACGGAAGTCCGTCCCCAGCCGCACCAGCGGCTCGCGCGGGCCTCCGGTCCGCAGGCGGGCCAGCACCTCGCCCTTGCCGTCGGCCGCGCGCGGCAGGAGCATCGCCAGTTCGCTCATCGCCTCGGGCTTCGTAACGTCAAGCTTCAGGATCATGCGCGATGCGCTGGTGACCGAGGCGAGCGGACGAGCGCCGCGCACGGTGACGCGCGGCGGCTCGTCCGGATTCGGCCGGTCGAGTTCGACGGTGAGCAGCACGCAGGTGCCCTCGCGCGCCCACTGCACGAACGAATCGACCAGCGATTCCTCGAAGCACGAGGCCGAGAACAGGCCGGACGCATCCGAGAAGTCGGCCATGACGAAGTCCTTGCCCCGCTTCGTCTTGCGCTTCTGGACGTTCTCGACCAGCGCGGCCATGGCCGCGCCAGAGCGTCCGCCCCCTTCCCCGCCGCCGGAAATCAGGCTGCCATAACTGCGCGCGCCGTTGGCCGAGGCGACCGCGCGGTATTCCTCCACCGGATGCGCGGCGAAATAGAAGCCGAAGTTCTCGCGCTCGGCCGCCATCTGTTCGGCGCGGCTCCAGGGCTTGGTTTCGGCCAGCCGGGTGGCGGGCACGGCATGGTCGTCGCCGCCAAACAAGCCGCCCTGACCCGACGTGCGGGTGCGCGCGGCTTCGTCCGCCACGGCCATCAGCAGTTCCGCATTGGCGATCAGCATCGCGCGGTTGGGTTCCAGGCAATCGAGCGCGCCGCCCGCGGCGAGCGCTTCGAGCTGGCGCCGGTTCATCGAGCCTGCGGGCACGCGGCGGAACAGGTCGTCCAGGCTCTCGAACGCGCCATTGGCCTCGCGCTCGGCGACGATGGTCTCCATCGCGCGCTCACCCACGTTGCGCAGGCCGGCCAGCGCATAACGCACGGCGAAGCCCTCGTGCGTGCGCTCGACGGTGAATTCGGCCTCGGAATGGTTGATGTCCGGCCCGGCTAGCGCGACGCCGTTGCGCCGCATGTCGTCCACGAAGATCGACAGCTTTTCCGACTGGTGCATATCGAAGCACATCGAAGCGGCGTAGAATTCGTGCGGGTAGTGCGTCTTCAGCCACGCTGTCTGGTAGGCGAGCAGCGCATAGGCGGCGGCGTGCGACTTGTTGAAGCCGTAGCCGGCGAACTTGTCGATCAAGTCGAACAGTTCGTTGGCCTTGGCCGCCTCGATCCCCGAATTTACCTTGCAACCATCGACGAAGCGCTGGCGCTGGGCGTCCATTTCCGCCTGCACCTTCTTGCCCATCGCGCGGCGCAGCAAGTCTGCATCGCCCAGCGAGTAGCCCGCAAGGATCTGCGCGGCCTGCATCACCTGTTCCTGATAAACGAAGATGCCGTAGGTTTCGGACAGGATGCCGGCCAGCTTGTCGTGCGGATATTCGATGCTTTCCAAGCCGTTCTTGCGGCGGCCGAACAGCGGGATGTTGTCCATCGGGCCCGGTCGATAAAGCGAGACCAGTGCGATGATGTCGCCGAAATTGGTCGGCTTCACCGCCGCCAGCGTGCGCCGCATCCCTTCGGATTCCAGCTGGAACACGCCCACGGTATCGCCCGACTGGAGCAGCTTGTAGGTGTCGACATCGTCCCACGGCAGCATCGACAGGTCGATCGAGATCCCGCGCCGGCCCATCAGGTCGATCGCCTTGCGAAGGACGGACAGCGTCTTGAGGCCGAGGAAGTCGAACTTCACCAGCCCGGCGTCCTCGACGAACTTCATGTCGAACTGCGTGACCGGCATGTCCGAGCGCGGATCGCGGTAGAGCGGCACCAGTTGCGCCAGCGGCCGATCGCCGATCACCACGCCCGCCGCGTGGGTCGAGCTGTTGCGCGGCAGGCCTTCGAGCTGCATCGCAAGGTCGATCAACCGCTTGACCTCGGGGTCGCGGTCGTACTCTCGCTTCAGTTCGACCACGCCGTTCAGCGCGCGGGGCAGCGGCCAGGGATCGGTGGGATGGTTGGGCACCATCTTGCACAGCCGGTCCACCTGCCCATAGCTCATCTGCAGAATGCGCCCGGTATCGCGCAGCACCGCACGCGCCTTCAGCTTGCCGAAGGTGATGATCTGGGCAACGTGATCCAGCCCGTATTTCTGCTGAACGTAGCGGATCACCTCGCCGCGCCGGGTTTCGCAGAAGTCGATGTCGAAGTCGGGCATCGAGACGCGTTCCGGGTTGAGGAAGCGTTCGAACAGCAGGCCCAGCTTGATCGGATCGAGATCGGTGATGGTCAGCGCCCACGCCACCAGCGAGCCAGCGCCCGAACCACGTCCCGGTCCCACCGGGATGCCGTGCTCCTTGGCCCACTTGATGAAGTCGGCAACGATCAGGAAGTAGCCGCCGAAGCCCATCCGATTGATGATCGCGATTTCGAATTCGAGCCGCTGGCGGTAATTCAGCACTTCGTCCCACACGCCCGCCGCCGCCAGTGCGGGGAAGCGCGCGGGATCGGGCTCGCCGTCTGGCCCGAAGGTGAGCACCGCAGCCAGTTCGGCATGGCAGGTTTCGGCGTAATAGGGCTTGAGCCGCTCGACGAGACCGGTGCGGCTGTCCGCCGCGCAAGCCCGTGCCTCGCCTTCCTGGTCGCCCGCAAGGCTGGGAAGGATCGGCTTGCGCTTGGGCGGCATCAACGCGGTGCGCTGCGCCACGACCAGCGTGTTGGCGAGCGCCTCGGGAAGGTCCGCGAACAGCTCCTCCATCACCGGTGCCGGCTTGATCCACCATTCCTGCGACGAACGCGGCCGGTCCGGGCTGTCGACGTGGGTGGAACTGGCGATGCACAGCATCGCATCGTGGGCGGAATAGAACGCTCGCTCGGCGAAGCAGGCGGGGTTGGTGGCAACCAGCGGCAGATCGCGGGCATAGGCCATCTCGATCAGCGCTTCCTCGGCCGCTTCCTCCACCGGATCGCCGCGCCGCGCGAGTTCTATGTAGAGCCGGTCGCCGAACAGTTCCTGCAGCCGGTCGGCATAGGCTTGCGCCGCGCTCATCTGTCCTTCGGCGAGAAGACGGGTCAGCCCGCCCTCGTTCGCCGCCGTCAGGCAGAGCAGGCCGTCGGTATGGCCCACCAGATCCGCCAGCACGACATGGGCGGCGAATTCGAGCGGCCGATCAAGGTGCGCGCGACTGACAAGGTGGCAGAGATTGTCGTAGCCGGTCGAATCCTGCGCATAGAGCGCGAGCCAGTCGATCGTCGGGGATGCCGGACCGAAGCCGCTCGCCGCGCCTTCGCGGTCCGGCCGCGCCACCGCGAGCATCGTGCCGATGACCGGCTGCACGCCGACGGACTTGCACCCCTGTGCAAACGCCGCGCTGCCATAAAGCCCGTTGCGGTCGGTGATGGCGACGGCGGGAAAGCCGCGCTCTGCCGCCGTCTTGGCAATCGCCTTGGGATCGATCGCCCCATCGAGCATCGTATAGGATGAAAAGACGCGGAGCGGGACGAAAGACGCGTGGGGCATGGTGCTGATGTAGGTAACGGGGGGCGGCTTGGCGAGCGCCTGCCCCTGCCTTTTCAACCGCTCAGAGCAGGGCCTCGATGTCCTTCGCCAGCTTTTCCGGCTTGTCGGTCGGGGCGTAGCGGCGGGCGACCTTGCCATCCCGGTCGATCAGGAACTTGGTGAAGTTCCATTTGACCGACTTGGTGCCCAGAACCCCCGGCGCCTCGGCCTTCAGCCAATCGTAGAGCGGACTGGCCTGCGGGCCGTTGACGTCGACCTTGGCCATCAGCGGGAAGCTGACACCGAAGTTGACCTTGCAAAAGCTCTCGATCTCGTCCGCCGAGCCGGGTTCCTGGTTGCCGAACTGGTTGCAGGGAAACGCCAGCACTTCGAAGCCGCGTTCGCCGTACTTCTGCCACAGCGCCTCCAGCCCGTCGTACTGCGGCGTGAACCCGCATTTGGACGCAGTGTTGACCACCAGCAGAACCTTGCCAGCCTTGTCGGCCAGATCGATCTCGTCACCGTTGGGCAACTTTGCCTTGAAATCGGCAATCGTGCGCGGTGCGCTCATGATACCCCTCCCCATTATGTTGCACACAACCGAATGGAAGAGGTGTCACACCGAGCGGCGAGGATCAAGCCGGAAAGTCTGCCCGCCTGGCCAGCGCTGCGATCTCGGCAGGACCATACTGGCGGTCGCCGGACTTCTCGATCACCAGCCCCTGCCGTTCCGCCTCGGGCATCCGCGAAACAAGGCGAACCATATCCGCAAAGCTGCCGCCGTGCAGAGACGCGAAACTGTGAAACACGCCATCTGCCGCCTCGCGGCGCAAGACGGTGGCGTGGTCATTCCAGAAGGTAGAGCTGGTATCGCCGGATTCGGCGCGGATCGTGGTGTTCATGGGGATACGATCTCCTTTGTCCGCCCACAACGCGCGAACCCGGTTCCCGTATCCCGCGCGCCTAGACGAGAACGCCCTCATGCAGGCGGACCACCCGGTCCATGCGCAGGGCAAGGCGTTCGTTGTGCGTAGCGATCAAGGCCGAACTGCCCTCACCGCGCACCAGCTTGAGGAATTCCTCCAGCACGCGGTCGGCGGTCACTTCGTCGAGATTGCCGGTCGGCTCGTCCGCCAGCACCAGTTCGGGCCGGTTGGCCAGCGCGCGGGCAACGGCCACGCGCTGCTGCTCGCCGCCCGAAAGCTGGCTGGGGCGATGTTCGAGCCGATGGCCCAGGCCGAGCGCGGTCAGCAGCTCGGTGGCGCGCACCCGTGCTTCGGCGGCGCTGCGCCCCGCGACCATCTGCGGCAGGACCACGTTCTCGATCGCGTTGAAATCGGGCAGCAGGTGGTGGAACTGGTAGACGAAGCCCAGGTGATCGCGCCGCAGCGTGGTGCGCGCATCGCCCGAGAGCGCCGAGGCGTTGGTGCCGGCAATCTCGATCAGGCCCTGGAAGCCGCCTTCGAGCAGGCCGATGGCCTGAAGCATGGTCGACTTGCCCGAACCGGACGGGCCGAGCAGCGCCACAATTTCCCCGGGGCGGATGTCGAGATTCACCCCGCGCAGCACATCGATGGTGACACCGCCCTGCGAGAAGCTGCGCCGCAAGTCCTTCAGGCGCACGACCGGAGAGCTGCTGACCGGATCATTCATAGCGAAGCACCTGCACGGGGTCGGTGCTGGCCGCCTTCAGCGCCGGATAAAGCGTCGCCAGGAAACTGAGCACAAGGGCCATGATGCTGATCGTCACGATCTCCACCGGATCGCTGCGGCTGGGCAGGTCAGTGAGGAAACGGATCGACGGGTCCCACAGGTTCTGCCCGGTGAGATATTCGACCGCGTGGACAATCGGCTGGCGGAAATAGAGGAACACGAAGCCCAGCAGCAATCCGCCCAGCGTGCCCAGCGCGCCGATAACGAAGCCGATGGTGACGAAGATCTTGAGCAGGCTTTTGCGTGTCGCGCCCATCGTGCGCAGGATCGCGATATCGCGCATCTTGGCGCGCACCAGCATGATCAGCGACGAAAGGATGTTGAACACCGCGACCAGCACGATGATCGACAGCACCACGAACATGGCCACGCGCTCCACCGCCAGCGCCTCGAACAGGCTGGCGTTGATCGTCTTCCAGTCAGTGAGGACGGCGCGGCCGGCAAGCTGCTGCTTGAGCGGGCCAAGCGTCTCCATCACGGTATCGGGATCGACGGTGGTGACCTCGATCATGCCGATGCTGTCACCGGTCAACAGCAGGGTCTGTGCATCCGCGATGGGCATGACGACATAGGCGTTGTCGTAGTCGTAGACGCCGATCTCGAAGATCGCGGCCACCTTGTAGCCGATCTCACGCGGGACGGTGCCGAACGGCGTGGAACGCCCCTGCGGATTGATGATCGTGATCGTGTCGCCCACCCGCGCCCCAAGATTTTCGGCAAGGCGCGAACCAATGGCGACGCTGCCCGATTCCGGCTGAAGGTCGGCGAACGAGCCAGCGAGGCGCTTCTGCTCGAGCCGCTGGAGATCGGGCTTCGTATTGCCGCGCACGAGGATGGCCTCGACCCGGCCGTTGAAGCTGGCCAGCAGCGGCTGCTCGATCAGCGGCGAAGCATGGGTAACGCCGGGCGTGGCTTCGACCCGCTTCAGGATCTGCTGCCAGTCATCGAGCCGGCCACCGTAGGCCTGGATGATGGCATGGCCGTTCAGCCCGACGATCTTGTCGAGCAGTTCGGCGCGAAAGCCATTCATCACGCTCATCACGATGACCAGCGCGGCGACGCCGAGCGTTACCGCGACGAAGCTGATCCCGGCGACCAGGGCGATGAACGCCTCCCCTCGCCCCGGCAGCATATAGCGCTTGGCGATGGTCCATTCAAAAGGCGAGAGGATCAAACCGGTGGTCTTTCGCTCGGGGCAACGGGACGCGCGGGATTTAGGGCCACTTGCCGGGGGTGGCAATGGCCCGCGGGCATCGGCGCGGATAACCCCTGCGGCGAAGAACGGTTCCCGCCGCCCGCCTGCCCGTCAGGCGGCGACCGCGTAGCGTGCGCGCCCTTGCGCCTTGGCCCGGTAGAGCGCGGCGTCGGCTGCGGCGAGCGCGTCGTCGATGTCGCCATCCAGCGGCGCGATCCCCGCGCTGACGGTGATCGAGACCGGCCCCGCGCGCGAGGCGATGGGCGTACCCGCAATGCAGCGGCTGAGCGTGCCGCACACGGCCTCTGCCTCACGCGTGGTGCAGTCGGGCAGCAGGATCGCGAATTCCTCCCCGCCGATGCGCGCCAGAGTCCCTTCCCCGCCCAGCGCGGATTCGGCGATGGCGGCGAAGGCGGCCAGCACTTCGTCACCGACGAGGTGCCCATAGCGATCGTTGACGCTTTTGAACCGGTCGATATCGACCAGCGCGACACACGCTCGGTCGGCCTGGCCCGCCAGTTGATCGAGCGCTGCGGAAAACGCGCGCCGGTTGGGCAGACCCGTCAACGGATCGGTCAACGCGGCGCGCGAAAGGTCGTCCGACAGCAGGCGATAGCGGGCCTCGCTGCGCGCCAGATCGCTCACCTGCCGGCGGCGGCGCTCCTGCTCGCAGATGATCGGCAGCGCGCACAGCGTGGTGAACGCTGCGTAGAGTTCAAAGACCTGCACCCGGTCGCCGGGGCTCAGGTTCATCCCGGCCAACGGACCAAGGCCGCGCAACGTGAGCGTGCCGCCCACCGTCGCCAGCACGACCGGGAGCGCCATCGCCACCGCCGCGCTAGACCAGACGGCTGCGAACATCGCGAAGACCAGCGGCAGCAGCATCAGCGGGCGGATCGGCTGGGTAAACACGCCGAACGTCAACAAGGCCATGGTGGCAACCAGCAGCAAACGGGTCGTCGCAGTTTCGCGCGAGATCATCGGTCGCCGCGAGGCGAAGCTGCGCGCCGCGACAAGGCTGAACGGCGCGACCGTGAGCAGGCCAACGGCATGGCCGATGAGCCAATGATAGAAGTTCCGTTCGAAATCGATGCCGGCGATCAACGAAGCGATGGCCGAGCCCGCCGTCGCGCCGGCCAGCGGGACGATCACGCCAAGGCCGAGATAGTATCCCGCGACCAGTTCCAGCGTCTCGCGCGGCCAGTGCGCCTCGATCAGCCGGCGCAGCACCATCGCCGCCGCCGCGGCTTCGCCCACGTTGACCAGAGCCAGCGGGAAGGCAGGTGCCCAGCCGAGTCCGAACAGGCCGGTTCCCACTGTATTGGCGGCAACGCAGGCAAGGATCGTGGCGCAACGCTGCGGGCGCGCCATCACCACCAGGCTCGCGGCCAGCACGGCACCGGAAATCCAGATCATGGCCACGCCGCCCTCGAAGCGGCTGTAGTGGACCGAATAGACGACTCCGGCGAAATAGAGCAGCGCGGTGACGATGGCGGGACGGTAGCTTCTGACGAAATCCATGCCGCCGGAATGGGACCGAAACGGTTAATTCCAATCTAACTTCCGGAAATTGTGCCGATTATCCAAAAACCACCCCTGAAGCATAGAGCGCAGCCAGCAGTCCGGCGAAAAGCGTCGCCAGCACCAGCAGGGCGGCTCGGATGATGTTGCCCGTCACGATGGTTCTCCTTGCAGCCGTACATGGCTTTGCGCGTGTCACTATCGGTAAGGCCGGGTGACGCGGACGGTTCCTGCGGGAACCGAACCACCCTTGGCACATGCACCTGCTGCAATCGCGCATACTCGGCGCTTGCGTTCCGTGACAAAGGTCGCCACATGGGCGCCGACCCTGGCCGGTGCCCTTTGCGCCCTTGCGAGTCCACCAAGACACATGAACATCACCGATCCCTTTCTCAGCCGCGACGGCGACAAGCTGCGCGAAGAATGTGGCATTTTCGGCGCGCTCGGCGCGCGCGATGCCGCGGCCATGGTTGCACTCGGGCTGCACGCGTTGCAGCACCGCGGGCAGGAAGCCGTGGGCATCACCAGCTTCGACGGACAGGAGTTCTACTCCCGCCGCGGCATCGGCCACGTTGCCGCCAACTTCTCGTCGGGGCAGGCTATCGCCGAACTGCCGGGGATGATGGCTGCCGGCCACGTGCGCTATTCCACCACCGGCGGATCGGGCCTGCGCAACGTGCAGCCGCTCTTTGCCGACCTTGCCTCCGGCGGGTTCGCCATCGCGCACAACGGCAACATCTCGAACGCGATGTTCCTGAAGCGTGACCTTGTGCAGAAGGGCGCGATCTTCCAGTCGACGTCCGACACCGAGGTCATCATCCACCTCGTCGCGACGAGCCGCTACCCCACCCTGCTCGACCGCTTCGTCGATGCGCTGCGGCTGGTCGAAGGCGCCTATTCGCTGATCTGCATGACCCCTGAGGGCATGATCGCCTGCCGCGATCCGCTGGGCATCCGCCCGCTGGTGATGGGCAAGCTGGGCGACGCGATGGTCTTCGCCAGCGAAACGGTCGCGCTCGACGTGGTCGGCGCGGACTTCGTGCGCGAAGTCGAGCCGGGCGAACTGATCCAGGTCGATCTCGACGGCGAGATCCGCAGCCACCGCCCGTTCGGCGACACGCCGGGCCGTCCGTGCATTTTCGAGCACGTCTACTTCAGCCGCCCGGACTCGGTCATGGGCGGGCACTCGGTCTACCAGGTGCGCAAGGCCATCGGCAGCCAGCTGGCGATCGAAAGCCCGGCCGATGCCGACCTCGTCATTCCGGTGCCGGACAGCGGCGTTCCCGCCGCGCTCGGCTATGCACAGCAGTCGGGCATCCCGTTCGAGCTGGGCATCATCCGCTCGCACTATGTCGGCCGCACGTTCATCCAGCCTTCGGACGGCGCGCGCAATCTTGACGTGAAGCGCAAGCACAACGCCAACCGCGCGCTCGTCGAAGGCAAGCGCATCGTGCTGATCGACGATTCGATCGTGCGCGGCACCACCAGCCTCAAGATCGTGCAGATGATGCGCGATGCCGGCGCCGCCGAAGTGCACATGCGCATCGCCAGCCCGCCGACCGAGCATTCCTGCTTCTACGGCGTCGATACGCCCGAACGCTCGAAGCTGCTTGCCGCGCGCATGGACATTCAGGCGATGGCCAAGTTCATCCATGCCGACAGCCTCGCGTTCGTCTCGATCGACGGACTCTACCGCGCGGTGGGCGAAAAGCAGCGCGACAGCGCCTGCCCGCAATATTGCGACGCCTGCTTCTCGGGCGAATATCCCACCCGGCTGACCGACCTGGCCGAGCGGGACGATCCCGCGCAGCTTTCGCTGCCTGTCGGCAAGGTGGCCTGATGACGGACGGCTCGCGGCCGCTCGAAGGCCAGCTCGCACTTGTTACCGGCGCCAGCCGTGGCATCGGCGCGGCAACGGCGAAGGCTCTTGCCGCCGCCGGCGCGCACGTGGTCCTCGTCGCCCGCACCGCGAAGGATCTGGAAGCGGTCGAGGAAGCAATTTTCGCAGCCGGTGGCCACGCGACGATCGCGCCGGTCGACCTTGCAGAGCCCGAAGGCATTGCCCGGCTGGCCACTGCGATCTCCGGCCGGTGGGATGCTCTGGACATCCTGGTCATCAACGCGGCCGTCCTCCCGGTGCTGACCCCGGTGTGGCAGATCGACCAGCGCGATTTCATGCGCGGGTTGACGCTCAATGTGCTGGCGACGCAGGCGCTGATCATGGGCTTCGACAAGATGCTCAAGAAGAGCAAGAACGCCCGCGTGATCGGCGTGACGAGCAGCGTCGGCGCCACCGCGCGCCCCTATTGGGGTGCTTACGGTTCGTCGAAGGCCGCGTTCGACAACCTGCTGGACTGCTACGCGCAGGAAGTGCGCTCGATATCGAACGTGCGCGTCGCCATCGTCGATCCGGGTGCCACGCGCACCGCGATGCGCGCCAAGGCCTATCCGGGCGAAGACCCGCAGAGCGTCAAGGCACCGGAAGTGGTGGCCAACCGGATTGCCACACTGGTCGGCGAAAGCTTCGCCAGCCCCCACCGCGAGCGCGTTAACCAATCCTGATAACGCAGCGGTAAGGTCGAACCGTCATCCTTCTCCAATCCTGCCGGTAATTCCGGAAGGAATCGCGCCCCGATGGCGCGACTTTGCGAGATTGGTCGATGAGCACGACTTGGCGGGATTCCCGGTTCGGACCGGGCAGCTATGAACACTCAGCGCAGGAAGATCGCTGCGCGCCGCGGTCCAGGGTGTCCATTCCGGCCACCTTGCGCCCCTCTGCGGCCAAGGGCTTCCACACCATCGTGCAGGATCTTTCGCTGGGCGGATTCTCGGGAACCGCACTCAACCGGATGCACGTGGGCACGATCTGCTGGCTGACCCTGCCGGGCCTTGAATCGCTTCAAGCCGAAGTGGCGTGGTGGCACAACGGCGTGGTGGGCTGCGCCTTCGCCAACCTGCTCAGCCCGATCGTGCATGACAATCTTCTGGCGCGCTATCGCGGCGACGGGGTCTACCGCCACGCTCGCTGAAAGGCTCCGCTGAACGAAGCGGCAGCCGCTCTCAACTTTCCTTCATCAGGCCGTGGGCCGCCAGCGCGCGGGCGCGCCCCTCCGCATGGCCGACGATCTTCGCCGGATATCCCTTGGGCGGGCGCACGGGATCGTGGATGTCCCTGTCCGCCAGTTGCGCGAGTTCCGGAACCCAGCGCCGGATATAGTCCGCCGCCTCGAACTTGGGAGACTGGGTCAACGGCGCCATGATCCGCACGAACATGTTGGAATCGACGCCTGTTCCGGCTGTCCACTGCCAGTTCACCGCGTTCGAGCCATAGTCCGCATCAACCAGCGTGTCCCAGAACCAGCGCTCGCCTTCGCGCCAGTCGATCAGCAGGTGCTTCACCAGAAAGCTCGCCGCGATCATCCGCACGCGGTTGTGCATCCATCCGGTATGCCACAGCTCGCGCATCCCGGCATCGACAATGGGATAGCCGGTGCGCCCCTGCTGCCATGCGGCCAGATCGGCGGGCGCATCGCGCCATGCGATCCGGTCGAACGCCTCGCGCGCGTTGCGGGTCGCATAGTCGGGATATTGCAGGATCACGTTCTGCGCATAGTCGCGCCAGCCCAGCTCGCCCAGGAAGGTGCCGACCGATCCGCCCTTCGCCGCTGCGGCGTGCCACGCCTGCGCCGGCGAAATCTCGCCGAAATGAAGATGCGGCGACAGGCGCGAGGTCCCCTCGACCGACGGCAGATTGCGCTGCTCCTCGTAGCGCGCGGCGATGGGGGCAAAGTCGGCAAGGCGTTCGCGCGCGCCGGCCTCGCCCGGGGTCCATTCCTCGCGCATCCCGCCCGCCCAGTCGGGCTTGCTGGGCAGCAGGTTCCAGTCGGCAAGATCGTCGGATTGGGGCCAGATCGCCGGCGCTGCCAGATGCTCCGGCGCGGGCAGCGGCGGCGCCGGAGGCATTCGCTCGGACAGGGCGCGCCAGAATGGCGTATAGATCTTGTAGGGTTGCCCCGCACCCGTCGTCACCGACCCCGGCGGTGCGAGATAGTTGCCGTCGTGGCAATACAGCGTGAAGGCCTTGCCGACCGCCTTTTCGGCATTGCGCCACCAGGGTTCGTAATGCCGCAGCGCGTGGACGATGCGCGCCCCGGTCTGCCGGCGGACTGCGGCCAGTTCCTCGTGGCATTTGCCGCGCCGCAGGATCAGCCGCGAGCCAATCCGGCGCAAGTCCGCATCGAGGCTGGCGAGGCTGTGGTGCAGCCACCAGCGCGAGGCGGCGCCCATGCGGCGATGCTTCGGCGTATCGTCATCCAGCACATAGACCGGTATCACCGGCGCGCCCGAGGCCGCTGCAGCCGCGAAGGCGGGCTGATCGGCCAGACGCAGGTCGCGGCGCAGCCAGACGATGCAGGGCGATGCCGCCGGCGAAGCTGTCACGATGCCATCCTTTCCTTGCCGCGCGGCCCATTCTTTTCGGGAACACCGTGCGCCCCGCGAGGGTTTCCCGCTGCAATGACCGAACCAGACCATGATCGCCACCTGTCCGTAAGGGTGCCCTTGCCCACCCACGGGTGGCGCATTTCGCCCACACACGCACTCGTCGCCGCAGCGCTGTGCTGGGCGGGCTTCGGCGTGATCGTCTGGGCGGTCGAGGCGGGGCGCACCGCGGCTGTCGACAGCGCAGGACTGCTGCTCTGGCGCCGGGGGGCGGAACTCACTCCGGCCGGTCCCCCGTGGGTGCTCGAAGGCGTGCGCGACATGACCGCGCTGGGCGGCGTGCTGCTGCGCAACCTGTTCGCGATGGGTGCGATCGTCGCGCTGCTGTTCCTGCGCCTGCGCCGCGAAGCAGTGTTGCTCGCCGCGACCATCGGCGGCGGGTGGATCGTCAATTCGCTGGTGAAGCTGACCGTCGGCCGCCCGCGCCCGATGATCGTGCCGCACCTTACCGAGGCCGGCGGGCAAAGCTTCCCCAGCGGGCACAGCTTCAACGCGGCCGTGGTCTATATAGCGATGGCGCTGGCCTTTGCCGCCATGAGCCCCCGTCGCAGCGTGCGTTGGACGCTCGTAGCCAGCGCGCTGCTGCTGACGCTGATGATCGCGTTCAGCAGGGTATGGCTGGGCGTCCACTTTCCCAGCGATGTCGTGGCCGGATGGCTTGGCGGTGCTGGCTGGGCATTCCTCGCCTCGGCGCTGCTGCACCGGCCAGCAAAGGCGGTGGCTGAACAGGCAGATGCTGCGCTGGAAGGGATGACGCCCGGCGATGTCCAGCAGAAAGGCCCCGCCGATCCCGGCGAGGCCTCCTGATTACACTGCGATTGTCGCCGGATCAGATCGGATCGGCGGCGGTGCCCGAAACGGTCCAGGTCTGGCCCTTGCCGAGCAGCTTGGCGAGGTTCGCTTCCTTGCCGGCGCGGGCCTTGGCGTCCTGCTCCAGCGTGGTCTGCTCGTACGTGGGACGCGGATCATCGTAGATCACGCCCAGCGCCATCGGGAACGGACCGAACGGCATTTCCACCAGCATATGCGCGATCGCGCGGTTCTTGACGTTGTGGACGATCACGCCCGCCGCCTGCCAATCGCCATCGACCACGTCGACGACCTTGAGGCTAAGCGTCTCGATGTCGAGCGCGATGCCCTTCACGCCGCCGGACTTGACGCTGCCGAACAGCATCGGCTCGCCGTCCTTCACCCAGAGCTGGTTCTGGTCGGCCACGCCCTTGGCGGTGAAATCGTCGAACCGGTCCTTGTTATAGACGATGCAGTTCTGGAAGATTTCCACGAACGCCGCGCCCTGGTGGGCATGGGCGGCCTTCAGCACCGAGCCAAGATCCTTCGACACGTCATAGGCGCGCGCGATGAACCGCCCGCCCGCACCCAGCGCGAAAGCGCAAGGCAGCGCCGGCCGGTCGACCGAGCCGAGCGGCGAGGTCGGCGAGTTGGTGCCAAGCCGGCTCGTGGGCGAATACTGGCCCTTGGTGAGGCCGTAGATCTCGTTGTTGAACAACAGGATCTGCGTGTTCACGTTGCGGCGCAGGATGTGCATCGTGTGGTTGCCGCCGATCGACATGCCGTCGCCGTCACCGGTGACGAGCCACACGTCGAGTTCGGGGTTGGCCAGCTTGATGCCCGTGGCGAACGCCGGCGCGCGGCCGTGGATCGTGTGGAAGCCATAGCTTTCCACATAATACGGGAAACGGCTTGAGCAGCCGATGCCCGAAACGAACACGGTCTTCGACGGATCGGCACCGATTTCAGGCAGCGTGCGCTGCACCGCCTTCAGGATCGCGTAGTCGCCGCAACCCGGGCACCAACGCACTTCCTGGTCGGTTTCCCAGTCCTTCATGGTGGTCTGGAACTTCGCGATGGGGGTCATGTCGTTCATGTCTGTTCCCCTTACGCCAGCGCGGCTTCGATCGCGGCTTCGATTTCCGCGATCGTGAACGGCTGGCCGCTGGTCTTGTTGAGCGGCTTGGCGTCGACCAGATACTGGTCGCGCAGCACGGTCTTGAACTGCCCGGTGTTCATTTCGGGCACCAGCACCTTGTCATACCCCTTGAGCAGATCGCCCAGGTTGGTCGGCAGCGGCCAGATGTGGCGCACATGAATGTGCGCGACGTCGAGCCCCTTGCGGCGTGCGCGGCGCACGGCCTGGTGGATCGGGCCATAGGTACTGCCCCAACCAACGACCGCGAGCTTGCCGCCCGCCTCGCCAAGAGTCACCTCCTGCTGCGGGATGCTATTGGCAACCCCGTCGACCTTTGCGCGGCGCGCGTCGGTCATCAGCTGGTGGCTGGCCGGCGAATAGTCGATATTGCCGGTGCCGGGGTTCTTCTCGATGCCGCCGATACGGTGCATCAGGCCAGGCGTACCGGCCTTGATCCACGGACGGGCGCCCTTCTCGTCTCGCGCGAAAGGCAGCAGTTCGCCGTTCGGGCCGTTCTTCTCTTCGAGGAACTTCGCCGGGAACGGCGTGAAGCTGGCCGGATCCGGCACCTTCCACGGTTCGGCCGCATTGGCGATGTAGCCGTCGGTGAGCAGCATGACCGGGGTCATGTATTCCACCGCGATGCGGCACGCCTCGATCGCGCATTCGAAGCAGTCCGACGCCGAACGCGCGGCGATGACCGGCATCGGCGCGTCGCCGTTGCGGCCATAAACGGCCTGATAGAGGTCCGACTGCTCGGTCTTGGTCGGCAGGCCGGTCGAAGGGCCGCCGCGCTGCGAGTTGACGATGACCAGCGGCAGCTCGGTGATGATGGCAAGGCCCATGGCCTCACCCTTCAGCGCGATGCCGGGGCCGGAGGACGACGTCACGCCCAGCTGGCCCGCATAGGACGCGCCGATGGCCGAGGCGATCGCCGCGATCTCGTCTTCCGCCTGGAAGGTGGTGACCCCGAATTCCTTGAGCCGCGCAAGGTTGTGCAGGATCGCGGAGGCCGGGGTAATCGGATAACCGCCGAAGAACAGCGGCAATTCGGCCAGCTGCGCGCCCGCCACGAGGCCCAGGCTGATCGCTTCCGCGCCGGTGACGGTACGGTAGAGGCCCGGTTCGCTTTCGACCGGAGCGATGTGATACTGCTTGAGCGGCCCGGCGATTTCCGCCGTCTCACCATAGGCATGGCCGGCATTCAGCGCGGCAATGTTGGCGTCGGCCAGCACCTTGTTCTTGGCGAACTTGGCGTTGAGCCAGTCGATCAGCGGCTGGCGATCACGGTCGAACATCCACAGCGCAAGGCCGAGCGTCCACATGTTCTTGCAGCGGAGCGCTTCCTTGTTGCCAAGGCCGAAGGGCTTCACCGCTTCCAGCGTCAGTGCCGAGATGTCGAACGCCAGGACCTGCCACTTTTCAAGGCTGCCGTCGTCAAACGGGCTGACGTCGTACTTGGCCTTTTCCAGGTTGCGCTTGTTGAACTCGCCGGTGTCCGCGATGATCAGGCCGCCGGCCTTGAGCGCGCCGACGTTGGTCTTCAACGCAGCCGGGTTCATCGCCACGAGCACGTCGGGCTGGTCGCCCGCCGTGTCGATGTCAGTCGAGCCAAAGTTGATCTGGAACGCCGAGACACCGAACAGCGTGCCCTGCGGCGCGCGGATTTCGGCGGGGAAATCGGGGAACGTGGCAAGGTCATTACCCGCCAGCGCGGTGGAAAGCGTGAACTGACCACCGGTCAGCTGCATGCCGTCGCCCGAGTCGCCGGCAAAACGTACCACGACCGCCTCGGGGGCGGGCGTTTCCTTGCCGCCCGTCAGAGCGTCCGGTCCTTCTGCAAGTGTAGCCATATGATCCTCTGCTGCGCGCCGGAGAGTCCCCCGGAAGAGCTTGCTCCGCGCCTATTCCCCCACTGGCGCTCACGCAAAGAAGAAAATCTCTCCCACGCAAAAACGCTCCCACCGACTTGATTCCGTTCGAGAGGGCTAGTCAAGTTGCAAAAAGCAGACTCAATATCACGAGCGGGCACCCCGGCGGTGCAACCGGACAAGGGAAAAGGACCAAGGGCAATGGCTGATAGCGAAACCATCGAGCGGACCGAGCACTACGTGCGGCCCGACGTGCGCGCCTTCCTCGACATGATGAACGCGATCGATGCACCCCCGATGAGCGCGGTCGGTCCCGAGGCCGCGCGCGCGGGCTACATCGCCATGGGCCAGATGGCCGAGGCCGATCCCCGCCCGCTCGCCGTGATCCGCGACCTGACCTGCCCGGGGCCCGCCGGCGACATCCGCTTGCGCTTCTACGATACGCGCGAAGTGCGCGAGGCCGGCCCAGTGGTGGTGTTCTACCACGGTGGCGGCTTCGTCATCGGCGATCTAGAAAGCCATCACAGCCTGTGCACCGCGATCTCGGCCGATCTGGACCTTCCGGTGGTGGCGGTGGATTACCGCCTGGCACCCGAAGCCCCCTTCCCTGCCGCGCCCGATGACTGCGAAGCCGCGACGCGCTGGATCGCCAGCAGCCCGGCCGAACTGGGCCGCACGTTCACCGGGCTTGTCCCGATGGGCGATTCGGCCGGCGGAAACCTCACCATCGTCATCGCCCAGGCGCTCGCGGCAAAACCCGCCGCGGTTCCCGTGCTGGTGCAGGTGCCCCTCTATCCCGTGGCGGACGACAACCTCGACGACTGGTCGTATCATGCCTTCGCCGAAGGCTTCCTGCTGACCCGCGAAACGATGATCTGGTTCGGCGAAGCCTATGGCGCCGAGCAGGGCCATCCCCGTTCCGCACCGATCAAGGGCGATCTTGCCGGCACCCCGCCGACCGTGCTCGTCACCGCCGGACTCGATCCATTGCGGGACGGTGGCCGCGCCTATGGCGCTGCGCTGATCCAAGCGGGGGTTGACGTAACCTACCTTGAGATGAAAGGCACGATCCATGGCTTCGTCCAGACCCGCAAGGCCCTGCCGAGCGCGAACGACGACCTCGCCGCAATTCTGGCCGAGGTGCGCGTGAAGCTGGCAAAGGCAGGCGCCTGATGCCGGGCTGAACACTGAGGAACGACAACGCGATGAGTGCTGACTTTGCCGGGCTTCCCTATCGTCCTTGCGTGGGCGTGATGCTGGTCAATGCGCATGGCCGCGTGTTCGTGGGCAAGCGTATCGACAACAAGGAAGGCGATGCCTGGCAGATGCCGCAGGGCGGGATCGACGACGGGGAGGATCTCCACCCCGCCGCGTTCCGCGAACTGCACGAGGAAACCGGCGTCACGCCGGACCTCGTCACCGTGATCGCGGAGAGCCGGGAAGAACATTTCTATGATCTTCCCGGCGAGCTCCTCGGCAAACTGTGGGGCGGCCGCTTTCGCGGGCAGCGCCAGCGCTGGCTGCTGCTGCGCTTCACCGGCGAAGACGCGCACATTGACCTTGAGGCGCATAACCCGCCCGAATTCTGCGAATGGAAATGGGTCGAGCCGGAAATGCTCCCCGACCTGATCGTGCCGTTCAAGCGGCGTGTCTACCGGCAGGTGCTGGACGAGTTCCGCGCGCTGATCTGACGCTACGGGCGGGTGATTGCGCCGGCCGCTGCCTTCACTCTCAGTTCTTCGCCTGTCAGTTTGCTTCAACAGTCGGTTGCGGCGTGATCGCCTCGGCGGTCACCACTTTGGGCACCGCGCCGCGCGCGATGGCGGCGGACAGCGCTTCCGTCTCGCCGCAGCCCTTCCCGCACAGCCCTTCCAGCCGGGCGAGATTCGCGCGTGCCTTCTCGACCGCGCCCTTCTCGGCCAAGGCACCGCCTTCGCCGGAAATCGCCGCGACATTGTTGGGATCGCGCTCCAGCGCTTCGCGGTAGTAGTGGATCGCCTTGCCCTGAAGGCCCGACTTGCGCGCCGCGTCGCCGAGCGCGAGGTACGTGCCGACATAGCCGGGATCGACCGCCAGCGCCGCCTCGAAGCTGTCCGTCGCGCCATCGATTTCGCCGTGCGACAGCTGCGCACGGCCCGTTTCGAGCAGCATCTGCGCGCGCGGATCGATCGGGTCGCTCACGCGCGCCGATCCCATGCTTCCGGTGACCAGGACCAACAGGGACAGGGCAACAGCAGCAGGCGTATAGCGCATCAACAGCTCCTTGAGCCGGAAATCCAGCTTGCGAGATCCTCCGGCGTCCATCCTCCGGGTTTTTATCACAAGTGCCGCAGCCGTGCGAAGAAAAACCCGTCCGTCCCGTCATGGAACGGTGTCAGCCGCCACCCATCGCCGCGGGCGCGGCCCAGCGGGCACGTCACCGTTTCCGCCACCCAGTCCGACCGTTCGGCAAGGAAGGCCCGCACCACGTCGGCGCCCTCCTGATCGAGGAGCGAACAGACGATGTAGACGAGCCGGCCACCCGGCGCGACAAGATCGGCCGCAATGCGCAGGACGTTCGCCTGCATCCCGGCGTAGCGCGTGATGCCCGCGGGCGTCAGCCTCCAGCGCGCCTCGGGATTGCGCCGCCACGTGCCCGTGCCCGAACAGGGCGCATCGACCAGCGCTGCGTCGACGCCGCCGGCCAGATCGGCGAGCGCCTGCATCTCGCGGCCCGGATCGAGCAGCCGAGTCTCCGCCAGCGCGCCGGCACGTGCCGCGCGTTCGGGCAGGCGCGAAAGGCGCGCGCGGTCGATGTCGCAGGCGATCAGGCGCCCGGTGTTGCCCATCGCTGCGGCGAGTGCGAGCGTCTTGCCGCCCGCACCGGCGCACAGATCCACCACCGTCTCGCCCGGTCGCACGTCCAGCGCTTCGCACGAAAGCTGGCTGCCGGTGTCCTGCACCTCGAACAGCCCTTGGGCATATTCCGGCCAGCTCTCGGCCGCCGTGCCCGCAGCGAGCCTCAGCCCCTGCCGGGCCGCCGTCGGCTCCGCCGTCACCGGTAGCCGGTCGGCCAATTCCTCACGCGTGATCTTCAGGCCGTTGGCACGCAGATCGAGCGGCGCACGCGCCAGCAGCGCGCCCTGCTCGTCCGGCCCAAGACCCGACGCTTCAAGACGGTCCAGCAGCCATTGCGGCGCCGCGCCCCCGCTTGCCGCGCCTTCGCCCGCACCGATCGGCGCCGGGCCATAGCGCGATCCGTCGAACAGCGCCGCCAGCGCGGCATCGCCTTGCGCCAGCCGCAGCATGGCAGCCCGGCCATTCTCGGGAATGTCACCGCAGGCCCGGATGGCGTTCCATGCCATATCGCGGATCGCGCGGCGGTCCTTCGATCCGACGAAACGGCGCGCGCGGAACCACTCCGCCGCGATGCGGTCGGCCGAAGCACCCTGCCCCCGTGCCGCCGCGATCACAGCGTCGAGAATGTCGATAGCCGCCTGTACGCGCGCCGAAGGCGTCATCGCCCGCCCCCGGTCACGCCTGCACCCGCGCGCCGATCAGCGCGTGGGATAGTTCGGCGCCTCGCGCGTGATCGTGACGTCATGGACATGGCTTTCGCTCAGCCCCGCGTTCGTGATCCGCACGAACTTCGCGTTGGTGCGCAGTTCTTCGATGCTGCGGCTGCCGGTATAGCCCATCGCCGCCTTGATGCCGCCGACCAGCTGGTGAACCACATCCTTGGCCGGTCCCTTGTAGGGCACCTGGCCTTCGATGCCTTCGGGCACCAGCTTCATCGAATCCTTGATGTCCTGCTGGAAATAGCGGTCGGCCGAGCCGCGCGCCATCGCGCCCACCGAACCCATGCCGCGATACGACTTGTAGGCACGGCCCTGGTAGAGGAATGTTTCGCCCGGCGCTTCTTCGGTGCCCGCCAGCATCGAGCCGATCATGATCGAGCTGGCACCGGCGGCAAGGGCCTTGGCCGCATCGCCCGAGGTGCGCAGGCCGCCATCGGCGATCACCGGCACGCCCGACTTGCTCGCCTCGGCGGCGCATTCCATCACCGCGGTCAGCTGCGGCACGCCGACGCCCGCAACGATGCGGGTGGTGCAGATCGAGCCAGGCCCGATGCCCACCTTGATCCCGTCAGCCCCCGCGTCGATCAGCGCGCGCGTCGCTTCGGCGGTGGCGACATTGCCGGCGATGACCTGCACGGTGTTCGACAGCTTCTTCACCGCCTCGACCGCGCGGGCGACATCGCGGTTATGGCCGTGCGCGGTGTCGATGATGATGACGTCGCATTCCGCCTCGACCAGCGCACGGGTGCGCGCCAGACCCTTTTCGCCAACGGTGGTGGCGGCGGCCACGCGCAGGCGGCCAGCGGCGTCCTTGGTCGCGTTCGGGAAGGTGACGGCCTTCTCGATGTCCTTCACGGTGATCAGGCCGATGCAGTGGAACGCATCGTCCACCACCAGCAGCTTCTCGATCCGGCGCTGGTGGAGCAGGCGGCGCGCCTCGTCTCCGCTGCTGCCGAGCTTGACCGTGGCGAGGTTCTCATGAGTCATCAGCTCGCGCACCGGCTGCGCCGGATTGTCGGCAAAGCGCACGTCGCGGTTGGTCAGGATGCCGACCAGCTTGCCCGACGTTTCGACCACCGGGATGCCGCTGATCCTGTTGGTGCGCATGATCGCCTGCGCCTCGCCCAGCGTGGCGTCGGGCGCGATGGTGATGGGGTTGACCACCATGCCGCTCTCGAAACGCTTCACCGCCCGCACGGCGGCGCTCTGTTCCTCGATCGTCAGGTTGCGATGAAGCACGCCAATGCCGCCCAGCTGCGCCATGACGATGGCCATGTCAGCCTCGGTCACGGTGTCCATCGCGGACGACAGCACTGGAATATTGAGCGAAATCGACTTGGTCAGCCGGGTGCTGGTGTCCGCCTCTGATGGCAGCATATCCGACTCGGCAGGACGCAGGAGAACGTCGTCGAAGGTAAGGCCGAGAGGGATTTCCATGATGGGTGCCACTTCCTGTGCGGGGAGAATCGTGGCGGCCCATGTAATCAAGCCGGCCGCATTCCGCTAGGGGGTACGGGAACCTGCATTCGTTCGACCCGGAAATCGCCGGGCGTCACCGAAATAGCGCACGAGTTCGACCTGCATCTGCACATCGTCCACCATGCCGCCATATTCCACCTTCGCCGCCTCGTCCGACGGACGGTGGTAAGTATCCTCCATGAACTTCTCGAGCCGTTCCTGGTTCGAATAGCTGGTGCTGACCATCACGGCGGGCACATCATGCTGCCGGAACACCCAGCCATCCTGCCGCTTGATGAAGGCATTGGCGGCATCGCCCGGCGCCAGCTTGCGCTTCATCGCGCGCACCACCTGCACGATCCCGGCGTCGAGATCGGTCGTGCCCTTGCCCACCACGCTGAATGGCTGACCGGCGGGAGCCAGCCCCGTGCTGTCGACGTTGAACACCGCCACGATCCGATCGAGCGGCAGCGGCGGGCTTTCGGCAAAGGCCAGCGCCCCCAGCAGGCCCAGTTCCTCGCCCGTGGTCGCCAGGAAATAGACGTCGCGGTCCAGTTGCCGCCCGCGCGAGAGAATGCGCGCGGCCTCGGTGATCACCGCAAGCCCGCTGGCATTGTCCACCGCGCCGTTGCAGATCAGGTCTTCGGCCGGCGGGGACGCGCATTTGCCGAAGTGGTCCCAGTGCGCGACGAGCATGACCGCACCGCTGCCGGGATTGCGGCCTTCCAGCTTGCCGATCAGGTTGTGCGTGCGGATGCGCGTCTCGCGGCTCGTCGCCTCCAGCGTGCCGGACAGGCCCATCAGCCGCGGCGCAAAGTCCACCGCCGCCGCCTCGCGCCGCAGCGCGCTGACATCGGCCACCGTGCCCCCGGCGAGCATGGCATTGGCCACCGCAGAACTGACATAGGCCTCGATGTCCCCGCCCAGCCTGTCGCCCGACAGCGCATAGCCCGCGCGGCGTCGGTGTGCGGTGACGTCGTCGATCGTCTGGTCGCCATCGAGCACGGTCACCACCGCCGCCGCACCGGCATCGAGCAGGCGCCCGGCGCGATCGCCGCCTTCCCTGTCGGGCGCGCTGCCCGGCCGGCGGCTGTCGAGCATCAGCGCGATGCGCCCCGCGAGTTCGATGCGCGGGACCGCCGGCGCATCGCCATAGCCCACGAACACCACCGGCGCGTTTTCGACAAGGCTGCGAATGCCCGATGTGACCACCAGCCCGGCATCGTCGGGCACCACGATCTTGCGCCGTCCGCGCGTGAAGGAAGCGCGGAACGACAGTGGCTCGCGCTCGACCACTTCCACCGGAGCGAACCAGCCATGCGCCGGATCGTTGGTGCCCGATTCCATGCCGATGTCGAACCACTGCCGGGCAAGATAGCGCAGCGTCTTGCTCTCGCCCTCGGTGCCTGGCTCGCGGCCATCGAAATCGTCGCTGGCGAGCGTCTCGACGTGTTGGCGCAGTGCCTTTTCGATCGGATTTTCGCGTTTCGCGGGGGCTGCGGCCGCCAGCATCGCGAACGCGGAAGCAGCAAGGACGATCCGCCCTGATAGCCGCTGCCATGTCCAACGACTCATCGACGCCCCCAAACGCTTCACCGCAAGTCCGATAGCTGTCAAAACCCGTCGGGCGGCGCAAGTTCCCAGTGATACAACAAACATGAACAACGCTTGAGCGCGGCATCGGTGCAACGCCGGGTGCTCATGGCACATGATGGCATCCGGAACGTCTTGCGGAACCATCCCGGGCCGGGGCATTTCCTTTATGCGATGCCGCAAACCGCCAGGGCGATCACGCCCGCCGGAACGGCGAAGGGACAAGACGATGCGGCTCGACGACTACGACGATTCGATCAGGGTGGAAGACCAGCGCGGCCGTGGCGGCGGCTTTGGCGGCGGCGGCGGAGGCCTCCCCTTCGGCCTGCTCTCGCTGATCGGCAGCCGCTTCGGCATCGGCGGGATCATCGTGGTAGTGATCGGCATGGCGCTGTTCGGAGGCCTCGGCAACCTGCTTGGCGGCGGGCAGCAGGGCGTTGTCGGCGGGCCGGTGGCGAGCGGACCGACCGGTGCCAAGTCCATCGCGGAAAGCTGCAACGTCAACGCCTTCAGCCACGAAAGCTGCAACGCGCTGGCCTCGCTCAACCACACGTGGGAACCGATCCTCGCCAAGGCGGGCATCAATGCCGCCGCGCCCAAGCTGGTGTTCTATTCGCAGGCCGGCCAATCCGGCTGCGGTGCGGCGCAGAGCGCGATGGGGCCGTTCTATTGCCCCACCGACCAGGGCATCTACATCGACACCGACTTCTACACCGAGATGGACAAGAAGATGGGTGCCGGTGGCGATTTCGCCCGTGCCTATGTGATGGCCCACGAATATGGCCACCACATCCAGAGCCTGACCGGGCTGTCCGATCAGGTCCATCAGGCGCAGCAGCGCGACCCCAGCCGCGCCAACCAGCTTTCGGTGCGGCTTGAACTTCAGGCGGACTGCTACGCAGGCGTCTGGGCCGCGAAGAACCGCGACCGGATCGAGCCGGGCGATCTGGAAGAAGGCCTGCGCGCCGCGCATCAGATCGGCGACGACACGCTGATGAAGGCCGCAGGCCGGCGGCCGGTGGAGGCCGCCTTCACCCACGGCAGCGCGGCACAGCGCATGACGTGGCTGCGCAAGGGTCTCGACACGGGCAACGAGGACCAGTGCGACACCTTTGCCGACATGGCGGGCTAAGGGCGGAACATCGCCCGCCTTGCCGCGTAGTGCCGAAAACAGGGATGATCGACATGACCAGACGACTGACGATTTCCGCCGGCCTGCTGGCGCTGATGGGGGCCGTGCCGGCCCTCGCCCAGACCGCGGTTGCGCCCAAGGACGTGACCGCGACCGATGTGGTGACCAAGCCGCTCGCGGACATCAACCTCAAGAAAGACGAAATACCGCCTCTCCTGATCGCGGCGCGCGATCACCCGTACGATGTATCGGCACTGCGCAAGTGCGGCCAGATCCAGGAGGAAGTTCGCCAGCTCGACGCCGTGCTGGGCGATGACATCGACGTGGTGCAGGAAAAGTCCCTGTCGGAAAAGCGCGGCAACAGCGTGGGCAACCTGGCCAAATCCATCGTTGGCTCGCTGATCCCGTTCGGCGGCGTGATCCGCGAAATTTCCGGCGCGAACGAGAACCAGCGCCAGTGGAACCTCGCGATCTACGCCGGGTCGGTCCGCCGCGCCTATCTCAAGGGGCTCGGCCAGCAGAAGGGCTGCCGCTACCCCGCCCGCGCGGCAAGCGCCTCTGACGTCGCGCTGATTCAGGCCGCGCGCGCGAAGGAAGTCGCCGCGAAGGAGGCGGAAAAGGCCAAGGACAAGACCGCCTCGGCGCAGACGCCGCCTTCGCGCCGCCGGCGCTGATATCCGCCGAGGCGTTCCGTTTCAGTCGTGCCGGCGGGCGAATTCGCGCTCGACCCGGCGCAGCGCCGCGTCGAGCTCGGCCAGCACCCGCGCCCGCACGCCTGTCGGCATGTAAGCCTCATGCTCCACCTCACGCCGGGCCTCCCGGATCGCGGCGATGGCCTCCTGCCGTCCGGCGTCGATCTCGCGGCGCATCTCGCTCATGTCGATCTCCGGCGGTTCGGGTGGGGCCGGTGGTATGGGTGCGGCCGGTGGCTCGGGCGGCAGCGGCGGCTGGGGCACATCCGGACAGGCGGCCGCCGTGCGATGCGCGGAAGCGGCCGCCATCGGGAACAGCCCGCCCAGCGCCAGTGTCGCGATCATCAACGCGGGTCGGTTGGCAAACGGCATGATCGGGTCCTTTCACTCGCCCCCGAACCCGCCGTCCTGCTAGTTTCGGCTGCGCGTGCGGTCCCGCCCTGCTCTACCAACCGCCAAGGGCAGGCGGACGAACGTCATGGCAGCACGGGCATGGCCGCCCTGACCCCCAAAGAGAAAAGGCCGGAGCTTTCGCCCCGGCCTCATCATTCGCAACCAGACGGACGCGGATCAGTACACGCGCTTCTTGGGCTTGATGTACTCGACGTCGTCGGTGAGCGTGTATTCGTGGACCGGGCGGTAGTCGATCTTCACCGCGCCGCCCTTGCCGCCCCAGCCGTCGAACCAGGTCGCGGTGTGCTTCATCCACTCGGCATCGTTGCGATCGGGGAAATCCTCGTGCGCGTGGGCGCCGCGGCTTTCCTTGCGGTTGTATGCCGAATGCATCGTGACCGAGGCCTGGCTGATCAGGTTGTCCAGCTCCAGCGTCTCCACCAGATCCGAGTTCCAGATCAGCGAGCGGTCCGAAACGTGGATGTCCTGCATCCGCTCATAGGTCTTGGCGAGCTTGACCTTGCCTTCGGCCATCAGTTCGTCGGTGCGGAACACGGCCGCGTGGGCGGACATCGTGCGCTGCATCTCGGTACGGACTTCGGCCGTGGGCGAACCGCCCTTGGCGTGACGGAAGTGGTCGAGACGGGTCAGCGACAGGTCCGCGCTGTCCTTGGGCAGCGAGTTGTGCGCGGTGCCCGGCTTGATCAGTTCCTTGAGGCGCAGGCCAGTGGCGCGGCCAAACACGACCAGGTCGATCAGCGAGTTCGAGCCAAGGCGATTGGCGCCATGGACCGAAACGCAGGCCGCTTCGCCCACCGCGAACAGGCCGGGGATGATCGTCTCCGGATTGCCGTCGGCACCGATGGTGACGACTTCGCCGTGGTAGTTCGTGGGGATGCCGCCCATGTTGTAGTGGACGGTCGGCACGACCGGCAGCGGCTGGCGGGTCAGGTCGACGCCGGCGAAGATCTTGCCGCTTTCGGTGATGCCCGGCAGGCGCTCGGCCAGCACCTTCTGGTCGATGTGATCGAGGTGCAGGTAGATGTGGTCCTTGTGCGGACCTACGCCGCGACCTTCGCGGATTTCCAGCGCCATCGAACGCGAGACGACGTCACGGCTGGCCAGATCCTTCGCCGAAGGAGCGTAGCGTTCCATGAAACGCTCGCCTTCGGAGTTGGTGAGGTAGCCGCCCTCGCCGCGTGCGCCTTCGGTGATCAGCACGCCCGCGCCGTAGATGCCGGTCGGGTGGAACTGGACGAATTCCATGTCCTGCAGCGGCAGGCCCGCGCGCAGCACCATGCCGCCGCCATCACCCGTGCAGGTGTGCGCCGAAGTGGCGGTGAAGTACGAACGGCCATAGCCGCCCGTCGCCAGCACGACCGCGTGGCTGCGGAAGCGGTGGATCGAACCATCGTCCATGCACAGCGCGATCACGCCGCGGCACTGGCCGTTCTCCATGATCAGGTCGATCGCGAAGTATTCGATGAAGAAGTCCGCGTCGTACTTCAGGCTCTGCTGATACAGCGCGTGGAGCATGGCGTGGCCGGTGCGGTCGGCCGCGGCGCAGGTGCGCTGCACCGGCGGGCCTTCGCCCATGTTCTGCATGTGGCCGCCGAACGGACGCTGGTAGATCGTGCCTTCGGCATTGCGGCTGAAGGGAACGCCGGCGTGTTCCAGTTCATAGACGGCCGCCGGAGCTTCGCGCACCATGTATTCGATGGCGTCCTGGTCGCCCAGCCAGTCCGACCCCTTGACGGTGTCGTACATGTGCCAGGTCCAGTGGTCCGGGCTGTTGTTGCCGAGCGAGGCCGCGATGCCGCCCTGCGCCGCAACGGTGTGCGAGCGCGTGGGGAACACTTTGGTGATGCAGGCGGTGCGCAGGCCGGCCTGGGCCGAACCCATGGTGGCGCGCAGGCCCGAGCCGCCGGCCCCCACCACGACGGTGTCGTAGGTGTGGTCGATGATCTTGTAGGCAGGCTGGGTAGAAGTCATGGCTCAGGCGCCCCCGAGAGCAATACGGATAACCGAGATGATGCCGAACGCGGCACCGGCGAAGGGCACGATGTTGACCAGCAGCCACGCGACGACCTTGCCGCCTTCTTCGTGGATGTAGTCTTCCAGCATGACCTGCACGCCAAGGCGCGCGTGATAGAAGGTGTTGATCAGGATCAGCACCAGCGCCGTCGACGGCACCGGCTTGGACAACCAGGCGTGGACGGTCGCGTAATCGTGCGACGGCATCAGCGCCAGGCTGACCAGCAGGAACGGAATGAGGACGAGGTTGCCGACCGCAGTCAAGCGGCTGAGCAGCCAGTGGTGCGTGCCCTGGTGGCTGGAGCCGAGCCCGCGGACGCGACCGATTGAGGTACCGTTACCCATGAAACCCCCGAGTGTTGGGAAGGACAGATCGTGCCGGCGCTCAGCGCAGCAGCACGAAAGCCCAGAAGAGGATGGTGGCGAGGACGGAGAAGACCAGCGTCAGCGTCGACCAGCGGGCGTTGGTTTCAAGCTCGTAACCCGCGCCGATATCGAGCACGAGGTGACGGATGCCCGAAGCCGCGTGCTGGAAGAACGCCCAGGTAAGGCCGACCAGGACCACCTTGCCGAGCAGCGCGGTCACGACCTGAAGGCCGCCACCGGTGCCGAGCCAGACCCAGTCGAGGAACGTCTGATAGCTTTCCGGACCACTTGCGATCGCGCCGACCCACCACAGCAGCAGGCCCAGGCCCGCGAAGGCCAGACCGTTGCCGGTAACGCGATGCAGGATCGAGACCAGCATCGCCGGGCCCCAGCGCCAGATCTGGAGATGCGGCGAAAGTGGCCGGTTGCTGCGCGCCTGCGCCATTGTAACCCCCTCGAATTGGTTGACGGACCGGGCCTATGCCACGGTCGGGACGCGATTCGTATTAGTCGAAATGCTATCCTGTGCAAGCAGGCCGAAGGTCCAAATGCCATCCGCCGGTTGCAGCGCGGCAAATCAATGGCCTAGAGGGGGCCATGGAAACATCGACCTTGCCCCCCGCAGCGCTCGTCACCGGGTCCACCCGCGGCATCGGCGCGGCGATCGCGGAGTCCCTCGCGGCGCGCGGCATCCGCGTGGTCCGCCACGGCAGCCGCCCCGCCCCCGGCGTGATCGGGGCCGACCTGGCCGATCCCGGCGCCCCGCAACGGCTGTGGCAGGCGGCGCTGGAAGCGGCGGGCGGCACCATCGACGTGCTGGTGAACAATGCGGGGCTGTTCGAGGCCAACCCGATCGCCGGGTCGGACATCGCATGGCTCGACGCGTTCGAGGACACCTTGCGCATCAACCTGACCTCTGCAGCCCAGCTTTCCCGCTTTGCCGTCCAGCACTGGCTGGAGCGCGGCCATGCCGGCCGCATCGTCCATGTCGCCAGCCGTGCGGGCTATCGCGGAGATTCGCCCGACCACTGGCACTATGCGGCAGCCAAGGGCGGCATGATCGCCATGCACAAGACCATAGCGCGCGGTTATGCGGCGCAAGGGATCCTGAGCTTCGCGATTACCCCCGGCTTCACCGACACCGCCATGGCCGGCGATTATCTCGCCAGCCGGGGCGGTCCCGGCCTGCTGGCCGACATCCCGCTTGGCCGTGTCGCGACCCCTGACGAAATCGCCACGATCGCGACCTTCTGCGCGCTCGACGCGCCGCCCAGCATGACCGGCACCACGATCGACGCCAATGGAGCCAGCTATGTCCGCTGAAAGCTGGAAGATTACCGTTTTTGGCCCGCGCGGCGTGATTGAGGCGGCCCTGGTCAGGCACGAGGATGCCATCGACTGGAATCCTGACATTGTCATCGCCGGCAGCGAAATCGCCGAGGACAAGCCCGAGGACTGGCAGCTCGAGGCCTGGATGGGCCGCAAGCCCACCAAGGCCGACAAGGCCTCGATCATCAGCCTGTTCGGCGATGATGCGCCGAGCCTGATCATCGAGAAGCTGCCCGAAACCGACTGGGTCACGCTCAGCCAGCAGGGCGTCGAGCCGATCCACGAAGGGCCGTTCTACGTCCACACGCCCGACTATCCCGACCTTGATGCGCCGGGCATCCGCAATTTCCTGATCCCCGCCAGCCAGGCCTTCGGCACCGGGCAGCATGCCACCACGGCGGGATGCCTTGCCATGCTGGCCCACATGAAGCGGCAGGGCGTTCGCGTCCGCAACCTTGCCGACATTGGCACCGGCACCGGCCTGCTCGCGTTCGCCGCCATGCACCTGTGGCCGCGTGCGCGCGCCACAGCCAGCGACATCGACGCGGTGTGCGGTCCGGTTGTGGCCGACAATGCCGATGCCAACGGCATCGCGCTGGGCGATGGGCCGGGACGCATGGCGATGGTGATCGCCCAGGGCATGGATCATCCCCTCCTGCGCGCCGCCGGGCCCTATGATCTGCTGATCGCCAACATCCTCGCCGGACCGCTGGTCGAACTCGCCCCCGATTTCGCTGCATCGGTCGCGCCGGGCGGCAGCGTGCTGCTTGCCGGGCTGCTCGAAACGCAGGAACCGGCCGTGCGCGCCGCCTATCGCAAGGCCGGCCTGCGGCTCGCAGCACGCATGGTGCGCGGCGACTGGTCGATCCTGTGGCTGCGGCGGCGCGGCGCCGGCGAATGGGCGCGCCACCGGTAACGCCCGGCTTGTCCCCCTGCATCTGGTGCGGTATCGCCACTTAACCGGACAATTAACAAGCGGGGATGCGGAGATGAGCTACAACACGATTCTGATCGAAAAGCGCGGCGAGGTCGATTGGCTCACGCTCAACCGGCCCGACGCGCTGAACTCGATTTCGTCGGAGATGGTGGGCGAGCTGAACGACTACTTCGGCAAGCTCTATCATGATCGCACGGTCCGCATCGTGGTGATGCGCGGCGCAGGAAAAGCGTTCTGCGCCGGGCTGGATATCAAGGAGCGCAGCGACGAACGCGGCGAAGTGCCATTCGGCGGGGGCTTCGGCTTCCAGGGGTGGCTGGCCGACGTCTATATCAAGATGCGTCGCTGCCCGCAGCCGATCGTCTCGCTGATCCACGGCCCGGCGTGCGGTGGCGGCTTCGCCTTCGCGCTTGCTTCGGACATTCGCATTGCGGGTGAAAGCGCGCGCATGAATGCCGCTTTCATCAAGCTCGGCCTGTCCTCGTGCGACATGGGCGTCAGCTATTTCCTGCCCCGCCTCGTCGGCACATCGGTCGCCTCGGAGCTGATGCTGACCGGCCGTTTCATCCACGCTCCGCGCGCGCTCGCCACCGGCCTCGTTTCCGAAGTCGTGCCCGACGAACAGCTGGAATCGGCAGCGCAGAGCTATGTCGACGATATGCTCGCCGCATCGCCGATGGGTCTGCGCATGACCAAGGAAGGCATCAATGTCTCGGTCGACGGCTCCAGCCTGGAGCACGTCATGGCGCTGGAAAACCGCAACCAGCTGATGACGGCGGGCAGCAAGAACTTCGCCGAGGGGATGCGCGCCTTCCTCGAAAAGCGCCGTCCCGTCTACGTTCCGGAGTGATTCCCGAACAACACCTAACGTGACGTGAGCGTGTCCCGGAGCAGCGTCAGCGCTGCCCGGGCAAACGCCTGCATGTTGCCCAGCCGGTCCTCGCTGCCGGTCTCGACCAGCACCGATGCGGTGACGCCGTCCGGCCCCACGACACCGATCGCGCTGGTGCCCGATGCCACCCCCAGCGGATGCTTGCCCGGCCCCGCCGCGCCCGTTTCGGCAATGCCCCAGTCGGCATCGAACCGCGCACGGATCAGTTCCGCCTGCCGCAGCGCATAGGCTTCCGTAGCCGAGCGATAGGGACGCAGGCTGCCCGGTTCATGCCCCAGCAGGATGCGCCGGCCCTTCAGCGTGTAGACGATGCCGGCCCCGGTGAAATAGGCGGAGGCGCCCGGCATCGCCAGCAGCCCGGCCGAGATCAGCCCGCCCGTCGCGCCATCGACCACCGCGACCGTCTGCCCCCGCGCCTTGAGCAGCGCGCCCGCTTCGGCGCCGAGCGCCGCCAGTTCTTCCAGCATCCCCATCCCCTTGTCGTTATGTGATTGTCAGGTGCGAGACCCCAGCATGGCGAGGCCGAACGCCACGAACAGCCCGCCCGTGACCCGGTTGAACAGCGTCTTGAGCGAAGGCCTCGTCAGGGCCGAGGCGATCGAGCGACCGCCCAGCGCGTAAACGAAATACCACGAGATCTCGATGACGCCGAAGGTCAGCACCATCACGCCGAACTGCGGCAATTCGGGCCGCGAGGCATCGATGAACTGCGGCAGGAACGCCGCGGCAAACAGCAGCGCCTTGGGATTGCTGATACCGATGACGAAAGCCGTGCGGAAGATTCGCCAGGTCGAAAGCTGCGGCGAAACCTCGCCCTCGCCGATGTCGATGGGGGCATCCTCGGCTGTCCAGGCCTTGTAACCGAGCCAGATCAGATAGCCCGCGCCGAGCACGCGCAGCACCGCGAACGCGCCGGGAATCGCCAGCAGCAGCGCGGTCAGCCCCAGCGCCGAGGCGGTGAGCAGGCTCAGCACCGCGACGAAGCACCCGGCCATTGCCGCCACGCTGCGGGCCACGCCCAGTTCGACGCTGCGCGCCATCACATGGAGCATATTCGGCCCCGGCGACGCGGAGACGAAAAAGACGGTGACCACGAACAGCCACCAGGTGTGCAGCGCCATGTTGTTCCCCTTTTCGCGTTCAGCCGGCCGCGCGGACGATCTCCGCCCATGCGGCCTCGTCAATCACCGGCACACCGAACTTTTCCGCCTGCTTGAGCTTCGATCCCGCCCCCGGCCCGGCGACGACAAGGTCGGTCTTGGCGGAGACGGTGCCCGCCGCGCGCGCGCCCAGCGCCTCGGCCTGCGCCTTGGCCTCGTCGCGGCTCATGGTTTCGAGCTTGCCCGTGAACACCACGGTCTTGCCCGCGACTTCGCTGGCCCGGGTTTCGACGATGTAGTCGGGTGGGCTGACTTCGGAGAGGAGGTCGTCCCACACCTCGACGTTGTGGTGCTCGTGGAAGAAGTCGCCCAGCGCCTCGACCACCACCGGACCGACGCCTTCGATGGAGAGCAGTTCGCCCGCAGCTTCGCTTGCCGCCTCGGCATCGCCGCCATGCGCGCGCTGTGCCGTCTCGCGCAGCGCCGGCAGCGTGACGAAACGCTTCATCAGGTCGCGCGCGGTCACCGCGCCCACGTGGCGGATACCCAGTCCGAACAACAGCCGGGCGGCATCGGGCGAACGCTTCGCTTCGATCGCTGCCAACAGGTTATCCACAGACTTGTCCTTCCACCCCTCGCGCCCGACGATGTCGCTGCGGCGCTTGCGAAGGCGGTAGATGTCTGCCGGGCTTTCCAGCCAGCCCAGCGCGAAGAACTCGGCGATGGTCTTCTCGCCCAGCCCCTCGATATCGAGCGCACCGCGGCTGACGAAGTGCTTGAGTCGCTCGGTCCGCTGTGCCGGGCAGACGAGGCCACCCGTGCAGCGGACGTCCACTTCGCCCTCCTCGGCCACGGCTTCCGATCCGCATTCGGGGCAGTGATCGGGGAAGGCATAAGCCTCGCGCGGTTCGTCGCGCGTCAGGTTCTCGACCACCTGCGGGATGACGTCGCCCGCGCGCTGCAGCACCACGCGGTCGCCCACGCGCACGCCCAGCCGGCCGATCTCGTCACGGTTATGCAGCGTCACGTTGGTCACGGTCACCCCGCCCACCAACACCGGCTTGAGCCGCCCCACAGGGGTCAGCTTGCCGGTGCGGCCCACCTGGATGTCGATGGCTTCCAGCGTCGTCTCGGCCTGCTCGGCGGGAAACTTGTGCGCCATGCCCCAGCGCGGCGCCTTGGCGACAAAGCCCAGCCGCTCCTGCCAGTCGAGCCGGTCCACCTTGTAGACCACGCCGTCGATATCGTGCGGCAAGTCCGCGCGGGCCTGCTGGATGGCGCGGTAATGCGCGGTCATGTCGGCCACGGAATGACAGCGCACCAGCAGCGAGGAGACCGGCACGCCCCAGCGGGCGATGCGCTGCATCATGGCGAACTGCGTGGTCTCGGGCACGTCGCTGGCCGCACCCCAGCCATGCGCGAGGAAGCGCAAGGGCCGGCTCGCAGTCACGCTCGCGTCCTTCTGCCGCAGCGATCCCGCTGCCGCGTTGCGGGGATTGGCGAAGATCTTCTCACCCTTCTCCGCTTGGGCTTCGTTGAGCGCGAGGAAATCGGCCTTGGCCATATAGACCTCGCCGCGCACCTCGAACACCGCCGGCACGTCGAACAGGCCCTCGCCGCGCAGTTCCTGCGGAATGTCGGCAATGTGCGCGACATTCGCCGTCACGTCCTCGCCCACCTGCCCGTCGCCGCGCGTGGCCGCGCGCACCAGCCGTCCGTGCTCATAGCGCAGCGAGCAGGACAGGCCGTCGATCTTGTCCTCGGCGGTCATCGCCACCTCGGCGTCGGCCGGCAGCGCCAGGAAGCGCCGCACGCGCGCCACGAAGTCCTCGACCTCCTCGTCGCTGAAAGCGTTGTCGAGGCTCATCATGCGAACCTCGTGCGTCACTTTCGACAGCGGCGAGGCGGCGATCTCGTGTCCCACCTTCCGGCTCGGGCTATCGGCGCGGATCAGATGCGGGAACGCTGCCTCGATCTCGGCATTGCGGCGCACCAGCGCGTCATATTCGGCGTCGGTGATCTCGGGCGCGTCCTCGGCGTGGTAGAGCCGGTCGTGCCGCGCGATCGCTTTCGCCAGCCGCATCAGCTCGTTCGCCGCATCCGCTTCGGTCAGTCCCTCGACGCTCATTCCGCCTTCCCGAGTATCGTCGCCACCATTTCCCGGCGTGGCCGGAAGCCGAGCGATTCGTAAAGCCGGATCGCGCCAGCGTTGCCGGCATAGCTGTGCAGAAACGGCGTGTCGCCGCGCGCGATCAGGCCGGCCACGACCCGGCGGATCAGCCGGGCAGCAAGCCCCTGCCCGCGAAATTCGGGCCAGGTACACACGCCGCTGACTTCAGCCAGCCCATCACCGGGGCGCATCCGCTCGCCCGCCATCGCCGCGAGCCGCCCGTCGATGCGGACGCCATAGAATTGCCCGTAGCGCCAGGTCGATGGTCCCCATGGCCCCGGCTCGGTCGCCAGTGCCAGCGCGGTCATCTCGGGCACGTCGCCCTCGCCCAGCGGAACGATATCTGCCTCATGCGGCGCGAGCGGCAGCCCGCCATCCGCGATCATCTGCAACAACGGCGCGGTGCGAACCGTTCTCGTGCCCGGTGGCGGCGGCACCGTGCCAGGCTCCACCAGCCATACCTCGTCCGCAATGTCGTGCAGCAGCCCGGCCAGTGCGGCCTTGCATCCGGGCGCCGCTGCGGCAAATGGTCCATAAGCCGGATCGAGCCTGCGCACATCGCCCCGCGCCACGGCCAGCGACGCCTGCCGCCCGCCCAGCGCATTCCACACCGGCCGGTCGAGGGGGTGTCCCGTTTCCATGCTCATGCCTGTTCGAGCAGCCGGTCCGCCTGCGCCCGCGCCTCGGCGGTGATTTCCGCGCCCGAGAGCATCCGCGCGATTTCCTCCTGCCGTCCCGCGGAATCGAGCAGCGTGACCGACGTGCGCGTCACCGTGCCCTCGCTCGACTTGGCGATGAGGTAGTGCGCGTTGCCGCGCGCCGCGACCTGCGGGCTGTGCGTTACCGCCAGCAGCTGCCCACCGTGCGCCAGCCGCGCCAGCCGCTCGCCGATCGCGCTGGCCACCGCGCCGCCCACGCCCCGGTCGATCTCGTCGAAAATCACCGTGGCCGCACCGCCTTCTTCCGCGAGCGCCACCTTGAGCGCGAGGATGAAGCGCGAAAGCTCGCCGCCGCTGGCGATCTTGGCCAGCGGGGCGAAGTCGGCGCCGGGATTGGTCGAGATCAGGAATTCCACCGCGTCCACGCCCTGCGCGCCCCAGCGGTCATCTGGCAGGCGCACCACGGCGGTCCGGAACTTTGCCGCATCGAGTTTGAGCGGCGCGAGTTCCGCCGCCACTGCCGCATCAAGCCGCCGCGCCGCTTCTGCGCGTGCCACCGACAGCAATTCCGCCTTGGCGCGATAATCGAGGCCCGCTTCCTGCGCCGCCCGCGCAAGGCCGGCCATCTGTGCCTCGCCGCCTTCGATCGCATCGAGCGCGGCGCGCATCGCGGCCATCTTCTCGGGCAATTCATCGACCGTGCAATGGTGCTTGCGCGCTGCGGCGCGCAGATCGAACAGCCGCGTCTCGATCCGGTCGAGCAGCGCGGGATCGTGCGCGAGCGCCTCGGCCGCCTGCGCCAGCTTGTCCTCGGCCTCGCCCGCCTCGATCACCGCGCGGTCCAGCGCCTCCAGCGCCTCGGCCAGCAGGGGCAGTTCATGCGCGATCCGGTCCAGCCGCCGGGCCGCGCCGCGCAAGGAGGCCAGCGCGGAATCCGATCCCGTCCACAAGTGCTGCAAGGTGGCAAGGTCGCCCGAAAGCCGCTCGCCCTTCTGCATGGTGGCGCGCTGGCCGGCGAGTTCCTCTTCCTCGCCGGGCACGGGTTCCAGCGCGGTCAGTTCGGCAAGATGCGCCAGCAGCAGGTCCTGCTCTGCGGCAGCCTGCTCGATCTGCGCCCGCGCGGCAGCCAGTGCATCCTCGGCCCGGCGCCACTTGTCCCACGCATCGGCCACGGCCGCCACGTCGGTCCGGGCGTAACGGTCCAGCAACGTGCGGTGGCCGCGCGCGTTGACCAGCCCGCGATCGTCATGCTGGCCGTGCAGTTCGACAAGGCTGCGGGCCATCTCGCGCAGCAGCGCCACGCCCACCGGCTGGTCGTTGACGAAAGCCTTGCTACCCCCATCGGCGCGCAGACGCCGGCGGATAATGAGCGGCTCGCCCGGCTCCACATCGATATCCGCATCCGCGAGTGCGCCGCGCAAAGGCCCGGGAAGGCTGGCGAATTCGAAGGTCGCGGTCACGCTGGCCTGATCTTCGCCCGCGCGCACCAACCCGCTGTCGGCGCGGTCGCCCAAAATCAGGCCCAGCGAATCCAGCAGGATCGACTTGCCCGCGCCCGTCTCGCCGGTCAGCACGCCAAGACCGCCCGAGAACGCCAGGTCCAGCGCCTCGATCAGCACCACGTTGCGAATGGAAAGGCCGGTCAGCATCTGCCCCCGGTCTTAGCGCGGCGCATCGGCTTCGTCACCATCCGTTCTCCCCCTGTTCGCCCGGACAAGCCGGCTGCCGGCATCACGCCGCGCCTGTTGCAGCAGTGTGACAGGGTGCCACGCGAACGAAACGTGATTGTGACAGGAGATTCGGAGCAGGACCAGACGATCCAGGAGGCACCCGATGGCAAGCCGCAACAAGGCCAGCGCCGCAATGCCGAGCATCACTGAACTCGCCACGTCGATTCCCGCATGGCTGGAACATCCCGAGCCCGTCAGCTTCCGTCCCAAGCGGCGGGTGCGGACGGTCTGGATCTCGGACCTTCACCTTGGCACACGGGGCTGCAACGCCCCTATGCTGCTGGACTTCCTCGCCTCGATCGAATGCGAGACGCTCTACCTCGTGGGCGACATCGTCGATGGCTGGCGACTGTCCAAGGGCTGGTACTGGCCCGACGCGCACAACGAAGTGGTCCGCCGCGTGCTCAAGATGGCGCACCGCGGGACGCGCGTGGTGCTGATCGCGGGCAACCACGACGAAATGCTCCGCCCTTATGCGGGCATGAACTTCGGCGGTGTGGAACTCGCGCTCGATACGATCCACATCACCGCGGACGGGCGCAAGCTGCTCGTCACCCACGGCGATGGCTTCGACGGCGTGGTGCTCTACGCGCGCTGGCTCGCCTTCCTGGGCGACAAGGCCTACGAAGTGCTGCTGCGCGCCAACCGCTGGGTCAACGCGGTGCGCCGCCAGTTCAAGCTGCCTTACTGGTCGCTCTCCGCCTACATGAAGAAGCGGGTCAAGAACGCGGTCCAGTTCGTCTGCGACTTCGAGGAAGCCGTGGCCCATGCCGCGCGTGACCAGGGCGCCGACGGGGTGGTCTGCGGCCACATCCATTGCGCCGAAATCCGCCAGATCGGCGGGGTGACCTACTACAACGACGGCGACTGGGTCGAAAGCTGCACCGCGCTGGTCGAGGACTTCGTCGGCGAGATGTCGATCATCGACTGGGCCGCCGAAACCCGCAAGCACCATGCGGCCACCGCCACGGCCGCTCATCCGCAGCCCGCCCCCACGCGCGAGAAGGAAACGGCATGAGGATCGCCATCTGCACCGATGCCTGGCACCCCCAGGTCAACGGCGTCGTCCGAACGCTTGCCACCACCGTGGACCGGCTGATCCAGCGCGGGCACGACGTGGAACTGATCACACCCAGCCAGTTCTTCACTTTCGCCCTGCCGGGCTACAACGAAATCAGGCTGGCGATGGCCCCCCGCTTCGGCCTGCGCCGCACGCTCAGGGATTTCGCGCCGGACATCGTCCACATCGCCACCGAAGGCCCGATCGGCTGGAGCGCGCGTGGCTGGTGCAAGGCCAACCGCGTGCCCTTCACCTCCGCTTTCCACACGCGCTTTCCCGATTATGCAGCGGTGCGGACCGGGATCGACGCGGCGCACTTCTGGCCGCTGATGCGGCGGTTCCACGCCCCCAGCCACGCGGTCCTCGTCTCCACGCCCACGCTGGCCGCCGAACTCGCGCAGCAGGGAATCGGCCACGCGCGGCTTTGGTCGCGCGGGATTGACGGAGACCTGTTCCACCCCGGCCACGCTCCCCTGGAGGAATACGCCGGCCTTGCCGGTCCGATCATGCTGAACGTCGGGCGCGTCGCGGTTGAAAAGAACCTCACCGCGTTTCTCGATGCGCCGGAGGAAGGCTCCAAGGTCGTCGTCGGCGACGGCCCGGACCTCGCCATGCTGCGCGCGCGGTACCCGCACGTCACGTTCCTCGGTGCACTTTCGGGCGAGAGGCTCGCGCGGGCCTATGCCGGAGCCGATGTGTTCGTGTTCCCCAGCCGCACCGATACCTTCGGGCTGGTGATGATCGAGGCCCTGGCCTGCGGCGTGCCGGTCGCGGCATTCCCCGTCCCCGGCCCGCTCGATATCATCGGGGCCGAAGGGCGCGGCGCGACCAGCAACCTGCCTATGCGCGTGGGCGCTGTTCACAAAGACCTGTCACGCGCCATCACCGAAGCGCTGCGCTGCGATCGCATGGGCGCGGCCGTCCACGGCGCGAGCTACAACTGGGACCGCGCCACGGACCAGTTCCTGTCCGCGCTGACCACCGCCGCCTCGTCGCGCATCGAACCGATGATCGCCGCCTGATTCTTTCGAACCGCCCGTCGCCCCCCAATCGCCTGAACGACGGGCAAACTGAAAGGGGCCGCTCCTTGCCCGGAGCGGCCCCTTTTCTTCGTCGGATAATGCCGGCCCGGAGAACCGAACCAAAGCGTCAGACGGCAGAAGTGCCGGGCGCCTTGTCGTTCATCAGCTTGAACGCCTTCTGGTACCACTCGCTGCCGGGATAGTTGTTGCCCAGCACGGAGGCGGCCTTCTGCGCTTCTTCGGGCACGCCCAGCGCAAGGTAGCTCTCGACAAGGCGATACAGCGCCTCGGGCGTGTGGCTGGTCGCCTGATACTTGTCGACCACGGTGCGGAAGCGGAGCGTGCCTGCCAGCCACTTGCCGCTGCGCTGGTAGAAGCGGCCGATCTCCATTTCCTTGCCCGCGAGGTGATCGTTGACAAGGTCGAGCTTCAGCTTCGCATCGGTGGCGTAATCCGTGTTGGGATAGCGGCGCGACACTTCGGTCAGCGCGTTCAACGCCTGCTGCGTGATCTTCTGGTCACGCGTGACGTCGCTGATCTGCTCGTAATAGCAAAGCGCGATCAGGTAATAGGCGTAGGGCGCGTCCTTGTTGCCGGGGTGGATCGACAGGAACCGCTGCGCCGACTGCACCGACTTGGGATAGTCGCGCGCGGCGTAGTAGCTGAACGCGCTCATCAGCTGTGCGCGGCGCGCCCACGGCGAATAGGGATGCTGGCGCTCGACTTCGTCGAACAGCGCCGCCGCCTGCTTGGGATTACCCCGGTCGAGCCGGTCTTTCGCGGCAGCGTAGAGCGTGTCCACGTCGCGCGCGACATAGGCCACGTCCTTCTTCGACTTCGCACCGCCGGCACAACCGGCGGTCAGGCCCAGAGCGGCGGTTGCGGCGGCAAGGACGACGAGCCGCAGGGAAGCGCGGGCGGAAGCAGGAAGGGTCATGTCCGCCCTATAACCAGCGGCCCGATGAACGCCAAGTGAAGTTCGCGTGCATCTTCAAGATGCTGCAAGGATGCCGCGAAGTGCATCGAAAAAAGTCCGCGAAACAGGCCCGAAACGTGCCCGTTCAGCCCTCGCTTTCAGGCGGTTGCGGGCTCCACGCCTTCGAACGGCGGTTCCAGCGGAATCGGATCGGCCAGCGTGACGCGGTCCAGCATCGCCGCCATCTCGTCGCGCAGTTGGAGCATGAGTCCGCGCAGCCGGCATTCGGCTTCGGGCAGGCAGTTGGCGCAAGTCTCGTGCGCGTTGCGGCTGGCGCAGGGCACCAGCGCAAGGCTGCCGCGCGTCAGCCGGATGATGTCGCCATAACGGATGTCGACCGGCGACAGGGCCAGTTCATAGCCGCCCTCGCGCCCACGCTGCGAGACGACGATCCCCTCTCGCGCCATTTCCGAAAGGATCACGGTCAGGAACTTGCGAGGGATATTCTGCGCCTCGGCAATCGCATCCAGCCGCACCGGGCCTTGCCCGAAAGTATCGGCCAGGTGCTGCAAGGCGCGGATGGTGTAGCGCGTCTTTTGCGATAGCATAGGGGTATCAGATGGCGCGTTGACCGCAAAAGTCAACGCGCCCGGTAGATTTATCCGCCAGAGCTTACGCGGCCGCGACCCGCCGCCGGGCATAAAGCCCGAACAGCGCGATCACACCGTAACATGCCGCCGGCAGCGCCAGCGCGATGGCAAGGCTGCCCGTGCTGTCGGCCAGGCCGCCGGTCAGCGGCGGGATCACCGCGCCGCCCACGATGGCCACGCAGATCACGCCCGAACCGTCGGCCGCACGCTTGCCCAGGCCTTCGCAAGCAAGGCTGAAGATCGTGGGGAACATGATCGAGTTCGTCAGGCCGATCGCCAGCAGCGCATAGCCCGCCAGCGCGCCGGTGCTGTTGGCCGAAAGCAGGATGAGCAGGATCGCGCCCACCGCGCTCGACGCCAGCACCTTGCCGGGGCTGACCATCCGCAGCACCGCAGACCCCACGAACCGGCCTACCAGCGCACCGCCCCAGTAGAGCGGAATCAGCTTGCCCGCGCTCTGCTCGTCAAGGCCCAGGACGTGGGCCTGCTTGAGGTAGTTCACGATCATCGAGCCGATCGAGACTTCCGCGCCGACATAGAGGAAGATGCACGCCGCGCCGAAAGCGAAGCGCGGACGCGTGAGCAGGTCGAGGCTCTTCAGCGCCGAGCCGCCTTCGTGGCGCTCGCCCTTCAGACGGTTGCGGTTCATCCACACCACGCCCGCGATCAGCAGCAGCGCCACCGCCAGCCCGATGTAGGCGCGCACCACCGCCTGCGTTTCCGCGACGCGATAGGCATCGAGCGCCGCGCCCGAAAGCTGCGACGCACTGACCGTGGCAAGGCTGCCCAGGATCACGATCGCGCCGAAATAGGGGAAGATCGTGGTGCCCAGCGAATTGAACGCCTGCGCGAACGTCAGCCGGCTGCTCGCGGATTGCGGCGCGCCCAGCAGCGTGATCAGGGGGTTGGTGACGACCTGCACGATCGTCACGCCGCTCGCCAGCACGAACAGCGCCAGCAGGAACACGCCGAACGTGGCGCTGGCCGAGGCCGGGATGAACAGCAGGCAGCCCGCCATCATCGTCAGCAACCCGATCACCGCACCGCGCATGTAACCCACGCGCTTGACCAGCGCCGCGCCGGGAATCGAGACGATGAAGTAGGCGGCGAAGAACGCCGACTGCACCAGCATCGCCTGCATGTAGTTGAGCGTGAACAGCTCTTTCAGCTTCGGGATGATCACGTCGTTGAGCGAGGTGATGCCGCCGAAGATGAAGAACAGCGCCATCACGAACAGGCGCAGTTCGGGCGCATCGATGTGGCCGCCCTCGCCTTCGACGGGGGACGGATCGGTGCTGCTCGCGGCAGACGGGGCAAGCGCCATGGTCAGGTCTCTCCTCAACGCGGGTCGTGCGTTGACGGCCCTTTGTACCGCGCTGTCATGGCCGTGCGCGCGACTTTGTCCAGCCGCATACGTATGACGGGCGCGAAAACCTATCCGCCGGCAGCGCCCTGCACAATGGCGCCGGAACGCTCCAGCGCATCGAGTTCGTCCGCGCCCAGCCCCAGCCAATCGGCCAGACCATCGCGCGTGTTCTCGCCCACGCGCGGCGGCGCATCGCGGTAGGTGGCCGGCGTGGCCGACAGTTTCGCGGGGAACGCCACGGTCGGGATCGTCGCCCCGTCGGCGCGGGTGAACGACTGCACCGTCTCACGCGCGGTGACGAAGGGATCGGAAAACACGTCGCGCAGCGAATTGACCGGGCCGGCGGGCACGTTGACCGCGACGAGCCGATCGATCAGCGCCAGCCCCGTCTCGCCGCGCACGCGCTCCTGCACCAGCCCCTCGATCGCATCGCGGTTGACCAGCCGCGCCGCCGCCGTGGCGAAGCGGGGGTCCGTCCCGAGTTCGGCCATGCCCAGTTCGGCACATAGCGCGCGGAACTGGCCATCGTTGCCCACCGCGATGATGATCTCGCCATCGGCCACCGCGAACGTGCGATAGGGCACCACCGTGGGATGCCGGTTGCCCAGGCGCCCAGGATTGATCCCCCCGACAAGCCACGACGAACCCTGGTTCGCCATCATCGCGATCTGGGTGTCGAGCAGCGACAGGTCGATCTGCTGCCCCTCGCCCGTGCGCTCGGCATGGCGCAGCGCGGCCAGCACGGAGACCGCGGCATACATCCCGGTGGAAAGATCGGCCATCGCCACGCCTGCGCGCAAAGGGCCGCCGCCTTCCTCGCCGGTGACGGACATGAACCCGCCCATGCCCTGCGCCACGAAGTCATACCCCGGGCGCGCGGCATAGGGCCCGGTCTGGCCGAACCCGGTGACCGAGCAATAGACAAGGCGCGGATTGATCGCGCGGATGGTGTCGTAGTCCAGCCCGTAGCGCGCAAGGCCGCCCACCTTGAAGTTCTCGACCAGAACGTCTGCTTCGGCCGCCAGCCGCCGGATCAGCGCGGCGCCGCCCTCGCTGGCGATATCCACCGCGAGCGAGCGCTTGTTGCGATTGCAGCAGATGTAATAGGCGCTTTCCTGCCGGTCCTCGCCGCCATCCGGCAAGGGCAGGAACGGCGGTCCCCAGCTGCGCGTATCGTCGCCGCGCCCGGGCTGCTCGATCTTGAGAACGTCGGCGCCAAGATCGGCGAGGATCTGTGTCGACCACGGCCCGGCGAGCACGCGCGAAAGATCGAGCACGCGCACACCCGCGAGCGCCCCGCCAAAGCCATCTTTTGCCATCCTGCCCTCCCCGTTCCTGTTCCGGGGCGGGGCATAGGCAAGGCCGGCCCGCCGCTCAAGCGGGCACGGCCTTCACCGGGCAGCGCGGCTTACTTCGCGGCCTGCTTGAGGTAGGCGATCAGGTCCGCGCGGTCCTGCGGGTTGGGCAGGCCGGCAAACGGCATCCGGTTGCCCGGGATGAACTTGGCCGGAGCGGCCAGATACTGGTCGAGCGCCTGCGCGTTCCAGGTCACGGCCTTGGCCTTCATCGCGGGCGAATAGTTGAAGCCCGCCACCGACCCGGCCTTGCGACCGACAATACCCTTCATCGAAGGCCCGAGGCGCGTGGCGCCGGTGTTGAGATCGTGACAGGCGGCGCAGCGTGCATAGACGGTCTTGCCCTTGGCCGGATCGCCGGCCGTCTGCGCGCCGGCCACCGCCGAACCCGTTACCGCCAGAACCGCAGCACCAAGAATCAAAGGCAGGACTTTCATTGCAATCTCCCCTAATCGAGCGGCCGTCCTAGCCGTCCACGGCTGTCGGGCAAGTGAACGGCCGGCAACTGAACGGAATGAACTGCCAAGGCAAACGCCTTTTTGCGCTAGCCCGCGACGGGTGCCGTGGTCAGGCCCAGGTCGGGAATTCCGATCGAACGCCGCCCGCCATAGTCGGTGCGCACCACGATCAGCCCGCTTTTCTCAAGATGTTCAAGAAGACGCCGGATGCGCCCCGGCGAACGCGTGCCATAGACTTCCGCCAGCCTGTCGTCGTCGGGGCACGCGGTGCCTTCCACCGCCGCCGTCGCCATCAGCAGGAACGGCGCGAGCAGATCGTCGGGCACGCCGCGCGCAATCCGCAACACGTCCTGCCAGCGCGGCTCGGTATCGTCGGGAATCCCCGCCACCGCCATCGCGAAACGGCGGCGGAACACCGCCAGATCGACCCCGGTATTGGCCAGCCGCTGCATCCGGCAGCGCACGGTAAAATCCTGGTAGAGCTGCGCCGCCGGCTGGAAGGTGCAGTCCGGCTCGGCCGCCATTTCCGCCAGGATCGCGGCGACGTCGGCCGCGGTTTCTTCCTGCGCGAACAGGCTCGGCTCGACCGGCGGCTCCACCTGTTCGGAGACCGGCACCGTGCCTTCGATCTGTTCCAGCAGTTCGTCGCTGTCGATCGGCGGCGCCTCAGGCTCGGGCGCGCGCGGCGGCGGCTCCATCGCCAGCGGCTCGGCCAGCAGAATCGATTCCATCTCGGCGCCGGCAGCGTTGGGCATCGGCATCAGCCCCTGCACCACGTTGCGCGCGCTGGTCGCCACGTCGCCGATGCGGACTCCCACCGGGCGGCGCGCGATGGCCGGGCCAAGGCCCAGGAAATGCCCGCGTTCCAGATCGCGGATCTGCTCCGCCTGCTTGCGCTCCATGCCCAGCAGATCGGCCGCGCGAGCCATGTCGATGTCGAGGAAAGTGCGCCCCATCAGGAAGTTCGAGGCTTCCGCCGCGACGTTCTTGGCCAGCTTGGCCAGACGCTGGGTAGCGATCACGCCCGCCAGTCCGCGCTTGCGGCCACGGCACATCAGGTTGGTCATCGCCGACAGCGACAGTCGGCGAACTTCGTCGGTCACGTCACCGGCAGCGGCGGGCGCGAACATCTGCGCTTCGTCGACCACGACCAGCGCGGGATACCATTCATCGCGCGGGGCATCGAACAGCGTGTTGAGGAACACCGCAGCGCAGCGCATCTGCGCTTCGAGTTCCAACCCGTCGAGCGCGAGGATCACCGAGGCGCGGTGCTTGCGGATGCGCGCGGCGAGCTTGGCGATCTCCGCCTGGTCATAGGCCGCGCCGTCGACCACCACGTGGCCGAACGGCTCCGCCAGCGAGACGAAATCGCCTTCCGGATCGATCACCACCTGCTGGACCAGGCTGGCGCTTTCCTCCAGCAGGCGGCGCAGCAGGTGCGACTTGCCCGACCCGGAATTGCCCTGCACCAGCAGGCGGGTCGCCAACAGTTCCTCGACGTCGATCCGGACAGGGGCGCCGGACCGGTCGGCGCCGATGATGATGGATGCGCTCACGCTCGCGGCTCTGGCGGCTGGGGCGCGAGTCTGCAAGATTGGGCGCGCGTCTTTCCCCGGCCTTTCACGCGCGCCGGCTTCTCAGACCCCCTGGCGGATGAGGAAATCGAACGCCGAGAGCGCGGCTTTCGAGCCTTCCCCCATGGCGATGACGATCTGCTTGTAGGGCACGGTGGTCACGTCGCCCGCCGCGAACACGCCGGGCACATCGGTTGCCCCGCGCGCGTCGATCTCGATTTCTCCGCGCGGGCTGAGGCCGACCGAGCCCTTCAGCCACTCGGTATTGGGCACCAGACCGATCTGCACGAAGATGCCTTCCAGCGGCACCTCGTGCAGTTCCTCGGTATCGCGGTCGCGATAGACAAGGCCCGTCACCTTCTCGCCATCGCCCAGCACCTCCGTGGTCAGCGCGGAGGTAACGATGGTGACGTTCGGCAGCGAGCGCAGCTTGGTCTGCAACACCGCGTCGGCCCGCAGCACCGCGTCGAACTCGATCAGCGTCACGTGCGCGACGATGCCGGCAAGGTCGATCGCCGCTTCCACGCCCGAATTGCCGCCACCGATCACCGCCGTGCGCTTGCCCTTGAACAGCGGGCCGTCGCAGTGCGGGCAATAGGCCACGCCCTTGTTGCGATATTCGTCTTCGCCCGGCACGCCCATCTGGCGCCAGCGGGCGCCGGTGGACAGGATCACGGTCCTGGCTTTCAGGCTGGCCCCGCTTTCCAGCTCGACCGTGGCATAGCCGTCCGTGCCCGCCGCCTTCAGCGCAGTCGCGGTCTGCAGGTTCATCACGTCGACGTCGTATTCCTTGACGTGCTGCTCCAGATGCGCGGCCAGCTTCGGCCCTTCGGTGTGCGGCACCGAGATGAAGTTCTCGATCCCCATGGTGTCGAGCACCTGGCCGCCGAAGCGTTCGGCGACCACGCCGGTGCGGATGCCCTTGCGCGCGGCATAGATCGCCGCCGCCGCGCCCGCCGGGCCGCCGCCGACGACGAGCACGTCGAACGGCTCCTTCGCCTTGATCTTCTCGGCCGCGCGGGCGACCGCGCCGGTATCCACCTTGGCCATGATCTGCGCCAGATCCATGCGGCCCTGCCCGAACAGTTCGCCGTTCAGGAACACCATCGGCACGGCCATGACCTTGCGGCGCTCCACTTCGTCCTGGAACAGCGCGCCGTCGATGGCGACGTGAGTCACGTTGGGGTTGAGCGCCGCCATGATGTTCAGCGCCTGCACCACGTCGGGGCAGTTCTGGCAGGTGAGCGAGAAGAACGTCTCGAAGTGCAGCGGCCCTTCCAGCGCGCGCACCTGGTCGAGCAGTTCGGCGTCTTCCTTGGGCGGGTGCCCGCCCACGTGGAGCAGCGCGAGGATCAGCGAGGTGAACTCGTGGCCCATCGGCAGGCCGGCGAACACCGCTTCGGCACGCCCTTCATCGGCACGGATGGCGAAGCTGGGGCGGCGCGCGTCGCTGCCATCGAACCGCGCGGAAACCTTGTCCGACTGCGCCGCGATCTCCTCGACCAGCGCGCGCATCTCGGCGGCCTTGGCGCTGTCGTCGAGCGAGGCGACCAGCTCGATCGGCCGGCGCAGGTTGCCAAGGTAGGCCTTCAGCTGGGCGGTGGTGGCAGCATCGAGAATTGGCATGACGGTTCCCTATGGGCAGGACGACAGGCGCGCCGCGGCAAGGCCGGGCGATGGAACGAAAACGGTTGGGATCTGGAAGAGGTGGCCGGGCGCCGCCGAAATGGGGAAAGGCGCCGCCCGGCCCGAATGCCGGGACACGATGGCCCCGGCAGGGTAACAGGATTTAGATCTTGCCGACGAGGTCGATCGACGGGGCCAGCGTTTCGGCGCCGGCTTCCCACTTGGCCGGGCAGACCTGGCCGGGGTGTTCGCGAACGTAGATCGCGGCCTTGATCTTGCGGACCAGTTCCTCGGCGTTGCGGCCAACGCCTTCGCAGGTCGTTTCCATGATCTGGATCACGCCGTCCGGATCGACCACGAACGTACCGCGGTCGGCCAGGCCCTGGCCTTCGCGCATCACGTCGAAGTTGCGCGTGATCGTGCCGGTCGCATCACCAAGCATGTAGTAGTTGATCTTGCCGATGGCGGGCGAGCTGTCGTGCCAGGCCTTGTGGCTGAAGTGCGTGTCGGTCGACACCGAATACACTTCCACGCCGAGGCCCTTCAGCTCCTCGTACTTGTCGGCGAGGTCTTCCAGCTCGGTCGGGCACACGAAGGTGAAGTCGGCGGGGTAGAAGAAGAACACCGCCCACTTGCCCTTGAGGTCGGCTTCGCTGACATCGACGAACTTGCCCTGCACGAAGGCGGTCGTGCTGAACGGCTTGATCGAGGTTCCGACGAGAGACATACGATTTCCTTTGTGGTCGTAGGTGAGTGAAGCGGGATACGAGGTTCGAGCTAGCCCCCCGATGTTGCAATTTCCAATGATCTATTCCGGCCAGATTGATTGAAAACCTCGATCAATGGACACCGATCGATGCAGTGTCCCGGAACCGGCCGTTATGTCGAATGTTACTCCGCGCAACGGCGCTGGCGTTCGCAGTTGCAAAAACCACAAGACAGTTTCCCAGATTGCACTTGAAACCGGTTTGCAATGAGACCAATTGCGCCGTCCAGAACGAAACGATTTCGTTTCATTTACAGGATTCCCGATGAGCGAGCCAACCGCCCCGCAGCCCCAGACCGTGGCCGACACCGAGATCCAGGACGGCGGGCCACCCAACGGCAAGCGCCGCATGATCGGTCGCATCGCCCTCGGCGTGCTGGCGGTGGGCGCGGTCTATGGCGCGTACAGCTACATCGATTATCGCAATCACGGCCGCTTCCTCCAGGAGACGGAAGATGCGTACGTCCGCGCCGACGGCGTGTCGATCAGTTCCAAGCTGTCCGGTTACGTGCGCGCGGTGAACGTCAAGGACAACCAGGCGGTCGCGGCGGGCGCGCTGCTGCTCCAGGTCGATCCCACGGACTATCAGACCCGCCTCGCCCAGGCCGAAGCGCAGGTCAATGTCGCGCGCGCCACCGAAACCGCCACGCTTGCCAGCATCGGCGAGGCGCAGGCCGGAGTCGGACAGGCCGAAGCCGCGCTGTCGGCCGCGCAGCGTGACCTCGCCTATCTCAATGGCGAAGTCGCCCGCTATCGTCCGCTCGTCGCCACCGGTGCTGAACCCAAGCAGACGCTCGACCAGATGGTGTCGAACCGCGACAAGGCCGCCGCACAGGTCCGCGCCCAGCAATCGGCAGTCGCCGCCGCGCGCAGCAAGGTCACTTCGATCCGTGCGCAGGCGGGCCAATCCGCCGCCCAGATCGAATCCGCCCGCACCCAGCAGCAGGCCGCGCGCAACGATCTTTCGGTCACGCGCATCGTCGCGCCGGTCGCGGGCAAGGTCGCTTCCTCCAGCGTCCGGCTCGGCCAGTTCGTCCAGCCCGGCCAGCGCCTGCTGACCATCGTTCCCACCGACGCGATCTATGTCGAGGCGAACTTCAAGGAAACGCAGATCGGCCTGATGCGTCCCGGCCAGCCGGTGACCATCTCGGTCGATGCGCTGCCGGATGTCGAATTCCACGGCGTCGTGGAAAGCATCACGCCGGGCACCGGCGCGAACTTCTCGCTGATCCCGCCGCAGAACGCGACCGGCAACTTCACCAAGATCGTGCAGCGCGTGCCGGTCCGCATCCGGCTCAACGCCGGCCCTGAATCGCGCAAGGTCCTCGTCCCCGGCCTGTCGCTCAAGGTCGAGGTCGATACCAAGTCGGCCAGCAAGGCCATCGACGCGATCCGCGCCGAGCAGGACAAGGCACCCGCACACCAATGAGCGCCGCCGCCCTTCCCGGCGATGCCGCACCCCTTCCCGGCGATGCCGAACCGGCGCTGCCGGCCAGCTACGGGCAGCCGCAGAAAGCGGACCTGTCCGCGTGGCTGGCCGTGTTCGCCGGCGCCATCGGCGCGCTGATGGCCACGCTCGACATCTCGATCGTCAATTCCTCGCTGCCCACCATCCAGGGCGAGATCGGCGCCTCCGCCACTGAAGGCACTTGGATCGCCACGTCCTATCTCGTTGCCGAAATCGTCATCATTCCGCTCACCGGCTGGCTGGAGCGCGTGTTCGGCCTGCGCCGTTTCCTGCTGATCGCGGCCACGCTGTTCACCGCGTTCTCGGTGATGTGCGGCCTTTCCACGTCCCTGACGATGATGATCGTCGGCCGCATCGGCCAGGGCTTCACCGGCGGCGCGATGATCCCCACCGGCATGACGATCATCGCCACGCGCCTGCCCCGGCACCAGCAGCCGATCGGCACCGCCATGTTCGGCTCCACGCTGATCCTCGGCCCTGTGCTCGGCCCGCTCGCGGGCGGCTGGCTGACCGAGAACCTGTCGTGGCACTATGCCTTCTTCATCAACATCCCGGTCTGCCTGATCCTGATGGTGTTCCTGCTGGTGGGCCTGCCCAGCACGCGGATGCGGCTGCAGGAACTGTTCGACGCCGATTGGCTGGGCATCCTCGGCATGGCGCTGGGGCTTGGTGGTCTCACCGTGGTGCTGGAAGAAGGCAACCGCGAACAGTGGTTCCAGTCGGCGCTGATCTGGCAGCTGAGCATCGTCACCGCGCTGGGCTTCGTGCTGATCGGCGTGGGCCAGTTGACCGCGCGGCGCCCGGTGGTGAAGCTCGCGCTGCTGCGCAACCGCGCCTTCGCCTCGGTGTTCGTGCTGGGCCTGCTGATCGGGGCGGTGCTCTACGGCACCTCCTACGTGATCCCGCAGTTCCTGGCCGCCATCGCCGGCTACAACGCGTTCCAGTCGGGCCAGATCGTGTTCCTGTCAGGCATTCCGGCGGCGATGATGATGCCGCTGTTCCCGCTGCTCATCACCCGCTTCGATATGCGCGCGGTGGTGGCCACAGGGATGCTGGTCATGGCCATGTCGTGTTGGCTCGACACCACGCTGACGGTCAATTCCGACGGTTCGGACTTCGTCGTGTCGCAACTTCTGCGCGGACTGGGCCAGGCGCTTTCGATGCTGTTCCTCAACCAGGCGGCGATCAGCAGCGTGTCCTCCGACGACGCAGGCGATGCCTCCGGCCTGTTCAACGCCGCGCGAAACCTTGGCGGGTCGATTGGCCTCGCCCTGCTCGCCACCTTGCAGGAACGCCGGCTCGACTATCATCACTGGACGCTCAATTCCTCGCTCGGCGCCAACGATCCCGCGGTGCAGGACTGGGTCAATGCCCAGGCCGTCAGCTTTGGCGGCGGCCCCGAAGGCATGGCGGCGGCAGTCCAGTCGATCGACGGCATGGTCCTGCGCCAAGCGCTGGTCATGGCCTTCAGCGACGAATTCATCGCGCTGATGGTCGGCATTCTCGCGGTGGTTCCGCTTATCCTTTTCCTCCGGCCCCTTCCCAAGGGCCGCTTCCAGATGGCGATGCACTGATGCGACGCAAGACTGCCCTCACCCTCGCTCCCGCGCTCGTTGCGGGGCTGCTCCTGTCCGCCTGCACTACAGTCGGGCCGAACTACACGGGCGCCCCGGACGTGGCGTCCAATGCGGCTTCTCGCGGGGCATTCCTGCGGGCAGACGCCGCCGCGCGCGCCGAAGCACCCGCCGCCAGCTGGTGGCAGGCTCTGGGCGATCCTGTGCTGGACGGCCTGATCGCCGATGCGCTGGCCGGATCGCCGAACGTGGCCATCGCCAACGCCCGCATCGCGCAGGCGCGCGCCGGGCTGGCCGCCAATCGCACCGCGATCCTGCCCAGCGTGAATGTCTCGGCGGCAGCGCCCTACTTCAACGTACCGGGCGGCCTGTTCAGCTCGAACGGCCAGTCGGGCGGGCGCGACTCCGTGAACGTCTACAATGTCGGCTTCGACTCTTCGTGGGAGATCGACCTGTTCGGCGGCACCCGCCGCAAGATCGAGGCCGCCTCCGCCCGGGCAGACGCCGCCGAAGCCGGGCTGGCCGATGCGCAGGTCACGCTCTCGGCCGAAATCGCGCGCGCCTATGTCGCGCTGCGGGCACGGCAAGCGGTGCTCTCCGTGCTCGACCGGCAGGCCGCGATCGACGACCAGCTGGTGCAGCTGGCGCAGGCGCGCCTCAGCGGTGGCACCGCGCCCGAACAGCCGCTCAACGAGGCACGCGGCCAGCGCGCCCAGACGGAAGGCGACCGCGCCAAGGCCCGCGCCGACGTCACCGTGCTGGCGGACCAGCTCGCCGTCCTGACGGGCCGCGAACCCGGCACGCTCGATTCGCTGATCGCCAGCCCCGGCCCGGTTCCGCTGCCGCCGGAAAGCGTTGCCGTGGGCGACCCCGCGCTCCTGCTGCGCAGCCGCCCGGACGTGCGCATCGCCGAACGCCAGCTGGCCGCCGCGAACGCCGATGTCGGCGTGCAGATCGCCAACCGCTTTCCCAAGATCTCCTTCCTTGGTCTGCTCGGCCTTGGCGGGCAGAATATCGGCGACATCTTCGATCCCTCGAAGATCATCGGCCTGGCCGTGCCGCAGTTGAAGTGGAGCCTGTTCGACGGCGGCCGCACCGAAGCGCAGATCCGCAACGCCAAGGGCGCCTATGCCGAAGCCGAAGCGACCTACCGCGCCCGCGTGCTTGGCGCGCTGCAGGACGCCGAAACCTCGCTCACCCGCTTCGGCGGCCAGCGCATCACCTTCGCCAAGGCACTGGAAGGCCAAGGCCAGGCCGCCCGCTCGGCCTCGCTCCAGCAGCAGCGGGCGCAGGCTGGCACCATCGGCCGCAGCGATGCCCTGACCGCCGAGCGGCAGGCGCTCCAGGCGCAGCTTGCGGCGGTTTCAGCGCGAGCGGACCTCACCACAGGCTTCATCGCGGTCGAAAAGTCGCTCGGACTGGGCTGGGCGCCCGCGCCGTAAGGGAATTTCCCGTCACGCCAAGGGAGGGCGACAATGAGCCGGAACCGTTCCGTTATTCCCTCTTTTCAGGGGATAAAATCTAAGGCAACTTCGTTTCCAATAACAACGCCACGAAGGCGAAGGATTGGGACGGATGGATTGGATTTCGGCAGTCGGCCGCCGCTTTTGGCTGGCCTACACGGAAGGGCTGGTGATGACTTGCCCGGTTTACAGGATCGTTTGCGACAACGACCCGGCGGCGAAGGACTCGCCCTGCCACATCGATATGCGGCAGTATGACGTCCATGTCGCCCTCCAGCAAAGCACCACCGTCCGCCACTGACAGCAGCCTCGCCTGCGAACCGGAAAGCGCCGACTCGGGTCACGCCATCCCGCGGCGCGGCCGCCCGTCGGTGGCCGATGCGGGCCGCCTCTCCGAAAAGATCCTCGAAGCCAGCTGGCAGGTTCTCCTGAGCTTCGGCTTCGAGCACTTCACCTTCGACCGCGTTGCCCGCCATGCCCACATCGGCAAGGCCACGATCTATTCACGCTTCGCCGGCAAGGCCGAACTCATGCAGGCGTTGCTGGACTGGCGGATCGGCCGGCAGCGCGCCTCCATCCTCGCTCACGGCATCGACCAGCCCCCCGTCGAAGCGTTCACCGCCCGCGCCACGCGCGTGCTCGACATGCTGTTCTCGCCCGATGGGATGCTGATGGAACGGCTGATCGACTGGGTCGACCAGGAAGCCGGTCGACAGGGCTGCGGCCGCGGCGCGGTTTACGACAACGCGCTGCACTCCATCGCCGACGAGTTTCGCGCTTCCAATGCCAGCGGCCAGACGGCCATCGCCGACGTCGAGCTTGCCGCGCGGTTCTGGCTTGAAGGCCTGCTCGGCCACGCGCGCCTCGCCGCCTCGCAGGGCAATTCCGCTACCGCGGACAACGAAGCCTGGGCGCGGCGCTATGTCCGCTTCTTCTTCCGCGGCCTGCTCGACGGCGCAGGCCCAGCGGCCTCCTGAGCCTGCGGATTCCGGTCCTTGGGCCGAAAACATGGTTAGCGCCCCGGTAGGGGCTTGTTCGTGGGGCCGGCTTCACGCCTTCGGCAGCTTTGCATGAGATACCGTCGCAAACGATTTCGGCGCGAAGGATCCCATGAAAGGCGTCATCTTCAACGTGCTCGAGGATGCTGTCGTCGCAGAACATGGCCCTGATTCGTGGGCCGATCTTCTCGATGCGGCCGGCCTTGACGGCATCTACTCCTCGCTCGGATCGTATCCCGACGCCGAACTGCTTGCGATCGTGGACAGGGCCGCGGCAACGCTCGACCAGCCCGTGCCGCAAGTGCTGCGCTGGTTCGGCCGCAAGGCGATCCCGCTGCTGGCCGAACGCTACCCGCGACTGTTCGAACAGCATCGGTCGGCCCGCTCCTTCGTCACCAGCGTCAACGACATCATCCACCCCGAAGTCCGCAAGCTCTACGCCGGCGCAGCGTGCCCGCACTTCCATTTCCACGAACTGGACGACGGCCGGCTGGCGATGGCCTACCGATCGCAGCGGCAGCTCTGCCATCTGGCGCAGGGTTTCGTGGAAGGCAGCGGCGACCATTTTGCGGAAACCGTGGCAGTCGAGCACATCTCGTGCGTCCACCATGGCGAGCCGGTCTGCCGGCTCGCGCTGGACTGGGCGGCATGAAGCATACGCCCATTCCCGTTCCCGCCGAGACGGATGACAGGCAATTGGTGGCGCGCCTGCGCCGCCTGCTGGAACAGGAACGCCGCGCCCGGCGCGACGCGGAAGCCATCGCCGAACGCGGCCTGCGCGAACTCTACGAAAGCCAGGTTCGCCTGGCCTTGCTTCAGCGCATTACCGATTATGCCAACCATTCCGATGATTTCAGCGCCGTCCTTCACACAGCGCTGGAAGAAATCTGCACGCACATGGGCTGGGACTTCGGCAACGCGATCCGCATCGACGAGCGCGGTCGCTTCGCCAATGCGTGCGACACCTGGTACGCCTCCGATCCGCAGCGCCTGTTCACCTTCATTGAAGCCTCGCGCAGCCTGACCCTGGCGCTCGGCGAAGGGCTGTCCGGCCGTGTCCTGCGCGACCTGCATCCGCACTGGATCGACGACATCGCGAACGAAAGCTGGTTCTGCCGCCGCGAGGAAGCTGTCGGCGCCAAGCTGGTTTCGGCCTGTGCCTTTCCCATCATGCTGGGCGACGAAATCGTCGCCGTGATCGAATTCTTCTCCAGCAAGTCCATGGTGGACAAGGACAATATCCTGCTGACTGTAGCCCAGGCAGGCACCCAGGTCGCCCGCGTGATCGAACGCGAGCGCGCCCGCGACGCGCTGCTGCACGATGCCCTGCACGATGCGATGACCGGTCTGCCCAACCGTGTCCTGCTCGACGAGCGTTGCCGGATCGCGTTCGAGCGTCTGCCCGCCGGCCGTCAGGGCCTGGCGATCATGGTCATCGATCTCGATGGCTTCAAGGCGATCAACGACAAGTACGGCCACCATGCCGGCGACGCGTTGCTGATCGACGTGACCGGCCGTTTCGAAACCGCGATCGGCGCATTCCTCGCGGCCAACCCCGGCTGCGGCCACGCTACGCTCGCGCGCGTTGGCGGCGACGAGTTCGTCGTCCTGCTCGACAGCCTGCTCGATGCGGAGGCCCCGGCCCTCCTGGCCGCGATGCTCCACGAAGCCCTGCGCGCGCCGACCGTGGTCGACAAGGACCAGTTCAGCGCGGGCGCCTCGATCGGCATCGCCCATTCGGGGCTGGTCTATACCGATGTCGAGCAGATCCGCCGCGACGCCGATCTCGCGATGTACGAGGCCAAGGCCGAAGGATCGGGACGCACCGTCACGTTCACCGATGCGCTGGGCAGCGAGGCGCGCAACCGCATGGCACTGGAACGCGAAATGCGCGAGGCGATCCGCGACCGGCAGTTTGTGCTGTTCTACCAACCGATCTTCTCGCTGGGCGGGGAACGGGTGCTGCGCGGTTACGAAGCGCTGATCCGCTGGAACCACCCCACCCGCGGCCTGCTCGATCCTGGCGCCTTCATCGAGGCGGCAGAACAGAGCGGGCTGATCGTGTTCATCGGCGACTGGGTGCTGCGCCAGGCCTGTTCCGCCCTGGCCCGGCTGCACGCCCGCCTGCCCCGCCACGATCCACCGTTCATCAGCATCAACATCGCGCCGCAGCAGTTCCTTCAGCCCAATTTCGCGCAGCAGGTGCAGCGCGTGCTGATCGAAACCGGCGTGCCGCCCGAATGCCTGCGGCTCGAAGTGACCGAAGGCGTGGCGATCATCGATTCGGAACGCACGCGGCAGGTGCTGGAAGAAATCCGCGAATGGGGCGTGCTCACCAGCCTCGACGATTTCGGAACGGGCTATTCCTCGCTCAGCTATCTCCAGAACCTGCCGTTCGACACGCTCAAGATCGACCGCTCGTTCATCGCCTCGATGGACGAGCCGAAGAGCCGCAACATCATCCGCGCAATCCTGGATCTGGCTGGCAACCTGAACCTCTCGGTCGTGGCCGAGGGGATCGAATCGCATGAACAGGGCGCCGCGCTGGTCGAAATGGGGTGCCAGTTCGGGCAGGGGTTCCACCTTGGCCTGCCGCTCGATGAAACGTCCGCCTTCGCACTGATCGACGGGCGCCGCGCCGCCTGAGCAGATCGTCACTGCAACTTCGCAATCGCGCGGCTATGCTGCCTGCCGATCCATTGCACGAGGAGCAGGCAGAATGGCGCAAAGTCCGTGGTCTCATCATCGCAGCGGCGGCGTGGCCGACGATATCGACTTCGAGATCAAGGGGCAGGAGCTTCAGTTCGTCGAAATCGAGCTTGATCCCGGCGAGAGCGCCGTCGCCGAAGCGGGCGCCTTCGTTTGGAAAGATGCCAGCGTGGGCATGTCCACCGTGTTCGGCGATGGCTCGGGCGGCGCCAATGATGGCTTCATGGGCAAGCTGCTGGGCGCGGGCAAGCGCCTGCTGACCGGCGAAAGCCTGTTCACCACCGTGTTCACGCACAACGGCACCGGCAAGGCGCGCGTCGCCTTCGCCTCGCCCACGCCCGGCGCGATCCTGCCGATCAAGCTGTCCGATCTGGGCGGCACGCTGATCTGCCAGAAGGATTCGTTCCTCGCCGCGGCCAAGGGCGTTTCCATCGGCATCGCCTTCCAGCGCCGGATCATGACCGGCCTGTTCGGCGGCGAAGGCTTCATCATGCAGCGGCTCGAAGGCGATGGCTGGGTCTTCGTGCAGATGGGCGGCACGGTGATCGAACGCGAACTCGCCCCCGGCGAGGAACTGCACATCGACACTGGCTGCCTCGCCGCGCTCACTCCCTCGGTCGATTTCGACCTGATCGGCGCGGGCGGCGTGAAAAGCGTACTGTTCGGCGGCGAAGGCCTGTTCTTCGCGCGCCTGCGCGGTCCCGGCAAAGTCTGGATCCAGTCGCTGCCGTTCGCCCGCCTCGCAGGGCGGATGCTCGCAGCGGCGGCCCCCGGCGGTGGCCAGAACCGCGGCGAAGGCTCCGTGCTCGGCTCGCTGGGCGATTTCATCGACGGCAACCGCTGACGGGGGCAATATCCGCCTACCGTCTCGTCATCCCTGCACACAAGCGGGGATGACGAACGCGTCTGTAACGTGCCCGCCCCATGCCCACCGCGGCGGAATTGAGCGGCGTCCACTGATTTCCCTGTCCTGTCCCCCCGGTCCTGCTGCAGAACACCGCCCATGCTGCTCGCTTCGCACACTTGCCGCCCGCCATCGGCCCCATCGATCAATATCGCATCACTGAACGATCCGAATTATTCCCCAGGACAGTCTCAGGCGCCTCAACTTACCAAGGTCAGCAGGCCACTCGGAGACGTGCGGTGACGGCTGGCCCGCCCTATCGCCAGATCGGCATCGCGGGCACCGGCCGGGTTGCCCGTGCACTCGCGCTTGCGCTCGGCCCCCACGCCTCGCCCCCTCCGCTCGTGTGGGGTCGATCTGCTGAAAAGCGCGACGCCGCGATTGCGCAGATCGGACGCGCGGCCCCGGCCGAAAACTGCGCGGCGCTGGCCAACGCTTGCGACGTGATCGTGATCGCGGTGTCGGACGACGCCATTGCCCCGGTCGCAGCCGAAGTGGCACGGTCGCTCCCCGCCGGGCGGCCCATTCTTGTCGCCCACGTCAGCGGCCGCAGCGGAGCAGCGGTGCTGCAGCCGCTACGGGCCAGGGGCGCGCTCACGGCGGCGATCCATCCGGTCATGACCTTTACCGGCGAGCCGCAGCTTGAAGTCGGCCGCATGGTGGGCGCCCGCTTCGCCGTGACCGGATCGAGCGAGGCGGCGACGATCGCGGCAGGAGCGCTGGTAGGGCTGCTCGGCGGCATCGCGGTCGAGATCGCGGAGGCGCATCGCCCGCTTTATCACGCCGCGCTGTGCCATGCGGCGAACCACCTCGTCACTCTGCTGGCGGGATCGTTCCGCGCCCTGGGCACGGCCGGGGTCGAGGATCCCGCCGGCCTGCTGGCACCGCTGGTCCGGGCCGCGTTGGAGAATAGCCTCGCACACGGGTTTTCGGCGCTTTCGGGTCCGCTGCTGCGCGGCGACCGCGAGACGATCGGCAATCATCTCGCCGCGCTGGAGGGGGAGTGCCCGGACATCCTGCCAGCCTACCGGGCGATGGCGCTCGCCACGCTGGACGAACTGGAGCGCGGTTCCGGCACTTCGCGGCTCAGCGCCCTGCGCCGCGATCTCGAATAAGACGGCTCAGTCCTCCGAGGCGGAAAGCCCGCCCAGTTGCACGTTCAGGCGCAGTGCCACCAACGTCGCCAGGGCACCCGACAGCAGATACGCGCCCGAGGCCACGAGACCGAAGCTGGCGGAAAGCCACAGCGCCACCAGCGGCGCGAAGCCTGCGCCCAGCAGCCAGGCAAGGTCGCTGGTCAGCGCCGAACCGGTGTAGCGGTGGCGCGTGCTGAAATTGTCCGCAACCGTGCCCGAGGATTGGCCGAAAGACAGGCCCAGCAGCACGAAGCCCACGAACATGAACGCGATCTCGCCCAGCTCGCCCAGCCCCAGCAGATAGGGCGCGACCATGCTGAACGCGGCGATGGCGGCGGCGGAATAGCCCAGCAGAGGGCGGCGACCGAGGTCATCGGCCAGCGCACCGGACGAGACGATCGCCATCACGCCGGCGGCAGCGGCGAGCGCCTCGATGATCAGGAAGCGGGTCGGCTCGCCATCGGTGTAAAGGAACACCCACGAGAGCGGGAACACGGTGACCATGTGGAACATGGCGAAGCTCGCCAGCGGGGCCAGCGCGCCGACCACGATCGTGCGCCATTCGCTGCGCACCGTGGCGAGCGGCGACTCGGGCTGAAGGTCGCGGGTTTCGTAAAGCCGCAGGAACTCTGGCGTCTCGACGATGCGGAGCCGTGCGAACAGCGCCACGACGTTGATCGCGAAGGCCACGAAGAACGGGAAGCGCCAGCCCCATTCGAGGAAGTCGGCCGCGGGCAGAGAGGCGGTGAAGAACGCGAACAGCAGGCTCGCCACGATCAGGCCCAGCGGCGCGCCAAGCTGCGGGATCATGGCGTACCAGCCGCGCCGCGCCTTGGGCGCGTTGAGCGCGAGCAGCGAGGCGAGGCCGTCCCACGTGCCGCCCAGCGCAAAACCCTGGCCGAGCCGGAACAGCATCAGCAGCCAGATCGCACCCGCGCCGATGTCCTCGTATCCCGGCAGGAAGGCGATGGCCGCGGTCGATCCGCCCAGCAGGAACAGGGCGATGGTCAGCTTGGCGCCGCGCCCCAGCGCCCGGTCGACGGCCATGAACGCCACCGTCCCGAACGGCCGCGCCACAAACGCCAGCGCGAACACCATGAACGAATAGAGCGTGCCGTTGAGCGGATCGGCAAAGGGAAAGAAGAAGTGCGGGAACACCAGCACCGAAGCGATGGCGTAGACGAAGAAGTCGAAGAACTCCGACGTGCGGCCGATGATGACGCCGATCGCGATCTCGCCGGGCGAGATATGGCCATGCCCGCTGGCGGGCGGTTGGTCGGAGGGTTGCTCAAGCATCGCGGCGGTCATCTTCCCGGCAAGTTCCCTGGCGCACACGCATGGGGTGCGTGGCGAATGCGCCCCTATCGTCATTGATCCCGGTCAATGGGATTGGACAAAATGTCCTATCGCCTGAACGTCCTGCCGCTCCTAGGCCGCGCCTCATGGAAACGCCCTCCTTCCTTTCCGCCCGTCGCTGGCGTGCGGTGGCCGCGCCTGCGCTCCTCCTCCCGCTCTCGGCCTGCGACTGGGTCGTGCTGAACCCAGCCGGCGACGTCGCGCGCCAGCAGGCAGACCTCGTGGTCATCTCGACCGTGCTGATGCTGCTCATCATCGTGCCAGTGATGGCGCTGACGGTGCTGTTCGCGTGGCGCTACCGCTCGACCAACACCGACGCGCGCTACGAGCCGGACTGGCATCATTCGACTCAGCTGGAACTGCTGATCTGGGCCGCGCCGCTGCTGATCATCATCGCGCTGGGCGCGCTGACCTGGGTGTCCACCCACCTGCTCGACCCCTACCGTACGATCGGGCGGATCAACCAGAACCAGCCGGTTCCGGCGCAGGCCAAGCCGCTCGAGGTCGACGTGGTCGCGCTCAACTGGAAGTGGCTGTTCATCTATCCCGAACAGAAGATCGCCACGGTCAACGAGCTGGTGCTGCCCACCGACCGACCGCTGCGCTTCCGCATCACGTCAGCCACGGTGATGAACTCGTTCTACGCGCCGTCGCTGGCAGGGCAGATCTATGCGATGCCGGGGATGGAGACCAAACTTCACGCCGTGCTGAACCGGCCGGGCGAGTCCATGGGCTTTTCCGCGAACTACAGCGGCGCCGGCTTCTCCAACATGCGCTTCCGGATGCGCGGCGTTTCGCCCGATGAATTCGCAACCTGGGCCTCGTCTGTCGCCAAGGGCGGCGGCACGCTGGACCGCGCCGCTTACCTGACGCTCGAAAAGCCGAGCGAACGCGAGCCGGTGCGCCGCTATGCCGCTATCGCGCCCGACCTGTTCGATGCGGTGGTCAACCTCTGCGTCGAACCCGGCAAGATGTGCATGGGCCAGATGATGGCGCTCGACTCGCGCGGCGGTACCGGCAAGGCCGGCGCGTGGAACGTGGCTGCGCTGACCTACGACAAGTTCGGCCGCGAGAACGTGGGCATCGCCCTGCCCGGCACCAGCCCCGCGCAGGGCAAGCTGTGGGTGCAGGCCGCCTGCGCCGACAACACCGCAACCGCCGCGCCCGACACGCACGTCAGCGCGCCGGCCAGCCTGGCCCCGCTCCGCGGCGCGAACCTTGCCCGCGACCGTTACCGGCCTTCGTTGTGGCCGGCACCCGCACCGGCGGCGGCGCCCCCGGCCGCTGACGCCACCCCCGCCCCGCATCCTCATTCCTGAACACGGTGCCCATCATGCCCGTCCATGAACAGATCTGGTCTCCCCTGCTCGGCCGCCTGAGCCTTGCAGCCATCCCGACCGAGCCGATCGTGCTCGCCACATTTGGTGCCGTCGTCCTAGGCGGCGTGGCGCTGCTCGCCGCCATCACCTGGTTCAAGCTGTGGGGCTATCTCTGGAAGGAGTGGTTCACCAGCGTCGATCACAAGAAGATCGGGATCATGTACATGATCCTGGGGCTGGTCATGTTCCTGCGCGGCTTTGCCGACGCGGTGATGATGCGCCTGCAACAGGCGATGGCCTTCCACGGATCGGAAGGTTACCTGAACGCGCACCACTACGATCAGATCTTCACCGCGCACGGCGTGATCATGATCTTCTTCGTGGCGATGCCGTTCGTGACAGGGCTGATGAACTATGTCGTCCCGCTGCAGATCGGCGCGCGCGACGTATCGTTCCCGTTCCTCAACAACTTCAGCTTCTGGATGACGGCGTCCGGCGCGGCGCTGGTCATGGCATCGCTGTTCGTGGGTGAGTTCGCGCAGACCGGCTGGCTCGCCTTCCCGCCGCTGTCCGGCCTCGGCTACAGTCCCGGCGTCGGCGTGGACTACTACATCTGGTCGCTCCAGATCGCGGGCGTGGGCACGACTTTGTCCGGCATCAACCTGATCGCCACGATCGTGAAGATGCGCGCGCCGGGCATGACCATGATGCGGATGCCGGTGTTCACCTGGACCGCGCTGTGCGCCAACATCCTGATCGTCGCCTCGTTCCCGGTGCTGACCGCGGTGCTGGCGATGCTGGGGCTGGACCGCACCATCGGCACCAATTTCTTCACCAACGACTTCGGCGGCAGCCCGATGTTGTACATCAACCTGATCTGGATCTGGGGCCACCCGGAAGTCTACATCCTCATCCTGCCGCTGTTCGGTGTCTTCTCCGAAATCACTGCCACGTTCTCGGGCAAGAAGCTCTTTGGTTATTCGTCAATGGTCTATGCCACGGCGGTCATCACCATCCTGTCCTACATCGTGTGGCTGCACCACTTCTTCACGATGGGATCGGGCGCCAGCGTCAACAGCTTCTTCGGCATCACCACGATGGTCATTTCCATCCCCACGGGCGCCAAGCTGTTCAACTGGCTGTTCACGATGTACCGCGGTCGCATCCGCTTCGACCTGCCGATGATGTGGACGGTCGCCTTCATGCTGACCTTCGTGATCGGCGGCATGACCGGCGTGCTGCTGGCAGTGCCCCCGGCCGACTTCGTGCTGCACAACTCGCTGTTCCTGATCGCGCACTTCCATAACGTGATCATCGGCGGCGTGGTGTTCGGCGTGTTCGCGGCGATCAACTACTGGTGGCCCAAGGCCTTCGGGTTCCGGCTCGAACCGTTCTGGGGCAAGGTCAGCTTCTGGCTGTGGGTCGTGGGCTTCTGGGTCGCGTTCACCCCGCTCTACATCCTTGGCCTGATGGGCGTGACGCGCCGGATGCGGGTGTTCGACGATCCCTCGATCCAGATCTGGTTCCAGGTCGCGGCCTTCGGCGCGTTCCTGATCGCCATGGGCATCGCCGCCATGCTGATCCAGTACACCGTCAGCATCCTGCGCCGCGACCAGCTGCGCGTGAACGCGGACGATCCCTGGGGCGGGCGCACGCTCGAATGGTCGACCAGTTCGCCCCCGCCGGACTACAACTTCGCCTTCACGCCGATCGTCCATGACCTTGACGCATGGGCCGACATGAAGGCGGCGGGCGCGCCCCGGCCGACCGAAGGATTCCGCCCGATCCACATGCCGAAGAACACCGGCACGGGCGTGATCCTCTCGGCGATCAGCGCCGTCTGCGGCTTCGCCCTGATCTGGCATATCTGGTGGCTTGCCGCCGCCAGCTTCGCCGCCATCGTGGTGGTCGCCATCGCCCATACCTTCAACTACCGGCGTGACTTCCACATCCCGGCCGAAACCGTGGCCGCGTGTGAAGACGCCCGCACGCGCCAGCTGGCGCAGGGAGCCGCAGCATGACGGCACAGCACGAACCGGTGGCGAACGCAGGCGGAAGCGCTGCGCTCACCACCCGCTACTACGACCTGCACGAGCACGATCATCCCGAAGGCGGCAGCACGATGCTGGGCTTCTGGATCTACCTGATGAGCGACTGCCTCATCTTCGCCATGCTGTTCGCCGCCTTTGGCGTGCTGGGCGGCAACTATGCGGCGGGGCCGGGGCCGAAGGACCTGTTCGACCTGCCGCTGGTGGCGGTGAACACCTCGATGCTGCTGTTCTCGTCGATCACCTATGGCTTCGCCATGCTGGCGATGCAGCGCGGCCAGGTGCGGCAGACGCAGGCCTGGCTGGTGGTGACGGCGCTGTTCGGCGCAGCCTTCCTGGGCATCGAGCTTTACGAGTTCGGCCACCTGATCCACGAAGGCGCCACGCCGCAGCGCAGCGCGTTCCTTTCCGCGTTCTTCACGCTGGTGGGCACGCACGGGCTGCACGTGACGTTCGGCCTCGTCTGGCTGACTGTGCTGCTGGTGCAGGTGGGCCGGCATGGCCTGATCGCCGCCAACCAGCGCCGCCTGATGTGCCTCAGCCTGTTCTGGCACTTCCTCGACGTCGTCTGGATCGGCGTCTTCACTTTCGTCTACCTGATGGGAATGCTGCGATGAGCGGTTCGCACGAACATCATGCCGAACATGCACACGGCCATGACGCCGGCCACGGCACCATGCGCGATTATGCCATGGGATTCATCCTCTCGGTGATCCTCACCGCGATCCCGTTCTGGCTGGTGATGAGCGGTGCGCTGGCGGATCGCAGCCTGACCGCGCTGGTCATCACCGGGTTCGCGGCCGTGCAGATCGTGGTCCACATGATCTTCTTCCTGCACATGAACGGCAAGGCGGAAGGCGGCTGGAACCTGATGGCTCTGCTGTTCACGCTGGTGCTGGTGGTGATCGTCCTCGCCGGGACGCTGTGGGTCATGTATCACCTCAACCACAACATGATGCCGATGACCCAAGCGATGGGCGACATGCAATGACAGGCGCTGCCGGGACGGGGATGGCGCGGCCGGCCCCGTTCCGGCTGGTGTCGCTTCTTATCCTGCTGACGCTGCTGTTCGGCGCGCTGGGCGTATGGCAGGTGCATCGTCTCGCGTGGAAGGAAGCGCTGATCGCGCGCGTCGAGCGGATGATCGCCGCCGCGCCAACCGGACTGGAGACGCTGCCCGACGGCCCGCTCGACGGCATCGCCTATCGCCGGCTGCGCGTGTCCGGCACTTACCTTCCCGAAGGCACCGCGCTCGTCACCGGAACCTCGACACTTGGCAGCGGATACTGGGTGCTGGTGCCGCTGCGTGAAAACGGTGGGCGGATCGTCTATGTCAACCGGGGCTTCGTACCCGCCGGCACCCGGCTGGCGGGTCAGCGCAAGGCAGTTCCCGCGGGGCCGGTGACGGTCGTCGGACTGCTGCGGGTCAGCGAGCCTGCGGGCACCTGGCTGCGGGACAACGTGCCCACACAGGACCGATGGTATTCGCGCGACGTGGCGGCCATCGCCGCGCGGCGGCTGATCCTCGCCGATCCGCGCCTGTTCGTGGACGCCCAGGTGGAAACACCGTCTCCGGCCGGTGCCTCGCCCGTAGCGGGGCTCACGGTCGTGCAGTTCCCCAACAGCCACCTTGCCTATGCCCTGACCTGGTTTGCCCTTGCTGTCATGTGCGTGGGCGGCGCGATCGTGGTATGGCGCAAGGCCGGATGACCAGAAAGCGCCCTTCCCTGCCCGCCCTTCCCGTGGCTGCCAGCCTGCCGCCAGGCTATGTTCCGGCCAGCGCCCGCAACATGGTGCTGCTGGTGCAACTACGCTGGCTGGCGGTATTCGGGCAGCTCATCACCATCGTTTTCGCGGACGCGGTTCTCGACGTGCGCCTGCCGCTGGTGCCGCTGATCGCAGTGCCGGTGCTGCTGGTCCTGGTGAACTTCGCCACCATCGGCCTCATCCGCAGCCGCGAAGGCTTCGCCGACCGCGAGATGCTGGGCGCCGTGCTGCTCGATGTCGCAGCGCTCGGCTGGCAGCTCTATTTCAGCGGCGGATCGACCAACCCGTTCACCTTCCTGTTCCTGCTCCAGATCGCCATCGGCGTGATCCTGCTGCCGACGAGCCGCAGCTGGATCGTGGCGCTGGCCGCGGTCGTGGCGGTGACGGTGCTGACCTTCCTCTACAAGCCGCTGGACCTGCCGCCCGCCTATGCTCCCGATCCGTTCCGGCTCTACCTGCTGGGCAGCCTGGTGTGCTTCGCGCTCAACGCGTGGCTGCTGGTCCATTTCGTGATCCGCATGGGGCACAACCGGCGACAGGCCGAAGCCGCCGTTGCCGCGCTGAGCCAGCAGGCGGCGGAAGAACGCCATATCGTACGGATGGGCCTGCTGGCGTCAGGGGCCGCGCACGAACTGGGGACGCCGATGTCCTCGATGTCGGTGATCCTGGGCGACTGGGCGCATCATCCAGCGATCGCCGCCGACCCGGACCTGCGCGCCGATGTCGTGGAAATGGAAACGGAGCTTCGCCGCTGCAAATCGATCGTCTCCGGCATCCTGATGTCCGCCGGTGAAGTGCGCGGCGAAAACCCCTCGATCACGACCTTGCGCGGCTTCGTGCAGGACATCGCAGCCGACTGGCGCGAACGCTCGGGCGGGGAAATCCGGCTGACCGACGAACTGGGCGAGGACGTCTCGATCGTCGCCGATCCCGCATTGCGCCAGGTGATCGGCAACGTGATCGACAATGCACTGGAAGTCTCGCCCGGCCCCGTCGATTTCGAGGCGCGGCGCACCCGGCGGCGGCTGTTCCTCGACGTGCGCGACCATGGCCCCGGCTTTGCCCCGGAAATGCTGGAATCGTTCGGCAAGCCCTATTCTTCGACCAAGGGGCGCGCCGGCGGCGGGCTGGGCCTGTTCCTGGTGGTCAACGTGGTGCGCAAGCTGGGCGGCACGGTTGACGTGGCCAACCTGCCCGATGGCGGCGCGCGCGTGCGGCTGGCCATTCCGCTGGCCTCGCTCGCCTACGATAAGGGCGCGCGGGGATGAGTGAGACCGTGGCTCCGCGCCTGCTGATCGTGGAAGACGACGAGGTCTTCGCGCGGACGCTGCGCCGCTCGTTCGAGCGGCGGGGCTATGTCGTCACCCACACCGCCTCGCCCGATGGTGTCGCTGCGCTGCCGCCAGAGGCCGGCTTCGACTATGCCGTGGTCGACATGAAGCTGGGCACCGCTTCGGGCCTCACGTGCGTGCAGATGCTGCATACGCGCGACCCGGAGATCCGGATCGTCGTCCTGACCGGCTTCGCCAGCATCGCCACGGCGGTAGAGGCGATCAAGCTGGGCGCGGCGCACTATCTGGTCAAGCCGTCCAACACGGATGATATCGAGGCGGGCTTCGGCCGGACCACCGGCGATCCGACCGTCCCGCTCGACAGCCGAAAGACGTCGATCAAGACCGTGGAATGGGAGCATATCCATTCCATGCTGGTCGCGTGCGACTTCAACATATCGGAAGCCGCGCGGCGGCTGGGAATGCACCGCCGAACGCTGGCGCGGAAGCTGGAAAAGCGACCCCTGCGATGAAATCGCGGACCGGCCGGGAGGCCGATCCGCTACATCTTTCTCGGAAAAAGACCGAAGCCGTGCTTACAGGACGAAGTCTACCGCAGACACGGTGGACGATGCCACCGCCTGGAGGATGAACGACATCTCCGCCGTGGCCAGGTTGGTATCGAGGTTCAAGCTGACCAGCGTGTCGGCACCAACCTGCTCGACGCGGATCTGCCCGGCTGCCGTGAACGCCGCCGTGCCGACGAAGGCGAAGGCATTGTCGCCAACGGTCGAAGGGATCGCATCGATGGCGGAAACGCGGTCATTGCCCAGCCCCCCGGAAATCACGTCCGCACGGGCGCCGCCACTGATCGTGTCATTGCCGGCATCGCCGGTGATGTGATCGTTGCCTTCCTCACCGAACAGCCGGTCATCGCCGTCATTCCCCCGGATATGATCACCGCCGGCGCCGCCGTGACGGACATCGTTTCCGGCCGTGCCGCTTACGCTGTCATCCCACGATCCGTCGTGATCCTGATCCTCGGCGATGCCGTCGTCAGCAAGATGGTCGGTCGGCTTCGTGATCACCGTCCCCGCAAGGTCGGCATAGGTCGTGCTGGTCACTACGAAGTTGGCAACATCATCGGCAGGATCGGGAGTCTGCGCGTAGGCGACAAGCTGCACGTAGTCCTCATGCGTCGTCGTCAACACGATCTGATTGGTCGATGCATCGAAGGACAGGCGCTGGTTGAGCGCCAAATCCTCATGCTCGTACGTGCCTTCATGGTTCACATACATGGTCACCTCGCCATCGGCGGCGATGGCGAACTTGGTAATCGGTTCCATTGGCTTGGCTTCCTTTGTACAACCCGCCGCGCAAGACGGCATGACCAAAAGCGGGGCCTGCTAGGAGATGCGGAGCGCCTTCGCGCCTCTTCGGCATCTCGGCCGCGGTGCCATCGTTACGCAGAGGGCCGCCGGCATATTCGGCGCTGGTTGGCAAATTCCATGAACCGAGCCCACATCAAGGCGAACCGTTCCGGCTAATTGCTGCACCGCGTCCGCCTGCAGCATAAGCGAAACCGCTCCCGGAAAACGCAACGGACGGTGGGCTGGACGCGGGTCGATAACTAGGATAGTTTGACTAGAAATCGGGCAGATCGACCCGACCGGAGAGGACCCATGGCCTGCTGCGCCTTTGCGTTTTTCCTGCTGATGCGGCTGCTCGCGCCGTTCCGCGCGCTTGCACGAAGCCTGGGACTGCGCGGTCAGGAACGCATGGACACCGCCGTCGCCTGGCGTCCGGGCCAGACTGCGCGCGCCCCGTCACCAGCCCCCCGATCCGGGGGCTGGCGTCGCCGTCTGCTGGCGGCGGAGGCGGCGATCCTCACGCTGATTGCCGGCCCCGCAGTCGCATCCGATCGCCCCGCCCTTTCCGATCCTGCCGACGATCCTGCGATCGCGACCCTTATTCACGCAAATATCTGCCGCCCGCTCGGCTGGAGGAACTGATGGCCACGATCCCGCTCGAACGCGACATTCCCGGACTTTCACCGCACCGGGGCATCAAGGGACCAGTCACCGCCGCGCGCCAACGGCGCAGCTGGACGATCTATGCCGCGCTGTGCCTGGCCGGCCTCGCGCCGACTTTGCTGGGCCTTGCACCTGCATGGCGGGCAGCGGGCCTTGGCCTGTGGATTCCGGGCGGCGGGTTCCTGGCCGTGGGCGGCTGGGCCATGCTGCTGTTTCCGCTGGTGATGGTGCTGTTCGTCGCTTCGCTCGTGGCGTGGTTCTGGGCTGGAGTTGTCGTTGCCCCGGTCATCGTCTGGCTGGGCAGCGCCGCGCTTGCAGGCGCGATGTCCGGGCCGACGACGTGGGCCGGCGCCCCGATCGCGGTTCCGCTGGCCGCCGGTGCGGTCATCCTCGCCTTCGCGCGCAGCAATCGCAAGGCCCACGCGGCCGGCCTCGTCAAGGCGGCAGCGCGGAGCGCTTTCCTGCCCAAATCCTTTACGGAGGTGGCGCAGCAATCCGCGCACGAACCCGATCCGGCGAAGCGCGAAATGGATGCCGAGCAACTGGCAGGCCTGCGCTACCTGCTTGACCGGGCGCTGCAACCGGTGGACCGCTTCGATGGCTTCACCATCATCGACCAGTTCCAGCCGGCGGCGCTGCGGTACCAGATCAACCACATGGGCTTTGCGCTGGCCGTCGCGCAGACGGCCTATCTGCCCAACTTCCGCGGCTACATGGGCCTGGCGCAGCGCAACCTGATCGAGAAGTATCTCGAGAAGAAGGTCTGGGATTACTGGGTTTATGAAAGTTGCTGGGGCCACCTGAACTTCACCGACTGGGACCCGGCCGGCCGCGACAACATCATGCTGACCGGCTGGTTCGGCGCGCACGTCGGCGGCTATATGCTGGCGACGGGCGACCGGCGCTACATGGAGCCGGGCAGCCTGACCTTCCGGCTGAACGACCGGAAGGCCTGGCGCCACGATTTCCGCACGATCAACGGGTCGGTCGATGCCAACTACGCCAAGGCGGAATTCGGGATCTTCGCCTGCGAGCCGAACTGGCTCTACCCGATCTGCAATCACTACGGGATGCTCAGCCTCGTCACGCATGACGCGCTGACCGGATCGCGGCTGGTCGACCGGCACATCGACGGTTGGGTGCGCGGCATCGACGACGAGTTCACCGATTCCTCGGGCTCGATCGTGGGCTTGCGCTCCCAGCTGACCGGGATGCCGGTGCCCTTCCCCGTCGGCGAAGCGGGCTATGCGTTCTTCGAGAACACCTTCCTGCCCACGCGTGCGCGCCAGCTCTGGGCCATCGCGCGCGAGGAAATCGCCCCGCTGGTGAGCGAGGACGCGCAAGGGCCGCGCATGACGATGCCCGGCGAAGGACTGGACGCGGGCAAGTACGGCACCGGCCACGTCGGCGCCTATGGCACCTACCTCGTTTCCGCGCGCGAGTTTGGCGACGAACGCCTCGCCGCCGCTGCGCTCGCCGGGCTGGAGCGCGATTGCCAGCCCCAGCGCGATGGCGGCGTGCTGCGCTTTGCCAAGGGCTCCAACATCAGCAACGCCACCGCGATCATGGGTCTGCTGATGGACACCGGCGATTTCCGCCGAACTTTCACCGAAGGGCCGTCCAAGGCCGCCCTAGCCGGCCCGATGATCGAGACGCTGGAATATCCCGCCGTGCTGGTAACCCGGGCTTGGAGCGATGGAACCGGCCTGGAAGCGACGTTCGTGCCCGGTGCCGGCGCCGGACGCCACACCATCGGGCTTTCGCAGTTGGAACCCGGTCGACGCTATGTGCTGGAAGGCGCTGTGGAGACGGATCTGGTCGCGGCACAGGATGGCACGGCGACATTCACGATCGACCTTCCCGGCCGGATCGAGGTCACGCTGCGCGCTGGCTGATGGCCGCGACTTGTGCGGGGCCGTTCAGGCGAACGGCTCGGCCAGGGTCGTCATGCGCTCAAGCCGAAGCAATGCCAGCGCGTGATCCACGAAGGCGGCCGCGACCGGGCAATCGGCTACATCCAGCCGATTGAGCGCTTCGACCAGAAGCGAGGCCGCATCTTCCACCGCAGTGTCGTTCGCCGCCAAGGCGCCGACGCGAGCGTACGAGGCAACGCCGCAAACTCCGCCCCCAAGCGAGAAATCCCAGGCTGGCATCCCTATGTCCAGACGCATCGTGCCCTCCCCTTCAGCCCTCTACGACACCGTGGTCATCCCGTGCCGGAGCATCATGCTCGCCAGTTGTTGAACGAGCGGACAAGAAGAGAAAGGGCGTTTCGTATCCACTTCGACGCGACCCCGCCAACCCACTGGCAGACAAGGAGTATTAGAGGGTCATTTCGGATACTTCGAGCGGGTCCGGAGCGTGGCGCAGCCGTGCGAAACCGAGTCGCCGCAGAACTGCCTCAGGGGGTGAAGCCCGGCTGGTGCTGCGGGGCGGTGTCGGCGAAGACGGGAAGCGCCATGCACGCCTGCTCGATCGCCAGCAGGCGCGGCCAGCGCAGGTCAGCCCCGAACCGCCGCGCATTGGCAAGCTGGGGCACCAGCATGATGTCAGCCAGCCCAGGGGTGTCCCCAGCGCAGAACACGCCCGTCTCGTTCGCGACCAGTGCAGCGAAGGCATCAAGCCCTTCCTCGCACACGCGCCGACCCCAAGCCGGTCCGGCCTCAGCGCTGCCGACCAGCTTCACCACTGCTTGCAGCACGCGCAGGTTCTGAAGAGGATGAACGTCGCACGCAATCGCCTGCGCCAGCGCACGAACGTGCGCGCGCCCTGCCGGATCGGCGGGTAGCAGCGGCGGCGCGGGCCGCGTTTCATCCAGGTACTCGCAGATCGCCAGGCTCTGCGTCAGCACCAGCCCGTCGATTTCCAGCGCAGGCACCAGTCCCTGCGGATTGAGCGCCAGATAGGCCGGGTCGCGCTGCTCCCCGTCGAGCAGCGAATGCGCCACGGTTTCATGCGCAATCCCCTTCATCGCCAAGGCGATGCGCACCCGCCACGACGCGCTGGAGCGGAAATATGCATGCAGGCGGACGGGGTTTGCCACGGCGCGTTCTCCGTAAAGGACAGGTCTGTCCCCCGGATCAAGCACCGCGCCATCCCCGGCGCAACCCGCTTCAGCCCTCGAACATCAGGCCGGGAAAGCCTGCAGCAACGTTCTGGTTCAACCGCTTCTTGTAGTCGATGCCGACGTAGGGAAGCATGACCCGCGGCTTGCCCGGGATATTGGCGCCCATGTACCACGAATTGGCGCGCGGAAAGAGCGTCGCCTCGGCTTCACGTCGGACGTGGTCCACCCATGCTTCCTGCGCAGCCTCGCTCACTTCGACGCGGGTTTCGCCCTGCTCGCGCATCCGGTCGATCACGTCGGCGATGAATTCGACGTTGTGTTCGCCCGCAAGGATCACGTTCATCAGCACCGAAGGACTGCCCGGCCCGGTGATGGTGAACAGGTTGGGGAAGCCCGCCACCATCATCCCCTTCCACATCGCGGGGCCGCCATGCCACGCATCCTTCAGCGGCGTGCCGTCCTTGCCGCGAATATCCACGCGGGTCAGCGCCCCGGTCATCGCATCGAAGCCCAGCGCCCAGACGATCACGTCGACTTCGTACTCTGCGTTCGTGGTACGGATGCCCTTTTCCGTCACTTCGACGATGGCGCCCTCATTGAGGTCTACCAGCGTCACGTTCTCGCGGTTGTAGGTCACGTAGTAGTCGGTATCGACGCAGGCGCGCTTGGTCGAAATCGGGAAGCTGCGCGGGCTGAGCTTTTCCGCCAGCACGGGATCATTTACCTGCGCACGGATCTGGCTGCGCACGAATTCGCAGGCTGCCTCGTTGATCCGCTCGTCCTTGGTCAGGCGCGGGATCATCACGGTGGAGACAAGCCCACCCCCGTTCCACAGCACCTTGACGTGCTCGGCCAGTTCCTCGTCGCTCGGCTCCCAGTCCTCGGGCAACATTTCGACGCCCGGCTCGCCGGTGTCGATCGCCTGCTTGTAGAGCGGCCAGGCTGCCTCGAACGCCTCGCGCTCCTCGTCCGGGATGGGCGCGTTCAGCGCCGGCAGGCTGAAATTCGGCGTGCGCTGGAAAACATAGACCTGCGCGGCATCGGCGGCGATATGCGGCAGCGACTGGATCGCTGAGCTGCCGGTGCCCACCACGGCCACGCGCTTGCCCTTGAAATCGACGCCTTCATGCGGCCAGCGCCCGGTGACCGGCTGCGGGCCCTTGAAGCGGTCCAACCCCGGAAAATCGGGTTCCTTGGGCACCGAAAGCGCACCCGTCGCCATCACCAGGTAGCGGGCGGACAGCGCCTCGCCCTTGTCCGTATCGACCAGCCAGCGGTCCGCTGCCTCGTCCCACTCCGCCTTGGTCACCCGCGTCTGGAAGCGGTAGAGCGGGCGGATGTCCAGCAGATCCGCGCAGTGATTGGCATAGGCCAGGATCTCGGGCTGGGTCGCGTATTTCTCGCTCCAGCGCCACGATGTGCGGATCTCCTCGTTCCAGCTATATTGATAGAGAAGACTGGGAATGTCGCACCGCGCGCCGGGGTAGCGGTTCCAGAACCACGTTCCCCCGACATCGGCCGCCGCCTCAATGCCCTGCACATCGTATCCCTCCTTCCGGAGGAGATAGCTCATGTACATTCCGGCAAAACCGGCTCCGACAACGACGGCGTCGATCTCGCGGCGCACCATTCCCAAATCTCCCTACACTTTTTCGTTAGTCAGTCGATTAATTGAATGACGATCACTTGAACAGCGTCTTGAGCGTCACACCCCAAGTCCGGTTGTGGCCGGGGAAGCGGACGGCAAGGTTGGCGTTGGTCGCCGCCGACACCCAGTAGTATTCGTTGGTCAGGTTGCGCGCCCAGACCGACACTTCCCACTTGTTGTCGAGATCGTGCAGCGCGAGGCTGGCGTTGATCGTGCCGTAGGGCTTGAGGTTCAGCTGCGGATCGTCCTCAAGCGTGTTCTTCGCCGACGACTGGTAGCGTCCGTTCACGATGGCCCGGAAACCGAGCTTGTCGCTGACCGGCGAATCCCACGTGACGGTCGCCGCGCCCGAGAACTTCGGGCTGAGCGGGAACGTGGCGCCATCGTAGTTGAAGGTCTTGGCGCCCGCATCGATGCCCACGTAGCCCTGGATCTCGGTCTTCAGCAGCGTGGCGGCGAGCTGGACGTTCAAGTGACGCCCGACGTTCACGCTGACGTCGCCGTCGATGCCATAGGCGCGCGACTTGGGAATATTGTCGAGCCGCAGCAGCGTGGTGTAGATCGGGTCCGCGAAATAGACCGACAGCTGCTTGTCGCCGTAGTCATAGTAGAACCCGGTCACGTTCAGGTTCACCGCGCGGTTCAGGAGCGAAAGCTTGGTGCCCAGTTCGTAGGACGTCAGTTTTTCCTGATGCGCCGGACGGTTCTGCGTCGAGATGTTCGCCGCATTCACCGGTGTCGCGCCCGACTTGTAACCGCGCGAAACGGAGGCGAAGAGGTGTGCGTCGGGATTGATTTCCCAGCCGAGCGCCGCGCGCCAGGCCACGTTGTCCTCATCCAGCTTCGAGGTGACGATGCCGAACGTGCCGGTCGCCGGGTCGAAGGTATTGCACTGGTTCTTGCCGATCGGTGCGGTGAACGCACCATAGACCTGATAGAAGAAGGCGCGGTTGAACAGGTTGACGTTGGGCTGCATCGAGCCGTTGAAATCGCGCGAGCAGCCGGCGTAGTCCTGCGTGTCCCGGGTGTAACGAATGCCGGTGGTCAGCGTCAGGCCCCGCATCAGCGTCCAGTCGGCGCTGGCGAACAGGCTCTTGGTTTCGACGTCGAAGTTCGCCGTATCGCGATAGGTGCGGAACGAGGTGGCGACGTCTGCCGCCGTGTAACCATCGGAATTGAAAGGCGAGTTCAACAGGTCCAGCCCGAATACCAGCGCACGGACCGCGCCGACGTTGGCATTCTGGCCCAGCATGGTGCGATTGGTATCGGTCACCTTGTCGTTCGAGAAGTAGCCCCCGACCGTCCATTCCGCGGGACCGGTCTTGCCCTGGAAGCGCACTTCCTGGCTGATCGAACGGGCCTGCCCTTCGGCCTTCTGGATCAGGATTTCATAGGGCGCGCCCGACCAGTCGAACGTCGCCTCGCGCTTCACCTTGTTGTAGCCGGTGAGCGACACGAAGGTCACATCGGGCGTGATCTCGAATTCAAGCAACCCGCGCAGGCCGATGAACCAGTCGTTTTCGGCAAGGCGGTCGGAAATGCCCGCGCCCCGGCCGATGTCCGGCCCGCGCTGCGACAGGGGCGCCCAATCGGCGTGGTTCTGATCCCACGTGTTCTTGTGGCTCGCCACATAAGCAGGCACGCCTGCGGCATTGAAATTGCTGAAGAACGTGCCGTTGGCGGGATCGGTGTTGGGCGTGAAGCCCACGGCCTGCCCGGCCAGCGGCTCGGACTTGTTGATCCAGCCATTGGCGCCGATCTCGATCTTCATGCCGTCGACCGGCCGCGAAGTCAGCGTCAGGCGGCCGCCATAGCGATGGACTTCACCCAGGCGCTCGTCGCGGCTCGCGCTCTTCTGCCAGCCTTCGTAGCTGTCCTCGGTGCGGAACGCTGCGCGCAGAGCGGTCTTGTCGCCCATGGGCAGGTTGATGAAGCCTTCGGAATTGAAGGTCTTGAAGTTACCGCCTTCGACGGTCAGCCCGGCCGAGAACGTATCCTTCGGCTTGGCGGTGATGAAGTTAACCAGACCGGCCGTGGTGTTGCGGCCATAGAGCGTGCCCTGCGGCCCCTTGAGCACTTCCACGCGCTCGAGATCAAACACCGGACCCGAGTTCATGAACGGATAGGCCAGTGCGACTTCGTCGAGATAGGTGCCGACGGTCGAGGTAGAGGACAGGTTGATCGTGTTGAAACCGACGCCGCGCAGCGTGTAGATCGGGATGCCCTGATACCCGCGCGAGATGTTGAGCGACGGAGCGACCGAAGGCAGATCCTCGGTCGAGGTGACGCGCAGGTTCTTCAGCGTTTCTGCGCCAAAGGCCTGGATCGACACCGGAACATCGCTGAGCGACTGTTCACGGCGCTGGGCGGTGACGATGATTTCCTGCGTCGAGGCCGCATTGGCCTGATCCGCCTGCGGTGCGGATTGCGGCGCGGTCTGGGCGAAAGCCGGACCGGCAAGAACCGAGCCGGCAAGCAGGAACGGTAGGCAGCGTGTTTTCGTGAGCGACATTTCTACTCTCCCATGAACCCTTGTTTGCGGCCTTTTATCACCCGATAATCAGTTATCAATCATGATAACTAAGTTTTCTGCGAGTGTTGCAGATTTGCCAAAAGTGGCAGGCCGTCGCTTGCCAAGTGGCCCACGGGGAGCGCAAACGAAGTCATGACCAATGCCAGCCGAAGCCCGGCCAACCCTTCCCGCACGCCCACGCCGCGCGCCCCCTCACCGCGCGCGGGACGAGAGAACAGCCGCGAAGCGCTGCTCGACGCGGCCAGCGCGCTGATGCGCGAGCTGGACACGGTGGAAATCGGGATTGTCGACATCGCGGCGCGCGCGGGGGTGAACCACGCGATGATTCGCTATTTCTTCGGCAGCAAGGAAGGCCTGCTCGCCGCGCTACTCGACCGCGACGTCTACAGGCGCATTCGCCAGCTCGACCGCCTGTTCAAGCTCGACGTGACGCCGACAGAACGGATGCGCATCCACCTGCGCGGCATCATCGATACCTATTACCAGATCCCCTACCTCAACCGCCTGATCCAGGTGATGGTGCGCGAATCCGATCCCCTGCGCGTGCGCCACATCGCCGAGGAACTGCTGATGCCGATCGCCAATGCGCAGGCGCGCATCATCACGGCGGGTGTGGAAGCGGGCGAGTTCCGGCCACTCGATCCCAAGCTGTTCTACTTCAACACGATCGGGTCGGCCGACGGGCTCTATTCCAACCGCTTCACGCTTTCGGCGGTGTTCGGGGGAATTCCAAACGCCGATCCGGAGCTTCATGCGCGCTACCGCGAACAGACCGTCGAAACGCTGATGCGCGGCTTGCTTCTCTGAACAGTCTCGTTATCAGGGTTGATAAACAGACCCTGGGAGACTGCAAGGTGAACCTCGAACTCGACGACGACCTGCGTATGCTGTCCGACAGCGTGGCGGGCTGGTTGAAGCAATATCTCGCCTTCGACCGGCGCCGCGAACTGCTCGGCGGTGCCCGGCAGCGCGCGTTCTGGGACGAGATCCACGGCGCACTGGGCCTTGCCGGCGCAGGCCTGCCCGAAGCCTGGGGCGGCTTCGGTGGCGGCGCGCAATCGCACATGGTGGTGATGGACGCGCTTGGCGGCGCGCTGGCGCCCACGCCTTACGTCGAAGGCCCGGTGATCGCGGGCACCCTGCTGGGCAAGCTGGGCGGACAGGACGAACTGGGCAAGGCTCTTGCCGCCGGCAGCGTGATCGTACTGGGCTGGGAAGAGGAGCAGAGCCGCGGCGACGCGCTTTCGATCCGCACCACGGCCATCCTGAACGGCACCGAATGGCACCTGACGGGCACCAAGCGCGCCGTGCGCTGGGCCGAAGAGGCCGATACCGTGCTCGTCACCGCACAGACCGACAAGGGTCCCGCCGTGTTCCGCCTGCGCGGTGCCGGCAGCGCCCTGCCCCTGCGCGCCTACCGCCTGATCGACGATCATCCCGCCGCCGACATCCGGCTGGAGAACACCCCGGCCGATCTGGTTGCGGTGGGTGACGGCGTGGCCGAAGCGATTGTCGCGGCGGTCGATGCGGGCACTGCCGCGATCTGCGCAGAGGCGACCGGGCTGATGCGCACGATGCTGGACGACACCATCGACTACACCAAGCAGCGTAAGCAATTCGGGCAGGCACTCGCCTCGTTCCAGGTGCTGCAGCATCGCATGGTCGATATGCGCATTCACATCGAGCAGAGCGCGGCGGCAGCGATCCTCGCGGCGCTGCGCGGCGACGACAGCGCAGCGGTCTCGGCGGCCAAGGCGACCATCGGCGAAGCGGTGCGCTATGTAGGACAGCAGGCCGTGCAGCTTCACGGCGCAATGGGCCTGACCGAAGAACTGCGCGTCGGTCACTATTTCCGCCGCACGACTGCGATCGAAAACCAGTTCGGCGATGTCGACGCCCATGTCGCGCGCTACCGGAAGCTGCGCGTGGCCTGATCCCGCCGCCGCATCGTTGCACAAAAAGAAACCCCGGCCTTGCGAAAGGCCGGGGTTTCTTTTGGGCCGCAGCGTGGCTCAGAGGCCGAGCACGCGCTTCGCCAGAATGTTGCGCTGGATCTCGTTCGAGCCGGCATAGATCGGCCCGGCGCGTTCGTTGAAGTAGCGCAGCGGGGCCAGCGCCTGCCACACATCGCCCACGATGCTGCCATCGGCCGGTGGCACGTGGCCGGGCACCGCGCCGCCAGGACGGGTGCCGTGCGGCTGGTAGATCGTGCCGGTGGTGCCCGCCGCGCGGTAGGCGAGTTCGGTCATCTCGGTCGCCAGCTCGGTACCGAGCACTTTCATCATCGACGACAGCGCGCCGACCGAGCCATCGTCGTTGGCGGCGCTGAGCAGCTTGAACTCCAGCACTTCCAGCACATCGAGCTTCATCATCAGCCGCGCGAGGCGCGAGGCGAAGACCTCGTCATCGAGCAGCGTGCCCGAAGGCGTGGGCGCGGTGCGTGCCTGTTCGCGCAGCGCCTCTGCGCGCACTTTCAGGCCAGCCGCATAACCGCGCGCGCCGCGCTCGAATTCGAGCAGATACTTCGCCACCGTCCAGCCATCGTCGATGGCGCCCACGACATTGGCCTTGGGGACGCGCACGTCGGTGAAGAAGATCTGGTTCTGCACCGTTTCGCCCGAGGTCATCACCAGCGGACGCACGACCACGCCCGGCGCGGTCATGTCCAGCAGCAAGAACGTGATGCCCTGCTGCGGGCGCAGGCCGCGCGTCGTGCGCACAAGGCAGAACATCCAGTTCGCCTGCTGCGCATGGGTGGTCCAGATCTTCGAGCCGTTGAGAATGAAATCGTCGCCATCCGAATCCGCGCGCATCTGCAGCGACGCGAGATCCGAGCCCGACTGCGGCTCGCTGTAGCCCTGGCAGAAGAAAATCTCGCCCGTCAGGATGCGGGGCAGGAAGAACTCCTTTTGCGCAGGCGTGCCGAAAGCCTGGATCACATAGGCGACCATGTGGATGCCCATCGGCGAGGTGGGCGGCGCACCGGCCAGCACGCGCTCGCGGTCGAACAGGTAATGCTGCGCGTCGGTCCAGTCCTGTCCGCCGTGTTCGGGCTGCCAGTTCGGCGCGGCCCAGCCCTTGGCGTGGAGCTTCGCCTGCCACTCCATGCCCAGATCGTGATCGCCATAGACGCTGGTCATGAGGCGGCCGGCATCGCGCAGTTCGGGAGTCAGCTCCTTTTCAAAAAAGGCGCGCGCTTCCTCGGCAAAGGCCAGATCCTCGGCCGTCCAGTCCAGGTCCATCTTCATTCCCCGTCGAATTGTTTATCAAACTTGATAACGACCCGGTGGGGATGCCGCAAGCCCGGCTATGCAATCAGGAGACCGGCCAGCAGACGGTGGGCAGCGCGGGCGATGGCATGGCGCCGGCCATCCTCCAGACTGTCCCAGCCGAGGAAGGCGCGGGCCACCGGTTCCTCGCGCGTGAAGGCGGAAAGCGAAGCGAGCAGCATCAGCGCGCCGATCCGCTCATCCTCCCCTGCCCGCGCCTGACCGCGCGCAAGCGCCAGCAGATCGGCGACAAGGCCGATGCCGGGCATCCACAGCTTATCGTAAAGCAAGTCATACCCCGGTCCCTGCTCGCTCATTTCGCGCAGCACGAAATCGGTCGCGAGCCGCTGGTCCGCATCGGCGGTGATCGCCTCCACCAGCGCGGTCAGGATACGCTCCAGCCACGCGCGCGCGTCCTGCGGCGAAAGCGCCCCCTCGTCCGCCGCGGTGCGCGCGGCAGCCACGAGCGGCAGCAGGCGGCGGCGGTGCTGCTCGACGATTTCGTGCGCACAGGCGCGGTGCAGGCCATCCTTGTTGCCGAAGTGATAGGCGATCACGGGAAGCGTCACGCCCGCAGCGGAGGCGATCATCCGCGTGGTCGCACCGGCAAAGCCTTCACGCGCGAAACAGGCCATGCCGGTGCGCAGGATGCGCTGGGCCGTGGTTTCGTTCGCGTGCTCATTCCCTGGGATACCTTCCGCGCCGGAAGCTGTGGCGGCAGCGGCATCGGAAAGGTTTGCAAAAGGCGATTGTGTCATGGGCCGCCCCTATACGGCGGAACGTGTTGCGGGGAAACCTATCACGTGATAATTCACCTATATCACGTGATAGGTATAGACCGGAGAAACCCCTTGGCCCTGCACGATCCCGAGACGAACGAAAACACCATCGCCCCGGCACTCGCCGAGCGGGCGCGCAAGGCCGCTTCCCGCGAATGGAAGGTCGATTTCCGCAACCCGGTGGGAGAACCGTCGCTGATCGCGCCCGATTCGGTGCAGTGGAAGGTGTTCCGCAACATGATCGCGATGGGCGTGGGCGGCGTGGCAGCGGTGCTGCTCGAATTCGCCGACGCGCGAATCCGCAGCGGCGTGTGGGACCATTCGGTCTATCCGATCGACCCCATCGGCCGTTCGCGCCGCACCGGCACGGCGGCGATGGTGGGGGTCTATGGCCCCGCATCGATGGCCCGCAAGGTGATCGGCGCGGTGACCAAGATGCACGCCAAGGTGGGCGGCGAGACGCCCGGTGGGCGCGCGTATCAGGCCCTGGAACCGGAACTGCTCAACTGGGTCCATGCCACCGCCGGTTATGGCTTCATGAAGGCCTATCACACGTTCGTCCGTCCGCTTTCGGAAGCAGACCAGACCCGCTTTTTCGAGGAAGGCCAGACGGTTGGCGCGCTTTACGGCGTGACTCACAGCGCCGCGTCCGAAGCCGACTTCATGGACATGATGAACGCGCTTCTGCCCGATTTCGAGCCGCACCCGATCAACACCGAGTTCCTCGACATCATCGCTTCGGGCAAGGCGGCGCCGGGCACGCCCAAGTTCCTGCACCGGGCGCTGGCGCGCGGTGCGGTCTCCATCCTGCCCCCCGTGGTGCGTGAGCGGCTGGAACTTGGCGCGGAGTGGGACCTCACCACCTTCGACCGCATGGCGCTTCGGACCGCCGGCAAGCTGGCCGATACCTGGCGCGACACGACCTCTCCCGCGTGGCAGGCGGCCGAGCGGCTGGGCCTGCCCGGCAGTTTTGCGTGGTTGCCATACGAACGCCAGCAACGCATCCTCACGGCCAAACGATAAAAGAATCACGGTCCGGGAGACTAGGGGCATGACTGAAACGACGCTCGCGAGCGTTCCGCAGACTATTGCGGAGCGCACCGCGCACTTGCTCACCTTTGATGACTTCATCCGGTTCTGGGCGGAGGACCGGCCAGGCCGCATCGCGCTCGACGGACCGGACGCGGTGCTGACCTATGGTGAGCTGGAAGAGACGACCGCGCGCGCGGTGGGCGCGCTGGCGGCGATGGGCATTGGCAAGGGCGACCGCATCGCCTGGCTGGGCAAGAACTCGGCGCTATACTTCACGCTGTTCTTCGCCGCCGCGCGCGTGGGCGTGGTGATGGTGCCGATCGGCTGGCGGCTCGCCGTGCCCGAAGCCGCGTGGATCGCAGAAAATGCCGAGGCCAAGGCGGTGTTCCTGGGTGACGGGTTCGAGGGGGTGCAGGACACTTTCGCCGCGTTGCCTTCGGTGCTGCGCTGCTTCACCGCCAAGGAAGCGCGCGGCTGGATCAACGCCGCCGGCCGCGCCACCTTCACCCCGGCAGGACCGGAGGACGCGGTGCTGCAGCTCTATACCTCGGGCACCACCGGCAATCCCAAGGGCGCCGTGCTGTCCAACCTCAACCTGTTCGGGCTGCGCAAGCAGACCGTGGGCCAGCAATTGCCGCACCAGATCGTTTCCGACGACGAGGCGATCCTTGTCGCCATGCCCTGCGCGCACATCGGCGGCACCGGGCTGGGCGTGATGGCGCTAGGCGCGGGCCTTCCGGGCATTATCCTGTCGGAGTTCGAGCCGCGCGCCGTGTTCGATGCGGTGGAGCAGAAGGGCGTGACGCGCTTCTTCATCGTGCCCGCGGCGTTGCAGATGCTGCTCAACCACCCGGACTGCGCCAGCACCGACTTCAGCCGCCTGAAATACATCATCTATGGCGCATCGCCGATCCCGCTCGAACTGCTGCGCGAATGCATCGCCATGTTCGATGCCGAGTTCATCCAAGCCTATGGCATGACAGAGACCACCGGCACGATCTGCATGTTGCCGCCGGAAGACCATACGCCCGAAGGCAACCAGCGGATGCGCTCGGCGGGCAAGCCGCTGCCCGGCGTGGAAGTGCGCGTGGTGGGCGATAACGGCGAAACGCTGCCCCCCGGCGCCATCGGCGAGATCCAGACGCGGTCGTCCAACAACATGATCTGTTACTGGAAGCTGCCCGAAGCCACGCGCGCCACGCTGACCGACGATGGCTGGATCGCCACGGGCGACGCCGGCTACATCGACGAAGACGGCTATGTCTACATGCACGACCGCATCAAGGACATGATCATCTCCGGCGGCGAGAACGTCTATCCGGCGCAGGTCGAAAGCGCGATCTACGGCCATCCGGACGTGCTGGAAGTGGCGGTGATCGGCGTGCCCGACCAGACCTGGGGCGAAGCGGTCAAGGCCGTCTGCGTGCCCAAGCCCGGCCACACGATCGATCCGGCCAGCGTGATCGAGTGGACGCGCGAGCGGCTGGCGGGCTTCAAGGTGCCCAAGTCGGTCGATGTGATCGCGGCGCTGCCGCGCAATCCTTCCGGCAAGATCCTGCGCCGTACGCTGCGCGAGCCGTATTGGGCCGGACACGAACGGCAGGTAAACTGACCCGCAGGTAGCCTCCCTCTCCCGCGATCCGGGGATGGCCTGCGCTCGCCCATCGGCGTAGAGCCGGCCAGGAGAGCGGGGAGAGATCATGGACGACAGCCGCCAGGTGCTGGTCATCGAGGACATCGCCCCGCTGAGAGAGGCTCTCGCGGAGCGTGCGGCCGACGTCTTCGGGGTGGCCCGCGCGCACGAGGCCGGCTCGCTCGCGGAAGCGCGCGCGTGGCTGCGCGACCACCGCGAGATCGACCTGCCGCTGATCGCCCTGGTCGACCTTGGCTTGCCCGACGGTTCGGGCGATGCGATCATTTCAGAACTTGCGGGCGATTCCAACGCCACCTGCATCGTCACCACGATCTTCGAGGATGACGGCAACGTGATGCGCGCGCTGGGCGCTGGCGCGCAGGGCTACCTGCTCAAGGGCGACGACATTTCCGCCATCGAGGAGCGGCTGCGCGGGCTGGAGCGCGGTGAAGTGCCGGTCTCCCCGCAGATCGCACGCAAGCTGCTGGAGCGGTTCCGGATCGAGGCGCGCGCGCCGGTCGAGGTGGACGTCGCGATCACCCAGCGCGAAACCGATGTGCTGCGCGCGATCGGGCGCGGGCTGACCATCGCCGAGGCCGCCCACGCGCTGGGCATCGGTGCGCACACCGTGGGAACCCACGTCAAGAACATCTACCGCAAGCTCAACATTGCCAGCCGCGCCGAAGCCGCGATCGAGGCGGCCAAGCGCGGACTGGTGTAAGCGCTACTTCCCCGCCGCGCGCGGCAGCCGGAGCGTGGTGAGCAAACCGCCAAGGTCCTCGCTTTCGCCGAGTTCGACCGATCCGCCATAGAGTTCTGCCACGTCGCGCACGATGGCAAGGCCAAGGCCGGTGCCGGGCTTGCCGGTATCGAGCCGCGCGCCGCGGTCGAAGATGCGTTCGCGTTCGGCTTCCGGGATGCCAAGGCCGTCGTCCTCGACCCAGATATCGCAATACTTGGGATCGGTGGGCGCGGCGTCGATGGTAATGAACACCGAGCCGCCGCCATACTTTGCCGCGTTCTCGATCAGGTTGCCGAGGATCTCGTCCAGATCCTGCCGCTCGATCGCGACCAGCGCATCGCGGTTCCCGTCCATGTCGAGCCGGGATTTGGGATAGAGCCGGGTGACGGCACGCTCCACCGCCTCCGCGCTTTCCCACACCTGCGCACGGGCAAGGCCGGTGGCGCGCCGCCCCACCGCGCGGGCGCGGGCGAGATGGTGATCGACCTGTCGGCGCATCACCGCGGCTTCGCGGATCACGGTATCGGCCAGATCGGGCGCCTTGGCTGTCGCCGCGTTCATCACCACGGTCAGCGGGGTCTTGAGCGCATGGGCGAGATTGCCGGCGTGGGTGCGCGCCTCCTCCGCCTGCCGCTCGGAGTGTTCGAGCAGGCCGTTGAGTTCCTGTACCAGCGGCTGCACTTCCAGCGGCAGCGGCTCGTCCACGCGGCTGGCCCCGCCTTCGCGCATCAGCTGGATGGCGCGGCGCACGCGGCGTAGCGGCGAAAGGCCGTAGTACGTCTGAAGCGACGCCATGCCCGTCAGGCCAAGGCCGAGCACCACGAACGACCACACCAGGATCGAGCGGATGCGACGGATCTGCGCGTCGATTTCGCCCCGGCTGGCGGCGACCGAGAACTGCCACAGCGTGTTGCTGCCCGGCAGAATCACCGAACGTTCGATCACGCGCAGGCGTTCGCCGTCGAACTGGTCGCTGTCATAGATGTGGGGCTGGTTGTCGAAGTGGTCGTTCTTCAGCTTGAGCGTGCGGTCCCACAGCGAGCGCGAGGGGAAATCCTCGTGCCCCTGCCCCGAAATCTGCCAGTAAAGCCCGCTGTTGGGTTCCAGAAAGCGCTGGTCGCCCAAGGGACGGTTGAAGAACACTTCGCCATCCGGGCCGATTTCCGCCGAAGCGACCATCGCGGTCAGCATATAGCCCAGCTGCTCGTCGAAATTGCGCGTGACCAGCCCGGTCAGCGTGCGGTCGAGCGCGATGCCGCCGCCCAGCAGCAGCACCGTGATCCACGCGAAGGCGATGAACAGCATCCGCCGCGCGAGCGAGCCGGTGTGCGGCGCGCGCGGCGGAGCGTTTCCTTCCTGTGGCGTGCTGTCTTTGACCGGGACCTGCACGGGCGGCACGTAACCTTGCGGAAGGACGAAGAGGCTGGACGCGGGCGGCTCAGCCGCGCGGCAGCGCCGGATCGTCGAGGCTGTAGCCAAGGCCGCGGATCGTGGTGATCACGTCCGGACCCAGCTTCTTGCGAATGCGGGTGACGAAGACTTCGATCGTGTTGGAATCGCGGTCGAAATCCTGATCGTAGATATGCTCGATCAGTTCGGTGCGGCTGACCACCTTGCCCTTGTGGTGGAGCAGGTAGGACAGCAGCTTGTATTCCTGCGCGGTCAGCTTGACCGGCTCGCCACCCAGCGTGACGCGGCCAGAGCGGGTGTCGAGCCGCACGTCGCCGGCGGTAAGTTCGGAGCTGGAATTGCCCGAGGCGCGGCGGATCAGCGCGCGAAGGCGGGCGATCAGTTCCTCGGTCTGGAAAGGCTTGGCGAGATAATCGTCGGCGCCGGCATCGAGGCCGGCGACCTTGTCGGACCAGCTGTCACGCGCGGTGAGCACCAGCACCGGAAACTTCCGGCCTTCCTTGCGCCACATACCGAGCACGGTCAGGCCGTCGATTTCGGGCAGGCCCAGATCGAGGATCACGGCATCGTATTCCTCGGTCGAACCGAGGAAGTGGCCATCCTCGCCATCGGTCGAAAGATCGACCGCATAGCCGGTTTGCTCCAGAGTCGACTTGAGCTGCTTGCCGAGGGTGGGTTCATCCTCGACGATCAGGATACGCATTGCGGCTGCCCCTTCTTGCGCTTCGTCCCCGGAAAAGGGGATTTCACGCCAAACGTGTTACAGGGCTAGATGGTCCCAAGAACCTGAACGGTCAAGAAACGGGGCCAAAAGGCGGCGTTCAGCGGGACTCGCCGAGAACCTGCCCGGTGCGCGCATCGACATCGACGAACACCACGCGGCCATCGCGGATGAACTTGAGCCGATAGGCCATCGCGGCCGGATCGTATTCGGGGCCAAGATACTGCATCCCCGGCTTCGAGGGCAGCACGCGCCGCTCGATGTCGCGCAGGCTGCGGACGTTGCCCGCGCGCAAGTCGCGGCGCGCCTCGCCCTGCTCGTCCGCACGCGGTTCGGCGTGGGCCACGAGAGGCACGGCGGCGACATGAAGCGCGGCAAGCGCGCCGACGAGTTTGACGGTCCATCGCATAATGATGGGATGCCTAGCCCCGCCGCATTGAACAAGCTGTGAATATGCCCGTCCGGTGCGGTTCATCCGCAAAGGTGGCAGGAATGCACCACACGGCAAAGCCTGGAGGCCCGGCGGCTGGACGTTCGGCGCGATGCGCGCTAGGCGCTGCGACCATGGCAGCAGCACCAATTCTCAGCTGGGAAGGCCTCGGCCTTGTCCAGGGCACCGGCTGGCTTTTCCGGGATCTCGACATCAACATCGGCCCGCGTGACCGGCTCGCGCTGATCGGGCGCAACGGCGCGGGCAAGACCACGCTGCTCAAGCTGATCGGCGGGCAGATCGATGCCGACAAGGGCACCCGCTCGATCCAGCCGGGAACCAAGGTCGTCACGCTGGAGCAGGACCCGTTCTTCACCGGCTATGACACGCTGCTCGACTTCACGCTGGCGGGCAAGGATGCCCCGCAACGCCACGAAGTGGAAGCGATTGCCGGGCAGCTGGGCATCGACCTGAGCCGCAAGGCCGACAGCGCCAGCGGCGGCGAACGGCGCCGTGCGGCGCTGGCGCGCGCGCTGGCGATGGAACCGGACCTGCTGCTGCTGGACGAGCCGACCAACCATCTCGACCTTGCCGCGATCGACTGGCTCGAATCCTGGCTCCAGCGCTACAATGGCGCCTTCGTGGTCATCAGCCACGACCGTACCTTCCTCGAGCGACTGACCAGGGCAACCTTGTGGCTCGACCGGGGATCGCTCCGCCGCAAGGAAATCGGCTTCGGCGGGTACGAAGCGTGGATGGAACAGGTCTACGCCGAGGAAGCGCGCGCCGCGGACAAGCTCGATGCCAAGCTGAAGATCGAGGCGCACTGGCTGGAACGCGGCGTGACCGCCCGGCGCAAGCGCAACCAGGGCCGGCTGGAGAAGCTGTGGGAAATGCGCGCCCAGCGCGCCGCCATGCTCAGCCCGCAAGGCACGGCCAAGCTCGCCATCGCCAGCGACGATGCCAAGAGCAAAGCGGTGATCGTGGCCGATCACGTCAACAAGTCCTTCGGCGACCGGCAGATCATCAAGGACTTCTCGCTGCGCATCACGCGCAAGGACCGCATCGGCGTGGTGGGTTCCAATGGCGCGGGCAAGACCACGCTGCTGAAGCTGCTGACCGGTGAGATCCAGCCCGACAGCGGCACGGTGACGCTGGCCAAGACGCTGCAAGGCGTGATGATCGACCAGCAGCGCAGCCTGATGGCGCCCGACAAGCGGGTGCGCGACGTGCTGGCCGAAGGCGGAGACTGGATCGACGTGCGCGGGGTGCGCAAGCACATCCAGGGCTATCTCAAGGACTTCCTGTTCGATCCCGGCCTCGTCGAAGCGCGCGTGGGCACGCTATCGGGCGGTGAACGCTCGCGCCTGCTGCTGGCGCGCGAGTTCGCGCGGTTTTCCAACCTGCTGGTGCTGGACGAACCGACCAACGATCTCGATCTCGAAACGCTCGACCTGCTGCAGGAAGTGATCTCGGACTACGACGGCACCGTGCTGATCGTCAGCCACGACCGCGACTTCCTCGACCGCACCGTGACGATCACGCTGGGCCTCGATGGCTCGGGCAAGGTCGATGTGGTCGCGGGCGGCTATGCCGACTGGGAGAAGATGCGCAAAAGCCGCAGCGCCCCGGCAAAACCGACGGCCGCGAAGGCCGAAGCGGCGCCCCCTCCCCCGCCGCCGCCCAAGAAGGGCAAGCTCTCCTACAAGGACCAGCGCGACTACGAGCTGCTGCCCAAGCGGATCGAGGAACTGGACGCGGCGATCGCGCGCGGCGAGGCACAACTGGCCGACGCCGACCTTTACGCAAAGGATCCGAAGAAGTTCGATGCGCTGATGGCCGCGCTGGAAAAGGTGCGCGCCGACAAGGAAGCAGCGGAAGAACGCTGGCTGGAACTGGCGGAAATGGCCGAAGGGTAGGAATATTGCAGGGATTTACCATCCCTGCACCCTGCCTCCGTCTTCCAGCGAAAGCCCGGCGCGTGAGGCACCGACACGCGTCCATAGAGTGACGGCGCCGGAAACGCGCTACGCCGCCGAATTGTTCTCACCCACGCCGGGGATGTGACGGGAGCTCGAGGGCCGCTGGCCCTCGAACCTGCCCCTTCATTTTCAACCCCGAAGCGCGGCCGCCGTCCTTTCGTCGATGCGCTTTTCGAGGATCGATAGCGGCATCGCGCCTTCGCGCAGCACTTCGTGGAAGTGCTTGACGTCGAACTTCGGCCCCAGTGCCTTCTGCGCCTTTTCACGCGCGCGGGTCCAGGCGATGTGGCCCATCTTGTAGCTGCACGCCTGCCCGATCATGGTGCAGTAACGCTCTACCTCGCGCTGGCTGCGCGGGCGGGCGAAGCCGGTGGTGGCGACCATGTAATCGGTCGCCTGCTCACGGCTCCAGCGCTTGGTGTGCAGCCCCGTGTCGATGACGAGGCGCGCGGCGCGGAACAGGAAGGACTGGAGATAGCCCGCCTTCTCGATGCCGTCATAAGCGCCGAGTTCGTCGGCCAGCTGTTCCGAATAGAGCGCCCAGCCTTCGGAATAGGCCGAGAACCCGCCGATCTTCCGAAGCATCGGAATGTCCTTCGACGTCTGCGCGATGGAGATCTGCAGGTGATGGCCCGGCACGCCCTCGTGGTAGGTCAGCGACGGCAGCGAATACTTCGGCCAGTCGCCTACGTCCTTGAGATTGATCCAGTAGATCGCCGGACGCGAGCCATCCAGCGCAGCCCGGTAGTAGTAGCCGTTGGACGCTCCGTCCTGAATCTCCACCGGAACGCGGCGGATTTCGAGCGGCTGGCCCGGCAGGGTGGCGAAGGCGCGCGGCAGCAGGCCGGTCATCCGCGCCACGCCCGCGTTGAGGCTGGCGATGAGCGTGGCGCGCCCTTCGTCGGTGTTCGGGTAGAGCTGGTCCGGCTGGACGTTGAGCGCGGCAAGCCGTTCGCCGACCGTGCCCTTGGTCATCCCCGCAGCCTTGAGCACCGCGTCCAGCTTCGCCGTCAGGTCCGCCACCTGATCGAGGCCGATCCTGTGGACCTCCTCCGGGCTGAACTCCGTGGTCGTCGCCTGCCGCAGCGCGGCGGCATAGATCGCATCGCCATTGGGCAGGCGCCATGCGCCATCGCCCGGCTGCGTCTGGCCGCGCAGCTGCTGCACCAGGGCGATCTGCCGGTCGAGCGCGGGATAGACCGTGCCCGCGACGATCTTTTCCGCGCGCGCCTTCCAATCGCCCGGAATGCCCTTTGCTGCGGCACGGCGCACCAGCGAGCCGACCATGGTGTTCTCGCCTGCGGCCACGGCGCGCAGCTTCTGCATCTGCCCCAGCGTCAGATCGAGCGACCAGCCCGGCGCGACCAGCCCCCTCGCGGCCTGCGCCTTCTGCTCGGCGGTGTCTTCATCCAGCGCCCTGCCCACCAGCGCGAGCCGTGCGAGATAGGCTTCCGCATCGGCAGCCGTCTCGATGGTATGGCGGCTGTCGAGAAAGTCGGGCAGCGAAAAATAGGCGCCGCCCTGCTGGTAGAGCCGGTAGGGGCGCTGAACCGCATCCACCTTGAGCCGTGGCGAGTCGAGCCGGGTTTCAAGCTGGTAGTTGACCACATCCAGATTGAGCAGGCTGGCCGGCGACAGCGCCGCGCGGTCCACCTTGGCCAGATCCGCCAGGGCCTGCCGCGTCTGCGTCACTCCCGCAGAGACCCCTGCTTCGGTGCGGTCGTCGAGCTGCGACTTCATCGCGGCCCAGTCACCCTTGTCCAGCCCCAGCGAGCTGACGCTTTCGGGCGACAGCGCCAGCGTGTCGTTGAAGATGCGGCCGAACAGCCCGTCGAGCGCCAGATCGGCGCCGGACGCGGGTGCAGCAGTGAAGGCCGCCGCCGGACGTGCGATGGTGAGGGCTGCAAGCGCGCTGCTGCCGGCGAGAAACTGCCGTCGTTCCATGATCTTCTTGTTCCTTGGTGGGAGGGTCAGGCCGTGCGCAGGCGTTCGGCGGTGCGCTCCTCGACGCGGGCTTCCATCATCGACAGAGGCATCACGCCTTCCTTCAGGATGTCGTGGAACCACGGCAGGCTGAACTTCGGCCCGAGCGCCGCCTCGGCCTTTTGCCGGGCGCGCACCCACGCGGTGTGGCCGATCTTGTAGCTGCACGCCTGCCCGATCGAGGCGCAATAGCGCTCGACCTCGCGCTGGCTGCGCGGCCGCGCGAAGCCGACGGTCGCGACCATGTAGTCCGTCGCCTTCTCGCGGCTCCATCGGAAATGGTTCAGCCCGGTATCGACCACTAGCCGCGCGGCGCGGAACAGGAACGACTGGAGATATCCCGCCTGTTCGATGCCGTTGTAGCCGCCCAGCTCGTCGGCCAGCTGCTCGGCATAGAGCGCCCAGCCCTCGCCGTAGGCCGACAGGAAATAGTCCTTCAGCATCATCGGCAGCGCGCCGCCCTTGCGGCTGTAGCCACCCTGGAGGTGATGGCCCGGGATGCCCTCGTGATAGGTCAGCGCGGGCAGGGAATATTTCGGCCAGTCGCCGGTGGACTTGAGATTGATCCAGTAGATCGCCGGGCGCGAACCATCGAGCGCGGCGGAGTAGTAATAGCCATTGGGCGCGCCGTCCTGGATCTCGATCGGCACGCGGCGGATTTCGAGCGGTTCGCTGGGAATGTCCGCGAAGGCGCGCGGCAACCTGCCCTGCATCGACGCGACCCCGGCGTTAAGGCCCGCCAACAGCGCGGCGCGGCCCTCGTCGGTATCGGGATAGAGCTGTTCCCCCGCGTGGTTGAGCGCGGTGAGCCGTTCACCCACGGTGCCCTTGGTGTAGCCAGCGCCCTTCAGGATGGCGTCCAGCTTGCCCGAAATGTCCGCGACCTGTTCCAGGCCGATCTTGTGAACTTCCTCGGGCGTCATCGTGGTGGTCGTCGCCTGCGCCAGTGCAGCGGCATAGATCGCATCGCCCTTGGGCAGGCGCCATGCGCCGTCACCGGGGCGCGTAGTACGCCGCAGCCGCTCCATCAGCGCAATCTGGCGATCAAGCGCGGGATAGATCTCGCCGGCCACCAGCTTTGCCGCGCGCGCTTCCCAGTCGCCTGCGATCTGTTTGGCGGCGGCGCGCTTCACCAGCGAGCGGACCATGGCGTTCTGCTCGGGCGCGGGTTGGCGCAGCTTCTTCATCTGGCCGAGCGCGAGATCGATCGACCAGCCCGGCGCGACGAGGCCGCGCGCGGCCTTGCGCCGCTGATCCTCGGTCTGCTCATCCAGCGAAAAGCGGAAGAAGTGAAGCCGCGAGAGATAGGCCTCGGCATCCTCCGCACTCTCGATGGGATGCTGGCTGTCGAGGAAATCTGGAATACCGAAATAGACGCCGTCCTGCTGGGTGATCGGATAGGGCGACTGCACATCGTCCACGCCCAGCGGATCGGCGACGAGTTCCTGCTCGTACTTGTAGGTGGCGATGGCCTTGATCCGCTTGCCCGCATCGCTGAGGCCGGCCGGATCGAACGCACGGATTTCGGACAGCACGCGGCGGTTGAACCCGTCCTGCGCAGCCTTGCCCGCCTCGCTGCCGTCGCTCAGGCGGTACCGCAGCTGCGAGCGAACGCCGCGATCGAGGCCATATCCCGTCGCCTGTTCCGGGTTGAGCAGCAGTTCGTCGTAGAAGATCCGGTCGAGCAGCGCGTTGAGCGCCGCATCGGCGCTGCCCTGCGCGAGCACCCGGCCGGGCCAGCTGAGCCCCCAAGCGGCCACCGCGCCGCCAGCAAGGCCAAGAAATTCGCGTCTTTCCATTATGATGCTCCCCGAACCGGTCGTTGCAAGCGTTACCGCTTGGAAACCGGTTCGGGAAGCGGGCAAATGTCGCCCGTCGATGCCCGTCAGCCGTTCATCGGATGCGGTAGTAATCCGCCACCCGATCAAGAGCGATCCCGAGCACCAGCTTGCCACTGCGCACCGGCCATCCCAGCGCCCGTTCGACAACAGGGAGTCCCTCGCCCGCGCAGACCACGCGCCAGAGAATGTCGGAAAGCCCGTTTCCGGCGGCCGAAATGGCCGAATCGAAACGTCGTCGCGCCGCCAGTTGACGTTCTCCGGCGGTGAGATCGCGGCCCGGATCGCGCGGCAGCCGCACCGGATTCCATTGCATCGTCACCACCGGGGCAAGCTGCGCGCACTCCCAGTCGGCGCGGAGCCGCTCGCCCGCGGCAAACCGCCGGTCATCGAGATGACCACGCGCATGCAGCCACGTCAGCGGAGATTCGGCAATATTTACCTTTACTGTCCGCGACTTGCCCTTCATCATCGAACACTGCAGGGGGCCTTCGGTCGTCAATTCTCGGTCTTCCAGTACCTGAGACATAAATCCTCCCGGTAATTTAGAACACAACACGAACATTCTAAATACTTGCCCGAAGCAGCGCTTTGTAGGAAAGCAGAAAGCGCACGCCCCCGCCGATCACTAGCCGAGAGCAGCCGTGCCATGATCAACCGCATTCGCGACATTCGCCGCCAGAAGGGTCTGACACTGGCCGACGTAGCCGCCCGCTGCGATCCGCCGACCACCGCGCAGACCATCGGCCGTCTGGAGACGGGGATGCGCTCGCTTTCGCTCGCCTGGATGAATCGCATCGCCAGCGCGCTCGATGTCGATCCGCAATTGCTGGTCGGCGCCGAAACCGACCGGCCGACAGCGATGATCGCACGGCTGGGCCTGCAGGGCGCGGAAGCACTGGCGCGCCCGATGGAGGCGGTGTTCCCGCTCGCGCCCGATGGCGACAGCCCGGTGGTGGTCCTCAGCGTCGAAGCGAGCGTCGGCGAATACCGCGCAGGGGATCAGGTGTGGCTGCGCCAGTGCGGCCCCGAGGACTTCGCCCGGTCGCTCAACCGCGATGTGCTGGTGCCGCGCCCCGCCGGCCGTTTCGCCTTCGGCCGCATGATCGACCACGACAACGGACGCATCGCGCTGCTCCCGCCGGGGATCGGCCAGCGACAGGTGGTGATCGACCAGCCCGCATGGCTGGGCGTGGCCGAAATGCTGGTCCGCCGACTGTGAGCCTCCGTTTCCGGACCCAAGACCCGCGGTGACCCGGCGCCTGCTGTCCATTGCGACGCTCTACCCTGCCCCCCAGCGCCCCGGCTTCGGCCGGTTCGTTTCCCGGCAGATGGAAGCGCTGGCCGCGCGCGGCGACTGGGACGTGACCGTGGTCAATCCCATCGGCCTGCCGCCCCTGCCGCTCAAGCGCTATGCCAAGCTGATGGCGATCCCGCCGGTCGAACAGGCCGGCAGCGTCACTGTCCACCATCCGCGCTTCACGCTGATCCCCGGCCTCAGCGGACGGTTCAACCCGGCGCTGATCACCCGCGCGATCCTGCCGCTGGTCCGCCGCCTCCACGCTGCGCAGCCGTTCGACATGGTCGATGCGCAATTCTTCTATCCCGATGGCCCGGCCGCCGCGCGGATCGCCGGTGCGCTGGGCCTGCCCTTTGCGATGAAGGCGCGCGGGTCCGACATTCACTATTGGGGAGAGCGTGCCTCGGCTTTGCGGCAAATGCGCGACGCATCGGCAAGCGCCTCGGCCGTTCTTTCGGTGTCGGCGGCGCTGGGGCGGGACATGGCCGTGCTCGGCCTCGAAACCGGGCACCTGCAGGTCCACTACACCGGGCTGGACCGCCAGCGCTTCCGCCCCCTGCCCCGCGCGGAAGCCCGCCAAAGCGTGGCCAGTCTTGGCATTGCAACGGATGGCCCACTGGTGGTCAGCGTCGGCGCACTGGTCCCGGTCAAGGGACTGGACCTGGCGATCCGCGCCATGGCGCACCTGCCGGCAGCCGTGCGCCTCGTCATCGTGGGAGAAGGCTCGCAGGATCAGGCACTGCGCGCGCTGGCAGAGAGTTGCGGCGTTGCCGCAAAGGTCCGGTTCCTCGGCAACGTGGGGCACGATGTCCTGCCGGCGCTGCTGAGCGCTGCGGATGCCATGGTGCTGCCGTCGGAGCGCGAAGGTCTGGCCAATGCCTGGATCGAGGCACTCGCCTGCGGCACGCCGGTGGTGATTCCCGACATCGGCGGCGCGCGCGAAGTGGTGCGCAATCCGGCCGCCGGACGGCTGGTGGAGCGTGATCCGGCCGCGATCGCTCGGGGCCTTGAGGACGTGATTGCGGCCCGCACGCCGCAGGATAAAATTGCCGCCTGCGCCGCGAATTTCAGCTGGGAGGAGAATGCGGCCCGGCTGGCGGAAATCTATGAAAGCGTGGTCGCGGCGCGATAAAGCGCCCTGCAGGAAACGGGCGGCCTCATGACGCACCCGCTTCCTGTTGTCGGACGTGTCAGGCGCCTTCGCGCGCCAGACGCTCCTGCTTTTCCAGCGCGGTTTCCGTGGGCACGAAGCTCTTCGGGTTGACCTTCAGCCAGATCAGGATCGGCGCGGCCATGTAGATCGAGCTGTAGGTGCCGACGAAAATGCCCAGCGTGATCGCTGCGGTGAAGCCGAAGATCACGTCCGGCCCGAACAGCAGCAGCGCGACCAGCGTGATGAGCATCGACAGCGAGGTCACGATCGTGCGCGCCAGCGTCTCGTTCACCGAAAGGTCGAGCAGTTCCGGCATCGGCATCTTGCGATACTTTTTCAGGTTCTCGCGGATGCGGTCGTAAACAACGATGGTGTCGTTCAGCGAATAGCCGATCAGGGTGAGCAGCGCGGCTACGATGTTGAGGTCGAACTCCATCTGCGTCAGCGAGAACATCCCCATCGTCAGCGTCACGTCGTGGACGAGGCTGAGCAGTGCGCCGATGCCGAACTGCCATTCGAACCGCAGCCAGATATAGGCCGCCACCGCCAGCGCCGCGAAGCCGAGCGCCTTAAAGGCGTCCCAGCCCAGTTCCTTGGAAACCTTGCCCGAAACCGAATCGACGCCGTCGATACGTGCGTCGGCGTGGTTCTTCTTCACGTCCGCGGTAATGGTGCGGGCCATCTTGTCCGACAGCGAAGCATCGTGGTCCGATCCTTCGGGCAGCTTCATGCGGATCGAGATCTCGTTCGGCTTGCCGTAGCGCTGGATGATCGGCTCACCATAACCGAGCTTCGCCACTTCGCTGCGCAGCTGCGCCACGGGGGCTTCGGCGCTGCGCTCGAACGTCACGCGGATCATCTGGCCGCCGACGAAATCGACGCCCAGGTTGAGCCCGCGCGTGGCTACAAGGCCGATCGAGGCCAGCATGAGCACCAGGCTGACGACGTAGAATGGCACCCGCCACTTCAGGAAGTGGATGTTGGTGTGATCGGGAACGAGTTTGAGGAGCTTCATGTCCTTCGTCTCCTCTTACAGGTTCAGGTCGGCCGGGCGCGCGCGGCGAAGCCACTGCGCAACCCACAGGCGGGTCAGGGTCACGGCGGTGAACACCGAGGTGGCGATACCGATCATCAGCACGACAGCGAAGCCCTTCACCGGGCCGGAGCCGAAGGCGAACATCAGCACGGCCGCGATCACGTTGGTGATGTTGGCGTCGAAGATGGCGCGGCTGGCCTCCTTGTAGCCCATCTCCACTGCGGCGACGACGCGCCGCCCGCGGTGCCGCTCCTCGCGGATGCGTTCGTTGATCAGCACGTTGGCATCGACCGCGGCGCCGATGGTCAGCACGAAGCCGGCGATACCGGGCAGCGTCAGCGTGGTGCCGACAATGCCCATGATGCCCAGGATCATCAGCACGTTGATGACCAGCGCGGCACAGGCATAGACGCCGAAGCGGCCGTAGGTGACGAGAATGAACACCGCCAGCGCCAGCGTGCCGACGCCCATCGCGATCATGCCCTTGCGGATCGAATCCGCGCCGAGGTCCGGACCGACGGTGCGTTCCTCAACCACCTTAAGATCGACCGGCAGCGCACCCGAACGCAGCGAGATGGCGAGCTGGTTGGCGGTTTCGGTGGTGAAGCGGCCCGAAATCACGGCGCTACCGCCCAGAATCGGCTCGTTGATGTTGGGCGCCGACAGAACCTTGCCATCGAGGATGATCGCGAAGGGCTTGTTGACGTTCTGCGTGGTCAGCTTGGCGAACTTCGCGCCGCCTTCGGTGTTGAAGGTAATGCTGACGACGGGTTCGTTGGTCTGCTGGTTGTTCGTCTGCTGCGCATTGGTCAGCTGGTCGCCGCGAATGCCGCCCAGACGCTTGACAGCGATGGCGGGCGCAGTGCCCTCACGCGCATCGGCGTAAGGCACGATCTCGCTGCCCGGAGGCGCGATGCCGCGCGCCACGTCGGACGGAAGCGCCGTGGTATCGACCAGCTTGAATTCGAGCTTGGCCGTCTGGCCCAGCAGGTTCTTCAGCGCCTGCGGGTCCTGAAGGCCCGGCACCTGCACCACGATGCGGTTGGCGCCCTGGCGGATGATCGTCGGCTCCTTGGTGCCCAGCGCGTCGATGCGCTTGCGCACGACTTCCACGGCAGTGTCCATCGCCTGGCTTACCGCCTGGTCGATGCCTTCCTGGGTGGGCGTCAGGACGAAGCGGTTGCCGTCGGAGACGGTGATCGCCCAGTCACGCTTGCCGGTCATGCCCGCGCCGTTGGTCAGCGGCAGGATCGCCTCGCGCACTGCATCAACCTTGGTCACGTCCTCCACAAGGAAGGTCAGCGCGCCGCCGCGGTTGGAAATGTCGCTGATGCGGATCGGATCCGAGAGCGACTTCAGCTTGCCGCGCACGCTTTCGTCCATACCCTCGATGCGCTGCTGGCGCACCTGCGAGGGATCGGCTTCGAGCAGGATGTGGCTGCCGCCGGCAAGGTCGAGGCCTAGATTGATCTTCGGCTGCGGCAGCGCGGCGGGCAGGCTGATGCCCATCGTGGCGGTAAGCGAGGGCACTGCGGCCAGGGCGCAGACCAGCGTCAGCAACCACAGCCACAGAACTTTCCAGCGCGGGAATTCGAGCATGGGAACCGGGTCTTCCTGCCGGAGGGATCAGTCGTTGGCGGCGGCCGCGCCGCCCGGGGGAACGATGTCGCCGATGGTCGACTTCACCGCCTTGACGCGCACGTTGGGCGCAAGTTCCAGATCGACGGTGTTTTCATCCACCTTGATCACCTTGGCCAGCAGCCCGCCGGCGGTGACGACCTGGTCACCCTTCTGCAGGGCCGACAGCTTGGTCTGGTGATCCTTCTGCCGACGCATCTGCGGGCGCAGGATCAGGAAGTAGAACACACCGGCCATCGCCACGAGGGGCAGGAACTGGAGGTAGGCGGGCGGTTCGGTAGCAGCGGCGACAGGCGCGGCTGCGGAAAGAAGGCTGAGCATGGCGGGACCGTTCATGGGATCGGTGGAAACTCTTTTCAACGGTGCGCGAAGCCGACGCGCGGCTGCGCAACCTGAGGGAATAGTGGGCTGGGCGACTAGCAGCCTTGCCGCATCAAGGCAATCGAAGCGCCGCCCAAGCGCCGGAAATGTCCGTAACGACGTTCTCTGGCAGCAAATCGACGCCAAGGCCCTTGCCATGCCTGAAAGTGGTGCCTATAGGCGCCGCTTCCGGTCGGGACGTAGCGCAGCCTGGTAGCGCATCACACTGGGGGTGTGGGGGTCGGAGGTTCGAATCCTCTCGTCCCGACCAATTTTCCGAATACAGACCAAGCCCATCCCCTCCCCATCGCCAACGCGGCGAATGGGAGGCTGCCGGGTGTATTTCGTGCTTCGGGCGCAATACTGCTGCCCTGCGCCGACCGACAGGGACATGCCAACGCGGATCCCGGCACGGCATCTCCCCTGCGAGGACATTTCCACGCAGGGGCGCCGCTCGCTACAGCAGGAAATCGGCTGCGGCGAGTTGGTGATGGCCGATGAGGTCGATCACGAAATCCGCGGCCAGGCCATTGCCCTGCCCGATGCGGTCAACATTGCCCGAGATCAGCGTATGCTCCTGCCCGGCGGAATCGACGACGTACTGGTAGCGGATCTGGCCAGCGGCAGTGAATGCATTGCCGGCACCATTCCATGGGCTGGTAACGAACGCGAAGGCATCATCCCGTCCGCCCAGGACGGCGTCGATGCCGCGCAGGTCGATGACATCGCGCTGACCTGCGGGGAACAATGCTGCCTCATGGAAATCGGTGATCGTATCGTTTGCGGCGCCGGCGGGCGCACCGGGGTTCCTGGCATCGTTCAACGAGGCGTAGACAAATATATCCGCCCCTCGCCCACCCGTCAGGGTGTTTACGGAGTTGCTGGCGCCCAGCGTGTCGTTCCCGCTGCCGCCGATCACGTTCTCGACCGATAAGGCAAAGAACTGCCCCAGTCCCGACCCGATCGCTAATCCGCCGCCAAGGCGAACGTTCAGAGGCGAGCCAAGCGAGGACAGATCCAACGTATCCGTGCCGCCTCCGCCCACCACCATGTGGCCTGCGAAAGAACTGCCGCCGGCGATGGCGAAAACGTCGTTGCCATTCCCGCCGATGACGATCCGGTTGTTCGTGCCGAACACGATGGTCTCGGCTCCAGACGTCCCGTGCACCACGGCTTGCAGCGGATTGCCGACAATCGGTGCCTGCGGCACGACCGTCACCGACGCTTGCGGCAAAGATGCGGTGTGATTGCCCGCAACGTCATAGGCGACCGCAACCAAGGCGTGCGTGCCGGCACCCAGCACGGTCTCGAAGCTCCAGTTGCCGTTCACCACGGACGCCGCGCCAAGATCGGTCACTCCGTCGAACACGTGCACGCTGGCCAAGGCAAGATTATCCGCCGCAGTGCCGCCCAGCGAGATCCGGCCATCGCTGGTGATCCCGTCGGTCGAAGACGATCCGGTATCGATCAGCAGATGCTGGAAGCTGGTGGCAACCGTCGGCGCGGTGGCGTCCACCGTGATGTCCTGGGCCGCGTCCACCGAGGTGCTGTTCCCGGCCAGATCGACCGCCACGGCGGAAAGATGATGCGTCCCCGCCAGCAAGGTTCCGCTGAAGCTCCAGCCACCGTCCAGCACCGTTGCCGCGCCAAGATCGGTCGTTCCATCGAACACGTGCACGCCAACGGCCGTGAGGTTGTCGGAGACGGCGCCGGCCAGCGTGAAACGGCCATCGTTCGTGATGAAGTCGCTCGGCGATGCGCCGGCATCGTTGGTCAGGACTTCGCTCACCACGGTAAGCGAGGGCGCCGCAACATCGACCACGATCGCCGGCTGCGCGGCGGTGCTGGCAGTTTGCCCGCCGGAATCGGTAGCGACAGCGGTGAGCACGTGCGTGCCGGGCGCCAGTTCCGCGCTGAACGTCCAGTTGGTGCCCACCAGCGTGGCGGCGCCAAGATCGGTGGTGCCATCGAGGATATGGACGCTGGCGACCGACACGTCATCGGAGGCCGTCCCCGTGAGTGTCACGTGTCCGTCGCGGGTGACAAGGTCTTGCGCAGACGCGCCCGTGTCGCTGGCCAGCTCGAGGCTGCCGATAGCGACCAGCGGCGCCCGGTCATCGGGAATGGCGAGCAGGTCCGGGTCGATTACCTTGGCGGTGGCAAGATCCCAGCCGAATTCGTAGCGGTCTCCGGGGCTGCCGTCCGGATTCTGTTCGGTCGTCACCAGCCCGATGCGGCTGTAACCGAAGGAAACCGAGGTCGACAAGGCGCCGTCACCGCCCCCGGTGCCGCTGTTCACCGAACTGACCAGCACGTCATTGAGCGTCAGGTCGAACACCGTGCTTGGGGTAGCGCCCCCGCTCACGCCCTCGATCTCGACGGCAGCGATATGCTTGCCGGCCGCACTGCTGGCCAGAAGCGCGGTCAGCGCGGTGGTGCCGGCTAGCGCGATGTTCAGATCGCTGAATTCGGCCTTCCCGGCACCCGCCCCGCCGAACAGGCTGGCGGTGTTGTTCGCTCCCAGTTGGTAAGACGAGACCTCGAACCAGCCCTTGTGGTCCTTGCTGACGGAATCCCCGGCGATGCCGTCGATCTTGATGTAATAAGTGACGGGATCAGGAACCTCGCCCGCGAACGTGTTGGTCGGCGCGGTGAGCGTGGCCGGATCGATCGCCTTGTTGGCGGCAATGTCCCAGCCGAACGATTGCTGCGCGCCAAGGCTGCCGTCCGCGTTCTGGCTGGTGGTGACAAGGCCGATCCGGCTGTAGCCGAACGAGGCCTGGATCGATGATTCGCCTCCGGCGCTGTCGCCACTGCTCACCGAACTGACAGCCACATCGTTGAGCGTCAGGTCGAACACGGTGCGCGGCGTGGCGCCGCCGCTGACACCCTCGATCTCGACCGCAG
>NZ_JAPCZG010000008.1:0-58605 GCF_025938155.1 Novosphingobium sp. KCTC 2891 | reverse complement strand
TGATGTGCTGCCCGCTGGCACCAGCGGCCAGCAGCGCCGCCAGTGGCGTCGCATCGCCAAGGCTGACCGAAATGTCCTGAAAATTGGCCTTGCCCGTTTCCAGGCCGCCGGAGCTGACCAAAGCCGCCAGGCTCTCGCCGAAGGAATACGACGAGATCTCGAACCAGCCCTTGTGGTCCTTGCTGACGGAATCCCCGGCGATACCGTCGATCTTGATGTAATAAGTGACGGGATCGGGAACCTCGCCCGCGAACGTGTTGGTCGGCGCAGTGAGCGTGGCCGGATCGATCGCCTTGTTGGCGGCAATGTCCCAGCCGAACGATTGCTGCGCGCCAAGGCTGCCGTCCGCGTTCTGGCTGGTGGTGACAAGGCCGATCCGGCTGTAGCCAAGCAAGACGCTTACGGCGGCATCGCCGCCCGGGCTATCACCGCCGCTCACCGAACTGACGATCACGTCATTGAGCGTCAGGTCGAACACCGTGCCGGGGTTTGCGCCATCAGTCACGCCTTCGATCTCGACAGCAGCGATGTGCTTGCCCCCGGCATTGCTGGCAAGCAACGAGGTCAACGCGGTGTAGTCGCTCACGAGAAGGGAGACGTCCGCAAACGTGGCCACACCGGCACTCAATTCGCCGCCGGCCAGGCTTGAGGAATTGGCTTCGCCAAAGCTGAAGGACGGCAACTCCAGCCAGCCCTCATGGCCCTTGCTTGTCGAGTCTCCGACTATACCGTCGATTTTGACGTAGTAGGTCAAAGCCATGTCAAAGTCCCCTGCACAGTAGAGCACAGTCAGCACACAATGGTTACCCGGAGTCAATTCATACGAAACATCGCATAAAATCAGTTGCGATACGCTCGCCATGAAGGCGATTGAAACAATCGTATAAATCTCTCTACCGATTGAATTTTTCCGGAGAAATGCGCCGCCACGCCTGGCTCAGGGCAATTTATTGTCATCCGATTTCCCCCAATAGCGCTAGGTAATCCTATTGGCTCGCCCACCGTAAACGCCCAAGCTGTGGCGCCATCAGGAGACAAGGTCCATGTCGCAGGCAATCGACCAGACTGCCGGGGAGCCGGGCGGATACTACAATTCCCTACCCTACGATTCGATGCCGTTCGCCCACACCCAGCCCTCCAGCCTGGCCGCACTGGGGACGCTGCTCGGCCTCATGCCGCCCAATGTCTCCAAGGCCCGGGTGCTCGAACTCGGCTGTGCGTCGGGCGGGAACATCCTGCCGCTGGCAGCTCGCTTTCCCCTGGCCCGCTTTACCGGCATCGACCTTTCAACGCGCCACGTCGACATGGCCAACGAACGGATCAGGGCGCTGGGGCTTGGCAACGTGGCCATCTACCAGGGAGATCTGGCCGATCCGGACGTGGTGGAAGGCGAATTCGACTACATCATCTGTCATGGCGTGTTCAGCTGGGTCCCGCGCGCAGCGCAGGAGGGCATTCTCAACATCTGCGGAGGGCGGCTGGCCCCCAACGGGATCGCCTACGTCAGCTACAACGTTCTGCCGGGCTGGCAGCTGCGCCAGGTCATTCGCGACATCTTCCAGTTCCACACCGCGCATATCGCCGATCTCAGGGAGCGGGTCGCGCGCGGGCGCTGGCTGCTGGAACAACTCGCAAATCTGAGCAGCGACGCCACCCCATATGGCCAGCTTCTGCGCAAGGAAGCCAGGCAGCTTGAAAAACAACCCGACAGTTACATTCTGGGCGAATTCCTCGTCGACGAGAACGCGCCCTGCTACTTTCACGAATTCGTCGAAAGAGCGGAGCGCGCGGGCCTTGCCTATCTTTCGGACACGGACCTGCACACATCCCAGCTTGCAGCCGTAAGCCCCGATATGAACAAGTTGCTCACTGCCATCGCCGGGCCGGGCACGCGCATGGCCGAGCAGTACTTCGACTTCTTCCAGGGCCGGCAGTTTCGCCAATCCCTTCTCGTCAAGGCGCAGGTGGCGGACCAGATCAACCGAACCATCGACCACAACCGGATCGCCGGCCTGCATTTCGCGAGCAAGCTGCGCGTCGCTCCGGAGCTGTCGAAAAACGATGCAACGGTGCTGCGCGATCCTGCCGGGCCAACGATCACCACCAACGATCCGGCCGTGGCAAAAGCGCTGGACGTTCTTGGCACGTGCTGGCCCGAAACCCGCAACCTTCGCCAGTTGCTCGATCTGCTGGAAACGAAGGGCGAAGCCGAGCGCCGTGCCGTGGCCGACCGGTTGCTGAACTCGATGAAACAGATCATCGTGGCCGGTCTGATCACCATGGCCAGCGAGCCACTGACGATCGGGCGAGCCGCTGCGGAAAAGCCGAATGCCTGGCCCCTCGCCCGGTACGAAGCGCAGGTCGGCCAGCCCTGGCTCACCTGCCTGCGCCACGCGCCGGTCAAGCTCGACCGCTTTGGCGAAGCGGTGCTTTCCCTGCTGGACGGGGAAACCGATCGAGCGACCATCGGCGCGCGTTTGCTTGATGCCATCGACAACGGCACGCTGCGTCTCGACTCGCTGGACGGCGAACTCGAAACGGATGGGACACGCGGCCTGCTGGCACAAAAAGTCGCGGAACGGGTGCAAGTGGCCCTCGGCCAAATCGAAGCGCTGGCCCTTCTGGACCCCGCTTCGTCATAAGTCAGGAGAGCCGGGAAACGATCGCGACGAGATCGGCCTGGCGTTCGATCCCCATTTTCCCGAACACGCCCTTCATGTGGTGCTTCACCGTGTGGGCGCTGATCCCGAGTTCTGCCGGGACCAGGCGACGTTTTCCAGTTCGATCAATCCGCATCGTTTTCAGGTGAAGGAACTAAGGACTCTGACCTTCGTCAGCAGGCCGGTAGCAGGCCTGTCGGCATCACCCGGCCGCCAACACGCCGATATGCTCGCGTGCATGGGCCAGCACGTTTTCGGGCGTCGGTTCGAGCACGCCCGCGGCGCAGAGCGCATCAAATTCTTCCGGCGCCAACCCCAGCCACTCCGCCAGCGCCTCGATCGTCTGCTCCCCGGCCAGCGGAGCCGGGCGCGCGGGCGGCGGCGGCAGGTCCGCGCTCACCGCCACATAGGATTCGCCCATCACCATCTCGCGCATCCAGGGGTGCGTTTCGGGGCGGAAAAATCCGCGCTGACGATACCACGGGTGATCCGGCAGATCGACCAGCCGCAACATCGGTGCGGCGGGGATGCCCAGCGCCTGCAGTTCCTCTGCCGCAGCGGTTGCCTCGCGCTCCGCCGTCCACGCGCCAACTCGCGCATCGATCTCGGCTGACGCGGCCAGCCGCTTTTCCGCCGTGTCCAGCGCGTGGCCCCCGGCAAAGCCTATCCGCTCGCACAGGCGCTGCCATTCCGCGTTCGTGCGCACCGTCACCACGATCCACTCGTCCTCGCCCTTGGCAGGGAAAACGCCCCACGGTGCATCGACCGGCCCGGTGATCGCTCCAGCGGGGACATATTCGGCAAAATGGGACAGCATGACTTCCGCCTGCGACACGCACGACAGCCCTCCCCCGCCGGTCCGCAGGCGCCGGATCAGCAGGGCAACCACGCCCATCGCGCAGATCCGGCCCGCGACGTGGTCAGGATAAACCGTGATCGCGTCGCTGAAGCTTTCGGGATCGTCCGGATAGCGCCAGGCTGCGGTCAGGCCCGTCGCCGCGCGCACGAGCGGGCCATAGCCCATCCGCCCGCTCCACGGGCCGCTGTCACCGAAGGCCGAGCTTTCGGACAGCACGATCCGAGGGTTGATCGCGCGCAGCACGTCGCGGCCCAGCCCGAGCTTTTCCAGCGTGCCCGGCTTGAAGTTCGAGCAGACCACATCGGCCTTGCCCACCAGATCGAGGAACAGCGCCTTGCCCTCTTCCGAGCGCAGATCCAGCCCGACACTGCGCTTGTTGCGATGCCCCGCGCCGAAACTCACCGACATTCCATGCTTGAGATAGGACTGGCGGCTACCATCGGGGAAGGACTGGCTCTCGATCTTGAGCACGTCGGCGCCCAGGTCCCCAAGCAGCCGCCCCTGTTCCGCGCCGACCACGATCACGCCAAGGTCCAGCACCCGCAACCCCGCCAGAGGCAACCCTGCCGAGGTGCGTTCCAAAGCCTGAGGGAACGTGCCGCCCGGGACCGCCTCCAGCGGCCCCATCCGCGCCCCGTCCACCGTCAGCACGCCATTGGGCAGGCGTGACCCGTCGGGACGGGTCACGACCGCCTGCCGGGCCGCTGCGTGATCGGACGCGATGAACCCCGCGATGTCCTGCAATGCCGCGATCGGCACGCCGTGCAACTGGCCTTCGCGTTCCAGTTCGCCGCGCGTCCGTCCCGCAAAGAAGCCCGCCATGAAAGGCACCAGATCGGGCGAGGCGAAGCGGTGCGCCATCTGGTCGAATTCGGGCGACGCGAATTGCTCCGGCTCGCCCATCCAGGCGAACATCCCGCGCCACTGCCGCTTGGCCAGAAGGCAGATCCGCACCGCGCCATCGGCGCAGGCGAAAATCGGGTAGAGCTTGCCCATTGGAGGACGCGCCCGGTCGAGCAGGCCGACCGGCTTGCCCAGCGTGGCGCTGCCGTTGATGCCGAATCCGGGGTCGAGCGCCTGCACCGCCCCTTCCAGCGCGGCGAAATCGAAATGCGCGCCAACGCCACTGCCAAGCGCGCGGTAAAGCGCCCCGACCAGCACGAAGGCCGCCTGCGCGGCGGCACACTGGTGCGCAAGGTCGCCGGGTGGTACCAGCGGCTTGTTCAGGCCGATGCCCGACCGTGACAGCATCGCCGTCATCGCATGAAGCACCGGCCCGGTTGCTTGCCACGCCGACAGGCAGGTTTCCGCGCCGAATGGACTGACCGCCATGGAGACAAGTTCGGGCCGATCCTGGCGCAGGGCCGCCAGCGCTCCCCATTGCGCAGCATCCACCACCACGATGTCCGCCGCCCGCGCGGCAGCCAACCCATCGGGCGAGGTCACGGCGGTATCGTGGAGCACCTTCCCCGCCTGTGCGGGGCTGTGGCCCTCGGCCCCGCCAAAGCGATCGACGCGCGCGCCAAGGTCCGCCAAGTGGCGCGTGATGGACGCCAACGGGCCGGAAACCGCGTCCACGATGCGGATACCGGCCAGTGGGCGGTCGGCAGACAGTTCGGTCATCGGGATCAGGCTCTCCAGCTTTTCTATCTTGTGGAGGCAACCTTCCAGATCATCGCACCGAAATCGAGCGCAATCGCCGCATAGACACCGCGCCCCTGCTCAAGCGCCGTCCTGGGCAGGCTGCGCGAACGAGCACCCGGCGACGATGCCGTGCTCAGACGCGTTCGAGCAACATCGCCAGCCCCTGCCCCACGCCGATGCACATGAAGGCCAGGGCATAGCGGCCGCCGGTGCGCTGAAGTTCCGCCACCGCCGTCATCGCCAGGCGCGCGCCCGACATACCGAGAGGATGGCCGAGCGCGATGGCGCCGCCGTTGCGATTGACCCTGCCGTCCGTCAGCGGATCGATGCCCAGATCACGCAGCGTGGCAATGGCCTGGCTCGCGAAAGCCTCGTTGAGCTCGATCACGTCCAGTTGGCTGACCGACACACCCGCGCGGGCAAGCACCTTGCGCGCGGCCTCCACCGGTCCCACGCCCATCACGCGGGGCGCAATGCCTGCTGCCGCCATGCCGACCACGCGGGCGCGCGGAACCAGCCCGTGGAGGCGGACAGCCGTCTCGGAAGCGACCACCATGGCGGCGGCGCCATCGTTGAGGCCGGAAGCATTGCCCGCGGTAACGGTGCCACCTTCGCGGACCACCGGCCTCAGCCGCGCCAGCGCCTCAAGGCTGGTGGCGCGCGGATGTTCGTCAGCCTCGAACAGCAGCGGGTCGCCCTTTCGCTGCGGCACTTCGACCGACACGATCTCGCTGACGAACCGGCCGGCGGCGATCGCCGCGGCTGCCTTTTCCTGGCTGGCGAGCGCGAAGCGGTCCTGGTCCTCGCGGCTCACGGCCCAGGCCTCCGCCACGTTCTCGCCGGTCTGGGGCATGGAATCGACGCCGTAGACGGCTGCCATTGCCGGGTTGACGAAGCGCCAGCCGAGCGTGGTGTCCTCGATCTTCTGGCCGCGATCGAAAGGCGCGGCGGCCTTGCCCATGACATAGGGCGCGCGGGTCATGCTCTCCACGCCGCCCGCGATCAGCAGGTCGGCATCGCCCGAACGGATCGCACGCGCCGCACTGCCCACCGCGTCCAGCCCCGAGCCGCACAGGCGGTTGAGAGTGCAGCCCGGAACCACATCGGGCAGCCCTGCCAGCAGCACCGCCATGCGCGCCACGTTGCGGTTGTCCTCGCCCGCCTGGTTGGCGCAGCCCAGGATGACATCGTCCACCCGCTTCCAGTCGATGCCGGGGTTGCGCGCCATCAGCGCGCTGATCGGGATCGCGGCGAGATCGTCGGCGCGGATAGAGGACAGCGCGCCGTTGAGCTTGCCGATGGGGGTCCGGATCGCGTCACAGATGAATGCTTCGGTCATGAAGGGTGCTTCAATCGTCAAGGAAGGACGTGAGCGCCTCGGCAAGCGCCTGCGGCGCTTCGAGCGTGGCGAGATGGGCGGCTGGCAGCGCGACGTGGCGGGCGCCGGGAATGCGTCCGGCCAGATGCTCTCCGTGCCCCGTCCAGGGCGTGGAGGTGTCCTCGTTGCCGGTGACCACCAGCGCCGGGCAGGCGATGGCGGCGATGCGGTCTGCGAGATCCATGTCGCGGATGGCTGCGGCGCAGCCAGCATAGCCGGCCGGGTCCATGGACAACAGTTGCCGCCGGATCGTGGCGGCAACTGCCGGCTGCGCCGCGATGAAGCCCGGCGAGAGGAAGCGACCCATGGCGAGACCCGCGATGGCCGCCATGCCCTGCTCGCGCACCATCTCGACGCGCGCCTGCCAGGCGGCGCGGTCCATCGTCGCCGAGGTGCAGACGAGCGCCACGCGTTCGACACGGCCAGGTTGCGCCAGCGCCATCTCCATGGCGATCATGCCGCCCAGCGAGACGCCCGCGACGGCCGCGCGCTGAATCCCCGCCGCGTCCATCGCCGCGAAAACGTCATCGGCCAGTTCGGCCATCGCATAATCGCCTTCGGGCGCATCGGAAGCGCCATGACCCAGCGTATCGATCCGCAACAGGGCATGGCGCGCGCGCAGGGCGGGCAGCAGCGGGTCCCACAGGTCCATGTCGGTCCCGATGGAATTGAGCAGGACCAGCGCGGGCGCGCCGCCCTCGCCTTCCAGCTTCCAGTGGATGCGGGCGCCGCGAGAATGGACGAAGGGCATCAGGCCAGACCTTCCGCGAGCGCGAGGGACGCGCCGGTTTTGGCAACGACTTCGTCGACACTGACGCCGGGGGCGCATTCGAGCAGGGTGAGCCCGCCAGCCTTGCGGTCCACGGCGATCACCGCGAGGTCGGTGATGATGAGATCGACCACCCGCTTGCCGGTCAGCGGCAGCGAGCATTCGGGCAGGATCTTGGGACGACCATCCTTTGCGCAGTGGTCCATGACCACGACGATGCGCTTGACGCCGGCGACGAGGTCCATCGCCCCGCCCATGCCTTTCACCATCTTGCCCGGAATGGTCCAGTTGGCGAGGTCGCCATTGGCCGAAACTTCCATCGCGCCCAGCACGGCCATGTCGATGTGCCCGCCCCGGATCATCGCGAAGCTGTCGGCCGAGGAGAAGAAGCTCGACGTCGGCAGCGCGGTCACGGTCTGCTTGCCCGCATTGATCAGGTCGGGATCGGCCTCGCCTTCATAGGGGAACGGTCCGATGCCCAGCATCCCGTTCTCGGACTGGAGCGTGACCTTGATGCCCGACGGCACGTGGTTGGCCACCAGCGTGGGAATGCCGATGCCGAGATTGACGTAGTAGCCGTCGCGCAATTCCTGCGCGGCGCGAGCGGCCATTTCATCGCGGTTCCAGCCCTTGGTTTCCTGCGACATCATGCATCCTCCCTTGGCCGGGTGGTGAGCTTCTCGATCCGCTTTTCGTTGATCGTCGAAAGCACGATGCGATCCACGTAGATGCCCGGCGTGTGGATGCAGTCGGGATCGAAGGTCCCGGCGGGCACGATCTCCTCCACCTCGACCACGGTGACGCGGCCTGCCGTCGCCATGTTCGGGTTGAAGTTGCGCGCGGTCTTGCGGAACATGAGGTTGCCCTCAGGATCTGCGCGCCATGCCTTGATGATAGAGAGGTCCGCGCGCAGCCATGTCTCGCGCACATACTCCTCGCCCTCGAACACTTCGGTCGGCTTGCCTTCGGCAACCACCGTGCCCACGCCCGTGCGGGTGTAGAACGCGGGGATGCCGGCGCCGCCCGCGCGGATGCGCTCGGCCAGCGTGCCCTGGGGGTTCAGTTCAAGGTCCAGTTCGCCCGAAAGATACTGCTGCTCGAACAGCTTGTTCTCGCCCACATAGGACGAGATCATCTTTCGCACCTGGCGGCTCTCCAGCAGCATCCACAGGCCGAAGCCGTCCGCCCCGGCATTGTTGGAGATGACCGTCAGGTCCTTGACCCCGGCCTTGCGGATTTCGGGGATCAGGCTTTCCGGGTTGCCCGACAGGCCGAAACCGCCGGACATGATCGTCATTCCGTCGAACAACAGGCCCTCTAGTGCGACCGAAGGGCTGGCATGGATCTTGGACATCTGGCGCGTCCTCTCGTTGATCACCCCAGATCGCCGCCTGCCACAGGCAGGATCGATCCGGTGATGTAGCTCGCCTCGTCCGAGGCCAGGAACAGGATGGGAGCGGCTTGTTCCTCGATCGTGCCGTAGCGCTTGAGGAACGACGAGCCGGTAACTTGCGCGACGGCTTCCGCCATCCACGCCTGCTCCTGCGCGGTGTCGCCTTCGGCATTGCGCGGCACGCGGCGCGGCGGCGCGGTGGTACCGCCGGGCGCCGTCGCCACGACGCGGATACCCTGTTCGGCATATTCCATCGCCAGGCTTTGCGTGAAGGCGTTGACCCCGCCCTTGGCCGCCGAATAGGGCGCGCGGCGGATGCCGCGCGTCGCGTTGGAGGATACGTTGACGATCGTGCCCTTCCCCTGCGCCAGCATGGCTGGAAGCGCGGCGTGGCAGGAATAGAGCGTGGGCATCAGCGAGCGGCGGATTTCCGCGTCGATCTGATCCGGCTCGAACTGCGCAAAGGGCCGCATCCGGATCGCACCGCCCACGGTGTTGACCAGAATATCGATCCGCCCGAACAGGTGGACCGCCTCGGCCATCGCGGCCGCGGCCCCGGCGTGGGTTTCAAGATCGGCGATGAAGCCATGCGCCATCGGCCCCGCTTCGGCCGCCACTTCGTGCACGAAGGCCGCCCGGTCTACCAGCAGCACCCGTGCGCCTTCGGCAGCGGCGCGCAGCGCCACCGCGCGCCCGATGCCCTGCGCCGCCCCGGTGACGACCACGGCCTTGCCGGCAAAGCGGCCGGGAAAGATCGCCTGGCGCTCAGACATGGTACACGTCGATGACCTGATGGATGTAGTCATCCTTCAGCACGATCTTCTTGCGCGCGATCACGGGCGCATCGCCCGATGTGTCGAGCGTGCAGAAAGTGGTGCCGAAGAACTGGTTGGTCACCTGATACCGGTGGCTGAGCGTGTGCCAGTTGTAGCGCACGTCCACCGCGCCTTCGCGCTGCTCCAGCACTTCGACGTTGGCGATCATGTGCGCGGTGCGGGGCTCCGGCATACTGGCGCTCGAACGCTCGGTCTTGAGCCGATAGACGCGATCTTCCAGCCCTTCGCGGGTGGGGTAGTAGATCAGCGAGATCTGGCTCTGCGGATCGGTGACGAGATCATCGTCATCGGTCCAGCTGGGCATCCAGTATTCGGCGTCCGGCGCGTAGCACGCCAGCCATTCGTCCCACTGGCGGTCGTCCAGCAGACGGGCCTCGCGGTAGAGGAACGCGCAGATCGCGGCATGGTCCATGGTCATTGCGCGGCCTCCCGATCGGCATCTTCGCGGGCGATGGCATCCAGCATCGCGCTGGCCCAATATTCATGCTGGCGGACGAACAGACCCTCGTCCTCGCTGCGTTCGGCGCTGAGCAGCGGGTTGAGCCCCATCGCGCGGGCGTTCTCGTCCGGTCCGGCGATCCAGCGCCGCGCGCCGCGGCTGAGATCGTTCCACAGCTCGCCCGCCCCGGTATAGGCCGACTGGCAGGCGCGGAATTCCTCGAGATCGTCCGGCGTGCCCATGCCGGAAACGTTGAAGAAATCCTCGTACTGGCGGATGCGCGTGGCGCGCAGTTCCGCGCTCTCGCCCTTGGGCGCGAAGCAGTAGATGGTGATTTCCGTGCGATCGACGCTGACCGGCCGAACGACGCGGATCTGGGTCGAGAACTGGTCCATCAGGAACACGTTGGGATAGAGGCCCAGGTTGCGGCTCTGGCCGACAATGAAGTCCGCCTGCACCTTGCCCAGCCGCTGCTCCAGCTCCTCCTTGCGCGCCCAGATCGGCCGGACCTCCGGGTTCAGCACGTTGGTCCACAGCAGGATGTGACCATGCTCGAAACCGTAGACACCGCTGACCGCCTTCGACCAGCCGCTGGCGTCCACCGCCTTGGTGCCGCCTTCGGCACGGTGGCCCATCGTCTGCGCGTAATTGTAGTGGACCGAGCTGACGTGATAGCCGTCGCAGCCGTTCTCCATCTGCAACTTCCAGTTGCCGTCGAACGTGTAGGTCGAATTGCCGGTCAGCACCTCGATCCCCTCGGGCGCCTGGTCGACGATCTGGTCGATGATCTTGGTCGTTTCGCCAAGGTAGTCCGCCAGCGGCGCAACGTCGGGGTTGAGGCTGCCGAACAGAAAGCCGCGATAGCTTTCAAAGCGCGCCAGCCGCGTCAGATCGTGCGAGCCGTCGGTATCGAAACTTTCGGGATAGGCTCCGCCGGCTTCATCCTTGGCCTTGAGCAGCTTGCCGTCGTTGGTGAAGCTCCAGCCGTGGAACGGGCAGACGAAGATCCGCCCCTTCCCGCGCTTGCGCCGGCACAGCATCGCCCCGCGGTGCGAGCAGGCGTTGACGAAGGCGTTGAGCGCGCCGTCCTTGGTGCGCGAGATGATGACGGGCACGCGCCCCGCCCAGGTCGAGAACCAGTCGTTGACGGACGAAATCTGGCTTTCGTGCGCCAGGTAGACCCAGTTGCCCTCGAAGATGTGCTTCATCTCGAGCTCGAACAGCTCGGGATCGGTGAACACGTCGCGGCGGCAGCGGAACCGGCCGGCCTGCGGATCGTCGACCACGGCGGTCTCGATCCTGGTCCTGAGCGAAGCGGACATGGGCGTCATCCTCTCCTTGCGCGCGGCGTCAGGCGGCAGCGCGGCGGCGGGTGGAAAAGTGCTCGTCCTCGGCATCGGCCGCACGCTGCAGCACGAAATCGAAGGCGATCGTGGCGTCGTCGCCGGCACGGACCGGCACCGGCAGCAGTCCCTCGCGGGTGCCGAAGGCGAAATCGTCCTTGGCGAACGGATCGTCGCCGAAGTTGATCTGCGTGGTCAGGCGGCGATAGCCGGGCGCTTCGACGAAGAAATGGACGTGCGCAGGGCGATTGCCATGACGGCCCAGCGCCTGCATCAGCACGTCGGTCGCTCCGCCGGGGGGCACGCTGTAGCCGCGCGGCATCTTCGAGTGGAAGGCATAGCGCCCATCCGGCCCCAGCTTGATACGGCGACGATTGTTGAACGGGGTCTGCTCGCCGGTCGGGTCGAAGTGCGAATACCAACCCTGCGAATTGGCGTGCCAGACGTGCAGGATAGCGTCCTTCACCGGCTCGCCGTCCGGCCCGGTGACGGTGCCGTTCATGTGCAGCGTAGTGGTATCGTCGGGATCGGAGGTCAGGTTGACGTCATCGCCCTCGACCAGCGGTGCGCCCGCGACATAGAGCGGCCCTTCGATGGTGCGCGGGGTGCCGCCGGTGAGGCCGGCTTCGGCATCCTTGGCGTCGAGGAACAGGTCCATGAAGTGTTCCAGCCCGGTGCCCGGCATGATCAGGCCGATTTCGGCCGCGCCATCCTGGAGATACTTCACCGCGCCCCACAGCTCGCTTTCGCTCACGTCGTTGCGCACGATCACCCCGGCCAGCGCCTCGAACAGGTCGCGCATGATCGCCTTGATCCGCGCGTTGCCGCCGCTGGTGTCCAGCCCGGCCGCCTTGTCGAACAGGGCCTGAACTTCGGCAGTCTTGATGAAACTCGTGTCCATGAATTCTCTCCCGATGAAGGTGGTCCGCTCAGCGGTCGTCGTCGTGCAGCGACGAGGGGTGGCGGCAGAGCGCGGTCACGCGCATGGTCATGAAAGGGTAGAGCGGCAGGCTGGTCAGCAGATCGTGCAGCTGCGCGTTGCTTTCGACATCGAACACGCTGACGTTCGCGTAGTGGCCCACCACGCGCCAGATGTGGCGCCAGGTGCCGGCGGCCTGAAGCTCCTGGAAGCGGGCCTTTTCAGCCGCTTTCAATCGCGCCGCCTCGTCCGCGTCGAAATCGCGCGGGATGTTGACGTCCATTTCCACCATGAACAGCATGGCAAGTCCTTTCAGGCTGATGCGTGGACCACCGGCGCGGTGCGATCGCGGCGGAAGAAGGCAATCTTGTCTGCGTCGAGCGCGATGCCGAGGCCGGGGCCGGTGGGCACGGCCAGCTCGAAATCGGCATACCCCAGCGGCTCGCTGAGGATTTCCTCCGTCAGCAGCAGCGGGCCGAACAGTTCGGTGCCCCACGAAAGCTCGGGGAATGTGGAAAAGAGGTGCGCCGAGGCGATCGTGCCGACCCCGCCCTCCAGCATGGTGCCGCCGTAAAGCTCCACGCCCGAAGCGGCGGCGATCGCGGCCACTTCGCCCCCCGCGAGAAGTCCACCCGACTGGGCGATCTTCACCGCGAAGACCCGCGCCGCCGCGGACGAGGCAAGGCGGAACGCCGACCGCGGGCCGTTCAGCGCCTCGTCCGCCATCAGCGGCACGGTATGACGGGCGGAAAGGCGCGCCATCGCATCGACGGCATCCCGGGCGACGGGCTGCTCGACCAGGTCGACGCCCACATCGTGGAGCATGCCCATGCCGAGGTCGGCCTGCGCCTCGGACCAGTTCTGGTTGACGTCGACGCGCACGCTGGCCCGGCCCGCGAAGGCCTTGCAGATGGCGCCGACGTGGGCGACGTCATCGGCCACGGCGCGCTTGCCGATCTTGATCTTGAAGATGCGGTGGCGGCGCTGCGCCAGCACGGCTTCGCCTTCCTCGATGTCGCGCGCGGTGTCGCCGCTCGCCAGCGTCCATGCCACCGGCAGCGCCGAACGGACACGGCCGCCACCCAGCAGTTCGGACACCGGCACGCCCAGCCGCTTGCCCGCCATGTCGAGCAGCGCGGTCTCGATCGCACACTTGGCGAAATGGTTGCCGCGCACCGACTTGCGGATCGCTGCCATCGTAGCGCCGACCTGCGCCGCATCGCAGGCGCGCAGCACCGGCGCGATGTAGGTGTCGATCGCCAGCTTGATGCTTTCCGGGCTTTCCTCGCCATAGGAAAGACCGCCGATCGTGGTGCCCTCGCCAATGCCTTCGACGCCATCGGAATCGGTCAGGCGCACGATCACCATCGATTGCGCGTGCATCGTCGCCATCGCCAGCACGTGCGGCCGAATGGTCGGTACATCGACGATGAAGGTATCGATCCGCTCGATCGCTGGCATGGGGGCGACACTCCTTGATTCTCGGTAATGTCGACAGCAGATATGCCTCGGCCGCAGCCACATCCAAGACTATTGCGGTAATGTTTCAATACCTGATAGGTATGGCCATGGATCTACGACAGCTTCGCTACTTCCTCGCCGTCGCCAACGAGCGCAACTTCACCCGCGCTGCCGAGCAGCTGCACATCGCCCAACCGCCGCTGAGCCGCGCGATCCAGCAGCTTGAGGACGAGATGGGCGCCCCGCTGTTCGACCGCGCCGCGCGCCCCTTGCGGCTGACCCCGCTGGGCCAGCTGGTGCGCGAACAGGCCCAGCAGATCCTTGGCCGCATGGACGACATGAAATCGATGGTGCGATCCGCGGTCGCATCCGATCGCCGCCGTTTCACCATCGGCTTCGTCGCATCGACGATCTATGCCCGCCTGCCCGAACTGATCCGCGCCTTTCGCAAGGAAGCGCCCAACGTCGAACTGGTGATGGTCGAAAGCACCACGCTGGACCAGATCGCCGCGCTCAAGGAAGGGCGCATCGACGTGGGCTTCGGGCGCATCCGGTTCGACGATCCGGCGGTGCGCCGCGTGGTGCTGCGCAATGAAGAGCTGATCGCGGCCTTCCCCGTCGATCACCCGCTGGCCCGCGGCGATGGCCCCGTATCGATCCATGAACTCGCCGACGAGCCGCAGATCATCTATCCGCGCTCGCCCCGCCCCAGCTATGCCGACCAGGTCATCTCGATGTTCCGCGACCACGCGATCGAACCCCGGATCGTGCACGAGGCCCGCGAATTGCAGATCGCCATCGGCCTTGTCGCCGCCGAGGAAGGTATTGCCATCGTGCCTGAATCCGTGCGCCGCGCCCGCAGCCACGATGTCGCCTTCCGCGATCTGGCAGAGCCGGCCACATCCCCCATCATCATGAGCCACCGCGTGGGCGATCATTCCCCGGAATTGATCGCCATGGCCCATGTGATCGTCCGGAAATATGCGGAATGGGACTATGACGTGCCGACGGCCCTGCTCCAGTCCTGACACGGCGCGACAAGGCTCCCCCGGCACGGCACGCCGAAGCCGGACCACATTGGCACTCTCAATGAAGCTATCAGCAATGGTCGTTCATCACGGCCGCCGGGGCGCTCTACGGTAACCTCCTTCAAAGGAGATCGTCATGACCGCACAGCGCCAGCTTCACCTGGGGGCCATCCTCGAAGGCGTCGGCACCGACCAGCATTCGTGGCGCGATCCCGATCTGGCCGGGGACGCCAGCATCGATATCGATTGGTACATCCGCAACGCGCAGCTCGCGGAGGAGGCGAAATTCGACCTCGTCTTCATCGTCGATTCCCCGTTCATCACACCCGATACCGCCCCGCACTTCCTCAACCGGCTGGAGCCGCTGACGCTGCTTTCGGCCGTGGCAACGCAAACCCGCCGCATCGGCCTCGTCGGCACGCTCACCACGTCCTACTGGGAGCCGTACAACGTCGCCCGCCAGTTCGGCTCGCTCGATCACATCAGCCGGGGCCGCGCAGGGTGGAACGTGGTCACGACCGGGCTGGAAGGCGCGGCACAGAACTATGGCCGCGAAGAGCATTTCCTCCACGCAGACCGCTATGAACGCGCGCACGAATTCGTCGATGTCGTGCGCGGCCTGTGGGACAGCTACGAGGACGACGCCTTCCCGCGCGACAAGGCGGCCGGCCTGTTCCTCGACAAGGCGAAGCAGCATCGGCTCGATCACAAGGGCAAGCATTTCTCGGTTGCCGGGCCGCTCGCGCTGACCCGCTCGCGCCAGGGGCAGCCGGTGATCTTCCAGGCGGGCGACAGCTCCGAAGGCCGCGATCTGGGCGCCGCCATTGCCGATGGCACGTTCGCCGCCTCGCAGGATATCGAGGCGGGCCGCCGCTATTACGCCGACCTGAAGTCGCGCGCGGCGGCGCTGGGCCGCCATCCCGACCACATCGTCGTCATGCCGGGGCTGTTCCCCGTCATCGCGGACACCGACGAGGAGGCGCAGGCCATCGCGCGCAGCCAGCAGGAAGCGCTGGATATCGGCAAGCTGCTGGTCCAGCTGGGCCGCGCGTTCAACTACCACGATTTCCGCCAGTACGATCTGGACGCCCCCTTCCCCGATCTCTCCGGCGTCACGCTCAACAGCTACAAGGGCCACGCCGAACGCATCATCGCCGATGCGCGGGAAAACAGGCTGACCCTGCGCGAGGCGGCTACCAGGCATGGCCAGTGGCGCAGCGGCTTCGTCGGATCGCCCGAAACCATCGCGGACGAGATCGAGCGCTGGTTCGTCAATCGCGCCGCCGACGGCTTCAACCTGCGTGTCACGCGGCCTGCCGAATTCGCGCTGTTCCGTGAACGCGTGGTGCCGATCCTGCAAAAGCGCGGGCTGTTCCGCACGGACTACACCGCCGACACCCTGCGCGGGCACCTTGGCCTGCCCGTCCCGCTCCACCGCCACGCGCCGCATCCCGCCGAGGCGCCCCACGATCTGGTCGAAGCAGCAGAATGATCGCATCCACGATTCTTCGGGCCGACGTGCTGGTGATCGGCGGCGGCATGGCGGCGGCGTGGGCCGCCATCGCCGCCGCGCAGGCAGGCGCCTCGGTGGTCATGGCTGACAAGGGCGCGGTGGGCACCAGCGGGGTCACGGCGACCGGCGGACCGGGGCATTGGTGGGTTTCGCCCGACCCAGCCCTGCGGCGCGAAGCCATCGAGCGGCAGGAAGCCAAGGCGCTAGGCCTTGGCGATCCCGAATGGATGGCGCGGATCATCGACCTGACCTGGCGCCATTTGCCTGATATCGCCCCGTTCTATCCCTTCGGCAGCGACGGCAGCGGCGGCCGCTATGTCCAGGGCGTGCGCGGGCCTGAATATATGCGCGCGCTGCGAAGCCTGGCGAGTGCCGCAGGGGTGACCATTCTCGATCACCATCCCGCAATCGAGCTGCTGGCCGATGCCGACGGTGCGATCGTGGGCGCGCGCGGCATCGCGCTGGACAGCGAAGACGTATGGGACGTTCGCGCGCCCACCACGCTCATGGCCACCGGCGGCTGCGCGTTCCGGTCGGGCCTGCTGGGCAGCCATGGCAATACCGGCGACGGGCTGCTGATGGCGGCAGAGGCCGGAGCCGATCTTTCGGGCATGGAGTTCGGCCCGTCGTGGTCGCTTTCGCCCGCATGGTCGTCCACCCGCACCCTGCCCTATTTCGCCGCCCGTTTCTTTGACGACGCCGGCCGCGAGCTGGACATTCCCCCGCCCAAGGCCGGCCACGCCCATTTGCAGGCGCTCGGCCGCGCGATGCAACGGGGGCCGGTGCTCGCCGACCTGTCGGATGCGCCCAAGGCGCTGCCCGGCGTGCTGCGCTCCATCCAGCCGCTCACGCTGGCGGCGTTCGAGCGGCGGGGCATCGACCTGTGGCGCGAGCGGTTCCCCGTCCGCCTGTTCGGCGAAGGCACGATCCGGGGAACCGGCGGCCTGCGCGTGATCGATGACGAATGCCGGACCAGCGTGCCCGGCCTGTTTGCAGCAGGAGATGCCGCCACGCGTGAACTGGTGGCGGGTGCCAGCAGCGGCGGCGGCGCGGTCAACGCGGCCTGGGCACTTTCATCCGGTCGGATCGCCGGACTCGCCGCCGCCCGGCAGGCCGCCGTATCGCGGCGCCCTGCTGCGATCACGGCGCGCGGCCTCGGCCGGGTGGGATTGCGGCCACGCCGCGCGCCGCAGCCGTTGGAACTTGCCGCCCTGGCGCAGGCCGTCGGCAGCGCGGTCCACGGCTATGACCAGGCGTTCCAGCGCGACAAGGCCGGACTGGCCCGTTCCGCCGCCACGGTCGACGCGCATTGGCGGGGGCTGGCCGATCATGCCCGCGCGGGCGGCCGCGCGCTGGTGGAACTGCGCGCGCAGGCAGCGATGACCGCCACGGCCCGGTGGAGCCTTGCCGCAGCGCTCGCGCGGGGCGAAAGCCGCGGCCTGCACGTGCGCGAAGACGCCCCCGCCACCGATCCGGCGAAGGCGCACCGCCTGCTGGTTGGCGGACTGGACAGGGTATGGACCCGCGCAGACCATCCGGTCACACAGGGTGTCGCCGCATGATTGCCGCGCTGGTCGAAGATCGCTGCACCAACTGCAACGCCTGCGTTCGTGCCTGCCCCGGCTTCGTCTTCGACGCCGGGGCCGACCGTCCCGTGATCGCGCGGATCGAGGCCTGCCAGACCTGCTACCTTTGCGAACTGGCCTGCGAGGCGGATGCCCTGTGGGTCAATCCGGACGAGGCCTCGGCCAGCGCGCCATCGCCCGCCGAACTGGCGCGATCCGGCCAGCTGGGCCAGATCCGCCGCGATCATGGCTGGAACCTGCCGCTCGATGCCGGACAGCTCGACGATTACCGCCTGCTTGGCCCGCTGCTGAACGAAGGCGCAGACATCGCCGCGCGGCGCTACGCCTCGCGCGGCTAGATCCGCGGCAGGTCGAACGCGCGCACCGGTGGCGCCTCCCCCGTCCACTTGCGCAAGTCGACAAGGCACGAATGCGCGCTGCACCCTTGCGACAGTTCTGACGAGCCCCGGTCCAGCGTCAGCACGTTGGGATTGCCGTGGCGGTCTCGCATCCCGTCGGGATCGTACCACGCCCCGGTCGAGAGCCGCACCACCCCGCGCAGCAGCCGTTCGTTGAGCACCGCACCCGCCAGGCAGCGCCCCCGATCGTTGAACAGTTCGACCACGTCGCCATCGCCGATGCCCCGCGCGGCGGCGTCGGCCGGATGGATGTGCACGCCTTCGCGCCCCGCCACCTTGCCCGCGCGGCTCCATGGCGAGGGATCGAGCTGGCTGTGCAGGCGACGCTCGGGCTGGTCGGAAATCAGGTGCAGCGGGAAACGGTCCGCTTCCGCGCCGCCCAGCCACTCAAACGGCTCGCGCCACACCGGATGACCGGGGCAATCGCCCAGGCCGAACCCGGCGATACGCTCCGAAAAGATCTCGATCCGGCCCGATGGCGTGGGCAACGGATGCGCCACAGCATCGGCCCGAAAGTCGGCGTGCATCACGTGCGGGGCATCGTGCGGCGCCAGGTCGATCAGCCCCTGCTCCCAGAACGCATCGAAATCGGGCAGCGCCAGTCCGGTTTCTCCCACCCGTGCGCGATTGCTTTCGTAGATCTGGCGCAGCCACGCCATTTCGTCGCGCCGCTCGCCAAAGGCTTCGGCCACGCCCAGCCGCTCCGCCACCCCGGCAAGGATCGCGTGATCGCTGCGCGCCTCGCCCTGCGGCGCCATCGCCTGCTTCATGGCGATGTAATAGCCTTCGCGCGTGGCGAAACCGATATCGTTGCGCTCCAGCGCGGTGCTGGCGGGCAGGACGATATCGGCATGGCGCGCCGCCGCGTTCCAGTATTGCTCGTGCACCACGATGGTCTCGGGCCGGGCCCACGCCCGGCGCAGGCGGTTGAGATCCTGATGATGGTGGAACGGATTGCCACCCGCCCAGTGGACCAGCTTGATGTCGGGATAGCGATGTTCGCCGCCATTGTAGCGAAACGGCTCGCCCGGATGCAGCAGCATGTCCGCCAGCCGTGCGCACGGGATGAAGTCCGCCACCGCGTTGCGCCCCTGCGGAAAAACGGGTCCGGGAATGCGCACATGGGCGCTGCCCATCACGTTCATCGCGCCATAGCCCAGGCCATAGCCGCCCCCCGGCAGGCCGATCTGCCCCAACATCGCCGCCAGTGTCACCAGCGCCCAGAACGGCTGCTCGCCATGCGCCGCGCGCTGCAAGGCCCAGGCCGCGTTGAGCATGGTGCGATTGCGGAGCATGGCGGCGGCCAACGCGCGGGTGGCGGCAGCCGGAACCCCGGTGATCGGCTCGGCCCATTCCGGACTTTTCGCCACGCCGTCCGCGGTGCCGACCAGATAGGGCACGAACCGGTCGAAACCGACCGTGTGGCTGTCGATGAAAGCGCGGTCGAAGGCCGGATCGTGATAGACCGCATGGGCCAGCGCCAGCATCAGCGCGGTGTCGGTATTGGGCCGCAGCGGGATCCATTCGACGCCCGCGCCGGCCTCAAGGTTGTCGCCCACCGGGCCGATGTTGACGATCCGCACGCCCGCGCTCGCCAATCCGGCAAGGCCCGCCCGCGCGCGGTGCCGGCCAGCCCCGCTGGAAGAGACTTGCGTGTTCTTGAGCGGCACCCCTCCGAAAGAGACGAACAGCGTGCAATGGTCTTCCAGCACATCCCAGCTGGTGTGCGATGCGTTGGAACTGTCCATGTCCACCGCGATGTGCGGCATCAGCACGCGGCCCGCGCCAAGGCTGTAGCTGTCCACACTGCGCGCATAGCCGCCCAGGCAGTTGTAGAAGCGGTGCAGCTGGCTCTGCGCATGGTGGAAACGCCCCGCGCTGGCCCAGCCATAGGACCCGGCGAAGATCGCGCGATTGCCCCAGTCGGTCCTGACCCGCGTGATTTCCCCGGCAACAAGGTCCAGCGCCTCGTCCCAGTCGATCTCGACGAAAGGCTCGCCGCCCCGTCCATCGCGCGAACGGCCCTCCAGCCACCCCTTGCGCACCGCCGGGCGCGCGATCCGCAGCCGCCGCACTTCGGGGGAAAGCTGATCCAGCCCGATCCGCGTCGGGTCGGGATCGGCCGACAGCGGCCGCAATACCGGCGCACCCTCGGGCTGCGGATCGACTTCGTAAATCCCCCAGTGCGCGGCGGAATAGGTGTGCTTCATGGGGTCGGGCCTTCTCAAGATCCGGAAAGTTCCGCGGCGCAGCCGCGCTGGTCGACGGCGATGGTCCGGCCGCTCAGCCACGAGACGAAAGCGCGCGCCGGGGGCGACAGCGAACGGTGGCGGGGCCATACCAGCCAGTAGGCAAGGTTCAGTTCGGTCACATCGGGCAGGACCGCTTCGAGGCGGCCGGAACCGAGGTCGCGCTCGGCAATGGCCGCGCGGGCAAGCGCGATGCCCTTCCCGGCCACGGCCTGCTCCACGACAAGGCTCGACTGGTTATAGCGCGGCCCCTCCAGCAAGGCGTCCGCCGCGACCCCGCGCGTGCGGAACCACATGGTCCAATCGGGCGCGGGGCCGCCTCCATCTTCGTCCAGATCGTGCAGCAGGCGGCAGCGCAGCAGGTCCGCCGGATGTTCGAGCGGTCCGGCCTGCGCGAGGTAGGCGGGCGAGGCCACCGGCACGACATTTTCGACAAACAGCCTCTCCGCGATGAGACCGTCATAGGTGCCCGGGCCATAACGGATGGCGAGATCGACATTGCTGCGGCTGAAATCGACGAGCGCGAGATCGGCCGACACCCAGATCTCGATATCGGGATGCACGCTGCGGAAATCGTCGAGTTGCGGCAGCAGCCACTTGGACGCGAAGGACGGCGGCGCCGAGACCGACACCACCTGCGCCTGATGCGTGGCCGCGCGCAGGACACGGCCGGCATCGGCCAGCCGCGCGAAGCCTTCGCGCAAGTCTGGCAGCGCGTTGCGCAGATTGGCGGTCGGCAGGAACTCCCTGCCAGAACGGGTGAACAGCGGCGCGCCCGTCCATTCCTCCAATGCGCGGATGTGCTGCGTGACCGCGCCCGGCGTGATGCCCAGTTCCTCGGCCGCGCGCGTGAAGTTGCGGTGCCGGATATAGGCATCCAGCACCCGCAGCGCCGTCAGCGGCAACGCGCGCGCCTCGCTCATGCGCCCAGCCGCCGAAGCGGCGCCTCGTCATCCTCGACGATGTCGGTGCCCAGCGTGCAGCTCTCCCAGCCGCGATGGTCGGCCGCCACCCTGTCCAGCTTGCCGCGGATGTTCGCCAGCGCATCGCCGCCAAGGACGAGACGGAGCGGCGGGTGCTCGGAGGTCACCGCGGCGATGATCGCCCGCGCAGCGAGCACGGGATCGCCGCGCTGCCGGCCATGGTTGGCCACCACCGCACGGCGGCGGTGGCCTGCGGTTGGCTCGTAATCGGGAATGAACACAGGCGACTGGCGCAGCGAGCGCCCGGCCCAGCCGGTGCGGAATGACCCCGGCTCAACGATCAGCACGCGCAGGCCCAGCGGCTCCAGTTCACGGTCGAGCGCCTCGGACAAGCCTTCGATCGCGAACTTGGTCGCCGCGTAATAGCCCGATCCGGGCAGCCCGACGAAGCCTCCGCCCGACGAGATGTTGACGATGGTTCCGCGGCGGCGGCGACGCATTCCGGGCAGGACCGCGCGCGTCACCCCCGCCAGTCCGAAGAAATTGGTCTCGAACAAGGCGCGGACTTCCGCTTCCTCGCCCTCTTCCACCGCCGCGAGATAGCCATAGCCGGCATTGTTCACCAGAACGTCGATACGGCCAAAATGGCGCTCGGCCCGCTCCACCGCCGTGGCGATTTCCGCCGGCGCGGTCACGTCCAGGCGAAGCGCCAGCACGCGGTCACCGTAAAGCTCCTCCAGGTCCGACAGCACGATCGGATGGCGCGCGGTGGCGACCACGCGCGCGCCGCGTTGCAGCAGATCTTCCGCCAGCGCCCGGCCAAAGCCGCGAGAGGCGCCGGTCACGAACCACACGTCGTCGGCGGAGACCCAGCCCGGGCTGTCTAGATGTGGCATCGCGGCAATCGCTTCCTCGTCATCGCGGCGCACCGGAATCCGCCGAACCGCGACCCACGCCTTCGACCGACAGCGCCAAACCCTCAAATAAAACTCTCAAATATATCCATGATCGATTGAAATAATCTCCCGCCTTTAGAAAAACTAAAAATTAGAACATCTGCAAACCGCCAACTCCTTCTCATAGGACATTGCTGCGCCGCACCCGATAAGAACCGTCATCTGCCGAGGTCACCCGGCGGAATGCCCTTTCGCAGGGCCGAACGCTTAAAAGGAACGCAACGTGGCAACATCCCTCACAGTCGAGCGCCCCCAGCCGGCCGGGCATGGCCCTGCCATCCGGACGATCGAGCGTGATGGCGCGGGCATCAGCTTCGCCCACCCGCAGTCCGGCCGCGACGTCGCGGCCGAACGGCTTCACCGCAAGCGCCAGCTGGCAGCGGCGCTGCGGCTGTTCGCGCGCTACGGCGTCGAGCCGGGGCTGAACGGCCATGCCACGGCGCGCGACCCGCAGGTCACCGACGGCCTGTGGATCAACCCGATCGGCGTGGACTTTGCACGGATCAGGGCCAGCGACCTGGTGCTGGTGAACGGCAAGGGCGAGGTTCTGGAAGGGGACCTGCCGATCAACACCGGCGGCCTGCCCATGCATCTGACGTTGCAGGCGACGCGCCCGGAAATCGTGGGCATCCTCCATGTTCACGCCTTCCATGGGCAGGCGTGGTCCGCCTTCGGCCGAGCGGTCGAACCGATCATCGACGACATCGCGCCATTCGCCGACGATCAGGTGGTCTATGCGCCATCGACCGACGAGACGTTCACGCCCGAACAACATCGCCAGCGGTTTGCAGACGCATTCAGCCGCAACCTCCTGATCTACCGCAACCACGGCCACTGGGCGGTGGGCCGCACGGTGGAGGCCGCGGCCTGGCGGTTCATCGCCTTCGAGCAAGCGGCGAAGCTGCAACTTGCCGTCCTCGCGGCCGGGGCTCCCTATGACCTTGCCCGCCCCAACCGGCAGACCGAGGAACAGCGGGAAGCCTACGCCGCGCTGAGCTTCCTGCCCTACTGGGATCGCATCACCGGCGAGGAACCCGACGTGCTCGACTGAGCCGCCACTCGCCCACCAGCCAATCGACCAGCTTCAACCCGAAAACCGGAAAGGGCCGTCACCATGACCCGTGCGACCAGTCCTGCGCGCCAGATGCACCTTGGCGTGATGTTCAATTCGCCCAACTTCGATCGTCCGGAAACGAACGCCACGCCCGATGGGCAGGCGATCACCAACACGCTCGGCTACTACACCGGGATCTCGCAGGCGCTGGAACGCGCCAAGTTCGACTTCGTGATGGTGGCCGATACCCTGCAGCGCGAGCAGAGCCGCACCGCGCCGCCCCGGCTTGAACCGGTCACGCTGTTTGCTGCGCTCGCGGCCGTCACCAGCCAAATCGGCCTCGTACCCACGATCTCGACCACTTATACCGAGCCTTACAACCTCGCGCGGCAGGTCCAGTCGCTGGACCTCATCAGCAATGGCCGCGCCGGGTGGAATGCGGTGACGTCCAGCTATGGCGAATACAATTTCGGCGAAGCGCCCTTGCCCTCGCACGCCGATCGCTATCGCCGCGGGCTTGAACACGTGGATGTGGTGCGCAAGCTGTGGGACAGCTGGGAGGACGATGCGCTGATCGCCACCGGCGCGCATCTCGAAGTGGAAACCGGCAAGGTCCACCGCATCGTCCATAAGGGCGAGTTCTACTCGGTCGAAGGCCCGCTGGGCGTCTCGCGCTCGGCGCAGGGTCACCCGGTGCTGTTCCAGGCCGGATCGTCGCGCGATGGCATCGCCTTCGCGTCGCACTTTGCCGAAGCAGTCTACACCGCCCAGCAAACGCTCAGCGAAGCGCAGGCGTTCTATCGCACGCTCAAGAGCGAAACCGCACGGCAAGGGCGCGATCCCGCGCAGATCAAGATCCTGCCCGGCATCGTCACCGTGATCGGCGATACCGAGCAGGCGGCGCAGGCCCGCAACCGCGAGCTGCTCGAAGGCAAGATCACGCGCGAGGCCATCGCGGCGACGGGCAAGCAGCTTGGCGACATCGACCTTGGCCAGTTCGATCTGGACGACCGGCTTCCGGCGGAAATCCTGCCGCCGGTGCTGTCGGTCGAGGGCCGGCAGAGCCGCTACGGCGTGTTCCGCCAGCTCGCGCTGGAAGAAGGCTGGACCGTGCGCCAGCTCATCGAACTGCAAGTGGGCGCCGCCGGCCACGGCCGCGTGATCGGCACGCCCGAGCAGGTCGCCGACCGACTGGAGACATGGTTCCGCGAAGGCGGCAGCGACGGCTTCGTCGTCATGCCGGGCCAGGGCCTTGGCAGCAGCGAACTGTTCGCCGCCGAAGTCGTGCCCATCCTGCAACGGCGCGGGCTGTTCCGCACCGATTATGCGGGGGACACGCTGCGCAGCCATCTTGGCCTGGGCAAGCCGGTCAGCCGCTACGGCGCCCATGCGCATGCGGGCGCCGACGAAGAACGGATCGCTTCCTCGGTCTGACCACCTTCCGCACGACCGGCCCGATCGCTGCGCTTCCGCAGCAAGGGCCTCTTTGTGCCTCATTCCATTGCAATCAGGGGATTTTTCATGTCGAGTTCCAGCCATGCCGGTCGTCGCGGCCGCATCGCGCAGCACACCCGCCTCTACACGTCCGCGCTCGCGCTGTTGCTGCCCGCCTTCGCGGCCCCGGCCCACGCCGCGCTGGCCGATGCGGCCGAAGAGCCGGCTCCTGCAGCCGAGGCGGATGATGATGCAGGCCGCACCGGCAGCACCATCACCGTGACGGGCAAGCGCGAAAGCGAAGTCGCCACCGCTCGCGCCAGGGTGGACCGCATTCCCGGCGGCGCCAGCATCATCGATTCCGAGGATGTCGAGCGCGGCAAGGTCGCCACGGTGAGCGACCTGCTCGCCTACCAGCCCGGCGTCATCGTGCAGTCCGTGGGCGGTAACGACGGCATCAAGGTCACCGTGCGCGGCTCCGGCATCGTCAACGGCCTTGGCAACATGACCGAAGGCATCAAGTATCTGCTCGACGGCGTGGGCCTGACCGGACCGGGCGGCACGTCCTACGAACTGTTCGAGCCGCTGGGGCTTCGCTACACCGAGGTGCTGCGCGGGTCGAACGCGTTCGATTATGGCGCAGTGACGCTGGGCGGCGCGGTCAACTTCGTCAGCCGCACCGGCCTCACCGATCCCGGCGTCAGGCTGGGCATCCAGGGCGGAAGCTACGAATACCTGAAAGCGCAGGGATCGGTCGGCGGCCAGACGGGCAACGTCGATTACTACATCAACGGCGTCTATTCGCGCCGCACCGGCTTCCAGGAACAGACCCGCAAGCGCCGCATCTTCGTGTCGGGCAATCTGGGCATCCGGCTGAGCGACGCGGTGCAGACCCGTTTCTACGCCCGCTACGCCAACGAACAGCACCTGCAATCCGCTCCGCTGACGCTGGCACAGCTCAAGGACAACCCGCGCCAGACCAGCGCCGCCTTCCGCATCTCGCAGGCAGACGTCGACAAGTACGGGTCCTATTCGTTCGCCAACACCACCGACTGGGCGATCGATGCGAACAATTCGCTGCACTTCGGCATCAACTATTCGTCCACGCCGCAGCACATCAACACCAAGATCCCCTTCCCCAGCGATTCCCGCTACGACGACCTGAACGTCAGCCTGCGCTATACCAACACCAGCGACCTGTTCGGCCTGCCCAGCGAAACCAACCTCGGCTGGTTCAACGCCCGGCACGTCAAGGGTTCGACCACGGCCTTCTCGGCCGCGCTGAACCACGCGGTGGTGAAGGACAACAATTTCAGCGGTTCCTACGACAACGTGATCTCGCTGGGCAATTCGACCGAGCTGGCGCCGGGCCTGCGGCTGTTGCTGGGCGTGTCGGCGATCGAGATCCGGCGCAAGGTGTCGATCGACTACACCGCCGCGCCGATCAATGCGGGGCAGACGGACAAGGTCAACTACCACGACTGGACCGTGGCGCCGCGCATCGGCGTCAGCGTCAAGCCGCTATCGCAGCTGGAACTGTTCGCCAGCTACTCCAAGTCGGTGAACCCGATTGCGACCTGGGGCTATTCGCCTTCGACCTACAGCACCATCGTCAACTACGTGAAGCCGCTGGTCGACCAGAAAGGCGAAACGGCCGAAGTGGGCTTCAAGGTGAAGTCGGATACGGTGGACGCCAGCCTGTCGCTCTACCGGTCGTGGATCCGCAACGAGTTCCTGCTGGTGCAGGTCGCCCCGGCCACCGCCACCAGCGCGGCGCTGGTCACCGGCTTCAATGCCAGCCCGACGATCCACCAAGGCATCGAGGCCGGCCTGACCTTCAACCTCTGGCGCGGCGGCGATGGGTCCGCGCTGCGCCTGCGCAACGCCTATACCTACAACGGCTTCCACTTCCGCAACGATCCCGCGTTCGGCGACAACCAGTTGCCCAGCATTCCGCGGCACTTCTACCAGGGCGAACTGGTGTTCGAGCACGCCAGCGGGTTCTACGTGGGCGCCTCGGTCCAGTCGGCTTCCAGCTACTTTGCCGACTATGCCAACACCATCGAGGCGCCGGCCTACACCATCCTCGGGGCCAAGGCCGGCTACCGCTCGCCCGATGAACGCTGGTCCGTGTTCGTCGATGGATCGAACCTCACCGACCGCAAATATGTCGCGGCAGTCTCCACCGTGTTCAATGCCAAGGGCGCGGACACGGCCGCCTTCCATCCCGGCGACGGCGCGGCGGTGGTCGTCGGGGCGACCGTCAACTTCTGATGACAGGGAAAAGGGCTTTCACCATGCGCTTTCGCTCGATGCTCGCCCTTGCCCTCGCGGTTCTTGCAGGCGGCCTGGCCGCCTGCTCCCGCTCTCCGGGGCACGCCGCGAACGGGCCCGTCACCAGCGAGCAGCTCGCCGCGCTCACGCTGCGGGTGGGTGCGCCCAACCGGATCGGCAACCGGCCCTATCTGGAAGTGGCGGGCGAACTGGCAAAAACGCCCTACAAGATCGAATGGGTCGAGTTCTCCGCCACGCCTGCGCTGCTGGAAGCGCTGCGCAACGGCGATGTCGACATCGGCGGCAACGGCGGCGCGACCGGCCTGATCTTCGAAGCCGGCAACAACGGAACCGACGCGATCAAGGTGGTCGCCGCCGGGCGCACGGTGGGCAATTCGCCGGGCGCCGCCGCGCTGATCGTGCGCAAGGGCGCGCGCTACCGCTCGCTGGCAGACCTGCGCGGCGCGCGGATCTCGGTGCTTCAGGGAACCGGCACGCAATATATACTCAAGCGCGAGCTGGAACGCGCCGGCCTTGCCCCCCGCGACGTGACGTTCTCAAGCCTTTCCAACGATATGGCCGTCGCTGCTCTGATCTCGGGACACATCGACGTGCTCGGCATATGGGAGCCGCAGGCCAGCGTCCTGCTCTCGCGCCCCGATCTCCAGTTGCTGCAGTGGATCGGCGGCAACCGCGACAGCTATGCCTTGCAGTTCGCCTCGACCGACGCGCTCGCGGACCCGGTCCGGCGCGCGGCGATCCAGGACTTCCTGACCCGGCTCGCCCGATCCACCGTCAAGGTCGCCGACCAGCCGCAGGCATTCAGCTCCGCCATGAGCAGGCTCGCGCGGATTGACCCCGCCATCGCGCTCAGCATCACGCGCAAGACCGGCTACCGCTACGGCCTCGACGCCGCGCAGCAAGACCAGCTCAAGCGCAGCTTTGCCGATGAAATCGCCTTCTGGCGCAAGGACGGCGTCCTGCACCGCGACGTGCCGGTCGATGCCCTGTTCGACTTCCGCTTCGAGCCGGCCCTGCGCGCGGCATCGGCCGGCCAATAGAATACCTCTCAAGGAGTTTCCCCATGTCCCTGATCGTGGCTAGCCAGATCGGTCCCGAATTCGATTCCCTCGCCGCCAGCCATCCGGCGGTGGCGCGCGTCATCCCGCTCCCGCTTGACGATGCCGCCGCCGTCGGCGCGATTGCAGCCGAGGCGGACGCCCTCATCGTGCGCCCCGCGCCGGTTTGGAAGTCCATCGCGGCGGCCGGCCCGCCCGCCGCCTGGCCGGGCAAGCTGCGCTGGGTCCACTCCACTTCCGCCGGGGTCGATTATTACCCCGAATGGCTGGCCGATGCTCCGTGGTTCTCGTGCGGGCGGGGTGCCGCGTCGGATCAGGTCGCGGACTACGTTATCGGCGCCATCTATGCCCATGCCAAGGACTTCGCCGCGCTGTCGATCCACGCGGCCGACCAGTGGGCGCCCCGGCCTCAGCGCAACGTGTTCGGCCGGACGGTGGCGATACTGGGGCTTGGCTCGATCGGCCTGGCCATCGCGCACCGCGTCCGCGCGCTCGGCGCACATCCTGTCGGCATCCGCCGTTCAGGCGCGCCGGCAGACGGCATCGCCCATGCCGGCAGCATCGAGGAAGCCGTCGCCATCGCGGACGATATCGTCATCGCCCTGCCCGCGACGGGCGCAACGCGCGGTCTTGTGGACGCGCGCCTGCTTGCCCACGCCAAACCTGACGCGCACCTCATCAACATCGCGCGCGGATCGATTGTCGATCAGGATGCCCTTCTCGCCGCGCTGGACGCAGACCGCCTCGGCTTCGCCACGCTGGATGTGACCGATCCCGAACCGCTGCCCGCCGGCCACCCGCTCTACACCCACCCCAAGGTGCGCGTGACGCCGCATCTCTCGTCGAACTGGCCAACCGTCATTCCGGGGCTGCACCGCCAGATTCTCGACAACATCGCAGCGGTGGCGCAGGGCGGCCCGCCCGCAAACCTGGTCATCCGCTCACGCGGTTATTGAGGTTCGGCCGGCTCTCAGGAACGGGGCCGGCGGCGGACCACCGCCCAGCCCAGCAGCATGGAGACAAGGAACACGCCGACCTGCACCGGCGCGAAAGGCAACGCCACAACGGCCGGGCCGGGACAGATCCCGGCAAGGCCCCAGCCCGCGCCGAACAGGGCCGCGCCGATCGCGAGGCGGGCATTGATGCCCGTCTCGTCCGGCTGGGCCAGCGGTTCGCCCGTCAGCGAACGGTCGCGGCGGTGGGCGATGCGATAGAGCGGAAAGGCCGCCAGCAACGCGCCGCCCATGACGAAGGCGAGGCTGGGGTCCCACCTCGGACCGATCACGAAGAAGCCCAGCACCTTGTCGGGATTTGCCATGCCCGAAAGCAGCAGCCCGGCGCCGAAGACCAGCCCCGCGACGAAGACGGACAGCGCCTTCACCGCAGCCACCGCGCAAGGTCCAGCCAGACGACCGCTTCGGCCGTCGCCATAAACACCGCCACCGCGAACAGCGAGCGCAGCGACAAGCGCGCCAGCCCGCACACGCCGTGGCCGCTGGTGCAGCCATTGCCCAGCGCCGTCCCCGCCCCCACGAGCAGCCCGGCCGCAACCAGCCGCGAAAGCGGATAGCCGAGCAGCGCCTGGGGCGGGCGATCCGCGGGCAGAAAGACCAGCCACGCCAGCGCCGCCGCGATCAGGCCCAGCAGGAACACCCGCTGCCACCCGCCCTCCCGGCGCAGCAGGCCGGTCCCGAAAATGCCGCTGATGCCGGCGATCGAACCATTGGCGAGCCGCAGCCCCCCAGCGGCCGAGCCGATCAGAAGGCCGCCCAGAAGAGGATGGAGGAAGCTGCTCACGCCCGCCTCAGAGCCGGAAGCCGAACGACAGGCCAAACGATGTCTCGCCCAACCGGACATCCGCTTCGCCGCCGCCGTAAGGGGCCGGAATCGAACCGCTGCCCTTCACCGTCTGCGAGGGCGCGTGCATCACGAAGCCCGTCACTTCCGGTCCGGACGAAGGGGTCCACGTCGCGCCCAGCGTATAGTGATCGCGCACCACGCCGGGGGCGAGAATGTTGAGCAGCGTTTCCGATGAAGGCACCGGATTGCCCGACCGGCCATAGCCGGTGCGCAGCGTGATCCGCTCGCTCGCCTTGTAGGTCAGCCCCACCTTGTAGACCGAGATGTTGCGCCAGCCGAACCCCGGCCCATCCTTCGCGCCGAACGGCGTGCCGGTGAACAGCACGGAGAGCGGATTGCCGACCGAGGCGACGCCCGCATACTCGATGCGCTTGAAATCGGCGGCGATGGTCAGCCGGTCGACCGGACGGACGGCAACGCCGAAACCCCACGACGCGGGAACGTCGAAGCTTCCCTTGTCGGAAAACAGGCCCGCATACTTGTCGAACCGGCCGCTCGAAATCTTGGACTGGTAGAACGCACCGGCGCTGAAAGCCTTGCCGAAGCGGCCCAGCCAGCCGATCCGGACACCGGCGCCAGCGGCCCAGTCGGTCCCGCGATTGGTGAAGTGCGCCGGATCGGCCGACGCTGCGGCGAACGGCTGGATGCCGATGGCGCGGAAGCCCTGCACCATGATGACCGGCGAAACGCCCACAGACTGCCCTTCGGCCAGGCGCACGGCCAGCGTCGGCGAAATGAAGATCTGCTTCAGGTCAACGCCCGCCGCGCCGGTCGCGCCGAACGAGGCGAAGGGATTGTGCTTGTAGACGGTGTTCATGCCGCCATTGCCGCTGATCGCGATGCCGAGCGCGACCTTGTCAGAAAGCGGGCGGACATAGCCGAATTCCGGCAGGACGAAGGGGTTCGCGCCGTTGCCGCTGAACTTGCCGTTCAACCCGGCGCCATTGCCGCTGATCGCCGCGCCGCGATCCGGAATGAAAATCTCCACGCCGACGTCAAGCCGCGCGCCGATTTCGGTCGCCGCAGCAGGATTGGCGACGATGCCCAGGCTGTCCTGCGCGTCCGCGATCGAGGCGCCGCCGGCGCCCTTGGCCTTTGCGCCAACGCCATTGAGGAAATAGCCGTCGGTCGCATGGGCGGGAACCGCCAGGACGGCGAGCGAGCTGATGCCTGCCGCGAGAAGCGACGTGCGGATCTTGGCGTACATGGTATTCTTACCCCTTGATGAAATCGCTGGCGTGATCGCATCCTGAGTAGGGGTAGCGTGCCGGTGCGGCGGTTTCGCCGCCGGAAAACGCTATGCATACAATAGCTAATATATGACAAGAGCCGGCACGCATCCCTCGGAGAAAGAATCTCTGATCCGTGCACAAGCACAGATTGCCCACCTTGGGCACGAGTGGAGAAACGGCCGCCGCAACGGGCGATAAGTCAGCGCGCATGAAGGCCGCACTGCACAATGCCCGGCACTCGGTGCAAAGCACGAAAGGATTGTTGGCCATCCCGCGCCCGGTCGGCACGGCCCAGCCTCAGCAGCGCGGGAGCGTCATGCCGGCAAGCCGCTTGGGGGTGCCGACATGACGCATGGACCTGTCTTAGTGGTTGGGGATGTGCGTTCCGAGGTGACGTCCGGCGATGTAGCCGAAGGTCAGGCCCGGCCCGAGCGTCCCGCCGGCACCGCCGTAGACGTCGCCCAGCACCGCCGACATGGCGTTGCCCGCAGCGTAGAGGCCGGGGATCGGGTTGCCGCTCCAATCGACCACCTGCGCGTCGGCGTTGGTCTTCGGACCGCCAGCCGTGCCCAGTGCTCCCGCTTCCATCTTGACCGCATAGTAAGGGCCCTGATCGATCACGCCGAGCGTGCGGTACGGCGGCTCGAAGTCGGTATCGCCCCACATGTAGAAATTGTCGTAGGTGTTGTCGCCGCGGTTGAAATCGTCGTCATGGCCGTTGCGGACCATGCCGTTGAACCGCTCCACGGTGGCCTTCAGGCCCGCAGCGTCGATCCCGGCCTTCTCGGCCAGTTCTTCCAGCGTGTCCGCCTGCATCATGTAGGACGGCGCGGGTGCCCCCGGCGGCGAGTTGAACGTGTGGTACTTGTTCTTGTAGCGCTGGTCGATGATCAGCCAGTAGGGCAGGTTCGAATAGGTGTGCGTGCCCGCGTCGAAAGCGTGCAGCGACTTGCCCACGGCGTTGTAGTTCGCCGCTTCGTTGACGAAGCGCTTGCCGGCGCTGTTGACGAGGATGGCGCCCGGGCGGGCGCGCTCGTCCGAACCGAGCAGGTAGTTGGGCTTGGCGCTGCGGTGCTGCGGCTTCATTTCCAGCACGCTCTGCATCCAGAAGGCGTTCTGCATGTTGCCCAGCTGGGCGCCGGCGTCGATCGCCATCAGCAGGCCGTCGCCCTCGTTCTCGGGAACGCTGACCGGCCCGGTCAGCGGGCCGCGGATGAAGGCCTTGACCAGCGTTTCGTTCCACTCGAAGCCGCCGGTGGCGATGACCACGCCGCGGCGGGCGCGCACGCGGAAATCGCGGCCATTGGCGTCTTCGGCGATCACGCCGATCACGCGGTCGCCGTCCTTGACCAGCTTGCGCGCGCGCTTCTCGAACTCGACCGGGATGTTGCGATCCAGCACGGCCTTGAACAGCGAGCCGGCCAGCGCCTGACCCAGGCCCCGGTAATCGCCCGCTTCGCGCTGCGCGAGCGTGGCTTCATCCAGCGTGCCCTGAATGGCTTCCATCAGGCTGCCGCGCAGCGGATAGGCCATCTTGCTGGGGTTCACGCGGCCAGCCCACTTGCCGAGCGTCTCGAACGAGAACGCCTCGTTATCGAGCGAACGCCCGCCATCGGGCTTGGCGCCCGGCGCATAGGGCTGATAATCGGGAAAATCGGAGAAGGCACGCAGGCGCACGGGCGTCTTGTCCGCCAGATAGCGGAGCATTTCGGGCCCGTTCTGCATGAACGCCCACAGCGTTTCGGGATCGAGCGCGCCGGGAGCGAGCGAGTCGAGATAGGTGACGACCTCCTCGTCGGAATCCTCGAAGCCGGCCTCATGCTGGTGATGGTTGTTGGGGATCCACAGCATGCCGCCGGACATGGCGGTCGTCCCGCCGACCATCCCGGTCTTCTCCAGGATGACCACTTCCCTGGCGCCGAAATCGTGCGCGGAAATCGCGGCCGTCATGGCGGCCCCGCCCGAACCGAGGACGACAACGTCAGCTTCCAGGTCCCACTTGACGTCTTCAGTCATCGTCCATCTCCCAAGTCACACAGCCCTGCAGGAGCATCTGGCGATCACCACCGCCCCTTATTTGCATGGTTGGCGCTCTTGTAGTTTCCAACCGCGCCAGGCTGTCACTCTACAATGTCCTAGGGTGGCCCAAGCGGGCGAACTAGAGATCGGGCAGGCGCTGGCTCGCGAAACCCCATCCTGCCAACGCCTTGCTGCGTGCGCGCCGCTGCAGCGCATCGATTTCCCGGATCGAGAACGGGTGCGCGCTGTCGAAATGGTCCAGTTCGCCCCAGCCGATCGGCACCGCCACCGGCGCCCCGGAGCGCGCGCGGGCCGAGTAAGGAACCACCGCAGTCGCACCGCGCTGGTTGCGCAGATAATCGATGAAAATTCGGCCAGTGCGCTTCGCCTTGCTCATGGTGGCGACGAAACGATCCGGCTCCGCCATTGCCAGCGCTCCAGCGAAGCGCTGGGCGAAGTCCTTGTGCGCCTCCCAGGAATGGCCGGGGATGAGCGGCACCACCAGATGCACGCCCTTGCCTCCCGACAGCATGGCGAAGCTGGCCAGCCCGATGTCGGCCAGGCGGTCGTGCAAGTGCCGCGCCGCGCCGCGCACCTCGTCCCAGCCGAGCCCTTCGTCGGGATCGAGATCGAAAACCATCCGGTCCGGCGCTTCGACATCGCCCACCCTGCTGCCCCAGGCGTGAAACTCGATAGTGCCCATCTGCACGCAGGCGAGCAGCCCGGCAGCATCCTCGACATAGAGATAGTCCTCGGCGTGCCCGTCCTTCTCGGTGATGGGAACGTGATGGACGTGTTCCCCGAATGTGCCGCTGTCGTGCTTCTGGAAGAAGCATTTCTTCGCGCGCCCCTGCGGACAGCGCACGAGGCTGATGGGCCGGCCGCCGACGAACGGCAGCATCAGCGGGGCCATCGCCGCGTACCAGTCGGCCAGCATTCCCTTGGTCTCGCCGCTTTCGGGAAAGATCACCCGGTCGCGGTTGCTGATGGGCACGTCGGAACCATCCATGTCGGCCTCAGGTGCGGTTAGGTGTCGTTCAGGTACTACGTCCCCGGCCGGCTTGTCTGCCCGCAATCCCACGAAGCTGGCGTGGCGAACCGAGCCTTCCGCCGTGAATTCGGCAAAGGCGACTTCGGCCACCAATTCCGGCCGCAACCACGTCACGCCGCGCCGATCCTCGCGCGGCACCTCGGCGGCGGGCTGGTCCTCGGCAAGCGATGCCATCGCGCGCGCCAGTTCGTCCATCGTGCCGGAGCCAAAACCGGTTCCGACATTACCTTTGTAGACCAGCATCTTGCCTTCGTTTTGCGCCAGTAGGAGTGAGGAGAATGCCCGCCCCCGCGCGTTCGACTTCTTCCAGCCGATCACGACGAATTCCTGCCGCAGCACGCACTTCACCTTGAGCCAGGCCTTGCTCCTCCGGTGCAGGTACGGCGCATCGACGCGCTTCGAGATGATCCCCTCCTGCCCGGCAGAACACATTGCCTTATAAAGCTTTTCCCCCGCACCGATGACATGGTCGGCAACGTGGACCGGCGGGGCCGCTCCTGCCAGCAAGGCCTGCAACCGCTCCTTGCGCTCGATGTTGGAAAGCGCGGTCATGTCCTCACCGGCCAGATCGAGCAGGTCAAAGGCATGGAACGACAATGCCGTCGCTTCATCCTGCGCGCCATGACCGCGCTTCAACACTTTCTGAAGGCTGGAGAAATCCGGATTTCCCTCGTTGTCGGCAGCGACGATTTCACCATCGATCAGCGCCGGCGGCAGGTCGAGCGCAGCGATCGCGCGCACCAGCGGCGCGAACTTGTCCGTCCAGTCCAGACCGTTGCGCGTATAGACGCGCACCTCGCCTCCATCCGCGGCGACGAGTGCGCGATAGCCGTCGAACTTGATCTCGTGCATCCAGCCATTGCCTGCGGGCACCACGTCGACCAGCGTTGCCAGCTGCGGTACCCGAAACAGGGGCAAGCCCTTGGATCCCTTTGCTTTCTTCGGCTTCGGCATCAGCCGTGCGTTGCGCGTTGCGGCGGCGTCCATCTCGGCCGCGAAAGCCTTGCCGCGCTTGCCTTTCAGCGAATGCGCGCCGTCTGCATCGCCCGCGATCTCGGCCATCGTTCGTCCGGTCAGAACCGAAGTCAGCCCGCGTTCGACCAGCGCATCGCCCTGTTCCGCGTAAGGGTCATCCACCTTGCGCAGCAGCCAGTTCTCGCGCTTCTCGCCGGCACGTGGCTTGAGCCGGAAGATGATCCACTCGCCCTTCATCCGTTCGCCATCGAGCGTGAAGTGAAGGTGCCCCTTTTCCAGATCCTTCGCGGACTTGCCCGCGATCGGTGCCCACGTGCCCCGATCCCACAACATCACCGTGCCGCCGCCGTATTCGCCCTTGGGGATCGTTCCTTCGAAATCCGCGTAGGCGAGCGGATGGTCCTCGGTCCTCACTGCCAGCCGCTTGTCCTCCGGGTCGGAACTGGGACCGCGTGTCACCGCCCACGACTTGAGCACGCCGTCCACTTCGAGGCGGAAGTCCCAGTGCAGCCGCGTCGCGTCGTGCTTCTGCACGATGAAGCGGTTGCCCTGCTCGCTCGCCGCGCGCTGCCCTGCCGGCTCCGCTGTTTTCGCGAAGTCGCGCCGGCTGTTGTAGGCGGCGAGCGGATCGGCGGGCTTCCCGGCCACCGGTCAGGCTCGCTTGCGCCGCGAGGATGCCCTGGCCGGCGCCTTGGCCGGGGCCTTGCGGCTTGGGGGCGCCTTGTCCGAACCGCCGCGGTCGTCGGCGCTGCCAAGGGACTTCTTGAGCGCGGCCATCAGGTCGATCACATTGCCGCCCCGGGGCGCGGGGTCGGACACGTCTTCGAGGACCTTGCCGCCCCTCGCCTTGACCTTTTTCTCGACCAGGCGATGCAAGGCATCGACATAGCGGTCGTGGAATTCTTCCGGCTTGAAGGGCGCGGTCTTCTTGTCGATCAGCGTGGTGGCCAGATCCAGCAGGTCTTCGGCCGGCGGGTCGTCGGCGATCTTGTCGAAGAAGCCGCGAGCCTTGTGCACCTCATCGGCATAGCGCAGCACTTCCAGCACGATGCCGCGCCCGCAAGGCTTGAGGCTGACAAGCTGTTCGCGCCCGCGCACTGAAAGCTGCCCCAACGCCACCTTGCGCGCGGATCGCAGCGCCTCGCGCAGCACGACATAGGCCTCTTCAGCGAGATCGTCCGCAGGCACCACGTAGTAGGGCTTTTCGTACCAGAGGGGCTCTATCTCCTGCGCTTCGACGAACTGCACCAGTTCCAGCGTCTTGCGGCTCTCGATCTTTACCGCCTCGATCTCGTCATCGCCGAGCAGGACGTAGTTGCCGCGTGACACTTCGTAGCCCTTGACGATCTCGTCTCGGTCCACCGGGCCGATCCCCGCGACGACTTTCTCGTACGCGATCGGCTTGCCGCTGGGTTCATGGATCTGGCGAAACGAAATCGCGGCGCCAGAGCGGGTCGCGGGGTAGACCTCGACCGGAATGGACACCAGCGCCAGCCGGATCTGCCCTTGCCAATATGCCCTTGCCGCCATCGTCGCCTCGCATTGCCGGTACAGCAACATGATGCCCGGCGCGCCAAGCGGTTCCCGCGGCAGGCATTTGAACGCCGCATCACGGACCCGACCGGCCCTCAGGCCGGTCGGGCGTGCCGTCAGCGCTTGGTCGCCGCGCCGGCCCGGTCATTGGCCTTCGCCGACGATGCGGAAGCGGCCTGCTGGCCGGCAGCGCGCTTGATCTCGGTCGCACCCATGGCCGACACCAGCGCGTTGCCACCGGCCGTGAAATTGGCCGCCGGAAGCGTTGCGGTCTGGCCCTGCACGCGGACGACAAGCGCCTGAACGTCACCATGCGCATCAGCGATCACCTGGCGCACCGAACCAAGCTTGCCGCGCGCATCTGGTGCAAGCACGCTCATGCCCTTGGTCACCGAGAACGCGCCACTGGCCGACGAAGCAGCGCTGCCGCCGAGCGCGAGCGCGCCGCCGCCCGTGCCGGCTTGCGATGCTCGGCCAACGCCGCTGAAGCCGCCTGCCGCCGTCCCCGCTGCGCCAGCGGCCCCGCTGGCCGTCCCGGCGAGCGAACCGGCTGCACTGTGCGCGCCGCTCATGGCGGCCTGCGAAGCCGTCGTCGCCATCCCGCGCGCCGATCCGGCAACCGAACGGACCGCGTCGGTTCCGATCAGTTGGGCATCGGCGCTACCCGATCCGCCACCGGAGGCCTGGCCGGCGGCACTGCCGCCCGCCGCGCTGCCGAGCGCGCCGGCGTTGTTCACGGCATTGCCCGTGACGGCGCCCGCAAGCGATCCATCGGCACCGCCGTCCGCGTGGACCCTGCCGCTCTTGCGATCGACCGACTTGTGCGCGCTGGCCGAGCCTGAACCGCGCAGGGTACCCGAGGCCGATCCGTTGACCGTGTCCATGGTCGATCCGACCGCCCCCCCGCCGAGCGTTCCGCCCAGCGTGCCTCCCACCGCGCCGGAAAGGCCACCGCCCAATCCGCCACCACCCAGAAGCTGGGCATGAGCCGAGGTGGTCACGAGAAGGATCGCTGCCGAAGCTGCAAGCATGGTACGCATCGCATATTCCTTTCGTCGATATACCGGGCGCTCAGCGCGCCCCTCGAGGAAGGAAACGGATGGGTCATTTCGCTTAATCCATTGTCATCGCAATTTTTTTCAAAGGCCCCGGCGGCAGGTTCCACAGAGCAGGCCCCGGCCATAGCTCTCGTCGGGGCCCTTGCGTCCCAGATCGACCGCCTCGCGGTCAAGCGCTTGCCGGACATTGCCGCCAGCCGCCGCCGCGCGCGCCGCCACCAGGGGTGCGGCAAAGGAGGTGCCCCGCACCGTCACCCGGCGGCCGCGTGCATCCGCCGCCTGCACATCCCCACCGGGCGCCGCATAGTCGAGATGCAGCGCACGACCCGCTTCGATAAGCGGGCGGTTGCGGCCATCCACGCCGGTCACCGCCAGAACGCCGGGAAACGATGCTGGATAAGCCGGCGGCGCGGCGGGACCATCGTTGCCGACGGGGGCGACAACCGTCGCACCGCGTCGCTGCGCGGCGGCCACGGCCCGGGCCAGAAGCGGGTTGGCCGGGCCGACAAGGCTGATCGTGATGACGGGAACGCCCTTGCCCACCAGCCAGTCGAACGCCCGCGCGATGGCCAGCGCGTTGCCGCCGGCCGGATCGGCTCCATAGACATCCGCCAGCAGGATCCGCCTTACCCCGGCGCCGTGCAGCAGCGACACCACCGCGCTGCCGTGGTTTCCCGCCAGCGGCGCACCGGTGGCGAACCCGCGCTGCTCGTCCACTTGCCCCGCCGCGCCGCCATCGATCACGCCGACCCGGCCGGCGATGGATGGGGCCGGTGCAGATGCCTTGGCCGGGGGAACCATCGCGGCACGCCCGCCCCCTGGAAACAGCAGATTGTCGGCCGTCACGCTTGCGCCGGGCAATGCCTTGCGCAGCCGTTCCTGCGCCCGGGCCAGGGTGAGTCCCGCCGGCGTTTCCACCTGCGCAAGCGCCAACCCGATATCCGCCAGCCGTTCCCGTCCCGCCACCCGGAACCCGGTCCCCTCCAGCGATTGCTCGAGGTCCTGCGGCGGATCGATCACGAGCAGGACGCCCCGGCGCGCCGGCTGGCCTTCCTCGTCCGTCTCAACCGCGCGGCGCTGTTGCCGAACCAGCCGGGCCAGCCGATCCACGCGTCGCCGGGCCAGTTCCTCGGCCATCTGCGGCAACCGGGCCAGATCATCGAGCACGGGTGCGCCGATACGGCCGGCCACGCCGGTCACCGTTCCGAGCACCTCGCCCGCCGCCGGCGTCAGCACTTGCGCGCCAAGCGGCGCGCCCATCAGGGCAAGGACGGCTGCTGTCGTGATCAAGTGTTTGTGCATACAGGATTGTTTCCATAAACCGCATTGCCAATGGATGAAACGGACGAGCCCGTTCGTTACATCCCGCAGAAAGGCCCATCCTCCTGCCCGATCCGTTCGCCTCCGCCCTGATTGACCTGTTGCCGCGCCTCCGGCGCTTCGCGGCGGGCCTGTCTCGCGATCGGACGGAAGCCGACGACTTGTGCCAGGCAACGCTCGAACGTGCGTTGCGCAGCCAGTCGAAATGGCAGGAAGGCACGCGGCTCGACAGCTGGATCTATCGTATGATGCGCAATATCTGGATCGACGAAGTCCGCGCCCGCACCCGGCGGGGCCAGACTTTCATGACCGAGGAACTCGGCAGCGCCGTGGGCGCGGATGGCGGACAGGAAGCCGGCGCCATGCTCGGCGATGTCGATAGGGCGCTGGCCACACTTCCGGACGAGCAGCGCGAGGCCGTGGTCCTCGTGATGGTCGAAGGGTATTCCTATCGCGAAGCCGCCGCCATCGTGGGCTGTCCCGTTGGCACGCTCAACTCACGCCTTGTGCGGGGGCGCGACGCCCTTCTCGCAAGAATGGGAGAAGCCGCATGATCCCCACCCCCGAGCAGATCGCGGCATTTGCCGATAACGAGCTTGAAGGCGAGGAACGCGCGCAAGTGGCCGCCGCCGTGGCCGGTTCTCCGCAGTTCCAGGCGCAGGTCTCGGCGCACCGGCGGCTGCGCGAACGCCTGGCCGGGCATTTCGGCGGGGTGATTGACGAGCCATTGCCAGCAGCCCTCACGCGCCAGCTTGCCGGCACGAACGATGTCATCGACCTGGCTGCGGCGCGGCGGCGGCGGACGGCACGTTGGGCCTGGGCAGCCGTCCCTGCGCTGGCGGCATCGGTTGCGCTGGTGGTGATGCTGCGCCCTGCCCTGCAAGATGATCCGCTGACCGCGATGCTGGACCATCAGCTGGTGGCGGAACAGGGCGCGGGGCCATCGCGCATCCTGCTGAGCTTCCGCGCCGGGGATGGACGGTTCTGCCGCGCCTATGCCCTGGCAGGCTCCACCCGAATCGCGTGCCGCGACCGGGAAGGCTGGAAGATCGAGGGCACCGGCAAGGCGGCTCAAGACCATGGAGACTATCGCCAGGCCGGCAGCGCTGCCGAGGTGATGCAGCAGGCCCAGCAAATGGCTGCCGGCCCCGCCCTGACCGCGACCGAAGAAGAGCGCGCGCGCGCGACCGGGTGGTTGCCCGATCGTTGACGGGATCGGCCGTCCGGCACGACGCGCACTGCGCACAGTGCCGAAACTTCATTGATCCAGATCAATAAAACCCCCAGATTTCCGGTTGGAATTTGTCATCCGGCCCCCGGCAATACTCGTTATTCGAACCGATGGCCGGCTGCGATGCTGACGTTGTCATTGCAGCATCAGGAGACAGGTCATGCCAGTCGAGTTCGTCGGCTTTCTTCATTACAATGAATCGTCGGAAAGCCTCGCGCCGACCGGGCCGGTCGTGCAGCCAGACTTCATCAAGTCGTTTGCCCGCGCCCAGGAAGAGGGCGATTTCGACAAGGCGCTGATCGCCTACAGCAGTTCGGCAGGCGACGGCTTCCTCGTCGCGCAATACGCCGCCGCCTTCACCGAACGGCTGGGATTGCTCGTGGCGCATCGCCCCGGCTTCGTCTCTCCAACGGTCGCTGCGCGCAAATTCGCCACGCTGGATCATCTGTCGGGTGGCCGTGCTTCGGTGAACATCATCTCGGGCGGCAACGACGCCGAACAGCAGCGCGACGGCGACTACCTGAGCCACGACGAACGCTACGAGCGCACCGGCGAGTTCATCGACATTCTCAAGAAGACCTGGACGAGCGAGGCGCCCTTCAGCCACGCGGGCAAATACTACCGCGTCGAGGACAACGTTTCGAGCGTGCGACCGCTTCAGAAGCCGCACATCCCGGTGTTCTTCAGCGGCTCGTCCGATGCCGCCGTCGAAGTGGGCGCGCGCACGGCCGATACCTATATGCTCTGGGCGGAATCGCTGGCCGGGACGCGCGAACAGCTCGACCGCATCCGCGCCGCAGAAGCGCGGCACGAGCGCGATCAGCCGCTACGCTTCAGCCTGTCGGTGCGCCCGATCATCGCGCCGACCGAGGCCGAAGCATGGGCCCGCGCCGAAGAGATCCTGGGCAAGGCGAAGACGTTGCAGGCCAAGGGAGCGCAGATCTTCGGCCGCCGCGAAAAGCCGGGCCAGCCGCAGAACGTGGGATCGATCCGCCTTCTTGAAACCGCCGCGCAAGGCAAGGTCGTCGACAAGCGCCTGTGGACCGAGATCGCCTCGCTCACCGGAGCGGGCGGCAATTCCACCGCTCTTGTCGGCACCCCCGAACAGGTCGCCGAAAGCCTGCTCGACTACTACGACCTCGGCATCGAGACGATCCTGATCCGCGGCTTCAACCCGCTTCAGGACGCCAGGGATTATGGACGGGAACTGATCCCGCTGGTTCGCGGCGAAGTTGCCCGCCGGGATGCGGCACGCCTCCGCTCGGCCGTGGCCTGACAGCGGCGCAAGGGCGGGCGAAATCGCCTGCCCTTGCGTTTCCATTCACCGCAGCGGCCGAGCGGGGTGGGAGGACCACCGCCTGCCCGGCGGCTCTAATTCAAGCAGAGACTGCTCATCAGCAGATTATGATCCAGCGGCTTGTGCAGGAGCGGCACTTCGGGCGGCAAGACAATCTTGACCTGCTCGTCTGCATATCCCGTCATCAACAGGCATCTGGGAGCGTTGGGCATAGCGACGACCCTGTCGATCAATTCCGCCCCATTGATTCCCGGCATGGCATAGTCGGTAAGCAGGATATCGAAGTGATCCGGCGTTGCCGCCAGTGCCTCAAGCGCGGCCTTGCCGTCCACCGCGCTGGCAACCTCCATGCCCCATTCGCGCAGCTGTTCGACCAAGACGGTTCTGACCGCCTCATCATCGTCCACCACAAGGATCGATTTCCGGCAATCTTCGGCCGTCGCGGGTGCAAGGATTTCGGGTGCTTTCCCGGCCGCCTGCTCATGGGTGGCAGGCAGGTAGAACGTGATCCGCGTCCCGGCGCCTTCGCGGCTTTGCACTTCGAGCTTGCCGCCTGACTGGTGGACGAAGCCCATCACCATCGACAGGCCAAGGCCGGTCCCCTTGCCCGCCTCTTTCGTGGTAAAGAAAGGCTCGGTGATCTTGCTGATGATCGCTTCGGGAATGCCCGTGCCTTCGTCGGCAACGCAGACAGAAAGGTAAGGCCCGGCCGCCAGGCCCGCGCGATCCACTTCATCTTCTTCCGCCCTACGGATGTTGACGGTGATGGTGCCGCCACGAGGCATGGCGTCGCGCGCGTTGAGAATGAGATTGACCAGCCCCAACTCCAGTTGCGACCGGTCGACGAAGAAATTCGCCCCTCCTGCCTCGCACTGCCATTGAACGGTGATCGTCCCGCCAATGGTGTGCTCGACCAGGCCAGCCACCGAAGCACAAAGGCCATCCGGCTCGATCGCTACGGGCTGAAGGTCCTGCTTGCGGGCGAATGCCATCATGCGCCGCACCAGTTCGACCCCCTTTTCGGCCGCATGACGCATCCGGTCGATGACCAGCTGGTCCCGCTCACCGAGGGAGGCACGCTTTTGCAGCAGATGGAGACCGCCCAGAACCGCGGCAAGAAGGTTGTTGAAGTCGTGCGCGACACCGCCGGTCAGTCGACCGATCGCCTCGACCTTGCCCGCTTGAAGCAGCTTCGCTTCCAGCTGCTTGCGCTCGGTCACGTCGATCAGGGTGCCCGCCCAGCGTGCTTCTTCCCCATCATCGGAAATACGCACGCATTGCTCGATGAAATGGCGGACGCCACGTCCCTCGGCCACCCACCGATATTCGAGCGACATCGCCCCGCCCTCGCCCGGGTTCGACCCCGGCTCCGCCCCGGAAACGGTCGGGACGTCCTCCGGGTGAATCCGATCCTCCCAGCGCAGGTCACCGGCCTCGATCGCGGCAGCATCTGCCCCCGCGATCCGGGACAGGTCTCCTCCCACGAAGGTGCGCTGGAGCCGGCCGTCGTCATCGACCGTTGCCTCGTAGAGCGCCAGCGGCAGGGCTTCGAGCATGGATGCCTGGCGAAGGCGGCTCTTCTCCAGCTCGCGCTCCATTTGCAGCTTTTCGAGTTCGGCCCGGAAGGTCTGCTCGCGCAGCAGGCGCTCGTCGCGTCCCTTCGCCTCGACCTGCGCACGCATGTTGTAGAGATCGACGAAAACCCCGACCTTGGACTTGAGCACCACGGGATCGACAGGCTTGAACACATAGTCCACCGCGCCCATCGCGTATCCGCGCATGAGATGCTCGGTCTCCTTGTTGACGGCGGAAAGAAAGATGATCGGGATGTGCGCGGTCTGCCTGCGATCCCGAATGAGCGACGCCACTTCATAGCCATCCATGCCCGGCATGAACACATCGAGCAGGATGACCGCGAATTCGCCCTGCAGCAGATGGCGCAAGGCTCCGCGGCCCGACGTGGTGGTCACGACATCGCCGAGGTCCGCGAGCACCTGCGACAGGGCCAGCAGATTACGCTCATCGTCGTCCACCACCAGGATCCGCGCCGGAGCAAGCGGAACGTCGGGAAGGTCGCTCGTCACGAGCGAGGGACTGGATACCAGCATCATGTCTATGCAACCTTGGCGGCGCGTGCGCGCGGCTTGGGGGGACGACGCGCGGCGCGGGACCGACCGATCCAGACCCGCAGCAGAGCTTGCAGAAGATCCACGTCGACCGGCTTGGAAATGTAATCCGATGCACCCGCATCCAGGCATTTCTGGCGATCGCCCTTCATCGCCTTTGCCGTCACCGCAACCAGCGGAGTGGTCGCGATCGCCGGCCGCGAGCGGATCTGCCGCATCGTTTCGTAACCATCCATGTCCGGCATCATGATGTCGATCAGGGCGGCATCGATCCCGTTGACGGTTTCCAGGATGCGGATGCCATCAAGGCCGCTCTCCGCGTGCAGCACCTCGACATTGTGCGCTTCGAGAACGCTGGTGAGCGAATAGATATTCCGGATATCGTCATCGACGATCAGGATCCGGCTACCTGCAAGTTCCGGCATTGCGCTTGAACGAGGCGCTTTCTGGACCGCGTTGCCGCGGCGCTTCGCGGGCAAGGCACGGGCATTGGCGGCCATCCTCTCGAACAGGGCGAACAGCCGATCGCGATCGGCGGGCTTCTCGGTCACGTCGGAGGCGCCGAGGGACAATGCCTGCGCCGCCTGCTGCTTTCCGGAAATCACATGGACAGGAATATTCGCCGTTTCCGCATCGTGGCGAAGAAGGTCCAGCAACACGAACCCGTCGATGTCGGAAAGCCCCAGATCGAGCGTGATGGCATTCGGTCGCAGCTTGCGCACCATGGCCAGCGTGCCGGACCCGGCCGTGGAAATGACGCCCTTCAGGCCCGCCTCATGCGCCAGGTCGAGCAGGATGCCGGCGAACGCGGGATCATCCTCCACGATCATCACGAAGGGGTGGTTCTTCAGGTCGTCGCGGTCATCGTGCAGGCCATACCCGGCCGCAGCGGTTTCGATGCTGGGGGCAAGACCGGGAACGGGAAGCGGAACGGGCGCGCCCGCCGTGACGATCGGCACGAACAGCGTGAAGGTCGAGCCTTCGTGGGGAACGGAGCGAACCTGCAACTCGCCCCCCAGCAATCGGGCGATCTCCCGGCTGATCGACAAGCCCAGGCCGGTCCCGCCATATTTACGGCTGGTTGTGCCATCGGCCTGCTGGAAAGCCTCGAAGATCAGCTTCTGCTTGTCTGGCGGAATGCCGATGCCGGTATCGCTGACCGAAATTTCCAGCGCCGCCACCCCTTCGTGCAGCACCGGATGGCTGGCGCTCCACCCGCGCGTGGCAGCACGGGCCGTCAGCGTGACCCCGCCGGCGGACGTGAACTTGAACGCATTCGACAACAGATTGAGCATGATCTGCTGCAAGCGCTTCTCATCGGTGCGGATCGTGGCGGGCAGTCCTTCATCGAAGTCCACCTCGAACAGCAGTCCCTTTTCCGACGCCAGTTGCCGGAACGTGCGTTCCAGATGCTGCTTGAGGCCGGCCATCGACATATCGCCAAGATCGATGGTGACCGTGCCGGATTCGATCTTCGACAGATCGAGGATGTCGTTGATGAGGTTGAGCAGATCGGTTCCCGCGCCATGGATCGTGCGCGCGAACTCGGTCTGCTTCTCGTTCAGGTTGCCCTGCTGGTTTTCCGCCAGCAATTTTGACAGGATCAGCAGGGAATTGAGCGGCGTGCGCAGCTCGTGGCTCATGTTGGCCAGGAATTCCGACTTGTACTTGGACGTCAGGGCCAACTGCTCGGCCTTTTCCTCGACGGCGCGGCGGGCCATCTCGATCTCGAAGTTCTTGGCCTCCACCTGCCGCTTCTCGTTTTCGAGGAGCTGCGCCTTTTCCTGAAGTTCCTCGTTGGTCGCATGGAGTTCCTGCTGCTTGCGCGTCAGCTCGGTCTGCCGCGCCTGCAATTCCTGCGTGAGCAACTGCGACTGCGCGAGCAGGCCTTCCGTTCGCATGGTCGCGGCAATGGTATTGAGCACGATGCCCACGGTTTCCATCAGCTGGTTCAGGAAGCTGTGGTGGGTCTCGTTGAACTCCTCGAACGAAGCCAGCTCGATCACCGCCTGGACTTCGTCCTCGAACAGGGCCGGCAGAATGTTGATGTTGGCGGGGGCCGCCTGGCCCAGCCCGGAGCCGATGCGGATGAAGTCGCCCGGCACCTTGCTCAGGCGGATCGGACGCTTGTCCGCCGCGGCCTGCCCGATCAGGCCTTCCCGCAGCGCAAACTGCTTCTTCAGTTCGGCGTGGCTTTCCGCGCCGTAGCTGGCGACGAGATCGAGACGGGTATCGGCCTGTTCGCGACTGGTCACATAGAACACACCGTATTGCGCGTTCACCAGCGGCGCGAGTTCGGACATGATCAAGTTGGAAATGGTGGCGAGGTCGCGCTCGCCCTGAAGCATACGGGAAAAGCGGGCGAGGTTTGTCTTGAGCCAGTCCTGCTGCGCGTTCTTGAGCGTCTGATCCTTCAGGTTGAGGATCATCTCGTTGATGTTGTCCTTCAGGGCGGCCATTTCGCCCGATGCCTCGACCGCGATCGACCGCGTCAGGTCGCCCTTGGTCACCGCCGTCGCCACTTCCGCGATCGAGCGGACCTGGTTGGTCAGGTTGGCGGCCATGGCATTGACGTTGTCGGTCAGATCGCGCCAAAGCCCCGCGGCCCCCGGCACACGGGCCTGCCCGCCCAGCCGGCCCTCGACGCCGACCTCACGCGCCATGTTCGTCACCTGATCGCCAAAGGTAGAAAGCGTCTCGATCATCCCGTTGATCGTTTCCGCGAGCGCGGCGATCTCGCCCTTGGCATCGAACGTCAGCTTGCGCTTGAGGTTGCCCTGCGCCACCGCGGTCACGACATCGGCGATGCCGCGCACCTGGTTGGTGAGATTGGTGGCCATCAGGTTGACGTTGTCGGTCAGGTCCTTCCACGTGCCGCCAACGCCCGGCACCTGCGCCTGACCGCCAAGCTTGCCCTCGGTGCCCACTTCGCGCGCCACGCGCGTCACTTCCGAGGCAAAGCCGTTAAGCTGGTCCACCATCGTGTTGATCGTGTTCTTCAGCTCGAGGATCTCGCCCTTCACGTCCACCGTGATCTTTTTTGAAAGATCGCCGCGCGCCACGGCGGTGGTCACTTCGGCGATGTTGCGCACCTGACCGGTCAGGTTGTCAGCCATCAGGTTGACGTTGTCGGTCAGGTCCTTCCACGTGCCGGCAACGCCGCGCACCTGCGCCTGACCGCCAAGCTTGCCCTCGGTGCCCACTTCGCGCGCCACGCGCGTCACTTCCGAGGCGAACGAATTGAGCTGGTCGACCATGGTGTTGATTGTGTTCTTCAGCTCAAGGATCTCGCCCTTCACGTCCACCGTGATCTTCTTCGACAGGTCGCCCAGCGCCACCGCGGTCGTCACGTCGGCGATGTTGCGCACCTGCCCCGTCAGGTTGGCGGCCATGGCGTTGACGTTGTCGGTCAGGTCCTTCCACGTGCCGCCAACGCCGGGCACCTGCGCCTGACCGCCCAGCTTGCCTTCCGTGCCCACTTCGCGCGCCACGCGCGTCACTTCCGAGGCAAAGCCGTTGAGCTGGTCGACCATCGTGTTGATCGTGTTCTTCAGCTCAAGGATCTCGCCCTTCACGTCGACGGTGATCTTCTTCGACAGGTCGCCCAGCGCCACCGCGGTGGTCACTTCGGCGATGTTGCGCACCTGTCCGGTCAGGTTGCCCGCCATGGCGTTGACGTTGTCGGTCAGATCCTTCCAAGTGCCGCCAACGCCCTCCACGCGGGCCTGGCCGCCAAGCCGGCCCTCGGTACCCACTTCGCGGGCCACGCGCGTCACTTCCGACGCGAAGGAGTTGAGCTGATCGACCATGACGTTGATCGTGTTCTTCAGCTCGAGGATTTCACCGCGCACTTCCACGGTGATCTTCTTCGACAGATCGCCGCGCGCCACGGCGGTGGTCACTTCGGCGATGTTGCGCACCTGGCCGGTCAGGTTCGCCGCCATCAGGTTGACGTTATCGGTCAGGTCCTTCCACGTGCCGCCCACGCCTTCGACCTGCGCCTGGCCGCCAAGCCGGCCCTCGGTGCCCACTTCGCGCGCCACGCGCGTCACTTCCGACGCGAACGAATTGAGCTGGTCGACCATCGTGTTGATGGTGTTCTTCAGCTCGAGGATCTCGCCCTTCACGTCCACCGTGATCTTCTTCGACAGGTCGCCCAGCGCCACCGCGGTGGTCACATCGGCGATGTTGCGCACCTGCCCCGTCAGGTTGGCGGCCATGGCGTTGACGTTGTCGGTCAGGTCCTTCCACGTGCCGCCCACGCCGGGCACCTGCGCCTGACCGCCAAGCTTGCCTTCCGTGCCCACTTCGCGCGCCACGCGCGTCACTTCCGAGGCAAAGCCGTTGAGCTGGTCCACCATCGTGTTGATCGTGTTCTTCAGCTCGAGGATCTCGCCCTTCACGTCGACGGTGATCTTCTTCGACAGGTCGCCCAGCGCCACGGCGGTGGTCACTTCGGCGATGTTGCGCACCTGATCGGTCAGGTTCGCCGCCATCAGGTTGACGTTGTCGGTCAGGTCCTTCCATGTGCCGGCAACGCCGCGCACTTGCGCCTGACCGCCCAGCTTGCCCTCGGTGCCCACTTCGCGCGCCACTCGCGTGACTTCCGAGGCGAAGCTCGCAAGCTGCTCCACCATGGTGTTGACGACTTCGCCAATGCGCAGGAACTCGCCCCGCAGCGCGCGTCCCTCGATTTCGACAGCCATCGCCTGGGACAGGTCGCCCTTCGCCACCGCGCCGATCACGCGGGCCACCTCGGTGGTGGGCTGCACCATGTCGTCGATCAGTTCGTTTATCGAACGCAGGGTCAGGGCCCACCCTCCGGTGGCGCCGCGCACCTTTACCCGGTGCTCGATCCGCCCCTCCTTTCCGACCACGCGCGAAAGGCGCTCGAACTCTTCGGTGATTTGCTGATTGAGGGCGACGACCTCATTGAACAGCGCCGCAATCTCGGCATCCGCGTGGGGGCCCTCATGCGGCAGGCGAACGCTGAAATCCCCTCGCCGCAGTTGCCTCAGCGCCGCGACCATCTCCTGGCGGCCAATTCCCATATCTTGTTGCGGCGCCACCTTGCTCATCGCGCCCCCCCAAAAGCGCATTCCCGAGGACGGTAAACCCGGCCCCTTCCGGAAAATCGCATTCTTTCAATGGGGTTCCTGCGCTAGCAAAATTAATCCGACCCGCGCCTGGATCGTCGGCGGCCCGCAGCCTGCCAAAGTGAGGGGCGCGGCCTGCACGCTGGGCCAAGTGGCCGCAGCGTGAACCGCCCCGAACCCGGTGGTCAGGCCGCGCCGGTCATTTTTGCGGCCGCGCGCCGCGCGTGATCAGCCGCGCCGCGCCGAGGCGAAGTTCGTCGAAAGTCTGCGCGTCCTTGATCCGACCGGCCATACGCAGCACCACCAATCCGTGCAGCGCCGCCCAATAAGCGTGGGCGATCTGGTCGGCATTGCCCTCCAGCAGTCCCTGGGCGACCATTTCGCGCACGTAGCTGGTCAGGAGGAAGCCCGAGCGCGCCTGCGCCCGCCGCAATTCCGGGCTGGATTCGGCCTCGTCCTGCTCGAACGCGAAAATCAGCTGGTAGGCCGCCGGCTCACGGAAGGCGAAATCGGCATAAGCATCTCCGATGGCGCGCGACCGCTCCCAAAGGTCACCCGCGCCCTGCCCAGCCGCCTCGATGCAATCCGAAAAGCGGTCATAGGCCGCTGTGCGCGTCGCCGCGAGCAGGTCCGCCTTGCTCGCGTAGTAGCGATAGAGCGAAGCCGCCGTCCAACCCATCTCGGTGGCGATGGCGCGCATCGACGCACCCGAGGGGCCGTCGCGCGCGATATGCTTCTCCGCCACTTCGCGGATGCGCTGGCGGACATCGTTCACTTGCTCGTCGGTAAGCGGGAGGGCCATGCCGCTTGCGATACTAAACGGTGTTCGTTATGGCAACTGCCAAACAGTGTTTAGTATGAGAGGGGATTCGCCGTGACATCCAGGTATCCGCACGTCTTTTCACCGCTGAAGGTGGGCACCACCACCATCAAGAACCGCATCCTGATGGGCTCCATGCACACCGGTCTGGAAGACGTGCCCAACGCGGCGGAACGCCTGTCGGCCTATTTCGTCGAGCGCGCCAAGGGCGGCGTGGGCATGATCATCACCGGCGGCATCGGCCCCCATCCCACCGCCGGCAACGGCGCCAAGCTGGTCGACGCCGATGACGTCGCGATGCACCGGCAGGTGACCGACGCGGTTCACGAGGCTGCAGACGATGTGAAGATCGTGATGCAGATCCTCCACACCGGCCCTCTCGCCGGCACGCCCGATTGCGTCGCGCCGTCGCCGGTCAAGTCGCGCATCGGCCGCTACCAGCCCAACGAGCTGACCGAGGAAGGCATCGAGGAGCAGATCGCCGCCTTCGCCCGCTGCGCGGCGCTGGCGAAGGAAGCCGGCTATGACGGGGTCGAGATCATCGGCTCGGCAGGCTATCTCATCTCCACTTTCCTCGTCTCCAAGACCAACCAGCGCACCGATCGCTGGGGCGGCGAATGGGCCAACCGGATGCGCTTCCCGGTCGAGATCGTGCGCCGCGTGCGCGAAGCGGTCGGCAAGGATTTCATCCTCGTCTTCCGCATCTCGGCAATGGACATGCTGCAGGAAGGCCTGGCGTGGGACGAAGTCGTCAGCCTCGCCAAGGCGCTCGAGGCCGAAGGCGTGGACGTCATCTCGACCCACTTCTGCTGGCACGAAAGCTTCGTGCCCACCATCGCCACGATGGTGCCCCGCGCCGCCTTCGCGCAAGTCACCGGCCGTCTGCGCAAGCAGCTGTCGATCCCGGTCATCACCAGCAACCGCATCAACATGCCCTCGGTGGCAGAGGAAGTGCTGGCGCGGGGCGATGCCGACATCGTCTCGATGGCGCGCCCGATGCTGGCCGACCCGGATCTGGTCAACAAGGCCGCGGAAGGCCGCGAGGACGAGATCAACACCTGCATTGGCTGTAACCAGGCGTGCCTGGACCACACCTTCACCGGGCGGCTGACCACCTGCCTCGTCAATCCGCGCGCCTGCCGCGAAACCGAACTGACGATCGCGCCCGCCGCAGCGAAGCGCAAGATCGCCGTGGTCGGCGCTGGCCCCGCCGGCCTCGCCTATGCCGTCACCGCCGCCGAGCGCGGCCACGCGGTCACGCTGTTCGACGCGGCGGAGGAGATCGGCGGACAGTTCAACTACGCCAAGCGCATTCCCGGCAAGGAAGAGTTCTACGAAACGCTGCGCTACTATGGCCGAATGCTCGACAAGCTGGGCGTCGACGTGCGGCTCGGCACCCGCGCCGATGTCGATACGATCAAGGCGGGCGGGTTCGACCATGTCGTGGTGGCCACCGGTATCGCACCGCGCACCCCGCCGATCCCCGGCATCGATCATGCCAAGGTGATCAGCTACATCGACGTGATCACCGGCAAGGCCGAAGTCGGGCAGAAGGTCGCGATCATCGGCGCGGGCGGCATCGGCTTCGACGTGGCCGAACTGATCACCCACGCGGGCAAGAGCAGCGCGCTCGACGTCGACGTGTTCGCGAAGGAATGGGGCATCGACTTCAAGAACCACCCGCGCGGCGGCGTGACCGGCGTGACGCCGGAAGTCGCCACCAGCGGGCGCGAGGTGACCCTGCTCCAGCGCAAGGAGACGCCCGTGGGACAAGGCCTTGGCCGCACCACCGGCTGGACCCATCGCATCACCTTGCAGCGGCGCGGCGTGAAGATGGTCTCGGGCGCCGACTACGTGAAGATCGACGATGCGGGCCTGCACGCCGTGGTCGGCGGCGATCCGGTGCTGTTCGAGGCCGATACGGTCATCGTCTGCGCCGGGCAGGATCCCTTGCGCACGCTGCACGATCAGCTGGAAGCGGCGGGGATTTCCTCCGAACTCGTCGGCGGGGCGTTCGAATCTGCCGAACTCGATGCCAAGCGCGCGATCAAGCAGGCGACCGAGTGCGCCGCAGCGGCCTGACCCGCGGATTGGGCGATCAAGGCCAGCGGTGCCGCCTGGAGGCACCGCTGGCCGCACAACTGGTGCGAGACCCCTGCTGCCGGAGAACTAGGCAGGACGACCTTGTCCACCGCAGCAGGCGATTCGCCGTCGGCACGGATCACCGCTGACGGCACGAGGCACCTCGCCACAATAATGATATCGATCACTATAAGAATCATTCGCAAGATAATCGCAATATATTCGCAATTTCACCGATTGTTGCTAAAACAGCCATGCAAAGTCAGATCCTTTGACATTCAATGATGATTAGCAATAATTGACCATAGGAAAGCTTGTGTCCGCAGACCGCTCGCCCTCCTGATCGGTTATCGCAGCAATCGCCATAATAATGGTCGCGAAATCATGCGGATGCCTCGAAATCGCCGGTCCTCTTCTTAGAAGAAGGATGAGGCTATGAAATACGTTCTCGTAATCGCCTTGGCCGCTGGCCTGATGGTCACGGGCCAGACCTCAGCGAAAGATGTGGAGAACCACATCGTCGTTTCCAGCCGCCCCCCGGTGAACGTCTGGGTCCACCGGCTGAACGGGGAACTTTCCGACAATCTTCGTTTTCCCGTTTCGCTCGGGAGCGACAGACGGAGTACCGGATTCGTCTCGGTGCGGTTCGAATGCGGACAAGACGGCAAACCGACAAATTTGACTCTGGTGCACCCCGCCGACCGCCGGCTGGACGCCCAGGCAATGCGTGCGGTACGCGCGCTGCGCACACTCCACCCTCTGCCCGATGGCGTGGAACCGGGTCGGCAAATGCAGGCCAACCTCATCTTCGCTGACAGCCGGGATGACCTCCAACGCCAGACCCGCCTACTCCAGCGTGCAGAAGCCCAGCGCCTGGCCGCGTCGCCCGAGGAACGCAACGTCCTCGCGCTCAATCTGGAATCCAGAAGTCCGGGCTGAACTTCAGACCGGCACGCACGAGGCTATCACGCGCTTCCGCTCTGCGGGCGGAAGGGCGGGATGGCCTCGTGTTAGCCTGGCTGCCTCTTTCCGCGAACCGCGGCTCGATCGGGAAGACAAACCCTCGCTCAAAAGAGCAGATCCTCTCCGCTGCGCACGCTCGGCAGGCGACAATTCGTGCGTCGCCAAATGATGAAGGACTTTCTCGATCGGTGTTATGCAAGGTGAGCTGTACCCAAGCGGCGAACGATGGAGTTGGATGCCTTGCTGAACCTTCTTGTATTTCTCGGATCAGCTCGCGACAGTGCGCCCCCACGTCCGGTCCGGCTTGGCCTGCGCGTAGCGCGGCAATTTGAGCTGCAACTGATCGATAAAGGGCATTCCGTGGAGTTGATCGACCCGCTGTCGATCGACCTCCCAGCCTCGTTCAAACCACATTTTGCATATGCAAAAGGCGCGGCACCGGCGGCCCTCGGCCTGCTGGCCGAGAAAATCGAAGCGGCCGACGGATATGTAATGGTCAGCCCGGAATACAATCATTCCATGAGCCCGGCCCTCGCCCATCTTCTGAACCACTTCGGTAGTTCTCTATTTTCCTACAAGCCCAGTGCAATCGTCACCTATTCGGCCGGTCAGTGGGGCGGCGCGCGCGCTGCTATCGGAATGCGGACATTCCTGTCCGAATTGGGCTGCCTGCCGGTTTCCGCCATGATCCATATCCCGAAGGCTCAGGAAGTTCTGGCTGAATCCGGCGATTTTGGCGCGGATACAGATGCGCAGTCCTGGCAGGCGTACTTCGGTCGCGCCATTGCGCAACTGGAATGGTGGGCCGCGGCGGCTCGGGCGCAGCGCGAAGACGTTGGCTTACCTGCAGCTGCGCAAGCGTTCAGGCGGGATCCTTCACAACGCAATGCTCCTTGATGGTCCCTGGCCCAGACTGAATCCGGTCCGGCAAGGCGGCGCCGTTTCGACCACTGAAGATTATGCGCGTTTTCTCCGCATGTTGAGCCGGCACGGCCTGATCGCCCGAATATAGCTGCGCGGCAGTGGCGCTTCGACGTTTTGCCGGGCAATACCACCCGTGCGGATCAGTGTGGCACGGCCCCCAGTTCGAAGCCGGTCTTATCGTGTTGCGCAAAGCGATCGACGATGTCGGCGCTAGCTTCATTGTAGCCGATCACTTCGACCTGCCGCCCGTCGCGGCGCAAGCGCGCGACGATCTTGTCCAGCGCGTCGACGGCCGAGATGTCCCAGAAATGCGCACGGGACACGTCGATGGAGACGGCATCAGCGGTATCCTCGGCATGGAAGGCGCGTGTGAAGCGCTCGACCGAGGCGAAGAATATCTCGCCATGCACGCGGTAGGTCGCAGCGCTGCCATCGGGCGAAGGCTCGCGCTCGATGGCAAACATCCGTTGCACCTTGCCGGCAAAGAAGATGCCCGAGAGCATCACACCAGCCAGCACGCCAAGTGACAGGTCATGCGTCGTCACTACAACCACAACCGTGACGAGCATGACGACCGAAGAAGTGGGCGGGTGGCGGCGAAGGTTGGGGATCGAGTTCCATGAAAAGGTGCCGATCGAAACCATGATCATCACCGCGACCAGCGCCGGCATTGGTACGCGTCCAACCCATGGCCCGAGCACGGCCAGCAGGAACAGCAGGAATGCCCCCGCGACGAAGGTGGAGAGCCGCCTCCGACCTCCGGAAGTCACGTTGATCACCGACTGGCCGATCATCGCGCAGCCGCCCATGCCGCCGAACAACGCGGCGACAACATTCGCGCCCCCCTGTCCCATGCATTCGCGGCGCTTGTCGCTGTCGGTATCGGTCATGTCATCAACGATCTGCGCAGTGAGCAGCGATTCCAGCAGGCCGACCGCCGCCATGGTCAGCGAATAGGGTGCAATAATCCGCAGCGTCTCCCAGGTCAGGGGAACGTCCGGCAGGGCAAGGCTGGGCAGGCCTTGCGGCAGCTTGCCCATGTCGCCCACGGTGTTCACCGGCAGGCCAAGGGCGATGCTGACGACCGTAAGCCCCAGGATGGCGACAAGCGGCGAAGGAACGGCCCGCGTCAGTCGCGGGAATGTGTAGATGATGGCAAGGCCGGCCGCGACCATGGCGTAGGTGTGCCAGCTCACGCCGATGAGCTGTGGCAACTGGGCCATGAAGATCAGGATCGCGAGCGCGTTGACGAAGCCGGTGATGACGGAGCGCGACACGAACTGCATCATCAGATTGAGGCGGAGCAGCCCGGCGATGGCCTGGATGACGCCCATCAGGATGGTGGCGGCAAAAAGGTATTGCACCCCATGATCGTGCACCAGCGGGGTTACCACGACCGAGACGGCGGCAGTGGCTGCGGAAATCATGCCGGGCCGCCCGCCGATCAGCGAGATGACCACGGCGATGGCGACCGAGGCATAGAGACCGACGCGCGGATCGACCCCGGCGATGATCGAGAAGCCGATTGCCTCGGGTATAAGGGCGAGCGCGACGACGATGCCGGCAAGCACATCGGCCCGAAGGCCTGCACCGCCAGCGAACCATTCGCGGCGATAGCGTTCAAGACTTTCCTTCATGAGAATTCCACATGAGCACGAGGCGCGTCCAAGCCGCGCGCAGGGTCTATTGTCGTGCATGATGTTGTCCGGCGGATCGGCGGCCGGAATAGCCACCCGGTTTTGCACCGGGTCCTTGCGGTTGGCGCGGCCGATAACGGCGTTTGGCACGAGCTTCAACCCCGCCACCCCGGTCACGCCGGCGTGGCGCGGACGGTGCCCCGCGCCGCGGGCTTCGCGCCAGAACGAACCCGTGCGTCAAGCGTCAGAGGAGCGCGGCGGCTGACCTGGCTTCCGGCCCTTCGCCGTCATGGTCTACCGCCCGCCCCAGGTCGGCCCCTCTCCGCCAACTAGGCGAGAGAGTCGACCACGCGGCTTCCTTCGCCGTTGGCCGTCCAGGTGTCGTTGGCGTTTTGCAGGTGCAGGCGCCAATGCGCGACGGCAGCTTCCACATCGCCGGATTCAATCAGATCAACGAGCTTCTGGTAAGAGCGCACGCCAGCGCGGTGGCTCTTGCGCCGTACTTCGCCCGACCGGGTCTGGCGTTCCTGGAAGCCGCGCTGGTGCTTGGCGGCAAGGTTCAGCAGCATCCGGCTGAGGAACGTGAGCGTCTTCAACCCGCTCGCGGCGACGAGTGCCTGGTGGAACACTTCGACCAGATCGATGAATTCGTCGTGGCGGTCTTCGTCCAGCAGCGCGTTCATGCGGGCAATCAGGTCGCGCAGCGGAGCCAGCTTCCCCGCGCCCTTTTCCGTGGCCAACCAGCGCACCACCGAGGGTTCGATCGCCAGCCTTGCCTGGTAAAGGTCGGCAATGGTGGTGCCTTGCGATTCCAGCACGTAGCCGGCGTAGCGCGAGACGAGATCCACGGAAGGCTTGTGGACCCGGGCGCCTGTTCGCGAACCGCGCACGACCGATATGAGGCCTTCGGCCTCGAGGATGCGGAACGCCTCCCGCAAGGTCGGCCGGGAAATGCCCAGCCCCTCCATGAGTTGCCCCTCGGGTGGCAATGCCGCGCCCTCGGCGATTTCGCCGCGAATGATCTGCGCCCGTATCTGGTCGGCAAGGACTTCACTTGTCTTGGGAACGTGGAGGCGAATAGCAGACATCGATTCTTCGGGCTTTTCCAGCGACATTGACAAGCTCCTGACGCCGGCGCGGCGTCTCGCAACGGCCTAGCTAGTCAGCCAAGTGCTATATCGGAAGCAGAATCGACCCCGCCGATGTCAAAGGCGGCGTGTCAGTGCAGCCTGCGCGGGGCGCCTACTCCTGCGGCGAATTCCTCTGCTCGCGCCAGATCAACGCTGAAGCCTGCGTCGATAAGCCCATGTTGAGGGCCTCGGCGTCGAGCGCAGCCTCGAATGCCCAATCCTCGGCATTGTTGAGATTGAGCTTCATGTAGCGGTAGCCCATGCGCGGCCCGTCGACCAGGCGGCGCGCCGCCTTCAGCGTCTCCTCGCGCAAGTTGGCGTCGTCATGAAGGCGGGTGTAAAGACCCTTGGCAAAGGCCTCCTCGGCGGAAAGCTTGTCGCCAAGCAAGAAGAGTTCGCGTGCCACACCGGTGCCGACGATCTTCGTCCAGAACCAGGTGCTGCCGAAATCGCCGCTGGCACCAATCCTGTCGAATGCAGCCAAAAACGTCGCCGAATATCCGGCAAAGCGCAAATCGCAGGCGCCAGCGATGCCGATCCCGGCCCCTGCGACGGGCCCGTTGATCATGGCAATGGTCGGCTTGGGCATTTCGTGGAGCAGGCGGGATGTTTCCATAAATCCGCGTAGGCGGGAATAGCCCTGCTCGACCCGGCTTCCGCTGAGCGGATTGGCCGGGACGACAGCCTTCTCGCCCCCACCGTCCTTGATATCACCGCCGGCGCAGAAACCCCTACCGGCCCCGGTGATAACGACACAACCGACCGATGCTTCCCGCGCCGCATCGGCGCAAGCATCGGCGAGCGGCCCCATCATCGCACCGTTCAGGGCATTCAGCCGGTCGGGTCGATTGAGCGTGACCACTCGAATTCCGTCGAGGTCGTCGATCAGAACTTCATCAGCCATGGTCATTCCCCATTATAGATATGCAACTAGGTGTTATATCAATATGGTGCCATCTGCCAAGCTGAATGCTGCCCTCACCCGGCACTGCTCGATATCAGCCGACGAAAGCGCGCTCGATCACGAAGTCCGCTGGTCGGGCATTCGAGCCTTCCTCGAATCCCAATCCCTCCAGAACCTGGGAAAGGTCGCGGATCATCGCCATGCTGCCGCAAAGCATTATGCGATCGGTCGCCGGATCGAGCCGCCCCGCCCCCCCGATACGGTCGAACAGCAAGCCATTCGCGATGAGCGCACCAATCCGCCCTGCGGTGTGGAACGCATCGCGCGTCACGGTCGGAACGTAGTGCAATTGGGTAAGTGCCTGATCCTGAACCAGGGGATCGCCCGCCAGTTGGCCTTCCAGCTCCGCGCGATAGGCAAGGTCGCTGACATGGCGAACACAGTGCACGACGACGATCTGCTCGAACTGGTCGTAGATATCAGGATCGCGGATCAGAGACATGAAGGGGGCAAGCCCGGTCCCGGTGCCGAACATGAACAACCGCTTGCCCGGGCGTAGCGCGTCAGGGACCAGCGTTCCGGTGGACTTGCGACCGAGATAAACGGGGTCGCCAGGCACGATATTCTGGAGCCTGGACGTCAGCGGCCCGTCATCGACCTTGATCGACAGGAACTCAAGCTCCTCCGCCCAGGCAGGACTTGCGATCGAATAGGCCCGCAACAGGGGGCGCTGGGGACCAGCAAGCCCGACCATCACGAACTCGCCCGATCGAAAACGGAAACTCGCCGGGCGCGTGATGGTGAAGCTGAAAAGCCGGTCGTTCCAGTGGCGGACCGACAGGACGGTTTCCACGGACAGGCTGGACGTGGGAGCATAGCCCTCCACGCCCTGGACATGAAGATTCATGAACGAATACTCGCTGGGGGATCGGGGGACGCCCGCCCCGTCAAAGCCGTGCGGTGGCTTCCGGAACGATGGAGAACAGATCGCCGACCAGGCCGATGTCGGCGACCTGGAAGATCGGGGCATCCTCGTCCTTGTTGATGGCGATGATGGTCTTGGAGTCCTTCATGCCGGCGAGGTGCTGGATCGCGCCCGAGATGCCGACCGCGACATAGACTTCCGGTGCCACGATCTTGCCGGTCTGGCCG
>NZ_JAPCZG010000007.1 GCF_025938155.1 Novosphingobium sp. KCTC 2891 | reverse complement strand
ATGTGGCGACCAGTAGAACGTCGCGTTTCGCAGCGTCCCGTCCGGTGTCGCCGCATATATGGACCACTCGCCAAACCGTCAAACCCATTTTGCACTTTTGTTGCGGTCTTCGTGAGAAATGGCTGATTTCTGCGGATTTCCAGACATCAATCACCGCACCAGAGGCGCCGACTGGGGGCCTGGCAGGCGAATCGGGCGGCGAATCCCGATCATCTCCATCCACGACTCCGGCCTTTCGGTGGGCCACACGCTTTTTTTACGGTAGATCGCATAGGCACCCGGGGCTGGCGCCACCGGAACGCACTGCGCAGCGCTGGAACAGGAATGCCGAGCACCAATCCCAGAATCAGCGTCGCGCTCAGCGTCTATAACGGCGAACGCTTCCTGGCGGAGGCGATCGAGAGCGTGCTGGGCCAGACTTTCGGCGATTTCGAGTTCCTGATCCTCGATGACGGATCGAAGGACGGAACCGCCGCTATCATCCACGATCATGCCGCGCGCGATGCCCGTATCCGGCCGATTGTGCGTGAGAACCGCGGCCTTGTCGTCAGCCTCAACCAGCTTTTCGGCGAAGCGCGCGCGCCGCTCGTCGCTCGCATGGATGCCGATGACGTCTGCCTACCCACGCGCTTCGAGCACCAACTGGCCTTTCTCGATGCGCATCCTGACATAGGTGTCGTCGGGAGCTGGACCGAGGACATCGACGAGACGGGTGCTCCCCACCCGGTCGCCGCACCCGATCATCCCGTGACTCACGAGGAATTCCTGATCGCTGTCGAACAAGGCGCACCGTTGCTGTGCCACCCGGCGGTGATGGTCCGGCGCGACGTCCTCCTCTCGGTGGGCGGCTATCACGCCGCATTCCGGCACTGCGAGGATCTCGACCTGTGGTTGCGGCTCGCCTCGGTGACGCACATCGCCAACCTTCCCGAACGCCTTCTGCGTTATCGCCATTATGAGGACCAGGTTTCCAGCCGTCATGCGACTGTCCAGCAAGTCGGCGCGGCGGTGGCGCGGATCGCTTATGCAGAACGGCAGGCCGGGCGCCCCGATCCGACTGCCACGCTTGAGGCATTGCCTCCCATAGACCAGCTCGATGCCTTGTTCGGACGGGAGGGGGTTGCCCGTGCAGTACGCGCCCGCGTTGCGCCGGGGTTACTCTATTCGCGTGCCGGGCTGCGCGACGAAGGCTTCGACATCCTTCGTCGCTATATTCGCGAAGGCGGGAGCCGCGATGGCTTGTGGCGTACCGTCGGACGCTTGATCCTCTTCGGCGAGCCGATGCGGGCCGCCATGCTCGCTGCAACCCTGGTTTCCCACTGAGATATGGCAAACTCTCCGACTCCCGAGAATGCGGCAAGCCGCGAGCCGGCCGCAATGAGCGTGCGCGGCGCAGCGATATGGGCGATGGCGGGGCAATACATCTCGTTTGCCATCCAGTTCGCCACCTCGGTCATCATCTCGCGCTTCTTCCTCAGCCCTGCAGAAGTCGGGCTGTTTTCCATTGGCATGGCGGCCGCGCTGATCGTGGCGGTGCTGCAGGACTTCGGGCTTGCGCGCTATATTTCGGGGCTGCCCCGCCTCGACCGTGACGAGGTCGAGAGGTGCGGGTCGGTCGCGATCCTCTTCTCGCTGGTGATCGCGGGCATCGTCGCGGCGGCGAGCCTTCCCCTCGCAAAGCTCTATCACGAACCGCAGCTGGCGCCGGTCGTGCTGATCATCGCGGCCAGCTATCTCTTCGTGCCGCTATCCGTCGTGCCGATGGCGCTGATGGCGCGGGCCATGCAGTTCCGCGGGCATTTCGCGGTGAACGTGGCCGGCGCCCTGGCGCAAGGTGGCGTCGCGCTAGGCCTGGCCGCAGCGGGCTCATCGTCGTTCGCGCTGGCGTGGGCGACCGTTGCGGCGGCGGCGGCGCGCGGCATCGCGGCCCAGGCGATGCGCCCCAGCCTGCCTCACCGCCTACGCTTCGACGGGGTGCGCCGCGTGCTCGGCTTCGGCGCACGGTCGAGCGCGCTGTACCTGTCGGGCGCGCTTGGCACACGCACGCCCGATCTCATCGTCGGCAAAGCGCTCGGCACGTTCGCGGTGGGCCTGTTCAGCCGCGCGGCGAGCCTGTCAGACCAGTTCCGGATGTTGATCTCCGGCGCGATCGGCAGCGTGTTCTACCCCGCCTTCGCGCGCATCCGCGATCGCGGCGAGCCGCTCGGCCCTGCCTATCTCAGGGTTTGCGCCGGCTATTCGGGAGTCATCTGGCCGGGGATGGCCGGGCTGGCGCTGGCGTCGGAGCCGATCATACGGCTGCTCTACGGCGAAGCCTGGCTCCAGACCGCCACGCCGCTGGCTATGATCGCATTGACCGAGATCCTGCTTGTCGCGCTGCCGCTGCACATCGACCTGCCCATCCTGGCGGGCAAGCTGAACCCGCTGCTGGCGCGCAATCTGATCGATACGGCGATGTCGGTCGCACTGCTGGCGCTCGGCTGCCTGTGGGGCGTCGAAGGCGCGGCCGCCTCGCGCCTGGTCTATGGCGCCGCCTGGTATGCGCTCTATTTCCGCTTCCTGCGGCTGATCGTGGGGTTCGAAGTGCAGCCGCTGCTGGCGATCTACCTGCGCAGCGCGCTGTCCACCGGCGCAGCGCTCGCCCCGCTGGCGCTCACGTATATGTTCTGGGCGTCACCGGCCACGATCGGCTTCGGCGCGCTTTGTGCCGCAGTCGCCGCGGGCGGCCTTGCATGGCTGTTCGCGCTGCATCTGGTTCGCCATCCGGTGCTCGACGAGATCCGCGCCATGGCGGCCGGCCTGCCCGTCCTGCGTCGCCTGCTCCCCGCCTAGTCCCTCATAACCCCTCATAGCCACCCCACGACGCGATAGCGCAAAGGCCTGCCGAGGCGTAGGATGCCAGCGGGAGAACGATGCATGGCATTTCATCCGCTGATTCTGGCGGGGTCGTTGCTGCCCCTTGTCGCCGCTTGGCCCGTCTCGGTCGCGCAGCAGGTCGCGCCTGTCGCCGCCGACATGGACGTGATCGACCTGAGGCGCGATGCGACGGACCGCATGACCGTGCCGGTGCGGATCGGCACGGCCGGCCCCTTCGCCTTCCTCGTCGATACTGGCGCCGAACGGACCGTGCTCGCGCGCGATGTGGCAACGCGCCTCGGCCTTGCCGCAAGCGGCACCGCGACACTGGTCGGCGTGGCCGGATCGCAGGCGGTGGACCTTGTCGAGGTCGAGGAAATCAACCTGGGCACGCGCAGCTTCTACGGCCTATCCGCCCCGTTGCTGGAAGGTCGCTTTATCGGCGCGGACGGGATCATCGGGCTGGACAGCCTGCAAGGCCAGCGCGTGCTGCTCGACTTCGACCGCAACCGCATGGCCATCGGCGATGCCGCCGCACTCGGCGGCTCGCGCGGCTTCGAGATCGTCGTCCAGGCGCGGCGCCGCTCGGGCCAGCTGATCATGGCCAATGCCCTGATCGACGGCGTGCACACGGAAATCGTCATCGACACCGGCTCCGATGCCTCGATCGGCAATCGCGCGCTGCAAAAGGCGCTGGTGCGGCGGCATCAACAGGAAAAGACCGAACTGCTTTCCGTAACCGGACAAACCATCACCGCCGATCTTGGTCTTGCACGGAAGCTCGAACTCGGCGGCCTGACAATGACCAATACCATGATCGTGTTCGCCGATGCCCCGCCGTTCGAGCGCCTCTCGATGACCCGGCGCCCGGCGATGCTGCTGGGCATGAACCAACTGCGTCTGTTCCACCGCGTTGCCATCGATTTCGGCGCCCGGCGCATTCTGTTCGATCTTCCCAAGGGGGCCGCGCCGCCCCGTTCGTGAACGCCGCGCCTTCGGAACCATAGCCGGGGGGCTGGTGCGGCGGGCCAAAGCGCCTATCTGGGATGCGATGCCACCCGATACAGCCACCGATCGCAACGCCCGCCACGATGGTTGGCAGACGCTCAAGCGTTTCCTGCCGTACCTTTGGCCAAAGGACGACCCTGGCCTGCGTCACCGCGTGGTCGGCGCGATGCTGCTGGTGCTGATCGGCAAGGCGACCACGCTGGCGCTTCCCTTCGCTTACAAGAAGGCCGTCGATGCCATGTCCGGCCCGCAGGGGCCGCTGGGCACCCATGCCGCGTTCACCGTCGCCTTCGCTTTCGTGCTGGCTTACGCGGGCGGCCGCTTCGCCGGCATCGCGTTCGACAACCTGCGCAACATCGTGTTCGAGCGCGTGGGGCAGGACGCCACCCGCCACCTCGCCGAGAACGTGTTCGGCCGGCTCCACCGCCTCAGCCTGCGCTTCCACCTCGCCCGCCGCACCGGCGAAGTGACCAAGGTGATCGAGCGCGGGACCAAGAGCATCGACACGATGCTCTATTTCCTGCTGTTCAACATTGCGCCCACCGTGATCGAACTGACCGCGGTGATCGTGATCTTCTGGACCCAGTTCGGTCTGGGGCTGGTCGCGGCGACGGTCGTCGCGGTCATCGCCTATGTCTTTGCCACGCGCACCATCACCGAATGGCGCACGCACCTGCGCGAGAAGATGAACCGGCTCGACGGGCAGGCGCTGTCGCGCGCGGTGGATTCGCTGCTCAATTACGAGACGGTCAAGTATTTCGGAGCCGAAGCGCGCGAGGAAGCGCGCTATGCCGCCGCGACCCGCGCCTATGCCAAGGCAGCGGTGCGCTCGGAAAATTCGCTCGGCCTGCTCAACATCGCGCAGGCGCTGATCGTCAACCTGCTGATGGCGGGCGCGATGGGTTATACCGTGTGGGGCTGGTCACAGGGCAAGCTGACGGTGGGCGACCTGGTGTTCGTCAACACCTACCTAACCCAGCTTTTCCGCCCGCTCGATATGCTGGGCATGGTCTATCGCACCATCCGGCAGGGCCTGGTCGACATGGCCGAGATGTTCCGCCTGATCGACACCCCGGTGGAAGTGGCCGACGCTCCCGGCGCGCCCGCGCTGGTGATCGCGCGGCCTTCGGTCACGTTCGACAACGTGGTGTTCGGCTACGACCCCGATCGCACGATCCTCCACGGCCTTTCGTTCGAAGTGCCGGCGGGAAGCCGGGTGGCCATCGTCGGCCCTTCGGGCGCGGGCAAGTCCACCATCGGCCGGCTGCTGTTCCGCTTCTACGATCCGCAGGGCGGGCGCATCCTGATCGACGGGCAGGATATCCGCGAAGTGACGCAGGCCAGCTTGCGCGCCGCCCTTGGCATCGTGCCGCAGGATTCGGTGCTGTTCAACGACACCATCGGCTACAACATCGCCTATGGCCGCGAAGGCGCAACCGCCGAGGACGTAGCCCAGGCTGCACGCGGAGCGTCCATCGCGGATTTCATCGCGCGCCTCCCCAAGGGGCTCGATACCGAGGTGGGCGAACGCGGGCTGAAGCTGTCCGGGGGCGAGAAGCAGCGCGTCGCGATTGCGCGCACGCTGGTCAAGAACCCGCCGATCCTGCTGTTCGACGAGGCGACCAGCGCGCTCGACACGCGCACCGAACAGGACATCATCGGCACCTTGCGTGACGTGGCGCGCGACCGGACGACCATTTCGATCGCGCACCGGCTTTCTACCATCGCGGATTCGGACACGATCCTTGTCCTCGACCAGGGACGGCTCGCGGAAAGTGGCAGCCATTTCGAGCTGCTGAAACAGGGCGGTCTTTATTCTGAAATGTGGGCGCGTCAGGCAGCCGAAAGCGCGGAGCTGGACGAAGCGGCGGAATGATCCGCCGCGCCGGCGTGCGCGGATATTGGATCAGGCAATGAAACCATGGCTGCCCGGATTTTTCGCCGTCCTGCTGGCGGGCACGGCGCAGGCGGCCGACACGGCGGCGACGTGCGCGCGGCTGGCCGGCTCCGGAATCTGCGCTGACGCGGCGGCGAGCCTGATCGCCGCGCCCGTCCACACCGACTGGACCCCGCCCGCGGACTGCAACGCAAGCGTCAACGATGCGCGGCTGGGGGCCGGCGAATGGCTGTTCTACCGCGCCGCCCGCTGCGGCGATTCGACCGCGCGGATCGAAATCGTGCCGGACATTGCCCCGGCCGCCGTGCGCGAGCTTCGGGTCGCCGGCTCGGACCGGCGGATCGGCGCGATCATCCCTGCCAGCACCGATCCCAAGGCGGCGATCATGGCGCTGGTGCAGTCCGAGCTGCCGGCGAAACAGGCGAAGAACTGCGTGGTGGTCGATGCGGACGTCGCCGGCCTGCCCGATGGCGCATGGTCGGTCGAAAGCCGGGGCAAACGCGGCGCCGCGGGCTGCGGACGCTATGGCGCGGGCGCGGACGGCGATGCCTTCTGGCTGCAGGTCGGCCGCCACGTCCTGTTCTTCGAGGCCGGCGTCGCGGATCTTCCGTTCGACCCGGCCACGCTCAATGCGGTCAAGCTGGGGGGGCTGATCAGCCCTTGATCACGTCAGCTTCGTGCCAGACGACGGCCTGCGCCACCTTGATGCAATCCATGCCGCCGTCGTAAGTCATCGACGGCGAGCCATAGAGCTTCCAGCCCTGCGCCAGCGCTTCCGACACGCGCTCGCAAAAGGCGCGGTCGTCCTTGCCGGTCAGCAGGCGGTAGATCGGGCGGTCTTCGGGGGTCTGGTGCATGGCCCCTTCCTATCCGCCCGATCCGCGTCAGAGAATATATTTCGACAGGTCGGCGTTCGCCGCCAGCCCGGCAAGCCGCTCGGCGACATAGGCTTCGTCGACCGTCACCGTCTGGCCGGCACGATCCTCGGCGTCGAAGCTGACTTCCTCCAGCAGCTTTTCCATCACCGTCTGCAGGCGTCGGGCGCCGATGTTCTCGACGCTTTCGTTTACTTGCGCGGCGATGCGCGCGATCGCGCGGATTGCTTCGGGGGTGAAATCGAGCGTGACCTGCTCGGTGGCGATCAGCGCACGGTACTGCTCGACCAGGTTGGCGCGCGTTTCCGAAAGGATGCGCACGAAATCGTCCTCGGTCAGCGCCTTCAGCTCAACGCGGATCGGCAGGCGGCCCTGAAGTTCGGGCAGCATGTCCGAAGGCTTGGCGACGTGGAACGCACCGCTGGCGATGAACAGCACGTGGTCGGTCTTCATCGGGCCATACTTGGTGGCCACCGTGGTGCCTTCGATCAGCGGCAGCAGGTCGCGCTGCACGCCTTCGCGGCTCACCGATCCGCCGCGCACGTCGCTGACCGCGATCTTGTCGATCTCGTCCAGGAAGACGATCCCGTTGGTTTCCGCGTTCTGGAGCGCGACGCGGGCGACGTCGTCCTGGTCCATGCGCTTTTCCGACTCTTCGTCGACCAGCTTGTCCCACGCATCGGCCACGCGCATCTTGCGACGCTTCAGGTTCTGCCGGCCGAACGCCTTGCCCATCATGTCGCTGAGGTTGATCATGCCGACATTGCCGCCCATGCCGGGAATCTCCATCGGCATCGACGGCGCGTCCTCGACTTCGATCTCGACTTCGACATCGTTCATCGAGCCGTCCGACAGGCGCTGCTTGAAGCTTTCGCGCGTGGCCTCGCTCGCCCCGTCGCCCACCAGCGCCTTTAGCAGGCGGTCCATCGCGGCCTTGCTCGCCGCATCGCGCACGGCGTCGCGGCGGCGGTCCTTTTCCAGCCGGATCGCTTCCTCGGCCAGATCGCGCGCGATCTGTTCCACATCGCGGCCGACATAGCCGACTTCGGTGAACTTGGTCGCCTCCACCTTGACGAAAGGCGCGTCGGCCAGCTTCGCCAGACGGCGGCTGATCTCGGTCTTGCCGCAGCCCGTAGGCCCGATCATGAGGATGTTCTTCGGCGAAACCTCGTCGCGCAGTTCGCTCGACAGGTGCTGGCGGCGCCAGCGGTTGCGCAGCGCCACCGCGACGGCGCGCTTGGCTTCAGCCTGCCCGACGATGTGTTCGTCCAGCGCGCGGACAATGGCCTTGGGGGTGAGATTGTCGTTCATGCGGTTCAGATTTCTTCCAGCGTCACGCGGTCGTTGGTGAAGACACAGACTTCGGCGGCGACCTGCATGGCGCGGCGAGCGATCTTTTCGGCGTCGTCTTCGTAATCGGTCAGCGCGCGCGCGGCGGCGAGCGCGTAGTTCCCGCCCGATCCGATCGCGGCAACAACCGTATCATGGCTGGATTCCGGTTCCAGCACGTCGCCGTTGCCGGTCAGGATCAGCATCGTCTCGGCATCCGCGACGATCATCAGCGCTTCAAGATTGCGCAGGTACTTGTCGGTCCGCCAGTCCTTGGCGAGTTCGACCGCGGCACGCATCAGCTGGCCGCGGTGCTGCTCCAGCTTACGTTCCAGCCGTTCGAACAGGGTGAAGGCATCGGCGGTGGCGCCGGCGAAACCGGCGATGACCTTGCCCTTGCCGTGTTCATCGACCGCGCCGATCCGGCGCACTTTGCGGGCGTTGGGCTTCATCACCGTGTTGCCCATCGAAACCTGGCCATCGCCCGCGATGACCGTCCGGCCGTTCTTCTTCACCCCGATGATGGTGGTGCCGTGCCACTGGATCAGGCCGTGGCTTGCCCTGCTCTCGTCCATGCGCCGGGATATGAGGCGCAGATGGTGGAATTCAAGCAGGAGAGTTGCGTTGGGTGCCCGCCGGCATCCGCCGCGAGCTTGCGAACCAGACAAAAAAGAAGGCCCCGAAGGGCCTTCCCTGCGTCAGCTGCCGTTGGGACCGGAGCCGGCCGGGCCGCTGCCGCCCTGCGTGGAGCCCGGCACCGCGCCGACCTGGCCGATATTGCCGAACAGGTCCTCGAAGAAGCTGCGGTCGCGGCCGAGCGTCAGCGTCTTGTCGCCATCGGGGTTGATCTGGGCGACCTTTTCCATGCCGCCGCGTTCCACGCTCTGCACGTTGCCGGCAGGGTCGAAATTGATCTTGAAGATCGACTCGTTCTTGGTCCGGGGCCGGCTGAAGGGCTTCTGGCGCGTGTCGATCGAAACGTAATACCAGGTCTGGCGGCCGAACTGGCTCTTGAACGTCGGCTGGCCGAGCGCGCGCTCGACCGAAAGGCGGTTGTCGACGCCGGGCTGCACCGAATCGGTCAGCGCGGGATCGACCAGATAGCCGCGATGATCGCGAATGCTCGAGCAGCCGGAGGCCAGTACCGCGAGCGCCACGATCGCCACGCCCCGCACCTTGACCCTGGTATCAAACATTCAAACGCTCCGATCCATCCGTCCGGGTGCCCCACCGAACAATTGCCTTGCCGCCCGCGCACCCTATATCGCGCGAAGCCTTAGGGTCCAAACGGCATTACCGCAATGGCAGGAGATTCCCCCGCCCAGCCGATGCCCGATGGAGCCGGCCAATTTAATCCGCCCTGAACGGCGGCCCGCAAAACGAAAGGTCTTCGCCCCATGTCGCTGCTCTCCCGCCTGTTCGGCCAGACGCAGGATGATCGCGCCGTGGCCCGGCCGCTGTGGCACAAGGTGGTCGAAATCGCGCGCGAGAAGGAATGGTACCGGGATTGCGGGGTGGCCGACACCGTGGGCGGCCGGTTCGACGCGATCACGCTGATCCTCAGCCTCGTGCTGCTGCGCATGGAACGCGAGCAGGAACTGATCGAGCCTTCGGTGCGACTGACCGAACTGTTTGTCGAGGACATGGACGGCCAGCTGCGCGAAAGCGGCGTGGGAGACTTGATGGTGGGCAAGCACGTGGGCAAGCTGATGGGCACGCTGGGCGGCCGTCTCGGCGCCTACCGCGAGGCGCTGGAGGCAGGAGAACAGGCCATGGCCGAAGCGGCGGCGCGCAATATCACGCTGGTGGAAGGCACGGATCCGCTGCTGGTGGCCCGCCGCGCCCGCGCCTTCGCCGCCGGGCTTGCGCTGGTGCCCGCGCACCGCGTGCTCGCGGCGGAGATCGGCAAGTGAGCGCCGCTGCCGTGCCCTCCCCCGAATTTTCGCGGATCGTCGACCTGCGCCAGGTGAACGACGCGCCCATCGTGCTGGAACCCGATGAGGCCGAACGCAGGCGACTGGCCGCGCGCTTCGGCATTTCGGCGATCGACGCCATGCACGCCGAAGTCATGGTCCGGCGCGAAGCCGACAAGGTGCTGGCGAACGGACGCCTGACCGCCGCGATCGTGCAGGCCTGCGCGATTTCCGGCGAGGACTTCCCGGTGCGCATCGACGAGCCCATCGCGCTGCGCTTCGTGCCGCCCGGCCATCATGCGCCCGACGAGGAACTGGAAATCCGCGCCGACGAGTGCGACGAGATCGAGTTCGATGGGCTGACCATCGACCTTGGCGAAGCGGTGGCGCAAAGCCTTGCGCTGGCGATCGATCCTTTCGCCGAAGGGCCCGAGGCGGACCGCGCCCGCGCGGAACACAAGCTGGGCGGCGACGTTGCCTCCGGGCCATTCGCCGCACTGGCGGCGCTCAAGAAAAAGGACTGACCCCGTGGACATGCCCGCCCCCGCCGCACCATCCGGCCGCGAGAGGGCGGGCCACCGGGATCTCACCCAGGGTCCGATCCTCAAGACGCTGCTGGCCTTTTCCGCGACAACGTTGCTGTCCAACGTGCTCCAGTCGCTGAACGGCTCGGTCAATTCGGTCTGGGTCGGGCGGATGCTGGGCGAAGACGCGCTGGCGGCGACCGCCAATGCCAACGTCGTGATGTTCCTCGTCTTTGCCGGGGTGTTCGGCTTCGGCATGGCCGCCACGATCAAGGTGGGCCAGGCGTTCGGCGCGGGCAACATCGATGCGGCGCGGCGCACGTTCGGCACGGCTCTGGGCCTGTGTGTCGGGCTGTCGATGCTGGTCGCGGTGGCGGGCTGGATATGGGCCCCTGCGCTGCTGCGGCTGATGGCGACGCCGGGCGAAGTGTTTTCGCTGGCGCTCGCCTACCTGCGGGTGATCTTCGTGTCGGTGCCGGCCGCGATGATCACCGTGATGGTCGGCATGGGGCTGCGCGGCGCGGGCGATTCGCAAACGTCGCTGCGCTTCATGATCCTGTCGGTGGTGCTCGACGTGGCGCTCAATCCCATGCTGATTGCCGGGATCGGGCCGTTCCCGCGCATGGGCATCGCCGGGTCCGCGCTATCGACCGCGATCGCCTCGTTCGTGTCGATGGCGGCGCTCTTGTTCTATGTCTATGCGCGCAATCTGCCGCTGCGACTGAAAGGCGCGGAAATCCGCTACCTGATCCCCCGCCGCGACGAGCTGCGCTATATCCTGACCAAGGGACTGCCGATGGGCGTGCAGATGCTGATGATCTCGATGGCCGGCGTCATCATGGTCGGGCTGGTCAATCGCGAGGGCGCGATGGTCAGCGCCGCCTATGGCGCATCGCTGCAATTGTGGAACTACCTCCAGATGCCGGCGCTGGCGATTTCGGCGGCGGTTTCGGCCATGGCCGCGCAGGCCATCGGCGCGGGCCTGCCCGACAGGCTGGGCCGCATCACCCGCGCGGGGATCGGGCTGAACGTGGCGATGACCGGCGCGATGACCGCGCTGCTGCTGCTGTTCGACCGGCCGGTGCTGGAACTGTTCCTTGGCGCGGGCAGCCCGGCGGTGGAGCTGGCACGGCACATCCAGTATCTCGCGATCTGGACCTACATCCTGTTCGGCGTGACCATCGTGTTCTTCGGCACGATGCGCGCGGGCGGCGTGGTGATCGCACCGCTCGTGATCCTGGGCATCACGATGTACCCGATCCGTCTGGGCTTTTATGCGCTGGCCCACAAGACGCTCGGCCAGGATGCGCTGTGGCTGGCGTTTCCGATCAGTTCGTCGGTTTCGACGCTGCTCGCCGGCCTCGCCTATCGCCAGCGCGGCTGGCGCGAAAAGGCGCGGGTCGTGCCGCCGGACGAATGTGCAGAGGAAACCCAGGCCGACAGCGACAGCTCAGGCCGGATGGTGCCCGCGCTTTAGGTCAGCGCGATTGCGCGCGCCAGCGCTGCACCGTCCGCTCGACCGCTTCCTCCTCGCCGCCGGACTTGCTCCACAGCTGCGAGAACGAGGGATCGTCGGAGGCGGGGCGCAGGCCCGCGGCAAGCTCATCGAACGACACGCGCACCGGGATCGACACGCCTTCGCCGCAGATGATGCATTCGCGATTGCGCAAGGCCGGGATCGAATCAAGGAAACCGCGCGCGCCTTCGGGCATGGCGGCCTTCACGAACGCCTGGTCGCGCTCGTTGTTGAGACGCATGGCGATGATCGTGCCGCACTGCGACAGCACGCCTTCGGCAAGGTCCGACGGGCGCTGGGTGATGAGGCCCAGCGAAATACCGTACTTGCGCCCTTCCTTGGCGATGCGCGACAGGATGCGGCCCACCGACGAGCCATCGTTGTTCTTCTCGTTGGGCACGTAGCGGTGGGCTTCCTCGCACACCAGCAGCACCGGGCGCGTCTCTTCATCGCGCGCCCATACGGCATAGTCGAACACCAGCCGGCTGAGCACGGCCACCACCGTCGTGGTAATTTCCGAAGGCACGCCCGACACGTCGATGATCGAGATCGGCCGGCCACTGGAAGGCAGGCGAAACACCTTGGAGATGAACTCGGCCATGGTGTCGCCCACCAGCATTCCCGAGAACATGAACTGATAGCGCGGATCCCCCTTGATCTCTTCCAGCTTGGACTTGATCCGCATGTAGGGGATCGAATTGGTGCCCTTGTCGAGCTTGCCCATCTCGTTCTGGAGAATGTTGGCGAGGTCCGACAGCAGGTAGGGAATCGGCGAATCGACCGTGATCTTGCCGATCTGGTCGGCCAGCCGGTTGCGCTGGCGGGCGTGAAGCAGGCACTTGGCCAGAATGTCGGCATCGATCTGCCGGTCCGAACCCACGCTGGTCAGGAACACTTCGCAGTGCTCCTCGAAGTTCATCAGCCAATACGGCATCTGCAGGTTCGACACGTCGAGCAGGTGACCGATCCCTCGGAATGCCTGCGAATATTCGCCGTGCGGATCGATCATCACGACATGGCCCTGCGGGGTCATCTCGCAGATCCGGTGCAGGATCAGCGCGGCACTGGTCGACTTGCCGGTGCCGGTCGAACCGAGCAGAGCGAAGTGCTTGCCCAGGAACGCGTCCACATAAAGCCCGGCGCGGATGTCCTTGCTGGGAAAGACGGTGCCGATGGTCACGTTCGCGCGGCCGTCGCTGGCGTAGATCTGCCGCAAGTCGCCGCTGGTCGCCGGATAGACCAGTGCGCCGGGGATCGGATAACGGGTAACGCCGCGCCGGAAAGCAAAGATCTTGCCGGTCAGTCGTTCTTCCTCGCCCTCGCCCAGGAAATCGACCTGCGCAAAAATGCAGTCCTCGGCCGAGCCTTCGTGGCGCTGGTTGCGCACGCTGGCGAGAAGCCAGGAATTGCCGACACGAATCTTGATCTGGCTGCCGACCTGCCCGGACAGCGACACCGACGGATCGGCATCGGCCATGCACTCTTCCAGCCGCTTGAGATCGAGCGCGATCTGGCTGCCCGAACCCGCCACATCGACCACGTAGCCCAGCGGACGGCGGGCATTGTCAGCGGGCGGGGCCGGATGGCGCGGGGAGGCAAGATCCTCGGGCGCAGCCGGGCGTGCGCCCTCGAAACCCTGCATCGTCATGTCCGACATTGCCACGTCTTTCCAGTCTCGCGCCGTTCGCCCTAACCTGTCGAAGGTAAAGGAGGCAGCGTTAACAAGCAGATAAGGCGAACCTGACCGGTACAATCAGATGAGCGCGAACAGCCTTCCGGCAAGCCAGCCCATGCCCACCGACAGCAGCACCGCGAACAGGCCATAGAGAATGCCGTTGGTCTCGGCATTGACCGCGACGAAGCGCTCGAACCCTTCCTTGGTCACTTCGACCCGCGTGATCGCGGAGGCGACCACCTTGCCCTTGCGGATGGCGAAGGTTTCGGCGGTGTAGGTGCCGGTTTGCACGCTCGAGGGCAGCGAGATGCGCGCCTGGTACAGCACCTCGCCGCTGATCTTCACCGCGCCCTCGTTCTCCTGGTACAGGCCCTGCCGCAGCATCAGGTCGACCAGCCCGGTCGAGAAGCGCTGTTGCTCGGCCGGGTCGATCACCCCGATCGGCGAGAGCTGGAGCCACTTGAGCCCCAGTTCGTAGATCGCCGCGGTCTTGTCATCGACGATGCGCGCGATCGGGCGCGAGGAAGCCACCGCGAAAAAGCTGGGCGCAGAGCGGAACTGCGTGCTGTCGGCATTGATCCACACGCCCGCGACCTTCTGCTTCTCGCGCAGCACGATCGATCGCACCGGCCCTTCAAGCACCACGACGATATCGGTATCCTGCGCCGCGCGCGTGCCTTCGGGGGTAAGAATCGCCCCGAACAGCAGCAGGTCCGCACCGGTAAAGCCTTGCCGCACCTGAATTTCGTGCTGCGAGATTTCAGGCACCAGCACCGGCTCGCGCGCGGCGCCAAGCAATGCGAAGCAGGCAAGCAGGAACAGCGCGCGCAAGCCTTTCACAGCGGCACCACGGTGTAGATCTCGTCCGGGCGGTAGCCCAGCCCCAGCGCCATGCGGATCGCCACGGCCAGCACGATCACCGCAAGGATCAGCCGCAATTGCTCGGGCTTCGCCTTCTGCGCGAACTGCGCGCCGATCTGCGCGCCAGAGACAGAGCCGAGCAGCAGCAGCGAGGCCAGCACGATATCGACCGCGCGTGTCGTCAGCGCGTGCATCATGGTCGTCGCCATCGTCACGAACAGGATCTGGAACAGCGAGGTGCCAACGACGACCCCCGCCCCCATGCCCAGGATGTAGAGCATCGCAGGCACGAGGATGAATCCGCCGCCGATGCCCATCAACATCGTCAGGATGCCGGTCGTGATACCCAGAAGAAGCGGCGCGAGCGGCGAGATGTAGAGGCCCGAGCGATAGAACCGCCAGCGCAGCGGCAGGCTGGCCACCAGCGGATGGTGCCGGCGCTTGCGCGCAGGGACCGGCACGCCAGATCGCTGCGCGCGCAGCGTGGCGATGCTTTCCTGCGCCATCAGCCCGCCGATCCCGCCCAGCATCAGGACGTAGAGGATGTTGATCACCGTATCGATCTGGCCGAGCGATTGCAGCAGCCGGAACAGCAGCGCGCCCAGCCCGGTGCCAAGCACGCCGCCCGCCACCAGCACGCCGCCCATCTGGTAGTCGATCCCGCCGCGCCGCGCATGGGCGAACGCGCCCGATACGCTGGCCCCCGTCACCTGGCTGGCGGCCGAAGCGGCGGCGACGGTCGGCGGCACGCCGTAAAAGATGAGCAAGGGCGTGGTCAGGAACCCACCGCCCACGCCGAACATGCCGGACAACAGCCCGGTCAGCAGGCCAAGCCCGACGATGACCAGTCCATTGACCGAAAGATTCGCGATGGGGAGGTAAACGTCCATCCTGCGGATGAGGCTAGCGCAGGCGGTGCCGGATGCAAACGCCGCAGGCCAGCTTTTCCGGCATTGCCCGCCGGATGATCAGAACCCGGCGGAAACGGTCAGCGCCGGGCCGGAACGGGGTGCGGCATCCCCCGCGACCCGGAACCGCCAATCCAGCGCGAGCCGCGCGGGAACGCCGCCGATCGCCGTGCGCAGGCTCACGCGCGGCCCTGCGTCGAGCCGCACCGCGCCTTTCTGGCCCCCACTCCACACGCCCGCCCCCAACCGCAGGTCGGCGTCGATCGAGGGGCGCAGCACGCTCCGGTCGGCCACGGCCTGAAGATCGAAGAACGCGGTCGCATCCCGCCCCCCGACCCAGCCGCCCTGCCCGTAGATTTCCGCCTCTGCTCCGAGCGGCAGCGCCAGCGGCTGCACTTCGCTGACCAGCGCAACGGCCGGCCGCACGTGCGTGTCGCGCCCGCCCTGCTGGACACGCGCCTCCATCAGTACCGCGACCGGCAAATGGCGGACAGGCCGCAGGCCAAGACCCAGCGCCAGATGGCGATCCCGGAAGGGAGCGTCCATCGCGCCGGCAACCCGCAGATAACCGAAAGCCCGCGCCCGCGGTCCAGGCGCGAGAGCGTAACGCAGCACAGCGCCGAACTGGCTGGCCCCATAGGTCGGCCCCAGCGTCCCGAGCGCGGGCGCGCCATGACCGCGCCGCAGATAGAGCCAGCCGTCGCCCGACCACCGGCTCGCGCCAGCCGCTGAAGGTCCTGCGGCGCCGGCAAGACTGGAGGGCACCGGCGCCGCGCGCTCGTTCATAGCCGGTTCGGCAGGCGTTGGTGCCAGCCCCGCCTGCAACGGAAGCGCGGTTGCCGTGCGTCCCCCCTCAGCCGGCCGGGAACGCGGACGGGCGGCTGAAACGGCGCGCGCAGGATGCACCGCTGCACCGCGCGAGGCGAGCTGGCGAACGCCCGGGCGACCTAACGCATGAGGCACGGACCGGGGAGCGCCTGCCGCCACGTCCCTGCCATCGGCCTTCGCCTGGGACACAGTGCCGCCCGTCAGCAGGCAGGCCCGCACACCGACCCACAGCGCCAGCACACCCATCAACGCGACGAGCGGCTGCCCACGGCGTCCGCCATGCACGTCGAGGAGCCTTGCTGCGCTCAATGCGCACCGGCAAGCGAGGGATGACCGAAGTGAAGCGTGTGATCCCATTTCACCCGCCCGCTGCGCAGTGAGGCGAGATAGGCGAACAGCGCGCGGCGCCCGGCCATGATCGCGATCACATTGGCCAACGGCATCCGCACGATTGCGCGCAGTCCTTCCACCGCGCCATATTCGCGCGCGGTGAACAGCACACGCGCCGCCACGCGCCACAGCAGGGCCGCGAAGTTGAACAGCACCAGGGCGCGCAACACCGGGTCCACCGGAGGCGGCGCGGCAAGGCCCAGCCACACGGCCAGCGCGCTGATGGGCGCCAGCACGATCAGCATGTATCCGGCCGCGAGCACGATCGCGGTCAGCGGGCCGCGCCGGTCGCGCAGGCGCATCCACAGTTCCAGCGGACGCCCGCTCCAGCCCAGCCGCTCCCAACCCTGGTAGGCGATGCCGTGAAGCCAACGGGTCTTCTGGCGCACCGATGTGTAAAGTCCGGACGGAAAAAACTCGCGCGTCGCCACCAGCCGGCCCTCGCCGTCGCGCAGCCGCAGGAACCGCGCGCGGCGGCCGCTCTCCTCGATCAGCAGGCCGAATTCGTAGTCCTCGGTCAGGCACTCGGCGGCGAACGGTTCGTGCGATCCGCGCCGCGCCGCGATGGCCTCGATCGCATCGCGCCGGAATGCACAGCCAACCCCGGCAGCCGGTAGCCCCACGCCAAGCCAATCGCGCACCACCATGCCCTTGCCGTGGCTTTCGGCGAACTCGTCGCAATAGTGCCCCGCGATCCACGGCGACGCCGCCTGCGGTTCCGGGCGGACCGGCACCTGCACGAAATCGGCATCGTCCAGCCCGCGATCGAGCGCGGCAAGCGCGGCGGGATGCACCATGTCCTCGGCATCGTGCAGGATCACGCTGCGCACGATGAAGCCGCCACGCTTTTCGTCCTCGACCATGGCCGCATAGAGCCGATTGAGACAATCGGCCTTGGTCGTCGGCCCGGACCGGTCGTGGACCACAATGCGCAGGCGGGCATCGCCCGCAGCCCCGATCATCGCCGCCAGCGTGTGCGGATCGTTGCGATAGCACCCCGCGTAGATGCGCAACTCCTGTTGCGGCCACACGCGCAGGCAATGCGCGAGCATGGCGCCCACGACGCCGGCTTCGTGCCAGGCCGGCACCAGCACGGCGGCAACACCCCGCAGCGGCGCCTCGTGATCGTCGGGCGCACGTCCCGTTCCCACGCGCCCCGAGAGGCGGAGCCAGACCCACAAAAGGTCGACCCCGAATTCATCGATGGCCCCGATCGCGAACCAGAAGGCTGCGAACAGCAGGAGTTCATGCTCGATGAGGTCGAGCCACTCCAGGGCCGTTGTTAACGGCATCATGTCCTTGCCCCCGCCGGTTTGACGGCACCCCATCTCCGGTTAGAGAGTATCGGCGCGCGTGCCCCGATGGCAACGCAGGCACGCAGGTGATTGGTTCGAATATGGCGGGAATCCTAAGGTCTAGGGGGTGGCTGGGCCGCCTCGGGCGCAGCGAGGCAGCGCCGGGGCTGGTGCTCATCGCCTGCGCCGCGGCGGCGCTCGCACTTGCGAACTCCCCCCTCGCGCAAGCGTGGCACGATCTGTTCCACCACCCGCTGCCGTGGACTCCGCTGCCTCGGCTGGACACACTCCACCTGTGGATCAATGACGGGCTGATGGCGGTGTTCTTCTTCGTCGTCGGGCTTGAGATCAAACGGGAAATCATCGTCGGTGAACTGGCCGACCCGCAGCGCCGGCGATTGCCCGTCGTCGCCGCGCTGGCGGGCATGTCGGTGCCGGCGCTGGTCTATCTCGCCGCCTCGCGCGGAGATGCCGCATTGCACGCGGGATGGGCCATTCCCGCCGCCACCGACATCGCTTTCGCAATGGGCGTGCTGGCGCTGATTGGCAAACGTGTGCCACCCTCCGTGCGCCTGTTCCTGCTCACCGTCGCCATCGTCGACGACCTTGGCGCGGTCGCGGTCATCGCGATTTTCTACACCGCCGGCATCGTGTGGGCATGGCTCGGCATCGCCGCCGCGCTTTTCGGGGCCATGGTGATTCTCAACCGCAGCGGGATTCGCGCCTCGTGGCCATACATCGTGCTGGCCATCGCGCTGTGGGCGGCAGTGCTCCATTCGGGCGTCCATGCCACCGTAGCCGGCGTGCTGGCCGCACTGACCGTGCCCATGGCGCTCGATCGGCACGGCGATAGCCCGCTGCTGCGGATGGAACACGCGCTGGTCGCGCCCAACGGCTTTCTGATCGTGCCGCTGTTCGGCCTTGCCAATGCCGGCGTCACGCTGGGCGGGGGATCGAGCCTTGCCGATCCGCTCCCGCTCGCCATCGCGGCCGGACTGTTCATCGGCAAGCAGGTCGGCGTGTTTTCCGCCGTGGTCGCCTGCGAGCGGCTCGGCTTCGCGCCGCGCCCGGCGGGCACGCACCTGTCGCACCTGTGGGGCATGGCGCTGCTGTGCGGCATCGGCTTCACGATGAGCCTGTTCATCGCCGGGCTGGCCTTTCCGACCCGCCCCGCGCTGGGTGAGGAAGCCAAGATCGGCATTCTCGCCGGCTCGCTGCTGTCCGCAATCGCCGGCGCACTGGTCCTGAGGTTCTCGCCCAAGCCCGCCGACTGATCGACGCTGCCGATCAGTTCAACCCGGCTTTTGCGTGAAACCAATCGGTCGCCTTGGCGTATTAGGGTCCAGCCGCAGCAAGCGAAGGGGATTACCATGCCGGGTGACAATGCAAGGAAGGCGCTGGTCGACAGCCTGAACGGGCTGCTCGCCGATTACTTCGCGCTCTATCTCAAGACCAAGAATTACCACTGGCACGTCGCCGGGCCGCAGTTCCGCGACCTGCACCTGCTGTTCGACGAACAGGCCGCCGCGCTCTTCGCGCTGACCGACATCATTGGTGAGCGCGTGCGCAAGAACGGCGGCGCCACGCTGACCTCGATCGGGTCGATCGCCGCCAAGACCGTGATCGAGGACGACGACCGCGCCAAGGTGGATGCCATCGAGATGGTCAAGGCGCTGCGCGACGACAACGCCAAGCTGGTCGAACGCATCCGCGCCGCCAAGGCTGCCGCGGGCGAAGCGGGCGACAACGCCACCGAAGGGCTGGCCGACGACTGGACCGACCAGGCCCAGCAGCGCGTCTGGTTCCTCACCCAGATCGCCAGCTGAATCCTACCGTAACCGTCCGCTCGTCCTGAGGCCAAGGCCGCCGGGACGAGCGACGAACCCCATGGCCACAAGCGCCGGCACGGCTTCCATCGGCGGATCGGCCAGCACAAACTCCGCGCGCCACCCGCCATTCGCATGGATGCGCAAGTCCAGCCGCTCCATGCCGCCGCTGCCGCGCAGTGGCAGCAGCAGTGCGGCTCCGTCGCAGCGGGCACGGCCGCTCAGCAGGATCGGGCCTCCGCCCAACGCGCCCAGCGGCGGCAGCGTGGCGGTCACGCTGCCTTCCGCTGAAAGGCAACGGCCGTCCGCCAGCGCCGCGCCGAACCCGGCGAAGTTGATCGCCTCCACCGGCAGTCCGCCAAAGGCACCACCCGGCGCCACGGTCCCGTCCACCGACGAAAGCCGAACCTCCCCGCCCGCGCCCGAAATCCGGCCATGCAAGGGATCGGCCCCGCCGCGGCGCAGCCACACCTCGCGCCGCCCCACCAGCAGCGGCAGCGGCGAAAGCCCAGCGTCCACCGTGCCCAGCACGAATGGTCCGATAGCGGCATCGCGCACCCGGCCCGACCATATGGTCCCTTCGGCCGCGCTCGCCGAAAGGCCCGGCACCCCGCCCAGCACCAGTCGCAACGGCAACAAGACCACCAGCGCCGCGAGGAACAACAAGGCGAGCGTCATCCGCGATCCGGCGGGCCAGCGCCCGTCGCGCAGGAAAATCCAGCGGCCGATCATGGCCCGGCTCGCCGGAACGTGACTTCGACCGCAGCCGTGCCATCGGGCGAAGGCCGCACGGCAAGGCTTTCGACCGCCAGGCCGCGCGCACCAAGGCGATCGATCCAGCCAAGCGCCGTGACGGGAGGTGCCGACGGTATCACCAGCACGACCCGGTCGCTCCCCCGCGGCTGCACCGACTGGACGACAAGGCCCGCCTCCTGCGCGCTGACGGACACGATCTGGTCGAGCGGTGCCGATGCGGACTCGCGCGGCGATACGCCCGGCGTCATGCTGCGAACCGCCGTGACAAGGCGCGCGCTGCGCTCCACCGCTGCCGCATGGCGCGCCTCGGCATCGTCGAGCGCGTGGCCCACGGGCAGCACGATCCCATAGACACCGACGACCAGCGCGGTCAGCAGCGCCGCCAGATCGACCAGACGGCGTTCGCGCCCGGTCAGCCCGGCGCGCCAGTCGAGCAACGCCCTCATGGAGCCCTCAGCGTGATCGCGGCGACGGTCGCGCCGGTGGGATCGGGGCTGAGCGACGGCGGAACGGTCACTTTCCAGCCCTGCCGTTGCAGCGCGATCAGCACGGCATTCACGTCCTCCGCACGCGGTGCGGCGGCGGTGAAGCGCAGCGTGCCATCGCCGTCGAAGCCCAGATCGCGCAGCCGCAGCGCGGGCACCGGACGCATCGCCGCCAGCAGCGCCGCCGCAGGCGCTGGGAATGCCGCCGCCCCGGCACCGCGCCGCGCCGCTTCCGCCAGCACCAGCCGCTCCGCGCCGTCGAGATCGCCCGCCGCCGGGAACTTCGCCTGCACGGCGGCCAGCGCCTCGGCCTCGCGTGCGGCGGTGTCGCGATCGAGCCGCACGATCCACACCAGCATCAGCACCAGCCCGAGCAGCGCCGCCACAGCCGCCATCCGCGCGATCTGGACCCAATCCGCCACATGGAAGAACGAAACCCGCGCCGGCGCATAGCGGCCTTGCCGCAAGTCCAGCGGCGCGCGCGCATGAAGCGCCAGCAACGCCGCATCGAGCGCCTCGGTCGCGACCACATCTGTCCCGCACCCGCCGCCCAGCGCCTCTACCAGCGCCAACTCGCCCGCGAACGCCGCTTCGGCGGTGCGGGCCAGCGGCTGCCCGCCCAGCTCAGCAGTGACCACTCCAGCTTCAGGCCGGGGCAGCGCCAGCGCAGCCGGCACCAGTGCCCGCACCGCCAGTTCCGCGCCTTCCGCTGCCGCCAGCCACCAGTCCATATCCGCAAGGCCCGCCGTCGCCGCAAGCAGGCGCCCGTCCGCTGCCGCCACCGCGACATGGCGATCCGCCTCGGCGCCCGACTGCCCCGACAGCGCGATCCGTTCCGCCGCAAGCGCCTGCGCCGCGGGCAGGTCGGGCAAGGGTTTGTCCCGCACCGGTGCCGCAGCGGAGGGCACCAGCAAGGTTGCCGGCGTCGCGGCGACCCACGGCAGTTCCTCGCCCGGCAGCCACGCGCGCTCGCGGCCCAACGCGCCATCCGCCACGCGCCACCACCGCCACGCACCGCCGGGGGCGTCGGGCAGCAGCGCGATCACTCCGTCGGGTGCGGGATCGCCAAGGGGAACGGGCTGCGCCATCGCCGCGCGTCAGTCCTTCTTCGCGGTCACGTCGGCGGCAAGCCCGCTGCCGCCCGGCTGGCCATCAGCGCCGAGCGAGAACACCTCGAACGCCTGCCCATCGCGGCCGGGGACGACATATTGGTAGGGGTGGCCCCAGGGATCGTTGGGCAAATCCTTGATATAGCCGCCGCTGCGATAATCCTGCGGGCTAGCCAGCCCGGCCGGCGGGGTGCGCAGCGCGGCGAGGCCTTCGCCCTGCGTGGGGTAAGCCCCCAGATCGAGGCGATACATTTCCAGCGACTGGTCAAGCGTGGCGATATCGGCCCGCGCGGCGACCACCTTCGCCTTATCGCCCACCGGAATCACATTGTAGGCGACCACCGCCGCCAGCAGCGCCATGATGAACAGCACGACCATCAGTTCGACGAGGCTGAAGCCGTTGGCGACGGGGCGCGAGGTGCGGTCCCCGGTGCGGCCCGAAGTGCGGCCAATGTGTCGGTAGGTGTTCATCGGGTCACAGTCCGGTCAGGTTCTGGAGTTGCAGGATCGGCAGCAGGATCGCGAGGATGATCAGCGCCACGACCGCGCCCATCACGACGATGATCGCAGGTTCGAGCAAGGCCATCGCGGTGGCGGTGAAACTTTCGAACTCGCGCTCGAGATAGTCGGCCGCGCGTTCGAGCATCAGGCCCAGCTGCCCCGCCGCTTCGCCGCTGGCGGCCAGATAGACCAGCAGCGGCGGGAACGTGCCCGCCTCGCGCAGCGCGGTGGAAAGCGAGCCGCCGGCGCGGACCTGCTCCGTGATCCGGGCCAGCGCATTGCGCTGGACGCTGTTCGACACGGTGCGCGTCGCGAGCCGCAGCCCGTCCACCAGCGGCAGCCGCGCCTCGATCATGGTGGCCAGCGTGCGGGCGAGCGCGGCGGCATGGACATCGCGCACCAGCCGGCCAACGAACGGCAGGCCCAGCACCGCCCGGTCCACGCGAAGCCGGAAACCCGGATCGCGCAAGGCCCGCGCGAAACCGAAAGTGGCCGCCAACAGCGCCAGCAGGATCGCCCACCACCATCCCGCAAGAACTTGCGACACCGCGATCACGCCGCGCGTCAGCCACGGCAACTGGCGGCTGGCGTTGTCGAACTGCTCGACCACGCGCGGCACGACCGAGATCATCAGGCCCGCGACCACGGCGATGGCGACGAACGACAGCACGACGGGATAGGCCAGCGCGGCCAGGATCTTCGCGCGCACCGCCGCCTGCCGTTCGAGCAGGTCGGCAAGACGGTTGGCGATGGCGGGCAGGCTGCCCGAGTTCTCGCCCGCTGCGATCATCGCCCGGTAAACGGGGGGAAAGCTCGGCTCCTCGCGGCGCATTGCCTCGGCCAGCGGCAAGCCCTCTACGATGCCGGCATGGACATTGCCCAGGATGGCCCGCGCCCGGGGCTTTTCGGTCTGGCGCGCGATGGTGCGCAGCGATTCCTCCAACGGGCTGACCAGCATCAGCGAGGCGATCTGGCGCGTGAACAACGCCAGTTGCTTGGCGGAAAGGCGCGGTGCGAACAGCGATCCGCGCCCGCCGCCCTGCGCCGTGCCGCTCGCCGCCCGCCGCGCCGAAGCCGCGACATCGGGCGCCAGCGCCACGATGTGCCACTGGCGCGCCGCCAGCTTTTCAGCCGCCTGCCGCTCGTCCCCGGCCTCGACCGCGCCGCGCCGTTCCAGCCCTTTGGGGTCGATGGCATGATAGGCGAAGCGCGCCATCAGCCGTCCTCGCGCCGCAGGATGCGTGCGGCTTCGGCCGGACTGGTCAGGCCGTCCCGCACCAGCCGGCGCACCGCTTTGGCCAGCCGCGGCGCATCGGCGAAGGCATGGCGCGCGATGGCCGCTTCGCTTGCGTCTTCATGGATCAGGCGGCGCACGGTTTCATCGACACGCAGCGCCTCGAACACGCCGATCCGGCCGGCATAACCAGTCTGGTCGCAACGCGCGCAGCCCACCGGTTCGCGCACAAGGCGGCCCGGTTTGATCCCCAGCAGCTCGGCAAGGGCCGGCTCGATCGAACGCTCCACGCTGCAATGCGGGCACAGCCGCCGAACCAGCCGCTGCGCGATCACCGCGCGCAGGGTGGAGGCCAGCAGGAACGATTCGACGCCCATGTCGCGCATCCGCGTGATCGCGCCCACCGCATCGTTGGTGTGGACGGTCGACAGCACGAGATGGCCGGTGAGCGAAGCCTGCACCGCGATTTCGGCGGTTTCCCGGTCGCGGATTTCGCCCACCATGACCACGTCCGGATCCTGCCGCAGGATGGCGCGCAGCCCGGCTGCGAAAGTCAGGCCCACCTTGGCGTTGACCTGCGTCTGGCCCACGCCTTCCACCGCATATTCCACCGGGTCCTCGACCGTGAGGATGTTGCGCGCGCCATCGTTCAACAGGCGCAGCGCGGCATAGAGCGTGGTCGTCTTGCCCGATCCGGTCGGCCCGGTAACGAGCACCACGCCGTTGGGTTCGGCCAGCGCGCCGCGCAAAGAGGCTTTGGCCTTCTCGCCCAGCCCCAGATGGGCGAGGTCCAGCCCTGCGTTGTCCTTGTCGAGCAGGCGCATGACCACGCGCTCGCCCGCACGATTGGGCAGGGTGGAAACGCGCACGTCCACCAGCTTGCCGCCCAGGCTGAGCGAGATGCGCCCGTCCTGCGGCAACCGGCGTTCTGCAATGTCGAGCCGGGCCATGACCTTGATCCGGCTGACCAGCACCGGCGCGACGTGCGGCGGCATCCGCAGCTTTTCCGCCAGCACGCCGTCCACCCGCATCCGCACGACCAGCGCCTGTTCATAGGGTTCGATGTGGATGTCGGACACGCCCTGCCGCAGGCCTTCGGCGATCAGCCCGTTGATGAGCCGGATCGCGGGCGCATCGTCGGCGCTGTCGAGCAGGTCCTCGGCGCTCGGCAGTCCAAGCGCCAGCGGGTCCAATCCGTCCAGCCCGATATCGCCCAGCGCCATGTCGCCCGCCACGGCAGCGGCGGCACCGTCCACGGCATAGCGTTCGGCGAGAAGCCGCTCGAAATCAGGCGCGGGAACCGTGCGCAGCGTGAACGGCCGGCCCAGCATCCGGCGCAGGTCGAGCAGGGCAAGCGGATCGCTGCCCGCGCGCATCGCCACTTCCGCCCCGTCTGCCGTTTCCGCGGCGAGCAGGCCGGTGTCGCGGGCGCGAGCATAGGGCCATGCGAGCGGCAGCGCGGCCACCGTCGCCGCGCCAGCAAGCGTAACGCCCGGCGCGATTTCGGGTTCGACGGATTCGGGCGCGCCGTCCATCGTCAAGGCCGGGGCGCGGTGCTCGGCGGGAGCGGCAGCGGCTGGACCATGCCGGAGCGCGGCGCGATCACCGTGTCGGTGCCGGGCTGCGGTGCGGGCGCCACCGGAAGCGCGGCCCCCATATAATCGACGATCAGTTGGTCGATGCTCGGCTCCCGCTTGGGATCATAGGCGGCCTGCGCATCGCGGATCACGCCGTAACGGCGGGCGGTCAGCGCGGCGCGGTCCGCCCCGTTGCGCATGATCGTGGGCCGGATGAACACCATCAGGTTGGTCTTCACGTGGCTTTTCCCGCGCGACTTGAACAGTTCGCCCAGGATCGGCACGTCGCCCAGCAGCGGCACTTTCTCGATGGTGCGCCGCTCGTTGTCGTCGAGCAGGCCGCCCAGCACCACGATCTCGCGGTCGCCCACGGTGACCGTGGTCTTGATCTCGCGCTTGTTGATGATGAGTTCGCTGTTGCTGGACGAAACCGGCCCGGCGATCGAGCTGACCTGCTGGCGCAGGTCCAGCCGCACCTGGTTGCCCGCGTTGATCTGCGGGGTAACGTCCAGCTCGATGCCCACGTTCTGGCGCTGGATGGTCCGGAAGGTGTTGTTGTAATTGGCGGAAGACAGCGCCTCGCCCGTCGCCACCGGGATCTCCTTGCCGAACAGGATCGAGGCGGGGACGTTGTTGTTGGTGGTGATGTGCGGCGTGGACAGGATGTTGGAATTGCTGTCCGCCTGCACCGCATTGATCAGCGCGCCGAAGAAGCGGTCCTTGCCCAGCTCCGTCGCAAAGCCGCCGAACCCGCCCTGCGCGCCCAGGATCGCGCTCGCCGCGTTCTGGCGCAGCAGGTCGGCGGTCGGCGAATTGGTGCTGGTGGTGACGGTGCTGCCGTTGATCACGGTCGTCGTCTGGTCCAGCCTGTCGGCATAAAGCCCGCCCGCGATGTCGATGATGTTGGGCGAGACGTTGGAAAAATTGGAGACGGCAAAGGGAATGTCCTTGCCGCCGATCAGCATCTGCACGCCCAGCTTGCGCGCCACGTCGTTGGAAATCTCGACGATGATCGCCTCGACCAGCACCTGTTCCTGCGGAATGTCGAGCTGGCGGACCAGTTCGGTCAGGCGGCGCTGTTCATCGGCCGGTGCGGCGATGATGACCGCATTCGCGCCGGGATAGCGCGTGATCGTGGCCGTACCGCGCCCGCCTTCCAGCTTGATCGGCCCGGAACCCAGCCCGCCGCTGGTGCCGCCGGTGGGATTGATGCCCGCCGTGCCTGCCGCCGCGCCGCCCGCAGGCATCGTGCTGCCCTGCGTGCCCGCCGTGGAGGTGGTGTTACCACCAACGCCCCCCAGCGAAACGGGCGCCTGCGAACCGGACGCCACTTCGCTGCCGCCCTGACCGCCGACCAGCCGTTCCAGCACGGGCACCAGCACCGCCGCATCGGCATAGTCGAGCCACAGCACCTTGATCTCGCCGCCCAGTGCTGCACGCGCATCGAGCTGGCGCGCCATGGCGGAAAGCTTCGCCAGCGTGGCCGGATCGCCGCGCAGCAGCAGGGCGTTGGAGCTGTCCACCGCGACCACGCTGGCCAGCGCCCGCCCGCCTTCTCCGCCAGCCGGGATCAGCTGGCCCAGCGCGGTCGCGATCTCTCGCGCGCCGGCGTGTTCCAGCAGCACCGTCTGGGTGGAGGACTGGTCACGGTCGATCTGACGCAGCAGCGCGCGGATACGGGCGAGGTTGTCCGCATAATCGACGATGACCAGCGAATTGCCCGACTTGTTCGCGGTGAGCGAGCCGTCCTTGCTCACCAGCGGGCGCAACGTCTCGACCGCCTGCGTGGCATCCACGGTCCGGAGCCGGACGATCTCGGTCACCATCTGGTTGCGCGCCGCGCCCCGGCTACCGATGCGAGTGGGCTGCGTGGCCGCGCCATCGGCGGGCTGTACGCGGAAGGCGCCGTTGCCGGTGGGCACCGCGATCAGGCCGTTGGCGCGCAGGGTGGAAAGGAACACCTCGAAGTATTCGGACCGGCTGAGCGCCCGGTCGCTGACCACGCTGACTTTCCCCTGCACCCGCGCATCGACGATGAACGTGCGCCCGGTCACTTCGGCGGCGTCGGCGATAAAAGCGCGAATGTCCGCCTCGCGCACGTTGAGCGTATACTGGGCCATTGCGCCCTGGGGGAGCGCCAGCACGGTCGCGGACAGGGCAGTGAGCAGGTGTCTGAGGTTCATGGTGCCAATGTGATCGCGAGCGGAAGCTGGCGGTCGCCGCGACGGACGGTGACCGAAACGGAAGCGCCGGGGCGCAGCGCACCGGCAAGAAGCGCGCCGTCGCCAGCGCCGGAAACCGGCTTGCCATCGACGGCGGTGATGACGTCGCCCGGTTGGAAACCGGCGGCGCGGAAGACCTTGCCATCGCCCGACGGCATCACTTCCAGCCCGGTCACGCGCCCGCCCTCCGCGCGCGGGCCGAAGCCGATGCCCCGGCGCGCAGCATCGACCGTCAACGGCCCGGCGGCACTGGCGGGAGCCAGCGTATCGCGCACCGGATTGGCAGCCACCACGCGGTCCGCGCTGGGCGCATCGCCGGACTGGTCGAGATAGAGCAGTTCGCGCGCGCCGTTGCGGCTCAGCACCACATGATCGAAAGCGACTGCCGCCAGCGTCACGCCCGGCTGCACCTCGCTGCCCGTGCGGACCACCTGCTGCACGCCGCCTGCCCCCGCGATGATCGCGCTGCCGCCGCCACCCGGCGTGGAACGCGTGGCGAAAAGGGTCAGTGCCAGCGAGGTCACCGCGCCGGTGTCGGACGAAGCCGGCCCAGCGGACGACGCAGCACCCCGGTTGAACGGGTCGACCGACGCGAACAGCGCGGCGCGCTCCGCCGGCGATGGGATCCGGACGGTGGCCGGGCGCCACGCGCCAATGGGCGAAACCGGCGTCACCAGCGCCCACAGGATCGCGGCGCCAAGGCTCGCGATGGTGGCGGCGAGCGTCCACCACAACATGGCGTGCAGGGTCAGCCCGTGCGGCAGCGCCGCCCGCCTTGCCCCGATCATCGCGCCGCGCCGGATCACGCCCCCGAACCCTCCCCCACTGGCGGAACTGCCGATTCAGCGGTTCGCCAGCCCCAGCCATACCAAGCGCTTGCGGAATTACCAACGATAGCCCGCCCGATCCGCCGCGCCTGCAATCAAGGGCTTGCGGCGGCAGCGCTGCGGCGCGACACCTGCTGCCTGATGTTCGGCCTTGTCCCCGCCCCGCTCCACCGCGCGCTGCTGCGCGCCGCGCATCCTGTTCGGCTGCGGGTATGGGGCCTGCTGCGGCTGAAAGTGCGCGGATGCAGCGTGCTGGCCTTCGATCCGGAAGGCCGGATCCTGCTGGTGCGGCACAGCTATCACCGGCGCGAGGCGTGGATGCTGCCCGGTGGCGGGATCGGGCGGAGCAAGGACCCGGCGCGGTCGGGCGCAAGGGAACTGCGCGAGGAAACGGGCTGCCGGCTGGAAGAAGCAACCTGGTTCGCGACATTTCCGTTCCGCGCTGCTGGCGGCTGGACCAACGTGACCGAACTGGTCACCGGCACCACGCAGGACCCGCCGGTCGCCGATGGGCGCGAGCTTGAGGAAGCGGCCTTCTTCCCGCTCGATGCGCTCCCCGAAGGCATCTGCGGCGCGCCGCTGCACTATCTGGACCTGTGGCGCGCCTGGCGCGCGGATCAGAACGGCAATTCGGCCTGAGGCGCGCTGCCGGCGGCGGCCGGCCCGGGCGCGCCTTCATCCTCGTCGTCGGCTGCGCCATCCAGCGCGGACAGCGTCAGCCCCATCAGCCGCACCGGCTGCGGCAGGGGCAGCACGGCATCGAGCAGCGCCCGCGCGATGACCGCGAACTCGGCCTTGTCCGCGACAGGCCGGGGCAGCGAACGCGCGCGGGTCATCGCCTGGAAGTCGATGAACTTCAGCTTCAGCGTGACCGTCCGCCCCTTGGCGCCGCTGCGCTCGATCCTCTCCCACACGATATCGATGATCCGCTCCAGCGTCTCGCGCAGGACCGGGCCGGACGACAGGTCGCGGTCGAACGTGCGCTCGCCGCCCACGGACTTGCGCGGACGATCGGCGCGCACGGAACGCAAGTCTATGCCACGCGCCGCGCGGTAGAGGTAATCGGCGAAACTGCCGAAATGCTCGCGCAGGAAGGCGATGTCGCGGGCGCGCAGATCGGCGCCGGTCTCGATGCCCAGCGCTGCCATTTTCTCCGCGCCGCGCGGGCCTACGCCGTGGAACCGCTTGACCGGCAGCCCCGCGACGAAGGTCGCCCCCTCACCCGGGCGGATCACGCACAGGCCGTCCGGCTTGTTCTGGTCGCTGGCAAGCTTCGCCAGGAACTTGTTGTAGGACACGCCCGCGCTGGCGGTCAGGCCCGTCTCCTCGCGAATCCGTCGCCGGATGATCTGCGCGATCCGCGTGGCCGAACCGATCCCGCGCACGTCGTCGGTGACGTCGAGATAGGCCTCGTCGAGCGACAGCGGTTCGACGTGGGGGGTATAGTCAAGGAAGATCGCCCTGATCTGCTGGCTGACCGCGCGGTATACGTCGAAGCGCGGCTTGCGGAAGATCAGGTCCGGACAAAGCCTTGCCGCCCGCACCGACGGCATCGCCGACCGCACCCCGAACACCCGCGCTTCATAGCTTGCCGCAGCCACGACCCCGCGGTCGGACGATCCACCGACCGCTACCGGCTTGCCGCGAAGCGCCGGTTCGTCACGCTGTTCGACGCTGGCGAAAAAGGCATCCATGTCGACATGGATGATCTTGCGCAATCCGCCGGCACCCCCGCCCGCACCTTCGCGGGCCCGCGTCTCATCTTCCTCGCCGTGCTGCTTGCGCGCGTCCATGTGCGGCATGATAGGCCACATCGCGCCGCAGCATAAAGGGCTGGCCGATCCTTGTCCGCCACCCTAAGGCCGGCGCCATGAACCGGAAGACTCACGAGACTCCGGGGCCGCGCGCGCTTCCGGACGCCCAAGGGGGCGAAAACAGCTTCAGCATGGGCCACCGCGAATTCGTCGCCATGATGGCGATGATGATGGCATTGCAGGCGCTGGCGATCGATACGATGCTGCCTGCGCTGGGTCAGATCGCGCACGATCTGGGCGTGTCCGATCCCAATCGCCGCCAACTGGTGGTGGGGGTCTACCTGCTGGCCGGCGGCATTGGCGCGCTGATCCCCGGATCGCTGGCCGACCGCTTTGGCCGCCGCCGCGTGGTCCTGGCCAGCCTTTCGCTCTACGTCGTCCTGTCTGTGGCATGCGCCTTGGCCACCAATTTCAACACGCTCCTCGTGCTGCGCGTGCTCCAAGGGCTTGGCAGTGCGGGCATGACGGTGGTGCCAAGCGCAATCATCCGCGACCGGCACGCGGGCGACCGCATGGCGCGAATGCTGTCCACCGTCTCGATGGTGTTCATGATCGTACCGATTCTCGCGCCCAGCCTGGGCCAGTTCGTGCTGATGTTCGCAGGGTGGCGCTGGATCTTCGCGGCGCTGGCGGTGCTGGCGGTCCTGCTCGGCATCTGGGTCTGGGCGCGGCTCGAGGAAACGCTGCATCCCGAATTCCGCCAGCCGATCCGGCCGGCTTCGATCGCGGTCAACATGGCCCGCGCAGCCACCAACCGCGGCGCGACGGGGTATGTCATCGGGTCCGGCCTCGTGATGGGCGGGCTGTTCGGCTACGTGAACTCGGTCCAGCAGCTGGTCGGCGAACATTTCGGCGCCGGCGCGCTGATGCCGCTGTTCTTCGCGGCGACGGGCGCGGCCATGTCCTTGGCCAGCTTCTTCAACGCCCGGATCGTCGAACGCTTCGGCGCGCGGCGCGTGTCCCACACCGCGCTGCTGGCATTCATCCTGTTCAGCACCACCCAGGTCCTTCTGGCATCTCGCCCGGACGAAACCCTGTGGCAGTTCATGCCGGTGATGGCGGCCAACGTCTGCCTGATCGGCTTCATCGGCGCCAACTTCAGCTCGATCGCGTTGCAGCCTTTCGCCCAGACCGCCGGCGCGGCCAGCTCGGTGCAGACGTTCCTGCGCATGGCGATTGCTTCAGGCCTCGGCATGATGATCGGCCAGGCCTATGACGGCAGCGCAAGGCCGCTGGCCTGGTCGCTGCTTGCCGGTGCGCTGCTTTCGCTCGCGCTGGTGCTGTTCAGTGAAAAAGGGCGCCTGTTCCGCCGCATCCACCCGCCGGGAGGCCCGCGCGTGGTGGTGGACTTCCACTAGAGCGCCGGTCGCCCGCGTTCAGGCCACGGCCCGATGGGCGGCGGCCAGCGCCTCGTCCAGCGTGCCGGGCCGGCTGAAGTAGTAGCCCTGCATCAGCCGGATACCCAGCGCGCGTGCCGCCTCGGCCTGCTCCTCGGTCTCCACGCCTTCCAGCGTGCAATCGATCCCCAGCTGCCACGAAAGCGCGACGATCATTCCCACGATCGCCCGCGCATCGGGATCGCCCGGCAGCGCCGCGGCCAGTTCGCGATCAAGCTTGATCATGTCCAGCGGCAGGTCGCGCAGCTGTGACAGGCTCGACCAGCCCGCACCGAAATCATCCAGCGCAATGCGGAAGCCCAGTTCGCGGAACGCGGCCAGCTGCATCGCGGCGCGGCGCGGATCGGCCATGATCGCGCGCTCGGTCACTTCCAGCGTGATCGACTGCGGCACCGCACCGGCATCGCGCACGATCGCGGCGATCCGTTCCACCGCGCCGTCGCGCACGATATCGCGCGGCGAAAGATTGATGGCGATGCTGATCCCGGTTTCCCACGGGCGGCATTCGGCCAGCGCGCGGGCCAGCACCAGCCGCGTCAACTCGCCCGTGCGGCGGGTGGCTTCGGCAATCGCCAGGAACGTGCCGGGCGCATGCCACTGCACGCCATCCGGCGACCAGCGCGCCAACGCCTCGACCGTGACGATCCGCCCTCCGTCGAAATCGTGGATCGGCTGGTAAAGCAGCTTCAGCCGGTCATCGAGCGCGCAGTCGTTGAAGCGGCGCGTAATCTCGATCCGCTCCTGCAGGGCGACCTCGTCGTCCGGTCCGAACAACACGACCGATCCGTCGCCCCGATCCTTCGCCTTGTAGAGCGCCGCGTCGGCACGTTCGAGACAGCCGCCCAGTCCCTCGCCGCGCACCCGGTGCAGGCCGATCGACGCGCTCAGGCGCAGGCGGGCTTCCTGATGGCCGATCTCCTCGCGGATCGACGATACCAGCCGCGCCGCCAGCCCGGCCATGGCAGGGCCTTCCAGCGCGGCATCGAACAGCACGGCGAACTCGTCCCCGCCCAGCCGGCCGCTCGCCAGCACGCCGGGCACCGCCGCGATGCGTTCCGAGATCACCTTGAGCGCCTCGTCCCCCGCCGCGTGTCCATAGGTGTCGTTCACGAGCTTGAACCCGTCGAGATCGATCAGCGCCAGCCATGGCTTGACCGGCGAAGGCGAGCCGATCGCCTCTTCCACCCGCTCAAGGATCGCACCGCGGTTGAGCCCGCCAGTCAGCGGATCGATGCTCGCGCGCACGGTCGCTTCGCCGGCAAGGCGCGCGGTGGCCTGCTCGCGCCGCGCGAGTTGCTGCCGCGACAGTTCCAGCCCCACGAAATCGTGATGGTGCCCCTGGCTGACGAACAGCAGGATCGCCGTGACCACCAGCTGGACCAGCGTGACGTAAACCGCATTGGGATGACCCGCGATCAGAAAAAACAGGCTGCTGGGCACCACGAACGCAAGTGCGATGCGCAGCGCGGTGGCTGGCGCATGGGCAAGGCCCAGCACGCCGGAGATCATCGCCACCGCCAGCATATAGTGGATCAGGCTGCGCGCATCGTTATCGCCGAACGGATAGAGCGCCAGCCCCCAGCTGACGAACAACAGGCCGGAAAACCCGCCGATCTGGCTCATCCGGTCAAGATCGGCGCGCAGTTGATCGACCGAGCGCCGCCGGACCCGATGCGGCAACCAGTGCCGCGCACGCCATCCCGCGAACAGGCAAAGCGCCGGCCCGGCAGCCAGCAACGCCGGCGGGGCCCTGCCCATAAAGCGCACCATCAACAGCATCAGCGCAAAGACGACAACGAGATAGAGCAGCGGCAGCCGGCGCGAGAGCGAGTTGGCGTAGGCCTGGGTAAAAGCATCGCCATCGTGCTGGCGAAACGCGGCGCGAACCAAGCCCGACAGACGGCGCAGGCGCGTCATCGCCGCCTGTCTCGCCCGCCTAAGTGCCGAAAATTCCACCGAGTCCATCGGATCCGACTAGGGGCATTGCAGTTAAGAGCGAGTCAATACCCGTAACAACTCGTCGCAAACAGGCGTCCGATTATTGCCCGGAAAGTGCCGAGACCAGCGCCTTGACCTTCTTTTGCCGCCACTGCGGCAGCGGCGCAACGAGCCAATAGCCGCGGCGCCCTGTTTCGGCCGGCCCGATGGCCGCGACTCGGCCCGCCTCGATCGCGCCCTCGGCCAGCAGCAGCGGCACGCGCGCCTTGCCCAGTCCGGCGGCGGCGGCGCTGATCGCGGTGCCGGCATCCCCGACCGAAAACTGCACGTCGCTGGCACTGCCATCGGGTGCCGGATCGCCCGGCCAGCCGATCCATGGCGCATCGCCGGTCGCGCCCGGCGCGGTCACCACGATTGTCTCGGGCGAGCCGAGCGCGATCCCTTCCAGTTCGCCCGGCCCTTCGGCCCAGCGCACCGCAACGTCCAGATTGGCCTCGGTGAAATCGACGTCGCCATCTCCTCCGACGAGGAAGAAGCGCATCTGCGGGCTTTCATGGCGATAGGCGGCCAGCCGGGGCGAAAGCCATGCGGCGAAGAAATCGCGGGGGCAGGCGATCGTATAGACGTGGCTCGACTGGCCCGCCTGCATCGACTGAACGCCTTCCTCGAAGCGCAGGAAGCCCTCGCGGATCGCATCCAGTCCGGCCGAGGCCTCGTCGGTGAGTTCGAGACCCTTGGACGTGCGGCGGAACAGGACGACGCCCAGCAAGTCCTCCAGCGCGCGGATCTGCTGGCCCACGGCGGCAGGCGTCACCGCCAGCTCGTCTGCCGCGCGCGTGAACGAAAGATGCCGCGCCGCCGCATCGAGCACGCGCAGACCATTGAGGGGCAGGTGCGTCCGCTTCATGTCGTCCCCTTCCGGCGCACAAGCGCGGATGTCAATCCGGCAGGACGATCAGGCCGGTTCGTCAGCTGGCCGTCGCGGGCGCGGCCAGCGGGAAGAACGGGATCGCCACGTCGAACAGCGAACCGTCGGCGCGGCGCATGGTGTAATGCCCCTGCATACTTCCCTGCGGCGTGCCGAGCGGGCAGCCCGAAACATAATCATGCGCCTGTCCCGATCGGAGCAACGGCTGTTCGCCGACCACGCCTTCGCCGTCGACGAAGTTCACCGCACCGCGCCCGTCGGTGATCCGCCAATGCCGCGTCAGCAGCTGGACCGGCTGCGCGCCGTCGTTCTCGATCCGGATGTGATAGACCCAGAACCACTTGCCCGCATCGATGCGCGACTGTTCCGGCAGGAAGTTCACTGCGACCCGGACGGTCACCCCTTCCGTCGTCGCGGAATGTTGGAAGAGCTGTTTCATGACAGCCAAACTACTCCACAAGCGCCGACGTTCCAATGAAGTAAATTGTCCCGCTTGCCACCGTTCCCGATCGAACGCAGACGGGACAGCGATGCTCATCCGCGCCCCCGCCCTGCTTTGCGCCGTCCGTCCCCACGGCGAACACGGTGCGATCGTGCGGCTGATGACCGCCGAGCACGGCCTTGTCGCAGCCTACGTCGCCGGGGCGAAAGGGCGCGAGATGCGTCCGGTATTGATCCCCGGAAACAGGGTCGAAGCCGAAGTGCGCGCGCGCTCCGCCAGCCAGCTGCCCTCCGCCCGCATCGAACTGGTGGAAAGCCGTGGCGCCTGGCTGGGCGAGCCGCTGGCGAGCGCAGGTATCGGCTGGGCCACTTCGCTGACCGCCGCCACTCTGCCCGAAGGCCACCCCTACCCCGCGCTCTACGCGGCGCTGGGCGCGTTGCTTGATGCCATCTGCCATGCGCCGTCCGCGCGCGGCTGGGCGCGGGCGCTGGCAGGATACGAGATCCTGCTGCTTCGCGAGGTCGGCTATGGCACGGCCGGCGCCCCGCCGCCGGACGAGGAATGGACCAATCTGCTCGAACGGCTGGACCGGCAGGGCAAGGCGATCGGGAACCGCCTGCTTGCCGATCATCGCCGCGATGTTATGGGGCTGCGCGCGATTCTGCTCGATCGGCTGAAACGCATTCCGGGTTAGCGAAGGGGTTCTTCCATGAAGATTGCGGTTCTGCCGGGCGACGGCATCGGTCCCGAAGTCACGCAAGAAGCGGTGCGGGTGATCGAGGCACTGGGCCTTGGCATCGAGCTGAAGCACGCCCCGGTCGGCGGCGCGGCCTACAAGGCCTATGGCCACCCGCTCCCGCCCGAGACGCTGGAAATCGCCCGCGCTTCCGATGGCGTGCTGTTCGGCGCGGTGGGCGATCCCGACTGCGACTCGCTCGACCGCCACCTGCGGCCGGAACAGGCGATCCTGGGCCTGCGCAAGGAGCTGGTGCTGTTCGCCAACCTGCGCCCGGCCAAGGTGTTCAAGGGACTGGAAGACCATTCCGCGCTCCGTCCCGAAGTCGCTTCCGCCATCGACCTGCTGATCGTGCGCGAGCTGAACGGGGACGTCTATTTCGGCGAAAAGGGCTTCCGCACCACCCCGAACGGCGAACGCGAAGGCTATGACATCATGTCCTACAGCGAGAGCGAAGTGCGCCGCATCGCCCACGTCGCCTTCCGCGCCGCGCAGGGCCGCGCCGGACGCCTTTGCTCGGTGGACAAGGCCAACGTGCTGGAAACCAGCCAGCTGTGGCGTGACGTGGTGATCGAAGTGGCGAAGGAATACCCCGACGTCGCGCTCAGCCATATGTATGTGGACAACGCCGCGATGCAGCTGGTGCGCAACCCCGGCCAGTTCGACGTGGTGGTGACCGGCAACCTGTTCGGCGACATCCTCTCCGATCAGGCCAGCATGTGCGTCGGCTCGATCGGAATGCTCGCCTCGGCCTCGCTGGGCGAACGCCAGACCGACTACGGCACCTTCGGACTTTACGAGCCGATCCACGGCTCCGCGCCGGACATCGCCGGGCAGGGCCTTGCCAACCCGATGGCGACGATCCTGTCGGCGGCGATGCTGCTGCGCCATTCGCTGGGCCAGGACGCTGCCGCAGACCGCGTCGAAGCCGCTGTGGCCAAGGCGCTGGAGGACGGTGTCCTCGGGCGGGACCTGGGCGGCAACGCGAATACGACGGAAATTGGTGACGCGGTGCTCGAACGCCTGTAAGCGCGCGCGTCATGCTGCAACTCGCCGTTATCCTGCCGACCTACAACGAACGCAAGAACATCGCCTTGATGGTCGAGCGGCTCGACGCCGCGCTTTCCGGGCTCGCCTGGGAAGCCATCTTCGTCGATGACAACAGCCCCGACGGGACCGCCGACGAGGCGCGGCGGATCTCGCTGACCGATCCGCGCATCCGCGTGATCGAGCGCATCGGCCGGCGCGGCCTCGCCTCCGCCGCGATCGAGGGGATGTGCGCCACCGCCGCCCCTGTCGTGGCGGTGATGGACGCCGACGGACAGCACGATCCGGCGCTGCTGCCGCAGATGCTGGCGGCGGTGACCAGCGGCGATTGGGACGTGGCCTATGCCAGCCGCTTCGCCGAAGGTGCCAGCACCGAAGCATGGGGCCGCCCGGACCGGGTCAAGGCCTCGGGCCTCGCCAACCGCCTTGCCCGCCGGGTAACCGGCGTGCAGCTGTCCGATCCGATGAGCGGCTTCTTCATGCTGCGCGCCGGAACGCTGCGCGCCGACGCCCACCGCCTTTCGGGCGTGGGCTTCAAGATCCTGCTGGACATCCTCGCCACCGTCGATGCCCCGCTGCGCGTCAAGGAATTCCCGCTGAACTTCGCAGCGCGGATGGAAGGCGAATCCAAGCTCGACCGCACCGTGGTATTCGAGTTCCTCGTCGGGCTTTACGACAAGTGGCTGGGCCGCATCATCCCCACCCGCTTCGCGCTGTTCGGCACCGTGGGCGCGATGGGCGTGGGCGTGCAGATGGGCGCGCTGTGGCTCGTCCTGCACCTGCTGCTGGGCGAACGCTTCGTCTATGGCCACTGGTCCAGCAACGTCACCTTCAACGTCGCCAACACGATCGCCGCCGTGATCGCGATGTCGTTCAACTTCGTGCTGAACAATGAACTGACCTATTCCGACAAGCGCCTGCGCGGCTTCGTGCCGGTGATGCGCGGCTGGGCCAAGTTCGCCATGACCTGCTCGCTCGGCCTGCTCACCAATGTCGGCTCGGCCGCGGCGCTGAAGGCGATGGGCTTCCACGATTTCGTCGCCGTGATCATCGGCATCGTGCTCGGCTCGGTGTGGAACTTCGCGCTGTCGAGCAAGTTCGTCTGGGGCAAATACTGAGGTCGATGGAGCTGGCGCCCGGCGCCAGCTCTCCCCTTGCCGCCGGCGTTCAGCGCCAGCTCTTGATCCACGTGTAATCGACGTAGGAATTGGCGCGGGGCAGCGGCCCCGCCGCCAGGATCGGGTAGAACCCCGCGAAGAGCACGAGCGACAGGCCCGCCGCTACCCGCGCCGGCCAGCGCGTGCCGTTGTCCCACCACTCGCCCAGCACCAGCGCCAGCGCCGCGATCAGGAACAGGCTGGCGAGCGTGTAGTGATAGTAGAACTGCACCGGCTTGCCGTTCAGCGCCCAGAAGATCAGCGCCGCGACATAAAGCAATGCAACGCCGCGCCTCAGCTTGTCGCCTTTCACGCCGTCCCACGCGCAGAACACCAGCGCGGGCAGCCCGGCCAGCATCGTGAACGGATTGCCGAGCATCAGCACCCCGCGCTGCGCGCCATCGACGTTCTGGTAGAGGAACCAGATCGGCCGGATGTTGAACACCCACTGCCACCACCGGCTCATGTAGGTGTGAGGCTTCACCACGCTGTCCTGCAATTGCAGCATGTACTTCTGCCACGGGATCAAGCCGCCCAACGTCATCGGCTGGACGTGATAGAAGAACGCTGGTGCGAACGTGGCGAAATAGGCCACCAGCGGCCACAGCCCCAGCCAGACCCCCGCCTCGATCAGCGAGACACCGGGCACCGGACCGGCATCACGCGCGGTGAGGAACTGGCCCCGCCGGCCGCGCAGCGCCTGCCAGCGGTCCCAGGCGAACAGCAGGCCCGGCATCACCAGCAGCGGCGCCCCGTTCCACTTGGCCCCAAGCGACAAGCCCAGGAACGCGCCGCACAGCACCAGATGCCGCCGCCCGCCCTTGCGCCACGCCTGCGCCCATTGCCAGAACGCCAGCGCCAGCATCGCGGCCATCGCCATGTCGAGCATCGCGATGCGGCTGAGAATGAACCAGATGAAATTGCTGGCCATCAATACGCCGAACAGCAGCGTCGTCGATCGCGACAGGCTGGCCCACCACACCGCGCGCGTCGCCGCAAACAGCCCGATCGCGCCCAGCACGGCATTCGGCGCGCGCCAGCCGAAGGGCACGTCGCCGAACAGTCGCATCCCCAGCGCGATCATTTCCTTGCCCAGCAGCGGATGCTCGGGGTTGAGCCGGTGGGTCAGGTCGATCAGCCGGCGCGCGGCCGGCAGATAGTGGATCTCGTCGAACATCGGCTTCGAGGGGATGCCGATCCGGTAGAGCGCCAGGGCCAGGAACGCGGCGGTGATCGCCAGCACCCAGAGCAACGGGTCGTTGGCGGGGTGGCGGACAGCTTGCGCGGGCGAGTTCTGCGGGAGGATTTTCATGCCTGCGCACGCAGATAGGCCATTTGCAGCGGTGCAGGCAATGCCAGCCGCTTGCGCCGTCGATGCTCGGAAACTAAGGCGTGGCCTCATGAAGCGCACAGCCGGCCAGGACCGTTCGATCACCACCAAGTGGCGCCCCGCAACCCAGGCGATCCGGGGGGGCACCTGGCGCTCCGAAATGGGCGAGACGTCCGAGGCGCTGTTCCTCACCTCGGGCTACACCTACGACAGCGCCGCGACCGTGGCCGCGCGCTTCGCCGGCGAAGATGACGGGATGACCTATTCCCGCCTCCAGAACCCCACCGTGCAGATGATGGAAGAACGCATCGCCCTGCTCGAAGGCGCAGAAGCTTGCCGCGCACAGGCCAGCGGCATGGCAGCGATGACCACCGCCCTGCTCTGCCAGCTGTCCGCCGGAGATCACGTCGTCGCCGCCAAGGCCGCGTTCGGTTCGTGCCGCTGGCTGGTGGACAACCTGCTGCCGCGCTTCGGCATCCAGGGCACCACGATCGACGCGAGCGACAAAGCCGCGTGGGAAGCCGCAATCCGCCCCAACACCAAGGTGTTCTTCTTCGAAAGCCCGGCCAATCCGACGATGGACGTGGTCGATCTCGAATTCGTCTGCTCGCTGGCGAAGAAGCACGGCATCGTCACCGTGGTCGACAATGCCTTCGCCACCAGCGCGCTTCAGCGCCCGATGGATTTCGGCGCCGATGTCGTCGCCTATTCCGCGACCAAGATGATGGACGGGCAAGGCCGCGTGCTGGCCGGTGCGGTCTGCGGCTCGGCCGATTTCATCAACAACGTGCTGCTGCCGTTCCAGCGCAATACCGGTCCCAACTGCGCGCCGTTCAACGCGTGGGTCGTGCTCAAGGGCCTTGAAACGCTCGACCTGCGCATCCACCGCCAGAGCGAAAGCGCACTCAAGGTCGCGACTTTCCTGGAAAAGCGCGTCCCCCGGCTGCTCTACCCGTTCCTGCCCAGCCACCCGCAGCACGAACTGGCGAAGAAGCAGATGAAGGCCGGCGGGCCGATCTTCTCGTTCGACCTCGACGGCGGCCGGCCGCAGGCGCACGGATTGCTCGATGCGCTGGAACTGATCGACATCTCGAACAACATCGGCGATTCGCGCTCGCTGATGTGCCACCCGGCGTCGTCCACGCACCACGGCGTCGGCCCGGAAACCCGCGCCGACATGGGTGTGGGTGAGGGGATGCTGCGACTCAACGTGGGACTCGAGGATCCGGATGACCTGATCGAGGATCTCGATCAGGCATTGACCAAGGTCGGCCTCTAAGCCACTCTGAACAAGGCGGTATTTGTCCGTTTGCATTGCCCCCGCGAGCGCCTACAGTGTTCGCGGGCGGGATGGCATCGGAGCACGCGCATTGCTGGCGGAAGCCCACTTATCTGCAATCATCCAGTCCTCCGACGACGCGATCATCAGCAAGCGGCTGGACGGCACGGTCATCAGCTGGAATCCCGGTGCAACCCGCATCTTCGGCTTCACCGAGGAGGAGATGGTCGGGCAATCGATCCGCAAGGTCATCCCGCATGACAGGCAGGACGAGGAGGACGATATCCTCGCCCGCATCGGTCGGGGCGAACGTGTCCGCAGCTTCGAGACGATCCGCCAGCGCAAGGACGGCAGCTCGCTACGCGTCTCGCTAACCGTCTCGCCGATTCTCGATCCCGATGGGCGGATTGTCGGCGCCAGCAAGATCGCCCGCGACGTGACCGAGCGCCACGCGGCCGAGGAAGCGCTCAAGGAAACCGGGCTGAAGTTCCGGATGCTGGCGGACAATATCTCGCAGCTGGCCTGGATCGCCGCGCCGGACGGCGGGCTGACCTGGTACAACAAGCGCTGGTACGACTATACCGGCACGCAGTTCCAGCAGATGCGGGGCTGGGGCTGGGAAGCGGTGCATCACCCCGACCACCTGGACCGCGTGCGAGAGCATTTCTCGATCTGCATCGCATCGGGCACCGAATGGGAAGACACCTTCCCCTTGCGCGGCGCCGATGGCGCCTACCGCTGGTTCCTCTCGCGCGCGAAACCGATCCGCGACGACGCGGGCGAGATCATCCATTGGTTCGGCACCAACACCGACGTCACCGAACTGCTCGAAAAGGAAGAGCAGATCCGGGTCCTGCTGATGGAAGTGAACCATCGCTCGAAAAACATGCTGTCGGTGGTGCAGGCGCTGGCCCGCCGATCAGGAGGAGGCGACGCCAGTTTTCTCGAACGCTTCGAGAAACGCCTCGCCAGCCTTTCCGCCAATCAGGACCTGCTGGTGCGGCGCGGCTGGGCCACCATCCCGATGGAGGAACTGGTCGATGCGCAGCTGGCGATTCTGGGCCGTGAAAGCAGGGGTCTCGTCAAGACCTGCGGCCCTGCGGTCGATCTTTCCCCGCGAAGCGCCGAGATCATCGGCATGGCGCTGCACGAACTGGCCACCAACGCGCTGAAGTACGGCGCGCTGTCGAAATCCGGCGGGGAAGTCTGGCTATCGTGGGAAGTGACCGCGGCAGACCGCTTCGTGGTCGAATGGCGCGAAACCGGTGGCCCGACGGTCGTGCCGCCGAATGCCAGCGGTTTCGGCACCACGCTGATCCGGCACATCCCGTCGCGCAGCCTCAAGGCCGAGGTGGTACTCGACTATGCCCCCGAAGGACTGCTGTGGCGGCTCGACTGCGACGCGAAAGTCGCGCGCAGCCTCGTCTCCTGATCTGAAACGCTCAGCCGGCGGCCGTGCCGCTGGCGGCGTCGGCCGGGGATTGCACCGCGGCGGCACCTTCCAGCTTCGCGAGACGCTCCTTGAGCGCGTCGACTTCTTCGCGCGCGGTGGCGGCCATTTCCTTCACCGCCTCGAACTCCTCGCGGCTGACGAAGTCCATGCCGCCGAACACTTCGCGCAGCTTTTCACGCGCGGTGCCGCCGGCTTCACGGCCCATGCCGGCGAAGGTGCCGGCGGCGCTGTTCACCAGCTTCACGAAATCGGCGATCAGCGGGTTCTCGCTCTGCATTGTCTGCCCTTTGAATGAATGTCCGGCACCGCGAGACCGCGAGCGCCATCATGCGGAGGCCTAAATGGGCTTCGCATCCGCCGCGCGCAAGCCCGCCGCCTTACAACTCGACGCGGACGGCCGCGCCGGATTCCTCGACCTGCTCGGCGCCGGGATTCAGTTCCACGAACTGCCAGTTCAGCACCGCCGCAAAGCAGGTCCACGCCAGATAGGGCAGCAGCAGCACCCCGGCCAAAGGCCGGATGCGCGTGAACAGCACCACCGTCAGCAGGACGGCCAGGATCATCCCCGCGATGATCCACAGCGCCGCGCCTGGCCGGTGCAGCGCGAAGAACACGGGGCTCCACGCCAGATTGAGTGCCAGCTGGACCACGAACACCCCGATGGCGAGGCCGCGCCCGCGTGCCCCCCATGCCGCGATGATCATCGCCAGCGCGATGCCCATCAGCACATAGAGCACCGACCACACGATGGCGAAGGTCACTGGCGGGGGATAGATCGCGGGTTTGTTCAGGGCATCGAACCAGGCGTTGCCCGGGCCGCTGCCGGCGGTGCGCCCCGAAAGCAGCCCAAGACCCAGCACGAGCGGTACGGTGAACAGCGACCAGCGCAGCAGGCTGGCGCGAAGTTGCGCAGGAGAAGCCAAGTATCTCATCGTACCGGAACCAGCCACCCCCTCGATTCGCCCCATTAACCTTGTGATATTGGCGAGGCCGCAGCGTTCGCGCAATCGCTGTCACTGGCGCTGTCACTGGTTCCTTTACTAAGACCGTCATTGTCAGCGGGGCGCAAGGCGGAAATCAGGAACTCCACGTTGCCTTCGGGGCCGGTGATCGGGCTTTGCGCGATGCCCTGAACTTGCCAGCCCTCGCTTTCCAGCCACGCGCGCACTTCCTCGCAGACGCGCGCGTGCAGCGCAGGGTCGCGCACCACGCCGCCCTTGCCCACTTCACTGCGTCCCACCTCGAACTGCGGCTTGATCAGCGCGACCAGCCGCGTCGGCCGCGTGGCGAGCGCCAGGGGCACTTCCAGCACCTTGCGCAGGCCGATGAAGCTCGCATCGCACACCACCCAGGTTGCGGAGCGATCGATGTGCCCCGGCGTCAGCACGCGCGCGCTGGTCTGTTCCAGCACGGTGACGCGCGGGTCCTGTCGCAGCTTCCACGCCAGCTGATTGGTGCCGGAATCGACCGCGAAGACGTGCTCTGCCCCGTTCTGGAGCAGCACGTCGGTAAACCCGCCGGTCGAACTGCCGATGTCCATCGCGGTGACACCCGCCGGATCGAGCGCGAAGTGCGCGATGGCATGGGCCAGCTTGATCCCGCCGCGCGAAACCCACGGATGATCGCGCCCGCGCACGTCGAGCGGCGCGTCGGGGAACAGCGCCTGGCCGGCCTTGGCGATCTTGGTCTCGCCTGAAAAGACGAGGCCGGCGAGGATCAGCGCCTGCGCGCGCGCGCGGCTTTCGACAAGACCGCGCTCGACGAGCAACTGGTCGACGCGGACTTTCGTCCTGGCGGGCGCTTTGGGGGGACGGGTTGAGGTCACGCAGCGTCTCTTCCATAAGCCGGGCATGAAGATCAACCGCGCGCATCTGCCGCTCCTCGTTATTGCCGCCCTGGCCGGCTGCGTCGCGGCCCCGCCGCCTCCTCCCCCGCCGCCGCCGGCGCCGCCCGCACGGCCCGCTCCGCCGCCGCCCTCGCCCCCGCCGCCCCGTGACTGGCGCGATGCGGCGCAGACCCCCGGCACCTGGAGCTACGGCCCCATCCCGGGCGGCAGCATGGCGCGTTTCGGGGCAGCGGGCGCAGAACCGCTCGTCTCGCTGCGCTGCGACACGGCGGCCCGCACCGTCACCGTGCTGCGCGCCGGTGCAGCCGCTTCCCCCGTGCCGGCCACCATCACCACGTCGAGCGAAAGCCGTCCGCTCAGCGCCTCGCCGCTGGCCGGCGCGGCCGCACCGGTGGTCGCCATCCCCTTTGCCGCCAATGACCGGCTGCTCGATGCCATGGCCTTCAGCCGGGGCCGCTTCGTGGTCGATGTGAATGGACTGCCGACGCTCTATCTGCCCGCGTGGGCGGAGGTTGGCCGCGTCGTGGAGGATTGCCGCTAGCGCCGGAAGCAGGGCGGCGAGCGCGCCCGGAACGCGGCGCGAAGTCTCTATCCTGACGGCAAAATAATTTCATGCAAGACTTGTTGTTGCCCGGCGAATGACTCACATTGGCGTCAAGATCGGTGAGCGGCCCACCCCTCCCGGTCCAGCCGCGAAAGCGGTGACTTTGGCTCAACAGCGCGAAAGGAGGTGATCCGATGTCTCATGGTTCAGCAGAGAGGTCGGTACAGTCCCGCGCGGAGCATTATCGCTGAATTTCGATTAAGCGATAAAGGCTTCGTGGGCGGCACTTCCGGCCGCTGACCATGCGAAGGGCCGCTCCGGATTGACCGGCGCGGCCCTTCACATTTATTACATTCCCCTTGCGTCTGGCGCAACAATCGTTCACCGAACGCGCCTTCATGCCGACTCCAGTGCAAGGATTTCTTCCCATGGCGACGACCGCCGAACCCAGCCTTTCCTTCACGCGCCACCCTCACCCCGCCCCGCTGGGCGTGGATGCGCGGACGGCAGTGTTGGCGGACCCGGGCTTCGGCCGCGCCTTCACCGACCACATGGTCGAAATCGACTACACCGAGGGGCGCGGCTGGCATGATGCTCGCATCATTCCCTATGGCCCGATCGCGCTCGATCCCGCCTCCGCGGTGCTGCACTATGCGCAGGAAATTTTCGAAGGACTGAAGGCCTACCGCCTTGCCGATGGCGGCATCGCGCTGTTCCGGCCCGAAGCCAACGCCGCGCGTTTCAACGCCTCCGCCCGCCGGCTCGCCATGCCCGAACTGCCCGAGGACGTCTTCGTCGAGGCCGTGCGCCAGCAGGTGCTGACGGACAAGGACTGGTTCCCCACGGTCGAGGGCGGCTCGCTCTACCTGCGGCCCTTCATGTTCGCGTCGGAGGCGTTCCTGGGCGTGCGCCCGTCGAAGCAGTACAAGTTCCTCGTCATCGCCAGCCCTGCGGGCAACTACTTCAAGTCCGGCGCACCGGCGGTGTCGATCTGGGTTTCGGACTACACCCGCGCCGCGCCCGGCGGCACGGGTGCGGCCAAGTGCGGGGGCAACTATGCCGCCAGCCTTGTTCCCACCGCCGAAGCGTTCGAGCGGGGGCACGACCAGGTGCTGTTCCTTGATGCGGCCGAGCACAAGTGGGTCGAGGAACTGGGCGGCATGAACCTGTTCTTCGTGTTCGACGACGGCTCCATCCTGACCCCGGAACTGACCGGCACGATCCTGCCCGGCATCACCCGCGAAAGCCTGCTGAAGCTGGCCGCCGAGGAAGGGCTGACCGTGCGCGAAGGGCGTTACAGCCTCGACCAGTGGAAGGCTGACGCCGCATCGGGCAAGCTCATCGAAACCTTCGCCTGCGGCACCGCGGCGGTGGTGACGCCGGTGGGCAAGGTGGCCAGCCGCGACGGCGAATTCGTGATCGGATCGGGCGGTCCGGGCCAGCTGACGCAGAAGCTGCGCCAGAAGCTCGTCTCGATCCAGCGCGGCGAAGCGCCCGACACCCACGGCTGGGTCGAGCGCATCGCCTGAACGACACCTAAAGGCACCTAAAGGCACCTGACCCCGCCTGACGGCGCCGGACGGGCACGGAGAAACGACATGACCATATCCTTCGCGGGCCGCGTCGCCATCGTGACCGGCGCCGGTGGCGGCCTCGGCCGCGACTATGCGCTCGAACTCGCCCGGCGCGGCGCGAAGGTGGTGGTCAACGATCTGGGCGGCTCGCGCGACGGCACCGGACACTCCGACGCCGCGCTCAAGGTGGTGGAGGAAATCACCGCCGCCGGGGGCGAGGCCATGGCCAATGGCGGGTCGGTCACCGAATACGAGCAGATGGTCGAGATGGTCGCCAAGACCCGCGAGAAGTGGGGCGGGGTCCACATCCTGATCAACAACGCCGGCATCCTGCGCGACAAGAGCTTCACCAAGATGGAGCCGGCGGATTTCGAGCTGCTGGTCAAGGTGCACCTGACCGGATCGGCCTTCGCCACCAAGGCGGTGTGGGACACCATGCGCGAGCAGGGTTATGGCCGCATCCTGATGACGTCTTCGTCCACCGGGCTGTTCGGCAACTTCGGGCAGGCGAACTATGGCTCGGCCAAGCTGGGCGTCGCCGGGCTGACCAAGACGCTCTATCTGGAAGGCGCGAAGTACAACATTCGGGTCAACACGCTGGCCCCGGTGGCGGCGACGCGGCTGACCGAGGACATCTTCCCCGAAGAAGCCTTCGCCGCGTTCTCCACCGACAAGGTCGTTCCCGCCGCGCTGTTCCTGGTTTCGGAAGATGCGCCGACCAACATGATCGTGGGCGGCGGCGGCGGCGCGTTCCATTGTTCGTGGATCACGATGAACCCGGCGGTGGTACTGCCGCCGCAGGAGCAGACCGTGGAAGGCTTCGCTGCGGCGTGGGACCGCATTTCCGATCGTTCGGGCGACTTCGTGCCGCAATCGGGCGGCGACCAGAGCCGCGTGATCCTGACCGCGCTGGCCGAGGCGATGAAGGCCTGAGGCGCGGGGCGCTCAGCGCCCGACAGGCGCGCAGGTGCCATGGACGGCGCCGGCCAGTTGCATCGTCCGGAGCCGCGCAGTGACTTCTTGGGCGGTGAGCGGCCTTGCCGCCCCGCTTGCCGGATCGATGAGCAGCGGCGCCGCGCACGACGGCGGCGGCGGCGCGGCGCCCGGACCGGGCGGCAGAGTGAGCAGCATGGTGGACGCCGCATCGCGGTAAAGCACGCGCAGCACGGGCTGGCCTTCCTCCCGCGGGTGCCGGGGCGCGGCGGGCGGTTTCGCCGAGCAGCCGCCCAGCACCGCCAGCGATAGCGCGAGCAGGCAGCGATGCGGGCGAATGGTCAGTCCTCGACGACCTTGAGCAGCTTGCGCTCCAGCGGGGACAGCACGCCCGAGAGGTCGTGCCCACGCTTGAGCACCTGCCCCGCTTCTCCGAACAGAGTCCACATCCCCTGCCGTGCGCGCAAAGACGGGCGCTTTTCGATCCGTGCGGTGGGACGCTCCGCCGTGCGGCGAAAAGCCGAGAAGCTGGCCGCCTCCCGGTCGAAGCCCATGGCATAGTCGCGCCAGATGCCGGCGGCGACCATGCGGCCGTAGAGATCGAGAATGCGCATCAGTTCGGCGCGGTCGAAACCGACCTGCGGCTGGATGCGGGCGGGGTGCAGCGGAACGACATTTCCGGCCACGAAACCCGCAGGATCGGAACCGGGCGCGCTCAGCTGCGCGTCCTCCGCCGCGATGCCGTCGGCTCAGGCTCGGGCGTGGTGCCGTTTTCCCGCGCGAGCAGCGCCGCGACCTGCGCCTTGAGCGCGGCGACTTCGGATTCCAGTTCATCCACGCGGGAGCCGCCGTCGGGTTCGCACGGCTCCTTGCACGGCGTGCCATAGGGGATGAAGTCCTTGAGCCAGGTTTCGACCGGCACCAGCGTGGAACGCGCCTTCAGCCCGATCATCGTCGCGCCTTCGGGCACGTCGTCGGTGACCACTGCATTGGCGCCGACACGCGCGCGCGCGCCGACCGTGATCGGACCGAGCACTTGGGCGCCGGAGCCGAGAATCACGTTGTCGCACAAGGTGGGGTGCCGCTTGCCGGGGATGCCGTTGGCCGGGTTGGTGCCGCCCAGCGTGACACACTGGTAGATCGTGACGTTGTCGCCGATCTCCGCAGTCTCGCCGATCACGGTGAAACCGTGGTCGATGAACAGGTTGCGCCCGATCTTCGCGCCCGGGTGAATGTCGATCGCGGTCAGGAAGCGCGAGAAGTGATTGACGAGGCGCGCAAGGAAATAAAGCTCCGCCTCGAACAGCCAGTGCGCAACGCGGTGCAGGCCCACGGCCCACAATCCCGGATAGAGCAGGATTTCCCAGCGCGAGCGCGGTGCCGGATCGCGGGCACGGATCGAGTCCAGATAGGCGACAAGGCTGTTGAACATGGCCCCGTGATCCTCCCTCTTTTCATCGTTGGACGCAAGCGCGCCGCAAACCGCCCTGAACCAGGCCCCCAAAGCACCCGATCAGAGCAATCGGGGCTGCCACTGGCCATCGGCATGGCCATGAACGCGCTCCGCCAGGGCGTCGCGTGCGAGCGATATGGTGACGGGCGCCTTGCGCTCAAGGGATAGGCGGTCGATTGTTTCGACCAGCGCTTCCGCCGCGGCATGGCTGCGCTCGATCCGGGGCAGGAGCCATGCGAGCACGCCCTCCCCCAACACCAGGCCGCGCCGGGCAGCATGATCCTCGATCAGCGCGCGCAGCAGTTCGTCGTCGGGCGCGGCAATCTCTATCAGCAGGGCCGCGCCGAGCCGCGAGGCGAGATCGGGCAGCGCGATGTGCCACGCCCCCGGCAACCTGCTGCTGACCAGCAGCAGGGGGCGGCCTTCTGCCTGGGCGCGGTTCCAACGGTGAAACAGCACGTCCTCGGGCAGGCGGTCGGCATCGTCGATCGCATCGCCGCCCGTGCCCTGCGCGAACCAGCGCGCCAGCAGGCTCTTGCCCGAACGCGACGGCCCGGCGAGAATCGCGGTGCGGAAAGGCCAGTCCTCGGACGCGGCCAGCGCGGCCAGCACCGGTCCCAGCGACGGCCCCGAAACGATCGTCTCGGCGCTCGTCGCGGTGACGAGGGGAAGCGCGAACTGCGTCATGGCCGGAACAAGGCGTGGGAACGGACCAGGATCCGCCTACTTGCGGATGCTGAGCGCCCCGGCCCCTTGCGTGACCTTCCAGCCCTGCGCACGCAGGGCCGCGGCAAGCGCGTCGAGATCGCCGGCGTAGGTCACCCGCATGACCGAGGTGCCGCCGATGGCGATGGAACTGGTCGCGGCGCCCTGCACCCCGGCCACGGCGCGCACGCCGGACAGGCCGGCATCGACCGCCGCCGCATCGGGCGTGGAAAACTGGATGGTCACGCTGGTGACCGGCGCCGCGGCGGTGGCGGCGGCGGCGGGCGCGCCCGCGGGGGCAGCGCCGGCAGCAGGCGCGGCGGCGGCCGGCCCCATCTTCGCCAGCGCTTCCTCGATCAGCTTGGGATCGATTACGGGCTGCATGTTGAGCGTGGCATCGGGCGTCAGCCGGCCGGCAGCGAGCGCCTGTCCGTAAAGTCCGTCGAGCCGCTTGACCGCCTGCGCGAGCATCCCGGGGAGCTTGTCCTCGCTCTGGGCGGTCATCTCGAACGAGCCGAGGAAGCGGTTGTCCGGGCCAAAGCGCGCGGTGAAGCTGCCGCGCACCGGGCCGCCCGGCCATTGCCGTTCCAGCCGCGCAATCGGCATGATGACATCGGCCGCACCGAATTCGTCGAGAATCAGGCGCCACCAGTTGCGGCTGCGGCGCGAAAGCTGGCCTTCGGTGAGCAGCAGCGAATCGGCACCCGATCCGTTGGGCCGGACATAATCGATCACCGATTCGCCGGTTCGGAATTCGGCCCAGGCCTTTTGCCAGGGCGTGCGTGTTTCATAGACCGAGGCGACGCCGCCCTGATAGAGCACTGGAATGATCAGCAGCGGCGCGGAATGCACGATCTGGCCCTGCATTCCCAAGTAGCCGCTGGTGCGCGCGCGGTCGAAGATCACGCCCAGCGTGGCGATGTAGCGGTGCGGGCCGACCTGTTCGTTTTCGACCACGATGGCCGACACCATGCCATCGAGCGTTGCGGCATCGAGCGCCGGGGCGGTGCCGCCGCCAAGGCCATTCGACGCCCAGAGCTTTTCCCAGGCCTTGCGCTGGGCGTCCTTCCACCCGGCCGCGCGGGCCGCTTCGGCGTTTTCGCCCGAGGCATTCACCTCGATCCCCGACACCTCGAAATCGCCGTTGCTGGCGATCGGCGGAATGCCGCGATCCCCCTCGATCTGCGCGTAAAGCGCCGCTCCAGCCAGCCCGAGCGCCAGCGTGCCGCCAAGGGCGAGCAGGGCCTTGCGATTCAGCTTCAGTCGATTCGGAAGGCGCAGGACGGCCAAGGGAACTCCGCAAGGATGGCCGCACGTGTGGAAAGGCGGCTCTGGACCCGGCGCTTTTGCCCAAAGGCAAGTGGAAATCCAAGCAGGAAAGCGCTAGGCGGCTGGCCATGGCTTCCGACGACAACAAGCAGCAGTCCTATTCCTACGAACAGGCAGGGGTAAACATCGCCGCCGGCAACGCGCTGGTGAAGGCCATCGGGCCGCTCGCGAAATCGACCGCGCGGCCCGGTGCCGACGCCGAGCTGGGCGGATTCGGCGGGTTCTTCGACCTGAAGGCGGCGGGCTACAAGGACCCGTTGCTGGTGGCCGGGAACGACGGCGTGGGCACCAAGGTGAAGCTCGCGATCGATCACGACCGGCATGATGCCATCGGCATCGACCTTGTCGCCATGTGCGTGAACGACCTGATCGTGCAGGGCGCGGAACCGCTGTTCTTCCTCGACTACTTCGCGACGGGCAGGCTCGACAACGGCGTGGCCGAGCGCGTGGTCGCGGGCATCGCCGATGGCTGCAAGCTAGCCGGCTGCGCCCTGATCGGCGGCGAAACCGCGGAAATGCCGGGAATGTACGCCGATGGCGACTATGACCTTGCCGGCTTCTGCGTGGGCGCGGTGGAACGCGGCGAGCAGCTGACCGGCGACAAGGTGGCCGCAGGCGACGTGCTGCTCGGCCTCGCCTCCTCGGGCGTCCACTCGAACGGCTATTCGCTGGTCCGCCGACTTGCCGCGGACAAGGGCTGGAAGCTCGACCGGCCGGCGCTGTTCGACAACGAGCGCCTGCTGATCGAATACCTGATCGAGCCGACGCGAATCTACGTGAAGAGCCTGCTGCCGTTCATTCGCGCCGGCCGCATCCATGCGCTGGCGCACATCACCGGCGGCGGACTGCTCGAGAACGTGCCTCGCGTGCTGCCCAAGGGCCTTCACGCCCGGATCGATGCCGACAGCTGGGAGCAGTCGCGCCTGATGGCGTTCCTCCAGGCGCAGGGCAACATCGAGCCGAAGGAAATGGCGCGCACGTTCAACTGCGGCATCGGCATGGTGCTGGCGGTGGCAGCGGACGAGGCGGACCAACTGGCCCGCGACCTTGGCCACGCCGGCGAGACCGTGTTCCGCATCGGCGAGATCGTGGCGGGCGAGAAGGGCTGCACCGTGTTCGGCGGCGCCGAGGCCTGGTCCGCACGCGAACCGTGGGAAGCGGTGCATCTTGGCTGAACGGGCGAAAGTCGCCGTCCTGATTTCGGGCAGCGGCACCAACATGGCGGCGCTGCTCTATGCGAGCCGCCTGCCCGATTGCCCGTACGAGATCGTGCTGGTCGCCTCGAACAAGCCCGAGGCGGCAGGGCTGCGGCTGGCCGAAGCGGAAGGCGTCCGCACGTTCGCGCTGCCCCACAAGGGGATGAGCCGCGAGGAGCACGACGCGGCGATGGAAGCCGAAGTGCTGGCGAGCGGCGCGCGCTTCATCGCGCTGGCGGGCTATATGCGGATCCTGTCGGAAGAGTTCGTGGCGCGGTGGGACGGGCGGATGGTCAACATCCATCCCTCGCTGCTGCCCAGGTATACCGGGCTGCACACCCACCAGCGCGCGATCGACGCGGGCGATTCGCATGGCGGGTGCACCGTCCATCTGGTGACGGCCGATCTCGACGAAGGCCCGGTGCTAGGGCAGGTGCCGGTGGCGATCCAGCCGGGCGACACGGCGGATACACTGGCAGCGCGCGTGCTGATCGCCGAGCACCAGCTATATTCGCGGTGCCTTGCCGCGCTGGCGGCGCAGGGCACGTCTCCGGAATGGCTGACGGCGCAAGTGCGCGCGCGCGCGATGGCGCTGCCCGAGGCGGAAGAGACGCTCAGCCACGGCATGGCCTGCTTCGGCATCATCAAGGGCAAGAAGTTTGCCTATGTCTCCAGCGATCACCATGGCGACGGGCGCGTCTCGCTGCTGGTCAAGATCAGCGGGCTCGACGAGCAGGAACAGCTGATCGAAAGCGATTCGACCCGGTTCTTCCGGCCGGCCCATTTCGGCGATGGCTGGATCGCGATCCGGCTCGATCATGGCGAGACCGAATGGGACGACATCGCCGAATGGCTCCAGCGCAGCTGGACCGCGGTGGCGCCGCGCAGGTTTGCCGCGATGATGGAATTCTAGAGGCCAGGCCCATGCCGTTCGCCGTCAATGCCATGCGCCGCGTCTATGCCCACGCGGCGGTGCAGGCGTTCGTCGAGGCGAGCGGCGGCATTTTCATCGTCGGCTTCCTCGCCAGCCGGGGCCTGTCCTATCCTGCCGCGCTGGCGAGCTTCGCCGCGATCCTGCTGTCGCGCTTCGCCATGCGCGGCGCGGTGCTGCCGCTGGCGCGCCGGCAAGGGCTGAAAGCGGTGGTGCTGGCGGGCATCGCGGTGCGCGCGGCCGGCTTCCTGATGCTGCCTTTCGTCACCGACGTGGGCCCGATGCTGGCGCTGTTCGTGATCGTCACGGGCTTTGGCAGCGTGCTTTACTGGACCGGCTGGCATGCCTTCGCCTCGGCGCTGGGTGATAGCGCGACCGGCGGGCGGCAGGTATCGATCCAGCAGGCGACGACCGCCGTGGTCGGCATCGCCGCGCCGGTGGTGGGCGGCTTCCTGCTCGCGCGCGCCGGCGCCCTGACCGGCTTTGCCGCCATCGCCTGGATCCAGGCGATGGGTGCGCTGCCGCTGCTGCGCGCGCCCAACCCGCGCGTGGCCGAGGGTGTCGTTCTCGACCGCGCGCTGACCCGCTTCGCCCGGCGGCTCTATTTCGCCGAGGGATTCGGCACAGGCTGCGCGGTGGTCATCTGGAACCTTGCCCTGTTCGCCGCGCTGGGCGAGCGGTTCGAGGCGTTCGGCGGTGCGCTGGCGCTGGCCGGCCTTGCCGCAGCAGCGGGCAGCCTTGTCATCGGACGGCTGATCGACGGCGGCCACCCGCTGCGCTCGGTGGCGCTCGCCTATGGCGCGGCGGCACTGGCCATCGCGGTCAAGGCAGGGGTCGTCGCCGCAGGCAGCCCCGCGGCTCTGGCGATCGGGGCGACGGCGCTGGGCGCGCTGGTCATGCCGATGACCGCGACCGCGATGCTCGCGCCTCTCTATGCCATGGCGCGCCATTCCAACTGCACGCTGCGCTTCAATATGGTGACCGAAGGCGGATGGGACCTGGGCTGTTCGGCCGCATGCCTCGCCGCTGCCGCCGCGCTCCATGCCGGAGCCGGATTCGCCGTGCCGATCCTGACCGGGCTGGTGGCAGTGGCGACCATCGCCGCGCTGCTGCGGCGATGGTATCGCGGTGGCGATCAGATTTCCGAGGAATCAACCACCGGCCGGCTTTCCCGCGTGCCGCGATAGCGCACCTCCGGGTCGCTGGGATCGCCCGCGATCACGACGTGGTCCACGTGGACTTCCAGCAAAGTGCCCACGAACGGCATTCCATCGAAACTGCCGCCGCCGATCCGGTAGCTGACCACATCGCCCACCTTGAAAGTGGCGGCATCGAAGTTGAACTCGAACGGGCAATCGCCCTGTCCCATGCCTTGCATTCATTCTCTCCCGTTTCGGGAGGAGATAGCCGCTTGTCCGCGCGGGACAAGGGGATCGCCGGGTTGCCAAAACGAAAAGGGCCGGAGGATTCCCCCCGGCCCTTTCGCATTCGGCGATCCTTGCGGGATCAGCCGACGATTTCTTCGGGCTTGAAGAAGTAGGCGATCTCGATCGCGGCGTTCTCATCGCTGTCCGAACCGTGAACGGTGTTGGCTTCGATCGATTCGGCCAGTTCCTTGCGGATCGTGCCCGGCTCGGCATTGGCGGGGTTGGTGGCGCCCATGATGTCGCGGTTGCGCTGCATGGCGTTCTCGCCTTCGAGCACCTGCACGACGACCGGGCCCGAGATCATGAATTCAACCAGTTCGCCGAAGAAGGGGCGTTCCTTGTGGACCGCGTAGAAGCCTTCGGCCTGCTCGCGGGTCATGTGGATGCGCTTCGAAGCAACGACGCGCAGGCCCGCTTCTTCAAGCATCTTGGTGACGGCGCCGGTCAGGTTGCGGCGCGTGGCGTCGGGCTTGATGATCGAAAAGGTGCGGGTAACCGCCATGAGATGTTCCTCGGTGTTTTGGGAGATTTGTTGCGCGCGCCCCTAGCGGGGATTGTGCTGCACTGCAAGGTTGCGCGGATCTCCGCGCGGCTCAGCCCTTCGGCTTGACCTCTTCCCAGCCACGCTCGCCCTGCCGCCAATAGCGCAGGTCCGCGCCTTCGCGGCCGCGCAGCGCTTTCCATGTGGCGCGCGCATCATCGACCTGTGCCGGCGGGAACAGCAGGAAGGCGCGCTCCATGCCGTCCATGTCGCGAAACACGCCATCGGCGCAGGCGAGATAAGTCGCGCCGTTGGCGGCTTGTGGCTGGTCCGACAGCAGGATCGGCTGGCGCGCATCGTGCCCCCCGCCTGCGCGGCCATGCGCGAGGAAAGTGTCGGGCAGGCGGGTCCACAGCGCCTCGTCGATCCGGGCGAGCTGGGCATCGTCGTGCGAGACGACCAGCAGTCGCGCGCCCGCACCCAGCGTCGCGCGCGCAATCAGCGGCAGCACCAGTTCGGCTGGATCGCGGGTCAGCTGATAGAAATCGACGCGCATCAGGCGCTGACCTTCCCCTTCCCGCTGCGGCAGCGGTCGGAACAGAACTTCACGTTGTCCCAGTCGCGCTCCCACTTCTTGCGCCACGTGAACGGCAGGCCGCAGGCGGCGCAAGTCTTTGTCGGGAGATCAGACTTGCGCCGCATTTTCGGCATTGGGAGAGCCTTACGCTTCCAGCACGTCGCGGACGTAGCGGTCGAGCAGGCGCACGCCGAAGCCGGTCGCACCCTTGGCATGCGTGGCGCCAGGCTTGTCGATCCAGACAGTGCCCGCGATGTCGAGATGCGCCCAGGCCACGCCCTTGTCGATATAGCGCTGGAGGAACTGCGCGGCGGTGATCGAACCGCCATAGCGCGGGCCGACGTTCTTCATGTCGGCGATCGGGCTGTCGATCAGCTTGTCATAGGCAGGACCGATCGGGAAACGCCACAGCTTGTCGCCGCTGGCCTTGCCCGCCGCATCGAGTTGGCTGGCGAGCAGATCGTCGTTGGAGAACATGCCGGCATGTTCGTGGCCCAGCGAGATGATGATCGCGCCGGTCAGCGTGGCGAGGTCGACGATGGTGGCGGGGGCATATTCCTTCTGCACCCAGGTCAGCGCGTCGCACAGCACAAGCCGGCCTTCGGCATCGGTGTTGATGACTTCGATCGTCTGGCCCGACATCGAGGTAACGACGTCACCCGGACGCTGCGCGCCGCCATCGGGCATGTTCTCGACAAGGCCGCACACGCCGATCACGTCGGCCTGCGCCTTGCGCTTCGCCAGCGCGAGCATGGTGCCCGCAACCGCAGCGGCGCCGCCCATGTCCCACTTCATGTCTTCCATGCCCGCGGCCGGCTTGATCGAGATGCCGCCGGTGTCGAACGTCACGCCCTTGCCCACGAAGGCGGTCGGCCTGGTGCCGGCCTTGCCCTTCCAGCGCATGGCGAGAATGCGCGGCTCGCGCACCGAACCTTGCGACACGCCGAGCAGCGCCCCCATGCCGAGCGCGGTCATTTCCGCCTTGCCGAGCACGACGATCTCCACGCCCGTGCCTTCGAGGCGAGCGCGGCAGCGTTCGACGAAGCTTTCGGGGTAGATCACGTTCGCCGGCTCGGTCACCAGTTCGCGCGTGAATTCGACGCCTTCGGCCACCGCACTTTCGATTTCCCATGCGGCCTCGGTGCCGTCCGGCGCGTCGATCGCGGCAATGGCGGCAAGGCTCGGCTTGTGATCGTCGGCCAGCTTGGTGCGATAGACATCGTGGCGCCAGCCGCGCAGGCGCGCGCCGGTGAGCACCGCGACGGCTTCATCGGCGGTGAGGCCGCTGCCGGCAAAATCGATGCCGAGCGCCGTCTCGCCCGAGGTGATGTACTTGGCCGTCAGCGCACCGCCCGCGCGTTCGAGCGCGGCAAGGCGGCCCGAAGCGCCGGGTTCGCCGCTGCCCGCCAGCGCGTGACGCACCAGTCCGCCTTCGCCCCCGGTGAAATATTCGAACACCTGACCGGCCTTGCCGGTGAAGCGCGAGACGGCGGCGGCTTCGCGCGCGGTGCCGTCGATGTCCGCCGGGAGCGCGCCTTCCGCAACGATGCGGGCGACGAGGCGGGGGCGGCTGTCGCTGCCCTTGCGGAATTCAACGGTCATGTCACGGCTCCTGTCGGAAAGCGACCACGGCCGGGCGCACCGGGGTGCAAGCTGCGGCAGGGGGCGCAAATTGTTGGTTTGCAGTTAGGGCGCGCCGGTGCGATAGGCAAGCTCATGCAACCCGCCGCGCGGCCGCTGCCGCAAGCCTTTTCCCGATGCTTGCGCCTGCGCCGCTTGGCCGCGGGCGCTTCGCTTGCCGTTCTTTCGCTGATGCCGCACGGTGAGGCGCTGGCGCAGGACACCCCTGCCGGTGCGCCGGCGCCTGTCCCGGCCTCCGCCCCGGCCCCCTCCCCGGCCCCCTCCGCGCCCGAGGAGATCCGCTTCGAGGCGGACCGGCTGCAGTATGCCAACGATTCGGACACGGTGACCGCCGCCGGCAACGTGGTGCTGCGGCGCGAGGACCAGACGGTGCGCGCGGATACAGTGACGTGGAACCGCAAGTCCGGCCAGATCGAGGCCAACGGCAATATCCGCTTCGTCGATGACAGCGGCAACGTGCTCTATACCGACAAGGTCGAGCTGACCGACGAACTGAAGGCCGGCGCGATCGAGGACATGCTGCTGGTGCTGCGCGAAGGCGGCAGGCTGGCAGCGCAGAGCGGCGAGCGCGACGAGAAGGGCAACCTCGTGCTGCACAACGCCGCCTATTCGGGCTGCGCGGTGGAGGACGAGAACGGCTGCCCCAAGAAGCCGAGCTGGGAAATCACCGCCGTGCGCGTCAGCTACGATGCGGCGGACAAGCGCGTGAAGTACGAGGGCGCCACGCTCCATATGTTCGGGGTGCCGTTGCTGCCCCTGCCGGGGCTTGGCCACACCAGCGATTTCCGCGCCGAAACCGGCCTGCTGATCCCCGACCTGCGGCTGGGCGCGTCCAACGGCGTGGAAATTTCCGACACCTGGTACTGGCGCATCGCCGACAACAAGGACCTGGCGCTTACCGGCTATGTCTATACCGGCGCGTTGCCGATGGTCTCGGCGCGCTATCGCCAGCTGACCGACCTCGGCGCCTACCAGATCACCGGCTACCTGACGCGAAGCTCGCGCATTCTCGTCGGCAGCGGGACGACCACGCTGACGGACACCTCGGCCAACCGTTTCCGCGGCTATTTCGAGGCGAACGGCCGCTTCCAGCTGAGCGACAAGTGGAGCGTGACGGCCTATGGCCGCTACGCCAGCGACCGCACCTTCCTGCGCCGCTACGACATCAGCCGCGACGACCGGCTGCGCTCCTCGGTCAATCTGGAACGGATCGACGACGACAGCTACTTCAGCCTGGCAGGCTGGGCGATCCAGACGCTGCGCGTGGGCGACACGCAGGGCCAGGTGCCGGTGGCGCTGCCCAGCCTGGAATATCGCCGGCGGATCGACGCACCGCTGGGCAAGTTCGAGATCGAGGCCAACAGCCTGGCCATCACCCGCACCAGCGGGCAGGACACGCAGCGCGCATTTGCCCGCGCGCAATGGGACCTGCGCACCATCACCGGGATGGGCCAGGAAGTGACGTTCACCGGACTGGTGCGCGGCGATGTCTATCACAGCGACGAGAACGCGCTGACCACCAACGCCGCCTATCGCGGCAATCCCGGCTGGCAGACGCGCGGCGTCGCCACCGCGGCGGTCGACGTGAAGTGGCCGCTGATCGGCAGCCTGCTGGGCGGGACGCAGGTGCTGACCCCGCGCGTGCAGATCGTGGCCACGCCGCACGTCCGCAACATCTCTATTCCCAACGAGGATTCGCGTTCGGTCGATCTTGAAGATTCGAACCTGTTCGCGCTCAACCGCTTCCCCGGCAACGACCGGATCGAGGATGGCGCGCGCGTGACATATGGCGTCGACTGGCAGCTGACGCGGCCGGGCTGGCGCGTTTCCACCACGATCGGGCAAAGCTATCGCCTGTCCAAGGACCAGACCCTGCTGCCCGACGGCACCGGCCTTGCCACGCGTGTGTCCGATATCGTGGGGCGGACCGACGTCCGCTTTCGCGACGTGGTGCAGCTGACCCACCGCTTCCGGCTCGACAAGGACACGCTGGCGCTGCGCCGCAACGAGTTCGACGCGACCATCGGCAGCCACCGCACATATCTGGAAGTCGGCTATCTCAAGCTGAACCGGAACATCGCCTCCAGCTTCGAGGACCTGCGCGACCGCGAGGAACTGCGCGCCGCGGGCCGCGTGGCCTTCGCCAAGTACTGGTCGGCCTTCGCCTCGGCGGTCATCAACCTGACCAACAAGGACGAGGACCCCACCAACACGTCGGACGGGTTCCAGATGCTGCGCCACCGCATTGGCATCGCCTATGCCGACGATTGCCTCGACCTGTCGTTCACCTGGCGCCGCGACTATGTGACCACGGGTGACGCGAGCAAGGGCAATGCCTTCCAGCTGAGCCTCTCGCTGCGCAACCTCGGCACCAAGTGACGCGGCCCGCCAGCCGGGTGGCAGCCCCGGGAAACGCCTGCGCGGCTGCTTTTCCCCGGATTCGCTTTCCTGCCCGTTGCAATCCGGCTATCGGCACGTCACTCAGCTTTGGTTAAGCCGGAAACCCCGATTTCCCGGCGGAACGAGGGGTGCTTCCTGGCGCCCGCATCGACAGGATGTTCTGATTGCCATGAAGCGTAGTTCCCGCCTGTTTTCCACGTTCGGCCGCTCCGTCCTGCTGCTGGGCCTCGCGGCGACCGTGTCCGCCCCGCTGGCGACCACGGCGGCGAACGCGCAAGGTGCGGCCGCCGCGCCCGGCGCAGCGCCCGCCCCGGCGGCGGCTCCGCCCGCGCCCAGCGATGCCAGCGGTCAGCTCAACATCCCGGCCAACCTCAAGATCTTCGGCAAGAGCGATCCCAACATGCGCCGCGCCACCGCGGTCGTGAACGGCGAGATCATCACCGGCACCGACATCGACCAGCGCCTGGCGCTGATCGTCAATGCGAACGGCGGCAAGGTGAACCCCGAGGAGCAGGAACGCCTGCGCCTGCAGGTGCTGCGCAACCTGATCGACGAGACGCTGCAGATCCAGGAAGCCAAGGCGGCGGACATCGACGTGTCCGACGAAGAGGTGATGGAAACCTTCACCCGCGTGGCCCAGCAGAACTTCGGCAAGGACGTCGCCGCGCTCGACAAGTTCCTGACGCAGATCGGCTCGTCCGGCGCTTCGCTCAAGCGCCAGATCAAGGGCGAAATGGCCTGGCAGCGCCTGCTGCGCCGCAACGTGCAGCCGTTCATCAACGTCTCGGACGAAGAAGTCCGCGAAATGATGGACCGGCTCAAGGCCGCGAAGGGCACCGAGGAATATCGCATCGGCGAGATCTACCTCTCGGCCACCGACGAAAACCGCACGCAGGTGGAAGCCAACGCCGCCAAGATCGTCGAGCAGCTGAAGCAGGGCGGCAGCTTCGTCGCCTATGCGCGCCAGTTCTCCGAAGCCTCGACCGCCGCGGTTGGCGGCGATCTGGGCTGGATCAAGCTCGCGCAGCTTCCCGCCGAACTCGGCACCGTGGCCGGGCAGATGAACCCGGGCCAGCTCGTCGGGCCGGTTCCGGTCAGCGGCGGCTATTCGATCCTCTACATGATCGACAAGCGCCAGGTGCTGACCGCCGATCCGCGCGATGCGCTGCTCAGCCTCAAGCAGATCTCGATCAGCTTCCCCAAGGGCACCAGCGAGAAGGACGCGACCGCCAAGGCCGCGAACTTTGCCGCCGCGGTCAAGGCCGTCCACGGCTGCGGCGAGGCGGAAGCCGCCGCGAGCAAGCTGGGCGCCAGCATCGTCGCCAACGACCAGATCAAGGCGCGCGACCTGCCCGCCGCGTTGCAGGAAATGCTGCTCAAGCTTTCCGTCGGCGAATCGACCCCGCCTTTCGGCTCGATCGACGACGGCGTGCGCGTGCTGCTGCTGTGCGGGCGCGACGATGCGAAGGAAGCGTCCGGCCCCAACTTCGAGCAACTGCAGTCGCAGATGGAGGACGACCGCGTGAACAAGCGCGCGCAGACCTACCTGCGCGACCTGCGCCGCGACGCGGTGATCGAATACGACTGATCCGGCGGGCTTTCCGCCCGGACCGAACCCGGCTAGGCCGCAGGGCATGACCAACCCGTCTGCCCTGCACCCGCTGGCCATCAGCATCGGCGATCCCGCCGGCGTTGGCCCCGAGCTGATCTGTGCCGCCTGGGCGCTCAGCGCCACCGCCGCGCTGCCGCCGTTCTTCGCCGTGGGCAGCAAGCGCGTGCTGGAAAAGGCGGCGCGGCGCCGGGACCTGCATATGAAGGTCAGGGCCATCACCTCCCCGGACGAGGCTGCCGCCGTGTTCGACGGTGCCTTGCCGGTGCTCGATCTGGGGGAAACGGACTATACCCCCGGCGCGCCCGACGATGCCGGCGCGCAGCTCGCGCTCGATGCGCTGGCGACCGCGACAAGGCTGGTGCGCGAAGGCATGGCCGGCGCACTGGTGACGGGACCGATCGCCAAGAGCCGACTGGCCCGCGTGGGCTTCACCCATCCCGGCCAGACCGAGTTCGTCGCCGAAGCCTGCGGCGTTTCGGCCGAGGACGCGGTGATGATGCTGGCCGGGCCGTCGCTGCGGGTGGTGCCGATCACCGTCCACGTCGCGCTGCATTCGGTGCCGGGCCTGCTGACCACCGATCTGATCACCCGCCGCTCGACCATCGCCGCCGCCGCGCTACGCCGCGACTACGGCATCGCCCGGCCGCGCCTTGCGGTGGCCGGGCTGAACCCGCACGCCGGCGAAGACGGGCGCATGGGGCACGAGGATGCCGCCGTGATCGCCCCCGCGGTCGCCGCCTTGCAGGCGCAGGGCATCGACGCGCGCGGGCCCTTGCCGGCCGACACCATGTTCCATGCCGCCGCTCGCGAAACGTATGACGTGGCGATCTGCATGTACCACGATCAGGCGCTGATCCCGATCAAGGCGCTCGATTTCGACGAGGGCGTCAACGTCACGCTCGGCTTGCCGATCGTGCGGACATCGCCCGATCACGGCACCGCTTTCGCCATTGCCGGCACCGCCACCGCCCGTCCCGGCGCCACGGTCGCCGCTATCCGCATGGCAGGCGAATGCGCACGCCGGAGGCACGCATGACCGATCAGCCCGACCTTTCCGCCAGTCTTCCGACCGCGCTTCCCAATCCCGACCTTCCGCCGCTGCGCGAGGTGGTCAATCGCCACGGGCTGATCGCGACCAAGGCGCTGGGCCAGAACTTCCTGTTCGACGAGCAGCTGCTCGGCCGGATCGCGGCTGTGCCCGGCAAGCTGCGGGGACAGAACGTGCTGGAAGTCGGCCCCGGTCCCGGCGGCCTGACCCGGGCGCTGCTGCGCGCCGGCGCCAACGTGACCGCGATCGAAATGGACAGGCGCTGCCTGCCCGCGCTGGCCGAACTGGCGGAGGCCTTCCCCGGCCAGCTGCGCGTGATCGAGGGCGATGCGACCAAGATCGACCCCGCCACGCTGTTCGACGCGCCGTGGCACGTCGCCGCCAACCTGCCCTACAACGTGGGCACGATGCTGTTCACCGGCTGGCTTTCCGGTCAGGCATGGCCGCCGCAGTGGCGCTCGCTGACGCTGATGTTCCAGCTGGAAGTGGCCGAGCGGATCATCGCCCGGCCCGGATCCGACGCCTATGGCCGGCTGGCGGTGCTGGCGCAGTGGCGCGCCACCCCGCGCATCGCGATGAAAGTGCATCGCAGCGCCTTCACCCCGCCGCCCAAGGTCATGTCGGCGATCGTCCACGTCGAGCCGGCAGCCATGCCCGAAGGCGTTTCGGCGCGGATGCTGGAGCGCGTGACCGAGGCCGCGTTCGGCCAGCGGCGCAAGATGCTGCGCCAGTCGCTGAAGGGCCTGCCCGGCGCGCTGGACGCACTGGAAGTGCTGGGCATCGACGCACAGCGCCGTGCCGAGACACTGGACGTCGCGGAGTTCGTGGCGATTGCCCGGACGCTGACGAAGTAGGGGCGTAGGCCGAGTAAGGCCGCTCACGATACAGGGGCGAGGCTTTCGCCCCGCCCCCTGTGTATCGTCAGGCCGGCTCTGCCACCTTCATCGCCGCCTTCTTCTGCTGCCGCCAGGCGTGCAGCAGCGGTTCGGTATAGCCATTGGGCTGGTCCACGCCCTTGAACACCAGGTCGCAGGCCGCGCGGAAGGCGAAGCTGGTATCCCAGTTGCCGGCCATCGGCTCATAGAGCGCGTCGTCCGCGTTCTGGGCATCGACCTTGGCCGCCATGCGCTTGAGCGAATCCAGCACCTGCGCCTCGCTGGCGATGCCGTGGAGCAGCCAGTTGGCCATGTGCTGGCTGGAGATGCGCAGCGTGGCACGGTCTTCCATCAGGCCGACATCGTTGATGTCCGGCACCTTGGAGCAGCCGACGCCCTGATCGATCCAGCGCACGACATAGCCGAGCAGCCCCTGCGCGTTGTTGTCGAGTTCTTCCTGCACTTCTGCTTCGGACCAGTTGGTGCCTTCGGCCAGCGGGATCGCCAGCAAGGCGTCGAGGCCCGGAGTCTTTTCCTGCGCGACATCGCGCTGGACGTCGAACACGTCGACCTGGTGATAGTGCATGGCGTGGAGCGTCGCGGCGGTGGGCGACGGCACCCATGCGGTGTTGGCGCCGGTCTTCGGATGGCCGATCTTCTGCACCATCATGTCGTGCATCATGTCCGGCGCGGCCCACATGCCCTTGCCGATCTGCGCCTTGCCCGACAGGCCATGCGCGAGGCCGATGCACACGTTGCGCTTTTCATAGGCGGCGATCCAGCCGGAGGCCTTCATCGCGCCCTTGCGGATCATCGCGCCCGCCTGCATCGAGGTGTGGATTTCATCGCCGGTCCGGTCGAGGAAGCCGGTGTTGATGAACACGATGCGGTCGCGCACCTGCTCGATGCAGGCGGCGAGGTTCGCGCTGGTGCGGCGCTCCTCGTCCATCACGCCGACCTTGATCGTGTGGCGGTCCAGCCCGAGCAGGTCTTCCACCGCATTGAACAGGTCGTTGGTGAAGCCGGCTTCCTCCGGCCCGTGCATCTTCGGCTTGACGATGTAGATGCTGCCCGTGCGGCTGTTGCGATGGCGGCCCAGCCCCGTGATGTCGTGCATCGCCGCCGCCGAGGTGATGACCGCGTCCATCACGCCTTCGGGGATTTCAGAGCCATCGGCGAGCAGGATCGCCGGGTTGGTCATCAGGTGGCCGACGTTGCGCACGAACAGCAGGCTGCGGCCCGGCAGCGTGAGCGCACTGCCATCGTCGCGGGTCCATTCCCGGTCGCCGTCGAGCGCGCGGGTCATGGTGCGGCCGCCCTTCTGGAAGCTGGCTTCCAGATCGCCGCGCATCAGGCCCAGCCAGTTGGTGTAGGCGGCAAGCTTGTCCTCGGCATCGACCGCGGCAACCGAATCTTCCAGATCGACGATGGCCGTCAACGCCGCTTCGAGCACGATGTCGGCAATGCCGGCCTTGTCGCTCTTGCCCACGTTGTGCGTGCGGTCGATCACGATCTCGATGTGCAGGCCGTTGTTGCAGAAAAGCAGGCCGCCATCCTTGCGCGCGACGAACTGCGAGGGATCGACCAGCGCGGGCAGGCCCTCGCCGTCCCAGTCGGACCAGCTGGCACCGCCCAGCGGCAGCGTGAGGTCGAGGAAGGCGCGGCCCGCCTTGATCACGGCGGCGCCGCGTTCCGCGTCGTAGCCGCCCGGCTTTGCGGGCGCGGCGTCGAGCGCGTCGGTGCCGTACCATGCGTCATAGAGGCTGCCCCAGCGCGCGTTGGCGGCGTTGAGGACGAAACGGTCGTTGAGCACGGGGACGACCAGCTGCGGCCCCGCCATGCCCGCGATCTCGCGGTCGACGTTCTGCGTGCCGATCAGGAAGTCCTCCGGCTCGGGCACCAGATAGCCGATCTCGGTGAGGAAGGCGCGGTATTCGTCGCCGTCGATGGGCTTGCCCTTGCGCTCGCGGTGCCAGGAATCGATCAGCGCCTGAAGCGCATCGCGCCTGGCCAGCAGCGCGCGGTTTACCGGCACGAAGCGGTCGCACAGCGCGGAAAAGCCCTGCCAGAAAGCCGCAGCTTCAAGGCCCAGCGGGGCGAGCACGCGGTTATCGACGAATTCCGCAAGCAGGCGATCGACGTGGAGGCCGCTCAGCGTGACGCGTTCGTTCATGGATCTCAACTTCCCATTCGCTTCGGTAACAGACGCACGATACCCGAAGCCGCAGCCTGGGTATCGCATGGAATCGAAGATCCTGGGGAGGATGCCCCAGCCTATGCCGCATCGGCGCGCGAATGGCAATCATCCGAAAGTCGCACGGGCTTCACCCCGTGCCCAAGCCGCGCTAGACGGTTACGGATGCAACAGCTTTCCCCCACCGAACGCGCCCTGCTGGAACCGATAGGCGCCGGCGCAATGCTGGCGCAGGTGGAAGGCTGGTGCGCCATCAACACCGGCACGCGCAACCTTGCCGGTCTGGCCGCGCAAGCGGGGCTGCTGGCCGATGCCTTTGCCGCGCTGCCCGGCGAGGTGCGACTGGTCGAGGCCGCCCCGGTGGAAGCCGTGGCAGCCGACGGAACCCGCACGGCGCTGGCACACGGCGCGCATCTGGTGCTGTCGGTGCGGCCCGGCGCCGCACGGCGGTTCCTGCTGACGGGCCACATGGACACCGTCTATCCGGCGGACCACGCCTTCCAGGCGCTGACCTGGCTCGACGGGGAAACGCTGAACGGACCGGGCGTGGCCGACATGAAGGGCGGCATCGCGGTGATCCTCTCCGCGCTCGCCGCGTTCGAGGCCGGCCCGGCGGCGGCCGGTGTCGGATACGACGTGATGATCAATTCCGACGAGGAGACGGGCAGCCTGTCTTCCGCCGCGCTGATCGCCAGTCTCGCGCAGGGCAAGGTCGCGGCGCTCACTTACGAGCCGTCCGCGCTGCCCGACGGCACACTGGCCGGCGCGCGTGGCGGCAGCGGCAACTTCTCCGCCATCGTCACCGGGCGGTCGGCGCACGCGGGGCGCAATCCGCAGGACGGGCGCAACGCGCTGGTCGCGGCGGCGGATCTCGCGCTGCGGCTGAAGCACATGGAAACGGCCGGACTTTCGATCAACCCGGCACGGATCGACGGCGGCAGCGCCAACAACGTGGTGCCCGATCATGCCGTGCTGCGCTTCAACATCCGCCCGCGCGAGGAGGCCGATGCCGAACGCTTTTCACGCGCGATCCACGGCCTGATCCGCGAGATCGAAACCGAGCACGAAGTGGAGGTCCACCTCCATGGCGGGATCACCCGCCCGCCCAAGCCGCTGACACCGGAGGCCGAGGCGCTGTTCGGGCTGGTGCGAACCTGCGGCGCCGCGCTGGGGCAGAAGATCGGCTGGCAGCCATCGGGCGGGGTCTGCGACGGCAACAACATCGCAGCGCTGGGCGTGCCGGTGGTCGATACGATGGGCGTGCGCGGCGGGGCTATCCATTCGCCGCAGGAATACCTGATCGTGCCTTCGCTGGCGGAGCGCGCGGCGCTTTCGGCGCTGGTGCTGCATCGACTTTCGGGAGGGGAGTAGACCATAATGACCCATCGCATCCGGGCGGCCAGCGCCGACGATCTGCAGCACCTCTATGAAATGGCCAAGCTGACGGGGGGCGGCTTCACCAACCTGCCTCCGGACCGCAAGGCGCTGCGTGCCAAGCTGGAGCGATCCGCCGCGGCCTATGCCAACCTTGAGGAAGGCGATTCCAAAGACAGCAAGGACGAACTGTTCGTGCTGGTGCTGGAAGACACCGCCACAGGCGAAGTGCGCGGCACCGCGCAGATCTTCACGCGCGTTGGTCAGCAGTGGCCGTTCTATTCCTATCGCATGGCCACGCTGACCCAGCACTCCAAGGAGCTGAACCGCACGTTCCGCGCCGAGATGCTCAACCTCGTCACCGACCTCGAAGGATCGAGCGAGGTGGGCGGGCTGTTCCTCCATCCCTCCGAACGCGCCGGCGGTCTGGGGATGCTGCTGGCGCGCAGCCGCTACCTGTTCATCGCGATGCATCGCAGGCGCTTCGGCGACAAGATTCTGGCGGAACTGCGCGGCGTGATCGACGAGCGCGGCGGATCGCCCTTCTGGGACGGGGTGGCCGGGCGCTTCTTTGGCATGAGCTTCCAGGAAGCCGACTATTTTAACGCCATCAACGGCAACCAGTTCATCGCCGACCTGATGCCCAAGCATCCCGTCTATATCGCGATGCTGCCGGAAACCGCGCGCAGCGCGATCGGCCTGCCCCACCCTTCCGGCCGGGCGGCGATGCGGATGCTGGAGGAGGAGGGCTTCGCGTCAGAAGGCTATATCGACATCTTCGACGGCGGCCCGACGATGACCGCGCGCACCGACCGCGTCGAATCGATTGCATCCGCCAGCGAAGCCCCCGTGGCGCACATCCGCGCGCCCGAAAGCACGGGAGGTGCGCGCAAGGCGTTGGTCGCAACCGGGCGGCTGGCCGATTTCCGCTGCTGCTTTGCCGAAGTGGCCGAGACGGGTGACGGGCTGGTGCTCGATCCGATCGCGGCGGCCGGGCTGGGTGTCGGCGTGGGCGACAAGGTCTGGCACGTGCGCCGCTGATCGGGCGGGCAGGCGGAACCGGCGAGACGGCGCGCCGTTGGGTTCAGGAGCTGACGCTTGCCGCACGGCAGGCCCGGAGCGGGTGTCGCCGCGATTTACAGTCACCGCGGCCTTAACCTTCTTCTGGACTGCAATTCCTCATCTGGCACGATGGTTGCGGAAGGGTTCAGGCAGAGAGGGATGCCATGCTCCAGAAGATCGCGCGCCTGTTCATGATCAAGACCCGCTTCGAGGCGTTCGCGATCATCTACGCGCTGGCGCTGGGCGCGGTTGAGCGCGGCCATGTCTATCTGGGGCAGTATCCCGGCTTCGGCGGCAAACTGCTGTTCCTGGCCTGCACCGGCGCCGTCTTCATGGGCGGCGCCAAGATCCTCGACGCGGTGAAGTACGAGCATGCGGCGAAAGCGGACCTGCGCGCAGCGGCCGGCGGCGACACCTGAAAGGTGCCTGCGGCCGGCGGCGCGGCTCGTGCCAGGCCCGATGGTATAGATGTGGGAAGGTGGGACGATTCTGTTGCCCGGCTCGTCCCCAGCCGCTGGTATCCCTTCTGTTGCCCGGTGGGTCCAACCGCGTTCTGGCTTTGTAACTTCGGGGCGTTAGCCCCTAGAATTACGCGGCAAGAGCAAGTGCGTCGTTGTCGTTGGCACTTGTGGGTTTTGAGCCTTTAACGGGTTACTCAGCCCGGACGAAAACAGCGCTTTTCAACACACGTCGATCCTAGTTCGGCCCCATCAACACCCTTGCGACAACAAGGCCCGGCCCATTGGTCCGGTGGTGATGGTGGAGCCGCCGGGTACCGCCCCCGGGTCCGCTGCGTCTATTGTACGCCACAATTTATCGTCATAGCCGGTCGAAACCGGCACGACCCATATAGGCGCTGCGCTTCAAATGAAAAGGGGCGCCGCAACGACGCCCCTTCACACGACCGGACTTGCGACCGGACCTGACGCTCCTTCAGGCGCGGCGGCGCAGTTCGTCGCGGATTTCCGCCAAGAGTTCGACCTCGCTCGGCCCGGCGGGAGCGGCGGGAACTTCTTCCTTGCGCTTTTCCAGCAGGCGGTTGGCCGCCTTGACGATCAGGAAGATAATGAAGGCCACGATCACGAAGTTGACCGCTTGCGTGATGAAATCGCCATAACCGATCATCGGCACGCCCGCCGTCTTCAGTTCGGCATAGCTGGTGGGATCGCCCTTGAACGTCGCCGGGATCGGCCCGAGCCGGACGAAAAAGCGCGTGAAATCGACGCCGCCGGTGATGAAGCCTACCACCGGCATGATGACGCTTTCGGTGAGCGAGGTGATGATCTTGCCGAAGGCGCCGCCGATGATCACGCCGACCGCGAGATCAAGCACATTGCCCCGCGCGATGAACGTCTTGAATTCGTGCATCATGCCCATGACCCGTATTTCCCCTTTAACCATCCTCGAGCGTCTCCTGATTGCCACTCGTCCGCCAACGCGACAAGCGCGATCAGGTGCCGGCCGCGCTGCTCGCGGCTTCGTGACGTTTCGTGTCGCGCCTTGAACCGCCCCACGGCGGCGCTACATTGCCCTTCGCACAGCCGGCGCGCCCGGCGCACGAGAGGACCTTTCAAGCCATGGCCGCTTCCTTCCTTTCCCGACTGACCCGGTTTGCGTTCGTCGCCGCCGCCGCCGCCGGCCTCGCCGGCTGCGGTGTCAACACGATCCCCACGGCCGAGGAAAACGCCAAGGCGAAGTGGGCTGACGTGCAGAACCAGTACCAGCGCCGCTCCGACCTCATCCCCAACCTGGTCGCGACGGTGAAGGGCTATGCCAAGCAGGAGCAAGACACGCTGGTGAAAGTGACCGAGGCGCGCGCCAAGGCCACCAGCATCCAGATTTCGGCGGCCGACGTGACCGACCCGGCCAAGATGGCGCAGTACCAGCAGGCGCAGGGCCAGCTCTCGGCGGGCCTTGGCCGCCTGCTCGCCTCGGTCGAGGCCTATCCCGACCTCAAGTCGAACCAGAACTTCCTTGCGCTGCAGAGCCAGCTTGAAGGCACCGAGAACCGCATCGCGGTCGCCCGGCGCGACTACAACGAGGCGGTGCGCGAATATAACACCACGATCCGCACCTTCCCGGCGATCATCGGCGCCAAGGTGATCTACGGCGCGAAGCCGATGGTCCCGTTCGAAGCGACGACGCCCGGCGCCGACACCGCCCCCGCGGTGAGCTTCGACGGGCCGGCCGCCGCTCCCGCCGCCGCCCCTGCCAACGACAACACGGCGGCACCGGCGAGCAAGGCGGCGGGCGAGTAAGGCGCGCGCGGACGGCGCGCGGGCGATGAAACGCCTTGTCCTTGCGCTGATGGCGGTGCTGGCGTTCGTCGCCGGCCCCGCCTTCGCGCAGACCTTTCCCAAGCTGACCGGCCGCGTGGTCGATGAAGCACACCTGCTGAAGCCCGAGCAGGTGGCCGCGCTCGACGCCAAGCTGGCCGGGCTGGAGCAGCAATCGCAGCGCCAGCTGGTGGTGGTCACGCTGCCCAGCCTCGAAGGCTACGAGATCGAGGACTACGGCTATCGCCTTGGCCGCGCATGGGGCATCGGCGACAAGGGCCGCAACGACGGCGCGCTGCTGATCGTCGCGCCCAATGAACGCAAGGTGCGGATCGAGGTCGGCTATGGCCTGGAAGGCATCCTGACCGACGCACTGTCGAGCGTGATCATCCAGCGCGAGATCGTGCCCCGCTTCAAGCAGGGGGACTATGCCGGCGGGATCGATGCCGCCTCCGACCAGCTGATCGCGCAGCTCAAATTGCCCGATGACGAGGCGCGCAAGGTGGCGCAGGCGGCCCAGACCCAGCAAAGCAAGGCTGCCGAACCGCAGTTCGATTTCGGCACCGTGGTTTTCCTTGTCATCTTCTTCTTTTTCTTCGTGCTGCCGTTCCTGCGCGCGATGCGCGGCGGCGGGCGGCGCTATGGCGGCGGCCCCGGCGTGATGATCTTCCCCACCGGCGGATGGGGCGGCGGTTCGGGCGGCGGCTTTGGCGGTTTCGGCGGCGGAGGCGGCGGTTTTTCGGGTGGCGGCGGCAGCTTCGGCGGCGGCGGCTCTTCGGGAGACTGGTGATGCACGGCCTGACACACGAAGACCGCGCCCGCGTGGCGGCGGCGGTGACCGCGGCGGAAGGCGCGACCGCCGGCGAGATCGTGACGATCGTGACCGCGCGGTCCGACGCCTACCGCGACGTGGCGCTGGCGTGGAGCGCGTTCGTCGCTTTCCTCGCGCTCGCCGCGCTGGAACTGGCGCCGGATTTCTACATCGGGCTGGTCGACCGCATGCTGGGTCTGTGGGCGAGCGAATGGACCCCGCGCGCGGTTCTGGGGCTGGCGCTGAGCGTGGCCATCCTGAAGTTCGCGGCGATGCTGGCGCTGATGGCGTGGACGCCCCTGCGGCTTCTGCTCACGCCCAAGCCGGTCAAGGCGGCACGGGTCCATGCGCGCGCGCTCACCTGCTTCCGTATTGGCGCGCAGAGCCGCACCACCGGGCACACCGGGATCCTGATCTACCTGTCGATGGCCGAGCACCGCGCCGAGATCATCGCGGACGAAGCGATCGCGGCCAAGGTTTCTCCCGAAGTGTGGGGCGATGCCATGCACGCCATGCTGGCGCACTTGCGCGAAGACCGCGTGGCCGAAGGCATGGTCGCTGCCGTGGAGCGCGTGGGCGTGGTGCTTGCCCAGCACTTCCCGCGCGCCGATGATGACATCAACGAATTGCCGGACCGGTTGATCGAAGTATGAGCCTTGAAGAAGAATTCGCGACCCAGCCCGAACAGGTGCGCTGGGAAGGCCGCTTCATCGTCGCCAAGACCCGGGGCCGCTGGGAATATGTCGGCCGCACGCGCAATATCCGCGCGGCGGTGATCCTGGCCATCGACGCGGACGACCACGTGATCCTCGTCGAGCAGTTCCGCGTGCCGTTGGGCAAGCCCTCGATCGAGATGCCCGCCGGCCTGATCGGCGATGTCGAAGGCAGCGAGGACGAGGATGCCGCAGTCGCCGCCGGACGCGAGTTGGAGGAAGAGACCGGCTACCGCGCGGGGCGCATGGAGTCGCTGGGCGAGTTCTATTCCTCGCCGGGGATGGTCACCGAAAGCTTCACGATGTTCCGGGCGCACGATCTGGTGAAAGTGGGTGACGGCGGCGGCACCGAGGGCGAAGGCATCACCGTCCACCGTGTGCCGCTTGCGGGCCTTGACGACTTCCTCGCGGAAAAGCGCGCGGCGGGATATGGGGTCGACGTGCGGATGCTGATGCTGCTCGGCGCCAGGATGCCGGGACTGACATAAGAAACGACCAGAGAGGGTAGAACGATGGGCAGGGTTGAGGGGAAGAAGGCGCTGGTGACCGGCGCGGCGCAGGGTCTTGGCGCGGCGCACGCGTGGACGCTGGCGCGCGAGGGCGCGAAAGTGCTGCTGACCGACATCAACGGCGAAGGCGCCGCCGCGCAGGCCGAAGGCATCAACGCCGAACTGGGCGCGGGCACCGCCTTTGCCATGCGCCACGACGTGACCAGCCCCGAGGACTGGGACGCGGCCATCGCCATGGCGGCGGACAAGCTGGGCGGGCTGTCGGTGCTGGTGAACAATGCCGGCGTGGGCGTGCGCGGCAACATCGAGACGGCAACGCTGGAAGACTGGCGCCGCGGCTTTGCCATCAACGTCGATTCGGTCTTCCTCGGCTGCCAGAAGGCGCTGCCGCTGCTCAAGGAAAACCAGCCGGGCTCGATCGTCAACATCAGCTCGATCGCCGGCCTGATCGCGTCCGACACCATGCCCGGATACAACGCCAGCAAGGCGGCGGTGTGGATGCTGTCGAAGTCGGTCGCGCTCTATTGCGCCAAGCGCGGGTGGGACATCCGCTGCAACTCGGTCCACCCCACGTTCGTCGACACGCCGATCCTGGATGGCATCGCCAGCAACGCCAACCTCGACAAGGACGTGGTCATGGGCAAGCTGGCGCGCCAGATCCCGCTGGGCCGCGTCGGCGAGCCGCAGGACATCGCCAACGGCGTGCTTTACCTCGCCAGCGACGAAAGCCGCTTCATGACCGGGGCCGAACTGAAGCTCGACGGCGGCATTTCCGCGATGTGATGGCGACCGGCGGGGGTTGGCCTGCCCCCGCCCTCCCCTTATGAGCCAGCCCGACAAGGGGAAAGACCACCTATGCCTGCGCCGCTGATCTTGACGTTCTCGTGCGACGACCGACCGGGGATCGTCGCGAAGGTGACCGGGTGCCTGTTCCAGGCCGGCGCCAACATCCTTGAGGCGCAGCAGTTCGACGACATCGAATCCGGCCGCTTCTTCATGCGCGTGGTGTTCGATGCCGAAGCTGGGCTCGACGGGATGCGCGGGGCGATCGCGCCGATGGCGGCGAGCCTGGGCATGGACTGGAACCTGCGCGACACCTCGCAGAACCGGCGCGTGGTGCTGATGGTATCCAAGTTCGACCATTGCCTCGGCGACCTGCTCTACCGCGCGCGGATCGGCGAACTGCCGATGGATATCGTGGGCATCATCGGCAACCACCCGCTGGAGGCGCTCAACGTCTCGCTGTTCGGCGACCTGCCCTATCATCACCTCCCGATCACGAAGGACACCAAGGCGCAGCAGGAAGCGCAGGTGAAGCGCATCGTGACCGAGACCGGGGCCGAACTGGTGGTTCTGGCGCGCTACATGCAGATCCTGTCGGACGACCTGGCCGGCTTCCTCTCGGGCCGCTGCATCAACATCCACCACTCGTTCCTGCCCAGCTTCAAGGGCGCCAAGCCCTATCACCAGGCGCACGCGCGCGGGGTGAAGATGATCGGCGCCACCGCTCACTACGTCACCGCCGATCTCGACGAAGGCCCGATCATCCACCAGGACGTGGAAACCGTGAGCCATGCCGACACGCCCGATGACCTCGTGCGCAAGGGCCGCGACATCGAGCGCCGCGTACTGGCCGAAGCGGTTCGGCTGCACCTGGGCGACCGGGCGCTGCTCAACGGCAGCAAGACGGTGGTCTTCAAAAGCTAAATGCCAGTTGCATAGCCCGCGCGGCGGGGCTTTCCTGTGGCAAAACAGGAGAGGCACGCCATGCACGTCAACGCGCTCGACCACGTCAACATCATCACCGACGACCTTGACGGGACGGCGGCGTTCTATGCTGCGCTGCTGGGGCTGGAGCGGCGCGACGGGCCGCCGCCTTCGCGCCCGGACCAGATCCAGTGGATGTATGACAAGGGACAGCGGCCGATCCTGCACATCAATTCGGCCGACTGCCCGCGCGCCTATGACCGTGAAGTCGTGCCCGGCAACGTGACCGGGGCGATCCATCACGTCGCGCTCAATTGCAGCGGGCGCGATGTGGTGGAGCGCCGGCTGGAGGCGATGGGCCGCGATTACGACCTGCGGCGGATCGATTCGATCGGCATGACCCAGATTTTCACGCTCGATCCCAACGGCGTGCTGCTGGAACTCAACTTCTACGACTGAGCGCGGGTGACGAATGCGGCCCATGCGGATGATGCGGGGTGGTCGCTCGTCTGGGGCGTCCAGTGCCGTTCCATCAGCGCACGCGCGTCCGCCTCGGCCATGCCGCGTTCGCGGTTGAGGCGGTAGAAGAACGCGGAAACGCGCCAGTTCATGATGCAGTGAACGTGGACCGGGCCATCGGGGGCGGCATCCAGCGCGGCACGGAAGGCAGCGAAATGCGCTTCGTCGGGGGCGTCGAAGGGCACCGGAATGTGAGCATAGGCGATGCCGGCGGCGGCGCAGCGCTCGGCTTCATCGGACAGCGCCTCCGGATGATCGGCGAGCGCGAGGTTGATGACCTGAACGACACCTAACGCAGCCAGACGGTCCACATCGGGCGCCTCAAGCCGCCCCGATGTGGTGGTCCGCGCATCGAGCCGGTGCCAGGCGCGGATATCGTCAGGGTCGGTGATCATGCCAGGATCGTGCCCGGCATGACCACCACCCGCAAGGGCGATCAGCCGCCCTGCTTCGCTTCCAGCGCCTTGTCGTCGTTGGCGCGCTTGATCAGGAACTGGCGCACGGCCTCGGCGTCCTCGGGCTTCAGCGCCGACTTGAACGAAACCATGCCGTTTTCATGCAGCACGCCGTCGAGCACGACCGACTTGATCGCCTCGGCCGAACCCAGTGCGCCGGACTTGCGCAGATCGGGCACGAGGCCACCCGCGATCGCGGCGTCGCCGTGGCAGACGGTGCAATAGCGGCCGTAGATCTGCCCGCCCTGCGCCACCTGCGCGGCGGTGCCGGTGAACGGCGGCGGATCGAGCACGGCCTGGTTATCGACCTTCGGCGCGGGCGGAAGCTGGCCCTTGGCGCCCAGCTTGAACACCATCATGCGACTGATGTTGCGATAGGCGCCGCCCTGGTGCGCGAGGATCCCCGCGGACAGATCCCAGACGCCGCCCCAGCCGACGAGCACGGCCACATACTGTTCGCCGTCGATGGCATACGTCATCGGCGGCGCGATCACGCCGCTCTGCGTGGCGAAGGACCACAGCTTCTGGCCCTTGTCCGCGCTGTAGGCGACGAACTGGCCCTGTGCATTGCCCTGGAACACCAGGTTGCCGGCGGTGGAGAGCACGCCGCCGTTCCACGGGGAGGGCATCGGGACGCGCCAGACTTCCTTCTTGGCCGCAACGTCCCACGCCACCAGCGCGCCGGTCGTGGCTGCCTTGGCGGCCGCCCGGCCCGCAGCGGGCAGCGAGGTGACGCTGGAATCGATGGCGAACTGGTAACCGATGTCGGACGGCTTCCAGTCCTTCGCCGCGACATAGCCCTGCGCGGCGATGTTGGTCGGGATGTAGAGCAGGCCGGTCTTGGGGCTGAAGCTCTGTGCGTGCCAGCTGTGCGCGCCGATCGCGCCGGGCAGGCCGACGAACGGCTTGCCGGTCTTTTCGTAGCGCGCTTCGGGATTGATCGTGGCCTTGCCGGTCTTAGGATCGATCCCGGTGGTCCAGTTGACCGCGACCCACGGCGTGGCCGACAGGAACTCGCCCGTCTTCACATCGAGGACGTAGACATGGCCGTTCTTGGGCGCGTGGATCGCCACGTGGCGCTTCTGCCCGCCGATCATGAGATCGGCGATGGTGATCTGCGCGTCGGAATCGAAGTCCCAGCGGTCTTCGGGGGTTTCCTGATAATGCCAGGCGTATTGTCCGGTATCGGCGTTCACCGCCACGACCGAGGAGGTGTAGAGCGCATCGCCGCTGCGGCCGGATGCAGCCGGGTTCCACGGCTCGGCATTGCCGGTGCCGAACAGGACGAGATTGGTTGCCGGATCGTAAGTGATCGAATCCCACACGGTGCCGCCGCCGCCCAGCGACCACCAGTCCCCGCCCCAGGTCTTGGCCGCGGCTTCCATCGCCGCCTTGTTGGCGCCTTCCTTGTCGAACCCGTCGGCCGGGTTCCCGGGAACGGTGTGGAACGTCCACACTTCCGCGCCGGTGTTCGGATCATAGGCGGAAATGTAGCCGCGCGCGCGGTATTCACCGCCGCCGGCGCCGATCACGATGCGGCCCTTCACCACGCGCGGAGCGCCGGTGATGGTGTAGTTCTGCTGATCGGGCACCACGACCTTGGCGAACACTTCCTTGCCGGTCTTGGCGTCGAGGGCGACCAGGCGCCCATCGAGCGTGGCGACATAGACCTTGTCGCCATAGAGCGCGACGCCGCGGTTGACCGCATCGCAGCAGGCGCGGACCAGCGTTTCGCGCGGGACCTTGGGATCGTAGGCCCACTTGAGCGCACCGGTCTTGGCGTCGTAGGCCTTGACCATCGACCAGGCGGTGGAGACGAACAGCGTGCCGTCGTGCATCAGCGGCGTGGCTTCCTGCCCGCGCGCGGTATCGAGATCGGCGGACCAGGCAAGGCCGAGCTGGCCGACGTTCTGGTCGCTCACCTGCGTCAGCGGCGAAAAGCGCTGCTCGCCATAATCACGGCCATAGCTGAGCCATTCGCTGTCGGGCGCCTGCGCGATCAGCGCGTCAGTCACGCCTTCCTTGGTCGGGTTCGCGCCCGCCGCGCCCCCGCTGCCCATCTGGCAGGCGGCGATCGTCAGCGCGATCGCCGAAACCGCGAACGTCGGAATGTACTTCATCCGCATAGAAGACCCTCTCCATCCGTCCGGGATTGCCCCGGATCCTTTCGGTCATGTCGTGTGCCGGGACGTGCCCGGCTTAAGAACCATCAAAGCACGTAATAGTCCCCGGCCGCGCGCACGGTGACTTCGCCGATCGAAACGCCCCACGGCTGGTCCACCGCGTAGAGCACCGCATCGGCGATGTGCTGGGGATCGAGATTGGCGTAATCGATGTTGTCGGGATCGAGCCGCGCCGGGTCGAGCGTGCCGGCGGCCATCGCGGCGAACACCTCGTTCGCCTCGCCCGCGTTGAGGCCGAGGATGCCTGCAAGGCCCGCCATGTTCACCACCGTGCCGCCAAGGCCGGTGCCGCCCACGCCCGTGGGCTTGACCGTCGTCACCTTGATCTTGCCGCGCGCTTCCAGTCGCAGCGATTCCGACAGGATGTTCACCGCCGACTTGGTCGCGCCATAGACTGCCGCGCCCACCGTGGGGAAATTGCCGTAGATCGACGAGACGTTGACCACCTGCCCGCGCCCGGCCGCGATCATCGGATCATAGGCCGCGACCATGCCGTTGAGCACGCCTTTGAAATTGATGTCGATGCAGCGAACCCAGGCGTCATAGGCGGCTTCGTGATCGGCGAAAAAGGCCAGGGGCATCACCCCGGCGTTGTTGACCATCACGTCGATCCCGCCGTGGGCATCGACCGCCGCGCGAACCAGCGCCTTCATCGCTGCAAGGTCCGTCACGTCGGTCGCCACGCCCTGCGCGGTGCCGCCTGCGGCGGAAATCTCGGCCACGGTGGCGGCGAGCGCTTCGGCATTAACATCGCCCAGCGTCACTTTCGCGCCGCGCGCGGCGGCCTTCAGCGCGACAAGCCGGCCGAACCCGCCTCCGGCCCCGGTGATGACGATCGATTTGCCGGCGACGTGGTCTGCCATATATGTCCCTCTCCCGAGCCTTCGCGCCGGACTTTCATTTAACCCATCGATTAAAATGGTTCCACGCTTTGGGCAAGCGGAACCTAGGGCCACGGGCGCGTTGTCAGGCTGGGCCAAGCCGCTATCGTGCCCTGCGGCGGGAACGCGAGGAGGCTGATCCATGTGCGATGAATGGACCGAGAGCGACAACGCGGCGTTCACGGTGAACCGGCGGCAGTTCGCGGCCATCGGCGCCAGCGCGGCGGCCCTGGCGGTGGTGCCGGGCTGCATGGCCGGCCCCGCGCCCGCCAGCAAGGCGATGAAGACCGTGAGCCGGGGCGTTTCGATCGCCACGCCCGACGGCAAGGCGGATGCGTTCTTCGTCCATCCCAAGGCCGGCAAGCACCCGGCCGTGATCCTGTGGCCCGACATCGCGGGCCTGCGGGAAGCCTATCGCACCATGGGCACGCGGCTGGCCGCGGCGGGCTATGCCGTGCTGGTGGTGAACCAGTATTATCGCTCCAGCCCGGCGCCGGTGCTGAAGGACTTTGCCGAGTGGCGCACCCCGGAAGGGCAGGACAAGCTCAAGCCGATGATCGCGGCGATCACCCCGGCGGGCACGGTCCGCGATGCCGCGGCCTTTGTCGGCTGGCTCGACGCGCAGGCGGAAGTGGACACCGCGCGCCGGATCGGCTCGGCCGGCTACTGCATGGGCGGGCCGTTCACCGTGCGCACCGCACTGGCCAATCCCGCGCGCGTCGGCGCGGCGGCCTCGTTCCACGGCGCGAACCTTGTCAACGACACCCCCGACAGCCCGCACGCGCTGCTGGGCAGGACCAGGGCATCGTATCTGTTCGCCATCGCGCAGAACGACGACGCCCGTTCCCCAACCGACAAGGACAAGCTGCGCGAGGCGGCGGCGGCGGCGGGGCGACCGGCGGAGATCGAGGTCTATCCCGCGCAGCATGGCTGGTGCACGATCGACGCGCCGGTCTACGACCAGCCGCAGGCGGAAAAGGCATGGGGCCGGATGCTGGCGCTATTTGCAGGCGCGCTTTGACGGCAGCGCCCTCACCATAGACCAGGCAACGAAAGGCCCCTTCCCCGCAATCCGGGAAAGGGGCCGGTTTCGTCAGGCGACGTGGAACGCCAGCGCGCCGTCGCCTTCGTCCACGGTGACAGTGCTGCCATCCGGAATCTCACCGCCGAGCAGCTTCTCGGCCAGCGGATCCTGGAGGTGGCGCTGCACGGCGCGCTTGAGCGGCCGGGCGCCATACACCGGATCGTAGCCGACGCGGCCCAGCCAGCGCTTGGCGGCCTCGGTCAGGTCGATCGTGATCTTCCTGTCCTTCAGCAGCTTGGCCACGCGTGCCACCTGGATGTCCACGATCGGGGCCATGTGTTCGTGGCCCAGACGGTGGAACAGGATGATCTCGTCCAGACGGTTGAGGAATTCGGGCCGGAAGTGGCTGCGCACCACGTCCATGACCTGCGGTTCGACCGTCTCGACGTCCTGCCCTTCCTCAAGGTTGGCGAGGTACTGGCTGCCGAGGTTCGAGGTGAGGATGATGAGCGTGTTGGTGAAGTCCACCACGCGGCCATGTCCGTCGGTGAGGCGGCCGTCGTCGAGCACCTGAAGGAGCACGTTGAACACGTCGCCGTGCGCCTTCTCCACCTCGTCGAACAGCACCACCTGATAGGGCCGGCGCCGCACGGCCTCGGTCAGCACGCCGCCTTCGTCATAGCCGACATAGCCCGGAGGCGCGCCGATCAGGCGGCTGACCGAGTGCTTCTCCATGAACTCGGACATGTCGATGCGGACCATCGCGCTGTCGTCGTCGAACAGGAAGCCGGCGAGCGCCTTGGTCAGTTCGGTCTTGCCGACGCCCGTGGGGCCGAGGAACAGGAACGAGCCGAGCGGCCGGTTCGGATCCTGCAGGCCGGCGCGCGCGCGGCGCACCGCCTTCGACACGGCCAGGACCGCATCCTTCTGCCCGATCACGCGCTGGCCGATCACGTTCTCCATGTTCAGCAGCTTCTCGCGCTCGCCCTCCATCATCCGGTCGACCGGCACGCCGGTCCACTTGCTGACGACAGCGGCGATGTCCTCGGCGGTCACTTCCTCGCGCAGCATGGCGTTTTCGCTCACGCCCTGCGCTTCGGCCAGTTGCCGTTCGAGTTCCGGAATGCGGCCATAGGCCAGCTCACCCGCCTTGCCGAGATCGCCCTGGCGCTGCGCCTGTTCCAGTTCGACGCGCGCGGCGTCGAGCGCTTCCTTGATCTTGCCTTCGGCGGCGATCTTGTCGCGCTCGTTCTGCCAGCGGGTGGTCAGTTCGGACGACTGCTGTTCGAGGTTGGCGAGATCCTCGCGCAGGTTGGCGAGCCGGTCCTTAGACGCGGTGTCGCTTTCCTTGGCGAGCGCCATTTCCTCGATCTTGAGCTGGATGATCCGCCGGTCGAGGTTCTCGATTTCCTCGGGCTTGCTTTCCACTTCCATGCGGATGCGGCTGGCGGCCTCGTCCATGAGGTCGATCGCCTTGTCGGGCAGGAAGCGGTCCGAGATGTAGCGGTTCGACAGCGTGGCCGCGGCGACGATCGCGTTGTCGGCGATGCGGACGCCGTGGTGGACCTCGTACTTCTCCTTGATCCCGCGCAGGATCGAGATGGTGTCCTCCACTGTCGGCTCGCCCACGAACACGGGCTGGAAGCGCCGCTGAAGGGCGGGGTCCTTCTCGACATACTTCTGGTATTCATCGAGCGTGGTCGCGCCGATGCAGTGCAGTTCGCCGCGCGCGAGCGCGGGCTTGAGCAGGTTCGAGGCGTCCATCGCGCCCTCGCCCTTGCCCGCACCGATCAGGGTGTGCATCTCGTCGATGAACAGGATGATCTCGCCTTCGGCGCCCTTCACTTCGTCGAGCACGGCCTTGAGCCGTTCCTCGAACTCGCCGCGATACTTGGCGCCCGCGATCAGGCTGCCCATGTCGAGCGCCATCAGGCGGCGGTCCTTGAGGCTGTCGGGCACGTCGCCATTGGCGATGCGCAGCGCCAGGCCTTCCGCGATCGCAGTCTTGCCCACGCCGGGTTCGCCGATCAGCGCCGGGTTGTTCTTGGTGCGGCGGGCAAGGATCTGCACGGTGCGGCGGATTTCCTCGTCGCGGCCGATCACCGGGTCGAGCTTGCCGTCGCGCGCGGCCTCGGTCAGGTCGCGGGCATACTTCTTCATCGCCTCATAGGCGTTCTCGGCCCCCGCGCTGTCCGCCGTACGTCCGCCGCGCAGCGCGGTGATCGCGGCTTCGAGTGCCTGCGGAGTGACATTGGCCGCCTTGAGTGCCTGGCCAGCGGTGGTGGTCGTGGCGAGCGTCAGCGCGACGAGCATCCGCTCGACGGTGACGAAGCTATCGCCGCTCTTGGTCGCGACCTGTTCGGCCTGGTCGAGCACGCGCACCGCATCGTTGTCGAGGCCGGGCGTCTGCTGCGCGCCGCCGCCCGACACCGCGGGGATCTTCGCCAGCGCCTTGTCCACTTCGGACTGGGCAAAGGCCGCATTGCCGCCGGCACGCTGGATCAGGCCCGAGGCCATGCCTTCGCCGTCCTCCAGCAGTGCCTTCAGAATATGGTCAGGGGTGATCCGCTGGTGGTTCATGCGGATTGCAACGGTCTGGGCCGCCTGGAGGAAGCCCTTGGCGCGATCGGTAAACTTTTCGAGGTTCATGGCTGGTTCGTGTCCTCCTGCTGGCCCCGAAGATAGTGTTGCCATTTGGCAACACAAGGACATGAGTCAAATTTGGGCCTGCCGGGCGTGAAGCACAATGGTCTTGGTCGAATATTGCCGATGCTACATTGGTTTTGCACGCGGCTGTGGTTAGCATCGAAACCATGCGCCGCTTCCCCGCCCGTTCGCTCGTCGCCCCCTCGCTCCTCGTCCTGTCGCTCGCCGCGTGTGCCGGACAGGTTTCTCGTCCCGCGTCGGCCACCGCCCCCGCGGCGCAAGTCGAGCCTGCGCCAGAGGCAAGGCCCGCACCGCTGTCCGCGCTGGTCGATGCCGTGAACATTCCCTACGAGCGCTTCACCCTGCCCAACGGGCTGACCGTGCTGGTCAACACCGACCGCAAGGCGCCAGTGGTGGCGGTGGCGGTATGGTACGGAGTCGGCTCCAAGCACGAACCGCGCGGCAAGACCGGGTTTGCCCACCTGTTCGAGCACCTGATGTTCTATGGCACGCCGCACGTACCGGGCGACTTCTTCCAGCCGCTGACGCAGGCGGGCGCGACCGACATGAACGGCACGACCTGGCTCGACCGGACCAACTATTTCGAGACGGTGCCCACCGGCGCACTCGACCGCGCGCTGATGATGGAAAGCGACCGCATGGGCTATCTGCTGGGCGCGATGACGCAGAAGCGGCTCGATGCCCAGCGCGCCGTTGTCCAGAACGAGAAGCGCCAGCGCGACAACCAGCCTTACGGTCTGGTCGAATACGAACAGCTGGAAGCGCTCTATCCCGCGGGCCACCCCTATCGCCACTCCACCATCGGCTCGATGGCCGATCTCGACGCCGCCTCGCTCGCGGACGTGAAGGCGTGGTTCCGCGATCACTATGGCCCCAACAACGCCATCCTCGTGCTGTCGGGCGATATCGACCTTGCCACTGCGAAGGAAAAGGCAGCCAAGTGGTTCGCTCCGATCCCCGCAGGGCCGAAGGTGGAGCCGGTGGCCGTGCCCGTCCCCACGCTGGGCGCGCCGCTGACGAAAACGATCCGCGATTCGGTGGCGACGACGCGGATCTACCGGATGTGGGCGATCCCCGGATACGACAACCCCGATTACCTGCCGCTCCAGGTGAGCGCGGTGGTGCTGGGCGGACTGGCCAGCTCGCGGCTGGACGATGCACTGGTGCGGCAGAAGCAACTGGCCGTCTCGGTCACCGCCAGCGGCGACGTTTTCGCTCAGGGCGGGCAGTTCGTGGCGCAGGTCGATGTGAAGCCCGGCGCCGATCCGGCAGCCGCAGCCGCAGCGCTCGACGCCGAAATCACGCGTCTGGCGGCGGACGGACCAACAGCGGACGAACTGACCCGCGCGCTGACGGTGATCGCCAGCGGACAGATCCGCGCACTGGAATCGGTGGGCGGCGATAGCGGCAAGACGCAGGCGCTGGCCGAAGGACTGCTGTTTTCCGGCGATCCGGAACGGACCAAGGCCGAACTCGCGCGCGCGGCCACGCTCACCCCGGACGACGTACGTGCGGCGACGCGCACATGGCTGACGCGCCCCGCCTTCGCGCTGACAGTGGAACCCGGTGCCCGCACCGAGGGCGGCGAGCAGCGCGGAGGCGACGGGCTTGGCCCCTTGCCCAAGGCCCGCGCCGCTCGCGCTGCCCCCGCCGCCCGGACGGCGCTGGCCTTCGCCGACCCGGCCGACCGCAGCAAGCTGCCGGCCGTGGGCGAGGTGACCGCGCTCGATTTCCCGGCCATCGAGCGGGCCACCCTGTCCAACGGGATGAAAGTCTATTTCGCGCGGCGCGCGGCGGTGCCCGCAGTGTCGGTGCGGGTCAGCTTCGATGCCGGCTATGCCGCCGATCCCAAGGATGCGCTGGGCACCGGCGCGCTGCTGCTGCAACTGATGGACGAGGGAACGACCACCCGCGATTCGACCGAACTGGCGCGGGCGCGCGAGCGGCTGGGCGCACAGATCAATGGCTTCGCCACGGCTGACGCCACCTCGTTCCAGCTTGATGCGATGGCGCCCAACCTTGCGCCCTCGCTCGATCTTCTGGCCGACTACGTGCGCCGCCCGGCGCTGGCGCCGGCAGAACTGGAACGCGTGCGCGCGCAGCAGCTCGCGGCAATCTCGGCCGAAACCAGCGACCCGCAGTCGCTCGCCTCGCGCACGCTCTACCCCGTGCTCTATGGCCCCGCGCATCCTTACGGCATCGCGCCTTCGGGCAGGGGCGAGGCGGGCGTGGTCGCGCGGCTGACGCAGGCCGACCTGGCTGCGTTCCACCGCCGCTGGCTGCGCCCGGACAAGGCGCGGGTCTTCATCGTCGGCGATACCACCCTGAGCGATGTGACCCGCCTGCTCGAACGCAGCTTTGGCGACTGGCAGGCCCCCGCAGAACCCGCACCGGCCAAGGACTTTTCCGCCCCGATCCCCGCCCCGCGTCCGCGCATCCTGCTGATCGACCGGCCGGGCGTGCCGCAGTCGATGATCATGGCGGGCGAACCGATCGCGGCGAAAGGCACCGACGACCTGGTGGCGCTGCGTTCCGCCAACGACGTGTTCGGCGGCGATTTCCTGAGCCGGCTCAACACCAACCTGCGCGAGACCAAGGGCTGGACCTATGGCACGTCGAGCGGCCTGAACGACCGGCTGGACCGACTGGCCTACTTGATGGTCGCGCCGGTACAGGCCGACAAGACCGGCCCCGCCATCGCCGAGATGCGGCGCGAGCTGACCGAATACGTCACCACCAAGGGCGCGCGGCCGGACGAACTCGCCTGGTCCACATCGGGCAGCGCGCGCGAATTGCCGGGGATGTTCGAGACATCGGGCGCGGTGCTCGATGCGGTGGCCAAGATCGTCACGTATGGCCGGCCCGACAACTTCTACCAGACCCTGCCCGAACGCTACCGCACGATGACCCCCGCCGACCTCGACGCCGCGATCCGCGCCAAGGTCGATCCCCGCGCGCTGACGTGGGTGGTGGTGGGAGACGCCAGGACAGTGCGCCCGCAACTGGAAGGGCTGGGACTGCCGGTCGAGGTGGTCGCCCCCGCCGCGGCGAAGTGACGGCCTGAAACGAAAAAGCCCCGCGCTTCCATCGGGAGCGCGGGGCCTTGTTTCGGTCCAGCCGAACGGGTCAGGCCAGCTTGGCCTTCAGCACTTCGTTCACCAGCTGCGGGTTGCCCTTGCCCTGCATGGCCTTCATCGTCTGGCCCACGAAGAAGCCGAATAGCGCTTCCTTGCCGCCCTTGTACTGGGCAACCTTGTCCGCATTGGCCGCCAGCACCGCGTCCACCGCGGCTTCGATCGCGCCGGTGTCGCTGGTCTGCGTAAGGCCTTCGCGCTCGACGATGACGCCCGCCGCATCGCCGGTTTCCAGCATCTTTTCGAGCACCTGCTTGGCAGCCGAGCCCGAAATCGTGCCGTTGCCGATCAGCGCCAGCAGTTCGCCGCCGGCCTCGGGACCGACGGGCGAATTGTCCAGCCCCTTGCCCAGCTTGTTGAGCGCGCCGAACAGTTCCGAAATCAGCCAGTTCGCGGCCTGCTTGGCCACGGCGGCCTCGTCCTTGCCCTGCGCCCTGGCGGCTTCGGCGAGCAGCTTTTCAAACCAGCGCGCGGTTTCGACATCGGCGGTGAGCACGCCCGCGTTGTAGGCCGACAGGCCCAGCACGGTTTCATAACGGTGGCGCTTGGCGTCGGGCAGTTCGGGCAGGCTGGCGCGGCATTCTTCGAGGAACGCGTCGTCCAGTTCCAGCGGCAGCAGGTCCGGATCGGGGAAGTAGCGATAATCGTGCGCGTCTTCCTTGCTGCGCATCGAACGAGTCTCGTTGCGATCGGGATCGTAGAGGCGCGTTTCCTGCACGATCGTGCCGCCGTCCTCGATCACGCCGACCTGGCGCTTCGCTTCCTGTTCGACCACGGCCATCACGAAGCGCACCGAATTGACGTTCTTCGTCTCGGTGCGGGTGCCGAACGGCTCGCCGGGGCGACGGACCGACACATTGACGTCGGCGCGCATGGAACCCTGGTCCATGTTGCCATCGCACGAGCCGACATAGCGGACGATGGTGCGCAGCTTGGACAGATAGGCGCCGGCCTCGGCCGGGCTGCGCATATCGGGGCGGCTGACGATTTCCATCAGCGCCACGCCCGAGCGGTTGAGATCGACGTAGGACATCGTCGGATGCTGGTCGTGCATCAGCTTGCCCGCGTCCTGCTCCACGTGGATGCGCTCGATGCCGATGGTCTTGGTGCTCTCGGGGTTCTTGTCGTCGAGCTGGATCTCGAGGCTGCCTTCACCCACCAGCGGGTGGTAGAGCTGGCTGATCTGGTAGCCCTGCGGCAAGTCCGCGTAGAAGTAGTTCTTGCGGTCGAAGCGCGACCACTTATTGATCTGCGCATTGATCGCCATGCCGGTGCGCACCGCCTGGCGGATGCACTCGCGGTTGGGAACGGGCAGCATGCCCGGCATTGCCGCGTCCACCAGACTCACTTGCGCGTTCGGCTCTGCCCCGAACGCGGTCGCCGCGCCCGAAAAAAGCTTCGCGTTGGAAGTGACCTGCGCGTGGACTTCGAGGCCGATCACGACCTCCCATTCGCCGGTGGCGCCCTGGATACGATATTCGCTCATGCCGCAGCCGATAAGGCCGGAGCGCGCGCGTGAAAAGGGATAACTGGCGCGGGCGCGCAACCGTCACCGTATCAGACGGCGCCCCGCTCCGGTTCCATGGGCAACCGCGCCCCGATGCGCGCGGCGAAACGGCGCGACCAGTCACGCGCAGGCGCTTCCACGCAGCGGTGCGCCGCCATGGCGACGACCAGCGCTGCGCACAGCATCGCGGCCGCGACCAGCAGCGCGGGAAGCTGCGGGAGCATCAGCACGTCTCCGCCGCCAAGGTGCGCATCGGCCCAACGCTGCCCAGCGCGTGCCTGCACCGCGCCGATCAGGTCGAACATCCGTCCGATGACCAGGCCGTGCACCATGTAGAAGGCATAGGACAGCGTCCCCAGCGCGGCGAAGGCGCGGTGCCGCAGAACGCGGCTGGCAAGGCCCTGCTCGCGCGCGAAGACCAGCACCGCCAGCGCGCAGGCGGGATCGAACCACAGCCACGGTGCCTCCGGCCTTGCCAGCAACCGCGCAATCAGCGTCAGCACAGCCAGTTCCGCGACAGTCGCCGCCCATGCTGGCAAGGCCACCCGCCGGAACGCGGGCCATGCGGCGTGACAGGCCATGCCCAGCCCGAAACCGCCAAGCCCGCGCAGCACGGGATGGCCCGCCTGCGACGGAAGTTCCAGCAGGGCCAGCGCTGAGAAGGCCAGAACCAGCCCGGGCACCCATGCCCGGTGGCCCAGCACACGAAAGGCCAGCGCCGCGCCCAGATAAAGCCCCAGCTCGACCGAGATCGACCAGCTCTGGACGTTCCACAGCTCTCGCCATGGCCAGATCCACGCCTGAAGCAGCAGGAAGCAGGCAGGCAGCGCCGTCCAGTCGCGCACGCCGGTAAAGGGAATGCGTCCGGCAGCGCCATCGGTCCCCATCCGCAGCCAAAGCCCTGTTTCCAGGGCGATATAGACCAGTACCATCACGGCGTGGAGCGGCCACACCCGGCCGATCCGCAGCACCATGTAGCGCAGCAAGGAAAAACCCTGCGCCAGCCGCTCGCCATAGCTGGCGGCGATCACGAACCCGGACAGGACGAAGAAGAAATCGACCGCGCGGCCCAGATTTTCGTGCACGGGTCCGGAAAGCAGCAGGCCCGGGCCGCTGATATGGGACAGCCCGACGGCGAGCGCCGCGATCCCGCGCAGCGAATCGAGCACATGGAACCGCTCGCCGCTCCCCGCTGGCACCGCTGCGCCTGAATGTGCTGCCACCTGCTCCATCGCGCGGCACCGTAGGGGACCGGACGTGGAAGCGAAAGCAGCGGGCGGTCAGACCCGCAGGTAGTGGATCGCACTGTCCTTGATGAACATGTCGAACCGGCGGCTTGCCATCTCGCGCTGGAGATTGGCGGAAATGCCGTCACCCGGCGAACGCCAGTCATGCGGCTCCACGATGATGAGCTGGAAACGGTCGATCCAGCGGGTGTTCGCGGCGAAGAGATCCTTCTCGAATCCCTCCACGTCGATGTTGCAGACAAATGGTTCGCCGTCCGGCACCGCCGCCACGGCATCGTCCACGGTGATGATCTCGACACCGCGGTTCGCGCGCTGGGTCTGGACGGCGCAGCCGTCGTCGTCGGTCAGCGAAACCATGCCGGGGGCGCTGCCCAGCGCCGCGGGCACGATGACGTGGCCGGGCCGGTTGCCCACGTTCAGCCGCAGCACGCTCAGGTTTCCGGCATCCGGTTCGACCGAGACGACCACGGCGGCAGGCCAGCGCCGCGCAAACCACAAGGCGGAAAGGCCGATATAGCCGCCCGCATTGACGATCACCGGGCGGCGACCCGAGGCGAGAATCGAATGGTAGCGATCCTCCAGCCGCTTCAGCGCCGGTGTGGGCCAGGCCACATCGTAGCAGCCATCGCCCAGTACGCTGCGCGTCAGATCCAGATCGGCTCCGCGCTTGCGGATCGAGAGGGGTCCGAAACCGGGAATATTTAGAGAAATCAATGGCCCAGCGGTGAAGCGGGCCAGATGTCGCCGGAGAAAGCCAAGACCGAAACGCGCAACGTCATCGACATTGTGCCGGATGAAGTACCGAAAAGAAGGTGCAAAATTCATCTGGCGAGGCTTTTATCCTATAACTTATGTTCCTTTTTTATCATTTCGTTCGAGTTGGCAAGATTTCTCGATCGACAGGGAGCGCGCCGATCAAGGGCGAAGGTAGAAGATGCTCTGCCCATGCAGGATCATCTCGAACCCGCGCGCGCCCATCGCACGCTGGAGGTGACGGGACGTGCGGCGACCGGGCAGCAGCCAGTCGTGTGGTTCGACCATCAGCACTTCAAAGCGGTCGATCCAGCGCGTGTCGCGCGCGAACAGATCCGCCTCGAAGCCTTCGATGTCGATCTTGCAGATGAAAGGCTCACCATTCGGAACCGCCGCCAGCGCATTTTCGATGGTGATGATGGGCACCCCTCGCTGCGCCCGCTCGGTCTGGATGGCCCAGGCAAGACCATCGTCGTTGAGCGCCGCGAAGCCGGGAACGCTGCCGATCGCCGCTTCGAGTACGACATGGTTGGGCGTGCCCACCAGATTGCGCCGCGCCATCGCCGCGTTGCCGGGATCGGGTTCGATCGCCACGACGGCGGCGCGCGGCCAGGTATCCGCGAACGCGACTGTCGCCGCGCCGATGTTGGCACCGCAGTCCAGCACCACGGGCCGGCGGCCGGACGCGAGAATGGCCCGGTAGCGACGATCCAGGCGGTCGGCGAGCGCGGGGTGGGCGCGGACATCGTAGGCACCCTCGCCGAACACCTCGCGCAGCACCGAAAGATCGCTTTCATCGCGCCGCACATGGAAGCGACCGCGATCGCGCAGGCTGACGCTGTAGACCGGTGCTGCCGAGAGACGCGCGAAATGTCGCAGCAGGAAGGCCGGACCGAAGCGCGCCATGTCGGTCAGATTGAGCACCACGGCCTCGCGCAGACGGCGCAGCACGCGCCGCGCCAGCGACGGCGCCTCAGGCGCCGCAATCGGCAGCGCAGCTCGCAACGGATGCGACCCCAAGCTGTCTCGCCCATCGTCAAGCGATGGGGGGTCAATCCATTCGTGCGCGCTCATGTGCTCCCCACGCCTTACCTTAGGGACCACATTTACATATCTTTGGTTATAACTCCATCGGGTATATCACTAAGTGCCAATCCGGATGGCTGGCGCAACGGCCGCTTTGTCACAGCTTGAGGAAGAACAGGTTCTCGTTGCGAATGACCAGCTCGTAGTTTCGCGCGGCCATCGCCTTCTGGAACGGCAGCGACGTGCCCCGGCCAGGCATCAGCCAGTCGTGCGGCTCGATCACGACCACCGGAAAACGCTCGATCCAGTCAAGATTGCGAGCGAACAGGTCCTCCTCGAATCCTTCGATGTCGAGCTTGCACAGGAACGGCTCGCCATCGCCGGCCACCGCGATCGCATCGTCGATCGTGACCATCGGGACCCCATCTTCGGCGCGCGCCGTCCGGCTGGCCCAGCTCAGATCCTCCTCGATCACCGCCACCTTGCCGCGCTCGCTGCCTAGGGCCGCGTGCAGGATGCGCACGTCCGAATCGCCTGCGAGGTTCAGTCGGAGCGTGGCGATGCTGCGTGGATCGGGCTCGACCGCAACCACGATCGCCGCAGGCCATTCCCAGCGGAACCATCGGCTCGCCGCGCCGATGTTCGCGCCGCCATCGATGACGATCGGCTTGTGCCCGCGCGCCAGGATGGCATCGCAGCGGGCGCGGACGCGCGCATGGACGTCGGGATAGATCGAAAGATCGTAGTCGCCGCCGCCCAGCACCTGCCGCACGCAGTACATGTCGCTTTCGCCGCGGCGCATGGTGAAGCGGCCGAAGCGGGGAAGATCGACCGTGACCGTGGGCGCCCCCGTCAGCCGGGCAAGGTGGCGCAGCAGGAAGCGCGGGCCGAACATCCCCACGTCATCCCGGTTCTCGATCACCGAAGTCCACCAGCGCATCGCCCGACCTTCCGTTTGGTCCGGGCTATCCGCCCCGGTGGAGTGTTACCACCACTTCGCGGGGCGGGCGGCGAAACCGGCGCGATTCTCGATGGCGAGCGCGGCGTTGAGCACGCCCTGCTCGTCGAAGGCCTTGCCGATCAGCTGGAGGCCCAGCGGCAGTCCGTTGCGATCCAGCCCGGCCGGCACCGACATCGCCGGCAGCCCGGCAAGGCTTGCCGGCACAGAGAACACATCGTTGAGATACATCGCCAGCGGATCGTCGCTGTTCTCGCCCAGCGCGAAAGCGGCGGTCGGCGTGGTCGGCGCCAGGATCACGTCGACTTCGCCGAACGCGTTCCTGAAATCGTGGCTGATCAGCGTGCGGACCTTCTGCGCCTGCGTGTAATAGGCATCGTAGAAGCCCGCCGAGAGCACGTAGGTGCCGATCAGGATGCGGCGCTTCACTTCTGCGCCGAAGCCGGCCGCGCGCGTCGCGGCGTACATGTCCTGAAGCCCCGCGCCGTCGGGCAGGTCGCGCAGGCCATAGCGCACGCCGTCATACCGCGCGAGGTTGGACGAGGCTTCGGCCGGGGCGATGATGTAGTAGGTCGGCAGCGCGTACTTGGTGTGGGGCAGCGAGATGTCGACGATCTCGGCCCCGGCATCCTTCAGCCAGGCCACGCCTTCTTCCCACACGCGCACGACGTCGGCGTCCATGCCGTCCATGCGGTATTCGCGCGGGATGCCCACCTTCTTGCCGCGCAGGTCTGCGGAAAGGCCCGCTTCCCATGCCGGGACCGGCAGGTTGAGGCTGGTCGAATCCTTGGGATCGAAGCCGGCCATCGCCTCCAGCATGATCGCGCAGTCGCGCACGTCGCGCGCCATCGGCCCGGCCTGATCGAGCGAGGACGCGAAAGCGACCACGCCCCAGCGCGAGCAACGGCCATAAGTCGGCTTGATGCCCGAAATGCCGGTGAAGGCGGCAGGCTGGCGGATCGAGCCGCCGGTGTCGGTACCCGTAGCAGCCGGCGCGATGCGCGCGGCGACCGCGGCCGAGGACCCGCCCGAAGAGCCACCGGGCGCGAGCGGCGCGGTATCGTCGGGGCGGCGCCAGGGCGACACGACGTTGCCGAACGCGCTGGTCTCGTTCGATGACCCCATCGCGAACTGGTCGAGGTTGAGCTTGCCCAGCATCCCCGCGCCCGCGTCCCACAGCTTCTGCGACACGGTCGATTCGTAAGGAGGCGTGAAGCCTTCGAGGATCTTCGAGGCGGCGGTGGTCTGCACGCCGCTGGTCGCGAACAGATCCTTCATGCCGATCGGCACGCCGGCCATCTTGCCCAGCGCCTTGCCAGCAGCGCGGTCGGCATCGACCTTCGCCGCAGCTTCGAGCGCCTTTTCAGGCGTCGTCACGATGAAGGCATTGAGCGCGGGCTGCGCCTGCTCGACCGCGGCGTTGAAAGCGGCCGCGATTTCAGTGGCGGTGAAATCGCCCGTGGCAATGCCATCGCGGATGGCGGCAACGCCGAGATCGGTAAGCTGGGTCATCTGTTGATCGCCTTTGACGGCAGCGCACATCCTTCGACAGGCTCAGGACGAGCGGACATTGAAAATTCACACCGCATCCGCGCGGGCCGGGCATGCCATCGAAGCACGCGCACGGCGCCGGCCCGGGGCGCGGCCCCTATTCGATCACCTTCGGCACGCCGAAGAAGCCATGCTCGGGTGCGGGCGCGTTGGCCAGCACCGCGTCGCGGATGCCGCCGCCGGTCAGCGGGTCGGCATTGACCACGTCGTCGCGCAGGCGCTGCTTGTTGGGGATGACGGCCGTCATCGGCTCGATCCCGGTCACGTCGACTTCACCGAGTTGCTCGACCCAGGCGAGGATGCCGTTGAGTTCGGGGACCATCGCCGCGATCTCCTGCTCGGAAACCTTGATGCGGGCCAGCGAGGCGATTTTCGCCACCGTGGCGGTGTCTACGGACATGGGAACTTGCCTTCCAGTGCCGGAAAAAACGAACGCCGCGCGCTAGCACAAGCGCGCGGCGCGGTTCAAGCAGGCGGCCGGCGGGAATGCCCCGCCAGCCCGCGTGACGATCAGCGGCCCGGTGCTGCGCCCGGCATGCCGTGCGGCGCGCCGCCCTGCATCTGCTGCTGCATCTGCTGGAGCATCTGGCGCTGCTGCTCGAGCTCGGCGGCGCTCTTGAAATCGACCAGCTCGACATCGAACACGAGGTCGCTGTTGGCCGGGATCACGACTTCGCCGGTCGTCTGGTTCTTCTGCTCCTGCGCGCCATAGGCCATGGCGGCGGGGATCTCGAGGCGGTACTTGCCGCCGCGCTGCATCTTCTGCAGGCCCTGGCTGAAGCCGGGGATCACGCCTTCGACCGGCATGGCCACGCGCTCGCCGTGGTCGAATTCCTTACCGTTCGGCAAGTGGCCGGCATAGTTGATCAGGACCACGTCCGCGGCGGTGGGCGATGCACCCTGCCCGGCCTTGATCGTATCGACCACGAGGCCATGATAGCGCGCGGCCCAGGCGACGCCGGCGCCGAGCAGCACGGCGACGATCACGCCAAGCCAGATCTTGCTGAGCGAGCCCTTGGCGACGGGCTGCAACGGAACGCGGGTGATTTCCGACATTTCTTCCCCTCTGGGGTGATCCCCGAAACGCTTCACAGGTGGGCGCCGAATCGCGCCGGGTCACTGGCCCGGACACGCGAAGGGCGCCGCTTTGGACGGCGCCCTCTTGGCCCAGCAAGGGCCGCTCGGCAAGGGGTCACAAGGGAGAGAAGAACCCCTCCCCGCGACCAACCCTACTTACTTCGCGCCGTCGCGCTCGGCGCGCTTGCGCTCAAGCTTGCGCGCGCGGCGAACGGCGGCAGCCTTTTCGCGAGCACGCTTTTCCGACGGCTTTTCGAAGTGACGGCGCAGCTTCATCTCGCGGTACACGCCCTCACGCTGCAGCTTCTTCTTGAGCGCGCGAAGAGCCTGGTCGACATTGTTGTCGCGTACGAGAATTTGCATAAACCGCTACACCTCAATCAGCTTCAGGCGAGAGCCCGCCATATAACAAGAGCGGGAGTCGCCCATGATTCCGGGAAACACCAAACGGGCCGAATCCGAACAGGACCAGCTCGAACCGGCGGGCCGATAGCGATTCCATGGATCAAAGGCAAGCAAACTCGTGCATTTCACGGCCAGCAAGGCTAAGGGCGGGCCCATGATCGCCTCATCCTCTCTGCAGGCCAGCACCCTTGTCGCCCTTGGCGGCGCCACGGGCGCGGTACTGCGATTTCATCTCGGCCGGCTCGTCAGTGCCTTTGCCGGTCCCAATGCCGCGTTTCCCTGGGGTACTTTCACTATCAACGTCGCAGGCTCGCTGGCGATGGGCCTGCTGGCCGGCTGGCTGGCACGCCACGTCAACGGGGGCGAGGCATGGCGCCTGCTGCTCGCCGTGGGCGTGCTGGGCGGCTTCACCACCTTTTCCTCGTTCAGCCTCGAAACCGCGATGCTGTTCGAGCGCGGCCTTGTCGGGCTTGCCGCGTTTTATGCTGCCGCGTCGGTGATCGCCGGCGTGGGCGGCCTGTTCCTGGGTCTTGCCGCAGTGAGGGCTACCGCATGAAGGGCAAGTCGAACGAAGGCGAAGTCCGCCAGTTCACCATCATCAAGGACGATGCCGGCGCACGGCTCGACCGCTGGTTCAAGCGCCACCTGCCGCAAGTGGGTTTCGCCACCGTGTCGCGCTGGGCGCGCACCGGCCAGATCCGCGTCGACGGCAAGCGTGCCGATGTCGACACGAGGCTGGAGGCGGGACAGGTCCTGCGTGTGCCGCCGGGCAGTTCGATCACCACCAGCGGGACCGGACAGCGCGTGCGCAAGCCGCTGACCGACGAACAGGTCACGCTCGCCGAATCGATGGTGCTGGAAAAGGACCGCGCCGCCATCGTGCTGAACAAGCCGCCCGGCCTCGCCACGCAGGGCGGCAGCGGCACCTACGAACACGTCGACGGCCTGCTCGATGCCTATGCGAACGAGGGCGAGCCCCGCCCGCGCCTTGTCCACCGGCTCGACAAGGACACGTCGGGCGTGCTGCTGATCGCACGCACCCCCGGCAGTGCGGCGTTCTTCTCCAAGCGCTTTTCCGGCCGCACCGCCAAGAAGATCTACTGGGCGCTGGTTACCGGCGTTCCCGAGGTCAAGGACGGCCTGATCGAACTGCCGCTGGCCAAGCAGCCGGGCACCGGCGGCGAGAAGATGATGGTGGATGAAAGCGGGCAGGGCCAGTCGGCACGCACCCGCTACCGCATGATCAGCCGCGCCGGCAACGCCGCCGCGTGGATCGAATTGCAGCCGCTGACCGGCCGCACGCACCAGCTGCGCGTGCACATGGCCGCGATCGGCCACCCGATCGTGGGCGATGGCAAGTATGGCGGGCAGGCCGCGTTCCTCACCGGATCGATCAGCCGCAAGATGCACCTCCACGCGCGCCGCCTGCGGATCGAGCATCCCGAAGGCGACCTGATCGACGTGACCGCCCCGCTGCCCGAACATTTCGCGGCGAGCATGGCGCAGCTCGGCTTCCACGAGGAGGACGGCGACCTGCCGCTCGATCCGATCAAGCTGGTACCCGAAAAGGAATTCCAGAAGCGCGCGGCCAAAGCCCATGCCAAGGAATACCGCAAGGAACGCCGGGGCGAGCGCCGCAAGCGCGCCGACGGCGGCGGCGGCTCTGCGCGCACGCCCACCGGCAAGCGCGCCTCGGCAGGCCTGGACGCCAAGGGCCCTGCGAGGGGCCCTGCGAGGCCGGGGAGCAAGCCGGCAGCCAAGGGGCCGGGCAAGCCTGCAGGCAAGCCCGGCGCCAAGCCTGCTGCCCGCAAACCGGCAGGTGACAGGCCTGCAGGTGACAGGCCCGCAGCCGGAAGGCCAGCAACCGGCAAGCCCGCCGCGCCGCGCAAGCCGGCATCGAAGAAGCCCTCGGATCCCCGGACCTGATGCATCCCAACCCCGCTTTCCGGAACAACGAACGCGCGCTGCATGAGGCCCTGCTGGCAGAGATCGGCTTCGGCATGGTCTTTGCCGCCACGCCCGACGGGCCGCGCGTGGCGCACACGCCGCTGCTCTCCACCGGCAGCGGCGCGGTGCAGTTCCATCTGGCGCGCGGCAACGCGCTGGCCCGCGTCCTCGAAGGGGGAACGGCGCTGGTGGTGGTGAACGGCCCGGACGGCTATGTCTCCCCGCGTTGGTATGCCGATCCGGCGCAAGTCCCGACGTGGAACTACGTCGCGCTCGAACTGGAAGGCCGGGTGCGGCAACTGGACCGCGCGGGCCTGCGTTCGTTGCTGGAAGCGCTTTCGGCCCGGCATGAGGCGCGAATCGGCGAAGGCGATGCGTGGACCATGGACAAGATGCCCGAGGCCGCGCTCGGCCGGATGATCGACGCCATCGTGGGCTTTGAACTCGAAGTGATCGCCTGGCGCCCCACCTTGAAGCTTTCGCAGAACAAGCCCGCCGATGAGCGTGCGCGGGTGGCTGCCGGGCTTGAGGCGGAAGGCGCGCCCGCGATCGCCGAACTGATGCGGAGGCTGGTGCCATGAGCTTGCGTCTCGCCATTTTCGATTGCGACGGCACGCTGGTGGACAGCCAGGCCGATATCTGTGCCGCGATGGACAGCGCGTTCGGCGCGGCGGGGCTTGCCGCCCCCGACCGGACCGTAACGCGCCGCGTGGTCGGCCTCTCGCTGCACGAGGCGATGCGCCAGTTGCATCCCGAAGGCGCGCACGACGATCACGCCGCCCTCACCCAGCTTTACAAGGACGCCTTCCGCGCCCGGCGCGAGGCGGGACAGGTGGGCGAGCCGCTCTATGACGGCATCGCCGCGCTGATCGAGGAGCTGTCGCGCGATGGCTGGCTGCTGGGCGTGGCGACCGGCAAGAGCGACCGCGGGCTGGCCCATTGCCTTGCCGCGCACGGCCTTGCCGGCCATTTCGTCACGCTGCAAACGGCCGATCGGCACCCCTCGAAACCGCACCCCAGCATGATCGAGGCCTGCCTCGACGCGACGGGAGTCGAGCGGGCTAGGACCGCGATGATCGGGGACACCGCCTACGACATGGAAATGGCGGTCAACGCGGGCGTGCGCGCCTTCGGCGTGGACTGGGGATACCACCATCCCCAGGAACTGATGGACGCCGGCGCGGAAGCGGTCGCGGCGTCGATGGACGGCCTGCGCGCCCTGCTGCGAGGCATGGAATGAGCGGGACGGGAGGCCGCGATCCGGCGATTGCGCGGTTCGCCGTGCTGCAGGCCGTGCGTCTGTCGGGCGCGGTCATGGTGCTGCTGGGCGTGATGGCGCAATCGGGCAATGTGGCGTGGCTGGCGGGCGTGCCGCCCGTCGCGGGTTTTGCGCTGGCGATGGCGGGGCTGGCGGAGTTCTTCTTCGTCCCCCGGTTTCTGGCCAGGCGTTGGAAGAGCAAGGACTGATGAAGCGTTTCTACAAGGACGTGGCCGTCGCGGCCGAAGCGGGCGGCTTTCGCGTGACGCTGGACGGACGGGGCATCAGGACCGTGGCGGGCAAGCCGCAGATCGTGCCCACGCGCGCGCTGGCGGATGCGCTGGCGGCGGAATGGGCCGCACAGGGCGAGGAGATCGACGCCGCCTCGTTCCTGCTGCGTGACATGGCCGACTACGCGCTCGATGTCGTCGCCCCGGAGCGGGCGCAGGCGATCACCGAACTGCTGCCCTACGGCGAGACCGACACGCTGTGCTACCGCGCCGAACCCGACGAAGCGCTGGGCCGGCGCCAGCACGCTGTGTGGGAGCCGTTGCTGGTGACGGCGGAGGAGCGCCACGGCGTGCGCTTCGTGCGCGTCGCGGGCGTGATGCACCGCCCCCAGCCCGAACCGACGCTTGCCCGCGTGCGCGAGGTGCTGGAATCGCTCGACGCCTTCGCGCTCGCCGCCTTGCGCAACACCGCCGGGCTGGCCGCGTCGCTCATGCTCGGCCTCGCCGCGCTGGAGCCGGGTGCGGACATCGATGCGCTGTGGGATGCCGCCAACCTGGAAGAGGACTGGCAGGCGGAACTGTGGGGCAAGGATGCGGAAGCGCTGGAGCGGCGCGAGCGCCGGCACGCCGCCTTCGCCGCCGCGGCACACTTCGCCGCACTCGCCCGCTGAACCGTCTTTCACCGGGGAACCGCCCCCGCGCCTTGCGCGCTGCATGCTGGCGAGCAGCACAGCGAAGGAGCGCCACCATGCCCCGCGGCGACAAGGACGCCTATACCGGCAAGCAGAAGCGGCAGGCCGAACACATCGAACAAAGCTACGAGGATCGCGGGCTCGGCAAGGACGAGGCCGAGCGCCGCGCCTGGGCCACCGTCAACAGGCAGGACGGCGGCGGCAAGAAGTCCGGATCGGGCCGGGGCGGTGGTGGCCCGGAGAGCCATGGGCAGCGATCCGCCGCCGCGAAGAAAGGCTGGGAAACCAGGCGCCGGAAACAGGCCGGGACCTGACTTCCGCGGTCAGCCCACCCAGTCGGCGACCTGCTTTGCCACCACATTGGCCGCGGTGTTGAGCGCCGGACCGACGCTTTCCTGGTCCGCCTCGACGTTCGGCACGGTGCTTTCGAACCGGCGCGTCTCGATCGCGCCGCCCGGCCGTTCCTTCACCGCGTCGAAGCGCACCACCACGGACCGGCTGCGGACATCATAGCCCATGTCGAGCAGGCGGCCGCCCACGCGCAGGCCCTTGGTACCCTCATCGTTCTCCACCACCAGCCGGTTGCCGCGCGCGCGCAGCGTTTCGGTCAGCAGGTGCTGGAACTGACGCGCCGGCCGCTCGACCCACATCGTCTTCTTGAGATAGGCGATGTTCGCGCCGTCGATCTGCACGGGCACGCGCAGCACCGCAACTTTGGCCTCGGCGCTCGGCTCCAGCACCGAAAGCGCCTCGCCCAGCCGGCCGCTCGCGGTTGCGCCGGCTTCGGGCGCGGCCTCGGGCGTCAGGCTCAGCAGCGTGTCCGGCACCTTGGCGCCGATGCTGACGCAGCCCGCCAGCACGAGCGGCAGAAGGGCGGCGGGGAGGAACTTGTTCATCGATCTGGCTCCCGGCTCAGTTCTTGTAGTCGGGCAGCTTGGGGCTGCCGACAATGCTGGAAACGCCGCGGTCGTTGATCCGGTCGGTCACGTCGCGCAACGAACGGGTCGTGGCCTGAAGATCGCGGATAGCCGCTTCGGCCGCGGGCAAGGTGCGCTCGTTGAGCTGCTTCACGCTGGGCCGCGCGTCAGCCAGCGTCTCCTGCAGTGCATCGGCAGCACCCTGCGCCGATTTCAGCGTGGTGCGCAGCTGCTTGGCAAGCCCGTTGCCCTCGTCGTTGATCATCGTGTCGGCGCTGCCGGCCAGCTTCTCGAAGCTCGACAGCGTGTAGTTCGCCTGCCGCAAGGTGGCCTGCAATTCTGCCAGCGTGCGCTTCACGTCGGGCGAGGCATCGGCGAGGTTGGCGGTCAGCTTGTCGGTGTGGACGAGGATGTTCTCGATCGACTTCTGGTTCTTGTCGGAAAGCACCATCGTCAGCCGCTCGGTCAGCGTGGCCAGCCGTTCGAGCAGCAGCGGCGCGTTCGAAAGGATTTCACCCAGCCCGCTGCGCTTGGTGGGGATCACCGGCGCGCCTTCCGGCCCCGGATCGCTGATCGGCGGCGCGCCCTTGACCGCGCCCTGCAGCTGGATCGTGGTGACGCCGGTGAAGCTGCCCTGCAGGCTGGCGGTGGTGCCCTGGAGAATCGGCACCTTCTTGTCGACCTTGATGCGGATGCGGACGAACTCGGGATCCTTCTCCCACAGCTCGATGTCCTTCACCTGCCCGGCAGGCACGCCAGAAAACGAGACTTCCGATCCCTTCGCCACGCCATCGATCGATTGCTTGAAGAAGATGTCGTACTCGTTCTGGTCGCCCTGATTCAGGCGCGCGATCCAGATCGTCAGCGCGGCCAGCCCCGCGAGAAGCAGCAGGGTGACGGCCCCGACCCAGATATGGTTTGCCCGCGTTTCCATCGCTGCCCCTTATTGCTCCCCTGCCGCCGGCCGGTCCATGGGCGCATCAACGCCCGAACCCGCCATGCGGTTCTCGCCTGCGGCCAGCGACGCCGCCTGTTGTGATGCCTTCTGGACGGCACTGTGCCGTTCCTTGGCATCCTGCGCCGCACGCCCACGCGGACCGTTGAAGTATTCCTGGATCCACGGATGATCGAGCGCGAGCAGTTCCGCGATCGTGCCCACCGCGATCACCTTGCGGTCCGCCAGCACGGCCACGCGGTCGCAGATCTCGTACAGCGTGTCGAGATCATGGGTGATCAGGAACACGGTAAGGTCCAGCGTCTGCTGCAGGCCCAGAATCAGCTGGTCGAACGCGGCCGCGCCGATGGGGTCCAGCCCGGCGGTCGGCTCGTCGAGGAACAGCAGTTCCGGATCGAGCGACAGCGCGCGCGCCAGGCCCGCGCGCTTCCTCATGCCGCCCGAAAGCTCGCTGGGATACTTGCTCGTCGCTTCCGCCGGCAGGCCGGACAGCAGCACCTTGTAGCGCGCGATCTCGTGCCGCAGTTCGTCGCCGATCTCGGGGTAGAACTCGCGCAAGGGGACTTCGACGTTCTCCGCCACGGTCAGCGTGGAGAACAGCGCGCCGCCCTGGAACAACACGCCCCAGCGGCTGCGAATGTCGATGTCGTCGTCGTTGCGCGCGTCGGTGATGGACTGGCCCAGCACCTCGATCTCGCCCTCGGCGGGGATCTGCAGGCCGATGATCGAGCGCATCAGCACCGACTTGCCGGTGCCCGAACCGCCCACCACGCCCAGGATCTCGCCCTTGCGCACTTCGATATCCAGCCCTTCGTGGACCACGTGCTCGCCGAACACGTTCTTCAGACCCCGCACGCGGATCGGGAAGTCCGGTGACGGATCGGCCTGAGACTCGGCCTGAAGCTCAGCCCGGGGATCAGTCGCGGGATCAGTCGCGGGATCTGGCACTTGGCTCATCCCCAACCGATCTCGGTGAAGAACACCGCGAAGAAAGCGTCGAGCACGATCACCGTGAAGATTGCCATGACCACGGCCGCCGTGGTGCGCGTGCCCACTTCCTCGGCATTGGTCTTGACCTGCATCCCCTGATAGCAGCCCGAAACCGCAACGATCAGGCCGAACACCGGCCCCTTGACCAGCCCGACCCACACATCGTGCAGCGGCACCACTTCCTGGATGCGCGCCAGGAAGGTGAAGAACGGGATGCCCAGCGTGAGCGAGGACAGGAACGCGCCGCCGATGATGCCCACCGCCGCCGAATAGATACCCAGCAAGGGCATCATGATCATCGTCGCCAGCATGCGCGGCAGCACCAGCGCGGCCAGCGGCGACACGCCGATGGTGCGCATGGCGTCGATTTCCTCGGTCAGCTTCATCGTGCCGAGTTGCGCGGCGAAGGCCGAACCGGATCGGCCCGCGACCATGATGGCGGTCATCAGGATGCCCAGCTCGCGCAAGGTGAGCCGGCCGACAAGGTTGACGGTATAGATCTCCGCGCCGAACTGGCGCAGCTGCACCGCACCCTGCTGCGCGATGACGATACCGACGAGGAAGCTCATCAGCGCAATGATGCCCAGCGCGTTGACGCCGACCAGTTCCATCTGGTGAACCAGCGCCTTGCCCCGGAAATCGCTCGGACGGCGCAGCAGCGCGCCTGTCGCCTGCACCACCTGCCCCAGGAAGCCGATCACCTGCAGCGTGCCCAGGCCCAGACCGATCATGGTGTCGCCCACCCGTTCGGGCACGCGCTGAAGCAGCGGCAGGCGTTCGGCATCGATCCGCGCGGTGTTGTCATCGGCGCGGCTGATGGCGGCGATCAGGCGTTCCGCTTCGGTCCGGCAGTTGACGATTTCCGCGCCGGTGGCCTGCGAGACGCGCCAGGCGGTCCAGGCGCCCACGGTGTCGATCCGGTCCACGGCGGAAAGGTCGATCCGGGCGATCGGTTCGCTGATATCGCGCAGACGCTGGTCGATCGGGCCGAGCGAGGACACCAGCATGGGTCCGGTGAACGCCAGCGTGGCGCCCCCCTTTCCGCCTGAATCAACGGCTTCCGGTTCGATCGTGAAGTCCGCTAGCGCCCGCATCGTGCGCTTCATGGGGTAAAACTGGCGGCCGGACAAGTGCGGCGAATTGGGCGGCATGGGCGACGTAACGCGCGAAGGGCTCTTGCGGGTCCCGCGCGGGCCTTGCAGCCGTGCGGATGGGGTGGCAGAGCGCGGCCATGAACGACGAGACTTCTTCGACCGAACTCGCCAAGACCTTCGAGCCTGCCGGCATCGAGGCCAAGTGGTATGCCCATTGGGAAGCGAACGGCCTGTTCCGCCCCGAACGGCCCGATGCGCAGCCCTTCACCATCGTCAATCCGCCGCCGAACGTCACCGGCTCGCTCCATATCGGCCACGCGCTCGACAACACGCTGCAGGACGTGGTCATCCGCTACGAGCGCCTGCGCGGCAAGGATGCGCTGTGGGTGGTGGGCACCGATCACGCGGGCATCGCCACGCAGATGGTCGTCGAACGCCAGATGGAAGCGCGGCAGGACAAGCGCACCAACTATTCGCGCGAAGCCTTCGTCGACAAGGTGTGGGAATGGAAGGCCGAAAGCGGCGGCACGATCACCGGCCAGCTGCGCCGGCTGGGCTGCTCGATGGACTGGAGCCGCGAGCAGTTCACGATGGACCCGCACTTCACCCGCGCGGTGGTGAAAGTCTTCGTCGATCTCTACAACAAGGGCCTGATCTACCGCGACAAGCGGCTGGTGAACTGGGACCCCAAGCTCAAGACCGCTATCTCCGACCTTGAGGTCGAGACGCGCGAGACGCAGGGCGGGTTCTGGCACTTCAAGTACCCGCTGGCGGACGGCGTGAAGCGCGATGACGGGCTGGACTACATCGAGGTGGCGACCACCCGGCCCGAAACGATGCTGGCCGACATGTGCGTGGCCGTCCACCCCGAGGACGAGCGCTACAAGGCGGTGATCGGCAAGGACATCCTCCAGCCGCTGACGGGGCGCCGGTTCCGCGTGGTGGCCGACGAACACGCCGATCCCGAACTGGGTTCGGGCGCGGTGAAGATCACGCCGGGCCACGATTTCAACGACTTCGAAGTGGGCAAGCGTGCCGGGATCAAGGCCGGCGAAATGCTCAACATGTTCGATGCCGAAGCCCACGTGGTGCAGACCGCCGATGGGCTGGTGCCCGCCGAGTTCCTCGGCGTGGAACGCTTCGAAGCGCGCAAGCTGGTGGTCCAGCGGATGAAGGAAGCCGGCTTCCTCATCCCGCACGTGACCAAGGACAAGGAAGGCAACGAGGTTCAGCACGACGCCGAACCGCGCACGATCCAGACTCCGTTCGGCGACCGGGGCGGCGTGGTGATCGAGCCGTGGCTGACCGACCAGTGGTATGTCGACGCCGAGAAGCTGGCGGTCGCGCCGATCGAGGCGGTGCGCTCCGGCGCCATCGAAATCGTGCCAAAGTCCTGGGAAAAGACGTTTTTCAACTGGATGGAGAACATCCAGCCGTGGTGCGTTTCGCGCCAGCTGTGGTGGGGTCACCGCATTCCCGCGTGGTATGCCGAGGACGGTTCGGTCTACGTCGCCGAGACCGAGGAAGAGGCGCAGGCGCTGGCCGGCAACAAGGTGCTGGCACGCGACGAAGACGTTCTGGATACGTGGTTTTCTTCGGCGCTGTGGCCTTTCGCCACGCTGGGGTGGCCGGATACTGACGCGCCGCTGCTGAAGAAGCATTATCCGAACGACCTACTGATCTCGGGCTTCGACATCCTGTTCTTCTGGGATGCGCGCATGGCGATGCAGGGCATCGAGTTCATGGGCCAGGTTCCGTGGAAAAAGCTTTATCTTCATGGCCTTGTCCGCGCAGCGGACGGGCAGAAGATGTCCAAGTCCAAGGGCAACGTGGTCGATCCGCTGGGCCTGATCGACCAGTACGGCGCGGATGCGCTCCGCTTCTTCATGGCGGCGATGGAAAGCCAGGGCCGCGACGTGAAGATGGACGAGAAGCGGGTCGAGGGATACCGCAACTTCGCGACAAAGCTTTGGAATGCCGCGCGTTTCTGCATGGCGAACGGCATCGGCGCGAGCGATACCCGAACGGCACCTAACTGCACCCTGGCGGTCAACAAGTGGATCGTGGGCGAAGTTGCGGAGACCGTCCGCGAGCTGGACAAGGCGATGGCCGACCTGCGCTTCGACGCAGCCGCCAACGCCATCTACCACTTCGTGTGGGACACGTTCTGCGACTGGTACATCGAGCTGATCAAGGGATCGTTCGACGACGAGACCAAGGCCGTCGCCGGATGGGTGCTGGACCAGGTGCTGGTCATGCTGCACCCGTTCATGCCGTTCGTGACCGAGGAATTGTGGCACGCACTGGGCGCCCGCGCCAACGACCTGATCGTGGCCGAGTGGCCCGCCGCCGATGCCCCGGTCGACGCCGAGGCCAAGCGCGAGGTCGAGTGGCTGATCGGGCTGGTTTCCAGCCTGCGCGGCGCGAAGAACGAACTGGGCATCGCGCCCGGCGCGCGGCTGGAAGCATTCCTGCCCGAACCGAGCGCTGCGACGCGCGCGATCATCGAAGGCAACCCGGCCGCGATCGAGCGGCTGGCGCGGCTGTCCGCGATCCGCTTCGAGCCGGCTCCGGCGGGCGCGGCGATGCAGGTCGGCGTGGGCGACGCCAATCTGGTGCTGCCGCTGGAAGGCGTGATCGACATCGCGGCGGAAAAGGCCCGTCTGGAAAAGGCGCTGGCGACATCGCAGAAGGAAGCCAAGTCGCTGGAAGGCCGGCTGAGCAACCCCGCCTTCGCCGAGAAGGCCAAGCCCGAGGCGGTCGAGAAGGCCCGCGCCGACCACGCGCACCACGCGGCCGAAGCCGAGCGGCTGGCGGCGGCGCTCAAGCGGCTGGGGTGATGGGCAAGGCCGGCGCCTCATGTCGCTGACGCTTGCCACCGTCACGCCGGGCGAAGCGGAAATCTTCGCCTCGCTTCAGGGCGAAGGGCCGTCGATGGGGCGGCCCTCCACTTTCGTGCGGCTGTCGCGCTGCAATCTGGCCTGCCGCTGGTGCGACACGGCCTATACCTGGCGCTTCACCGGCGACAACCGGCCGCACCGCGATGATCTGGCCTTCGAGCGGACCGCCAACCAGATCGTGCTGGACGAGGCCGAGGTGGCCGCGCGGATTGCCGCGCTGGCGCCGGACCGGCTGGTGGTGACGGGCGGCGAGCCGCTGCTGCAAGGCCCCGCCCTCGCCCGGATGGTGGCGGCGGTCAAAGCGGCGCGGCCCGAGATGCACGTCGAGATCGAGACCAACGGTTCGGTCGCGCCCGTGCCCGCGCTGGATGCGCTGGTGGATCAGTACAACGTCAGCCCCAAGCTGGCGCATTCGGGCAACCCGGCGGATCTGGCGCTGGTGCCCGAGCGGCTGGCGCACTGGGCCGGCGAGCCGCGCGCGTTCTTCAAGTTCGTGGTGGCGGAGCCTGCCGATCTGGCGGAAGTAGCGGCGCTGCAGGCGCAATATGCCATCCCCGGCGACCGGCTGTTCGTGATGCCCGAGGGGACCGGCAGCGCCGCCTTGCGCGAGCGGTCGAAATGGCTGGCCGAAGCCGCGCTGGAGGCGGGGTGGAGGTTCACCGACCGGCTGCATATCCACCTTTACGGGGATACGCGGGGGACTTGAGCGCTGCTGGAGCGCATCCCAAAAATGAAAAGGCCGCCTCGCGCGCCGCCAAGCGCCGGGAGACGGCCATAGGGTGCAGGGGCGACAAACCCCTGCGACCCACCTTGATGGTCAGAACGCCCTGACGATCAGAACGGGATATCGTCGTCCAGGTCGTCGCTGAACCCGCCGCCCGACGAAGCGCCACCCGACGAGCCGCCGCCGCCCTGGTTCCAGCCGCCGGCGCTGCCGCCGCCCGAGGAAGCGCCGCCGCCCTGATTCCAGCCGCCGCCGCCGCCGCCCGAGCGCTGGCCGCCGCCGAAGCCGCCACCACCGCCGCCGCCGCCGCCCTGGCCGCCACCGGCGCCGTCGAGCATGGTCAGCACCGCGCCGGGGCCTTGCAGCACGACTTCGGTGGAGTAGCGGTCATTGCCCGACTGGTCCTGCCACTTGCGGGTGCGCAGCTGGCCTTCGAGATAGACCTTGCTGCCCTTCTTGAGGAAACGCTCGGCCACGCCGGCCAGACCTTCGGAGAAGATCGCCACGGTATGCCATTCGGTGCGTTCCTGACGCTCGCCGCTGTTCTTGTCTTTCCAGCTTTCCGAGGTGGCGATGCGCAGGTTGCAGACCTTGCCGCCGTTCTGGAACGAGCGCACTTCGGGGTCGGCCCCGAGATTGCCGACGAGGATGACCTTGTTGACGCTGCCTGCCATCGAATCGTGTCCTTGAAAATCGTCCGGCTTCGGTAAGCGGCCGGAGGGGCTACCTCAAGCAGGAGCCCCGACCTATCCCCAGCCCAGCGCTACCGCCGTCCAGTAGGTGGCCCCCGCGAACAGGTAGGCGAGCCCGAAGAGGTAGGCGAGCATGAAGCCCGGCCATTTCCAGCCATTCGTCTCGCGCCGCGTCACGGCGATGGTCGACATGCACTGCGGCGCGAACACGAACCACGCGAGGAAGGCGAGCGCGGTGGCGAGGCTCCAGCGCGCCTTCAGCTGGTCGCCCAGTTGCTTGCCCTGCTGATCTGCGTCCGCCGCGCCGACCGCATAGGTGGTGGCGAGCGAACTGACCGCGACTTCGCGCGCGGCCATCGCCGGGATCAGCGCCAGCGCGATGTCGCGGTTGAAGCCGATCGGTTCGACCACCACGGCAAGGCCATTGGCGATGTGGCCCGCGATCGAGGCGTTGATCTGGTCCTGCCCTGCCTCGGCGCGGGGAAAGTTCAGCAGCAGCCAGAGCGCGACGGTGACGGTGAAGATCATCGTGCCGGCGCGGCGCAGGAAGATCCACGCGCGCTGGAACAGGCCGAGCGCGAGATCCTTGACCGTGGGCAGCTGGTACTTGGGCAATTCCATGATGAAGCCCGAGGCCGCGCCCTTCGTGACCGACCGCCGCAGCACGAGCGCGACGACCATCGCACCGACGATGCCGACGACATAGAGCGCGAAGAGGACAAGGCCCTGAAGGCCGATGCCGGGGCCGACCAGCCGGTTGGGAATGAACGCGGCGATAATCACCGCATAGACCGGCAGGCGCGCCGAGCAGGTCATCAGCGGGGCCACGAGGATCGTGGTCAGCCGGTCCTTGGGATCGGTGATCGAGCGCGTGGACATGATCCCCGGCACCGCGCAGGCGAAGCTGGAGAGCAGCGGAATGAAGCTGCGCCCCGACAGGCCGACCCCGGCCATGAGCCGGTCCATCAGGAAGGCGGCGCGGGCCATGTAGCCGGTCGCCTCCATCGTCAGGATGAAGAAGAACAGGATCAGGATCTGCGGCAGGAACACCACCACCGAACCGACGCCGGCGATGACGCCATCGGTGAGCAGATCGCGCGCCAGCGAGGGCGGCAGCGCGCCGCGCACCCCGTCGCCCAGCGCGGTGAAGCCGGCGTCGATCGCATCGGCAAAAGGCGTGGCCCAGGTGAACACGGCCTGGAACACCACGAACAGCAGCGCGAACAGGATGACCGGGCCGAGCCACGGATGAAGCAGCACCCTGTCCATCTTGGCGTGGATGCGGTGCTTGGCGGTTTCCGACAGGATCGCCCCGTGCGCCATTTCGTGCGCCAGCATCCGCCGTTCGGGCAGGGTGACGTGCGGGCGCGTGACGGGGTGTTCGGCCACCCGGCCGCGCGCTTCGGCGACGGCGGCGGCAAGATCGTCCAGCCCGCGGCGGCGCACCGCCACCGTGGGAATGACCGGCACGCCGAGCGCGTCGGACAGCGCGGCGGGATCGAGCACCAGCCCGTCCCGCTCGGCCAGATCGACCATGTTGAGCGCGACGACCGTGGGCCGGCCGAGTTCGAGCACTTCCTGCGCGAAGACGAGGTGCTGTTCGAGGTTCGACGAATCGAGCACGATCACCAGCACGTCGGGCTGGGCCTGTCCGGCCTGCTCGCCCATGATCACCCGGCGGGTCACTTCCTCGTCCGGGCTGGTCGTCTGGAGACCGTAGGATCCGGGCAGGTCGACCAGTTCGATCGGCTCGCCATTGGGCAGGATCATCCGCCCCGCCTTCCGCTCGACGGTGACGCCGGGGTAATTGGCGATCTTCTGGCGCGCGCCGGTCAGCGCGTTGAACAGCGCGCTCTTGCCCGCATTGGGATTGCCGACAAGCGCGGCGACGCAGGGGCCTCTAGTCATTTCGGGCGCTCATGCCGCTTCGGCCTCCACCGTCATCGCGCGGGCGTGGGCGCGGCGCAGCGCCACGGTCATCCGGCCGATCTCGATCGCGATAGGATCGCGGCCCAGGAACACCCCGCGATAGGCAAGGCGAACCCGCGCGCCCTCGTCGATGCCCAATGCGCGCAGGCGCTGCGCTTCTTCGGGAACGAGCAGCGCCCAGTCGACCGCCGCGATGCGGGCGCTGGTGCCAAGAGGAAGCTGATCGAGTGTCACGCCTATCGCGCTGCCACACCGGATCATCAATTGCAAGTCGTTCGCAATAGTTGATCTGGGTCAAATGGCGGGCGTGCGGGGCTGAAGGTGCCTTACGTCGCCGGGTAACGCAGGCGACCGAGCAGGCGGGTGAGGCTGAAGGTCTCGTCGCGCGGACGCAGGAAGCGGGCCTTGGCCTTTTCGAACTGCATCACGTTTTCGATGCGGCGGGCGAGGAAGGCCTTGGCCTCGGCGTGATCCTCGCTGCGGTCCTCGGCGAAGACGGCGAGCGTGGCGGCATAGATCGAACCCAGCGTCGCGCGCTTGGTGTAGTGGTTGTAGTCGGTCGCGGTATCGCCCGCGAGGCGCCACATCGCGTCGGCGCTTTCCCAGCCCAGCCGCGCGGCGGCAGCCAGGTTGCGCGGCTTGGCCATCTCGATCAGCGCGAGGCGCAGCGCCTCTTCCTTGCCCACCAGCGCATCGAGCCGGAACTGGACGAGCGTGCGGATGCGCTCGCGGATCGGCAGGTTGCCGACGCGCTCCGCCGGCAGCTCTTGCGCCATGGCGCGGTCGATGGCGTGGATCCAGGCGGTGATCATGGTCATCGCCCTGCCCTCGAACGCGAAGCGCGCGGCGGCGGGATCGATGCCCGCGATCTCTGCCGCGCCGGTGACGGCAGCGTCGGTCCAGCCGTCGAACATCGCCGCCTCGGCCACCAGGGGCGCGAGATCGAGGCGGAGTTCGTCGAGCGTACGGGTATCAGGGGCGTCGGTCATCGGAGGCGTTCCGTCAGAACGAGGGGCCGTAGGTCTTCTTGACCGGCGCGGCAGCCTTGGCCTTCGCCGAGTTCTCGATCTCGGTCATCATGGCGCTGCCCTTGCCATCGAGCGCGGCGTAATCGCGCGCGGTGCGGCCGGAATTGTCGGGGCGGTCGGGGCTGGCGCCGGCCTTGAGCAGCGTGCGCACCAGCGCCACGTCGCGGCGGTGGACAGCGCCGATCAGCGGGGTTTCGCCGGTGTTGTTCGGCTCGTCGATGCGGGCGCCGGCCGAGATCAGGAAATCGACGCCCTCGATGAAGCCGAGGTTGGCGGCGAGGACCAGCGGCGTGGTGCCCTTGTTGTCGCGGATGTTCACGTTGGCGCCCTTGCCGACGAGGAATTGCATCCACGTCAGGTCGCGGCGCGCGGTGACGATGTAGAGCGCCGATTCGCCGGTGGTCACGTCGCGCGTGTTGACGATCTGGCTGCCGGGTTCGTTGAGCGCGTCGGTGACCTTCTCGGCCTCTTTCTTGCGCACCGATTCCAGGAACTTGTAGCTATCGGAGAACTGCGCCTGCGCCGGCATCGCCAGCCCGATCGCGCCGATCATCGAGACGGCCAGCGCGGCCTTGCGCGCCCGGTGCCACCACGTGTTCACTATTCCTGTCCTCCTGTTGCGCGCCCCTTGCAGGTCCACGCCCTTGCAACCGGCTGGTTAGCAGAGCATGAACCGCCGCGCCATGCCGAGAGCGAACCCTCCGGGAGCGATGATGCACCGATCGATTATCCTAACGCTGGCGGGGGCGATGGCCTTCGCACTTTCCTCTTGCGGGGGCGGTTCCGCGCCTGCCGAGCGCCCACCGCTGGAAGGCGCGGCGATCGGCGGCGATTTCACGCTGACGGGCAAGGACGGCAAGCCGGTGCGCTATGCCGATTTCGCGGGGAAATACCGCGTCGTCTATTTCGGCTATTCGTTCTGCCCCGATGTCTGCCCGCTGGACGTGCAGCACCTGATGCAGGGTTATCACCTGTTGGCGAAGGACCAGCCGGCGCTGGCCGCGAAGGTCCAGCCGATCTTCATCACCGTGGACCCGGCGCGCGACACGCCCGAGGTGGTGGGCAAGTTCGCCGCCAACTTCGGGCCGGAGCTGATCGGGCTGACCGGCACGCCTGAGCAGATCGCTGCCGTGGCCAAGGCCTTCGCCGTCTATTACCAGAAGCGCGAGGGCGGATCGCCCGATGCCTACCTGATGGACCACAGCCGCGCCGCCTATCTGATGGGGCCGGACGGCAAGCCGGTGGCGCTGCTGCCGGCGGAAAAGGACGGCAAGGCGGTTGCCGCGGAATTGGCGAAGTGGGTGCATTGAGCGACCATTTCTGGGAGAAGCCGATCGAGGCGCTGACCCGCGACGAGTGGGAAGCGCTGTGCGACGGCTGCGGCCAGTGCTGCCTGCACAAGCTGGAGGACGAGGACACCGGCGAGGTGCACCACACCAACGTCGCTTGCCGCCTGCTCGACATCAAGACCGGGCGCTGCTCGGACTATCGCCACAGGAAGGCGATGGTGCCCGATTGCCTGCGCCTGACGCCCCGGCTGGTGCGCGAAGTGCCGTGGCTGCCGCGCACCTGCGCCTATCGCCTGCGCGCCGAGGACAAGCCCCTGCCCGGCTGGCACTACCTGATTTCGGGCGACCGCGAGACGGTGCACAGCGCGGGCGCTTCGGTGCGGGGCCGCGCGATCAGCGAAGTGCTGGCGGGACCGCTGGAGGAACACGTCGTGCCCGGCCCCGACGAGAGTTGGGCGGAGGGGGACGCGCCGGAGGACTGGACGTGATCGACTGGCTGCGGCGCCTTGCGCGCGAGCCGGCCGCGACCGCGCGCCCCATCGCCCCGCGCACGATTTCAGTGGAGGGCCGCGACCTGCCGCTGGTGATCCGGCGGCTTTCCCATGCGCGGCGGATGACGCTGCGGCTGGCGCCCGATGGCAGCGAGGCGCGCGTTTCCATTCCCAGCTGGGGCCGGGTGGGCGATGCCGTGGCATTCGCGCGCGACCGCGCAGACTGGCTGGGCGCGCAACTGGCGCGGATGCCCGCACGCGCGGCGGTGGAAGCCGGCAGCACGGTTCCCTATCGCGGCGAGATCCTGCGCGTGGTGTGGCAGGACGGCGCCCCGCGCCGGCCCGTGCTGGACGACGGCGAGATCGTGCTGGGCGGCCCGCAGGAGGGATTGCAGACGCGGCTGGCGCGCTGGCTGGAAGCCGAGGCGCTGCGCGTGATGGCGGGCGATCTGGCGCACTACTGCGCGCGCGCCGGGCAGGATGCCCCGCGCCTGGCATTGTCGCGCGCGCAAAGGCGCTGGGGCAGCTGCGCGGCGGACGGATCGATCCGGATGAACTGGCGGCTGATCATGGCGCCCGATTTCGTGCGCCGTTCGGTGGTGGCGCACGAAGTGGCGCACCTGACCCATTTCGATCACAGCCCGGCGTTTCACGCCCACCTTGACGCGCTCTACGACGGCCGGATCGAAGACGCCAACCGCTGGCTGAAGCGCGAGGGACGCGGGCTCTACCGGCATTTCGGATAACCCCGAATATTCGTCGCAAGTGAAACCGGATTGCGCTAGGCCCGGCGCATGACGAACCGCTTTGACTTCAGCCCCGCGATGGCGCTCGCGCGCGCCGAAATGAACCGCCTGCACCGGCTGCCCGAGCCCGAGGTGGTGCGCCCCCTGCTGGCCGCGCTGCCAGGCAGCGGCGACGAAGCCGCGATCATGGCGCGGGGCAAGGCGCTGATCGCCGAACTGCGCAAGGGCCAGTCGAACGGCTGGGTCAACCGCTTCATGTCGGAATACCGCATGGACAGCGACGAGGGCCTGGCGCTGCTGAGCCTGGCCGAAGCCTTCCTGCGCGTGCCCGATCCCGCCACGGCGGACCTGCTGATCGCGGACAAGATCGGCGAAGCGGACTGGCGCGCGCATTCGGGCAAATCATCGTCGATGCTGGTCAATTCGGCCACCTGGGGGCTGGTGCTGGGCCGCGCGGTGATCGGCGTGGAGCCGCAGGCCGGCGTGCTGCGGCGGCTGATCGCGCGCAGCGGCGAGCCGTTCGTGCGGCAGGCGGTGGGCGCCGCCATGCGCCTGATGGGCGAAGTTTTCGTGATGGGCCGCACCATCGACGAAGCGCTGGGCCGGATGCGCAAGAGCGAGCACAAGGGCTTTACCGCCAGCTTCGACATGCTGGGCGAAGGCGCCCGCACGTTCGGCGATGCGCGGCGCTATTTCGAATCCTACGAGAATGCCATCGCTTCCGTCGGCAAGGCGAGCGGCGAAGGGCACTCGATCTCGGTCAAGCTGTCCGCGCTCCACCCGCGTTACGAAGCGGCGCAGGCCGATGCCTGCCTGCCCGAACTGACCGCGATGCTGCTGGAACTGGCGCGCGGCGCGGCGCACGCGGGCATCCCGCTGACGATCGACGCCGAGGAAAGCGAGCGGCTGGACCTGTCGTTCGACATCATCGCGGCGGTGGCGGCGGACCCGGCGCTGAAGGGCTGGGACGGGCTGGGCATGGCGGTGCAGGCCTATTCCAGGCGCGCGCGCAGCGTGTGCCGCTGGGCCGGCGGGCTGGGCGAGGCGACCGGGCGGCGGATCAAGGTGCGGCTGGTCAAGGGCGCCTACTGGGACAGCGAGATCAAGGCTACGCAGGAGCAGGGGCTGGCCGACTATCCGCTGTTCACGCGCAAGGCGCACACCGACGTGTCCTACCTCGCTGCCGCGCGCGAGCTGCTGGCCAGCCCGTGGATCGAGCCGGCCTTTGCCAGCCACAACGCGCGCACCGTGGCCACCATCGTGCAATGGGCGCAGGAAGCGGGACGCACCGGCGGCGACTTCGAGTTCCAGCGCCTGCACGGCATGGGCGAAGGGCTGTATGAAAAGCTGGTGCGCGAGCAGGGCTATCGCTGCCGCATCTATGCCCCTGTTGGCGGGCACCGCGACCTGCTGGCCTATCTGGTCCGCCGCCTGCTGGAAAACGGCGCGAACACCAGCTTCGTCCACCAGCTGGCCGACGCGGACCTTTCGGAAGAGGACCTGCTGGCCGATCCGGTGGCCAAGGCGCAGGCCAGCGGCGGGCTGCCGCATCCCTCGATCCCGCTGCCGCGCGACCTGTTCGAGCCGCTGCGCGGCAATTCGGCGGGGATCGACCTGAACGACCGCGCGGTGCTGGCGGACGTGGCGGGCAAGCTGGCCCGGCAACCCGCGATCGCGCTGGCCGGGAACGAAGTGCGCGCGGCGATCGACACCGCGGCTGCCGCCACCACCGCGTGGGCAGCCATCCCGGTAGAGCGGCGCGCCGAAGTGCTCGAACGGCTGGCCGACCTGATCGAGCAGCGGCGCGACGAAGCTTTCGCGCTGCTGGTGCAGGAAGCGCGCAAGACGCTGCCCGACGCGCTGGCCGAGGTGCGCGAGGCCGCCGACTTCTGCCGATACTATGCGCGGCAGGCGTGCGATCTGATGCAGCCGGCGCCGCTTCCCGGTCCCACGGGCGAAAGCAACGTGCTGCGCCTGCACCCGCGCGGGGTGTGGGCGGCCATTGCGCCGTGGAACTTCCCGCTCGCGATTTTCCTGGGGCAAGTCGCCGCCGGGCTGGTGACCGGCAACACCGTGGTCGCCAAGCCCGCGCCGCAGACGCCCGACATCGCCCGCTGGGCCGTGGCGCTCGCCCATGAGGCCGGCGTGCCGGTGGATGCGCTGCGGCTGGTCACCGGCGGGGCGGAGGCCGGTGCGGCGCTGGTCGGCGATGCGCGCGTGATGGGCGTGGCCTTCACCGGATCGGTGCCCACGGCGAAGCGCATCGCGCGCACGCTGCTGGAGGACGACGCGCGCCCGATCGTGCCGCTGATCGCGGAAACCGGCGGGATCAACGCCATGGTGGTCGATTCGACCGCCCTGCCCGAACAGGTGGTGCGCGATATCGTGACGAGCGCGTTCCGCTCCGCCGGGCAGCGCTGCTCCGCGCTGCGGCTGCTGCTGGTGCAGGAGGAGATCTCGGACCGCACGCTGGAGATGCTGGCGGGTGCGATGGATGCGCTGGTGATCGGCGATCCGGCCGATCCGGCCACCGATGTCGGCCCGGTGATCGACCGCGCCGCCTACGACAAGCTGATGGGCCGCCGCGCAGCGATGGCGGGACGGATCGTCAAGACCGTGGCCGTGCCGGGCGAAGGGCTGTTCGTGCCGCCCACCGTGATCCGCCTCGATTCGGTGGACGATCTGGACGCGGAATGGTTTGGCCCGCTGCTCCATGTGGCGACGTGGAAGACGGGCACGCTGGAGCAGGTGATCGCCGCGATCAATGCCAAGGGATTCGGCCTGACGATGGGGCTGCACAGCCGCATCGCGCGCGTGGCCGAAACCGTGGAAGGCGCAGCGCGCGTGGGCAACCTCTACGTCAACCGCTCGATGATCGGGGCAGTGGTGGGCAGCCAGCCTTTCGGCGGCGAGGGCCTTTCGGGCACCGGCCCGAAAGCCGGCGGGCCGCACTATCTGGCGCGGTTCTGCGTGGAACGCGTGACCTCGACCGACACCACCAGTGCGGGCGGCAACGCCTCGCTGCTGAGCCTTGACGAGGAACTGTGACGCACAACTGGCGGAATCGTCCGCGCCTGCCTATCTAGGCGCGCATGAAGGGCTTTTTCTCCAACGTATCCCCGCGCAAGGCGGTCAGCGACCTGTGGCAGGTGATCGGCGCGCCGAGCGAATATCGCACGCGCTCGCTGATCATGGCCGCCGCGATCACCGGCGGGATCTTCTACCTGATGATGCAGCAGGAGGGACGCGGCCTGCCCCGTCCGCCCCGAATCGTCTATTTCGAAAGCTGGCGCGCAGACCGTAGCGACGCAGAGATCATCGCCGGCAACATCGCCGCCACGAAGAAGGCCCGCGCCGAGGAAGCCGAAGAAGAACGCCACGCCGAGAACATCCGCCAGATGTACAAGGCGGTGGGCGCGGCGACCGGGCTGGACACGCAGAAGATGTACGACGAGGGCAAGGCCGAGCGCGAGGCCGAGAAGAAGGCCGAGGACGCGAAGGCCAAGGCCCTGCTCGAGCGCTATGCAGCGCACCCCGGCGAGACGAAGTCCGGACAGGCCCCTCCCGACCCGGCCAAGCCCGACCAGACCGCCCCCGGCCAGAAATAACGCACGCATGGGGGGGCGGAGCGACAAGGACTGGCTGGAGGCCGCAGCAGCGCTCGCCGCGCGCGGCCGGCCGCTGAGCCGCCCCAACCCGGCCGTGGGCGCCATCGTGGTGCGCGACGGACGCGTGGTGGGGCGCGGCTTCACCCAGGCCGGAGGACGCCCCCACGCCGAAGCCATGGCGCTGGCACAGGCCGGCGAACTTGCGCGCGGCGCCGCGCTCTACGTCACGCTGGAACCCTGCGCGCACCAGAGCGCGCGCGGCCCATCGTGCTCGTCGCTGGTGACCGCCTCCGGTCTTGGCCGGGTGGTGATCGGCTGCGAGGACCCCGACCCGCGCACCGCCGGCAACGGCATCGCCATGCTGCGCGCCTCGGGCATCGCCGCGGAACTGCTGCCCTCGCCCGTCGCCGAGGCATCGCTCGCAGGCTACCTGATGCGGGCTCGGGCGGGCCGGCCGCACGTGACACTCAAGCTGGCGACTTCGCTCGATGGCCGCATCGCGCTGCCCGACGGCTCGAGCCGCTGGATCACCGGTCCGGAAGCGCGCGCGCACTGCCATGCGGAACGCGCCCGCTCCGATGCCATCCTCGTCGGCGGCGGCACGCTGCGCGCCGATGCGCCGCGGCTGGACGTGCGCCTGCCCGGGCTGGAGCCGCGCAGCCCGGAACGCTGCGTGCTGACCAACGGCGGCGCACCCGAAGGCTGGCGCGCGGTGACCGACATCACGGCGCCGGGCGCGTTCGGCGAGGCGCAATATCTGTTCGTGGAAGGCGGCGCGGGCGCGGCCGCCACGTTCCTGCGCGCCGACATGGTCGACCGGCTGCTGCTGTACCGCGCGCCCATCGTGATCGGCGAGGGACTGCCCTGCATTGGCGACATCGGCCTTGGCACGCTGGCCGAGGCGCATGGCCGCTGGCGGCTGACCGACCGCAGGCTGCTTGGCAGCGACACGCTGGACGTCTACGACCGCGCGCGTTGAAGGAAAGGCACGACCCATGTTCACCGGCATCGTCACCGAAATCGGCAAGATCACCGCGATCGAAGACCGGGGGGACAAGCACATCACCATCGCCTGCGCGATGGACCCGGCGAAAATCGCCATCGGCGCCTCGATCGCCTGTTCGGGCGTGTGCCTGACGGTGGTGGACCGCGGCGGCACGGCAGGCGATGCATGGTTCGCGGTGGATGTCTCGGGCGAGACGATCTCGTGCACCTCGCCCTCGCGCTGGCAGGTCGGCGCCGCGCTCAATCTTGAACCCGCGCTCAAGCTGGGCGACGAACTGGGCGGGCACATCGTGACCGGCCATGTCGACGGCGTGGGCGAAGTGGTCGGCGTGTGCCCCGAAGGCGGATCGACGCGCATCGGCATTTCCGCGCCGGCGGACCTGGCGGCCTACATTGCCGCCAAGGGTTCGATCACGGTCGACGGCACCTCGCTGACCGTCAACGAAGTGACGGACCAGCCCGACGGCACCTGCCACTTCGCGCTCAACATCATCCCGCACACCGCCGATGTCACCACGATCGGCGCGCTGGCGCCGGGTGACAAGGTGAACCTCGAAATCGACGTGCTCGCGCGCTACCTGCGGCGGATGCAGATGCTGGCGGCGAAGGGCTGAACCAGCCTTCCCCGGCCAGAAAAAAGGGCGGGTGCCGCGAGGCCCCGCCCTTTTTCGTTAGCATTTACCGCAATGGCTCAGGCGGCGACGTCGCCCAGGGCTGCGATGAACTTGTCGATGTTGCCGTTGGTCAGGCCGGCGATGTTGATGCGGCCCGAACCCGCCATGTAGACGCCGTGCTTCTCGCGGATGGCGAGGATCTGGTCGCCATTGATCGGCAGCATCGAGAACAGGCCCTTCTGGATGCCCAGCGGCGCCATGTTGACGGTGCCGACCTGCTGCGCGGCGGACAGGCGCTCGCGCACCCAGGCCATGCGATCACGCATCTCGTCCAGCTCGGCCAGCCACAGCGCGGTCAGGTCCGCGTCGGACAGGATCAGGCGCACGGCGGCAGCGCCGTGGTCCGGCGGCATAGACCACGAAGCACGGGCGATGGTGGAGCCGTTGGCCATGGCGTTGGCCAACGCGGTGGCATCCGACGTCACCGCGTAGAACGCGCCGACGCGGTCGCGGTAAAGACCGAAGTTCTTGTCGCACGAATAGGCGACCAGCGCCTCGGGCACTTCGGCCAGCACCTTGCGCAGGCCGTAGGCGTCTTCTTCCATGCCATCGCCCAGGCCCTGATAGGCGAGGTCGAGGATCGGCAGCACGCCGCTCGCCGTGACCAGCGCGGCGATCTCGTCCCACTGGGCCTTGGTGTAATCGACGCCGGTGGGGTTGTGGCAGCAGCCGTGGAGCAGAACCGCATCGCCCGGCTGGGCAGCGGCCAGCGCCGTCTTCAGCGCATTGAGGTCAGCGGTGCCTTCGGCGGTGACGTGCTTGAAAGTAACGAGTTCGAGGCCGACGGCCGCCACGATCTGCGCGTGGTTGGGCCACGAAGGCGTGCCCATCAGAATGCGCTTCACGCCAGCGCGCTTGGCCACTTCGACCGCCAGGCGCACCGCGCCGGTGCCGCCGGGGGCCTGCATCCCTTCGACCTTCGACCGGTCGAAATCCTTGCCGAAGACGTAGGGGATCAGCGCGTGGACGAAGCCCATGTCGCCTTCAGGGCCGAGGTAGGCCTTGGAATCCTGCGTTTCGAGCAGCTTCTGCTCGGCCGCCTTGATCGCCTTGAACACCGGGGTCGCACCGTCGGAGGTGCGATAGACCCCGACGCCCAGATCGATCTTGTCGACGCGCGGATCGGCGTTGTGCAGCTTGATCAGCGCCAGAAGCGCATCGGCGGGCTGTTGCTGGAGATTCTTGAGCATTGCGCGCCTTTGCCTCCGGACGGTTCGTGACGCAAGAGGGGGCGATACACAGATGTCTTATCGCTGTCGTGCCGGGCTGGCAGCTACGGCATCCATGGACCGTTACGACAATCTGGTTGCAGGGCGCACCTGCGGTCCGTGCATGGCGTGCTGCATCGAACCCGCCATCCCCGGCCACGGGCTGGACAAACCCGCCGGAGAGGCCTGCCGCAACTGCCTGCCGCAGGGCGGCTGCGGCATCTACGATACGCGCCCGCAGCCTTGCCGCGAATTCTTCTGCCTCTGGCGGCAGGTGGCGTTCGTGGACGAGGCCTGGCGCCCTGACGTATCCGGCGTGCTGATCGCTCCCTCGTCGCAGACCGGCGGCACGCCCAGCGGCATCTCGGTGGTGTTCATCGTCGCGGCATGGGCGCACGCCGCGATCGGCACCGCGGCCTTTGCCGAACTGGTCGCCGCCTTCGTGGGGCGGGGCATCGGCGTCCACCTCAACCTGCCGGGCAACATCGGCGAACCCGCTCGCGAAAGCCGCCTGCACGACTGGGTGCTGCGCGCCGTGGATGCGGGCGACCTCGCCGCGATCATCGCCGGGGTACGCGCCTGCTATGACGCGACGGTCGCCTTCGATCCTGCGCCAGCCTGAACGAGACGGATCAGAACGGCATCCAGTTCTGCTTGCGGCTGAACTTCATGTAGCCGGCATTGACCCCGAGCCGCAGCCCCGCGCCCATCCGCACCGGGATCAGCACCACGTCGTTCCGGCGGATATAGCTGACGTTGAAGCCGCCGATGAGATAGGCCTGCCCCTCGCCCGCGCCGAAGCGGTGAAACAGGTCCTCGCTGTCGTGCAGGTTATAGACAAGCACGAAGGTGTTGCCGGCATTGGCGCCAAGGTCGAGCCCGACCGAAGGCCCCGTCCAATAGACCGGGCGTTCGCCCTCGATCTTGTGGTGCAGCGTGCCCGAGCCATAGCGCACGCCGACGACGAAGGCGCCGCCGGCCTCGCGCCCGGTGATATAGCCGATGGGTTCGCCCTGCTTCTTCAGCACGTCGCGGATCATCAGCGCGAGGCCACGAGCGCCCTTGCCGAACACGCCTTCGGCCGCGCCGATCAGGTCGTCCTCCTTGTAGGTGCCAGCGGGCGCGCCCTGCGCCCCGGCGGGCGGCGGCGGCTGGTCGGCGGCGGGCATCGCGGACGTGGCGGGCGGATTGGGATCGACAAGCGGCGGCAGCGGCCGGGCGCCGGTCGCCTCCTGCCCCACGGGCGCGGCCTGGTCGATGCGGGCGGCCGGTGCGGGCGCGCCATTGCGGTTGAGATCGCTGTCGATCGCGGCATTGGGATCGATCGTCTCGACCTGGGCGAAGGCGACCTGCGCGCCAAGAAGGCCGAGTCCGGCGACGGCCAGCGCGATGCGGCGGTGGAGTTTCATGCGTTTGTTTCCCGTCCCGTTCCGGCGGCAACGACCCCGTGCCGGCAAGCCGATGTTCACTGGAGCCGATGGTCGCCCCCCGACAATGAACGGGCGATGAGCCGAGTCCAATTTGCGCCCGACCGCGCATTTCCGGCGATAATCGGGGGCGCAAAGGGCAACGAGCAAAATCTGCGACAATTTCCGCCCCTGCCCTTGCCGCCCCCAAAAACGCTCGCTATAGCGCGCCCTCGCCGCTGCGATCCGGAGACGTGGGTGAGTGGCTGAAACCAACGGTTTGCTAAACCGTCGTACTGGTAAATCCGGTACCGAGGGTTCGAATCCCTCCGTCTCCGCCAGATCACGCATTTCCGCGGTCTACGCCGAACCATCGCGAACACTTCGAAAGCCCGGATTTTCTGGGCTTTCTTGCGGGTTATGCGTTCACAATGGTTCGCCGGAGATCGCTTCAAGCCAGAGTCAAAACTATGGCTAATCTTATGGCTGGTTCGGCCTGAAATAAGCTGCTAGTCAGCGAAATCATGCCCTCGCGCGCGCGTAACAAGCTTTCGGCTAGGCAAGTGGCCACGCTCACGGAGCCCAACGTCTACTCTGACGGTGGTGGCCTCTATCTCCGGGTCCGCACGTCGGGCCGGTCGTGGTTCTACATCGGCACCCTTCACGGCAAACGAATCGAACTAGGCCTCGGCTCGGCGCTGGATGTCACGCTCGCCAAAGCACGAGAACGCGCTGACGGCATCCGCGCAATGCTGATCGACGGCATCGATCCTCGCGCCGCACGCACCAAGACCAAAGTCGAGGAACGGCCGGTTGTCACCTTCGGCACTTTCGCGATGGAGCTGGTCGACGATATCGAAGAGGGCTTTAAGAATCCCAAGCACCGACAGCAGTGGCGCAACACCCTGAAAACCCACGCCGAGCCCTTGTTCGAGGTGCCGATCGATCAGGTGACCACCGAGCAGATACTCGGGGTTCTCCAGCCCATCTGGCTGAGCAAGTCCGAGACGGCCTCTCGCCTCCGTGGCCGTATCGAGCGCGTCCTCGACGCGGCGAAGGTTAAGGGGCTGCGCGATGGCGAAAACCCTGCGCGTGGTCGGGGACATCTAGACCTGCTGCTGCCCAAGCGCAGCAAGGCCTCGGTCCGGCACCATCCCGCCTTGCCCTTTGCGGATATCGCCACCTTCATGACGGCACTGCGAGCACGACCTGCTGTTGCAGCTCGCGCGCTGGAGTTCACAATCCTCACAGCAGCGCGATCGGGCGAGGCTCGTGGCATGACCTGGGCTGAGGTCAACCTTGTGGAAAAGCTGTGGACCGTTCCGGCAGAACGCATGAAGGCGCAAGTTCAGCATGAAGTTCCACTCAGCGATGCCGCTGTCGCCGTTCTTGAGGCGATGCACGAAGACGGTCTCGAGCCGACAGACTTTGTGTTTCCGGCTCCGCGCGGTGGCTCGCTATCGGACATGGCGCTGTCGCAGCTTCTCAAGCGCATGGAATACTCGCACATTACTGTGCACGGGTTTCGTTCGACCTTCCGTGACTGGGCAGGCGAAAAGACCCAGTTCGGGCGCGAAGAGGTGGAAATGGCGCTGGCCCACACGGTCGCTTCTTCCGTGGAGAGGGCCTACCGGCGTGGTCGCGCTCTGGAAAAGAGGCGCGAGTTGATGACGGCGTGGGCAGCGTTCTGCGGCAAATGACGACCCAGATCCGGTCGCTCAGGCTTGCAGCAGCGAGTGTCGCATCAAGCCAAAACCTGCCGATCGTGAGGGGGAAAGCAGAAGATTAGTGAAGCGCCCCATAATTGGTCATCTAAGCTGATCGGTCCCCATTCCCAAAACACGCCATTCGTTCAGTACCGGTCCTTGCTGGGTCCTGACGCGCGAAGTACATTTTTGCGGGATGCGGTTTCGCGCGCCGTCAGTTCAACAGCCAATGACTAAGACCAATGAGGCCGAATGCCCATATTCCGATACTTTTCCGAACAGCGCTTTGCGGACTCGTTCATAACAGACGGTCAAATGCGGTTTGGCTCGTTGGCCTCGTATCGGGCTTACGATGATGGCGGTGTCAGAGGTGATCCGAAAGACGGGGCGTTGCACTACGCTCCGCCCGACGGGCTGGAAATCACTATGGTGAAAGACGGACGAAAGCTGACTGGTATGAGCTTCACCACCGCCGCTGAGAACATGTTTGTCTACTGCGTCAGCAATGAGCCGTCCGACCGCTGCGCCAAAGAGCTCGGCTCGTTTTGCGTCGAGATCTCTGACCCGGAAGAGATCGTCGCACGGCTCAAGGCGCGCGCCTGTCGCACTTCTAAGTTGGATTATGCTCAGGTGTCGTTCGGACCTGTGGAATACCGCCCGCTCGACGCAATACCTGGGGTAGAATGGGCATTTCCTGAGCGGGTCGTGCTGATGAAACCGCCCGAGTATGACTGGCAGAATGAATCTAGGTTTGTGCTGCCGTTGAAGCCGCACGCTCAATCTGCCGATTCTTTCGTCAAGATCGAAATCGGCAGCCTTGAGCATTTGGCTAAGCGATATCGCTGTTAGTGCTGTATAGATAACGGCGACCTAAAGCTTATTATGAGCCGCGAAGATATCCTTGCACGCCGCGCAGAAGCTGTCAGTCTGGAACTGGTCCATCTGCAGTCGCGATCTTTGCCGTCAGATAAATCGCTGAGCGTCAGGTATGGGCGATAGACCCGCCATCAGGACCAATGTGTCGGAATGACGGGAATGTCCCAGATTCAGCCAATCCCAAGTCGGCTTAAACCTCATCTGCCAACATTGCGAATCGGGCTCGTGAGACAGCGCAGCCTTCGTAAGTTACTGAATTGCTTACCCAACAGCGCGGCCAGCGAAACCGGCCAGTTTTGACATTTTTGGCAGAATCCCATATATTTGCGACGCGCCGGGCCTGGCCCTTGGCCGCAATGCCGAGCCTCTCGGCAGGCCGATTCCGGCTCCGGCGCACTCTCGAAAAACGAAGTTCCATGAAGGGACGGTCAGATGATCCTGACCGGGGTATTCGCTTGCGTGTCGATCGGGTGATCCGGTGATGCCGCAGGCCTGCTGCAACACCGGTGCGTGCCGGAGGAGTGTCCTTCATGGGCCTCCCTCTGCACAAGGAAACAAGCATCATGGACCACGAACAGCGCACCAAGGCCACCAACCGCCAAGACCCAGAACTCGCGGCAAAGGTGGTTCGCAGCATAGGTGAGATCGAGGCTCAGTTCTTCCACGCCGCAGGCCCTCTCAGCGAGCGCATGATGTCAGAAGCGCTCGTCGCAATCGAGAAGGTCGTGGCCAGTCCATGGGAGTTCATTGAGAACGACTGGACGCCGCAAGCTGTGTGCCCCGAGTGGAAGATGACGCGCGGCGTCGGCACCGGTGACATGTGGCTGCAGGTGGCCGAGATATCCGCCGACGACGACGAATACGAACATACCTGGATCGCGGCCGTCACGAAGATGGTGCCATCACAACTCTGCGTTCAACTGATGTTCCGCAGGGGCCTACAGGACCACGCCCAAGCTGCAATCAAGGACATGAAGGCAATCGGCCCAGTGCTGGAAAAGGGCTTCGTTCGCGACGACGCTAATCTGGCACTGTTCGTGCCCATCCATATCCCGGCCGAGAAGCTAGCTCAGGGCTTCGCGCAGAACGACCTGACGCCGACAGTGCAGCCTTTTGCCAAGGCGATGCAGGCGGCACTTGCTGCCAAGCCGGCCCTCGACACGCTGCTCGAAGGGATCAGGGCAGCGGCCAAGGCCAAGTAGCTAGCAGGCGTGCCGCGCGGCTGTTCGCTGTCAGCCACCAACTCCCAATCCGGCCGCGCGGCCCTTTTGCCCATTACTGCCGGGGACACCGGCTTTTCCACCACCATCATCAAGACAAGGACCGTTGGCATGGATCGCCACGAAGATGCGTCGCGCCTGCAGCGCACGCGAAAGATACAGGAATTGAACGACCGACTGCGCAAGACGGGCATCGGCGGCAAGGTCGTCCTCACCCGCGCAGTGGCGGCCATGGACGCCCTGGAACTGACCGACCTGCTGCGAAGGGTCCGGGAGTTCAACACTTTCACCAGCGGAAATGACCCGTGGGGCGAGCACGACTTCGGAGAGGTAGGCATCGAGGGCGAGCGCTACTTCTGGAAGATCGATGCCTACGATTTGAACCTCGAATATGGTTCGCCTGATCCGGCCGACGAAGCGGTAACCTGCCGGGTCATTACAATCATGACGGCAATGGACCTGTGACCATGGCCCACCAACATCTTGAACAATCCGCGCACGCGCCGCATAGCAGCGTCACCTGCGGTCAATCCCGCAGGGGAGGCGTCAGAACCTCAAAAAGCAGACGCCGGTCGAGATTTCTCGGCCGGGTGGTCGTCGCGCATGTCCAAGGCTTGCCTAAAGGCGGCGACGCCTTGGGTCTGCTCGGGGTTCTGAACACCCGGCTTTGCCCGGTGCCTCCGTTACGAGGGGAGGCATTTATGGGACGCAAGACCGGGTCAATCATCTCTGCAGCGATTCTGGCGCTGATCAGTGCATATCCGGCTGTTGCTCAGACGAGCGGCGTGGATAGCAATTTCTGCGATCGCGGCCTCATCACTGACCCAGCATCACAATTGACCCGCAATTGGGGGGAACGCTACCGCCAGACCTTCGTCGAACAGTCGGTAAAGTCCGGTTCGATCAGCCGGGGCATTGTTGTCCGCGCCACGGGCTCGGAGATCATCTGTCGCATTACCTTTTCAAGCGTGACTTCTTCCCTGCCCGCTCACCGTGTGGAACTGCGGGATGTGGAGTTCCGCTATTCACCTGCCACTGGTCGCGTAGAACCACTGACGCTCCTCCTGACGGGCTTCGACGAACGGACAGCAATCGCTGCAATCTGGGAGCGGGTATTTCTCGACGACCGCTCCTATCGATCCATGGTCGAGCAGGAAGCAGAGCGCGATCCTGCCATGGCAGCTGCAGTGGCCGCAGTCATTGGCCGTCCCAAAGGAGCGGAGAATGCTGCTTGGGAGCCCGGCATGTTCTGCGCCAAGATCAGTGCACAAACAGCGACGGCTGGCATCACTCAATGGGCGGAAAGCACAAATCAAGTTCGCGCCACAGGCCTTACGACAAAGGAGACTCCAACTTGGCTGCCAGCCACTGGTTGGACCATCGGAAACTTCAAGGTGGTCTCTTCGATACCCTTTCAAAGCGTCATCTGCTCAGCGGACGTCACCTACGTCGCCAACACGTTCGACGGGAAGCAGATTCCGATGAAGATTATCGGAATGCCTTACAGGGTATGGGGCAATGATGACGGGTCAGAAATCTACGCTGATGTCCACAACTGGCCCACGGAAGAGCAACAGAAGGACGGAAACAACGCCTTCAACCGGGCGTGGGTCGTCAACGGTCAGACCTTCGAACAGGCTTGGGCACAGAACAAGCAGCGCAACAATGGGGCAGGTGGGCCGAAGAACGCCGTAGAGGCGATCGCACAAGCGCAATCCGAGGCCAACGCCCAGGCCGAAGACTACCTTCGGTCGCAGGGCTACGACGTAGACGCCATCAAGAAGGCCGAAGCGGAAAAGACCCGCAAATATGCCGAGCCATGTCGACGCAGCGGCGGCACCTGGGGGCGCCCGACCGACCAATATGGCAACGCCGGAGCGCTCGGCTGCTACCATCCCTCGGGTGAACGGTAGTTCTTCAACCAATCAATAAATTCGGAGACAGAGCTATGCGGATGAAAATCGTTCTCGCTTCTATGTTGGTGCTTGCGCCAACCCAAGCACAGGCGGGACTCGGAAGTCTGATCAAAAAGCAAATACAGAAAAGCATTGAAGTACGTCCGGGTTCGGAAACTCCAACCTCCCCATCTTCCTTGCCTTCGCCGTCTTCAACCGCCACTCCTTCTCCGGCCGAGCCCGAAAAGGATGCATCGATCGCGGATAGGTTCGTTACTCGTCAGGACGCACACGGCCACGATTATGACGCCAAGACTGGATTGCTGATCTGCCTTGCAAATCCACGCAAGTACAAGGCAGGCACCTATGCTATGTCCTTTAGCGAGACGCACATTCCGGAAGGGCACAACCCAAACCTACCGTGCATCAGCGCGGACCGAGAATACACAAAGATGTAAAGCGGTCACATGGTAGACTAATGCACTCACAACCACGGGGCCGAGGCACTCTTTCATGATTTTTGTTCGGCCCTCCAATAAATGGTGCATTGCGCTTTCATCCCTAGACTAACGCATCATGAGTTGACCTTGTCGAGGTACCACTGTTCCCGCCTTTCTGGATCTTGGGCGCGACGGTAGACCTCGGCAAGACTACCCGTCTGCAAGAGGAAGCCGATGAGGTATTCAGGCGGAACCCGGTGCCGACGGGCATACTTCAAGTGTTGAGCAAAACGTGTGACATCGGATTTGCGGAGGTTTGCAGCAGGACAGTCAAGATGAAGTCCGGTGAGGACCCAGAAAAATCCGTCCCGACGAAAGTCCTTTCGCAAAGGTCGCAAGACTTTACCACCCGCATGGGCCACTCGGATTAAGTCAATGGTTCGCTCGATAAGGCTAAGCTTGATTTTGGAATGAGAGGATATCACGAACCTGTAGACCGCGCGTTTCACAACGTTGGCGGGGGCATAGTAAGGTGATTTGCCAAATTCCGCAGTTGCCCTGAATGCGGCTGCGAGTTCCGCCTCAACGCTAGCGACAAATTTTTCCCATTCCTCCTCATAGCCGGTGCGGCCCGGGCGTCGGCGCGCAACATTGGCACTTGGGCTGGGTTTTCCGACCTGAGCCCCGGACTGTGAGGTTCGACGTTTCTTCGTCAAGGAACCCGCTACTTTTGCCTGCTTCGCCACGTCGGCCAGCCTCCAATTGCCCTTCAGCATACTTCTCATATCACTACATAAGGTGCTGACTTGAGCAACTTAAATTCCTGATCGATGGCTTTCCAAGATCTGCGTTTGCTGCCGATACCGCCAAGCTTATGATCTTAAGTTGTCGGACTGGACAATCTGGGGAGGCGCCCGCTCAAGCCCGTAAAACAGCTTCATCACCAGCCAAGCAAACAAGCTTGGGGTGTGATGGAGACGTAAAATGCTTAATTTTGAACCTCTTCTCGTGGACACGCATATGGCGTGTCAGATGCTGGGTATTAGGCGCACCCTCCTCTTCCGGTATCTCGCTGAAGGCTCGCTCCGCCGCTGCAAGATCGGCCGCAAGACGGTCGTGCCGATGGACAGCATCAAGAGCTTCGCCGCTGCGAGGGCCGCGTGATGTCGGGCCGCGGGATCAGCAAGCTCGGTCTGCCGCCTATGCAGTATCGGGTCGACATTCACCTTTCTGACTTTGAAACGTTGAAGGACGCCCAGGAGGAGGATGATTTTCGCAGTGAGGACTTGGACGAGACAACGGAAGACATTTTCGATGGCGATCCGCCATACGATGAGGCGATGTCGTCATATTTGTGGGGTGCAGCTCAAGGTGATGAAGTTAGGGCAACCCTTGCCTCTGCAACCTACATGCGGGAACTGCGCATCAATATCTCCGGTGCGATCTGGCGTTTGATCGAAGAATCCGAAGGAAGCAAGGTCGCAGCATTCACCATCATTCCTCCGGCTTGGGAATATTCTGAGGACATTATCTTCGACTCAGACAATATTCGTGGGGAGGTTCTGCTCAAGAATCTTCGCTTCACGCTGGACTCGTTGGGAGCCGCTCAGGCAAAGGGCTGGATCATTGCGTTCATCCATGGCGAGCACGAGCCGGTTTCGGGGGTCTTCCGGCTTCATGTGCATGGGTTTGCTTGCGGTGAAATGATTGATGTTGTGGACCGCCTTCGCCAGACTTCGACCTACAAAGCCTCACGGTGGAAGAGCGACGGAGCCCTCAATCCAGTCTATCGCCGGGTTCACATCACCCGGAAGCCTCTTACGGACCTGCCCCGCGCCGTCACCTATGCACTTCAGTCTTACTGGCCGGCCCGAGCGCTGCTCATCTCGGAAGATGGCAAGCGCATTCGGGCACGCCGCAAGACCCGCATCAAGGAACCATACCATTCCTACGCTCTGGCGTATTTGCACCTTCACAGGATTGAGGACCTCACGCTGATGATGGGGTTGAGGGTGACCAAGGGTGGTCTGACCCAGACCAAGCCGGTCAGCTGAACGAACTCATCGATCGAGATGCGGAAAGCGGTGCTATGGAGCCTTGTAGAAGCGTCCCGAGGCACATCTGAAGTGAATGTGTGTGCAACACTGTATCTCCGCTTTCCCCATACTCCCCGCAACCTGAGACAGCGCCGCCAACGAGGGGGCCTGCTGAAAAATGCGTAATTTACGCATGTCGAGGTAAGCCATGACGAAGACAGATATCAATTCCGCGCTCGGCCAGAACCTTCCGATGGTCACAGGTCTCATTGACCCGAAGGGCAGCAAGTGGGTGCTCACCAAATACAACGGTGCCTCTGCCTTGCTCCCCTATGGAGCATTTGTGCAGAGCCGATCGCAGCTCCTTTCCACTCTGAGTCAGCATGGAGTGGTCATCATTCCAAAGGCGGCCAAAGACAGCTTCATGGAACAGGTTGGCGAGCTCGAAGAGTTCTCACCTCGCGTAATCTTTTCTCGCCCGGGCTGGCACCAAGGGCAGTTCGCCACTGTCTCCGGCAAGGTCTACGCCCCATCCAAGACCACAAAGGGCCTGATCGGCTTCGAGACCAACCCGATCAAGTGCGCGAGGAAGGGTACTCATTCGGCCTGGCTCCAACTGGTTGCCGGGCCACTGGCCGGACACCACATCCCGGTCTTTGCCATCATGGCGTGCTTTGCAGCACCCATGCTCTCAGTTGTTGGGCGTGCCGATAACTTCGGCTTCGAACTGTCAGGTGCAGGCGGCAAGGGCAAAAGCACGACCCAGCGCCTCATGGCCTCAGTTGTGGGGCCTGCGATGGAAAAAAATCAAGGTTACATCACAACCTTCAACATGACACACGTCGCCCTCGACGAGGCTATGCGGTCGCACTCAGACATGCCCTTCATCATCGATGAAGCCAATCTGTTCGGCTTAGGCACCGGTGGCCGAGCGGATGATCGGGCCATGCGCGATTTCAGCTTCCAGATGGGCAGCGGGGTCACGAAGGGAAAGTTCGGCAGAGTCAACCAAGAGGGCTACCGATTCATTTTTGTCACCTCCGCCAACGAGCCCTTTCACGAACTGCTCGGCAGGGCTCACCGTGACACAGCAAACGCTGCATCCGACAGGTTGATTTCCATTTCCATACCTGAGGAAGATTCTGGCGTCTTTGGCCCCCTCCCGAGCGGATACCAAAGCTATCGGGCATTCACCCTTGCTCTGGAAACTGCCATGGTTGCTCAATACGGCACCGCCATGCCGAAATTTCTTCGGGCCCTAGTCCGGAGCCGACATAAGAATGAAGCCAAGTTCGTCGGCGCCCTGAACCGGCGCATTGCTACCTTCAAGCAGCATGTTGGGGTGAACGAAAACAATGGCTCAGATGTGCGCGTGGCGGAAGCCTTCGGACTTGTATATGCAGCAGGCGAGTATGCCCGGCACACGGGTGTACTGCCCAAAGAGTATGACTGTTTAGCGGCCGCCAGCCATTGCTACAGCAACTATCGCGGTACCGTTCCAGTTCGCCAGTCGCTACCTGATCGGTTGAAAGCCATAATAGAACGGCCGGAAACCCGCGCAGTCGATCGCGCCGCCCTGCCGACCCTGAGCGATGAGGAGCTAGAGGCGATCGGAGCCTTCATCCGCGTCGTGAAGGGGGAAACCCTGCTTTTGATGACGCCGAGTTTTGGGGGTAGGATGCTCCCGGACTGGCGTAGCTTGATGGGCACTCCGGCTTTCCAGAGACTCAACAAAGCGGACAAGAATGGTCGAGGCCGGGGCTATCATTGTCGAGTCCGTGCCAACTCGAAGGTTGATTGGTTCTACGCGTTCAAGATCGATCCAATCGACGCCAGCGCATAGTCCATCCAAACCATCGAAGAGGGGGCGAACATTTGAGCACCCCTGACCGTCTGAGCAGGCGCACTATCGATCACTTGCACGCAATGGATTGCGTCAGTTTGCAGATTTGAACCGTTTGGCCTTAACAATCGCCTCACATCGCCAGCCGGCACCTCGGTTGGGGCTGCATTCCTTTTAAGGGCGATACGATGCCGTTTGCGAGAATCGAGTTAGTTGGCAGGAAGGCGGAGGAGGGGGAGACCCTCATCATTCATCTGCGCGTGAAGGCCGATGGAACACCCGACAGAAGGTATGCTTATGCGGGTTGGCGGGGTAATCCAGGCGCGAACCGCTGGTGCTGGCCAGTAGTGTTCGCCCCCGCAGGCCGGGTCGACCATGGCGGTGAGCCCGGTGATCCTGAGGCATCTCGGTACAGCAACATGCCTTTTTACGACACACCATTGAAGGTCGGAAATATTTACACAATGACCCACGGCGATGGTTCACCCGCAACTGAGCTTCGACTAGTAAAGGGGTGGATCGAAAACGAAAACGATCAATTAGTTCCTCTAAAATAGAGTTGTGCTGTATCAAAATCGAGCATTTCCGATACAGCTTAACCCGCTGTATCGAAACATAGCTTGATCCATTTTTCGATACAGTGTAAATTTCGACACACGTTTTCAATACAGGTGTGTCATGTCACGAGTATTTGCCTACTGCAGGGTCAGCACTGGTGACCAAACTCCAGACAACCAGATCCTTGAAATCCAGGCGGCTGGATTTCAGCTGGAGCCACGGCGCGTTATCGCGGAGACCGTCTCTGGCTCTACCACCGCAATGGAGCGAGCGGGCTTCCGCAAGCTGATGGACCGACTGGACTGGGATGACGTACTTGTTGTCACCAAACTGGACAGGCTGGGTCGGAACGCGATGGACGTCCGCGCGACGGTTGAACGATTGGCCGAGATGAATGTCCGCGTTCACTGCTTGGCCCTCGGCGGCGTTGACCTGACCAGCCCGGCTGGCAAGATGACGATGTCGGTAATCGCAGCAGTCGCCGAGTTTGAGCGGGACCTTCTGGTCGAACGTACACAGGCCGGCCTGTCTCGTGCAAAAGCTCAAGGCAAGAAACTGGGTCGGCCCAGCAGCTTGACCGAAGAGCAGCGGGAAAATGCCCGGAACCTGCGACGACAAGGTGTGTCTTTGGGCGTATTGGCTAAAGAGTTTGGCGTTAGTCGATCGGCGATCCAACGCCTTACTCTCTAGGATAGGATTTCTGACCCCAGCCTCGAATGCACGGCGAGTGGCTGCGCAGGCGACTTGGTCGATTCTCCTTGTCCGCGCGGAATCAGCGGGAGTCTTAAAGACAGTGACGTGCGCGGCCAGACCACCGCAATTCTCGCACTATCTTCGCTTCTGACATCAAACTTTTGCATGTCTTGCGACGATATCATTTACGCGGGCAGGATCGAACGCCACGTCCCATGACCATTGCCCGAACCCGCCCGCAGAATTGATGGCTCGAACCCATTCGTCCAGAGCTTCACGTTTCGCCTTGTTCTGCTGGTTGTCCGTTCCCTTGATCTCCAGCGCCAATGTCTTCCCGTTCTCCAGCCTGACGAGGAAGTCAGGAATGTAGCGGCGGCGTGATCCCTGCCAGAGGTAGTGTATCTGGAAGCTCAGGTGATCGTTCTTGGCATAGGCGATCACGTCCTCCCGGCTCTCAAACACGTTGGCGGCGTATTGCTCCCAAGCGGAGTCGCCGACGACATGACTGATGTGTGATTTGCCGGTCGGCATGTTCGGCTTGGTGGTGTACCAAGCCCGCATCTGACCAGTGCTGCCAATCGGGTTCTCTTCGTCAAAGACAGGGGTCAGGGCGGTAGTGTTTTGCTCCGTGACGAACCGCAAGACGTGCCGCACAATCAGATCAATGTTTAGCGCGATCAGGATGCGGCGGCGTACCGGGTCGCTATGGAACAGCGACGGGATATCGATCTTGTCTGAGCGCAAGAAGGTTTCGACCAGCCGGATAAGCTGGAAAACGAGGTATTCCTCGTTGCCCTTGAAGTTGCCTTTGAGTTCGGCGAACGCCTTTCGCGCTGCCACGAATGTCAGTCGCTGAAGGCGGAACTCCTCCGGCAGCAATGACAGATCGATAGCCGTCACCTTGCTCATGTCCGCCGCACCGCCAAGCGCAGGGGCAATCTCGGCACTGATGACAGTTGCAACCGGATCGAGGATCAACGGCTCGACCTTCGCCCATTCCACTGCCAGTTCCGGCTTCACCACCGTTTCGATACGAAGGACGTTCGGCCACTTCAGTTCAAGCGAAGCACGGTCAGGCATCACATCAATCTGCGTGCTAGGTTTTGGTGGCGGCGGGGCATCACCACCTTCGCCCGGCTCGTAGATCGAAAGCGGGACTCCGAAGACGTTGACGTACTCGGGGAGAAAGAGTCCATTTTCGTCCTTGTCGTAACCGACCCTACGAAGCCCGCGACCGATGACCTGTTCGCACAGCAACTGCGACGTGAACGCACGCAGTCCCATGATGTGCGTGACGTTCTTTGCGTCCCACCCTTCGGAAAGCATGGCGACAGAAATGACCTTCTGGAGGTTCTGACCGGCACCGCCCCGCTTGCCTACGTTGTCGATGATCTCGCGGAGGAGTTCCTCCTTCTTCATTCCCCGGAGACGTTCCTTCTTGGTCTCGGGGATTGCTGCCTCATCGATCACCTGCTCCAGGCGGGCCTCATATCCCTTGTCGGCGCTGGCTGCCTCGCCAACTTCGGCCTTCTCCATGACGCGAGAGTCAACGCGAAGGGTTTTGCCCGGCGCGTTTAACTCCGGCCAAAAGCAATCGCCCTGATTGAAGTAGTGCTCGATACGCGCCGCCGTCTCGGTGCGGTTACACACGGTCAGCATGACTGGGGGCGAATGATGACCAGCCCAATCCTTTGCTGTCACCCGCCAATCAGCCCCGAGGATCGTGTAGGCGTCTTGAACCAGCTTCGGCAGGGCTTCGTGCGGCTCGGCCTTGCGGTTCAGGTCCTCTGCCACCGCCGGATCGCGATAGATATGGTAGAGCTTGGACCGCATCGTCTTGGCATCGGGCATGGCATCGTCCCGCACCACGACACGGGGTGTCTTCACTAGCCCGGCTTCAATCGCGTCGTTGAGGCCAAAATCGGAAACAATCCACTCGAACAGCGCCGTATCGGTGCTGGCCTTCCCGGTCGGCGCAAACGGCGTGGCCGACAGATCAAAGCAACGCTGGATGCGCCGGGTCTTGTGCAGGCGATCCAATCCCTCGATCCAGCGGGTGGCCTCGTCGAGGTCGATGCCAGCTTCCTCAGCCTGCTTCTTGCTGATCTTGACCTCAGCGGGCTTGCGATAGGCGTGGTGGGCTTCGTCGTTGATGACGACAATATCCTTGAACGCTGCGAGCTTGCCGAGAACGCGACGGGTAAATGCCTCGTCGGTCTCCGCACCCTTCTTGACCACCGAACGCTTCGGCTCCGATGCTGGCATGAGCGTATGCCAATTCTCGATCAGGATTTCCGCCTGATTGAGCTTCTGACGCAGTGCCTCGGAAGGGCACAGGTTGAACTCGTCGTAATAGCTGCCCGCGCTGGGGATCAGCACTTGAAGCCGCCCCTTCACTGTCAGGCCGGGCGCGACGATGAAAATGGCCCGGCTGAAATCCTTGTTCCGCTTCGGGTAGGTCAGGGCGTTCAGCACTTGCCATGTGATGATCATCGCCATCACCGTGGTCTTGCCCGCGCCGGTCGCCATCTTGTTGCACAGACGCTGCCACGGCCCGCCGTCGCCGGGCACATAGATACCCTGCTTGTATTCTTCCGTCGCTTCGATGCACCAAATCAGCGTCTCGATGGCTTCAAGCTGGCAGAAGTAGAACGGGTGTTGCCGCGCAGTGTTGTCGTGCCAATGCTCCAGCAGTCGTCGGGTGACGATGGTCACGCCCGGATAGCCAGCCTCTCGCCACTGATCCACCCGGCCACGGATGACGTTGACGAGTTCGATTTCGACCGTCCGCCGCGTGTTGTTGCGAACATCGAACATCTCATAACTAGCGGGACGACGCTCTGGAACGATCTCCAGCGTGGCATCCTGTTTCGAGACCCAATGCTGCTGAGGGCATACGAACGGCGTATTGATGATGAGCGACTTGGGCTTGGGCACCGCCGTCACTCCAGGTTCATGATTTTGAGCGACTCAATGCCCCGGTCATCGACGATCTTGACCGCGACCCGACGATGGTCTCCTGCCTCGAAGGGAAGGGAAACCGTGCCGTGGAACTGCTGCAACAGGTCCTCGTCCAGTTCGGCCCGGATCGTCTTCTTCAGGCGGTTCCAGCCGTCCTTGGCACCAGCCATCGGGAAGAAGACCTGATGCGGCATCAGGCTGCGCCCGTCATAGTCTGTATCGAGCGACCACATGGCGATCTTGGACGCGCCACCCGAAATGAGTTCGCCTTCGCGGGGGTCGAAATAATCGAAACCCCGAACCTCCACCTGCCAAGTTCCGTCAGCCAGTTGAACTGGCGGGCCTGCATCCGGCTGCCCCATCAGCCAGAAGGACTGGTTAGATGACCGCGCCTTCTTTAGGTCCTCAGTCAACAGGTCGGTGTTCATCTGGGCCTTGAGCAGGGTGACGCCCGGCCAGTTGGTTTCGTCGATATCCTTCGCAGCCTCAGGATCGAAGGTGAAAGCGCAGAACACCACGAACTTGGGCTTTGGCACCAAGGTCTGTGCGTCTTCGATGGCGCGTTCCACCTGCTTCTGTTCAAGCGCTGCGTGTTCGGGACCAAAGCTGACGACGACCCGCTCCCCACTGTCCAAAGTGCCGGACGCATGGAGGTGCCGGACGCCGGGGATGGCCTCAAGGTCAGTAAACTTCAGCATAGCTCCGCCCTTGGCGCGGATGCCTGAGCGGATCAGTTCATCGCGCCATTGAGTTTGGCGGGAGGTCTCGCCGGAACGCGCAACAGTTGTATCAGCTTCCGCCGGTGTGGCTGACTCATCTAGTGAGAGCACAGTGGGTGCTGGTACTGCCTCGACAGAGAATGGGCCGGTGATACGCAACCGCGACTTGTCGGGTTCCGGCTTATCATAGAGGGCCTTTGGCTCGGCGTTGGCTGCTATGGCTCGATCCATTTCGACCTGCATTGAAACGCGGGCCGCATGAAAGTCAGCGAAAGACTGTTCGGCCGATTTTGGCCAGCCCTCGGGGAAGTCATATGGCACCTCCCATTCTTGCAGCGTGTCGCCTTTCGTGAAGTCGATTTGTTTTCCCTTGCGATAGCCTTGCCAAGGTTTGAGCGCCATAGGCGGAATTTTCAGCAGGCTGTCATTAAGTGCGCTCAGCGCGAGTAGAATGGCCGGGTGCTTTTGTTCATAGATCGTATCGATATCGGGATTGTTGGCTATCCTCGCAGCCATGATGTGCTCTGCGGTTTTGTAAACGAAGCCACCTTTTAAACCTTCTTGCGGGTAACGGAGGGTATAGTAATCGTAGGCAGCAGTCATCAACCGCTTCTTGGCAAGCGTAATTGCCACTCGGCTAGTGTCACAGGTAATCCAGCGACGGCCCCATTTCTCGGCGACGATAGCCGTTGTGCCTGATCCACAAGTTGGGTCGAGCACCAAGTCGCCCGGTGCGGTAGTCATCAAAATGCACCGTTCAAGGATTTTTTCGTTAGTTTGAACAACGTAAATGGGATTTGAAGGACCACCTATCCCGTCCCACCAATTGGACACCGCCTTCAATCCGAAGTCTTCCGGATACCTTTTAACGGCAAGCTGCTTATCACCGATGTGCAAACGGCCAGAAACCGCCAGGCGTTTCATACCAGAAAAGCCAGAGCTACTTTCTGCAGCGGCTTTCCAACCCAGCCCCTTTTTAATTCCAGGGTCGAATGCCATTCCGCAATGCTCATAGACTTTCGCCTGTGACGCGCCCGGATTTCCGCCGGTGGAAGGATCAGCTTTGAAGAGACGACACCCTGGAAAGTCCTTAGAAAAAGAGGCGAGATCATTGCGATAGCGCCCGGTTGGTACGCCCGCCTGCTTTTCGAGGCGAGCCAAGGTTGTGACCTCACCGTTGGGCATTTCTACATTTGCAAAATCTGCCGTTATCTCTTCATCCGTCTCCCTCCCATCATATATCTGGAAATAAGTCATGCATGATTTGTCTTTTGCAACCCAGACAAGGTAGTCGTTAACCGGATCAACTTTTCCGCCCTTCTGACTACCCTTCTTTTTAACAAGAATTGTCACGACGTAGTTTTTAGGTCCAAAAATCTCATCGGTCAGATTTCTAACAAGATGCAGATTGTCATCGGATATCTGAACAAAAAGGCTTCCCGTATCAGCAAGCAACTTCTTGGCGGCGTTTAACCTATCACGCAGGTAAGTCAGGTAAGAATGAATGCCGAGTTCCCATGTATCACGGAAAGCCTTGATCATTTCAGGCTCAGACGACAGGTCCTCGTCCTTATCCGTTCTTCCCATTGCCTTCTGCCCAGTAAAAGGCTGGAAGTTTGATCCGTATTTTATGCCATACGGCGGGTCGATGTAGATCATCTGTACTTTTCCAGCCATCGACTCCTTGTGGAGCAGAGAGTTCATGACCAGCAGGCTGTCGCCCGCGATGAGCCGGTTAGACCAGCCCTTTTCGTGATGATAGAAATCGAGCGCCTGACGGAGCGGCAGGTTCTCAAACGCGGCGGCGAACAAGTCTGCTTGGCGCCATGCTTCGCCAGCTTTCTCGCCCTTCAGCCGCTTGCGCGCATTGGCCAGGATCGTCGCTGGGTCCACCCGCTCATGCACGTGCAGCGACACGGTATCGACCGCGAAGCTCGCCCCCTCGGCCTTCCCCGCCCAGTTGAGGTACGGCTCCTGAAGCCGCTTCAGTTCCACCAGCGCATCGCGCATCGCATCGGCGTCACCTAACGCAAGCGCATCGTCGATCAGCTTCTCGACCGCTCCGCGCTGGCTGTCGAACATCAGTTCCGGGTCGAGGTGGGGATCGTATTTCCACACCGTCTTGGGCTGGTCCGGATCATTGTCCGGATGGACCATGCCCACTTCGGGATTGTTCACCCGCGTTTCGGTGTGGCGATAACTCAGCACCTGCACCGGCTCGTCCGACTTTTTCGCGGCCTTCTTCTTACCGCTCGCCGACTTGGGGGCCGAGGGGGTGGCAGGCTCCTGCGCGGTCAGCGCGAAGCCATCGTCGCCGTCCTCGTCCTCATCGTCCTCGAACCCGAGCAGAAAGACAGAGCCTCCGCGCCCCCGGCCTTTGCCAAGCACACCTTTCGCCACCAGGTCGTCCTTGGCCGCAGCGTATTCCTCGTCAGTCAGCCCCGGCATGGTCTCACGAAGCAGCGCCAACAGCGCCATATTGCCGACGGCCGAGCCATCCTCGGGCACGTTGGCAAGGATCAGATCGCGGATCGACGACGACATTGTGCGGAAAGCCCCCTGAGCACATTCGATTTTGTGGATATGCTAGCCGCGAAACCTGCCTCCGTCACGTCCTGTGGAAAAGCGCGCTGTTGATGACGTCAATGCTTGGGGAATAAATGACGGAGATTCGGAAGTGTATAGTTGCCGAGCAAGTTGAGCGCGATAAGGTGCTGGCTCCAATAAGGGGAAGTCCGGTTCGAAGTGCAATGGCGCGGGGGCGTGCGACTGAATGGGCAAACGCAGCATTACTGATCCCGAGATTGGCCTGATCAAGGCCATGCTCATGCGTGGCATGGCGAACAATTCTATCCAGTTCTACTTCAACCGGCAGGATCGCCCGGTGAACTCCGGTCGTATCACCGGCATCAGGCAGGGAAAGTATGGCCCTGAGGTTGCTAAGGCCACCGATGCCGAACTAACCGAGTTCCTCTCCAACTTCACCTCGGCGGAACCGACCGCAACGGTGGTCGAGATTGAAGGCGCATTGGCTGTTCCGGCTCTGCCGATGGATGATAGCACTTTGAGGTCTTTCTTCCGGCGGGAGGCCGATGGGCGGTGGTTCTTCGCCAAGGGGGAGAGCGACGAGTTCGAGTGCAAGGAGAACTTCAATATCCGTAACTTCAGCAAGCCACTGAAGACCATCGCCGGGTTCGCTAACAATAGAGGCGGGTACCTCCTGTTCGGCGTCAAGGACCTACCCCATGCTTTCGAGGTCTGCGGGCTGGCCGATGACCGGTTTGCGGTAACGGACCAGAACAAGTTTAGCCAGACCATCCGCTCGGCCCTGGCCCCTACACCGAGGTTCGAAGTTGCCACGATCCAGCTTGATGGATTGAAGGTCGGGATAATCCACGTCGAACCGCATACCTCGAAGCCCGTCATCGCGTGCAAAAACGAAGGCGACGTGATCGAGGGGGCCATCTATTACCGCTATTCCGGGGAGACAAAGGCGATCAGCTATGCAGACCTACGCGCCATTCTTGACGAGCGAGACCTGCGAAGCCGGGAGGCCATATTGCCAATGGTCCAGCGCCTGCTTGAACTGGGACCGGGGAACGCACTCGTTGCGAACCTCGCAGACGGGCAGTTGGAAGGTGGCAAGCGGCCAATACTGATCGATCCCGCGTCGTTGGAGCAGATCAAGTTCATCAAGGAGGGGGCATTCGACGAGGTTGATGGTGCGCCAACCCTGAAGGTCGTTGGCGACGCTCAGGTCGCACCCGTGGGAAGCGTTCTGCCCGTCCGAACAGTTCGTGAGGAAATCACCGTCGAAGCGATCCTGCGGAACTTCATAGGCCGCAATGCGGTCGAGCAGCCATTTGCGTACTTCCGGCAGGTCAGTCACGAGGCTGGATGGATTTCACCCGTTTTCTACTATCTGCACCTCGCCGGAAAGACCCGTAAGGAAGCTGCAAGCGCACTAAGGTCGAACAAGAATGCCAAGCCCAAGTGCCGGGCCGAATTGATCAAGCTCCTTAACGGGAAGCGGACGTTGCATGCAAAGCTTGGTGGCAACCGCTTGACCACCTTCAACCGGATCGTGAGCACACCCAACCTTGAAGTTAGCGACTTGAGCCAGGCCAAAGCGATTTGCTTGGCACTGACGGGCATGACTGAAGCCGATGCGGACACCTTCGATCAGTTCCACTCGCTGTTGGGCGAATGCTTAAAGCTCTGGGAAGCTAGCGATGGCGACCGAGAGCTTCTCACATGCATACGGCGCGCAGCATCTCGACTAGATGAGGTGGAATACGGGCCGAAGGTCCCGACCGGCTAACTCCCACCGGACTTTTCAACTGCCCAACCACCGAAAGATCGAAATGACCCATTTCTGCCCGGAATGCTTTGGCGACAAGTCGCTCCGTTCTTTGTTGATCAAGGCGCGCCCAAGCTACCCAGATGGTGTGAAGTGTGACTTCCACCCATCGCGCAAGGGCATCCCCGATGCGGTGGTTATCGATCGCATCGATGGTGCGATCAGGAGTAACTACGGCTGGGCTGACTCAAACCCATACGTGAACGAGGGAGCTACCTTACCTGAATTGATCGAAGGACTGGTACAACCTGAGAGCGAGGACATACTACAAGCAGTTAAAGCCGAACTCGAGAACTCCGAAGACTACGACATGCGCAAGGGTGGGGAGCCGTTCTATGACGACAATCAAACCTTCGTTAAATATGAAACCACCTACAATCCTCTGCACGAAATGTGGGACCGTTTCAAATACGACATTGTCCATCAGCAACGCTTCTTCTCCCAGCGTGGTCAAGGTTGGTTAAGGGAGATTTTCTCCGATCTCGAGCACCAAAAAGACAGCAGTGGGCAGTCCCCCATCTACACTGTCAGCCCCAGCGAAAAGGGCTGGACAATGTATCGCGCTCGCCGCCGCGATACTGAAGCCGAGAGGGCAAAGGCATGCGCCGCGCCAGCGGCAGAACTAGGTCCACCGCCAGAGCGGCTGCGCCGAGCTGGCCGATTGAATGCCCCAGGAGTCGCTTGTTTCTACGGAGCCTTCGATATCGAAACGTGTCTGGCGGAAATTAGACCTCCGGTAGGTAGCTGGGCCGTCACTGCCGCATTCGATCTGCTTCGCCCCATCACAGTGCTGGATATGACTCGCTTCACGAACGAGGTCGCGAACAGATCGATATTCTCGCCCGTTCGCCAGAAAAGGCTTGATCAATGGCGGTTCATGCAAGTGTTCCAAGAAGAGATCACCAGACCAATCCTCCCGGACGATGAGGTGCTTGACTACGTACCCACCCAAGCAGTCTCGGAGTTCATCCATGTGGCTCTGGCAGCGGAAGCGAAGGGAACCGGCTCCCGAATCGACGGCATAGTTTATGGATCGGCGCAGCGGCCCGGCGGTCGCAACATCGCTCTCTTCGGCGAGGCCGCGCTCATAGATGGTGGGACTGACGAACCCGAAGATAAGCTATCCCGCGCGGCTCTCTCCGGCTTGTGGGACGATGGGGCGGGATACGTTCGCCCCAGCCTCCAGAACATGCTGGGGCCTGATCCAGCTCTGAAACTGCGTGAAGGCAGCGTCGCCGTGCATCGGATCACTGGAATTGATGTCCGCTGGATGACCGAGGATCCCGACAACGAGCTGCAAAGTTTAGATTTTTGAGATGTGGGTTGTCCACTCTTCTGGGGCCAATGGAATCCGCCTCAGTCGATTTTCCGTTCATTGGTGGTCGCTAGGGCACATCGGCGTTTGCCAATTGAAGTTATGGCGGTAATTATGGCAGTTGGACTTAATGAAGAAAAATTCTATTATTATCAATGTGAATTGCATCCCTCCGTCTCCGCCATCATTCGTTGATTTTATTGCTTTTTTCGCAGTAAATCGGCGGCGTTCCCATAACCGCTCCCCGATAGGCCCCGCGCTAGGCGCTTAGCCTCACAATGCTGCCGGAACGGGATTGCAGGGCGGCTAGGCCAGATCGGGCGACTCTCCCGGCTGGTGCGGGTGCAGTTCGATACACACCCTACGCGACAAATCGCGGCTAGAAATGCTAGTAAGCCGCGCCTTCGCGGCAATGGTAGCTTTCCCGTTAAAAATGACTGGCAACGGGCAATTGACCGAAAGCGCCGAAAAGCGCGGGATGCAAGCCAATCAAATTCAGGTCATGGCGTTTCGCGCACCAGCCGCGCAATTTCCTTCACGTATCGGGCCGCTGCCTTTGCCTTGGCAGAATAGCCGCCATGCTTTCGGGCGTTGCGGTTGCCCCTAGGTGCGCCCGGATTCGTGCCGCCGTGCATCCGGCAACGGCGCTTGCCCTTCACCGCCGGAGACTGGCACTCCGCTCCCGAACGGGTCCGGGCTAGGCAGCGCGGCGATTGCGCCAGCGGGGCCGGTTGCATCGGATTGTTTGACTGATTTTCCATTTTCCCGGTCCCCCGTGTGCTGGTGGAAATGATCGGCAACCACGGCCTGCCCGCCTTCGTTCACATGCACATGCTTGACGGTTTGCTCGCGCGGCTGGTGGAGCCTTGCCAGTGCCTCCAGCGTGGAACGGCAGGCAGCTTGGGCTTTGAGCGCCAGCCGCATGTATCTGTCCGCCGCGTCGGGATAATGGCCCATGTTGTTGCCTGAGCGCCGGGCCATGTCGGTAAAGAGCGCGTCCAGCGAGATCGCTTGCGAGGTGAATATGCGACTGGCCAGCGATAGGTCGCCCTTCATGGCCCGCTGAATTTCCTCCGCCAGCACGGCGCTGCTTTCGGCAATATCGGGCTTGAGCTGGTCGCCAAACATTTGCGAGCCGAACGACATTGCCAAATTGGCATTGCGGGTTTGCGGGTCCAGCGTGATCCGGGCCAGCGTCCGCCCGATTTTTTCGTCTGTCCGCTTTTCCACTTCGAGCTTGCCGGTTTCGCCCGGTGCCACCAGTCCATCGTCGGGATTGGCCTTCGCCTTTTTCGCCATTGTCAGTCCTTTGCGTTTCGCGCCTTCGCGCCGATGTTTTGAGAGGTGCCGCAACGCTTGCCGATCACGCGCCCGCCCGGTTCCAGCCGCTCCAGGCCGAATTGTGACGCGGCCTCAAGGCTTGCCCCTTTCAGGACATAGGCAAGCGCGGCCTCCAGATTGACGGCGTGGAGATCGGGATTGCCTGCCTCCAGCCCCAGCCGCCCGCCTATCGGTTTGCTGTGGATCACGCGCGCCCGGTAGGGCTGCCCGGCGATCCGGCGAAGCCAGCCCCGTTGCAGCGCCGTAACAACGGGCACCAGATCGGCAGGCACATGGGCGAGCAAGTGACAATGACCGCCCTTGTCATGGCCGTTGCCGGGGACGTTTTCATGCGTCCAGAGCCATGCCGTGCCGCTGCCATGCCGGGCCAGCGCCTTTGTCAGGAGGTCGGTAAAGCGATAGGTCGCCTTCGCCATGCCCGCCAATGGCACTCCAGCCGCCTGCCAGTGAATCGAGATCATGCGGGTGAACGGCAGCCCGATTTTTTCGGCATGGCGCTCAGCGGCCTTGAGATTGCCAATCTGAGCGGCTGTCAGTGCATGGCTTTCCCGGTCGGCACGGTTGCGCGCGCCGCCTCTGCCAGTGCCTCCAGCGGAAAGGGCTGCCACACCAGAGGTAAGGTAATTAATCGCAAGCGCCGTGCCAGTTCGGGCAATCGGCGGATTTGCGGGCGATTGCGGCGGGAGCGGTGCAATTGAAACTCCACCGAAACCGCAATCCCGGTGGAGTTTCAAAGCGCCGCCATGCCGGGCGCTCTGTGGCGTCTTAGACATGGCGGCTGCGATCATGCGGCGATCCAGACAATGGCCAGTTTGCCGGTGCAATTCGGCCTGCGCTGCCCGCTGTCACGGATAAGCCCCTTGCGTTTCAATTCGCTCGTGCGCGGCTGGATTGACCAGCGGTCCATATCGAGCCGTGCCGCCAGTTCATCGGCTGTAAGGCCATGCGCGCCAGCATCGCGGATTGCGCCCTCTGCCATGCGCTGGAGCCGCCCCAGCTTGGGGGCAAGGGCATCGGCAGCGGCAATCGAGGTTTCCACGTTCCGGTGCCCCGGTGCATCGGGATAGGTGCTCATGCTGCGCCTCCCTCTGCCATCGGCGGCAAGCCTGCGCGGTCCAGTAGCTTGGCCAGCCAATCGGCCTGCGCTTCGCTCATGGGCGTGGAATCGACTGCAAGCTGGCCAAGGAATTGCCCGGCCTTGCGACTGAGCCGGTGATTGACGTTAAGCAGGGCAAGTGCCGCTGCCCGGTGATCGGGAAAAGGCTGCTCAGTCATCGCAACGGCCCTCCCCAAAGCAGAGCCGCGCCATATCCCGCGCCATCCAAGGCGACAGGCAGAAACGGGAGGAAAGCGTTTGAGCCTGCCACTCCGATGCGGTACAGGGCGAATGCAACCAGCCGCGAAGTTGATTGCGTGAGACGCCGGGCTGCACCCCGGCGTTTCGCATATCTGCTGCCATCGCTCATGCTCCCGCCTGATAGGTGGGGAGGCTGGCCAGATAGGCTTCGAGGTCGGCAAACGAGATCAACGTGCGCCGTCCGGCCTTGCGAGCCATGAGATCGCCGCGCTTCAACGCCTCATAGATCGAGGTACGCGACATGCCCGAATACTGCACGGCCTCCGGCAAGGTGCCGTATGCTTTTTTCATGGAATTGTCCCTTCCTGTCCGCCGCGACAAATGCGGCCAAGCAGGGACATGCCGCTAACCGGCACAGCTGTGGTGGGGATCGTTACCGTTGGTTTCAGAGCAGCTTGCGCCCCACTACAGGCCAGGTATCACGCCATCGGCAAATGTTGTCGGATACTGCCGATGCATACGGCAAACCGCCTTCAATACACCCGATAGGTCAGGTGTCCTCTGTTCCCCGAACGCCAGCGCAACCATGCGCTGATAAAAATCCATGAATGCTGATGGTGCACGGTGAACGCCACTCGGCCAATTATTTGCCGAAACTACCGTGCCAAAGGCGGCTTCAAAAATCGGTGCAAGGTAAAGGCCTCGTTGCACTCTGATACGCTTTCGCTCAGCGGCGCGCCAGTTTGGCTTTTGCTGCTCTGTTCCCTTCACCGCCTTGCCGAGAAAGCTGGAGAGCCAGTTCAACTCTGCCAAAGCAGCGCGAAAGCGGTTGTACTCAAATTCTGGGTCGTCCCCAGCCGCAAGCGCATTACACCCCTCCCATTGGTTGAAAGCCTCATCCCACAATCTGGAATCAGCCTCTGGCGAGCGCTGGAATATCGCGATCCACGTCTCGGTCGCTCGCTCCGCTAACGAGACAAGTTCGTCGCGAAATTCTGCGTTGGAGGGTCGTTCCGGACCGTCGCTAACGTTAGGAATGGAAATGCCAAGCGCCCTGCGCACAGCCATTGCCAGCCAATCCAATTCTTTGCCCGGCGAAAGTGGAAGAGCGAAGCCCACCATAGCGCTGGCGACGGCTTCCGGCGTGACTGCCAGCAGCATGTGATCCCTGCCGAGGAATGCGGCAAATTCTGCATCATCGGCAAAGCTCATTCTTGCCCCCGTAGGTTTGCCAAATAAGCGTCAACCTCTGCCTGTCTTACCGCTGGCAACCGGTCATACTGAGCCTTGAATTGCTCAGCCCAAGCCAGACGCTCGAAAGCTTCCCGCTGCCATCCAGCAACGACAAGGGCATCAGCGCGACTGGCACACCAGTGACGGCGTTCCTCGTGGCCTATGCGCCGCGCAACGGCATACCAGCGGGTGCGATGGCGCACCTTCACGAAATGCCGCTCGCTTTCGACAGTAACAATCCAGCGATCCTTGAGCGCGAAGGGCAGGACAACGTTGCACTCGTTCATGCCGCTGCCCCCCGGATTGGCGAAACCTTGGCACCAGCCGCGCCGTCGCTGGCGCAATAGGTGGCCCAATCGGCCATGAGCCGCCGCCGCTTGTCGAATAGATCGCCACGCCGGTAAGCCGCTTCGGACTTGTTGCCGATCACATGGGCCAGCGCCATTTCGCAGACTTCATGCGCATAGCCGGTGCATTCGGCTGCCCAATCGCGGAAGCCCGAACGGAAGCCGTGAACGGTGCATTCCAACTTCATGCGGCGAAGCAGCATCGACATTGCCATTGTGGACAGCTTGCCGCCCTTGTCGGCTGGAAACAGGGTAGCCTTGCCTAGCGGTTTAACGGCCTCCAGAATCTGGACGGCGCGCGGGGACAGGGGAATGCGATGTTCCTTGCCCGCCTTCATGCGAGACGCTGGCACGGTCCAGATTGCCTTGTCCAAATCGACTTCGGCCCAAGTTGCCCCCAGCACTTCGCTGGTGCGCGTGGCGGTCAGAATGACAAACTCCAGCGCAAGCGCTGCCATTGCTTCACGTTCGCGCAGCTTGCCCATAAACGCCGGGATTGCCTCATACGGCATTGCCTTGTGGTGCCCGCGCGTGAGCCGGGAACGGGCAGGCAGGATTTGCGCGATATGGCCGCGCCAACGGGCAGGATTTTCACCCTGCCGGTATCCGCGCGCCTTGGCGGCATCGAGCACGGTTTCAATCCGTCCACGGATGCGGCTGGCGGTTTCGGGCTTGTCCTGCCAGATCGGCTCAAGGATTTTCAGCACATGCGCTGTGGCAATGTCGGCAACCGGCATTTCGCCCATGACGGGATAGACGTAGCTGGCCAGCGTGTTGCGCCATTGCTGCCGGTGCTTGTCATTGCGCCAGCTTGCCTCATTCGCGCCAATATAAGCCTCTGCCACGGCCTTGAACGTCATCCCGGCAATCGCAGCCGCCTGAGCCGCCGCAAGCGCCTCTGTGGCCTCCCGCTGGCGTTCCTCCAGTGGATCAATCCCCGCCTTCACCTTAAGCCGCAAGGCATCGCGGGCCGTGCGGGCATCGGCAAGGGAAATGCCGCCTTGTCCAGCCGCGCCCAATCCAATGTCGCGCGACTTGCCCTTGAGCATGAAGCGATAGACCCATGACCGCGCGCCGGTTTCTTTCACCAGCAAGTGCAGCCCGCCCCCGTCCGCGTGGCGTCCGGGCTTCGCGTTCTTGACCGCCAAGGGCGTTAGGGCGTTGCTGAGCTTGCGGGGCATGGCTGGCTTCTCCGTTCCCAAATCCGTTCCCCGATAATACGCCGGTTTTATGGGAACGCAACCGGATAGAACGGGACGGGAACGGAGCTTGATTGGCCAGTTTATCGCTTATTTTCCGAGCCTATCTTAATGCTAGCGGATGCATCGGGACGCTAGTTCGGGGGACTCCGTCTCCGCCACGGCATGTCCGGCTGCATCCGGCGCCGTTTCGAAACCCGCATCCCCCTGATTGCCCCCCAAGGGCAGCTGTTCTCTTAATTTGGTGCGCTTCGACCACCGGATGTGGGAGCGGATTGGAAAGGGGCCCTGTCCTTTCCGACCCGGCCGGTTGCATCCACCGCCTGGACACATCAGCCGAGGTAGTCTGGCCAGCCGGCCATCAACTGCCGGCGCTTCTCGATGGCATCACCGCGGCGATCGGGGCCACGCGGGATGAGAAGGCATGGTCATGCCGGCTGGCCGATTGGCGCTGCCGGCATGACGCATGGACCTGTCTTAGTGGTTGGGGATGTGCGTTCCGAGGTGACGTCCGGCGATGTAGCCGAAAGTCAGGCCCGGCCCGAGCGTCCCGCCGGCACCGCCATAGACGTCGCCCAGCACCGCCGACATGGCGTTGCCCGCAGCGTAGAGGCCGGGGATCGGGTTGCCGCTCCAGTCGACCACCTGCGCGTCGGCGTTGGTCTTCGGACCACCGGACGTGCCCAGTGCGCCCGCTTCCATCTTGACCGCATAATAGGGGCCCTGATCGATCACGCCGAGCGTGCGGTACGGCGGCTCGAAGTCGGTATCGCCCCACATGTAGAAATTGTCGTAGGTGTTGTCGCCGCGGTTGAAATCGTCGTCATGGCCGTTGCGGACCATGCCGTTGAACCGCTCCACCGTGGCCTTCAGGCCCGCAGCGTCGATCCCGGCCTTCTCGGCCAGTTCTTCCAGCGTGTCCGCCTGCATCATGTAGGACGGGATCGGCGATCCCGGCGGGGAGGTGAAAGTCGGGTACTTGTCCTTGTAGCGCTGGTCGATGATCAGCCAGTACGGCAGGTTCGAATAGGCGTGCGTGCCCGCGTCGAAGGCATGGAGCGCCTTGCCCATCGCATGATAATTGGCCGCCTCGTTGACGAAGCGCTTGCCCGCACGGTTGACGAGGATGGCGCCGGGACGGGCGCGTTCGTCCGAACCCAACATGTAGTTGGGCTTGGCGCTGCGGTGCTGCGGCTTCATTTCCAGCACGCTCTGCTGCCAGAAGGCGTTCTGCATGTTGCCCAGTTGGGCGCCGGCGTCGATCGCCATCAGCAGGCCGTCGCCCTCGTTCTCGGGAACGCTGACCGGCCCGGTCAGCGGGCCGCGGATGAAGGCCTTGACCAGCGTTTCGTTCCACTCGAAGCCGCCGGTGGCGATGACCACGCCGCGGCGGGCGCGCACGCGAAAATCGCGGCCATTGGCGTCTTCGGCGATCACGCCGATCACGCGGTCGCCGTCCTTGACCAGCTTGCGCGCGCGCTTTTCGAACTCGACGGGAATGTTGCGATCGAGCACCGCCTTGAACAGCGCACCGGCCAGCGCCTGACCCAGGCCCCGGTAATCGCCCGCTTCACGCTGCGCGAGCGTGGCTTCATCCAGCGTTCCCTGGGTCGCCTCCATCAGGCTGCCGCGCAGCGGATAGGCCATCTTGCTGGGGTTCACGCGGGCCGCCCACTTGCCGAGCGTCTCGAAGGGAAAGGCTTCGTTGTCGAGCGAGCGCCCGCCATCGGGCTTGGCACCCGGCGAATAGGATTGATAATCGGGAAAATCGGAGAAGGCACGCAGGCGCACGGGCGTCTTGTCCGCCAGATAGCGGAGCATTTCCGGACCGGTCTGCATGAACGCCCACAGCGTTTCGGGGTCCAGTCCATCCGGCGCAAGCGAATCGAGATAGGTGACGACCTCCTCGTCGGAATCCGCGATGCCGGCTTCCAGCTGATGATGGTTGTTGGGGATCCACAGCATGCCGCCGGACATGGCGGTGGTCCCGCCGACCATCCCGGTCTTCTCCAGGATGACCACTTCCCTGGCGCCGAAATCGTGCGCGGAAATCGCGGCCGTCATGGCGGCGCCGCCCGAACCGAGGACGACAACGTCAGCCTCCAGGTCCCACTTGACGTCTTCAGTCATTGTCCATCTCCCAAGTAACTTGGCCTGGTATGTTTGGCGTTGTTCAGCGCCCCGCGAACGGGTGGCGAGGCGACAGGCCTTCGCTGAAATTCATCGGGCCAGCGCGGTCATCGACCTTGCGCTCCACCCGCTCGGCAAGGTTGAGCAGATACGTCAGGCGCGAAAAGCGCCATTCGCCGCCGCGCTGTTCGGCCTCGAACACGTAGCGCCCCCAGAACGTATCATCGATGCCGGGCGCCGGATCGTCGGTGCGGCAGGTGATGAGGCTGCCCGCATCGACCCGTGCCCGATCCCCTTCAATGCGGATCATGGGAATGCCGAACATGTGCAGTCGCCGTGAATACGGCTCCTCCAGCATCCGGGCGAAGTTCCGATAAGCGGCATAGTCACCCTTGAACATGCCAAAGTCGAACTGCGCCTCGGGCCAGAACACCCGGTCCAGCAAATCCCAGTCGATCCAGTCCATCGAACCGGCGTAGTCCGCGACAAGGTCTTGCAGACGCGCCCGCGCGACCATCTGGTCCAGCACAGCGTCAGCCATGGCGTGCCGCCGTCCAGTCGGCCAGGGTCGAGACGTTCTCGTCGAGCCGCACCAGCGTCTTGCCGGTGGTCTGCCCGGTCATCAGGCGAATGAAGGCGTCTGGCGTCGCGTCGAGCCCGGTCGCCACGTTCTCGGTCGCCACCAGCTTGCCGGTGCGCACCCAGTCTGCAAGCGCCGTCTCCGCCTCGTGCAGCATATCTGCGGCCTCATAGGCCAGGAAGCCGCGCATCGTGATGCGGTTGACCAGCACCTGCCAGATGTTGCGCAGCCGGTAGGGATCGGTCTGGTTGTTGTAGTTGGCGATCATCCCGCACACCGGGATACGGCCGAATGCCTTCATCCGGGGCAGGACGGCATCCAGCGTCGCGCCGCCGACATTGTCGAAATAGAGGTCGATCCCGTTGGGGAAGTGGCGGTCGATCTCATCTTCGAGGCTGTCGCAGCTGCGATAGTTGATCGCCGCGTCCATCCCCAGTTCGTCGGTCACGATGCGCGCCTTTTCGTCCGAGCTGACCGTGCCCACCACGCGGCACCCGGACAGCTTGGCGATCTGCCCGCCGACCGAGCCGACCGCGCCGGCGGCCGCGCTCATCAGCACCTCGTCGCCCGTCCGCATTTCGCCATAGCGCTTGAGGCCCACATAGGCGGTGATGCCCGACCAGCCGCATGCCCCCATGTAGGCGGTCAGCGGCAGATCGTTGGCGACGTTCACGTTCTCGAAACCGACGCTGCCCGGCGCGATGACCGAATGGGTTTCCCAGCCGATAAAGGCGCGGCCATAGTCCCCTTCGCGGAAATCGGGGTTGCGCGATGCAACCACGCGCCCAAGCACCATCGTCGGGATCAGCCCCCCGATCGGCACCGGCGGCAGGTAGCTCTTCACGTCGTCGAGCATGCCGCGCACCGCCGGATCGATGGCGAAGATCCGGTTTTCGAGCAGGACCTGCCCCTCCTCGAGGTCAGGAACGGCAACCTCCTCGATGCGGAAGTTTTCGGCAACCGGCAGCCCCGAAGGACGCGATTGCAGGACGATGCGACGGTTCGTGAAGGCCATGCGGAACTCTCCCGGGTATTTTTCGATGTTCAGTGGGTGACGCCGCGCTCGTTGGGGGCGTCGAACGTGTTGAAGTGGCCCGTCAGAAGATCATGGCAGGGCGGCTTCGGGGCGCGTGTCGCGCAGGGCCGGTTCGGGCAGCTCGCCACCGGCGAGGTAGTAGTCGACCCACTTGTGGAAATACTGGTTGCCCAGTTCGTTGCGCCCGAATGTGATCTGCGCGTCGGGCGCGGCTTCCAGCCCTTGCTGCACGCGCAGCCCCATGTGGTAATCCTCGCGCTCGACCACGTCGAAGAAGAAGTCGCTCATCTCGTCCAGCGTCTTGCGCTCCGCCTCGCCGGCGGGGGCCTGCGGGAAGATGTAGCTCATCATCGTGACGTTGGTGCCGGGCGTGCGGCCGGGATAAAGTTGCGCGATCTGGCACATCTCCGGTGCCAGGAACATCGCGAAATTGGGGAAGAGCATACGGATGAAATCGTAGTTCAGGTTCTCGCGCAGCCCCCAGTCCTCACGCGGGATATCGCGCAGTTCCACGATCCGATGCTGCGGATAGCCCAGCCGGATATGCGGCCCGAACGCCTCGTAATAGGCCCGGTTCGACGGCGTTCGCGGGGTCACCGTTTCAGGGTGCGCGGCCTGGAAGTGATAGCCTTCCAGGTAGCCGTCATAAGCGACCTTCCAGTTCGCGCCCTCCATGCGGCGGGTCTTGTGGAAGTACCAGGTCTCCAGCCGCAATGCGGCCAGGTCATCGAGCATGCCGCCCAGAAAGGAGCGGACGTCGATCGCAAGACCCGGTGTCAGGATCACGAAGATCATCCCCGCGATTTCCTCGCACGGCAGTTCCTGCAAACCCAGCGCCGGCTTGTCGACTTCGCCGAAGGTGCTGGCTTCGGCAACGCCGACCAGTCTCCCGTCGCTGGCATAGGTCCAGCCGTGATAGGGGCACGAGAAACGCGCGCAGTTGCCCGTTCCCTCGTCCAGCAGCTTCATCGCACGATGCCGGCAGACGTTGAGGAACGCGCGCGCCTTGCCGTCGGCCCCGCGCGAAATCAGCACGGGAATATCCATCGGCTCCATCGCCTTGTAGTCGCCCTTGTTCGGCAACTCGATGGTCAGCGCCAGCATCAGCGGCAGCCGCTTGAAGATCAGGTCGATCTCGCGCTGCCACTGCTCCGGATCGAGATAGGCACGTGCAGGCACCTGCATCGTGGCGCCGGTCTGGTCGGTGGTGCGCTGCTCGACGAACTCCAGCAGCTTCTCGGCGACGTGCCCATAGGCTTCGCGCATCGCGGTCATGGTATCCTCCGCATCGTGTCAGGGCCGATGGCGCCCCCCGGCCAATCGAGGACACCGCCAGCAGGGCGGCCAAACGGCCGGCGCGTTTACCAGGCCGGCCTTACCAGGCGGGGCCGTCGCCGGCGGGCACGGCCGGGCCGGTCAGCCAGTTGCCGGTGATGCCGATCTTCACTTCGCTGCCCTTCGCCACTTCGGTCCCGGCGTCCGGCGTCACGAACATGATGCGGTTGGGCGCCCAAACCGAGCCGATGATCTCTTCTTCGTCATCGGACAGGATCAGGCCGACCGTTTCGCACATTTCGCGGGCCCGTTCGCGGGTCTGGCCGCGCACTTCGGGAACATAGGCCTTGGCGGGATCGGCATGGATCGGCAGCACGCGCGCGGATTCGCGCTCGGCTTCCTCGGCGGCCAGCTTCTCGTCGAATTCCGGGCCGCGATAGTCGATTTCCCAGTCGAACGAGATCATGTTCTCCAGGATGTCGGGCAGATACGGCGTCATGCGCAGGTGCGACCAGTGCGACATGTAGCGGTCCATCGCCTCGTAGCTGTCGATGTCGCAGCAGTTGGCGAAATCGAAATCGCCCGAGTGATAGCGCGTCTTGACGCAAAGGCCGTGGCTGTAGTCGCGCACTTCGCGGTTGAGATGCGACAGCTTCTTCACTTCCGTGAGGAACGTGTCGATCTTCTCCTGCGGGGCATCCTGCTTGAACTTGATCATGACCACGTGGCGGATCATCGGCTCTCTCCCTTGGCTCGTGCGCGCCGGTCTGTCGCCGAAGGCTGCGCCGCCTTGATGGGAAGGAGAGTAGTTGAGGTCGTTTTATCTGACGCCTGTTATATTAAGCAGGTGGTCCCCCGCCCGCATTGCCCCGGGCGACCCCCGCCGCGGTCGGTGCATCTCCCATGGCCTGGATGACCACCGGGGAAATGCGGGAAAGATCGCTTGATCTCGCCAGTGGTGAGAACATAATAAGAACATATGAGAATCACTCCCGCCCAGATGCCCGAACAAGCGACGCCGGTGGCGGCGTCTCGCCGGGCGTTCGGCATCGCCTCGCTCGATGCCGCGCTGGGGGGCGGGCTGGCGCGGGGGCGCATCCATGAAATCTATGCGGCAGAGGCCGAGGATGTGGCAGCCCCTGCGGGATTCGCCCTGGCCACGGCGACCGGCATGACCGATCCGGGCCGGACGGTGCTGTGGCTGCGGATGCAGCGTGCTGCGCGGCTCGGCGGCGCGATACAGGCCGCCGGTTGGGCCGAACTGGGCGGCGCGCCGGGACATGGGCTGGTGGGCATGGTGCCCGATGCCATGGCGTTGCTGCGTGCTGCCGTCGATTCCCTGCGCTGCGCGACATTGGGCGCGGTGATCGTGGAAAGCTGGGGCACGATGCGCGAGCTGGACCTTACCGCCAGCCGCCGCCTGGCGCTGGCCGCCGAGAAATCCGGCGTCCCCCTCTTCCTGCTGCGCATGGATGCAGCGCCTGTCCCCAGCGCGGCACAGACCCGCTGGCAAGTGACGGCCGCGCCTTCTCTCGCGCTGCCGGGCAATGCGCCGGGCGGGTCTGCTTTCGATGTGACCTTGCTGCGCCAGCGATCCGGCCCTTGCGGGCTGGGCTGGCGGCTGGAGTGGGACCGTGACCGACGCATATTCCGTGAAGCGGCGCTATCTGGCGCTATGGTTCCCGTTCCTTCCCGCAGACCGGCTGCGGCTGGAGGAAGCGGACCAGCTGTCGCGGACGACCGATACGCCGCATGACGCCGCGCTGGCGCTTGTCGCCAAGGCAAAAGGTGCGCTGCGGCTGCGTGCCGTCAACGCTCATGCGCAGGCGCTGGGGATCATGCCCGGCCTGACGCTGGCGGACGCACGCGCGCTGCATCCCGGCCTGCTGGTGGCCGATATGGACGAAGCGGCGGATCGTCACTGGCTGAAGCGCCTGGCAGAACATTGCATCGGCTGGTCGCCGCTGGTCACCATCGTGCCGCCCGATGGCATCACGCTGGACATTGCCGGGAGCGAGCACCTGTTCGGGGGCGAGGCGGGCCTTGCGGCACAAGCCGAGGACGCTTTCGCCGCGATCGGGATGGCGGTGCGCATGGCAGTGGCCTCCACCGCGCAAGGCGCACAGGCACTCGCCCGCCATGCGCCATTGCCCATCGAGGATGAACGGCAAGCCCTGCGCGCGCTGCCGGTGCGGGCGCTGGGGCTGGACGATGAGGCCGCGCTGGCCCTGCACCGGGCGGGGCTGAAAACCATCGGCGATGTCGCCTCGCGCCCGGCCGCCAGCATCGCCGCGCGCTTCGGGGCGGAGGCGGTGACCGCGCTGCGCCGCCTGATGGGCGAGGAGCACGCCCCGATCGATCCGCTGGCATCCCCTGCACCGCTCCATTTCGAGCGCCGCTTTGCCGAGCCGGTCGCGCTTCAGGCCAGCATCGCCGCCTGCTTTCTCGATCTGCTGCGCGAGGCGGCGCGCGCGCTGGAGGAACGGGGGCTGGGCGGAAGGCGTTTTGCGCTGACCCTGTTCCGCAGCGATGGCGCACGCCACCGGCTCTCCATCGAAACCGGCCTGCCGACCCGCGATCCCGCGCCGGTGCTGCGCCTGTTCGGCGAACGCATCGCCGCGCTGGCCGATCCGCTCGATCCCGGCTTCGGCTATGACAGGATCACGCTGTTCCTGCCGGTTACCGAACCGCTGGGCGCAAGCCAGCCCACGCTGGACGGCAATGAACAGGATGCCTCCGCGCTGGCCGACCTGATCGACCGGCTGAGCACGCGGCTGGGGCCTGGCAACCTGTGCCGGCTGATCCCGCAGGACAGCCATATTCCCGAGCAGGCGCAACTGGCGCTGCCCGCGATCCACGAACGCATGCCGATCCGCTGGCCCACGCCGCCAGAAGGCGAACCACCGATGCGGCCGCTGTTCCTGTTCGACCCGCCCCAACCCGTCGAAGTCATCGCCGAAGTGCCCGACGGGCCGCCGCATCGCTTTCGCTGGCGGCGAAAACTGCACGAAGTCCGGCTGTATGAAGGACCGGAGCGCATCGCTTCCGAGTGGTGGCGGCGCAAGGGGGGCGAAGCGCCGGGCAAGGGCGGGCTGACCCGCGATTATTACCGGATCGAAGATGCGCGCGGGCGGCGTTACTGGATCTTCCGCCACGGGCTCTACACCGAAAAGCCGGATCCGCGCCAAGGGCCCAAGTGGTACATGCACGGGCTGTTCGCATGAGCGCGCCGCCGCCTTTTGCCGAACTGGTCGCCGCCACCAACTACAGCTTCCTGCGCGGCGCCTCGCACCCCGCGCAAATGGTGGCGCGCGCGCATCACCTGGGCATGGCGGGCCTTGGCATCGCCGATCGCAACACCGTGGCCGGCGTGGTGCGCGCGCACATGGCCCGGAAGACCATCGCGCGCGAAGCCGGCGGGCTGGCGGGCGGCTTCCGGCTGGCGGTGGGTGCGCGGCTGGTCTTTGCCGACGGCACGCCCGACATCGTCGCCTATCCCGCCACGCGCCACGGCTGGGGCCGGCTGACCCGGCTGCTGACGCTGGGCAACCGGCGAGCGGAAAAAGGTGATTGCACGCTCCACCTGCCGGACCTGCTCGACCATGCCGACGACCTGTTGCTGATCGCCACGGGCCATGACCAGGCGGTGCTCGAACGGGTGGGCGAGGCCCGCCCCGGCGCGGTCTGGCTGGCCGCGACGATGCAGCGCAGCGGGGCCGATGCCCGGCGGTTGGCACGGGCACAGGCGCTGGGCGCCGCCTGCGGCGTGCCGCTGCTCGCCACCAGCGATGCGCTGTACGACCACCCCGATGCGCGCCCCCTGCACGACGTGCTCACCTCCATCCGCGAAGGCACGACACTCGCCGCGGCGGGGCGGCGCCTGCTCGCCAATGCCGAACGCCACCTGAAGCCGCCCGCCGAAATGGCGCGCCTGTTCCGCGCGTGTCCCGAAGCCATCGCCGCTTCCACCGATGTCCTCTCGCGCATCGCCTTCACGCTGGACGACCTGCGCTACGAATACCCGCACGAGCCGGTGCCCGAAGGCTGGCAACCGCAGGACTGGCTGGAACACCTTGCGCGGGAAGGCGGGCGCGCCTTGTTTCCCGATGGGTTGCCCCCGGATTACCAGGCCGTGCTGGACGAGGAATTCGGCCTGATCCGCCACCATGGCTTCGCCTGCTACTTCCTCACGGTTCACGACATTGTGCGCCACGCGCGCAGCCTCGATCCGCCGATCCTGTGCCAGGGCCGGGGCAGCGCCGCCAATTCGCTGGTCTGCTATTTCCTCGGCATCACGCCCATCGATCCGGTGCGCGAAAAGCTGCTGTTCTCGCGCTTCCTGTCCGAAGCGCGCACCGAGCCGCCCGACATCGACGTGGATTTCGAACATGAGCGGCGCGAGGAGATCATGCAGTACATCTATGCCCGCTATGGCCGCGAGCGGGCAGGCATCGCGAGCACCGTCATCCACTATCGCCCCCGCAGCGCCTTGCGCGAAGTGGGCAAGGCGCTGGGCCTGACCGAGGACCTGACCGCCCGGCTCGCCTCCACCATATGGGGCAACTGGGGCGACGACGTGCCCGAAGCGCGCGTAGCGGAAGCCGGGTTCGACATTGCCAACCCCGCGATTGCGCGGCTGAAAGCGCTGGTCGACCAGCTTCTCACCTTCCCCCGTCACCTGTCGCAGCACGTCGGCGGCTTCGTCCTGACCGAGGGGCGGCTCGACGAACTGGTGCCGATCCACAATGCCGCCATGCCCGACCGCACGTTCATCGAGTGGGACAAGGACGACATCGACGCGCTGGGGCTGATGAAGGTCGATGTGCTGGCGCTGGGAATGCTCACCTGCATCCGCAAGAGCTTCGACCTGCTGCGCGCGCATGGGCTGGGCGACCTGACGCTGGCTTCGGTTCCGCGCGAGGACAAGGATACTTACGCCATGCTTCGGCGCGGCGACAGCATCGGCACCTTCCAGGTCGAAAGCCGCGCGCAGATCGCCATGCTGCCGCGGATGAAGCCCAGGGAATTGTACGATCTGGTCATCCAGGTCGCCATCGTCCGCCCCGGCCCGATCCAGGGCGGCATGGTCCATCCCTATTTGCGACGACGCAATGGCGAGGAGACCGTGGTCTTTCCCAGTCCCGCCCCGCCGCATGACAGGAACGAACTGCGCAACGTTCTGGGCAAGACGCTGGGCGTGCCGCTGTTCCAGGAACAGGCGATGAAACTGGCCATCGTCGCGGCAAGGTTCACCCCCGCACAGGCCGACGGCCTGCGGCGTGCGATGGCCACCTTTCGCCATAACGGCACCGTCCACAACTATCAGGACCTGCTGATCGAAGGCATGACCGCGCGCGGCTACGAACGCGACTTTGCCGAACGGTGCTACGAACAGATCAAGGGCTTTGGCGACTACGGCTTTCCCGAAAGCCACGCGCAGGCCTTCGCATGGCTGGCCTATGTCTCGTCATGGCTCAAATGCCGCCATCCTGCGGTGTTCACGTGCGCTTTGCTCAACAGCCAGCCGATGGGCTTCTACGCGCCCGCGCAACTCGTCCGCGATGCGCAGGAACATGGGGTCGAGGTGCGCGCGGTGGACGTGAATGCCAGCGCATGGGACTGCACGCTGGAAGGCGCGACCGGCAGCCCGCTGGCGCTGCGCCTTGGCTTCGCCAGGATCGATGGCTTTCGCAAAGGCTGGGGAGAAGCAATCGTTGCCGCCCGTCAGGCCGGCGCTTTCATTTCGGCCGAAGACCTGGCCCGCCGCGCCGCATTGCCGCCGGCCGCGCTGCGCAAGCTGGCCGATGCGGACGCTTTCGGATCCTTGATGCAATCGCGCCGCGATGCCCTGTGGGAGGTCCGCCGCACGCCGCCCACCCAATTGCCGCTGTTCGCCTTTGCCGATGCCCCCGAACTCGGCAGCGAACCGGACCCGCGCCTGCCGGCCATGCCGCTGCCAGAGGAAGTGGTGACCGACTACCAGACTGCGCGCTTGTCGCTGAAGGGGCATCCCATGCAGTTCCTGCGCGCAGACCTGACCCGTGAAGGCGTGCTCACCTGCGCCGATTCCAATGCCGCGCCCGATGGACGGAAAGTCCGCGTCGCCGGCGTGGTGCTGACCCGTCAGCGTCCCGGCAAGGGCAATGCGGTGTTCATCACGATCGAGGATGAAACCGGGATCGTCAACGCACTGCTGTGGGCGCGCGACATGGAGAAGCAGCGCCGCGCCGTCATGGCCGCCCGCCTGATGCTGATCGACGGTGAAATCCAGCACAGCAAGGAAGGCGTGGTCCACCTGATGGCATCCCGCGTGATGGATCGCACCGAAATGCTGGACCGTATCGCCGATGAGCGGCGCATGACACCGCAGATCGCGCGCGGCGACGAGGTTCATCACCCCCAGCGCGCCCGTGTGCATGGCCATCCCCGCGATGTCAGGATCCTGCCGAAATCCCGGGACTTCCACTGACCTGCCGCAGCGCCATCGCTGCCGGGACCTGCGACAGCATTCGGGGATTGACGAGCACGTCCGTGTTGCCCCAGTCGCAAGGCAGCATCATCGCCTAAAGAGACGGAAACGGGGACAATGACCGCGTCATTCACAATGCAGGATTCGCGCGACCACTTTGCCCATTGCGTCCAGGTGCTGGGCGGCACCACTGCGGCCTCGCGGCGCCTCGGCATAGACGAACGGGCCATCCGGCGCTTCATCAGCGGGGAGCGCCCCCTTGGCAGCGGTCTCCTGGAAGACACCGCGAAAGCGCTCCGCCTGCTGATCGCCGAAGCCAAAGCGGCGGAGGAACACATCGCCGCGATGTCTGGTGCTCAACCGGGCGCCCCGTCGGCGTAGGCCGGGCATAAAGCGCGTGGCCGGCATGGCCGGGTGCGGATCAAGCCCGTCCGAAGAAGCGGTCCGGACCTAGCCTGCCTTCCGGGACTTGTGCTCGAACAGGAGCTTGTCCAGTTCCTCGATCCGGAGCCGTTCGGGCGTGCCCTTGGCCAACCCTTTGAGACGGCAGGCCGCCCACAAGCTCTTACGCTCGGCTTCCAGCGCTTTCAGATAAAGATCAGCCATGGTCTATCGCCCCTTTCCGGGTGTGCGGGCGCGGGGGCGCCGCTCGGCCGAAGTGCCGGTGTTGGTATCGTTTTCAGTGGTCAGCTTGCCCCAACGCTGCAAGCGATCGGGCGCCAGCGTTCCGTTTGCCAGCGCAGCCTGAATGGCGCAGCCAGGCTCGGCCGTGTGCGTGCAGTTGGTAAACCGGCATTCGAGCGCGAGCAGCACGATATCATCGAACACTTCGGCAAGCCCGGAAGCTGCGTCCAGAAGCTGGAATTCCCGCATGCCCGGCGTGTCCATCAGCCACCCGCCGCCATCGAGCCGGTGCATCTGGCGAACCGTGGTCGTGTGCCGCCCCTTGCCATCCTGTTCGCGCACCGCTTGCGTCGCGATATCGTCCGATCCCCGCAGCGTATTGACCAGCGTGGACTTGCCCACCCCCGACGATCCCAGCAGCGCGACCGTTTCGCCCCGGCCGCAAAGGGCCGCAAGCCTGGCAACATTCTCCGGATCGCGGGCGTTGACGGTTTCGACCAGCAGGCCGGCCTGCAGCGCGCGCGCCGCATCGGCAAACCGCTCGGGCGCATCGGTCAGGTCGATCTTCGTGAGAACGACGACCGGTTTCACGCCGACCTCCCGCGCGAGCACGAGATAGCGCTCCAGCCGCGGCACATTGAAATCCTGGTTGCACGACGAAACGATGAACAGCGTATCGACATTGGCCGCGACAAGCTGGACCCTGCGGTCATCGCCGGGCGCTCGCCGCTTGAACAGGCTCGCCCTTTTCAGGATCCGCACCAGTTCCAGGGTATCCCGGTCGATGAGCAGCCAATCGCCAACGGTCGGGCGCCCGTCCTCCTGGCCGGCATCGGGCAGGACGGACGAAATCATGCGCTCCAGACCGGGGCCGGCGACGGCCACCATGCCGCGATGCACCGCCATGACGCGAACCGGACGGCACCGCTGGGCTTCCTCCGCCGAGACATCCATGCTGAAAGCCGGTGTCCAGCCAAGGTCGACGAGAAGGGGATCGGGAGCTTCCATAAGGTGTCGGCAGGAGACTTTCATGGCTTGATCCCGAAGGTCGGGAACAGAAAAGGCGGCATTCGGCGCCAAAGCACGCGCAGGGCCAACGATATGGTGGCCGCATACAGATCAACCGGGCAGTTGCATACGCCCGTGATGCGCAAGGCCGCCGCGTTTCAGCGCTCCTCCTGCGAACCTGCGGCCTCACGCTCGCTGTAGCTGTCGAGCACGCGGCGCATTTCCTCGATGGCCTGACGGCGGGCGCGCGGGTCGCGGATGCCGGCCAGCCGGCGCTTCAGGCTGGTGGCGAGATCGGCGTAATTGTTCTGCCAGTCGCGGCCGATGGCTTCCTGCAGATCGACCCGGCCGGTCTTGGTCCGCCGCGCCGGCTTGCCGGGGGAAAGCTCATACTTTTCGCCAATTTCCGGCACGATGATCGAGGCGGCCAGATCCTGCGATTGCGCCAGCTTGCGCAGTTCCTCGATGGCCCCCGCCTCGCCGTGGTCGAGCAGCAGGCTACCCGCGATGGGGCCGCGCTCCGCGATCCATTCCAGCAGTTCGGTCTGGTCGGCGTGGGCGGAATAGCTTTCGATGCGGCGGATCTGCGCGCGCACACGCACGTCGCGGCCCGAAATGCGCACGCGCTGCGCGCCGTCGAGAATGACCCGGCCGAGCGAGCCTTCGGCCTGGAATCCCACGAACAGGATCGTCGAATCGCGGCGCGGCAGGTTGTAGAACAGATGGTGACGGATGCGCCCCGCCTCGCACATGCCCGAAGCGGCGAGGATGATCGCCCCCGACACCGAATTCAGCCGCATCGATTCCGCGACGTCGTTGACGTACTGGATCGAGGGGTGCCCGAACACGTCGCGCCCGCCGGTGTCCTCGAGCTGGTCCGCGTATTTGCGGAAGACCGTGGTGGCGCGGTTGGCGAGCGGGGAATCGACGAAGACGGTGGTGTTGCCGATGCGCCCCGCGATGGACAGCATCGCAATGTCGAGCAGCAGTTCCTGCGTGCGCTCCAGCGCGAAGGAGGGGATCACCAGATTGCCGCCCCGCGCCTTCGCGCCGAGGATTTCGGCTTCGAGCAGCGTGCGGCGATCCTCGATCGAGACGTGTTCGCGGTGGCGGTCGCCATACGTGCTTTCACAAATCACGTAGTCGAAGCCGGAGGGCGAATCCGGATCGGCGTGGAAGGCCTTGTTGTCCGGCCCGACATCGCCCGAATAGAGCAGGCGCACGCCTTCGGCCTGGAGTTCGACCGACGCGGAGCCCAGAATGTGCCCCGCGTTCCACAGCCGGGCGCGGAAACCGGGCGCAGGCTCGAACCATTGGTCGAGCGGGACGGTGCGCGTCAGCCGCCAGGCGGCGATGGCGTCCTGCTCGGTATAGATCGGCTCGAAGGCATCGTCGCCCGCACGGTCGCGGCGGCGGTTGCGGCGCTCGGCCTCGTATTCCTGGATGCGCCCGGCATCGGCCAGCATGAACTCCAGCAGGTCCGCCGTTTCCACCGTGCACCAGATCGCCCCGGTAAAGCCTTCGGCCACGAGGCGCGGCAGCAGTCCGCTGTGATCGATATGCGCGTGGCTGAGCACGATCGCGTCGATGGTCTTGGGATCGAAGGCGAGCGCTTCGAAATTGAGCGCTTCGAGCGAACGCGAACCCTGGAACATCCCGCAGTCGACAAGGATGCGGGAATCGCCCGAGGCGAATTCATGGCACGAGCCGGTGACGGTTCGCGCGGCGCCGTGGATCGTGAGGGAAAGCGTCATGCGCCGATCCTGCGCAGCGCGCAGGCGGTACGCAAGCGCAATCAGCGCGGCTTGATCCGCGCCCCGTCGGCAAGGGCATTGCCGGGATTGACCACGACCTGCTGGTTCACCGCCAGCCCGGCCAGCACTTCGCCGAACTCGTCGTTCACATGGCCCAGCTTCACGGGTCGAGCGCGGGCACGGCCATGGTCGACCACGAACACCCGCCAACCGCCGTCCGGGCCGCGGAACAGAGCGCCAATCGGGACGCGGAGCGCGTCGGCCCGGCTCCACAGCACGATGGTGGCGTCGATCTGATAGCCGTGGCCGAGCCGGGCGGCCTCCGGCGCACTGGCCGCGTCGAACGCCACGATCACGTTGACGCGCTGCTCCTCGATGCCCAGCGCGGACACCTTGAGCCGGCCGAACGGTTCAATCCGCGCGACATGACCGATCAGCGGCGCATCACCGCCCCATTGGGTGATCTCCACCCGGTCGCCGGCCTTCACCCGCACCGCTTCGCGTGAGAGGAGATCGACCACCGCCTCGATCCGGCGCGCATCGCCGATGGTGACGAGCGGCGTGCCTTCGGCGATCACGCCCGCGCTTTCGTTGATGACCGACAGGACCGAACCTGCAGCCGGCGCGCGCACGGCAACGGGACCGCCTGCAACGGCGCCGGTGGGAGCAGCGAGACGCGCGTCGATCCGCGCGATTTCCGCCCGCGCCTGCGCCAAAGCGGCCTGCCCGGTGGAAACGCGCGTCCGCGCCGCTTCAAGCTGCGCGCGTGGCAGGAACCCCCGCTGCGCGAGTGCCTCGGCGCGTGCCAGGTCGCGGCGCGCCTGCGCCAGCGACGCTCCCGCGCCGCTTTCGCTGGCGCGCGCAGCGGCCAGCGCGGCGCGCAATTCCTGCTGGCTGCGCGGATCGAGCGGGCTGGAGGGGCGCCCGGTCATCTGGGTGATGAGCGCGCCGCGCGCAACGCTGTCGCCCACTTCCAGTTCGATCCGCGACAGGTACCCCGTCACCGGGGCGGACACGACGTAGTATTCCCGCGCCCGCGTCACCCCGTCGTCGGTGATGCCCACCGTCATCTTCCCGCTCGTGACCCGGGCGGTATCGACCGGGCTGGGCTGCGGCCAGAATGCAAAGGCCAGGCCTGCCGCCAACAGCGCGGCGATCAGCAGCGCCCAGCGCCAACGCTTGAGGCGTGCCAGCATCAGTCGCGCGCCTTCAGCACGCGGACCATGTCCAGCTGCTGCACCCGCCGTGCGACGGTGGCCGCCGTGCCCATCGCCGCAAGCAGGACGATCACCACCGACCAGCCATAGCTCGCACGCGAAGGCGCGAACGGCAGGCGGAACAAGTCTGAGCTGAACATCGCGGTCATCAGTTGTGCCATGCCATAGCCGATCAGGCAGCCCAAGGGCACGGAAGCTACGACCAGCAGCGCCAGCTCGCCCAGCAGCACCAGCCCCACCTCGCTGCGGAAATAGCCGAGCACACGCAGCGTCGCCAGTTCGTGGGCGCGCTCCGAATAGAGAATGCGCGCGCTGTTATAGACCACCCCCACCGCGATGGCGGAGGCGAAGCCGATGTAGAACACGATCATGGTCAGCATGTTGTCGTCGATCATCTGCTCGAACTTCTCCAGCGCGGCAGTTTTCTCGGTTACGCCCAGCACCATCGGCATATCCTTGAGCTGCATCAGAATACGGGCGCGCGCCGCCGGATCGATGCGCAGCAGCGCCGCGCCCACCGGCGAGGCATCTCGGGCAATGGCGTCCACCGTTTTCTCGGAGGCATAGGCGCGCTCGCCGATAAATTCGTCGACGATGGACACGACCGGCAGCGTCAGCCGTGTCCGCCTGCCGCCCAGCATCTCCACCTCGACCCGGTCGCCCGCGCGCACCGCCAGCTTGTCCGCCAGCTGGCGGCTGAGCATCAGGCCGCCGGGCGGCAGGGCGATGGCCGTGCCGCTGCGGTCGATGCGCACGCTGAGCTGCGCATCCGCGCGGGCGCTTTCGATCGCGGCGCGTTCGCTGCGGTTGCCGCGGATGATCTTGGCCGCCACGCCGCGCGTCGGCTCCACGCGCAGCACGCCCGGAATCTGCGCCAGCGCGAACAGGGCATCGTCGTTGCGCGGCTCGATGAAGGTAACGGTCAGATCCTGCCGCTGGGCGCGAAAGAAGAAGGAATCGAGCATCGTCCGGCTCGAATCGAGGAACTGCGTGGTCGCGAACAGCAGCCCGCCCGACAGCGCCACGCCCAGCACGGTGATGGCCGAACGCCCCGGCCAGCGCGCGATGTGGCGCACGATCATGTGGCCGATGGCGGAAAACCCCGCAGCCCGCCCCAGCCGCTCGACCGTTCCCGCGCGGTAGACCGGCGGCGGCGGGGGCGCCATCGCCTCCGCCGGGGCCAGCGCCACCGCCGCGCGCACCCCGCCCAGCGCGCCCAGCCCCGCCGCCGCGAACGACAGCGCCGCCGCGCCCAGGATCACCGGCGGCGAGATGCGGTAGTCGAGGAACGGAAAGCGGTAGTACTGCGCGTAGAGCCGGGTCATCGCGCTGCCCATCCAGATCCCCGCCGCCGCGCCCATCAGCGTCGCCAACAGCGCCACCGCCAGCGCGAACTTCAGATAGTGCCAGCCAATCGCCCAGTCGGAATAGCCGAATGCCTTGATCAGCCCGATCTGCGCGCGTTCGGTGCGGATCATCCGGCCCAGCACGATGTAGACGAGGAACACCGCCACCAGCAGGAACACCGGCGGGATCACCCGCGTCATCGCGTTCAGCTGCATCAGTTCGTTATCGAGGAAGGCGTTGCTCAGGTGGTCCTTGCGGCCATAGGCGCCGGTCCCGCCATAGGGCGCCAGCACGGTGTCCACCGCGCGGATCACGTCCGCTTCCGACGCACCGCGCGTCAACGTGATCGACAGCGCGTTGATCGCCTCGGTGCGGTCGGTCGCCGCCTCCAGCGCCTTGCGTCCGATCCAGAACACGCCGAAGCGGCTGTCGTCGGGGATGATGTCGCCCGGTGCCAGCGCGTAGATGAAGTTGGGCGCCAGCCCCACGCCCACGATCCGCAGCCGCTGCTTGCGACCGTGGATCAGCGCATCGACGGTGCTGCCGATGGCGAGCGCGTTCGCCTTGACGAATGCCTCGTCCGCCACGACTTCGCCCGGATGGCCGCGCTGCGGCAACCGTCCCGCGCGCAAGGTCAGCCGGTTCAGCCGGTCGCGCCCTTCCTCGTCCACCGCGTTGAGCAGCGCGCGCACCGGCACCACGCGGCCGGGAAAATCGAGCGTAGCGTATTGCTGGATCGTGCCTTCGGCCTGCTGCACGCCCGGAATCGCCGCCACCCGCGCGACCACGCTGCGCGGCGCGCGCGTCATGCCGGCGAACACATCGGCGAAGTGGTTGCGCGCGTAATAGGCATCGCGCGTCTCGGTGAGCGAACGGTGCACGCCCATCGACATCACGAACGTGGCCGCCGCCGCCGCCAGCACCAGCGCGATGGCGAAGACCTGCCCGCGCAGGCGCCACAGGTCGCGCAGCAGCTTGCGGTCGAGCGCCTTCACCAGCTCAGCCCGGCGGGCGAGACAGGATGCGCGTTGACTTCCATCCGCGCGATCCGCCCGTCGAGGAAATGCAGCACGCGGTGCGCCATGGCCGCGATGCCGGCGTTGTGCGTGATGATGACCACGGTGGTCCCCAGGTCGCGATTGGCCTGGGCCAGCGTTTCCAGCACGCGCACGCCGGTCTTGCTGTCGAGCGCGCCGGTCGGCTCATCGCACAGCAGCACGCCCGGCTGCTTGGCAATGGCGCGGGCGACCGCCACGCGCTGCTGCTCGCCGCCCGAAAGCTGGGCAGGATAATGATGGCGACGATCGGCCAGCCCGACCAGCGCCAGCGCCTCCTCGGCCGCCATCGGATGCTCGGCAATGTCCGTCACCAGCCGCACGTTCTCTTCGGCGGTCAGGCTGGGGATGAGGTTGTAGAACTGGAAAATGAAGCCGACATTCGCCCGGCGGAAGCGCGTCAGTTCCGCGTCGCCCATGTCGGTCAGTTCGGTCCCGCGATAGCGCAGCGAACCGGATGATGCCCGGTCAAGCCCGCCCAGAATATTGAGCAGTGTCGACTTGCCGCTGCCCGATGGCCCGAGCAGCACCAGCACTTCGCCCGCAGGGATTTCCAGATCGACGCCGCGCAGGGCGTGAACCTCGGTCTCGCCAGTGCGATAGACCTTGCACAGCGCCGACGCGGTGAAGGCCGCGTTCCCCGCTGCGTCCATTTCAACGGTTCCGCTCGTGCTCATGTGCGGCGCGTTCCTGCCCCTGCGGGTCTGGCCGCCCGATGGCCGGAACCATGCTTACCCGTTGCGGGGCCGCCTGCAAGCCTGTCCGCGCGGCGAAGGTGGCCAATCGCGGTTCGCGGCGCTAGGCAGCGGCCATGACGCGCATCGGGATCGGCATCATCGGCAATGGCATGGCCACGCGGGTTTTCCACGTGCCCTATATCGAGGCTGTGCCGGATCTGGAGCTGAAGGCCATCGTTGCGCGCCGGCCCGACGCAGTGCTGCCGGCGGACGTGGCGCGTGTCGCGGATGCGGCGGACCTGCTCGCCGATCCGGCCGTGGACGCCATCGTCATCGCCACGCCCAGCGACACCCATGCGGCGCTGGCGCGGCAGGCGCTGCGCGCGGGCAAGCACGTGGTGGTCGAAAAGCCTTTTGCGCTCTCGCTGGCAGAGGCGCGCGATCTCGCCGCCCTGGCGCAGGAACAGGGCCGTATGATCGCCGCGTTCCACAACCGGCGGTGGGACAGCGATTTCCTCTCCGTGCGCGCCGCCATCGATCGCGGACTGGTTGGCCGCGTGGTCCATTTCGAATCGCACTTCGACCGCTTCCGCCCGCACGTGCGCGATCGCTGGCGCGAGGCCGCCGGGCCGGGTGCGGGAGTGTGGCTGGACCTTGGCCCGCACCTGATCGACCAGGCCCTGCTGCTGTTCGGCCTGCCCGAGACGGTGAGCGCGGACATCGCACCCTTGCGCGAAGGCGCCACGGCGGACGACTGGGCGCACGTGGTGCTGCGCTATCCGGACAAGCGCGTGATCCTCCACGCCGGGATGTGCGTGGCGGGCGGATCGCCGCGCTTCATCGTCCATGGCACCGGCGGTTCGCTGGTGAAGCAATGCCTAGATCCGCAGGAGGCGCAGTCGGTGGCCGGCCTTCGTCCCGGCGCGGCGCAATGGGGCGTCGATCCCGATCCGCTGCGCCATTGGGACGGCGAAGGCGCCGAAACGCTTATCCCCGCCGAACGCGGCGCGCAGCAATCCTTCTACCGCGCGGTGGCCGACGCGTGCCTGGGCAAGGGCCCGCCGCCCAACCAGCCGGACGAACTGATCGCCGTGCAGGCGGTGCTGGAAGCGGCGATCGTTTCCGCGCGCGAAGGCCGCGCGGTCGCGCCGTCCAGCCTCTAGCCGCCGCTGCTTGGCCGCGCTCTCTAGCCGGCAGCGCCCTTCACGATCATGCCTTCCGCCTTTGTGCCATCGGCACGCATCGGATCGTGCTTCACGTGCGCTCCGCCCAGCTCTGCGTTCCACGCCGCGAATTCGAGGCAAACGCCGTCCGGATCGAAGAAATAGACCGAGCGCACGAACACCCCGTCGTGGACTTCGGGAGCGACCTGCCAGTCCGAATCGTCGTGGTTGAGCACCATCGACGTCTCCACCCCGCGCTCATGCAGCCGCGCGACGTATTCGTCGAACTTCTCCAGCGGCACGTTGAACGCGATGTGGTTCATCGAACCGTGCGCGCTTTTCATGTCGCCGATGCCCGGCAGGCCCGAAGGCGCGGCCACGCCCGGCGCGGCCGGCGGCGCATCGGGAAACCAGAAGAAGGCCAGGCTGTCGCCATTGCCGATATCGAAGAAGAAGTGCTGGCCCATGCCGCCGGGCAGGTCGATCGTCTTGGTCAGCGGCATTCCCAGGATGTCGCGGTAGAATTCCACCGTCTTCGCCATGTCCCGGCAGACGAGCGCGAGGTGGTTGACCCCGCGAATGTCGAACACCTGATTGCTGTTCTCGCTCATCGCGCGTTCCTTCTCACTCAGCCTGCTGGCGCGTGCCGCCAAGGAAATCGGCGGCCACGAAATCTTCCGGCGCGGCAACTTCGACAATCGGCTCCTCGCGGTCATCGAATTCCATGCGCAGTGCGCGGGTGATCACCGCGTGCATGTCGTAGAGGCAGGTAATGTAGGTGAACTCGAAGATCTGCTGGTCGTCCCAGAAGGTCTTGAGCTTGTCGAACACCGCCGTGGGCACCCGCCCGTTCGCCTGGCAAAGGCCATCGGCATAGGCGAGCACCGCGCGTTCCTGGTCATTGAAGCAATCCGCCACCTGCCAGTGCGGCACCGCGGCGATCTTCTCCTCGCTGCATCCCAGGCCGCGGAGCGACTTGCAGTGCTGCGAGAACACGAACTGGCTGCCCTTGACCCAGCCGGCGCGCGTCTGGCCCAGTTCGCGCAGGATCGGATCGATGCGCCGGTCCGGGCTGCGATAGAGCGAAAAGCCAGAGACGGCGTGGCGGAAGATGTCCGGGGAAAGCGCGAAAACGCTCCACCAGTCGCCGGGCGTTCCGGTGGCCGTGCCAGGCTCGGTGACCGGATCGCGGTCTCCGAACAAGTGCTTGTAATAGGCAAGAATCACCTCGTCCGTGATCTCGGCGCGCGGCACCTGGCGCAATACCGGCATATCCTGTTCCTTTCCCTCCGGCCCGCCCGCAGCGAGGGGTGACCGTTTTGCATCCTCATGGAATCCCGGTGCCTTCTGTGGGCGCGCGTGGATCATCCCTGCCCCTGGTCTGCCGATTCGCGGCGCATTGCCAAGGGCCATCCGGTTGCCTATCGCTACTTATCAAGTTTGGTAAGAGGGAGAGAATCTGAAATGGCCGCCTACGCGATCTTCATCCGCAACAGCACTTCCGATCCCGCTGGCATGGAAAAGTACGGCCAGATGGCCGGCCCCACCATGGCCGGACACAAGGTCCAGCCGCTGGTCGTCTACAATCCGTGCGAAACCCCCGAGGGTGAACCCGCCGAAGGTCTCGTCGTGCTCAAGTTCGACACGATGGCCGAAGCCAAGGCCTGGTACGAAAGCGACGCCTACCAGGAAGCTGCCAAGGTGCGCAAAGCCTCGTCCGACTACCGCGTGATCCTGACCGAAGGTCTCTGATCCGCCGCCGCGCCGTCCGGCCCGCCCCACGGGAGCGGCCGGACGGGGCGTTTTCCCTTCAAGCATCCGATCCGGGTGGCGCCTGCGTGGTTGCCGGCCCGCGCGATCCGCTATATCCGGCGGGATATGGCACTTCCCCGCACCCGGCCGCCGCGCGCCACCGCCTCGCTTCTGGCCGCGCTGCTTCTGGCGCTGCTGCCCGGCATGGCACAGGCACGCGGGCCGCTGGTGCTGGCCGCTGCCAGCTTGCAGGAAGCGATGACCGCCGCCGCCGGCCGCTGGACCGCCAAGGGGCATGAGCCGCCGGTGATATCGTTCGCCGCCTCCTCCGCGCTTGCCCGCCAGATCGAGGCAGGCGCACCGGCCGACCTGTTAGTATCCGCCGACACGCAGTGGATGGACCATGTCGCCGCCGCGGGTTTTGTCGCCCGGGGCTCGCGCGCGCCGTTCCTCACCAACCAGCTCGTGCTGATCGCGCCCGCTGCCAGCCGCCTCTCCCTCGCCATCCGGCCGGGCTTCCCGCTCGCCCGCGCATTGGGCAACGGCCGGCTGGCGATGGGCGATCCGGACGCGGTGCCCGCCGGAATCTACGGCAAGGAAGCGCTGACCCGGCTGGGCGCCTGGCCGCACGTTGCCGGCCGTGTGGCGCGCGCGGAAAGCGTGCGCGCCGCGCTCGCGCTCGTCGCGCGGGGCGAGGCGCCGCTCGGCGTGGTCTATGCCACCGATGCGCGCGCCGAACCGCGCGTCCGCGTCGTCGGCGTGTTTCCGGAGACGAGCCACGCGCCGATCCTCTATCCGCTCGCCCGCCTGACCGGCGCGACCAGCCGCGATGCCGAAGCCTTTCACCGCTTCCTGCTCTCGGGCGAGGGGAAAGCGATCTTCCGCCGCTTCGGCTTCGGCGCGCGCTGAGGCCGATGCTGGGCGAGGCGGAATGGGCGATCGTGGCGCTCTCGCTGAAAGTCAGCGGGGCCGCGATCCTGTTTACCCTGCCCATTGCCTTCGCGCTTGCCTGGCTGCTGGCGCGTACGCGCTTTCCGGGGCGCATCCTGCTGGATGCCATCGTCCATTTGCCGCTGGTGCTGCCCCCCGTGGTGATCGGCTGGCTGCTGCTGCTTGCTTTCGGCACCAACGGTCCGATGGGCCGGTTCTTCGCCGATGCACTGGGGCTGACCTTCATGTTCCGCTGGACCGGCGCGGCGCTGGCGGCGGCGGTGATGGCGCTGCCGCTGATGGTGCGCGCGATCCGTCTGTCGCTGGAAGCGGTCGATCCCCGGCTGGAAAGCGCGGCCCGCACGCTCGGCGCCGGGCCGTGGCGCGCTTTCGCCACGGTCACGCTGCCGCTCTCGCTTCCCGGCGTGCTCGCCGCCACGGTGCTGGGCCTCGCCCGCTCGCTGGGCGAGTTCGGCGCGACGATCACTTTCGTCTCGAACATTCCCGGCGAGACGCAGACCCTGCCGCTCGCGATCTATTCCGCGCTGCAAGTGCCCGGCGGCGACGTCCATGTCGTCCGCCTCGCGCTCATCTCGGTCGCGCTGTCGCTCGGCGCGCTGCTCGCTTCGGAATGGCTGGCCCGCCGCTCTGCTTCGGGAACCCCCTTCCATGTCGCTTGAGGTGGCCGTGACCCTGCGGCGCGGCGGGCGCGAGATTGCCGCGCGCTTTGTCACCGGCGCGGGGATCACCGCGCTTTACGGCCCCTCGGGCGCAGGCAAGACCAGCGTACTCGATGCCGTCGCCGGCCTGCTCCGCCCTGCCGCTGGCCGCGTGGTGCTGGGCGGCACCGTGCTGTTCGACAAGGCGCAGGGCATCGACCTGCCGCCCGAGCGGCGCGGCTGCGGCGTGGTGTTCCAGGACCTGCGCCTGTTTCCCCACCGCCGCGTGCGCGACAACCTGCTCTACGGCTGGAAGCTGGCCCCACCGGCGCGGCGCTGGATGCAGCTTGACGAAGCCTGCGCCTTCCTCGGCATCGGCCACCTGCTCGAAAGGATGCCGCGCACGCTGTCCGGCGGCGAAGCGCAGCGCGTCGCCATCGGCCGCGCGCTGCTGTCCGCCCCGCGCGTACTGCTGCTGGACGAGCCGCTGTCCTCGCTGGATGCGCCCCGGCGCGAAGGCATCATGCAGGTGATCGAGCGCATCCGCGACGAACTGCACCTGCCGGTCGTGCTCGTCAGCCACGACCTTGCTGAGATCGACCGCCTGGCCGACCAGGTGGTGCCGATGGGCGAGGGCAGCCCTCCCGCCTTGCCGTAGGGGAAGGGCGGAAAACTGCGCACCGGGGCGCGTTTTTCCGTTGACCGAAGGCCCTCGCTGGCTCTTTCCTGCCGTTGACGTGAAGGTAAACCACCCACGCAACCGGGAGAGAACGATGTACCTGCCTTGCCGCCGCCGTGCTGCGGGATGCTCCGCGGCATGACTTCCGGCCCCCTGACTCTCGGTGGGCTTTCGGCGGCGATTGAGCGCCGCGGCGAAGGTTTCGTGCTGCACGGCGCCTCGGGCTGGCTGCAGGGCCGCACGATGTATGGCGGCGCCTCGTCCTATCTCGCCTATGCCGCCGCCCGCACCGCGTTCCCCGATCTGCCCCCGCTGCGCGGCGCGCAAGTGGGCTTCGTCGCCCCCGTGGGCGAGGACGTGGAGATTTCCGCCCGCATCCTGCGCGCGGGCAAAAGCGTGAGCCAGATCGAGACCGAGATCACCGCCAATGGCGAACTGGCGCACCGCGCGCTGTGGCTGTTCGGCAGCGGGCGCCCCAGCAACGGCACCGTCGCGGCCAACCGGCTCGACATCGCTGTCCCGTATGACCAGGCCGCCCCCGTCAAGCCGCATCCCGATCCCTCGTTCTTCATCCACCGCATGGAACTGCGCCACGCCTTCCCGCGCGGCGAGAACCCGCCCGGCACGATCCGCCGCTGGGTGCGCCTGAAGGACCGCAGCGGGCTTGACCCCATCGGCGAACTCATCGGCATCGGCGATACCCTGCCGCCCGGCGCAATGCGCACGATGGAGCGCATGGGGCCGATCAGCTCGATCAACTGGTCGCTGACGCTGCTGGGCGACAAGCCCGAGACCGACGACGGCTGGTGGCTGCTCGAAACCTCGTCGAACCACGCGGCGGACGGCTTTTCGAGCGAGACGCTGCGGATGTGGAACACCGACGGCGTCGAAGTGATGCGCGGCCTGCAATCGGTCGCGATTTTCGGTTGAAACGGAGCAAGGCGCCCATGACCATCACGCTGACCGACCCCGCCGCACTCGGCTTCGACGCCGGTCGCCTCGACCGGATCGAGACTCTGCTGCACGAACGCTACGTCTCTCGCGGGAAGCTGCCCTGTGCAGACGTTCTGGTCGCGCGCGACGGCCAGCCGGTTTACCGCGCCACGATGGGCCATGCACGCGCCGATGGCACTCCCGCCGCGCCCGACACGATCTACCGCATCGCCTCGATGACCAAGCCGCTCACCTCGATCGCGGTGATGATGCTGGTGGAAGAAGGCCTGATCGCGCTGGAAGACCCGGTGACCAAGGTGATCCCGGAATTCGCAGGGCTGGGCGTCTATACCGGGGGCGGCGGCGAAGCGCCGTTCATGCCGCCGCGCGCCGCGCACGCGATGCGGCTGGTCGACCTGCTCACGCATATGTCGGGCCTCACCTACGGCATCCAGAACCGCACCAACGTCGATGCCGCCTATCGCAAGGGCCGGCTCGACGGGCACGCCAGCCTGCCCGGCAACGATCACTTCATCGCCGAGCTGGCCAAGCTGCCGCTGGAATTCGCGCCCGCCACGGGCTGGAACTATTCCGTCTCCACCGACGTGCTCGGCGTGATCGTCGCGCGGCTATCGGGCATGAGCCTGGGCGAGTTCTTCCAGACGCGCATTTTCGATCCGCTGGGCATGAGCGACACCGGATTCCACTGCCCGCCCGGCAAGCTGCACCGGCTGGCCGACGCCTGGACCTACATCCCGGGCAAGGCGCCAGAGCTGCTGGACAAGGCCGAGACCAGCAACCTTGCGCGCGCGCCCCGCTTCGAAAGCGGCGGCGGCGGCCTGCTGTCCACGCTGGCCGACTATCACCGTTTCGCGGCCGCGCTGGCCAATGGCGGGGGAATCGACGGCGTGCGCCTCGTCAGCCCCAAGACGCTGGCGCTGATGGCCAGCAACTTCCTGCCCGGCGGCGCCGACCTTACCCAGATGTCCAGTTCGCTGTTCAGCGAGGCGAACAACGCGGGCACAGGCTTCGGCCTGGGCTTTGGCGTCACCATCGACCCCGCGCGCGCGCTGGTGCCCGGCTCTGTCGGCGAGTTCTTCTGGGGCGGCATCTTCTCGACCGCGTTCTTCGTCGATCCGGTGGAAAAGGTGCACATGGTCTTCATGACCCAGCTCTACCCCTCCTCGGCCTACCCGATCCGCCGCCAGCTCAAGACGCTGATCTATTCCGCGCTGACCGACAGCCGCGCCTGACCTTTCTCCTCCCCTCCGAAAGCATCCCTCAGCCTACAGGAGCCAAGACCCCATGTCCGACCCCATCCCCGGCGCCAAGGACCACATCGACGCCGCCCGCATCGCCGCCGCGCGCATCGATGATATTCCGGCCGATACCGCGCTGCTTCCCGTCAATCGCGTCGGCGTGATCGGCGCGGGCACGATGGGCGGCGGCATCACGATGAACTTCCTCACCGCCGGCATCCCCGTCACCATCGTGGAAATGACGCAGGAAGCGCTCGATCGCGGCGTCGCCACCATGCGCAAGAACTACGAGAACACGGTCAAGCGCGGCAAGATGGACGCCGCGCTCGCCGATGCAGCGATGGCGCGCCTGACCCCCACGCTCGATTTCGGCGCGCTGACGGAGGCCGACCTCGTGATCGAGGCGGTCTATGAAAGCATGGACGTCAAGAAGGACGTGTTCGGCCGGCTGGACAAGGTGGCGAAGCCCGGCGCGATCCTCGCCAGCAACACCAGCTATCTCGACGTGAACGAGATCGCCGCCGTTACCAGCCGCCCCGAAGCGGTGCTGGGCATGCACTTCTTCTCGCCCGCCAACGTGATGAAGCTGCTCGAAGTGGTGCGCGGCGCCAAGACCGGCGACAGCCAGCTGGCGACCGTGATGGCGCTCTCGGTGAAGATCGGCAAGGTGCCGGTCGTCTCGGGCGTGTGCCACGGCTTCATCGGCAACCGGATGCTCAGCCCCCGGCAGGCGCAGGCGCACGCGCTGATCATGGAAGGCGCGAATTACTGGGACGTGGACGAGGCGCTGCTCGAATTCGGCTTCCCGATGGGGCCGTGGCAGATGGCCGACCTTGCCGGGGTCGACATCGGCTGGCACCGCGATCCCACCCGTATCGAAAGCCTGCGCGACGCGCTCTGCGCCGTGGGCCGCTGGGGGCAGAAGACCAAAAAGGGCTTCTACGACTACGACGACAACCGCCAGCGCACCCCGTCCGACGAAGTGAAAGCGATCATCGCCGATTTCGCGAAGAAGGAAGGCAAGCCGCAGCGCGCCATCGACAAGGACGAGATCCGCGAACGGCTGCTCTACCCGATGATCAGCGAAGGCGCGCTGATCCTTGAGGAAGGCATTTCCCAGCGCGCGAGCGACATCGATACCGTGTGGCTCAACGGATATGGCTGGCCCGCATGGACCGGCGGGCCGATGTTCTGGGCCGACCATATCGGCCTCAAGACCGTGGTCGCCGGCCTCGAAAAGCACGGGCTTCCCGTCGCGCCGCTGCTGGCGCGCAAGGCGGCGGCGGGCGAAACCTTCAACTGACGGAGAAAAGAGCGGTGACCATCGACGAGATCGCCGAAGCCGAGTTCATGCCGCTGACCACGATCCTGCGCGCGCACGCCGCGCGCAGGGGCGCGGCGGTGGCGCTGGCCGACGAAACCCGGCAGGTAAGCTGGGCGGACCTCGACGCGCTCATCGACCGGGTCGCCGCCGCGCTTCAGCGCGAAGGCGTGGCGAAGGACGAACCCGTCGCCATCGCCGCGCTCAATGCGGTGCCGACGGCCCTCGCCTTCCTCGGCGCGATCCGCGCCGGGGCAGTCGCGGCGCCGCTCACGTCCACCGCTTCGGCGGACACCGTTCTCGCCATGCTGGCAGACAGCGGCAGCCGCGTGCTGCTGCTCGACAAGGAAATGGGAGATCGCATCGCAGGACTGCCCTTTCCCGCCAATGTCCGCCGCATCGCGCTCGACGACAGCGACGCGGGCGAGCCGTTCTCGGCGTGGATGGCAGCGCCGGGAGCCAAGCCGGAAGAGCGCCTGCCCGCACCGGGCGACCCGTTCAACATCATCTATTCGTCGGGCACCACCGGCGCGCCCAAAGGCATCGTGCAAAGCCACAAGATGCGCCACGAATATGCCCGGCGCACCATCGTCGGCGGGTATGATGACGACACCTGCGTGATCTGCTCCACGCCGCTCTATTCCAACACCACGCTGGTCAGCTTCCTTCCCACGCTCACCGCCGGAGGCAAGGTGGTGCTGATGAAGAAGTTCGACGCGCGCGGCTTCCTCGAACTGTCGCGGCGCGAACGGGTGACGCACGCCATGCTGGTGCCGGTGCAATATCGCCGGATCATGGAAGTGCCCGATTTCGACAGCTTCGACCTCAGCTCCTACCGGCTCAAGTCCTCGACCTCCGCGCCCTTCCCGGCCTGGCTCAAGGCCGATGTGCTGAAGCGCTGGCCGGGCGGGCTGACCGACGGCTACGGCATGACCGAAGGCGGCGCGACATCGGTGCTGATCGCCCACGCCAACCCGGACAAGCTGCACACCGTGGGCCAGCCCAGCCCGGGCCACATCATGAAGATCATCGACGAGGACGGGAACGAGTTGCCGCCCGGCGAAGTGGGCGAGATCGTCGGCCATTCGCCGATCATGATGAACGGCTACCACGGCAAGGACGACAAGACCCGCGAGGTCGAATGGTTCGACGCCGAGGGCCGCCGCTACATCCGCCACGGCGATGTCGGCAAGTTCGACGAGGACGGCTTCCTGATCCTGATGGACCGCGCCAAGGACATGATCATTTCGGGCGGATTCAACATCTTCCCCACCGATCTCGAAGCCGAGCTGACCCGCCAGCCGGCGGTCCGCGAAGCCGCCGTGGTGGGCGTGCCGAGCGACAAGTGGGGCGAGACCCCGCTTGCCGTGGTGGTGCTCGCCGACAAGGCCGCCGATCCCGCCGCCATCCTGGTCGAAGCGAACAGCAAGCTGGGCAAGACCCAGCGCATTTCGGCCATCAAGGTGGTCGACGAACTGCCCCGCAGTCCGATCGGCAAAGTGCTCAAGCGCGAACTGCGCGACCGCTTCGGCGGCAACCCGATCGCGCCGCAAGGTTATGTAAAACCCTGAGATTCAACGCTTCCCTCACCCTCCCCGGGAAAGCCTGGAAGGAGAACAACAATGCGTGATGCAGTCATCGTTTCGGTCGCCCGCACCCCCATCGGCCGGGCCTACAAGGGCGCCTTCAATGCCACGCCCGGCGCCACGCTCGGCGCGCTTTCGCTGAAGGCCGCCATCGAGCGCGCCGGGATCGAAGGCGCGGAAGTGGACGACGTGGTGTGGGGCGCCGCGCTCCAGCAGGGCGCGCAGAGCACCAATATCGCGCGGCAGGTGGCCTTGCGCGCCGGCCTTCCGGTCAGCGTCTCGGCCATGAGCATGGACCGCCAGTGCTCGTCCGGCCTGATGTCCATCGCCACCGCCAGCAAGCAGGTGGTGATCGACCGCATGGACGTGGTCGCGGCCGGCGGGCAGGATTCGATCAGCCTCGTCCAGACCAAGGACATGCGCGTGCAGCCCGATCCGTCGCTGAAGGCGATGCACCCGGCGATCTACATGCCGATGCTGCAAACCGCTGAAATCGTGGGGCAACGCTATGGCATCAGCCGCGAAGCCTGCGACGAATACGCGCTGCAATCGCAGCAGCGCACCGCCGCCGCGCAGGCTGCGGGCAAGTTCGACGACGAGATCGTCTCCTGCACCACCACGATGGGCGTTCAGGACAAGGCGACCGGCGAAATCTCCATGAAGGAGATCACGCTCGCCAAGGACGAAGGCAACCGGCCCGAAACCACGCTGGAGGGGCTGCAAAGCCTGAAGCCGGTGGTCGAAGGCGGCATCGTCACCGCCGGCAACGCCAGCCAGCTTTCGGACGGTTCCGCCGCCGCGGTGGTGATGGAAGCGGGGCTGGCCGCGAAGAAGGGGCTGGCGCCGCTGGGCCGCTACCTGGGCATGGCGGTGGCCGGCACCGAGCCTGACGAAATGGGCATCGGCCCGGTCTTCGCGATTCCCAAGCTGCTGGGCCGCTTCGGGCTGAAGATGGACGACATCGGGCTGTGGGAACTGAACGAGGCGTTCGCCGTGCAGGTGCTCTATTGCCGCGACAAGCTGGGCATTCCCAATGACTTGCTCAACGTCAACGGCGGCTCGATCTCGATCGGCCACCCCTATGGAATGACCGGCGCGCGTTGCACCGCGCACGCGCTGATCGAAGGCAAGCGCCGCGGCGCGAAGCACGTCGTGGTGACGATGTGCGTGGGCGGCGGCATGGGCGCCGCGGGCCTGTTCGAGGTGCTGTGAGGCGCATGACCTGAACGACACCTAACGACACCTGACCGCACCCGACGGTGCGCGAAACCGGCCCGGGAGCGCGCAAAAGCGCCCCCCGGGCCGTCCTTCGTTCAGAGCACGAGATCGGCGGCGGTCAGCGAGGTCACGCCGGCCAGCACGATCGCCAGTTCGGGCGCCGCGCTGGCATTGATGCTGGCGTAGAGCGTGTGGCTCGCCGCGTCGAACCACACCACGCCGCCCGACACGCCATCGACCGGGGCGGTGGCGGAGAACGTGAATGCCTCGTTGCCGGGGGTGCCCTTCACCGCGTCGATCGCGGACAGGTCGATGCGGTCGCCGGCGGTGAAGTCGGTGATCGTGTCGACCTTGCCGCGCTGCGAATCGCCGGGCAGCAGATAGGCGAAGGTGTCGCTGCCGGCGCCGCCGGTCAGCGTGTCCGCTCCGGCACCGCCGGTCAGGCTGTCGTTGCCCTCGCCGCCGAGCAGGTCGTCGCCGCCGTCACCGCCGGCGAGGACATCGTTACCCACGCCGCCGCGCAGCACGTCGGTGCCGGCGCCGCCGTTGAGCGCGTCGTCGCCTTCGCCGCCCGCGAGGTGGTCATCGCCTTCCTCGCCGAACAGCTTGTCGTTGCCCGCATCGCCCGAGAGATCGTCGTTGCCAAGGCCGCCGCGCAGGGCGTCGCCGTCGAGCCCGCCCGAAAGCGTATCGTCGCCTGCCTGCCCGAGCAGCCGGTCCGCCCCCGCGCCGCCGACGAGATGATCGTTGCCGTTGCCGCCATCGAGCAGGTCGCCGCCTGCGCCGCCGGCCAGATCGTCTGCACCGTCGCCGCCGAACAGCTTGTCCGCGCCGTCGTTGCCGTCGAGAATGTCGGTGCCGGTGCCGCCGTCGAGCACGTCGTCGCCGCCATCGCCGACCAGCACGTCATCGCCGGAACCGCCGTCGAGCACGTCCTTGCCCGCGCCGCCGAACAGGTCGTCGTTGCCGCTGCCGCCGTGCAGCGTGTCCGCACCGGCATTGCCCGAAAGGTGATCGTCGCCCGCGCCGCCGTGCAGCGTGTTCTTGCCGGCATCGCCGCGCACGACATCGTCATTGGAGCCGTCGCCATCCTGGTCGCCCGGCACGCCGTCTTCACCCTGCTCGCTGCCGGGATCGTTGATGACCTTGCCGTCGAGCGTGGTGAACACCACGTCGCCGCGGTTGTAGAACGAGGCATCGTCGGTGAGATCGGGCGTCTGCACGAACGTGCGGACCTTGATGTAGCTGGGCGTGGTGGTCGTCAGCGTGACGGTGTTCACCGCGTCATAGGCCAGCTGCTGGTTCGGGCGGAGCACCTGGAGTTCCAGCGCGCTGCCATCGACTTCGTACATCTGGATCGGATTGGCGTCGGTGACGAATTTCAAGATCTGCTTCATGGCGGTCCCCTTCCTTGCGGAGGAGCCTGCGAGGACGCGCGAATCGGCCGGTCCGCCGCGTTCCTGTCCCCCGGCAGGCTCCTGTCCCGCATAGGGACACAGGGCGACAGAACCGCGACGGAGACGTTCATCGGGCGTTCACCCGCCGGGCACCGTTCCGGTGCCCTCTTTCAGTCGCCCAGCGCCTCGCGCTTGCCCGGACGGGGCGCGAAACCGTGCATTCCCATCCACCACTGGAAGGCGATGATTCCGCCCTTGGCCGGACGCAGCAGCCCGATCAGCAGGACCAGCGCCATCAGGGCCACCAGCGCCATCATCGCGGGCGCGGACAGGCTGGTGTGGAGGCCGAGCGCGATGATCACCGGCGCCATGATATGGCCCGTCAGCAGGATCGAGACGTAAGGCGGGAAATCGTCTGCGCTGTGCAGAGTCCAGTCCTGCGCGCAGGCAGGGCAGCGCTCCACCGGCTTGAGGAAGCCGGCGAACAGCGCCGCACCGCCGCAGCGCGGGCACTGACCGCGCATTCCGCGGCCCAGCGCCTGCGGCAGGCTGCGGGGAAGCGTGGTGAGCGCGGTTCCGGGCATCGTGCCGTCAGGTCTTGGCGAAGGGGTTCTTCGGGCTGCGCAAGTTCAGCCGGATCGGAACCGCTTCAAAGCCCAGTTCACGGCGGATGCCGTTGACGAGGTAACGGCGATAGCTTTCAGGCAGCTGGTCCAGCCGGGTGCCGAACAGGACGAAGCCCGGCGGGCGGGTCTTGGCCTGGGTGATGTAGCGCAGCTTGATCCGGCGGCCACCGGGCGCGGGCGGCGGATTGGCCGCCAGCGCATCGTCGAACCAGCGGTTGAGCGCGGCGGTGGGCACGCGCTTGCTCCATGCGTCGCGGATGTCGAACGCGGCGGTCAGCATCGCGTCCAGCCCCTTGCCCGTGCGCGCGGAGACGGCGACCAGCGGCACGCCGCGCACCTGCGCCAGGCCTTCGTCGAGCGCGGCGCGGATGCCGTTGAACAACCCGCTGCTGTCCTCGGCAATGTCCCACTTGTTGATCGCGATGATCAGCGCGCGGCCTTCCTCGACCACCATCGAGGCGATCTTGAGATCCTGATGTTCCAGCCCGCGCGTGGCATCGAGCAGCAGCACCACGACTTCGGCGAAATCGATGGCGCGGCGCGCATCGGCCACCGAGAGCTTTTCCAGCTTTTCGATGACGTTCGACTTCTTGCGCATCCCGGCGGTGTCGATCAGGCGGACCGGGCGGTATTCTTCCTGCGTGGGATCGAACCACTGCCAGTCGATCGCGATCGAATCGCGCGTGATCCCGGCTTCCGGCCCGGTCAGCAGGCGATTTTCGCCCAGCAGCTTGTTGATCAGCGTGGACTTGCCCGCATTGGGGCGGCCAACGATGGCCAGCTTGAGAATCGCCTTGGGATCGTAAGCCGGCTCATCCTCGCCCGCTTCACCTGCCTCGGCTTCGTCCTCGTCCTCGCTTTCGCCCACGTGGGGCAGAAGCGCCTCGAACAGGTCGCCAAGGCCCTGCCCGTGTTCAGCGGAGAAGGCGATCGGTTCGCCAAAGCCCAGCGCGAAGGCATCGTAGAGGCCGGGATCGCCGGCGCGGCCCTCGGCCTTGTTCGCGAGGAGGATCACCGGGATCGAACTGGTGCGCAGGTAGCGGCCGATTTCCTCGTCGAGCGGGGTGATCCCCGCACGCGCATCGACCACGAACAGCGCGATGTCCGCGCCCACCAGCGAGGCTTCGGTCTGCTGCCGCATCCGGCCGGGCAGAGTCGAGGGATCCGTGTCCTCCCAGCCCGCCGTATCGACGATGGTGAATTCAAGGCCGAGCAGGCTGGCGTCGCCGAAGCGGCGGTCACGCGTGACACCGGGCTGGTCGTCGACGAGCGCGAGCTTTTTGCCGACCAACCGGTTGAACAGCGTAGACTTGCCGACATTGGGTCGGCCGATGATGATCACCTGGGGTCGCATGGCCTTCCCGTGGCCCTAATGCGCGCCGAACGCAAGGTTCGGATGGCCTGCGGGCCGTTTCATGGCATCCGAAACCACTTTTTAACCAACTGGCGGCCATCAAGGCGGCATGAAGGGATGGAACCGCCTTGTCCTTGCATCCGCGCTGGTGAGCCTGATGGCTCCGGCGGCGTTCGCGGCTCCCGTCAACCTGCTGCCGGCCATGGACGGGCAGACTTCCGCTTCCATGCAGGGTTCCTATGCGCGCGGCGCCTATGGACGGAACGAGGCCGACGACGGCGGGCTGGAATGCGTGCCTTATGCCCGGCAGGTTTCCGGCATCGCGATCTATGGCGACGCACTGACCTGGTGGGGCCAGGCCGAGGGGCGCTATGCCCGCGGCACCCGCCCCCGGGCGGGCGCGGTGATGAGCTTCGCGCCGCACGGCGCAATGCGGCTGGGCCATGTCGCCGCGGTGAGCCGGGTGATCGACCGGCGCACGGTGCTGCTGCGCCATGCCAACTGGTCGCCCATCGATGGACGGCGCGGGCAGATCGAGAACGACGTGCGCGCGGTGGACGTGTCCCCCGCCAACGACTGGAGCGAAGTGCGCGTGTGGTATGCCCCGCTGGGCGACCTGGGCACCACGCACTGGCCGGTCAACGGCTTCATCTACAACGAAAAGATCAAAAGCGATCGGCCGGTGGTGCTGGCTTCGGCGGATATGCCGGCGGCGCTGGCGCGCGCGCCGTTCCGTTCGCGCATCGGTGCAGACTTCCTGGCCGGGATCGTGCCGGAAACCGCAGCCGCTGCCGCGAGGCCACGCGCGCAGATCGCGCCGCAGCGGCGGATGCTGGTGGCCGATGCATCGCCACAAACGAAAACGAGCGCGCCCGCCCGGATGGGAGAGCCGCGCTCGCTTCGTGACGATCCGATCGGGCGAATCATCGCCAGCCGGATGCGCTGACGCCTCAGAGCGTCGTGAAGATCGCTCCGAAATCCTTGTTGCCGCCGCCGGCTTCGACGAAGGCTTCGTAGATCGCCTTGGCGTGCTCGCCCATCGGCACCTTGGCCCCTGCGGTCGCGGCGCCTTCCATGGCGAGGCGCAGATCCTTGAGCATCAGTGCCGAGGCGAAGCCGCCCGCATAGCCGTTGTCGGCCGGGCTGGCGGCGCCGATCCCCGGTGCGGGGGTGTAATCGTTGAGCGACCAGCAGTAGCCCGTCGACTTGGACGAGATCTCGTAGAACTTCTGCGGATCGAGGCCGGCCTTTTCCGCCAGCGCGAGCGCTTCGCACGTGCCGATCATGTGGATCGCGAGCAGCATGTTGTTGCACATCTTGGCAACCTGCCCGGCGCCGATCTCGCCCGCGTGGATCACCGCCTTGGCCATCGGTTCGAGCACGGCCTTGGCCTTCTCGAACGTGGCATCCGAAGCGCCGACCATGAACGTCAGCGTGCCGCCGTTGGCGGCGGCAATGCCGCCCGAAACCGGAGCGTCGGCCATTTCATAGCCCGCATCGGCGGCAAGGGCCGCCACTTCGCGCGCGGTGGCGAGGTCGATGGTCGAGCAATCGAGGAACAGCGCGCCCTTGGGTGCCTTGCCGATCACGTCGTTGGTGTAGACGCTCTTCACGATGCCGCCGTTGGGCAGCATGGTCACGACCGCGTCGACGCCGGCAACGGCCTCGGGCACGGTGGTGAAGGTGCCGCAGCCGTTCTCGGCCGCCTTGGCCAGCGCGTCGGCCGAAAGATCGAACGCGTGGACTTCATGCCCCGCCTTGACGAGGTTCGCGGCCATGCCGCCACCCATGTTGCCAAGGCCGATGAATGCGATCTTCATGGTCTTACTTCCCCTTCCACACGCCGGGGCGCTTTTCGATGAAGGCCTTCATGCCTTCGGCCTTGTCCTCGCTCGCGGTGAGGATCTGGAAGGCGCGGCGTTCGAACAGCAGGCCCTGGTCCAGCGTGGTCTCGAACGCGGCGTTGACCATTTCCTTGTTCACCTTGGCGGCCATCGGCGGCATCGCGGCGATCACGGCAGCGGTCTTGAGTGCATCGTCCAGCAGATCGGCCAGCGGCACGACGCGGGTGACAAGGCCCGAACGCTCGGCTTCCGCGGCGTCCATCATGCGGCCGGTGAGGCACATGTCCATCGCCTTGGCCTTGCCCACGGCCTTGGTCAGGCGCTGCGAGCCGCCCATGCCCGGCGCAACGCCCAGCTTGATCTCGGGCTGGCCGAACTTGGCGTTTTCCGACGCGATGATGAAGTCCGCCATCATGGCGAGTTCGCAGCCGCCGCCCAGCGCGAAGCCGTTGACCGCCGCGATCCACGGCTTGCGCGTGGTCTTGACGAGGTGGCTGGTCCACTTCGAGAAGAAGTCCTCGTTGTAGAAATCGGAGGCCGGCTTGTCGGCCATTTCCTTGATGTCGGCGCCGGCCGCGAAGGCCTTCTCGCCCGCGCCGGTCAGCACGGCGCAGCCCTGCGAGGCATCGGCCTCGAACGCGGCGAAAGCGTCGATCAGTTCGCCCAGCACCTGCGAGTTCAGCGCGTTGAGCGACTGCGGACGGTTGAGCGTGATGAGGGTGACGGCACCCTTCTGTTCGACGAGGATCGTTTCGTAGTCTGCCATGTCAGTCCTCCCGGAGGTCGGTTCGTGCGGCCGTTCAGGCCAGCGGCTGCCATTCCTCGCCCGCGGGAAGCGGTGCGAAGATGTTGGCGATGAGATCGTCGGTCACGCCTTCGGGCGTGGCCGGGTTCCATTGCGGCGCGTTGTCCTTGTCGACGATGACCGCGCGCACGCCTTCGGCGAAATCGGGCAGGGTCAGCACGCGGCTGGCGATGCGATATTCCATCACCATGTTCGCGGCGAAATCGGCGCACTTCAGGCTGTCCGCCAGCTGGCGCAGCGCGACCTTGCAGGTCTGCGGGCTCTTGGTGGCGAGCGTCTTGAGCGTTTCCTGCGCGAAATCGCTGCCGTCCGCCTTCAGCGCGGCGAGGATGTCCTCGTAGCGGTCGGAAGCGAAGAGGCGTTCGATCGCATCGGCATGGGCGGCGATCTTCGCGGCTGGCGGCACGGCCGACAGTTCGCGCAGGATGGCCGGGATCGCGGCGGGATCGGCGGCGATGCGGGCCTTGGCCTCGGCCACGTTTTCCGCCGGCAGGTAGTGCGTGGCAAGCCCCGCCCAGACGCATTCCGCGCCGTCGAGCCGCGCGCCGGTGAGCGCGAGATACTGGCCGAGCCGGCCCTTGAGGCGCGACAGGAACCAGCCGCCGCCGACGTCGGGGAACAGGCCGATGCCGGTTTCGGGCATGGCAAGGCGGGTCGCCTCGGTCGCGACGCGGTGGCTGGCCGGGCCGGAAATGCCCACGCCGCCGCCCATGGTGATGCCGTCCATGAACGTCACCACGGGCTTGCCGTAGCTCTGGATCAGGTGATTGAGCTGGTATTCATCGTGGAAGAACTTGCGGCCCGAGACGCCGCCGTCGTTCAGCGCCGAATTGCGCAGGAAGGCGATGTCGCCCCCCGCGCAGAAGCCGCGGCCTTCGGAATGGTCGATCACCACGGCCTGCACCGCCGGATCGGCCTGCCATGCCTGCATCGCCGCGACCATGGCGTGCACCATGTCGAGATTGAGCGCGTGGATCGCCTTGGGACGGTTGAGCGAGAGGACGCCGACGGCGCCCTCCTTCTTCACGAGGACGTCGTCGGTCACTTGAGCAGGTCCCTTCCCACGATCATGCGCATGACCTCGTTGGTGCCTTCGAGGATGCGGTGGACGCGCAGATCGCGCCAGAAGCGTTCGATCGGATAGTCGCGCAGGTAGCCGTAGCCGCCGAACAGCTGGAGCGCCTGGTCGACGATCTGCGAGCCGTTGTCGGTGGCGAGCTTCTTGGCCATGGCCGAGAAGCGGGTCTTGTCCGGCGCGCCCTGCGTGACCTTGGCGGCGGCGAGATAGAGCAGCGCGCGCGCGGCTTCCAGATCGGTCGCCATGTCGGCCAGGGTGAACTGGGTGTTCTGGAATTCGGCGATCGACTTGCCGAACTGCTTGCGATCCTTGACGTACTGGATCGCTTCATCGAGGCAGCGCTGCGCGCCGCCCAGCGAGCAGGCGCCGATGTTGAGGCGGCCGCCGTCGAGGCCGGCCATCGCGAACTTGAAGCCGTCGCCTTCGGCGCCGACGCGGTTCGCCACGGGCACGCGCACGTTGTCGAAGATCACCTGCGCGGTGGGCGAGGCGTTCCAGCCCAGCTTCTTTTCCGGCGCGCCGAAGCTGACGCCGGGCATGTCCTTGTCGATCACCAGGCACGAGATGCCGCGCGCGCTGTCATCGCCGGTGCGGACCATGGTGACGTAGATGTCGTTCACGCCGCCGCCCGAGATGAACTGCTTGGTGCCGTTGACGACATAGTGATCGCCATCGAGACGCGCGGTGGTCTTGAGCGCCGCCGCGTCCGACCCCGAGCCGGGTTCGGTAAGGCAGTAGCTGGCCATCAGGTCCATGGTGACGAGGCTGGGCAGGTAGCGTCCCTTGATCTCGTCGCCGCCGAACTTGTCGATCATCCACGAAGCCATGTTGTGGATCGAGATGAAGGCGCTGGTCGCGGGACAGCCATAGGACATGGCTTCCATGATGAGCGCGGCTTCAAGCCGGCCGAGGCCGATCCCGCCCGATTCCTCGCTGACGTAGATCGCGGCGAAGCCAAGCTCTGCCGCGGCCTTGATCGTTTCCCGCGGAAAAGTGTGGTCTTCGTCCCACTGCGCCGCGAACGGGGTGATCGCGTCCGCGGTAAAGCGGCGCGCCATGTCCTGAATGGCGATCTGGTCTTCGGTCAGCGCGAACTGATCGGTCATGGTCCCTTCCCTCCGGACGGTTCAACCGCCCTTTCAAGCAAGCGTTTAATGTCAGCAGGGCGCGCCTATTGCCGCACCCCGCCGGTGTCCAGCCTCACCCACAGGCAATGCTGGTAATGGACATCTTCTCGTCATAGCCGACCGTCACCCGGTCGCCTCTGAAATCCATGGTAACGGCCATGCCCGGCGCGACCCAGCGCAGGTTGCGCGCGCCGGTCGCGGCAAGGATCTGCGCGCCAAGTTCTGCCGAGGCGGTGCGGCCGAGGAAAGCCTGCCCGGCATCGCGGTTGCAGGTTTCCTGCGGCACGGGCGAAGGCGCGGAAACGGCCGGCGCAGGGGTCTGCGCGCAGGCTGCCGTGGCCGCGGCGAGCGAGAGAAGCAGGATGGTCTTGTGCATGATCGCCCCCTTACCCGCAGATCGTATACTTGAGCGGCCCCGGCATCGCGTCCGCGCCGTATTCGCGGCGGACCAGCGTCTTGCCGCCGTCCTGCACTTCGAGCACTTCGTCGCGCTGCCAGGTCATGCCCTCGCCCGAAAAGGCAAAGGCGGCGCGGATGCGGGTGTCGCTGCGCTCCTTGACGCTGGCGAGCTTGCCGACCGATTCGTAGAACTTGAGGCTGGCGGCATCGACCACCAGCAGCCCCTTGGCCTCACCCCTTGTCGAGGTGCAATCAGCCGGGACAAGACCCCAGCGGCCGCGTGCAGCCATCGGGATCGAGGCTTCCGTCGAGGCAGCCGGTGCGGGGCTCGCGGCGTCGGAGACATCGGGCCGGGAAGCATCGGACTCAGCCGGCGCCGCGCTTGCCGAAGCCGGCGCCTCGCTGGAGGCCGCCGCGGCTTCGGAAGCCGTCCCGCTCGCTTCGGGCGCAGGCGCCTGCGGCTCGCCAGAGCAGGCGGCGAGCGCGAGAGCCAGAAGCGGGGCGGGGGTCAGTTTTCGCATCATGTCAGGATCCTTCCGGTGCGGTTGGCATTGGACATGGCAACGCGCACCGGAGGCTTCCTTTCCTGATCCGTCAGCCCATCGTCGGGATGACGAAGGCGTTGCCGCCGTCCGGCGAACCGTCGGGCCAGCGCTGCGTGACGGTCTTGACCTTGGTCCAGAACTTCACGCCTTCCATGCCGTGCTGGTTGGTGTCACCGAAGGCCGAACGCTTCCAGCCGCCAAAGGTGTGGTAGGCAACCGGCACCGGGATCGGCACGTTGATGCCGACCATGCCGACGTTGACGCGGGCGGCGAATTCACGCGCGGCGTGGCCGTTGCGCGTGAAGATGGCGACGCCGTTGCCATACTGGTGCTTCGACGGCAGCTCGAGCGCTTCCTCGAAGTTCTTGGCGCGGACGATCTGTAGGACCGGGCCGAAGATCTCGTTGTGGTAGCTGTCCATGTCTGCGGTGACGTGGTCGATCAGCGTCGGGCCGACGAAGAAGCCCTTCTCGTGGCCCTGCAGCGTGAAGCCGCGACCGTCGATGACCAGTTCGCCGCCTTCTTCGACGCACTTGCCGATCCAGCTTTCGACCTTCTCCTTGTGCGCCTGGGTCACGACCGGACCGTAGTGCGCTTCAGGATCGGTCGAGATGCCGACGCGCAGGGCGTTGATCGCGGGGATCAGCTTGGCCTTGAGCTTCTCGGCGGTTTCCTCGCCAACGGGGACGACAACCGGGAGCGCCATGCAGCGTTCGCCGGCCGAGCCGAAAGCCGCGCCGCACAGGTCGTTGACGACCTGGTCGAGATCGGCGTCGGGCATGACGATGCCGTGGTTCTTGGCGCCGCCCATGGCCTGCACGCGCTTGCCGGCGGCCACGCCGCGGTTGTAGACGTAGTGCGCGATGTCGGACGAACCGACGAAGCTGATCGCACCGATCGCCGGGTGATCGAGGATCGCGTCGACCATTTCCTTGTCGCCGTGGACGACCTGGCAGATGCCTTCGGGCAGACCGGCTTCGATGAACAGTTCAGCGAGACGAACGGGAACCGAGGGATCGCGCTCCGACGGCTTGATGATGAAGGCGTTGCCCGTGGCGATGGCGATGGCCGACATCCACAGCGGGATCATGCCGGGGAAGTTGAACGGGGTGATGCCCGCGCCGATGCCGATCGGGTGACGGGTCGAATAGACGTCGATGCCCGGGCCGGCGCCGTGGGTATATTCACCCTTCATCACGTGCGGCAGGCCGCAGGCGAACTCCACGACTTCCAGACCGCGCTGGATGTCGCCCTTCGAGTCGGCGATGACCTTGCCATGTTCGGCCGACAGCGTGCGCGCCAGCTCGTCCATGTTGGCTTCGACCAGTTCCTTGAAGCGGAACATCACGCGGGCGCGGCGCTGCGGGTTGGTGGCGGCCCACTTGGGCTGCGCGGCCAGCGCGGCCTGCACGGCACGCTCCAGCGTCTCGGCGGTGCCGAGCGCGACCTGCGCCTGCACGCCGCCGTTGTTAGGATCGAAAACGTCGCCCTTGCGGGCGGGCTCGCCGCCGGAACCGCCGACGATGAAATGGTCGATGAGGCGCATGGAAATCCTCTCCTCTGGAAATGCCAGCGCCTCCTGCACCCACGCCCGGTTGCAAGCAACGGACGAAAATGCGAGGTTCACCTGCAATTATGCAGGTACCCGACTGGAACGACTTTCAGGCCTTCCTCGCCGTTGCGCGCAACGGCCAGCTGGCGCGCGCCGCCGCCGCGATGGGAGTGGACGCCACCACCGTGGGCCGGCGGCTGCGGCGGCTGGAGGCGCGCGCGGGCGCCACACTGTTCGAACAGACGCGCGAAGGGCAGGTGCTGACCGAGGCAGGCGAGGCGATGCTGGCCGAAGTGGAAGCGATGGAGCAGGCCGCAAGCCGCATCGCCGAACACGCCGCCACCGGCGGCGGCCCGGCGGGACTGCTGCGGGTCAGCCTGTCCGAAGGCTTCGCCAGCTGGATCGTGGCGCCCGCGCTGCCCGCATTCATCGATTCGCACCCGCGCCTGATGGTAGACCTTGTCGCCAGCTCGGGCTTCCTCAGCCCGTCGAAGCGCGAGGCAGACCTGGCCGTCACGCTGTCGCGGCCGCGTGCCGGGCCGGTGATCGCAGGCAAGCTGTCGGACTATGCGCTGCGGCTCTATGCCACGCGCGGCTACCTGGCGCGGCGGGGCACCCCGGAGCGGCCCGGCGATCTGGCGCGCGGGCACCGGCTGGTGGGCTACATCCCCGACCTGCTCTACGCGCCCGAACTGCGATACCTCGCGGAAATCGAGCCGGACCTTTCCGCCACGGTGCGCTCAAGCTCGATCAATGCGCAGCACCGGATGATCGCGGCGGGGGCGGGCATCGGCGTGCTGCCGTGCTTCATCGGCGATGCGGACAAGTGGCTGGTGCCGGTGCTTCCCGAACAGCGAATCACCCGCACGTTCTGGCTGGTGACGCACAAGGACACGCACAACCTGGCCCGCGTGCGCGCGTTCAAGGATTGGCTGACCGCGCTGGTCGCGCGGGAACGCGGCCGGCTGCTGGCGTGATGGGCCGGGGGCATCAGGTCACGCCTAAGGCGCGACCTGATCAGCCGTTACTTCGCGACGGGGGCGTCTTCGCCCAGGTCTTCGTACCATGCCTCGACCGTGCCGCTCAACTTGAGCGTCAGGGGGTTGCCCTTGCGGTCCATGGTCTTGCCGGCCTGCACGCGCACCCAGCCTTCGGAAATGCAGTATTCCTCGACATTGTTGCGCACCACGCCCTTGAAGCGGATGCCGATGCCGCGGCCCAGCTTGTCCGCATCGAAATACGGGCTGCGCGGATGGATCGCGAGGCGATCGGGGGGGACATCGCCGGAAGTCGAGGCGAGGCCGGCGTTTTCGGGCGTGGTGGTTTCTTCGGTCATGGTCGCCGCAAATATCTTGATCGCCCCACTTGTCAATCGAACGCCAAGGTCGTAGAGGCGCGCCCCTGCCCCGGCGATTGCCGGCCAGACGTCCGGCCGCATGGCCAAGGGACGGGCGCGTAGCTCAGTGGTAGAGCACACCCTTCACACGGGTGGGGTCGCAGGTTCAATCCCTGCCGCGCCCACCATTTCCTTCCCCTTGACCTCGATCAAGGCAGGCCTTTCGGAAATGGTGCTGAGGCTGCTCCTGCAAGACAGGAGACTGCATCATGGCCAACGTGGGCCAAATCGACCGGATCAATCGCATCGTCCTCGGCCTCGTGCTGATCATTCTGGCGCTCGTAGTGCCGGGAGCGACGTGGGCCTGGCTGGGGCTGGTGCCGCTGGTGACGGGCCTTGTGGGCTATTGCCCGCTCTACCGGCTGCTGCACATCGACCACCGCCTGCATCACTGATCGCGTGCGGCACGCGCCCCGCGCTTGCATCGTGCGGGGCGCGGCGGCATAGCCCGGCGCCATGCACGACATCCGCCTGATCCGCGAAAATCCGGAAGCCTTCGACGCCGCCCTCGCCCGCCGGGGAGTGGCGCCGGTGGCCGCATCCATCCTCGCGCTCGACGCCGCGCGCCGCGATGTCGCCACGCGGATGCAGGAATCGCAGGCCCGCCGCAACGAAGCCAGCAAGGCGATCGGCGCGGCGATGGGCAAGGGCGGCAAGGACACCACCGAGGCGCTGAAGGCCGAAGTCGCCGCTCTGAAGAGCGAACTGCCCGCGCTGGAGGAGGAGGAACGCCGCCTCACCGCCGAGCAGAACACCGCTCTGGCCGCCTGGCCCAACCTGCCCGACGCGGAGGTGCCCGAAGGCGAGGACGAGACGCAGAACGTCGAGGTGAGCCGCTGGGGCACCCCGCGCGAGTTCGCTTTCGCGCCGCGCGAACATGCCGACATCGGCCCGGCGCTGGGGCTGGACTTCGAGACCGGCGCGGCGATTTCCGGCGCGCGCTTCACGTTCCTGAAGGGCCAGATGGCGCGCCTGCACCGCGCGCTGGCGCAGTTCATGCTCGACCGCCAGACCGAAGTGAACGGCTATGAGGAGTGCCTGCCACCGCTGCTGGTGAAGGACGAAGCGGTGTTCGGCACCGGGCAGCTGCCCAAGTTCGCCGAGGACCTGTTCCGCACCACCGATGGCCGCTGGCTGATCCCCACCGCCGAAGTTTCGCTGACCAACGCGGTGCGCGAGCAGATCCTGGCCGACGCCGCGCTGCCGCTGCGGATGACCGCACTGACGCCGTGCTTCCGCTCGGAAGCCGGATCGGCCGGGCGCGACACGCGCGGGTTCATCCGCCAGCACCAGTTCGAGAAGGTCGAACTCGTCTCGATCTGCAAGCCCGAGGATTCGGAAGCCGAGCACGAGCGCATGACGGGCGCGGCCGAATCGATCCTGCAGGCGCTGGGCCTGCCCTATCGCAAGGTGCTGCTTTGCGCCGGGGACATGGGCTTCACCGCGCGCAAGACCTATGACCTTGAAGTCTGGCTGCCGGGCCAGGGCGCCTACCGCGAGATTTCGTCCTGTTCGAACTGCGGCGACTTCCAGGCGCGGCGCATGAACGCGCGCTACCGCCCGGACGGCGCAAAGGGCACCGAGTTCGTCCACACGCTCAACGGATCGGGCCTCGCGGTGGGTCGCACGCTGGTGGCGGTTCTGGAGAACTACCAGCAGAACGACGGCTCGGTCGACGTGCCCGAGGCGCTGCGGGCCTATACCGGCGGGCTGACCCGGCTGGTGCCGCAGGGCTGATGCCCCGCCTTGCCGCCATGCTTCTGCTGGTGGCGGCGGCCCCGGCGTTCGCGGCGCCTTCTGACGGGGCGCCGTATGGAGCGCCGATCGTCGCGTGGAACTATACCGTGCGCGAGGGCGACAGCTTCCTGTCGATCGCGCGCCGGATGGGCGTGACGATGAAGGCGCTCGCCGAGGCCAACGCGGTGCCTTATCCCTACACGGTGCGGACCGGACAGGTGCTCAAGCGGCCAGGTCCGGCGGGCGCCCCTGTGCCCGTCGCATCGCCCGCGCCCCGATCCGGGCCGCGCGCCGCCCTACCGGTCCGCGCGGCGCCCGCGCCCCGGCCCCTGCCCGAGCCGCTACCCCGCCATGACCGCGAAATGGGCGCGCCGCGGCTTTCCTGGCCGACATCGGGGGCAGTGATCGGTCGCTTCGGCGTGCCAGCGAAAGGCCGGCCGAACAACGGCATGGACCTGGCCGCCTTTGCAGGCATGACCGTCCATGCGGCAGCGGCCGGCCGGGTGCTGTTCGCGGGGACCGAGCCCGAACGCTTCGGGCAGCTGATCCTCATCGACCACGGCGGCGGCTGGGTGACCGCCTATGGCTATCTGGGCAAAGTGGCGGTGACGGAAGGCCAGGCGGTTGCCGCGCGGCAGGTGATCGCGCGGATCGGCGCCACCGGCGAGGCGATGAAGCCCACGCTCCATTTCGAGGTGCGCAAGGACAACGCGCCCCGCGATCCTTACACCTACCTGCCGGTCAGGCTTTGAACGCCCAGAACACCAGGCCCATCGCGAAATAGACGGCGAGCCAGCAGCCCGCATCGAGCAGGGCGAGGCGCGTGCTGATTCGCTGGTGGGTATAGCTGACCCACAGCGAGGGGATGACGAAAGCCCCGGCCAGCCCGACCGACATCATGAAATAAAGCCAGGGCTTCACGCTGAGCGTTTCGCTGCCGACGCGGGCGAACATATGGCCCATCATCGAGGCGGAAACGAACAGCAGCGTCGCCGTGAGCGCCACGGTACGTCCCGGCGCGCGGCGCACGCCAAGACCGCCGGGGCCGACTTCCTCAAGCCGGGCGCGGCCGAACAGCGGGCCGTACCAGACAGCGGAAACGATCAGCGCGGCCAGCACAGCAACAATCACCGCCAGCCAGTTTACAGGACCCATGCTTTCTCTTCCCTTGCCCCGCGGCGACTGCGTAACCGCTTGATCCGCCTTTTGCAAATCGCCTCCGGAGGCGGCTGGACACAGCCATGGGTGACTGTTCAGGCGAATCCCGCTATGGGCCGGCCGCAACATGGCTTCCCAAACTCCCCCGATCGCAATTCCCGACCAGCCCCGCGTGGGCATGGTCAGCCTCGGCTGCCCAAAGGCGCTGGTCGACTCCGAGCGTATCCTGACCCGCCTGCGCGCGGACGGCTATGCGATGAGCCCGGACTACGCGGGCGCGGACGTGGTGCTGGTGAACACCTGCGGCTTCCTCGATTCGGCCAAGGAGGAAAGCCTGGCCGCGATCGGCGAGGCGATTGCCGAAAACGGGCGCGTGATCGTGACCGGGTGCATGGGCAACGAGGCGGACGCGATCCGCGCGAAGTTCCCGCAGGTGCTCGCCGTGACGGGCGCGCACCAGTACGAAGCGGTGGTCGAGGCGGTGCACGAAGCCGCGCCGCCCAGCATGGGTCCGTATATCGACCTGATTCCGCAGGCGGACCCGGGCGACGTCAAGCTGACCCCGCGCCACTACAGCTACCTGAAGATTTCCGAGGGCTGCAACCACGCCTGCGCGTTCTGCATCATCCCTTCGCTGCGCGGCAAGCTGGCCAGCCGGCGCATCGACGCGGTGCTGCGCGAGGCCGAAAAGCTCGTCGCGGCGGGCACCAGGGAACTGCTGGTGATCAGCCAGGACACCTCTGCCTATGGCGTGGACGTGCGCCACGAGGAGCGGCAGTGGAAGGGCCGCGCGGTGCGCACGCACATGACCGACCTGGCGCGCGAACTGGGCCAGCTGCGCACGCCCGATGGCCAGACGCCGTGGGTGCGGCTGCACTATGTCTACCCCTATCCCCACGTCGATGCGGTGATCCCGCTGATGGCCGAGGGGCTGGTGACGCCCTATCTCGACATCCCGTTCCAGCACGCCAGCCCCAACGTGCTGCGCGCGATGAAGCGCCCGGCGAACGAGGCCAAGGTGCTGGAGCGCATCAAGGCATGGCGCGAAATCTGCCCCGACCTGGCGATCCGCTCCAGCTTCGTCGTCGGCTTCCCCGGCGAGACCGAGGCCGACTTCCAGTACCTGCTCGATTGGCTGGATGAAGCCCAGCTCGACCGCGTGGGCGCGTTCCGTTTCGAGCCGGTGGCTGGTGCGGCGGCGAACGACCTGCCCGACCAGGTGCCCGAGGAGGTCAAGGAAGAACGCTACGCGCGGATCATGGCCAAGACCGAGGCGATCAGCGCGGCGAAGCTGGCCGCCAAGGTGGGCCGGACAATCCGCGTGATCGTGGACGAAGTGGGCGAGCCGGACGAAGAAGGCGACATCGGCGCCACCGCCCGATCGCAGGCCGATGCGCCCGAGATCGACGGCGCGGTCTATCTGCGCGACGTGCCCGCCACGCTGAAGGCCGGGGACTTTGCCGATGTGCTGATCGAGGACGCCGACGCGCATGACCTGTTCGGCGTGATCGTCTGACGCGGTCCGGGAGCATGGCGATAGGCGAGGTTCGGCTGGAGCGGGATGGCGCCGGAATTGCGGTGCTGCGCTTCGACAATCCACCGCATGGGTTCCTGGACGGCGCGATGACCGCTGCGCTGGACGAACATCTTGCCGCGCTGGCGCAGGACGATGCCTTGCGCGCGCTGATCCTCACCGGCGCGCAGGACGGCGTGCTGATCCGCCATTTCGACCTTGGCGAACTGGCCGGCGCGGCCGAGGCCATTGCCGCCAGCCCGGCCGATCCGGCGGCAACGTGGCGCGATTCGATCTTTCACCAGATCACCCGGCGGCTGGAAACGCTGGACGTGCCGGTGATCGCCGCGATCAACGGGGACTGCATGGGCGTGGGCTTCGAACTGGCGCTCGCCTGCGATATCCGGCTGGCACGGCGGGGTGCCTACACCATCGGCCTGCCCGAAATGCACATCGCGATGTTCCCCGGCGGCGGCGGCACGGTGCGGCTGGCACGGCTGCTCGGCCCGGCGCGTGCGCTGGAACTGATCGGCATGGCGCGCGTGGTCGATCCCGAAGAAGCCGCGCGGCTGGGGATGGTCAACGCGGCGGTCGACGAGCCGCTGGACGCGGCGCTGGCCATGGCGCGCAAGTTCGCGTCGCTTTCGCGCAGCGCGCTGGCGGGGGCCAAGCGCATCGTTCATGCCAGCGCCGACCTGGCCATCGAGGACGCGCTGACACTGGAGCAGCGCATGGTGAACGCCCGCCTTGGCAGCGCAGAAGTTCGCGCCGTGCTGGGCCGCTATGCCGAAACCGGCGCGGACCTGCGCCGGCCCCTTCCCTAGAGCCGATCAAGATCCAGCAGGCGCGGGTCACCCCGCCACGCGCGTTCCAGCGCGGCTTCGGCGGCTTTCGCTTCGATCCGGTGCCCCAGCGCCGCTTCCGCCTGCGCCAGGCCATGGAGCGCCCAGCCGCTGTCCGGCGCCATCAGCAGCGCCTGGCGGAAGGCATCGCGCGCCTCCTCCGGCTTGCCGGCGCGCAGCAGCGCTGCGCCCAGTGACTGGCCGACCGGGTAATACCAGTAGGGCGGCTCCTGATAGGGGATGGTCGCCTCGATCTTCATCGCCGCGCGGTAGTGATCCGCGGCCGCTTCGAACTGGCCCTGCGCGTAGGCTTGCCGTCCGCGCGCGACATAGGCGGCAAGGCGGATCAGGTCGGCAGCGGGCAACCCCTGCGCGGCGAGCGGTGCCAGGGCGGGATCGTCGGCCAGCCGTTCCATCGCGCCCAGTTCCACCGCAAAACCCGCGCGGTCGCGCTGGCGCGCGCGGGCGACGGCGCGGGCATAGTGCCACATGGCGGTGACATAGGGCATATCCGCCGCGGGCCTGGGCAGCGCGAGGATCTGCGCGGCGCTGGCCCCTTGCGCATAGGCGAAGGCCGGCGCGGCAATGATGCCCTGAATCCAGACAAAGCGCCGCGCGACGTCGTTCGACAGGATGCGCGAGAGCCGGTCCGCCTCGCGCACGGCGAGCGCGAGATCGCCCGCCTGCTGCGCCGACGCCACGATGAAGTGGACGTTGTGCGGATAATAGCCATAGCGATACATCCCATCGTCGTGGACGCGGGCGAGGTAAGCTTCGTCCGCACGGGCCGCGGCGATGTTGGTGCGGATCGAATCCGCATAGCGCCCGATGCGGTAGTAGATGTGCGAGGGCATGTGCACGAGATGGCCCGCCTGCGGCATGGCCGACAGCGCCAGCGCATCGGCCGCCTTTTCGGCGCGGGCCGGATCGGCATAATTTTCCATCAGGTGGACGTAGAGGTGCGCGGCCTGCTGGTGGCCGGGGTGCCGGGCCAGCACGCCTTCGACCAGCGACACCGCCTGCGCAATGCGCGGATTGGGAGTGCGGCGGCCCGCATCCCAGTAGTTCCAAGGGCTGGTATCCATGGCCGCTTCGGCCGCGAGCACCGCCACTTCGTCGTTGTCCGGCACCTTTCCGGCAACGCCCAGCATCGCATCGGCATAGGCGGCATCGAGCGCGGCACGGTCCGCCGCCGGATCGACCGCGTAGCGCCGGGCCAGCGCATCGACCAGCGCCCGGTCGAGCGGGGGCGCCGAAGCGGCGAGAGACTGCGCCCGGGCCAGCGCCGCCAGCGTGGCCGGGTTCTGCGCCACGTCCATCGGGGCGTTGATGTTGGGGCCATAGGCCAGCGCCTCTCCCCAGAAGCACAGCGCGCAATCGGGCGCGAGCGCCTGCGCGCGCCGGAACGAGGCGATCGCCGCCGCGTGGTTGAAATTGTAGGCCATGAGCAGGCCCTGGTCGAACCACGGACGGGCGGCGGGCGTGAGACCGGCGGGATCGAGCGCGGAACGAGGGACATCCGGATAGAGCGGCAAGGCTTCCAGCCCCGGCTGGACCGGCGCAAGCGCGGCGGCGAGGCGCAGGCGCTGGCGCAGCAGCGGTTCCGCACCAGGGGCCGGGCGGCAGGCCGCAGCAGCGGTGCGCGCGGGATCGAGCGCGGCCAGCGCGGCGGCCTCCGCCGGGTCCAGCCCGAGCCAGCGTGCAGACGATCCGGCAGCGCTTCCTGCCAGCAGAGCGGCAACGGCAATGACCATTCTGGCGCGCATCAATGCCTCCCCCGGGCCGATGGACCTGACCCGCGAAGACTACGCCGCTCCCCCGCTCCGCGCAATCGCGCCGGTTGCCGGGTTCAGGTCGTCGAACTGTCGCGCGGGCGGACATAGACGCGCGCGACGATCGGGAACGTGGTCGCCACTTCGCGTTCGATGGCCAGCACGACGCGCTCCACGTCGCGCGCGGTGATGGCATCCTCGAAATCGGCGCTGATGATGACCGTGACCATCGTGGGGGCGCTGTGCAGGGTGAGCACTTCGTGGACGCGGACGACGCCGGCGTGGGCGGCGGCGCGGCTGCGGATCGCCTCGACCATGGCCGGATCGGCGCTTTCCCCGATCAGCAGGCCTTTCGCCTCATAGAGCAGGATGACCGCCAGCCCGCCGAGGACAAGCCCGATCAGCACCGAGGCGAGGCCGTCCCAGAACGGATTGCCGGTGACGAGGCTGAGGGTGAGACCGGCGGCGGCAAAGGCGAGACCGATCAGCGCGCCCGAGTTCTCCAGCAGCAGGACCAGCGTGGGTGCGTCCTTGGTCTTGCGGATCTCGGCCCAGATCGAGCCGCGACGGGTCTTGTTGAAATCGGCCAGAGCAGCGACGGTGGACCAGCCTTCGAGCGCGGCGGCGACGCCCAGCACGATGAACGCGATCAGCGGGCTGGTGGCGTGTTCCGGCGCGATGATGTGCAGGATGCCTTCATAGACCGACACGCCCGCGCCGAGCGAGAACACGAGGATCGCGACAATGAACGACCAGAAATACAGCTCTCGTCCATAGCCGAACGGGTGCGTGGCGTCGGGCGCCTTGCGCGATTGCTTGCGGCCATAGAGCAGGAGGAGCTGGTTGGTCGAATCGACGAGGCTGTGAATGCCTTCGGTGAGCATCGCCGAAGAGCCGGTGACCGCGGCCGCGCCGAACTTGGCCACCGCGATGCCGACATTGGCGCCGAGCGCGATGAGAATGGTCTTGGTCGAACCGCCGGCCATGGATGCTCCTGAAGGTAAGGGCTAGAGCCAGCCGATGCGGCGGAAACGCCAGAACAGCCCGCCGCAGATCGACACGATAACGCCCCAGACGAGGAAGTAGCCATAGTGCCACTTCAGTTCCGGGATGTAGTCGAAATTCATGCCGTAGATGCCCGCGATGGCGGTCGGCACGGCCAGGATGGCGGCCCACGCGGCCAGCTGGCGGGTCATGTCGCCCTGCCGGTGCTGTTCGAGCAGCGCCGCAGTTTCGACAATGGCGGCGAGCGTTTCCTTCAGCCCGCGCATCCGCGCCATCACCCGGCGCACGTGATCGAGCACGTCGCGGAACCAGATACGGGCGGCAGGGTCGATGGTGGGCAGGTCGGCCTGCGCGAGCCGCTCGACCATTTCCTCCATCGGGCCGATCACCCGCTCGAACCGCCGCAGCTGGCGGCGCAGGCGGAAGATGCGGCGGATCGTGACGGGGCCGGGAAAGGCATCGATCGCGGCCTCCTCCATATCCTGCGCGATGTCCTCCAGCCGGTCCATGATCGGCAGGTAGCCATCGACGATAAAGTCCAGCACGGCGTGGAGCACATAGTCAGCGCCTTCGGCCAGCCGCTCGGCATCGCCTTCCAGTTCGCGCCGCAGCTCGACATGGGCGCGGGTGCTGCCGAAGCGCACGGAGATGACGAAATCGGCGCCGATGAAGCACGCGGTCTGGCCATAGCCGATGGTCTCGCCATCCTCGAGCGCGGCGGTGCGCGCCACGACGAACAGCTGTTTGCCATAGACATCGACCTTGGGCAGCTGGCGCGGATTGAGCGCGTCCTCCACCGCGAGCGGGTGGAGGCCATACTGGCGGCGCACCAGCTCCATCTCCTCCACCGAAGGCTCGCACAGCCCGATCCAGTCGAAACAGCCGCCTTCGAGGCACTGGCGCGGCTGACCGTCCAGTTCGATTTCGACTTCGTGGGCCTTTCCGGCGAAATAGCGGCGCGCGGCAACAATCATGGGCCCTTCCTGTCGCCTGGGACGCCAAAACGCAATCGGGCTGGATTTTGCGCGCGGAGCGGCTAACATCCCTGTCAATAAGAAGACGGGCCAGACAAGGGCCAGATCGGTGGAGAGTCGGATGGGCGTGGAAATCAAGCTGGATGCGGGCGTGGAACCGGATATCGACGTGGCCATCGTCGGCGCGGGCATTTCCGGCATCGGCATGGCCGCGCATATGCAGAAGATCTGCCCCGATCGCAGCTACGCCATCCTTGAGCGCCGGGAGAGCATCGGCGGCACCTGGGACCTGTTCCGCTATCCCGGCGTGCGTTCGGACAGCGACATGCACACGCTGGGCTTCGTGTTCGAGCCGTGGCGGCATGAAAAGGCCATCGCCGACGGGCCGTCGATCCTCGAATACCTCAATCGCATTGCCGATGAGCGCCACATCCGGCCGCACATCCGCTTCGGCACCAAGGTCGTCTCGGCCGACTGGGACAGCGCGAGCGCGCGCTGGCTGCTGGTGACCGAGGACGGAGGCGGGCGCCGCCACGCGTCGACCGCGCGGTTCCTCTATCTCGGCTCGGGCTATTACGATTACGACACGCCGTTCGAGGCCGACCTTCCCGGCAGGGACGATTTCAAGGGCACGCTGGTCCACCCCCAGTTCTGGCCCGAAGACCTCGACTATGCCGGCAAGCGCGTGGTGGTGATCGGATCGGGCGCAACCGCGGTGACGATCGTGCCATCGATGGCGAAGGACGCGGCGCACGTGACCATGCTCCAGCGCACGCCGACCTGGTACGCCTCGCGTCCGGCGCGCGATGCTTTCGCCAACTGGCTGCGCAAGTGGCTGCCCGATCGCATCGCCTATGCCGTCACCCGCTTCAAGAACGTGCGGTTGCAGAACTTCTTCTACAAGCGTGCGCGCAGCCAGCCGGAAAAGGTCAAGGCGTTCCTGACGCAGAAGCTGAAGGAGATGCTGGGCGACAAGTACGACGCCAAGGCTTTCACCCCGCCCTACAACCCGTGGGAACAGCGCCTGTGCCTGGTGCCCGATGCCGACCTGTTCGAGGCGATCAAGGCGGACAAGGCCTCGGTCGTGACCGACCGGATCGAGCGCATCGACGCGACCGGCATCCAACTCGCCTCGGGCCAGCATCTCGATGCCGACGTGATCGTCACCGCCACCGGGCTGAAGCTGGCGGTCGCGGGCAAGATCGCGCTGTCGATGGACGGCGTGCCGATCGACCTGTCGGACCACTATTACTACAAGGGCGTGATGTTCTCGAACCTGCCCAACCTTGCGGCGGTGTTCGGCTATCTCAACGCATCGTGGACGCTGCGCGCGGACATCAATGCGGACTACGTCTGCCGCCTGCTCAACCGGATGAAGGACACCGGCCGCGACGTGGCGACCCCGGTGCTGCCCGACGAGAGCAAGCTGGTGTTCGACGACGTGTTCGATTTCTCGTCCGGCTACCTGATGCGCGGCAAGCACCTTCAGCCCAAAAGCGCGACCGACCTGCGCTGGCGCCTGAACCAGGACTATGTGCGCGACCGCGCCTTCATGAAGACCGACCCCGTGGACGACGGAATCCTCACCCTGTCACAGGCGGAGCCGGCCGTGGCCGGACTGCACGTGCGGGAGGCGGCCGAATAGTCACGCTTGCTTGCAGGAACGATTTGGCTATCGGTAGCTGCCGATGACTGACCAATCCCGCATCTGGACCGCCGCGCTGATCGTGATCGGGGATGAAATCCTCTCCGGCCGAACGCAGGACAAGAACATCGCGCAGATCGCCACCTGGCTCGGCGTGCAGGGCATCCGCCTGCGCGAAGTGCGCGTGGTGCCCGACGTGGTGGACGCCATCGTGGAGGCCGTGAACACGCTGCGTGCGCGCAACGACTACCTGTTCACCACCGGCGGGATCGGTCCGACGCACGACGACATCACCGTGGACGCCATCGCCGCCGCGCTGGGCGTGGATGTGGTGATCCATCCCAAGGCGCGGGCGGTGCTGGAAGGCTACTACGCTTCGCGCGGAGGGCTGACCGATGCGCGCCTGCGCATGGCGCGCGTGCCGGCGGGCGCCGACCTGATCGAGAACCGGATGTCCGGCGCGCCGGGGATCAAGGCCGAGAACATCTACATCATGGCGGGCGTCCCCTCGATCACCGCGGGGATGCTCGACGGGCTGACCGGCACGCTGGAAGGCGGGCTGCCGCTGCTGTCCACCACCATCGGCTGCTGGGTGGCGGAAAGCGAGATTGCCGACCTGCTGGGCCAGACCGAAAAGGCGCACGAGGGCTGCCAGATCGGCAGCTACCCGTTCTTCCGCGAAGGGCGCACCGGCGCCAACTTCGTGATCCGCTCGACCAACGCGGACGAACTCGCCGCCTGCGCCAGGGCGCTGGAGGAGGGCCTTGCGGCAGTCGGTCGCCCCCCGGTGCCGGGGGGTATCTGAGCGGAAGCCGCGCGGTGCTTCCGCGCACGCGCGAGGCGATCGGGCTGATCGCGGCAGCCTCGCTGGCGGGCTGCGCGCCGTCGCAGCTTCACCGCTTCCAGCAGGCACTGCGCGCACGTGACAGCGCCACGGCGGCGCTGTCCGACTGGTGCCGCGTGCAGGGCATTGCCGCCTCTCCCGAAATCCGCGCCATCGTGGACCGCGCCGCCGTGGAGGCGCCCGATGCGGAAACCCGCGCGCTGCTGGGCATCGGTGCGGACGAGCCGGTGGGCTTTCGCCACGTGCGGCTGGCCTGCGGCGGCACCGTGCTGTCCGAGGCCAAGAACTGGTACGTGCCCGCGCGGCTGACGCCCGAGATGAACCGCGCGCTGGAAACCGGCGACGTGCCCTTCGGCAAAGTCGTGGCCCCGCTGGGCTTCCGGCGCGAGCGCCTGTCCGAACACGCCGGCGGCTGGCCCGGCTGCCCGGCCGACACCGTGCTGTCGCATCGCGGGCTCTTGCGCCTGACAGATGGGAGAGCCATCAGCCTGGTTATAGAGTGTTATACAAAAGCGAACTTCGCGAAAAAGGGATGAGGACATGAGCGAACTGGTGCTGATTGAAAAGCGGGACAACGTGGCCGTGGTCACGCTCAACCGTCCCGAGGCGATGAACGCCCTGTCACGCGGGCTGCGCGATGCGCTGGCACAGGCGATGCAGCAGGTGGCCGCCGATCCCGACGTGTCGGTGGTGGTGCTGACCGGCGCCGGCGAGCGCGCGTTCTGCGCGGGACTGGACCTCAAGGAACTGGGCACCGAAGGCGGCCTTGGCGCGGTGGCACCGCAGGCGGGCGAGCCGGCCGATCCGGTCCACGCCATCGAACATTGCCCCAAGCCCGTGATCGGCGCGATCAACGGCGTTGCCATCACCGGCGGCTTCGAAGTCGCCATTGCCTGCGACGTGCTGATCGCCAGCGACAAGGCACGCTTTGCCGATACGCACGCGCGCGTGGGCATCCTGCCCGGCTGGGGTCTGTCGCAGAAGCTGCCGCGCCTGATCGGCATCGGCCGCTACAAGGAAATGGCCTTCACCGGTAATTTCATCGACGCGGCGAAGGCGCTGGAATGGGGCCTGGTCAACCGCGTGGTGCCGGCCGGCGAACTGCTCGACACCGCGCTCGCGCTGGCCGCTGAAATGGCGACGATCCCGGCGGCCACGCTGTCCGCCTACAAGGCCCAGATCGATGGCGGCAATGCGCTGGCCTATGGCGAAGGGCGCACCCACGAGAAGGCGCAGAGCCGCGCCTTTTCTGCCGCAGTCACGCCCGAGCAGATCGCCAGCCGCGTGGCGGGCGTGCAGGCACGCGGACGCACGCAGGCGAACTGATCGCCCTTCCCGACACGGCTTGAGGCTTGAGGCTTGAGGCTTCAGGCCTCTGGCGAGGAAATGGCCCTGCCCCGGCGACGGCGGCGGGGCTTTTTCTGCGGGGCGGGCGGCGTGCGGCTGACGGTCCAGTCCGTGCCGGCGGCAGCATAGGCTTCCAGCTCGCGCCAGTGGCGGTCCCAGCCGGGGCCGCGCCGTTCGAGCGGCACCTCGGCTTCGACCATCAGCCGCGCGCGGGTGACCGGGTTGGCGGGTTCTGGCTCATCGGACACGCGCGCTCTCCTGCTGGCCGGCGTCGATGCCTTGCGCGCGCGCGGCGGGCAAGCCGACGGTTCAAAAAGCGCGGGCATAAAAAGAGGCCGGGAAGGTTACCCTTCCCGGCCTTCTCTTTGTCAGTCGCGACGGGCTGTGATCAGCCGCCGTGAACCTGCGCAATGTCGATCTTCAGGCCCGGGCCCATCGACGAGGACAGGCCGACCTTGCGGACGTACTTGCCCTTGGCGCCAGCCGGCTTCGCCTTGATGATGGCGTCGACGAAAGCGTCGAAGTTGGCGCGCAGCGCTTCGTTCGAGAAGCTCAGCTTGCCGATGCCGCCGTGGATGATGCCGGCCTTTTCGACGCGGAACTCGATCTGGCCGCTCTTGGCAGCCTTGACCGCGTCAGCGACGTTCGGGGTGACGGTACCGAGCTTCGGGTTCGGCATCAGGCCCTTCGGACCCAGCACCTTGCCGAGACGGCCGACGACGCCCATCATGTCCGGCGTGGCGATCACGCGGCCATAGTCGAGGTTGCCGTTCTGCATGTCTTCCAGCAGGTCTTCGGCACCGACCTTGTCGGCGCCGGCGGCCAGAGCCGCTTCAGCCTTGTCGCCGCGCGCGAACACGGCAACCTTGACGTCCTTGCCGGTGCCCGAGGGCAGGGTGACCATGCCGCGGACCATCTGGTCGGCGTGACGCGGATCGACGCCCAGGTTCAGCGAGACTTCCAGCGTCTCGTCGAACTTGGTGGTCTTGAGGTCCTTCAGCATCTGGATGGCTTCATCGATGCCATGCAGGTTCTGGTTGTCGCCCAGCTTCTCGGTGAGCGACTTGTTCTTCTTGGTCAGCTTGGCCATGGGTTCAGCCCTCCACCACGGTGAGGCCCATCGCGCGGGCCGAACCTTCGATGATCTTGGTCGCGGCGTCGATGTCGTTCGCGTTGAGATCCTTCATCTTCAACACGGCGATTTCAGCGAGCTGCGCGCGCGTGATCGTACCGGCCGAAGCCTTGCCCGGAGTCTTCGAGCCCGACTTGATGCCGACGGCCTTCTTGATGAAGAAGGTGGCGGGCGGGGTCTTGGTGACGAAGGTGAACGAACGGTCGGCATAGACCGTGATCACGGTCGGAAGCGGCGTGCCCTTCTCGACTTCCTGCGTGGCAGCGTTGAACTGCTTGCAGAATTCCATGATGTTGACGCCGCGCTGACCCAGCGCAGGACCGATCGGCGGCGCGGGCTTGGCCTCGCCGGCTGCAACCTGCAGCTTGATGTAACCTTCAATTTTCTTGGCCACGAGGGGCCTCCTTTCTTCCTGTCGGTCCGGCGACGGACCTCAGAGTGAGCGGTCAGACGATGGCGCGAACGCCCTCTCCCGCACGGATCGCGTGGGAATCACCCACGTGAAGGGCGCGCGGTTAGCGCACACGGGCCGAATTGGCAATGCCCGGCGGGCCGGACGGAGGGCGATCAGGCAGGTTTGTTGCCGCCCCCCGCCCCGCGTGCTAGCCGCCCGGGCAATGCGCATTGCCCTTATCGCGACCCACCACGCCGACTATGCGGCGAGCCTTGCCGCCGCCCTCGCCGAAGAACACGACGTCCTGCTGGTGCTGAGCCGCCGCAATGCCGGACGCCAGCTCTCGCCCGAATCGCTCGCATGGCTGCGCCAGCGGATGGACGTGCGCATCGTGCCGCACCACCTCGCCCCGCTCCAGCCCGTGATCGCGGGAATTTGCGCATGGCACATCGCGCGCTTCCGCCCCGACGTGGTCCATGTGCAGGAACATCCAACGCGCTCGATGGCGCAGCTGGCCGGCCTGCTCAAGGGGCGCCTGCCGTTCATCACGACGGTGCACGATCCGCTGCCGCACAGCGGCGAGGACGACCGCGCGGCGCGCGTGTTTGCGCGGGCCTATCGCCGGTTGCGCGCCGCCAGCGACCGCATCATCGTGCACGGCGCGTTGCTCGCCGCCGACCTTGCCGGGACCGGAGTCGACCCTGCGAAAATCGCGGCGATTCCGCATGGCGTGCTGCACTTCGGCCGCCATGGCACGCCGGTTCCGCCCGTGGCCGCGAAGCACAATCGCCTGATCTTCTTTGGCCGGATGGAAGCCTACAAGGGGCTGGCCGAACTGCTGGACGCCAACGACATCTGGCTGCGCGACGGCCTGCCGGTCGAGTTGCTGATCGCGGGCGCCGGCCCGGAAATGGCGCGCCACGCCAAGCGGCTCGGCGCGCGCAACGTCACCGCGATCACGCGGCGGCTGGGACAGGCGGAACTGGAATCACTGGTCGCAGGATCGGCGGCGGCGGTGCTGCCCTACCGCGACGCGACGCAAAGCGGCGTGATCGCCAGCGCTTTTGGCGCGGGACGCCCGGTGATCGCGACCGATGTGGGATCGCTGAAGGAAGCGGTGCAGGATGCAGGGCTGATCGTGCCGCCGATGGACGTGGCGGCGCTGGCCGATGCGGGACGGCGACTGATCGAGACGCCCGGCTTGCTCGAACAGCTGGAGGAAGCGGTGCAGCGGCGCTGCCGCGAAGACCTCAACTGGCAGAATATCGCCGCGCGCACGGCGCAGCTCTACCGCGAAGCCGGCGCGGCGGGGTAGCGCAAAGCGCCGCCCCAGCCGCCCGGCCTGGCGTGATTACTTGACCAGTTCGACTTCTTCGAAGCTGAGTTCGACCGGAGTGGCGCGGCCGAAGATCGAGACCGAGACCTTGACGCGCTGCTTGTCGAAATCGAGTTCCTCGACAATGCCGTTGAAGGTCGCGAACGGACCGGCGTTGACCTTGACCGAATCGCCGATCTCGTAATCGACCGAAACGTGCTTGCGCGGCTCGGCAGCGGCCTGCTCGCGCGCGCCGAAGTAACGCGCGGCTTCCTTCTCGGAAATCGGCTGCGGCTTGCCGTTGTGGCCGAGGAAGCCGGTGACCTTCGGGGTGTTCTTGACGAGGTGGTAGATGTCGTCGTTCATCGCTAGCTTGGCGAGGACGTAGCCCGGCATGAACTTGCGTTCGACCGCGACCTTCTTGCCGCGCTTCACCTCGGTCACCGTCTCGGTCGGAACTTCGACCGATTCGACCAGCTGCGACAGGCCGATGCGTTCCGCCTCGGCGAGAATCGCTTCGCGGACCTTGTTCTCGAAACCGGAATAGGCGTGGATGATGTACCAGCGGGCCATGGGAAATCCTTGGATCTGAAAATCAGGCGAGCGACAGGAGCCACTGCACGACAAAGCCGAACACAGTGTCGATGCCGAGGAAGAACACCGACAGGATCAGCATCATGATGCCGACGAAAATTGCCGTGGTGGTCGTTTCCTGGCGCGTCGGCCAGATGACCTTGCGCGCTTCCGCACGGACCTGGTTGATGAATTCACCGGGGCTGGTCTTGGCCATCGATCTTCCCGCTTTCGCTTGCGCTTGCCTGAGAAATGTCACGCCTTCCGCCTAGGGGACATCGCCGCCCCGGACAGGTCCGGGAGGGGCTTGGAGATGTTCCGATGTCGGAAAGTGGAGGTCATTTAGGCGCAAGGGCCGGCAAAGGCAAGGGGACTGCCTTGCGCAGCGCCGACCAGGCCCCTCTCGCGGGGGAACCGTTCGCCGGCCAGAGCCGCGCTCAGTCGGTCGGCCGGTACACCATGGGGCTGCGGGCCCGCAGCGGTTCGAGCACCAGATAGGCTTCGTCCAGCGATTCGCCCGAAAGGCGCGCCTTCATCGCGGCATCGGCATCGCGGCCCAGCGGCTGGCGTCCCGCCGAGACCAGCGCGGGCGCGCGAAACGAAGCTTCCCACGCCGCCATCCTGCCCGGATCGCGAGGACCGCGCCAGCCGTGCACCGCCAGCAGGCAGTCCCCCGGCTGCAGCATCACCGGCGCGCGCTGCTCCATGAACGCCTCGCGCTGGGGCATCCCGGCCTGCGCCAGGAGCACGCCGAGCACGGGATCGTGGTGGATCACCGTTGCCGCCCGGCACGCCTGCGCCTGCGCGCGCAGACGCTCCATGGCTGCCGCATAAGGCGTGTTGAACGAACGCTTCATCGTGCCATCGTGGATGGCGACATTGCGCAGACCCAGCGCGGCCATCGCCAGCGCCGCGGCAAGTCCCACGCCTTGCAGCCAGCGCGGCGATGCGGCCAGCGCGCGCGCCACCAGCAGCAGCCAGAGCGGATGGAGGAAGACCGCGTTGCGCCCCCGGTAACCGACCCCTGACAGCACCAGCAACCCGCCCGACACGATCAGCGGAACCAGCAGCGGCATCGCGGCGCGGCGCCATTCCGGCTTGGTGACGGCCAAAGCCAGCGCCACGAGCGAAACCAGTGCGAAAGCCAGCGCCAGCGGGGCGGCGACGAAAACCGCATTGCCCAGCACGGCGGTCGATCCGGCCTGCGCCAGCGCCTGCCCCAGCGAACCGGTCTGCTCGGCGCCGTCCGCCATGTGGACCCGCGCCATGACCCACGCCTGCGGGAGGCAGGCAAGCGCGCCGGCCAGCAGCACGGCGGCGGCACGCCAGCGCTCCGCCGTGCCGGCAGCCGCACCGTGGCGCAGACAGACCACGAGTGCGAGCGGGGGGACGGCCAGCGCCGCGAGGTAATTGGTATGGAACAGCAGCACGCCGCCCACGGCCAGCGCCGCCGCGCCCGATGTCAGCGAACGCGCGCGCCATCCTGCGAATCCCGCAAGCGGCCAGTAGAGCGGATTGAACCAGGCATACCAGCGCAGCGAGGTGCCCCACATTACTGCCGTGGCCGCCCCGGCGAGAAGCAGCGCCGACCATGCCAGCGTCCGCCGGTCGCACGACGCGCCCGCAAACCAGAGCAGCCCCGCCATGCCCGCGGCGCTCCACAGCCCGCCGGCCAGCTTGACCGCCAGCCATGATCCAAGGACATCGTGGAGAACCCGCATGATGACATAGCCGAGGGGCGGGTGGACATCGCCCGCGTTCGCTTCGGCGATGACGCGCCACACGGTGGGCGCACGGTCCATGAAATGGAGCGTCCAGGCCTCGTCGTCGTAGAACGTGCCGTGGGCCACCGAGACGACGGCGAGGATGGCGAGCACCAGAAACACCGCCAGCGATGCAGCCAGCCGTTCGCGCCGCGCGGCGGGGCGGTGGTTCAACAGACCATGGTTTCCGGGAAAATGGCAGGAGTGGGGGGACTCGAACCCACGGCCCTCGGTTTTGGAGACCGATGCTCTACCAACTGAGCTACACTCCTGCGCTGGGACCGGCCCTTAGTGGCTTGACGCGGGGTATGCAACCGGCGGAAAGTGTTTTCCTGTCACATATGGCCCGCTCGGACCCGATCATCCCGCCCGAACTGCTGCTCAGGGCCTACCGCGCCGGGATATTTCCGATGGCGGACAGCCGTGACGACCCCGAAATCTACTGGGTAGAGCCGCGGCTGCGGGCGATCCTGCCGCTCGATGGCTTCCACTTGTCGAAATCGCTGGCGCGCACATTGCGGCGCGGGCGCTTCACGGTGACGTGCAACGCCGCGTTCGACGAAGTGATCGACAGTTGCGCCGCGCCGCGCGCGGATGCGGAGGAAAGCTGGATCAGCCGGCGAATCAGGGAAAGCTACCGCGAGTTGCACAGGATCGGGCACGCTCATTCGGTGGAAACGTGGCTACCCGACGAGGAAGGCCGGCTGCGGCTGGTGGGCGGCCTCTACGGCGTCGGCTTCGGCCGGGTGTTCTGCGGAGAGAGCATGTTCAGCCGCACGGCCGATGCTTCCAAGGTGGCGCTGGCCTGGCTGGTGGCGGCGCTGCGCCGGGGCGGAGCGGACCTGCTCGACTGCCAGTTCGCCACGCCGCACCTGATGTCGATGGGCGCGGTGGAAATCCCGCAGTCGCAATATCTCGGCCTGCTGGAAGCCGCGCTGCGGCGTTACGCCGGGCCGGCCTCGGCATCGGCCGCAGGGGCCTTGGGCGCAGGAGCCTTCGGAACCGCAGCCTTCGGCACGTCGGCAGAGGGCGACGATGATTCGGTCGGCGCGGGCGATGCCTTGCCGGCGGGCTTTGCCGCGCTGCTCGACGATGCGGCAGCGGCAGGGCTGTCCTCCTCGCCGGGGAACTTCATCGCGCAGTCCTTGACCCAGACGTCATAGACCGGGTGCTGGACGACGTTCAGCGACGGCGAGTTGCGGAACAGCCAGCCCGAGAACACCTTGTGCCACGCCAGCTTTTCCTGCGTGGTGGCGCGCTCCTCGACGAAGAGCTGGACGAAAGCGCCGGTTTCCGGCGGATCTTCCCACGGCGCGGTCTTCTCGCAGGTGGCGAGCTTGACGATGGCATTGCCGATGCGGCGCGCCTCGCCCGTTTTCAGGACGATGTCCTGCGTGATATTGTTGCGCTTGTTGAGGAAGCCGAGCGTCGCCACGCGGTCCTTCACCGGCGTGCCGTACGCGTTCTCGACCACGCCGCCACTGGCCATGCCTTCCGGCTGCCCGGTCTGCGTCGCCTCTGGCGGGGGCGGTGCCTCCGCCTGGCGGTTGCAGCCGGCCAGCGCCGCCGAACAGGCCAGCAGCGCAAGGACCGGCGATGCGGCGCGATTCATCAGGCTTCCGGGGACCAGGCTTCGTAGTCGCCGGTGGCAGCGGCGCGCTTGCCGCCGCGTTCCAGCGCGCCCTGCGGGCGATAGGCAGCCGACGTGCCGGTGGCGTTGGGAGTGTAATCCACTTCCCAGATCCGCGCCGGCGGCAGGTTGCTTTCGGGAACGCCGTCAAAGCTGCCGTGCAGCCAGCCGTGCCATTCGGCCGGCACGCGGCTGGCGTCGTTGGCGCCGTTGTAGATCACCCAGCGACGTTCACGCCCGGCGAAGGGGTGGCCCTTGGGATAGGGCTTGGTTGCCCGGTAGTACTTGTTGCCCTGCGCATCGTGACCGACGAGCTCGCCGTTGCGCGCGCTGTCGAGCATGGTGCCAAAGGTGGCGCCGTCCCACCAGGTGAAGATCTTGCCGAGGATGCTCATGAGCGCGGCGCTTAGCCCTTGAAGGGGGTGTTCGGCAAGCGCGAGATGCACCTTGCGCCACCCTTTGCCGCACGCGGCCGCCGCAGCGCCGCCGCGATCACCATTCGACGAGGTCGCCCGGCTGGATGCCCAGTTCCTTCGCGCGGCCGGCGTTGAGTTCGAGCACGCCCGACACCGGACCGGCCGAGGGCAGCGGGGTAAGATCATAGGGCACCGCGTCCGCCGCGATGTTCAGCACCTTGTGGTCCGCGCCGACGAACACGATGTCGAGCGGCAGGACGGTGTTCTTCATCCAGAACGCAGTGCGCTGCGGCGGCATGTAGGGGAAGATCATCCCTTCGTCCGCGCCCATCGCGGTGCGGAACATCAGGCCCTTTTCCTGCTCGGCCATCGTTGCGGCCACTTCGACCGCGAAGCGGTGCGGGCCGGCGGCGGTGGTGACGGTGAGCGGAACCACCGCCAGCCCGGACAGCGGGTGCACGGCGGGCGCCGCCGCGGCGACGGGTGCGGGCGCCTTCGATCCCGCCGAGGCGGGCGAGCAGGCGACGAGGCCGGCGGCCATGGCCAGCCCGGCGATCCTAATCCAGTTCTTCATCGACCCAACTTTCCGCATCTTCGATCGTCCCTGCATTCACCAGCCGCCGCGCCGTGGCAAGGGGATGCCCGGCGCGCAGCATCGCTGCCACCTGCTTCTCGCGCATGACAGGGTCATGGCACGCGCCATCGCGGCCGAACGGACCGAAGCGCCGCTTGCGCGCCAGAACCAGCGCGGCGGCGCGGCGCTCCTGCGCGCTGCCCAGCGCATCCTCGCGCAGGCCTTCGGAGATGCGCGCCGCGCCCAGCGCCTGGTCGATCCGCCGCGCACCATAGCCGCGCCGCAGCAGCCCCTGCCCCTTGGCGAGGGCATAGCCGGCGTCGTCGACATAGCGCTTCTCGACCATGCGCCCGACGAGCGCGGGGACGTCGGCCGGTTCCGCATCGTCCCAGCCGCGCTCGCGCAGCTTGCGCGAAAGATAGTCCGCCAGCTTGCCGCCACTGGTGGCGAAGCGCGCGACATAGGCCAGCGCGAGTTCCTCCAGACGCGCCTTGTCGAGCGGTCTGGGCGGCGCTTTACGGCGGCGATCGGCGGGGTTTGCGTCCATTGCGCCATATTCGTGCCACAGTCCGCACTAAATGAGAACGCTTTGACGCCGCACCCTGCTCCGCAAGGGGGGCGAGCGCGGCGATAGTCATGGACCATTCACCTGCGAACGCAGAATAGGTTCGCAGGTAAAGACAAGAAAATCGGGGTATCGCATGACCGTTTCGGACGCCATCGTGGAGAAGGCGGCGCTTGTTCCAACGCCCAATGACGATGCACAACCGCGCCGTTTCGCGGACTTTGCGACGTTTTGCGACGCGCTGGACTATGCCGCACAGGGCGAACGCGGATTCAACTTCCATGATCCGCGCGGACAACTGGCGCAGGTCTATCCCTATTCCCAGCTGCGCGCGGATGCGCTGGTCGCGGCGGGTCGCCTCGTGGCGCGCGGCGTCGCGCCGGGGGACCGCATTGCCCTGATCGCCGAAACCGGCGCCGAGTTCGCCGCGCTCTTCTGCGGCGCGATGTATGCCGGCGCATGGCCGGTGCCGCTGCCGCTGCCGACCAGCTTCGGCGGCAAGGAAAACTACATCGACCAGCTCGCGGTCCAGCTTTCCAGCTCGGACCCGAAGATGCTGCTGTTCCCCGGCGAGATCGGGGAAATGGCCGCCGCCGCCGCCGCGCGGCAGGGCTGCCCCGGCATGTCGTGGGATGCCTTTGCCGATATCGCGCCCGATGCCGGCAACCTGCCCCAGCCCGATCCCGAGGCGATCAGCTACCTCCAGTATTCCAGCGGCTCCACCCGCTTCCCGCACGGCGTCGCCGTCACCCACCGCGCGCTGATGGCCAACCTGGCCGGCCACGCGCACGGGATGCGGTTCACCGATGGCGACCGCTGCATCAGCTGGCTGCCGTGGTATCACGACATGGGCCTCGTCGGCTGCTTCCTCTCGCCCATCGCCAACCAGATGTCGGTCGATTACCTCAAGACCGAGGATTTCGCCCGCCGCCCGCTGGCGTGGCTCGACCTGATCAGCCGCAACCAGGGCACCTCGCTCTCCTATTCGCCCACCTTCGGCTATGACATCTGCGCGCGCCGCATTTCCAGCCAGAGCCAGGTGTCGGAACGCTTCGACCTGTCGCGCTGGCGCGTGGCGGGCAACGGCGCGGACATGATCCGGCCCGACGTGATGCAGGGCTTCGTCAACGCTTTCGCCGATGCCGGGTTCAAGGCCGCCGCCTTCCTGCCCAGCTACGGCCTGGCCGAAGCGACGCTCGCGGTGACGATCATGCCCCCGGGCGAAGGCATCCGCGTGGAACTGGTCGAGGAAGAGCGCCTTTCGGGCAGCCCGCGCGACCTGTCGCGCCCGGCGCGCTACCGTGCCATCGTCAACTGCGGCGTGCCCGTGCGCGGCATGGACGTGGAAGTGCGCGGCGAAAACGGCGAGGCCAAGGGCCACCACCACATCGGCAAGGTGTGGTGCCGCGGCTCGTCCGTGATGCACTCCTATTTCCGGGATCCCGAAGCGACCGAGGCCTGCATGGTCGATGGCTGGCTCGACACCGGGGACATGGGCTACGTCGACGAGAAGGGCTACCTGTTCATCGTCGGCCGCGCCAAGGACATGATCATCATCAACGGCAAGAACCACTGGCCGCAGGACATCGAGTGGGCCGTGGAACAGCTGCCGGGCTTCCACCAGGGCGACATCGCCGCCTTCTCGGTCGAGACCGAGAACGGCGAGGAAGCGCCGGCGGTGCTGGTCCACTGCCGCGTGTCCGATCCCGAAGAACGCGTGAAGCTGCGCGACCAGATCCGCGAGAAGGTCCGCTCGATCACCGGCATGAACTGCGTGGTCGAGCTCGTGCCGCCGCGCACCCTGCCGCGCACCAGCTCGGGCAAGCTCAGCCGCGCCAAGGCCAAGAAGCTTTACCTCACGGGCGAGATCGAGCCTTACAAGCTGGCCGCCTGAGGCCCCTCGCCCACCTGATCTTTCGCACAGTCCGGTTCGGCGGCCGTTTTTGACCTTGGTCAACCCGGTCGCCGATCATCGCCTATAAAGCGGTATTTGTAATACCACAAAGAGGTGCCGGGATGTATTGCGTACAGTGCGAACAATCGAACAAGGGCGGCTGCGCCACCAAGGTCGGCTCGTGCGGCAAGACCGCCGACGTCGCAGATCTGCAGGACGTGCTGCTGCGCGTGATGCAGGGCGTCTCCGCCTATGCCGCCCGCGCCGCGGCCAAGGGTGCGCGCGATGCTGCGGTGGACGACTTCACCTTCCAGGCGTGGTTCACCACCCTCACCAACGTCAATTTCGACCGCACGCGCTTCATCGTGCTGATCGCCCGCGCGCTTGAACTGCGCGACCGTGCGCGCGCCTGCGCCGAGGCCGCCGGCGCCGATCTTTCCAACCTGCCCGAACCCGCGACGTGGAATCCCGGCCTCACACCGGCCGAACTCGCCGCCGCCGCGCCGATGGCCGCGATCCAGCGCTTCATGGACCGTGACGGCCCCAGCGTAGTGGGGCTGCGCAACCTCGTGCTCTATGGCCTGAAGGGCACCGCCGCCTATGGCGAACACGCCCGCGTGCTGGGCGAGCAGGACGCCGGGGTCTGCGCCGAGTTCCACCGCATCGCCGCGTTTCTTGCCACCGACCCCACCGACATCGACGCGCTGCTGGCCGAATCGCTGGCGATCGGCGCGCTCAACCTCAAGGTCATGGAACTGCTCGACGCGGGCAATACCGGCCGTTTCGGCCATCCTGAAGTGACCATGGTGCGCATGACCCCGGTGGCGGGCAAGGCGATCCTCGTCTCCGGTCACGACATGGGCGATCTGGAGGCCATCCTCCTGCAGACCGCCGGCAAGGGCATCAACGTCTATACCCACGGCGAACTGCTGCCCGCCAACGCCTATCCCGGCCTCAAGGCCTTCCCGCATCTCATCGGCAACTATGGCGGCGCCTGGCAGGACCAGCAGAAGGACTTCGCCGCCTTCCCCGGCGCGATCGTGATGACCTCGAACTGCCTGATCAACCCCGAGATCAAGGGCTATGCCGACCGCATCTTCACCGCTGGCCCTGTCGGCTGGGAAGGGCTGCCGCACATCGAGAACCACGATTTCAGCCCCGCGATCGCCTGCGCGCTGGCGCAGCCGGGCTTTGCCGTCGACGCGCCGGAAGAGCGCATTCCCGCAGGCTTCGCGCGCAACACGGTGATGGGCGTGGCCGACACGCTCCTGGGCATGATCGGCAAGGGCGAGGTGAAGAACCTGTTCCTGATCGGCGGCTGCGACGGCGCCCGTCCGGGCCGCAACTACTTCCATGATCTGGCCGTCGCCACGCCGAAGGACAGCCTGATCCTCACGCTCGGCTGCGGCAAGTTCCGCTTCAACCGCGAGGATCTGGGCGACATCAACGGCATTCCCCGCGTGCTCGACGTGGGCCAGTGCAACGATGCGTTCTCGGCAATCCAGGTCGCCGTCGCAGTCGCCGGCGCGCTGGGCGTGGGCGTGAACGACCTGCCGCTGCACTATGCCATCAGCTGGTTCGAGCAGAAGGCCACCGCCGTGCTGCTGACCATGCTGCACCTCGGCATCCGCAAGATCCACCTCGGCCCCACGCTGCCGCAGTTCCTCACCCCCGAATTGCTGGGCGTGCTGGTCGACAAGTTCGACATCCGCCCGACCGGCGAAGCGGAAGAAGACCTGTCGCGGATGCTCGCCGCGGCGTGATCGGAATGGGCGCCTGCCGAAGTTTCGGTGGGCGCCTTCGTCCTAGAACGCCACCTCCGCCCCGTCCCACGCGAACAACTTGCCGCTGTCTGCCGGGCCCAACCCATCGAGCACCGCCAGCAGCCGGTCCGCCGCGAACTCGGCGGTGAACAGCTTCCCCTCGGCTACGCCCTTCTGGAACGGCGCGGAAAGGCCGGTGTCCACCGTCCCCGGATGCAGCGCCACCACAACCGCATCACGGTGCGTGCGGCCCAGTTCCACCGCGAAATTGCGCACCAGCATGTTGAGCGCCGCCTTGCTGGCGCGATATCCGTGCCACCCGCCCAGCCGGTTGTCCGAAATCGACCCCACCCTTGCCGACAGCGCCGCGAACACGCTGCGCCGGTCCTTGGGCAGCAGCGGCAGCACGTGCTTCGCCACCAGCGCAGGGCCGATGGCGTTGACCGCGAAGCTTTCCGCCAGCCGCGCGGCATCGAGCGCACGGTAGGATTTCTCCGGCCCGCTTCCGTCGGACAAGGTCAGCCGGCCCGTCGCCACGATGGCAAGATCAAGCGGCGCGCCGATGCCCGTGCAGGCGGCGGCGATGCTGGCTTCGTCGGTCAGGTCGAAGGCGAAGGGCCGGACCTTGCCGCCCCCCGCGCCCTGCCGCCGCGCACCGGCGTGGACCACGGCCACGTCCTCGCGCAGGGCCAGCGCGTCCACCAGCGCGGCCCCGATGCCGCCGCTCGCTCCGAACACCGCGCAGCGCAAGCCCGGCATGGCGTTCAACGCTGCTTCCACGCGGCGGGATCGGCAATGATCCGCCCCACCGCCGCATGGACCGCCTCGTCCTGCGGGCGGATCGTCTGCGGGGCGTCGGCGGGTTCGTAGAAGCAGGTGACGACCAGCGGCGCGCGCCCCGGCGGGAACACCACCGCGATGTCGTTGATCTTGCTTTCCATGCCCGGCGCCATGCCGGTGCCGGTCTTGTCCCCCGCGCCCCAGCCCGCAGGCAGGCCCGCGCGGATGCGCCGCGTGCCCGTGGTGGTGCCCGCCATCCAGCGCAGCAGCATATCGCGGGACGGCGCCGACAGCACCGGCCCGGCAAGGAACTGCGCCGCGCTGCGCGTGATCGCGCGGGCCGAAGTGGTATCCCGCTGCTCGCCCGCCGGCACCATGTTGAGCGCGGTTTCGTAGCGATCGAGCCGGCTCACCGTGTCGCCCAGCGAGCGCCAGAACGCGGTCAGCGCGCCGGGCCCGCCCAGCCGGCGCATCACCAGATTGGCAGCCAGGTTGTCGCTCGTCGCCTGCGCCGCCTGCGCCAGTGCGGTCACGGTCATGCCCTGCGGGCCAATGGCGGCGCCCGTCACCGGCGAATTGGGCAGCAGGTCGAGCACCGACCACATCAGCCGCTCGTTCGCGTCGAGCCGACCGGCATCGACTTCCCGCAGGACCAGCGCGGCGAGGCTCAGCTTGAAGGTCGAGCACATCCCGAACAGTTCGTCCTCGCGCCAGCCGAAACTCTGTCCGGTGCCGGTATCGAGGACGGACACGCCCAGCCGCCCCCCAACGCCATGCTCCAGCTTGCCCAGCGCCTTCACGCCCGCGAAGGGCTTATGCGGAGCCGGCTTGCGCTCCGACCGGGCGAAGGCCGGCCCAGCGGCGCCGATCTGTGCGGCACTGGCGGCGACAAACCCGGCGAGGCCGAGAGCGAATTGGCGGCGATGCATGAATGCGGTCTCCCTGTGGGCCAAGGCTATCGCGCCACAACGCGGGATGCCAGCATGAAGGTCCGCAGTCGACCAACTGCTGTATTACATCGACAATACAGGTTGCAGAGACGCGGCAGCACCGCCATCTTGGCCGCACTCTTTGCGAAAGCGACCGGATATCATGGCCACCAATGCGCCCGACAGTTCCAGCCAGACCGCCACGGCCAGCCCGATCACGCTGACCCCGCCCGATCCGGTGCCGGTGGTCGCACCCACGCAGGCGGCCGGGCTGGTGCCGGTTTCCGACGATGCCAAGACGAAGCTGGAATCCAAAGTCGACAGCTTCGTCGCCGATCTGATCGCGCAGGACGCGCAAAGCCCCGAATTCGGCAAGCGCATCGACCAGCTGACCAACATGGGCCGCAAGGAAATCGTCGCGGCCGCGGGGATGTCTAACCGCTTTCTCGACCGGCCGATCCGCGCCATCGACAAGGACACCGGCGTCGGCGCCGATCTGGCCCAGCTGCGGCGCACGGTGGAAGACCTCGATCCCGGCCGGCAGGGCAATCTGTCCGCCCCGCGCAAGTTCCTTGGCATCCTGCCCTTCGGCAACAAGCTGAAGCGCTATTTCGACGGCTACACGTCCGCGCAGGGACACATCAAGGCGATCCTCGACCGCCTCGCCTCGGGCAAGGACGAGCTGCTGATGGACAATGCCGCCATCGACGTGGAGCGGCAGAAGCTGTGGGAAGCGATGGGCAACCTGGAGCAGATGATCCACATCTCCAAGGTGCTCGACCAGCGGCTGGAGGATGCTGCGCTCGATCTGGATCACACCGATCCCGCCAAGGCCAAGGCGATCCGCGAATCCGCGCTGTTCTACACCCGCCAGCGCACGCAGGACCTGCTGACGCAGATGGCCGTCACCGTGCAGGGCTACCTCGCGCTCGATCTGGTCAAGAAGAACAACGTCGAACTGGTGAAGGGCGTCGACCGCGCCAGCACCACCACGGTCGCCGCGCTGCGCACGGCGGTTACGGTGGCGCAGGCCATGACCAACCAGCGGCTGGTGCTGCAACAGATCACCGCGCTCAACACCACCACCGCGAACATCATCGATTCCACCGGCAAGCTGCTGCGCGAACAGACCGGCAAGATCCACGAGATGGCCGCATCGAGCACGATCCCGCTCGAAACGCTGCAGCGCGCGTTCCAGAATATCTATGACACGATGGACACCATCGACACGTTCAAGCTCAAGGCATTGGACGCGATGAAGCAGACGGTCGACACGCTTTCGGGCGAGGTCGAGAAGTCCAAGGGCTATATCGCACGGGCAGAAGGCGCGGCGCAGGCCAAGGTGAGCGGGCCGGAAACCTCGCCGCTGCTGTCGCTGGAGGGTTGATGACCGCGCAGGAAAGCGACCGCATCCTTGCCGAAGCGCGCCAGTCGCTGGTCCGCCAGCGAGAAGGCGGGCGGCGCGTGGGCGGGCGCTCGATCGGGCAGCGTTCGGCCGAAGTGAAACGCCGCCATCTGGCGCGCAAGGCGGCGCGCATGGCGATGGCGGTGGCGGTCGTGCTGCTGGGCGCGATGGTGGCGGGCCTCGTGATCGACGGGATCGGCTTCACCGGACTGGTGGTCACGTTCCTCGCTATCGTGGGCGCACTGTGGTTCTTCGGCACGTTCCCCCGGCTCAAGGTGCCCGATCTCGCCTCGCTCAACAGCGGCGACGTACGGACCATGGTGGGACGCACCGAGCTGTGGCTGGAAGCTCAGCGCCCTGCGCTGCCCGCGCCAGCGGTGGGCCTTGTCGACCAGATCGGCGTGCAACTCGACGGCCTTGGTGTCCAGCTTGAAGGGCTCGACCCGGCCGAGCCGGCAGTTGCCGAAGTGCGACGGCTGGTGGGCGAGCACCTGCCGGGCATGGTGGAAAGCTATCGCCGCATTCCCGCCGCCTTGCGCAAGGAGCAGCGCGGCGGGCGCGATGCGGACCAGCAGCTGGCCGATGGACTGGGCAAGATCAGTCAGGAAATCAACGAGATCAGCCGCCAGCTGGCCGCCGGCGACATCGACGCGCTGGCCGTGCGCGGGCGCTATCTTGACTACAAGTACGGTGACGGGCTTGAGGAAACCCGACAGCTTGCGGCGCCGCCAAAGGATACCTGATGCGCATTTCGATTCCCCATACTCTCGGCAAGGAAGAAGTCCGCCGCCGCCTGAACGCGCGCATGGGCGAAGCCGAAGGCAAGGCCGCCGATATCGTCGGCGGCATGGTCTCGATCGACATGAGCTGGGTGGATCAGGACCACATGAAGATGGATGTCAGCGCGATGGGGTTCCAGGTGCCCTGCGCGCTGGAGATCGAGGAAACCGCGCTGGCGTTCGACGTCGAGATCCCGGCCGGCCTTGGTTTTGCACGGAAAATGATCGAAGGCACGATCCGCGAGAAGGGCGAGAAGCTGCTGACCTGAACGGCACCTAACGGCACCCAGGCGCACGCGAAGGCGACCTAGAGGTCCTTGCGCTCCAGTTCGAGCAGTTCGCGCGGCAACCGCAGCGTGCTGGAAACGAGCCGCGTTTCAAGCAGCAGATAGACCAGCGCGATCATCAGCAGCGCGATGGCGATGAAGAAGCTGGTGCCGGTGGCGGTACGAAATTCACGCCCGGCCATTTCGCCCAGGAAGAGCGTGCCGACGGTGACGCCGATGGCGATGCCGCTGAGCACCAGGATCAGCAGCGCGTGACCGATCAGCTGGATGCGGCGGTCGACGTAGCGCATTTCCACCACCACCGCATCGTGCGCCGGCCCCGCTGTTTCGGCGTGGAGCTTTTGCAGGGTGCGGGAGCGGTCCACGATCCGGCCGAGCCGGGTGGTGAGGATGTTCATGATGTTGCCGATGGCCACCAGCACGAACACCGGGGCCAGGGCGAGCTGGATGGTCTGCGCGATCATGGGCGGCACTGTCGCGCCCGCCCGGCAGGCGCGCAAGGCGGGTGGATACGAATTACCCCGCCGCGCGGACGAGAATGTATTGCCCGTCCGCCGGCAAGGTCAGCGCGGCGATGTTCGGCGCCGAGGCGCAATCGCCCGGCGCGATGGGCTGGTCAGCCAGAAGAACCTGACCCTTGCGCGGGATGACCAGCAGCGGGCCGTCATATTCGGCGCGCAGGGCATCGCCGGGCAGTCCATCGACGCGGTGCGCGGTGAAATAGCGCCCGCGCGCGAGTTCGACCGTGCCGGTTTCGGGAATGTGCTTGCGCAAGCCGGGGTCCAGCGCCTCGCCCTTCGACACGGCGATGCCCTTGTCGAGATGAAGCTCGCGCGGGCGGCCATAATCGTAGAGGCGGTAGGTGATGTCCGAGTTCTGCTGGATCTCGATCAGCGAGACCCCCGCGCCGATGGCGTGGACGGTGTTGGCGGGGATGTAGAAGAAATCGCCGGGGCCGACCGGGTGCCAGACCAGCATGTCCTCGATGCTGCCATCGAGCGCGGCGGCGCGCATGGTGGCGGCATCGACCGGGCCGGTGAAGCCGACGCCAAGGGTGGCGCCGGGTTCGGCATCGATGACCAGCCAGCACTCTTCCTTGCCGCCATAGCCCGTGGCCTCGGTCTCGCCGCTGGCCGCCGCCTGCTCGTCGGACGGATGGACCTGCACCGAGAGCTTCTCGCTGGTGAAGATGTACTTGATCAGCAGCGAGGGCACTTCGGGCGGCGGCTCGAACCAGATCTCGCCGATCCGCTGGCCCCCGGGCGCGGAGAAGGGTGCTGGCAGCACGTCCTTGCCCCAGGGCTTTTCCACGGTGCGGATCGGCAGCTTGCTCACTGGTTGGCGGCTCCGGTCAGCTTGCCGACCAGCTGCGCGCCTTCGGGCGTGCAGACCAGCACTTCGCCATTGTCCACCACCACGATCAGGTTGGATGCGCCGATCACAGAAACACGAGGGCCGTCCGTGTGGACGAGGACATTGTTGCAGTCCTTGAGTTCGGCCGCGCCCTTGACCGCGTTGCCGGCCTCGTCGCGGTCGAGCGCCTCGTGCAGCGCCTGCCAGTTGCCGATGTCGGACCAGGCCATCACCGCCGGGACCATCGCCGCGCGGTCGGTGTTTTCCATCACCGCGTAATCGACGGATTCGCTTTCGATCTTCGCGAAGGCGGCCGGATCGGGGTGGAAGCGCATCCCGTCCTCGCGCCCCTGCTCGACCGAGGCGCGGACGGCCGCGGCCAGCGCCGGGCGGTGGGCTTCGAGTTCCGCAAGGAACGTGCCCGCGCGGAACGCAAAGATGCCACCGTTCCACGAATAGCCGCCATGGGCGAGAAACTCGATGGCGCGTTCGAGATTGGGCTTCTCGACGAACTTTTCGACCCGCGCGCCGGCGGTGCCTTCGATCGGTTCGCCCTGCTTGAGATAACCGAAGCCGGTCTCGGGCGCCGTGGGCGCGATACCGAACGAGACGAGCCAACCCTGCGCTGCCAGCTTTGCCGCTTCGTGCGCGGCGGCCTGGAAGGCATCGCAATCGCCGATGTGGTGGTCGCTGGGGCAGACCAGCATCACCGCGTCCGCGGGCAGGCGCAGCGCCGCCAGCGCGATGGCGGCGGCGGTATTCTTGCCCTCGGGCTCCACGATGATCCAGGTGTGCGCGCGATCGGGCAGCTGCTGCTCGACATGTTCGAGATGGGCCGCACCGGTAACGATCACCGGATCGCCGAATCCAGCCTCCTTGCCGCAGCGCAGCACGGTCGCCTCGAACAGGGTGGTGTCCCCCACGAGCGGCAGGAAGGGCTTCGGCTTGACCTTGCGCGAACGTGGCCAGAGGCGCGTCCCGCTACCCCCACAGAGCACTACCGGAATGATCTTGTCCATGAAATCCCGTCTTTTTTCGCAATCGTGAAGCTCCGCGACGCGGGGTGCGTCACTCCATCAATTGCAATATCTCGTCGATCGATGTGGCCGCGAATCCCACCGCGCTGTCCGAAATTCCATAAGGCACCAGCAGGTTCGCGCCCACCTTTAGTGCACCGCACGTATAGATCACATTTGGGACATATCCGAAACGGTCCGCATCGATGGCGGTCAACAAGGGGGTCCGGCTGCGGGCGATGACCTTGGACGGGTCATCCCGGTCCAGCAGCGCGCAGCCCAGCGCGTATTTGCGCATCGCCCCCACGCCATGGGTCAGCAGCAGCCAGCCGCGGTCCGTGAGGATAGGGCTGCCGCAATTGCCGATCTGCACGAATTCCCAAGGGAATTTCGGCTCCATCAGCAGCACGCCGTCATCGTCCCAGTGGTCGAGCCGGTCCGAATACATCAGGAACAGGTTCTTGCCATCCTGCCGCCCGACCATGCAGTAGCGCCCGCCGATCTTCTCCGGGAACAGCGCCATGCCCTTGTTGCGGCCGGCCCGCCCCTCGATCGGTTCGAGGACGAACTCCCGGAAATCACGCGTGCGCAGCAATTCGGAGCGGATCGAACTGCCCGAATAGGCCGTGTAGGTGCCCACCCATTCGAAATCTCCGTCGCCATGGTCGAAGCGGACCAGGCGCAAGTCTTCGAGGCCCCCGCGCTGCTGTTCGGTGATCGGGAAGATCACCGAATTGGACAGGCTGGATTCGGCGTGGCGATGCACCGTCACGGCGCTGTCGGCATCGACCATCGTGGCGTCGTCCAGCGTCATCGCGGTGGCGAAGGCGCTTTGCGGCCAGAGCTGGAAACTGCCGTCGGTGTGAGCGATGCCTTCGCGGAACACGATCGAGCTGATGTGCCCTTCACCCACGGCTCGCAGGCTCATCACGAAGCGCACCGACCCGCCGGTGATCCCCGACTGGTCGGGGTGCGGCACGATGCTGGGGTTCATCAGCGCTGCGGCGGCGTAGGTATATTCGTGGCAGAAATAGGCACCGATCAGCCGCTTGCGGATCGGGCTGAGCCCTTTGCCGTCAAGACCCAGCGCCGATTCCACTTCGCGATAGCGTTCCTCGAACAGTTGTTCGGTCTGCCAGTGGCGCTCCTCGAAATCGTGGAGCACACGGCCATACTCCTCCGCCGCTTCCCCATCGGGCAGCGCGAGAACGTCGGCCACCAGCCGCGCGGCGCGCGATCCCTGCGCGGTGCCGCCCGACCATCCCAGATGGAATGGCCGGAGGACAACCCGGGAGGGATCGGCGTGAAGCCTTTCGTCAAGAATTCGCAAGCTGGTGTGCGCCCTGCTGCGTTCGATCGACAAGTGCGCTCCCCATTCTGCGTGCAGCCATGATAGCCTGTCCGTCCCTTAACCGTCCCTGATCAAGACCGGGTCGGGCAAGCGCCTGCATCGCGTAGTGCGAGAGCTGGAATGCCAGAATCGATTCCGCGCCGCAATTCTCGTTCGCACCTTGCGGCGTAATACCATCGCGGCAGCGGCCCGAGACGATGTCGCCCAGCGCAACGCCGCGATCATTGGCTCCCAGATACCAGCGATAGGCCAGTTCGGCATGGGCGATCCATGATGGATCCCCCGTCGCGCGGAACGCGGCGGCGGCGGCGTCGATGGCGGCCCAGGCTTCCAAAGGCTGCTGATCGAAGGGCATCGTTTCGTAGGGGCGGTGGAAAGTTTCCGAGCCGATGGCGCGGAACTTCCCTTCTGCGGAAACCTGCTGGCCCGCGATGAAGCGCAGCGACTCAAGCCCGCTGTGAAGCCAGTCGTCACGGCCAAGCAGCGCGGCCGCCTCGATCAGCGCCTGCGGCATCCGCGGGTTGTCATAGCCCAGCACCGCTTCGAACCACGCCCAGTCGGGCCGGCGACCGGCCTGGAGCAGGGCGTGAAGCATCTCGCCCCCGCGCTTCACCAGATCGAGCGCCTGGCCGTGGCCGGGATCGACGCGGAGCGCCTCGAGCGCGCCAAGCATGGTGAAAGCCACCGCGCGCGGATAGGACACCTGCGAAAGCGGGCCGACGGCGATGTCGAACCACTGCCTTGCCCAGGCGCGCAGCCCCTCGTCCGGAGCCTTGCCCATGGCATGGCCCAGCGCCCACAAGGTGCGACCGTTGCTGTCTTCCGAGCCGATGTCCTCGCACCAGGTGCGGTCGAACGCCATGAAGTTGCGGAAGCGCTCCTCATCGGGATTCCAGGCATACTGGATGAACGAGGCATAGACCGTGGCCCAGCGCTGCCGCTGCGCCACGGGCACCGCGTCCGCCTCGCCCATCAGCATTAGCGCGCGCACGTTGTCGTCGATGCAGTAGCCATGACGACGATCGGGCACGATGCCGATCGAATGCTGGAACATCCCGGTATCGTCGCTCATCGCGCGCACCCCGGCAAAGCCCGGCGTGGCGAGGAGCGGCATCCGGCGCGGTGCGGTGACCACCACGCTTTCGACAAGGCCCGCACTCGCTTCGGCGAAGCGCGGCCAGATCGTATCGCGCCCACGCAGCCAGGCACGGCGCTGCATCGCCGCGAGCGCATGGGGATCGCCCAGCAGGCCATTGACCGCATCGGCCAGCGCCCCCGCCGAACGGGGCGGGATCAGCACACCGACATCGTCCGCCAGAAGTTCGCTGGCGTGGACATAGGGGGTGGAGACGACCGCCTTGCCCAGCGCGACCGCGAAACTGAGCGTGCCGGACGTGGACTGCTGGAGATTGGGATAGGGGGTGAGATAGATGTCGCAGGCTTCGAGCTGGTCGAGCAGTTCGTCCGTTTCGAGGAAGCGGTTGTCCCACTCGATGTTGCCGGCGACGCCCAGTTGCTCCGCGCGCGCGATCAGGCTGTCTCGGTAGGCCTCGCCCTGTTCGGCAACGAGATTGGGATGCGTGGCGCCGACGATGCGGTAGACGGTGGCGGGGTGCGCCGCGACGATGGCGGGCAGCGCCTCGATCACGGTTTCCAGCCCCTTGCCGGGGCCCAGCAGGCCGAACGTCATCATCACGTTGCGGCCCGCAAGGCCCGAACGCGCCTTGAACGCCTCGCCTCGGCCGAGCGGCCGGTCGGGCGCGCCGTGCGGGATCACGACGATGCGATCTTCCGCCACGTGATAAAGGCGGCGCAGCAGGCCCTGCGAATGATGGCTCATCACCATGACCCGGCTGGCGCGGCGCAGGATGTGATCGAGGATGGCGCGCTGCCGGTCCGAAGGCTCGGCCAGCACGGTGTGGAGCGTGACGATCAGCGGCGCGGCGATGCGATCGACCAGATCAAGCACCATTTCACCCGAGGGGCCGCCAAAGATGCCGTATTCGTGCTGGAGCCAGACGGCGTCCACCGCGTCTTCGTTGATGCGGCGCGCGGCGATGCGATAGTCCTCGGTGCGCTCGGCGCGGATCACGCCGCGGACGCCGGGATAGTCCAGCCCGTCGTGCGGGTTGTCCACCACGTGAAGATCGACCGACAGTTCAGGGTGGTGCGCGCGCAGCTGTTCGTAGAGATCGGTGGTGAATGTGGCGATGCCGCACTTGCGCGGGCGGAAGCCGCCGATCAGCGCAATCCGGCGCGCCTTGCGCGGCACGTGGGCGTCGGCGCCGAAGAAGTCGAGGACCGCGGCGCCGGTTTTACTGGCCGTGCGCGGCCGGTTGAAGGTGTCGTGATGGTCGATGGTCATCGATGGCAAGCCCCGAGGTCAAAATCTGTCCGTTCAATGAACCAAACGCGGCAACCGGGATTCGGTTGCGTTGCATCGCAACATAATTGAGGGCTCGGGCGCTCATCTTGTCGTAACTTAGGGTCGTTTCGAAGCGTGGGGCACCAGCACTTGCGTTAGCAGATGCAGCAACTAGGGCGCGAACCAGCGCTGTTCCCAGCCATAGGTGGATTCCACGGGGGCGCCCGTCTGGTCGAGAGCGGGGCGGAAGCGGAAGCGGTCCACCGCGAGCGCACAGGTCACCGCGTCCGCATTGGCGTCGCCGCTGGGCCGGTAAACCCTGCAACCGCGCACCCGGCCGTCGGTTCCGACCTTGAGCAGGATGACCACGCTGCGGCCCACGCGCGCATCGCGGCCCTCTCGGGGGTAGTCGCGGGCCGAAGTGATATCCCCCGCGATCTTGACCGCGCGGGTGGCGACATAGCGCCCGCCCGCGCCGTTGCCGCTGCCCCCGCTGCCGGTGCCGCTGCCCGCCGCGCCCCCGCCGGTGCCCGCACCGGCGGCGCTCTCGCCTGATCGCGTGTCGTTGCCGGTGGAGGCGGCGGGCGCTGCGGGAGCGGCGCGGGTGGAGATGCGCGCGGGCGCGGCGACGATCTGGGTGGCGCGGGCTTTCCGGCCCGCCGCCCCCTCGGCGCCTTCGGGCTCGCGCGCGGTGGTGGTCGCGGTCGGCTGCGGCGAAGGCTTGTCCAGCGGCACGTCATAGGCGGCGGTGGCGGGCTGCGGTTCGCCGCCGGGGAGCATGGCCACTCCGCCAAGACCGCGCAGAATGGCAAAAGCCAGCGCGAGATGGAGCAGCGCGACCAGCACGATAACCGCCGAACGCGGGCCGCGTCCCAGCCCATCGGCATCGACGTAGCGCGTCGGCCCGGTCGAGTCGGGAATGCTCATGCCGCTCCCAATGTCCCGCATGGCAGGGGGTTCCCCAAGCTGATTTTGGGCATTCCTATTGCCAAAATGCGGCAGCCGGTTTGTAAAGGGCGATGAAACCGGGTTAAAATGACGTTGGCGGGTGTACAGTGTTATACCGCGCGTCCCACCCAAAAGGTAGAATGCGGCTCGGGCAGAGGCCCGGTTAGGAACACAGATGCGAATCCTTGTGGTCGAAGACGAGCCGCTTCTGGCGATGCTCCTCGAGGAAAGCCTGGCTGACCTTGGACATGAAACAGTGACCACCGCCGCCACCGTCGATCAGGCAATGACCGTGCTGGCGGAGTGCGTCGTCGATTGCGCCCTGCTTGACTTCTCGCTGGGGCAGGACACCACCTCCGCCCCGGTGGCGCGGAGGCTGCTCGAAGCGGGCACGCCATTCTACTACCTGAGCGGCCACGCCTCGCTTGAGGAAACCGACGACACGCCCGACGCGCCGCTGCTGACCAAGCCGGTCAGCATCGAAGCACTGAAAGGCGCGCTCTCGGCCATGGCGACATTCTCGGCCGGGGCAGCCTGAAGCGCCCTTCCGCCAAGCCGCCTGCCGCTTACCCCTCGCCCATGTACTCGCGGTACCATGCCACGAACGCCGCGACGCCCTCGCGCACCGTGGTCGCGGGCTTGTAGCCAAGGTCGCGCTCAAGGTCGGAGACATCGGCGAAGGTGTCCGGCACGTCACCGGCCTGCAGCGGCAGGAGATTGCGCTCCGCCTTGCGGCCGATCTCGTCCTCCAGCGCCTCGATATATTCGGTAAGCTTGACCGGTGAATTGTTGCCGATGTTGTAGATCCGGTAGGGCGCGTTGCTCGTCGCCGGATCGGGCTTCATCGCGTCCCACGCAGGATTGGGCGCGGCGGGCCGGTCCAGCGCGCGGATCACGCCCTCGACGATATCGCTCACGAACGTGAAGTCGCGCGTGTGGTTGCCATAGTTGAACACGTCGATCGGCTTGCCCGCGATGATGTTCTTCGCGAACAGGAACAGCGCCATGTCGGGCCGGCCCCACGGACCGTAGACGGTGAAAAAGCGCAGACCCGTGGTCGGCAGACGGTAGAGATGGCTGTAACTGTGCGCCATCAGCTCGTTCGCCTTCTTGGTGGCGGCATAGAACTGCAAGGGGTGGTCGGCGCCCAGGTGTTCGCTGAACGGCATCGCCTGGTTGCCGCCATAGACCGAACTGGTGGACGCATAGACGAGGTGCTCCACCCCGTTGTGGCGGCTCGCCTCGAGAATGTTGGTGAAGCCGACGATGTTGCTTTCGACGTAGGCGCGCGGGTTCTCGATCGAATAGCGCACCCCCGCCTGCGCGGCGAGGTTGACCACGCGGCGCACGCCGTGCTCGGCAAAGGTGCGGTCCACCGCCACCTGATCGGCCATGTTGGCACGCACGAAGGCATAGGACCCGTTGGTGCGGCGCGCGGTCTCTTCAAGGATCCGTAGCCGCGCTTCCTTGATCGCGGGATCGTAGTAATCGTTGACCACGTCGATGCCGACGACATCGTCCCCGCGCTCCAGCAATGCCTTCGCGGTATGAAAGCCGATGAAGCCGGCATTGCCGGTAACAAGAATCGCCAAGTCCAATCTCCGTCGGGAACGCGAAACGCCCCTTAGCCGATTCGCTCTAGGCCATGGTTTCCGACGCGGTAAAGACTTGCGCGCAGAAGAGACCGCATTCGGCCCATTTGCAATTGCGCGGCCATGCGATGCTGGGGCATCAGCGAGCCCATGATGATGCTCACCCTCCTGCGCACGACCCTGCTGATGCCGTGGTGGGTGGCGAGCCTGGCCACGGGCGCGAAAAGCTTCATCGACCATCCCCTGATCGGATCGCGCCGACTGAACGAGGCGGGGCTGCACGTGGCGCGGGTGCGCGCCGCCCACGCGATGGCAGAGCGCCGCCGCGGCAAGCTGGCGGGGTTGATCCGGCCCGAGGACCGCGCCGCCTTCGAGCGCGACGGTTTCGTGGAGCGGCGCGATTTCCTGCCGCCGGCGGTGTTCGAGCGGCTGCGCGACGGGCTGAAGGCATGGCGCGGGCCGTGCCGCGAAATGCAGCAGGGCGATGCGGTGCCCCGGCGCGTGGCGCTCGATCCGCCGGGCCATCCTGCTCCCAGCCGTGCTGTTTTGCCTGCTGTCCTCCGCATTCTGGCTGATCTTCGCCTCGAACCGCTATGTGTCGGAATCTCACGCCCTTATCCAGAAGACCGAGCTTCCGAGTGGTGGCGGGCTGCACTTTGGCGGATTCCTGGGCGGGATCGCATTGGGAGGCGACCGCGGCGATCAGATGCGGATGCGTGACTACATGCTTTCCACCGACATGCTGCGCATGCTGGACACCCGGTTGCACTTGCGCGCGCAGGCACCGCGATCCGTTCACGCGGCTGTGGTCTGCCCACGCGTCGATGGAAAACTTCCAAGCCTATTTCCAGAACCGCGTGAAGATCGACTACGACGACACGCAAGGCGTGCTGGTCGTTTCTGCCCAAGCGTTCGATCCCCAGACCGCGCAGGCCATCGTGCAGACCATGGTCAGCGAAGGCGAGGCCTTCATGAACCGCAGCGACCACGATCTGGTAGCTGCGCAGGTCCCCTTTTTGGAAGGCGAGGCCGAGCGGACCAGCGCAACCTGGCCGCGCGCAAGGCGGTGATAGACTACCAGAGCAAGGAAGGCCTGCTCTCGCCCGAACTGGCGGCTGAGCGCACCGAGGGCATCGTGGGTCAGTGCAGGCCCACCGCATGGCATTGCAGACCCAGCTGCGCACGGTGCAGGCCTATCAGGTGCCCACGCACCCCCAAGTCGTGGCAGTCCAACAGCAGATCAACGCGGTGGACGCGCAGATCAAGAGTGAAACCGCAAAGATAGTTTCGCCCAACGGCGCCGCGCTGAATCGCAAGATCGAAACTTTCCAGCGGCTGCCGCAGGAAGCGGTGTTTGCTCAGCAGATGCCAGACGACCCTGACCGGGCTGGAAAAGGGCCGCATCGACGCGATGCGCAAGGTCCGCAAGGTCACCGTCGTCCAGAAGCCGACGCTGGCCGAACGATCCATCAAATCGCGCCGCTTCTACAACGCGCTGGCGTTCACGCTGGTGACCATGCTCGCCGCGGGAATCGCCCTGCTGGCCGTCGTCCGCGATCACATGGACTGACACGAACATGACCTTTCAAGAGTGGATGACCGGCCTTGGCATGGCGATGGCGAGCGCCGGGACGCTGGGGATCGATCCGGCGGTGCTGGCGGCGCTGGTCCAGAGCGCGCAGAACCAGGCGCAGCCGGACAGCAGCACAACGCCCGCGACTTCGGGATCGCCCCGACACTCCCTTCGCTGGACGTGACCGCGCTGCCGGCGGCCGAGAGAATGGCTGACCAGACAATCCAGCAGACCACCAACACCGGCGGCGTGCCGTTCGACTATCACGCGAACGTGAATTCGGACGTGTTCGGCGCGCAGCTGTTCGCGGGCGTCTTCACCAAGGCCTCGTCCGTGCAGTACAACCCCGACTATATCGTGACCATGGGCGACCGCATCTACATGCGCATGTGGGGCGCCTACAGCTTCAACCAGTACCTGGTGGTGGATCCGCAGGGCGACATCTTCATCCCAACGGCCCCGGGCAGTACAATGGCACCAGCGCCGACAGTCTGCTGCACTATCTTGACCTCGCCGGCGGCGTCGATCCAAACCGTGGTTCGTTCATCTCTGTGCAGGTGAGGCGCAGGGAAATGGTGCGCAAGCGTGTGAACCTGTACGAGTTCCTGTTCCGGGGCGTGATGCCGCAGGTGCAACTGGGCAATGGCGAAATGATCTTCGTCGGCCCGCGCCAGAACACGGTGACCGTGGGCGGCCTTGCTGAAAATCCGAAGGTGTTCGAATTCCCCATCGGCACGCCGACAAACGCCGCCGACGTGATGCTGATGGCGCGGCCGCTGGCGGCAGCCACGCACATGCGCATCGCGCGCAACACCGGATCGGTGAAGAACGTCGAATACTATCCGCCGTCGGACGCGCCGCGGCTGGCGGTTGCCAATGGCGCCGAGATCGACTTCACCCCCGACAAGAGGCTCGGCACGATCACCGTGCGAATCGAAGGCGAGCACGATTCACAGCAGAAATACGTGCTGCCCTATGGTTCGCGCGCGGGCGACCTGTTGCGGCAGGTGAAGTTCTCCGAGCGATCGAATGCCGACGACATCCAGCTGATCCGCCGGCGCGTAAAGCATCGGCAGAAGGAGATACTGCAAACCTCGCTCAGCCTGCAGATGGCTACGCTGACGGCGCGATCGGGCACCAACGACGAATCCATGCTGCGCCGCAACGAGGCCGACCTGATGCTGCGGTGGATCGACCGGGCGCGCCAGATCGAGCCGATCGGACAGGTGGCGATCGGCCACGCCCCCGAACGCGACGCCCTGCTGCTGGAGAATGGCGACGTGCTGCAGGTGCCGACGAAGGACGGCTTGGTGCTGGTGAGCGGCGAGGTGCTGTTCCCCAACGCAATAGCTTATTCCAGCTCGGCCAGCGCGAGCGACTATGTGCAGACCGCCGGCGGCTTCGCACACAAGAGCGGATCGCGCCGCATCGTGGTGGCCCACGGCGACGGCAGCTTCGACCAGGTGGCAGAGAACGCCCGCCCGCTGAAAACGGGTAACCAGGTCATTGTCCTGCCCCGTGTGGACGTGAAATCGTACCAGATTGTCAAGGATATGACACAGATCCTTTACCAGATCGCGGTTAGCGTAAAGGAGGTTTTGGGGCTGTGACAATGCGCGTATTGACCGTTTTCGGGACCCGTCCCGAAGCCATCAAGATGGCCCCGCTGGCCAAGCGGCTGGCAAGCTCTGCCGCGATCGACGCACGCGTCTGCGTGACGGCGCAGCACCGCGAAATGCTCGACCAGGTGCTGCGCCTGTTCGAGATCAGCCCCGATTACGATCTCGATCTGATGCAGCCGGGCCAAACGCTGTCCGGCCTGACCGCAGCGATCCTGACCCGGATGGAAGCGCCGCTGGCCGACTTCCGGCCCGACATCGTGCTGGTCCATGGCGACACGGCGACGACCTTTGCCACCAGCCTGGCCGCATATTACCGGCAGATCCCGGTGGGGCACGTCGAAGCGGGCCTGCGCACCGGCAACCTCTATTCGCCCTGGCCGGAGGAAGCCAACCGCAAGCTGACCGGCGCCCTGGCCCACCTGCACTTTGCGCCGACCGAGCAATCGCGGCGCAACCTGCTTGCAGAAAACGTGCCCGCCGGATCGGTCAGCGTGACCGGCAACACGGTGATCGACGCGCTGCTGATGGTGCGGGAAAAGCTGGAAACGGATGGCGCACTGGCCGGAGAACTGGCGCAGCGCTTTGCCCCGATCCTGCGCGAAGGCGCGCCGCTGGTGCTGATCACCGGGCACCGGCGCGAGAACTTCGGCGGCGGGTTCGAACGCATCTGTACTGCGATCGCCGCGCTGGCTCGCCGCTATCCGCACGCGGACTTCGTCTATCCGGTGCATCTCAATCCCAACGTGCGCGAGCCGGTGAACCGCATCCTTCAAGGCATCGCCAACATCCACCTGATCGAGCCGCTGGACTACCTGCCGTTCGTGTTCCTGATGGTGCGCAGCCACCTGATCCTGACGGATTCCGGCGGCATACAGGAAGAGGCCCCGTCGCTGGGCAAACCGGTGCTGGTGATGCGCGACACCACCGAGCGCCCCGAGGCGGTAGAAGCGGGCACCGTGCGGCTGGTGGGCACGTCGCAGGAGAAAATCATCGCGGGCGTGAGCGCGCTGATGGATGATGCCAAGGCCTATCGCGCGATGGCCTTCGCCCACAACCCCTATGGAGACGGTCGCGCCTGCGAACGGATCGAACAGGTACTGGAGCAATGGAAATGACCCCGACGGCGCAAGACGAACGCAAGAGCAGGCAGCGGGACCGGCGCCTGCCTTTCGGGCGGATTTCCGTGGTCGGCCTCGGCTATATCGGCCTGCCCACTGCGGCGGTGTTCGCATCGCGCGGGGTAGAGGTGATCGGCGTGGACGTGAACGCGCACGCCGTGGAGACGATCAACGCAGGCCGCATCCACATCGTGGAGCCGGACCTCGACATGGTAGTCCACGCAGCCACGCTGGAAGGCACGCTGCGGGCAACAACTGTGCCTGAACCGGCCGAGGCATTCCTGATCGCGGTGCCGACGCCGTTCAAGGATGGTCACGAACCAGACCTTTCGTATATCGAGGCGGCGGTGCAGGCGATTGCTCCGGTCCTGGCCAAGGGCAACCTGGTGGTGCTGGAATCCACCTCGCCGGTGGGTGCGACCGAGCAGATGGCGGCGTGGCTGGCGGCGGCGCGGCCCGACCTGACCTTTCCGCAGCAGGCGGGTGCAGAGTCCGACATACGCATCGCCTATTGCCCCGAGCGGGTGCTGCCCGGCCACGTGCTGCGCGAGCTGGTAGAGAACGACCGCGTGATCGGCGGCATGACCCCGCGCTGTTCGGAGGCGGCCTGCGCGCTCTACAAGACCTTCGTAATGGGCGAATGCGTCATCACCAACGCGCGCACCGCGGAAATGTGCAAGCTGACGGAAAACGCGTTCCGCGACGTTAACATCGCATTTGCCAACGAGCTTTCGCTGATCTGCGACAAGCTGCAGATCAGCGTGTGGGAGCTGATCACACTGGCCAACCGCCATCCGCGCGTCAACATTTTGCAATCCGGCCCAGGCGTGGGCGGGCACTGCATTGCCGTGGACCCGTGGTTCATCGTCAATCGCACGCCGGAAGAGGCGCGGTTGATCCGCACCGCGCGCGAGATCAACGACTTCAAGCCGCACTGGGTGATCGACAAGGTGCGCGCCGCCGTGGAGCAAGTGGCCAGCGCGCGCGGCTGCGTGCAGGCGGAAATCACCGTCGCCGCGTTTGGCCTGACGTTCAAGCCCGACATCGACGACTTGCGGGAAAGCCCGGCGCTGGAGATCGTCGAGCACCTGACGGGCAGCACCGCGGCGCGGTTGCTGGCGGTGGAGCCGAACATCGAGGCCCTGCCCGAGCGGCTGGCCGCGCGGGGGGTGACGCTGGTGGATGCGGACGACGCGCTGCGCGAGGCGGACGTGCGCCTGCTGCTGGTGGACCACAAGCCGTTTCGCGCATCGGTGCCGCCGGTCGGCCGAGGCGTGATCGTGATCGACTGCAAGGGCATCTGGGACCGCGGCGGCCAGATCGAGGTGCCGTGACACGAGCATCCGGCGCTTTGCCGGCCGGGCCCCTGGCAGCGGAGGCCTTGCCGACCGATGCCCAGTCCACGATCACCATGCTGGAGCAGGAACTCGACCAGGCGTGCGCAGCCCTTGCCAGCCAGCAGGCGATGTCGCGCCAGCAGGCGGAGATCTTTGCGCGAACGCTGGCCGCGCAGGACGGGCGCGTTCTGGCGGTGCGCCGGACGATCGCTTCCAGCTCGGGGACGCGCTGCTCAACGGGCCGCGCGCTGCGAGCGCTGCCCGGCACGCTGATGGCGATCCACCGCGAGAACCTGCAACGCAAGGCAAAGCCGGCGGACCAACTTGTCACCGAAGCCGATCCTGCCGCGGTCCAGCCTTTCCTGTCGACATGGACGGACGGGGGGATGACGGCAGTCAACGCGGCGATTGCACGCGCAGAGCGGGATGGCGAACGCGCGGCAGCGGTGCTGGCGGGCACCAGCTGCTGAGGTGTGACATCGGCGCTGGCCGACAGCATAGGCGATACGGCAGCGTTCAATCCGCTGGAGGTGACGCGGCTGGAGGCTGCACGCGGGGCGTTGCGGCTGGACCGCCCGAAGCCCGGACACCACCGGCTTCAACAGTGGCACCTCGATCATCGACAATGTCTTCAACCGCATCGGCGACATCGGGCAGGACGACGGACCGGCATCGACCGCGGCGATCCGTCTGGTCAATTCACGCGACAACGTGATCGCCAACAACTACTTCCACACGGTGCGCAACCGCACGGCGCGCGAATGCGCGCAGATTCATCCAGTTTATCTGGCGCACTATTCGTCGGGCACCCGCATCGAAGGCCATACCTTCGAAGATTTCTGCGGTGCGGCGATCAAGCTGCGCGACCGGTCCAACGACAACACGATCATCGGCAACCATTTCAAGACAGGCGACAGCGTGACCGCCATCGACGAATGGTACTGCGACGCCGAGACCAACGGAGAATGCACCAAGGCGGGAGGCGAATGCCCGTCCACCGGCAACATCGCCCGCGACAACCGCTTTTCCCCACCCTTTGGAGTCAAACAGTTCACCGTGCGCGGCAAGCGCCAGCCGCGATCGAGTTCTGCCATGTCGTCGCCACGCCCGAGGAAGCGCGGGCCTTGTTCGAGCGGCTGCGCCACGGGCCTTCGCAGGACGACCTCGACCGCGTGCGGCAGGGCTCGATCGACCCCATGGACCGGGGATACCGCGACTATTCGCGTCTGATCCGCGATCTTGCGCGCGATGCCGGCTGCGGCCACCGCGTGCTCTACATCCACGACCAGCACACACCCACGCTGATCCGCCATTGCCGGGGCGTGGTGGTGATCAACAGTACCGTGGGCCTGACCGCCGTGGGCATGAAGTGCCCGACCAAGCCGGTCGGCGAAGCGGTGTGGGACATGGAAGGGATGACCTACCAGGGACCACTGGAACAGTTCTGGACGGAAGCGGACAGCGCGGTGCCGGATCACCACCTCTACCTGAAGTTCCGCGACGAACTGATCGCCACGACCCAGATCAACGGCAGCTTCTATCGCAAGCTGGCGCCGGAAGCATCGGCCACCGGGCTGATCTGGAACGCGGAGGCGGGCGCCACGGCCAACCAGAGCCAATCCTGCGACGGCGCAAAGCCCAAGCTGACACTGGTCCCGACCGCGGCACCACCGTCCGGCGCGGTCACAGGCTCCAGTAGCGAAGCCCCGCGGGAACCGATTCCGGCGACAGCACGGATTTGACATCGACGATCACGCCGCCGGGCGTGACCATGCCGGCCAGTGCCTGCGGCGACATCTCCAGGAAAGCGCGGTGCGAGACGGCCAGCACCAGCACATCAAGCTCGGCCATGTCCTCCAGCGGGGAGAGCGCGATGCCGAATTCGTGCCGCGCCGCCGCCGGATCGGCCAGCGGATCGTGCACCAGCGGCGCGATGCCGAATTCCGCGAATTCGCGGACGATGTCCTCCACCTTGGAATTGCGGATGTCCGGCACGTTTTCCTTGAACGTCAGGCCAAGGATGCCGACCCGCGCCTCGCGCAGCGGCCGGCCGTTGGCGGTCATCATCTTCACCGCGCGCTGGGCGATGTAGCTGCCCATGCCATCGTTGATGCGGCGCCCGGCCAGGATCACCTGGGGGTGATAGCCAAGCTGTTCGGCCTTGGCGGTGAGGTAGTAGGGATCGACGCCGATGCAGTGCCCGCCGACCAGGCCGGGATAGAAGCGCAGGAAATTCCACTTCGTCCCCGCCGCCGCCAGCACTTCGCTGGTGCGGATGCCGACAAGGTCGCAGATCTTGGAAATCTCGTTCATCAGCGCGATGTTGATGTCGCGCTGGGTGTTCTCGATCACCTTGGATGCTTCGGCCACCTTGATCGACGATGCACGGTGGATGCCCGCCGTCACCACGGCGCCATAGAGATCGGCGAGCGTATCGAGCGTTTCATCGTCCTGCCCGGAGACGACCTTCACGATCTTCTCGAACGGGTGCTCCTTGTCGCCGGGATTGATCCGCTCGGGGCTGTAGCCCAGCTTGAAATCGACGCCGCATTTCAGGCCGGAAACCGCCTCGATCGCCGGGGCGCAGACCTCCTCGGTCGCGCCGGGATAGACGGTCGATTCAAACACCACGATCGTGCCGGGAGAAATCACCTTGCCCACCGTGCGGCAGGCGCCGTGCAGCGCCGAGAAATCGGGCCGGCGGCTTTCATCGACCGGCGTCGGCACGGTCACGATGATCACCGAGCAATCGCGCAACGCCTCAGCGTCGTCGGTGACTTCGAGGCTCGATGCCGCCAGTTCCTCGGCGGTGACCTCGTTGGTATAGTCCTCGCCCGCCCTCAGCGTGGCGATACGGTGCGCGCTGATGTCGAAGCCGGTGACGCGGAACTTGCGCGCGAACGAAATCGCCAGCGGAAGGCCCACATAGCCCAGACCAACAACGCCCACGCGCTCAACAGCTTTGCTCACCGTCATCCGATCCGTCTTGAAAACCGGCCCCGAGCGGGCCGCATCGCCGCCCCGCTTAATAGGGCAACCCTTCCGGTCCGGTAAACGCGCGCGGTGCTCTGCGGTTTTCCTTACGGAAATCCGTCCGGTAGGTTGGCCGGGCGACAATCGTTTTTCCACAAGCACCCGCCGGATTTTTGATTTAAGGGGCCGCAGACTCGTTTGAATGCCGGGAGATGCAGATGTCCGAAACAGCCACGCTTACCGCCCCGGAAGCGCCCCTCCGCAGCACCGTCCGCAATGACTGGACGCGCGAGGAGATCGCCGCGCTGTTCGACCTTCCGTTCCCCGAACTCGTGTTCCGCGCCGCCGAAGTGCACCGCGCGCATCACCGCGCGGGCGAAGTGCAGCTGTGCACG
>NZ_JAPCZG010000006.1 GCF_025938155.1 Novosphingobium sp. KCTC 2891 | reverse complement strand
GCCCTCCGAGCTGTCATGCGGGGTGGACGGCGTCTTGTGCCGCCAGAACGAACCCGTGTCGGTATCGAACAGCAGCAAGTCGGTGAAAGTGCCCCCGACGTCCACGCCCAATCGGTAACCCATGTCATTCCGCTCCAGGAACAGACGCGTTCGCGCCCAGGTGGTTGAGGTAGTCGATGACCTCGCCTTCACGGACCACGTCGGCATACTTCGCGTTCATGTCGAACAGGTTCGCCTGATGCGGTGCGGGGTGCCGGTCGCCGCAGGCATCCTCGATCACGATTGTCCGGAAACCGTGGCTCATCGCATCGATGCAACTCGCGCGGATGCATCCGCTCGTGGTCACTCCGCCAAGCAGGACAGTATCGATCCCCAGCGTGGTCAGCGTCGAGGCGAGTGAGGTGCCGAAGAAGGCGCTGGGGTATTGCTTCGATACGACCAGTTCGTCGCCGGTTGGCACGAGGTCGCTGGGCCAGGCCCCCATCGGATTGCCTTCGAGAAAGTAACGCAAGGGTAGCGACTTCTCGAAAAAGCGCCCGCCGTTGATCGCCTTGGGATGGTAGACGACGTTGGTCAGCACCACGAGCACGCCCGCCGCGTGGGCTGCCTGCCGCACCCGCAGCGCCGAGGCAAGGTTGTGTTCGACGCCGGCATAGAGATCGCACGCCGGGTCGAAATAGCCCTGCACGAAATCGACAAGCACCAGCGCGGGCTTGCGGCCGAAACCTGCCTTGCCGCCGAAGGCACGCGCATAATTGGCGGAAAGGTCTTCGTGGGGCGAACTCACAAGCATGACTCCTCGTAAAGCCAGGGGCAGGCGCGGCGCTGGGCCGTCTCGAAGCGGATGATGTCCTTCTGCCAGCGACAGGTAATCATCGCCGTTTCGTCCCATCCGTTGAGCAGGCGCTCGCGATCGTTGGCCGCGATGGGGAAGGGGATCGATCCGGCGTCCGGGCCGCCCCACGAGATTGTGGAGCCGACAAGGTCGATGGTCAGCCCGCCGCATCGCGCGGCGGTTTCGAGCCGGTCGATAGCTGCGGCGTCCAACACGATGGGCAGGACGCCGTTTCGCACGCAGTTGGCGGCGAAGATTTCGCCGAAGCTTTCCGCGATCACGCAGGTGATCCCGAAATCGAGGATCGTCCAAACCGCCTGTTCGCGGCTGGAACCGCAGCCGAAGTCCTTCCCGGCAAGAAGGATGCCAGCGCCCTGTACGGCGGCATCGTCAATCGCGTTGGCGACGAAGCTGCCTTGGGCATCGCGCCGGCGGTCGCGGCAGAAATACTCGCCGAGACCGTCACGCTGCATCAGCAGCAGGAAGCGTGCCGGGAAGATCACGTCAGTATCAATCCGGTTCTCGCGCAGCATGAGCACGGGGGCGGTCAGTGTGTTGAAGACGTTCATCGGGCAGACTCGGCATGGCGTACATCGACGAGGCATCCAGCGACGGCGGCCGCAGCGGCCATGGCTGGACTGACGAGGTGGGTGCGCCCGCCACGTCCCTGCCGCCCCTCGAAATTGCGATTGGACGTCGCCGCGCAGCGCTCGCCGGGCGCAAGCCGGTCCTCGTTCATGGCGACGCACATGGAGCAGCCGGCCATGCGCCACTCGAACCCCGCGTCACGAAAGATCCCGTCCAGCCCCTCGGCTTCGGCCTGGCGGCGGACGGCCATCGAGCCCGGAACGACCATGGCCCGGACCCCTGGCGCGACCTTGCGCCCGGCGGCAGCGGCAGCCGCTTCGCGCAGGTCCTCGATGCGTCCGTTGGTGCACGATCCGATGAACACCACGTCGATTGGCAAGCCGACGAGCGACTGTCCCGGCGCAAGCCCCATCGCGGCCAGAGTCTTTCCGTGCTGGCGCGCGGCTTCGATCTCGGCGGGCGGCTGCGGGACGAGGCCCGAGATGGGAACCGCATCCTGCGGGTTGGTGCCCCAGGTGACCATGGGTTCCAGTCCGGCGAGGTCGAGCGAGACCTCGCGGTCGTAGACCGCGCAGGGGTCGCTGCGCAGGCTGAGCCAATATGCTGCGGCCTGCTCGAACAGTGCGCCCGACGGAGCCATGGGGCGGCCGCGCAGGTATTCCAAGGTAACGTCGTCCGGTGCGATCAGGCCGATGCGCGCGCCGGCCTCGATCGCCATGTTGCACAAGGTCATCCGTGCGGCCATCGACATCCGCAGAACGGCCTCTCCGGTGAACTCTACCGCGTGGCCGGCCGCAAAGCCGGCGCCGTACGCGGCGATCAGCGCCAGCGCGATGTCCTTCGCGCCGACGCACCTGCCCGGAAGGCCCCGAAGTTCTACCTTCAGGGTATCCGCGCGTCGCTGGACGATGGCGTTCGTCGCCAGGACGGTCGCGCAGTCGCTTGCGCCGATGCCGAACGCGAGCGCGCCGAAAGCCCCGTGAGTGGAGGTATGGCTATCGCCGCAGGCCAGCGTGATGCCCGGCAGGGTGAACCCCAGTTCGGGCCCGATGACATGGACGATGCCCTGCCGTGGATCGGCAAGCGAGATGAACGGGATGTCGAAGTCGGCGGCGTTGCGGGCCAGTTCGGCGACCTGCGACCCTGCCGCGCCGTCCGCTGGGCGTGTCAGGCGATCTTCCTGCGTGGCGACGGCATGATCGGGTACGGCAAGGTGCGTTTCAGGGCGGTGGACACCGCGATGGCTGGCGCGCAGCGAGGCGAATGACTGGTGCGTGCTGCATTCGTGAAGAAGGTGCCGATCCACATGGATCAGCGCGGCGCGCGGATCGCCGGCCGGATCGACTTCGGCGATGACGTGGGCGTCCCACAACTTGTGATAGAGCGTTCGCGCGCTCATGCTTCGTCGCCAATCCTGATGATGACGCGGCCGATATCGCGCGCGTCGGGGCCGGCAAGCAGCGCAAAGGCATCGGCTACTTGGTCGATCGCGAAACGGCGCGAGACGGTCTCGCCCAGCGAGAGGCGTTTCCGGGCGATCAGGTCCAGAACCTCTGCCTGCCCGCTGCCCGCGCGCACGCCGAAGATGGTCAACTCGCGGTCGACGATGTCCCAGTTGCTGACCCCAAGCGGCCCGCCTCCTGTCAGGGCGATGCGGCCGCCTAGACCCGCCACCGCGAAGGCCAGCGCCGTGCCCCAGTCGCTCGCGGTGGTCTCCATCACCGCTGCAAAGCCTGCCGGATGGCGCTCGAGAACGGCCTGCGATACGTCCTCGCCATGTGCGGACAGCCCGAAAACCTCTTCCGCGCCGACCTTGCGGGCCAGTTCCCCGCGCTTGCCGGTTCCGCCAATGGCGATCGCGGTGATGTCTAGCGCGCGTGCCATGGCGAGCGCGCCCAGCCCCATCGCACCTACGCCGACGATCGCCACCGTATCCCCGGCGTCGAGGCCCAGCTTGCGGAAAGCGTTCAGCGCGTCGACCGGTCCCGCCAGCATGGCGGCGTCCTCGAAGCCGACGGCACCGGGCAGGACGGCCAGTTTCCGTTCCGGAACGAGGACGTATTCTTCGCAGCAGGTCTGGCGGGTCAGCGTCCGGTATGCCGGATCGAGGCAGAGGTTTGTCCGGCCGTCGATGCAGTGGGCGCAAGTGCCGCAATGGTCGAGCGCAAGAGCGCTGACGCGCTGACCCGGCCGAACGCTGTGCACACCGTCGCCTGTCTCCTCCACCACGCCCGAAAAATCCGCGCCGATCCCGACGGGGTATGAGGCGACGTAGCGCCCGCCCTTGTTGAGGTAGGTCGAAACGTCTGTGCCGTAGGGAGCATAGGCGATGACGCGCACCAGAGCCTCGCCCGGCCCGGGGACAGGGCGCGGCGCATCGACCAGCCGGATGTTGCCCGGCGCGAAAAGTCGCGCGGCTTTCATGCGCGCTCCCCGAAGGTCATGACGAGGATGCGCGCGCCCGCCGTGCTGGAGACCGTGCCGAGCAGCGGCGTATCCGCGTCGCCCACGGTATAGTCGCCAGCCTGCCAGCTTTCCCTCGCGCCGCTCAGGTCGCCTTCGAGGACGTAGGCCTCCCACGGCTGGCCCAATGCGGGCGCGATGCCCTGCCAGCCAGCGGGCACGATCGCCTCGAACGTGCGCGCTCCGGTCACCGGATCGGCGCTGAGCGGCTTTGCCTTCCAGTCGGCGTGCAGCGCGGCATCCGCTTCCGCCGCGACACTGGCAACACGCGTTTCGAAGACATGGCCGCGCGGGTCGCCATGACCGGGACGCGGATATTCGACGGGTTGTTCGGGCTGATGCACCAGGTTCAGGACGAGCGCGCCATCGCTGCGGACCAGCGCGAGCGCGCCGGTCTCGGAGCGCTCGTCATGGCCGTGAACCACCTGCGCCGGACGATAGAAGTACACGCCTTTGCGGAAGTAATGGTCCCCATCGAGCGTTACCGCGCCGTCGAGCATATAGACTTCCTCGAACGCATCGTGGAAATGCGCGACCCCGCCACCGTGCCACCCTTCCGGGATGAACACGATGTTGGTGACATGGCCGCTTTCCGGATCATGCCCGAGCAGGCGGCGCTTCAAGCCATGCGTGCCGAGCACCTCCCAGGGCAGGTCTGCGCTGCGCACGCATTGCAGCGGGCGAGCGAGCTTGGTGGGTGCGCCCATTACAGTTCCGCCATCAGGCGGCCGAAGCCGTGGACATGATCGCGCACACCGCAGGTCCGCAGCGCGTGCCAGTAAGTCGCGGTGTTGATCGCGATCACGGGCTTGCCCAGCCACGTCTCGGCCGCTGCGCAGAAGCGCATTGCCGAGACATTGGTGCCGACCTGGATCAGCGCATCGACATCGTCGCCATCCAGCAGGTGGAACGTCTGCCGGATGCGGGCCTCGTCGATTTCGGCAATGGCGGTCCACGACGGAGCCTGCAATGGCACGTCGCGCACGGTGTCATATCCGTGATCCGACAGAAATCGCCGCACTTCGGCATTGGCCGTGGGATAATAGGGCGAGAAGAACGCCACCTTGCGGATGTTGCCATAGGCGGCGAGGGCGGCGGCCAGGGCCTCGGCTCCGGTACTCACACGCAGGCCCGATACGGCCTCGACGTTTTCCCGCCACTTGAGCGCTCCTTCGGCCCCGCCGAAGAAAGTTACCGCGCTCATTCCCATGACCAGATGGTCGGGCGCGCAGGTCATCACGCCGCGCACTGCGTCGATGGTGTTGTCGCTGATCTCCCACGCTCCGGCCATGAAAGTCTCGTTCGAGACAGCCTTGGCGTTCGAGACGATGATGCGGCTGTAGTGGTTCGTCACCCCATGCGGGCGCAGATCATCGAAGTCGGGCTGCACGATCGTGTTCGTCGATGGGCCGAGAACGCCGAACTTGTAGCGATAGCCCTGGACGTCCTTGTTCCGGCGTGCGGGCATGGTGGGGGATGTCATGGTCATGCGATCTCCTGTGCTTGCCGCAGGCTTTCAAACATCGACTGTCGGAGCAGGTGCTGGCGCCGAGCCTGCGGATCGGCGTGAATGCGGCGCATCTGCTCGCGCTTGGCTGCGATCACTTCGCTCTCGGCCTTGCCCATGGCTGCCATGTTCTCGATGGTCTGGGCCTGGATGAACGAGCGCGTCACGGCCTGCCGCTGGCGCTCGAACAAGGCGAGTGCCTCGGCGCCGGCATCCTTGCGCAGCACCTGCCAGAGTTTGTCGGCCAGGTTCCAGCCGTCGTGTATTCCGCTGTTCATGCCGAACCCGCCGAGCGGATTGTTCAGGTGCGCGGCATCGCCGATGATCGCGATCCGGCCGTCGACGAAGCGGCGCGCCACCCGCTGGTGGACCTTGTAGATCGTGCGGTGCGACGTCTCGACGCCGCCGTGCCCGACGATCCGGGTAAAGATCGAGTCCGCATTGTCGTCACTGACGAGTTCCTCGTCGGTCTTGGCGCCATCCGCGGGCACGAGCACGCGCCAGAAACGCGGTACGCGCAGCAGTACGAGCCATTCCTCGGGATCACTGATGTAGTTGACGTAGTCGAGGTCGGGGACAACGTCTTCGATCGGGTAGGGCGTGGAGATCGAGACGAACTTTTCCTCATAGGTGAAGCCGTCGAAATCCGTGTCCAGCACCTTGCGCACGGTCGAGCGCGCGCCGTCGGCACCGACGATGAACCGCGCTTCGATCTGGCGCCGCTGGCCCCCTTCCTCCACTTCGGCCACCACACCATCCGCGGTCTGGTGGGCACCGACAAGCCGGCAGTCGAAGCGCACGTCGATCCCGTCCATTTGGGCCAGCCGGTTCGAGAGCAGCCGGGCCATGTGGTACTGTTCGCATTGCAGGCGATAGGGAAACGGCGTCATGTCCGCGATCTCGTTGAGATCGAACGCGATGATCTCGCCTGAACGGCGATCCCGCATCTGATAGACCGGCGCCTTGAGGCCCAGTTCGATCAGCGGCACGGCCGCATCGATTTCGTGCAGCATTTCGAGCGTCGCCGCATGGATCGTCGACGCGCGCAAATCGTGCGCACAATCGGCCTCGGCCTCGATCAGCGTTACCGAAAGCCCCATCGACGCGAGGCGGGCAGCGCAGGTCGTTCCGACCGGTCCTGCGCCCACGACGAGGACTTCGCAATTCTTCTTCACGTCCGTGAACTCCATCGAACCGATGCCCGGATCCCGTCCGGGCTGTCGTCCGATGTGTCGCACCGGGTCGGGGGCTGCGAAATGTTGCGGCCATGGTTTATCCGCTCTGCGGATGATGGTGCCCGCTTGGCGGTGATGCGCGCTTGACGAGCAGCTGCTTATTCCTGAACTCTGCAGTCATGACATCGCTGCGTATACCTTCGTCTCGCGCCACGTCCGGCACCGCCAGCAATCCTGCGGAGATAGGGTTGGCAGAAGGCATGGATGCGGGGACGGGGCCGGATTGCGGCGAAAAGGACATGGTGCGCTCGCTGGCGCGATCAATCCACGTTATCCAGGCAATCAATCGTTTCGGGTCTTTGGGCTTGACCGAGATTTCGCGTGTGGCGGGAATTCCTTATCCGACCGCCTATCGTATCGTGAACACCCTGATCGAAGAAGGGCTGATAGAGCGGGAAGAGACGCGCAAGCGCTATCGTCCCACAGCATTGATCCAGACGCTGTCATGCGGCTTCCAGAACCACGACCGGCTCGTCGGCGTGGCGCGGGCACTGATCGGCGGCTTCACCCAGGATCACCATTGGCCGGTGTCGGTCGTCACACGGGTGGGAAACAAGATGGTGGTGCGCGATTCCACCAGCACGCAGACCACGCTGACTTTCAATAATTACTATCCCGGCTGGCAGGTGCCGCTGCTCGCCTCGGCTTCGGGCCAGGTCTATTTCTCCTTTGCGAACGAGGAGGAGCAACGCGAACTGCTGCGCCAGTCGCACACCCGCGACGAGCCGCTCGACGCCATGATGATCAAGGATTTCGAGAACGGTCAGGCCATCGCCAGAATCAGGCGGCAGGGCTATGCCGCCGTTGCGCGCACGCCCTATTCGGCCAACCCTGGACGCACATCGTCGATCGCGGTTCCTTTGTTCGAGGGCGAAACCCTGCTCGGCGCGCTGGCGATGGTTTATTTCGCCAATGCCATGTCGCTGGGGGACGCGGTCGCGCGATATCTTGAACCGCTGCGCGCGGTGTCGCGGGAAATCGGTCAGTGTCTCATGTCGACCCGGTCAGGTTTAGATGCGTTTCAGGGTGCGCCGGAATAGGAAGGTCGCCGCTGCGCTGATCGCGACCAGCGCGCAGCAGGCGATGAAGCCGGGGCGGTAGCTGCCGAACAAGTCGTAGGTATACCCCGCGAACCACACGCCGGAACCCGATGCGATCGCCTCGAAGACGATAAAGGCGCCGGTCATCTGGCCAAGACGCGGACCCGCAAAGCTGTTGGCGATGACCACTTGCGTCAGGACATAGCAACCCGCCCATCCTGCTCCCAGCAGCACCAGCCCCGCAATCATCGCCAGCGTTCCGCCGAAAGTCAGAGCCAACGCACCGGCCAGCAGCAGCAACTGCGCGGTATTCCACACGCGGCTGCTGCCCCACCGTTCCGCCGCCGCGCCGATCGCCACTTTGCCGACAAGCCCGGTCAGGAAAACCACGCTCATCCCGGACGCAGCCTCGCGTGCGTCGAAGCCCTTGTCCTGAAGATAGAGGAACATATTGAGCAGGAATGAGGTCGAGGCAAAGAAGGTGCCGAAGGTGGCCACCATCAAAAGCGCAGTCGCCGGCTTTGAAAGCCTCGTCGTGCCCGCCGTTGTGATCTCGGTCTCGATCGAGGCGCGCGGGGCTTCGTCGATCCCGGACGGCGCCGGACCGCGCAGCAGCCACAATGTCACAGGCACGAGCAGCAGGGGCAGCAACGCGACGGCCTGCACCACGCTGCGCCAGTCGGTATGCTCGAGCGCGCGGACGATCAGGGACGGGAAGATCGCCGCGCCGATGCTCGTGCCCGACAAGGCGATCGATGTGGCCAACGTGCGCAGCGTGGCGAAGCGGGCGCGTACCATCAGCACCACGATCACCACGTGTGATGACGCGAATGAAAGCCCGAGCAGGACATAGAGCGCATAGATCTCGCCTATGCTGCTGGCGTGAGCATAGGCTGTCAGCGTTCCCGAAAGCAGGACCAGTCCCGCCAGCACGATACGCGACGGCCTGACGTGCATGCAGATGAACCCGATCATCAGTCCTGACAGGCCTGAAGACATCAGGAAAATGCTCTCGCGCAGCTTCAGGGCACCTCGCCCGATGTGAAGATCGGCCAGGATCGCCTTATCCAGGGCAGGCAGGCCGGCGCTGATAACGCCGTGGCAGGCGGTCATCACCAGCAGCAGGCCGGCAATCATGCCCCAGTCGCGCAGGCAGGGTGGCGAGGAAGTCGAAGGGCGGAACAGCGGTGTTGCAGTCGTCATGAAGCGAACCTGATACCGCGCGGCCGGGCAAGCCACGCCCTTGGGCCGCTTATCCGTCTGGCGGATAAGGCGGCAGGCGCCGATTGCGACCAGGAAGCTCGCGCGCCAGCCTTGTCTGGCATTTCATCCCTTTCCCTCAGCATTCTAAGGACAAGCCATGCAGGACAGCAGCCTGTACGAAAAGGTCAAGGCTGGCCATTTCGTGACCGCCCCCGGCATCCAGGACATGATCACGGCGGTGATTGCCCGCCGCGTCGGATTCGATGCGGTCTATGGCTCGGGTTACTGGCTCACCGCGAGTGCGCTGGGCCTGCCCGATGCCGGTATCGCCTCGGTCACGCAGATGACGGACCGCATGGCGCGTCTGGTGGAATCGGCGCAAACGCCGGTCATCGCCGATGCCGACACCGGATTTGGCGGCCTGCTCAACGTCCACCACACGGTTCGCGCCTATGAGAACGCTGGCGTCGCGGCGATCCAGCTGGAAGATCAGGAGTTTCCCAAGAAGTGTGGTCACACCCCCTTTAAGCGGGTCATTCCGGCCGAGCAGATGGTCGAGAAGATCAAGGTCGCCTGCGATGCCCGCCGAGATGAACGGCTGTTGGTCATCGCGCGGACCGACGTGATGCAGAGCGAAGGGTACAACGCGGTCGAGGACCGGATGGGCGCCTTTGCCGAAGCCGGCGCCGACATCCTGTTTCCCGAAGCGCTGACCAGCGTCGAGCAGATGCGCCAGATCTGCGCCGCGATCGACCGGCCCATGCTGGCGAACATGGCGAACGGCGGCATTACGCCAATCCTCGATACGAAGACGCTGGCCGAAATCGGCTTCAGGCTGGCGATCTTCCCGTCGATGACGTCGCTGGCCGCTGCCCGCGCGGTCGAGCTTGCGCTTCTCGCGCTCAAGCAGGACGGCGACAGTCTGGCTGGGCCTGAACAGTTCGACTTTAAGGCGTTCTGCGGACTGATCGGGTTCGAGGACGTGTGGGCCTTCGAGCGCAAGTGGGCCTCGGCCGGCGAAGCTGCGATGGCGGAGGGCTGAGCCATGGCCATCTATCTCAAGCGCGGCGCATCTGCGGAAGCGAAGGCGGATGCGGATCGCAAGGTTCGGAACATTGTCGAGGCGGCGCTGGCCGACATCGAGGCGCGCGGTGATGCGGCCGTCCGCGACATGAGCATCAGGTTCGACGGCTGGGACCGCCAGGACTACCGCCTGTCGCAGGCCGAGATCGACGCCGCGGTCGAGAGCTTGACGGCGCAGGAGCGCAAGGACATCGAGTTCGCGCAGGCGCAGGTCAGGAACTTCGCGCGTGTGCAGCGCGAGAGTGTGAAGGACGTCGAGGTCGAGACCTTGCCTGGCGTCGTGCTTGGTCACAAAAATATTCCTCTGAATTCAGCTGGTTGCTACGTCCCGGGCGGCAAATATCCGCTGCTCGCCAGCGCGCATATGTCGGTCATCACCGCAAAGGTGGCTGGGGTGAAGCGTGTCATCACCTGTGCACCGCCGTTCCAGGGCAAGCCGGCCCGCGCGATCGTCGCGGCGCAGGCTCTGGCCGGGGCCGACGCGATCTATGCGCTCGGCGGCATCCAGGCCGTGGGCGCTATGGCGCTGGGCACCGAAAGCATCGATCCGGTCGATATCCTCGTCGGCCCGGGCAACGCCTTCGTCGCCGAAGCCAAGCGCCAGCTTTACGGCCGCGTCGGCATCGACCTTTTCGCCGGACCGACCGAGACGCTGATCATCGCCGACGAGATCGGCTGCGATCCCGAAATGGCCGCGACCGACATCCTGGGCCAGGTCGAGCACGGGCCGGACAGCCCCGGCGTGTTGCTGACGAACTCCGAGAAGTTCGCCCGCGAGACCATGGCCGAGATCGAGCGCCTGCTGCAGATCCTGCCCACCGCCGACCATGCCCGCAAGGCGTGGGAGGCGTTCGGCGAAGTGATCGTGGCCGAAAGCTACGAGGAAATGGTGGCCATCGCCGACGAGATCGCCAGCGAGCACGTGCAGGTGATGACCGCCGATCCCGACTATTTCCTGAACACCATGACCAACTACGGCGCGCTGTTCCTGGGCCAGCGCACCAATGTCAGCTTCGGCGACAAGGTGATCGGCACCAATCACACGCTGCCCACGAAGAAGGCGGCACGCTATACTGGCGGGCTGTGGGTGGGCAAGTTCCTGAAGACCTGCACCTACCAGAAGGTCCTCACCGACGAGGCCAGCGCGCTCATCGGCGAATACTGCTCGCGCCTCTGCGCACTGGAAGGCTTCGCCGGCCACGGCGAGCAGGCCAACCTCCGTGTCCGTCGCTTCGGCCAACGCAACGTGCCCTATGCCGGGCAGGCCGAACCCAGCGAGTTGACAAGGGCCTGAACCGCTTCCGCCCCGGCGATCCCGCGAGGGGTGGCCGGGGCGGGCGGCATTGGCTACGATCCGGTGCCGCCTCAGCGGTCGGCCTCGGGCACGCGGACCAGATCCCACGGGCCATCGTGCCATTCCAGCAGGACACAGCCGCTCTCGGTCCGCTCGTCGAACCCGTGGACAGAATAGGCCGGGTTCCACAGGAACGATCCTGCGCGCATGGGCCGGCTCGCGTCGGGCTGGATATCGCCCGAAATGCAATAGATCTCTTCCTCGACCGGGTGCCAGTTGGCCCCGCCGACCCCGCCGAAGTGCGCGGGCACCTTCAGCAGCCGGGTATCGGCGCCCGTGCGTTCGTTGAGCCACAACCGGCGGCGCTCGAAGCCGTCGAGCCGCTTGCCCGCGATGACCGGCACGAACGGTTCCAGCGCCAGGCAATCGGGCACCAGCAGCGGCACGCCCGGCACGTCGTCCGCGCCGGGCCGATCGCAGATCAGCACGATCTCGCACGCGGTCAGAGCCTCGATTGCGATCCCGCTATCTGCCGGGAGCACGGCGAAGCCGAAGGCGCCCAACTGCGCAGTCCCCACCCGCACCGTGCCCGACAGGACGAAGATCTGGGTGAGAGCGCCATCGGCGCGCCGCGCGGCAGCCGTCCAGCCAGCCGGCGGCAGGAGGATCGCGCTGCGTACCGCGCCCGGTTTTTCGTCCAGCAGGCGCAGCACCTGGGCGGGGCAGGGCGCGTCATCCCAAGGGAGAATTTCCTCCAGCTTCAGCGTGCCGCGATGAACGCAGCGCGAGATATCATAGGCGAGTTCGCGGTCCACGGTGATCCTGTCCTTGTCGAGCCGATGCCGACCCGAACAGTGACCATGCCCGCGCGTCGCGCCAAACGCACAACCCTCTTTATCCGCATTGCGGAGGTTGTACTCTCCGGCGCTGGAAGGCCATGCGCACATCTGTGACCAGCAGGTGACTTTGGCAAGGAGATCCCCCATGCGACCGCGTATCGTCGACCTCAAGGTGGATGAGCTGGAATGGGTGCCGCTTGGCCCGCCCGGACTCTATTCGCGCCTGCTCAGCCGCGACGCCGAAACCGGCGCGCGCACTGCACTCCAGCGCATGACGCCGGCCGATGGATATACCCCGCCCGATACTGCGCACTATCACCACACGTATGAAGAGATCATCGGTATCTCGGGCTGCTTCAGCTTCGATAGCCGCCGCTGGGTTCGCCCCTGCACGTATGTATTCCACCCGCCGCGCACGGTTCACGGCTTCGCCAGCGCGATCCGCGAGGAATCGACGTTCCTTTCGCGCGTGGGGCGAGATCTGGACTTCAACTTCGTCCCCGAACCGCGCGAGAAGGATCTCTACGTTGCCGAAGGCACGGCACCCGCGCGCGGGCCGGCCGTTCTGGAGCGCGATGCCGCACTGGATGGCTTTGCCCCGTCTGCGTTCCTGGGCGGCGCGGCCGAGGCTCGGCGCCTGAGTGTGGACCCCGAAACCGGCGAAGGTTCGGCGCTCGTGCGCCTGCCCGCCGGCTGGCAGGGGCAGGGCATGCCTCTGCCCTGCTATCTCGAAATTTTCGTGATCGAGGGCGGCATCGGCGTGGACGGCGGAGATGCGGCACCGCGCCGTTCCTATTTCTTCTACCCGCCGGGCGATCCGGTGAACGTGCTCGCCACCACAGGCGGGGCCCTGCTCTATGTGAACTTCGGTGCGGAGATCGACCTTTGACCACATTGCTCCAGGCTCTTGTCGTCAACAGCGGCGGCCGCGAAGCTGCGCTTGTCCGCTCGGCGCTTTCAGGTTGTTCGATCACCGAGATCGACGCCCCGCTGGTCGTTGAATCGCGCTGGGTCGACCTTGAAGCCGGTTTTGCCGCCAGTGGCAGGCGCTTCGATATCATCGTGCACTGCCCGCTGGGCGCAAGCGATGCCGCCGGGGTCGAGCGCGAGATCCTGTCGGCATGGCTGACTGCGAAGTACGCCAACCGCGTCTGCGCGGAAGGCGAGCCGACGCTGCTGACCATCACGCGCGAAAACCTTGATGTTCCGGCCATCGACGCCGATGCCGCCGCCAATGCGATCCGTGTGGCGACGCAGGCCGCGATGCTCGATGCATCTGCGCGCAAGGTGCGCCTGCGCTCGAACCGACTGGCGATTCCCGCAGGCGCGGAAGAGGCGCTCGTGATCGAAACCGTCCGCGCGCTGTGCGATGCACGCGCGAGTTTTGTTGCGGGTGCGGACCTTTTCCTGGGCACGCGGTCTGCGCAGCGCTTCACCCGGTCGCTCACCGGCAAGGCGGTGCTCGTCACCGGCGCGACCTCTGGCATCGGCCGCGCCAGCGCGATCGAGATCGGCCGCGAGGGTGGCTGGGTCGCCATCGGCGGACGAAAGCCCGATCTTGCCGCGGAAACGCTGGCGCTAGTCCGGGAAGCGGGTGGTGATGGCTGCTTCATCCCGCTGGATGTGACCGATGCCGCCGCCTGGGCCGATGCGGCGCGCGTGATCGCGGCGGAACGCGGCGCTTTGCACGGATTGGTCAACAATGCGGGCGAGGCCAAGAATCTCCCCATCGACGAGCTTGACGCCGGGGTGCCGCAGTTTCTGGTGAACCTGAACTACGGCGGCTGCCGTATGGGAATGGACGCGATGCTCGATCTGCTCGCCGCGGGCCAAGGCTCGGTGGTCAACGTCGCCAGCGTTGCCGGGATGCGCGCCGGTTTCGGCGGATCGGCCTATGGTGCGTCGAAGGCCGCGATGATCGGCCTGAGCAAGAGCTACGCGCGCGTGATCGCAGGGCCGCGCGGCGTCCGGGTCAACGCGGTCCAGCCCGGCCTGATCTGGAGCGATAGCGTGGCGGATTCGCTGGGCGAGGAGGGCGCGCAGCGTTTCCGTCTGGCCATCGAGGGCAAGACCCCGATCGGCCGGGTGGGCACGCCCGACGAGGTGGGCCGCTTCATCGCTTTCCTCGTCTCTGATGCGGCAGGCGCGCTGACCGGGCAGGCGATCCCGATTTCCGGCGGGTTGGAACTGGTCCACCCCTGAGGTGCCATCTAGCATTGCGACAATCGGGGGGCGCCGGGCGGACGCTCCCCCATCGTCGTTCTCCGGCTGTCAGGGCTTCGCGCCGGTAAACGGGCACGTGTCCATGCGTTCGAGCAGGTCGAAGGCGTAGACGAACTTCGCCATGCCGCCTAGCACCGCCATGATCACCCCCAGCTCGACCAGTTCGCCGTCACTGAAGCATTCCTTCAGCCGGGCGTAGATGTCCGCCGTGACCATTCCGGTCGGGTTGGTCAGCACCATCACATCGGCCAGTTCCAGCGCGCCGCGTTCGCGGGCGCTGAAGGGCCCGTCCTGCCAGCGGGTGATCGCATCGACTTGCTCCGCCGAGACGCCCGCGGCCATGGCGGCGATGCGGTCGCCGCGGCTGCACGCCGCGCAGCCGTGGACATTGGCAAAGCGCAGCCGCACGATTTCCACGAGCGACGGTTCAAGCCGGCCCGAGGCATAGAGCTTTGCGTAGAAGTCCTGCGAATACCAGGCGTAGACATCGGGCGCATTGCCCATGACTTCGGTGAACGTGGCATCGCCGTGCAGGTCCATCGCCCTGTCCCACGAAGCCTGCATCGCGGGCGAAAGCGCGGCCCTGCCGATGCGGGTGAAAGGTGTCTGCGGTTTCATTGGCTGGTCGCTCCTCGATCGCAAGGGGATGCTCCGCACCTACGAAAATGGGCCCCTCCCGCGCGGAAGAGGCCCATGTCGCGCCGGCAGGGAGGGGCCGGCAGGGGGGTCAGAAGTTCTTGATGAAGCGCACGCCGCCGGTGCGCTTGGCGGGGGCGCCGATGTATTCGCCGTTGGTCCGGCTCGGATTGAAATTGCCGTAGTAGCGGCTGAAATCCGGGGTCATGTCGTTGAAGATGTTGCTGACGAAGACCAGCGCAGTCCACGAATCTCCCTTCACGCCGATCTGCGCATCCGCGGTGAACTTGTGGTTCAGGAGGACGCGGTTGTCGAAGCGGGCATAGCGCGCGCTGCGGTACTTCCCGGTCATCTCGACGAACCCGTCGAGCGCATCGTTCAGCGGCACGTCGACTTTCGCGGTGGTGACGAGCGAGTGCTTGGGGATGAGCGGGACGCGGTTGCCGCCGAACTGGCGGGTGGTGCCCGCGGGCGCAGGAAACACGTCACGCGCCACAAAGTCGGTGAACTTGGAGTCGGTGTAGGTGTAGCTGCCGGTCAGGGTGAACCAGTCGGTCGGCTTAGCGGTCGCGCTCAGTTCGAAGCCCTTCACCCGCGCCTTCTTGGCATTGATGATGTAGTTGAGGCTCACCGCGCTCGAGGACGGGCATTGCGCTTCCGGTCCGAAGACGCTCGCGCTGCCGTAGCAGATCGTGGTGACCTGGACGTTGCTCCAATCGGAGTAATAGGCCCCGGCCTCGAACGAAAGCGCGCCGTTCATCGCCGAACCCTTGGCGCCGATCTCGTACGTCCAGATCGTTTCCTGACCGAACGGGCGCAGGTCGTCGCGCACCTGGCCGGTGTTGAAACCGCCCGGCTTCGATCCCTTGGCCGCGCTGGCGTAGACATTCAGATCGGGCGAGACCTTGAACCGCACGCTGGCGCGCGGCAGCCAGGAATCGAACGAGGTCTTGCCGCGGAAGCTGATCGCGTTCGACCCGGTCAGGAACAGGATGTTCACGCCGGTTGCGGCCTCTGCGCGGATGATCTCGTGGTTGTAGCGCAGTTCGCTGGACAGGGTCAGCGCGCCCAGCTCGTATTCGAGCGAGCCGAAGCCCGAATAGGTGTTGGTGAACAGCCGCGCCGGCCGCACCGGGATGTTTTCACGCGTGCTGGTGATGAACGGCCGGGCACCGAGGAAGCGAGTATAGTCCAGTTCCTGGTAGTTCTCGTCGAAGTAGTAGCCGCCGATCATCGCGCGCAAAGGACCCGAATCGTAGCTCAGCCGCAGGTCTGTGCTGATCTGTTCAAGATCCGTGTCGAAGTCGAAGATGCCGACGCAGGTTCCGGGCAGGCAGTTGACGAAACCGTTGCCCAAATTGGTGCCCGAAGGAACGTTCGCCGCCTTCTTGTCGAAGTCGAACTCGATGTGGCTCTTGATGCGATTGTAGCCGGACAGCGAGTTGATCGTGAAGCCGCCGCCCAGATCGTACTTGAGGTCGAGCACGCCGCGGTAGGTCTTGGAATCGTTGCCCGCATAGACGTGGTCCGACGAGATCGCGACCTGACTTTCGTCAAAATTGTCCGCCGTGATCCGGTTGACGCCGTAAAGCGACGTGTCGGCGCGGGGAAGGATGAAGCCTGCGCCGGGGCCTGCATTGTCGTTGATATAGTTGGCGCGGATCTTGCCGGTGAAGCCGCCGCTCCTGATGAGGATCGATCCGCCCACGCCCCAGGTGCGATCCGCATCGAGGCCCTGACCGTTGCCCGGATTCTGGTAGAAGCCCTGGAAATCACGATAGGTGGCGGAGAGCTTGGCGGCCACGGTATCGCCGATGATCGGGCCCGTGACGTGAGCCGTCAGTTCCTGCTGGCCATAGGTACCCATGGCGAAGTTCATCGTGGCGCCGGGCTTGAACTCGGGATCCTTGCTGATGAACTGGATGGCCCCGGCGAAGGCGGAGCGGCCGAAATAGACCGTCTGCGGGCCTTTCACCACTTCGATGCGCTGAAGGTCCATCAGCGCCGCGGCGGTCTGTGCGCCGCCCCCGCCGATGGTGGTGTTGAGCGAGACGCCGGTGGCGTCGATCCCGTCGATGATGATGGCGACGTTGGAGCGCCCTTCGACCAGCGCGATACCTCGCAGGCTCGGGCGCACGTCGGCAGGTGAAGCGCCCGTGTCAAACTGAAGACCCGGTGTCAGCGATGCGACCGCGGTTACGTTCGCGATGCCGCGCTGTTCGATGGCGCTTTGGGACAGGACATTGATGGCGACGGGAACGTCCTGAAGCGTTTCCTCGCGGCGACGCGCGGTGACGACGATGCCGCCGTCGGCCTCCGCCGTGCTGTCGCCCGCCGGTGCCTCTTGCGCCTTGGCCGGATTGGCGAGCAACGAAGCTGTCATGAATGCTGCGTAAGAGCAGGTACGGAAAAGCTGGCTAGTCACGTCGGGAAACCCCCTTCCACTGAACGTCGCCAACGTATGGGGCACGTCGGGAAGCACTCAATTCGCACCTGACAAACTATCCGCGTGGCGGATACCGCTTTGTTAGCGAGTCACGCGCGACCGCAACGGCACGGGTGGTGTCAAAGGGACCGCGCCTCTGGAAACGGGGAAAGGGAAGGTGGGGGCCCGATCATCGGCCGCCCTCGCAAACCAGAAAATACGATTCGGTATTTTCATTCGTCGCCGGAGGTAATCCGCCCGGTCCTTGTGATGTATGTGTGCTTTCCGCTGAGTTTGCTGAACGTGGAGGACCTCCAGTTAGAGCGCGGTATCGACATCTGCCGCGAGACGGTGTGGCTGTGGGGAACCGGTTTGGGCCGATGTCGGCCGCCGACATCCGGCGACAGCGGGCAAGGTGAGGGCACGGCTTCCGGCTTTGGATGCGGCTGCATTCCGGTTCATGCACAAGGGGTTGAAGCGCCCTGGGCGGGCCGAGACCATCGTAACGGATGGCCTTAGGTCCCACCCCCGACGCCATGCGTGCACTGGGCAAAGAGGATCGCCGTGAAGTCGGCCGGCACGTAATCAACCGCACCGGAAACTCCCCTCTGCTGTTCCTACGAAGAGAGCGAGCCATGCAACGCTTTCGGCAGATGAAGTCGCTGCAGAAGTTCGCCTAAGCCCACGCCGCGATCCACAACCACTTCTCCCAGGAGCGTCACCTCGTCGATCGTCAGACTGACAAGCTTCGCCGCTCGGCAGCCTTTGTTGATTGGCAAAACCTTATGGCCTGAACTGTTGCCCGGGGTAGGGGGCGTCTGACCAACGGAGAGCGTATCGCATCAGGCTGACAAGTCCCCCTGTTTTGTGGGCGAACTGCAGGGCTAAGTCCTATGTTCCGGTTCGAGCGACGCTTGAGGTCGCGGGCCCACCTGCTTTGGAAGCCGAGAAGTCGACCTGCAGTTCGGTGGGGACCGGAAATCCAAATTGGCCAGTCCCCACCTTGCCGGCAATTTGCGCTGAGGAGGAGAGGCGCCAATTGCCGGATTTCATGTCATGGTTTTGGACGAATTCGGAAATTAACTTGGATCACTGACTGGAAGAATAGTTCGTGTCTGCCTAGTCAAAGGATTGGTCTCCGACGCGGACCGGAAAAAAGCCAGCCGTCCATGCCCCATCCACGGCAAGTTCGGCGCCGCTGACATAGGACGCGTCGTCGCTCACCAGGAACAGCGATGCGTTGGCAACCTCCAGCGGCTGCCCCACACGTGCCATTGGCAGGCCCAGTTCGGCAGCGATTTCGCTGGTTTCGCGCTGAGACGGGTTCAGCATCGGCGTGTCGATCGCGCCAGGGTGCACCGTGTTGACGCGGACATTGTGTGGCGCCAATTCCATGGCCATCGCCTTGGACATGCCGCGGACCCCCCATTTGCTGGCATCATACGTCGTCATGTTGGCGTTGCCGCGCAGTCCGCTGGTCGACGAGACATTGACGATCGCGCCCCGGCCCTGCCGGCGCATGATCGGCGCCACGGCGCGGGTGCCGAGCCAGGTGCCGATCAGATTGATACCCAACATGCGCTCGAAGCTCGCCAGCGTCAGTTCTTCCATGGGCGCCGCTTCCACCACGGCCGCATTGTTCACCAGCGCGTCAATCCGACCGTGTTCAGCCTCCACCTGCGCGACCAGACGGGTCCATGCATCCTCGTCGCGCACGTCCATGGTCACGAACCGTGCCGCGCTGCCGATGTTGGCAGCGACGTCCTCACCTTCGGCCAGCACGTCGGTCATGATCACCGTCGCGCCCTCTTGCGCAAACAGGCGAGCGGTCGCCTCTCCCTGACCACGGGCCGCACCCGTGATGATCGCAACTTTGCCTTGAAGCCTGTTCATGCAATTTCTCCGAAACCTGTCAGCGATAATCCGAATGGGACGGCGCGGTAGGGCCGATCAGGTTGAGCGCGGCAAGCGGTCCGCCTGGCGCCATTTCGACCCAGTTCGATGCGGTGATCAGCACATGCTTGCGTGATGCGATCCGCCAGCCGTCCGCGGCTTCGACGAAGCGGTCGACATAATAGCCGCAAAATCCGCTGACTTCGTCGGCCGCGCCGCCTTCACCCGTGCCGGGAGCCGACATGGCAATGTTGTAGGACGTTACCCAGGCGCCGTCCTGATCGAAGCGCATGTCGCTCTGCACCGCCATATGCCAGCGACGGCCGAACGAGCGTTCCATCTCGACAAGAACGGGACGGAAATCCTCCCAGCTTCCCTTGAAGAAACCGTAGTCGACCGTTGCGGACGGCGCGAAAACGCCGTCCAGCAAGTCCACGTCCAGCCAGTCCAGCGCCCGCGAATAACGGACCAGGACATCGGTGATCGCGGCGCGCCTGTCGAGGAGCGCCAACCGCTCCTCGATCCGCTGCAGGCGGTCTTCGATTTCCGGCTGTGCCGTCACAGCCGCACCTTGGTGGTGATGCCATATTCGCGCGGAGGTGCGAAGGAACCGAGGCCCGAATAGCCCGGTGCGTCGTAGATGCTGTCGATGTACCGGTTATCCAGCAGGTTCTTGGCCCAGAACCCTATGGTGAAGCGGTCGTCAGGCAGCGTCCAGTCGATGCTGGCATCGACAATGTGGGTGGGCTGGATACTGGCGCGCGGGGTATCGAGGATCGCGGTCAGGTATTTCTGGCCGGTATAGCGGTAGCTGGCACTGAACGAGACGACATTGTCGCCGATTTCGGCGCGATAGTTGAACCCGGCCGTAGCGGACCACTTCGGCGCGTTCTGCAGGCGGTATCCTGCCAGATCGACGAGTTTGAGCGTCAGCGGATCGACGTAGGGGAAATTCTTGTAGCGGGCATCGAGGAAGGCCAGCGATCCGTTGAGGGTCAGGCCATGGATCGGATTTGCGGAAACCTCGAGTTCGAAGCCCTTGATTTCAGCCTTGCCCGCATTCTGGATGGTGTTCCCTTGCAGCGGCAGCCCGGTGTCCGGATTCTTGGTCACGTAGATCTGCGCCACCTGCAGGTCGCGGTAGATCGTATAGAAGCCGGACAGGTTCACGCGCAGGTGGCGGTCGAACAGATCGGTCTTCAGGCCGGCCTCGAGCGTGTCGACGAATTCCGGATTGAACGGTCCGATGTCGCTGGGCAGGCCCACGCGGCCCACGAAGCCGCCCGATTTGAACCCGCGCGCCCAGTAGCCGTAGAGCAGCATGTCGGGTTGGACCTTCCAGTCCAGACCCAGCTTCCAGCCCACGTTGTTCCAGGTCTTCTCGCCATTCCCGACGACCGTCTGGAGAACGGTGTTCCCGGTCGCCTCGAAGTCGGTCACGCCCGACGCGTTGATCGATGTCACCGTGGCCGCATTCATCCGCGTCCGTTCATGCGTGAAGCGGATACCCGCCTGGGCACGCAGCGTGTCCGTCAGGTCGACATAGGTCTGCGCAAAGCCGGAGATCGAATGATTGTCCTGGTCCTGCGTGTTGATCTGGATGAGCCCGGGCGCGGCAAATGCGACGCGGAAGGCGTTGCTGAGGTCGTAGTGATCCTTGACGAAGAAGGCCCCGACGATGGCCCGGGCGCGATCACCCATATCGAAGCTGCTGCGCAGTTCCTGAGTGAACTGCCACAGATCCGCATGGCGACCGGTGTCGGCAAGGAAAACAGGGGTCGCGTCCTGGTCGGTGAACTCGGTCAGCTTGTTCTTCTTGTAGCCGGTAACCGACGTGATGTCGCCCAGCGCGGTGCCTTTCCAGTTCAGGGTCAGGACGCTGCGATAGGTGTCCATGTCCGACCGGTCGGGCACGGAGTCATTGGCGGACAGGTAGCGGTCAGGCGCAGCGCACGGCACGGTCGGGGCAGAACAGATCGACGCGTACATGCCCTGCGTGCCGGGAGCGACGTAGAGAGGCTCGCCCGGATATGCGCCATTGATGACGACCGGCGCGCCATTGCGGCTGAGAGCGTATTCGCCAAGGAGGGTGGCGTCGAAGTTGTCCGTCGCCTGCCAGCGAAGCTGGCCACGGTAAAGCGACACGTTGCGCCTTCCCATGTCGCTGCCGTTCACCACGTTCGTAACGTAGCCATCGTGCTCCATGTGGGAGACCGAGAAGCGCGAACTGAGGGTGTCGGTCAATGGCGCGTTGAGCACGCCCTTGGCCTCGATGCGGGAATAGTTGCCGAACGAAAGCTCGCCCTTGGCCGACAGGTCGTTGTCCGGGGCCTGCGAAACGATGTTGACCACGCCGCCGGTGGTGTTGGCGCCGAACAGCGTGCCCTGGGGGCCGCGCAGGATCTCGACCCGGTCGATGTCGTAGATGTTGACCAGCGCGCCGATCGCAAACACCTGCGGCACGCCGTCGAGCACGATGGACACGGTGTTGCCCGCGTAGGGATCGGCGTCGATCACCCCGATGCCGCGAATATTGAAGACCGCAGTCGAGGGCGTGTTGGCAAAGCTGCTGATCTGCACGTTAGGCACCGAACCCTGCAGGGCCTCGATGGTGGCACCATGTAGCTTTTCGATTGCCCCACCGGTGACGGCGGTTACGGAAATCGGGACGCTTTGCAATTTTTCCGACCGCTTTTGCGCGGTGACGATGATCTCTTCCAGACCACCACCCGATCCGTTTTCGACCTGGGCCTCAGGACCGACCTCGGGCTGGGCAACAGACTGGGCACGGGCTGCGGGCGTGACGGCCGCAGCAAGGCCGAACACGGAGGCACCAGCAAGGCAATGAAGTATATATCGCGACATGATCCGCCCCTAATCGAAATTGTTGTTATGAATTTCTTTGCTGCCTGCTCCGTCATCGCGCCGCCGGGTGGGCGACAGTCGAAGCGGCGCAAGACGCAGCAAACTGCCCGATGCCAGGTAAGGCGACGGGGGAGTTCCAGCGGGTATGCCCGGCACCGGGCGCGCGCTTGCCCAAGCCATTGCGCAGTCCGCTGACTGCCTGTCATTGGGCTAACAAATTAGGACACTCGTCCTAACTGATAATTGTGTTAGGCAAGCTGCACTCGTTCGCACAGCAGCAGGATCATTCCGCGCGATCTTGACGCAAATCCCGCGATCTTGCGGTTCGTGGGCGATCCGGTTTTCGCTGGCATTGACGTCGGCTTGCCGATAATCCGCAAGCATTCCATGGCCAAAGCTGCATCTCTTGCGAAGAAATCGGAGCGCGGCAAACGCACGCGCACGGCGTTGCTCGATGCGGCCGAGCGCGCGTTCGGCTTCGGTGGCTACGATGGCGCATCCTTGCGTGAGATCGCTGGCGATGCCGGGGTACCGCTGGGGGTGGTCCACTATCACTTCCAGGGGAAGGAAGATCTTTTCCGCGAGGCGGTCCTGCGCAAGCAAGCGCAAGCGATGCAGCTGGTGAATGACAGTTTTGCGAGGGCGGAGGCCGCTTCTTCGACCGCCCTGACCGTTCAGGAAGTGATTGAATGCTTCCTGCGCCCCTTCCTTATCACGTTCGTCGAACCGGGGCATGAACTGCGGGATTACGTGCGAATGACGTCGCACATGATGAGTTCGTACATGATACCGGAAGTTCGCGACGTGCTGCGTGGACTCAATCGGGTGACCGACCCGCTCGAACGGCGGCTGAAGGCTTTGGTGCCGCAGATGCGGGATCAGGACTTCTATGCGGTGCTCTACATTCTCGAAGCGGCTATCATCTTCATGGAGCAGGACGTCGGCTTTATCGATGACCTGACACTGGGCCATCATTCGGCCGAGCGACTGGACCAACTCGTTGTGCCCACGGCGATATTGTTCAGCGGCGGGATCTCGGCGTTGCTCGGGTCAGCAAATAAGACCCATAAATCAGACCTGCAAATAGGCCGCAACCCTGCCGGGCCTCGCCCCCCTTTTCCGTTGCCCCCCCAGGCGCCGGAAGCGGACGGGTTCTGGTTGACCGATGCCCAATGGGCCGCGATCCAGCCACTGCTTCCCGACAAGTCGCGCGGGGTGGCGCGCGTGGACGATCGCCGCATCATAAGCGGGATTGTTCATGTCCTCCAGTCAGGCGGACACTGGGCGCAGGCGCCTGGCGAATATGGACCGCCAAAGACGCTGTACAATCGCTACAAACGGTGGTCGAAATCGGATGTCTGGCCGGCTGTTTTTGCGGCTCTCGAAGCAAGCGGGGGCCCCGTTCTGCGCATGGCAGCGAGGGCCGAGTAGCCCGAGCGGGCGGTGTCAAAGGGATTGCACCCCTGGCAACGGGGAGAAGGAAAGTTGGGGCCCGGTCATAGGCCGCCCTCGCAATCCAGCCAATCCGCACCAGTATTTCCATTCATCGCCCTAGGTAATCCGCCTCGTTGTCGTAATGTACGTGCGCGTTCGGCTGAGCCTGCAGAACGTGGAGGATCTATTGTTCGAGCGCGGCATTGACCTTTGTGACGAGACGGGGCCCTGTGGTGGACCCGGTTCGGGCCGAAGTGCGCGGCGGACATTCGGCGCCAGCGGGTCAGCCGGATGCGGAGTTTTCGGCGCTGGAGGTGGCATCTCGGCGAGGTCTACTTGAAGATGGCGCGCCGTTGATCATGAGGGCGAAGTCCTGGAATCCTACCTATCTAGGAAGCGCGACAAGGCAGCCGCGCGACGCTTCATGCGCAAGGCTTGGAAGCGCCATGATCGGGCCGAGGCCATTGTGACGGGCGCGTCTCCGTGCCCAGTTGATGGGCAATCCGTGGACAGTTTCGTTGGCACTGCCCACGGATTCCGGCCTTCGCTTACTGGATGGCCAACAGGGTGTTCAGCTTGGCCACGACCTGCGGCGTCAGAGGTGTGTGGGTCGAGGTCGCCAGCGTGGTTTGCGCGGCGATGACCGCCTGTTGCGCGGCCATCAGGCTCGCCTGATCCGATGTCAACTGGGTCTGGTCTGCCGCAAGCTTGGTCTGCGCAGCGCTAAGGGCAGCCTGGGCATCGGCTATGGCGGCCGCGTCAGTTCCGCTTTGCGCAGTGGTCAATGCCAGTTGCGCGTCGCTGACGGCCTTGGTGTCGGCCGCGATGGTCACCTTATCCGTGGCCACGGCCTGCGTGAACGAGGCGACGTTGGCCTCGGCCGTCACGGTCGCCGACTTGTAGATCGCCAGCGCGCCGACCACCGACTTGGACGAGGCATGGGCCAGCGCGGTATCCGAAGCGTGGGCGGCGTTCAGCTTGCCCAGAAGCGAGGCCGCCTTGCCCATGCCTGGGTCGACGTTCGCGTTGGCGGAGGCCGACGCATGGACGTTCGCGCCCACGGAGGCTGAAGCGGGCAGGGTGTCGGGCTTGCCCTGCGGCGCGCCCTGCGGGATGTGGCTGGTGGCCACCGCCGGCGGCGTGACCGGGATGCGGGCCGCAGCCGTGGCGCCCGCGCCGACCGGCAGGCTGGCGGGCAACCCCATCGGGATGCCGGCCGGCGGACCGTGCGTCACTCCGGCTGGCGGTGCGGCGAATGCGCTCGTTGCTGCCAGCAGCGCGATGGCTGTGGCGCCGGTCCTGATCGTGAAATGTGCCATGTCTTTTCTCCTTTGGAAGCTTGCCCCCCATGAGAACGAGCGCCGGGGTCCCAACCCCGCCGCCAGCGGAAATCATTGGAATACGGTGAGACGGATGCCGGCGCCGATGCGCGGGCTGGCATCGTTGAGCCCCGCCACTCCGTACAGGGTCAGACCGACAAGCTTGCTGAAGCGGTAGGTCATGTAAGGAGAGACGACCGCCTGCCCCTTGAGCCCATCGGCAACCGGTTCGCGGTAGGCGACGCTGACGCCGTAGTTCTGGTTGGAAGCAGGGCGAAAGTTTATGCCGCCCGATGCCGTCAGACCATTGCGGAGGCGATAGGCCGCCGGACTGCCCAGCCACGAATAGCCGATGGAACCGAACAGCATCGCACCTGGGGCGACCGTCTTGTAGAGGCTGGCATTGACCGAATAATCGGTCTTGCCCGTGCCCAGCGTCGTCTTCGCGGTCGGCAGCTTCACCCCTCCGCCAAACTCAATCGCGGGCAAAAGGCCGTTTTCCCGGGTAAGCAGGTATGCCGCCGAAAGGTTGAGATCGCCGATGCCCGAACGCGACGTGGTGGCGCCGTCGGGCGAGGAGACGATGACGCCGCCCACCAACTGGCCGGGACCATCGATGAATTCATAAGGCAGCGAGGCCTGTACCCGCAGGCGGCCGAGTTGCGCCTTCAGATCAACCGGGATGCTCCACACCGTGGTATCCGAGCTCGCACCGTAGTGGCCGGTCGAATAATCGGCGCCGGTGGCGAGTTCGAGACTGGAATCGCCGAAAAGTCCGCCGGTATGCCCGAGTGTGTTGGCCGGGGCCTGAACCGTGTCCTGGCCTTCTGTATTCGCGGTGGCCGCATCACTCGCGCTTTCGGCATGGGCCGGCACGGCAAGGGCCAGACCCGTCAAAGCGAGGATGGTTGCCCCTGCAGAACGAAGTTTTCTCAAAAAACGTCTCCCTCGTCGTTTAGGCCGAGCCGCGTGGTGCGCGTTGGCCGGCACTCGAGAGGCATGACGTTCGGGCGATCCGTTTTCGTCCCGAAAAAATCGCGCAATGCCAAAGAGATGGTTTGCGGCGGGGGAAACGGCCCCGTTACAGGCCGATCATGCCGTGCCCATAGGCGCCCGCATCCCCCCTTGGCCGCTGCGCACCGGTCGCAAGCGCGCGGATCGCTCTTTGTGCCGCCGCCACATCCGGCACGCGGACGCGATCGGCGATCAAGCGGCTCACGATCGGCGTGGCAAACGACGTTCCGCGCACCTCGGTGGGGCGCCCAGCCGGATCGGGTACCGTGGCGATGCCGGGGGCGACGAAGTCCACGCGCCGCACGCGGCTGGCCTCGGGCAGCAAACGACCGTTGGCCCCGACCGCCGAGACGGCCACCACGCCCGGGTACGACGCGGGATAGAGCGGCCGTGCTGCACCGCCGTCATTCCCCACCGGCGCCACGATGGTGAAGCCCAGCCCGGTCAACCGGGCCACCACCAAGGCGACGATGGGATTGGCCGGTCCAACCATGCTGACATTGACGACCGGTACGCGCGAGGTAGCCATCCAGCCCAGGGCGCGAACCAACAGCTCCGACGTGCCGCCGCGCACGTCGGAGCCAAAAATGTCGGCGGCATACAGCGTCAGCCGTCCACGCTCGCGCGCCAGCAGTGCCGCCACTGCCGTACCGTGCGCGCCGGGCCGGCTTTCCCCTGCTGCAAAATTGCGACGCACCATGTGGATGCGGGGATCGGAATCGATGGCAGGCGCCACGCCGGTGTCGACAAGGCCAACGGTGACAACACCCTCGCCTCCGGCAACATCGGCCTGCGCGCCCCGGCTTGGGCGACGCGCGTTGGCCGTCAGCCCGCTTTCGAACAACACGTGGTTGGGCGCGTACGTGCCCTCCGGGGCGATCTTGCGCAGCATCCGAATAGCGTGAGTGATGTCTAGTCCCGTGCGCGAAACCACCGCCAGATCCATATCGACGCCGGGCACCTTGTCGCGCCGCAGGACAGCAAACCCGCTCTGTGCCAGGTGAGCCAGCGCGGCCCCGTCCAGCCCGGTGACCATCACCTCGCCGCGGATCGACAATGCCCCCTTTCGATCCAGCTCATAAAGCCCCGGCGCCTGCTTGACGCGATCGGCAGCGCGATCCCGCTGGACTTTCGACAGCTTGGCGGAAACCGCCTGCGTTGCCCGCTCGGTCGCTGCTGTGACCGCCTCTACGCCCGCCCATGCGGGCCGTCCCCGAACGGGAATATCCGGCAAATGCACAGGGGACCCAACGGGCGGGCCACCGCCCATCGGTCCGGCAAAGCCTCCGCCGCCCGGCATGCCCATCGGCGGTCCGCCTCGCGTCTGTGCGTGCACGGGCACCGGCAACAGAGACCCCAGCGCGATCAACGTCACTGCCAGCAGATGTCCGAACGGTGTGACAGGCATTGCCGGGCGAAGCCTTTCATGATGGGCAGACTGCGATTGACGAGGGATTCTTGCGGTAGATTCCATACACGGGAAGAAACGTGTCACCCCAGACGTTTCTTCCACAGAGGAAGATCGAAACTTGTCCGATACCCAGCGCGAGATCGTACTGCTGCTGCCACGCCTGCGACGCATGGCGTGGGCGTTGGCGCGCGATGGAGCGGATGGCGACGACCTGCTGCAGCGCACGGTGGAACGGACGCTGGAGCGTGCCGGCGAACGCAAGGCCGGCATCCGGCTGGACTTATGGATGTTCCGCGTGATGAAGAACCTGTGGATCGATGAGATGCGAACGCGAAATCGCTGGAAGCGGCTGGTCGAACCGCTGCCCGATCACGATGTCATCGGCGACGAAGGCGTGCTTGCCGATGGGATCGCCGACGTGGTCGAGCTGGCGCGGATCCGGACATTGGTCGAGGAATTGCCTGAAGAGCAGCGGCTCGCGGTGAAGCTGGTGCTGCTAGGAGGGCACTCCTATACTGAAGCAGCCGACATCCTCGAGGTTCCCGAAGGCACGCTGACGAGCCGTCTCGCCCGCGGACGGGCCGCCTTGCTGCAACGCTATCAGGTCGGGAGGACAAGGCATTGACAGACATTTCCGACATCGATGTGATCGCCTATGTCGACGGCTGCCTGAACGATCAGGCGCGCCCCGCATTCGAAGCGCGCCTGCGCGACGATCCTGCCTTGGCTGAAAGGGTGGAAGCGCACCGCTGGATGACGCGGCAGATCGTGTCTGCGTACGGTCCGCCGCCCGGCGATGCGGTCGATTCCGGCCTGATCGCTCGACTGGGGCTTGCTGGAAACACCGTAGTCGCGTTCACCGGGCAAGGCGGTCGCCCGCGTCGGCACGTGTTCGCTGCCGTCATGTCGGGTGTTATCGCCGCCAGCCTTGCCTTGGGCCTGTTCGTTGGGCGATGGCTGGAAAGGGCTCCCGCACCATGGCTTCAGGGCGGACCGCAGGCGCAGGTCCTGGCCGATGGCGCCCTTGCGGAAAGCTTGTCGGGTAACCTCACCGGGCAAGCCGGCCCGGTCCGCATCGGTATGTCGTTTCGGACAAGGCAGGGACTTTGCCGGACCTTCAGCACCGGCACCGGTCTGAGTGGGATTGGCTGTCGGCAAGGTGAGCGCTGGGTGGTTCCGGTCGTAGTCACTGGCGCGGCTTCGACCAGCACGGGCGATTATCGGCTCGCGGCCGGCGATGTCGCACCGGCGGTCATGGCCGAGGTCGACCGCCGCATCATCGGTGACCCGTTTGATGCATCAGCGGAAAAAGCTTCGGTAGAGAAGGGCTGGAAAAACTGACCCGATTTGATCGGCTTGGACCGTCTGGAAGTTTCCGCGCACGGCAGGCCCATGGTTCGACCAGGCCAAGCTCCCAATGGAATGCCCGGTTCATGGCGCTTACCGGGCGATGATATGAAACATCTGCGCGTCACTCTGGACACGATCCTCAGAGCCCGCCCTGTTTGGTTGGTGGACCGCGGTCATGAAGCGGCCGGGCTCCGATCGCATTGAGTGCCGCGTGGACCTGGGCCAATGTTACGGGCAATTCCCCAGGCATGTTTTCTTCCTGGGCGACTTCCTGCTCGCGTACGTCGTATTCCCATCTTCGAAGGATTTCGATTTTCCTGTCGTCCGGGATGCCCGTCAGGGCGATCACGTCCTGCGGTTCGGAAAAAACCATGGAGGGATCGAGAAGGGCGGCCTGCAATTCCTGTGCAGTCAAGGTTTTGCGCGTCATCATGTGGTCCTGAACGGTGGGAGGGATGGTCAACCTCGCGGTGGCATATGTCGCGGCCCCAATGACCAACGCCGCGGTGATGATCAGCCACCCTTCATTCAGAACACCTGCCCGGAACAGGCTGTAGAGCGCCCAGGCGCCAATCGCGTTCATGGCGGTGAGCATCGCGCCCCAAGTTGACCAAGGGCTACCCCGGAAGGAGAGGCGCGGCCGACCAGTTATCATCCCGCATATTTCGCAAAAGAACATTGCCGGTGCGACAGTCCGAACGTGAGTGAGGCGAAGGAAACCTTGGTCCGCAGGCCCCTTCCGGCAATTTCCGCCGTCGAGGACAAGGTTGCGGCGAAGGGAACTGACATTTTCGCGCTCATCGTTTGCGGGTTGCTGTTGGCCCGTTGCTTGTGCGCCGTGGTTCCCGGGGTAGGCACCAGATTGTCACGATGTGAAATCTGGCCTGGGATCCTGCCCGGGAACCGCGACGCTGCAGTGCGAGGGGCACTGCAATCGGGTGGAGCCGTTACACAGCCTTGGCAGCGCAAGAGCCAGGATGTTCTGTACGCGTCTATTTCACTTGGAATTCGTGATAATTTTCCGAATGGCAAATGAAATAATTTGCTGAATATTTGTGCGGTAATATTTTAAATATTATATTTATGCTTAAGTTTTTAGGGTGACAGCCCGGCGTGCGGCTGTTGTGATTGATTTATACTGCTTGTTTATGCGTTATAGAAATAAATAGTTTTGCATATTGCCAGCAAAATATTTGTGGTTTGAATCGCGCTCCGCGCGCGTATCTCCGCATTGACTCAAGGGGGCGTTTCACGAGGTGATCGCCGCCGCTGCGCGCAACCCAGTGCGAATTCGCGCCATGACACCTTCGTCAGCCTTGGCGGAATGCACGGCATATGCGGAATATGAAAACTCGGGGCTATCCGGCACCAGGGCGAGCCTGCCGTCCTCCAGATACGAGCGCACGAAACCTTTGCGGAAATAGCCTGTGCCGCCAGTGGCGAGGATGTAATCGAGTGCAAGGGGGCCATAGCTGATGGCAACGACGGAATTGGGCTGATCCGGAAATGCTGCCTGATAACTTGCGGCAAAATCTTCGCCCCAGTCGATCCGTACGTGATCTTCGGGGCCTAATGCGCGATCGGATGTCGGGGTGCGCACCAGCACAAGTTTCTCTTCGAAGAGCAACTCGGCGATGACGCCTGGACGGCGGGGCGCGCCATACAGCACCGCGACGTCAAGCGACCCATCCTGTACCTGCTCCATCAGGCTTTCTGCGCTGGCGATCTGTGCGTTGACGGCAAACTCGGGGCATTCGCGTCGCATCCACAGCAGCCAGTGGCGCAGCAGGGGGCTCCATAGACTGAGTTCCGCGCCGATTGTCACGACGCTCTCCCGGCCAGGTGGCAATGCCACAGACCGGCGTGCACGCTCCCAGACCTGGACCAACGTTGTCGCAAATCGGAGGAACTGCTCGCCAGCCGGGGTCAACTTCGCGCCGGATTTGTTGCGAATGAAGACCGGGCGATCGAGCTGGTCCTCAAGGACGCGGATCCGCGCGCTGACCGCAGTCTGCGTGAGATTGAGATTGGCGGCGGCGTTTACGAAGGTGCCCGTCTTGACCACCTCGAGAAAGGTGCGCGCGATGCCGATGTCCATGGTGCAATCTCTTTGTGTTTAATCTGCAATTGCATTCATTTGCGTGATGTCAATAGCAGTGGGAACGAGGGGCGGGCAAGCAAGGAAGAAATCATGAAATATGGGGGCGCGCTGCAGGGGGCGGCATCGTTGTGGTTTGGTTGGCGAAAGCACCACCAGTTTCCGTTCACGCGCGCGTGCTGACCTTTTGCCGGAGCGCAATACCGGCACCCCAACATGAAGAAAGCCGTCAGCATGATCAAGAAAACGGCTTGGCCGTCCCTCTCGCGTAGGCAGGGCATCACTTCGATCGGATTGTTCGGCACCGCTCTGATTTCGATGCGTGCTGCGTTTGCCGTTTCATCTTCCGGCCAGGCCAAGGCGGACGATGCAGCGTGGACAACGCTCCATCTTGCTCAGGCGCGCGTCATCCAAATTCCTGTCACCGTGAACGGGCGGACCGTGCCGGCCATGATCGATAGTGGGACCTCACGCAGCGTCATTGGCGAGGCACTAGCCTCTGACCTCGGCCTTGCCTCGACGGGCGCGACGTCGGTCACGTCATTTACCCGCAATGTGTCGGGCTCGTCTTACCGGGTCGACAAGTTGGAACTTGATGGTCTGAGCCTGCGCGACGTTGAACTGGAAAGTTACGAAATTGCCCAGATTGAAAGTCTGGCGCGCCACGAAATCCCCCTTCTTTTGGGACGGGATATTCTGGGCCGGATTGACGTCCAGGTTGATTTCGTCCGGGACAGGGTGCGATGTCTGCCGTTCCAAGGGGCGCGCGCCTTGTCCAGTCACCGGACCTTGCCTCTTGTCGGTCGTGGTCCAGGCTTTCCATCGATACCGCTACTTCTGGAAGGACGGCCGGCGCAACCCTGACTGCTCGACCTGGGGAGCGACGTGCCTGTGACGATGGCGGCCGACTATGCCAGAAGTCAGGGCTTTCTCGATCATCGCAAGGTTTCCACAGCCATGATGTTCGGGCTGGAAGGGCCGCTGCTGAATGCAACGTTCAGTCTGAAATCTCTGTCCTTGAGCGGATTTACGCTCCGCCAGATTCCTGTGCAAGTTATCGAGGACTGGAAACTGGCAGAGCCGGTATCGATCGGGTGGTCGCTGCTGAGCGCATTCGACGTCTTGTTGAGTCTGGGCAGCAGGAGCGTGCAGTTGAAAGCCGATCGAGACGCCCTTGCTGCCGATTTCCCAAAAGACAGGCTGGGTTTGTTCGGCCAGCGGCAATCCGATCGCCTGATTGTCTTCCACGTGGCTCCCGGAAGCCCGGGGTGGGCGGCGGGTTTGCGGGACAATGATGTTGTGACCAGTATCGATGGGCATCCCATCACTGCATCGTATCCGGATCCTGCGAAGAGGATCGGATTTCAGCCCGCCGGGACGCATGTAAGCCTCGGTATATCTGGCGGTCGGTATCTAAATATTGCTCTTAACTATTACTTTTAGTGCGCAATGTATCCTAGTGAAAATTCAAATTATACGACTGTATAGTTCAATTTTTAATATCCAAATGTCTGGAGCATAGTCTTGAGGAAGATCTTCCTGTGGGCAACCCGAGTGTTCAGCCTGACCTTCCTCGCGTGCGTCGGACAAGCCGGGCATGCGGGCAATTTGATCGAACATTCACTCAGCTTCGAAGACGTTGAGGGCAGGTTCGCCAACAACGGGCGTATGGCGGAGGCTGAAACGGCCTTGCAGGCTGCAGTTCCGATCGGAAGCTCGGCCGCCCAGGCCAGGGTAACGCTCGAAAAAGCCGGCGCACGCTGCGCCCCACAATGGCATCGCCCGCAAGACGTGCTCTGCGTCTACAGGCAGCGCACGACGGTGGACGATTACTATCAGGCCGACATCGTCTGGACCGCCGCGCTGCATGTCGGTGGGGCGAGGGTTCTGACCCTGCTGCTGGACCGGGAAGTTGACAAGCATTGAACGTTGATAGTGAAGCTTGAATGGGTTGCTGAGCGCCCGTTCGCGTTGCTTTCATGCATCTGAGGCGCTGATGTCCTGCCGGACAAACCGCGTTCGCCCGGTTTCGGACTGGCGATGGGCGCTGCGGGCCTTCAGCAAGTCTTGCCGGGATAGCATGCCCACGACGCGGCGTGTGTCGGGCTCTATGATCGGAATTCGGCCGATGCCGGAGTCGACCATGAGATCGGCAACGATCCCTATGGGTGTCTCGGGGTAGGCAACCGGCAGCGAGGCATCTGACAAGGTTTCGGCCAGACTGGCGTTGTCTGCCATCTCGCCAACCTGCCAGCGCAGCGCATCTGTTCGCGAGACAAGGCCGAGCAGGGCGCCATCGTCGGCGACGACAGGGTAGCTGCGATGCGCCGCACCGCCCGCAAAGAATGCCATGGCTTCCGTGATCGACATTGTGCCGGGCAGCGTCGCGGGCGCGTGCGTCATAAGTTGGCTTGCCTGCATCAGGTCCAAGGGATCGACGCTGTATTCCTGCAGGATATGCCGGCCTCTCCGCGCAATCTTCTCGGTCAGGATCGACCGGCGCATCAGCAGTACGCTCACCGCATAGGCCGAAGCGGCAGCCGTCATCGCAAGTGGCAAGGCGTCGAAGTGGCCTGTCAATTCAACCGCGAACAACGCGCCGGTGAGGGGCGCCCGCATTGCGCCGCTCATGATGCCGGCCATGCCGATCATCGCCCAAAAGCCGGGGCCGCCGGGCAGAAAATATCCGGCCAGGCATCCGGCTGCACCTCCAAGGATCAGCAAGGGCGCAAGCACGCCTCCGGATGTGCCCGAGCCTAGTGCGACCAGCCATACCACCGCCTTGATCATGAGCAGCGCAAGCATGGCGCGCAGGGTAAGTGAACCGTCCAGCAGGGCCTGGATGCTTTGATAGCCTGCGCCCAGAACATGGGCATCGATCAGGCCGCCGATGCCAACGACCACCGCGCCGATCGCCGGCCACCACATCCAATGGACGGGCAGCCGATGGAAGACATCCTCCACCCGATAAAGCGATGTCGACAGCAGCGTAGCTTGGAGCCCGACGATCAGGCCGACACCCGCAGCTGCGGCAATTGGCGGGAGCCCGGCGGGCGTCAACGCTTCGAACGGGAACATGGCGCCACCTCCGATCATCCATGGCCGCCATGCAAAGGCAACGATCACACTGACCACCACCGGCACGAAGCTTCGCGGCTTCCACTCGAACAGAAGCACTTCGATAGCGAGCAGGATGGCCGCCATGGGCGTGCCAAAGATTGCGGTCATCCCGGCAGCGGCGCCTGCCACCAGCAACGTTTTCCGTTCGGCAGCGCTGAGATGGAAGCATTGGGCAAACAGTGACCCGATCGCGCCGCCGGTCATGATGATCGGTCCTTCCGCGCCAAAGGGACCACCGCTTCCTATGGAAATGGCCGACGAAAGCGGTTTGAGCAGCGCCACCTTGAGCGACAGCCGGCTTTCGCCGAACAGGATCGTTTCGATAGCCTCGGGAATGCCATGGCCGCGGATCTTGTCCGACCCATAGCGCGCCATCAGCCCGACTATCATGCTGCCGATAATCGGGATGACCACAACCCATGCACCTACGGCCGTTTGCGTGATCTGTACGGGCTGTAGCGAAAGTCGGCCGAACCAGAACAGGTTGGTCGCAAGCCCGATCAAGTGAATGAGCAACCACGCTCCGATGGCCCCGCCAGTGCCGACCAGCATGGCCATCGCTGCCAGCATGATCATCCGGTTGTCCACGCTGTGATCGGCGAGGTGGTGCTTTTCTGGTACGCCGACTGCCTGAAATGTCATGGAACGCCCTTTGCCGGTTTAGCAAACGGCATTTATATCGCAATGCGATATAAATCAACGGAGAGATTGCCCAACATGAAACCCGCTGCAGACCTGACGGATGAGGATTATGTCGCGCTGTCCGATTTCCGCCATGCGCTCCGCCGTTTTCAGGCATTCAGCGAGGCTCGGGCAGTGGACGTCGGCCTGACGCCGCAGCAGCATCAGGCCTTGCTGGCGATCCGGGGAGCATCGGAACCCGAGGTCACGGTCGGCTATCTGGCAGACCGGCTGATTCTGAAGCAGCATAGTGCCACCGGGCTGGTTGACCGTCTCGAGGCGCTCCAGTTGGTATCCCGGCACGAAGGGGTCCCCGATCGCCGCAGGTCTGTTTTGCGTCTCACCGACAAGGCTGAGGCGCTGTTGGCCAGCCTGTCTGCAACCCATCGCGAGGAAATCGGTCGTCTCAAGCCCCTGCTGATCGAGATGCTTGCTCGACTTGGCTAGCCGACGCTCTGTCTGCCTCGGCCGTGAGTTCAAGAAAGTTGCTGGAAACCGGCATTAAAAGTCATTTGTCTTGTGTCCCGATGCCCCGCACAGACCGGCATGATCCGCGGTTGTCGGACGCTTCTGCACCGAATTCACGCATGGGCGCCGCCGTTTAGGGAAGCCGGTTCCTTGGCCGAGAAGTCTTTCAAATCCGAGCTTGCGTGCGAGACGATCGCTGCCACGCACGGCGTTGCGAGCGATACGGCCTTCGGGGCGGTGGTGCCGCCGCTGTACTTGTCGAGCACCTTCACATTCGAAGCTTTTGACCAGCCTCGGACGTATGACTACGGCCGTTCGGGCAATCCTGGCCGCGACATGCTCGCCGAAGCGCTGGCCAAGCTGGAGGGCGGGGCGGGGGCGGTTGTCACTTCCAGCGGCATGGCGGCGTTGGATCTCCTGCTTGGCCTGCTTGGTCCCGACGATCTCGTGCTCGCGCCGCATGACTGTTATGGCGGCACCTATCGCTTGTTGATGGCGCGGGCGGGACGTCGCCAGTTCCGTGTGGCTTTTGTTGATCAGTCCGATGGCCCCGCCTTGGCGACTGCCCTGGCTGACGAGCCGTCGCTGGTGTTGGTTGAAACGCCCAGCAATCCACTGATGCGGGTCGTCGATATCGCTGCCATTTCTGCTCTGGCCAAGGCTGCTGGGGCGCTTGTGGCGGTAGACAACACCTTTCTTTCGCCAGCTCTCCAGCGGCCGCTGCTGCTGGGTGCCGACTATGTATTCCATTCCACGACCAAATACCTGAACGGCCACTCCGATGTGATTGGCGGAGCCATCATTGCGACCCATCCCGCGCGGGTGAACGTCCTGCGCAGGTGGTCCAACGTGGTTGGCACGATCGGAGCGCCTTTCGATGCCTGGCTTACCTTGCGGGGCTTGCGCACCCTGTTCCCGCGGGTCGAGCGGCAGCAACAAAATGCGATGGCCATCGCCGAGCACCTGGAACGCCATACGGCTGTTTTGCGCGTACATTATCCGGGCCTGTCGTCTCATCCCGGCCATGAGGTAGCCCACCGCCAGCAGCGCGGCTTTGGCGCCATGCTCAGTTTCGAACTGGCTGGTGGAGTTCCGGCCGTGCAGCGGTTCCTCGCGAACGTGCGCATGTTCACGCTGGCGGAATCCCTGGGCGGCGTGGAGAGCCTTGTGTCGCACCCTGCAACAATGACCCATGCCGACATGGGGGAAGAAGCTCGCCGGGTCGCAGGAATTGATAACGGGTTGCTGCGCCTTTCGGTTGGTCTTGAGAATCAGGACGATCTCATCGCGGGCCTTGAACGGGGTCTGGCTGCATGTTGAAGGGCCGCGCATCAAGACGCGGCTGCTTACGCTAGAGGGGCGGCCATGGTTGTCACCGTCATATTCGTCGATCTGTTGGGCCTGGCCTTGATTGTGCTGGGCACCACTCTGGCATTTCGGCAGAATGCCGTTCTGGGCTGGTGGGCGATCCGGCGGCAACGGCGCGATCCGCGAGGCCGGACCGCACCGCCAGGAGACGGCTCGCCCGCGCAATATGCGCTCAGGATTGCCGGGGTCATGCTGCTCGCCTTCGGACTGGCGATTTCGCTTCTTTTCACCTTGTTCTATCTGGCGACCTAGCGGGCGGCGGAGCTGCGAAGGGGATGTCGCAAATTATTTGCGCTCTACCAGCAATATTTTGAACTTCGGCGGTTGGCCGCCTTGAGGCAATAGGCCCGCGTCCGGGGGCGAGATTCTTCCATCGCTGGCCGGCTTTCCCCGGCGGCTTTTCCAACGGCGCGATTGCAACTTTTCATGCCAGCACCACGTCACGCGCGCACATTGCTGCCATACATCGCGATTGATCCGCAGAAGCTGCTCTTTTCCTGCAGCAGTTTCATCGCCGCTGCGATCACCCTTGCAATTGCGTTTTCGGCGAGCCTGCCACGTCCATGGTGGGCGCTCCTGACGGTCTACGTCACTGCGCAACCAATGGCGGGGGCGTTCCGGCCGAAGATATTCTATCGGATCGGAGGCATCGTGACTGGCGCTGCGGTGACCATCGCGCTGGTGCCCAACCTTCAGAATTCTCCTGAGATTCTGGTTCTGTGCCTCGCTGCATGGACGGGGTTTTGCATCTACCTCGCGGTACTCGATCGAACGCCACGAGCCTTTCTGTTCCAGATGGCAGCCTTCAGTTCCGCCGTGATCAGCTTTCCGTACCTGGACGATCCCGGAAACATTTTCACCACGACCATTTCGCGCGTCGAAGAAATGATAGTGGCCATCGTGTGCGTCTCGATCGCACATGCGTTGCTGCAGCCCTGGAGCGCCACACCCGTCATACGGGCGAAGGCGGAAGCGTTTCTGGCCCATGCCTCAAGGTGGACTGCAGAGGCACTGTCCAGCAGGCACGCTGCGCTGGAATATGAGCATCGTCGCACCCTTGCCGCCGATGTGACCGAGCTCGGCATGATCGCGATCCATTTGCCGTTCGACCAGAGCGGGGCGGCGGCCACGCGGCGGCATGTCCAGCATTTGCAGAAACGTCTGGCGCCCGTGCTGTCGCTGGCGTCTGCTGCGGCGAACCGGCTTGATTTGCTGCGCGGGCTGGGGCCGCTGGATCCCGCGCTGGAGCTGCTGGTCGGCGATGTCATCGCCTGGCTGGCCGGTCCAGTCGATCTACCGGCCGATGCCGAGCACCATCTTGTCGATCGTTGCCGTGCATTGGCGCGGCACCACGAACCGGCCGCCGACTGGCCGGCGCTGCTCACCATCAGCGTCTGCGAGCGGATGGCTGAATTTATCGAAGCCCATCATGCAAGTCGCCAACTTGTGCGCAGGATCGGCGTCCGGCCCGAAGTCGAAGACCTCATCGACCGGCAGACGAAGCACGAACGTCACCCTCTGGCGCGAGATCACGGTGTCGCGGCCTTGGCGGGCCTCGCCACGGCAACCGCCATAACGCTGTACTGCGCGGTGTGGATTCTGCTCGCGTGGCCGAACGGATCTGCCACGGCCGCATTCGCCGCGTTGATCACCTGTTCCTTTGCCGTCCAGGACGATCCCGCGCCTGTCATCGGTCGTTACCTGGGCGCAACGCTGGTGACGTTCCCGCTCGCCGCGCTCTATCTGTTCGTCATTCTGCCCCGCGTCGATGGGTATGGCATGCTGGTTGTCACGCTCGCGCCAGCCTTGCTGTGGATGGGCTATATTCAGGCAGACCCGGCCCGGTCTGCGCGCGCCTTGCCCATGTTTTCGTGCTTCATCGTCGGCATGGGCTTCGTTGCTCGTTTTCAGGCAGACTTCGCGCTCTTCATCAACACCGGTCTGGCTCAAGTCGGCGGGATTGTTTCCGCACTTGCGGTCACCAAGCTGTTTCGCTCCGTCAGCGTGCTTTGGACGGCCCATCGGATCGTTCGCGCCAACTGGCTCGATGTCGAGAATTTGGCCAATATCCGGCGGCCGTTCGAGCCGGAACGTTGGACGGGGCAGGCCGTCGACCGGCTGGGCCAGATTGCCGCTCGCATGGCCGTCGCGCCGGCAGGCCATGCTCTGCACGCTGCGGATGGCCTTGCGGACCTGCGTGTCGGGCGGAATATCATCCCGATAAGACGGGCGCTGGTTGCAGTGCCGCACGATATCCGGCGCGAGCTAGGGTCTGTGCTGTCCGATGTATCGGGCCTGTTTCGCAAGCGACACCTTGCGGGCACGGCGATCTCTCCGCCCGCGTCCCTGCTGCAGTCCATCGATGCTGCCATCGACAGGATGCTGGCAGTCGCCCAGCCGCAGCCGCGCCACCAGGCGCTGCTGGCGCTGGTCGGGATGCGATGCAACCTCTTTCCGACAGCGCCGCCATTCAGCCGGCTGGGGGAGCCATGATCGAAGAACTACATCTTTTCGGCATCTACATGCCGGCGGCGCTCGTATGGGCGAGCATTGCCGGGTTGCTGGCATACTGGCTGCGCAATCTGCTGCAGCACATCCCGCACTATGAACTTCTCTGGCACCCCGGCGTGCTGGAACTGGCCTTGTTCGCATTGCTCTGGTGGGGATTGACGCTCCTTGCCGACAATTTCCTCCCGCGCGCGTGGGTGTCCTGACATGATACGTCGCCATGAAATACTGCGCACGTGCATCACCGCGGTGGTCATCGGCATCGTACTCGCGGCTATTTACGCGTTATGGCTGCGCTATCAGGTGGAACCCCTGACCCGCGACGGAAAGGTCCGTGCGGACCTTGTACCGATTGCTGCCGACGTCAGCGGCCTCATCACCGAAGTGCGCATCCACGATGACGAAGTCGTTCGCAAGGGCCAGATCCTGCTGGTCATCGACCGTCCGCGTTATCGGCTTGCGCTGGACCAGGCGGAGGCCAATCTCGCGACGCAGCGGGTCGTTCTCGCTCAGGCGATGCGCGAGGATCGCCGCAACCAGGCGATGCCAGAACTTCTCGCGGCCGAAGTGATCGAACAGGGCCATGCGCGGGTGGAAAGCCTGCGCACCGCGCTTGGCCAGGCCGTGGCGGCGCGTGATCTGGCGCGCCTCAATCTGGAGCGGACCTATGTTCGCGCGCCAGTCGATGGCACCGTGTCGAACATGACGCTGCAACCAGGCATCTATCTCAATGCCGGTAAGCCGGCGGTGGCCCTGGTCTATGATCATTCGCTGCGGGTTGAGGGATATTTCGAGGAGACCAAACTGCCCGCCGTCCATGTCGGGGATCCCGCGAGCGTCTACCTGATGGGCGTTGCCGACGAGATTCGCGGCCATGTCGAGAGCATCGCCGCCGGCGTGGAAGATCGTGAGCGGGGGGGCGGGGATGCTCAATTGGCCAATGTGAACCCTTCGTTCACCTGGGTACGGCTTGCGCAGCGTATCCCGGTGCGGATCGCGATCGACTACCTGCCTCCGAACGCCCGGTTGATCCCCGGTCAGACGGCAACAGTCGTCATCCATGACCGCCCTGGAAACAAACCGGTTCACCGGAGCCTTCCGTGGTGAAAATCCTTACCCTGCCGGCGGTCTTCGCATTGGTGGCGCTTTCGGCCTGCGCTGCGGTGGGGCCCAACTATCATGTTCCGGAGCGGGCCATCGTCAATGCGCCGGCCGCGCGCGGGCCGTTCCTGTCCGGAGCGCAAGTCACTACCGGCGATGAAATGCCGGACCAGTGGTGGAAATTGTTCGATGATCCGGTTCTGACGGGGCTGATCGAGCGGGCCTTGGCGTCGAACACCGATCTGCGGATCGCCGAGGCGAACCTCCAGCGAAGCAGTGCTATGCTTGCCGAAGCGGAGGCGACGCGGCAGGCCAGCCCGGCTGTCGATCTGGAGACGAGTTGGGCACAGCCATCGGCAGAGGCCGCAATGCAGCACATCCAGCCCCCTGAGCATCAGATATACAACGCCGGACTGTCGATCAGTTACGACCTCGACCTGTTCGGCAGCATCCGGCGCGGCATAGAGGCTGCGACTGCGGACGAAGAAGCGGCCGTGGCCGCGCGTGATCTGGTGCGCGTAAACGTCGCCGCCCAGACTGCCCAAGCCTATTCGGATGTTTGCAACGCCGGCCATGAAATCGTCGAGCTGCACCGACTGATCGGCCTTCTCGGGGAAAACCTTCGGCTCACCCGGGTCATGGTCGCGCATGGCCGCGCGCCGACCTTCGAGCGCGAACGCCAAGAAGGGGGGCTGGCAAACGTCCGCTCGCGCCTGCCGCAGATGGAAGCGGCACAACGCAACGCGGTGTTTCGTATCACCACGCTGACAGGCCGTCCTCCGGCGGAATTCGACCAGGCCCTGCTGGGGTGCCGGACACCTCTTGTCTTGCACCAGGCATTGCCGGTGGGCGACGGGCGAGCGCTGCTCAAGCGCCGGCCCGATGTTCGTGCCGCGGAGCGCCGGCTGGCGGCGGCGACGGCCCGCATCGGAGTGGCGACCGCGGCGCTTTATCCGGACATCAAGTTCGGCGCGTCCTTGGGGTCAACCGGTGCAACGGCCGACTTGCTGTCGCCGCTGACGAACCGGTTCGGGCTTGGGCCGATGATCAGCTGGAATCTTCATCGTACTGCAGTGCGCGCACGCATCAGTGGTGCCGAAGCCCAGACGCGCGCCAGTCTTGCCGCATTCGACGGCACGGTGCTGAGCGCGTTGCGCGAGGTGGAAACCGCCCTGAACACTTATGCTGCCGATCTTGGGCGGGAGGCTGACCTGCGGTTTGCGCGCGACGATGCGGCAAGAGTCGCAGAGCGCACCGCATCGCTTAGACGCGGCGGAAAGCTTGGTGGGCTCGCCGCGCTGGATGCACAGCGCAGCCTGATTGTCGCCGAGCAGGCGGTTACTGCAATCCAGACCGATATCAATCGAGACCAAATTGCCTTGTTCCTGGCTCTTGGAGGTGGATGGCACCTATCGCCAGCGAGGCCGGAATGAGGCGGATTTCCCCATTGGGCTGACCGGCGTTGTCAAAGCAATTGCACCTCTGGCAACCGGGTAGAGGGAAGGCGCGCGCTCGGTTTTCCGCCGAGCCGGCGGAACGTGGAGGATCTGCTGTTCGAGCGCGGTATCGACCTGTGTCACCGACGGTGCGGCTGTGGTGGAACCGGTGCGGGCCGATGTTCGCGGCCGACATCCGGCGCCAGCGGGCGAGCCGGGCACGCGGTTCTCGGTACCAGAAATGGCACCTCGACGAGGTGTACGGAAGATCAACGGCGAGATGCATTACCGCTGGCGCGCTGTGGATCAGGAAGGCGAGATCCTCGGGTCCTCCGACACCAAAAAGCGCGACAAGACTGCAGCCTTGCAGTTCATGCGCGAGGCTTTGAAGCGCCACGGGCGGTCATCGTGCCCGATGGGCTGAAATCCTATCCTGCCGCGATGTGGGAGCTGGGTAACGAAGCTCGCCGCGGAGGTCGGCCGGCACGCGAATAACCGGGCCGAGAACTCGCATCTGCCATTTCGACGAAGGAAGCGCGCGATGGCCGCCAGCAGCGGAGAATCGAAATTGGTACGGTTGGCGTTCCCTGCGATTGCGTCTCCTTGTGAGCTGCGCGCACAGTTCAGGTCGGTGCTGTCCATCCGGGTTGGTTGACGCACTGCATGTTGACGCTGCCTGGTTAGTGCAGTGTCTGTCCGTAAATGCGCGGTTTCGCGCCAACTCTTCCCCCACGCACAGACATATATCCATCAGGCCGTGTCAAAGGGATTGCACCACTGGCGATGGAGTAGGGCGAAGGATAGGATCCGGCGATGGGCCGCCCTCGTAAACCAGCCAATCCGTTCCGGTATTTTCACTCGTCGCCCAAGGTGATCTTCCTCGCGGTGATGATGTAAATCGCGCTCCATGTGCGTGGGCCGACTGGTACGCCTTCATGCCCGTCAGTGACACGGCTTCAGTAATAAGGTTGGGTCCTCCCGGTGCCAAAGGCGCTGCACCTTCTGACTGCAGCGTCAGGCAAATTGTGGCATGGGGAGGCATGGCTCTCAATCAGCTGCTGGGGTCAGGAGGCGCTCTGCGCCTACCACGTCTAGCGCTATCGTGTGACCGGCAGACGCAGCACCAATATCCCGGCCATCACCAGAAGCAGGCCGCCCAGCTGCTGAATTGAAAGAGGCTGCCGGAAGTTCAGCCAGCCGATCAGCGAGAGGGCTGCGATACCAGCGCCGGACCAGATGGCATAGGCTATGCCCAACGGGATCGTACGCAGTGCCAACGCCAGGCACGAGAAGGCTGCCAGGTAGCCGATGACAGTCAGAGCGAGCATCGACGGCCGCGAGAAATCGTTGTTCGCATTGAGCGTGGTGGTAGCCAGCACTTCCGCTGCGATCGCGAACCCGAGCCAGATCCAGCCATTCATGGATGGTAACGCGGTGCAGTGAAGAAGCCTGTCATGGACAGGGAAATAGCAATTGTTCGATTTCAGGGCTCAGTTGGTTGATCGCTCCTGCCTCCTCGATGGTCTGCACCGCGGGAAGTCCGCGCAAGCCGATGGCTGTCGGACGTCCGCCTTCCACCATGGCGAAGCGCCCTTGGGAACGGCACAACAGGTATCCACCAGGCAAGGCCGCCAGCCGCGCGGCAGCCGAGGTGGCTGTGGCGGAACTGCCCCACGCGGCGTGGATCAGGGCGCTAAAGCCGGCGGGGACGCCCGCATCGTCAAAGCGTGCGGTGTTCCACAGCGCCGGGTCGCCCCGCGTCAGATCAAAAATTGCGAGGTGATCGGCCTGACCTGCGAGCGCGTCCAGTACGGGGCGTGCATCCTGCCCACCTTGAACGATGACGAAAAGATGCTCCGACACTGGACTGCTGGCAATTCCGTTGCCCGTGATCTGTCGGGGGCCTTCAGGCAAGCTGTAGAGAAACACTCGCTCGAACAGGTTCTGCTCGTCGGCATGGATGTGTGGGGTCAGCGGCCCGGCGGCAAGTGCGTTGCGGTCATCTTCGCTGGCGAAAGTGACGAGAGCGATTCCGTCGATACCTGGGCCACTCGTGGTCAGTGGTTCGACGTGATATTGTGTATAGCTTTCGAAGCCATGCACTCGCGCGGCCATTACTCCGTGCACGTCCCGCCAATAACGGCGGAACAGATCCGTCGGCATGCCGGTCTTCCGGACCAGAAGGGCTACCGTGCTTACGCCGACCATAGTCCGCCCTCCAACGGGATTGTTGCGCCGGAGCAGTAGGCGCCCGCGCGTGATGCCAGAAAGATTACGGAGCCGGCCACGTCCTCTGGTGCTCCGAGACGATGTGCTGGAATGGATTCGATCACCTGTTCGCGCAGACCCGGCGCAGCGGTGAAAAAGCCATCGGTCATGTCGCTGGGGAAGAAGCCCGGGGCGATGGCGTTGACGGCGATCCCTTCACGGGTGAGGTCGGAGGCAAGCATCCGCGTCAGGTGCTGCAGCCCGGCCTTTGCCGCACCATAGGCATAAGCATTGCTGGACTTCGCCCAGAGGGCGGCGATCGAGCCGATGTTGATGACGCGTGCAGGATCTCCCTGTGCCGCTGCGGCGCGCAATTGCGGCAGAAGCGACTGGACGAGAAAGAAGGGGGCGCGCAGGTTCACCGCGAGCCCGCGATCCCAGTCCGCCACGGTGGCGTCCTCGATCGAAGAGGCGCTGAACACCCCTGCATTGTTGACGAGGACGTGCAGCTTGGGTGCTATACGCGCGATCGCGGCAGCGGCTTGCTCCACCCCCGCAGCATCTGCGAGATCAGCCGCGATGAAGTGGCATTTCCCTTCATTGGCCATTTCGGCCGCGAAAGCCTCGCCGGTCGGGCCGGGGCGCGCCACGACCAGCACTTCCGCTCCTGCACGCACCAGACCGCGACTGATCATGGCACCGACCCCTCGCGCACCGCCGGTGACAACGGCCGTCTTGCCTGAAAGTGAGAACAGGTCTTCGAGTATCGTGCTCATGCGGTCACCTTTGCCGTAAGGGCTGACGTGGCGGGGCGTGCTTGCCCGGCATTGTTGAAGCGAGCGAGCGATTTCTCGCGCTGCGCGATGACGCGCTCCACCGCCGCTTCCTTGACGTGGCCATAGCCGCGGATCTGAGCGGGCAGGCCCGCGATTTCGACGGCCACGGCAAGGTTGGCCGGCGTCAGCCGCGCCGCCAGATGAGTCATTTGGGCTTCGTAGTCCTCGATCAGCTGGCGTTCCATGCGCCGCTCGGCCGTGTAGCCGAAGATGTCGAACGCGGTGCCGCGCAGGCCTTTCATCCGTGCGAGCACTGCAAACAGCGGCTCGATCCAGGCGCCAAACTCGCGCTTGCGCAGATGGCCGGTGGCGGGATCGCGCCGGGATAGCAATGGCGGCGCGAGATTGTAGCGCACCTTGGCGCCGTCATCGAAAGCGGCCCGCAGCTGCGCCTTGAATGCAGGGTCGGCGTGAAGACGGGCGACTTCGTATTCGTCCTTGTAGGCCATAAGCTTGGCAAAATTGCGGGCGACCGCACGGGCAAGGCTCTGGCTTCCCGGCACCGCCCGTTCTTCGGCTGCGGCGACCCGTTCCACCAGCGCGCGGTAGCGCGCGGCGTAGTCGGAATTCTGATAGGCGGTGAGCAACGCGGTGCGATGCGCGACGATCTCGGCCACATCCTCCAGCGGTTGAAAGGCCGGAGCGGGCTTGAGGTCGCCCATGGCCTGCTCGACCCGAGCGGGATCGATGGCCTGGAGGCGGCCGAAGGCAAAGGCGCGCTTGTTGAACGGAATGGCCACTCCGTTGATTTCGATGGCGCGTTCGATCGCCTGCGGCCTGACCGGCAGAAGTCCCAACTGCGACGCGTAGCCGAGCATGAACAGGTTTGCCGCGATCGAGTCTCCCAGCAACGCAAGGCCCAGACCTGTTGCGTCCACCTGATGGACATCCTTGCTGGCTCTCGCGATCCGCTTCAGCAACAGTCCCGGATCGACGGTGAGATCCGGATTGCGCTGGAAGGCGGGCGTGGGCGTGACCCGCGCGTTGACGACGGCTTGCGTGCGCGCTGCGTCGAAGGTGACGCCCGGCTCCTTGGCCAGTGCGGCGACCGCGTCGAAGGCCAGCGCGAGGTCGGCATCGCCAAGGCCGAGCTTCTGTGCGCCCAGATCGTTTACCGAAGGCGCGATCCGTACGTGGCTGAACACCGCGCCGTTCTTCTGGCTGAGGCCGGTCATGTCGAAGATTGAGCAGGCCTTGCCTTCAAGGTGTGCGGCCATGCCCAGCAGCGCCCCGACGGTGACCACGCCCGTGCCTCCGATCCCCGAGACCATGATGGCATACTCGCCGTCCGCCGAAGCCAGTGCAGGCTCGGGAAGATCGGCGAACAGCTCGGACGATACGCTGGCGACCTCCGGCTTGCGCGGTTCGGCATCCAGCACGGTCACGAAGCTGGGGCAGAAGCCCTTTACGCAGCTATAATCCTTGTTGCAGTTCGACTGGTCGATCTGGCGCTTGCGCCCCAACTCGGTTTCAAGCGGCCAGACGCTGACGCAGTTGGACTGGGCCGAACAATCGCCGCAGCCTTCGCAGACGGCAGGATTGATGAACATTCTCTTGGCCGGATCGGGGAAGCGGCCGCGTTTGCGGCGGCGGCGCTTCTCGGCGGCGCAAGTCTGCTCGTAGATCAGCACCGTGGTGCCCTTCATCTCGCGCAATTCGCGCTGGACCGTGTCGAGATCGTCGCGGTGGTGCACGGTGGTGCCGGCAGCCAGTCCGCTGTCCGAACCGTAAAGATCGGGGCGGTCGGTCACGACCACGCAGCGCTTGGCCCCCTCGGCCATGACTTGCCGCGAAATGTCCCCGACCGAAAGCGGGCCATCGACGGGCTGGCCGCCGGTCATGGCCACGGCATCGTTGAAGAGGATCTTGAACGTGATGTTCACCCCAGCCGCGACAGCCCCGCGCACCGCGAGCAGGCCGGAATGGTAGTAGGTGCCATCCCCCATGTTCTGGAAGATGTGCGGCATGTCGCTGAAGTGGGCCTGGCTGTACCAGTGCGCTCCTTCGCCGCCCATCTGCGCGTTGGGCAGCATGGCGGGGCCTGAAAACATGGCCATCGCATGACAGCCGATGCCACCGGCCGCGATGCTCCCGTCGGGAAAGCGGGTGCCGGTGTTGTGCGGGCAGCCCGAGCAGAAGTAGGGCGAACGGACGGCGCTGTCCGTGGAGTTTGCGCCGCTGATGCCCGAGCGCGCGGCGATCAGGTTTGTCCGTTCGGCGAGCGCCGTTGTCGCGATGCCCAGCCGCTCCATGCGCGCGGCGATGACCCGCGCAAGTTCGATCGCTTCCAACTGAACGTCGGCCGGTATCAGCGGAATACCGTTTTCGTCGTGCTTGCCGACAATGCGCGGAACGTTCGGGCGGCCATAGAGGATGGACTTGGCCTGGTTCTCGGTCAGCCCGTCCTTTTCCTCGATGAACAGGAGCTCGTCCTGCCCGGCGGCGAATTCGGCCAGTCCTTCCGGCTCGACCGGATAGACGCAGCCGAGCTTGTATAGCGAAACGCCGTGGGTCGCCGCATGAATGCCGTCCAGCCCCAGCATCGCCAGCGCCTGGCGGGTATCGTCCACGGCCTTGCCGCACGCGACGATGCCGAGCTTGCGCCGGGGCGCATCGATCAGGATGCGGTCAATGCGGTTCGCGCGGACGAAGCGCGCCACCAGCGGCCAGCGAAACCGCTTGGCGACGATTTCGGACTGGGAGCGATCAAGGTGGGTGGGGAAGTTGTGGAATCCGTTGGGCGGAGCCTCGCCGCGATCGGGGCAGACCGGCGCGTCGCCGGTCTCGTCGATCGAGACGGTCATCGTCTGTTCGAGCACTTCGTTGCACAGCTTGAAGCCGGTCCAAAGACCGGTGTAGCGCGACATCGCCCAACCCAGCAGGCCCAGGTCGATCACGTCCTGCGTGTTGGCAGGGGCAAGGATCGGCATCCCGGCATGCACCAGCGCCATCTCGCTACTGTGCGCGACCGTGGAGGACTTGCCGCTGTGATCGTCCCCGGCGACGATCAGAACGCCCCCGTGCTGGGCGGAACCGGCCGTGTTGCCGTGCTTGAACGGATCGCCCGAGCGGTCCACGCCAGGACCCTTGCCATACCAGATGGCGAACACGCCGTCGCGATTGGCGCCGGGCGTCGAGTCCAGCATCTGCGTGCCCCATACCGCCGTGGCGGCGAGGTCTTCGTTGACGCCCGGCTGGAACACGATGTCGTGTTCGGCCAGCAGGGTCTTGGCCCGCCACAGCTCCTGATCGTAGCTGCCGAGCGGCGATCCGCGATAGCCCGAGATGAAACCGGCCGTGTTCAGGCCTGCGGCGCGATCGCGCGCCTTCTGCATCATCGGCAGGCGAACAAGGGCCTGCGTGCCGTTCATCAGAACGGTGCCATGATCTTGGCGATACTTGTCGTCGAGCGTAACATCACGCATCGATTGGGTGCTCCAGGCGATACGGCGCGTCGCGTTCAGCGAGATACGGCGCCAGGAAAGAGAGAAAGTCGGCCATCACGGCCACGGTGGAAGGCCGCGCAGCGACGCTGGCGAACCAGTCTCGAAGCCCTGCTTCGTCCAGAATGGAACGGCCGGTGAGGAAGCCGACGACGCGTTGGGCGATGTCGAGCGTGAAGAACCCGAACACATCCGCAGCGGTCAGCTCATCGCCCAGCAGGAACGGACCCTCGCGCCTTAATCGGGATATTGCGGCCACGGCACGGTCGATCGTGGCGAGCGCGTCGGCTTGGGCCTTGGTAGCGACGCTGCCTGCCGCGAACACGCCCGGAAACAGCGCTCTGCACGGCACTTCGACATAGACTTGTGCGATGTTCACGATCTGCCGCGCGTGGGCACGGGTGCCAAGGTCGTTCGGGCGCAGGGAAACTGCTGAAAACTTGTCGTCCAGGTATTCGAGGATCGCTACCGTTTCCGCGATCCACCCATCCGGTCCTTCCAGTACCGGGATCTTCCCCAGCGCGCTGCGTTCGAGAAATTCGGGTTCCTGTGACGCGCGCGTGATGACGATGTCGTGCGGCACTGCCTTTTCGATGAGGGCAGCGCGGGCGATATTGAAATAGTTGCTGACCGGATAGCCGTGCAAACGGATGGACATGATCGTCATGCCTCCCGCTGATCGGTCAGGTCGAAGATCTTTCCGGGATTGAGGATCATGCGCGGATCCAGCAACCGCTTGATCCTGACCATCATGTCGCGTTCTATCGCAGAGCGGCTGATTGCGAGCCAGGGCTTCTTTTCCAGGCCGATCCCGTGTTCGGCGGACACCGATCCCTGCACCCGGCGCAGCGGTTCGTAGACGCACGCCTCCACCTCGGCATGCGGCGCACCGGGACCGGCGCCGATCGCGACGTGCAGGTTGCCGTCGCCCATGTGCCCCAGGAAGGCGATCCGTGCATGCGGCCAGCGGCCCAGCAACCGCGCTCGCACCTCGGTCATGTAGTCGGCCATGTCGCCCACGGGCAGGCTGACATCGAAGGCGAGGAACGGCTGGAAATCACGGACAATGTGTTCCAGATCCTCGCGGATGGCCCAGATCGCATCGCGTTCGCGCACAGACGACGCGATCACCGCATCATCGCACAGCTCGCGTGCCAGCGCATCGCCCAGAGCGTTCTCGAACACTGCGGCGTCGGTGCCTTCGGCTTCGATCAGCGCGTAGAAGGCGCTGCCATGGGCGAGGGGAGGGCGATGCCGCCCGTCGCCGGTGTTGACCTCGTAGAAATCGCTGTCGATCAGCTCGAACGCACTGAGCCGTCCGCCTAGCGCCTTGTCGACGTGCCGGAGAAGTCCGGCCAGTTGCTCGACGCTTTCGGCGCTCACCAGCGCGGTGCTATTGTCCGCAGGCAATTCCCGCAGCCGCAGGACCAGCTTCGTGATGACGCCGAGCGTGCCTTCGCTGCCGATGAACAACTGCTTCAGATCATAGCCGGTGTTGTTCTTGATCATGCGGTTGAGTGAGGACACGACCTGCCCGTCCGGCAGCACGGCTTCCAGCCCCAGCACCTGTTCGCGCATCATGCCATAGCGGATCACGCGCAGGCCGCCCGCGTTGGTCGCGGCGTTCCCGCCAAGCTGGCACGAACCGCGCCCGCCAAGATCGAGCGCGAACGCAAGCCCATGCTCGGCCACAGCATCCTGCAACGTGGCCAGCACCACGCCGGCCTGGACCGTGGCGGTGCGGTTGACGGGATCGATCTGCTCGATCGTGTTCATGCGCTCGAGCGAAAGGGCAATCTCGCCTGCCCGGGTCTGGGTGGCGCGCACCCAGCCGGACATGCCGCCTTGCACCACGACGGGCTGGCCGACCGCGTTGCACTGCGCGAGGATGCGCGAGACTTCTTCGGTCGACCGCGGACGAACGATCGCGCTGGCCTCGATCCGGTCCATGAAATAGCCCGGATAGCGCGCAGCCACGTCGTCGCCCAAGATAACGCCGGACTCGCCGACGATCCCGATCAGATCGTCGATGATACCGGGCACCGGCAGTCGTGATGCAAGGCTTTCATTCACAGCGTCACCAGAATGTCGTCGCCGTCGATGCGGACGGGATAGCGCTTGAGGACGAGGGTATCGTCTTCCTGCGATTGGCCGGTGTTGAGGTCGAAGCTCCAGCCGTGCCACGGACACGTAAGGATGGCGCCTTCCACTTCACCTTCGTGCAGGGGCCCTTCGGCGTGGGGGCATTGCCCCTGCGTGGCGATGACCCGTCCCTGACACATGAACACGGCCACGTCCGTGCCGCCCACTTCGGCGAGGATCGGTTCACCGGCGGTTACCGCCTGCAGCGAGGCGACGCGGAATTCGTTGGCTCCCTCGCTCACGCCGCAGTTCCTTCCAGGGCAGGCAGGATACCCAGTTGCTGCATCACGGGGATCGCGTCCCAGATGCTGCGTTCGAGGATGATCTTGCCGTTCTCGTCCCAGCCCATCACCGTGACGCCGCGCGTCTTGGTGACCTTGCCGGCAGCCGGAACACCGAGGAAATCGCCGCTGTGCAGCGTTTCCCAGGTCCACTGGAACGAGCCGAGACGATTGTCGCCGACATAATCGAACACGTCGAAGTCATTGTAGCCCTGGCTGCGGTCCGCGATAACGAAGTTCTCGAAGAAACCTCGCAGTGCCGTCAGGTCCTTGTCGATGGTCAACCCGAAGTTGACGTCTTCGAAATGGATCTCGGGCGAATAGAGCGTCATCAGTTCGTCGGTCTTGTTGGCGAACAGGTTGATCCAGTATTGTGCCCAGTCGCGATTCATGGGTGTTCTCCTCTTCCAGCAGTGGGGCCGTCAGAAACGATAGCGGCCCTCAACCCCGATGTAGCGCGGCAGCGCGCGCGAGGTCAGCGCAAACACGCCCAGCAGCGGCAGCACCGAACGATTGTACTGCTTGTTCAGCAGGTTGTTCGAAAACACCGAGAGATCCCACCGGTCGCCGCCGCGAAGCGACAGGCGCGCATCGACGAGGTCGACCGGGCTGCGGCGCGTGCCGGGCGTATTGGCCACATCCCACCAGATCGAACCGAGCCGGGTGTAGGTGACGCGCGGAACCAGCGTCAGATTGCCGCCAAGCCCGATGTCCTGCGTAATGCCCAGATTGAGGTTGTACTTGTTGGTGTTGGGCGAACGGTTGCCGACAAAGGCCGGGTTCGCCGCGAAAGCCTTCACCTTGCCGTCGGTATAGCCATAGCCGCCGAATAGCTTGGGACCGCCGTTCGGAATCTGCAGCGTGAAGTCGAATTCGAACCCGCGCAGCTTGACCTTGTCGATGCCAGTCGTGGTCTGGAGACCCGCTGACGGGAAGAACTCGAACTGCTGGGCGTTCTTGACGTCCGTGGTGAATACCGCGGCGTTGAAGGAAAGCGCGCGGTCGAACAGGCGCAGCTTGGTGCCGATTTCCCACGAGGTGGAAGTTTCGGCATCGAAACGGTCCTGGACGAACACCTGCGCACCGGGAGGCGCCACCGCGAGCAGCAGGCTGCGGCTGCCGATGGGGTTGAAGCCGCCCGACTTGAAGCCCTTGCCGTAGCTGGCATAGATGCTTCCCAGCCCGTCAAGATCCTGCGAAAGGCTCACCTTCGGCTCGAACTGGCGGAACGTTTTCGACAGCTGGCAGTCGGCCTGCGTGAAGCCGGGGTTGGCAACGATGCACAGGTTGTAGTTGCGGCCCGTGGCCGGATTGATCGCATCGGGCGCCAGTTCCTGCACCCGGCGGCGTTCTATGTCATAGCGGCCGGCGGCGCTCAGGTGCGTGGTGGGGGTGATGTCGAACTGGAAGCTGGCGAAGGGCGCGAAGCTCTCGGTCCGGTACTTTTCCTTGGCGTAGGAAAGCGTGGCGCCGATGTTCGGATCACCGGGCAGGTCAATGCCGGCGGTATCTGGCACCACACCGACCAGATCCTGGTTCAACTCGCTGATCTGGCCGCGGCGGAAGCTCAGGAAATAGGCGCCGACCTGCCAGCGGAAGCGCTGGTCGCTGCGCGACGTGAGGCGCAGTTCCTGCGAGAAGTTCCTGTCGTGATAGGTATATCCCTGAACGGTGTCGCCCACGCCGGAATCGGGCAGGTAGGGCGGAGAATCGCCGCCGAAGAACTGGTCGAGCTTGTCGTAGGCGGTAACCGAGGTCAGCTTGGCGAAGCCGAAGTCGTATTCCATCATCAGCGAGACATCGACCATGCTCTCGGTAAGCTTGCCCGGCACGTTGGTGACGAAGGGCAGGTCGGTGCGGTCGGCATCCAACTCGGTCACCGGGTGGCCGCCGATGGGCAGGCCAACGAACTGCGATTGCAGCGCGGTCGAGCCGCCGGTGGTGCGGTGCCCGCTGACCTTGAGGTCCATCGTGAAGGCGTCGGTCGGCTGGAACAGCAGGCGGGCCTGGCCCAGCGTGGTGGTGAGGCGATAGGACTTTTCGCCAGTGGTGATGTTGGTGAACGGGCCATCGGTGTCGCGCGTCGAAGCAGCCACGCTGAAGCCGAGCGTGTCGGTCAGCGGACCGCTGACATAGCCCTGAAACCGCGAGGAGTTCCACGACCCATAGCCGGCGAGGACGTCGCCCTCGAGGGTCTTGCCCGGCTTGCGAGTCGTGACCACGATCGCGCCAGCGGCGGCGTTGCGCCCGTAGATGGCGCTTTGCGGACCCTTTAGCACTTCGATCTGCTCGATTGCGAACAGGTCCTGGTTGAACTGCTTGAGACTGGACAACTGGACGCCGTCGATCACCACGGCGACGTTCGGATCCGAATTGCGAACCGAAGTCTGGCCGCGGATGTTGGTAAAGGAATCGCCGGTCCCTTCATCGATGAAGGTGACGTTGGGCGTGCTGATCAGGTAGTCCTGCGGGCGGATGATACCCGCCGCCTCGATCGACTTCATCGTCAGCACGGTGACCTGGATCGGCACCTTTACGAGCGATTCGTTGCGCTTCGTGGCGGTAACGACGATATCGCCGGTCGAGGCGTTGTCCGATTGCTGCGCGCTGGCGTCAGCGGCGCTGGCATAGGCCGGCGCGGCCAGGGCGGCGGCTGCCACGGCGATCACCGAGACGAGCGACCTCGTATTCGGGCGAGAAGCGCGATTCATAAATCCCCTCCATGTCGACCACACCTGCCGTGTGGTTCTTTCTGAGCCTGTTTTGGCAGGTTCGGAGGGGAGATGTAGGGCGACCCGTGCCAGCTTCGGGCCAATCGTGCCAAAGGTGTTTATCTAGCCACCCGCTGCCGTTGACTCTCCGGGGGGCTGATGCCTAGCCCGTTGGCCGGAGAGTGAAATGGCGCATGTACCAGCAATAGCAGATGATGCGAGGTCGGGCCTGACGGGCTGGGTTCTGGCGATAACCCGGGCCATGCGCGATTGCGGTATCGATTCCGCCGCCGTGCTGGAGGAAATCGGCATGGACCAGGCCTTGTTCCAGGGCGGGTACAGCCGATACTCGCAGGAGCAGATTTCCCGGCTCTGGCGCATGGCGATCGAGCTTTCCGGTGACCCTGCCTTCGGGCTGCGCGTGGCAGCACAAGTGCGCCCGGGCACATTCCATGTCGTAGGCTACGCCATGAGCTGCAGTGCCACGCTGGGGCGCGCATTGCACCGCCTTGCGTTCTATTGCCGCCTCATTTCGGATTCGACCACGGCGACCCTGACCGAAATCGGCGATACGGCGGTGCTGGAGTTCATCTTCGATACCGGCGGCGAACCGCTGATCTACCAGACTGTCGACACGGTCCTGGCCGCGATCCTTGGTTTCGCGCGCTGGATCAGCGGGGAACCGATCGAGCCCGTGGAAATCCGCCTGCAACACCAACCGACCGAGGAAGATGCCGCTTATCGCGAATTTTTCGGTTCGCCGATCACATATGGCTGCGCGCAGAACTGCATCGTGTTCCACAAGGCAGACCTCGAACGCCCCATTCTGGCGGCTGACGAGGAACTGGCGTCGCTTCTGGACACGGTTGCGAACCGCTATCTTGAAAAGCGGATGTCGGGCCGGATCGCGGTGCGCGTGCGCGACGTCCTGATCGCGGGACTGTCGGCAGGCTCGATTGCCAAGTCGGATGTGGCGCGCCAGTTGAACATGACCGAGCGGACTCTGCTGCGTCGTCTCAAGATGGAAGGCACGACCTTTGTCGACGTGCTGAACGATGTCCGCCAGGAAATGTCGTTCCAGCTCCTCCAGCGGCCCGGGCTTACCGTTACCGAGGTGGCCTATATGCTGGGGTTTTCCGACGAGAACACGTTCTCGCGGGCGTTCAAGCGCTGGACCGGCCGGCGCCCCGGGGCGATCACCCGGGAACGCAAGCACGGCAAGGGGGAAACTCAGGACTGAATGTAGGCAACCTGGGTGTGGGTATATTCGTAAAGGCCGTGCTTCCCGTCGGCCCCGCCGATGCCCGATCGCCGCACTCCGGCGTGAAAGCCCTGGATGGCCTCGAAGTTTTCGCGGTTCACATAAGTTTCGCCGAACTTCAGGCCGCGAATGGCGTGCATCGCGGAATTGAGGCTGTTCGTGAAGATCGACGAGGTCAGCCCGTATTCCGAGGCATTGGCAAGCGCGATGCCTTCGTCGAGATCGGCGATTGTCTGGACCATGACGACCGGCCCGAACAACTCGCGGTTCATCACCTCCATTTCGGCGGTGGCGCCTGACAGAACCGTTGCGGCATAATGGCACCCGCTGCCGGGGGCGCCGGCGGTCCCACCGGCCAGCACCTGCGCGCCCTTGGCGCGGGCATCATCGACCATGGTCGTCAGCCGGTCGACCGCTGCGCGATTGATGAGCGGGCCCATGTCGACCTGCTCGCCGCCCAGCGGATCGCCGTAGCGGACGCTCGCCATCGCCGCCGCCAGCTTGGCGCTGAACTCCTCGGCCACGCCCTGCTGCACGTAGATGCGTTCCGCGCAGTTGCACGCCTGGCCGGTGTTGAGCGCCTTCGATGCGCGCAGGACGCCGACCGCCAGATCGATGTTCGCGTCGTCCAGCACGATGGCCGGCGCCTTGCCGCCCAGTTCGAGGCTGACCTTCGTGATGTTATCCGCCGCGCGGCGCATGATCGCCGCGCCGGAGGCGGAACTGCCGGTGAAGCTGACCATGTCGATGGCACCGTGGCCTACCAGTGTGTCGCCCACGGTGGCACCGCGTCCGCTGACCATGTTGAACACGCCCGAAGGCAGGCCGCATTCCGCGGCAAGCCGGGCGAAGGCGGCTGCGCAGAACGGTGTTTCCTCGCTCGGCTTCATGACGATGGCGTTGCCCGTCACCAGGGCCGGGGCCATCTTGCGGGCGATCATGAAGAACGGAAAGTTCCATGGCAGGATGCCGGCCACGACGCCGAGCGGGCGGCGGAACAGGAACATGTTTTCGCCGGGCCGGTCGCTTTCGATCACTTCGCCTTCGATGCGGCGGCCCCACTCGGCCATGTAGTCGAGGTATTCGGCGGTGATGAACACTTCCATCTCGGCCAGTGGCAGCAGCTTGCCCTGCTCCTGCGCGATGAGCCGGGAAAGCTCCGGGATGCGGGCGCGGATTGCGTTCGCCAGCGCCCGGAGCGGAGCGGCGCGCGAATTCGCGGGGAGGGCGGCCCACGCCGTCTGTGCTGCGGCTGCGGCGCAGACGGCTTCTTCCACCAGCGCGGGGTCCGCTTCGGGGATGGCGCCCATCGCCTGTTCGGTTGCGGGGTTGAGGACTTCGATGGCGTCTGCGCCCGCGACGAAACGCCCGGCGACGAAGTGCTCGAATGTAAGGGGGCTGGCGGTCATGGCTGGGTCCCGTTCCTGATCATGGGGGCTGACGCGGGCGCGGCCCGCTCGGCGAGAAATCGTGGCAACTGTTCGGCCAGCCGGATGTGGCGTCGGTCGAGGTCATCGACCGACTGGCAGCCGAGCAGGGCCAGCGTGCGCGAAAGTTCCGCTTCGAGCAGCGTCAGCAGGCGGGCGACGCCACTGGTGCCGAAGGCGGAGAGGGCATGGACATAGGGGCGGCCGATCATCACGGCGTGGGCGCCCAGTGCGAGCGCCTTGGCGATATGGCTGCCCCTGCGAATGCCGCCGTCCAGAATGATTTCAAGGCCGGGGATGTCGGCATCCACGATGTCCGGCAGCAGGTCCAGCGTGGCGGCCCCGCCGTCAAGCTGGCGTCCGCCGTGGTTCGAGATAATGACGGCGCTTGCCCCGGCGCCGGCGATGCGCCGGGCGTCCTCGACCGTCTGTACGCCCTTTACCGCGAAAGGACCGCCCCAATAGGCAACAAGGCTCGCCAGCCGCTCGACGGTGATGTTGCTTTCCATCTTTGCCGCGAAAAATCCGGCGAGTGTCGACAGGTCGGTGTCCGATCCTCCCGCGGCTCCGGCGACGTTGGGCATGCTCAGCCTGCCGGAACGGAAATAGGCCGCACACCATGCAGGCCGGCGGGCAAAGTCGATCAGGCTGCCCAGCCCCAGTTTGGGAGGTACGGTCAGGCCGGATCGCGCATCGCGTTCGCGATTGCCGGCCACGATGGTATCCACCGTCAGGCAGATCGCGGTGTAGCCTGCCGCCTTGCAGCGGTCGAGGGCGGCGCGGTTCAGCCCGTCGTCATTCAACAGGTAGAGCTGATAGACTTTCGGGCCGGCTGAAGCTGCCGCAACGTCTTCGATCGAGGTCGTTGCCATCGTCGACAGGGCATAACCCACTCCGCCAGCGGTTGCGGCGCGTGATGCGCCGATCTCGCCGTCGGGATGAAACATCCGGCTCATGCCAGTGGGGGCGAGCAGCAGCGGAAGGCGAAGGTCGCCGCCCAGCACGCGACGGGCCATGTTGCGAGAACCCAGACCGCTCAGAACGTTGGGTACCAGCGCATAGCGACCGAAGGCGGCGGAATTGGCGGCCAAGGTCACTTCGTCATCAGCACCCCCCGCGATGTAATCGAACAGAGGGCGGGGAAGGCGCGACCTGGCCGCATCTTCAAAGTCGGCGGCGTTGAAACACTTGTCTGGTCTGCGCATGATTCATCCCCCGGCGTTTGCCGGTGCTTCCCCGCTCACTGTCGATTTCCGAAGGTCCTGAACGGAACCTAGCGCACCTTGAAGCGCACCTTGAGGTGGTGCGGGCCGCGCGCGAAGTAGGAGTCCAGCCACTCGACCTCGTCCGAAACGGGCTCGAGAACTTCGAACCGTTCGAATGCGATCTCGAGAGCCGACTTCGCTTCCATCCGGCTGAGATAGCTGCCCAGGCAGAAGTGCGGACCCTGCCCGAACGACATCAACGGCACTTCGATCTTGCGATCGATGTCGAACACTTCGGGATTGGCGAACTTGGTCTCGTCACGGTTGGCCGAGGCCAGCAGCGGCATCACCGTGGAGCCGGCGGGAATGTGCACGCCGCCAAGTTCGGTGTCCGCCATCGTGTGGCGGAAGATGATCTGCACCGGGGGATTGTACCGAAGCACTTCCTCCAGCAAGGCGGGGATGAGAGAGGGATCCTTGCGCACCCGCGCGTAAGTTTCGGGGTGCCGGTGCAGTTCGATCAGCGTGGTGCCGAGCAGGTTGGTCGTGGTTTCGACCCCGCCGATCAGCAGCAGGATGGACATCTGGATCACTTCGAGCCGCGTCATCCGCTCGCCGCCGATTTCGGCCTGGATGAAGTCCGAGATCAGGTCATCCTGCAGGTTGGCGGCGCGCTCGTCGTAGAGATCCTCGAAGAAGCGGCGCACCTTGTCCGAGGATTCGCGGATCACTGCCAGCCGCTCCTCATCGTAGGCCGCGCGGTTGGCCGCCGAAAGCAGGTTGTCGACCCAGACCTTGAATTCAGCGCGACGGGCGAGGGGAACGCCCAGCACCTGGGCGATGACCGTGACCGGATAGAGCGAGCAGAAGTCCCAGGTCCAGTCGATCTCGCCTTCGGTGCCGTGCTTGGCGATGATGTCGTCGATCAGTTCGTGGGCGACTTCGCGGGTGCGCTCCATCAGCGCCTTGATCTTGGCCGGGACGAAGGCCTTGTTGGCAAGCTTGCGCAGGTGGACGTGTCCCGGAGGGTCCATCGAGATCATCGGCGGAACTTCCGGCACGGGATCGTATTCGCCGAGCAGCGCGGGCCAGAACATCGACGAGGAGAACAGCCGGCCGTCGCTGAGCAGTGCCTTCACATCGTCATAGCGGGCGACGCCATAGGCCTGGAGCGAGGGCAGCCACTTCACCGGCTCATTGGCGCGGAGCTCGGTGTAGTAGGGGTAGGGCTCGTGCTTCACCACCGGATTGAGCGGGTCGTATTCCAGCCGCGCCGCCGCGTTCACAGGTGCATCAACCGACGTTGCCATTCGTCATACCCTTCCCGTTTGTCATTGTGCAGGATCCAGCCTGCATCAGTTGTCTGCGATGGTAGATTCGCCCGGACGGAAAATAAGGGCCGCACGTGCCAAACACGGTCCAAGGGTGCCAGCAATGGCATTTCCGGTCACTTGGCACGTTGAGCAGGGCGTTGGCGCGCTGGGCTATTGCTGGACGCGCACCACGACCGCATCGTTGCGACCGAGAGCGCGGCAGATAGCCGGCCGATCCACTGGAGAGGACATCGATGCATATCCTGTATTCGCACCGCGTGACGGATGAACACCTGACATCGGAGCAGCAGGCGCTGGTCGCGCGGCTGCGAGCAGGCGCCCCGCTGGCCATGGCCGACGATGGCGCGGTCGGCGTCGGGGGCGGATCTCGCCCGCGCCAGCACAAGAACTTCACCGCTGCGCAGGATTGGGTGACCGCCTTCTTCGACAAGGGTGCCGAAGAAGTGCTGGGCTACTATGCGGACGATTTCGTCTGGGAGGACATCGAGTTCATGCAGACGATCACCACCAAGGAGGAACTCTACAAGGCCTTCGTGGTGTTCAACAATTCGGGGCCGGATTCGCCGTTCGGCGTCCACAAGTTCGAGGTGCTCACCTATGACGGCGGACCCGCTGGCGAAAGCCGTGGCGTTCGCCGGAAGGGCGGCGTGCCGGATGAATGGAAGGGCGAGCTGGAAGCCGACTACAATCGCTTTGCCGGCAACATCTTCCTCGGCGCCGATCTCGATTACGACGAGTGGGGCTATATGCAGTGGATCTGGAAGGCCACGCACAACGAGGATTTCTTCGGGATTCCGGCGGCCGGTAAAACCACGGTCACGCGCGGCACGACCACGCAGATGTACAAGAACGGCAAGATCGTGCGGTGCCGCACCCACTGGAACTTCCGCGAGTTCGCGATCCAGTTGGGCGTGATCCCGCCGCCGGACGAAGCATGGCGCGCCAACCCTGGCCTGGCGATTTGAGGCCCCGATGCGCTATTCCATCCTTGGCCGCAGCGGGCTGCGCGTCTCGCAGATCGCGTTGGGCACGATGACCTTCGGCGAGGCGGCCGACTGGTCGCGCCCGGAACACGAATGCCGCCCGGTGTTCGACGCCTATGCCGAGGCCGGCGGCAACTTCATCGACACCGCCAACATGTACACAGGTGGCGAAAGCGAGCGCATGGTCGGCCGGTTCATCGCTCCCGATCGTGAGCGCTTCGTGGTCGCTTCCAAGTACGCCAACGCGGTGCCAGGTCGCGGCGACCCCAACGAAGCGGGGATGCATCGCAAGAACCTCGTGCAGTCGGTCGAGAAGAGCCTGTCGCGGCTGGGTGTCGACTATATCGACCTCTACTTCGTCCACTGGTGGGACTTCACCACGCCGGTGGAAGAAGTGCAGCGTGCGCTGGACGACCTGATCCGCGCGGGCAAGATCCTGCACATCGGGCTGTCCGACGTGCCGGCATGGGTCGTTTCGCGCGCGCAGGCCTTCCACGACCTTCGGGGATTGGCGCCAGTGGCGTGCATGCAGCTTGAATACAGCCTTGTGCAGCGCTCGATCGAGCGCGAGCACCTGCCGCTCGCCAAGGCGCATGACGTGGGCGTCATGGCCTGGTCGCCGCTTGCCGGCGGGATACTGAGCGGCAAGTACACCGGCGGTGCCCCCGCATCGGGTGCGAACCGGCTGGATTCGATGCAGCTCCAGCCGCTCGATGCGCGCAACAGGACGATCGCCGCCGAACTCGACGCGATCTCAAGCGAGATCGGAGCGCGGCCCGCCCAAGTCGCGCTGGCCTGGATGATGCGCAGGAACATCATCCCGATCGTGGGAGCCACAAGACCCGAGCAGCTGGTCGAGAACCTGGCGGCCGGTCGGCTTGTGCTGGATGATGCCATCGTGGCGCGATTGAACGCGGCAAGCGCGTTCGATGCCGGGCATCCCTATTCGATGCTGGAGTGGGACATGCCGATGACGCTGGGATACGCTGGAATGCGTGACCGGATCGACATTCCCGGCCTGCCTGGCAACTGGAAGGGGACAGCGGCATGACCATCCTGATCGTCTGCATCCGCCGCAAGCCAGGCATGAGCTTCGAAGCGTTCGATACTTATTGGCGCCAGCAACACGCGCCCTTGCTGCGCGCCTGCGGCGACTTTACTCGTCACCTGATCCGATACGAGCAGTATCACGTGCAGGATCGCGACAGTCCGGTGGCGCGCATGTTCGGCGTGACCAGCAACTACGACGGCGTCGCCCTGCTGGAATTCGCCGACGCCGATGCGATGCAGGCTGCCTTTGCCGAACCGGCCTATCTCGAGCAGGTCCGCCCGGACGAGCCCAATTTCGTCGACCTCGAAAATTCACTGCCGTTCATCGTGGAACGCCATGCCGTCCTCGGTACAAGTTGAGCCGGACTCGCGAGATATCATTATCCAGGTCGAAGAATCAGCCGGAGGTTTGTGGTTGATATCCAGGGGCAGCAAGCAACTCCGAAGACCAACCACCACCAAGGGCGCGGAATGAGGCAACTGCTCCGCGCGCCGCAGCCGCCTTTGCCTGGATTGCGCCATCGCGGGCCTCAAGCAGGCGCCGGTCAGCGTCGAGAACCTCTAGGAGGCTGAGGATGCCCCCCTTGTAGCCAACTTCGGCCTGGTCGCGGGCTTTGATGAGAGACGCCTCGCTATCGGTGAGCGACGCTGCCCGGGCTTCCTGCTGCAGCAACGTGGAAAACGCATCTTCCACGTCTTGCGATGCGCGCAGGACCGTAAGCTTGTAGGCCGCGAGCGCTTCGGCATTCTGGCCCTTTGCTGCGGCAATTTCGGCATCGACACGACCGAAGTCGAACAGGCGCCAGCGCAATCCGAACACGCCATTGGCCTGTGTGGCCTTCCCGGTAAACAGTCCGCCGGCGTTCATGGTCGCGGTGCCGAGCAGGCCGCTGAGCGAGAATTTCGGATAGTACTCCGACATCGCAACGCCGATGCGTGCGTTGCTGGCTGCCAGCCTTCGCTCGGCGGCGATAATGTCGGGCCGTCGGCGAAGGAGGGCGCTCGGGCCTCCGGCAGTGGAAATTGCAGGCGCCGCCGGGATACCGGCGGGCTTGGAGAGCAGGTCGTGCATGGTGCCGGGCTGACGTCCCAGCAGGACGTCCAGTGCGTTAGATGAAACGTCCAGCTCGTTCTGCAAGGCCGGAATCGCTGACTGGACCTGCGACAACGCCCCCGCAGCCTGGTTCACCTGCAGTTCGGATGCCAGCCCCCTGCTGAACTGCAGTTGCACCAGTCCGAGGAGCTTCTGCTGCGTTTCAAGCTGTTTGTGCGCCACCTCCAGGCGGTTCTGCAGCATGCGGATGGTCACGTAGCTGTCGGCAATCTGCGCGGCGACGGAAAGCCTTGCGGCAACCGCTCCTGCTTCGCTGGCCTGCCAATCGGCGCGCGCTGCGTCACGCGCGGCGTCCTTCCCGCCGAAGATGTCCAGTTCCCAACTGGCGCCCAGGTCCACTTCGTAGATGCTTCCCGAGCGATCGAAGCCGGGCAGGGCGCTCGCGACGCGTCCGGCAGGGGTTTCGAGCGACTGGTACGCCCGGCCTGCCTGACCGCCGACTTGTCCGGACGGCAGCAGGGCGGCATTCGCGCCCTTCAAGGCAGCGCGGGCCTGCATGACCCGAGCCCTGGCCTGCTCGAGATCGAGATTCTGCGCCAGGCCATCCTCTACGAGGCGGCCGAGCAGCGGGTCATCGAATGCGCGCCACCACAGGGCGAGGTCCGCATCTTGTGCCGCATTTGCCCGATGCTCTACCGCGGCTCCGTTAGGATAGGCTGCGGGAAGGGGCGAGGACGGAGGCGCATAGGCCGGTGTCGTCACGCAGCCTCCAAGCAGGGGAGCAAGGCAGATCGGCAGATGGAACATTCTGATGAGGCGCATGAGGACCCCCCTCGCTTTCGGGATGCGGTTTGTGACCGATGTATATTATGGTCACTTGTTGTCAATATGCATGTCCTGATGTAGGGGTGCGCCATGAGTACCAACGCTACAGAAACCTCGCCCCGCGGTCCCGCCGACCATGCCGTCCGGGACCAGATCATCACGGCTGCGCGAGACTGTTTCACCCGTTATGGCTTTGGCAAGACGACCGTTTCCGATCTTGCCAGGGAAATCGGCTTCTCGAAGGCCTACATCTATCGCTTCTTTGATTCCAAGCAGGCGATCGGTGAAGCGATCTGCGGTGAAAGGCTGGCTCTGATCGTGTCGCAAACGCAGGCATCTGTCGCGCAAGGGGATAGCGCGACCGATAAATTACGGCGTATGTTCAAAAGCTTGACCGACAAAACCTCGGAGCTTCTGTTCAACAATCGCAAGATCTACGAGATTGCCGCGCTTTCGGCGACCGAGCGCTGGAACTCTTCGCAGTCCTATTATGCCACGCTCAGGGAAATGATCGCGTCCATCGTCCGCGAAGGCCGTGAAACCGGGGAATTCGAACGCAAGACGCCATTGGACGAGACCTGCCGGGCTATCTTCTACACCATGATGCCGTTCATCGATCCGCTGCACATGGAGCGCAATTTCGATCTCCTTCCTGAGGCGCAGACGGAAGTGACGGGCCTGATTTTGCGCAGTCTGGCGCCGTGAAGTGACTAGTTGACATATTGGTCATAAGGAAACAAAAGGCTCTCGTCAAAGGAGGGCCTTGGTGTGGTTCTGACATCTCCGAAATGCGCGCTGATCCTGTTGTCTCTTGCGGTTGGGGGCTGCGCGCGATCCGATCCCGATCCTCGCACGCAACCGCCGCTCGTGCGCACCGTTGTGGTATCGCAAAGCGGCGCAAGCGAACGGGAGTTCACCGGTGTCGTCGCGGCGCGCGTCCAGAGTGATCTCGGATTTCGCGTAGGCGGCAAAGTCGTCGAGCGGCTTGTTCAGGCTGGCCAGGCGGTTCGGCGGGGGCAGCCGCTGATGCGGATAGATCCGGCCGACCTTGCGCTTGCCAGCCAGGCAGCCCGGGGGGCACTCGAGGCTGCCAGAGCCCGCGCGATCCAGACGGCCGCTGACGAACGGCGCTACCGTGACATGGTCGCTGCAGGGGCGGTTTCAGCATCGGCATACGATCAGGCCAAGGCTGCGGCAGATGCGGCCCGCGCCCAGCTTTCGGCAGCGCAGGCAGAGGCGCGCGTCGCCAGCAACGGCAGCAGCTACGCGCTGCTGGTCGCCGACGCAGACGGAACCGTGGTGGAAACCATGGCGGAACCCGGCCAGGTCGTCGGCGCCGGCCAGATCGTCGTGCGGATCGCCCGGTCGGGTCCGCGCGAGGCGCTGGTGCAACTGCCGGAGACGGTCAGGCCCCGGATCGGGTCCAGCGCACTCGCCAGCACGTTTGCTGGCGCCACCGGCACCGCGCAATTGCGGTTGCTGTCTGACGCGGCCGATCCGGCTTCGCGCACCTTCGAAGCGCGCTACGTTCTCTCAGGCGCCGCCGCTTCTGCGCCGCTTGGCTCCACCATCACGATCGCACTGTCGCAACCCGGCGCCGCCGGTGCGACCGTTGTTCCTCTTGGAGCCGTCCGCGATACCGGAAACGGGCCTGGGGTGTGGCTGATCCGTGCAGGTTCGCCTGCGAAGGTGGATTGGCGCCCGGTGCGCATTTCCGCGATCGGAGAGGACACCGCCACCATTGCGAGCGGACTGAAGCCGGGCGAGCGGTTCGTCGCGCTTGGGGCGCACATGCTGCACCAAGGGGAGGCCGTGCGGATCGAGCGGACCGCAACTGGAGCCGTGCGATGAGCGAGCCTGCAACGGTGCGCGAGCGCTTCAACCTGTCCGCGCTGGCCGTGCGCGAAAAGTCGGTCACGCTGTTTTTCCTGATCGCGATCGTCATTGCCGGTATCACCGCCTTCCTGAATCTCGGGCGGGCGGAAGATCCGAGCTTCACCATCAAGGTCATGACGGTCGTTACCGCGTGGCCGGGTGCGACTGCGCAGGAGATGCAGGATCAGGTTGCCGAGCCGTTGGAGAAGCGGCTGCAGGAATTGCGCTGGTATGACCGCAGCGAGACCTTCACGCGTCCCGGTCTTGCCTTCACCACGCTGACCTTGCGCGACACGATCCCTCCCGCCGACGTGCCCGAGCAGTTCTACCAGGCGCGCAAGAAGCTGTCCGACGAAGCGGCGAAACTGCCGAGAGGCACTTTGGGGCCGTTCGTCAACGACGAGTACGGCGACGTCAGCTTTGCCCTCTATGCGCTGAAGGCGAAGGGCGTGCCGATGCGCGAGATGGCGCGCGAGGCAGAGCAGCTTCGGCAGAGACTGCTCCACGTGCCAGGCGTGAACAAGGTCAACATCGTCGGCGAACGACCAGAGCGCATCTACGTCGAATTCAGCCAGGAGCGGCTCGCAACCCTGGGCGTTTCGCCGCGGGATATCTTTCAGGCGCTGTCAAACCAGAACGCGCTGACGCCCGCCGGTTCGGTCGAGACCAAGGGCCAGCAAACGCTCGTGCGCCTCGATGGCGCGTTCGACGACCTGTCGCGCATTCGCGACTTGCCCATCGTTGCAAACGGGCGAACCCTGCAGCTGTCCGACATTGCGGACGTAAAGCGCGGCTACGAGGATCCGGCGACGTTCCTCGTGCGCAATCAGGGCGAGCCCGCGCTTCTGCTCAGCGTGGTCATGCGGCAGGGGTGGAACGGTCTCGATCTTGGCAAGTCCCTGAAAACGGAAATCGGCAAGATCTCGACCGAGATGCCGCTCGGCATGACGTTGACGCCGGTCACCGACCAGTCGGTCAACATCAGCCAGGCCGTCGATCAGTTCATGCACACCTTCCTCGAAGCGCTGACGATCGTGATGATCGTCAGCCTGATCAGCCTTGGCTGGCGGGTCGGGATCGTGGTCGCCGCTGCCGTGCCGCTGACGCTTGCCGTGGTGCTGGTGGTCATGTGGTTTACCGGCCGGGTTCTGGACCGAATTACGCTTGGTGCCCTCATCCTTGCACTCGGCCTGCTGGTCGACGACGCGATCATCGCCATCGAGATGATGGTGGTGAAGATGGAGGAGGGCTACGATCGCCTCAAGGCTTCGGCCTACGCCTGGAGCCACACCGCGGCGCCGATGCTGGCAGGTACGCTGGTGACCGTGATCGGCCTCATGCCGGTCGGTTTCGCCCAATCGACCGCGGGCGAATACGCCGGAAACATCTTCTGGGTCGTCGGCTTCGCGCTGATTGCCTCGTGGTTCGTCGCGGTCATCTTCACCCCCTACATGGGCGTGAAGCTGCTGCCGGACATGAAGCCGGTGGAAGGCGGCCACAACGCCATCTATGCGACGGCCCGTTACAACAAGGTCCGCCGGCTCATCACCTGGGCCGTGGCCCGCAAGCGGCTTGTCGCGCTGGTGACCCTGGGAGCCTTCCTGCTTTCCGGAGCGGGAATGGCGCTGGTCAAGAAGCAGTTCTTCCCGACCTCGGACAGGCCCGAACTGCTCGTCGAGGTTCAACTGCCCAAGGGCACCGCCATCAGCCAGACGGGAAGGGCTGCGCAGGAGGTCGAGGCATGGCTGCGCAAACAGCCCGAATCGCAGCAGGTGACGACATACATCGGGCAGGGCGCCCCGCGCTTCTACATGGCCTTGTCGCCGGAACTACTGGACCCTTCGTTCGCCAAGATCGTGGTCCGCACGCCTGATCAGGAGGCGCGCGATGCCCTGAAGATGCGCGTGAGTAAGGCTGCGGCGAATGGCCTTGCCCCTGCCGCCAGGGTCCGTGCGACACAACTGGTGTTCGGTCCGCCTTCACCGTTCCCGGTCGCCTTCCGCGTGAGTGGGCCGGATCTGGACAAGGTGCGGGACATTGCCGCGAAGGTGCAGGCGGTGATGCAGGACGATCCGATGATGCGGACGGTAAATGCCGACTGGGGGGATCGTGCGCCGGCCGTGCACTTCGTGCTCGACCAGAACCGCCTGCGGGCGATGGGGCTCAGCTCTGCCGATGTCGCCCAGCAGCTTCAGTTCCTCCTGACCGGCGTGACGGTAAGCCAGGCGCGCGAGGATATCCGGACCGTCGACGTCATTGTCCGATCTGCCGGCACCGATCGGCTCGACCCCGCGCGAATGGGCGACTTCATGCTGGTCGGATCAGGTGGTCAGCGCGTTCCGGTCAGCCAGATCGGCAAGATGGAAGTCCGCATGGAGGATCCCATCCTGCAAAGGCGCGATCGCGTTTCCACGATCACCGTGCGCGGCGACATCGCCGATGGCTTGCAGCCGCCCGATGTGTCGATGGCGATGATGAAGAAGCTTCAGCCGGTCATCGATGAGCTCCCGTCGGGCTATCGCATCGACATGGCAGGTTCGATCGAGGAAGCGGGCAAGGCCAACGCGGCGCTCGCGCCGATCTTCCCGATCATGATTGTCCTGATGATGGTTGTGATCATCCTGCAGGTCCGGCAACTCTCGGCCATGTGGATCGTGCTGCTGACGGCGCCTCTGGGGGTGATCGGGGTGGTGCCGACGTTGCTGGTGACCGGCCAGCCCTTCGGCTTCAACGCGATCCTCGGCCTCATTGCGCTGGCGGGCATCCTGATGCGCAACACGCTGATCCTGATCGGGCAGATCCAAGACAACCTCCAGGCCGGACTGACGCCGTTCGACGCCGTAGTGGAGGCGACGGTCCAGCGGTCCCGGCCGGTCATCCTCACGGCACTGGCGGCGGTTCTGGCCTTCGTTCCGCTCATCAGCTCGTTGTTCTGGGGTTCGATGGCGATCACCCTGATCGGCGGAACCCTGGGGGGGACCATTCTGACACTGGTGTTCCTCCCGGCACTCTACGCCCTGTGGTTCGGGATCACGCCCCCGACGGCAGATGCACCAGATCGCGAGCCGCAGCACGCACCGGAAGCGAGCTTCGCGTGACCAACCTGAAGCGGAATGCGCACGTGGTGCCGGAGCAAGCAAGGAACACGACCGAATGTCTGTAGAAGCCGCAGCAGTTGCTCCCACCACAAGCGTTCCGGTGGCCTCGTCCCAGCACGGGCGGCGCAGCCTGTTGCATGGGCCGGTGCTGCCGGTGCTGATGGGTCTCGCTCTGCCGACGATCGGTGTCCTGGTTGCTCAGACAATCGTCGGCATAGCCGAGACCTACTACGTCTCGAAGCTGGGCACCGATGCGCTGGTCGGTGTTTCGGTGGTGTTTCCGGTGTGGATGCTCATGACCATGATCTCGGCGGGCGGGCTCGGCAACGGCGTCGCCTCGGCGGTGGCCCGGGCGCTCGGTGCGGGGCGCGATCGCGATGCTGAAGATCAGGTCCTGCACGCGATAGTGCTCGCCACCGTCATGGGCAGCATCTTCATGCTGGCTGTCTGGGGCTTTGGCCATCGGCTGTTTGCGGAACTGGGAGCGCAGGGCAGGGCGCTGGATCAGGCCCGTGCCTATTCCTTCTGGCTTTTTCTCAGCGCGATCCCGATCTGGATCGTGAACCTGTGTTCCGCCGCCCTTCGCGGGGCGGGCAATGTTCGCGTCCCCGCGCTGGTAAGCCTTGCCGGGGTGGTGGTGCTTGTGGGCCTGTCCCCCCTCCTGATCTTCGGATTTGGCGCGTTTCCCGGCCTCGGGATCGCAGGAGCAGGCGTCGCGGTCACGGCGTTCTATTCCGGTGCCGCAGTGATTCTGGTGCGATACTTGCGGCGTGCAGGAGGCGCGGTTCGACTTTGCCTGCGCCCTCTGCGCTGGCCGCTGTTTCGCGACACCTTGTCCGTGGGGCTGATGGCCTCGATCTCGGCAGCGCAACTGAACCTCTCGGTCATCCTTGTAACAAGCCTGGCCGGCACGTTCGGCACTGCGACGCTGGCGGGTTACGGGATCGGCGCGCGGCTCGACTACCTGTTCATTCCGGTGCTGTTCGGCCTCGGCAGCGCGGTGCTCACGCTCGTGGGAACAGCGATCGGGGCGGGCGATGTCGCTCGCGCCAAGGAAGTTGCCAGAACAGGCACGCTCATCGGGGCGGGTTTCACGGGGGCCGCAGGCGTTGTCGTCACGCTGTTTCCCGGACTCTGGCTGCAGATATTCACCCATGATCCTCAGGTCCTTGCTGCAGGATCGACCTACTTGCAGGTCGTCGGGCCGTTTTATGTGGCGACGGGGGCGACCTTTATCCTCGGCTTTGTGTCGCAAGGCGCCAAGCGCCCCGGGTGGACCACGTTCGCCGGTACCGTCCGGCTCGCAGTCGTTACGTTGGGGGGATGGGCGGCTGTTTCCTTGTGGCACGCCGGGTTCAGCGGGCTCTCTGCCGTTGTTGCCGCCGGGCAAGTGGTGGCAGCCGCGATCAGCATATACGTCGTTGTCAGAGGCGTGATCTGGAAGGCGTGATTATCTGCGAAAACGCAAGAATATCCCGCCAGTATATGCCGCAGGGCAGCCGGAATGGGAACTTCCACGCTCAAGGTGAAGCCCGCCCCGTTTGGGGCGGGCCACGGCAGTCAGCCCTTGATCGCTTCAGCGACCGACACCGATAACGGGGTTGTCGCCCGGCCAATCAGTGTCGAGAGCTGCTTTCCGTCATCGAAAAGGGCGTCTTTGGATGCGCCCACGTCCCAGCCGGCGATCGCGGCCGCCAGCCCTTCGGGCAGACCCATGCCCACGAGCACAGCGGTTCCGGCACTGGAAATGGCATCTCGGCGAGGTCTATGTGAAGATCAACGGCGAGATGCATTGCCTTTGGCGCGGCGTTGATCAATCCAACTGCTTTGGCCATGCTTGGGGCTAGGATGTCAGGTTGGGCTTCCTCGTTTGCGTAGGGGCACGTGATCCAAACGCTTAACCGTCGTCGGGATGCTCGAGTTCAATTGCCGCGGGCAGCATGCCAAACCTTTCAATCGCCCTCGATATGTTGCAGCGGGTCGTTTGTGGGGCGATAGGAACAAGTCCATGGGCCGACCTCCGGAACGGAACGGTAAAATCAGACTTGCAGATGTCGCGGCAGCGTCGGGCGTTTCGATCGCCACGGCCTCGCGCGTGCTCGATGACCACCCTGCGATCCTGCCTGCGACCAAGGAGCGAGTACGGGAAGCCGCGATTGCGCTCGGCTACCCGTTGCGCGATCCGGCAATAGCCGGCACGCGCAGATCGAGAACCCGCAAACCTCGCAAGTCGGGTTCGATCTGCGTGGTCATGCCGGTGGCGCTTCCCGCTGGCAGTAGGTTGGCCAACGCCTTCGAGATGAACCTGCTGGGCGGGATCGGTGCAGCCATGCGCGACCGCGGACTGGATCTTTCGGTTTCTGCCCAAGCGCCCTACGATGACGCCAGCTTTGAACGGTTCATGCAGATCCATCCCTACGATGGTGTTATTTTCCTTGGCCAGTCCCAGTTCCATCGAGGGCTGGACATTCTTGCGGGCGGACCCCGGCCGTTCGTTGTCTGGGGCGTTGAATCGCCTGACCAGGCATACTGTTCGGTTGGTAGCGACAATTTCGCAGGTGGAGAGCGAGCGACTAGCCACCTGGTCGGGCTGGGGCGCAAACGGATCGCCTTTGTCGGGCAGATCGCGCCGATCACCACCGCTCAAACGCGGCATTCGCAGTTGTCGGAACGCCTGGCCGGCTTTCGTTCCGCGCTTGCTGCGGCAAACCTTCCGGCAGACCTGACCATGCTTCGTCCGGCCACGTCCGGATTGCAGGCTGGGAGCGATGCCATTGATGCGCTGGTCAGCAGTGCAGCCGTGTTCGATGCCATCGTCGCATCATCGGATCTCGTAGCGCTTGGCGCGATCGAGGCGCTGCGCCGGCACGGCATGAGCGTGCCTGAAGACGTGTCAGTGGTCGGCTATGACGATAGCGAGGCGGCGCGACTGATCCAGCCGCGGTTGACCACGATGCGGCAGGATCCGATCCTCGCCGGTGACCTGTTGGTGGGCAAGCTGCTGCGGGCGATGGATGGATATCAGATAAGGTCCGAGCGCTTGCCCACGGAGCTTGTGGTGCGAGCGTCCTGCGGCGCGCGTCGCAACCCGGACTGACGCGAAACCGCGAACGCGAAGCCGGCGATTGCAGCATAGGCGATGGCCGGGACGATGAGCGACCGGGTCAGCCCGAACCGGTCACCAACGAGGCCCGCCGCGATCGAAAGCGCCGCGCCGCCGGCGGTGGCAGTGGCGAGCAGGCCCGATACTGCGGCGGCCGGCGCTTCGGATCGCTCTATCGTGAGCGCGAAGATGACCGGAAACATGATGGCGTTACACAGGCCGACGGACAGAAGCGCATAGCCTGCCAGCGCACCACTCTCGGTAACAGCGAGCAGGCACGCTCCCAGCGCAGGCAGTGCCGCCACGCCGAGAGCGCGCGCTGCCGAAACCCGCGCGAGCAGCCAGCTTCCGCCGATACGTCCCGCGAAGGCTCCGCCCCAATAAAGCCAGGCCACGCTCTGGCCCGCGTCGGCAAGGCTCAATCCCAGCGCGTCGGGCCGGTGCAGAAAGGGGATCAGAAGGCTACCGATTACCCCTTCCGCCCCGACGTACATGGCAATCGAGACTGCACCGGCGACCGCCCAGCGCGAACGCAATGCCGCAATGATCGGAGCCTCGCCGGGGTGCGGCTCCGCCACGGTGACCATGTGTGACCCGGTTGCGCGAATTGTGAACAAAGCGCCGAAGCACGTTGCCAGAACCAGCGCCGCCGCGATGCCATAGGCCCGTGCTACCCCCATCGCGACAGCAGCGCCTGAATGCCCGGCGCCGAGTGCGACCATCGATCCGAGCATGACGCCGGCCAGCACGCCTGAAGAATTGAACGCCTGGGCTGCTGTCAGACGCGCGGCGACGGTTGCGGCGCGGCCAGCGCGGATCGCCAGAAGGTTGGCCGATACCTGCAGCGCGGCGATGCCCAGCGCGATGAGGGCCAATGCCGCGATCAATCCGCTGTAGCTAGCCGGCCAGCCTGCCGGTGGGGCCATGGCCAGCGAGACGCAAAGGCATCCCAGGGTCATGACCACAAGACTGCCGACTACCATGTTCCGCGAACCGAAACGATTGAGGAGATGCACCTGGGCCAGTGACGAAAGACTGCCGACGCAGGCGATCCATTGTACTGCCAGCGCGGGCGAAAGACCCAGCCCGAACACGACGGGAACTGCCGGAACCAGCGTTGTGGCAAGCGCGCCGACCACGCCCATGATGACGAAGATCGCGAACGCCAGGATGAGCGCAGCTGCGCCTTGGCGCGACGATGCCTGTTCGTTTTCTGGTTCTGGGATTTTCTCCATCTGCGCTAAAATGCCTGCGTGAAGAGCTGCGTGACAGTAGCAATAAATTTGCACATGCAAAAATTCATCGAACGGCGTGGCAAACGTTTGCGTTGAGCGTAATATGCGGGAGGCAAGGCTAGATCGCACGACACGGCGACACCGGCCGCCAACAGGGAGAGGAAAAGCATGATGAACGTACGGAAGATTCTTGTCTGCTCCACGGCGACGGTCGCCTTGTTGAGCGGCAGTGCAGCACTAGCCCAGACCGCTGGGTCGCCCGCTGATCCGAACGCCGCGCCGCCGCCGGCTGACGACGCCATCGTCGTCACGGGGATTCGTGCCAGCCTGCAGCGCTCGCAGGAAGTGAAGCAGAACAGCACCTCGGTCATCGAAGCGCTGGCCGCCGAAGATATCGGCAAGCTGCCGCAGTCCTCGGTTGCCGACTCCCTTGGCCGTCTGGCGGGCCTTGCCGGTGAACGCCGCGCCGGCCGCGTCAGCGGCATCTCGGTGCGCGGCTTCCGCGAAGATTTCGTGGGCACCACCATGAATGGTCGCGAACTGATCGGCATCGGCGACAACCGTGGGGTGGAATACGATCTCTACCCGTCGGAAATCATCGACAGCGCCGTCGTCTACAAGACTCCCAGTGCAGACCTCAGCGCGATGGGCGTGGGTGGCACGGTGGACCTGCGCACCATCCATCCGCTTGAGCACAAGCGCACGCTGGTGCTGAACGGCACCTTCGAAAAGAACGGCCAGAAGTCCAAGAACCCCGATTTCAAGGACCAGGGCTATCGCGTGGCGCTGTCGTTCAGCGACAAGTTTGCCAACGACACTATCGGCATTGCGCTGACCGCGGCCACCACCTCGTCTCCCACCCAAGACAAGTTCTTCAGCGTGTGGGGCTATGACAAGGGCGCGATCACGTCCGGTCCGGATGTGGGCAAGTATGTGCCGGCGGGCATCGACATCTCGTCGCGCTCACGCGTTCTGAAGCGCAAGACGGTGGCCGGCGTGCTGGAATGGAAGCCGTCGGATGCCTTCACTGCGACGCTCGACGGGCTGTACATCGATTTCTCGGACCGCGGCATCTCGCGTGGGTTCATCGAAGCGCTGCCCGTGGCCGCCGATGGCAGCACCGTCATCAGTTCGAACGACGCCGCCGTCACCTCGGCCCGCACCACCGGCTTCAACTCGGTCCTGCGCACCGACCCGCTGGACAAGCGGGGCAAGCTCAAGACCTTCGGCGGCAACTTCAAGTTCGAGCCTTCGCATGATCTGCACATGACGCTCGACGTCTCGCACGCCGAAAGCAGCAAGCGTGACACGCGCGGTGAAAGTTATTCCGGCCTTGGCCGCGCCGGGCTGACCACGCAGGGGCCGAACAACCTGCGCACCTACACCTATTCGGGCAACGGCCTCAGCTTTGCCGACAACTCGCAGTCGTATGACGATTACGACGTCGTTCGCCTTGCCGGGCCGCAGTCGTGGGGGGGCGGTCTTGCACCGATCGGCGAACTGACCCAGTCGGCCGTCATCGGCCGCAATGGCGAACCGATCGGCTTTGCCCAGGCGCAGGACGGCTTCGTCAACACCGGTATCTTCGACGAAAAGCTCAATTCGTTGCGCTTTGAAGTGCAGAAGGACTTCGACGGCGCGTTCGTCCGCCACGTCAATGTGGGCGTGCGGTATTCCGATCACAAGAAATCCAAGGTCAACCAGGGCTACTTCCTGACCGCGCAGACCTATCCGCTCGACGGCGCGATCCCTGACGATGCACGCCGTGGAACGGCGGACCTCAACTGGGTGGGCATGGGCAATGTCGTTGCCTATGATGCGCTCAGCCTGATCAACAGCGGCTTTTATACCAAGTACGACGCTGGCGCGCTTGAGCCCGATCGCCTGGGCGATACCTATGCGATCCACGAAAAGATCTGGCAGCCGTTCATCCGTGCGGATTTCGAATCCGAATTCAGCGGCGTGCGCATGTTTGGCAACGTGGGCGTGCAGGGCGTGTTCACGCGGCAGCGCGGCTCAGGCTACAACTCGCTGATCGGGGCGGACTTCCGCGACATCGCCACGCCGATCAACGATGGCGCCAACTACAGCCGGGTGCTGCCGAGCCTGAACCTGAACTTCGATCTGGGCAGTGGTCACACCCTGCGCTTTGCTGCCTCGAAGGTCATCAGCCGTCCGCGCATCGACTACTTGAACCCTGGCTCTTCGGTGAAGTTCCGCAACAACATCGCCAACGTCACCAACACCGACCCCAGCCTCGGGCCTTGGGTTTCGACCTCGGGCAATGCGCGGTTGCGTCCGTATGAAGCGAACCAGTTCGACGCTAGCTACGAATACTACTTCGCGCCGGACGGCTTTATCTCGGTGGCCGGGTTCTACAAGAAGCTGGTGAATTGGAACGTAGCAACCACGACGCTGCGCGATTTCACCCAGTTCTACATCCCGAACTACCACTATGGCACCGACGACAACGGCAACAAGGTTGCGCCGGCCACGTTCACGGGCTTGAACACCACCTACACCGGTGGCCTGAAGGGCAGCGTGAAGGGTGTGGAACTGCAGGCGAGCCTGCCGTTCGGCCGCCTCGTTCCGGCGCTCGACGGGTTCGGCCTTGTTGGCGGTGCGGCCTTTACCGATGGCAAGCTGGACAACGGCACCCCCGTTCCCGGCCTGTCCAAGCGGGTCTACCAGCTGACCGGCTATTTCGAGAAGGGCGGCTTCTCTGTGCGGGCTTCGATGAACAAGCGTTCGGCCTACCTTTCGGAAGACCGTGGCGGTTCCAACACCATCTCGCCGGTCAACCGCGCGGGGGAGACGCTGGTGGACGCCCAGATCGGGTTCGATTTCAAGAACACCGGGCTGGATTACCTGAAGGGCCTCAAGGTCTCGCTGCAAGCGCAGAACCTGACCAACCAGAAGGACGTCTATACCGACTCCGCCAGCGGCCTAGTCACGCGCGTCGAAACCTTCGGCCGCAACTTCCTGCTCAACATGACCTACTCGTTCTTCTGAACCTGAAGGCATGATAGCTCTCCTCGCCGGTCACCATCCGGCGAGGAGAACTCCACTTGACCCACCCGGCCATCGCAACCGCAAAGGAAGCGGACATGACCCGACCCATCCGCAAAGTCGTCATTCTGGGCGGTGGCACCGCCGGCTGGATGACCGCGGCGTTGCTGGCCAAGGTGCTGGGGCCGGTCATCCAGATCGAACTCGTCGAATCCGACGACATCGGCATCATCGGCGTGGGCGAGGCAACGATCCCGCCGATCCAGCAGGTCAACGCCGTGCTGGGCATTGCCGAGGCCGACTTCCTGCGCGAGACGCGCGCCACCATCAAGCTGGCGATCCGTTTCGAAAACTGGGGCGCCATCGGCGATACCTATTACCACACCTTTGGCGCGGCGGGCCGCAACACGGCGTTCTGTTCGTTCCACCACTTCTGGGCGCGCGCGCGCAAGCTGGGCTTCGGCGGCAGCTACTGGGACTACGATCTTAACGCCCTGAGCGCCGATGCGGGCAAGTTCGCCCCCACGCGCGGCAACGATCCCGTCTGGGACATGCCCTATGCCTATCACTTCGATTCCGGCCTCTATGGCCAGTTCCTGCGCCGCTATTCCGAAAACCTGGGCGTGGTGCGCACCGAGGGGATGGTAGCGGACGTGCAGCGCGCCGCCGGCATTGGTGACATCATGGCGCTGGTCCTGCGCGACGGCCGCACCGTATCCGGCGACTTGTTCGTCGATTGCTCGGGCAGCCGTGGCGTGCTGATCCAGCAGCACCTCGGCACGGGGTACGAGGACTGGAGCCATTGGCTGCCGTGCGACCGTGCAATGGCGGTTCCGTCCGAACGCTTTGAACACACGCTGCCCTTCACCCGCGCCATCGCGCATGAAGCAGGCTGGCAGTGGCGCATCCCGCTCCAGCATCGCAACGGCAATGGCCTTGTCTATTCCAGCCGCCACTACACCGACGACCAGGCCGCCGAGATCCTGCTTGGCAACCTCGGTTCAAAGGCGCTCGCCGACCCCAAGGTCATCCCCTTCCGCACCGGTCGCGCCCGCCGCCAGTGGAACCGCAACGTAGTGGCCGTGGGCTTGTCCAGTGGGTTTCTCGAACCGTTGGAATCGACCAGCATCTACCTCATCCAGTCGGCCATCACGCGGCTCATGCACCTGTTCCCGCATCAGGGCATCACGCCGAACCTGACCGCCGAATACAACCGCCAGTCGCAGATCGAGATGGAGTTGATCCGCGACTTCATCATCTTGCACTACCATGCCAACGCGCGCTGGGATTCAGCCTTCTGGCGTGATTTGCGCAATATGGACGTGCCCGAACGTCTGGCGCGCAAGATCGAGCTGTTCCGATCGAACGGAACGCTCGTGCAGGATCAGTACGACATCTTCCTTGAACCGTCGTGGGTGCAGGTGCTGCTGGGGCAGGGCATTCAACCGGCCGACTATCACCCACTGGCAGATGGCCCCAGCGATGACGCGCTGCGCCGGCAGCTTTCCCAGCTGGCCGAACTCAAGGTCCGCCCGCTGGCTCAGCTCCCCTCGCACGACGCATTCCTGCAGGCCCAAGTCGGGCAGCCGGTATGACTGCGCCCATGCGCATCGCGATCATCGGCGGCGGCACAGCGGGCTGGATGGCGGCCAACTTGTTTGCGCGTCGCTGGGCAGACAGAGGCGTGGCGGTGACGCTGGTGGAAGCCCCCGGCATCGCCACCATCGGCGTAGGCGAAGGTTCGACCCCCTCGCTCAAGCGCTTCTTCGAAGTGCTGGGCATTGCCGAGCGCGATTGGATGCCCGCGTGTGACGCCACCTACAAGGCCAGCATTCGTTTTCGCGGCTGGAGCCCGGAATCCTGCGCTGCGGAATACAGCCATCCGTTCCTCACGCAGATTGACGTCCATACCGAGGACGCTTTCGTCAACAACTGTCGCAACCGCCGACTGGGCTATGACGTGCCAACCCGGCCGGATGATTTCCTGTTGAACGGCGTGCTGGCAGCACAGGGCAAAGCGCCCGTCGCCCCGGCGCATTTCCCGTTCAGCATGGAATATGGCTACCATTTTGACTCCGCGTTGCTCGGTGCGTTCCTGCGCAATCATGCCGTCGGGCAGGGCGTGACCCACCTGCCGCGCCGCATCGTGGATGTTCAGCGCGCCGAGGACGGCTGCATCGCCGCCGTCCAGACCGATAGGGGCGAGCGTGTTGAAGCCGACTTGTTCGTCGATTGCACCGGATTTGCCGCGCTGCTGATGCGTCAGGCGCTTGACGTGCCGTTCCACAGCTTCAAGTCCAACCTGTTCAACGACGCCGCGGTGGTGCTGCCGACGCCTGCGCAAGCCGTGCTTCCCGTCGAAACAACCGCCACGGCGCTGTCGGCCGGGTGGGCTTGGGCCATCCCGCTCACCAGCCGCACCGGCAACGGTTATGTCTACAGCTCAGATTTTCTTTCGGCCGATCAGGCGGAGGCCGAACTGCGCGCAATGCTGGGCGTTGCCGAAAGCGCGATGGACGCGCGCCACCTGCGCTTCAACGTCGGCCAACTGGCCCGGCACTGGGACTGCAACTGCCTCGCCGTCGGACTGGCGCAAGGGTTTATCGAGCCTCTTGAGGCGACTGCGCTCCATTTGGTGCTCAACACCGTGGACCTGTTCATGGACCATCTGGAACAGGGCGATTTCACCCCCCGCCACCGCGACGCGTTCAACGCCACCATTACCGACCGTATCGAGCGCGTGCGCGACTACATCGTTGCGCACTACAAGCTGAACACGCGCACCGACAGCGCCTATTGGCAGGCCAATCGCGATAACGAGGACCTTTCCGAACCGTTGTTGCACATTCTTGAAACGTGGTTCCGGCGCGGCGATCTTGCATCAGAACTCGACCGTCAAGGTAATCTCAGCCATTTCCGCAGCGCGTCCTGGCACTGCCTCCTGGCTGGATATGGAACGTTCCCGCCCCTCTCGCCCGAGCAGCGCGGGGACGTGGATTTTCACCGCGACCGCGACATTGCGCGCTTTCTCGGCGGGTGCAGCCTGAATTTCCCCGAACATGCCGCCGCGCTGGCCGGTGCGCCCGACAAACCTTCATCGCACAAGGCTTTTGCATGACGATTTCCCGATTGAGCCGGATCGCGCTGGGCGCATCGGCGTTCGCCGCGCTCGCTTTCGCGCCTGTCGCAGGTTCCGCCAAACCAGCGCGCGATCATCAGTCCTGGTGGAAGAGCGCGGTGATCTACGAGATCTATCCGCGCAGCTTCCAGGACAGCAACGGCGACGGCATCGGTGATCTCAACGGAGTCACGCAGCGGCTGGATTACCTCCAGAAGCTGGGTGTGGATGCGATCTGGCTGACTCCGTTCTTCCCGTCGCCCAATGCGGACTTCGGATATGATGTGGCCGACTACACCGGCGTCGCGCCCGAATACGGCACGATGCAGGATTGGGATCGGCTAACCCGCGAAGCGCGCAAGCGCGGCATCCGCGTGCTGGTCGATTTCGTGCTGAACCATTCGTCGGACCAGCATCCGTGGTTCAAGGAATCCCGTTCCTCGCGCACGAATCCCAAGCGCGACTGGTATGTGTGGCGCGATCCTGCGCCCGATGGCGGCCCGCCCACGAACTGGCAGTCGATCTTCGGTGGATCGACGTGGGAATACGACAAGGCTACCCACCAGTATTACTATCACATCTTCCTGCCCCAGCAGCCGGATGTGAACTGGGCCAACCCGGGACTGAAAAGGGCGATGTATGACGTCATGCGCTTCTGGTTGCGCCACGGCGCCAGCGGCTTCCGGCTCGATGCCACGCCTTATCTGTTCGAAGATCCCAACTGGCCCAACGATCCCGAGGTGAAAAGCGGGCGGCCGGTGTGGCTGAAGCCCTACAACTCGGGCCTGCCGGCGGGCAATGCGATCCTGCGCGACATGCGCCGGATCGTGGACAAGGCGCCGGGCGATGCGGTCCTGCTGGGTGAATCGTCGACCGCGACGATCGAGGACCTGCGCAAGGTGTACGGGGCGAAGTCAGACGAGATCAATCTGCCGATGAACTTCCTCTACGGCAACCTGACGAAGCTTGATGCGCCAACGTTCAAGAAGCAGATCGACGATGCGCAGATGAAGCTCGACGGCTTGCCGCCAGTGTTCTTCTTCAGCAGCCACGATCATTCGCGCCAGTGGACCAGTTTCGGCGATGGGGTGCACAACGACGCCATCGCCCGCGTCACCTCGGCTATGACGTTGACCCTGCGGGGCACCGCGCTGCTCTATTATGGCGAAGAAATCGGCATGGCCGACTTGCCGAAGGAGGAATTACAGCACTTCCCGCTCGGGCCGAAGCGCAAGGTGGCGGACAACCGTGATCCGGAACGTTCACCGATGCAATGGACGGGCGATGCCAGCGGGGGCTTCACCACCGGAGCGCCCTGGCTGCCCGTGGCGTCTGCTGCGCGGACGGTCAATGTCGCCGCACAGATCCGCGATCCCGCCTCGATGTACGCTTGGTACGCGCGCTTGCTGCAACTGCGCAGGACCAACGCCGCGTTGCGCGATGGGGCCTACCTTCCGCTTGAATCCGGCAACCCAGACGTGGTTGCCTACGCGCGCATCGATGCCGAGGGGCGGGGCGTGCTGGTGCTGCTGAACATGAGCGCGGCTCCCCAGTCGCTCTCAATCAGCGGTTGGCGCGGACGGCTACCCCAAGACGCCTCCGTACTGCTGGCAAGTCCGGCCACGGACAAAATAGATCTGCAGGCGCCGGCACTGGAACCTTATGGCGTGCAACTGGTCCAGTTTACTTCTCGAAGATAGGCCGATGCCGGCGGGCTATTAAGGTTCCACGACCACCGCAAACAATCGATCAAGGTTCGACTGAATATCCTGAACATAGGGGTTTTCTGCATATTTCGGTAGCCCGAGCGGCAAGCTCATGCTCTCGTACATGGCCGACGCCTCAGCGTCGGTCAGGAGGCCCCGCTTACGCAGGATGTTGGCGAGGCTGACAATTCCGTTGATCGCGGAAACGTCGGACGCCTCGTGAGCCTCGATGAGGTTCTTTGCCACGAGGTTTGGAATATCGTCCATCTGGTATCCTTCCACGACTGATTCTCAACGTTGGAATGGTCGGGCGAACAGGATTGGGTGAAGCAGTCCGAGATTGCCAAGGCATCTGGCGGTCTAATGAGCCGCGCCGGCAGGTGCCCCATGCAAAGGCAGATGGTGCGCCGCTTCGTCAAATCACCGGCGCAAGCCGCAGCAAGCTTCGCTCCAGTTGCGCCAGTTCCCGGCCGCGCGCGACTTCGAGGACCTGATGGGCCATGCCACGCCAGGCCGTCTCCGAGCGCAATGACCGTTCCCGCACATTTTCCAGCAGGGCGCAGGCAGCTTCCTGAGCCGCTTGTTCGGCACGTGCGATGAGGAATTCATAGGTAAGCGCCACAGGCATCCCCTCCAGGGTTCGAGGGTAGGGTCAGGCGCGTCCGAGCGCCGAAACCTGTGCCATGGTCCAGGCGCAGGCCGCAGCGGCACCGAGTTCGCGTTGAAACGCGCTGATCCGGTTTGCGATGGACGAGGCTTGAATCAATTGCGCGACGCGTTCGCCGTTGCTGGTGGCGTAGTCGGCGCGCATCACGGCATGCTGGTGAGCAGCATATTCCAGGTTGATGTCCATTTGCGATCTCCTGGTTGGGACGGCAATGCCGGAGCACTGCCGCGGATACTTTCCTCGTCAGTCAATCATCGCCGCGACGAGGCGCCGCAATTCGATGGTCGAAAGCATGGCGGAGAAAGTGGTGTATCCTGCCATGGATGGTTGCTCGCCAAGACGTTACGCGACGTGCAGGCTTGGTGGAGGCGTTCAGTTGCAGGCGTGGGCTTGCGCACTTCCTTGTTCGATTTCATTCGCCCCTTGGCCGTGATGTTGCCTTTGGCGGCTGGACATCGCGGGCTCGCCACGCACGGGGCGCGGAAGGAATCTGGTTCCGGCAAGCCACCGGCTGGACGGCCGAAGCCCTTGTACTCGAGCAGAGACGAGCCGTGGAAGTGTCAGCTATTTCGCTGCGTATTCCCCCGGACGAGCGCTGAAATGTTCCTGCGCGAAAGCGCGGGCTGCAGCAGCCGTCTTGAACAATTCTTCCTGAAGCAGCGCCGTGATCAGGGGGTAGCCTTGCGAGTTGTGCCGGATGGTGCGCACTGTAAGCCGGACATTTCCATCGACATCCTTATTGATAAGGAATGGACGATTTTTGGGGTCAGTCATTTGCGGCCTCCAGTAATTTCAGTTTGGCACATCGAACGTGGCGGTGCGACCGCGTCGGCCACACCGCCACTTATCAATCAGGCAGCCTGAAGATTTACTGCCGAGGTCTTGCCTCGCTGATCAGTCTCCAGTTCGTAAGAAACGCACTGATCCTTGTCGAGGGTGCGCATGCCGGCGCGTTCGACGGCCGAGATGTGCACGAAGGCGTCGTTGCCGCCGTCGTTCGGCGCGATGAAGCCATAGCCCTTGTCGACATTGAAAAATTTCACGGTTCCGGTGGTCATATGGATAATCCTTTATCCCAAGTATGACGGGCATGCGCCAACAGCGACGCATCCCGGCTTCAATAGTGCTAGAAAGGGATAAGAGGTGGCATATAGCTGCCGATTATCCGTCGCATGCGACGTAAGCGGGACCCTAATACCACCCCATTCAAAAATTGAAAGCAAATTCCGGCTTTAAACGAAATGCGATCCGCGTTGTTGCGCGATAGGCTGATCGGCATCCCTGGAATGGGGATAGGATTGGCCGGCATGGCAGGATCATTTCAGCCTATCGCGCTGCGCACTTCCAATTGCTGCTCCCCTCACGGCAACTCCGCCGCCCCCGCCAATTCCTTGATCGACACCGCCGCGGGCACGGGGGCGATCCGCAATCTGTCCAGCACGACTGGTGCCGGCGGTGCCAGCAACAATTCGGTTTTAATCGGGCTTCGCATCGCACAAACCATGACCAGATCCGCAGATGGGGGCGACAGTGCAGACACCATGAGCAAGACCATGGGCAAGGATCTGATCGCGGGGTTGGCGGTGGCAGGTGTCATGTTGCCCGAGGGCGTCGCGTATGCGGGCATTGCGGGCCTTGCGCCGGGCCGGGCGTTGTTGGCGGGGATTGCGGCAGGACTGGTCTATGCATTGATCGGGCGAAGCCGGTTCGCGGTGATCGCGCCGACGTCGTCCTCGGCGGCGATGCTGGGCGCGGCGCTGGCGGGATTGCCCGGCGGCGAGGCCTTGCGTGAGGGGATGGCCACTGCGCTTGTGGCTATCGTCGGCCTGATCTTCCTGATCTTTCATCTGTTCCGGTTGGGGGGCCTTGCGGGCTTCATCTCTCGGCCCGTGCTGCGCGGTTTCGCGTTCGGCCTCGCGATCCTGATCATTGTCCGCCAATTGCCGAAGCTGCTGGGCGTGACCGTGCCTGCAGCGCCGATCTGGTGGCAAATCGTGGGGCTGGTGCAGCAGGCGGGCGCATGGCACGTGGCCAGCACGGCGATGGGGCTGACAGCACTCGCCACGCTGTTGTTGCTCCGACGCCATCCGCGCTTTCCCGCCGCGCTGATTGTCATGTGCGGTGGGACAGCGGCCAGCATTCTGCTGAATCTGCCCGCGCGCGGCGTTGCGGTGGCCGGGCCGGTCAGCATCGGATTTTCAGCAATGACAATGCCGGACAGCTTCGCGATGTGGAGCAGGCTGGTCCAGCTCGCCGCCCCCATCGCGCTGATCCTTTTCGCAGAGAGTTGGGGCACGATGCGCGGCCTGGCGCTGCGGCATGGCGATATGCTGGCGGCCAATCGGGAGCTGGGGGCGCTGGGGGCCGGCAACCTCGCGGCCGCGCTGGTGCAAGGGATGCCCGTCGGCGCCGGGTTTTCCGCCGGATCGGCCAATGAGGCGGCCGGTGCGGCAAGCCGGCTGGCAGGTGCTGCCGCCAGCATGGCACTGCTGGCGCTCGCCTTGTTTGGCGGGCGGTGGATTGCGCAAATTCCCGAACCGGTGCTGGCCGCCGTGGTCATCGCCGCGCTGACCCATGCGCTCTCCCCCGGGCCACTGGTTCGCTATTTTCATCTGCACCGCGACCAGTGGATAGCGGTTGCTGCCGCGGTGGGCGTGCTGTCGCTGGGCGTGATGGGAGGAATGCTGGGCGCGGTCGCGCTATCCGTGGCCGCTTTGCTCTATGACCTGTCGCATCCCACGATCAGCGAGCTTGGCCGCGTGGGGGACAGCCACGATTACGTCGACATGGCTCGGCATCCCGATGCGCGCACCACGGCCGAACTGGCGCTGTTCCGGCCCAATGCCCCGCTGATGTTCGCCAATGCGGAATCGGCCCTGGCGGTGATTGCGCACAAGGCGATTGCGCGGCCGGCCAGAACGGTGATCCTCAGTCTCGAGGAAAGCAATGACCTGGACGGGACGGCGATCGAAGCGCTCGGCGAGTTTGCGCAAGGGCTGGCCAAGGCGGGCAAGCGCCTGATCTTGGCCCGGGCGCATGATCGCGTGCGCGATGTCTTGGCCGTTGCGGGCATGACGGACCTGGCCCGCAATTCTACCTTCAGCGTTGCCGATGCCGCGCAGCGTGCTGCCACGGGAGACTGAGCATGGCCATGACCAATCCGATCGAGCCCATTGTCCATCCCGTGTCGATCCGATCGCTGAAGCCGACACAAATGACCGTCGGGCTGCGCGAGGTCGAGCGCAAGCGCGCGGAATGGTGCGCGCGGCGAGATCGGGACGGCGGGGAATTTCTGGGCTCGCACGTCATCCCCGCGGTGATTGGGCCGAAGGGTGCATACTGGCTGATCGACCATCACCACCTGACGCGCGCACTGCACGAAGAGGGCATCGAGCACGTCCTGGTCTCGGTTGTTGCGCGGCTCGATCACCTCCCGAAGCGGCGCTTCTACAGCTTCATGGACTGTCGCAACTGGATGCACCCCTATGATGCGGAGGGCAGGCGCCGCGATTGGGAGGACCTGCCTCGTGACATCGGGAAGCTGGCCGACGACCCCTACCGCTCGCTGGCGGGCGAAGTGCGGCGCGCGGGCGGCTATGCCAAGACATCGACGCCCTACTCCGAGTTTTTGTGGGCGGATTTCCTGCGCGACCGGATCGGCCTGCATCAGGCGACGGACAAGTTCGCCAAGGCATTCCGCAAGGCGCTCGATCTTGCCCGATCACCGGCCGCATCGCACCTGCCCGGCTTCGCAGGACCGGAACATGGCGCCGCTGACAGTGCCATGCGCGATTGAAGCATTCCGACCAAGGCTGTTTGGAGGCGGGGCAATCAGCGCACTTCCAGTGACGGCGGAGGGTCTGGCTATGGCGACCCTTGCAAAGGCAGCGTCAAAGGATTGCACCTCTGGCAAACGGGGCAGGTGGCAGGGCAGGGTCCGGTCGTGGCCCGCCCCGGCAAACCAGCAGATCCGTTCCGGTATTTTCATTCCCCGCCCGAGGTGATCCGCCTGGTCGTCATGATGTACCTGCGCTTCCTGCTGAGCCTAGCCCGCCGCGATGAGGGAACCGGGCAACGAGGACCGGCGCCAAGTGGGCCCGGGCAGGATCGGATGAACGTCAACCGTCCGGTGTTCCCGATCGGTGGCTGGCGACCTTGCTATCCGTTTCCCCTGCGCGCCAACGCTGGGCGAGCATCGCGCAGATCATCAACTGGATCTGGTGGAAGAAGATCAGCGGCAGGATGACCGCGCCCACCTGCGCAGGTGGGAACAGCACGCCTGCCATCGGCACGCCGGAGGCCAGGCTTTTCTTGGAGCCGCAGAACTGGAGCACGATGCGGTCCGCGCGCGAAAGCCCGAGCCAGCGGCCGAGCGCATGGCTGAGGCCGAGCACGGCGGCGAGGATGCCGCCCGACAGTGCGGCGATCAGCAGCAGGTCGGCCGGGGCAAGCCGCTGCCACAGCCCGCCGACCACCGCCGCGCCGAACGCGGTGTACACCACCAGCAGGATCGAGCCGCGATCGACCACGCCGAGCAGCTTCTTCTGGCGGACCACCCAGGCGCCGATCCACGGCCGGAGCAGGTGCCCTGCCAGGAACGGCAGCAATAGCTGCACCATGATCGTTTCGACCGCATCCAGCGAGAATCCCCCGGTCGCGCCCGTCATCAGCAGGGCGACCAGCAGCGGGGTGAGGACGATGCCTGCAAGGTTGGAGAAGGAGGCGCTGCACACGGCGGCGGCGACATTGCCGCCGGCCAGCGCGGTGAACGCGATCGAGGACTGGACCGTCGAGGGCAGGAGCGTCAGGAACAGCATCCCGGTAGCAATCGGGGGGGCGAGGCCGGGAAGTGCGTGGACGGCAAGCCCGAGGAGGGGAAAGACGACGAAGGTCATCGCGCCCACCGCGAGATGAAGTCGCCAGTTGCGCGCGCCTTCGAGGATCGCCTCACGGCCGAGCCGCGCGCCGTGCAGGAAGAATAGCGTGATGATCCCCCCGTCAGCCACCGCTTCGGCCACGCTGCGGAACGTGCCGCGCGGGGGCAAGATGCTGGCCATCAGGACCGTGCCGAGCAGCAACAGCACGGTGCGGTCCACGGTGATCCGGGCGAGGAGGCGCTTCATGGGCAGGGGGTCCGTCAGTCAGGCAAGGAACGGCGCCGGCAACGGACGGGCGAACCCGCCCCTGCCGGCGCACATGGAGATCGAGGCGACCCGTCGATTGGGGACGGGCCGGCGCCGCAGGAAGCGTCAGAACCGGAAGGCGATGGTGCCGAAGACCTGGCGTGGGGGGACGTATTCCACGCTGGTCGTGCCCGAGCCGTAGGGGTCGGCGAACTTGTTGCTGATACCGGCCTTGTCGGTGATATTGGTGGCCGTGACCGAGAACGTGAACGGCGAGCTGTCCGGCTGGTATTGCAGGAACAGGTTGCCGATGGTGTAGGACGGCACGGTATCGAACACGGGCACGTTGAAGATGCGCGAGTTGAACTTGCCGCGATAGATCACTTCGCCGCGCAGGGTCAGTTCACCCGGCCCGACCGGCGCGGTGTAGGTCGCGGCGAAGCTGCCCTGTACGCCCGGCAGCTTGGGGATCTTCTTGCCGTTGGTGTTGGCCGAGGCGGAAATCACCGCGTTGATGACGCGCGGATCGAAGTAATAGGCCGACGGATAGCCGAGCTGCGCGAACGTGGTGGCGCGGATGTCCTGAGCGGTCTGCTTGTCGATGGTATAGTAGTCGCCCTTGAACTTGCCCTGTGCGAGCGCAAGGTTGCCGTCGAAGCGCAGGGACTTGACCGGCGCCCAGGTGGTTTCGAATTCCACGCCATAAGTTTCGGCCTTGGGAATGTTGGCTGTGCCGCCCGCGAAGGGCACCGGGTCTTCAGCGGTGAACTGGAAGTTCTTGTACCAGTAGTAATAGGCCGAGACGTTCAGGCGCAGCGTCTTGTCGAAGAATTCGTTCTTCGATCCGATTTCCGCTGCCCAGACGGTTTCCTTCTCGTAGCTGCTCTTCACGAAGATTGAATCTCCGCTGAAAGTCACGCCGCTGGGCTTGTAGCCCTTGGAGCCGGTGACATAGACCATGTTCTGCGGAGTAACCTGGTACTGCAGGCTGAGCTTGCCGGTGACGGCGTCGCTTTTCGATTCATGCGGAGTCAGCGTGGTGAAGTATTGCACCGGCTGCGCGGTGATCTTGTCCCAGTTGTGGCGCGCGCCAGCGATCAGGTCGAGCTTGTCGGTCGCGTGGATGATGACCTGCCCGTAGGCCGCCAGCGTGGTGTGCTGGTAGGGGCTGTTGGTCTGGAAGGTCACGCGCTCGCCGTTAGACGGATCGACCGCAAAGCCGGTGGGCGCATATTCGAGGATGTCCTGCAGCGCGTTCTGGCGCAGGAAGAAGAAGCCCGTCGTCCATTCGACCGAGGTGTTGGGTGTGGACGACAGCGAAAGCTCCTGCGTCCACGTGCTCGAATGGTCGCGCCACCGCACGAGGTTGTCGTAGTAGCTGGCATAGGCGTAACGGTCGTTGTCGCCGGTCTGGTTCTTGTCGAGATACTGGTAGGCCGTGACCGACTTGAGCACGGCGACGTCGCCCAGCGTCTTGGCCATCGACAGGTAGGCCATGCGGGTCTTGGTCTTGTAGGTGCTGGCGAAATCCTGGAACACGGCGCGGGGATTGGACAGTGGATCGGGCACGTACGTGGTGCTGCCGCCGGCCGGATCGGTGCTGCACAGCAGGCACTTCTGCAGTGCGCCGTTGTGATCGGCGTCGAAGGTCTGGCCCGACAGCGTCAGCGTGAAATCGTCCGAAGGCTGCCACAGCAGCGAGACGTGGGCACCGAGGTTGTTCGCATCATCGAGCGGGTACTTGTCGTAGCCGGGCACTTCGGTGGCATAGCCATAGCCGTCGTGGCGCAGGTACTGGACGGTCGCACGCAAGGCCAGCGTATCGCCGACCGGCAGATTGAGTGTGCCGTAGCCGCGTACGTAGTTGTAGTTGCCATAGGAGACGTTCGCCTCACCGCTCAGCTCGCCCAGCCTGGGCTTGCGGGTGATGACGTTGACCGCGCCGCCGGTGGAGGTCTGGCCGAACACCGTGCCCTGCGGCCCGCGCAGCACTTCGACGTGGTCGACGTCGAGCAGGTCCTGGTTCAGCGCGACGACGTGGGCGATGTAGACCCCGTCGATGTGAAAGGCGACGCCGGGCTGCGAATTCGGGTTCTGCGCGGTTTCGTAGCCGATGCCACGGATCGAGATAACGCGTTCGTTGCCTTCGCTCTTGGTCACTGTCAGGCCGGGGACGAAGCCGTTGAGGTCTGCCAGTTCAGTGGCATTGCGCTGGCGCAGCGCCTCGTCCGAGACGGCGCTGATCGCGATGGGCGCGACCTGGAGGTTCACTTCGTGCTTTTCACCGACAACGGTGATGCTGCCGATGCCGGCGTCGTCCGCCGTGGCCGGGATGGCGCTGGCGGACTGGTCCTCGGCGGAAGCTTCCGCAGCCCGCGCGCCATTGGCAACGAGGGCGAGAAGGGAAGCAGTGGCGGTTAACAGGATGGAAGACGTGCGCATGGGTTCCCCCCTCATTGCTGGCTTTATCCATCCCTTCAGGCAGCGTTTGCTGATTGCTCTCCCCGTGCCGCGCCTCTTGCCGGGCGGGCCTCGTCTTGCTCTGTGAATGTCGGCGCGGGAGGTCCGCCGGTCTTGCGCCATCACGCACGAATAGTTGATGGCCCGGCGCCCCGCGATACGCCGCCATGCGTACTCTCGGCCGCGTCAAACGGGTCCATCACGCTTCCTGCCGGCTGCAAGCGCCCGCGCTGGTGCTTCGCCCGGCGGCTGCCGTGCCGCGTGGCCACAAAGTTTCTGCGCAGCGCGACAAGAACGGGCGGGCGCGGTGTGTCAAAGCCGGGGAGTCCCGCCATTCCATCAGCGTGAAGGAAGCAACCTTGTCCGTGATCACGACCGCCGCCCTCGTCCAGACCCGTGCCGCCTGGCGCGGCGACGAACTCGCTTCGGGGCAGGACTGGATCTATCAGTTGAACGCCGAACAGCTGGCCGAGCTGGAAGCGCTGGGCGCAAGCTTCATGGCCGCCGATCCCGACCTGCGGACAGTGCAGGCGGCAGATTATCCGCTGGTCGCCTGCGCCGAGGCCTGCGAGGCGTGGCGGCAGGAGGTCGATTACGGCCGCGGATTTGTGCTGGTGCGGGGGCTGCGCGCGGAGCTCTATTCCGACGCGCTGTCGAGCGCGATCTACTACATCCTTGGCCTGCACATGGGCGATCCGATCCGCCAGAACGAGATGGGCGACCTGATCGACCATATCTATGCCACTTCGGACAAGACGATGGACGATCCCACCGCGCTGTCCTCGAAAGTGCGCGACAAGCTGGTCTATCATTCGGACAGTTCGGACATCGTTTCGCTGATGTGCCTGCGCGGGGCGAGAGAAGGCGGCGCCTCCTGCCTCGTTTCCGGAGCGGAGATCTACAACGAGATTCTGCGGCGGCGGCCGGACCTGGCCCCGCTGCTGTTCGAGCCGTTCCATTGGGACTGGCGGCGGCAGGACCACGAGGCGCCGGCCGACACCTATACCTCGCCGATCGTCAGCATCGAGGAGGGCGTGTTCAGCATGTATGCCGGCTCGCTCTATATCCTGACCGCGCAGGAATACGAAGGCGTACCGAAGCTGACCGATGACCAGATCGAGGTGCTGCGCCTTTTCGACGAGATCACATATGAAGAGGGCATGGCGATCGAGATGGATTTCCGTCCCGGCGATATCCAGTGGCTGTCGAACTATGCCGCGCTCCACGCGCGCACAACGTTCCACGACTGGCCCGAACCGCAGCGCCGGCGGCACCTGCTGAGGTTGTGGCTTTCGAGCAAGGGGACGCGGCCGGTGGTGGCGGGCTTTGGCAAGAACGGTGTGGTCCAGCACCGCGCGGCGCCGCGAGGCGGCGCGGCCGAACATCCCGATGCCTGCTTCCACGTTCGCGGGGCAGCGGTTCCGCGGCTGATCTCCTGATGAAGGAGCGCGGCCCGGGCGTTCAGGCGTCCGGGCCGGACAATATCGGATGCGGGGCCGGGATGAGCATCGCGCCCAGCGCGGCGGGTAACAGCAGCGCGGCAAGGCCGAGAAGCGCTGGGGCATAGCTGCCGGCGGCGTCGGCGGTCAGCCCGGCGAGCCACGGACCGGCGGAGGCAGCGCCCGCCAGCGTCCAGATCAACGCAAGGCCGGCGGTGCCCGCGCGCTGGCCGAAATGATCGACCAGCAGGACCGTGACCGCCAGCGTGACGAGGCAAGAGCCAAGTCCGAAGGCAGGGACGAACAGGGCATTGACCGTCAGCGGGCCGCCGCTCGCCAGTGCGGCGATCCCGGCGGCCTCGGCCAGAAGCGCAGCAGGCAGCATCGTGCGCGCCGGCACGCGGCGCAGGACGAAGCCGGACAGGCCGGTGCCCAGCGCGCCGACGAGGCCCTGCAACCCGAGTGCCGCCGCAACCTGTGATCCGTTCCAGCCGTGCCCGCCGAGATGCGCGGGGGCAGCGCTGAACACGGTGAGGATCGCCGCCTGGGTCAGCACCATTGCGCCGGCCATCACGGCATAGGCGAACGAGGCGAGCGGGGCCATCAGCGGGCGCGCGCCATCCATGCCGCGCGCGGACGGGCGGGGCGGATCGCGAAGCAGCCCTGCGAGCAGCCCTGCGAGCAGGAGCGCGCACAGCGCCATCGTGCGCCAGTAGCCGGGCCAGCCGATGCCGGCGATAAGCGACTGCGCGGCGATCGGGCCTGCGGCGGTTCCGGCCGCCCCGGCCATGAGATACAGCCCGAACCAGCGGCCTGCCCGGTCTCCGGACCAGCCCGTGATCATCGCGAAGGCGGGCGTATTGGCCAGCAGCGAGAACCCCGCGCCCGACAGTGCGGTTCCGAGCGTGAGCAGGGGAAGCGTGGACGCCTCCGAAGCGACGAGGAAGCCGCAGGCCATCACCAGCGCGCCGCCGGTCATTGTCCAGCGCCCGCCGATGCGCGCGATCAGCCAGACGGGCAGGGTGGCGGCCAGGCAGGCCGCGACGATCATCGCGGTGAAGCCGCCCCCCGCCGCCGCCGCGCTCCAGCCCATGTCCCGTGCCATGGCGTGCAGCGCCACGCCCAGCGCCGCGAAGACCACGCCCTGCCCGAACAGCAGCGCGATGGAGCAGCCGGCGAAGACCATGACCTCGCGCGGGGGCCCGGCGGCGGCCAACGCGGCGGATGCCCTCACGCCGGCTTTTCGCCGAGGATCTGGACGCGGAAACCCGAACGGACTTGCGGGAAATAGTCCCAGATCGCCGAATGCTGGGCGCAGCGGTTGTCCCAGAAGGCGATGGAATGGGGTTGCCAGCGGAAACGGCACTGGAACTGCGGGTGCTGCACGTGCTCGAACAGGAACGACAGGATCGCGCGGCTTTCGATGGCGGGCACGCCTTCGATGTGGGTGGTAAAGCCGCGATTGACGTAGATGCACTTGCGCCCGGTGACGGGGTGGGTGCGGATCACCGGGTGGCTGTGGCGCGGCAGCTTCATCCCTTCGGGCGTGATGCCGCCGAAGCCGACCGCTGAATCGTGCATCGCCGTCAGCCCGCCGAGATAGGCTTTCATCCCGTCCGACAGCGCATCGTAGGCGGCGTACATGTTGGAGAACACGGTATCGCCGCCGACCAGGGGGATGGTGTGCATATAGAGGATCGAGCCCATCGGCGGGTGCTCGTCGCAGCTCATATCCGAATGCCAGTCTTCGCCCGCGACGAAGGTGCTGTCGGCATCGGCATGGATGATCGTGACTTCCGGGTGGCCGGGCACCTGCCAGGGCTTGGTGCTGGGCGCGATGTGGACACCGCCGAAGTGACCCGCGAGGCTGATGTGGTCCTGATGCCCGATCTTCTGGTCGCGGAAGAACAGGACCAGCCGATCCGCCATGGCCGCGCGCAGTTCCTCCACCTGCTGCGGCGGCAGCGGCGCGGTCAGGTCGATCCCTGACACTTCGCCGCCGATCGCCGGGGTGACCTCTGTAACGGTGATGGTTTCGTACGGCATCGCAGGTTCCTTGGAAGGGATCGGTTGTGAATCAGCTCACCGGCCAAGCAGAGAGCCGGGGCAGGCCGGAGCGGGCGACCACGGCTTCTGCGGAGACCTGCGCCTCGGCCAGAAGGCGGTCCTCCTCGATGGTGGTGCAGCGGTAGTCATCGACCACACGGCGGCCATCGACCCACACGCTGTGAACGCCGCGCCCATCGGCCGACCAGACGAGCTGGGCGGCGGGATGGTGCAGCGGGCGCCATTCGGGCCGGTCGGTATCGTGGAGCACGATGTCGGCCTTCTTGCCCGGCTCGATGCTGCCGATGCTGTCCAGAAGGCCCATTGCGCGCGCGGCGTTGACGGTGAGCATTTCGAGCGCTGCTTCGGCGGGAAACAGCGCGGTATCGCGCCGGGCGTCCTTGAACAGGCCGGCGATAGTGGTGGCCGCGCGCATCAGGTCGTGCGTATCGGCGCCGTCGGTGCCCAGCAGCAGGTTGACGCCGGCATCGGCCATTTCCGGAAACAGGCCGCGCGGCCCGGCGCCGTAGCCGCCCTTGAGCGCGGCGGCGGGGCAATGGACAACGTTGGTGCCGCTCTGCGCGAGCAGGGCAACTTCGGCATCGTCGACATGGACCATGTGGACCAGCGACAGGTGCGGGCCGAGTACGCCGAGATCGGCGAGCCATTCGACCGGGCGCTTGCCGGTGCTGGCCAGATACCAGTCGGGATCGTCCTGCGCGGGCGCCATGTGCGCCGCTATGCCCACGCCCTTGTCGCGGGCGAGCGCGGAGGCCGCGCGCCAGAGCTCGCCGGTGTTGGTGTTGTGGCCCACCAGCAGCGGCCATGCCGCGATCAGGCGACCGTCGTCGGGATGCGCGGACAGATCGCGTTCCAGTGCGGCAATCGCGGCATCGGTGAGAGCGGACTGATCCTGATCGGGAGCGAAGGCGCGGTCCATCGTCCAGCGGCCGATGCGGCCGCGCATTCCGGTGTCGCTGATGGCTTCGGCCACTGCGTCGAAGGCGATCAGCGTGCCGGCTTCGAGGAACGTGGTCGTCCCGGTGCGCAGCATCGACAGCACGGCAAGACGGGCGGCGATGGCCTGCTCGCTGGGGGTGTGGCCCTGATAGAGCGGGATCACCCAGCGGTGCAGGCCTTCGTCGAACGGCAGGTGCTCGGGAATGAAGCCCTTGAGCAGCGTCTCGGTCAGGTGGACGTGACCGTTGATGAAGCCCGGCGTCGCGACGAAGCGGCGCCCGTCGATCCGCTCGCGTGCGGCGCATTGGGGCTCGATTTCGGACCGTTTGCCCACGGCGACAATGCGGTCGCCCGTCATGGCGATGGCGCCATCGGTGATGACGCGGCGCTGCGCGTCCATGGTCACCAGCGTCGCGCCGGCGATCAGGGTATCGACCTGCATCATGATCGGAAGCCGCGCCGTCAGCCGAAGCGGAAGGCCGAAATGTCGGCCATCATCACGTTGTCGGTGAAAGGGCGGCTGCCGGCATCATCGCCAGCCGCGCCGGCGGCTACCATCAGTGGGAGCAGGTGCTCCTCGCGCGGGTGGGATTCCCGCCCGGCGGGAGCTTTGGCCCAGTGCAGCAGCGCGGTCCAGCGGTCCTGCGGGTCGCTTTCGACCGCGCTGGTGAGCCACGCATCGAAGGTCGCGGAGGGCTGCGTGGCGGCGGGCGTGAAGAAGCCGCGCATGTTGTGATAGCTCATGCCCGAGCCGACGATCAGGACGCCTTCATCACGCAGTGTTCGCAGCGCTTTGCCCGCGCGCAGGTGCTCTTCAGGGGCGAGATCGCGCTTGAGCGAAAGCGGCACGACCGGGATGTCGGCAGCGGGCGTGATCAGCAGGAAGGGAATGAACACGCCGTGGTCGAACCCGCGCGAAGGATCGGTGCGCGCAGGCAGTCCCTCGGCGGTGAGCAGGTCGACGATCTGCTGCGCCAGCGCCGGCGCGCCCGGGGCGGGGAAGGCCAGTTCATAGGTGTGGGGCGGGAAGCCATAATAATCGAAGATCATCTCCGGTGCTGCCGCGGTGGACACCGCAAAAGCATCTTCCTCCCAGTGCCCGGAGATCACGACGATCCCGGTGGGGCGTTCGGGCAGGGTATCGATCAGGCCGCGCAGGAAAGCGGCAGTCTTGTCCCACGCGTCGGCCGGCCCGCCCATCTGCGCCCAGTCCATGAAGAAACAGGGGCCGCCACCGTGGGGAAGGAAGAAAGTCGGCATGGTCGCGGTCATTTCTGCGGGCACTCCATCTGGAAAAAGGCGCGGCGGATCGGCCGCACGTCCAACGGCTAGGCACTAGCCCGCCTGCCGTCTTGATCCGCCGCGCAAGCAAACTTGCACACCGCGAGCGCGCTTGCCATGCGCCGACTTGACCATGCGCGCCCTTGTTGTTGCGTTGCGGTAAAAGGGAGGAGCAAGCGCTTTTCAGCGGGGCCGGGCTGGGGTCTAGTCGCGGGATGACACGAACCCGCCTTCAGGAAACCAGCAGATGAGCAACGCTTCGCACACGCGCACCGCCGCGCAAGTCGCCGTGGCCGCGACCGTGGCCAACATGGTGTGCATGACCGCCGCGATCTCTGCCACGATCGGCGTCTTCCTGGTGCCCATCGCCGAGGATTTCCACTGGCCGCGCGCAGCCGTTTCGGGCGTGCTGGGGCTGATCTCCATCATCAGCGCGCTGACGTATCCGGTGATCGGCAAGGCGATGGACCGCTTCGGATCGCGCGGGCTGCTGCTCATAGGCAACCTTGGCCTTGCCGGCTCGATCGCGCTGCTCTCGCGCGCGAGCGGCACGATGCTGGACTTCTACCTGCGCTTCGCGCTGGTGGGGGTGTTCGGCACGCTCGCTAGCACCGGAATGTTGTGCAAGGTCGTGTCGAACTGGTTCGATGCGCGGCGCGGGCTGATGCTGGGCGTGACCGCTGGCGTGGGCAATGGCGTGGGCGCGACGATCATGCCGGTGCTCGCGGGGATATTCCTGGCCGTCTATGGCTGGCGCGAAAGTTACGTGCTGATCGGGATCGTGGTGGCTGTGCTGGGCGCGCCCGCGCTGCTGCTGTGGCTGCGCGATGCGCCCGCCGCGTCGGCCTTGCCGGATCTGGCGGCGGCGCAACTGGAAGGGATGAGCCTGCGCGAAGCGGCGGGTACCCGCGTGTTCTGGTTGATGCTTCTGGCCGTGGCGGCGGGCGCGGGCGGGATGACCGCGGTGTTCACCCATGTCGTGCCGATGCTGACCGACCACGGCGTTTCGCTGGGCGAGGCGACTGGTGTGCTCGCGGTGTTCGCGCTGGTTTGCGCCGCCTGGCAGGTGGTGACCGGTGCGCTGCTCGATGCGCTGCGCACGCCGCGCCTCGTCGTGCCGATGTATGCCAGCGCGATCGGCGGGCTGCTGCTGCTCCAGTTCGGACACGGCACCGGCCAGATCATGGCGGCGGGGGTGCTGCTGGGCATCGGCATGGGCGCGGAATATGGCGCGCTGTCCTACTTCGTCTCGCGCTACTTCGGGTTGAAGCACTACGGCACCATCGTCGGCACGTTCTATGCCGTGGTCGCGCTGACTCAGGGGACCACGCCTGCGCTGATGGACATGAGCTTCGACAGCACCGGGTCCTATGCCGCCGCGACGCTGGCGATTGTCGGCGCGCTGGGGCTGGGCATGGCGCTGCTCGCGCTGCTTCCGCATCCCGACGCGGTGGACCGGCGCGGCACGGCACAGAAGGAGGCCGGCATGGCCGATGCAGCGATGGCGTTTCCAGCATGACGGTGGTGGTGTTCGGCTCGATCAACCGCGATCTGGTGATGCGCGTGCCGCGCCTGCCGCTGGCGGGCGAGACGGTGGCCGCCCGGGGGCTTGACCTGCTGCCTGGCGGCAAGGGCGCGAACCAGGCGACCGCAAGCGCGCTGCACGGCGTGCCGACCATGCTGATCGGTGCGGTGGGCGATGACGAGCACGGCGCGGCGATGCGCGCGGCCATGGCTGCGGCGGGTGTCGATGCCAGCCTCGTCCAAAATGTCGCAGGCCCGACCGGCGTCGCCAACGTGTTCGTCTCGGACGAGGGCGAGAACCAGATCGTGATCGTGGCCGGCGCCAACGCGCACGTCGCCGCGCCGGAGGCGTTCCCGGCCTGTGCGGGCCGCGCGGTCGCGGTGGCGCAGGCGGAAGTACCAGCGGCGCAGGTCGCCCGGTTCTTCGCGGCGGCGCGGGCCGCAGGGGCGCTCACCCTGTTCAACCCGGCGCCCGCCAGCGCGGAAGGCGCGGACCTGATCGCGCTGGCCGACGTGGTCGTGCTCAACGAGACCGAACTGGCGTTCTTTGTTGGCAGCGCGGTGCCGGACGGCGATGCGGCGGTCGAGGCAGCGGCGCGGCAACTGGTCTCGCGCAGAGGGCAGTGGGTGGTGGTGACGCTGGGCGGCGCGGGCGTGCTGGCCTGCGGCCCCGACGAGACGCTGAGGCTTTCCGCCCCGCGCGTGCCCGTGGTCGATACGACCGGAGCGGGCGACACGTTCTGCGGCGTGCTGGCCGCGCGTTTGTCCGAAGGGGCGGGGATCGGCGAGGCGCTGCGAGTGGCCTGCGTGGCAGCGTCGCTGTCTGTGCAGCGCATGGGCGCGGCGGCCTCGATGCCGGTGCGCGCCGAAGTGGAGGCGGCGCTCGTCGTGTCCTGACGAGGCGCCGCCGCCGTTCTTACTTCAGGTCCTTGACCACGCCCTTCTGCGGGAACAGCCCGCGGTCGATGCGCGCGTGGACGCCCAGCGTGCCGTCGACCACCTGTGTCACGCCGAAATCGGCCGCCACGCTCATCAGCGAATAGGCGTCGTCGCGGCTCAACCCCTGATGTTCGTGGAGCAGGTGGAGCATGTCCAGCGAGGCGTTCTTCATCGCCATGTCGAGATCGTCGCCGAAGCCGTGGACGATCCAGTTGCGCGGCGTTTCCAGCAGCGGCGAGGGAAAGTCGAAGTCCTTGCGCAGGATGATCTGGAACAGGCAGTTGAGCGAGGATTCGATGGCGGTGCCCGAAATCTCGCCGTCGCCCTGGCTGACGTGCGGATCGCCGATCGAGAACAGCCCGCCCTTGACCTGGCACTTGTAGTACATCGTCGCACCCGCGCCGATGCGCCAGTTGTCGATGTTGCCACCGTGCAGGCCGGGGGGAATTGTGCTGACCGGCGCATCGACTGCCGGGGCCACGCCCGCCGTGCCGAGATGCGGTCGCGCCGGGATGGTGATGCCCGGCAGCGCGGGCTGGCGGTCGCACACCGGGCAGTTGGTGATCGTGCCGGGGACGAGATACTTGCCCGGGAAATCATAGGCATAGAGCGCGTGCGCGGTGTTGGCGTTGGGGTCCAGCTCGTAGATCGTGACGCGCTCCTTCTCGCCGAACTCCTCGTAGAGGTGGCCCCAGTTCGCAGCGAGGTTCGAGCCGTAGTTGTTGCGCGGGGTCATCTGGAGATAGCGCACTTCCAGCATATCGCCCGGCTCTGCGCCTTCGATCCAGATCGGCCCGGTCATGATGTGCACGCCGGGCGAGCGGGTGGACGGATCGATCTCCCGGAAGATGCGCTCGATGCCTTCGTCGAACATCAGTTCTGGGGCGTCGCCCGCGTGGTGGGTGATGGCCTCCGCATGGACCAGGTCGCCCGACTTGATCGTCAGCGCCGGCTTGATCTCGGGCGAGAAGTAGCCCCAGTGCACGGTCTCGGGCGTTGCTTTCAGATAGTGCAGCGCTCCGGGCGCCGTCTCCGCCCGCGGTTGACCGTGTTTGCAGACCAAGCTCATGCCATTGCCTCATTGCTGATGAATGCGAGATGGCTTCCTTGTCGGGCGAGGGGGCCGGGCGGTCTTGTTCGGGCGCGCCCTTTGAGTTTGCAGGTGCGAAAGGCGCAAGGGACAGTCGGTGCGCCGGGATCAAGTTTCCGGACGCCTCGCACCAAGCGCACGGCACGGCGCACGCGCACAAGGCAGGGCAACCGCAACCAACGGAGCGATTGCCCAATGACCAGTCCCAACACCCTGATCTTCGTCGACATGCCGAGCGACGACCCGGCCGCGGCCGGGCGCTTCTATGCCGAAGTGTTCGGCTGGCAGAATGATGCGCGGCCCGAAGGCGTCTATCACCGCATGGTACCCGGTGGGCAGTTCGCCAATCCCGATGGCACGCCCAGCGAGATCGGCAACCTGCATCTTGGCATCTTCGATGCGGCCAATGCCCGCCCTCATCCGGAACCGGCCGGCGTTGAACCACGCACCATCGCTGCGGACGGGCGCAAACCGCGGATCTGGATTCTGATCGGTGATGACGACAGCGCCGATCGCATCCTGGCCGCCGCGGCGGAGCGCGGCGCGACCGTGCTGTGGCGCGATCACTATTGGCAGACGTTCAACGGCTACAACCACGCCTTTCGCGATCCGTGGGGCACCGAGATCCTGCTGTGGGGCAAGGCCGGCGCCGATCCGCGGGTGCCCGCCAGCTTCACGCGCGAGTGATCGCAAAAAGGCCTTCGCGCCTGTGTGAGCGCAACAAGGAACGTGACGGAGGCGCGGCTTCGTTCAAGAAACCGTGCCTCCAGACACAAGACCGGCCTTCGCCTGCCGCCGTAGGAGAGGGCGATCCCGAAGGAACCGAATTGCCAGGAGACATGACCGTGCGCGCCCTTCCCGACAGCTTCATCCGCTCGCTCGAAAGCTCGGCCCTCGATCTCGCCGATGCGGAGACGCTTCCGCCGGAGTGCTACACTGACCCGGACTTCCACGAGTTCGAGAAGGAGGCGCTCTACAACCACGAGTGGTTGTGCGTGGGCCGGGCGGACTGGGTGGCCAGCGTGGGTGATTACTTCACCACGCAGATCATCGGCGAGCCGATCATCGTCACGCGGACGCAGGAAGGAGAAATCCGGGCGATGTCCGCCGTGTGCCAGCACCGCGCGATGCTGGTGGCCGAAGGGCAGGGCAACGCACGCGGCTTCCTTTGTCCCTACCATCACTGGAGCTATGCGCTCGACGGGCGTCTGATCGCCGCGCCTGCGATGAACAAGACCTGCAACTTCGACCGGGCGCAGTTCGGCCTGCCGAACTTCAAGGTTGAGCTGTGGAACGGCTTCATCTTCATCAATTTCGATGCCGATGCGGCTCCGCTGGCGCCGCGGCTGACGGCCGTGACCGAGGCTATCGCGGGCTATGATCTGGCGAGCGCGGAAGGCCCGCGGCCGGAACCGGCGCCGACCTTGCCGTGGAACTGGAAGGTCATGTTCGAGAACAACAACGATGGCTACCACGCCAGCCGCCTGCATCACGGACCGCTGCACGATTTCGTGCCTTCGAGCCTGGCCGTGTTCCCCGATGCCGATCCGGCGGACGGGGGGTTCCTGCGCTTCAACGGCACGCTCCACGCCGATGCCAGCTTCAACGCGACGCAGCGCGCGGTGCTGCCGGTGTTCCCCGGCCTTTCGGAGGAAGGGCGGATGCGGATGACCTTCGCCAATATCCCGCCCACGCTCAGCCTGGTGATGATGAGCGACATGGTGATCTATCTGATCCTGCGCCCCACCGGGCCGGAGACCCTGGAGATGGACACAGGCTTCCTGTTCGCGCCGGGCGCGATGGCCGATCCCGCCTTCGACCACAAGCTGGACATGAACATTCGCGCTTCGGGCCACATCATTGCGCAGGACCTGCATGTGGACGAGCTGGTGCAGGTGGGTCTTCGCTCGCGCTTCGCGCCACGAGGCCGCTATTCGTGGCAGGAAGGCGCGCAGGGCCAGTTCAACAAGTGGCTGGTGCACCGCTATCGTGCCGCGCACGAACGGCTGACTGGCGCCAAGGCCAGCGCGGTTCGGGCTGCCTGACAGCCGCTTTGCCGGAATTGTTACACTTGACCCTATTGCCACGCGGCGGGGTTTGAATATGCTGCGGTGCACAAGCTGCACCGCAGCATATGGTGTGGCAATCACGGGTCGACCAGAACGAGGCACGCCGCTTGCGCTTCACCACGAATGCCTATCCGCGCGAGCAGCGCCAGGATGCCTGGCGGTTTTCGCTCACCCGCGTCTCCCTCGAACTGCTGGCGACGCCCGACGACATCTATGGCGAGCTGGTCAGCTTCAGCAGCGGGCAGGGTATCCAGTTCGTCCGCGTGACGGGCAACGGCCAGCGGCTGGCGATCGATTTCAACCAGGAAGCACCGTGCTTCTGGATGGTGCTGCTCTTGGAAGGCCGGCTGACGGCGCGGCAGGCCGAACTGACCATCGAAATCGCCGAGGGCGACATTCTGTATGGTGGCGGCAGCAGTCGCACCGAGATCGAACTGGCGGGCGAGCATCGCTTCCTGCTGGTCAAGGTGCCCCACATGCTGCCCGCGCTGCGCTCGCGTTCGGCCCTGCCGTCGCGGATCAGCAACCTGATTGCGGATGAGGCGATCGGGCGGATGCTTTCGGCGCTGCTGCGATCGGTCGCCGATACCATTGTCGATGTGTCCGACGACCAGATCCGCCCGGTAGAGCTGGCGCTGCCCGAATTCATCGCTGCCACGCTGCTCGACAAGGCTCCGGTGAAGGAGCTTGGCGGGGCGGCCGGCGCGCGCGCCGCCATCCTCGAACGCGTGTTCCAGTCGATCGAGATGCGGCTTTCCGACCCCAATCTGTCAATCCACCAGATTGCGGCGGAACACCGGATTTCGTCCCGCTATCTCCAGAAGCTGTTCGAAAGCGCAGGCGAGAGCTTCAGTCAGTTCGTCAAGTTCCGCCGGCTGGAGCGCTGCCGGCTCGATCTTGGCAGCCCGCTGCACGCGCAGCGTTCGATTTCGGAAATCCTGTTCCAATGGGGCTTCAACGATTCCGCGTCGTTCAGTCGCGCCTTCCGCGAACGCTATGCGATGAGCCCGCGCGAATATCGCAAGATTGGTGCGCTGCCTGAGGAAACGCTCGACATGCCGCAGCGCGGCCGGCCGAGCGCGGGCAAGGACAGCCGGGGGGACAGTTCGGCGGACGGCGCCGCGGACGGACGCGAGGAAGCGGCTACCGTCCCGCACCCCAGCGACGGACTGGTCGATGACGTCCAGGTGGATGCAGCGCCCGGCGTGCGGCACCACGTGCTGCCGGTTCGGCCAGACACGATCCACTGGGGCTATTTCAGCAAGAACCTGAAGCCCGCGCTGGAGATCTGCTCGGGCGATTACGTGACGATCGAGACGCTGACCCACCACGCCAACGATGATGCCGAGCGCATGATCGAGGGCGATCCGGCGGCGGAGGCGATCTATCGCTGGACGGCGGAGGGCAAGGTGGTGGACCGGCGCGGGGCCGGGCCGCTCGATGCCTCGGTGGTGGGGCGCGGGCCAGGCGAAGGCTTTGGCGTGCACATCTGCACCGGGCCGATCCACGTCGCCGGCGCGCAGCCGGGTGACGTGATCCAGGTGCGCATCCTCGATATCGCCAACCGGCCCAGTCGCAACCCGCGCTATGCCGGACGCTCGTTCGGCAGCAATGTCTCGGCCTATTGGGGCTTTCACTATTCCGACCTGCTGACAGAGCCGAAGCAGCGCGAGGTGGTGACGATCTACGAAGTCGAAGGCGGACCCGGCCAGTCGGTGGCCCACGCGGTCTACAACTATCGCTGGACCCCGCAGAAGGACCCGTCGGGCGTGATCCACCCGATGTACGATTACCCGGGCGTGCCGGTCGATCCGGAGACGATCGAGAAGAACTTCAACGTGCTGCGCGATATTGAGATACCGGTGCGTCCGCACTTCGGCGTGGTTGCGCTGGCCCCGGCGCATTCGGATCTGGTCGATTCCGTGCCGCCGGCCAATTTCGGCGGTAATATCGACAACTGGCGGCTGGGGGCGGGTGCCAGCGTCTACCTGCCGGTGGCGGTGCCTGGCGGCCTGCTGTCGCTGGGCGACCCCCACGCCAGTCAGGGCGATTCCGAGCTGTGCGGCACGGCTATCGAATGTTCGATGACGGCGGTGATCCAGGTGATCCTGCATCCGGCGAAGGGCTCGCAGCCACATATCCGCGAACTGGACTATCCGATGATCGAGACGGCGACCGAATGGGTCATCCTCGGCTTCAGCAATCCCGATTACCTGCGGGAATTGGGGGCGAAGGCGCAAAGCGAGGTCTACAAGCGATCCTCGATCGACAGTGCGATGCGCGATTGCTTCAGGAAAGCGCGGCGTTTCCTGATGACCGTGCGCAACCTGAGCGAGGACGAGGCGATCTCGCTGCTGTCGGTGGGTGTCGATTTCGGCATCAGCCAGGTCGCCAACGGCAACTGGGGCGTGCATGCGGTGATCCGCAAGGCCATGTTCTCGAACTGAACCCCGGCATCCCCAAAAAAGACGGGCGGAAGCAAGCTCCCGCCCGCAAGCGTGGATTCTCAGCCGTGGACGATGACGGGAGCCGGGGCGGGGCCGGGCGCTTCTGCCGCTATCGAAAGAGTCAGGTCCTTCCAGAGTGCGATCTCGCCGCCGAGCATGGCGAATTCGTGCTCTGCATATTTCAGCGCATCCTCGCCGAGCAAGAGCAGCAGCGGGGGGGCGGGCGCATCGACCGCGGCCAGGATCGCCGCTGCGGCAAGGGCGGGGTCGCCCGGCTCCTCGCCGTGGTGGCCTTGCAGCGTCGTACGGGCAAGGTGCGCGGTGCCGGCATAGTTCTCAATGGTCGGTTCCGCGCCGGGAAGGCGGTCCGCGGAGAACGCGGTCCGGAGGCCGCCGGGCGCCACGTTGGTCACCTTGATGCCAAGGGGGCCGACTTCCTGGGCCAGCGTGCGGCCAAGGCATTCGAGCGCGAACTTGGTCGCGCCGTAGATCGCGGTGCCGTGCCACGCGGCAAGCCCGCTGACCGAGCCGATGTTGACGATGTGCCCCTGCCGGCGGCGGCGCAGCGAGGGCAAAGCTGCCTTGATCACCGCCATCGGCCCGAAGAAGTTGACGTCGAACAGTGCTCGCGCGTCCTTCAGGCTCGTTTCCTCGATCGCGCCGGTAAAGCCCCGGCCAGCGTTGTTGACGATGAAGTCCATCGGGCCGGCGAGGCTCTCTGCGGTGCGATAGACCACCTGCACCGCCGCCTCGTCCGTGACGTCGAGCTTCATGGCATGGGCGCGGCCCGGGGCGAGCGCGGTGAAGCGTTCCGCATCTGCCTGCGCGCGCACCGTGCCGACCACGCTATCGCCCCGATCGAGCGCGGCGCGCGCGAGCGCGAGGCCAAGCCCGGAACTTACCCCTGTTATGAACCAGTTGGCCATCTCTACTCCTTGATGGGCGATTCAAGCGCGCGGTCGGCTTTGCCCCGGTCATGACGCTACGGCGGACGGGGGCGCACGGTCTTGGCGCAGGGCGCATGGATTTGGGGCGAAAGCGCCCGGACGCGTCCTGCACAAACAGCTGTGCGCGTGGCGACAAGATCGCACGGGCCTTTGCGTCCTAGCGTGGTGTCGATCCCGCCTCATGCTTCACGGACAGGCCATGACCGACACGACACCGCAGTGCGCCACCTTCGGGCTTCCATCGGACACGGGAGGGCGCGACATCGGCATCTTCATGCCGATGGCCAACGGCGGCTGGATCATCTCGAAGAATTCGCCCCGGCTCGACGGGTCGTACGACTACAACCTGAAGGTGGCGCGTCTGGCCGACGAGATGGGGCTGGACTTCATCATGGCGATGGCCAAGTTCCGCGGCTACGGCGGCGAGATCGAGCAGTGGAAGGTTTCGCTCGACAGCCCGCTGATGATGGCGGGTCTCGCGCAGGCGACCAGCCGGGTGAAAGTGTGGGCGACCGTTCACACGCTGCTTCAGAACCCGGCAGTCACCGCCAAGATGATCGCCACACTGGACCAGATCAGCCACGGCCGCGCCGGGCTGAACGTGGTGACCGGCGCCTACAAGGGCGAGTTCGCGCAGATGGGCGCCTGGCCTGAAGGCGTGGACCACGATGAGCGCTATGTGCTGGCGACCGAGTGGATACAGGGGATCAAGGCGCTGTGGACCGAGGAATCGGTGACCCGTCACGGCAAGTATTTCCAACTGGACGATTGCCAGTCCTTCCCCAAGCCACAAACGCGCCCGTTCCTCGTCTGCGCCGGCACTTCGGGCGCGGGCGTGCGCTTTACCGCCGAGGAAATGGATGCGCTGTTCCTCGCGGGGAATAACCTCGACGAACTGATCGCCAACACGCGCAAGGCCAAGGACGGGGCACTGGCGCTGGGTCATGCGATCCGCGCCTATTCGATGATGATCCTGGTGATCGCGGATACCGATGCCGAGGCCGAGGCGATGGTGGAATCGTATCGCGAAGGGCTGGACGAGGGCGCGCTCCACGGAATGATGCGCGCCTACGGGTTCCTCGACAGCGAGATCGGCAAGGAGAACGACTTCACCCGCAAGGCGCGCTCCGCCCTGATGGCACCGCACGTCGCGGGATCGCCAGCGACCGTGCTGGAGAAGCTGTCCGAGATTTTCGAGAAGACCGCGCTCGACGGGCTGATGGTCATCTTCCCCGAATACCTCTCGATGCTGCCTGTGTTCGCGGCCGAGATCCTGCCGGTGCTGCGGGAGCGCTTTCCCGGTCGCGTGATGGAGGCGGCCAGTGCCTGAAGTGACCGATATCCTTCCCCACGTGGACGAGCCGGGGGCGATGATCGACCCCGCGCGCACGGCGCTGGTCGTGGTCGACATCCAGGTCGATTTTGCCTCGCCAGAGGGCGTTCTGGGCCGGAGCGGCATGGACATGGGCGGCTGCGAGGTAGCGGTCGACCGGATCGAGCGCCTGATCACGGCGGCGCGGCAGGCTGGCGCGACAGTGGCCTTCATGCGGGTGATGACCCGGCCCGAAAGTGATTCCCCCGCGCTCAAGACGTGGATGGAACGGCGCGGCACGCCGGGGCACGAGGCGATCTGCCGGATCGGCAGCGGCGGCGAGGACTATTACCGCGTGGTGCCGCAGCCCGGTGACATCGAGATTTCCAAGCTCGCCTATTCGAGCTTCCACGGCACCGACTTCGATATGCAGCTACGTGCGCGGGGCATCGACACGCTGGTGATGACGGGGATCAGCACCGATTGCTGCGTAGATTCGACCACGCGCGATGCGTTTCACCACAATTACCACACGTTCGTGGTGTCGGACGCCTGTGCCACGTTCGACGACGATCTGCACCTCAACACGCTGAAGGCGCTGTGGCTGCATTGTTCGCTGCTGACCACGACCGATGCGGTGGCAAACGCGTGGGCCGCGTGACAGACAGCGGCCCGCCCGGCCTGGTTCCCGTCGATCTGCTGATCCGCGATGCGTGGATCGTGACCATGGACGACGAGCGCCGTATCTTCCGCAGCGGCGCACTGGCGGTGACGGGCGACCGGATCGTGGCGGTGGGGCCGAGCGACGACGTGGCGCGGGCAGTGTCCGCGAAGGAGACGATCGACGGCAGCCGCTTCGTACTGACGCCGGGCTTCGTCAATTGCCACGTCCACATCACCGGCGAGCCGATCACGCGCGGCTATGTGCCCGACGATACGGACTGGCGGACCAACGTGTTCGACTGGCTGATCCCCACCTACATGGCGCAGACGCCGGAGGATGAGCGGCTTTCCGCTCAGCTGGCGGCGGTGGAGATGCTGCGTACCGGCACCACCTGCTTCATCGAGGCGGGAACGATCATGGACCTGTCAGGCGTGGTCGATGTGCTCGGCGCCATCGGCATTCGCGGCCGGCTCGGGCAATGGGTGCAGGACCGCGCCTTTGCGCCTGATGATGACCAGGCGGCGCTGACCGCTGCGGCCATCGCCCGACTGGAAGACCAGATCGCGCAGTTTCCGGCGGCGGGAGACCCGCTGCTCGCGGCGTGGCCCTGCCTTGTCGGCCACAACACTGCGACCGACGATCTATGGCGCGCGGCGACGGCGCTGGCGCAGGCCAACGGGCTGGGCGTAACCGCGCACATGAGTCCGGACCCGGCCGACCCCGACTTCTACCTTGCCACCACCGGGCGCCGGCCGATCGCGCATCTGGCCGATATCGGCGCGCTGGGCGGCCACTTGTCGCTGACCCATGCGATTCACCTCGACGGTGAAGAGGTGGCGCTGATGGCCGAGACCGGCACACACGTGACGCATTGCCCGATGACCGCGATGAAGGGGGCCTATGGCGCGAGCACGGCGGGCAGGTTTCCGGAGTTGCAGGCGGCGGGCGTGGGCATCCAGCTTGGCACGGACGGCAACAACAACGGCAACTCGGCCGACATGATGCGCGCGATGTATGTCATGGCCGGGCTGTTCAAGGACGCCCGGCGCGATTCCGCGCTGTTCCCCGCGCATCAGGTGCTGGAGGCAGCGACGCTGAACGGGGCTGCCGGGGCGCGGCTGGGCCATGCCATCGGGGCGCTCAAGCCGGGGATGAAGGCCGACTTCGTGGCCCACGACCGCGACCGGCCGGAATGGGTGCCGCTGCTCAACGTGATCAACCAACTGGTCTGGTCGGCGGACGGGCGCGGCGTCCACTCGGTGTGGGTGGACGGGCGCCGCGTTGTCGAGGGCTACCGCGTGACGACCATCGACGAGGACCGCCTGTTCGCCCAGGTCGAAGCCGCCGCGCCCCTGATCGTGGCGCGTGCAGGCAAGTCCGTGCCCTGCGCCTGGCCCGTGCTGTGACTCAATTTCCTTCCCTTGCGCACCGAAGCCACCAGAGGAGCCGCGCGATGCGATATGTGCTGCAGGCCGCGTTCAGCGCGCTGTATTTCCTGCTGATGGCGGCAACGTTCAACTCGTTGGGGCAGGTGCTGCCGTTCATCGTTGCGGACCTTCATTTCAGCTGGGCGCAGGCGGGCATGGGTTTCACCCTGCTGGGCACCGCCTGCGGCGCGGCGAGCCTGTTGCCCGCGGCGACGATCCGTCGGTGGGGCGTAGCGGTGACGCTGGTGCTGGGCGCGGTGCAACTGATCGCCGGGTTCACGGCGCTGGCGATGATGCAGGGCGTGGGCGCATATGTGGTGGGGACGTTCCTGCTGGGCATGGGCTTTTGCTTCTGCGGGACGATCCCGGCGGTGCACGTGATCGGCCATGCCTTCGAGCGGCGGCGGGCGACTGCCATCGGGCTGTATTTCACCGCCGGCAACCTCGGCGCGGTGTTCGGTCCGCTGCTGTTCTACGGGGTGCACACTGCGACGGGCGACTGGCGGCTCTATTGGTTGCTCTGCGCAGGCGCGGCGCTGGTGGTAGGCGGTTTCGCTGCGCTGGTCAGCCGGCGCGACGAAGTGCTGCGCGGACGTGCGGCGCTGTCGGACGAAGAGGCCAGCCCGGCTGCGGGCTGGACAGTGCGCCGGGCGATGACGACGTGGCAGTTCTGGATGGTGGTTGCCGCCTACACCGGGTGCCTGCTGATCAACACCACGATCCACAGCTTCGCCTACCAGCACCTGCTGGAGCGCGCGGTGTCGCCGGGCATGGCCACGATGGTGATCAGCGCGGCGGCGATGGTGGCGGCGGGGGCGGCGGCGCTGGCGGGGCTGGCGGGCCAGCGTTTCGACCCGCGCCAGCTGACCATCGTGGCGCTGGTCACGCTGGCGCTGTCCTCGGCCGCTCTGGTCCTGCCGACCAACTGGGCTTCGCTGACGCTGTTCGCGCTGTGCTTCGGCGTGGGGCTGGGGGCCAGCACTGTCAGTACGACCCTGCTGCTGCGCGAATGGTTCGGCGGGCTGGCCTCGCTGGAGCTCTATTCGGTGATGACCGTGGTTTCGACCGCCGCAGCGTTGGGGCCGAGCGTAGGCGGGCGGCTGTACGACACCATCGGCAGCTTCGCGCCCAGCCTGCTCGGGCAGGCCGGTGTCGCCGCCGTGCTGGCGATGGGGGTCGCCATGATGCGCCAGCCCGGCGCGCGGCCCGAAGCGGTTGGGGCCGGCGTCGGGGCGATCGAGGAAGCAACCTAGGGCGGTGAGCGCAATGCCCAGGCAGTGGCAAAGGGATTGCACCCTCTGGCAACGAGGTGGGTGAAGGGTAGGGTCGGGCCATGGGCCGCCCTCGCAAGCCAGCAAATGCGTTCAGGTATTTTCATGCGTTGCCGGAGGTAATCCGCGTCGTCGTCCTGATGCAGGTGCGCTTTCCGGGCGAGAGGTCCGCTCACCTCCGCCCCTTGAGCTGCATTGGCAGACCTGCCGCCAGGAACACGACCTCATCGGCGGCGTCGGCCAGCGTCTGGTTGAGCCATCCGGCTTCATCGCGAAAGCGACGTGCAAGGGCATTGTCGGGTACGATGCCCAGGCCGACCTCGTTGGCGACCAGGGCTAAAGGCACTGAGCAGGATCCAACCGCGCGGATCAGGGCATCGCGGGCGCCAGGGATGTCGTGGTCTGCCAGCATCAGATTGGATAGCCACAAGGTCAGGCAATCCACCAGAAGCGCATCTGCATCGCGGGACGCCGTTTCAATGGCGCGGGGCAGGTCGAGCGGGGCTTCTATCGTTTGCCAGCGAGGCCCCCTGTCTCGGCGGTGCTGCGCTATACGATCCACCATCTCATCGTCGCGTGCCTCGGCCGTGGCGATGTATGCCAGCCTTGCGCCACAGGCTTCGATGCGCTTTTGCGCATAACGGCTCTTGCCCGAGCGGGCTCCGCCCAGCACCAGTAAACGCGTCATCGTCCCCGAGCCCGTGCCAAGGCAATCAGACCGTCTATGTCGAGGTGCTGCTCCAGCGCTTGCGCCAGGTCGTCCAGCGCAGAATTGACCAGCGCGGCATGGTCTCTGCCCGTACCCTTCGCCCCGATCTGCGCGAGCAGGGCGGAGCGTAATCCTGGCTGCGCCAGCAAGCCGTGGCAATAGGTGCCCATCACCCGGCTGTCGGCACTCATGGCACCGTCTGGCCGCTGTCCATCGAGCAGCGCGAACGGTCGCGCGGTGTCCGGGCCGGTAGTCTCGCCCATGTGCATTTCGAAGCCGTCAAACGTGGCCCCAAACGCCGCGCCCGAGACGTGGCGCAAGGCTTTGTCCGGCGTGAGGCACGTGGTCACGTCAAGCAGGCCTAGGCCCGCGATCGTGCCCGGGGCGCCTTCGATACCGAACGGGTCGGCAATCGTGCGGCCCAGCATCTGATAACCGCCGCACAGGCCCAGGACGATGCCGCCACGCCGGTGATGGGCCAGCACATCGATATCCCACCCCTGCGCCCGTACGAACGCCATGTCCGCGATTGTCGCCTTTGACCCGGGCAGGACGACGAGATCGGCCTCTGCCGGAATGGCGGCACCGGGCGGGATCATCGCCAGTTCCACCTCCGGCTCCTGTCGCAAGGGATCGAGATCGTCGAAATTCGAGATTCGCGGCAGCATCGGACAGGCCACCAGCCTGCGCGAAGAGCGGGATGGCCGTGGCCGATCAAGCACCACCGCATCCTCGCTCGGCAGCATCGCGATGCAGGGAAGCCAGGGCACAAGGCCGAAGCCGTGCCAGCCCGAAAGCCGCTCTATTGCTGCGTAACCGTCCGTGAACAGCGCCGGATCGCCGCGGAACTTGTTGACGATGAAGCCGCGGACCATCGCCGCGTCCTCCGGATCGAGCACCGCGCGCGTTCCCACCAGCGAAGCGATGACGCCACCCCGGTCGATATCGCCGACCAATACCACCGGGACATCGGCCGCGCGGGCAAAGCCCATGTTGGCGATGTCACCTTCACGAAGGTTGATTTCTGCCGGGGAGCCAGCCCCTTCGACGATCACCAGATCGCAGCGGCGCTCCAGCCGCTGCCAGCTTTCGAGCACTTCGGGAAGGAGGCTGCGCCGGCCTTCGCGGAAATTGGCGGACCCAAGCGTGCCGCGCACGCGGCCGTGGACAATCAGTTGCGAGGTGTGGTCGGCCTGCGGCTTCAGCAGCACCGGGTTCATGTCGGTGTGCGGATCGGCTCGCGCGGCCAGTGCCTGCAGCGCCTGTGCCCGACCGATTTCTCCGCCGTCCAACGTGACCGCGGCATTGTTCGACATGTTCTGCGGCTTGAATGGCAGAACGCGGATGCCCCGGTTGGCGAGTGCGCGGCACAGCCCGGCCACCAGCACCGACTTGCCCACATCCGAGCCCGTTCCCTGCAACATCAGCCCAGCCACGCCATTCCTCCCGCAATCAACCAGCCAAGCACGCACGCGCGGCGATAGACGCGCCTCGCCCGCACCAATTCCTCCGGACCGGCCGCTTTCCCCTCGCCGATCCACGGCTTGTCCATCATGTCTCCGTCGTAGCACGCCGGCCCTGCCAGCCGCACGCGCAGCACGCCGGCCATTGCGGCCTCGGGCCATCCCGCGTTGGGTGAATCATGCGCACGGCGATAGCGCCAGCCGATGCGCCAGCCTCCCGGCCCGGCGATGCAGATCAGCACGGCCGATATCCGCGCCGGGACAAGGTTCATCAGATCATCAAGGCGCGCCGCAGCCCAGCCGAAATCGCGGTAGCGCTCATCCTTGTGACCGATCAGGCTATCGGCGGTGTTGACCGCTTTCATGATCCACACGCCCGGCAGACCTGCGACGAGCAGCCAGAACAGCGGTGCGATCACCCCATCGCAGAAGCTTTCGGCAAGGCTTTCAATCGCTGCGCGCGCCACGCCGGCCTGATCGAGTGCTGCCGTATCGCGTCCCACGATCATGCCGACCGCGGCTCTGGCACGGTCGAGATCGCTTGCCTGCAGAGCCTCGATCACCGGCGCGACGTGCTGGTCGAGACTGCGCTGCGCCAGCGCGGGCCATGCCAGCAGGGCCGTGACCAACCAGCCTGCGGGGCCAGCCTGACGCGCTGTGAGCGTCAGCAACGCGCCGCCCAGGCCGGTCAGAGCAATCAGCGAAACAATCGTCGCAACACCACCGGCCTTGCGCACCGCAGCGCTCGCATCATTCCGGTTCCAGCGACGCTCGCAAACGGCGATGAACCTTGCGAAAGCGCCGACCGGATGGCCGATCCGGGCGTGCACGCGCGCCGGCCAGCCCAGCGCTGCATCAAGGGCAAGAGCCGCAAGGGCCACAGGTTCAGCCATGCCCGCACACTTCCGCCAGTGCGGCGTCCAGCCGGGCAACCGCCGCGTCGCCGTGCGGAAGGCCGATGCGCAACAAGTCAGGTCGTTCGGCGAAGGGGCGGGTCAGGATATGCCTGTGGGCCAGACGGCGGAACATGTCGCCGGCGTTCGGCGCGACGATCAGTCGGAACAGCGGGCAACCACCGCGGGACGAAAGGCCGTGGCGCTGAAGCATGGCGTCGAGCGCATTGGCTTGGAAAGTGAGGTCTGACCGCGCTGCGTCGATCCATGTGCGATCGGTGTAGGCCGCTGCGCCGAACGCCAATGCGGCGGCGTGGACCGGCCAGTCGCCAAGGCCTTCGCGCAGACCTTCGAGCACTTTCGGCGGGGCAATCACGAAGCCGAGCCGCAGGCCTGCGAGGCCAAAGAACTTGCCGAACGAGCGCAACACGATCAGCCGCCGTCCTGGGGCCACCGCGCCCGCGATGCTCCAGCCGGGATCGCAATCGGCAAAGGCTTCATCGACAATCAGCCAACCGCCGTGACGCTCCTGATGATCCAGCAACGACAGCAGCTTGGCTATAGGAAGGATATGGCCGTCCGGATTGTTGGGATTGCCCAGAACCAGCACGCTCGCGCGGTGCGGCAAATGCGCAAGGTCTTCGATGGCATCTGTCTGCGCGAAAGCCGCGCGGTAGGTGCCATAGGAAAGGGGCTGGTGCAGGCCGGGGAGGGCAAGCAGGCGGGCAAGTTGGCGCAGCCCGGTCTCGCTTCCGGGCACGGCAGCGCAAAGGGTCGCGTCGCAACCGAAAAAGCCGGCAGCGGCGTGTTCCAGCCTGGTCAGCGCGCCTTCATCGGGCAAGGCTTTCCAGTCTACCGAAAGGCCCGCGTCCGGTTGCCAGCTGAAGGGATTGATGCCGGTGGAAAGGTCGAGCCAGTTGGCCGCCTTTCCGCCGAAGCGGGCGCAGGCTTCAGCCAGGCGCCCACCGTGATGCGTAAATTCCGCGCTCATCGGGCGAGCACCAGCATGAGCAGCGCCCCGGTCTCGACCAGTTCGATGCCCGCGCCATGGCCATCGCCCGATATCCCGCCGATCCGGGCGCGCAGCCACAGCGCCCACAACGGGACTACGGGCAATGCCGCCAGCAAGAGGGGGCAGGCAGCCGCGGCGCAGGCGGCCCACACGGCAAGCCAGCCGGCAAGCACGAGCCAGTTCGCACCGCGCCGGAACAGCGTGCCGAACCCAGAGTGAAGGGGGCGGAGCAGCAGGGTCCACGCGAGAGGGCCGATGCGCGCCAGCACCGGCACGAGGACCAGCATCGACATAGGCCGCCCCGCGTCCCCGTCCCCCAAGAACAGATCGAGCAACACGAACTTGGCCAATAGCTGCAAGGTGATGGTAACTGCGCCGAAACTGCCGAGATGCGGATCGGCCAGCACTTCACTTATGCGGGCGCGGTCGGCATGGGCAGCGCCAGCGGCGTCGGCAATGTCGCCCAGTCCGTCGAGATGGAGCGCGCCGGTCATGCATACCCAGGCGGCAAGGCCGAGCAACGCGCCCAGCGCCGGATCGCGCGTTTCGCCGATCCATGCTGCGCCCGCGACTGTTCCGCCCACCAGCAGCCCCGCTACCGGAAACCAACGGATTGCCCTGCCGAAGTCGTCATCGTCCGCTGCGATCGCTGGAAGCGGCAGGCGCGTCATGAATTGCACGGCGAGGAGCAACGGCTTCACGACAGCACACCAGAGCCAAGCCCGATGATCTGTCCGGCGAGGCTGTCTCCGGTCCAGATCCTGAGCGAGAGCAGCGCGCCGTAGGGCAGATCGAGCGCCCAGACCTGCCGGTGGTCAAGTCCTGTCGTGATTGACACGGCCGCACGCATCGCTCCGCCGTGGGTTACGACCAGCGTGGCATCGTCCAGTTCGGTCAGCGCCGAACCGACCCGCTGGCGGAGGGAGGACCAGCGCTCGCCCTGCGGTGGCGGACAAGTCTCGGGATCGTCCCAGAACCGTGCCAGGGCGTCGCGCGGCAGGCTTTGCGGCGCAAGGCCGTCCCACGCGCCGAAGTTCAGTTCCCGCCAGCGTCGATCGACGGTGAGGTCCACACCCCTGTCGGCGGCAAGCACTTCTGCCCCGACAAGGGCGCGCCGCAGATCCGAAGTCACCAGGCGGCGGATCGTCAGGGCCGCCGGTACTGCGCCGCGCAGCCCGCCCGTCGGATCGCAGGGGGGCTCGTCGCAATGGCCGAGCAGCAGCCCGGTGCGCGCTGGCGGGCCGTGCCGGAGCAGGTGGACGACTTTGCCGCTCACAGCTCTTGCGCCACCGAGGCCTCGGCAAAGGTCGCCATGCCGTTATGCGCGGCCAGCGCGGCGCGCACGAGGTGGACCGCCACCGCTGCGCCCGAGCCTTCTCCCAGCCGCATTCGGAGGTGGAGCAGAGGTTCAAGCCCGAACCGGTCGAGCAGCCGTGTATGGGCCTGTTCGGCAGAGCAATGCCCGGCGAGGCAATGCGCGGTAACGGCAGGCTGTGCCGCGACGAACGGCGCGATGGCCGCGCTGCAGATGAAGCCGTCGAGCAGGACCGGCACGCGGAATACCCGCGCTGCAAGGATGGCGCCCGCCATTGCGGCGATTTCGCGCCCGCCCAGACGGCGCAGGGCCTCGAACGCTGTATGGCAGTGCGGCCCATGCAGTGCGATGGCGCTTTCGACGGCGGCGATCTTGCGCGAAACGCCCTCGTCATTCACGCCGCTGCCACGTCCGCACCAGTCCGCCGCGCTCCCGCCGAAAGCCTGCAGGCACAATGCAGCGGCAGGCGTGGTGTTGCCGATGCCCATCTCGCCCACCAGCAGCAGATCCGTCCTTGGCGTGACGACCGCGGCGCCGGCCGACATCGCCTCGAGGCATTCCTCGGCTGCCATCGCGGGTTCGTGGGCGATGTCCCCCGTCGGCCTGTCGAGCTCCAGCGACACGACGGACAGTTCAGCCCCACAGGCCGTTGCCAGCTGGTTGATTGCGGCGCCCCCGGCACGGAAATTGCCGACCATCTGCGCGGTCACTTCCGTCGGAAAGGCGCTGACCCCGCGCGCCGCGACCCCGTGGTTTCCGGCAAAAACAGCGGCCTTCACCTTATGCAGCGAGGGCCTGGGATCGCCCTGCCACCCTGCCATGAACAAGGCGATCTCCTCCAGCCTGCCCAATGATCCGGCGGGCTTGGTCAGCGTGGCCTGGCGATCCGCTGCAGCGGCGATCGCGACGTGGTCCGGGGACGGCAGAGCCGCGAGCACTTCTGCGACGGTGCTTTCGCTATCGAAACGGATCATGAGCAGACGAACCCTTCGGGCGGCGTGCGGGTGATGAAATGACCCTTCACCCCTTGCGGCCACGCGCCATAGGGCACCACGCCTTCGGCACTATCCGCATGCAGCACCGCATATTCGAGAATGGCGCGGGCTTCCTCCTCGACGGGGGCGAACCCGCCGAGGACATAGCCAATCCTGCCCGGCGCTCGCACGTGCACCGTGCAGTGGCGCTGGCAGGCAAAGAGGCAGGCCATTTCCTGCACTTCGACCGTCGCCAGCGCGGGGTCGGCCTGCTGCACGGCGCGCAAGACCTCGGCAAGCAGCGCCCCGCCGCGTTGGCCGTGCTCGTTTTCGCGCTGTTCGGCGGAAAGGCGGCAGGTGGAGCATACCACCACCGCCGGCCCCTGTTGGACCGCGCGCAGCATCAGAAGCGGCTCCGCAGGCCGAGATAGACCGTGCGACCAAGCGCGCCATAACCGCCTGCCGTCTCGTAGTGCTTGTCCGAGAGGTTCTCGATCCTGCCGTTCAGGGTCAGCCCCTCGGCCACACGCCACTGCGCGCGCAAGTCGATCAGCCAATACCCGGACAGTACGGTGGAGTTGCCCGCCCGATCGAAGCTGGCGCCGGCGTGGCGCGCGGCCAGGCTGGCGCGCAGCCCGGACGGCAGATCGATCCCGCCCTCGATATTGGCAAGGTGGCGAGGCACGCGGGCCAGTTGGCGCCCCAGATCGACGCTGCCGGGCGAGCGATCCTCCGCCGCGATCCAGCTGTAGTTGCCCGCTGCGAAAACGACGCCAACCTGCGCCCGGGCGGCCAGCTCCAGCCCCTTCGCATGGGCCTTGCGCACGTTGGCATAGTAGCCGAAGCGGCTGGTGGTGGTGCCGGGGATGAAGCAGGCAGCAGGCAGCGCGCCGGTCGTCGGGCAGAAGGCGAAGTCGATCAGGTTGTCGGTATCGCGCTCGAACCAGGTGGCCGAGGCGTGCAGCACCTTGCCCAGCGACTGTTCGGCTCCGACCGACCAGCCCTTTGCCTTCTCCGGCTGCAGCGCGGCCGAGCCATAGAGGCTGAACATCTGGTAGAGCGACGGGGCCTTGTATCCCTGGTCGTAGCTGCCGCGCAGCACGGTGCGGCCGGCGTTTGGCGTATAGACCGCGCCTGCTGTGAACACGGTGGTGCCGCCAAAGCGCGACTGGTCGTCGTGGCGCACGCCGCCGTTCAGCGTGAGACCGGCGAGCGGCGTGACGCGCAGTTCGCCATAGATGCTGTTGGTGGCGGCCGCCTGCGGCGTCAGTGTGTAGGGCGCGGTGCTGTTTGCAGGTGAAGCGCTCGTCATGCGCTGTTCCTCGCGCTCGGCCCCGAAAATGGCCTGCACCGCGCTGCCCACCGAAAGCGAAGCCTGATACTCGAAGCGCCGCACGCGGCCATGAGCATCGAAGTTGAGGGGGCGGATCGACCGGGACGGGTCGTAGTTCTCGCGGTCGGTCGCGCTCTGCAGCACGGCCAGCCGTTGGGTGAAACGACCGTCGAGCAGCGTCAGGTTCAGCCCCGCGTAGCCGGTCCATTCGGTGGTGAGCCCATAGCTGCGCGAATCTCCCGAGGTGCCGTCGAAATCGTTGCGCGCGTCGGCCCAGTAGCCGCGCAGGTCGAGCGAAAGGTTCGGCGCAAGTTTGAGCGTGGCGGTGCCGCTGGTCGAAGTGCGGCGGTAACCGTCGGGCTCGCTGCCGTTGCTGCGTGCCGAGATGCCATTGGTGGTGAAGGCGGAACCCGCAACCCGCCAGTCGAGCAGCGATCCCGTGCCGCCGATCCCGGCTTGTGCATTGACCGTCGCGTGGGTGCCCGCTTCGACCGCCATGCCGCCTTCCAGCGGCTTTTCGGCCCTGCGCGTCAGCACATTGACCACGCCGCCGATGGCATCGCTGCCCCACAGGATCGACTGCGGCCCGCGCAAAATCTCGACCCGCTCGATATCGTCGATCAGCAGGTTGGAAAAGGAATAGCCGCCCCCCGTGGCCGATGGATCCGAGATCCGCACGCCATCGATCACCATCACGGTCTGCGAGGAATCGGCGCCGCGAATGCGCAGCGACGTCGCCGTGCCAAAGCCGCCGTTCCGGGTCAGGCTGATGCCGGGGGTACGCACCAGCAGATCGGTCAGTGCGATCGGCTGCTGCTGGCGGAGGGCTGCTTCATCCAGCACGGTCACGGTGGCAGAGACGCGGTCCTGCTCAACCGGGCTGCGAAGCGCGGTGACGACGATCGAACTGTCGGCTGCCTCGCCGGGGACGGATTCGGCAAGGGCAGGGGATGCGGAGGCCGCGAGAAGGGCGAGAACGGAAACGACAGGATATTGGGCAAGGCGCACGATGCGGCTCCCTCTGGTACGAACGGCATGGACCCGCCGTTCCGACCCGCGAAGGAAGCGCGCGCCAGCGCTTGCACCTGGACAAGGCGCAACGTGGCGACGCTTCCCGCACGGGGCTTCCCGGCAGGCAGTGGCTGTCGTTGCGCGAGGGATTGTCCCACCTTGCAGGCGGGATCCTCGAACGTCCGGTGCACCCTGCCCGAACGAAGAACGACCGCGTCAGGCAGGTCTCCTGGCTCACGGGTCAATGCCGATCCGGCCGCCTTCTCAGGATGATGAAATCCCAATGGCGTAGTGGCCGGATGGCTCGCCGCTTACAGTTGCAGGGGCAGCCGCGGTTTTACACCGCGTTCCCTTTTGATCCCCTCGCGGGGAACCTGTCGCGGTGCCGCAGATAGCGAGGGCATCCGCATGCTGCAAGCGCGAATACTTGCGCAGATCAAGACCTTGCCATATCATCGGGAATGTAACGGGTGCCCGAGAGGGCTTAATCGGGAAGTCCGGGCGGCGGCGAAAGCCGCTCAATCCGGCACTGCTCCCGCAACTGTAACCGGTGAGCGCATCGCCATCATGCCATTGGGATTCGTCCCGAGAAGGCGGCGACAGGCGCGACGATCCGGGAAGTCAGGAAACCGGCCTGTTGCGTCGTTCCTCTGCGCGGGCGGGATGCACCGGGCGGACGAGGGCTTTCCCCTTCGCGGACGACACATGTGTGCGTTGTTGCCGAAGGGAGCCTGTGATGACCAGCGACTGACATCACCTGTCCGTACCGGTTAGCCGGTGCGTCTGAGGCTCCCGTGCGTCCCGTGTCCCGGGGCGTCGCGCAGCATGGATTCCCCACGTTCAGAAAAGAGGACACCAGATGGTCCGCAATGCCCGTTTCGATCTCGCCGTGTTCGGCGTGCTTACGCTCGTCATGCTCTTGACCCGCACCCATTCGCTCAGCCAGGTCATGCACTTGCCCGATACCAGCCTGGCGAGCTTCTTCGTACTCGGCTTCCTCATCCGCCGCGCTGCGGCCTTCGCCGCCCTGTTCCTGCTCGGCTTCGCCATCGATGTGACGGTCATCGGCTGGTTCGGCCAGTCGGACTTCTGCTTCACCCCTGCCTACTGGATGCTGGTGCCTGCCTATGGCACGATGTGGCTGGCTGGCCGCTTCGGCGCGGAAAAGCTTGGCGAACGCGTCTCGGCGCTTCCCTCCCTTGCGGTTCTGCTGGTTGCTGCCACGCTTGTCTCGGAACTCTTCTCCAGCGGCGGCTTCTACTTCCTGGGTGGGCGTTTTGCCGATCCCACGATCGCCGGCTTCATGCCGCGCCTTGCCCGCTATTTCCCGCCGACATTGGTGGCGACGATGGTTTGGACCGCGACTGCGGCCGGCGTGCTTGCCGTGGTGTCGCTCGCGCGTCCGCAACTGCGCGCTGCAGGTCGCAAGTGACCGCCCACAACGAGGAAGCCGCGCACCGTGATCGTGCGCGCAAGCACAAGGCGGTGGTCGATGCGAAGATCGCCGCCGCCACGCGCGACAAGGGGCTGCTGCTCGTGCTCACCGGCAATGGCAAGGGCAAGTCGTCCAGCGCCTTCGGCATGGTCGCGCGTACGCTTGGCTACGGCCGCAAGGCGGCGGTATTCCAGTTCATCAAGGGGGCCGAGAACGTGGGAGAGCGCGCGTTCTTCTCCACGCACCCCGACGTGATCTGGGAAAAGTGCGGCGAAGGCTTCACTTGGGAGACGCAGGACCGTGCGCGCGACATTGCCGCGGCGAGGGCGGGGTGGGAGAAGGCAAAGGCTGCACTGTCCGATCCTTCGATCAGCCTCGTCGTGCTCGATGAACTGACCTATCTCGTCACGTATCGCTATCTCGCGCTCGACGAGATCATGCCCGCGATCGAGGCTCGACCTGAAATGCAGCACGTCGTCATCACGGGCCGTGCCGCGGACGATGCGCTGGTGGCGGCGGCCGATACGGTCAGCGCGATCCGCGATGTGAAGCATGCTTTCCGCGATGGTGTGCGCGCGCAGGAGGGGATCGACCGATGAGCGTGGCGCACTGTCCCGCGCTGATGATCAGTGCCCCGGGGTCTGGGCAGGGCAAGACCATGGTCACCGCTGCGCTCGCCCGCCGCCACCGCCAGGCCGGTCGGCGGGTGCGCGTGTTCAAGTGCGGGCCTGATTTTCTGGATCCGATGATCCTGGAACAGGCGAGCGGCGCGCCGGTCTTTCAACTCGACCTGTTCATGTGCGGCGAGGCCGAATGTCATCGCCTGCTGCACGAGGCGGCGGCGCAGGCAGACCTGATCCTCGTCGAAGGGGTGATGGGCCTGTTCGACGGACAGCCGTCTGCCGCCGATCTCGCCGCGCGCTTCGGCCTGCCGGTGCTGGCCGTGCTCGATGGCAGCGCCATGGCGCAGACCTTCGGAGCGTTGGCACATGGCCTTGCGAGCTATCGCAGCGACGTTCGTGTTGTCGCCGCCCTCGGCAACCGCGTGGGCGGCGAGCGGCACGCCAACATGCTGGAGGTCAGTCTTCCGTCGGCAATGCGCTGGTTCGGCACCCTTCCGCCGGACAGTGAGGCAGCGCTGCCCGAGCGACACCTGGGCCTTGTACAGGCGGGCGAGGTGGAGGATCTGCAACAGCGGATCGACCGCGCCGCCGCCGCCCTTTCCGAAGCCGCTCTATGGCTGCCCGATCCCGTTGCGTTCCCGGGTGAAGAAGTCGTTGCGCCTGTCCCGTGTCTTGCGGACAGAAAAATTGCCGTGGCGCGCGATGCTGCCTTCGCTTTCATTTACCCGGCCAACGTCGCTTGCCTCGAAGCGATGGGGGCGCAGTTGCATTTTTTCTCGCCATTGGCCGATTCGGCCCTGCCCGAATGCGATGCGCTGTGGCTTCCGGGCGGATACCCGGAACTTCATCTGCAAGGCCTTACGGCCAACCGCTCCATGACAGCCTCCATTCGCGCGCATTATGCCGCCCGAAAGCCGGTCCTCGCCGAATGTGGCGGAATGCTTTACTGCCTCGACGAACTGGACGATGGGCAGGGCCACTCAGCAGAGCTGCTGGGCCTGATGCGCGGCAGGGCGAGGCTGCAGAGTCGATTGGCCGCACTGGGACTGCAATCGGTGGATCTGCCTGGCGGCAGGCTGCGCGGCCATACATTCCATTATTCGCGGTTGGAAACGCCGCTGGCGCCGCGTTGGCGCGCGCAAGCGCCGGACGGCGCGATGGGCGAGGCGGTGTTCCGCGAGGGATCGTTGTGGGCAAGCTATGTCCACGGGTATTTCCCATCTGCCCCCGAAGCCGTCGCGGCCATCTTTACCCAGCCTGAGTGCCAATCGCTTCCTGCCGCGGACGCACTCTGCCCATCATCGCTTCCTTAGTCAGCCATGCGCGCGGGCATTCAATTCCGCGTCTGCATTCAGCGCGGGACCTGCCGCCATCCCCTGCGCCCGTGCCATGATTTCGGCTTCGCCTGCCGCTTGATATCCACTTTGCTGCCCTGCGCCTGAGTTAGCTCCTGCGATCTTGCAGCCGTTGTCATCGCGGCAGGGGCGCGGGTGCGGTTTTGCATGGCGTGGGTGCTCCGATGGAAAGGAGCGCACGCCGTATGGCTCCCGACCAGCCAGCCATAGCCCCGCCAAGCTGCCTAAGCAGCCGGGGCGGCGCGGCTGGCCGGTCCTGCAAAGAGGCCAAAACGGGCGATGGAGTGCAGCGTTCTGCCAAGCTCCTCCGCGGAGCAGCAGATGCAGCAACGGGGCTTTGCCCACACACGCTGCCAGCGCCGGCAGGCTTGAAATGGACCGGCCACCACACTTGCGCAAAGGCGACAGGCTAAAATTATCTGCAGCATAGCGATCAATAGTTCTGTGGGTCTGAGAGATATCCTGATGGATATCACCACAAATTTCCGTTGCAAATTCCGCAATATTGAATGATATATTCCTAATATATCCTAATGAATAGAATAGAAAATTTCTATATAAAATCCATTATTATAATAACTTTGTGCCGGTACATTTTGAAAATGTCGAGTGAAATGATTTCGTTTTCTATGCGCCGTGGCCGTGCGGAGCCTTCGGCATAACCCAGGTAGGCGATTGTCGGGAGGATATGATGAGCATTTTCATTGGGATCGACGATATCGACAATCCGCCATTCTTTGGTGACGCGGACACGACAGCAATTCGCGCCAAGGGTGGCAACGATACGCTGATCGGCGGCAATGCCACGTTCAGTAGTGAAAGCGTCTCCAATACGCTCATTGGCGATTGGCGGTACATGGCCAATGCGGCCAAGGGCGGAGCAGATGTCCTGACCGGGGGCCGCGCCTTCGGACTCGGGAGCATCGCTGCCAATTTGCTCTACGGCGATGCCTACAGCATCATCGGCGGCGCCAAGGGCGGCGATGACACCCTTACTGGCGGTGAAGCCGTTGGCGGCGCGACCGTCACCAACACTCTCTACGGCGACGCCTACAGCATGAGCAACGCTGCCAAGGGCGGCGACGACATCGTGACTGGCGGTGCAGCTTCAGGGCGAGCGGGTGCGACGACTTTCAACTTCCTCTACGGCGATGCTTACAGCATGGGCAACGCTGCCAAGGGCGGCAACGATATCCTGACGGGCGGCGATGCCTCTTATGCGGGAGCCGTCAATGTCCTCTATGGCGACGCCTACGACATGTCCGGCCACGCAAAAGGCGGCGATGACGTCCTGGTCGGCGGCTCGACCAATCGCGGGGACATCGAAAATACCCTTTATGGCGATGCGTTCAGCCTGTCTGGCTTCGCCAAGGGCGGCGATGACACTTTGGTCGGTGGCGACGAGGGGCGCTATGGGTTTGTCACCAATACCCTCTACGGCGACGCCTACGACATGTCCGGCCACACGAAGGGCGGCGACGATGTACTGACCGGCGGCAGTGGGGAGCGCAACTACCCTTCGACCAACACCCTTTATGGCGATGCCTATTCGCTCTCCGATTCCGCCAGAGGCGGCGACGATATCCTGACTGGCGGGGGTATCGGTTACCGCGGGGATGTCACCAATACCCTTCTCGGCGACGCGTACGGCATGGGCGGCACCGTCCAGGGCGGGGATGACGTCCTGACCGGAGGGAGCCTGGTGGGCGTCGGTGTTATTGCGAACATTCTTTACGGCGACGCCGGCGGCGGCGACGGGGCGGGGGGAATGACCGGTAATGCCAGGGGCGGCGCCGATCGGTTGACCGGCGGCAGCAATCTCGGTGATGGCTCTGTTACCAACACGCTTTATGGCGATGCGTATCGTATTTCCGATGCTGCCAAGGCGGGTCAGGATACCCTGACGGGCGGAAGCAATAGTGGCAGCGGAAGCGTTGCAAATACGCTTTATGGCGACGCGCGCAATGCTGATCCCGCAGGTGGCGCCACCGGAGGCAATGACAAGCTGACAGGCGGTGACAACAGCGGCGGCGGAGACGTTCTCAACGGTCTCGTCGGCGACTTTCTCGAAATGTACACCGCCGGCAGAGGAGGCGACGACCGGATGACTGGCGGCGCCATGAGTGGCGGTCGCTACCTTCTCAATGATCTGTTCGGAGACGCCTTTCGCATGGCCGGCTCCGTCATCGGCGGCGACGACAGGCTGACCGGGGGCGACATGAGCGGCGGTAGCGAGCTGGTCAACAAGATCCGCGGCGACGCGAGCCAGATGTTCAATTCCGCGCAAGGGGGCAATGATGCACTGGCTGGCGGAAACAACAGCGGCAGCGGCATGGTTACGAACTTGCTGTTCGGCGAGGGCGAAGAAATGCACGACTTCGCCAAGGGCGGCCGCGACATCCTCCAAGCCGGGACAGCAACACAAAGCGGTGTGGTGATCAATGAAATGTGGGGGGACGCGCAAATCATGTCCGCCTCTTCTCAGGGCGGAAGTGACACGTTTCTATTCAAGGACCATGTGGCGCTGGGCCAGACCGTTGGGACAGAGAATCGCATTTATGATTTCAGCCAGATCCAGCACGACATAATTCGCTTCGTCGGCATTGCGGGCGTCGCAGCGTTCAGCGATCTTGTGTTCGAAGTCTCGACATACAATGGTATCGCCAGCACTATCGTTCACGCGGGCGCTGATGCCGTTACTCTGGTTGGCTTCACAGGCGCGCTGACCTCTTACGATTTTGGTTTCCTGTAAGACGTGGATTGGTCGGTCGGGGGCGCTCCCTCATTCGGGAGAGCGACAGCATGGATTGCGGGCAATGCGCACAGGCTCGCCGCCTACCGGATCGCCAACCTCGCGCAGGCAAAGCGGCCCGTTGTAGCGGTCAATGACGTGGGCGTTCATAGGTGCGCTCCGGACAGGAAGGCTCAGGTCTGAAGCGCGCCGCGTTTGGTCGGCTCGACGTCGAACACCAGAATGGTCGACGTGGCGGTAGCGCACAGGCGCCCTTCGCCATCGTGCAAAGTCGCCTCGGTGAAAGCGACGCGCCGGCCGACCGAGATGGTGCGGCCCACGGCGCGCACGGTGCCGCTGCGGTCATCGAGTGCGCGCAGATAGGACACCTTCAGTTCCAGCGTCGTGTGCCCCCGGTTCGGTCCCTGCGTGGAATGCGCCGCGATGCCGCACGCGCTGTCGAGCATGGTGGCAGCGTATCCGCCATGCACCGATCCCAGCGGGTTGTAGACGCTGCGGTCGGGCGTGCCTTCGAACACCACTTGGCCGCGCTCCACCTCGACCAGGCGAATATCCATCTTTTCGAGCAGCGGCGCCTTGCGCTCGCTGGCCATGAGGGCGCGCAGTTGCGCCAAACCGTCGGGTGCTGTGTCGTTCGTTTCGTTCATCTTGCTCACCATTGTTCGTTGTAGGGGCGGACTTCGGCCAGGAACGACCATGCATCGCGGGGCTGATGGGCGAGATGGAACACCTCGTCGGCGATCGATGCCGGCGAGCAAAAGAAGTCGTCCGGCTTGTCGGGCTGAAGCGTGCGCTGCCAGGGCACGTCGATCGCCGCATCGATGATCAGGTAGGCGACATGGACGCCCTTGGGGCCAAGGTCGCGCGCCAGCGATTCCGCGAGGATCCGCTGCGCGGCCTTGGTTGGCGCGAAACCGGCAAAGGCAGCCCGCCCGCGTTGCGACGCGGTGTTGCCGGTCACGATCAGCGCGCCTTTACCCGCTTCGACCATCGCTGGCGTGGTCAGCCGGGCGAGATGGAACAGCGCCATCGCATTGATCTCGAAATTGCGTTGCAGCGTCTCCGCGTCGATCTGGCGAAAGGTGCCGAACGCACCGCCAACCGCATTGTGGACCACCACGCCGGGGTTGCCGACCCGCGCCACGGCCTGTTCCAGCGCGATGGGGTCGCTCACATCGCATGGCACTGCGATCGAATCGGCGATTTCCTGCTCGAGCGCGGCGAGCCGCTGCGCATCGCGCGCGAGCATGGCGACGCGGTAGCCTGCTGCGGCAAAGCGCCGAACCACCGAAGCGCCGGTGCCGGGGCCGACGCCGGTTACGAGCGCGAGGGGCTTGGTCGTGTCCATCATGCTGCCTTCTCCCTGCGTTCGAGTTCTTCGCGCAGAAAATCGAGCCGGTCGTTGCCAAAGAACATGGCATTGCCGACGATCATGGTGGGCGAACCGAACACACCTCGCCTGGCGGCTTCATCGGTGTTCGCGGCAAGCGCGGCGGCAACGTCGGGTGTATCGATGCGCGCGGCGATGCCTGCGGAATCGATACCGGCCGCCGCGATCGCGGCGAGAATATCGGTTGTTGTCGCCAGTGCTTTGGCCTCGCTCCAGCACGCCCGGTACAGCGCGAGGGTCACGGCAGACGCCTCCTGCGGGGAGCCTGCCGCGAGCACCGCTTGCGAGCAGGCGTCGCCATTGTTCTTGGCCATGTCCGACGGATTGAGGACGATCCCGTAGCGGTGCGCCCAGCGCCCCAGGTCGGCGCGTGCATACTGCCCCTTTGCCTTGCAGATGATCGTCGTGGGGACGTTGCCCACCTTTTCCATCACCTTGAGGATCTGCATCGGCCGCAGCACGAGGTCGATGTCCATGGCCCGCAACTGCGTGAACGCGAGGTAGCTGTAGGGGCTGCGGAAGTCGTAGAAGAATTCGACCTGCTGTTTCATCGGGATGCTCCTGCGGCGGGATCGAGAAGGCGGCGGATGGCATCGTCGGCCCCCGGACCGGGGCGCAGTTCGATGCGGCGGGGCGGCACCGCCTGGCCCGTCTCGGCGTCGACGATGGCCAGCGTCAAAGGCCGGCCGGTCTCACGATCGAACGTTCCCACGGGTGGCGCGCCGAACCCGCTGGCATCCCATCGATCGCCCCATTCGCGCAGGGCGATGCAAACGGTCCAGAGGTCGCGCCCCTTCTCCGTGAGGCGATATTCGTCACGCGGGGGGCGTTCCTGGTAGCGGACGCGTTCGACAATGCCGCTCCCGACAAGGTGTTTGAGGCGCGCCGAAAGCGTTGCCGCCGGGATATTCGTGCTCTCCCGGAGATCGTCATAGCGGCGCAGCCCGAGTGACAGATCGCGAATGACCAGCAAGGCCCAGCGATCGCCAATCAGTTCCAAGGCCCCGGCAATGGAGCAGCGCATTCCTGCGAAGGATCTCGATTTCATGGGTCCTCCTGCGAGTCGGTTCAATAATTGAAGTTATTGTCAGGCGGGAAGGAGTCAAGCCGTTCCCCACGAGCGACAGGCGGCGCAACCGATGCTCGACGCGTTGCGCACGGCCTTGCCACCAAATGCAGAGGGGACCTTCTGCTCAGGCTTGCCTCATGGATGAACGAGCGGCAGGTTTTGTGAGCCTTGGCGACACCGCGAATGACCGGAGCCATCCGGGTTGCTACAAGAGGACCATGCGCACGCTCTATCCCCCGATCGAACCCTTTGCTCGCGGCCATCTCGACGTCGGCGAAGGACATCATGTCTATTGGGAACGCGTTGGCACGCCTGGCGCCAAGCCGGCCGTCTTTCTGCATGGTGGCCCGGGCGGTGGCATTTCGCCAGATCATCGCCGCCTGTTTGACCCGGCGCGTTATGATGTGCTGCTGTTTGACCAGCGTGGCTGCGGCCGCTCAACCCCGCACGCCGATCTCAACGCCAACACCACATGGCATCTCGTCGCCGATATCGAGCGGCTGCGCGCGATGATGGGGGTGGAGCAATGGCTGGTGTTCGGTGGCAGTTGGGGATCGACACTCGCGCTTGCCTATGCCCAGCGCCATACGGAACGGGTCAGCGAACTGGTGCTGCGAGGCATCTTCACCATCCGGAAGAGCGAGATCGACTGGTATTATCAGTACGGTGCAAGCCGCATTTATCCCGACAAGTGGGAAAGGTTCGTTGCGCCCATCCCGGAAGCCCAGCGCGGCAACATGGTTGCTGCCTATCGCGCCATTCTGACCGGCGAGGATCGCACTGCTCGCATCGCCGCAGCCCGAGCCTGGAGCGTGTGGGAGGGCGAGACGATCCGCCTGCTCCCCGATCCGCTCCTGACCGCGACCCATGACGAGGACGACTTTGCGCTCGCCTTTGCGCGGATCGAAAACCATTATTTCGTGCATGGGGGGTGGATGGAGGACGGCCAGCTTATCCGCGAGGCGGGGAGGCTGCGGGACATTCCCGGCGTCATCGTGCAGGGGCGCTACGATATGGCTTGTCCCGCCGAGACGGCCTGGGCACTCCACCGCGCCTGGCCGCAGGCCCGCTTCGAGATGATCGAGGGTGCGGGCCATGCCTATAACGAGCCGGGTATATTGGACGCGCTGATCCGTGCGACAGACGGGTTTGCAGACTAGCACGGTTTGACATCGACTGGCCGAAATATGCTCGCGGCAGGATGAACGCGTGACCGGTTTGGGAAAGCTCGTGCCCGCTGGTGGCTCGACAGATTGTCCATGATGACGATACCGCCCGGCCGCTGTTCAGGCGCGAGCACCTGAGCCACGCAGGCTTCGCACCAGTCGCCGTTGGGGCCATCGAGCACCATGGGCGCGACCATTCCGGCTCTGATCAACGAGGCTCGCGCCTCGTATTGGACCGGCAACGCCGGCATGAGTGTTGCTTCGAACCAGGTAGGTGAATAGCAAGTGATCATCACGTCGGCACCCTTGGTGCTTCCACCGAAAGAGCAGCAGCATGAGCGATTTTCCAGGTCCCGACGATCGCGCCATCGACGTTGCCGGGTGGCTCGAACGATTTGCCTCCCTGTTGGCAGCAGGACGGGCCGAAGACGTTGCCGGCATGTTCATCGATGGGGGCTGGTGGCGGGATTTCCTCGCCTTCACCGGCACGATCCGTACCATCGAAGGTGGGGAGGACATTGTCGCCATGGTGAAGGCGCGCGCTGCGCGAACCGGGGCGCATGGATGGTCAACTGATGCCGCGGCCGGAGCAAGCGAGGGCTTCATCCACTTCGAGACCTCGCTGGGCGAGGGGCGCGGCTATCTGCGGCTGGAGGAAGGCAAGGCGCAGACCCTGCTGACCACGCTGCACGAATTGCGCGGGCACGAAATGGCGTCTGGCTTCCGGCGTCCGCTCGGTTCCGAAAGCATGGGCCATGGCCAGACATGGAAGCAGGCGCTGGCGGCCGAGCGCGCCGAAATCGACCACGAGCGCGATCCTTACGTTCTGATCGTGGGCGCGGGGCAGGGCGGGCTTGCGCTCGGCGCCACGCTGCGCCAGCTTGGCGTGCCCTGCCTGCTGATCGACAAGTGGCCACGCGTGGGCGACCAGTGGCGTTCTCGCTACAACTCGCTGACGCTTCACGACCCGGTCTGGTACGATCACATGCCGTACCTGCCCTTTCCCGAAAGCTGGCCGGTCTACACCCCCAAGGACAAGATGGGCGATTGGCTGGAATTCTATGCCAGCGTTTTCGATCTGAACGTGTGGGGCGAGACCGAATGCCGTCACGCTGCCTACGACGAGGCTGCCGGTCGTTGGACCGTGCAGATCGTTCGCGGCGGTGAAGTGAGTGAACTGCACCCTGCGCAACTGGTCATGGCCGTGGGCAACGCCGGTTTCCCCAACGTGCCCGAGTTTCCGGGGCAGGAGTGCTTTGCGGGCGAGGTCTATCATTCCAGCGCGCATCCCGATGGCGAAGGTCTTGCCGGGCAACGCGTGGTCGTGATCGGATCGAACAACAGCGCGCACGATATCGCCATGGATCTTGTGCTCAATGGCGCCGATGCCACCATGATCCAGCGTTCATCGACCCACATCGTGCGCCAGACCACGATGACCGATGTGCTGATGAAGCCCTCCTACTCACAGGAAGCGGTGGAATCGGGCCTGTCGACCGAGCGCGCTGATCTGCGCTCTGCTGCCTATCCGATCCGTCTGCAGGAGGCACTCAATCGGGTTGCGTGGAAAGTGCTTCACCAGTCCGAGGCCGCGTTCTACGACAGGCTGGAAGCTGCCGGGTTCCTGCTCGATTTCGGGCCGGATGGCACTGGCATTGCGATGAAGTATCTGCGCAGCGCTTCGGGCTACTATATCGATGTCGGTGCTTCGGAAATGGTTGCCGACGGGCGCATAAGGCTCCTGTCCGGCAGGGGAATAGCGCGCTTCGTATCCGATGGGATCGTTCTGGACGATGGCACCCACGTGCCCGCAGATCGCGTGGTCCTTGCCACTGGCTTCGGCTCGATGGAGCAGTGGGTCGCCCAAATCATGGGGCCGGCAATGGCCGACCGTATCGGGCGGTGTTGGGGCTATGGATCGGGCTTCGGCAACGACCCCGGACCATGGGAAGGCGAGCTGCGCAACATGTGGAAGCCCACAGCCCAGCCGGGCCTGTGGTTCATGGGTGGCAACCTTGCACAGACCCGTCTGTTCGCGCGTTATCTCGGGCTGCAACTGAAAGCGCGGCAAGAGGGACTTGAATTATAAGGTGGCCAGAAATGCGATGCGGCCGGTCGGCGGTGTCCACGGGATTGCACTTCCGGCAACGGGATAGGCGATCTCGGCGGCCAAGGCTCGCATCGCCTATTTGCCCTGGCAGGCCGCCGCAGGCGCAGGGCAGGAGCACGGCGGCGCTTGCCGGACGGCCGCCACATGGCTGGGGAAAGTAGCGCTCATATCAAAAATGGTGAGATGCGGGCGTAAGGTGTCTTTCGCGCCGTTCTTCTTGCACCCTGAAAGTTCAATGCGAAGCGCTAAATCTGACGGAAATCCGGGATTCCATCGCTGCTTCCTCCGTCGCTGTTTTCTCCGGTGTCGCCACTGTCCTGGCCTCCGGGGCGTCGATGCGAGAGATATATTGCATAGCGTGATATAAAATGGTTTTATCTCCGACCGAGGAGAGGCCAATGAACGACGTCGGAACGGCGCTAGGGGAATTCTTCGAGCCAGCCACGATCGAGAACCCGTTCGACTGGTATGCCCGCGCGCTTGCCGAAGGGCCGGTGGCAAGGGTTGCCGGAGGCACGGTGGCCATGGTGCTGAGCCACGCGCTGGTCAGCGAGGCGGCGGGACGACCGCAGGACTTCTCGAGCGACTTCGGCGCAATGATGCGCGGCAATGCGGTTGCTGATCCCGAAATCGCGGCGATCGAGGCGCAGGGCTGGCCGACGGTCGACACGATGCTGACCGCAGACCCGCCAATGCACACCCGTTTTCGCAAGCTGGTGAATCTCGCGTTCTCGATGCCGCGCGTCAATGCGCTGGAAGCCGATATCCGGGGTATCGTCGATCGCCTGATCGACCGGATCACGACCGGCGAAACGGTGGAGTTCGTCCACGATTTCGCCGTGCCGCTGCCGGTCGAGGTGATCGCAGGTCAGATCGGTATGGCGAATGACGCCGAGAAGGTGAAGCACTGGTCCGATGCCTTTGCCGACCGGTTGGGGGGCATGGCCAGCCGCGAGCGCGAGATCGAGGCGGCGCAGGCCATCCTGGAATATCAGCGCTTCGCCAAGACCCAGATCGACGCCCGCCGCGATGGTGCGGGGCCGGACGACCTGCTGTCCGCGATCGTCAACGCGCGGGTAGAGGGGGAACGTCCGCTCGACGATGCCGAAGTGATGTCGGTGCTGCAGCAACTGATGGTTGCGGGCAACGAGACCACCACATCGACGCTGGCAGGCGGACTGCTGCTGCTGATGCGCCATCCCGAGCAGATGGCGAAGGTGCGCGCCAATCCCGCGCTGATTCCCAACATGGTCGAGGAGATGCTGCGGTTGCTTTCGCCTGTGGGCGGGCTTTGGCGGGTCGCGCTTCATGATGCCATGCTGGGCAACGTTCAGGTGCGGCAGGGCGAGATGCTGATGCTGCGCTTTGCTGCGGCCAATCGCGATCCGGCCGTGTACCCCGATCCCGACCGCTTCGACGTTGAGCGCAAGAATGCGCGGACGCACCTCGCGTTCGGGCGCGGCATCCACATGTGCGTGGGCAACATGCTCGCGCGCAAGGAACTGGTGGTCGCCTTCGAGCGCCTGCTGGCCCGGGTCGAGCGCTTCGAGTTGCCCGAGGGCGCCAATGATTTCCGACACGTGCCCAACAAACTGCTGCGCGGCCTTGCCGCGCTGCGCGTGCGGGCAATCGCGTGAGATGAGCAATAACCGCTGACCCTTGGAATAGGGCGGCACAACGAAGGGGATCGTGCCGGTTGCAGTCGTGCTGTTTTGCTGCCCACCCCGCTGCGACCGGGACTGCCTGACGGCAGATCCGGGTCTTGTGCCCTCCCACATGCGGGAGGGGAGCAAATCGCTGGTCTGCATTGGTGCGATCACCCGAACCAGGAGAGGCACGATGCGTTACATGCGTTGGACTGCGAGCCTGATCGCTTTGGGGCTGACGCCGTTCGCCGGCGTGGCGAGGGCCGAGGAAGCGCCGCCGGCCGATGCCGCGGCGGATGTGCCCTCGAACGAGGACATCATCGTCACCGCCCGCAAGAAGGACGAGACGCTGCAGGAAGTGCCGCTGACCGTCACCGCGCTGGGCAGCGCGACTCTGGAAAAGTACAACGTCACCAAGATGGCGGATGTGGTGAGCCGCGTCCCCACGCTGAACGTGCAGGTGGGCGGGTCCGGTTCGGGCGGCCAGATCTCGCTGCGCGGTGTCGGCTCCTCCAACATTTCCGCTGCATTCGATTCGGCGGTCGCGGTCGATTTCGACGGGGTGCAGATCAGCACCATGCGTATCGTCCAGTCGGGCTTTTTCGACACGGCGCAGATCGAAGTGCTTAAAGGCCCGCAATCGCTATTCTTCGGCAAGAGCGCGTCTGCGGGCGTGCTGTCGATCAAGTCGGCCAATCCCACCTCGACCTGGCAATATGGCGGCAAGGCCGGTTATGAGTTCGAGGAGCATGGCTATCTGGTCAACGGCTACATCTCCGGGCCGGTAACCGACACGCTGGGCATTCGCCTTGCCGGCCAGTACAACGAGGCCGCTCGCTACATCACGATGCAGGAAGGGCCGGTCTATGCCAACGGCAAGTATCGCGGCCTGAAGGATTTTGTCGGACGCTTCACCGCCGCGTGGGAGCCTTCCAACACGTTCCGCGCCAACCTGAAGGTGCAGTACAACCATCAGAGCGGTGACGGCGCGAACGGCCCCGGGGACATCTACTGCGGCAAGAACGGACGCGCCGACGAGGTTTACCTGCTGGGCGGAGCGGTCGCCATTCCGGCAGGCTACAACTGCAAGATCGATGGCAAGCCCTATTACCCCGACATTGCGCCCGCGCTGGCGGCCAAGCTGCCGACGTCTGGAGGCCCGATCACCAGCGTCGCGCCCTATTCGCGAAGCAACCTGTGGTTCAGCCGCCTGAGCATGGACCTCAAGCTCGGCGACCAGTTCACGCTGACATCGGTGACAGGCTATGTCGATCTGGATGCCTTCGACGTCGACAACTATGCCTACGCGGGGCTGGGGCCGGCCTTCTCGCTGGTGCCGGGGGTGCCGCTTTCGGCAATCGCACCGGCGCTGGCGGCGACCAACGGCGCGGGCGTGCAACTGGGCGTCGGTACCGGCACCCCGCTCAACCAGACGCAGCAGTTCACGCAGGAACTGCGGTTGGCGAGCAAGCTCGACGGGCCGTTCAACTTCATGGTCGGTGCGTTCTACGAACACCGCCGTTCGGTGTTCGACACGGCGCAGCAGATCCTGCCGATTTCGTTCGTCGCGCCAGACCCGGTCACCGGCTTCACCTCGGACTACCGCAAGCGGATCGTGACCAAGGGCGATGCCTGGTCGGTGTTCGGCAGCGCCACGCTGGACCTGACCGAGCAGTTGGAGCTTTCGGGCGGGCTTCGCTACACCAAGGAAAGGCGCAACCAGATCATAAACGTGCCCTATACCCACGCCTATCTGGCGGCGGCCTTCGTGAAGAGCGGGTTCAAGGCTGGGCCGATCCGCTTCGACGATGATAACTTCTCGCCCGAAGTCAGCCTGCGCTACAAGATCAATCCCGACGTCAACGTCTATGCCTCTTACAAGACCGGCTTCAAGTCGGGCGGCATCGACAACAGCGCGCTGCCGACGCTGGGTCTGCTGGGGCTGAACAGCAGCGACCCGGCGGTGAAGGCGGCGGCTGAATCCGGGATCAAGTACAAGTCGGAAAGCGCCAAGGGCGGCGAGATCGGCATCAAGTCGCAGCTCGACGACCGCAGGATGACGCTCAATGCATCGGCATTCTACTACGTCTTCAAGGATCTGCAGGTGCAGAACTTCGATCCGGTGGCGATCCAGTTCATCACGCTGAACGCGGGCGAGGTGACGACCAAGGGGGCGGAGATCAACTGGTCGTGGCGCACCCCGCTCGAAGGGCTCGCGCTGTCGGCGAACCTTGCCTACACCCACGCGAAGTTCACCAAGACGTTCCTGAGCGGGCTGGGACAGGACCTCAAGGGGCGTGACGCGCCGCGCGCACCGCATTGGGCGGGCAACTTCGCCTTCGACTATGCCGCGCCGCTGACCGACGCGCTGGAGCTGGGAGTGAGCGGGAACCTGACGTTCACGAGCAGCTACCTCGCCGCGCAGGACTCGAACGACGATTACCGGCAGGACAGTTATGCGACGATCGACGGCTCGATCTCGATCGGGGCGCCGGGCGGACGCTGGAAGCTGGCGCTGGTGGGGACGAACCTGACCAACAAGCTCTGGGTCAACACCGCGGGTGGGCGGCCCTTCCTGACGCCGTCCAGCGCGGCAACGGCTACCCTGCCGGCAGGCGACGACAAAGTGCTGACGATGAACCGGGGGCGGCAGGTGTTCCTGGAGGCGTCGTTCAAGTTCTGACGATGATGTGAATGCTGCCGCTGCTCCTCTCATGGCGGCAGTCTGGGGCCGGTCTTGCGATCGGCCCCTTCTTGTTGGGGTGCTCCGCGCTGGCCGATGTCTTTCGCATCAGCCTGACGCCTTCCTTCAGCGTGATGGCGCCGCGGCGGCGCGGGCGATCGACCATACGTTGCCGGTGTGTAGCTGGCCGGGCTGGTGCGCGCCGTCCCGTTCGGTATCTGGCGCGCCGCGAGTGACGAACGTGAAGTCGGCCAGGGGATAGCCCGCCCGCGCGTGGCAGCTGATGCAGTTGGCTTGCTGGCCGCCGCCCTGCCCCTGATCGGGCAGGGCGGCGTCGAACCAGGGGTTGAAGCAGATATGGGGCGAACCGTCTGCCTCCCGCGGGAGCACGGGGTCGAAGGCCACGTTCATGCGGTAATTGCGCCAGATGGGCGAAAGATCCGCCGGACGATCCCTGCCACCGTCGTCCGCGCCATCCGATGGCGCGCGATCGTGCCACCACCATGTCGCCCACAGGCCATTGGGCAACTGCGCGGTCATCATGTGCAGGCCGACCAGCGCGATGAAATCGCCCGCACGCAGCGGCCGCCCCAGTGTGAGCCGGGCAAGCTTGGTGGCGGCCGGATCGCCCGCGAAGCCTGCCGCCATTTTGGCCGTCAACCGGATGTGCACGAAGCGGCCCAGCGCGAAGCGCGGCGGACGGGGAACGATTCGTCCGGCAAAGGCCAGCGGTGCGCCATGCGGTGCCGCGCCGGTGCGCTTTGCCGGGCTGACCGCCAGCACCCGCTTCCAGCCAAGGTAGCTGCCCGATCCCCCGCCGCCGCCCGCGTCCCATACCGGCATGGGTGTTTCGCCATGCGCCGCCACGGGCCACCAGGCCGACATGATGAACGCGGCATCGGGCGGGAAGGGGGCAATCCTGCGCGCGGCACCGGGCGGGAGCAGGCTCGCCCCGCTGTGCAGGCGCGCCAGTTCGTTGTGCTGGTCAAGTCGATGCGCGCGGATATGCCGGTCGGCGGCGGCATTGGCATGGATGAACAGGATCAGCGGGATGTCGCCAGCATCGGGCCGCTGACCTCCAGCCTGCGTGGAGGGGGGAAACGGGGACGCCCAGTTCAGGAAGCGAGGGGGCGCACCGGCTGACGGGGGATTCGCCAGCCTGGCCAGATTGGCCCACATGATGCGCCGCTGAGTGTGCAGGTCTCCGGTCGCGCGGGCGCGTTCAAGCATGGCTGCGTCGGCCTGCAGCAACGCGCCCGGCTCTTCCACGGGCCAGCCTGCAACCGGCAGCAACGCGCCAAGCAGAATCGCCGGGGCCAGCGCGCGCAGGGAAGAAGCGATACGCGCCACGTGCCTAGCGCAACCGGCAGGTCAGTTCGACGGGTGACAGGGCTGCGCCGCGGGGCAGGCGGCGCGCGATCCGGGCGCCGGCATAGCTCTTGTGCGAGCAGCGGGCCTGCACATCGACCGGACGCAAGTGGACCGGCAGTTCAAGCCTGAAGCGCCCTTGCGCGTCGGTCACGGCCACGAAATCGATCTGCCGCGATCGCAGGACGATGGTGGCGTTGGGCACGTATCGTCCAGCAGCATCGCGCGCGGTGCCAAACCATACGTTGACCGGCGTGTGGCGCGCGCCCGGCACGAAACCGCCATAGAGCTGCGCCGCCGCCGGACCGGCCGGAACCGCCATGGCCAGAACCAGCGTTCGCATCAGCAACTCCGCAAGCCGCCTTGCGCCCATCATGTGAAGAACCCGCGCAGCAGGTAGAAACAGGCGGCCATCGCGGTGAGCGGGACTGCCCAGGGCCGATCGGCCAGATACCGCGGCAGGGGGCGGTCTCGCAGCAGGGCCGACACGGCCATCGCGATCAGGCCTGCTTCCAGCATCAGGCCGTACCACTGCATCGCCGGTCCCGAACCGCCCGCCGGTGGTCCAAAGCTCCACCGCCCGCTTAGCGGATAATACTGCAGCACCGGCCCGCCATGCGCGAACAGCGCCATATAGCTGGCGCAAAACGCCGTGGTGAACCAACCGCCGGAAAAGCGCAGCACGGTCAAAGCCCCCGCAGGTTGTTCAGCAGGTGGCCGGCGATGAAGTCGAACCACACGATGAAGGCCAGCGTCAGCGTCACGCCGGTGCGCCCCTTGTGCATCGCGTGGTCGGCCGCGCCGTCCTCCTGCCGCCAGCAGGCGCGGTAAAGCGGCAGCAGCGCCAGCCCGATGCCGCCCCAATGCTCCTTCAGTTCGAACAGGCCCACCGCCCAGCCCAGTTCCATTTCCTCGAAGGCAGGGCGCACGTCGAGCCGGTAGGCGGGATAGACCAGCCCGCCCAGCACCAGCGTGGCGACATAGAGCGCGATCACCGCGTTGGCGAAACCGCGCGATGCGACCGCCGCATAACGGCCTGCGAAGCTCGCGCGCGGGTGCGCGGTGCCGCGCGCTGTCCCCTCACGCAGCACGGCGGCGGCCTGATGGGTGATCGCGCCCAGCAGGGCGACGGCGATCAGGCCGTGCAGCAAGAGCAGGACAGGGATGAGCAGCATCGTTCGCGGGGAAGCCTGGCCAGCGCCGCTCAGTCGGGAATTTCCACCCGCACCAGCTGGTTGGCGTTCTTGTTGGGCAGCCATACCGTGGTGCGCGCGGCGCGGACATCGACGACAACCTTGCGGGCATCGTAGCTGACCGGCATGAGGTATTGCACGATGTCCCCCGTCTTCGGATCGAGCCGCAGCAGCCGGTCCGAACCCGTGGTGGAAACCCACACCCGCCCCTTGGCGTCAGGCCGGGCATAATAGGGCGAGATCCACTTCACCCCGACCGGGAATTCGCGGACGACATCGGTGTTGAGGTCGATCACGCCGATCTTGTCGGCATAGAATTCGCCGAACCAGAAGCGGTTTTCCATGTCGCGATAGCCACGGCGCGGATAGGCGAGCGGGGTGGGCGTGGGGATCAGCCGCGCCTTGCCGGTGCGCAGATCCGCGCGCACGATGCCCGATGGTTCAGGCGCGGTGCACAGGAAATCGCCGTTCAGGTCCTGATCCATCATGTAGCAGTAGTTGAGCGGATCGAGATGCGTGGGATCGACCGGATCGGGCATGTCGTCGAACAGGGTGATGCCCTTGGAGACCTGCCCGGTTTCGATGTCGAGCCGGAACGCCTGTTCATGCCGCTTGTTGCCGTCCGGCGCGGCGCCAAGGCCGGTGGCCCACAGCCCGGTTTCGCCGGGGCGGACCGGGCCAAGGAACGGGTTCCTCCAGATCACCGGCAGGTCGAAGGTCTGCCACCGCGCGGTCGCGGGATTGAAGCGGGCGTGCTTGGTGCCGCCCACGGCAACCCACACGTTGTCGTGCCCGTCCACCTGGATGTCCTGCACGCCGACGATGCGGTCGGTGCCGGGGGCCGAAGTTGGCGGCAGGAAATTGGGTGCGGGCCATTCGCTGAAGCGGCCGGTCTTGGGATCGAGCTTGCCGATGTAATCCCAACCCGTGTTGCCGTACCAGACATTGCCGTGTGAATCGACGTCGAGATCGTGGATCACCCCGCTTTCGCGCGGGATGGTGAAGACGGTGACCACGGCCTTGGTCGCCTCACCGACCGGGCGGGGCAGGGTCTTGAGCGGGTAGGCCCAGCGTTGGCGCCCGCCGCTGAGGTTCACGGTGGCCAGCCAACTGGCGATCTGCTTGGCGTCGCGGCCAAACCACCGCAGCCCCTCGGTCGGCTGGGCGGGCCATGCCACCTGGATGCGATCGGCCGAGCTGTGATCCGTTTCGTAGGTCAGCATTCGCTGCATGACCGAAAGGAAGGAAGTTTCGTCGTGGTCGGATCGCGCGATGCGTTCAAGCGAGTGGCAGAACGCGCAATTGACCATGTTGCGCATCATGACGTCCTTCTGGGCGTCGGTGCCGGGAAAGCTGTTCAGCCATTCGAGCGAGGTCAACTGCGAGGCGAGCTGATCGTTGTCGGTCACTGTGGCCAGCGTGAGCGGGAGCGCGGCGGGCCGGGCGCCGCCGATCTTCACTGTGACAGGAGCAAGCGTATAGCCGACCGCGCGCGCGGTGATCTGGTAGGTGCCGGGGGCAAGCCGGTCGGACGGAAAGACGAAGCGCCCTTGCGCGTCCGAGGTGACGGCGACCATTACCAGGCTGTTCCGCGACCGCGCCGTGACGACGACGCCTTCCATCACTCCTTCCTTGTCGGAGCGGACAGTGCCGGACAGGACCGGTGCCGCGTTGGCCGGGCCGGTCTGGACAGCGCCCGCGACCGGATGCGCGAACTGCGGCGCGGCAGTAGCGGCGAGCGTCAACCCGGCGGCAACCAGCAGGGCGTTTCGGCGGCCGGGCCGGCGGCGGAAGCTAACGAACGTCATGGCATCTTTCTCGATCGGAAGGGGGGCTGTTAACGGCAGCGCCTGCTGGCGAAAGGGATCGGGCGAAAGGGCCGGGCGAGGGGAGGAATCCCGCCCGGCCCCGCCCGAGGCCTTTCGGCCTCAGGCAAATGGTCGGACTGGCCCGGAACCGTCCCATGTCCGGGTGATTTCGCACATCTGCGCCACGAGCGGGCCCAGATCGGCCGACAGTCCTTCGGACACTTCGAAGCACATGCCCAGCGCGGGGTCGATGGTGTCGAAATACATGAAGCGGTTGGTCCCGACGCGGCCTTCATGCGCGATGCGATGCCCGGCGGCGAGCAACTCGGCGCGCAGCGCGTCGTATTCCTCCGGTTTGCTCGTCCACGATGAAAGGTGTTGCACGCCCTGCCCGCGCGCGGCGAGGTATTCGGTATAGGCGCTGGGCACGTCGTCATGCTGCTGGATCAGTTCGATGTTGAGATCGCCGCTGAAAGCGAAGGCCAGCGACAGCACCGGGGCCGCCATGGCCTGCCCGCGATACTGGTAATCCTCCGGTTGCACGTCGCGCAGGATGAAGAACGGGCCGATGCCCATCTTCTCGGTCATCGCGGCCATTGCCGTATCGATGTCCTTCACCACCATGGCGACCTGCCGGGTCGCGCCGAAAATCCTGCTCATGTGACCTGGCCTTTCTTGCTCGCTCTCTCGTGTGCTGCTGCCTGTTGGTCCGGCTTGCGGGGGCAGCGTTCAAGCCACTCACTATGTCAGTACAAAAAAGAAAAAAAGATATTTTTCTGGTTTTGCGGGCGGTCATTTGGCCTAGTGCGTTCCGCCAGGCTCAATGTTCTGATAGCGCCGCGTGGCAACGAGGACAGTCAATGGCGAACGTAGTGGCGAAAGAGGGAAAAGGCGCGAAAGGGGCGAAAGGGGCGCGAACCAGGGCCGCCATCCTCGACGCCGCCATCGACTGCTACAACCTCTACGGTTACGCCAAGACGACGCAGGAAAAAATCGCCGAGCGCGCGGGGATGAGCATGGGGGCGGTGACCTATCACTTCTCCTCGATCGCCGCGATCACCCGCGCCGCGATCACCCACGCCTTCGCCCTGCGCCTTCGCAAGCACGAGGAAACGATCCGTGCCGTCGTGTCCATTCCGCAGGATTTCGAAACCGCGCTGGAAATCTACTGGAATGAAATGATCGACCCGCTGTTCATCGCCTGCCACGAACTGGCGGTGGCGGCGCGCACCGATCCTATCCTGAAAGCCGAATTGGTGCCTGCGCACGAACGCTTCCAGCGCCAGTGGAACCGCAATCTGCTCGCGCTGCACCCCGAATGGGGCGAGGCGGGCGAAATGTTCCGCTTCGCGGTCGAATATTCCACATTCCTGGTAGAAGGCATGGCGCTCAACTACCTGCTGATCGGTGGCAGCGAGAAGCGGCTGCAGGATCTGCGCGACTATATGAAGGACAACCTTGAGGCGATGCTGCAGGCCGGCCTTGCCGGTATCCGCACGCGGCAGTTGCTGGCCCCCGGCCGCAGCCGCCGCGCCAAGGTGGCGCGCTCGCCGCTGGGCAAGGTCGCGAAGCTGGACACGGACGCCTGAACCATTGGCTCATGCCTGATGCATCAGGCATGGAAAAAGGGGGCTTCATGATGAAGCCCCCCGCATCCGGATCAGTACGAATACTGCAGCTTGATGCCGTAGGTCGCCGGCTTGGCGGCATAGCGGACCCAGGTGTCGTTCGCCTTGTAGACGTTGTTCCAGTAATAGGCATTCGTCACGTTCCGGCCAAAGACCATCACGGTCCACGCATCGTCCGCGCTGCGAAGCCCGGCGCGCAGGTCCACCGTGGTAAACTCCTTGATGGCTGCCCGCGCATCCTGATCGAGCGAGTTGTTGGTGGCGCTGTTATACGTCACGTTGCCGCCGAAGAAGGCATTGGCCTTGGCCGAAACCGCGAACTCGTACTCGGCGTCGGCAAAGCCCTGCCACTTGGGCGAGGCCGGGAACGGGGTGCCGCGATAGTTGCGGGGCAGGCCCGCGCTGTCGAGGCCGCTGTAGCGATCGATCTTGGTTTCCAGATAGGTGCCGTTGGCGGTCAGGCGCAGACCGGAGACCGGCTGCACGGTGGCCTGCAGTTCGACGCCGAACACGTGCGACTTGGGCAGATTGACGAGGCGTTCCTCGACCCCGAACAGGAAGTCGACGATTTTGCCACGCACCTGCTTGTTGGTGTAGTCATAGTAGAACACCGCGCCATCGACGTTCACGCCGCGCGCCAGCTTAGCCTTGAAGCCGCCTTCGTAGGCGATCAGGTCTTCCTGCACGACCGGGAGGGTCTGCGGGGTCTGCGAGGCGGCAAGGGTGGGGAAGCTGCCCGCCTTGAAGCCGCGCGAAACGTTGGCATAGAGCAGCGCGTCGGGCGTGACCTTGTAGTTGAGGCCCACGCGCCACGAAACGTTGTCCTCGTTCAGCTTGTTGTAGATCAGGCCGGCGGGGCTGTAGTCGACGTTGAGTGTCACGCATTCGCCCGCATCGATCGACGGCGCGCCGGGGTGGAACACTTGCGCGACGTAGTTGTAGATCGCCGCAAGACCGGCATCGCCCAGTGAGCAGCCGTTGTAGTCGCGCTTGGCATTGGTGTAGCGCACGCCCGCCAGGACCGAGAGGCTATCAGTAATCTGGTAGTCCGCATTGGCGAAGACGGCGAAGGTCTTCATGTCCTGGTTGGAGAAGTTGATGTCGCGGTTCCAGCCGATCACGTTGGAGGACTGGCCCGCATCGTAGATCAGCGAATCGTGCGTATTGTCCTTCTGGTAGTTGGCGCCCACGATCCAGTGCAGCTTCGGCGTGTTGCCGGAGAGGCGCAGTTCCTGGAAGAACGAGTCGATTTCCCCGGTCGCTTCTGTGTCCAGGTTGCGGATCGCCATGCCGTCGACGTCCATGCCCGCCAGCGAGCGATAGCGGATATACGAGGTCAGCGACGTTACTGTGAGCGTGTCGGTCAGCTCGTAATCGGCGCGCAGCGAACCCTGAAGCATGGAATCGTCACGCGTGAGGGGGAAGGTGCGGCCCCACGCGGCAAGACGTGCATGGCCATCGGGGATCAGCGGCTGCGCGTTAACGATATCGGTGCTGCCGCCCGGCTGGCCCGGCGTCTGCAGTTGCCGCGCGATCAGCTGGGGCGTCTGGGTGTCCGAATTGTCCTTCCAACCCGTCAGGTTCAGCGCCAGCTTGAGCCGGTCGGTGGGCGTCCAGTCGAGCAGGATACGGCCCTGCACCAGGTTCTTGTCGCCCAGCGTTTCGCCGTTCAGGATATTTCGCTGCCACGCGCCGCCCTGGCTGGTGGACACGGCGATGCGGCCGCGCAGGGTGTCGGTGATGGGACCGCTCACGTAGAAGTTGGCGTCAACTTCGTTGAAGCGGGCATAGCTGACGCTGGTGCCGGCGCGGAAATCGGCGGTGGGCTTGGCGGCGATGTAGTTGATCGCGCCGCCGGTGGAGTTCTGGCCGAACAGCGTGCCCTGCGGTCCCTTCAGCACTTCGACGCGCTGCGGATCGAGGCCCGCGGCGGTGGTCAGCGCCGGATAGGGCAGCGGCACTTCATCGACATAGACGCTGACCGTGGGCGATGCGCTGAGCGTCGATTCATAGAAGCCCACGCCGCGCAGCGTGTAGATCGGCGTGTTGTAGGGCGACTGGGCGAACGTGAAGCCCGAGACGATCTTGGAAAGGTCGGCCGGCTCGTTCACGCCCAGCGTCGCCAGCTGGTCGCCAGTGGCGGCGGCGATCGACATGCCCACGTTGGAAAGTTTTTCCTCGCGCTTTTGCGCGGTTACGATGATCTCGCCGAAATCGGCGTCGCCGGCAGCGGCGGCGCCCGCCTCCTGGGCGCGGGCCTGTCCGGCCACGGCGCCCAGCAGCAATGAGCCGAGCAGGGCAGTCGTCGAAAGATAACGCTTGTTCATGGTAACCCCCGTTTGAAAATGCGTTGGAAATGTTCGCGGCGAGCCCACGCCCCGGGCGCGCCGTTCATGGATGGTGATGGCCATATTGGGGGGACCGGCAGGACGGACGGCGTGCGAACATGCGCGGGGAGGCTGCGCTGCCCCGGGCGTTTGCATGGTCCATGGTCGTGAAGCCGGGCCGATGCCCTGCGATTGCCCCATCCCTTCGCTCCCACCTGCCGTTGTCCGGCATGATCTGGACCCGTCGCCGTATTGGCTGGCGATCGGCGGTCTCAGGCACGCTTAGGCAGCTTAATAAAAAAAGAAAACCTTTTTTTGTTAAGCTCAGGACTGGTTGATTGGAGAGGCGGGACCTGATTTCGGCTCCATAAGGAGCTGTGCATGAGCGATTTGTGCAATACTTTCCGAAGCTTCACGGCGAACCGCGGGTGGACGATCGCCGGATTTCGAGAGGCACCCATTTTCGTCAATCGGAACGGTTTGGCCGCGATGTTCGCGGCAGAAATCCCGCCGCCAACGGGGAAGCGCCGATGCGCGGCTTTCCGTCGTCGGATTGGACAAGCCGGATTGCGGATCCCGCTGCGCCGAACGAAAGCAGCCTTGATCTACAGGCCTACCGGCAATTTGCGGGCGGCCCGGATGCTGCCGGGACGTGGACGCGCAATCACGCTGTCCGAACTCCCTGAAATATTATGGGAATATCGCTTGTGACCTCTACGATGCCGAAGCGGGCCGAGCCTGCTTTATGATGTCGAAGGCGCGACCCATAAGGGCTGTCACTTCGTCCGCGTCGAGCACGTATTGGGGCTCATAATTCAACCCCACTTGTCGCGTCCGTTTCCAGTGGTCGACGTACAATCCCTTTTTAGGGCCGAAGGTGAGGTCGATGTGCTTGGCCAATCTGGCTGGCCCTTCGGCCGAATAGGCGGTGCGGAAAATCGAGATATCGACGACATATGGGCCGATCATGACCCAGACATGGCCGTTCCAATCCGAGCTGGATGTGCCGAGCACCTGTGAACCGTCAAAGGGCTGTCGGTTTCCGAAAACCGGCACGCCTTCCAAAGCCAGGGTTCCGGCAACCACATGGATGGGCGCCTTCATGTGGCGCTCCAGGCTCACCGCCAAGGCTGCGCTCATGAGGGCGCTCGTATCCGGGGTGGGCGGAAATATCTTCAGCAGATCAATGGCGCAATGCGACAGCGCCGCCTGATCGGCTTCATCCATTTCATAGGCCTTGAAAGCTTTCGCCGCTGCCCATCCATGCTGAAGGGCAATCAGCTTGCCCAGTTGAGTGATATCTTTGATTGCCGGCATCCGGGCCCTTTACCGGTGCTATTGGCCTTTGACGATAGGGTGAATGGACGGCTGCATTCGACGAGCCATTCCGCCCTTTGAATGACCGGAAATCAGGCGTTTTCCCTGCTTTTCTCGAATGCCGGCCAAGCCGTCAGTCGAACCAACGCCTTGCCCTTCGCACCCGAGCCTTCATCCACATCGCCCTGACCGCACAAGGTAGCCGTTATCGGACTCATGCGGATCGAGAGCATCCCGCGTGTAATTATTCTGTCGCATCTCCCGTCAAAAGACGCGCCTCCTCGGATTTCAAAAGAGGCCTGGCACGGTGAAAAGCGGCGGCGGATCTGTCTGTGCGCCGCCAGCCCTTGTCCTGCGCCAACGGAGAACGGCATGATTAAAGTGGGTGCGGTCGGCGGTGATTTTCTGGTCAATACGCAGATAGCCAGTGACCAGATCGAACCGGCCATCACCGGGCTGGCCAACGGCGGCTTCGTGGCGACATGGACGGACTACAGCGGCACCCTGGGCGATACGAGTGTGGCTGGCGTCAAGGCGCAAGTGGTCGACACCTGGGGAGAGAAGGTCGGCACAGAGTTCCGCGTGAACACGCAGGTCGATGCCGCCCAATTCGACCCGGCGGTCACCAAGCTGCACGATGGCGGGTTCACGATCGCGTGGACCGATCGCAGTGCGACGCTTGGCGATGCGAGCGCCACCTCCATCAAGGCGCAGGTATTCTCCGTCACCGACACCAACCAGGCTCCTGTCATCACTTCGGACGGTGGAGGAGCAAAAGCCAAGCTCAGCGTGGCTGAATACGCGACGGCGGTCACCACCGTGAGGGCCGCCGATGCCGATGCCGGCACCAAGCTGACTTATTTCATCGGCGGCGGCGCAGACGGCGATCTGTTCACGATCAATTCCGTGACTGGCCAGCTTTCGTTCAAATCGGCCCCTGTCTTTGAAGCGCCGGGCGATGCCGGTGCGAACAACATCTATGACGTGATCGTCTCCGCCTCGGACGGCGCCATCACCGACAGCCAGGCGATCGCGGTCACCGTGACCAATGTCGCGCTGACGGCCGCAGACTTCATCCTGTAGCAGGCACACCGTTCGGAGCGAGCCGGCCGGCATCGCCGGCCGTCGTTGGCGGCTTTCGCCGGGTTGGGGGCCGTACCTTGTACGGCCCCCTTGCGCTCAGTTCACTTCTGCCATTGCGGGATAGTCGATGTATCCCTGTTCGGTGCCGCCGAAATAGCTGGCGGGATCGGCTGCACTCATCGGCGCGTTCGCTTGCAGCCGGGCTACGAAATCGGGGTTGGCGAGGATCATCTGGCCATAGGATTCCAGATCGGCGAGACCCGACGCCACATCCGCGCCGATGTCCTCTCGAGGACGGCCGGGGCGGTTGAGAATGAGGGACTGCTGCCAGAGCTGGCGGATGTCCGCTAGCAGGGCTTCGTCGCCCTGATGCATGATGTGGAGGTAGGCGAGGCCCAGCTCGTTCAGCTCTGTTACCAGATGGCGATAAAGTTCGGGACCTTCCGGGCCTTCGTCGATTCCCCACATCGTCGTCCCCGGCGAGAGGCGAATGGCCGTGCGATCTGCACCGATCTCCTCGGCAATGGCCGCTGCGATCTCGATGGCGAAGCGGGCGCGGTTTTCGATCGAGCCACCATAGGCATCCGTGCGCGTGTTGGCGCTCGGAGCGAAGAACTGCTGGATCAGGTATGCGTTCGCCCCGTGGATCTCGACGCCGTCTGCGCCAGCTTCGATCGCGCAGCGTGCCGCGTGCCGGAAGTCAGCGACCGTCTCGCGCACTTCATCCGTCGTCAAGGCGCGCGGGGTGGGGGCGTCCTGCATGCCGCTGGGCGTGAACATACCGGTGCCGGGCGCGATGGCGGACGGGGCAACGCCCAGACGGTGATGAGGCGTGTTGTCCGGATGCGACAGTCGGCCGGCGTGCATGAGCTGGATGAAGATGCGGCTGCCCTTGTCGTGGACGGCAGACGTGATCCGCTGCCAACCCGCGACATGGGCAGGCGTGTAGATGCCCGGCGTGGAGAGGTAGCCCTGGCCGTCATCCGATGGCTGCGTGCCTTCGGCGACGATCAGGCCGACGCCTGCGCGCTGGGCGTAATACTGGGCAGCAAGGTCTCCCGGCGTGCCGTCGAACTGCGCGCGGCTGCGGGTCATCGGGGCCATCACGAAGCGGTTGCGGAGGTCGTAACGTCCAACGCGGACGGGTGAGAAGGTCTGGCTCATGGTCGTTCCCTGGATTTGGAATATCTGTGTGGGGTGAGATTTACGCGATGCTGGCCCCCAGCGCGGGGAACACATCGCTGAACAGCAAGCCGATCAGTTGCTGACCCGCCGGCGTCGACCAGTCCTGCGCGATTTCTGCCATCAGCGTGTTCGTCGCCGTGAGCACGACACCGGCATCATGCATGCGCTGGCGGGCGAACTCTTCGGAGAGGTCGCTGGGCGACCCGGAAGCGTCCATCACGGCCTGAACGGCAAAGCCTTCGAGAGCAGCATCGATCGCCGGAAAAATCAGGCAAACGTCGGTGGTCACTCCGGCCATGATCAGATGCTTGCGCCCCGTGGCAAGCACGGCATCCCGAAATTCCGGGTAAGCCCAGGCATTGACGACCCCGCGCCGCTTGACACGCGCATCATATGCCTCTGGCAGGATCGCGGCGATTTCAGGCAGGATCGGGCCTTGGGCGTTTTCTTCCTGGCTGGACGTGATGACGACCGGGATGCCCAGGATCTGTGCCATCTTGGCAAGCGCGATCGACTGTCGTGCGGCAAGGTCACGGTCGATGTTCTTGATCAGCTGCATGGTGCCGACCTGGTGGTCGATCAGGAGCAGCGCCGAGTTTTCGGCGGTAACGCGGGCGGGGATCGATGGCGAAGCCATGGTGGTGTTCCTTTCTGATCAACGGATGGAGCGGCACTGCCGCAGGTGTTTAAGCTGGAAGGTCAGGTCACAAAGTGAGAGCGGCCACGCGCCGGCGTGCCTCGTCGAGCGCCTCGGCACTGGCGAGCATGAGGGGGCCAAGCGAGAAAACGGGCTGCTTGAGCTGCGCGCCGCTGATGATCGCGAGGCGCGACGGCCCTGCATGGGGGGCAATTTCGACCTGATCGTCATGGTCTGCGGCAAAACCGATCGCCTGGGTGTGGCTCAGGGTCTGGCCGTCGATCTCGACCGAGCCTTCCAGCACGATGAGGATGCCGCCCCAATCCCCGGGAATGTCGAGAAGATACGGGGTCGTTCCGTCCAGCGCGATTTCCTCGATCCGCACAGGTGACGGCAGAGCGTCCACCGCTTCGCCCAGTGTCGTTCCATCGACTGCGACGCGGCGGTCCCAGCCAGCGCTGGTGCTGCGCTTGACCATCCCTGCCGGCACCGGGAAGGCGGCAGCGGGATCGCCTTGGCTGGCCGCGGGCAGATTGATGAAGATCTGGAGGCCGTTCACCGGCCCCGCACCGGGGATCGGCGCCTCTTCATGCATCAATCCGCGCGAGGCCCTGCTCCAGTGGAGACCGCCGGGACGAATGTCCTGGACCATCCCCAGACTGTCGCGGTTGACGAAGCCATTCGGTGAATCCGCGAACAGATAGGTGACGGCCGAAAAACCCGCATGAGGGTGCGGAGGGAACGTCGGGTCGCTCATCTCGAACCAGTCGATGTTGAGGACCGGATCGATGAGATTGGCGAATGCCTGCCGGGGATACTGACGCGCCGAGAACGCGGCGCCGTGGCGCATTTGGGTCGGCGTATAGGCTGGCGAGAAAGTGATCATGGCAAGCGCTCCTTGCTGTCATGAACACTGTATGCGCCTGCGTGACTGTCTTGATAATAATTGCCCTTGGGATTGCATTGTTCCATAATCAGAACAATGAAGCCCTCTCTCGATGATCTGGCCCTGCTCGTAACGATTGCCGATCAGGGCAGCTTTACGAGCGCAGCGCATCGGCTGGGACTGCCGAAGTCCACGGTCAGCCGCAGACTTGCCGATCTGGAAGTGCAGTTGCGCACCTCGCTGTTCCGACGCTCGACGCGGGCGCTCTCGCTGACCGACGAAGGGCGGCGCATCTACGACATGGCGAAGCCTGCGATCGCCGCAGCAGACCTTGCAGCGCAGGCCATCGCTGAACGTGGCCGGGCTGTGGCAGGACGCGTCTCGCTCACGACCACGGCGGCACTCGGGCAATATCTGGTGGCACCCCATCTTGTCCGGCTCAGCCAGACCTATCCTGAAGTGCAGATCGATCTGCGGCTTACCGAGCGGCGCATCAACATCGTGAGCGAGAGCATTGATCTGGCTGTTCGCATGGGGCGGCTGGACGACAGCAGCCTGGTCGCCAGGAGGCTATGCTCGTTCACGCGCCTCATGGTCGCCGCCCCGGCCTATCTGGACAAGGCCGGTGTGCCGCAGACACCTTCGGATCTGACATCCCATAACGCTATCGTCACCAGCGCCACCCTTGATACCTGGCGCTTCGACGATGGCTGGGAATGCTCGGTGCGCTGGAGCGTGGCGGCGGGCAATATGCTCGTAGCCCACCAACTGGCGATCATGGGACATGGCATCGCGCTTCTGCCCGATTTCATGATCGATGAAGACTTGCGGATGGGCAGGCTGGTGCCGCTCTTGCCACAGTATCCGGTAGAGCAGGCCGACGCCTGGATCGTGAGCAGCCAGCAAAGGTATAGGTCGCTGGCAGTGCAGACTGTCCTGCAACACCTGGTGGATGCGACGAGCAGGATGTGATGGAGGCAGGTCTGATCAAGGCTCGCAGTTCACCAGCATGGACTGGACCGCGTTCATAGGGGCGAACGGCAGCAGATTTTGAAAGCTGAATGCGTCTGGAAATCCAGGGCCTATTCGGTACTTGCGCTTTCCATTGACTGACGCTTTCCTCTCTACACCCAGCCACGTGCAGGGTCGGTGATGGTGGGCCGCCCATTTTCCAGCCGTCCGGCAAGACGGCGCCGGAACGCCGGCGCTTCCGGGCTGGTCAGCACGAAATCGTACCAGCCGCCCGTGGCATCAAGCTGCCAGCGATGCTGCCGCCGCCCTTCGGCCGCCCAGCCGCGATAATGGGTGCCATAGGCAGCGGGCATGACCTCCAGTCTGCCGCTCGACAGCGAAAGTGACAGTGTGCGGGCGGCATGATCGAGCCGCCAGTCCAGCCGGGGCGCCACTTCGCCCGCGTTGCCGGCGAAATGGCGGTGAAAGCCATTGGGGCCAAGCACCCACAGGTCATACGCGCCGTCGTGAAAGGGCCAATCGCCGGTCAGGCTTTGGCCCGGCGTGACGGTGTAGCGACGCGGCGCGCGGTCAAGCGCCAACCGGTCGTAGACGTGGAACACGGCGCCGGTGCCGTGGCCGTCATGTTCTCCGGCATGGAAGTGCAGGGCAATGGCGTCTTCACCCGCGCTGCCTGTCACATCAAGCCGGTATGGCAGGCTGCGCGATGGCCGGATGGCCCATTCCTGCGCTGCCCTATCGGCGATGGCGGGGGCATCGGGGCTAGGCTGGTGCGCAATTTTCGCGGCGCGCGCGGCCTGCGGGCGCGGATCCGGCAAGGCTGACAGCATTCGCGCATCCTGCCGGGAAAAGTCGAGGCAAGTGGTCAGGTCGCCGCAGACGGCGCGCCGCCAGGGGGTGATGTTCGGCTCCGCGATACCCAACCGCTGTTCCAGGAAGCGGATCACCGACGTATGATCGAAGACCTGCGAATTGATCCAGCCGCCCCGGCTCCATGGTGACACGACAAACATCGGCACGCGGGGGCCAAGGCCGTAACTGCGGCCGCGCAGTTCGGGTATGTCGGCTTCCTTGGCCGCCGGGCTGGGCGCGAGGTGGTATTCGCCATCGGTCGATACGGTCGATCCGCCCAGAAGGCCGCCGTCCGCGCGCGCAGGCGGCGCAGGTGGCGGCACGTGATCGAAGAAGCCGTCGTTCTCGTCGTACATGACGAAAAGCACCGTGCGCGCCCACACGGCGGGGTTCGCCGTCAACGCCTCCAGCACTTCGGCGGTATAGGCAGCACCCTGCGCCGGGCTGGACGGGCCGGGATGTTCCGACAGTGCCGCCGGGGCGATCATGTAGCTGACTTGCGGCAGCTTGCCCTCGCGCACGTCGGCGCGAAAGCGATCGAGTGTGTGGGTGGACAGGCCGCGCTCCAGCAGTTCGGGGTTCGAGCCCGGCGCGCGATCGAAGGCGGTGCGAAACGCGTGGAAACCGGCCAGCGGGTTGTCGGTGAAATTGTCCGCCATGTCCTGGTAGATGCGCCAGTCGATACCGGCGGCGTGCAGGCGTTCGGCGTATGTCGTCCAGCGATAGGATTCGGGATGCCCGCCCAATTGCGGCAGGTTGTCGTGGGAATTGGAGATGGCAGGGCCGCCGGTGGTGCCCGACGGGCCGTTCGTTCCGGTCCACAGGAACAGACGGTTCGGATTGGTGCCTGCCTGGATCGAGCAGTGATAGGCGTCGCACAGGGTAAAGGCTTCCGCCAGCGCGAACTGGAACGGAATGTCCTCGCGCTGGAAATGCCCCATGGCGCGGGGAGTCTTCGCGGCGGGCCAACTGTCCATCCGGCCGTTGTCCCAGGCGAACTGCGCGTCCTCCCAGTGATGCGGCGTGCCTTCGACGCGCATCAGCTCGAAGTCCACGGTGGTGGCAAGGTGGAACGGCGCGATCAGCCGCCCGTCTTTCGCTTTCTGGCGCCAGACGTCGCGGGGCGCTCCGTCCACGAGGGGCAGCGGGATCGCAAAGCGGTCCGAAAACCCGTTAACGCCCGCCATCGTGCCGAAGTAATGATCGAAGCTGCGGTTTTCCTGCATCAGGATGACCACGTGGTCGATATCCGCGATCGTGCCGCTGCGCACGTCCGGGGCGATCGAAGCCGCCCGCGCGATCGCTGCCGGAAACCCCGCGGCGGCAGTGGCGGCAAGGCTCCCCCGCAAGAACGAGCGGCGGTTTCCATCGATCATCTTGTGTTGCTTTCCCTGAGGACTGTGCTGGCGAAAAGGCTGCCGATGTCGATCGTGAAGGTGTCGGCTGTGTGACAATATCATGGTCTGATTGATTTTTTCGGGTGTGCCGGGAGGTCACCAGATTGTCATTTGCCGCCGCCATAGGCTGCCGCGAGGGGATTACCAAAAAGTAATAATCCAAATCTGGAAGAAATATGAAAATACATTTTCGTGTATTTTCATATTTCTCCGGACGTGGTCGCAATTTCTGTTTTTAAAACAGAATACATTTATCAGGGAAGTACTGAAAATGAAGAAGTTATATTGCGGTGTTGCTGCAATCGCCATTCTGGCTTCGACGTCCGTTGCCCGCGCCGCTGAAAGCGCCGAAGCAGCCGCATCCGAAGCAGCCGACAGCGAAGTGGGAGCGGACGGCCAGATCACCGTGATCGCCGCGCCGACCACTTATGCCCAGTCCGACGTCACCCCCACGATGATCAAGCGCCAGGCGGCCATCGCCAGCGTGAACACCGTGATCAACGAACTGCCGGGCGTGTTCGTGACCGAAGCCGACGCGTTCGGTTCGGCCGACTGGGTAACCAACATCACCATTCGCGGCTTCTCGACCAACGACGGCCACATCGGCACGACGATCGACGGCATGCCGAACGGCGGTTCGGGTTATGGCGGCGGCTCGAAGGCCAATCGCTACCTCGACGTGCTGAACCTCAAGACGGTTGCCGTTTCGCAAGGCACGGCCGACATCTCCTCGCGCACCAATGAATCGCTGGGCGGCACGCTCGATTACCAGACCTCGGATCCGGAAAAGGAGCGTCGGTTCCGCTTCGTTGTCGCCGGCGGCGACTTCGGCGGTCGCAAGGTCTATGGCCGCGTGGACACCGGCGAGATCGCGTCGGGCACCTACGCGTGGCTCAGCGCCTCGTCTTCGCGCGTCAAGGATTGGGTTGCCCAGTCGGACACCACGTCGCGCGATCACGTCGCCGGCAAGGTGACCAGCGATCTCGGCAAGGTCGCTCTGACCGGCTATCTGTCTTATGACGATGCGAACGAAGGCGAATATGGCAGCGTTTCGCTGGCCGGTTTCCGCCAGAACCCGAACTTCGATGGCCTGACCAGCAACTGGACCGGCATCCCCTATATCGACCAGAACTTCCGGTCCGGTTCGCGCGCGCTGCGCAAGAACCTGTTCGGTTACCTGCGCGCCAAGGCGGATCTGGGCGAAGTCAAGGTTATGGCCAGCGTCTATGGCCATAAGATGACCGGCCGCGGCGACTGGATTCCGCCTTATCTGGTGGACGTCACCAACGACGGGGCGGGCAACCCCAACAGTGAATTCAACCGGTCGGGCACGGTCTATGGCGTTTCTCCGCTCGGCAAGATCTATTACGTCACGCCCACCGGCGCCACCGCGCCGATGATCGAAGGCTGCGCGGGCAGCGCCGGCTTGCCGGCGGTCTACGATCCCAGCTGCTATGCTGCGGGCAGCACGCCTGCGATGTCCTATCGCCACACGCACTATCGCAACCGCCGCCTTGGCGCGGTTGTCGATGTGAACTGGGAGCATGATTTCGGCTCGGTGCAGAACCTGCTGCGCGCCGGCATCTGGTACGAGGACGGCAAGTCCAAGGTGACGCGCGACTGGCACAAGATCACCGACGCCCGCTCCAGCTTCCAGTTCGACGCCGTGCCTTATTACGTGCAGTACAGCCGCAACTACGGTGTGAAGGAATTCGTCTATTACGCCGACGATTCCGTCACTTTCGGCGACCTGACCGCCCGCGCCGGCATCAAGCAGTATCACCTTGACCAAAGCCGCACCGGCCTGGTTGGCGATCCGCTGGTCACGGGCATGAAGTACTGGTCGAAGGCGCTGCTCTCGGGCGGCCTGAACTACCGCCCGATGAAGGGTCTGGAAGTGTTTGCCGGTTACGCGCAGAACTTCGCCGCGCTCAGCCGCAGCCTGCTTGACCAGCCCGAGATCGTTCGGCGCGACATCAAGCCTGAAACGGCCGACAGCATCGAAGGTGGCGTGCGTTATTCGGACAGCCGCTTCTCGGGCTCGGTCACGGTTTACGACATCAAGTTCGACAACCGCGTCGTGTACGTGCCGTCGGGCTTCGTGACCGGCATCGACTATCTCTCGGAAGTCGACGGCATCTACCAGAACGTGGGCGGTGTGAAGAGCACCGGCGTGGAACTGGCGGGCGCTTATCGGCTGACGCCGCAGCTCCAGATCTCGTCGTCCTACTCGTACAACCGCGCCAAGTATCTGGGCACGGGCGATGCGGCCAAGAACGCGGCGCTTGGCATCACGCCCGGCGTGCAGGTGTACAACACGCCGAAGTCGATGCTGGTCGGTTCGGTCGATTACAGCGGCGAAATTTTCAGGGCTGGCGTTTCGACCAAGTATGTCAGCAGTCGTTTCATCGACACCGCCGGCACCATGCCCAGCGGTTCGTTCACGCTGACCAACGCCTATGTCGGCGTGAACGTCGGGCAACTGGTCGACAAGCTGAAGAACCTCGACTTCACCGTGACCGTCAACAACCTCACCGACGAACGCTACCTCGCCGGTGCCGACGGTGGTGCCGCGTTCCTCGGTTCGCCGCGGACCGTGATGGCATCGCTCACGATGGACTTCTGAAGTCTGAAACAAGGAAGTCCGCAAGACGGCTGAACGCTCAGCCGGACTGTTGGCCCTTTGGTTTCGGGCCGGGAAGAAATTCCCGGCCCGGTTCCGTTTGTGAAGGCGCGGGGGAGGGGAGGACCCGGTCATCGAACCGGACGTGCCCGAACAAGGGGGGCAAGCGTGTTCGTCGTCTTGCTCGGATCGGCTCCACCTGGTCGGAAGCTGGAGCCTGCAGAACCCGGTGCGGTTCATTTTGACACTGCCGACGACGCACCTGATCTAAATGGTAGAGCCTTCCGCGCCGGGATTGCCGGAACGTGGGAAGGCGGTCTATGCCGCCGAAATGCATCGATCTCCTCCGCTCTGCGATACTCCATGCCGCGGATAGTCAACCACGATGAGCGCCGGATACTCATCGCCCAAGTGGTCGACGACTTGGTGTACGAGCAGGGTGTTCAAGCGGTCACGATCCGCGAAGTCGCGTCTCGGGTAGGCTATAGCACCACGGTCGTGTCGCACTATTTCAGCAGCAAACTGGAGATGCTGGTATTCACCCACCAGCAGGCGCGCCGGAAGGTGGAGGCGCTGATCGAAGCGGCGATCAGCCACGGTCATCCGCTGATCGAAACGCTGGAGCACCTTCTGCCCTTGACCGAGGAGCGGTGGCGCGATTGGCATACATGGTTCGCATTCTGGGGAATGGCGCCCGCCGAGCCTGACGTTTCGCGCGAATGGCGCGAAGGCACGAGCAATGCGCACCATCTGTTCCTGCGCCTGATCGAAAGCGCGAAGGCGGCCGGGCAGTTTCCCGCAAACATCGACAGCATCTCTGCCGCAACCCAGATCCAGATCTATGTGAACGGCATCGCCAGCCTTGTGTCGCAGCACCGGAGCGACTGGCCGGCCGAGAGGCAGAAGGCAATGTTGCGCAGCTTGCTGCAAGGCGCGTTCGCGCTCGACTGACCCGGTTTTCCGCGCGTCGTAATCCGGCCCCGTATAGGGGCCGGGCCGCTATCCACGTCCTCAATTGTCTCGTCTTGTCTCGCCTCGTTAAAATGCGAGGTGGTTCGCTCATCCGTTATATGTACGACTGTTGTACAACAATCGATCATAACCCCGCCTGCCTTAGGCAGGGGGGCTGAGGATGGGATGCGCAAACCGTGCCGCTGATGCCGGTTGCGTCGAGAGAGAGGGGAAACATGACCAAGAACTTGTACCACTGCACCGCGCTGTGCACGATCGCCGGTGCGCTTGCGGCCGCTACTCCTGCCGTGGCGCAAGAGGCCGGTGCCGCAGCCGCGCCGCAGGAAGGGCTGGCCGAAATCGTCGTGACTGCCCAGAAGCGCTCGGAAAACATCCAGTCGGTGCCGATTGCGGTGACCGCGGTAACTGGCGCTGCGGTCGAAAATCTCAAGGCGGTCGACCTCAAGGGGCTTCAGGGAACGATCCCCAACCTTCAGATCAACAACTTCACCAATACCCCCAATAGCGCGGTCTTTACGATCCGTGGCATCGGCGTGATCGAACCCGATCCGTTCGCCGGCAACACGGTGTCGATCGTGCAGGACGGCGTCCCGCAATACTTCTCGATGGGTGCGCTGCTCGACCTGTTCGACGTTGACCGGATCGAAGTGCTGCGCGGACCGCAGGGCACGCTGTTCGGCGCCAACACCACCGGCGGCGTGGTGAACGTGGTGACGCGTCAGCCCACCGGCCAGTTCGGTGTCCGCGGCGAAGTGACCTATGGCAACTGGAACCGCATGGACATCAAGGCCGCGGTGGACGTGCCGCTGGTTGACGGCGTTCTCGCCGGCAAGGTGTCCGCGATGCACACGCAGCGCGACGGCTTCTACACCAACATCGTCGACGGCACGGACATGGGGCGCCGGAATGTGACGGTTCTGCGGGCGTACCTGAAGTACACGCCGACCAACGATGTCGACGTGACCCTGGGCGGCGAATACGGCCGCACGCGCAACGGCGCGCCGGTGATCGTGAACGGATCGACCGGGCCGGGCTATGCGATCTACGCACCTGCCGGCACGATGACGACCGACCAGGTCCTGCCGATGTATGCCTCTCCCTGCGCGTCGGACGCCGCGCCATGCCGTGCGCCGGACAAGTACTACAGCGCGCGCGACTTCGGTCCCGACAAGAGCGACATGGACAACTATCGCGGCACGCTGACGATCAACGTGCGCAACACGCCGCTTGGCGACCTTACCGCGATCACCGGCTACAAGCAGTTCAAGCTCGAAGAGTTCACCGACAACGACGCGATCGTCGGTCTGGGAATCGACACCTATCGCGGCACGCGCGGCTGGCAGTTCAGCCAGGAACTTCGCACCGCTGCGGACCTGACCGATGCGGTCAAGCTGCAGGCCGGCGGCTTCTTCATGAAGACGCATTACGACCACTTCAACAGCGTGCGGCTGGAAGCGTTCGCTCCCGGCCTTCGGCAGAACCTGCCGCAGGATCAGGACAACTGGTCGGGATCGCTGTTCGCGCAGACCTACATCGACGTGACCGACCAGCTGCGCGTGCAGGCCGGCGTCCGGTACACGCATGAAAACACCCGCATGATCGCGGGCACGGACAATTATTACAACGCCAGCGGCATCGGCCTTTACTGCACGCACGAAGGCAGCTGCGGCGATACCCTGCTGGGCGGCTTCCGGGCTTCCGGCAGCCAGTCGTGGGACAACGTCGGCTGGAAGCTGGGCATCGACTACAAGGCCACCCCCGATACGTTGCTCTACGCTTCGTGGGCGCGCGGCTTCAAGTCGGGCGGCTTCGTCGGGCGCGTGGCACGGCCGCAGGATCTTGGTCCCTACGATCCCGAGAAGGTCGATACTTTCGAAGCGGGCGTGAAGACCGACCTGCTCGATCGTCACCTGCGCTTCAACCTTGCGGGGTTCTACACGAACTACCGCGACATGCAGGTGGCGCAGAACTACATCCTGCCCGACGGCAAGACCATCGGCACGTCCATTTTCAACGCCGCCAAGGCCGAGATCAAGGGCTTCGAACTGGAAGCGACCGCACTGCCGGTTGAGGGCCTCACCCTCACGGGTTCGCTTGCCTACCTCGATGCCAAGTACAAGAAGTTCGACTTCCTCGATCCCACCGGCGTGATCATCGACCTGAGCGGCCGCGCACTGCAGAACTCGCCCAAGTGGTCGGCATCCGCGGGTGCGACGTACGAGGTCGCGGTTGGTAGCGGCAAGGCACGCGCCAACGTGCTCTACACCTATACCGACACCAAGCTGCTCCAGGGGCTGCAGGGCCAGCCGCTGGTCCGCATCCAGCCGACCCATTTCCTGAATGCCAATCTTGGCTGGTCGCCCGAGGATGGCCGCTGGACGCTGGAAGTCTGGGCGCGCAACCTGGCCGACAAGCACTACATCGAAGCGGTCACCAACAACGCGGGCCTGTTCAACCAGGTCTCCTACACATCGCCGCGCGAATACGGCGTGACGTTCAAGTTCAACATCTGAGTGTGGCGAATGAGGGAGGGGCTTCGGCAGCACCGAGCGCCTCTCCCGAAACACTGGATACCGGGTGCTGCTCCGGGCGACTGGGGGACGGCAGGCATCATACCCGAAAACTGATGGCGGAAATCGCCGCCCCAAATGGAGAGACGACATGGCTGATGGTATCGAATACCTGATCGAGAAGAACGCGCTGGAAGAAGCGGTCGTGAAATACTGCGTGGCTGTCGACAAGCTCGACGACCTCGATTTCATGATGACCAACTTCACCGAAGATGCGGTGCTGGACCTGACCGGCCTGGAACTGCCGCGCTTTGAAGGACATGAGCAGATCCGCGGTTTCTACACGCAGGTCTTTGCCGACATGTCGCACCACATGCACATCCTGACCAACTTCCGCGTGGTGAAGCTGGCTGGCAACGAAGCGCAGGTCTACGCCTACGTCACCGGCATGGGCCGTTCCAAGGCGGGCGTCGATATCCAGGTTTTCGTCTACTACGACCTCGACCTTCGCAAGTCGGACGGCGGCTGGAAGATCAGCCGCTTCTTCGAAGCGCCGCAGCTGCCGATGCCGGAATCGGTGACGCAGGTCCACAAGAAGGGCTGACACGCAAGGCGGACGCGTGCGGGACCAGCGGCGTGGCGCCGCCCGCTTCCCGCACGCCCTTGGCAAATCTCGCAGTTTTGGAGAGCAGCAATGGCGGATTCTTCGGAAATTCGGACGAATCTGAACGAGAAGGACGGTTTCGCAGATCGGTTCTTTCGCGATGGCGTTCTGATCGTCGAGAACGCGTTTTCAGAGCAGGACATGGCTTTCATCGAAGCGGCCTGGCAGGGCAACTTCGACAATCCCAGCCCGCTGGCGCAGCATCTCTATGCCGAAAGCGGCGGAACCTTCATTCAGTCGGTCGAGGATTCCAGCAAGAAGCCGACCTTCCAGGCCATGTTCGGCAACACGCCCGTGGTCAACATCGCCCAGCACGTGTTCGGCACCGGCGGCGTATGGTATTTCCACGACCAGCTCTTCTTCAAGCAGGGTGACCCGGACAAGCCGGTGCGCCGGACGCCGTGGCATCAGGACACGCCCTATCATCCGATCGATGGCAGCAAGTTCGTGGTGTTCTGGATTCCGCTGCAGGACATTCCGGAAGACTACGCGCTGGAAGTGGTGCGCGGTTCCCATAGGGAAACGCTCTACAACGGGTCGTTCTTCGACCCCAGCGACGATACGCTTCCCGTCTACGACGAAAAGGAAATGCCGCGCCTGCCGAACATCGAGGCGGACCGGGCAAGTTGGGATATCGTTACCTGCTCGATGAAGCGCGGCGACGTGCTCATCTTCCATCCCAGCTGCCTGCACGGCGGTGGTTCCACTCCGGCCGGTGCGACCCGGCGCAGCCTGTCGTTGCGCATGATCGGTGACGATGTGGTCCACGTGACCCGTCCGGCACCCAGTGCGGATTCGCCCACGGCCAACAACATCGGCGACGATGAAGAGGAACTGGTCGCGCGCATCAAGAAACTGCCGCTCGGAACCGGCGCTGCGCTGTTCGGGCTCACGCAGCTCGCGTAGCCGGCCTTGACCGATGTGCGTCCGTGCCGCCCGCATCCGCAGAAGACCCAACCTTCAGCGGGCGGGGGCACCGGCGCCCTAGGCGGCGTTTTGCCGTGGCCTGTCAGAATGTGGAGTGCACCCAAGGATCGCGCTTAGGCCAGAAGCAGGTCGAAACTTAATGGAAAATGGCGACGCTCTTCGGGCGCAACGTCAGCATCGGGAGAGATCGAATGCCAATCAACCTGGGTCGCCCTTGGGCGACTGGCCTGCTCGTGCTGGCCGGCGCGCTGGCCTGGACGGGCGCCGGCATTGCCGGCACATCGACCGGCGCCCCGGCGGGCAAGTCCTCGCCTGCCGACGCGGGCGCAGCGCTGTCCATCCATGGCGCGGCTTCTGCGGACGTGTATCGCGACAAGACGGATGCGCTCGCCCCCGAAACGCACGCCACGGGCAGGCGCGTCTATGAGGAAATCTGCTCGTCCTGCCACGCAACCGGCGTCAACCGCGCGCCGCAGCGCTTCATCCTGGAACAGATGACCCCGGAATCGGTGCTGCGCGCACTGACCCACGGCGTCATGCAGCCGATGGCCGCCGGCCTTGCCGATGACGAGCGCAAGGCTGTGGCGCAGTATGTGACCGGCCATCGCTTCGGCGAAGGCGTGAGCCTCGAGCCGAAGCGCTGCGCTGCCGGTAACGCTGCATTCGACATGACCGCGCCCCCCGCCTTCGAGGGATGGGGCATCGATGCGCGCAGCACGCACGATATTCCGGGGGCCGTTTCCGGTCTCACGCGTGCCAACGCGGCCAATCTCCGGCTCAAGTGGGCCTTTGCCTTCCCCAACGCGCTTCGCGCGCGTTCGCAGCCGGCCATCGCCGGGGGCGCCATCTTCGTGGGCAGCCACAACGGGACGGTCTATGCGCTCGATATCAAGACCGGCTGCGCCCGCTGGACTTATTCCGCTTCCGCCGAAGTGCGGACGGGCATCGTCGTCAGCCCGTGGAAAGCGGGCGACGTCGCGGCTCGCCCGCTCGTCTACTTCGGCGATCTCGTGGGCCGGGCCTATGCGGTCGATGCCCGCACCGGCCAGCAGGTATGGAAGGTTTCGGCCAGCGACCATCCCAGCACCACGCTCACCGGCGCGCCAGTGCTGCACGGATCCACGCTCTACGTGCCGGTGTCCTCGCTGGAGGAGGGCGCGGCGAGCAAGCCTGACTTCGTGTGCTGCAACTTCCGGGGATCGATCCTCGCGCTCGACGCTGCGACCGGCGAACAGAAGTGGCGGACCTATCTGGTCGATGAAGCGAAGCTGACCGGCAAGACCGTCACCGGGGTCGAGCGGTACGGCCCGGCAGGCGTGCCGGTCTGGAACAGCCCTTCCATCGACGTGGGCCGCAACCAGATGTACGTCGCGACCGGCGACAACTACTCGAACCCGGCCACCGAGCTGAGCGATGCGATCGTGGCGATCGACCTGACGACCGGGGCGATCCGCTGGCATTATCAGGCGCTGGCCAACGACGCCTGGAACGGTTCGTGCGAGGAAGCGCACAGCCCCAACTGCCCCGACGACAGCGGACCGGACGCCGATTTCGGTGCCGGGACCATGCTCGCCAAGGGCACCGATGGTCACGACTACGTGATTGCGGGGCAGAAGTCGGGCTGGGCCTATGGCATCAATCCCGACACCGGCGCGCTTGTCTGGAAGCAGCGCGTGGGCCGCGGCGGTGTCGTCGGCGGCATCCACTTCGGGCTGGCCGCTGCGGACGGCAAGGCGTTCATCCCCGTCAGCGACGTTCCCGATGGCCGCACGCACGATATCGAAGCGCGGCCGGGCATCTATGCGCTTGACGTCGCAACCGGGGCCTACGTCTGGCGCGCACCGTCGACCGATACCGTGTGCAATGGACGCACGTTCTGCCATCCCGGCTATGGCGGTTCGATTACCAGCACCAACGGCCTCGTGCTTGCGGGCGCGAACGATGGCTACCTGCGCATCTACGATGCTGGCGACGGCCACGTGCTGTGGGAAACCGACACGACGCGCCCCGTCGTCACGGTGGACGGAACCACCGCGCATGGTGGCTCGATCGGCGGCGGCACCGCGCCGATCGCGTACAAGGGCATGGTTATCGCCAATTCCGGCTATGGCTTTGCCGGCAAGATGCCGGGCAATGTCCTGCTTGTTTACGAAACCGGCAAATGAGCTGAAACGACGGCTCCCTGCCGCGTCATCCGGCGCGCGGCAGGGACCGGCGACCATGGGCAGCGCCAGCCCGGTCAGTGCGCCTTTTTCGCGATCGAGGCGCTGAACGCCCGATCGACAGACTTGCGCAGGGCAGGGGTGGCCAGCAGGGCCGCCACATCCCTCCCGTGCCGCCGAATTTCGCAATGGGCGAAGTTTGCCCGCGCCGGTGCTCAGCCTTGAGGCGGAAGGCCGCGCTTGACCTCGGTTGGCCTGCCCTTGAACGAAACCAGCCTGGAAAAAAACCAAGCGAGCAGCATGGCGGCACCAACTGCCATGACCTGCACCCAAACGGCACGCCCGAACACCTCGGAGATCCAGGCGAGGACGGTCAGATGCACGCAATAGAGCGGCAGCGAATAATTGCCGAACCATTCGAACGCCGGTTGCAAGGCCTTGGGCGGATGCGACTGGGCGACGGCCCAAACGGCCAGCGGCAGGAAACCGATCACGAATACCAGATCGCCATGGGCCAGGCTGAGCGGCAGGCGCGGGACCATCGCGATCCCCACCACCGGCAAGGCCAGCGCCAGCCACCACGGCAGCACCGGACCGCGCACACCCTCCTTGTATTTGCGGCCCATCCACACGCCCAGCACATAGGACCAGCCGACGCGTGGCAGCCCCATCCACCAGGTGCCCCACGTGGGCGCATTCACGCCCATCGTGTCGGTCTTGTAGATGCGCACCGTAACGATCAGCGCCGCACCCAGGCCGAGTGCGAGCGCCAGCATCCAGCGGGTCGGAACCTTGCGCAAAACGAGCGCATGGAGGAAGTTGGCCAGCAACTCGTAGAACAATGTCCATTGCGGCCCGTTGAAGCGGTAGAACGGCCCGGTTCCGGTGAGGCTCGGGATCATCGCCAGATCCAGCACCAGCCAAAGCAGCAAGGTCAGCGGGTCAGCCATTCCGATCGCAAAGGCCCGGGCGGCAGCCACCCCGGCTCCCACGGCGACCAGCGGCCAGAGCCGGACGAAACGATCCCGCGTGAACGCCAGCGCACCGATCCCTGCGTTCAGCTTGCGCTCGGTCGAAACGGCCAGCACGAATCCGCTAAGCAGAAAGAACATGTCGACGAACAAGTACCCGCGCACGAACGGGCCGTGGATGCGATAGACGAGATCGAGGTGAAACAGCATGATCACCAGCGCCGCGATCCCGCGCAACGCGTCGAGCTGAAACAGCCGTGTCGAGTGGGTCACCCCACCCTGATTTGCGGCATCGGTCAAATCGGCCCCCTCCGTGTATTCCCCAATGCCCCCCTTGTACCGGGCTTGGCGGATTGCGAAATCACGAAACAGGAAACGAGCGTGCGGATTGCAGAACCTGATGCTGTCACCCGTCCGGTTTGAACGGCAGCGGGCTTTGCAGGCCGAAGGCATTCATAAACCTTGGGGGCTGTTCACTATCTCAGGCGGGACGTTCCGCGATACTCGATGGCAGGTTGGTCACGAGAAAATCGATCAGGCTGCGCACCGATGGCAGGATCCCACGCGGCGAGGGATAGACAAGGTGAACCAGATGGTCCGGCGCCGACCATGCGGGCAGGACGTGGACGAGATTGCCCGAGCGGAGCGCGGATCGCGCGACCGGCTCCGGCAGAAGCGCGATCCCGACGCCTTGCGTGGCCGCTTCCAGTTGAACCCTGAGATCGCTTGTCACGAGGCAGGGCGTCGGCACGAGCCGTTGGGGATCCCGATCTGCTGCGAAAAGCATCCAGCGCGGGGTGCCATCCGCAGTATCCGCGATGCTGCAAATCGCCCGCTTTCCCGCCAATGAAGCGGGGTCATCGCCAATATCACCGGCCACGCGCAGGAAGTCCGGACTGGCGACAAGAATGCGCCGTACATGTCCCAGATCCCGCGCGACCAGTTCCGTCGAATCCGCGATGGCCGGCGTCGTGCGCAACGCCAGGTCGAACCTTTCCTCGAGCAGGTTGGGCACCCGGTCTGTCGTTTCGAGATAGACCGTGACTTTGGGGTGTGCGGAGAGGAAGCTGGGCAGGATCGGTGCCAGATAGGACTGGCCAAGCACAACCGGACAACACATCCGCACCTTGCCCGAAGGCTCCTTGCGCAGGGCGGATACGCTGTCGAAAGCAGATCGGGCGTCCTCCAGCACTTGTTGGCAGTGAGCGTAAAAGCGTTCGCCTGCTTCGGTCAGCGCGATGTTACGGGTGGTGCGATGCAACAGGCGCACGCCGACACGGTGTTCGAGCGCGGCCACATGGCGGCTGAGGCGCGTCTTTTCCACGCCGGTTGTCCGGGCGGCTGCCGTGAAGCCGCCGTTCTGCACCACCGAGGTGAAATAGTAGATGTCATTGAGATCTTCCATGGCGCCGATCGATCTGGATGACGTTGGGTGAGCGGGAAAGCCGGGCAGGGATCCCGTCATCGCCGGATTTTCGCCTACCCGCCGGCAAGCGGTGCCGCAAATGCATTTGGTGCAACGGGGATTGCGCGTCGCGGCGGCTTTGTCGGCAATCGTGCACCGCATCGGTGTGTTTTTGCGACTTATCATCAAAATGTAACAGGACCATATCCGCCTCTGCCAAGAGATACGGTGCAATGTTGAGAAGATCGTGATTGCGGGGATTTTCAGGTAAATTCGTAAATTCCTGCGCCATGTTATTTTGATTTTGTCCGTATCAATATCGAAAACAGATGCAGAAATTGTTTGGGTGGCCTGTCTTGGTTGCTTCCCATTGGTCGGAAGGCGTGTTTCGTGTTTTCGATCAATTTCCAGCATCCTGATCCCAGGAGGAAATAATGTACAAGAAGCTTCTCGCTGCAGCGGTCGTTGCCAGTCTCGCCGTCGCGACTGGTGCCCAGGCCAAGGACTTTACCGGACCGTCGGTCGGCGTGCAGGGCGGCTGGGAGAACCTGGACGTGCGCAACCCGTCTACCGATCTCGGCGTTCTCCCCCTTCGGCAGAAGCAGGACAGTGCCGTGTTCGGCGGTTTTCTGGGCTATGACTACCAGATCGGACAGCATGTCGTCGTGGGCGCCCAAGCCGAACTGAACTTCCCCACCGGCGGCACTTTCGGCACGAGCGTGGCCTCGCTGGACGAAAAGCGTTCGATCGACGTGTCGGCTCGCGCCGGTTATCTCGTGACGCCGAAGACGCTGGTTTATGTCCGGGGCGGCTACACCAATGCGCGCCTTGGTACGCGGATCGACAACGGCACCACGTCGACCTATGCGTCGGAGGATCGCGACGGCTGGCACGTCGGCGGCGGCGTCGAACGGATGGTCACGGATCACATCTCGGCGCGTCTGGAATACCGTTACACCGACCTCAGCAATGGCGACGGCAAGTTCGATCGGCACCAGGTGCTGGCGGGCGCAGCCTACCGCTTCTGATGATGGGGTGCCGCGCGACCGAGATGTCGCGCGGCAACGCCCGGCCGTGGGATGCCGGTCAATTCCACAGCACCAGAGGAACATGTCGGGGGGCGGGCTTGTGCGAAGTCCGTCCCTTCCTGTCTCTGCGATAAACTGCTATCAACATGGACGGACGGGAGACGCGATGGAGATCGCGATGCAGCATCTTGCGCCCCGGATCCCGTTTCCAGCTTCTGTCTGGCGCTTGAGCCCCGTGCATCTGCTGGGACAGAGGCAGACGTGCGTCTGGCCAAATCTCGCTCGCGGTGCGGCATTTTCGGGCCTCCGATTCCTTCGCGATTTGCCATGTCCCATGAAGTGAAAGGCAGTGTCATGACGCAGTACAAAGTCGGCTATCTGATCGGCAGTCTTGCGACGGGATCGATCAACCGCAAGCTCGCTAACGCGCTGGTCCGCCTCGCTCCGCCGCAGCTCACCCTGACCGAGATACCGTTCAAGGACCTGCCGCTCTACAGCTACGATTATGATGCCGATTTTCCGCCCGCCGGTCGGGCGTTCAAGGATGCCATCAATGCGGTCGATGCGGTCCTGTTCGTCACGCCGGAATACAATCGCTCGATCCCTGGCGGCCTGAAGAACGCCATCGACTGGGCTAGCCGTCCATATGGGACCAATTCCTTCACCCATAAGCCCTCGGCGGTGATCGGGACGTCGCCCGGTGCCATTGGCACGGCGGTAGCCCAGCAGAGCCTGCGCAGCGTGCTCGGCTTCTGCAATTCGCCGCAGATGAACGCGCCGGAAGCCTACATCCAGTTCAAGCCCGGCCTCATCACCGACGATGGCAGTGTCACGGTCGAATCCACAGAGAACTTTCTGCGCACTTTCATGCAGGAGTTTCACGACTTCATCGCCCGCGTGTTGTCAGTGCTGCCGAAGGACGCCTGAAATCACTTCAAGCCAGCCGAAGCGAACGTTCGATGAGCCATGGCGCCGATTTCGGTGAAAGGGCCAGTTCGAGAGTCGGGATCGCCTATCCCGATTTCGCCACGCACCCCTGATTCAATGTCAGGGGAGCGCTAATGCGAATTATTCGCATTGACCGGGTCAAGCCTGTGGCTTAGGCACGCCGCCATGCAGGCACGGGCAATCAGACAATGGGCATGGGTCCACACCTGGACCAGTCTGATATGCACGCTGGCGCTCATCATGCTGTGCATCACTGGCCTTCCGCTCATCTTTCACGACGAGATTGAGGCGATGGCGGGCGAGCAGGCCCTGTCCGGCCCGGCCTCGGCCCGGACAGGGGGGGGCCTTGATGCGATCGTTGCGCGTGCGAAGGACGATTACGCGCGGACCGCCGGCCACGCCGGCGTTCCGTTGTTCATCGGCTTCTCGGGTGAAGATCCTCTCATCACGGTCACCGTCGGACCACGCGCTGATGCCGCCGAAGCAGAAATGCGGCTGTTTTCCTATGACCGCAGCACAGGCCGTGCGGTGGGAGAAGTGCATCACGACGGGGTGATGGCCTTCCTTCTTGAACTGCATACAGACCTCCTGCTGGGGCTGCCGGGAATGCTGTTCCTGGGCGCGATGGGCGTGCTTTTCATCGGGGCCATCGTTTCGGGACTGGTGCTCTACGTTCCGTTCATGCGCCGCCTTGCGTTTGGCACGCTGCGCGAAGACCGTTCCGCGCGGGTGCGCCGCCTGGACGAACACAATCTGCTGGGCGTCGTTACGCTGGGCTGGGCGCTGGTTATCGGAGGGACGGGGGCGATCAACGCCTTCGCCGATCCTCTCGTGGCGAACTGGCGGCAGAGTGAACTTGCCGCGATGATCGGCGCAAATCGGGCTCAAGGCCCGCTCGATCCGGCGCGCTACGGCTCGATCGATCGTGCCATGGCGACAGCGCAAGCCGCACGGCCCAGCCTGTCGCCGCAGTTTGTCGGCTTCCCCGGTGGAGCGTGGTCGGCGCGTCACGCCTATGCCATCTTCTTCCAGGGCGACACGCCGCTCACCAGCCATGTCCTGACGCCTGCGCTGGTCGACGCCGAGACCGGCGCACTGGTCGACATTCGCACGATGCCCCTGACCATGCAGGCGCTGATGCTCTCGAAGCCCCTGCATTTCGGAGACTACGGCGGCCTTGCGCTCAAGCTGGTCTGGGCACTTCTCGACCTCGCGACGATCCGCGTCCTGTGGAGCGGTATCCTGCTGTGGTGGGGCAAGCGCCGGAGGACTGCATGAGCCGGCTTCGCGCGCGATCGACCATCATGGTGCTGGCCATGCCGCTCTCGGTCACTGCGCTCTCGCTGATCGGCCTCGTCGCGGGGCTGACCGGCAGCGGTTGGCGCGACGCCCTCGCGGTGGTGCTGGTCGCGCTCCCGCTTCTTGTTTTCCTTTTCCACCTATGTCGCGTGCGTCGCGCGCGGAAATCACGAAAGCCTGCACGATGAACCGTCTGACCTTGCTTGCCGCTACGGCCCTCGTCCCAATGGGTGCTGCCTCGGCCCACGCCGAGGAAAGCCCTCAGGAAATCGTCGTTACCGCGCAAGCGCTCAACGCCACCCAAGTCATGGGAGAAGGCGATCTGGGCGCGCTTGGCCGCAAGAAGGCGGAAGACGTTCCGTTCACGGTGCGCAGCTACAACGAGGCTCTGATCCTCAACCAGCAGCCGCAGACTTTGGGGCAGGTGCTGGAAAACGACCCCACGGTGCGCACCAGCTATGGTTTCGGTAACGCCGCCGAACAGTTCGTCATCCGCGGTTTTGCGCTCTACGGCGACGACGTAGGGCTCAACGGTCTTTACGGCATCGCGCCCCGCCAGCTGATCGCGCCTGAACTGTTTCAATCCGTGCAGGTGCTGAACGGAGCCAGCGCATTCCTCAATGGCGCGGCACCGGGCGGATCGTCGCTCGGCGGCAGCGTCAATCTACAGATGAAGCGCGCCGGGGCCAGCGACCTCAACCGGGTAACGCTGGGCTATACCTCGGATGCAAATGTCGGGGGCAGCTTTGACGTTTCGCGCCGCTTTGGTGAGGGAGGGGCGTTCGGGGTGCGCATCAACGCGGCCTTGCGCAGCGGCGATGTCGCCGTCGACGGGGAATTCCGTCGCACGCTCGTCATCGGCGGTGCCTTCGATTGGCGCGACGACAATACCCGCCTGTTCCTCGACCTCGGATATCAGAAGGTCGAGGTCGATGGTTTGCGACCCAAGGTGACGATCGGCACGGCGACGATCCCCGCCGTGCCAGGGGCCACCGCGAACTATGCGCAGCCCTGGACTTACACCGACTTGCGTGACGTGTTCGGCGTGGTGCGCTTCGAGCAGGATCTGGGCGACAATGCCATGTTCTACGCCACGGGCGGCGCCCGGGACGGGAGCGAGCAGGGCATCTACGGCGGCATCACTGTGCTCGACACGGCGACGGGCGCAGCCAATGGCAATGGGCTCTACGTGCCGCGCACGGACAACAATGAAGCGTTCGAGGCGGGCCTGCGGGTCAAGCTCGGCACCAAGGTCACGCAGGAAATCAACTTCGGAACCAGCGCGGTGTGGCAGGTCAACCGAAACGCCTTCGATTTCCTGTATGGCCCAGGCTTCGCAGGCTTCGCCACCAACATCTACGACACGCCGGTCGCCGCTATTCCCGGTTCGGCCTCCGTCGGCGGGGATCTCGACAGTCCGTTCCCGATCAGCCGGGTCCGCTTGCTCTCGGCCTTCGCCTCCGACACGCTCGGCCTGTTGAGTGGCCGGGTATTGATTACCGCAGGCTTGCGTCTGCAGGACATGCAGGTGAAGAGCTACAATTACTACGATGGCGGCTCGCTCACCAACACCTACCGCAAGAGCGCCATCACCCCGGCGCTCGGCGTCGTCGTAAAGCCGGTGCCCGGATTGTCGCTCTTCGCCAATCGCATCGAGGCGCTGCAGCAAGGGCCGACCGCCCCGCTTGATGCCTTGGTCGTCAACGCCGGCGAAGTCCTCGCTCCCGTCAAGTCCACGCAATACGAGGTCGGCGGCAAGCTCCGCCTCGGCACCTTCGAAGCAGGGCTGTCGCTGTTCCGCATCGATCTTCCTGTGGGCTATTCCGTCGATGCGGGCGCGGGCGACGGAAGGTTGCGCTTCGGTCTTTATGGTCGGCAGCGCAACGAAGGCGTGGAGTTCACCCTGAACGGCGAACCCGTCAAGGGATTGCGATTCATCGGCGGCGCCACCCTGGTCGATGCCAGGCTGCGGCGGACCAGCGGCGGTCTGAACCAGGGCAATCGCGCGGTCGGCGTACCTGAATGGACCGCCAATGCAGGCATGGAGTGGGATGTGCCTGCAACAGGTCTCACGCTTACGGGCCGTATGGTCCATACTGGCAAGCAGGCCGTGAACATCGCAAACACGCTGGAAATCCCGGATTGGACGCGCTTTGACATCGGCGCCCGCTATGTCCTGGTTGCCGCCGACAAGCCGGTAACGCTGCGTCTGGGCGTCGATAACGTCGCCAACAAGCGTTACTGGGCCTCTGCGTTCGACGTATTCTCGGCGGCGCTCCTCCAAGGGCAGCCCCGCACTTTCAAGGCCAGCGCTTCGATCGATTTCTGATGCTGCCACAGCGCTGCCCCGCCGTTGCTCGGTGGCGTCTGCGGAGGCTGCAGAAGCCTGCTAGCACCTAACAAAATGTCCCGGGGTTTCCCCCGGGACATCGTTGATACGGGCTGATTTTACCGCGTCAGCAATAAGATGGGCACCGAAGCCCCATCGTTCAGAAGCGGCCGCGCAGCGTCACGCCGTAGGTCCGCGGCTGGCCGAGGTAGGCATTGCGATCGTCACCCTGCAGCGGCGTGTTGAAGTGCGAGGTGATGTACGCCTTGTCGAAGAGGTTCTGGACCCAGCCTTCGATCTGCCAGTTGCCGTCGATCTGCTTGAGACCGAGGTTGAAGTTCACGAGGGCATACCCGTCCTGCGTCAGGTCGTTGACCGGGTTGGTGTAGACCTTGCTCGTGTAGTTGGTCTGCAACCGGGCCGTCACCGCCAGGCTGTCCGAAACCGGCTGCTCGACGCTGATGGTCGCGTTGCCGGCGAACTTGGGTGCGGTCGAGAAGCGTCGGCCTGCCAGGTTGGTCAGGATGGCGTCGTCGCCGAAATTGGCCTTGGGCAGCCAGGTCAGCCCGCCGTTGAACGTCACCGCATCGGACAGCTTGAAGGTCTGCTCCAGCTCGAAGCCATAGACCTTGGCGCTGGGGGCGTTGATGATCTGGAACTGGAGGCCGAGGAACTGTGCGACCTGCAGATCCTTGATGGTGTTATAGAACGCCGCCACGTTGGTGCGGGCGCGACCGTTCATCCAGTCAACCTTGGCGCCAAGCTCGAAGCCGTTGATGGTCTCGGGCTTGTAGACGGGCGACTGGGCAATGCCGGCCGATCCGAACACCACGCTTCCCGGGACACCCGCCGCGTTGACATCCAGGTTCACGCCGCCTGCCTTGAACCCGCGATTGTACGTCGCATAGATCATGACGTCGTTCGTGGGCTTGTACTGAAGCCCCAGCGTACCGCTGAGCGAGTTGTTGGTGGTCTTCAGGTCATAGGGAATGCCCGGCATGACGCCCGCCAGCGCAAGCGGATCGAACAGTCCGTCGCGGAAGTAGGAGGTGTTCTGGAAGCCGGTCTTGCGCTCGTTGGTATAACGCGCGCCGATGATGGCGGAGACCTGATCGGTCAGATCGACGTTCCAGTGGGTGAAGAACGCCAGCGACTTGACGCGGCCGCCCATGTTTTCGACCGAGAACAGGCCCGGTGCGGCATTGGCGGTGCCCGCAGGAACGCCGGCGCCACCGAACACGACGTCCCAGTAGGTCTGGGCCTGCGTGTCCCACCGCAGGTTGCGGCCCATCTTCAACTTTTCGTCGGAGTAGAACGCACCGAAGACATAGTCGGCGTTCAGGCCGCCCTCGAGCTTGCCGCCATACGTCAGTTCCTGCGAGATGAAGCGCGAGCCGAAGGTCTCGTCGAGGTCGAGGATCGTCGCACCCGAGAAGTCGGCGTCTTCGAGCTGGTAAAGCTTGTAGCGACGCACGGCGGAAACCGAGGTCAGGGTGCCGTTGCCGATGTCCAGTTCAAGCCGCAGGGTCGCGCCGTAGTCCTTCGCGCGGTTGATCGTCATCGGGTTCACGACCGCCTGGCGGTCCTTGATGTTGCGCGAAGCCGGAACCAGGCCGTTGGCCAGCGAGAGCGCGTCGATGAACGGCTGGGTCGCGCCGGGAACGGCATCGAAAGTGGCGTAGCAGCAATCGCCCTTGGTCGAGGCGTAGTCGCCGATCAGCAGGATGCGAAAGGCGTCCGAAGCTTCGGCATAGAACTGGCCCTTGACGCCCCAGTCGTCGTTGCCGTTGAGCTGGTTGCCGGTGTTGGGATCGGTCATCGTGCCGTCCGAGCCGGACTTCACTGCAGCAAGGCGCACGGCGGCCTTGTCGCCAACCGGCACGTTGATTGCGCCACGGGCAAGGTAGGTTTCGTAGTTGGCGTAGCTGGCTTCGAAATTGCCGCTGACTTCGCCAAGCTGTGGCTTGGTGCTGGAGATCAGCACGGCACCCGCCGACGTGTTCTTGCCGAACAGCGTGCCCTGGGGGCCGCGAAGGATCTGCAGGCTGCCGACATCGAGGAAGTTCGACAGGGCCTGGCCCGAGCGGGTCCGATAGACGCCGTCGATGAACACGCCCACTGCGCCTTCGAAGGTGCGGGCGTTGCCGACCGTGCCGATGCCGCGGATCTGGATGTTCGAGGTGCTCGACGCGATGTTGGTCGAGCGGAAGGAGATGCTGGGCGACAGGTTGTTGAGGTTGGTGACGTTGGTGATACCGGCGGCGGCCAGCGTATCCGCGTTGGCGGCGGTCACGGCGACGGGCACGTCCTGAACGTTCTGGTCACGGCGCTGTGCGGTAACCACGATCTCGCCAAGCCCGCTGGTCTCATGCTGCGCCGCGGTAGCTACTTCCTGCGCGGCAGCGACCGCGGGGTGAGCGCCGGCCAGTCCTGCCACAGCAATCGAAAGCAGCGAAGTGGTGCAAACAGAATTCAATCTCTTCACGTGTTTACCCCTCCCAGGGTGTTTTATTGTTGCAACGACAGTAGGAAAAATCCCGCAATGCCGAGAATGGCACTCGGACGCGCGGTGGATTTGATTTCGATGATGAAGTTGTGCTCGCCCAGGGGCGTCATCAACGGCGGTGGCTGTGCCGACCCGTATTCAGGAACGGCGATGGCGACGGGGCATCATCCGATGCCGCCAGCTAGACTAGGCGCTCACCAGCGGTATTCCGCGGAAATTGCCAGAACATACGGCGACATCACCACTCGCAAGCATCAAGCACCTCTCACCTGGATCTGCGCTATTTTCGGAAAGCCTGAGCTTCCTTGCGCTTGTTCCCTTGATGGCCCGGGCAATCGGACCAAGGGTTAAATCATATGACTTAACAGGTGTGGTTCGTAGTGCCTTGTATTGGTCATTGTCAACTAGTGTGGCGATCCGGGCTTCCAAAAGGTTCGTGCGGTGGACGTTACACCCTGACATTATCGAGCGATGTCATGGTGTTGATGGGGAAATGGGAGAGTTATGGCGAACCTCGCCTCTGGCGGCGGGGTGGGGAAGGGGGGCGGTCATGGGCCGCCCTCGCAAGCCGGAAAATCCGTTCCGGCATTTTCATTCGCCCATCGATGCGATCAACGCGCGGGGGCTACGACACGGTGCAACCTGCCACCTGATGATCGACTACAGTCAACCGCGCAGCCGGATTCCCATTTTTGAACTGAGGAAGCGGCTGGCCGCAGAGGTTTCGCTGTATCCCAGGCGGAACGCGAGTTCGGACAGGTTGGGATTGGCGTCGCTGTTCACATAGTCCTGGACGATCCGCTTGCGAACCCGCTCGACGATGCGGTTGTAGCTCTGCCCCTGCACGGAAAGGCGGCGCTGCAACGTCCGCAGGTTCATGTTCAGCGCTGCCGCCACTTGTTCCAGCGCGATGTCCCCGGAAGAAAGATTGGTAGAAACGATGCGCTCTATCTGATGCACCAGACCTTCCGGCCATTGCGATGACGATGACGCCAGGTGACGTTCGAGATAGGCCAGCATGTGCGCGTTGCCCGCACCGGTTTCGCGGGTGAGGTCGGACTTGCTGACCACCAGGGCATTGCGCTCGGCGCCAAACTCGACCGGGCAGCGGAACAGGTCGTGATGCTGTCGCAAGGACCTGGGGGCCGGGTGCTGGAACTCCATTTTCACAGGCGTCCAGCTTTGGCCCAGAATGAGCCGGCCGACCAGCATGGACAGCGCGAGCGTGGCCTCTACGAACTGCGACGCACCGAAGCGTGCCTCGACCAGCACGACGGAACTGAGATAGACCTCGTCGCCGAAATCGTCGGATCGCGTCGCCAGGGCGCCGCTTTCAAGATGCATATACTGGTGGTTGACCCGGATCGCTTCCTTGAACGTCGGGCAATGATCCCACAGCAGGCTCAAGGGGCCATAGCCGCGCAGGTTGCCCCAGGCGGCAAAAGCGATGCCGAGGTCGGACCTGCCGGAAACCGCCGAGCTTACCTGCAGCAGGTCGACGATGCCGTGCGCCGGAACCCGCTCCGATTGCGCTGCCGCCGCGACGATCGCATTCAGTTGCGGGTCGAGAATGCTCTGCAGCGGTAGGCCAATCGCCTCGGAAAATCGCACGAACTGCCGGACGGCACCGGCATCGGCCATTGTCTGCATATCCGGACACCTGTCGTAAATTGATAATCCATTGTCGTCTTTTGCAAAGAAGGTGGCCGTCAATCGGCTACAACCGTCTTCAGCGCAAGGCTCGATGAAGCTGCTGCGATGGAGAAGAGGATGGCGACTGAGACCGGTGCGCCCGGGATGCTGGCGTTGTCAGTTGGCGACACCACTGTTCCGTTGATTGAACATGACATCGGCGAGGCGGTTGCGCGCGCCGCCCGGCTCTGGCCGGCCGAAGAGGCGCTTGTCTCGCGCCATGAAGGCATCCGGCTGACTTTCGGCGAGCTTGACCGGCAGGTGAGTGAACTGGCCGCGGGTCTGCGCAAGCTCGGGCTCAATCGCGGCGACCGTGTTGCCGTCTGGGCGCCCACGTGTGCTGCGTGGACACTGCTGCAATTTGCAACCGCGCGTGCCGGCCTGGTGTTCGTGACATTCAACACGGCCTATCGCCGCGTTGAGCTGGAGCACGTCCTGGATCTCTCGGGTGCACGGGCCATCGTCATGGCGCCGGGTTTCAAGGACATCGACTATGCCGCCGAACTGGCGGGCATCCCCGCGCCCGGCCTCGAATTTCGTGTCTGGCTCGGCGACACTCCGCCCCCGGGGTATCTGCCGTTCACCGACATTCCGTCATCGGACCTCACGTGGCTGGACGGCGTCGCAGCCGATGCCCGTGAACCAGTCAACGTCCAGTTCACCAGCGGCACCACCGGGCGCCCGAAGGGCGTGACGCTCAGCCACCGCAACATCCTCAACAACGGCGCGGACGTCGGTCGCAGGGCCGGCGTGGGAGCGGGGGACCGGGTCTGCATCCCTGTCCCGCTGTACCATTGCTTCGGGATGGTGATGGCCAATCTCGCCTGCATCGCAAGCGGTGCGGCCATGATCTATCCGGCGCCCGGATTTGACGCCGATGCCAGCCTTGCGGCGATCGAGGTTGAACGCTGCACCCATTGCTATGGCGTGCCGACGATGTTCATCGCCATGCTTTCGGCGCTGGACCGGCAGGACCGTGATCTCGGCTCGCTGCGCGGCGGGATCATGGCGGGAACGACGTGTCCCGTAGAAGTGATGCGACGCGTCATGGACCGGATGCACATGGCCGAAGTGACCATCGCTTACGGCATGACGGAAACCAGCCCGGTCAGCACCCAGACGTCACTCGACGACCCCGTCAGGGTCCGCGTGGAAACGGTCGGCAAGGTCATGCCCCACATCGAAATCAAGATCGTGGACGAGTTGGGGCAGACGGTCGACCGCGGGACGCAAGGCGAACTGTGCACCCGAGGCTATTCCGTGATGGCCGGCTACTGGAATGATCCCGACGCGACCGCCCTGGCCGTGGACCGGGATGGTTTCATGCACTCGGGCGATCTCGCCGTCATGGACGAGGATGGCTACGTCCGTATCACCGGCAGGGCAAAGGACATGATCATCCGCGGCGGCGAAAACATCTCGCCCCGGGAAATCGAGGAATACCTCTACCGCCATGCCGAGATCGTCGATGTCGCGGTTATCGGCGTGCCGGACCAGCAATTTGGCGAGATCGTCTGCGCCTGGGTTGTGACGGCAGCGGGATCCCGCCTCGATGCGGACCAGATCCGGGCGTTCTGCCGTGGGCAGCTCGCGCACTACAAGGTTCCGGCAATCGTCCGGCTGGTCGATCAGCTGCCCATGACAGCCTCCGGGAAAGTCCAAAAATTCATGATGCGGCAGGCGATGGCTGCCGGGGAGGTTCTGTGAGCAAGGTAAACATCGATCCCGAAATGGCGGGTCTGGCCGAAGCACTTTCCGCACCGGGCCTGCCTTCGATCACCAACAGCACGCCGGACGTCATGCGGGCCGTGCTTTCGCAACTCTCGCCGGCTGGCGGTCCCGAAATGCACAGCGTGGTCGATGACCGCATCGCAGGCGTTCCCGTTCGCGACTATCGTCCCGATGCGGCACCGCGCGCGACCATCCTGTTCGTCCATGGCGGCGGGTGGGTCGCCGGTTCGGTTGCAGACTACGACAGTTTCGCGCGTACCCTGGCGGCGCGGACCGGATGCCGCGTCGTGTCGGTCGATTACCGCCTCGCCCCCGAACACCCATTTCCGGCCGCAGTCGACGACGTGTGCGCCGTCTACCGGAACTTGAAGCCGGACGGCCCACTCTTTGTCGGCGGCGACAGCGCTGGGGGCAATCTGTCGGCGGTGCTGGCCCAGGTGGACCGCGATAGCGGTGCCGGGCGTCTCGCCGGCCAGATCCTGATCTATCCCTCGGTCGCGGGTGACACCGAAACCGAGGCGATGCGCGCCTTCCGCCCGCCGTTCATGCGCCTGGAAGACATCCGTGCCTTCTATGACCTCTACGTCCCCGACCATCGGCAGCGCGCCGACCCGCGCTTCGCACCGGCGCGCGGCGTTCTGGAAGGGCTTGCCCCCGCATTGGTCATCACGGCCGGTGCCGACCTGCTGGCAGCGGAGGCTGAAGACTACGCCCATGCGCTTGCCGAGTCCGGATGCGATGTCGCCACGCACCGCCAGGATGGCGCGCTTCACGCCTACCTGACGCTGGCCCCTGCATCATCTGCGGCCGATGCCACGCTCGACCAGATTGCGCGGTTCATCGACCGGCATTCGTCCCAATCCCGATAACCATCGAAATCCAGGAGCAAACGGAACCATGGCTACCGAAGCACCAGGCAGAGACGATCTCGCCGCAGCCTACGGCGTGAACCTCGAAGAACTGCGCGCGAAATACGCGCTGGAGCGCCAGAAGCGTCTGAACCCGCGCAAGAACGAGCAGTTCATCGAGGTGACGGGCGACTTCAGCCACTACATCGATGACCCTTACATCGAAGCCCCGATGGTTCGGGAGCCGGTTGTGGAAGAGGCCGACGCCGTCATCATCGGCGGCGGGTTCGGCGGGCTGCTGGCGGCATCGAAGCTGCGCAAGGCGGGCATCGACAACTTCAGGATCATCGAGAAGGCAGGCGATTTCGGAGGCACCTGGTACTGGAACCGCTACCCCGGTGCCCAGTGCGATATCGAAGCCTACATCTACATGCCGCTGCTGGAAGAGACGGGCTACATACCCACCGAAAAGTACGCCCACGCCGCCGAATTGTTCGAGCACGCCAAGCGTATCGGCAAGACTTTCGATCTCTACCCGGCCACCCTGTTCCAGACGCAGATTACCGAACTGCGATGGGATGAAGCCGCCGATCGATGGACGGTGACGACGGACCGTGGCGACCAGATCCGCGCCCGCTACGTGCTCAGCGCCAGCGGCCCCCTCAATCGCCCAAGACTGCCGGGCATTCCCGGTATCGCCAGCTTCAAGGGGCACACCTTCCACACCAGCCGCTGGGACTACGGCTACACGGGCGGGCACAGCCGTGGCGAGATGACGGGACTGGCGGACAAGCGCGTCGCCGTGATCGGCACTGGCGCGACCGCCATCCAGTGCGTGCCTTACGTCGCTCGGGACGCCAAGCACCTCTACGTCGTGCAGCGTACTCCTTCGACCGTCGATATTCGTGGAAACAGGCCCACCGACCCGCAGTGGGTCAAATCGCTGAAGCCCGGCTGGCAGCGCGAACGGATGGACAATTTCATCGCCACGCTGAACGGGGTCAACCCGGGCGCGGACCTGGTGGATGACGGTTGGACCCACCTGTTCCACGATACCGTAACGTCGCTACGGCAACCCGACGGATCGGCGGTCGCTCCCGATAAGCTCGGGCAGGTCATGGAGATTGCGGACTTCCGCAAGGGGAACGACATTCGCGAGCGCATCGCCCGGACGGTCAAGGACGAGAATACCGCGTCCGGCCTCAAGCCGTGGTACGGTATGTTCTGCAAGCGCCCGACGTTCAACGACGAATATCTGGATGCCTTCAACCGTCCCAATGTCAGCCTGATCGATACGCAGGGACGCGGGCCGGACAGGATCACCGAAACCGGCATCGTGTTTGACGGTGTCGAATATCCCGTCGATTGCATCATCTTTGCGACCGGTTTCGAGACCGGCACGGCCTATGCCCGGCGTGCCGCTTTCGAAATCTACGGATCCAACGGTCAGTCGCTGACAGAGAAGTTCGCGACCGGCACCCGGACCCTCTATGGCCTGGCGACCCATGGTTTCCCGAATTTCTTCATGCTGGCGCTCGGGCAGAATGGCTTCAAGCCCAACATCACCGACACGCTGGACGAGCAGGCCGAGCACATCGTGCAGGTCATCGCTGCGGCAACGACGGCGGGGAAGACCCGTGTCGAAGTGACGGATCAGGCGGAACGCGAATGGGTCGCCGAGATCCGTGAACTGGCCCGTGCCGGGCGGCCCTATCTGGAAACGTGTACCCCTGGCTATTACACGGGCGAAGGGGACATCGACAAAGGCCTGCTGGTCGACACCTACGCGCCCGGTCCGATCGAATTCACCAAGGTTCTGAATGCCTGGCGCGAAAACCGCAGGCCTGGTCTGGAATTTTCCTGATCCTGGAAAGCGACGACCGCCAGATTTGCGCCTGGCGGTCGTTGCAAGTGCATCAGTCCTTGGCGTTGAGCGTGATCCACACATCGACCGGAGTGACGACCTTGCCCGGCGCCGGCCTGCCAATGTCGATGCGTTCGGCGGTGACAAGTTCTCCGGTGGCGAGATTGAAGCTGGCCCAAGGCTTCGGCATCCGGCCGAAGGTCATCTTCTGGATGGGGCGTCCCGTGACGGTGTTCATGATCGTTGCGATGATTGCCATCCGGCGCGGGTAGCGATGCCAGGGCCGCCCTGTCCATCCGGTGGCTGTGGATAGCGGCGCTTGCCCCGGCGCCTTGCGGCCATGTGGGCGTCGAATATCGTGCCGTGACGCCGGGGTTTCCGGATCAATCTGCTGCCCCATGCGACGCGCGAGGCCGTGGCACTGTCTTGCAAGAGTACTGCGGGGTTCCCTGTTGCCATTGACGTTGCGTGCATCCGCAGGAATAGCCGCCGCACAATGACGGGTTACCTGCACGATTGGTTGGAACAGCGTTGGTCCGAGCGGCCAAGGCAGTTTGCGGTCCAGGTTGAAGGAGCGGCAATAGCCTGCCGGGGATGGAACCTGGCGGCGGACCTTCCCGGGCTCGTGCTGGTTCATGGCTATCGGGCCCACGCGGCGTGGTGGGACCATATCGGCCCCGCGCTCGCCAGCCAGTACCGCGTCGTAGCGCTCTCGCTTTCGGGCATGGGGGAAAGCGATCGGCGGGAAGGCTACAGCCGCGCCCAGTTCGCGCGGGAGATCATGGCTGTCGCCGATGCTTGTGCCATGGACCCGGTCACCATCGTCGCGCACAGCTTCGGCTCCATCCCGGCGCTGATGGCCGCCAAGGCATGTTCCGAGCAGGTGTCCCGGCTAGTGATCATCGATGCCGGTCTGCCGATCCGCGGTCAGCCCTTGCATCAAATCGCCGCCGAGCCGCGCCGGGATTATGCAACGCGCGAGGAAGCCGTCGGCCGGTTCCGTCTCATCGGCGAAGGACCGGCTCCGGTTCGTGAGGTCAGGGAGTATATTGCCCGCCATTCGGTGCGGGAGGAGGAGGGCCGCTGGACCTGGGCGTTCGACCATCTCCTGCCGCATTCGCTGAACGCCGACGCGGCCTTTGTCGACGATCTCGGCGGCATCGATGTCCCGCTGGATGTCGTGGTCGGCGAACTGACCACCATCATGACGCCGCCGCGTGTGGCCGAGGCCCAGCGGATCGCGCGGCGCTGCGGCAAGCCGGTCGTGATCCCCGGCTCGGGGCACCATGTTCCGATCGAGCAGCCCTTGGCCCTGCTTGCGGCCCTGCGTGGTCTGCTGGCCAACCCGCGCAGAAGAGTTGCCTGTGATATATAACCAGGTAATATATCTTGGTTCAAAATTTGACCGGGGTATGCACCGATGGGCTACGAAAAGATTCTCTATTCCCTCCATGACGGGGTGGCGCGGATTTCCCTGAACGATCCGGCGACGCTCAACGCATCGAACGAGGTCATGAACGCAGAGCTGCTGGACGCGCTCGACCGCGCCAGCACAGAGGCAAGGGCCATTGTCCTCACCAGCGAGGGCCGCGCGTTCTGCTCGGGCGCCAACCTGGCCAATGCGGCCAAGGTGCTCGATGATCCGCGCCGCGATGTCGGGGTGGGCCTTGATCGCACGCTGGGGCCATCGGTCGTGCTGATGAAGACGATGGATATCCCTGTCGTTTCCGCAGTGCGCGGCGCGGCGGCCGGGGTCGGTTGCGGCCTTGCCCTGTCGGCAGACATCATCGTGTGCGGGGAAGGGGGCTACTTCTTCTTCGCCTTCCGCCATGTCGGCCTTGTTCCCGATGGCGGGTGTTCGTGGCTGCTGGTCAACGCCATCGGACGCGTCCGCGCAATGGACGTGATGCTGCGCGGCAAGAAGGTCACCGGTCCGCAGGCGCTCGAATGGGGGCTGGTGACGGAGGTGGTTCCCGACGACGAGGTCGAGGCCCGCGCCATGGCCATCGCCCGCGAACTGGCCCAGGGCCCGCGCGCGCTGGGCTTCATCAAGAAGCAGACCTGGCAGGCCTTCGACAGCAGCTTCGAAACCGCACTCAGCACCGAGCGCGTGTTCCAGCGCCAGGCGTGCCGCAGCGATGATTTCGCCGAAGGCGTCCGCGCCTTCCAGGAGAAGCGCAAACCGGTCTTTACCGGCCGGTGAAACGGCGGGGTCCGTGCGCCGGTGTGGCGCGCGGCCCCCGCCCGTGGTTCAGCGCGCCGCGAACTCGCGCATCATCTGCTTGGCGATGACCAGTTGCTGGATCTGCGTGGTTCCTTCGTAGATGCGATAGATCCGCGCATCGCGGTAAAAGCGTTCGGCGTCGTATTCGGCAAGGTAGCCGGCCCCACCGTGAATCTGCACCACGCGATCGACCACCCGACCGCACATCTCGCTGGCGAACATCTTGTAGGCCGATGCCTCCAGCGAAATCCGGCCGCCCAGATCGGCGCGGCGACAGGCATCGAGCATCATGCACTCGGCGGCGTAGATGTCCGCCCGGCTGTCCGCCAGCATGGCCTGGATCAGCTGGAACTCGACGATCGGCGTGCCGAAGGCCTTCCGCTCGTGCGCATAGCGCAGCCCTGCCTCCAGAGCGCGTTCGGCGGCGCCCAGCGCAGCCGCGCCGACGGACAGCCGCCCAGAATCCAGTGCCTGCATCGCGGCAGTGAAGCCTTTGCCTTCCTCGCCGCCCAACAGGTTCGCCATCGGCACGCGCACGTCCTCAAGGATGACGTCGGCGATCTGCCCGCCTTTCTGGCCCATCTTGGCATCCGCGCTGCCAATGGAAACGCCGGGCGTCTTCATGTCGAGCAGGAACGCGCTCACGTGCTGGTTGCGCGGCAGGTTTTCAGGGTTCGTGCGCGCCATGATCAGCCCGATCGACGCAAACGGGGCGTTGGTGATGTAGCGCTTGGTGCCGTTGAGCACATAGGCATCGCCATCGCGCACCGCCCGCATCTTCAGCCCTGCGGCGTCCGACCCGCTGTCCGGTTCGGTCAGGCCGAAGCAGGCGATCTCGCCTTGGGCCGAGCGCGTCAGCCAGGCCGCCTTCTGCTCGTCCGTGCCTCCGCGCTTGAGCGCGCTGGTGAACATCCCGGTGTTGATCGACAGGATCGAGCGATAGGCCGGCGCGGCCTTGGCCAGTTCGCGGATGGTGCGGATATACTGGCTGACCGTCATGTCGGCGCCGCCGAACTCGGCCGGCGTGGTCAGGGCGAACAGGCCCATGTCGCGCATCTCGCGCAGGATGTCGTCGGGCACGCGGTCCAGCCGGAACAGCTCGGGTTCGGCGGGGATCAGGCGTTCTGCGATATAGCGGCGCAACTGGTCGAGAAAGGCATCGAAGGTCTCCTCGTCCATGGCGGGGGCGGATGTCTGGCTGGTCACGGTCACCTCTGCTTGATATATATAACCTAGTTATATAAGTAGGCCGCCATGGTCAATCATGGAGCAGCGCCGCCAAGGCGCCTGCAGGCAGGAGTTCAAGGCATGGCCGAAGCATATATCGTGGCAGCAACCCGCACCGCCGGCGGCCGTCGCAATGGGCGGTTGCGGGACTGGTATCCGGCCGATCTTGGCGGCCGGGTGCTCGATGCGCTGGTCGAACGGTCGGGCATCGATCCGTTGGCGATCGACGATGTCATCATGGGCTGCGTCAGCCAGGCGGGGCAGCAGGCCCAGCAGATCGGGCGCGGCTGCGTGCTGGCGTCGAGCCTGCCCGTCACCGTGCCCGGCGTCACCATCGACCGCCAGTGCGGCTCCTCGCAGCAGGCGGTGCACTTTGCCGCTCAGGCGGTGATGTCGGGCGCGCAGGATGTGGTCATTGCCGCCGGGATCGAAAGCATGACGCGCGTGCCGATGGGCACGCCGCGCGCCGGCGCCGCTGCGGTGGGCGTGGGCCGCGATCCGTGGTCGCCCAAGATCCAGGCCCGCTTCGGCGTGACCGACTTCAGCCAGTTCCGCGGCGCGCAGATGATCGCCGACAAGTACGGCTTCACCCGCGCCGATCTCGACGCCTTCGCTCTCGAATCCCATCGCCGCGCAGCCGCCGCTACGCAGAGCAGGGCCTTTGCCGACGAAATCCTCGTGGTCGATGGGGCGGACGCCGATGGCGTCCTGGTCCCGCACGATCAGGATGAGGGCATCCGCTATGATGCCACGCTGGAAAGCATCGGCGCGGTGAAGCTGCTGGCCGAAGGCGGCTCCTTGTCCGCCGCCACCGCCAGCCAGATCTGCGACGGCGCATCGGGCGTGCTCATCGTGAACGAGCGCGTGCTCAAGGAATACGGTTTCACCCCGCTGGCCCGGATTCACGCGATGACCGTCACCGCGGGCGATCCGGTGGTCATGCTGGAAGAACCGATCCCGGCCACCCGCCGCGCGCTCGATCGTGCCGGCATGAAGCTGTCGGATATCGATCTCTATGAAGTGAACGAAGCCTTCGCCTCGGTCCCTCTGGCATGGACCAGGGCGCTCGATGCCGATCCGGAGTGCCTCAATGTAAACGGCGGCGCCATTGCGCTCGGCCATCCGCTGGGCGCTTCGGGCACCAAGCTGATGACCACGCTGATCCATGCGCTGCGCGCGCGGGGCAAGCGCTACGGCTTGCAGACGATGTGCGAAGGGGGCGGTATCGCCAACGTCACCATCGTCGAGGCGCTCTGACCGCGCCTCGACGATGCACGCCGGTCACGCCGGGAGCCAGTAGCGCTCCCGGATGATCCGCTTGTAGAGCTTGCCGTTCTCCTGCCGGGGCAGGGCCGGATCGAAATCGACCGAGCGGGGGCATTTGATGGGGCTGAGCTGTTCGCGGCAGAACGTGAGCAGCTCGGCCGCAAATTCCGGCGTCGCATCGGCCGGATCGAGCGGCTGGACCACGGCCTTCACTTCTTCCCCGAATTCAGGGTGCGGCACCCCGATCACGGCGGCATCGGCCACACGGGGATGGGTGATGAGCAGGTTCTCCACCTCCTGCGGGTAGATGTTCACGCCGCCGGAAATGATCATGTAGCTTTTGCGGTCGGTCAGGAACAGGTATCCGTCCTCGTCGACATGGCCGATGTCGCCCAGCGCCGACCAGTTCGGATGCTTGGGATTGCGGCTGTCGCGTGTCTTGTCCTCGTCGCCAAGGTACTGGAAATTCCAGCCGCCTTCGAAATAGATCAGCCCGGTCTCGCCCGGCGCCAGCTCGTCGCCCGCGTCATTGCAGACGTGCAGCGTGCCCCATGTCGCGCGTCCGACCGAGCCGGGCTTGCGCAGCCATTCCTCCGAGGTGATCCCGGTGGACCCGTTCCCCTCCGATCCGCCGTAGTATTCGTACAGGATCGGACCCAGCCATGCGATCATGGCATGCTTGACCGGGACGGGGCAGGGCGCCGCTGCGTGGATCACCAACCGCAGTGAAGACAGGTCATGGGCAAGGCGCACGGCTTCGGGCAGCTTGAGCAGGCGCGAGAACATCGTCGGCACCATCTGCACAATCGTCACCTTGTGGCGTTCGATGGCCGCCAGCGCGCCTTCCGGCTCGAACTTGGGCATCTGCACCACTGTCGCGCCCAACCGGTGGCAGCTCGTCGTGTAGGCCAGGGGAGCCGTGTGGTAGAGCGGTGCGGGCGAGAGGTAGACATCGCCGGGACCAAGCCCGTAACGGCCTTCTAGCAGCGCGGCGATCTGGTGGGGATCGGTCACTCCGCCGTCGGGCAGCGGCAGCCGCACCCCCTTGGGCTTGCCCGTGGTCCCGCTCGAATAGACCATGTGGAAGCCCGGCGATTCATCCGCGATCGGCGTGGCCGGCTGCCGGTCCAGTTCCTGCGACCATGCCTCGCGGCTGAACACGGCCAGTTCGCCATGCGGCGCCAGCGCAGCGAAGCCGGGCAGTTCCGGTGCCGCGACAAGGACTTTCGCCTGCGAATTGCGCAGGATGTAGTCGGCTTCGCCCCCGGTCAGCGTGGTGGCGATCGGGGTGACATAGGCGCCGCAGCGCTGCGCCGCCCAGTACACCTCGAACAGCTCGGCGCAGTTCGGCAGCCAGAACGCCACCGTGTCGCCGCGCCCCACGCCCAGCCCGCGCAGCAGGTGCGCGCCGCGGTTGGCGCGCTCCTCCAGTTCGGCATAGGTCAGCCCGCGCGACCCATCGGTCATCACCAGTGCAGGCTTGTCGGGACGGACGCGGGCGTGAAGGCGGGGGTGGGACATCGTGCCTTCCCGTTTCAGCGCAGCGTGAACTTCTTGGCCTTGTCGGCCATCAGCGCGGCACGGTCGACCTGCGGGATGCCCACCGGATTGCCGATCTGCGGGTACTTCAGGGCGTTGGCCAGTGCCACCGAGCGCGGCATGTCGAGGCTCGTCCAGATCGCCTTGACCGATCCCTGGATCGCTGCCGGCGGCTTGGCCGCGATCTGCAGCGCCAGCGCGTGTGCCCGATCCCACAGCTGGTCGAGCGGCACCACTTCGCTGACAAGGCCGATCGACTTCGCATAGTCGGCGCTCAACCGCTCGTCGTTGCCCAGCAGGACCATGCGCAGAACATCCTGCAACGGCATGCGATAGGTCATGCCGATCGGCTCCAGCGCGCTCGTCATGCCATATGTCACGTGCGGGTCGAAGAACGTCGCATCCTCGGACGCGATGATGATGTCGGCCTCGTTCAGCCAGTAGAACGCGCCGCCGGCCGCCATGCCGTGCACCGCGCAGATCATCGGCTTCCAGCATTTCTGAGACTTGGGGCCAAGCTGGTCGCCCGGATCGAAGCAATGCCAGATGTTGTCGAGGTCCACCGCGGGGCGCTCGTCACCCTGGCCGGTCGCCCCCTTCACATCCACGCCGGTGCAGAATGCCCGGCCCGGAGCGGCGCGCAGCACGCTCACATGGATGTCGTCGTTCCACGAGACTTCGTGCCAGACGTGTTCGAACTCATCCATCATCCGGCGATTGAAGCTGTTCATCGCTTCGGGCCGGTTGATGGTGATGGTGGCGACGTGGTCGGTCACGTCGAAAAGGATCGTTTCGTACTGCACGCTTGACTCTCCCGAGGGCAGTGTGTTCCATTGGTGTCTAACGAAGTTATATAAGTGGGGATGTTGATGGCAAGCGTTATCCCGCCTGCGCTGAAGGAACAGGTAGAACAGCGCACCGGGTATGTCATCGCGGCAGAGCGGCCGCGCGGCGGAGGAGGGGCATCGCGGCAGGGCGCCGAAGTGGTCCTTCAGTCACCCGACGGGGCGGAGCGGACCTGCTACCTTGCGTGGGATGCACGCGCGGGCGATCCGGCGCGGCTTGCCTTTTTCGAGCGCGAGACGGCGGTGCTGGGAGCGCTGTCGGGACCGTTGGCGAGCGGCGGCGTGCGCGTCGCGCCGCTGGTCGCGGCGTTTCCCTCGCACCTTGCCCTGCTCAGCGAATTCGTCACCGGGCAGGACCGGTTCGCGCAGGCGACCGACCCGGCCGCGCTGGCAGCCGATTTCGTCGCGCAGCTCGCCGCCTTGCACCGGATCGATGCGGCCGATCCCGCGCTGGCTCCGCTGGGCGATGCGCAAGAGCCGCCATCGCAGCGCATCGCGGCCAATATCGCCCAGTGGCGGCAAGACAATCTGGCCGGCGCGGCGGACCCGCTGCTGCAACTGGCGCTGGTCTGGCTCGCGGCCAATATCCCGCCCGATCGCGGCCCTCCCGTGCTGCTCCACGGCGATGCCGGGCCGGGCAATTTCCTGTTTGTCGATAACCGCGTGGAAGCGCTGGTCGATTGGGAATTGAGCCACCTTGGCGATCCGATGGAGGATCTGGCACAGATCTGGGTGCGCAGCCTGATCCAGCCGTTCGTGCCGATCGCCGACGTGTTCCGCGCCTACGAGGCGGCGGGCGGTGTGCCCGTTGACCTGCCGCGCGTGCGCTTCCACCGCCTCTATTTCCAGCTGTCGTTCTCCGTCGCGTCGGCAGGACAGGTGGCGCGGGGCGGGGTGACGGGCACCGCGCTGTTGTTCGGCACGATGCACCGGCGCGTGATGGCCCGCTCGCTTGGCGAATTGGCGGGGATTGCGCTGAAGGCGCCCGCGCTGCCCGATTGCCCGGTCGATCCGATCGACCGCACGTTCGAGATCGCGCTGGCCGACCTGCGCGACGAGATCGTGCCCGCCGCCGGCAACCAGCGCGCCGCCGCCAAGGCCAAGGAGCTGGCGCGGCTGGTCAAGTTCTGGCGGATGCGGCTCAGCCACGGTGCCGTCTACGATGCTGCCGAAGTGGCAGACATCCGTGCGCTGTTGCCCGCTGCGCCGTCGGACCTCCCTGGCGCGCGCCGCGCACTGGCGGCGGCGATAGACGCCGGCTCCGTCGATTTCTCGGCGGCACTGCAGGTCTGCCACGCCCGCACCGTGCGCGAAACAGCAATCATGGCCGATGCCATGGGCGCGCTTTCCACGACCTGGTACGAACCGCTTGCCATTTGAGGACGCCGATGGACTTCGATCTTTCCGATGAACAGAAGATGCTGGCCGAGCAGGCGCGGGGTCTGCTCGCCCGGCGCACGCCCTATGACCATCTGCGCCACCTGATCGATAGCGACGCAGCCTGCGACGAACCGCTGTGGCGGGAACTGGCCGAAATGGGATTCCTTGGCCTTGCCATCCCGGAATCCTGCGGCGGACTGGGATTGGGCGCGCTCGATTGCGGCGTGCTGTCGCAGGAACTGGGCCGCGCCAACGCCTGCCTGCCGTTCAGCTCGTCCATCGTGATGGCCGCCGAAGCGATCCGCCTTGCCGGCTCAGACACGCAAAAGGCGCACTGGTTGCCCCGCCTCGCCTCGGGCGAGGTCATCGCCTGCTTTGCCGCGACCGAAGGGCCGGGGCCGCTGTTCGGCCACGCCAGCACGCTGTCCGGCGGAAAGCTGCACGGCACCAAGACCCCGGTCGCCGATGCCGGCATCGCCTCGCTCGCGGTGGTGCAGGTGGGCGATGGGCTGGCGCTCGTCCCGCTCGACCAGCCGGGCGTGACCCGCACCCGGCTTGAAAGCTTCGACCAGTTGCGCCCGCACTTCGCGCTCGCCTTCGATGGTGCCGAGACTGAAGTCCTGCCCGGCACGGGCCTGCTCCCCACGCTGCTTGATCGCATCGCCGTGCAGGTGGCGTTCGAAGCCATCGGCGCGGCCGAGGCGTGCCTTGCGATGGGGCTTGCCTATGTGAAGGAGCGCCAGGTGTTCGGCCGTCCGCTGGCCGGGTATCAGGCGATCAAGCACAAGCTGGCCGATGTTGCTCTCGCCATCGAACTGGCGCGGTCGAATGCCTGGTTCGCAGGCTGGGCGGCGGATTCCTCGCCGCAGGATCTTCCCGCCGCCGCCGCTGCCGCGCGCCTGACCGCGCTGCGCGCGTTCGAACTCGCCGCGCGCGAGAACCTGCAGGTGCATGGCGGCATCGGCTACACTTTCGAGGCCAACTGCCATTTCTACTACCGGCGTGAACGCCTGCTCGCCCTCAATGCCGGGAGCAAGGGTTATTGGGCCGATCGCCTGATCGCCGCCCACGCCGCCACCGCAGCAAAGGCCGCCTGACATGGATTTCAACGATACCCCTACCGAAGCCGCTTTCCGCGCCGAGGCGCGCCAATGGCTCGCCGCCCATGCGCCCGCGCACGAAATGCCGCAGGGCGTCCGCCTGCCCGAAGAGGAGGAAGCCGATCGCGGCCGCGCGTGGATGCGCGAACTGTTCGATGGCGGCTGGTCGGGGCTGACGTTCCCCAAGGCGCTTGGCGGTCGTGGTCTTTCCGGTATCGAGGCTGTGATCTTCGCCGAAGAGGAAGGCTGCTACCACCTGCCCAAGGGGCCGTTTACCTCGATCGGCACCGGCATGGCGCTGCCGGTCATCGCCCGCCACGGCACCGACGAACAGCGCGCCCGCTTCATCGAGCCTACGCTCAAGGGCGACATGACCTGGTGCCAGCTCTTTTCCGAACCGGCGGCAGGGTCCGACCTCGCCGCCCTGCGCACCCGCGCGGTCCGCGCCGATGACGGCTCGGGCGACTGGATCGTCAACGGCCAGAAGGTGTGGTCAAGCTGGGCGCACCTGACCGACTGGGGCATCCTCGTCGTGCGCACCGATCCCACCGTGCCCAAGCACAAGGGCCTGACCTTCTTCGTGGTCGACATGAAGACCCCCGGCATCGAGACACGCCCAATTCGCCAGATCTCGGGCGCCAGCGAATTCAACGAGACGTTCCTCACCGACGTCCGCATCCCCGATGCCAACCGCCTCGGCGCGCCGGGCGAGGGCTGGGCGTGCTGCATGACCGTGCTGATGGGCGAGCGCCTCGGCTCGGGCGCGCACCGCAGCAAGGTCGAGCCGCTGCTCGATTACGCGGCCGCGACGCCGGACGGCGTGGGCGGCACGATGCTCGAAGATGCCGCCGTGCGGCGCCAGCTTGCCGAAGCGCTGGCCGAGGAGCAGGGCGAGCGGCACTTCCAGGCGCGCCTGCGCACGATGGTGTCGCGCGGTGAGGATCCGGGGGCGCTCGCTGGCATGGTCAAGCTGGCCTATGCCTCGCGCTACCAGAAGGTCAGCGGCCTTGGCATGGAACTGCGCGGGCCGGCCGCGATCGCCGCCGATCCGCAGGACAGCTTCGCCCCCGACCTGCAATACGACTACATCTATTCGACGGTGATGCGCATTGCCGGCGGCGCCGACGAAGTGCTGCGGAACCAGATCGCCGAGCGCGTGCTGGGCATGCCCGGCGAAGTGCGCATGGACAAGGACGTGCCTTTCGATCAGTTGCGCTGACCGGGACGGCCGGACGGTCCCCTCACCGTCCGGTCGCCCCGATCAACCTGGCCGGCTCAGCCTGCCCGGCGCGTGCGCCGGGCTTCTGCTTCGTGTTCGATCACGGGCTTGAGCGCTTTCTTCAGAATCTTGCCGTTGGGATTGAGCGGCATTTCCGGCAGGACCAGCAGGGTGCGCGGCACCTTGTTGTCGGCCAGATGCTCGCGGCAAAACGCGATGATCGCGGCTTCGTCTGCCGCAGCGCCCGGACGCAGCGTTACCGCCGCGCCGATGTCCTCGCCCAGCACCGGGTGGTCGATCCCGACGACGGCGGCTTGCTGGACCGCCGGATGCCGGTGCAGCACCGTTTCGATTTCCAGCGGCGTGATGTTGTAGCCGCCACGGATGATCAGTTCCTTCGACCGGCCGGCCATGATCAGGTCGCCGTCGCCGTCGATGAAGCCGAGGTCGCCGGTCCGCGTCCAGCCGCCGATGAAGCTCGCTGCGGTCGCCTCCGGATCGTTCCAGTATCGGCGCGCGTGCTTCTGGAAGCCGTAGATCTCGCCCACCACGCCCGTCTCGGTGATCACGTTGCCCTGCTCGTCGCGCAGTTGCATGTGCGGGGGCAACTTGCCGACGCAGCCGGGCTTGAGCACCTGCTCGCGCGTTGTCGTGCCCACCCCGATGCCGCCTTCGGACATGCCGTAGGAATTGCGCATCCGCACGCGCGGCCAAAGCGCCAGCGCCCGCACCACGGAATCGTGCGGTAGCGGCGCGGTGCCGGTCATCAGGTATTTCACGCCGGCAAAGTCATAGTCGGCCACGTCCGGATGATCGAGGATCAGGCGCAGCATCGACGGGACGAGGTATACCAGTTCGGGCTTTTTCTCGCGCACCAGGTCGAGAAAGCCCTTGGGATCGAACTTGGGCTGCGTGATCGCCTTTGCGCCGCCGCGCGCCGGCAGCATCACGATGCCAAGATTGCCGCCCGATCCGGTCAGGGGCAGGGCGTTCAGCGTCGAGCGTGAACGGTCCATGTTGGTTCCGGTCACGCCCTTCATGAGGTCGGGGTGCGAAACGACCACGCCCTTGATCCGGCCTGTGGTGCCGGAAGTTCCAAGGATTTCGGCGTCCGCCTCGGGATCGAGGATCGACTGGTCCGGAAGGGCGGCGATGTTTCGCGGCATGGCATCGACATGCCAGCATCCGGCGAGCGACAGCCCGGCAACGGCTTCCGGCACGTCGGTGATGCACCAGCGCGGACCGGTCAGTTCGGCAAAGTCCGTGATTTCGGCGGGGCTGAGGCGGGTGTTGATCGGGCAGGCGATTCCGCCGGCGCGGAACACCGCGAACACCGCAATCGCCATTTCGACCGCGTGGGCATTGCTGATCGGCAGGAACACGCGGTCCCCCGGCTGCAATCCTGCCGCGGCAAGGCCGCCGCCGACCTCGTCTGCTTCCCGGTCCCATTCAGCGAAGGTGATCGCACGGGTGATGCCATCGTGCGCAATCTCGTTCCCCTGGTGGCTGGCACGGATCTTCAAGGCGTCGCTGATCCGCCGCACTTCCGACATGTTCAAACCTCTTGTCTACTTCCTCTGCATCTATTACCTAGTTATACAAGTTAGATCAAGGAGGAATGCCGTGGAAGACGCCAAGACCGACATCAAGCCCGATATCAAGCAGAGCGACGAATGGCAGAAAGCCGTCGCCTACGAGATTCTCGACAGCGATATCGAGCGCCAGCGCAAGCTCATCGGCCACTGGGAGCCGATGAAGAGTGCGGAATATGTCCAGACCGCCTCGGAAGATTCGATCCGCAACTGGGCCTATGGCTGCGGCGACGACAATCCGCTGTTCACCGATCCCTCCTACGCGCGGAAGACGCGCTGGGGCGGGGTGATCGCACCGGGCATGATGGTCGGCCAGATCAACCGCCCGATGAAGGGTGATCCCGTGCCGGACGAGGTCAGGGCTCTCAAGAAAAGCCTGTTCAAGGGCATTCACGTCTTCGTGTCAGGGTCGGAATTCCGATTCTATCGTCCGGTCCGTCCCGGTGACACGATCTACAGCTACGGCGGCGACCTTACTTGCGAGGTCAAGCAGTCCGAGTTCGCCGGTCGCTCTGTCATTATCACCAGCCGCCGCGTGAAGGTGAACCAGCGCGCCGAAGTCGTGGCCACCTATGACATGCTGCGCGTGCTGACCGAGCGCAAGACCGCGGTCAAGAAGGGGAAATATTCCGCCATTCAGCCCGCCAGCTACACCGACGAGGAATGGCAGGCGATCGAGGACGCCTATGCCGCCGAAGCGGTGCAGGGTGCCGAAAAGCGCTGGTTCGAGGACGTCAACGCGGGTGACGTGCTCGGCCTTCAGGTCAAGGGGCCGCTCACCGTCACCGACGTGATCTGCTTCCACGCGGCGGGCTATGGCTTCACGCCCTATGCGCCCACCGCCAACCGCCGCGCGCACAAGAACCGCCAGCGGATCCCCGCCTTCTATGTCAAGAACGAGCACGGCATTCCTGACGTTGCCCAGCGCCTGCACTGGGACCCGGTGTGGTCGCAGGCGATCGGCAATCCGATGGCCTACGACTACGGGGTGATGCGCGAGAACTTCCTGTGGCAGTATCTCAACGACTGGGCCGGGGATGACGGCATCGTCGTGCGCGTCCATGACGAGATCCGCAAGTTCAACTACATGGGCGACGTGCAGCGCGTCACCGGCGAAGTGCTGTCGAAGCGCGTCGAGAACGGTCAGAATCTGGTCGAGGTCGCAGTGCGCTTCACCAACCAGCGCGGCGAGGAGACGGTGCGCTCGACGGCCACCATCGCGCTGCCCAGCAAGGAGCGGTCGCTGCCGCTCTATCCCGAAGTGCCGGCGGATCTCGCTGAAACTGCAGCGCGCATGATGGCGCGGCATTGGGAACTGGGCGGGGAGTGACACAGCCCGTGGGGCCGGACCTGGGCACGCGCCCAGGTTCGGCCCTGGCCTTCCATATGGTCCCGCTATCCAGTCACTGCGCGGCGCGGCGCGATGGCGGCAGCGTGGCGGCAAGGTGGCCCGGCGCCACGAACACGGTCTGCATTCCCCGCGCGTAGACCCCGTCGACATCGGAAAAGATGCTGTGCGCGGTGCCGTGGCCGTTGCCGGCCATGTGTGTCTCGGCATCGATCAGGAACCAGTCGCCCCGCGGAGCACGCAGGAACTGCAGCGTGATGTCGAGATTGGCGAAACTCCATTCGGCGGCATCGGTCGCGCTGCCAAAGCCGTTGCCGAAGTCGGCAAAGAGGCACGCCTTGACGAAGTTAGAAGGCGTGCGCCCTGCGATCACTTGTGCATTCATGGCCAGCCAGGCGACGCCGCGGCCCGGCCTGCCGGGGCCGCCCGCGACCTCGCGCAACACGATTCCGCCACGCATTCGCAGCCCGCGCGGCGTGTCGGTCTGGGGTGTTGCATCCGGGTGCGGATAGGCTGCCGGCACCGGGAACGCGGGCGTCTCCAGCCTGCGCACCCGCAGGATATGTGCCTGGGCCACCGGCCGGCCATCGGCCTGCAACGTCAGGCGGTGCAGCTTGGTCTGCCGGCCATCGCGAAGCGTCTCGCGCGCGACGGTGAGCGGCTGATGGGGCACTTTGCCGAAGATATCCACCTGGAACCGCGCCACTTCCAGCGCTTCGTCAAGGTCGGGATCTTCTGCGGCGCTTGCCAGCAGCGCGCTTACCGGGCCGCCGGCAATGGCGCGCGGGTCCCACGGACTATGCGCGAAGCGGGTCGGTACGAAGCCGTCTTCCATCGCCTCGAAATAGCATGCGGGCATGGGGTCGGTCGCGTCTCCACCCATAGCGTATCCTTCCAAAAATTGCTTCAACATGTTTGACCTAGTAATACAAGTAAGGCATAAGGATGGGGCATGCGCAAGAGTGCGCGGGAGAGTTGCGTCAATGGATCTGAGTTACGGCGAAACGGCGGAAACCTTCCGGAAGGAAGTGCGTGGCTTCCTTGGTCGGGAGTGGCAGCCGGCCGGCCGTCGTGGTGCGGAACTGAAGGAATTCGTCCGTGCGTTCCGCCGCCTCGCGGTGGAGCAGGGTTATCTCTACCGTTCCGTTCCCCGGATCTACGGTGGATCGGAGCAGCCGGTCGACGTGATCCGCGCGCAAGTCATCCGCGAGGAATTCGGCCGTGCCCGCGCGCCCATGGAAGTGGGCGGCAACGGCGTGAACATGACCGTTCCCACGCTGCTCGAACGCGGCACGGAAGAGCAGCGCGAACTGTTCATCCGCAAGACCATCGAAGGCGATTACATCTGGGGGCAGGGCTATTCCGAACCCGGTTCCGGCTCGGACCTCGCCTCGGTGCGCACACGGGCCGAACTGTCGCCAGACGGTTCGCGCTGGATCATCAATGGCCAGAAGATCTGGACCAGCATGGGTATGCAGGCCACGCATATGTTCATGCTCGTGCGGACCGAGCCCGATGCACCCAAGCACGAAGGCATCACCTATCTCCTGCTCGATCTGGACCAGTCTGGCATTACCCGCCGGCCCATCCGTCAGATGACCGGGGAGGAGGGCGCACACACCTTCTGCGAATTCTACTTCGACAACGCCGAAACGCCGGTTGGCTGGCAGGTCGGTGAGCGCGGGCAGGGCTGGTTCGTCAGCCGCACCACGCTCAAGCACGAACGGGCCAGCATCGGCAGCGCCGATGGTCTTGGTCGCCAGTTTGGCAAGCTCGTCGATCTCGCGCGCGAAACCGGGCGGCTGGCCGATCCGGTCGTGCGCGACCGTCTGGCCCAGATCGAGGGCCGCGTGCTGTCGCACCGCTACAGCAGCTTCCGCCTGTTTTCCTGTGCGGCGGCGGGCGACGATGCGGGGCCGATCCAGTTGATGATGAAACTGCTGCTGACCGAGATCGGCCACGACATCGCGCTGCTGGCACAGGATCTCATCGGTGACGCGGCGATGACCGAGCCGCGGGGCGCTGGCACAGGGGCAGGGCGGGGCCCCAACAAGTGGCTGGACCAGATCATGGGCAGCCTCGGCAATTCGATTGCCGGCGGCGCCTCCAACATCCAGCGCAACATCATCGGCGAACGCGGGCTCGGCTTGCCGCGCGATCTCGCCATGGCAGGGGAGCGTTGAGCCGATGCGGTTTCACCTGACCTCCGAACAGATTGCCATCCAGGACGCCGTGCGCGGAACGCTCCGCGAATGCTGGGGCATGGAGCAGCTTCACGCGCTGGCGGAGTCCGATGCCGATTTCGATCCGGCCTGCTGGGCCGCGCTGATGGCGCTGGGCGTGGGGGGGCTGGCTTTGCCGGAAGCCGATGGCGGCGCCGGGCTGGGCCTGCTCGAAGCCGCGCTGGTTTGCGAAATCGCGGGCGAGGCCGCCGCGCCGGGGCCGCTGATCGGGCAGATCCTTGCCGCGATTGCCGTGTCCGCCAGCGGCAATGCCCAGACGCGCGCCTTGCTTCCTGCGATTGCCGCGGGCGAGCGCATCGTGGCGCTCGCGCTGGACCATGATCTTGTCCCCTGCGCGCGCGCTGCCGACCTCTTTCTGACGGACGACGACGCTGGCGGATTGCGCCTTGTCGAGGCGGGCGAGGGTGTCGGCATCGAGCCGCAGCGTTCGACTGATCGCAGCCGCCCGGTCTCGCGCGTGCAATTCCGCACCGCCGGTGCGCATCCGCTGTTTGCCGCCGGCGATCCGATGGTGCAGCGTCTGCGCGATGCCGCGCTGGTGCTTATTGCCGCCGACGCACTGGGCGGTGCGCAGCATTGCACCGATCTCTCGGTCGATTACGCAAAGACTCGCGAACAGTTCGGCCAGCCGATCGGCCGCTTTCAGGGGCTGAAGCACCAGTTGGCCCACATGACGCTGGACGTCGAGCCGGCGCGGGCGCTGTTGTGGTACGCGGCCTATGCGTGGGATGCCGGCTTGCCCGATGCCAGCCATGCCGCCGCGGTTGCCAAGGCGCACTTGTGCGATGTCTACACCCGTTCCGCGCGCGCTGCAGTCGCCGCGCACGGGGGCATCGGCTATACGTGGGAATATGGCCTGAACTACTGGTTCCGACGCGCGCTCCACGATGGGGCGTGGCTTGGCAGCCCGCCCCTCCATCGCGCCCGTGCGGCCGAACTGGCGGGATGGTAGCGGGGCCGCAGATCGGCGGACAGCGATTGCCCCGCGACGCGATGCGGGAGAGGAGAAGCAAAGCTATGAAACCTGGTGCACGTTTGAAGAGCGCGGCCTGTGATGGCGAATTCGTGGTGATCCGGGCCGGGGGCGGCACGCTCACCTGCGGCGGCGCGCCGTTGGCAGAGACGGTTGCGGAGGCTGTTCCGCTCGATCCGGCTCATGCTGGAGGCACCGTCATGGGCAAACGCTACGTCGATGCCGCCGGCACCGTCGAACTGCTTTGCGTCAAGCCGGGGCAGGGCGCGCTCGCGCTCGGCGGCGTCTCGCTCGTGCTCAAGGAAGCCAAGCCGCTTCCCGCTTCGGACTGATCGGCCGGCCCAGACCCATGAACATTGCCCTGCTTCTGGAAATGGCGGCCGAAGCTGCCGCCGATCGCGTCGCGCTGGTGTGCGACGGCAAGCGTTGGACTTACGGCGAACTTCTCGCCGCCGCACGCGGCGCGTGCGAACTGATCCGCGACAGCGGCGCCGAATTCGTCGCCCTGCTCGATGAATCGAGCGAGGCGAGCGTGATCGCGCTGTTCGGCGCGGCGCTGTCCGGCGTGCCCTATTGCCCGCTCAACTACCGCTTGGCCGATGCCGACCTTGCCGCGCTGCTCGGCCGGGTCGCGCCTGCGCTGGTGATCGGTGATGCCGATCGCCTCGCCCGTATCGCGGCGGATCAGGGCCATGTCGTCTATGCGCGGGCGGCATTCACGCTCGCCGTGCAGGAGGCCTGCGCGCCGACTGACGCGGTCTACGATCCGGGCGAGGGGGTCGCTGTGCAGCTGTTCACCAGCGGCACTACCGCCGCGCCCAAGGCCGCGATCCTGCGCCACTCGAACCTTGTCTCGTACATCCTCGGCACGGTCGAGTTCGGCGGTGCGGACGAGGCGGAATCCGCGCTCGTCTCGGTTCCGCCCTATCACATCGCGGGCATCGCGGCGGTCGCCTCGTCGATCTACGCGCAGCGCCGGATCGTCATGCTGCCGGCCTTCGCGCCCGATGCCTGGCTCAAGCTGGTCGAGGCCGAGCGCGTCACCAACGCCTTCGTCGTGCCCACCATGCTCGGCCGCATCATCCACGCGCTCGACAAGGGCGTTCGCGCCGACATCGCCTCGCTCAGGTCGATCGCCTACGGCGGGGGCAAGATGCCGCTCGAACTGATCAGCCATGCGCTCGATCTGTTTCCCGAAACCGGCTTCACCAACGCCTATGGTCTCACCGAAACCAGTTCGACCATCGCGCTGCTCGGGCCACAGGAGCATCGCGCGGCGCACCGCTCGGGCGATCCGGCCGTGCGCGCGCGCCTTGCCTCGGTCGGCATCCCGCTGCCCACCATCGAACTTGAGATCCGCGACGAGGACGGGCGCGTCCTGCCAGCCGGGGAGCCAGGCGAGATCTACGTGCGCGGCGACCAGGTTTCGGGCCAGTACCGCGAACGCAGCGCGCTCGACGCGGATGGGTGGTTCCCGACGCGCGACGCCGGCTATCTCGACGCGGACGGTTATTTGTTCCTGTCGGGCCGCGCAGACGACGTGATCGTGCGCGGCGGCGAGAACATCTCGCCCGGAGAGATAGAGGACGTGCTGCTCACCCATCCGGCCATCGCCGATGCCGCCGCCGTCGCCATCCCCGATCCGGAGTGGGGCGAAGCGGTCGGCCTTGCGGTGGTGGTGCGCGGCGGCTTCGACCAGCCGGCAGAGGACGAACTGAAGGATCTGATCCGGGCGCGCCTGCGATCGAGCCGGGTGCCCGAGCGCGTGCTGTTCGTCGCCGCGCTGCCCTACAATGAAATGGGCAAGCTGCTGCGGCGAGAAGTAAAGGCGATGTTGGCGGCCTGATCCGCCGGCACCGCTGCCAAGGCGGTCAGGCGTTGAAGTGCAGCTTCAGCCCCGGCTCGTCCCAGCGCACTTTGGCCAACAGGCCGCGCGACGACAAGGTGATCCAGGCATCCTGCATGTCCGCCCCGCCGAAGGCGATGTTGGTCACATAGGGATCGTCGAAGGGGCGATGCCGGGTTTCGCCGGACGGGGTCACCGTGGTGATCCCGCCGGTGTGCAGCGTTGCCACGCAGATGTTGCCGGCTGCCGTCACCGCCAGACTGTCGAAGCCGCTCGGCCCGGGCGCCGTCGCTATCCAAACCGGGCGCTGCGGCCCCGGCTTGCGGTCGTAGCGCCACAGGCGCGCCTGATGCGTGTCGGCGACATAGACCGCGCTGCCGTCGGGCGACAGGCCCACGCCGTTGTAGCTGACGGCGTGGCGGTTCACGGCCTCGATCTCGTTGCCGTCGGCAAGGCAGGAGAACAGGCCGCTGGCCGTGCGGATGCCGTCGTGGGTCTTGCCAAGGTCGGTGAACCACAGGCGCCCGTCGGCGTCGAACACCAGGTCGTTGGGCGCTTCGAGCGGGATGCCCTCGCAGGTGTCATAGACTCGCTCGACCCGCCCGGTGGCAAGGTCCAGCCGTTCGATCCGCCCCTCGCAACCCGGCCCGCGCGCGTTCTGCATCCGGGCGAGATCGATGCCGCCGCTGTTGCAGATCCACAAGGCCCCGTCCGGCCCGATGGCGGCGCCGTTCGGACCGCCGCCAACCTCCGCAATACATTCGCTGCGCCCGTTCCAGCAGCGTGTGATACGGCCCGCCGCGAGTTCGACCACGATCACCGACCCGTCCGACATGATCACCGGGCCTTCGGGAAAGGCCAGGCCGTTCGCCACGATTTCCATTGCTGTTCCTTTCGCGTCCCGGGATCAGGCGCCGGCAGAACCCCGCCCGCCCCCTTTCGCGGTGCGACAATTGACATCCCGCAGTCCTTTGCCGCATCACGATGGCACGGCACGGATTTTCCACTTTGATATTTAACTAAGTTCACTATGTTGCGATGAAGTTGGTCTGGGTCAAGGGGATAGCGTGATGTTGCTGGTCGGTTCGGACGACATTGTCGGCTCAGGCCGCATTCACGTGCCGAAGACCAGCGAGATCGTTGCCGACAAGATCCGCGCGCAGATCGTTCGCGGCGAGCTGAACGAGGGCGACGCGCTCCCGCCCGAACGACAGCTGATGGACAGCCTCGGCATTTCCCGCCCGACCCTGCGTGAAGCATTCCGCATTCTGGAGGCCGAAGGGCTCATCAGCGTCGTGCGCGGCTCGCGAACCGGGGCCAAGGTGCACAAGCCCTCGGTCGAACTGGTATCGCGCTATGCCGGCTACGTGCTCGAAGCGCAGGGCACGACCATCTCCGATCTCTACCAGGCGCGGCTGGCGATCGAACCGGCGGTGGTGCGCTGGCTGGCGACCGACCCGGACAAGGCCGCCCTGGCCGGCCTGCGCGCGCTGCTCGACGCGATGGAGCAATTGCTGGCGCGGGGCGAGCACGACGCCTTCATCGAAAAGGTCGAGGTATTCCACCAGGCGCTGGTCGCCGCGACCAGCCTGAAGACGCTCACCTTTCTCAGCCGGATGCTCAACAATCTGGCGGGCAAGCACCAGCGCGATTTCCAGATCCGCCATCCGCGCACCAGCGAAGGACGGCAGAAGAGCCACCGCGCAGGCCTGCGCTCTTACCAGAAGCTGGTCGAACTGATCGCGGCCAGCGCAGTCGAGGAAGCGGTGGCGCACTGGCGGCTCCACCTGCGCAACGCCAACGCCACCTGGACCGCCGACGGCGAGGGCGTCCGCATCGTGGATTCGATCGGCAGCTGAAAGCGGCATGACCGCGCCATTCGCGCTTGAGGCGTTCTCGCCACTGGAAGGATCGCCTCTCGTCGTTGTCGATCTGGCCCGCAGCGACCCGCGCCCGCCGCCGGGCGGCGTGCGTATTGCGCTGGACCGGCAGGGCAGTTTGCCGATGGTTGATCCCTCTGACTTCGATGCCATGGTCACCACCTGTCCTGATGCTCCGGCACCGTGGGTGTGGGTGGCGGCGCCCCGTCTCGAAGCTCAGCTCGCCGTCGTGGGCGCGGCCGCGGCCCATGCCCCGGTTGCCACCAGCGTGCTCGCGCAAGTGCTCCGGCTGGGCGTGACGCTCGATGTCGATACTGCGCTCGATGTCGAATCGCTCGCGTATTCCACGCTGCTCGGTGGCGGCGAATTCGCGCGCTGGCGGGCCGGGACCGCAGTCCGCACCCCTGCAGAATCCACCGCACCCCGCGATCTGGTCCGATACGAACGCACGGATGATGCGGTCACGCTCACGCTCGCCTCTCCCGGCAATCGCAACGCGATGACCGCCGCCACGCGTGATGCCCTGTGGGAGGCCCTGGCCAACGTACTCGACGATCCGACTGCCCCGCAGGTCGAGTTGCGGGGAGAGGGGCGGTGTTTTTCGACCGGCGGCGATCTCGCTGAATTCGGCACGGCGCACGATCTGGCGCAAGCGCACGTGATCCGAACCCGGCGGTCGTGCGCGCGGCTGCTGCACCGGCTCGGCCCGCGCGCCACGGCGCGGCTCCATGGCCTGTGCATCGGTTCGGGGATCGAGGTTCCGGCAGCTGCCGCGCGGCGGATCGCCGCTCCCGATACCGTTGTGCGGCTGCCCGAACTGGCGATGGGGCTTATCCCCGGTGCCGGAGGCACGGTCACGCTGGCGCGGGCGATCGGACGGCATCGCCTGTGCTGGCTGGTGCTTGGCGGCTTCAAGGTGGGCGCAGAACAGGCGCTGCGCTGGGGTCTCGTCCACGCGATAGAGCCATGATCGCGCGTCTTCATGCTTTCCTGCGCGACCGGGCCGCGTCTTTCGGCCTGCCGGTAATGGATCTGCTGGAGCGCGATGCCCCGACGGGGCTTGGCGCGCCGGGGATCGCGTCCGCCAATCGCGCCTGCCGCCTGCTCCGCGCGCGCGACGGCTGGCTTGCGCTCAATCTTGCCCGTCCGGACGACCTGGAGCTTGTTCCCGCGTTGACGCAAGGGGAGGGCGAGGACTGGGATGCGATCGTCCATCACGTAGCCCACTGCGGCGTGACCGACGTTCACGCTCGCGCCATCGAACTTCAAATCCCGGTCGCCCTTCCCGGAGAAGCGGCGGCGCAACCGCTCGCGCGGACTGGCGGCAAGGACGTGCCGCGCAAGGTGATCGACATGTCCGCGCTCTGGGCCGGTCCCCTGTGCGCAGGCCTGCTGGCGCGTGCCGGGGCTGAGGTGTTGCGCATCGACAGCATCGGCAGGCCGGATCCGACGCCGCAGTCATCGCCCTTGCTCCATGCCCGCCTCGATGCCGGCAAGGCGCACCGCGCGCTGGACCTGCGCCTTCCGGCGGACCGCGCGCGCTTGCTCGATCTCGTCGCCCAGGCCGATGTGCTGGTCACCAGTGGCCGCCCTGCCGCGCTCGCTCGACTTGGGCTCGAACCCGCCCGCTTCCCGCATCTGCGCTGGGTTGCGATTACCGCCCACGGCTTCACCGGGCCGGGGGCCGTCCGTGTCGGCTTCGGCGATGATTGCGCGGTGGCAGGCGGACTGCTGGACCGGACCGGGGAGACGCCCCGTTTTATGGGCGATGCCCTGGCGGACCCGCTCACCGGGCTGGAAGCCGCGCTGGCGGTGCTATCGGGGCAGGGCGGGCTGATCGACATGGCGATGGCCCGCGTCGCCGCCGCCTATGCGGGGGCCATCGTGTGAGCCTGCTCTTGCGCAATGTCTGCCCGTGGGGCGCCCCGCCGGTCGATCTGCGGATCGCTGGGGGAACGATCGCGGCGGAAGCAACATTCCAGGCTGGCGACGACGTCATCGACGGACGCGGCGGGCTGCTGCTGCCCGGACTGCACGATCACCACCTCCATATCCTGGCGCTTGCGGCGCGGCGCGCCTCGGTCGATCTGGCGGGGGCGCTGGACGAAGGCACCGTCCGCGCCCGCCTTGCCGCAGCCCCGGCGGGGATCTGCGTCAGGGGGGTGGATTATGACGAGCGCGCCGCCGGCCTGCCGGACGCGGCGATGCTCGACCGCTGGCTGCCCGCGCGCCCCTTGCGCCTTGCCGATCGCACGGGCGCGCTGCGGGTGCTCAATTCAGCCGCCATGGCACTGCTGGGGGATCGCCCCTTGCCCGCAGGGGCCGAACGCGATGCCGGCGGAAGGCCCACAGGCCGCTTCTGGCGCGAGGATCACTGGCTGGCGCAGGCGCTGCCGCAGGCGCTTCCCGATCTCGCCGGGCTGGGTGCGGAACTCGCGGCCTTCGGGCTGACCGCGCTGACGGATGCTGGCGCGCACAACGGGCCGAGCGAAGCGGCGCTGCTGTCGGGGGCGCTGCCGCAACGCCTGACGCTCATGGGCAGCGAGGCGCTTGAACCCGGCGCGGGATATCGGCTGGGCGCGCTCAAGCTGCTGATCGACGAACGCGATCTGCCGCCGCTCGATGCACTCGCCGCACGCATCGCCGGCGCACGCGCGGTGGACCGTCCGGTCGCGGCGCACTGCGTGACGGAGGCGGAACTCGCGCTCTATCTCGCTGCGCTCGACATGGCGGGCGGGGCGCGGGCCGGCGATCGGATCGAGCATGGCGGCATGATCCCCGCCGCTTTCATCGGTGAAATTGCCCGCGCAGGATTGATCGTGGCCACCAACCCGGCCTTCATCCACGACCGCGGCGATCGCTATCGCGTCACTGTCGAGCCTGATCGCCGCGACGATCTCTACCGCGCCGCCTCGCTGCACGGGGCCGGGATCGAGCTGCTGGGCGGTTCGGACGCACCATACGCCGCGGTGGATCCGTGGCTGGCGCTGCGCACCGCGCGCGACCGGCGGACCGCGTCCGGCGCGCTGCTCGGGGAAGGTGAGCGCTTGCCCGCGCTTCTTGCATTGCGCCTCTTTGCACGCGGCAGCCTCTCGCCCGGCCAGCCGGCGGACCTGGTGCTTTGCGAGGGTGGCCCGGCTGATGTTCTGGCCGATCTGGACGCGGCGCGCGTCCGCCTGACCATGATCGATGGCTTTCCGGTGCATCGCCGCGATTGACCGCTTGGTTTAATTACCTATACAACTAGGTGATACATCAATCGGACCCGCCTGCAGCGTGGGCGAGGGGAGAGACCAGGTCATGACCACTGCCGATCCATATGCATTCCTGCCCGAAGATGATTGCTACCACCGCCTTTCGGACGATCCCTACGAAACCGAGACCAACTGGTGGTCGTTCAACGTGCCCGAGCGCGGCATCGGGGGCTGGATTCACACCCCCTATTATCCCAACCGCAAGACGGTGACCTGGCGCATCTTCGTGTGGGACACGCGCGGCTGGGACATCGCGCGCATGGCCTATTACCGCAAGGTTGAGGAAGTGCCGATGCCGGACAACCCGGATCTGCGCGACATCACTTTTCCCGGCGGCGGCTACAGCCTCAAGATGCTCGAGCCGGGAATGAAGTACCATCTCGCCTATGCCGATCCGGACCGCGATTTCGCGCTCGATTTCGTGTTCACCGGCGCCCACCCGCCGCGCCGTTTCGAACCGGGCGAGCCGCCGTTCATGGCAACGCCGCACTATGACCAGCTCGGCCACGTTGCCGGTACGCTCACGCTCGATGGTGAGGCGATCCCGCTCGATTGCTGGAGCGTGCGCGACCGCACCTGGGGGCCGCGCGGCGGACCCTATACGCAAAGCCGCAAGCAGAGCTACGCCAGCGATCTGGACCGGGTGAGCCATCCCGGCGGGCCCCGCTGGCGCGAGATCGAGCGCGAGCGCGGACGCGGGCGCATCCAGTACATCTTCGGGCACGCCGACGGGGAAAGCGGTTTCCTCGGCTTCGTCCGCCCGCAGGAAGGCACCGCCGATGGCTGGAGCCCGATGAACGGCGGATACCTGCTGCGCGACGGCATCTACGGCAATCTCGATCCGCAAGGCTCGCGCATGCGCGTATTCCGTGATCCCTCGACCGGTTGGGCCAGCCACATGCAGGTCGAACTGGTTGATCAGGAGGGGCGCACCATGTTCGCCGAAGGCATGGCGATCAGCCGCATGAGCGAGCACGGCTATGGCACCAACCAGCTGCTGCGTTGGGAGTTCGACGGCAAGATCGGCTGGGGTGAGGACCAGGACATCTGGAACCCGCGCCATTTCCAGCGGATGCTCCACGCCCTGCGTCGCCCGCGCTAACGACCCTTCGTCCGGTCCGGCCTGCCTGCGCTGTCGTGCAAAAATGACCTTTGCGTTTTAAGATACACAAGTGTATTCAAATTCACATGCGTATCCAAAGAACGAGTCGCCAGGAAAGCCGGGCCCAGACGCGCGAGCGTCTGCTCACCGCGGCGCGCGCGGAATTCGCCCTGCGCGGCATCGGCGCGGCCTCGATCGACCGGATCAGCGAAAGCGCGGGCTTTTCGCGCGGGGCGTTCTACGCGAACTATGCGGGCAAGCACGAAGTCGTGCTGGAACTGCTGGAGCAGCACCAGACGCGCGAGATCGAGGCATGGCAGGGCCTGCTCGATGCCGAAGGTTCGCTCGCGGAAGTGCTGCCCCGCCTGCGTGACCGTTTCGACGCTTTCGCCCACAACACCGAGGATCTGCTGTTCATGGCCGAGCTGCAACTCGAAGCCATGCGCAATCCGGACCTCGCCGAACGCTACCGCAGCTACGCGCGCGAGATCGAGAAGCGCACCCTGCGCCTTGCGGAAGCATTCATCGTGCGCGCCGGCGGCAGCCGGGTATCGGCGGATCTTCTCGGCAAGGCCCTGCAATCGTTCAGCCCGCAGCTGATCGCGGAATCGCGGCTGGGACTAGGGCAGGACGGGGTGTCGGCGGGCGAGCGACTTGTCGCGATCATCACGGAACTTTTGGGAACGCGGTCGTAGCCGCCACGGGGCGGGCCGGCCGTGCATGGAGAGGAGCACAACGCTCATGACGACAAATGCCCTGGAACGACCGGCGAATGTGCCGGCCGACCGCGTAATCGATTTCGACCTCTACAGTTTTCCGGTCGAGGGCCTGGAATACCAGCGCTCCATGCGCGACATCTTCCTGTCGCATCCGGGTGATGTGCTCTGGACGCCGCACAACGGCGGCCACTGGATCGTCAAGACCAGCGAGCTGGTGGGCAAGGTCTTGTCGGACAACGATCATTTCTCGTCGCGCCGGATCATGGTGTCGGCCGAAGACAGCGATCGGCCGCCACTCGTGCCGCTTCAGCTCGATCCGCCGCATCACGCTGCCTATCGCCAGCTGCTGCAGCAGGCGCTGTCGCCCAAGGCAGTCGGCAAGCTTGGCGAGCGCGCGCGGGAACTGTCCATCGAACTGATCGAAGGGTTCAAGAAGGACGGCCACTGCGAGTTCATCGGCCAGTTCGCGCAGCACCTGCCGATCGCCATCTTCATGGAGATCGTCGGCCTGCCCGCCGAAGACCGCCCGCTGCTGACCGACATTGCCGAAACCGCCATGCGCGGCGAAACCGAGGAAGCGCGTAACGATGCCGCTGGCAAGCTCATGGCGTATGGCATGGCCAAGGTCGCCGAACGCCGTGCCAACCCCGGCAACGATCTCATCAGCACGATCGCCAAGGCTGAAGTCGATGGCAAGCTGATCGACGATTTCACGCTGACCGGGCTCATCCTGCTGCTGCTGCTTGGCGGGCTGGACACCGTCGCCTCCACGCTGGGCTTCTATGCCCAGTTCCTGGCGACGCATCCCGAGCATCGCCGGCAGCTCGTCGAGCACCCCGATCTCATCGCCAATGCCAACGAGGAACTGCTGCGCCGCTTCCCCATCGCGATCCTCGCGCGTGAGGTGAAGGCCGATCTCGTTGTCGATGGCATGGCGTTCAAGGCCGGCGACATGGTGCTGGTCCCGACCCCGATGGACGGGCTCGACGAAGACAAGTTCCACGAACCGCTTTCGGTCGATTTCAACCGTGAAAAGCCAGGTGCGAACACGACCTTCGGCGGCGGTGTCCACCGCTGCGTGGGTTCGATGCTTGCCCGCACCGAACTCCGCATGTTCCTCGAAGAATGGCTCAAGCGCATTCCCGACTTCGCGATCAAGCCGGGCACCAGCCCGAAGGTCAGCGCGCGCTCGGTGGCCACCATCACGAGCCTCGAACTGGTGTGGGCGGTCTGATGAGCGAAGATACCAGCAAGCCCGGCTTCCGGCGCTACGTGTGCTTCTATTGCGGCACGGTCTACGACGAGGCGCTGGGCTGGCCGGATGAAGGCATCGCGCCTGGCACCCTCTGGGAAGATGTGCCCGAAGATTGGGTCTGCCCGGATTGCGCAGCCACCAAGTCCGATTTCTCTCTCCAGGATTGGTAGGACTTCCGGGGGAAGGGAGCCGGGGGCCACCCTCCCGGCGTCCCGCCCAAACTTTGGGGCGGCCTGCCTTGGCAGGTCGCCCCTTTTTCTTGTCGGCAACGGCCGGGCAGCACTGCGCCGGACTTGTCCGTTCATCTCCCAAGACAAAGGGCGGCCCCGCTCGCGCAGGACCGCCCCTCGAGATTTCGGGCGTGGTTGGTGCGCGGGTCAGCGCATCACCCAGCCTCCATCGACGTTGAGCACCTGGCCGGTCATCCAGCGGCCCGCTTCCGACACCAGCAGCAGCAGCGCGCCGCACAGTGCGTCCGGCGTGTCGCGCAGCTGGATCGGCGTGCGCGATGCCGCCATCTGCACCAGCGGGCTGTCGTCGGGCGTGAGCGAAAGGCCCGCGTCGGTCTTGGTCATGCCGGGTGCAATCGCGTTGACGCGGATGCCCTGGCGGCCAAGCTCGGTTGCCAGCGTCGTCGTCGCGCCGACCAGCGCGATCTTGGTCACGCCGTAGAAGCTCTGCGCCGGGAAGGCGCCCGCCGACACCTGGTTGACGATCGCGCCGCCGCCGCGCTTGGCGATCAGCGGGGCGATGGTCTGGGCGCAGTTGATCGCGCCCCACACGTTCACCGCCATGCCCTTGTCGAAGCGCGCGCGGTCGGTCTCGATCAGCGGCTTGTCCACGATCTCGACCATCAGCGCGGCATTGTTGACAAGGATGTCGACCCCGCCGAACGCCGTCTCGGCCTGCTGCCCCATCGCGGCCACCGATGCGGTATCGGTGATGTCCACTTGTGCGGCGATCGCCTTGCCGCCCAGCGTGACGATCTCGTCCGCCACCTTCTGCGCGCCTTCGCCATTGAGATCGGCGACCACCACGTTGGCGCCGGCTTGCGCCAGTGCCACCGCATAGGCGCGCCCGATCGAATTGCCGCGCCCACCCGCGCCGGTGACGATCGCCACCTTGCCGTCGAGCCGGAAGTCCGTGTTGCTGAAATCGGCCATTGCTTGCGTCTCTCCCTCTCAGCCGAAGATCGGCGCGCCAACGCCGATGACGACGGTCTTGTAGTGCAGGAATTCGTCGATGCCTGCCTTGCCGCCTTCCTTGCCGAAGCCGGAAATGCCGATCCCGCCGAACGGGGTGTGCGGATTGACCTGGAATCCGCCGTTCACATAGACGCCGCCCGCGCTCAGGCGCTCGGACAGGCGGTGCACCCGCTGTACGTTGTCCGACTGGATATAGGCGGCAAGGCCATATTCGCTGTTGTTGGCGATGGCCACGGCCTCGTCCTCGGTGTGGAACTTCATCACCACCACGGCCGGGCCGAAAATTTCCACCTGGCTGATCTCGTGGTCGGGATCGGCGTCTACGATCAGTGTCGGCTCGATGAAGTTGCCGTCCGCCAGATCGCCGCCGCAGCGGTTGCCGCCCAGCAGGAACTTGCCGGCCTTGTCGGCCTTGGCGCGCTCGAACATTCCCATGATGCGGTCGGTGGCTGCCTTGTTGATGACCGGGCCGACCATCACGGTCGGGTCCATCGGATCGCCCACCTTGAACTGGCCGATGATGCCCTTCAGCCGCTCGACGAACTCGTCATAGACATCGGCGTGGACCAACTGGCGCGTGGGCAGGGCGCAGCCCTGGCCCGAAAGGCAGCCCACCGTCCAGAACACCGCGCGTTCGGCGGCGGCCTGAAGGTCGCAATCCGGGAAGACGAGGCTGGCAGACTTGCCGCCCAGTTCCATCACGCTCGGCTTGATCTCCTGCGCGCAGGCTTCAAGGATCTTGCGCGCGGTGATCGGGCCGCCGGTGAAGCTGATCTTGCGCACCTTCTTGTGGCGCACGATGGCATCGCCGGCTTCGCCCGTACCGGGGAAGATCGACAGCACGCCATCGGGCAGGCCGGCCTGCCGGCACAGCCGCGCGAACAGCTCGGGTGCGAACGGGGTCATTTCGGCGGGCTTGCAGATCACGCAGTTGCCTGCGGCCAGCGCGGCCGCCACTTTCATGCCCAGCGAGATCAGCGGGCCGTTCCAGGTGATGATGATGCCGACGATGCCGATCGGTTCGGGCACCGAATAGGCGAACTCGCCGCGCGTATCGAACGTGCCCAGCATTTCGCCCGTCAGCTTGTCGCACCAGCCGGCGTAGTAACGCACCCAGGCCACGGCCGTGTCGACGCCGCGTTCGCCCACCGAAATGGTCGTGCCGCCGTCCAGCGCCGCCATGCGGGCGAACTCGGTGCGATGCTCGACCATCAGGTCGGCCAGCTTGTTGAGGATGTCGCGCCGCTGTTCGGGCGACGTACGGCGCCAGCTTTCGCGCACCGCTTCAGCGCGTTCGACGGCTGAAGCGACTTCGGCGCGCCCGGCAAGCGGGATCGTCGCCTGCACTTGCTGGGTGACGGGGTGGAGGTGGTCGTGGGTGCCACCCGAGCCTCCCGTCTGCGGCACACCGCCGATATGGAGGTGAACCTGCGGGACGTCGGACAATACGGCCGTGGCCATGGCTTTCGTGCTCCTCTTCGTTGCGACGGGAAAAGGGAGCGGCGCGCGCCCCTGGTCCTCCTCGGCGTTCTTAACTTGCATCACTTATTGCACTAGGTGAACTATGTTGGCAAGATGCAACGGACAACTGCGGGGCGCTGCCTCGCACGCCGGATGGATTCATCTCCGGCACGGACAATGATGGGAAGGGCGGAGCTGGGAATGGCGCTGATTACGGAAAAACTGCGTGCGATCATGGCAATTGATCCTGCGCGCGCGGAGATCCATTTCGAAGGCCGCGACTATAGCTGGGGCGATCTTGCCCGCGTTGTCGCTGCGATCGAAGCGGCACTCGATGCCATGGCGCTTCCCGCCGAAGCGCGGGTAGGAGTCGTGCTGCGCAATCGTCCAGGGCATATCGCGGCGATTCTCGCCGTGCTGTCGAGCGATCGTTGCCTGGTCTCGCTCAATCCCATCCTGCCGGACGACAAGCTTTTCGCCGATATCGCCGGGCTGGGCCTGCCCGCGATCATCGCCGATGAAGATGACGTGGCGCGGCCCGGCATTGCCGATGCGTTCGCCCGGGCCGGCAGCGCGGTGATCGCCATCGGCGCGCGGCTCGAAGGCGTGCGCGCGCTGGCCGGGTTTGAAGCGCCTCGGGCAGAAGTGCAGACATCGCCCGGCGTTGCCATCGAAATGCTCACCAGCGGCACCACCGGCACGCCCAAGCGCGTGCCGCTCTCGCGTGCGGCCTTCGATGCGAGCTTCGCCGGCTTCACGCGCTACGAACGCAACCGCGATTTCGCGGACCAGCCGCAGCTGCGCTCCGGCGTCACCATGGTCAACAACCCGCTGACGCACATCGGCGGGATCTACGGCTGCATCGGCGCGCTCATGGCTGGCCGCAAGATCGGCCTGCTGGAAAAGTTCACGGTCGAAGCCTGGGTCGCCGCGATCCGCCACTTGCGCCCCAAAGTTGCGGGCGCCGTGCCATCTGCGGTGCGCATGCTGCTCGAAGCCGATGTCGATCCGGCCGATCTGTCGAGCCTGTCGGCGATCATCAGCGGTACCGCGCCGCTCGATCCCGCGCTGGTCGATGCCTTTCACGCGCGCTTCGGTGTGCCGATCCTTGCCAACTACGGCGCCACCGAATTCGCCGGTGCCATCGCCGGCTGGTCGCTCGACGATTTCAACGCGCACTGGGCGGCCAAGCGCGGTGCGGTCGGCCGCATCCACGCCAATGTCGCCGCCCGCGTGGTCGATGCCGCAAGCGGCGCCCCGCTCGCACCGGGCGAGGAAGGGCTGCTCGAGATCAGGGGCGACCAGCTCGGTCCGGCCTACCGCTTCGACGGAGATGCCTGGTTGCGCACCACCGATCGCGCCGTGCTCGACGCCGACGGCTTCCTGTTCATCCGCGGCCGCGCCGACAACGCGATCATCCGTGGCGGCTTCAAGGTCCATCCCGACGACGTGGTCCAGGCGCTGCACCAGCACCCCACTGTCCGCGAGGCGGCTGTCGTAGGCGTGCCGGACGACCGGCTCGGTGAAGTGCCGGCCGCCGCGATCATCCTGCGCGAGGGCGCCGAGCCGCCTGCACCCGATGCACTCAAGGCATTCCTCAAGGACCGGCTGATTGCCTACCAGGTCCCGGTCCACTTCCGCTTCGTGCCGGACTTTCCGCGCACGCCTTCGCTCAAGCCCTCGGCGCCCGGCCTGCGCGCGCTGTTCGCCGCCTGAAATCCATTCATCTCCGGAGCTATCCCATGAAAATCACCCCGACCACCGCCGCCATCGTCACCGGGGGCGCCTCTGGCCTCGGCCGCGCCACTGCAGAGGCACTCGCCGCCGCCGGCGCCCGCGTGGCGATCTTCGACGTCAATGAAGCCGCCGGTGAAGAGGTCGCACGCAGCATCGGCGGCCTGTTCTGCAAGGTCGACATCACCAGCGAGGACTCGGTCGTCGCCGGCTTCGCCAAGGCGCGCGCCGCCCACGGGCAGGAACGCATCACCGTCCACTGCGCGCAGATCTCGAAGAACGGCAAGACGCTGTCCTACAACCGCGAGACCGGCGGCTACCGCCGCCTGTCGACCGAAGACTATGCCTTCTCGGCGCAGGGCATCCTCGTCGCCAGCTACCGAATCGCCTCGCTTTCGGCGCTTGGCATGGCGGGTGCGGGTCCGCTCGAGGATGGCGAGCGCGGCACCATCGTGCTCACCGCCTCGGCCGCGGCGCAGGACGCGCAGATCGGGCAGGTCGCCTACGGTTCGCTCAAGGCGGGGGTCAACGGCCTCGTCCTGCCGATGGCGCGCGACCTGATGGACCTGGGCATCCGCGTCAATTCGATCATGCCCGGCATTTTCGCCACGCCGCCGATGCTCGCGGTCAAGGACAAGGCCCCCGCCGTGTTCGATGGCCTTGCCGCCTCGGTCCCGTTCCCCAAGCGCCTCGGCAAGCCCGAGGAGTTCGGCAGCCTCGTGCTCGAACTGGTGCGCAACACCTATTTCAACGGCCAGAATCTGCGCCTAGATGGTGCCATCCGGATGCCGCCGAAGTAATGGTTGCCCTCCAGCCACCGCAGCAGTTTCCGATTGCCCGGCAAAGCGCCGGCCATGCGCCGCTGCGGCGACCGGGGTCGATCCGCCGGACGACTTCGATCGACAGTGAGTGGCCAGGCGGCCTGGGCCAGCCGTGGGTGATGATCGGCCGCGCGCGCGACCTGCTCACTCCGGCGGACCCGGACGATGAGGCGCGGGTATTGGCCACGGCCTGGTATCGCATCCGCACCAGTCCCCAGCGCGAAATCCTCGAGATCGAGGCCGATCCCCATCACCCCCGCCTGCGTGAACTCGTCGGCGTCCGTGCGGGCGGCGCCAGCCGCGCGGCGCTGGGCGAGCGTCTGGGCGATATCGTCGGCACGCCGCTGTTCCAGATCCTCGATGATTTCGCCGGCGCCAGCCTTGTCGCCGGCTGGATCTGGAGCCGCTGGACCGACGACTGGATGGTCCGTGCGCAGAATGCGGGCACGCGCGCCACGGCGGGCAAGGGCGGGCGGATGACCGACATTTGCACCGGTTTTGCGGCGGGCGGCAGCTCGTTTCACGCCGATGGCACACCCAATTCGGGTGATCAGTCCTCAGCCGAGGTCGGCCCGCTCGAGCATCCCGACGATGCGCTGGGCTGGCATCCGATGCCGTTCCAACAGGGCCCGCGCAAGCGCCGCGCCCGGCGAATCGACCTGTGGCGCGAGGGGCGCCTGCTCAAGGTGGATGCCGGCTTCCAGGACAGCGGCAGCAACCCCGATGGAGGCCGTACCGCCGTGCATGAATATCGCATCTTCGCAGAGATCGATGCCGCCAGCGGCACGCTGGAGGCGCTGCAGGTGCTGCCGCTCGTCCTGCCGTATCGCGAATGCCCCGGCGCGGCTGTCAAGGCGACCCGGCTGATCGGCGAAAATGTTTCGGATTTCAGAGCGATCGTGCTCGACCGGCTGGTTGGCACCGAAGGCTGCACGCATCTCAACGATGTGATGCGCGCTCTCTCCGATGTGCCACTGCTGGCGCGCGCACTTGAATGTTGATGCCGGAGCTACACTATCGACTTGTATGTCATGGTAGACCTAGTTATATAAGTAGCCGTAACGGACGCTCCAGGTGTCCGAGGGAGGAGAGCCTGACCATGAAGACCAGTACCTCGCGCCTCGTCGCCCGCCTGCTCGGCGGTGCCATGGCGTCGGCCATCGCGCTTTCGGCCGGTGTGGCCCGCGCGGAAGACCAGCCCCAAGCCCAGCCTCAGCCGCAAAATGCGGCGACGCAGGGCGATCGGGGCATTGGCGACATCATCGTCACCGCGCGCAAGGTCGAAGAACGTCTGCAGGACGTTCCCGTGGCCGTCACCGCTTTTTCGGGCGATGCGCTGCGGATGCAGAACGTCGTCAACGTGGGCGATGTCGCGCGCTTCACGCCGGGCCTGCTGACCGTTCCCGCCACCAGCAATCCCACCGGCCTGTTCCTCGCCATCCGCGGCCAGGTCCAGGGCGACGTCCTGGCGACGCTTGAACCCTCGGTCGGCACTTATGTCGATGGGGTCTATGTGGCGCGCGCCTATGGTATCAACGCAGATCTGGTCGACGTCGCCAGCGTGCAGGTGCTGAAGGGGCCGCAGGGCACGCTGTTCGGTCGCAACACTTCGGCGGGTGCGCTGCTGATCGAAACCAAGAAGCCCAACCTCAACCGCACCGAAGCTGAACTCAGCGCCACTTACGGCCGCTATAACCAGCGCAGCGGCACCGGCATCATCAACGTGCCGTTGGTCGAGGACAAGCTCGCGGTGCGCGGTGCTTTCCAGGCCGGCGGGCGTGACGGCTACGTCACAGACGACATCACCGGCGCGAAGTACAACGATCTCGATACCTACACCGGCCGCGTGAAGGTGCTGTTTGAACCGGCGCCGGGTGTGTCGCTCCTCGCCCAGGGCGATTGGTTCGGCTACAACTCGCACGGCAACGCCCGTTCGCTGCGCTACGGCGGCCCGAACTATCTGGTCAACGCACCTGCCGGGCTGGTTTCGGCCGGCATTTTCCCCGATTGCAGCGCGCCCCAGAACGCCTTCTCGTGCGCCCCGGTGCCGACCTATGGCGCCCTCGTCGACAACAACCTGCTCGGTTCGCTCGGCGTTCCGCAGCCCGTTCTCGATGCGCTGGGGGTCCATTCCCTCCCGCACGACTTCGCCTACTACAGCCAGCTCAACGCCAAGAATCCCAACCGTACCGCGGCGGACTGGAATCCCTACACCCGCGTTCGCACGCAGGCCTACTCGCTCACCGGATCGGTCGATACTGGCATCGGCACGTTCAAGGTCATCGGCGGCTATCGTCAGGCGACCAGCCGCGCATCGATCGACCTCGACGGCACGCCCTATCAGATCCTTGCCTCGACCCAGTCGAGCGATCTGCACCAGTGGTCGGTGGAAGGCCAGTTGACCGGCTCCACCGCCAGCAAGGTTTTCGACTACGTCGCGGGCGTGACCTACTTCACCGAGGCCGGTAATGACTATTCGCTGTCCGGAACGCTCGTTCCGCTGCAGCCGCCGGGCTACTTCCGCGGCGTTATCGACAACAAGAGCTTCGGCGTCTACGCGCAGGGCACCTGGCATCTCACCGATGCGCTGGGCCTGACCGGCGGTCTGCGCTGGTCGAGCGACAAGAAGAATCTTGTCACCCACAACCAGTCGCTGGTGCCGATCGCGATGACCTCGGCCGCCTGCGCGCTGCCGGGTGCAGTGCTCACCCCGGGTGCCGCGCCGGGCGAAAACTGCCCGCTCGGCCACAGCGACACGTTCAAGCAGCTGTCCTACCTCATCAGCCTCGACTACCACATCACCCCCGATGTGCTGGTCTATGCCAAGATGAGCAAGGGCTACCGCTCAGGCGGCGAAAACCTGCGCGCCAGCGGCGATATCGGCACGTTCGCGCCGTTCATCCCCGAAATCAACTACGAGGAAGAAATCGGCCTCAAGGCGGACCTGTTCGACCACAGGGTGCGCTTCAACCTCGCCGGGTACTACAACAAGATCCACAACGCGCAGCGTTCGCAGCTGCTCGCGGTCGCCTCGGGGCCGCTGGCGGGGTCGCTGCTCACCGTGCTCGGCAATGCCCAGCGGGTGCGCAACCTCGGTGTCGAAGCCGATCTGCAGGTGGCGGTCACGCGTGACCTGACGCTGCAGGCCTCGGGCAGTCTCAACGACTTCAAGTATCTCAAGTACGATGTGCCGGCGAGCTTCGGCAGCACGGTCATGTCGGATCACCGCGGCGAAAACCAGGTCATGGTGCCTGACAGCAGCTTCACCGTCGCGGCCAACTACAAGCACGACTTCGGTGGCGTGAAGCTCTTCGCCCGCGTCGATTACTCGTGGATCGCCAAGTACCTGCTCTCGTCGGATACCTGCGGGGTCTATCCCGTGCCGGCCTACGGCACCGGCTGCATTCCGCTGCCGCAGGCGCAGATCGACGCCAACGTCGCGCCCGCTGCGGGCCTCCTCGGCGCGCGGATCGGCTTCAGCTTCGACGATGATCGCTACAAGATCGAGTTTTGGGGAACCAACCTCACCAACAATCGCGATTTCACGTCGGGCTTCAACGTGACGCCGTTCGGGCTGGTCTCCGGCATCCGCCGCGATCCGGCCATGTACGGGGTAACGGTCGGCGCCAAGTTCTGACGGTTGCACAGGAATGACGGGCTCCGGTCCAAGGGCAAAAGCGCGGACCGGAGCGATCAAGCGGGCAGGACGGGTAACCGTCCTGCCCCTTTTTTTGTGTCATGGCGGTGGCACTTGCACTTGCGCCGCAAGCGTTGGTCGCAGCGGGGCGGGCAGGAAGCCAACACCTTCGCAAACGATACGATGCGTGCCACGCGGCAAGCCCCTCGCACGGCTCTCGCTGAACCCGCGCCTTCATTCCCCGCATCGGGTTCGCGGCAGGGGCAGGGGCAGGGGGAGGGTTAGGGGGGAGCAGGCATCGGGGAGGCCGGATGCTCCACGCCGGCACGCACCAAAAAGCCCCGCCGGAATGGTCCGGCGGGGCTTCTGTCCGTTTCGGCGGGGCCGGGGCGGCGTCAGGCGGCGGTGAGCAACTGCACCTGGCGTGCGTCCACGGCCGCCTTCAGGTTGGCGCGCTTGAACAGGCGCGCGGCGTTGCCTCCCAGTACCGCCACCAGTTCTTCGGTGGACACGTCCGGATTGTCGTCCACCAGCTTGTCGATCACCTGCCGCGAGAACGGGAAGGTGCCTTCGGCGTGCGGATAGTCGGTCGCGAACAGCAGGGCATCGACGCCGATGCCCTTGCGGATCGCCATCGAGGAATTGCCGTCGTTCTGGAGCGCGCAATGCACCTGGTCGCGCACGATCTGGCTCGGCAACCGTGACAGCTTGGGGCTGATCGACGGCGCGTGGCCGTTGTAGACCTCGTCCATCCGCTCGGCCAGACCCCACAGCCATCCCGCGCTGTGCTCGGCGAACAGGATGTGCGCGCCGGGGTTGCGGTCAAGCACGCCGCCCGCGACAAGCTGCGTGATCACGTCCACGGCATCGTTCATCTGGCGGGTATAGTTGAACAGGGCGCCGCCGGGGCCTTTCAGCGCGCGGATGTTGATGTCGCCCACCCCCGTGTGGAACACCAGCGGGATGCCCAGCTTGCCGGCCAGCGCGAAGATCGGGTCCCAGCGCGGATCGTTGTAGTTGTTCAGGCCTTCCCACAGGCAGAACGCGGCAAAGCCCTTGACAGCCGCCCGTTCGCACTCGGCCAGCGCATCGTCGAAATCGATGCAGGGGATCATCGCGGCGGGGATCAGCTTGTCGCGCACCGGCGCGGTATAGTCCCAGGCCCAGTCGTTCCAGATGCGGCAGGCGGTCGCCTGCGCTTCGCGGTCGGCGATCCGCGGCAGCATCAGGCCCAGCGAGGGAAACACGAGTTCAGCATCCACGCCGTCGCGGGCCATGTCGGCCAGTCGCAGTTCCAGGTCGCGCGCGCCGCGGCGCTTGGTGTCGACCGCGCAGTCCGACACGAAATTCTCGGCCGCGTCGGTGCACGACCGGTCGGGGGAGGGGGTACCCTCTGCACCCGCCTGCGCGTTGAACGCGGCATCGCCTTCGCCTGTCTTGTGCTGGTGGAAGTTGGCGTTGATCTTCAGCACCACCTGCTCGCCGATGCGGGTGATCCGCACGTCGCCCACGGCCTCGCTGTGGATGGCATAGCCCTTGAGATGCTCGGGCATGGCCGCAAGGAACAGGTCGGGCGGCTCGGCCACGTGGGCGTCGCAGCTGAACACGAAGGGGCGAATCTTGTCGGTCATGGCAATCCTCCAGCCAAGGGAAAGGGCAGACCCATTTTCCGCCCTTGCCCAGAGAGATTGCCTAAAGAGGTATCTATTTTATTTGTCGAATGTCAAAATACGCGAGAAAATGCCAAAAATTACGTAATTAAAGATATTTCTAACGACTGCGCGGCAGCTTCAGCGCCGTCTCCGCGATGACGCTGCGCTGCACTTCGCTGGTGCCGCCATAGATGGTCGCCTGCAGCCCCTTGCGCGCCTCGCTCTCGACCAGCGCCAGCGCCTCGCTGGTGCCCGTCAGTGAATGGGGCGCGAAACGTTCGACGAGGTCGGCGCAGCATGCGTACCAGCTTTCGGTGCCGAACAGCTTGCACATCGGTCCGTACCAGCGCTGCGAAACACCGGCGTGGCCGGCCCAGATCGCGCGGATCGACAGGCCTTCGAGCAGCGCGACGTGCGCATCGAAGCGGGCGATCGCCTGCCGGATCGCGGGTTCGTTGTCGGCCACGCCGGGCAGCGCCATGATCGTGGGCAAGGCGTGGCCGAGATCTTCCTGCACACCCCACAGCGCGCCGAGGTAGTAATCACCCTGGTTGTGTTCGAGCGCCATGGTGGCCGCCAGCACCTTTGCGCCCTTGCCGGCCTCGCCGAGCAGGTAGCGGTCTTCGACCGGGAAGTCCGAATAGAAGGTGATGTTCGTGCGCTCGCCTGCGAAGGTCTGGACAGGTGCCAGTTCGAAGCCGTCGCCGATGGGGGCGACGAACAGCGTAAGACCGGCATCGGTCCGCGAAAGCAGCAGGACGTAGTCGGCAATGTGTGCGCTGGTGGTGAACACCTTCTGGCCATTGACCGTCCACCGCACCCCGTCGTGCGTGGCGCGGGTCTTGGCGCCGAACACGTCGGAGCCGCCACCCGGTTCGGACAAGCCAAGGCAGGCGAGCGCCTCACCGCGGCCAAGACGCGGCAGGATTTCCGTTTTCGCCTGGGGTGTACCGAACTGCATCAGCAGCTTGCCAATGGAATCCGAAACCACCAGAACCGAAATCGGCCAGCCGGCCCGGGTCAGCACACGGTGGACGGCCGAGGTCGCCACCGGCCCGGCGGCGCTGCCACCCCACTCGACAGGCCAATCCGGGAACAACAGCCCCGCCTCTGCGAGCTTGCGATGCAGATCGGGAAAGTGATTGTCGAGCGAGGATGCGAAGGCCTGCTTGTGTGCAGGCGTGAAGTTCTCGGCAAGAAAGCGCCGGGTACGCTCTTCCCAGATGTCTGCTTCGGCATCCTGGGCAAAACTCATCGATACGGGAGAGATCGGTTCGAGTACCGGCAGCGCGGCCGTCAGCACGCGGTCTGGATCGCCGTTGGCATACAGTGCAGCGCGTACCGCGCGATAGAGACCGGGCAGCGGGGAGTCCTCGCTGACCCCGTAGCCACCGAAAATGCGCATCGAAGCCTTGATCGCCGGAACGCAGGCACGCGCCGCCCACCAGAATGCCTGGGCATCGAGCCGGGCGGCGTCTGCCAGACCTTCGGCGCGCGCGGCAAGGGCGCGCCACACCAGCAGACGCGTTCCGTCGACTTCCGTGGCGGCATTGGCGAGTGTATGCGCAACGCCCTGATATTCGCCAATGGCGCGGCCGAAGACCACGCGCTCGCGGGCATAGGCCGATGCCTCGTCCAGCGCGCGTTGCGCCATGCCGACACAAGCCGATGCCACGAGGATCCGTTCGCCCGGATAGGCCACCACGCCTTCGCGCCCCGCAGCTTCCGCGACGAGCGCCGCATCCAGCAGTGATCCACCGTCTCCCAGCAACGCCCCGATGCCCAATTCATCGAGGATGGCTTGCGCGGGGCGATCGCCGCGATCGGACAGCGCCCCGATCACGCTGTCGATCATGGCCTCCTGCTCTCCGGTGAGACCGAGTTGGACCATGATCGACGCGCTCCTTGCTGATACTTGTTGTCGGGTGGTTGGGTTTGTGAGGTGCCGAGGCGAGGTCAGGCGGCGATGGCTTCCGCAGTCTGGACCAGCGGTTCGATACGGAACAGGCGGGCGGCGTTCAGCCCAAGCACGTTGCGACGGGTTTCATCGCTGACGGACAGACCGTCGAACAGATCATCGACAAGGCGGCGGCTGATGGGGAAGGTGCCTTCGGCGTGCGGATAGTCCGAACCCCACATCACGTTGCGCGCGCCGGGCAGCCCGGCATCGGCGGCGAGCAGGCAGGCCCGGTCATGCTGGAATCCCGCCCAGACCTGATCGTCGATGATCTGGCTGCAGCGGCGGGAAAGCTTGGGGAACACGAAGTTGGCATGGGCCACCTCTACTTCGTCCATGCGTTCGGCGAGTGCGACCAGCCAGCTCGCGCCGCTTTCGATGAAAGCGACCTTGGCGCCCGGATTGCGATCGAGCACGCCACCGGCGACGAGATACATCAGCGAGTTCTGCGCATCGTTCATCTGCTTGGTGTAGTTGATGATCCCCGCACCAGGCCCCCGTTCATGGACAACCGTTTCAAGCCCGGTGCCCGTGTGCATCACGAACACGATGCCAAGTGCGGCGGCGCGGGCGAAGATCGGATCCCAGCGTTCGTCGTTGTAGGTCGGCAGTCCCGTGGGGGCCACGGCCGGCAGCATGGCTGCAGTGAAGCCTTTGCTCGCAAGATAGTCGAGCTCGGCCAAGGTGTTGGAGAAGTCGAGCACCGGCAGCATGCCGCAGCGGACGAAGCGTGTCGGATGCGGCGAGAGGAACTGGTGGTTCCAGTCGTTGTACAGGCGCGCCGATGCCGCCTCCGCCTCTGCGTTGTCGAGGCAGTAAAGCCACAGTCCGAGGCTGGGGAAGCAGATCTCGGCATCGATGCCTTCGTGCTCCATGTCTTCGAGGCGGCCGGGAATTTCGCGGATGCCGCGGCGCTGCGCGTCGCCGAGTTCCTTCTCGCGGTGCTGGCCCACGCGAAGGCGGTAAATCACCTTGTCCTTCGTGCCGGTGATGAGGAAATCACCATCCTTGCGCGTGTGGATTGCGTGGTCCTTGAGGCTGGCAGGCAGGCCATCGAGGAAGATGTTCGCCGGTTCCATGATGTGGCTGTCGGCGCTGAACACGAACGGCTTCATTGGAAATCTCCCGATTCGATTTTGTCGGAAAAGAGTACCTAGTTATACAAGTATGCGCAAGGGTGTGCTGGACATTGCGCCGCATCTTCCCTAAAACAGTTATCTGTTAAGGAGGGCGATATGCAACATATCGGGCAGGTCGAGACGCTCGTGGCACGCACCGCAAGGGAGCTGGCGCAACTCAGCCTCGCTTTTGAGGATGGCGATTTCATCGGCGCCGAGGCGGATCTGCTGACGCGCCTTGGCGTGAGTCGCCCCACGCTCCGGCAGGCAGCCAAGATCGTCGAGAACGACTGTCTCCTCAGCGTCCGGCGCGGCATTCGGGGCGGGTTCTATGCTTCGCGGCCCGATGCCGACGACGCTATCCGTACACTCGCCCGTTACCTTCGGCTCAGGGGGACCACCCTTCTCGATATCATGGCGGTCAGCAGGCTTGTGGCAGAAGAGGCGGCGATGCTCGCCTGTGCCAGCAAGGATGACGCCGGGCGCGAGGAATTACGCCGCCATGCTGCCCGCGTGGACGAGATCGAGGCGCCAGCCCAGATGATTGCAGCCGAGGCGGCGGTCGCCCGGATCGTCGCACGCCTGAGCGGCAATCCGGCAATCGAACTGGTCATGGCCATCGGCTATTCCTTCGGAATCGAAGAGCAGGGGCTCGAACTGTTCCGCGATCCCGAGCATCGCGAAATCTCTCAAAAGCTACAACACGGCCTGTGTCAGGCCATTCTTGACCGCGATCCCGAGATCGCGCGGTTGATGATGCGGCGACGGTCCGAAGTCATGGCTGGATGGATTAGGGAGGCATTGAAATCATGACGGAAAATCCGGAGTCACTTGCTTTCGCCGGCTTTGGTGGCGTGCGTCTTGAGGCGGATGTCATGGGCCGCGCGGACGATCCGGCCGTGCTGCTGGTGCATGGTGCAGGGCAGACGCGCGCCGTGTGGCGCGAAGTGGCCGAGGCATTGGTCCATTCCGGCCGGAGGGTCGTCAATCTTGACCTGCGAGGCCACGGCGGCAGCGAATGGCCTGCCGACGGTCGGTACGATCCGGCTGCCTATCGCGGGGACCTGCGCGCGGTGCTGGCGCAGATGGGGTCGCGTCCGGTGGTGGTGGCAACAACGCTCGGCGGCTGGATTGCGACTTTGGCACTGGCGGAGGAGGCGGCCAATCTGGCGGCGGGGCTGGTGCTGGTCGACATGCCGATTGAAGCGGATCCCGAAGTCGCAAAGGCAGTCGGGAAAAAGCTGACGAACCTTGGCCGCGACGGGCAGCCGAAGTGGGATCCGCGGGTCATGGATTCGTTCCCGCTGGACACGATTACGCCCCAATTGCTCGAGGCTGCGCCGAGGCTGTCCCTGCCCACCCTGGTGGTGCGCGGCGGAATGACATGGATGCGGGAGAGCCCTGCGGGTGCCGCGTTCGATGCGGCGCTTCCCGATGCGCAAGTGGTCGAAGTCGCCGATGCGGACCTGCTGGTGGTGACGGATCGCACGGAGGCCTTCCTGTCGATCCTTCTCGATTTTCTGGAACGGCGCCTGCCGCGAACCAGTACCGAGTTTCGTGCGGGGGCGGACGCCCGCACCTTGCGCGACGCTATGGGGTGCTTTGCCACCGGCATCACGATCGTTACGACGCGCGATGCCGATGGCCTTCCGCTTGGGCTGACGGCCAACAGCTTTACTTCGGTTTCGCTCGACCCGCCGCTGCTCCTGGTGTGCATCGCCAATACGGCCGGGACGGCGGCGGCATTGCAGGCGGCGGACCATTTCGCCGTCAATGTGTTGCAGACATCGCAGCAGCAGACCTCGAATCGATTCGCCGGAAAAGGCGAGGATCGCTTTGCCGCCACCGACTGGCGGCCGGGAGACTACGGCGTGCCGCTGCTCGACGGCTCCCTCGCAAGTTTCGAGTGTCGTCGTCATGCGCTGCACGAAGGCGGGGACCATTTCATCCTTGTCGGCGAGGTCACGCGCGCCGAGTTCGAGCCGCGCCGCGACCCGTTGCTCTATTTCCGGGGCAAGTATCGCAGGCTTCATTTCGCCTGAGTGCTGGACAACTCTGTGCGGCTGTCTTATTCCACCTAGTTATATATCTGGGATAGAGGAGAAGGGCAGTGGCCTGGGCGCATCAGGACAAGACAGCGATCGTGGGAGTCGGCGCGACCGACTACTACGTGCGTGGCAAGAGCTGGCCGCGAACGATCAACGACATGGCAGGCGAGGCCATTCTCAAGGCCTGCGCGGACGCGGGAATCTCGATCCGCGACATTGACGGCTTTTCCTACTACTCGACCGCCGGCGCGGGCTATCTCGACAAGTTCGACACGGCGTCGCTGATGGAAACGCTGGGAATGCCGAACGTGTCGTTTTCGGCCACCCTCACATCCGGCGGCGGCGGCTGTCCGGGCGCGATCGGTCTCGCAACGGCCGGCCTGATGAACGAGGACTGCCGTTATGCGGTAACGGTCATGGCGTTGCAGCAATTGCCGCAGCACCGCCTCGGCGTGGTGTTCGGGGCGGCGGCGCCAAGCCCGGAAAACAGCTTTCTCCAGCCCTCCGGTCTGGTTGGTCCGGGGCACCTGATGTCGATGCTGACACGCCGGCACATGCACCTTTACGGCACCACGCAGGATGCCTTTGGCGAAATCGTGATGGCCACGCGCGCCAACACGCACAACCGCCCCAAGGCGGTGCGCAAGGCGCCCCTGACGAAAGAAGAATACGACGCCTCGATCATGCTCGCCGATCCGCTGCGGCGGCTCGACTTCTGCCTTGAGACCGATGGCGCGGTGGCGGTCATCACCACGACGATGGATCGCGCCAAGGACTGTCGCCACAAGCCCGCGGTGGTCCACGCCTGCGCCCATGGCGGACAGCGCGAATGGGGCCGCGCCTTTGCCTGGATGGGGATGCCCGATCCGCACTTCGCCAGTTCGGGGCACCAGTTCACGGCCGACCGCATCTGGGCTCAGTCGGGCCTTTCGGCGCGGGACATGGATGTGGCGCTGATCTACGATCACTTCAGCCCGATGGTGCTGATGCAGCTGGAAGACTATGGCTTCTGCGAAAAGGGCGAGGGCAACGACTATGTCCTGTCCGGCAAGATCCGATACGATGCGGCGACCGGGAGCGGCGTGAACGGCGGTGTGCCGGTCAACACCCACGGCGGGAACCTCAACGAGGCCTACATCATCGGCATGACCCATATCGTCGAAGGCGTTGAGCAGGTGCGCGGCACCGCCATCAATCAGGTCAAGGACGCGGAATTTGCGCTCGTCTCGGGCGGGCCGGCCTCGCTTCCGGTTTCCAGCCTCATCCTGAGGAGCGAATGACATGGGTGATCACGTGAAATACGGTCCGGCGCGCATCCTGCCGGGCGAACAGCTCCGCATTTCGACCAACCCGGATACCGAGCCGTTCTGGGAGGCGGCAAAAGAGGGGCGGCTGACGGCCTGCCAGTGCGCCGATTGCGGCCATTTCCGCATGCCACCTTCGCCCTATTGTCCGGAATGTTCCAGTTCCAGCAAGGCCTGGCCAACGCTGCCGGGCACGGGGACGGTGTTCAGCTATGTCGTGTGCAACCGCAATCCGGCCAATGGCGAGGAATACGTCTATGTCCCCGTGGTCGTGGACATCGACGGCGCGCCCGGCGCGCGGTTGAACGCCAACGTGACCGGCTGCAATGCCGAGGATGTGCACATCGGCATGAAGGTCGCGGTCGAGTGGACCCCGATCCAGGATGGCTGGGTCCTGCCCAATTTCCGGAAAGTCTGAGCCATGCTGAACGACTTGCGGATCGTGGAGATCGGTGAGGGGCAGGCGGTGCAGGTCGCGGGCGTGATGCTCGCGGCACTGGGCGCCGACGTGCTCAAGATCGAGCGGCCCGGTGGAGACCCCGCGCGCGGGCAGGCGCGCTTCGCCAACTGGAACCGCGGCAAGCGCAGCCTGGAGCTGGATCTTGTCACGGCGGCAGGACGCGAGGGGTTGGAGGCAAGGCTGGGGGCGGCAGATGTGTTGCTGCACCAGTTCACGCCGTCCCGTGCCGCGGCGCTGGCGCTGGACGACGCGAGCCTGCGCGCGCGCTTCCCACAGCTCGTGGTTTGCGCCGTGACGGGCAGCCCGCAGGGCCATCCCGACGTCGAACGGTCCGATGACGAACTGCTGGTGGCAGCACGGTTCGGCGCGTTGTACGAAAATGACGGCTACAGGGCCGGTCCGATCGTTTGGCGGTTCAACGCCGGGCATTGGGGGGCTGCTCATCTGGCGGTCGCCGGCATCCTCGCGCGTCTGGTCGCGCGGATCCGTTCGGGCCGTGGCGGCGCGGCGCACACATCGATCTTCCAGGGTTACATGAGCATGTTGCAGCTGATCTGGGCGCGCAATTCTCGCGGCCCGATGCCCAACAATCCGCCACACCCCTTGGGACCGCGCCCGATCGGGCAGCAGCTTTACCAGTGCCAGGGCGGCGACTGGCTCCAGATCATGGATCCCGCGCGCCAGTTCGACTACGCCAACATGCCCACGATGTGGGAGGTGCTGGCCGAAGGCGTCGAGATCGACACCGAAGAGGGCAAGATCGAAGCCTTCAAGCGACGGCCGCTGGAAAGCTGGCTGGCTGATCTGCGCGCCGCCGACATCGCGGCAGAACCTGCGTACCCGTTGGGCGAGATGCTGCGCCACCCGGAAGTGCTGGCAAATGGGTATGCCGTTGCGGTGGATGATCCTGAACTTGGCCACACGGTGCAGCCCAACGTGCCGTTCCACAGCGATGCGGACCTGCCGCCGGCAAGGCGCGCGCCTCGGCTGGGCGAGGGCGGGACGGACGTCTGGTCGCCACGCCCGCGTGCGCCGTCTGCCGGTGACCAGCCCGAGGACATGCTCGAGGGTGTCCGCGTGCTCGATTTCGGCATGTTCGTCGCGGGCCCGATGGGCCCGTCGATGATGGGCGACCTGGGCGCCGACGTCATCAAGGTCGAAGCACTTTCGGGCGACCGTATCCGTTTCATGCATCGCTATTACCAGGCGGCTGCGCGCTCGAAGCGGTCGATTGCCCTGGACCTCACGCTGCCCGATGCACAGCCCATCCTCAAGCGGCTCCTGCAATGGGCCGATGCCGTTCACCACAACATGCGCTTTCGCGGTGCCGCCAAGCTCGGCCTGTCGGAAGAGGGTATCCGCGCGCACAACCCGGATGTGATCTTCAACTATTCCAGCGCTTACGGACAGCGCGGCGCGCGCGGCAACTGGCCTGGCTACGATTCGATCTTCAACGCCATTGCCGGCTGGGAGTTCGAAAACGCTGGGCACGGCAACAAGCCCATGTTCAATCGCCCCGGCACCATGGACGTGGCGACGGCCATGAACTGCCTGGTCGAACTGATGGCGTCGCTTTACGCCCGGCGGACTGGCCAGCGCGGCCATACCACGCAGACATCGCTGCTGGGGGTGTCGGCGTTCACGCAAGGTGAAACGCTGATCCTGCCGGATGGATCGCTGGCCGAGACCTATCACCTCACCGCCGACCAGACCGGCTATTCGCCGTACCATCGCATCTTCGAATGTCGCGATGGAAAGTGGATTGCCATGGCCGCGCATGGCGCGGAGCGGCAGGCCGCGGCTCGCGCGGTATTCGGTACCGACGATGCCGGCTTTGCCGGAGCAGCGGCGGCGCGCGATGCATCCGAGCTTGTCGCCGCTCTCGAAGCTGCGGGGGTGCCGTGCGATCATGTGACGTTCGAGGACGCCCAGAACCGCTTCTTCGACGATCCGCTGAACCGCGAACTCAACCTCATCTCGGCACTCGAACAGCCGCAGTATGGGGTGGTGGAACAGCTGGGCGCCTATTGGTGCTTTGATGACGTCCCGGTCCGCTTCCGTCGGGCCTGTCCGGAAATCGGAGAGCATACCGACGAAATCATGCGTGAAATCGGCTATTCCGATGCGGAGATAGCCGATTTCAGGATGCGGAAGGTAATTGGCTGAGGGCGCTGCCCTCAGCCTTTCTTCTCACGCTTGGGCAACCATTCGCGCACCGGCTCGAACTTGGGCATGCGCAGCGAGCGTCGCAGCCAGTTCGCGCCGTCCAGCACGAACGTGTGGCCCGAGCAGAACGCGGCGTAATCCGAACACAGGTAGGCGGCCGCCCACCCAAGCTCGTGCACTTCGCCCGTCCGCAAGGCGGGCTGGCGGTCGGACAGTTCGTCGCCATCGGCAAAGCGCAGGTGCGCGACGCGGTCCTTGTGCGGGAACAGGCCCGGCGCGATGCAATTGACGCGGATGTCATAGGGCGCCCATTCCACCGCCAGCGTCTGTGTCAGGTTCGTTACCGCAGCCTTGGCCGCTGCCGAAGGGCTGGTGCCGGGGCCGCCGGTCCACGAATAGGTCGCGCCGATGTTGAGGATCGAGCCTCCCAGGCCATCTTCGATGCGGCGACGGGCAAATTCGGTGGAGCAGATCCAGGTGCCGTCAAGCACGATCCCGGTGACCGCGCGCCAGGCGTTGAGGCTGAAGTCCTCCGAGGCGCCGGCGAGGTTGCCCGCCGCATTGTTCACCAACTGGGTCACCGGGCCGAAGACTTCCTCGACTTCGTCGAAGCAGGCCTTGACCGCCTCCGGGCTGCGCACGTCGACTTCGACGCCGATGGCGCGGCCGCCGGCTTCCTCCACCGCCGCGATACCGCGTGCGCGCTTGTCGGGATCGCGGCTGGCGATTGCCACGGCGCCGCCAAGCCGGCCGAATTCGGCGGCGATGCCCTTGCCGATGCCCGAGCCGCCGCCGGTGATGATCGCCACTTCGTTGGCAAAGGCGCCTTCCGGAAGCATCCGCGTGCCCGCGCCGGGCGCGTTGCGCAGCCCCTTGTATTGATCGCTCATCTTATTTCCCCTTGTAGACGGGCTTGCGCTTTTCACGGATCGCGGCGCGTGCTTCGATATAATCTTCGGTCTTGAACAGGGCCGTCTGGGCCAGCAGTTCCTGCGCAATGCCGTTGCGGACTGCGCCTGCATGCGCCTGGTCGATCATGGTCTTGGCCATGGCGAGGCAGATCGGGGGCTTGGCGGCAATCTTGCGCGCGACATCCAGCGCCTTGGCATCCAGATCGTCGGGCGCGACCACGAAGTCCACCGCGCCCCATTCCATCGCCGTCTGCGCGTCGATGCGTTCGCCCGTCATGACCATGTACTTGGTGCGGGCGGGACCGATCAGCGTGGTCAGCAACTGGGTGCCGCCGGTATCGGGCAGGATGCCATAGTGGATTTCGGGCAGCGCCATCTTCAGGTCGGTCGAACAGACGCGGATGTCGCACGACAGCGCGATTTCGCAGCCGCCACCGATGACCGCGCCCTTCAGGGCGGCGATGAACGGCTTGGGGCTGTCGAGCACTTCGAGCCGGCTCTGCTGGTGGCGCAGCACGAAGTGGTAGTCGCTTTCATCGCGGGCGCGATGGCCCAGCACCGTGGTATCTCGGCCCGAGCAGAAGGATTTGCCGGCACCGCGCAGCAGGATGGCGCGAACGGCGGGATCGTCCAGCGCGGCATGGACGGCCTGCTTGTAGAGCGCGGCGGTTTCGTCATCCATGGCGTTGTGCACGTCGGGCCGGTTCAGCGTGATAATGCCGACGCCCTGGTCGACTTCGTAGAGCACTTTTTCGGTCATGCGGGGTCTCCGAGAAGGACGCTGCGCCGGGCAGGCGCAATGAACGAGAGAAGGTGGGCGCGCTTCAGACACAGGTGCGGGGAGGCTTCATCGGTCATGCCGATGCCTCCGTGAACCTGGATGTTGGCGCGGGCGTTCTCCATGGCCGCCTGTTCTGCAACCTGTCGCGCGGCCGCCACGTGGAACGCGGCGTCCGGGGCGTCGGCATCGAGCGCGCAGGCTGCGAAACTGATCTGCGCGCGCGCGACCGCACAGCGCACGGCCATGTCCGCGCACATATGCTTGATCGCCTGGAACCAACCGATAGGCCGTTCGAACTGTTCGCGCAGGGCGGCATAGCTTGATGCCATGTCGCGCGCTGCATCCGCGCAACCTGCTGCAAATGCTGCAGTCAGCAACTGAAGGTGGAGTGCAGGAAGCGGGCTGTCGACAGGCGTCCGGACGGATGGCTGAGCCAGCCTGGCCAAGGTGGTCGTAGGGTCTAGCGCGGGCGATGCGACAAGACCGGGTGGCAGCCGGAACGTTGCGATCACGCCGTCGCAAATGCCCAGTGCGATTGTGGCGCCTTCGGCATCGCAGACGCGGACCCCGGCATTGCCGAACAGCGCCAGGGCGACCTTTCCGGGCTGGTCGGTCCAGCGTGCGGCAACGGCGCCAGACATCAGCGACACCGGAGCGAGATGCCGTCCAAGTTCCACAAAGACCAGGGCTTCGGTCGCGTGGTCAAGGGCGACGTCCGGGCCGGTCATGGCGGTCCAGCCCATCGCCTGAAGCGCCGACCAGAGAGTGTCCGGGCGGTTGCGCGCCTGTTCCAGCGGCATGTTGTCGCGGCACCAGTCGGCCGTTGCGGCAACCAGCGCTTCCTGCTGGGAATCGAGCGAGAGGTCCATCCGCGTTACCTCGACTTGGGTAGGCCAAGCACGCGCTCGGCAATGATGTCGCGCTGGATTTGCGCGGTTCCACCGGCGATGGTGGCGGCAAAGCCGCGCAGGTATTCGCCCACGAGGGTATCGTCGCCATAGCGGAAGTCGAGGATATCATCGCCAGCCAGCAATAGCGCCATGCGTTCGAGCCGTTGGCCGAGTTCGGCGCTGAACAGTCTGATGACCGATGCTTCGGGGCCCGGCTGGCCGCGCCGGATGACGTCGGAGATGTTCCGGTAGGTCATGGCGCGCAGGGCGGCGACTTCCGCGCGCATCTGGGCGAGTTCTCCGGCGATGCGATCATCGCGGATGGCACCGCTGGCACGCGCGCTGGCAACGAGTTCCTCGATTTCCTGCGACAGTTTGACCTGTTCTGCGATGAAGCCGGTGCCGCGCTCGAAGCTCAGCGTGGACATCGCCACTTTCCAGCCATTGCCGAGACCTCCCACGACGTTGGCCAGCGGAATGCGCACATCATCGTAGAAGACTTGCGCAAATTCGACCTGGCCCGACATCTTGCGGATGGGGCGGACTTCGATGCCCGGGGCGTGCATGTCGCATATAACCCAGGAAAGCCCTTGGTGGCGGCGCGAGCCCGCTTCGGTACGCACCACGAGTTCCTGCCAGTCCGCCACGTGGGCAAAGCTCGTCCAGATCTTCGTACCGTTGACGATCAGTTCATCGCCTTCGATGCGCGCATGGGTGCGGATCGCGGCAAGGTCCGACCCGGCGCCGGGTTCGGAAAAGCCCTGGCACCAGATCGCTTCACCCTTGAGAATACGAGGTAGGTGGTAGGCCTTGTGCTCCTCGGTAGCATTGAGGATCAGCGTCGGTCCGCCGTGGTTGATGCCCACGAAGTTGGCGCCGATCCACGGCGCATGGGCGCCAGCATATTCCTCGAGCCAGATGACCTGCTGCACGAGCGAGAGGCCGCGTCCGCCGTAGGCCGTCGGCCAGTTGATGCCTGCCCATCCTGCGTCGAACAGGCGGTGCTGCCACTCTTTGTCGAACGCGATCGCGTCTGCGGCGTTCAGCGGTCGTCTCTCTGACGGCACGTTGGCCAACAGCCATTCCCGGCATTCCTCGCGGAATTTCTGCTCCTCGGCGGAAAATCGGATGTCCATCAGCCGACCTGCCGCGGGGTGCGCGATGGGAGGTGGTTCCTCATTTTTCGCGTCCTCGTCCTTCCAGCCTCTCACAGCTCTTGATATGTATCACCTAGTTATATAACTGGGCCGAGTAATGGATATGAGGATGCGCCATGTCAATCCTGTATGACGAGGGCCAGCAGGCCATCGCAAACGAGTCGCGCCGGGTGTTGGAAGCGCGATGCAGCACCGATCGGATGCTGGGCCTGCTCGACCGCGTGGGCGAATACGATGCTCCCTTCAGGGAAACCGCGGTTGAGCAGGGCTGGACCGCGCTGGCGATACCGGAAGCGTTTGGCGGGCTTGGGCTGGGGCTGGTCGAACTGGGTCTTGTGGCGCAGGCCAGTGGCGAAAAGGTTGCCGGCGCGCCGTTCCTGGGCGTCGGTCATGCTGCTGCGGCTGCGATCGAAATGCAGGGGACCGATGCACTGAAGGCAGAGTGGCTGGGGCGTATCGCCGCGGGCACGGCACTGGGCACGATAGCCTTTGCGGAAGGCACCGAAATCCTGCCTGCGTTGCCGGAAACGACGTTCGCGGATGGGCGGCTGCACGGGGCCAAGCATGGCGTGACGGGCGGCGGCAAGGCAGACTTCGCGATTGTCTGGGCCAGTTGCGACGGTGCGCCGTGCCTGGTCCTGACCGGACTTGGCGATGCTGTAGTCACGCCCATCGATTCCTACGACAACACGCGCTGCCACGCGGACCTTGCCTTCGCCGGTGCTCCGGCTGTCCTGCTCGCGCAAGGGCGCGATGCCCGCCGGTTGGCGATGGAGCTTCTGGCGCGGGTGGCCGTGGTTCTTGCGCACGAGCAGCTCGGCGGCGCCGAGGCGCTGCTGTTCACGGCGCGCGATTATGCGCTGACCCGGCGCGCCTTCGGTCAGCCGATCGGGGCGTTTCAGTCGGTCAAGCACCGGATCGCCGAGATGTACGGCCTGGTCGAAATCGCGCGGGCGAATGCCATCCACGCCGCTGCGAGCGTGGGCACGCCGGGCTTTCTTCTTGCCGCGGCGGACGCACGCCTTTCTGCCACCGAGGCCTATGACACTTGCGCGCGCGACTGCGTGCAGATCCACGGCGGCATTGGCGCGACGTGGGAGCAGGGGTTGCACCTTCACATGCGCCGGGCGCGCAGCCTCGCCATCGAGGCCGGGAGCACCTTTTTCTGGGAAGATGTGCTGGTTGGCGAACTGACGGGAGAAGCTGCATGAACGATCGCGATGCATTCCGGGCGCGTGCCCGCGCCTGGCTTCAGTCGGTGGCCCCGGTTTACGGCTTTCACGCGCGCAAGGGCCTGAGCACAGCGGACGATCTGGCGCTCGCGCGGCGCTATATGGCCGAGAAATACGACGCTGGGTTTGCGGGCATCAACTGGCCGGTCGAAATGGGCGGGCAGGGCCTCGGCCATATCGAAAAGGTGATCTTCGAGGAAGAAGAGATGCCTTTCGACATGCCGACGTCCTACTTCGCCATCTCGCTCGGGATGCCGGTGCCGATCATGATCCGCTTCGGCCAGGGCGGGCAGGGGGAACATCGGGACTGGGTGCGCGAGCGGGTCGTCAAGGCGCTGCGCGGCGAGGAAATCTGGTGCCAGCTCTTTTCGGAGCCTGCCGCCGGGTCGGATCTTGCAGGGCTTCGCACGCGCGCCGAAGTCGACGGCAACGGCTGGAAGCTCAATGGCCAGAAGCTGTGGACCTCCTATGCGCAGTATGCCGACTACGGGGTGATCGTCGCCCGCAACGATCCCAATGTGGTCAAGCACAAGGGGCTGACCTACTTCTGGGTCGATATGCGTGCCCCGGGCGTGGACGTCCGGCCGATCAAGCTGGCCGATGGCAGCAGCCATGTGAACGAGGTGTTCTTCGACGACGTCCGGCTGGAGGACAGCCAGCGGCTCAGCCCCGTGGGCGGCGGCTTCGGTGTCGCCATGACCACGCTGATGATCGAACGCTACACCGCGACCGACAGTGCCGGTTTCGGGCCGCCGCTCGATGTGTTTGTCGAGCACGTCAAGCCGCTCGTCCTTAATGGCCGACCGGCTCTGGAGGACGGGCGGGTAAGGTCGGCCATTGCGCGCAACCATGCGATGCGGGCCGGGCTCGATTCCATCACGCGCCGCGCGATGCTGATGATGCAGGCGGGGATGGAGCCGGGGCCGGAAGGCTCGCTCAACAAGCTGGTGTCGGTGCGCAGCCGGCAGAAGCTGTCCGAACTGGCGCTCGACCTTGCAGGGCAAGCCGGCCTTGCGCTGGATCGCCATGGCTCCGCGCACGAAGACTGGACCAAGAGCTGGCTGAGTGCGCCGACCGGCCGCATCGCCGGCGGGGCGGACGAGATGCTGCTCAACACCATTGCCGAGAAGATCCTTGGCCTGCCGCAGGATTACCGTCCCGACAAGGGCGTGCCTTTCAATCAAATCCCCGCGTGATGGACACGGATGAACGGCCTGGCGCCGGAAGACGAGGCCGCAAATGGCATTGAAAACGAGAATTACCGATTTGCTCGAAATCCAGCACCCGGTGGTGCAGGGCGGGATGCAGGGCGTGGGCGTCGCCGAACTCGCCAGCGCGGTGTCCAACGCTGGCGGACTGGGCATTCTCACGGCATTGACCCAGCCCGACCCGCAGGCCTTGCGCGCCGAGATCGAGCGCTGCCGGGGCATGACCGACAAGCCGTTCGGCGTGAACCTCACCGTGTTCCCCACGATCAACCCGCCGGATTACAGGGGGTATGCACAGGCGATCATCGATGGCGGGGTCAAGGTGGTCGAAACCGCCGGAACTCCGGCTGTGCGGGAAATCTGGGAGATGCTGAAGCCGCATGGCGTCAGGATCCTGCACAAGTGCACGGCGGTGCGCCATGCCGTTTCGGCCGAGAAGGCGGGCGTCGATGCGATCTCGATCGACGGGTTCGAATGCGCGGGACATCCGGGCGAGGAGGACATTCCCGGTCTGATCCTGATCCCGGCAGCGGCGGACAAGGTGAAGATCCCGCTGCTCGCCAGCGGCGGTTTCGGCGATGGCCGGGGGCTGGCCGCCGCGCTGGCGCTCGGGGCTGACGGGATCAACATGGGTACGCGCTTCTGTGCCACGGTCGAGGCGCCGATCCACGCCAACATCAAGCAGGCCTATCTCGACAACGACGAACGCGGCAGTGTGCTGATCTTCCGCAGCCTGAAGAACACCGCCCGCGTCGGGCGTAGCGCCGTGTCGGAGGAAGTCGCACGGCGGCTCGCGGTACCGGGGGCCACGTTCGAGGACGTGCGCAACCTCGTCGCAGGCGCGGCGGGGCGGGAGATGCTCAAGACCGGTGATCTGTCGAAGGGCGTGTTCTGGGCCGGCATGGTGCAGGGCCTGATCCACGACATCCCGACCTGCGAAGTGCTGGTAAGCCGCATCGTGGCCGAGGCGGAAGGCGTCATTCGCGACCGGCTGGCCGGTCTGCTGGTCTGAACAAGGAACCTGATATGAAGATCGACAACACCCTCGCGGCGGTCGTCACCGGCGGCGCTTCGGGGCTGGGGCAGGCCACGGCCGAGGCGCTGGCGGCGGCTGGCACGAACGTCGCCATTTTCGACCTCAACGAGGAAGCAGGCCAAGCTGTCGCGCAGGCGATTGGCGGCCTGTTCTGCAAGGTCGACATTCTCGATGAAGCATCGGTTGAGGCTGGTCTTGCCAAGGCGCGGGCCGCGCACGGGCAGGAACGCGTGCTGGTTCATTGCGCGATGGCCAACCGCAAGGGCAAGACCGTTGGGCGCAATCGCGAAACCGGCGAACTCACCCGCTTTTCGACCGAGGACTATGCCTTTGCCATCGAAGGCATTCTGGTTGCGACCTATCGCCTTGCTTCGCTGTCAGCCCTGGGCATGGCGAGCCTTGATCCGCTGGAGGACGGGGAGCGCGGTACGATCGTGCTGACATCGTCCGCGGCCGCACAGGATGCACAGGTCGGGCAGGTTGCCTATGGCTCGGCCAAGGCTGGCGTGAACGGGTTGGTGTTGCCGATGGCGCGCGATCTGATGGATCTCGGCATTCGCGTGAACGCGATCATGCCCGGCATCTTCAACACGCCGCTGCTTGCGCGCAATTCGCAGAAAGTGCTGGACGGGCTGAACGCCTCCGTCCCGTTCCCCAAGCGCATGGGCCGGCCCGAGGAATACGCCAGCCTGGCGCTCGAACTGGTGCGCAACACCTATTTCAACGCGCAAAGCATCCGTCTCGACGGTGCGATCCGCATGGCTCCGCGCTGATCGGCGCATTGGAGGGACAATGACCCAAGCCTACATCGTCGATGCCGTCCGCACCCCGCGCGGGATCGGCAAGGCGGGGAAGGGGGCGCTGGCCCACCTGCACCCGCAGGATCTGGGCGCCACGGTGCTGCGGGCGATCCGTGATCGCAACGCGCTGGATACGGCGCGCGTCGATGACATCATCTGGTCGTGCAGCCAGCAGCGCGGCAAGCAGGGGGGCGACCTTGGCCGCCTTTCCGCGCTGTGGGCGGGCTATGACGTCAAGGCCAGCGGCATGACGCTCGACCGCTTCTGCGGCGGAGGCATCACCTCGGTCGGACTCGCGGCGGGCCAGATCATGGCCGGGTTCGAGGACGTAGTCATCGCGGGTGGCACCGAGATGATGAGCCACCATCAGGAGGCTGACGGCTGGGAGCAGGGCACGCCTTACGCCGCGCTCGGCCGCGCGCGCGGCAACTATGCGCTGTATGAGGAACACCCGATCTCCGCCGTGGGCGTGGCAGCGGACGCCATCGCCGCGATGGAGGGCATCGCCCGCGCCGATATGGAGGCGCTGGGCGTTGAAAGCCAGCGGCGCGCCAAGGCGGCGATTGACGCGGGGCATTTCGCGCGGGGCATGGTGCCGGTGCACAACCGGGACGGCAGCCTCGCGCTCGACCACGACGAATATCCGAGACCCGAAACCACGACGGAGACGCTGGCCGCATTGAAGCCGGCTTTCGTTGCGATGGAACAGGTCGCCGCCGCGCCCGATGGCACGACCATGCGTCAGATGATCGAGCGCAAGTATCCCGACATCAGGTGGGAGCCGGTGCATCACGTTGGGACCAGTTCGGGCGTGGTCGATGGTTCAGCTGCGCTGCTGCTTGCTTCCGAGGCTGGCCTCAAGGCTAACGGCTGGCGCCCGCGCGCGCGGATCGTCACTTCGGTCAACGCTGGCGACTGCCCGACGCTGATCCTCAACGCGCCGGTTCCGGCCGCGCGGAAGGCGCTGGCGCGGGCGGGGCTTTCGGTAGCGGACATCGATCTGTGGGAGATCAACGAGGCGTTTGCGGTGGTGACCGAAAAGGCGATCCGCGACCTTGGGCTGGACCGGGGCAGGGTCAACGTCAACGGGGGCGCAATGGCGCTGGGGCACCCCATCGGCGCGACCGGTTCGATCCTCATCGGCACCGCACTCGACGAACTTGAACGGCGCGGCGGCCGCTACGCCCTTATCACCATGTGCGCCTTCGGCGGCATGGCACCGGCCATCATCATCGAGCGGATGTGATCCGCAGCGCCCGCGATTGCCGGGCGAACAGCAAGGGAGTGAACGCATGAACCAGGTCGGCAAGACCGAAGTCGTCGATGGCGTGGGAGTTCTGACCATCGACTATCCGCCGGTGAACGCGCTCAGCGTCCATACGCGCCTGGCTCTCGAAGCCGGGTTCAGGCAATTCGCCGAGGACGATAGCGTCAAGGCGATCGTTCTCATCTGCGCCGGGCGCACCTTCATCGCGGGCGCGGACATTTCGGAATTTGGCAAGCCGCCGCAGGGGCCGAACCTGCTCGAAGTGTTCGACATCATTGAGAACGGCACCAAGCCGGTCGTCGCCGCGATCCACGGCACGGCGCTCGGTGGTGGCTATGAGCTGGCCTTGATCTGCCACTATCGCATCGCGGTGCCTTCGGCGAAGGTGGGCCTGCCGGAAGTCGCGCTCGGCCTGCTGCCCGGTGCCGGCGGAACGCAGCGCCTCCCGCGCATCGTGGGCATCGAAGCCGCGCTTGACCTGATTACCGGCGGTGCCCCGGTGGCAGCACCCAAGGCGCTTTCGCTGGGCATGGTCGATGCGCTCGCCGAAGAAGGCAAGCTACGCGAGGACGCCATCGCTTTCGCGCGCAAACTGGTCGACGAAGGCCGCCCGCTGCTGCGCGTGCGCGATCGTCAGGACAAGGTGGAGCCCTATCGCGGCAAGAGCGAGATCTACGCGGAATACCTCAAGAAGAACGCCCGCGCGTTCCGGGGCTTCAAGGCGCCGTTCAACATCGTCAAGGCGATCGAGGCTGCGGCCGAACTGCCCTTCGAGCAAGGCATCAAGCGTGAGCGTGAACTGTTCGAGGAGCTTCGCGAAAGCACCGAAAGCGCGGCGCAGCGTTACTACTTCTTCGCCGAACGCGAAGGCGCCAAGGTGCCTGACCTTCCGGCCGGCACGCCCACCCGCGACATCAAGAAGGTCGGCGTGATCGGCGCCGGCACGATGGGCGGCGGCATCACCATGAACTTCCTCAACGCGGGCATTCCCGTGACGCTGGTGGAAATGAACCAGGCCGCGCTTGATCGCGGCGTGGGCGTGATCCGCAAGAACTACGAGAACACCGCCGCGAAGGGCCGCATGACCGCCGAGCAGGTGGAACAGCGCATGGCGCTGATCACGCCGGCGCTCGGGCTGGAAGCCCTGTCGGACGTCGACCTCGTGATCGAGGCGGTGTTCGAGGAAATGGGCATCAAGAAGGACGTCTTCGGCAAGCTCGACGGCATCTGCAAGAAGGGCGCGATCCTCGCCTCGAACACCTCGTTCCTCGATCTGGACGAGATCGCCTCTGCCACTGCGCGGCCCGAGGACGTGCTCGGCCTGCACTTCTTCTCGCCGGCCAACGTCATGCGCCTGCTGGAAATCGTGCGCGGCGCCAAGACGGCGAACGATGTGCTGGCAACCGCGCTGAAGATCGCCAAGGCCATCGCCAAGGTGCCGGTGGTGAGCCGCGTCGGGCCGGGCTTCATCGCCAACCGCGTAATGAGCCCACGCAGCCGGCAGGCGATGGAACTGGTGCTCGAAGGTCCCACCCCGACGGACATCGACGCCGCGATCTTCAACTATGGTTTCGCCATGGGGCCGTTCGCGATGACCGACCTTGTGGGGCTCGACGTGATCGGGCGCGGCAGCAACGAGCGCACGCTTTCGGGCGACCTCGTCAAGCTCGGCCGCCTCGGCCAGAAGTCGGGCGGGGGCTTCTACGACTATGACGAGAAGCGCAAGGCTTCGCCCAGCCCGGTGGCGGCGCAGGTCATCGCAGACTTCGCCAAGGCCAAGGGCGTCACGGCAACCGGGTCGCTCTCCGAACAGGAGATCGTCGCGCGGCTGCTTTACCCGGTGGTCAACGAAGGCGCCAAGGTGCTGGAAGAAGGCGTGGCCATCCGTGCCAGCGACATCGATGTGGCCTGCATCCTGGGCTACAACTGGCCGCTCTACACCGGCGGCCCGATGTTCTGGGCCAATACCGTGGGCCTTGCCAAGGTGGTCGAAGGACTGAAGGCAGCCGGCATCACGCCGTGCAAGCTGCTGGCCGACAAGGCCGCAAGCGGTGGAAGCTTCACGCGCGGCTGATCGGCAGATTCAGACCTGCAAGCGAAGGGGGCGGTCCGGAAGGGCCGCCCCTTTTCGCAGGCGGTGATGGACTGGCTCCATCATGCTTGATTTGTATCACCTAGTTATATATGTGACGCGCGGATCGAAGCTGGAAAAGGGCGGATTACATGGCCGAAGCCTATATCATCGATGCAGTGCGTACGCCTCGCGGCATTGGCAAAGTTGGCAAGGGCGGGCTGGCTCATCTCCATCCCCAGGTGCTGGGGGCCACCGTCCTGAGGGCGATTGCAGAGCGCAACGATCTGGACACGGCCGACGTCGGCGACGTTGTCTGGGGCACGGCGGTTCAGCGCGGCAAGCAGGGCTTCAACCTCGGTCGCTATTCCGCGCTGTTCGCAGGGTATGCGACACGTGCCAGCGGCGTGACACTCGACCGCGCTTGTGGAAGTTCGATCACCTCTGTTGCCTTGGCCGCCAGCCAGATCATGTCCGGCTTCGAGGACTGCGCCATCGGCGGCGGCACCGACATGATGAGCCTCCACACGGCTGTGTTCCAGGACGAGGCTGCTGCCGGAATGGTACTTGGGCCGGCGGCGGGTAATCCTGCCCTGGTCGAGATGCACCCGCTCAGTCATCAGGGCGTCTGCGCCGATGCGATCGCCGCGATGGAAGGCATCACGCGCGCCGACGTCGATGCGCTTGCACTTGAAAGCCAGCGCCGTGCCAAGCGCGCCATGGACGAACGGCGCTTCGATCGCAGCGTGGTCCCCGTGCACAATGCCGATGGATCGGTCGCCTTGGCGCATGACGAATTTCCCCGCCCTGAGACGACTGCCGAAGGGCTGGCGCAACTGAGGGCAAGCTTCGGCGCCCTTGCGGACATGCCGGCGCAGGAAGATGGCACGACCTATCGCCAGATGATCCAGCGGCGGCACCCCGGTCTGGAATGGGATGGCATCCATCACGCGGGCAACAGCTCTGGCGTGGTCGATGGTTCGGCCGCGGTTCTGCTGGCCTCGGCCGAATATGCAGCGCGCAAGGGCCTCAAGCCCCGTGCCCGCATCGTTACTGCGGTCAACGTGGGCGACTGCCCCACGTTGATGCTCAATGCGCCCGTGCCGGCGGCCCGGCGCGCGCTGGAACGCGCTGGGCTTTCGGTTTCCGATATCGACGTCTGGGAGATCAACGAGGCTTTCGCGGTCGTGTCCGAGAAGTTTCAGCGGGACCTCGGCATGGATCGGGCCAAGGTCAACGTGAACGGCGGCGCCATCGCGCTTGGCCACCCCATCGGCGCCACCGGGGCTTTGCTGATCGGCACGGCGCTGGATGAGCTTGAGCGAACTGGTGGACGCTACGGGCTGATCACCATGTGTGCCGCGAGCGGCATGGCGCCCGCGATCATCATCGAACGAATCTGAGGGAATGCGCATGAAAGCCCTGGTCTGCGTGAAGCGTGTGATCGACTATAACGTGAAGCCGCGCGTGAAGGCGGATGGCACGGGGGTTGACCTCGCCAACGTCAAGATGAGCATGAACCCCTTCGACGAG
>NZ_JAPCZG010000005.1 GCF_025938155.1 Novosphingobium sp. KCTC 2891 | reverse complement strand
TCGGCCAGCCGGTCGGCGCCTTCCAGGCGCTCAAGCATCGCGCCGCCGACCACAAGGTCCACCTCGAAGTCGCCCACGCGCTCACCCGCCACGCCACGGCCGCCTACGCCGGTCGCACCAGCGTACAGGATAAGGACCAGCCGGCCGGCAAGGACTGGCAAACCCTCGCCGCCCAGGCCCGCCTTCTCGCCGCAGACGCCTATGCCGCCACCGCAGAGGACGCCGTACAGATGTTCGGCGGCGTCGGCTTCACCTGGGAATACGACTGCCACCTCTTCCTCAAACGCGCACTCGCCAGCCAGACCATCACACAAAACCCAGACAAAATCCGCGACAACATCGCCGCTAACATCTTCCTGAAAACATGAGGAATCGCACCAGCGGTAGAGGAGTGGGGCCGGATATGGCGCAAGTGCCGAAAAAGCGCTGGATGGCGGATGTGAACGCCACGATGGGGCCGCCTCCACCGCGCAAGCCAGGTTCGGTTCGTCGCACTTCATCGACCCTGTCGCATTGGCCGGAGGGGATGAAGGGCCCCCATGTCATGAGTGGCATGGCACGGGACCTTTACACCCGAGCAAGCGAAGATGACTGCACGTCGGCGACGAACAACGCGATCGTCTTGGGCGATGACTGGCTGCGCCTGATCCTCAGCCCCGATCGCCGGATCGGCCGGATGCAGGCAGGTCGTCACGCGGAACTGCTCGAGCGTACCGAAGGACTTCGGCCCGGCGGTGAATTGCGCCGCTTTGTCGAGGAGAACCTGCCGAACGAAATGGCGGCGGAGACACTGCTCTACCGCCTTCTGGACGATCTGGCTGGCTCTGCCTTCCTGGCGATATCGGCTTGGCACACCTGGATTCCCGGTGGTGGAGAAGCCTATGACGCCATGACCGGCCAGCCCGTTGCCAGCGCGCGCCACGTGGAAGGGATCTGCATCGGCTTTGCCGCCGGCGCGGAATCGGTTCTGCCGGATGGCAGCATGAACAACGACATCATCACGCAAACGCCCGGCCGCTTGCCGTTCCCGGTCGATGATCCCGATGCCTGGCACGCATTCCCCCGCGACGGCGGTCCGAACCACTGGCGACTGCGCCGCACCGACGTATGGCGCGAGGACGGCATGGTGCACGTAGATGCCTGGTTCCAGGACAGCGCAGCCATGCCCGACCGCGCGGACGAAAGGCTTATTTTTCACGAATATACCGTATCGGCCGCGATCGATCCCGAAGGAATGGTGCTGCGCGACATCTCGGTAAAGCCGATGGTCCTCCCCTACCGCACCTGCCTTGCCGCGCCCGATACGGCCGGCAAGCTCGTAGGCCTGCGGATTACCGACTTGCGCACGCTGATTCCGCAAATATTGCGCGGTCCCGCCGGATGTACGCACCTGAACGACATGCTCCGTACGTTTCAGGACGTTGCCGCGCTGGACGATCTTGCCGCCATCGCGGGGCGCTCATGAAATGCCCCGCAGGCCAGTCTGGTTGCACGGACGGAAAAATCCTTGCTGCTATCGTCCGGTTTCCTGGCGCATAAATTAAAAAGAGATCGATCTTGACCATCAACGTGGACAGCTTTCCGCCCGTGCGGATTCCTGAGGAGGCCGAGGCGCTGCGCCCGCAGGTTAAAGCCTTCATCGCCCAGCAGCTGATGCATATGCCGCCCCACCGCCGCGCCCGCACTTGGGCAGGCTTTGATGCTGATTTCAGCCGCGCCCTGGCGGCGCAGGGCTGGGTCGGGCTGACCATGCCCAAGGAATATGGCGGAGCCGGACTGGACGCGTTCTCGCGCTTCGTGCTGGTGGAGGAGCTCTTGGCAGCCGGTGCGCCGGTGGCCGCGCACTGGATCGGTGACCGGCAGAGCGCGCCGCTGCTGCTGCACTATGGCACCGAGGCGCAGCGCGAGTTCTTCCTGCCGCGCATTTGCAGGGGCGAGTTGTTCTTCTGCATCGGCATGAGCGAACCCAATTCCGGTTCCGACCTCGCCAGCGTGCGTACTCGTGCCGAAAAAGTGGACGGGGGCTGGAAGGTCAACGGCCAGAAGATCTGGACGACGTACGCCCACAAGTCGCACTACATGATCGCGCTGGTCCGCACGTCGGGCACCTCAGAAGACCGGCAGGCCGGGCTTTCGCAATTTCTCATCGACCTTTCACTTCCGGGTGTCACGGTCAACCCGATCAAGCTTGGCACCGGGGACACCGACTTCAACGAAGTGTTTTTCGAGGACGTGATCCTGCCCGAGGACGCCCTGGTCGGAACCGAGGGCAATGGCTGGGCGCAAGTCAACGCCGAACTCGCCTTCGAGCGCAGCGGGCCGGAGCGGATCTATTCCAGCCTTGTTCTGCTCGACTTGTGGTCGCGTTCGCTGAAGGACGATCATGACGCCGGCGACCTTGAACGTCTGGGTCTGCTGGTCTCGCGTCTGGCGCCGCTGCGCAACATGTCGATCGCGATGACGGGATTGCTGGTGCAGGGCAAATCGCCCGTCACCGAGGCGGCCTTGTTCAAGGACATGGGCACCGAGGTGGAGCAGGCCATTCCTGCGGATATCGCCGATGCGCTTGGCGCCCGGCTTGACCGTACGCCCGATCCCGAACTGATGCGGACGCTGGCGTACCTGATGCAGCTAAACCATGTATTCTCGCTACGCGGCGGAACGCGCGAGATCCTGCGGGGCATGATCGCAAGAGGACTGGGCCTGCGATGAGCGACGACGACAATATCCTGACCGAAACCTTCCGCCGCGTTCTGGGCGACGTGGTGACTTCTGAACGCATCCGTGCATTCGAAGACTCGCCGGCTCTGGCTCCGATCTGGCCGGAACTGGCCGAAACCGGTTTTCTTGATGCGCTGGTGGGCGAAGAGTACGGGGGCGCCGGACTTTCGCTGGCGCAGGTCTTCCCGCTGGTGCTCGCGTTGGGAGAACATGCCACGCCCGTGCCTTTTGCCGAGACCATGCTGGCACGCGCCTGGCTGGCCCCGCATGGAATCTCGCTGCCCGACGATGCGGCTGTCGTGTTGGCGCCTCGTTCGGCTATCCTGCCTTTCGCGGAGGTCGCCACCCACGCGCTGGTCGCTGATCGCGACATGATCCGCGTGGTTGAGGTTACGTCCGGGAGCAATGACGTATTCCGCGCCGGTGGGGCGCTTACGCTCAATCCGGGGCGTGAACTGGGCGCCTTTGCCGGAACGCCTGGGGATCTCCTGCTGGCGGCAGCGGCTCTTACGTCGGGGCAGATGGTCGGCGCAATGGCGCGAATGCTGGACATGACCTTGAATTATGCAGGGGAACGCCAGCAGTTCGGTCGTTCTCTGGGCAAGTTTCAGGCGATCCAGCAGCAGCTGGCGGTCATGGCCGAGCAGGTGATCTCGGCACAGGTTGCCGCCCGCACGGCCCTGCGTTCGACGCACTTCGAGCCGATCCGCGTGGCTGCGGCCAAGTGTCGGGCCAACGAGGCGGCGCGGCTTGTCTGCAACATCGCCCATGCCGTCCACGGCGCGATCGGCGCGACGGCGGAATTCGACCTCCAGCTGTTCAGCCGTCGGGTCAAGCAAGGGCAGGTCGCGTTCGGTTCGGAACGGTATTGGGCGGTTGAACTTGGCCGCGCGCGGGTGACCGCCGATTGCCAGACCACCGCGGATTTCCTGCGGCTTCACCTCATGGACGAAGACGTCTGAAGCCACTGGAAGGCGATCCCGATGTATCCTGACATGCATGCTTTACAGCGACTGATCGACAAGGATGCGATCCGCGAAGCGTCATTGCGATATACGCGCGGGATAGACCGGCACGACGTTGAACTGGCACTGGCGGCCTATCATTCGGACGCCACCGACGATCACGGCACGTTCATTGGCGACCCGCCCGGCTTCGTGCGTTACGCCAATGATGTACACGCCCGGAACTGGGTGCAACACCAGCACTATGTGACCAACCAGACGATCGACCTCGATGGCGATACGGCGCATGGCGAGACTTATTTTCTCGCAACGCTGCAGCGCCCGGATGGGACGGTCGATCTGGTTGGCGGCCGTTATGTCGACCGGTTCGATAAACGCGAAGGATGCTGGGCTGTGGCCGACAGGGCCTGTCTGGTGGAGTGGACCGGGGAACTGCCCGCAGGCGGCAAAGTAGACGCGTCGATTTTTCTGAGCGGTTCCCAGGACAAGTCGGACATCTCCTATGCTCGGCCGCTGCGCCTCCATCGGCCACGCCGCGATCTTTCGGCACAAGACTGATTTCAGGATGACGGCAAGCGGGGAAAACCGCGCCGAATTGCGGGACGGGGAATAACAATAATGGCTGCCATTCGAGGTTTCGGGCTGACTGGTGCCGCGCTTGTGGGGGGTATGGCTGGCGCGCTTTCGGCCTTCGGCGCACCGGCATCCGAGCCGTCCGCCGTACAGCAAGCCTATGCAACCCGATGCGCCGGGTGCCACGGGCCCGAACTGGGAGGCGCGGTAGGTCCCAACACCGGCCCCGCACTCAAAGGGCCGGATTTCGTCGCGCGATGGAAAAACGCGTTACCTGGAGCATTCCGCGATTACGTGCGCGCCAACATGCCGCTCAACGATCCGGGCAGCCTGGACGATGCGACCTCTACCGCGATCAGCGATTACATTCGCGCCGCAAACGGTCTGCCGTCAGAAGCGGCACCGGGGCTGAACAGCAGTGCTCCCATCGCCGCGGGAGGCTCGCCAGATCAGGGGGAAATGGCCGGCTTCGGCCCGGTCAAGGCGGAAGAAGATGCCACCACCCGCGCCAGCCGCGACCGTCTTGCCGCGCTTGCCCGAGGCCTGACACCCGTCAGCGATGCAGACCTGGCCAATCCGCCAGCCCAGGACTGGCTGGCATGGCGCCGCACTTCATCGACGCATGGCTTCAGCCCCCTTGCCCAGATCGACCGGAGCAACGTGGGACATCTTGGTCTGGCGTGGAGCCTGGCGCTGGGGACCGGTACGAACGGCGTCGTGCCGCTGGTGCGTGACGGAGTCATGTTCATCAACAGCAATGGCACCGTGCAGGCCCTTGATGCGCGCGACGGTGACCGGATCTGGAGCTATGTGCGCCCGGCCACGACCAAGCGGGTGCCGTTGAGCCAGCCGCGTGGCATGGCGCTGCATGGCACCACGCTGTATGTGCCAACCATCGACAACCATATGATTGCCCTCGACGCCCGTACGGGCAAGGTCGTGTGGGACCATGTCATCGATGCGAGTGGCGAGCTTCAGCTGACGGCCTCGCCTCTCATTGCCGGCGACAAGATCATTCAGGGCGTGGCCGGGTGTCAGGGCGCAGGCTATGCGGGGGGATGCTTCATCGTCGCGCTGGATGCCGTCACCGGCAAGGAAGCATGGCGGTTTCACACGATCGCGCAGCCCGGCACGCCGGGAGGCGACAGCTGGAACGGAGCCGGTCCGGACCAGCGGTTTGGCGGATCGGTGTGGGTCACCGGCAGCTATGACGCGGAACTGGGCCTCGTCTTTTTCGGCACCGGGCAGACGTACATCGTTTCGCCGTTGTTGAAGAAGGGGCCGGGCGCAGCCAAGGGATCGCGCGATGCGCTGTTCACCGACAGCACGCTCGCCATTGATCCGAAAACGGGCAAGCTTGTCTGGCATTACCAGCACACCAACGGAGACGTGTGGGATCTGGACTGGGCCTTCGAGCGTACCGTCGTGATGCTCGATACGCCCAAGGGGCCGCGCAAGGCGGTGTTGACGGTGGGCAAGACCGGGATCATCGACGCGCTGGATGCCCGCACCGGGCAATACCTGTGGTCGTACGACCTTGGCTTCCAGACATTGGTGAAGGCCATCGACCCGCGCACCGGCCGCAAGACCAACGATCCTTCGGTGGTGCCGGAATACGACAAGCTCAAGCTGATCTGTCCCAGCACGCTGGGGGTGCGCAACTGGCCCTCCACGGCTTACGATCCCTCGCGCGGTTTGTTGTATCTGCCGATGACGCCCAACAGTTGCATGTCGCTGGGCCTGGCGGCCAACTCGCCCAATGTTCGCGGTTTTGGCGAATTCACGCAGGAACGGCGCGTGGCGCCGAATTCGGACGGCAACTTCGGCCGGGTGGCAGCCTTCGATGTCAAGGCGCGCAAGGTCGTCTGGGCCAACCCTTATCGCGCCCCGCAATCGAGCGCGGTTCTCGCCACGGCTGGCGGCGTGCTGTTCGAGGGGGGGCGCGATCGATGGTTCCGCGCGCTGGATGCGGCAAGCGGGCAAAGCCTGTGGCAGACCCGTCTTGAGGCCACGCCCAATGCGTATCCCATCACCTACATGGTGGATGACAAGCAGTACGTGGCCGTGGTTTCGGGCGGCGGATCGCCAACCGACCTGTTTCTTGCCCCGCTCACGCCGGAGTTTCCGAGTTCCATCGGCGGCAAGACGCTGATGGTCTTCGCCCTGCCCGAACCGTCCGCCCGGTAACTGGGCGGACCGCGGTCAGCGCAGCAGTCCGAAACAGGCGCGCATTTCGTTCACGAACAAAGCGGGCTGTTCCATCGCGGCAAAGTGGCCGCCACGGTCAAGCTCGGACCAATAAGCGATACCACCAGGTCAGTGCCTCGCCCCACCAGGGATGGTGGATGGGGAAGACAAAGCACTTGGCCATGTCGAGGAAATAGGAGTGCGTCTTGTCAGACAGGTCTTCGCCTGTCTGCGCTTCGATCTGCAGGCGGCGTTGCGTGGCGCACCATGCCCGGGCTTGCGCCGATGTTTCGATACTTTCCGGCGAAGGCAGGGGAAGACCCATCGTCGCGCAGAACTGGCGCGGCTTTCGAAGGGCGTCACTGAACCTTTGACCCACTCATCGGCAGCCACCGAGGGTGTCACCAGCCGGGTTGATATGGCTCGCCGCGGCCCACGGCCGCCCGTCCCGTTGGTTTCTTTGCGGGACGTGCCGGAAAGGAAAGTGTAGCCCACACTTCATCAATGTGATGCAAATGTCGCACGGACCGCGGACAAGATGCGCTTGCCGCGCCGGGAGGCTGGCCCGACGCGTGCGTATTTTGCGTCGTTCGGGGCATGAACATCGGCGATGATCCGGACGCGAACGCCCGGATCATCGCACCCGATTTAACCCCGAGGACTTCAAGACACCGGGCGGCAGACGCGATAGACGTAGTCGTTCCACTGCACTTCCTGCGTCTCGCCCCAGCAAGTCTCGCCCGTCTGGGTGCAAGTCCAGCGGGTAAGGCCGGTGTGGCACAGCGCGTTTTGCCAACAGTGCCAAGGCACCGAACCGACGACTTCACCGACGAACTGCAACTCCCGCCCGTCTTCCAGCGTGCAGTCGATCACATGACGCAGCGGCCGCAACCCGCATTCGGTGGCGCGCTCGGTAATCTTGGAAAAGCGCGACAGGCGCAGCTGCCGGCCATCGACATAGACCCAGGCATCGCTCATCAATTGATCGCGGGGAATGTCGTAAAGACCGGCCCAGTCAGGATTGCGGTCCGGATCGTCCAGGCCTGAAATACAGAACGCGAAATCGGCAGAAAAGGCGCCGTTCATCCACGTGTAGGGCGGCATCTTGTGGCCGTTTTCCGGCCTGCGCTCACCCCAGCTGCGATCGCGGACCGTCAGGTTGTCGAAAGCATGCTCGCGCCCCTCGAACACGACCTTGCCGGCCGAGCGCATGGTCTGCTCGAAATGCTGGTTGTTCGAGCGCATGATTGCGGGCTGCACAGCCTCCTGCACCATGTCGAGCGTGAAATCACGATCCGCATTGGCATAGCGGATGCGCATGCGCTCCATCGGCTTTTCGAATTCCACCGTCAGCCCGTTGGCCAGGGTGATGTTGCTCTTGTCGTCAAAAATGGTGTCGGGCGCGAAATTGCGGAAATCGAACAGCTCGCACGCCAGTTGCTCGCGCTTCGAACCGAAGTGGACGAACAGGCCCGCCGTGCACAAGTTGAGGTTGGGATGGGTCCAGATATGGATGAAGCCGTGCATGCCCGATACCGGCTCGTTGAAGCCCCAGTACCAGGTTTCGGTCATCTCATGGTGTTTTTCGGGCAGGGTGCGCCCGTGGTAGAAATCATCATCGGGGCCCGGCGTGCCGAACCCGATGGCGCTCTTGGTCCATTCGATCACTTCAGACATGGGTCTTGCGAGCCTCCTCGATGGCATCGAAAATCGCGATTTCGTACTTGGGGATGTAAATCGTGCCGGCGACCGTCAGCGGCACATCCTTCACGCCGGGCAACAGCAGCGAATTGAGCGAGCCCAGGCAGGCCACCATGTTGCGCGCTTCACGCCAGACGTTGAAATAGCTGTCCGCCACCGGATCGAGCGTAAAGCCGCAAATGCCGCGATACGTTTCGTAGAATTCGTCCCAAGCCTCGATCTGGTCCATGAACGGTTTGATGCTGGCAAGGTCTTCGACCGGATCGCCGATCCGGCTGAATTCCCAGTCCAGCATCGCAAGGATGGCATCGTCGCGCATCAGCATGTTGTGATATCCGACATCGCCGTGGATCCGGCATGCCGGCCGGCCTTGCAGGCGGTTAAGATTGGCGCGCAACCAGCCAATGCCCACCACAAGGCCCGGATGCGGCGCCCGTTCGCGCGCCAGCATGCGCGCTTCGATATCGTCGATCTCCTGCGCAACCGGCACGCGCACGTCGCCGCCGGGAATGGCGGTCGAAGCATGCAGTTGGCCCAGGACTTCGGCGGTGCTGCGCGCCCACTTGCGACGGATGGCGGGATCGGTGGGCACGATATGGCTGGCTGGCGTGCCCGAAACGAAGGAAACGCCCATGAACGCCCCATCGAACACGCTGGCATCCGCTTCGACCCACAACGGGGCGGGCACCGGCACGCCGAGACCGCGCATTTCGCCAAGGACCGGGAATTCCGACGCCACGCTCGATCCCGTCGGCAGGCCGGGGCTGTCCTTGCGCACGACAATGGTGGTTTCCGTGCCGCCGTCTTCCAGCGTGACGATATAAGTTGCCTTGGAATAGCCGCCCATGAGCCGCCGGAAAGACGCCACGCGCGCCTGCGCGGGGGCATTGCCGGTACGATGCAGCCAATCTTCCAGACCTTGCGCGGTCAGCTCGCGCATGCCGTCATCATCGGTGTCGGTGCGCGCATCGCCACGACCGCTGGCGTAGGTGCTGCGCGTCCCCGCGCCGACAACGGGGTCCATCGGCTCATAATAGGATACCAGAAGGTCGCGGATGCGCCGCAACACGGCGGGATCGCCGCTGGGATCATGGGCCTCGATCGCCGCGCACAGGCGCTCGCCCGGCTGGCCGCGCCATGCTTCGGCATGGGTGCGAATGCGCGGCGGCTCCACGGTTTCGCCGCCGATTGCCTCGACCAGGGCCATCTCGCTGGTCGCCACGCTGTCGAGCGTGGCTTGCGGATAGTCCATTCGCGCGATCTGATAGCGGAGCGCCGTGGCTGCCATGAAGACCTCGGTCAGCTGTTCCGATGTCAAATTCTCGGCCTTGGTCAGGCGTTCGAGGAAATCGTTGATAGTCACGAGGACCTTCTTGCTGATCCCGTCCATTGCCTGTGGCACCTATCGCTCTCCCTTTACGCCCGTGATGTTTTGAGGCCGGTCTTGTTCATTCCGGTTTATCAGAACAATCGCCGTCACCGCCAATGCCATGCGGGGGCGTTGCCGAGCGCATGGCGCAATGAAACCTGCCTGCAACTGCACGCCTGGCGATTATGGGCAGGTCGAAGGCCAACTGCCTGCATCGTGCGCTATCAGGAACGACATCGGCAATTTCCCGAGGAGCCTGAAAACACATGGAACTCGAACGACGGCACATTCGGCTGGAAGGCGGCTCCAACTTGCGTGACATCGGCGGCTATGCCGCGGCAGGCGGCAAGAAGGTGCGCTGGGGGCAAGTGTATCGTTCAGGGGCGCTATGGGGCCTGTCGGACGCCGGCTGGGACTGGATGGAGCGCCAGCGCATCGCCGCGGTGTGCGATCTGCGTTCGGATGGGGAACGAGAAATCGCGCCCACCGTGTGGCGCGGCGGGGCCGCCCCCCGCCAGCTGGATACGAACTACGCCGCAGACCACCTCTTCGGCGCGCACCACCATGCCGGGAACGGGGCGGGCGTAGGCGAACTGGAAATCAGTCTTTACCTCAAGTTCGCGCGGCTTCTGGCGCCCTCGCTGCGCGAACTGTTCGGCGCGCTGGTTGGCGGCGAAGTCCCCGTGATTGTCCATTGCACCGCCGGGCAGGACCGTACCGGGCTGGCCGTCAGCCTGCTGCTTTCCGCGCTGGAGGTGGATCGGTCGACGATCCATGCCGACTATCTGCTATCGACCGAACTGCGCATTCCCGACAACGAAATGGACCGGAACGCGCTGATCGCACTGGCCGATCGCAATGTCGTCGCACGTTTCTACACCGATCTCATCCGCGAGCGCGGACCCGACGTGTTCGTCCCGCGTCGTCTGGTGGACGGACAGGGCAGTCCGCTGGTGGACGTGGCGCTGAGCGCGATCGAAGGCGAATGGGGTTCGGTGGAAAACTACATGGCGACCGAACTCTGCGTCGGACCGGCCGAGTTGCGCGAACTGCGCAACCGCCTGCTGGAGCAGGGCTGAATAAACCGTCGCCCGCCCGCACGAAATCGACCAGCATCTGCCACTGGTCCACGCCCACGGCCTTGATCACGCCTTGCGAGCGCAGCCCATCAAGCGCGCGATAGGCACCTGCCGTCTCATCCGGATCGTGGATTGCCACCATGTCCAGCCGCATCCGGCCACGAACCTGTTCAGATCGAGGCCCCGGCCATGTGGCCTTCGCGGATGGCGGTCTGCAGGAACCGCGGGGAGTGAGCGTCTCCCACGATGCGAAGGTCGGTATTCCGGCCCTGCAGCGCCACGTGCAGATCGCGGTTGGGCGCGTTGGCGGACACGAACACCACCGTATCGGCGGGCAGGCGCCTTACATCGGCATCATCGGTAAAGTGCGTGGGGCTGACCAGCACTTCGTTTTCCGTGAATTCCACGGCGCGGTGACGGATCAGGTAATCGAACGGCTTGCCGCGCATCCGCGACAGGAAAGGCTCCACCATCAAGGGCGCCTGCGCCAATTGCGCGAACATCCTGAGGCGCGTGACGTAAGTCACGGCAAGGCCCTGCTCCAGCAGGTATTCGGTGGCGGCAAGGCCTTCGTAGTGCCCCACATCGTCGATCACCACGGCCGTCTTTCCAAGGTTGGCCGGCGGCTGCATGAACAGGTCGAAGGCGGAAATTACGTTGCGCCGGTCGAAATTGCGGATCGGCTGGCCGGGATGCGAATGCTGGATGCCGTCCATGCGCGGCAGCGAACCGGTGGCAATGATCACGCTTTCGGCACCGGTTGCGACAACATCGTCGGCATCGATGTAGGTGGAAAGGCGAACGTCCACGCCAAGCCGGAAGATTTCCGCCTCCAGCCATGTCGCAATGTCGATCATGCCGTGGCGCGTCGGTGCCTTGGCTGCGGCCCGCAAGGTTCCGCCCAGCGTCGGGCTCGCCTCTGCCAGCGTGACCTTGTGCCCGCGCAGTGCGGCCACGCGCGCCGCTTCCATCCCGGCGGGACCGCCGCCCACCACCAGCACGGTCTTCGGCTCGGCTGCCGGTTGCAGGACATGGTCCCCCCGGTACAGTTCATGGCCGGTGCCGGGATTGACCGCACATTCCATGTGGCCATGCTCGGTGGAAACCTGCGCCACGCAGGCCTGGTTGCAGCCGATGCAGGGCCGTACTTCCTCGGTCTTGCCGGCAAGGCTCTTGGTGACAAGGTCCGGGTCGGCAATCATCGCGCGCACCAGCCCGACCATGTCGGCATCTCCGGCACGGATGATCTGGTCACACTCTTCCAGCGTGCGGAAGCGGCCAACCACCATCGTGGGCGACTTGACCTTGCGCGTGATAGGCACGCTGGTGGGCAGTTCATAACCCACAGGCTCGTGCATGCCGCCGACCATCTTGGTGTAGCTGTTGTAGTTGCCGACCGACACGTTCACGTAGTCGATCAGGCCGCGCTCCTCCAGCATCAGCGCAACGGCCAGGTTCTGTTCCTCGTCAACACCGCCGACGGTCAGATCGGGCGCAAGCCGCACACCCACCACGAAATCGCGCGAAACGGCGCTGCGCACCGCTTCCATCAGCTCGAGCACGAAGCGGGCGCGCTCCTCGATGGTTGCGCCGCCATATTCGTCTTCGCGCAAGTTGGTATTGGCCGAAAGGAACTGGGCCGGCAGATAGCCGTGGGCGCAATGCACATCCACGCCGTCGATGCCCCATTCCTCCATCCGGCGCGCCGCCGTTGCATAGGCTTCAATGATTTCCGCGATCATCGGCCTGGTCATTTCGACCGGCACCACACCGACTTCCACGCTGGGCGTGGCGCTGACCCCCCAAGGCGGCGACCCGTCGCGCGGCAGCGTATGGTGGCCCGCGTGCCACAGCTGCTGGTAGATCTTCATGTCGTACTTGCGGCCCATGTCGCCCAATTTGCGATAGCCGCCTTCCAGTTCCGGCTTCCACAAATCGATCGACAGCGGGCTGGTGGGATGAACCGACCCGACTTCGATGATCGAAAGGCCCGCACCACCGCGCGCGCGCGCCTCATGATAGGCGATCAGGGTGTCGTTCATCGCGCCCTTGCCCAGGATCGAACCGTGTGCCGGGCGGAAGATGCGGTTCTTGATCGTCTGCTTGCCGATCTGCAGCGGGGTGTGGACATGGGTATAGTTCACGCCGGTCATCCTCGTTTCACTGGCCCGGATGCGGATCCGGATCGAATTGCCGCCGGCGTCGCAACCGGACGTTTGAACCCATTGGGGCAAGGGCGGGTATCGCCGTCAGCCCAGCTAGGGCGGCTTGCCTGATGCCGCACTCCACGATGCACTTGGGTGCTGGCCGGCGCGGCCTGCTGAAGCTGCCCGACCCGACTTTTCACATCGTCAGCGCAACGCCGCCAAAGGGGCGGGCCTTGGCCACGTATTCCAGCGCTTCGGGCGCACGATCGAAGGGAAAGCTGCGATCGAAAAGCGGCTTGATCGAACCCTCGTCCGCAAGGCGGGTGAACACCGTCCATGCGTCGGCCCATTCCGCGGGCGTGCAGGTATAGACGCCATAGCCCTGGATCGACCCGCGATGGAGAATGAGGTCTGCCAGCGAGATCGTCGACTGCCGCCCCGCGGCAAAGCCAAGGCATATGATCTTGCTGTAACGCTTGATGCATTTGGCGGTTTCGGCAAGCACTTGCCCGCCCAGCGAGTCGATGACGATGTCCACGCCTTCGCCGCCGTTCATGGCGTGGACGCCTTCCACCATCGACTGGCGGGAAAGGTTGATCACGTTTTCGAAACCGGCGGCGCGGGCCTGCTCCGCCTTGGCGCTGGAGCTGGTGGTGCCGATCACCTTCGCCGCCCCCAGTGCGCGCGCCAACTGATAGGCGGCGTTGCCCACCGATCCACCGATGCCCGGCGCCAGCACGGTCTTGCCGGCGGCAAATCCGGCCTCCACCAGCGCCCGATAGGCCGTTGGATAGGCCACCGCGGCCTGCGCTGCCGCGCCATCGGAGACGCTGTCGGGGATCTTCCACGCATGGTCCTGTTCGACCGTGCAATATTCCGCCCAGCTGCCCGCGCGCATGAAGCCATAGGGAAAGGCGCCGAACATCACCCGATCGCCCACCTTCAGCCGTGGGCACGTGCCGGCATCCTCGACCACGCCCGCGCCCTGATTACCCGGGACCAGTGGCAGGGACGATGGCGGAAAGCCCGGCTCGTTCTCGTCATTGATGATCGCCACATCGAAAGGCACCACGCCCGGCGCAGTCATCCGAACGAGTATTTCCGTGCCGGAGGCCACGGGTTTGTCAATTTCGATCTGTTTGAGCGCCTGCGGTCCTGACTGGCTCTCGATCATCCATGCGCGCATGGGGCATCCTTGGGAAAGGGAAGGGCGGCGCCGCCGCGAACGGCGGCGCCGAACATGGTATCCGTAAACGCAGCTCAGGCTTCGCGGATGCCCGTGTTGACGACATCGACCATGATCATCACGGTCTTGTCGCGATCGAGGAACTTCAGTTCATCCTCGACGAGGATCGGGTTGATCGCCGGATCGTTGAAGATGCGGGTCATTTCCTCGATCGCGGCCTGATCGGCGACGTGCATCTCGGTGATGCAGTCATAGTCGATGTCATACGGTGCGGGCACCGTGCCGGCCGGGATGTTGCTGGGGTTCAGCAAGGCAAAGGTCGGATAGTTGCGGATGTAATCCTGCAGAAGATGGCCGATGTACTTCTCGGCCAGCAGCACGTGGCTGCTCTCGTAATGCGCGCGGAACTCTTCGGGCGTAATGCCCGGCTTGCGCTTCAGGAAATAGATAGTCTTGATCATGCTCACTCTCCCGGAATGTTTTGTGGTGTTTGCCGTCGTTCAGCGCAGCGCTTCGACGATGGCGGCGGTATCGCCGTAAACTGGGTGGATCAGCTTGATCTTGCCACCGACCACCTGCGACACTTCGGCCAGCGGAAAGGACACGGACTTGCCCGTTGTCCGCGCGGTCACCGAGAACGTGCCATAAGCGATCACCCATTCACCCGACGTGGTGAAGACATCCGGCGTGAAGGAAAAGGCGCTGTACGTGTCGATGACCTTGAGCATCGCGCCACGGATGGCATCGCGGCCGGTGAAGCGGCCGCCATAAGGCAGCGAATCTGCTTCCAGCAGGACGCCGTCGTCGGCGAAACAGGCGAGAAAGCCCTCCAGATCACCCTTGCTCAAAATCGCGTCATACGCCGACTTCACGACGTCGATCGGTTCCATGCTCATTCCTTGACCTCATTTGTCTGGTGTCGCCTGCCCGGCGCCATCGGCAACCGGGCAGGAAAATCGGGATTGCAGGCCGTTCTCAGCCTGCGATGCCCATCGCCTTCATGTAGGCTTCGTGGAAATGGCGGATGCGCACTTCCTGTTCGGAGGCCAGGATCGGGCGCGCCACCGCCGGGTCGGCCGCCTTCATGCCCTTGTGGACTTCTTCCATGTTTTCCATGTCTTCATCCATGATGTAGCCGACCTGGCCGGTGATCGGGAAATCGCGGCCCTGCTGGTCGAAGTCGATCCACACCGTTTCGGGCACCGGCGGGCGTTCGGCGCCCTTGGCCAACGGACGCAGCCAGCGGATTTCCATCACGCATTCGTCCGGGCTGTCGCCCAGCGGGGTGAAGTTGTACCACCATGAAAGGCCTTCGCCCCACCACGGGAAGAACGCGGGGAACGAGAACCACTGGTGCATGTCCACCAGATAGGAAATCGAACGGCCCGTGAAATCGACGCCCGACTGTTCGCGGTGCATGTCGATCGTCTTTTCGGCCGCATAGGCACGCGCGTCAGCCAGCGTTTCGCCGCGATCCGCGGGCGGGGTGGGCAGGCCATAGGTATTGCAGAACAGGTCCAGCGACAGGCGCGGCGTCACCTCGCCCTGCACCCAGCCATCGGGGATCAGGGCAGGGGTGATCAGGCGGCTGACCGAAGCCTTGCCATCGTCCCAGCAATCGTTCTGGGTATAGGTGGAGCCGAAGATCGGCATGCCGCTGGGGTGCGTGGTCAGCACGTGATAGCCTTCGAGGAAGGCCTCAAGTCCCGACTTCCAGTTGATCTTCACCTTCTTCTTGATGCGGGTTGCCGTGTAGCGGTCTTCCTGCGGGCAATCGGCGAAATGCTGCGGCATCACGCCCAGGGATTCCGCCAGGGAAATCGCGTCCAGATCGGGGTTGATGAACACGTTGCCACCCCAGGTGTCGCACAGGACCGGGCGCAGGCTGAATAGTTCGGGCGTGGCGGCCGGGAATTCCTCCTGACGGGGAACCCACACGAGCTTGCCTTCAAGGTCGTAGCTCCAGGCGTGGAACGGGCATTGCACCAGGTCGCCCGATTCCGGCTTGTCGCCGCACAGGCGGCGCGCACGGTGGCGGCAGCTGTTCCAGAACGCCTTGAACGTGTTTTCGTCCGACCGGATCACGAGGAACGAAAGCGGCCCCACGTCATAGGCAACGCGGTCGCCGACATTGGGAATATCTTCCTCGCGGCATGCTACCTGCCACTTTTTCTTCCAGATCTTCTCGACTTCTTCGGGCACGTACTTGGCATCGAGATAATATTCATAGGGCAGGGGCTTGTTTGCCGGATGATGGGTTCCGCGCTCGGCCGCGGTTTGCGGCACTTCTTCGCCCGCCCGGCGAATGTATTCCACATAAGGAGGCATGTCATCAAACTGCGTTCCCATGACGGCGCGAACGTAGCTTTTGTTGCCATACTTGGTGATATCTACCGGAACGTCATTCATGGTTCACCTATTCATTCGTGTTTGAGGTGATAATTTCATTCGGGTCAGTACATGACCACTGTGCGAATTCCTTCGCCGCGCTTCATCATTTCCAGCCCGTCGGATATCCGGTCGAGCGGGATCTTGGCGGTGATCAGGCTGTCGAGATCGAATTCGCCGTCCATCAGACGGTCGACCAGTTGGGGAATGCCGGTGCGGCACTTCGCGCCGCCGATCGACGAGCCTTTCAGCGTCTTGCCGAACAGCAGTTCCGCCGGCGGGATGGGCAGCATTTCGCCATCCGGCGGCAGCCCCACCACCATGCACGTGCCCCATGCAAAATGGGTGGCGGCGAACGCCTGCTGGATTGTGGCGATGGACCCCACGCACTCGAAAACGTAATCCGCGCCGGCGCCGGTGATGTCGACGATATAGGCGCCCAGCTCCTTACCGATGGTCTTGGGATTGACGAATTCGGTCGCGCCCATCTTGCGCGCCAGGGCTTCCTTGGACGGATTGGTGTCAACCGCGATGATCCGGCTGGCTCCGCAGATGCGCGCCCCTTGCACCACGCTGAGGCCGATGCCGCCCAGACCAATGACCGCGACCGTCGCGCCGGACTCCACCTTGGCCTCGATCAGCGCCGCGCCAAGCCCGGTGGTGGCCCCGCAGCCGAGATAGGCGATCTGTTCGAAAGGCGCATCCTTGCGCACTTTGGCAAGGCTGATTTCGCGATAGACGCCAAAGTTGGAGAACGTGCCAAGATCGTGGAAGGAGTGCAGGCGCACGCCGTTGTATTCAGCGCGCGTCTTCAGGTCGTGCCCGGTGAACATCTCCGTGCACAGGTTCGTCTTGGGCGAATGACAGAAATCGCAATGCCCGCATTCCGTGCAGATATAGGGAATGACGTGGTCACCCACGGCAAGGCTCGTCACGCCCGGCCCCACCTCGACCACCACGCCGCCGGCCTCGTGGCCGGGAACGCCGGGGAAATGCACCAGCGAAGACATCTTGCCCTCGATGGCAGACAAGTCTGTATGGCACAGCCCGGTCACCTTGATCTCGACCAGAACTTCGCCTTCCCCCGGCTCGTCGACCTTGATCTTGTCGAGGATCAACGGCTGGTTGGGCGCCATGGCAATCGCCGCGCGCGATATGATGGGCATGTCGTGTTCCTGACCCAAATTATTGTTTCATTGGCCGAAATTCGATGGGTTTCCCGCAAGGTCCCGGCCAGCAAGCTCTCTGCGCTCGATGCCTGCATCAATATCACCGGTGCGAGCCTTTACTAAGCCGCGCCTAGCCCTGAAGAGAGCGCCAACTTGTCTGTAAGTGATGCGTGAACGATGCTTTATCCTGCACAGACAAGATCGAGGCCCGATCGCACCGGGCGCGGCTTTGCGGCGGGTGATGGCCACCGGTCTGGCGGCGTTTCCGCAGGCGCGTCCGCAGCCGCAGACGGCGCAAAGGGGCGATTCGTTCAGTGCCCATGCCGTCCGGTCACTTCCACATGAACCCGCCATCGACCGTCAGCGTGCTGCCGGTGACATGGCCTGATGCGGCCGAAACCATGAACAGCACGGCGGCGGCAACATCGTCGGGATCGGCGGGCGCGCCCAGCGGAATGGCCTTGGCCAACGCGGCCTGCCATGTAGGATCGTCGTAAATCCATTCGGTATTGGTGGTGCGCACCGGGCCGGGCACGACCGCGTTGACGAGGATGCGGTGCGGCGCCAGTTCCACGGCGACCGAATGCGTGAACGAAATCAGCGCGGCTTTCGACGCATTGTAGGCCGCCAGCTGGAAATCGGGCTTGAAGGCGGCCGTGCTGGCGATGTTGACGATGCGCCCCGACCGCTCATCGGCCACCAGTGCGCGCGCGAACGCCTGGCTGAGGAAATAGGCGCCCTTGAAATTGCGGGCCAGCGTATCGTCGAACGTCTGTTCGGCCACTTCCAGGAACGGCGTGAACGGATGCATCCCCCCCGCACAGTTGACGAGTGCGTGGAGCGAGCCTGCCCATTCGCGCGCGGCGGCCACCGTTGCGGCGGCCTGATGCACATGGGACACGTCCAATTCAAGGGCCAGTGCCTTGCCACCGGCCGCGATGATCTCGTCCGCCACTTGGCGGGCGCCGTCGATGCGGCGATGGGTGACGATCACGGCGGCTCCGGCATTTGCCAGCCGCAGCGCGATCTGCCGGCCAAGGCCTTGGCCGGCGGCGGTGACGATGGCCGACTGGCCGGCAAGGCCGAACAGTTCGGTGGTCGGTCGGATGGGCATGGCAGGTTCTCTCCCTTTGGCGCCGGACATTCGTGGAAAGTCCCGGTCACCTGTTGCGGGTTGAACTCCTCACGCCGGCGCAACTTTGTGAAGGGCAGGGCACGTCTCCGGCCGGCGTTTGCAACTGCAGGCAAGCTCGACATCACGCATCAGCACGTGCCACCGGCTTTTCAGCCGTTTTCGCCCGCCGTCCCAGATTGCCATGCACGCGCCAGCCACGGATAAGGCGAAAAATATCGCGGAAAGCTGGAACCATGGAAAAAACGTATCCCTTTGTGTGCTGGGAAGACGTGGCCGAAGGCGAAGTTCTTCCGGGCTTCGATTACGAATTAAGCCTGATCCGGCTGATCGCGTTCGTAAGGGCAACGGGTCTTTACGATTACGTCCACCACGACGCGAAATACGCGCGGGCCGTGGCTGCCAAGGACGCTTTTATTTCCACGACGCACGTGGGCGGCCTGTTCACGCGCCTGATCACCGACTGGTCTGGCCCGGCAACGCTGCTGCATTCGCTGACCTTCCACATGGGCGCGCAGTGCCTGCGCGACGACATCCTGCGTGTGACGGGACGGGTGGGGCGCAAGTATCGCGGCGCGGACGGCAGCTTTCTGGTCGATATCGTCGATCTCAATATCGCAACCGGCACCGAGCCGAGCGCGGCCCGCGCCACCGCCACCATCGAGATGCCGTCCACCACTGGACGGATGCCAGCGCCCGCGCGGGAAGGCGGCGTGCAGGAAACGGTCGCCCCCAACGACGACATGCCCGATTTCGCCCGCGCCTTGCTGGGCCATGTGCGCGAGGGCGATCGCGAACCGGGCACGCCCTTGCTGCAAAGCGACGTGCACATGTGGTGCGAAGCGCTGGAAGACTGGAATCCGCTCTATTGGGACGAAAGCCATGCTGCGGGATCGCCCTTTGGCACGATCGTGGCCCCGCCAACCGGCACGTTCTACGGCGCGGGCGCGGCGTTGAACGTGGGGCTGGGCTGTCGCAAACCGGGCGCGGTGCCGCCCGATGCCGTGCGCCAGGGGCTGCATGGCATGGAACTGATGACCGCGCTGCGGCACAACATCCTGCGCGGCGGTGTGCCGTTCCCACCGCCCGACTGTCCCAACGCCGTCGTTACGCAAGCCAACTATGGCTTTTTCAGGCCGCTGCGCGTTGGCGATACCCTGCGCACCGAACAACGGCTTGCCGGCTGCAGCCCCCGGCGACGGACCCGCATGGGCGATGGCTATTTCGTGACGGGCGAAAACACGCTGTTCAACCAGCACGACGAACTGGTGCGTACCGTGACGATGACCCTCTTCTGCTACGGCGCGGGCTGAGCCGGCCCCGTTCCGCTGTTTCGGCGAAGGTGCAGGCAACCTTTCGCACCGCCACGCGCAGCCGCGCATGGGCCGGGCGTTTGCCCACCGCGCGATGCAGGCTATCCTACGTTCATGCGGTCCCACTGTGCGCGTGACCGCAAGGAACGCTGCCTGCCGCTGGAGACTGTCGTGCACGCGATGACCGATTGGTCCGTGGTCGGCAAAGACCACAGGCTCTCACGCCCGGCCTTCTCGCCGAGGCGTGAGTCACGCGGCCGGAGCGATGGCCGTGCTGCAATGTCATCCGTGATCGTTCCGGCCCTTTTTTGCCGGTTACGCGCGCACTTTGCGCGCCGCGATCAGGAAATGGACAACGGCTACCAGCGGCAAAAGGCTGATCACGGCCAGCGCCGTTGTCATGCCCCCGGCCAACGCCTCGCCGCAACCGGCGCCCGGCGTCCCTTTCAGCGGCAGGCACAAGCTCTGGAATGCGGCCGCGTCAAGGCCCATCATCTGGCGCGCGCGGGTGTCGCTGATGGCGCCGATGATCGGCGGCCCCAGCCCCAGACCGACAAGGTTGGTGATGAGATAGTACACCGCCGTCACCGTTGCCCGGCTTCGCGTCGTTGCCATGCGGTGTACCTGTGCAAAGGCCGGCGCGATATAACCGCAGATCGCCATGTTGCCCAGAAACGTGCCGGCCACGGCCACCCAGAGAGAACCCGACAGCAAGCCGCCGACCAGAAGTGGGGCAGCAGGCAGCACCATGAAGGCCGGAATCAGCGCGAGGCGACGGGCGTCCGATGCGCCCCAGCGATCGCCCGCAATCCCGCCAAGGATCGTGCCGATGCCTGCCGCAACGCCATTCACCAGACCCGCGATCAGGCCAACTTCGGCCAGCGGCAGGTGAAATTGCCGCGTCAGGTAGGCGGGAAGGAACGCGGGCACGCCATAGCCCACCAGCACGACCAGCGAGCCACCCCAGACCAGATGACGGAACGCGGGCCGCCCCAGCAAGTCGCGCAGGACTGCGCCAAGGGGCGGCACGCTGTTGCCCGTGTCCTGCCCGGCCTTTTCATCCGCAAGGCCGATATCTAAACCGCCGCGTGGCGGGCTGGGCATCAGCCGCCAGACCAGCAGCGCACAGACCACGCCCGGCACGCCCAGCAACAGGAAGGTATGCCGCCAGCCCAGCGCCTGCGCCATCCACCCGACCAGCGCCGCGCCAAGGAACGAACCGATGGGCGCGCCCAGAGTATAGATGGCGATGGCCCGCGCCCGCCGGTTCGCCGGAAACAGGTCGGCGATCAGCGAGTGCGAAGCCGGGTTCCCGCCCGCCTCGCCAATGCCCACGCCCATGCGCGCAAGGAACAGTTCCACAAAGTTTCGCCCCATGCCGCAGGCCATGACCATCAGCGACCACACGGCAAGGCAGCCGGCCAGCAATCGCGCGCGGTTCCGCCGTTCGGCCAATCGCGCCATCGGCAGCCCGGCCAGCGAATAGACGATGGCAAAGGCCGGGCCGATCATCAGGCCAAGGTGCCAGTCCGTCAGCCCCAGTTCGAACTTCAGCTTTTCCTGCACCACGCTGACGGCGGTGCGGTCGACGAAGCTGATCGTATAGGCCAGCAACAACAGGCCCAGTGCCAGCCACGGCCTTGTCGGCTTGACTGCGGGGGATGAACATGAGGAACGGGATGTCGTATCGTGCATGATGCGGTTGCGGCTGGTTCCAGGCTGAACGAACAGCCTTCATTTCATGCAACCGGGCAAAGCCCAACCGCGGATGCGCCGTGCATTTGCCTCTGGCTGATATGTGACATGCGCTGCAAGTGCATGGGCTCGCCGCGCCCTCCCGCAAGCGGAAAGGCTGGCTATATCGCCGGCTGACAGATCTGCACGGGGAAGGCCAAATCATGACGAAATCTGCCGACGCGGCTACTTCCGCCGGTATGGCCGGATTCGCCATCGCGGAGTGCTGGGGCAAGGGGACAAGCCGGCGCTCGATCCTGTTGCGCGGTCGGGACGGCCGGGTGGATGCCGCGCTGGAAGATCATCGCCATGCCATGTTTTGCAGCCTTTTTCACGATGGCGTGAAGGTGACAGCCGTTGAATCCGAATTTCAGCGCTATTCGCTGACCCATTGCGCCGGTGCAGCCGCGCCGCTGGCCGAACTGGTGGGCATGGACATCGGCATTTCCACGGGGGATTTCTTTGCAGGCGGCCGGGCGAGGCACAATTGCACCCATATGCTGGACCTCGCGTGGATGGCCCTGCGCCACTGCCGGCGCGGCAATGTGGACTGGCTGTTCGAGATAGACATTCCCGATGCCGTGTCTGGCCCCGCCCGCGGCACGTTGCGCCGCAATGGCGAAGAGGTGCTGGACTGGACGGTGGAGAACAACGTCATCGTTGCGCCCGCCCGCTATGCCGGGCGCGCCATGCGCGGCGGCTTCCTGCGATGGGCGGTCGATGAGGCGGGCCTGTCGGACCAGGAGATGGAGGACTGCCTTGTCCTGCACAAGGGCTTCTTCGTGGTTGCCGCGCGCCAGTTCGCATCGCCGTCCGGGCGGCAGGACCCCGCGTTCCGCAAGATGGTCGAAGGCGTGTGCTACGGCTATGCTCCCGAACGCCTTGACGATGCCGTATCGACCGAGGGCATGTTTCGCGATTTTTCCGACCATCCCGAACGGCTGCTGCGGTTCGAATAAGGTTGCATACCCAGGCAAGCCGGGTTTCGCGCAATGATAAGCCGCTGCCTGTAGCACCGTCTTTTACCCGCATCGGGCCAGCGAAAATGGCGATGCAGCACGGCCCTCTGGCAGGGGTGAAGGTAATCGAAGTGGAACAACCGCACGCCGGTTGCCACCGCGCGCCTGCCGTTGGCGAACATACAGAAGAAGCCTTGTGCGAATTCGACGATCTTCCCGCAGGTCCGAACCAGACGATTGGATGACAAGATGCCCTCGACCGCGCCCACATCGGCCATTGATCCCCGCACCCCCGTCATCATCGGCGTCGCCCGGATCACCGGCCAACGCGCCGCGCTGCCGGGCAAGGAACCGCTGCAGATGTGGGAGGACGTGGCACGCGCGGCCGCTGGCGATGCAGGCCTGCCTCCTGCCACCCTGCGCGAACTCGATGCCGTGCTGGTCACCGATTGCATGTCATGGCGTTACGATGATCCGGTCATGCGGCTGGCCCAGCGCCTCGACGCGTCCCCTAACGTCCGCGAGGTGAGCGCCCCCAGCGGAACCGCAGGGCAGAGCATGGTCAACAAGCTGTGCAAGGCCCTGACCAGCGGCGAGGCGGAGGTCGGGCTGATTTGCGGAGCCGAGGCCTTGGCAACCGTGCGCCATTTCAGGATGCGCGGCGAGGCGCCGGACTGGAGTTTCCCCCACCCGGACGGCCCGCAGTACGCCTTCGATCTCGATGCGCACCAGCATCCCGGCGAAGCCGCCATTGGCCTGACCGAGGGCGTGGGCGCGGTTTACGGCTTTGCCATGCGCGACCTTGCCCGGCGCGCCGCCCGCGGCACGTCGCCCGAAGCCTATCGCGCCGAACTGGGCGAGACCCTGGCCGGGATGACCCGCGTGGCCGCACGCAATCCCCATGCGTGGTTTCAGGCCGAGCGCACGGCGGATGAACTGGTCGACGCCGTGCCCAGCAACCGCATGATCGCCTATCCTTATGCCAAGTCGATGGTGGCGATCATCGATGTGGACATGGCCGCCGGCTTGCTCATCGCCACCGAAGGCTGGGCTAACGCGCACGACATCGCGCGCGAAAACCGCGTCTATCCCTGGACATCGTGTTATGCTGAAGACCCGGTGGCCATCGCCGTGCGCAAGGATCTGGCCCGTTCGCCGGCAATGGCCGCAGCCGCATCGGCCACTCTGGAGGCCGCAGGCGTGACCGCCGCCGATATCGATCATGTGGATCTTTACAGCTGCTTCACCTCAGCCGTGAACTTCGGGCGCGATGCGCTGGGGATTGGCGATCGCGGCGGGGATGCGGTGACGCTCACTGGGGGGCTGCCCTATGGCGGCGGCCCCGGCAGCAGCTACATGCTGACGTCGATCACCGCCCTTGCCGAGCGGCTGCGTGCCGATCCCGATGGCAAGGGGCTGGTCAGCGGCGTTGGCATGATGATGTCCAACCACGTTTTCGCAATCTATGCCGCCGCACCGCCGCCACAGGACCTGCGCCACATCGATCAGGCCGCGATCCAGCGCGAACTGGACGCCATCGCGCAATGCCCCATCACCGATGGCGCGTCAGGGCCGGCACGGGTGGTCACTTACACCGTGATGCATGACCGCAGCGGTAATCCGACGCACGGCGCCGCGATTTGCGATCTTCCCGACGGCAGCCGATGCTATGCCCGCATCCGTGATCCTGAAATCCTGCAACGGGCCGAAGCAGAGGAAATCATCGGCCGGGATGTGCAACTGGTGGCCGAGGACATCGTCAGCCTGATCGTCAAGCTGAACTGACAGCCGCAATTCAAGCCGGCCAGCGCCGTTCTGGCAGACGTATGATCTTGCCGCGGTGCTGGTCTCTGGCGAAGAGACGCGAACAGACCGCCCGGCGCCCTGTGCCCTCCATGGATCTGGAGGGCGCCATCGGGGTTTTCGCAAACTTCGACCCGCTTGCCGAATAGCCCTCGGCTGATCTCGTTCGGCTAGAGGAGGAATAGCGCCTGTTGTGAACCTGTCCCGGCATCTGCGCGGATCGGATGGCTTGGGCTGCCGGTCAGGCCGGGCGATGGACGGGTATCCGTCGCTTGGGGGAACGTCGCGCCGGGAGGAAAAGCGGTGATGGCGGGGCCGCGTGCTGGCCTCCGGAACGCGATTTCTGCGGGAGACGGCAATGCTGATCAAATACGATGATTATCCAGTGCACCAGACGGCGGAGCCGCTATCCTACATGTTCTCCAGCGAGCGTAATATGTATGCTCGGTACTGGTACAATGGTTATGATTTCGATGGAGAATTCTACATCGGGGTCGCCTTCGCCGCCTATCCCAACCGCGAGGTGATGGACGGCGCGGTTTCGATCGTTCGCAAGGACGGCACGCAGGATTCGTTCCGCGCCTCGCGCCACTTGCGCGGGGATCGCACCGACCTGTTCGCCGGGCCAATGCGCCACGAGATCGTCGAGCCGATGAAGACGGTGCGCGTGATGGTGGAGCCGAACGACACCGGTTTTGCCTGCGATCTCTATTTCCACGCCAGCACGGTGGCCCACGAGGAGCCGGCGGACCATATGAAGCAGGGTGTCCGCACCGTGGCGCAGATGAAGCGCTTCAGCCAGTTCGGCCGCTGGGAAGGCTGGATCGAGGTCAATGGGAAGCGCACCGAGATCAGCCCCAAGACCACCTTCGGCACCAAGGATCGCTCGTGGGGCTGGCGCTGGACGGGCGAGCCCGAGCGCGGCGTTTCGCGCGATATGCCGAGCCAGTTCTTCTGGCTGTGGGCGCCCATCCACTGGGATGATCGCTGCACCCACTGGGGCCAGCACGAATACGAGGATTCCAGGCGCTGGAAGGAGTTTGCGCAGGTTTTCAAGACATTCGACATGAACAGCGATTTCGACACGCTGGATGAGCGCCAGGTGGCCGAGGCGGTCTGCGGTGATCACCGGCTCGAATTCACACCCGGCACGCGCATGATCAGCAGGGCGGAAATCGACACGATCTATCCCGACGGGCGGAAGGAGACCTTCGTCCTCGAACCGCTGCTGCGCTATCACATGTATGGCACCGGCTATAACCATCCCGAGTGGGGACACGGCTTCTACAAGGGCGAGGAAGCGTGGACGCTGGAGAGCTGGAATATCAACGAGATCGATATCAACGCGCCGCAATTCATGCACGTACAGCACGTGGTGCGCGCAACCTGCGGCGACAAGGTGGGCGTGGGCGCGCTGGAGCAGTACATCGTTGGCCCACACACCCGTTATGGCATGAAGGGCTTCCTCGACCCGCTCTGAGGGTCACGCCCGTCGACAAAGAAAAGGCCGGTCTCCTGAGAGGGAGGCCGGCCTTCGAGTTTTGCCCTCAGGATGGGCAGGAGAGAGTGGGAAGCGGGATGGACGCAAACGAGCACAGCGTCACTTCGGCGGAAGGCCGACGCAGGCACTTGAGGACGGGGAGGGCGAGCCGGAAGTCATGGAGGAGGACGGCGTCACGCAGCGTCACATGTTCCTGAGCGTATCGAGCTGCGCGCGGAACACCGTGCGATCCGGGCCGTCGCTTGCCGAAACGCCCCCATGCCGCGCGATTTCGGCGAGGATCTCGTCGTCCTGCGAAAAGTCGTATTCGTACTTTTCGCGGCCGCCGTTCCGGAACCAGGCGTAGGAATCCGCCAACGCCTCGGCGAGCGAGAACTTTGGCTCCCAGTTCAGATCAGCCTTGGCCTTTTCGATCGAGAAAACCATGCTGCCCCGGCTCGCTTCGAGCCAGTGGACGATCGGCGAGCGCATATGGGCGGGCAGGTCGTCTGGCATCATCACGATTTCGGGTTCGACGCCCACGGCCGCGGCCATCAGACGCATGTAGTTGACGATGCTGGAAAACTGTTTGCCCGCCACATTGTAGATCTGGCCCGCAGTATGGGGCTTGCCCAGCACCGCGACCAGCGCGCGGGCTACGTCGCGGGTGTGGATGAAGTGCACCATCGCCTCCACCTTTCCGGCGATGAGCAGCGGGCGGCCGAGCTCCAGGCGCATGAAGGTGCCCGGCTCGCGCGTGACGGCGGGGCTCATCGGTCCGCACGAATGGGTGACGCGCAGCGCGGTGAAGGGAAAGCCGTTGGCGGCGTGTTCGCGTGCCAACCGTTCCTCGCAATGCACCTTGCCTGCGGCATAGGCACCGTAGAGCGCAGTGTCGGCATCGCGGCCTACGAGGCAGCCTTCGTCGATGGGCTGGGCAGCCGCCATTTCATAGACCGCGATCGAACTGGTGAAGATGAAATGCTGCACCCGCCCACGGAAAATCTCGATCATCGGCTCGAGATGGTCGGGGGTGTAGGCGGTATTGTCGAACACTGCGTCGAAGCTGTCGCGCAGCGGCAGCAGCAGGCGTTCGAGCGTGCCCGGATCGTGCCGCTGGCCGTGCAGTCGGTGCACCCCGGGCGGCAGCGACGCTTCATGGCTGTTGAGCACGGTCACATCGTGGCCTTGCTCCACCAGTTCATGGACGAGCTGCAACCCGATGTAGCGGTTGCCGCCCATCACCAGCAATTTCATGTCGTCGCTCCAGCCTTTTGATTGCCTGTCCCGGCATTTTGCACGGCGTGGCGTGCCCGTCATAGGGACGGGATTCCGTCGCTGCAGCCCGCGATCAGGGCAATCGGACCGGCGGTTTTGCGTTGGCAGGCCTTTCCGTTTGCCCGCAGCTATGAAATATGCATCATATATCAGGCGATAAGCGGAACGGATTGTCCGGAAGGACATCACAAGAAACAATAACGGTCAGAGGATGTGAACGCGATGGCTCCGGAACTTTCCACCGTTCGGAAATCGATTTTGCCACAGGGTGGTGACAGTTGGGAATCGATTGCCCGCCGCGAACTTCCCAGGACGGCAGAAGCCGATGCTGTTGGGATGCTGCAAAGCTGGAACCTGCATGTTTTCATGCGGGCTGCCGGCGGGGTGGGCCGCCTGCGCGGAGACAACCCGATCCTGCCCAGCGACGTGATCTTCGTCGAACCGCCGCGCGCCTGAACCGTGCCGGGCGCCACGGTCAGCCAGGTTCGCATTGCCGCCGCGCATGATGGCGAGGCCGAACTGCTCGTCACGCTCATGTTCGCCAATGGCGGGCAGTCGCTGGTGACGCTGGACGAATTCGCCGCCCGCACGCTGCTGTCCTCTTGCGGGGTCAGCGCGGCGGAACAGTTGATCGGCGTTGGCTGGGAGAAGGTGCGCGATGCGCTGATCGCCTCGTCCAGCCGCTTCGCCGAAAAAGCAGCATAGAAAAATACCGGGAGAGATTGAGATGTATGATCTGGTAATCCGCAACGGACGGGTCGTCGATGGCTCCGGAATGCCTGCCTATGCCGCCGATGTCGCGGTGCAGGGCGGTCGCATCGCGAAGATCGGCCGTATCGAGCAGGGCGGGGCCCGCGAGATCGACGCCGCCGGCAAGATCGTCGCGCCCGGCTTCATTGATCCGCACACCCATTTCGACGCGCAGTTGCTGTGGGACGGCTATGCCAAGCCCGCGCTGTCGCACGGCGTCACCACCATCGTTTCGGGCAATTGCTCGCTGTCGCTGGCCCCGCTCAAGGCCGAGCACCGGATGAAGCTGGTCGGCATGTTCAACCAGATCGAGGAAATGCCGCTCAAGGCCTTCAGGGAAGGCGTGGTGTGGGATTGGGAGAGCTTCTCCGAATACCTGGCGCGCATTCGCAAGGGGCTGGCGATCAACGTCGGCCAGTTGGTCGGGCACAGCGTGCTGCGGTTGTGGGTGATGGGCGAAGCGGCGATGGAGCGCACGGCCACCCCGGACGAGATCGCCGCGATGCAGGATCTGCTGCGCGAATGCCTCGATGCCGGCGCGATCGGTCTTTCCACCAGCTATGTCGACATGGACGAGACGCTGAAGCCTGTGCCCAGCCGCTATGCCGATGCCGGCGAAGTCGATGCGCTGGCCAGCGTGCTGAGCGAATATGGCCGCGTGCTTCAGATCGTGCCCGAGTTCTACGATCCCGATCTCACCATCGCCCGGCTGGACCAGTTGGCGGAGCTGTCGCTCAAGCATTCGATTCCCACCACGTTTTCGCCGCTGTTCGTCAGTGCGGACAACGTGGACGCGGTCGAACGGGTGATGGCACGGGTCGATGAACAGTTTGCGCGCGGCGCGCGGGTCTGGCCGCAGGTGCAGACGCGCCCGATCGACATCAGCTTCACCTTTGCGGTGCCGAGCCTGATCTTCATTCGCCTGCCGGGCTGGTACAACGTGATGCGGTTCGGCTCGCCGGACGAGATCGTGGAGGCATTCAGCAACCCGGAAAGCCGCGCCAGGCTGATCGCCGAGGCGACGTCGCAGATGCCGCTCTGGGCTGCCCTGCGGCTGCGCCAGGTGGCAAGCGCGGCCAACCAGCAGTATGTGGGCAAGACGCTCACCGAAATCGGACAGATGCGCGGTGTCACGCCGCTCAAAGCGATGATCGACCTGTCGGTGGAGGAGAGGCTCGACGCGCATTTCATCGCCGAGGGCATGGGCCATAACCAGGACGACAAGGTGGGCGGGCTGCTGAAGCATCCCCGCGTCCACATCGGCGCCAGCGACGGCGGTGCGCATATCCTTTCGTTCTCGACTTATGGCGACACCGGCTACCTGTTCGGCCACTTCGTCCGCGGCGCCGGCATGCTGACGATCGAGGAAGCGGTGAAGAAGGTGACGTCCGACACCGCCGCCATCTGGGGCATCCCCGATCGCGGCTTGCTGCAAAAGGGCCTTGTCGCCGATATCGTCGTGTTCGATCCGGCAGCGATCGATCGGGGCGAGGAAGTCTTCGTGCAGGACGTGCCCGGCGACGGCAGCCGTTACGTCCGCGATGCGCACGGCGTCGACACCGTGATCGTGGGCGGCGGCGTGGCGTGGACCGCTGCCGAAGGGTATTCGGCAGATGCGCGCGGGGTCATCGTTCCGGGCGCCGTCGATGTGGCGGCCGAGCTTGTGGCCGCCTAAGCAGGGCAGGGCGCTCTGATGATCTGATGGTTGGGCGCACGCCGTCTATCGATGAGTCCCAACCACGGCATCACCACCGGGCGGGGGGCGCGCATTTTGCGCGTACTCCGCCACGCAGTCGGCTTGGTTGCAATCTGGTCAGCGCTGCTTCTTGGCCGTGGTCGCGGTGAAATCAGGGTCCTTTTTGGCCACCCAGTCGACAAATTTGCGCACGGAAGGATTGGCCAGCAGACCTTCCACATCCATCCCATGGCGCTGCAGTTCGGAATTGGTGAAATTGGCGATCAGCGTCTGCTGGCAAATGGGATGCATGGGGACGACATCGCGTCCACCCCGGCTCTTGGGCACCGGGTGGTGCCACACGATGGTCGCGCCTGTGGGCCGTCCACAGAGCCAGCAGGGCACCGGTGGCGCAGGAGGCTCCTCCTCCCGATGCAAGTCGCCATACGGATCATGCTTGGAATGCTTGCGGGCCATGCGTCTACCTGACTTGCTTGAACGAGCGCTGCCCGCCTCATAGCGGGTGCGGTCAGCATTGCCACTCCGCTGGCCATATCCGCTCGTTCGCCGTGCATTTCATTGGATCATGCCCCGAACCAGACGGCGTGGCTGTCGCAACACGAGGGTAGAGACGACTGACGAATTTCTGTCAGTATATCATCGGGTTTTTTCGTCCGACAAAGCGGACGACGGGATGCAATTTCCGACGTCTGAGAGGAACGGGCATGAGCGGCATCGACACCATCGCTGGCAAGCGCATCCTGATCCTCGACGACGATGGCATCGATGGAGCGGGGCCATTCACTGGAACGCATGGCGCTTCCATTGCCGGAATCTTCGGCGAAGCGGCGCTATCCGGGCCCGTGTCTGCGGGCGCGGAAGCGTGCATTTAGGGGAGGGCGCGTGAACCGAGCGGAAGCGATCACCGAGAACCAGGGCGAAAGCGCGGCCGCTGCGCTGCCAAAGGATACGATCCAGAGGCTGGCCGACGGTATCATCTATTGCATCCGGGCGGGCCAGATGGTGCCCGGCCAGCATCTGGTCGAAGCGGACCTGACGCGCCGCTTCGGCGTCAGCCGCGGGTCGCTGCGCGAGGGACTGAAGCACCTCGCGGCCGATGGTATCGTTACACTCACCCGTTTTCGCGGCGCATTCATCTCCGCGCTCGATCGCAAGGCCGTGCATGACCTGCTGGACGTGTTGGAGCCGCTTTGCGCGCTGGCGGCGCGGCTGGCGGCGCGGCACGGCGGCACGGACGAGCAGATGGAGACACTGCGCCTGATCGGGCACGATCTCGGCCGCCGCGGCGCGGGAGCCCAGATCGCGAGCTATCTTGAAAACCGGCGTCGCTTCTACGACCTGCTGATCGCGATGGGCGGAAATACCGAGCTTGGCCGGGTGATCCCGCTGACCCGGACCGACCTGTTCCGCGCGCAGTTCGACAAGGTGCAGACCCGCGAACAGCAGAAGCGCCATGCCAATGGCTATGCGCGGATCGCGGAGACGGTCATCGCACGCGACCCGGATCGTGCGGAAAAGGCCGTGCGCAAGCATTTCATCGGCACGCGCGCAACCGTAGATGTTCTTCCGGAACAAGCATTTACCGCAAGCTACAGCTGAAGGCGTTTGAGGCGCGTCACGCACGAAATCCCGTCGTTCATCCGATGGAGCCGGCCGCCGTTTTCAGCGACGCGCTACCTGCTGCGCATTGTTTTGTGGGATGAAATTGTTTGACGAAAATGACGGTTTGGCTAGGGTCTCCTTCCAAGGCCTGCCCTCCGGCAAAGAGAGGGTGGCACGAGGAGAGGACCCATGTACTCGATCCGGGACATCGCCGGCTTCACCGACCAGCTCGTTGCCGATTGCGGGCTCGACACTGCGTCGGTTTTCTTCGTCGACCAAAGCGCTGAACAGGCACGTCTTTCCTACGTTCACCACTTCGGCGTGAGCGGGGAAGCGCAGCACACTTATGCCGCGCGCGGCGTTTTCATGGCCGACCCGTTCGCCCGTACCAGCACCTGTGAGACGCAGTTCATCCGCTGGGGTGATCCGCGCATAGACGCGCTGGCCGACGAATCGGATGATTACCGCGCGTTCCTGGCGCAGCACGACATCGGCGTGGTCGGCGCACTGTCGCGCCGGGTCACCTCGCGACTTTCGCTGATCGTCGGCACGCACTGCACCAGCCGGTCGCCGCAGCGCCCTGCCGTGCCCATCGGGCTGCTGGAACGGCGGCTGCGCGACCTTTCCGACATGGTCGTCAGCCATCTGTTCGAAGACCTTCTGACGCACTCGGCGGGGCAGATCGCGCTCCGGTCCGCGCTGCCCTGCGCCAGCGGAAGGCCGGGAGCCGAGGCTTCACTCTCCCGCCGTGAAAGCCAGATTGCCGCGCTGATCTGCGAGGGGAAGCAGAACAAGCAGGTCGCCTACCAGCTGGCGATCTCGGAGTTCACGGTGGAGAACCACTTGCGCCGGATGTATCGCAAGCTGGGCATTCACAGCCGGGCAGCGCTCGTCGCGCAGCTGTCGCGCCAGGTCCACTGATTAGCGGAAACCTGTCCGTTTCCGCGGGCGAGCCAAGGCCTACCCTCCTTCGATCACGAGGGAAGGGAGCGGGCGATGAAGGCGGCGGTGCTGAACGCGGGCAAGTTGACGATCGAGGAGGTGGCGGAGCCGCGTCCGCGATCGGGTGAAATCGTCGTCAAGCCGCTCGCCTGCGGGATTTGCGGCAGCGATCTACATGCCAAGGATCATGCCGGCCACTTGTGTGACCTGCTCCATCGCGCCGGTTTTCGGGGCTTCATGGACCCGTCGCGTCCGGTCGTCATGGGGCACGAGTTCTGCGCCGAGGTGCTCGAATCCGGCGCGGGACTGAAGGCGGGCGATCGCATTGTTTCGCCGCCGTTCCTCAACGGCCCGGAAGGCATCGTTCTGCTGGGCTATTCCAATTCCTATCCCGGCGCCTTCGCTGAACGGATGCTGGTGTCGCAGGAATCGTGCCTGCGCGTGCCAGATGATGTGCCCACCGACATCGCGGCGCTGACCGAGCCTCTGGCCGTCGCGGTCCATGCCGTCGCCGAAGGCGGCGTGGACGAGGATACCGCTTGCGCCGTGTTCGGCTGCGGCCCGGTGGGACTGTTCGTGATTGCCCGGCTGAAGGCACTGGGTCACGGTCCCGTCCTGGCGGTCGAGCCGAACCCCGCGCGTGCACGCATGGCCGAGGCGATGGGGGCGGATACCGTCGTCAGCCCCGGCGCGGGCACGGCCGGGGCATGGTGGGACGATCTTGGCCTGCCGCAGGGCCTTTCCGCGGCGATGGCGGTCGATCCGGCGCTCCGCCGGCGCAGCCGCGCGGTGCTGTTCGAATGCGTGGGCAAGCCGGGCATGATCATGGCGCTGGCGCAGCAGGCGCCGGTGGGGGCGACCATCGTGGTGGTGGGCACCTGCATGGAGCTGGACGGGCTTGAGCCTGCATTCCTCATCCAGAAGGGCCTGACGCTGCGCTTCGTCTTCGCCTACTCGAACGAGGAATTCGCAGCCGCTTTCCGCATGATCCTCGACGATCCGGAACGGCTTGCGCCGCTCGTCACCACGCGTGTCGATCTGGCGGGCATCGACAGCGCTTTCGCGGCGCTGGCCGGTGGTAGCGGGGCGATCAAGGCATTGGTGAAGCCCGCAGGGCTGCTGGATTGACGGATAGGCGTCACTCCTTTCGCGCCTTGCCGCGGGATAGATGAACAAGACTGGGACCGAAAAGCGTCCGGGAGGGGAAAACCATGAGAAAGAATCGCATTTCCAGCCGCCTGCTGTCATCGCTGGCCCTGACCACCGCGCTCGCTGCACCGGGCCTTGCTCATGCGCAGGCAGAGCCGCAGGCCGAAGGGCAGGCGTCTGCCGCCCCGGGCGAGATCATCGTCACCGCCCAGCGCCGCGCTGAATCCATCCTCAAGGTGCCGGTCGCCGTGACCGCGCTGTCGCAGGACGATCTGACCAAGCGGGGCATCACCAATACCGCGCAGATGACCGGCATGGTGCCTTCGCTTCAGGTCAACAGCCCCTACGGCGACAGCCAGCCCAACTTCACGATCCGCGGCATCGGCGTCGCGAACGAGCACAACCCGAACCAGGCCTCGCCGGTCGGCATCTACTTCGACGACGCCTACATCGCCGCGCGCGCGGTGCATGGCCTCCAGCTGTTCGATCTCGAACGCGTCGAAGTGCTGCGCGGTCCGCAGGGCACGCTCTATGGCCGCAACACCACCGGCGGCGCGATCAACTTCCTGTCGAAGAAGCCCTCGCTTTCGGGCATGGGCGGCAACTTCCAGGTGGGTTACGCCAATTACAACACCTTCACCGCCTCGGGCGCGCTCGACACCACGCTGTCCGAAGGCAAGGCGGGCCTGCGCGTTTCGTTCAACTATGGCCACGGCGATGGCTACATCAAGAACATCGCGCAGGGTGAAGCGGACGCCAACTCGACCGATTTCTTCGCCGCCCGCGCGATCCTGCTGCTGAAGCCGACCGACGACCTGACGGTGACGCTGAAGGGCACCTACGGGCGCTCGAACCCCACCCAGGCGGGCGTGTTCAACCTCGGCACGGGTGAGAACGACCGCAACCCCGTGCTCGACACCGGCCGCAACGAGAAGGGAATGACCTTCTTCGAAACGGACTCCAAGCGTCTGGGCCACAGCTATGTCCGCGCCGAAGGTGTCGAGCTGACGGTCAAGTACGACCTGTCGGACACGCTCTCGCTGACGTCTCTGACCTCGTACGACCATGCCCAGCAGGAGTTCACGCAGGAAGGCACCGGCCTGACCTCGGCCGTGCTGACGCAGCCGCTCGATACGCTCTACGGCAACCGCTTCAAGATGTTCAACCAGGAAGTCCGCCTGACTTATGCGCAGGGTGACACGAACATCCAGGCGGGTGGCTACTACGGTTACGACAAGGATGCGTCGAATTCGTACTACTGGTTGTTCGATGGCGCGGCCATGATCCACCAGTTCTACGATCAGATCCGCAAGTCGAGCGCAGTGTTCGCCCAGGCCGACCAGAAGTTCAACAACCACTTCGGCGTCACGCTGGGCCTGCGCTATACCTGGGACCGTTCCAGCTACGAGAACTATGCCTCGTCCATCGCGCCGTCGGCCGGCTACACGGGGGATCGCAGCACCGACATCTTCCCGATCGACACCAGCTTCTACATCCATGGCAGCTACGATGCGGCCAGCGGCAAGGTCGTGTCCGGTCCGACGCTTCCGCTGCGGTCGAGCGCGCTGACCGGGCGTCTGGCGCTCAACTACACCTTCGACAACGGTCAGATGCTTTATGCCAGCTACAGCCGCGGCTATCGCAGCGCGGCCTATTGCGGCCAGTGCTTCAGCGCGCCGATCAACACGACCAAGCCGGAAAAGGTCGACGCCTATGAAGTGGGCGCCAAGGGGCGCTTCATCGACAACATGCTGACCCTGTCGGTTTCGGCCTTCCTGATGAAGTACCGCAACCAGCAGATCAACGAGACCGACGGCGCGCAGACGCTGCTGGCCAACGTCGACAAGTCGAAGATCAAGGGCGTGGAATTCGAAGCCTCGCTCGCGCCGTCGAGCACCTTCCGCATCAGCGCCAACGGTTCGTTCCTTGATGCGAAGTACCAGCAGGCGCAGCTGCTGTTCGGCAGCATCGCCGGCCAGCGCGTGCCCTATGCCCCGCGCTTCCAGGCCTCGGGCAAGATCGACTGGGAACTGGCCAAGTACGGCAACGGCGCGTTCAACTTCACGCCCTCGTTCGTCTACTCCAGCCTGTCGTACTTCACGCCGTACAACAAGCTGAACGGCAACGGCCGTCTCGCGCAGGGGCCGAATGCCAAGGTCAACGCGCAGCTCAGCTACGACACCGACAAGTACACGGTGCGCCTGTGGGTGAACAACCTGTTCAACCGCAAGACCTTCGCCGACGGCTTGGACCTGCGTGGCGCGTTCGGTTACGACTACCTCGTCGCCGCGCCGCCGCGCCAGTTCGGCGGTTCGTTCGCCTACCGTTTCTGACCGAGAGGGGCGGTCAACGCGCAAGGGCGTCGGTGGGAAACCACCGGCGCCCTTCGTGTTTTGGCGAGGCGGCGAAGGGACGGAATGGTGATGGCGGCGTTGGAAAGCGGACTTTCCGGAAGCGACGCCTTTGCGGGCATCAAGAGATTGGGCAGGCGGTGCGGCTTCCAGCTATAGCCCAAAATCACGGCACGAGCCTGGTCGTGGTTCCATCCCCTCAAGCCTGATGATTCAGGCGGAAGAAGTGCGCAAATGCAAAACGCCGGAGATCCTGGCGGATCCCCGGCGCTTCGAGGGAGCAGGGCTTGTCAGAAGTTGGCGGAGGCAATCCGGCGTTCGCTGACGGTGCGGGCGAGTTCGGCCCAGATTGCGTCGAGCAGGGTTTGGGCGGGTGCGCTTTCATCATCCTCGAGCCGCGCCATCAGGTCCGTGATGAGGCCGCGCAGACGGTCATTCTCGCAAGAGAGGGCGGACACGCGCAGATCCTCGTCATCGCCGCCGGGGGCCGGGGAGCCGTAAATCGCCGCACCTTGGTCCAGCAGCGCGCGAAAGGCGCGGTTTTCGCGGACGAGGCGGGCCGTCGCACCGTCCCATTCGTCAGCCACCATGTCGAGCATGGCCGCGCCCATGGCGGCGACGTTGGCGCGAAAGCCGGTCAGTTCGGCCAGCAGGTCCGTGCGCAGGCGGTTGGCCAGTTCGGCCACCGCGAGAGAGATGTCGGGCTTCACAGCTTCCCCATCAGTTCGAGGGCGGCCTTGTCCTGCGCGTTGCGCAGCCACCAGGCGGCATAGGCGTGGATGATCTCGCGACCCTGTCCGGTCGCCCAGACGTGGGTGCCCGCGTTCCAGATCGCCTGCGCCTTCACGCAGATGAAAAGTTCCCACCACGCGAGCGCGTCCGGGTCGGCTTTCATGCCGCTGCCTTCCTCCCACAGGCGGATGGCTTCTTCGCGTGTGGCGAGGCCAGAGCGCAGGTCGTTCTTGCCGAAGCAGAAGGTACGGGTCATCGACCAGGCGAGGTCTTCGAGCGGATCGCCGCAATGGGCCATTTCCCAGTCGAGCACGGCCTTCAGGTCGCCCGCATCGTCATAGAGGAAGTTGCCCGCGCGGAAATCGCCGTGGACGAGGGCCAGCTTGGTCGCCACCGGGTACCAGCGGCGCAGCTTGCGGATCGCGGCGCGGATGATCGGTTCGGGGCCGATGTCGTGGCTATCGAGCGAGGCGACCCAGTAGTCCAGCTCCTGCTGCGCGGTGTTTTCGCGCGTGGCGGGGCGCGTGAACGACAGGTCGAGGTCCTCCACCGGCACGGCGGCGAGGCGGCCCATGGTGGTCCACATCTCACGCGCGAGGTGGGGCAGGCGGTCTGCCCATGCCGGGTCCTGGAACTGGTATTCGCTGTTGTGATATCCGCGCAGGTCCTCCGCCAGCGAGATCGCGCCGTCGAAGTGGCTGGCGTCTTCCTCCAGCAGGATCATGCGCGGCACGGGGATGCCGTGCCCATGGATCGCGCGATAGGCCTCGTATTCGTGGCGGCGGTCGCTGTCGACGTTCGAGGCTGGCGGATCGCGGCGCAGGATGACCTGGAGCGAATGCGGCCCCGTCTCGTCGGTGTAAGTGAGATCGAAGCGGAAGGTTTCGCGCGATGCGCCCATCGGCAGGCGGTGCAGTCCCGCTACGCCCACGTCGCGCCAGCCGGGCATCTTTTTGCCCAGATAGCTTGTCAGCGACCGGTCAGTCAGGTCACGCATCGTCCGTTCTCTCCCTGCGGTCATTGCCGCGCCGGCATTCGCAATGCCGAAGCAGCACAATGCCCGCGAACGCGGCTGCCAAAAGGGACGGATACCAGTCACGCTGGCGGCGGCTTTGCGTCTGGCGGCGTTCCGCACTAAGGCGCGCGGCAAGCGATCCCCAGATCCAAAGGAGTGACCCGGCGTGACATCCGATCCGCAGGGGCTGTGCGTTGCCGCCCTCTACCAGTTCGCCCCCATCGCGGATTGCGCCGCCGTGCGTGAGCCATTGCTGCGATTGTGCGAGGCGCAAGGCGTCAAGGGCACGCTGCTGCTCGCGGCCGAGGGGATCAACGGAACCATCGCCGGGGAAAGTGGCGGCATCCACGCGGTGCTCGATCATATCCGCGCGCTGCCGGGCTGTGCCGGGCTGGACGTGAAGTTCTCGACCGCGGCCGAGATGCCGTTCGGCCGCATGAAAGTGCGGCTCAAGCGCGAGATCGTCACCATGGGCGAGCCGGACATCGATCCGCGCGCCAGCGTGGGCACCTATGTCGCCCCGGAGGATTGGAACGCGCTGATTTCCGACCCCGACACGATCCTGATCGACACGCGCAACGATTATGAAGTGGCGATCGGCACTTTCGCTGGCGCGATTGATCCACACACCCGCACCTTCCGCGAATTTCCCGGCTGGTTCCGGCGCGAGCGCGAAAGGCTGCTCGGCACGGGCAAGGCGCCCAGGGTGGCGATGTTCTGCACCGGCGGAATCCGGTGCGAGAAATCGACGGCCTTCCTCAAGCAGGAGGGCGTGGACGAGGTGTTCCATCTGAAGGGCGGCATCCTGGCCTATCTGGAAAAGGTGCCTGAGCCGCAGAGCCTTTGGCAGGGCGAATGCTTCGTGTTCGACGAGCGGGTGGCCATCGGCCACGGTCTGGTGCAGGGTACGCACGTGCTTTGCCAGGCGTGCGGCCACCCGGTCAGTCCGAAGGATGCTGCCTCGCCGCTCTATGAGCCCGGCGTGGGGTGTCCTTCATGCCGTGCGGACGAGGACGCCGAGCCTCCGGCGGTTGCGTGAACGCCGGGGTGCTGTCATAGGCGCGCGCCGCTTTCGATCAGAAGGAATTGCACGTCATGCCAGCCGGGCTTCCCTCACCCCGCACGGTCGGGATCGACTTTGGCACCACCAATTCGGTCGTCGCGCTCGCGGCGGAAGACGGCACGGTGCAACTGGCCGACTTCGCTGCCCCCGACGGGACCGCTTCGGTTTTCCGAACCGCGCTGTGCTTCTGGCAGGATGGCGGCGTGCGGAACGGGCTGGCGCACGAGGCTGGTCCCTGGGCCATCGCGGAGTTCCTCGACTTTCCGCAAGGCAGCCGCTTCCTGCAATCGTTCAAGTCGGTCGCGGCGAACCCCGCCTTCGAACACGCGACCGTGTTCGAGAAGCGGCTGCGCTTCGAGGAACTGGGGCGGATATTCCTCGACCATGTGCTGGCCCACGGCGGCGAAGCCCTGCGACAGCTGCCCGAGCGTGTCGTGGTGGGGCGGCCGGTGCGGTTCGTCGGTTCCCGGCCCGATGAAGCGCTGGCGCGCACCCGCTACGACGCGATGTTCGGCGCCCTCGGCCGCGAAGTGCACTATGTCTACGAGCCGCTGGGGGCGGCCTATGGCTATGCCTCGCGGCTCGATCAGCCGGCAACGCTGCTCGTCGCGGATTTCGGCGGCGGCACGAGCGACTTCTCGATCGTGCGCGTCGATGCGCCCGGCGCCACGCGGCGCTGCGTGCCGCTTGGGTCCGCGGGCATCGGCATCGCCGGCGACAGGTTCGATTTCCGCATCATGGACCGGCTGGTCCTGCCCATGCTGGGCAAGGGCGGCACCTATCGCTCGTTCGACAAGGTGCTCGAAATCCCCGACGGCCACTTCACCGATTTCGGCGACTGGTCGCGGCTGGCGCTGATGCGCAACCGGCGAACGCTGGCGGAACTGGCGCGGCTGCAGCACAGCGCATCCGATCCGGCATCGATCGGGCGGATGATCGCGGTGGTCGAGAACGAGCTGGGCTATCCGCTCTATGAGGCGGTGGGCAAGCTGAAGCGCGGCCTTTCCAGCGAGACGCACGCCGGCTTCAGCTTCCAAAGCCCCGACCTTTCGATCGAGGCGGAAGTTTCGCGCGCCGAATTTGAAAGCTGGATCGCGCCCGACCTTCGCCAGATCGAAGAAACCGTCGATGCCGCGCTCGCCAGCGCTGGGTTGCGGCCCGAGCAGATCGACCGCGTGTTCCTGACCGGCGGTTCGTCGCTGATCCCCGCGGTCCGCCGGCTGTTCGAGGGGCGGTTCGGCGAGAGCCGGATCGACAGCGGGAACGAACTGACCTCGATCGCCCATGGCCTGGCGCTGATCGGCGATGCCCCGGACCTTGCGGAATGGACGGTAACGCCAGACGCGTAGGCCTGTGCAGGATCGGACAATGTCTGGGATTAAAGGCTAGATCATTATTTTATCGAGATAAATTAATATAAGAACCGCGCCAGCTAGAGATTGACCGAAAAACGGCGATCCCCGATAATTTTCCCATCTCGCCGACGTGCTGCGGTTTGACTCGTTGTACTCGCTCGCGCCGGACTTGCAGGTTTCGCGTGTTGGCGATGATCTGGGGCTGACCATCGCGGGAAAGACGGTCTGGCTGGATGGCATTTCGGCCGGGGCACTCTCGGTCGCGAACCTGGACTTCCGCAATTCGGGCAGCGTGCAATTCGGCGATGGCACCTCCAGCCTTGTCCGCGATGCCTACGGAAACGAAATTCGTACGGACGCGGGCGACAACGGCGGCTGGGACAACCTCTGGGGATTGGGCGGCGCGGACAGGGTATTCGCGGGCTACGGGAATGACGTGCTGTTCGGCAATGTCGCGTTGGCCCCGCTCAACCACGTTTCGCGCAAGGGCAGCACGGGTTCGCCGGTGGCCAGTTCCCGCCCGTCGATCAGCGCCGATGGCAATTTCGTGGCGTTCGAGGGCGACTGGGCGCAATTCGGGACTGGCGGCGGCGAAGGCATCGTCGTCAAGAACATCGCCAGGGGAACGCCGGCGAATGAGCATCGCAATGCCGCTGGCGTCGTGGGCGGATCGGGCGCGGGATCACCGGTGATCTCGGCCGATGGCCGCTATGTCGCGTTTTCGAGCGCTTCGAGCAATCTTGTCAGCGGTCCGTATAGCGGCGCGCTCTACGACATCTATGTGGCGGACACGCAAAGCAACGTCATCGTGCGCGCCTCGACCGGCACCGACGGGGTGCTTGCCGGCAACGGGCGCGCGCTCAATCCGGACATATCGGCGACCGGGCGCTACGTGGTGTTCGAGAGCGACACCTCCACTTATGCGGCTGGCGGATCGACCAGCCAGACCGATGTTTTCCTCAAGGATCTCGAGACCGGCACGACAAGACGCCTTTCCACAAGCCTGGGCGGTACGGATGGCAATGGCGAGAGCATCAACGCCAAGATCTCCGCAGACGGCGAATTCGTGGTGTTCCAGAGCGACGCGAGTAATCTGAGCGGAGACACCAACGGATACAGCGACATCTTCGTGTGGAATCAGCTCGTTGGCACGGTCAACCTGACCGATCATCTGGTTCCCGTTTCCAATCCTGACAATGGAGCGTTCAATCCGGACGTGTCCTACAACGATGGCAAATTGATCGTGGTGTTCGAGACGGGCCGCAATCTTGTGGCGGCCGACACGTCGAACGGCACGGATGTCTACGCCTACAATGTATTCGACGAGACCCTGCAACTGGTCTCCTCGACCGCGAAAGGCGTCGGTGTCGGCGTTTCCAGCGGCGATGCCTCGATCTCGGACGATGGGCGCTGGGTGGTGTTCACCAGTGGGTCGGATGCGCTGGTGGCCAACGATACCAACGGATATGCCGATGTGTTCGTCAAGGATCTCCAGACCGGTGCGATCGCGCTGGTATCGCGCACTGCCAGCGGCGGCGCCGCGAACGGAGCCAGCGGCCATGCCAAAATCTCGTCGGGCGGCGACTGGATCGTGTTCGAGAGCGGGGCCAGCAACCTGGCGGCGACCGACGGCAATGGCGGTTTCGGAGACGTGTTTCGCGCCGCCAATCCGCTGCTCACCGACACGCTGGTGGGTGGCCAGGGCGACGACACATACGTTCTCGCGCGTGCCGACAAGGTCGTGGAAGCTGCCGGGGAGGGGATTGATACGGTCCGTGCCTCGATCAGCTACAGGCTGAGCGCCAATGTGGAAAACCTCGTGCTGACGGGGACAGTCGGCATCAGCGGCACGGGCAACGGGCTGGACAACGTGATTACCGGCAATGCCGGCGCCAACCGGATCGACGGCGGCGCGGGCATCGATACCGCAAATTACGCCAATGCCGGGGCGGCGGTCACGGTCAGCCTTGCGATCACGGCTGCGCAGGCGACCGGCTTTGGCAATGATACGCTGACGCGGATCGAAAATCTTGTCGGGTCGGATTTCAACGACCGGCTGACGGGCAATTCGGGAGCGAACCGGCTCGACGGGGGAATGGGCAACGACGTTCTGAGCGGCGGTGCCGGTGCGGATACCTACGTGGTCGATTCCAGCGCCGATGTCATCGTCGAGAGCACCGCGACGGACATCGACACCGTCATCAGTTCGGTGAACTGGACGCTTGGCAGCCTGCTCGAAAACCTGACGCTGGTGGGCACGACGGCGACCATGGGGAACGGCAACGGCCGCGACAACGTGCTTGTCGGCAATGTGCTCGACAACAGCATGACCGGCTATGCCGGCAACGATTCCATATCGGGGGGCGCCGGCAACGATCGGCTGAACGGCGGGTCGGGCAACGACCGGCTTGATGGCGGGGTGGGGTCGGACGTCCTGACGGGCGGTAATGGCGACGATACCTATGTGGTCGACCGCAACACCGACGTCATTTCGGAATCAGGGACCGATGGCGTCGATACCGTCATCAGCCTGTGGGACTGGACACTGGGTGCCGGGCTGGAAAATCTGACGCTGGCATCCGCGCAGTACACGCTCAACGCCGTCATCGCCGGCGGGGGCAACAGCGCTGCCAATGTCATCACCGGCAACGATGCCATGAATACGCTCAGCGGCTACGCCGGCGACGACCGGATAGACGGCAAGGGTGCCAACGATACCATCAATGGAGGTGCAGGAAGCGATACCCTGACGGGCGGCAACGGCGCGGATCGCTTTGTGTTCAATTCCCAGGTCGGCAGCGACCACGTCACCGACTTTGCGTCGGGTACCGACAGGATCGGCATCTCGCAAAGTAGTCTGCGGACCGGTGACGGCGACCTTCTGGTCGAAGGATCGGCAGTGCGCGGAGCGCCCGGCGGCTTTGCCGGGAGCGCGGAACTGGTGATCTTCACCACGGACTTGGCCACGCTGGGCAAGGATGCGGCCGCAGCCGCGATCGGTTCGGCCAGCACCGCCATCGCCACCGACCGGACCGCGGTGTTCGTGGTCGACGACGGGGCCAGCTCGGCGCTCTACCTGTTCCGTTCGGCCGACGGCAACGCGCAGGTCTCCGCCAGCGAACTGACGCTCATCGCGACGCTCGAAGGGGCGGCGAACACGGCCGTCGCCGACTATCTCTTCATGGCATAGGTGGTTCGGCGGCCCAGCGTTTGCCGCGCCGCCCGGTAACCGCCCGGCGTTCAGAAATATTTGGAGGGAGGCGCCCGGTAGAATGCGAAACGTCGCACGGGGCCGGCAATGAGGTGCTTCTGGAGCAGTCGCCGGATTTCGTCCGCGCCTTCGATGGTCCGGCACACCAGATGGGTGCCGCCCGAGGGCAGGCTCTCGATGGCGCTGATCTTGACGCCCTTCTGGCCGCACAGGGTCTGGACCCGCTCTTCCGGGAGCGCGAGGTTGATGGCCCGGGTCATGCCGGGGCCATCCCATGAGCGATGTTGCCCGAGCAGTCGGGGTAGGGCGCAACGCCAAGCTCTTCGCGCAGTCGTGCGATCCGCTTGTGATAGTGGCGGACCAGATCGCACGAGAGGAACGGCGTATCCTTCGGCCCTTGGGCACCACGTTGCAGCAATGCTGCCTGATGCTGGAAAAGAAGTTGATTAAGATCCAAGGACGCTCTCCTGCGCGATGTGCGGGAGCGCGATTTGTCTCTCAGGCGCTGGCGTGCAAGGCTACTGCCAGCGATAGGCGCAATATAAGGATTTCCGCGAGTTTTTCAAGGGCGACCAGCCCCTTGATCGACGGCGCGGGCCAATCGTCATATTCGCTTGCTATCCGCGACTGCGGGAGGATTGCTTTGACAACCCACCCGCAAGGACTATGGCGCATTTCGCGCCGGCCGTAACACAACGGGCGATTTCAGGCACGGTCCCCCATGCGGATTGCCCGTGCTGCGGATCGTTCGTCAGCTGGCACACGAACGTCGCGGAACATTGCGTGGCAATCCGCGACGGGCCGGCCCCCGATGGCCAGGCTTTGCACTATTTGGATAGGAATTGATGGCAGGATACAAGGAACCGGGCTTCGAGGACAGGGTTGCCGCCGCGGCGAAGGCTCGCGAAAAGGCGCTTGCCCGTTTGCAGGCCAAGCCCGCGCTCGATCCCGCTGTCCAGGCCGAGCGTGCCGCCAAGGCTGCGGAACGCGAAGCAGCGCTTGCGGCGAAGCGAGAGGCCGCGCTGGCCGAACGCGAGGCGAAGCGCGCCGCACAGCAGGCGAAGGCGCTGGAGCGCGAGGAAGCGGCCAAGGCCCAGGCGGCAAAGCCCGAACTGACCGAGGCCGAGCGCAAGGCTGCCCGTGATGCGCGGTATGCCGCGCGCAAGGCACGCCGCAAATAAACAGCGCACCGGCTGAGGCCCCGTTGACCGGGCACGAACTGATCGGCACCGCCCACGCGCCCGATGGCGTAGAAATGCGCCTGATGCAGCGCGGGGACGAGTTCACGATCTTTCTCAAGCACAACGAGCTGATGAGCACGCGTGTCAGCGCTTCGGAAGAAGCGCTGGCGACGATGACCTGCGAACGGCTCGGCAAGCGGACCGACCCCCAGTGGCTGGTCGGCGGCTATGGCCTGGGCTTCACCCTGCGCGCCGCACTGGCGGTGCTGGGTGAGGACGCGGGGCTCACCGTGGCGGAAATCGTGCCCGAGATCATCGCGTGGGCGCATGGTCCGATGCGCCACCTGACGGCGGGATGCCTGGACGATCCCCGCGTGGTGGTGGTGGACGAAGACGTCGCCATGCTGATCGCCTCGGCGCGTGAGGCCTACGATGCGATCCTGCTCGATGTGGACAATGGGCCCGATGGCCTCGTCCGCCGGGCCAACGACCAGCTTTATGGTCCCGAAGGACTGGAGGCCGCCATGGCGGCGCTCAGGCCGGATGGAATCCTGGCCGTCTGGTCCGCCGAACCCAGCGCGGCGTTTCTCCAGCGCCTGCGTGATGCCCGTTTCGACGTGGAAGAGGTGACGGTCCGCGAGGGTCACGACGGCGAAGGCGCGCACCATCACATCTGGTTTGCGCGCAAGCCTGGCGCCATCGGCACAGCGTGAAGATCTACTTCGACGGTGGCTGCCGGCCCAATCCCGGCCCGTTGGAGACGATGGTGTTCGCCTCCGGAAAGGCGCACCATTGCGCCGATCTGGGGCTGGGCGACAACAGCGATGCCGAATGGCTGGCGCTGATCCACGCTGCGACGATCGCGCGCGAGGGCGGGCATTCGGACGTGACCCTGCTGGGCGATTCCGCGCTGATCGTGGGGCAGGCGAACGGCACCGCCAAGTGCCGGGACGAGCGCTTCCACGCCTACCTTGCCCAGTTCCGCGCGCTCGCCGCCGGGTTCGCGCGCGTCCGCGTGCGGCGTATCGGCCGCGCGCAGAATCTGGCCGGCATCGCGCTGGAGCGGCTGCGCGCCGGGCTGTGATGGAGGGCAGGGTGTGTCGTTGATCCTCTTCAACAAACCCTACGGCGTCCTGTCGCAGTTCACCGACAGCGGCACGCAGACGGCGCGTCCGACCCTGTCCGCCTACATCGATGTGCCGGGTGTCTATCCGGCGGGCCGACTTGATCGGGACAGCGAAGGGCTGCTGCTGCTGACCGACGACGGCCGGTTGCAGGCCCGCATTGCCGACCCGCGTTTCAAGATGCCCAAGACCTACCTCGTGCAGGTGGAAGGCGCCCCGCAGGAAGCCGCGCTTCGGCAGTTGCGGCAAGGCGTGCGCCTGAACGACGGGCTGACGCTGCCGGCTGAGGCCGAGTGCATCGACCCTCCGGAACTGTGGCCGCGCGATCCGCCGGTGCGGTTCCGCAAGAGCGTGCCCGATCACTGGATCAGTCTGACGATCCGTGAAGGGCGCAACCGCCAGGTGCGCCGGATGACTGCCGCTGTCGGCTTGCCCACGTTGCGGCTGGTGCGCTGGCGCATCGGGGACTGGACGCTGGAGGGGCTGGCCCCGGGCGAATACCGCATCGCCGACTGAGGCCGCCTTTCTCGTCAGGCGCGCCCGTTCGAGCCGCCGCCGGAGACCAGGGCAATCACCGCCCCCACCGCGAAGAAACCGGCCGGTCCCTGCGGGCAGGCGACATAGCGGCTTTCCCACGCGGGCATGAACTTCTGCTTGTAGAAACGCAGGCCCGCGAAGTTGTAAAGCGCGCCGCCAAGGTCGTAGGCGACCCGCGCCAGCCGCGCCCAGAACGGTGCGAGCCGTCCGCCCGGCAGTCCTGAAAGCGGGGCAAGGCCCAGGTTGAAGCGGCTGCAGCCCTGCCGTCCGGCCAGCAGGATCAGCTCGACCAGCAGGAAGTCCATCGTCCCTGGCGGCGCCGCCTCCGACTGGCGCATCAGGTCCACCGACATTTCCGCGCCGTCGCCCGAGCGCCACAGGTTGGCGAAGGCGACCGGCGCTCCGCCGCGCATCACCACCGCCATGTCGAACCGGGTCAGGTAGAGCGGATCGAACCGGCCCAGGCTGAAACCCTTTTCCTGCGCGTTCTGCGCAGCCAGCCAGCCGTCGGAGATGGGCGCGAGCAACGGCAGCCAGCGCGGCACGTCCACCCGTGGCACCACCATCAGCGACAGCCCCTCGCGGACCGCGCGCGCGTGGCTGTTGCGAAGCCCCTTCATGCGGCTGCCCTGAAGGGTGAAGGCTTGCGGATCGACGATCGCTTCCTCACCGTATTTCATCGTCGACAGGCCGAGTTCGACCAGTACCGGCAGCATGGCCTCGCTCGCCTGATAGAAGCAGAGCAGCGCGTTGCTCAGATCGGCGAGCCGGCGCAGATCCCACACCAGTTCGCTCCATCGCGCGCGCGGCCCCACCGGATCGCCCATCACCACCCAGGTGCGCCCCTGCGGACGGAACATCAGGAAACTGTCACCCGCAGCGCCGATCAGGAACCGCTTGTCGCCGGTGAAGGCGAGCGCGGCGTCGCTGCGGGGCGCGGCGGCCATCGCCCGCGCTGCCACATCGGCCGGGAGCACCGTCTGTCCGCCGATCGCGCGCGGCCGGGTCATCCATTCGCGCATGGCGAAGGCGGTCACGAGCACGCTGGCGCCGAAACTGGCCCGCAGCGCGCGTGATCCGTCGCCGTAGAGCGCGAAATGCCACCACAGGTCCGAGCGGAAGTGATCGGCGTTGTAGAACGTGGTGCCGATGCCAGTCGCCACCATCACCGCAATCGCCGCCGCGATCAGCCAGGGCAGGTTGTGCGTGGAAAAGGCGCCCGTCCGCCCCCGGTAGAATGCCGGTGCAGCCAGTTGCAGCAGCGTGGCCATGCCCAGCATGACGGCGGCTTCCTCGAAATCCAGCCCCTTGGCGAGCGAGAACATGGCGCCGAGGAAGAACAGCACTCGCGCCGCGCGCATCCCGCTGGCGAGCCGCGCGGCAAGCGCGGGGGCGACCAGCAGCAGACCGGTACCGACAAGGCTGGCGGCGAGGTGCGAGGTCTCGATGAAAGGCAAGGGCAGCAGGTTGACCAGATCGTGCAGCCGCGCGTGTTCGGCGGGCAGCGCGCCCGACAGCAGCAGCACCAGTCCGCCGGCAAAGCTCATCGCGCCGAAGAACGCGGGGCTGAGCGCCAGCGCAAGCCGGCGGGCAGGTCCGGTCAGCCGCATGAACAGGCGCGCGCCGGGCCGCACCGCCGGTGCCGTCTCGATCGCACCGTTGAGCAGCAGCGCGATGACGAGCGGCAGGAAATAATAGATCACGCGGTAAGCGAGCAACGCCGCCAGGACCGTGCCGGCCGTGCCGGCGTCGGTGGCCCCCAGCGCGGCGAGGATGACGGCCTCGAACACGCCGATGCCACCCGGAACGTGTGTGACCAGGCCTAGGGTGATGCCCATCGCATAGGCCAGCATGAAGCGCGCGAAGTGCCACTCGGCGTGGGGCAGCAGCACATAGAGCGCAAGGCTTGAACAGGCGAGGTCGGCCGTGGAGACGAGCGCCAGCGCGATCACGCTGGACGGGCCGGGCGCTTCCACCAGCCGGAACAGCCGCGCCATGGCTGCCGGGCGCAGGGCGGTTGCCGCGATAAGGCACATCACCGCCGCCAGCACCGCAAGGCCAGCCGCGTGCGCCGCGTGCGGAGTGATCTTCAGCCCGCCGAAGGCCAGCGCCGTCCGCATGGAGAGCATCGCCGCACCCGTCGCCACCGCCACGCCGATCCAGAACGAAACGCCCGCGATGACCACGATCTTGGCGACCGTCGCCGCCGGCACGCCCGCCCGACCATAGATGCGCAGCCGCGCGGATCCGCCGGTCAGCGCGCCGAAGCCCAGCGTGTGCGACAGGGCATAGCTGGTGAAAGCCGCGCGCATCGTCACGTTGATGGGCACGCGCACGCCCAGCAGGCGCTGTGCCAGCCGGTCGTAGAAGGTCAGCAGCAGATAGCTCGCGGCGGTCAGCGCGATTGCCAGCGCAAGGTGCTGCCACGCCAGCCCGCGCAACGCGGCCAGCGCTGCGGCCGGGCTGATCTCGTGCGCCAGGCGGGCACCGACGTGCCAGAGGAACGCGGCCACCAGTGCTCCCGGCACGGCAACGGCAAGCGTGCGCCATACCGGTCGCCAGCCGGGAGCGGCGACCCAATCCGCAAAATGATCGGCGGCCGGGGTCATGGCTGGCGTTGCCAGAGCTGCGACTGGCAGAGGAAATGGCTGATCAGGCACCCGGCTATGCGCGCGTGGTTGTGATCGAGCATGACGATGTGCGACGAAAAGCGATGGCCCAGGTCGGGCACGAACACCGTGCCGCTCCAGTGGTTTCGCCCGTCGCGGCGGTATCCTTCGAGCAGTGGCGTGCCGATCAGGTGCTCGGTGCCGCCATCCCGTGCATCCGCCATCGCAGTGGCCGATGCGCTGGTGACCGTGCCGCACAGCTTGCCGCCGCACGGATCCACGCGCACCGATACCGAGCCGTCTTCGTTCCGCCATGCACCGCATAGCGGATCTGCGGCAGGCGACATCGCCGCCGCCGCAAGGGCGAGGACCGGGAGAAGAGGGGCGGAAAGGGGCACGGGCAGGCGACTTTCGGTTTGCTCAGGCAGACGATCGAGCGTTGCAGGACGTCAGAGCATCGGGCCGGGGGGAGCGAGCGCTGCGTCGGCGATGGCGCTCGCCAGCGCATCGTAATGCCGCAGCATCAGGTGCCCGTCGTCGATCGCGACGCGGCGCGCCCGGGCCAGTTCGGGCGCGCGGCACAGGCTTTCGTCCTCGCGGCTGCCGTAGATGCAGGTCACCGGCAGGCCGCGCAGCAGGCGTGCGGTTCGGCGGGGGTCGCTGTCGGGCCGCCCCTGATAGAACAGGCCGCTGGGATTGGCGTGGAAGAACACGGTGGTTCCCGGCACCACCAGCACCACCGATGCGATCCGGGCGCGCAAGTCGGCGGGCAGGGTGCCGATGCCGGTGCCAAGCACGTCGGCGCCGAAGGAATTGCCGATCAGCGCGACCCGGCTGGCGCCGCTGCGCGCCACGGCCTGCGCCGCCGCATCGGCGACCAGGGCATCGACATAGGCCCGATCACGCCCGATGCCGAACAGCGCCGAGGAATTGACCGCGAGCACGGGGATTCCGCGCCCGCGCAAGGCCGCGACGGCGCCTTCGCCCGCGCCCACGTCCAGCCCCATGTCGCCCGAAAGGTACACCGCCACCAGATCGGTGGTACGCGGCGTCGTGGGATCAAGGTAGCGAACGGCGTCCCGGTCGAAATAGCCGCCGACAGCCATCGTGGCGAAGGCCAGGATCGGCAGGGCCGCGATCAACGCGAACAGTTTCCGGTGGGATGGGCGGACGGCCATGATGCCGTTTCTACGCAGCGCCAGCTGTCCCGGTGGTGAGAGCCGGATTAACTTGCTGTCATGGACGGCCCGCCGCCTATTCCTCGCCCGTGTTGTCCTCGCGCAGGAACTCGACGTGGAAGCGGACGCTCCCGATCGGCTCGACACGGTGCAGGATGGTCGGTTCGACCAGTCCCGGATCACCGCCCGGTTCCAGCACGCGTTCGTCGGCCGCCCGGCGCGGATCGGTGATGATATAGCGCAGCCGGCCTTCTTCCACCCGGATCAGGCCCCACGTCCCGTCCTTGGTCGAATGATCCTTGAGCAGGCCCGCGGGCACGCTGTCTTCCGTGAATGTGGGGGTGCGCTTGTAGGGCTGCGCGCCTGATGGAAGCGCCGCCATCACGCCGCGCGCCGATTGCGGTGGAACTGCACCCCCAGTTGCAGGCTTTCGGCAATGCGGTCGGCCTTGGCCTGGAACGCCTGCGCCTTGTCGGGGCCGAGCAATTCCTCGGTGGTCTCGCGCCACAGCTCCAGCCAGCGGCCGAAGTTCCCGGCGGTCATGTGCGTTTCCTGGCGGACATGCGCGACCATCGGCTGGCCTTTGTAGCGCCCGCTGGAGAGCATCACCGATGACCAGAAATCCTGCAACTTTCCAAGATGTTCGGGCCAATCGTGGATCGCGCCGTCGAAGATCGGCCCCAAGACCGGATCTTGCCGGACGCGCGCGTAGAACGCGGGGACTAGGCGGGCAATGTCGACTTCGCTGATTTCTGCATCGGGCACGGCGGAACGCTCCTCTACTGGGCCGGATATGGCCCTGCTACCGCCGCTTCGCAACACTTGCGCGGCCTACCATCCTCCGCCCAGGGCGAGGAACAGCGTGACCTGGTCCTGCGCCACGGCCTCGCGCCCGGCCAGTTCGCGCGCACGCGCGGCGACCAGGGCGAATTGTCCGCCCAGATCGGCCTGCACCGGCGCCCGGCCGGCATCGTGGAGCCGCTTCTGCTCCTCGGCGGCGCGCTCCTCGGCATCGCGCGCGTCCGCCAGCGCCAGCGCGCGGTCGTGATCGTGCTGGTACGAGGACAACGCGGTCTCGGTCTCGCGCAGCGCGCCCAGTACCACGCCGTCGAAGCGGGCCAGTGCCCGGTCGGTGTCGGCATGAGCCGCGCGCACCCGTTCGCGCGCGCCGGCACCGGGGAACGCCCACTGGATCAGCGATCCGATGCCCCAGCTGTTGGCCGCCGCCTTGCCGATGTCCGCAAGGAACCCGGTGGATCCGGCGGAGATGCCGAAGCCGATGTGCGGGTAAAGATCGGCGGTGGCGACGCCGATGCGCGCGGTGGCCGCCGCCAGCTGCCGTTCGGCGGCGCGCACGTCCGGCCGCCGCGCCAGCAGCGCCGCGCCGTCGCCCACGGGCAGCGGCCGGGCGATCATCGGCAGGCGCCGGCACGCCAGCGCTTCGCGGGGGAAATCGGCAGGAGCGCGTCCCATCAGGAAGGCGAGCCGATAGAGCGCCGCGCGCGACCGGGCGGCGTGAAGCGGTATCTCCGCCCGCGCCTGCGCCACGCGGCCTTCCGCCGCGGTCACTTCGATCGTGCTTGTGCGCCCGGCCGCCGCCAGCCGCCGCGCGCTGTCCGCGATGCGCTCCTGCACCTTGAGCGCGGCTTCGGCGAGGTCGCCACCTTCCTGCGCGCCGCAATGGGCGAGGTAGGCCCGCGCCACTTCGGCCGCCAGCGTGACCTTGACCGCGCCCATCAGCGCCTCGTCGGTCTCCTCGTCGGCACGCGCGGCTTCCACCGAGCGGCGGACGCGCCCGAACAGGTCGAGCTGGTAGCTCATCTCCACGCCGACATGGCCCAGGTTGGCCACGGGCAGCGATTCCGGCAGCAAGAAGGATTCTCCGGAAAGCCGCGCGCGCTGCGCTGCCGCCTCGACGCTGAATTCCGGCTCGTTGGCGCCTTCCGCCGCGCGGGTCATCGATTGCGCGCGGGCGAGATTGGCCGCTGCCACGCGCAGTTCGGTGTTCCCCGCCAGCGCCTGTTCCTCGAGCTGGTCGAGCACCGGGTCGTCGTACATGTGCCACCAGCGCGGCGGCAGGTCGTCCGGGCGGGTCAGCCCGGAGCGCGGCCCCGGCTCCTGGCCAAGCGGGCCGTTCGCGGCGGGCAGGTTCACTGCCGCCTTTTGCGGCAGATGATAGTCCGGCCCCACGGTGCAGGCAGCAAGGGCCATCGTGGCGACGCCGGTCAACGCGGCGCGCAGGAAGCTCGGCCCGCTCACCGCTTGTCGTCCATGGTCAGCGACACGGAGCCGGTGCGCCCCGCGATCAGGGCGATGTCTGCCGGTGGATTGTCCAGCTTGATGCGCACGGGGATGCGCTGCGCAAGGCGGACCCAGCTGAAGGTGGGGTTGATCGCGGGCAGCAGGTTCTTGGTGGCGCTGCGATCATGGTCCTCGATTGCCGCTGCGATCGACACGACATGGCCGGTAAGCGCCTTCTTCTCGCCCATCAGGCGGACGGTCGCGGCCTGCCCGATGTGGACGCGCGGCAGCTTGGTCTCCTCGAAATAGCCTTCCACGCGCAGGCTGGCGATGTCGATCAGCGCCATCACCGGGTTGCCGGGGCTGACGTAGTTGCCCACCCGCAGCGGCATATCCGACAGCGTACCGTCGATCGGCGCGACCACGCGGGTGCGCGACAGGTTCAGCAAGGCCAGGTTGCGGGCATCGCGGGCAACTTCCAGCTTGGCGGCGGCTGATTCCTGCGCGGCGCGCGCTTCAGCCAGTGCGGCCTGGCCCTCGGCGACGCTGGTCTCGCTCTGCTCGGTCGTCTCGGCGGCCACCAGATCGCCCAGGCCGCGGTTGCGCGATGCCTCTCGCCGCGCCTCGGCCAGCTTGGCCATCGCGCGCATCGCGGCGGCGCGGGCGGAGGCGGCGCTGGCCTGGGCCTCGTCGATCTGCGTCGTCGCCTGCTGCAGCGCGAGCTTGTAGCGAGAGGGGTCGATCTCGAACAGCACGTCGCCCCGGTGCACCTTCTGGTCGTGCGTCACGTAGACCTGCGTGACCAGCCCTGCCACGTCGGGCGCCACCTGCACGATATCCGCCCGCACGCGGCCATCGCGCGTCCACGGATCGGATTCGTAATAGGTGATGAGCGCCTTGCCGCCGATCAGCGCGGCGAGGACCAGCGCGCCTGTCGTGGCTAGCCGGATCATCTGCTTGGGTGCGGGAAGGAACGAGGTGGTCATGGGGGTCATCCGTGAAGAAAGGGCAGCGGCCAGGTCGTCATCAGCGCCCAGATGGCGACGAACATCGCGGTGTCGAACAATACAGGGTGCCAGACCCAGCGATAGAAGCGGATCGCCACCAGCAAGCGGTGCAGCACCAGCGCAATCAGCAGCGCTATCCCGGCATTGACCGGCGGCGCCGCGACGAACACGTCGCCGAAGGTATATTCGGTATTCATCGGCCCGGCTCCGGAACAAAGGGAAGGGCTTGCGGGAACAGGTTGCGGCGCAGGGCGACGAGCGCGGCGCGTCCTTCGGCCCGCGTCGCTTCGCCAGCCGGTTCGCCGCCCAGCGTCAGGCGCAGCGCGGCATCGAGGCGGCCCAGCAGCCGGTCAGGCGGTTCGCCTTTCGCGTGCGCGCCAAACCAGCGCGCCAGATCGCGCAGCACGCGCGCCAGTGCCAGCCCCAGCCGGCGGTCGGCGGCGAAACGCAAGTGCTGGATGCTGACCACGTTGAGCGCGATCCGGACTTCGCGCAGGCCCGTCTCGGCCGGGCCGGAATCGCTGCCCAGCCGTTCCGAGATCAGTGCCAGGCGATCAGTTGCGCGGCTCAGCGTCGCATCGCGGTCCGGCGGCGTCCGTGCGCTGGCAAGTCCGGCGATGGCGTTCATCAACCGCCGGTTGAGCCGGGTGATCGCCGCCTCGCTGCCGATCGTGCGCAGGCCTGCGGTGACGCCCGCGGCCAGCACCACTGCCACGATCTGGCCAAGGTTGGTGTTGAGAAACCGCGCGAAGTCTGCCGAGTAAGTCTCTTGAATCGCCATTGCGCTGCAAAATCCCATGACCATGGCGACAGCCGGCTGGGCGTGGCGCGGATGGCTCACGAACAGCCCGATGACGAGCAGCGGCACCGAAAGCACCAGCGCCAGCGGTACGAAGCCGTCGATCGCCGGCAGGATCGCGAAGAGATAGACCGCCGCCAGCGGAATGCCCGCGATGATCGCCGCGCCAAAGCGCAGGATCGCCGGCACCGGATTGTCGAGCGCGGCGAACAGGCAGCAGAAAATCCCGATCATCGCCGCCGCCGTGGCGCCGTCGGCCCAGCCGGTGGCAATCCAGATGATGCAGCACAGGCCGATCGAGAGGGCCGCCGATGCGCCGGACAGCAGCGCCATGCCGGGATCTGCGTGCAGCTTGATGCCGCGACCCAGTTCGCCCGCCGGCAGCGGAGAGGGGCCTTCCAGATGATCCAGATGGTCCAGCAACCGGTCGCACTCGTCCAGCGCCGCCGCGGATTCAGCCGCGCGGACATCATAGCTTTCCTGCAGCAGCCCGGACCACGCGCCCTCTGCGTTCTCCAGCGCCGCACGGCGATCGCCAAGCCCCGACAGCAGCGGCAGCAGCAGCAGCATCCGGCGCAGCAGGGCCTGGACCGTGCCGCTCGCCTCGCGCCAGTGCGAGGTGTCGAACGGCACATGCGTTGCCAGCAGCGCACATTCCACCGCGTCGGAGGCGAGGCGGTGGCGGTCGTGGTCGGTCGCGGGCGGGCGCACGCCCGTGACGATATCGTCGCGCCAGGTCCGCGCGTCCGCCAGCCACGAACGCAGCCGGGGACCGAGCACATCGGCCACCGATCGCGGCCAGAACACGCTGTGGACAACCGTAGAGCAGGCGATGCCCAGCCCGATCTCGGTCACGCGCGCGGCGGCAAGGTCGAAGATCGCCTCGGGCCGCTCCACGCTGGGAAACGCGATCAGCGTGGCCGTATAGCCCGCCAGCATCAGCACGTAGGAGCGCGGCGAGCGGTCGAGCAGGGACACGGCGAGGCATCCGCCCACCCACAGCGCCAGCGCGATGCTCAGCAGTTCCGGCCAGCCGACCAGCATCGGAACCAGCGCGACCGCCACCGCCGCGCCGATCAGCGTGCCGAGGAAGCGATAGATCGCCTTCGACCGGGTCGCGCCCGAAAGCGGGCTGCTGATGAGATAGGCCGTGGTCATGGCCCAGAACGGCATGGGCAGCCCGATGGCGAGGCTGATCCCCAGCGCCGCGATGGCCGCGACCATGCACTTGGCCGAATAGGCCAGCGAATCCAGCGTGAGGACGCTCACGCACGCCTCCCCGACGCGCGGCGCGCGACTCTCGCTGACGAGGAGCGGACCGGAAAGGGAAGGGCAGCGCGTGGCCGCCCGATCATGGAGATCGTCAGCATCATCGAGGCATGGAAAGGGAAGTGATTGTCCATCCTATCGCCTTGGCCCTGCGCGCGAAAACAAGTGTAGTGGAGGGCGCCCATAAAATCCATTATGGCATGCACCATGTCGCTCCAGCATTTGCGCACTTTCATCGAGGTTTTCCGCCAGCGGTCGATCAGCGGGGCGGCGCGCAACCTCTCGCTCACGCAGCCGGCGGTGTCGCAGCATATCGCCGCGCTCGAGTCGGCCGTCGGGCGTCCGCTATTCGAGCGCCACGCGCGCGGCGTGATGCCGACCGCCGCCGCGGAGGATCTCGCCGCCAACCTCGGTGACGGGCTCGACGTGGCCGAAGCCGCGCTGGCCGCCGCCCGCGCCCGCTCCACCGACATGACCGGGGGAGTGCGGATCATCGGCCACGGCGATTTCCTCGCCGAAGTGCTCGCCCCGCGCCTGCTTCCTCTGCTGCGCGAAGGGATGCATATCCGCCTCCAGACGGGCGACCGCGAGGAGATCCGCCACAATCTGGCCGAAGGGCACTACGATCTCGGCCTGTCAGCCTATCCGTTCGAGGACCGCCGCCTGCGCAGCGAATGCGTCTATGAGCAGGCGATCCGCGCGGTGGCTTCGCCGGCTGTCGCGCAGCGGATCATGGCGGGGCCGGATCTGGCCGAAGCACTCGCGGCCGAGCCGGTGCTGGCCTACCACTTCGAGCGGCTGCTGGTCGATGAATGGCTGGCCCAGAACCGGCTGACCACCCGCCCGGTGATCCCTGCGCTGATCGGGCAGGATTTGCGCGGGCTGCGCCGGATGCTGGAACAGGGCTTCGGCTGGACCGCGTTGCCTGACTATCTGTGCCGCGCGCAGATCGAGCGCGGCGACCTGGCCGAGATCCCCGCGCCGGTCTCGCTGCCCATCAATTCCTACTTCATCGTCTGCCAGCCCAGCGCCTTGCGCCACCCTCGCATCGCCCACGCGCGCAGCAGCATCATGCGCGAACTGGCGCAGCAGCAGGCGCCCGCCGACCACGTCGGGGGTGACCAGCGCTCATAAGGGCTTGAGGGGCATTCAAGCGACAGCGCCGCGCGGCGCGGCTAAAATGACGGACGTTTGCAGGAGCTTGTTCCGCGTCATGTCGTCCGTTGCGGTTTCGTCTCCGGAACCTCCCGTCATTTCTGATCTTCCCGTCATCATCATCGGCGCGGGGTTCTCCGGCACGCTGCTGGCGATCAATCTCGTTCGGCAGGGGCAGGCGGTCGTGCTGGTGGAACGCGATCAGGCCGGACTGGCAAAAGGGCTGGCATTCGGCACCGCCCGGCCCGAGCATCTGCTCAATGTCCGCGCTGCCAACATGAGCGCCTTTCCCGACGATCCGGCGCACTTCCTGCGCTGGATGGGATTTTCCACCAACGACCAGGCCCATCGTTTCGTGCCGCGCCTTGCCTATGGGCAATACCTGCGCTCGCTGCTGCTCGATGCTTTGGGCCGGGCGGGGCGTCTCCTCCGGATCTGCACGGGCCACGCGATCGATGTGCTGATCGGCAACGCCGTGCAGTCCGTCGTGCTGGCGGATGGCCGCCACATCCATGGCCGTTCGGTGGTGCTGGCGCAGGGCAACCTGCCGCCGCGCCTGCCCGCGCCGCTGGCCGGCCTGCCGCCGGCGCTCGCCGTGGCCGATCCCTGGCAGCCGGGCGCGATTGACGGTCTGGCGCCCGATGCCCCGGTGCTGTTGGTCGGCACCGGCCTTTCCGCCGTCGACGTTATCCTCTCGCTCGATCGCGCGGGGCATCGCGGCGTCATCCATGCGCTTTCCCGCCGGGGTTTGCGGCCGCGCAGCCACGATGTCGCGGTGGTGCCGATCCGGCGCGTGCCCTGTCCGGCGCAACTGGGCAGCGCGCTGGTCCGCAGCGTGCGGCAGCGCGCGCGGGAGGTGGGCTGGCGCGTCGCGGTGGACGAGCTTCGGCCACACACCCGCGCGCTGTGGCAGGCCCATGACACGGCCGGGCAGGCGCGGATCCTGCGCCATCTCCGCCCGTGGTGGGATGTCCATCGCCACCGCCTCGCCCCCACGGTTGCCGCGCGCATCGCCGGGCTCGAACGGGAAGGGCGGCTGCGTTTTCTTGGTGGGCGCCTGCGGTCTGCCGAACCCGCAGCCGGTGGACTGTCGGTCATCTGGCGGCCGCGAGGGACGGGGCAGGATGAAGTGCTGGAGGTGGCGCGAGCCATCGCCTGCGTCGGGCCGGAAGGGGATATCGCGCAGGGGCCGGACCGGCTCCTGCGCCGCCTGCTCGAACGCGGCATGGCGCGCAGCGATACCCACCGCCTCGGGCTGGACGTGGATTCCGCGTGGCGGGTGCGCGACGCCGCAGGCACGCCGCACCGCGCGCTGCATGCCGTCGGCCCCCTGACGCGCGGCGCGGCATGGGAAATCGTAGCCGTGCCCGATATCCGCCATCAGGTGTGGGATCTGGCCCGCGTGCTGGCAGCAACCCAGGCTGCGCCCAGACATTGCCATCGCTCAACGGTGTAAGCGAACATTTCTCATCATGACGATAACTTGCAAGACGATAATGATAACTCGATTAATTAAGTAGAGATTCTCGTTACCCCTGCCTTTCGCCGGTTCAGGCGCAGCTGCCGAACCGTCACGGCAACAGCCGTCGATCCTAGGGGGGAACATGATCCGCATTCGTCATCTCGTCCGTGCAGGTACCGCGCTCGCGCTTGTCCCGCTCGCCGTCTCGCCCGTATCTGCCCAGTCCCCGACCGCGGCTCCGGAAGCTGCCGCCGACGCCGATGGCGGCGCGGGCAGCGCCATCATCGTCACCGGTACGCGCGTCTCCGGCCTTACCCAGGCCGACAGCCCCACGCCGATCAAGGTGCTCGACGATACCGCGCTGTCAAAGGTCGGCCAGCCCAATCTCAACCAGGTGCTGACCCAGCTGGTGCCTTCGTTCAGCGCCCAGCCGTTCGGCGGCGATGCCGCGAACCTCACGCTTTCCGCCCGCCTGCGCGGTCTCAGCCCCAACCACACGCTGGTCCTCGTCAACGGCAAGCGCCGGCATGGCACGGCCAACCTGTCGGTCGTCGGCGGTCCCTACCAGGGTTCGGCGGCAGCGGACCTTGATCTGATCGCGCCCATCGCGATCAAGCGGATCGAAGTGCTGGAGCAGGGCGCCGCGGCGCAATACGGCTCGGACGCGATTGCCGGCGTCATCAACATCATCCTCAAGGACGATGCCGAAGGCGGCGAGTTCCAGGCCACGGCCGGCCAGAACTACAAGACCGGCGGCGAGACGCTGGGCGCTTCCGCCAACCTTGGTGTCAAGGTGGGCAAGGCCGGCTTCCTCAACCTCTCGCTGTTCCACCGCTACCACGATTTCACCCAGGTGGGCGGGCTGGACCTGCGCGTGACCGACGCCTCGGGCAACCTCCTGTCCAGCCTCAGTCCCGCAAAGCAGTCGCTTTACAAGAACATCCCCGGCTTTCCTTATGTCAATCCGATCATGGGCGATGCCCACTCCAACCTGACCAACCTCCAGTACAACTTCGGCTACGATCTGGGCGGCGGCGTCACGGCCTACAGCTTCGGCAGCTGGTCGAAGCGCATCGCCAGCGCGCGCGAGAACGTGCGCCTGCCCGATCGCATCGTCGCTTCGTCGGTGCTGGGCGTGGCGGGCACCCTGGGCGCGCCGGGTTCGATCGTGTTCGATCCGGGCGGCGACACCCCGTCCAACGGCTTCGTGCCGCGCATCGGCCTGCGTGAGGATGACTACTCGATCACCGGCGGCGTGCGCGGCGATCTCGGCGGGTTCACGTTCGATCTCTCGGGCACCTGGGGGCAGGACAAGAACCTGATCTACACGCTCGATTCCGCCAATCGCTCGCTGTTCATCGACACCCACTTCTCGCCCACGGACTTCTACGACGGGCTGTTCCGCAACACCGAGTGGACGCTCAACGCCGATTTCACCAAGACGTTCGAGGCCGGTCTTGCCAGCCCCGTCACGCTGGCCTTCGGCGGCGAATACAAGAAGAACGTCTACGAGATCGGCGCGGGTGATGCCGGCTCGATCTACAAGGAGGGCGGCCAGTCCTATCCCGGCTTCCGTCCGTCGGACGCGGGCAGCCACAGCCGCAACAACGCCTCGGCCTATGTCGACGTGGCGCTGGAGCCGGTGAAGGGCTTCAGCCTCGACGGCGCAGTCCGTTACGAGCACTATTCGGACTTCGGCTCGAAGGCGACGTGGAAGGCCACCGGCCGCTACGATTTCAGCGAGGCGGTGGCGGTGCGCGGCACGGTTTCGACCGGTTTCCGCGCTCCCACGCTGGCGGAAGGCTACTATTCGGCAACGAACGTCTCGCCGACCTCGGCCTTCATCCAGCTGCCCGCCAACTCGGCGGCGGCGAAGCTGATCGGGTTCCAGAACCTGCGGCCGGAAACCTCGACCAACTACAGCCTGGGCTTCGTGTTCCGGCCTGCACCGCGCCTTACGGTCACGCTCGATGCCTTCCAGGTCAAGGTCAAGGACCGCATTCTTGGCACCGGATCGATCTTCGGTTCGGGCGGCGCGGTCAACTTCCCGGTGGTGACCAAGGCCATTGCCGCGAATGGCAACGTGCTCGATCCCACGGTCAGCCTCACCGGCATCAACATCTTCACCAACGGCGCGGACACCCGCACCCGCGGCGTCGATCTGGTGGCCAGCTATCTCACCGAATTCGAGTGGGGCAAGATCAACTGGACGCTTTCCGGCACCTGGAACGAAACGCGCATCACCCGCGTCCGCGCCGCGCCCGCCAGCCTGACCCCTGCCGGCGCTTCGGGTCCGATCGCGCTGTTCGACCAGACCGCACTGTCGAACCTCGAAACCGCGTCGCCGCGCGTCAAGCTGGTGAGCGGCGCGGACGTCTCGGCCGGCGCGTTCGGGGCCACCTTGCGCGGCACGCTCTACGGCGTGACCAGCAACCGCGCGTCGCCCAACGGCGGTACCTACTACGACCAGCGCGTCCCCGCTGCGTTCATTGTCGATCTTGAGGCGCGCGCGACCGTGAATGACACGGTCACGCTGGCGATTGGCGCGAACAACCTGTTCGACAAGCGCCCGCCCAACGTGCCGTTCATTCCGGGCACGACCTCGCCTGTCACGGGCGGCGTGGTGATCGACGCGCCGATCACGCTGTCGCCCTATGGCATCAACGGCGGCTACTACTACGGCCGCGTGTCGGTGAAGTTCTGACGCTTTCCTCCGGGGCGGCGTGCGTTCGCCGCCCCGATTTCCTGTCAGCATCAAAGGATATCATCATGAAAAGAAGTGCATTTCTCCCGTTCGTGCTGCTGGCGGGCCTGGCCACGCCCGCTGCCGCCGCCGGCACCATCGTCCGCCACCCTGCGCCCGCGGCCAACGCGCCGATCCTGTCGGGCGTGACCGTTCCGGCCGGCGCAGAAACGCTGTACCTCAGCGGGCAGGTGCCCCCGGTGGTCGATGCCGCCGCCGATCCGGCAAGCCCCGCCGCCTATGGCGACACCCGCACCCAGTCGATCGGCGTGTTCCGCAAGATCGAAGCGCTGCTCAAGGAGCAGGGCTATTCGCTGTCCGACGTGGTCAAGCTCACGGTGTTTCTCGCAGGCGATCCGGCAAAGGGTGGAAAGCTGGACTTCGCAGGATTTTCAGAAGCCTATGGGCAGTTCTTCGGAACCGCTACGCAGCCTAACAAGGTGGCGCGCTCGACGGTGCAGGTCGCCGCGCTGGTCAGCCCCGGCTTCCTGGTCGAGATCGAGGCGACCGCCGCCCGCGCCAAATGAGGCGCGCACCTTGACGCGCGCTTGACATCATATTGCGATTCCTCAAGCGACAGGCGCGCTTTTTCGTGCATGGGAGCGCGCCGAAAGGGGAGCCGTAGTGGGGGAGCCGCAAGCCGCGAACGAGCAGGCCGCGAATGAGGATGCGCCGTTCGATCTTGAGCCCGTGGTCGCGTCCTTGCGCGCCGTGCGCGATGCGTGGAGGGGCGAGCAGGACCGCCATGCCGAGTTCGGCGCGCTGGGCTTTCCCTCGCGCCACGCGGTGTCGCGGATCATCGACGTGCTTGCCGCGGCGCTGTTCCCATTGCGGCTCGGACCGCCCGACCTCGCCGTGGAGAACGAGGACGCTTTCGTCCGCGCCAGCCTCCAGTCGGCGCTGCCGCTTCTGGCGGCGCAAGTGCGGATGGAACTGCATTACAGCCGTCCCGAACGCGGCTCCCCGGCCATCGAACGCGCGGTGACGGCCATCGCCGACGAGCTGGCCCGCCGCCTGCCGGAAATCCGCCGCCTGCTCGATACCGATCTGGAGGCCGCCTACGATGGCGACCCGGCGGCGCGCAGCGTGGACGAAGTGCTGCTGTGCTACCCTTGCGTCACCGCGGTGATCCACCACCGCATCGCGCACGAACTCTATGTCCTGGGCGCCCCGCTCGTCGCGCGGATCATTGCCGAGATCGCGCATTCGCGCACCGGGATCGACATTCACCCCGGCGCCCGGATCGGCGAGAGCTTTTTCATCGATCATGGCACCGGCGTGGTCATCGGCCAGACCGCGATCATCGGAGACCGGGTGCGGATCTACCAGGCCGTCACGCTGGGCGCGCGCAGCTTCAGCACCGACGAGCAAGGTCGGCTGATCAAGGATGAGCCGCGCCATCCGATCATCGAGGATGACGTCACGATCTATGCCGGCGCCACCGTGCTGGGGCGGATCACAATCGGCAAGGGATCGGTGATCGGCGGAAATGTCTGGCTCACCCGCTCTGTGCCGCCCGGAAGCCGGGTGCGGCAGACGCAGCCGAGCATCAGCATCGAGGCCGCCGACCCCTTCGACTGACGTCAGCGCCGGAGCTGACGTCAGTCCGGTGGGCGCGTCAGCCCGGCAGGCGGGCGGCGAAGGCGAACTCGTGCACGTCCTTGCGCGGGCTGGGCACTTCGCGTGCCTGCAGGGTTTCGGGCAGCTGCGCCTTGTCGCCGCGCCGACCGATGGCAATGGCCGCTTCCACCTTGAAACGGTCGCCCGCGCCCAGCACTTCCGGCGCCCGGGCATGGTCGAAACCGGCCATGGCATGAGTCGCCAGCCCCAGCGTTTCGGCCTGAAGCGCCAGCAATGCCCATGCGGCGCCGGCATCGAAGCTGGCGGTCGTCGCTTCCTGCGGCTCGCTGGCGCCGGGCGCGAGGATCTGGCGGTCCGACAGCACGAACACCAGCGCCCCGGCCTCACGCGCCCAGGCCGCGTTGAACGGCAGCAGCAGACCCAGCAGGTCGTTCCAGCCCGCATCGTCGCGCTGTGCCCAAACGAAGCGCCACGGCTGGTAATTGTAGGCCGAAGGCGCCCAGCGCGCGGCATCGAACAGCGTCAGCAGGTCGCCCTCGTCGACCGCTGACCCGTCGAATGCGCGCGGCGACCATCGGGCCAGGAACTGCGGGGAGACGGCACGGTCGGTGGTGCGGGTCATTGAACGGGACTCCTCAGAAAACGGATGAACTTTGGCGCCAGCGCTATGTGGCCGGCGGTGCCTGCACCAAACGAGGATCACTCATGAGGCCATGAGTGATGGCGATACGTTTTGGCGCGGGCATTGGTCGCATTGGCGAAGTTCATAAGCGAGAAGGATATTCTTGTTTGCCGTGCCGAATCTCTATCAATATGGTTGAGAAGTCGGCGGTTGTGCCGGCGGGCAGACGAGCGAGCTTCGCAGATGATCGACCCCGTGCCTTCCGCAAGGACGGCTTCTGTTTCCGGCATTTCGCGTCGCGGCCTGTTGTGCGGTGCCGCCGCGCTCGGCGGCGCGGCCCTGCTCGCGGGGTGCGGTGCCCGGGCGGGCAAGGCAGAGGCCTTGCGGGTATCGATCACCGGCAAGGGCGAGGCGGATAATCGGCTGCTGTTCGCCGCGGCGGGCCTGACTCCCGATTTTCCGGTCGCCTGGTCCGAGTTCGAATCCGGTCATCTGGTGGTCGAGGCGCTCAATTCGGGCGCGCTCGATTTTGGCGGCATGAGCGAGATTCCGCCCGTGTTCGCCGCCGCCTCCACCGTCCAGAGCTTCCGCGAGATCGGGGTCTATCACGGCGACGTGAACAACCAGGTCGTGCTTGTTCCCAAGGGATCGCGCATCGCCAGCCTTGCCGATCTCAAGGGCAAGCGCGTGGGCTATGTGCGCGCCACGACCACGCAGTACTTTCTCATCAAGATGCTGAAGTCGGTGGGTCTTAGCTGGGCCGACATCACCCCGGTGGCCATGAGCGTGGCCGACGGCGCGGCGGCTTTCTCGCACGGGGCGCTCGATGCCTGGGCGATCTACGGCTTTCCCATCCAGCGGGCGGTGGCCAACGATGGCGCGCGCATCCTTTCCACCGCGCTGGGCTTTCTTTCGGGCAACTACATCATCACCGCGCACAACGATGCGATTGCCGACCCGGTGCGGGCCGACTGGATCGGCCGTTACTTGCGCCTCACGCGCAAGGGCTATGCCTGGGCGGCGGCCAACCAGCCCGAATGGGCGCGGATCGTGGCGAAGGAGATCGGCGTGCCGGTTGCCGATGTCGAGGACCAGTTTCGCCGCAAGAGCGACAATTTCAGCCTGCGCCCGGTGAGCGAGGAGGCGATCCGCTCGCAGCAGGAAGTCGCCGATGTCTTCACCGGCGCGGGCCTGTTGCCCCGCCGCGTCGATGTTCGTCCCCTGTGGAACACCACGTTCAATCACGTGCTCAAGGAGGCCTGACCATGGCCAGCGTGCCCATCGCTTCTCCCGTTGCCCCGCTTGCCGCCGCGCTTCCGGCGCTGTCCGACGCGCGGCTTGCCGCGCTGACGGCCGAGCTTGCCGAACTGGCCGAGGACTATGACCGCACCCCGCGCTTCCCGCGCGAGGCGTTCGATGTCCTGGCGCGCGAGGGCCTGATCGGGCTGACCGTAGAACCGCGGCTCGGCGGCGGCGGGGCCGGTTTCGTCGATGCTCTGAAAGTGCTGGGCGCGGTGGCCAAGGGTGAACCTTCGACCGCGCTGATCCTGTTCATGACTTATGCCTTCCACGCCGCGCCGGACAAGAACAAGCGCTGGAACCGCGCGCTGTACGAAGGTCTCGCGCAGGAAGCCGCGCAGGGCAGGGGCCTGATCGGCACCTTCCGGGTGGAGCCGGAACTTGGCACCCCTGTGCGCGGCGGCCTGCCCAAGACCATCGCGCGCCGCACCGCCGATGGCTGGTCGATCAGCGGGGAAAAGATCTATTCCACCGGATCGAGCGGCCTCGACTGGTTCGCCGTCTGGGCGCGCACCGACGAGGAAACCCCGCGCGTCGGCACGTTCCTGGTCCGCCCGGACAGCGCGGGGATCACCATCGAGCCGGAATGGGACCACCTTGGAATGCGGGCCACGGTCAGCCACCGGGTCGTCTTTGCCGACACGCCGACGCCGGGCGACCACGCGGTCGATGTGCGCTCTCCCGAGGAATGGGCGCCGCGCCCCGGCGACGACAACCGTGCCGGGCTGTGGAACGCGTTCGCCATCGCGACGATCTATGACGGCGTGGCGCAGGCCGCGCGCGACTGGCTGGTGCGCTATCTCAACGACCGCGTGCCGGCGAACCTTGGCGCGCCGCTGGCGAGCCTGCCGCGCGTGCAGGAAAAGGTGGGCGAGATCGAGGGGCTGCTGCTGGCCAACCGCGTGCTGATTGATCAGGCCGCCGCGGCGGCGGACGCGGGCCGGGTGCCCGATGGGGTGCAGGCCAATCTGGTCAAGCACGTCGCCAATGCCAATGCCATTCGCGCAGTCGAGATCGGGCTGGAACTGACCGGCAATCCCGGCATCAGCCGCCGCAACCCGCTCGAACGTCACTATCGCGACGTGCTGTGCAGCCGCATCCATTCGCCCCAAGCCGATACCGTGCTGGTCGCGGCCGGGCGCGCGGCGCTGAGCGAAGGGGCGGCGCAATGACCATCGTCGTCGCCAGCCAGCTCGAAGGCGCGATGAACGAGGAAATCGCGCGTCACCCGGCGCGGCCCAAGGTGATGGCCGTGCCGGACGATGAACCCTGGCGCGTCGCGCGCGAGGCCGACGTGCTGGTGGTGCGGCCCACGCCCAGCTGGCGCGAGGCGCGCAGTGCCGCGCCGCCGGGGCTGTGGCCCGGCCGCCTGCGCTGGGTGTGCAGCGCTTCGGTGGGCATCGATTTCTATCCGTCGTGGCTGCTTGATGCGCCGATCGTGTCGTGCGCGCGCGGCACCGCTTCGGAGGAGATCGCGGACTATGTCATCGCCGCGATCTACCGGCAGGCCAAGGACCTTGCCGAAGCGGCGGTCCATTCGCCGGCCGAATGGCTCTATCGCCCGCTGGGCCAGGTCAATGGCAGCACCGTGGGCGTGATCGGCCTCGGCGCCATCGGCACCGCCGTCGCCCGCCGCGCCGCCGCGCTCGGCGCGCGCGTGCTCGCCGTCCGGCGCAGCTCGGCCGGGGCGCTCGGCATGATCGGCGTGGAATTGCGCGATCACGTGGCCGATGTGGTGCGCGAGGCGGATCATATCGTGGTGGCGGTGCCCGCCACGCCCGAAACACGGCACCTGCTGGGCCGGGACCTGTTGGCCCGGATCAAGCCCGGCGCGCACCTCATCAACGTTGCGCGCGGGTCGGTGGTCGATCAGGAGGCGCTGCTGGAAGCGCTCGATTCCGGCCGCCTCGCCTTCGCCACGCTCGACGTGACCGATCCCGAGCCGCTGCCCGAAGGGCACCCGCTCTATGTGCATCCCAGGGTGAGGCTCACACCCCACATTTCGTCCAACTACACCCTTGCGCGGGGTAAGTTGCTCACCAAGATCCTGGGGGACCTGACCCGCTTCGCCAGCGGACAGAAGCCCACCGACGTGGTGCTGCGCGACCGCGGATATTGATCCGTTTCGAGGGACGGAAAAGGGGGCGAGCTGCGCGGCTCGCCCCCTTCGTGTGTCTTCAGGTGCCTTTAGGTGTCGTTCAGGCCACTGGCGCGGTCGCGGCTTCGGGCACGTGGGCCAGCACAGCTTCGGCCTCGGTCCGGGTGAGCCAGTCGGGGCTGGCGTCGATGAAGCGGATGGTGTGGTCCGGCTCGATCACGATTACCGCAGGCTCGGTGATTTCGTAGCTGTGCGTGCCGAGCGTGGCGCCGATCCACGGCTGGCCGGGCTGCACTGGGGGCTGGTCTTCGGGCAGGAAAGTCAGCCCCAGGCGCCGGCCCAGCGTGTAGTCGGGATCGGAATAGGTCGGGAACCGCAGTCCGTGGCGTTCGGTCGGTCCCTTGTCGACGGGGATCTGCGCGCTCACGGCCAGCAGCGGAACGCCGGCGGCGGTAAGGGCAGGCCACAGCGTCTCGTCGTAATAGGGCAGCGCGATGTTGCACGCCGGGCAGCCGCCGAAGCGGAAGAACACCAGCACCACCGGCCCGTTCGCGAGAATCTGCTGGCTGGAAACTTGGTTGCCGTCTGCATCGATCAGCGTGAACGGATCGATCCGGTCGCCGGCACCGGGGCGCTCTTCGCGGTTGAAGCGCTCGACCAGAACGCGGCGCTGTGCCGTGTTCTTGGCAAGCTGCTCGGCCGGCCAGGTGCGTTCGCGCTCGGCCTGAAGCTCGGCAAATCGGTCGGCCAGGCTCCTCGTGGTCATCGGGGTCGTCCTTTCGCTGTCTAGGGATGATCAGCGGTAGGACGAGCGCCGCGCCCCCGATAACGAGAAGCGCGGCGGCGGCGATGAGTGTTTGTCATACGACAGCCCGAAGGCTGGCCGAACGAACGGTCAGAGCGCGGCGACGGTTTCCCGTGTCAGGTCGGCCAGACGCTGGGTCGCGGTGTCGAGCGCATTGGCCGTCTGGAGGATGCACGACACCTGCGGAAGGGCCGGCAGCCCCGCGTCCTTGATCGGTTCGTCGCGCAGGAACAGGTGCGTCCGGCAGGTGACGCCAAGTCCCGCCTGCACGGCGGCGCGCAACGTGGTGAGATTGGGCGTTTCGACCGTGATGCGGAAGCTGCGGCCCGCGTCCTCCAGCGCGCGGATCGCGGCTTCGCGAAACCGGCACGGCTGTTCGAGCACGGCGAGCGGGATCGTCTCGCGGCTCGCCAGCGCAGGGTCGCCATACCAGGCCATCGGCGCCTGCGCGACCGCGGCCGGATCGTTGGGTGCGGCGAAGCCGAGCACGATGTCGAGCTGGCGGCGCTCCAGCAGACCGAGCAGGTCCGCCGTTCCCGCAATGCGCGAATAGATCTGCGCTTCGGGGTGGAGTTCGGCGAACTGGGCGAGCATTCCCGACAACAGCATCTCGGCAAAGTCCTGAACCATGCCGATCCGCGCCGGCCCGGAGAACTGGCCCGCAGTGACAGCGGCCACCGCTTCGTCGTGGAGCGTCAGCACCTTGCGTGAATAATCGAGCATCAGTTCTCCGGCGGACGTCAGCGTCAGGCGCCGGCCGTCGCGATGGAACAGCGATTGCTGGAGCAGCTCTTCCAGCCGCTTGATCTGAAGGCTCAGCGCGGATTGCGTAACGAACACCTTTTCCGATGCGTTGAGCATCGAGCCCGTGTCGACGATCGCAACGAAACTGCGGAGGAGATTGGTCGGCAGATTGACCGGCATGATGGCACCATCGGTAGAGGAAGGGTGGGATCTTGCTGCGGTGGTCCGCCGGCAAATGGAGAATGCCGTCTAGGGCATCTCAGTTTATCAATCAAAATAGTAGACATTTACACCTGTAAAGCAAACCGTTCCTGCGGGCATTCCCCTCGCAATGGCCCGGTCGGGGCACGGTCTGCCGCCAGGAACCCACGCAGGACCGCGGGTTATGAGGCTTCCTGATAGGTCGTGAACAATACTCAATTGCGTTGGTAGAGTTTAATCCGGACTTTGTGCACCTTCCTCCCAGAAGCGGGAATCGCATATGTCCGTCGTCGGCAAGATCGTTAACAGCCGTTGGTTCAGCCCCCTGGCGCTGCTCGCAGCGTGGGAGGCCGGCTCGCGCACCGGCGTCATTCCGGAGCGCACGCTGGCCGCCCCGTCCGAAGTCGCGGGCACATTGTTCGGGATGGTCGTTTCGGGCGAACTCCCGTCCAATCTCGCCGTTTCGTTCGGCCGCGCGCTGACCGGGCTTGCCATCGGCGTTATCGTCGGCGTTGTCCTCGCGCTGACCGCAGGCCTTTCGCGCAAGGGCGAAGCGGCGATCGACCCGCTCATGCAGATCAAGCGCACCATTCCCACGCTGGCGCTGACGCCGCTGTTCATTGTGTGGTTCGGCATCGGCGAGACGCCCAAGGTGGCGCTGATCGCCTTCGCGTCGATGTTCCCGGTCTATCTCAACCTCTACAGCGGCATCCGGGGCGTGGACCTGCGCCTGCTCGAAGGGGCGCGCAGCTTCGGCCTCAGCCGTGCCGAGCAGGTGTGGCACGTGATCCTGCCTGGCGCGCTTCCGTCGCTGCTGGTGGGCCTGCGTTATTCGCTGTCGATCTCGATCCTGGTGCTGGTGGTGGCCGAGCAGATCAACGCTTCGGCGGGGCTGGGCTACCTCATCAACAATGCCCGTGACTTCATGCGGACCGACATCATCGTTGTCTGCCTCATGGTCTACGCCGTTCTGGGCCTTGCCGCCGACTGGCTGGTCCGCACCGTCGAGCGCCGCGCCCTCGTCTGGCGCCCCAGCCTGGTCGAAGCCTGACCCCAGCATTCTTGCGGAGAAACGACATGGACGCACGTCTCAACTTCCTCTCCGATGCCGCGCCGGTGGGCCTTGCCCCGCTCCACGGCGAGCCCCCGGTCGTCCGGCTGCGCGGCTTCACCCGCCGCTTCGGCGAAAACACGATCATCCACGATCTCAACCTCGACATTGCGCCCGGTGAATTCGTTGCGCTGCTGGGGCGCTCCGGTTCGGGCAAGACCACGCTGCTGCGCACGCTGGCAGGACTGGACGGCACCGACGGGCAGGACGTGACCGTGCCCACCTCGCGCGCCGTGGTGTTTCAGGATGCGCGCCTGCTGCCGTGGAAGAAGGTGTGGCGCAATGTCGCGCTCGGCCTGCGGGGGCCTGACGTGCGCCAGCGCGCCGAAGCCGCGCTGCGCGAAGTGGGCCTGGGCCACCGCATGGACGCCTGGCCGCTGACGCTGTCCGGCGGCGAGGCGCAGCGCGTGGCGCTGGCGCGTGCCCTGGTGCGCGAGCCGAGCCTGCTGCTGCTGGACGAGCCTTTCGCTGCGCTGGACGCGCTGACGCGGATCAGGATGCACGATCTGGTGCTCGACCTGTGGCGTGCGCATCGCCCTGCGGTGCTGATGGTCACGCATGACGTGGACGAGGCGGTGGCGCTGGCCGATCGCATCCTCGTGCTCGACGAAGGGCGCATTGCGGCGCAGGACCGGATCTCCATTCCGCGCGGCGAGCGCGGCGAACTGGCGCGCCCCTATCGCGAAAAGTTCCTCCAGATCCTGGACGGCACCGCCCGGGCGGATGGCGTGATACCCTTTCCGCACGGAATTCCGGCATGAACGCGCTCACCGCTCCGCCGGCGGTGGCGGGTGCCGGGATCGCGCGCCTGCGCGGTTTCGTCACCAGCTTCGCCGAGCTGCTGGCCAGCACCCGCGACGAGCGCGAAATCCTCGAAAGCGGCTCCAAGCTGCTGTCGCGGCTCGTCTCCCAGGATGACTGGCTGCCGGTCGAATACGCGCAGCCCGATCCGGATCGTTACCGGCAATACCTGCTCCATTGCGACAGCCGCGAGCGCTTCAGCGTCGTGTCGTTCGTGTGGGGGCCGGGGCAGGGCACGCCGATCCACGATCACCGCACCTGGGGCCTGGTCGGCGTGCTGCGCGGCAGCGAACTGTCCGAACGCTTCGAGCGCCAGCCCGATGGCAGCCTCCGCGCGGCCGGGCCGGCCGAGGTGCTGCATGAAGGCGAAGTCGAGGCGGTCAGCCCGCGCATCGGCGACATCCACCGCGTTTCCAATGCCGAATCCCGGCATCCCTCGATTTCCATTCACGTCTACGGCGCGAACATCGGCGCGGTCGAACGCGCGACGTATGCCCTTGATGGCAAGGCCAAGCGCTTCGTCTCCGGCTACGCCAACACCGCCGTGCCCAACCTCTGGGACCGATCGACCCGCTCATGACCACGACCGCTCACGATATTCGCAAGGCTCTGCTCGCGCGCGAGGAAATCGCGCTGATCGACGTGCGCGAGGAGGCAGATTTCGCGCGAGGCCACCCGTTGTTTGCCGCGCAGATCCCGGCGCGCCGGATCGAGGCCGAGGCGCGCTGGCGCATTCCGCGCAGCGACGCCCGCGTGGTCGTCTACGATGCCGGCGAGGGCTTGGCCGAGCCGGCTGCCGCGCAATTGCGTGCGCTGGGGTTCAGCCACAACGATGTGCTCGAGGGCGGGCTGGACGGCTGGCGCGCTGCGGGTTTCGAACTGTTCGAGGACGTCAACAGCTACTCCAAGGCGTTCGGCGAACTGGTCGAGCATCGTCGCCACACGCCGTCGCTGCCCGCGCCCGACGTGCAGGCGCTGATCGACGAAAAGGCTGACATCGCCATTCTCGATGCGCGCCGGTTCGACGAATACGCCACGATGAGCATTCCCGGCGGGGTGAGCACGCCCGGCGCCGAGCTGGTGCTGCGCGCGCGGGCGGTGGCCCCCGATCCCGACACCACGATCATCGTCAACTGCGCCGGCCGCACGCGCAGCATCATCGGCACGCAGTCGCTGATCAACGCGGGGCTGCCCAACCGCATCTATGCGCTGCGCAACGGCACGATCGGCTGGACGCTGGCGGGGCAGGGGCTGGAGACCGGCCAGCAGCGCCGCGCGCCGCGTCCCGACGGCGAGTTCGTTGACGAAGCGCGCGAGAAGGCGCGCGACGTTGCCTATCGCGCGGGCGTCCGCCGCATCACGCTGGATGAGCTGGCCCATCTTCAAGCCGACGCGGCGCGCACGCTCTACCGATACGACGTGCGGCTGCCGGAAGACTTCGCCGCAGGCCACCTGCCGGGCTTCCGCAATGCCCAGGGCGGGCAGCTGGTACAGGAAACCGATCATTTCGCCCCGGTGCGCGGCGCACGCATCGTGCTGGCCGACGATCTGGGGCCGCGCGCGGACATGACTGCCTCGTGGCTTGCCCAGCTCGGCTGGGAGGTCGCGGTGGTTGAATGGCCGCAGGGCCCCGCGCTCGAAACCGGCAGCGACGGCGCCCCGGCGCCGCGTGGTCCCGAGGGCCGCTACAAGCGCCCCTACGAGGGCACCGACAACGCCGCCGCCGCGATGCAGGCCTACCTCGATTGGGAATTCGGCCTCGTCGAGCAGCTCCGCCGCGACGGCACCCACGGCTTCTTCGTCATCTGAACACACGCGATCCAGAAAGGGTCATCGCCATGCCCGTCAAGTTCATCGGATACATCGGCTTCAACAACAGTTCCGAAATCCACGCGGGTGCGCGCAGCCGCATCCTCGACCGCGACTATGTCGACGCGGCGGCCCGGGCGCAGGAAAAGGGCGGCTTCGACCGCGTGCTGATCCCGTTCGGCTCGAACACCCCGGAAAGCCAGATCGTCGCAGCCCACGCCGCCGCGATCACCGAGACGCTCGGCTTCCTCGTCGCGCACCGGCCCGGCTTCACGCAGCCCACGCTGGCGGCGCGCCAGCTTGCCACGCTGGACCAGCTTTCGGGCGGGCGCATCGCGGTCCACATCATCACCGGCGGGGCGGACGAGGAAATGGCGCGCGACGGCGATGTGGGGCCGGACAAGGCCCAGCGCTACGCCCGCACCGACGAATACCTCGACATCGTGAAGCAGGAATGGACCGCCGCGCGCCCGTTCGACCACAAGGGCCGCTTCTACGAAGTGCGCCAGGGCTTCAGCGCGGTGAAGCCGGACAACCTTCCGGTGTTCTTCGGCGGCTCCTCGCCCGAAGCGATCGACGTCGCCGGGCGTCACGCGGACGTCTACGCGCTGTGGGGCGAAACGCTGGAGCAGGTGGGGGACTCGCTGCGCCAGGTGCGCCAGTCGGCGGCGCGCTATGGCCGTTCGCCCGGCTTCTCGCTCTCGCTGCGCCCGGTGATCGCGGATACCGAGGAAGCGGCGTGGAAGAAGGCCGGCGAGATCGAGGATCAGGTGCGCGCCGCGCGTGAAGCGGCGGGCCTGCCCACCAGCGGCCACCGCCCGCCGAACGCCGGTTCGCTCCGCCTGCTGGAAACCGCTGCCACCAATCGCCGCGATGGCCGGCTCTGGACCGGCGTTGCCGCGCTGACCGGCGCGCAGGGCAACAGCACCGGCCTGGTCGGCACGCCCGAGCAGGTCGCCGACGCGATGCTCGAATACTATGACATCGGCATCGATCACTTCCTCATTCGTGGTTTCGATCCGCTCGCCGATTCAATCGCTTATGGTGAACACCTGATCCCGCTGGTGAAGGCCAGGGTCGCCGAGCGCGACGGCCGTCCGGTCGCACTCGCAAGCTGAAAGGAACCCCGCACATGGCCACTGTTCTTGAACGCCCGCGCGTCTCTGACGAAATCCGCCCCGACGGCATCAGCGAAGCCGAATGGCAGGTTCGTGTCGATCTTGCCGCCTTTTACCGGATCGCGGCGATCCACGATTACGACGACTTCCTCTACACGCACATCTCGGCGCGCGTGCCGGGGCCGGACCATCACTTCCTGATCAACCCGTTCGGGCTGACCTTCGACGAGATCACCGCGTCGAGCCTGGTCAAGGTGGACCTCGACGGCAACGTGATCGGGGAAAGCGCCTATGGCATCAACTATGCCGGATACGTGATCCATTCGGCGATCCACGCCGTGCGCGAGGATGCCCACTGGATCGCGCATTTCCATACCCGCGACGGCATGGGCGCCTCGGCCCATGCCGAAGGATTGCTGCCGGTTTCGCAGCGCGCGCTCTACATCATCCCGCGACTGGCCTATCACGACTATGAAGGCGTCGCGCTCAACCTCGACGAACGCGAGCGGCTTCAGGCCGACCTTGGCGACCGCAAGCTGATGCTGCTGCGCAACCACGGCACGCTCGCGCTCGGCAGCACCCCGGGCGAGGCATGGAGCGGCATCTACCAGCTGGAAGAAGCCTGCTCGGCGCAAGTCGCCGCACTGGCGGGTGGGCGCGACCACGTGCTGATCGCCCCGCAGGAGGCGCAGGACGAAGCGCTGCGCCAGCTGGAGCAGCGCCCGCGCGCTGCCGTCGCCAGCGAAGGCCGCAAGCCGCACGACCAGCTCGCCTGGGAAGCGGTGCTGCGCAAGGTGGCCCGCACGCTTCCGGGCTTCGACAGCTGATCCAAAGACGGCGAGGCGGTCCCTCACTCCTCCCGCCCGACGTCCCGGCCGGCCCTGCGCAGTAACGCGCATGGGCCGGTCTTGGCGTTTCGGTCCGTTCCCGCAGACAACCGGCAAGGCGATCCTGCCCGATGACTTCCGCTTCCTCCTCACCGCGCAAATCCCGCTTCGGCTTTCATATCGCGCTCGGCATGGTGGCCGGGCTGGCGCTGGGCCTCGTCGCCCGCGCGCTTGGTCCGGCGGGGGCCGACCAGCCAAATGGGCTGGCGGTCACGCTCGCGTTGGTCGGGTCCAGCTTCGTCCAGTTGCTCAAGGCGCTGGTGCCGCCGCTGGTGCTGACCGCAATCATCGCCTCCATCGGGCGGCTGCGGGCGCTCAACAACGCTGCGCGGCTGGCGGGGCAGACGGTGCTGTGGTTCGCCATCACGGCGCTGATCGCGGTGTCCATCGGCATCGCGCTGGGGCTGGTCTTCCAGCCCGGCGTCGGCACCGCCGTGCCCGCGAGCGCCGCCGCGCCGCCGCATAGCGTGGGCAGCTGGCTCGATTTCCTGAAAGGGCTGATCCCGTCCAACTTCCTCGCGCTGGCCGCCAGCACAGAGCTGGACGGCGACGCGGCCAAGACTTCGCTCAGCTTCAACGTCCTGCAACTCGTGGTCATCGGGCTGGCGCTCGGCTTCGCTGCACTGCGCAGCGGCGAGGCGGGAGAGGCGTTCCTGAAGGGGGCCGACACGCTGCTGGCGGTGATCCGCAAGCTGCTGGCCTGGGTGGTCAAGCTGGCGCCGATCGGCACCGCAGGGCTGATCGGCAACGCGGTGGTGAAGTATGGCTGGGACACGCTGTTCGGTATCGGCCGTTTCGCGCTGGCGCTCTACCTTGGCCTCGGGCTCGTGCTTTTCGTCGTCTACCCGCTGCTGCTGAAGGCGCATGGCCTCAGGCCGTCGCGTTATTTCCGCAAGGCCTGGCCCGCGATCGAACTGGCCTTCGTCTCCCGCTCGTCGGTGGCGGCGCTGCCCGTCACCGAAGCGGTGGTGACCGACCGGCTGGGCGTGCCCGCCGCCTATGCCGCGTTCGCTGTGCCGGTGGGCGCGACAACCAAGATGGACGGCTGCGCGGCGGTCTATCCGGCGCTGTCCGCGATTTTCGTGGCGCAGTTCTACCATATCCCGCTGGGCGGGATCGACTATCTGCTGATCGCGCTCGTCTCGGTACTTGGTTCGGCGGCGACCGCGGGCGTGACAGGCGCGACGGTGATGCTCACGCTCACGCTGTCCACGCTCGGCCTGCCGCTCGAAGGCGTGGGGCTGCTGCTGGCCATCGATCCGATCCTCGACATGGGACGCACGGCGGTCAACGTGGCGGGGCAGGCGCTGGTGCCGGTGATCGTGGCCCGGCGCGAGGGGATACTGGACCTTGCCGCCTACGATTCCGCCGATGCGGGAGAACCCGTGGCCGCTTGAGCATTACTCGAACTGCTATCAGCCATCCGCGATGGCTGGCGGGCCGGCGCGATGCCACTTTCCCCTGACGACATTCAGGAGGGTATCATGTCCAAACGCCAGCTGCGGCTCGGTTTCATCCTTCACGGCGTTGGCCCCGGCTGGGACGACTGGCGCCATCCCGACGCGCAGGTCGATGCCAGCACCAGCCTTGCCTTCTACAAGCGGCAGGCGCTCGTGGCGGAGCGGGGCAAGTTCGACTACCTGTTCGTGGCCGACAGCGTCTCGATCAATGCGCGGTCCAGCCCGCACTACCTCAACCGTTTCGAGCCGCTGACCATCCTGTCCGCGCTGGCGGCGGTGACCGACCATATCGGTCTCGTCGGCACGGCCACCGTGGCCTACACCGAGCCGTACAACCTTGCCCGCCAGTTCGCCTCGCTCGACCATCTCAGCGGGGGGCGTGCCGGCTGGAACGTGGTGACGAGCTGGCTGGAAGGCAGCGCGGCCAATTTCGGCAAGGAAGAGCATCTCGCGCACGACGTCCGCTATCGCCTTGCCGAGGAATATCTCGATGTGGCGAAGGGGTTGTGGGACAGCTGGGAGGACGACGCGCTGGTCCGCGACAAGGACAGCGGCCAGTTCCTCGATGCCGACAAGCTGCACGAGCTGAACCACAAGGGCGAGTTCCTCTCGGTCAAGGGGCCGCTCAACATCTCGCGCAGCGCGCAAGGGCAGCCTGTGATCTTCCAGGCGGGTTCATCCGAGGATGGCCGCAACTTCGCCGCGAAACACGCCGAGGCGATCTTCACCCATCAGGACGATCTGGCCGAAGGGCAGGCGTTCTATGCCGACCTCAAGGCCCGCGTGAAGGGCTTTGGCCGCGATCCGGAAAAGGTCTTCATCGTTCCCGGCGCGCGGCCGGTGATCGGCTCGACCGAGGAGGAGGCCGAGGCGAAGTATCACGAACTGGCATCGCTGGTGAATCTGGAGAACGCATTGCGCTCGCTGGGCCGCAGCTTCAACGACCACAACTTCAGCGTCTACGATCCCGACGCCCCGTTCCCGCGTGACGTCGCTGCCGAAGGGCTCAAGTCGAACCAGAGCCAGTCGGCGCGTGTGCTGGCGCTGGCCGACGACGGGCTGACGCTGCGCGAGATCGCGCTGCGCCATGCGACGCCGCGCGGCAACTTCGTGGGCACGCCCGAACAGATCGCGGACCGCTTCCAGCTCTGGCTCGAACAGCGCGGTTCGGACGGGTTCAACCTGTTCGAGAGCCTGCCCGGCCAGCTTGAAGTCTTCGTCGATCACGTCGTGCCGATCCTCCAGCAGCGGGGGATCTACAAGACGGACTATCCGGGCACGACCTTCCGCGAGACGCTCGGCCTGGACGTTCCGGTCAACCGCAACACCGCCGCGCGCCTCCAGCGCGACGCGGCTTGAGGCGAGGAGCAGGTTCCATGGCCACCACAGCAATCGACACGGCAACCGCCGGCCTCGACATCAGGCCGCTCCAGCCCACCATCGGCGCCGAAGTTTCGGGCATCGACATCTCGAAGCCGATCACCGACGCCCAGCGCGAGGCGATCCGCGCTGCCGTGCTGAAATACAAGGTGATCTTCTTCCGCGACCAGCCGCTCACCAACGAGCAGCACGCAGCCTTCGCCGGGCAGTTCGGCCCGCTCTATACCCACCCCACGACCAAGCATCAGAGCAACCTCACGCCGGTTCATTCGATCGCGGCGGTGGACGACCGCGAATATGGCGAACGCTTCAAGGCGGTGCTGGATTCGGGCGATGCCTATCACACCGACACCAGCTGGCGGCTTGTTCCGACCTGGGGCGCGGTGCTGCGCGACATCACCCTGCCGGAAGTGGGCGGAGACACGGTGTGGGTCGATGCGAACCTGGCCTACGACGCGCTGTCCGACGATCTGAAGGCGCGGCTGGAAGGGCTGCACGTCACGCATAATTTCCTGGGAGCGCTGAAGGCGGTGGGCCGCGAATATCCCATCGTGGCGCATCCGATCGTGCGCACGCACCGGGAAACCGGACAGAAGATCCTGTGGGTCAATTTCTCGCAGCAGCCGCAGATCCTGGGGCTCGAACTGGCCGAGAGCAAGGCGCTGCTCGATGAGATCCTGCGCCAGTACAAGCGGCCCGAATTGCAGGTGCGGTTCAGCTGGCGCAAGAACTCGGTGGCGTTCTGGGACAACCGCGCGGCGGTGCATTACGCGGTGCGCAACTACGGCAATTTCCCGCGCGAACTCCACCGCATCTTGATCGAGGACGAGCCCCTGTGGGCCGATCTCTGAGATGTTGTCCCGACGTCACGCCATCCTGACGTCCGGCGCCTTCCTCGTCCTTGCCGCGTGCGGTCGGGGCGGGGGAGGGGCCGATACCTTGCGCGTGGGCAGCCAGAAGGGCGGCACCAAGGCGCTGATGCTCGCGGCCCGAGCGCTCGACGGCGCGCCCTACAAGGTCGAATGGTCCGATTTCCCCGCCGCGCAGAACCTGCTCGAAGCGCTGGGCAGCGATGCGGTCGACGTGGGGCTGGTCGGCGACGCGCCGTTCCAGTTCGCCTACCAGAGCGGCAGCCCGGCGCGCGCAGTCGCAGCCACCCAGTCGGAGGCGCGAGAGGCTGGGGCGCTGGCCCTGGTCGTGAGCGGCAATTCCCCGGTGCACTCGATCCGCGATCTGGTGGGCAAGCGCGTGGCGACGACGCGCGGCAGTATCGGGCACTATCTCGTGCTGCGCGCGCTTGCTGCCGCCGGCCTGCCGCCCGACGCGGTCCGGCTCACCTTCCTCAATCCCAGCGATTCCCGTGCCGCGTTGCAGACAGGGGCCATCGATGGCTGGTCGACCTGGGCGCCCTACACCGCGGTGGCCATGGCGGAGGGCGCGCGGATCGTGGTGGACGGCCGCGACTTCTCGCCAGGCATTGGCTTCGATGTCGCCAGCGAGAGCGCGATTGCCGGCAAGCGCGCGATCCTGGCGGACTTCCTCCAGCGCGAGGCGAAGGCGCTCGAATGGGCCAATGCCCATGTCGATGACTATGCCCGCATCCTCTCGGGCGAAACCGGCCTGCCGCTTCCGATTGCGCAGGTGACTGTCCGGCAGAACCGTCGGCGCCGCGCCGCCATCGACGCCGGCCTGATCGCCCGGCAGCAGGTGATCCTGGATACGTTCCGCAACGCCGGCGAATTCACGACGCGGCGACCGATAACGGACGCCTTCGCGCCGATCTGATCGGGTGGGCTGCGCTTATTCGCAAGTCTCATCGGCGGTGAGCCAAACTCATTGGCTCGGTCCGAGGCTGCCCGGTAGGGCGCAACAAACTCAACCAATAGGATAGAGATTATGGTTCGCGGGGGCTTTCGTATCACTCTTCTGGCCAGCGTTGCCGCGCTGGGGCTGGCGCCGTTCGGTGCGGCGCACGCTGCCGAAGACGCGCCTGCTGGTGCCGTTCCGGCCGCAGAAGGCAGCGATGACAGCGGCGCTTCGGCGATCATCGTCACCGGCATTCGCGGCGGGCCGCAGCGCACCGTGGCGGAAAGCCCGGCACCGATCGACGTGGTGAGCGGCGAGAAGCTGAAGGGCACCGGCGCGGCCGAATTCGGCGAGGCGCTGACGAAGCTGCTTCCGTCGATGAATTTCGCCTCTACCCACGCCGGCGTGTTCTCGGTCGTCCGTCCCGTCAGCAACCGCGGCCTCAGCCCCGCTTATACGCTGGTGCTGGTCAACGGAAAGCGCCGCCACAACAGCGCGTTCATGACCAATACCCCGCAGGATTCGAGCGGCGTCAACGCGGTCGACCTCGACCTTATCCCCAACAGCGCCATCGGCCGGATCGAAGTGCTGAAGGATTCGGCAGCCGCGCAATATGGCACCGATGCCATCGCCGGGGTGGTCAACATCCAGCTTGACCGCCGCGAGGGCTTCGACGGCAGCTTCCAGTACGGCGAGCAGTACCTGGGCAGCGGCGACCGCGAGAGCTGGAAGGCGCAGCTTTCCTACGGCGTGAAGATCGGCGACGGCTTCGTCCGTTTCAGCGGCGATTATCGCAAGCGCGGCGGCAACTGGTGGAACCTGCTGGCCACCGACACCAACCTCTATGGCAAGCCCTCCGGGCGCACGGTCGAACAGGTCGCCGCGACGAGCGGCCTGACCACCGAGCAGGTCCAGGCGAACATCAGCGCCGCCAATGCCCGCAACGCGACGTGGAATCTCGACGGCGCGCACAACGGCGATCCCGAGGTCAAGGCGTGGAACGGTGCGTGGAACGCGGAACTGCCGTTCAACGATGCCTGGACGTTCTACACCTTCGGCACCTTCGGCCACCGCGACGTGCAGATCGGCAACAACTTCCGCCGCCCCAACGGCAACGCCAACTTCACCGCACTTTTCCCGGATGGCTATTATCCGCTGAACAACATCTCGGAAAGCGACGTGCAGGTCGTGGCCGGGGTGAAGGGCGATCTGGCGGGCTGGAAGATCGACGCATCGAGCAGCTTCGGGCGCAACAGCAGCCGCCAGTTCTCGAAGCTCTCGATCCGCCCCGCGCTGGGACCGACCAGCCCGACGTCCTGGGACAATCTCGCGAACTTCCGCTTCACCGAATGGACGCACAACCTTGACGTGACGCGGGAGGTCGATCTTGGCCTTGCCCGTCCGGTGCAGGTCTCGTTCGGCGCTGAATACCGGCTCGATCGGTTCCAGACCTTCGCCGGGCAGGAACTGGCGTGGAAGACCGCGAACTACATCTTCCAGCCGGGCGACCAGCAGTATGACTGGAACGTCGGCACGCTGGCCTCGTCGGTGGTGCAGGCCGCCATCGTGCTCTCGCCGGCGGACCAGGCGGACGCGAAGCGCCGCGTCTATGCCGGCTACGTCGATCTCGGGATCTACCCGCTCGACAATTGGTACATCGGCGCCGCCGTGCGGGCCGAGCACTACAGCGATGGCTCGGGCAGCCCGGTGGGCCTGAAGCTCAATTCCCGCTTCGAGTTCAGCAAGGCGTTCGCGCTGCGCGGCACCGTCGGGACCGGCTTCCGTGCGCCGTCGCTGACTCAGGCTGCCTATGCGCAGACCGATGGCCGCACCGCGCTGGTGCTCAACCCGACGACCGGCCTGACCGAAGCGCAGCCGACCGTGGCCAAGCTGGTCACGCCGGATTCGCTGGTGGGCAAGCTCCTCGGCGCGCAGCACCTGAAGGCGGAAAAGAGCTGGAATGCGGGGCTGGGCTTCGTGTTCACGCCGAACCGCGCGATCAACGTCACGGTCGACGGCTACTACATCAACATCAAGAACCGCATCGAGCGCAGCGGCCGCCTCTTTGGCAGCGGCATCACCGCCATTCTCAACGCGAATGGCCTGAACGGCATCCAGCAGGTGGAATACTTCTTCAACGCGGCCGATACCACCACCACGGGCGTCGACGTGGTGGCCGACTGGAATCACGGGCTGGACGCCTTCGGCCAGATCAACCTGAGCGCCGCGTTCAACTACAACCACACCAAGATCGACCGCGAACCGACTGTTCCGTCGCAGCTGTTCGCGGCCAACGGTGCTTCGCTGCTCGGCGCGGGTTCTGCCTTCTTCGGCGGGGACCGGTTGGGTGAACTGACCGTGATCAATCCCGATACGAAGCTCGCGCTTTCGGCCAACTGGACCAAGGGCATCTTCGGGCTGGCGGTCACCACCACGCGCTATGGCAAGTATACCCAGCGCACCGCCGCCGGGGACGACCGCGATTTCGGCGCGAAGTGGATCACCGACGCCAGCATCAGCGCGGCGGTCACGCCTTTCGCCACGGTGCAGGTGGGCGCGACCAACGTGTTCAACGTGCGGCCGGAAACCAATGGCCCGGGCAGCCCGCAGACCGGGCAGGGCTATTACGGCCCTTCGCCCTTCAATCCCAATGGTGGATACTATTATGGTCGTCTCTCGGTTAGTTTCTGATCGTCGCAGCTTCCTCGCAGGGACCATCGCCAGCCTCGGGATTCTCCCGGGGCTGGCAGCCTGCGCCGGGGGCAAGACGAATGGCGTCGTGCTGGGCGACCAGGTTCATCTGCTCCAGGCCAAGCTGGAGGCGGCGGGGGCGCTGGAAGGCGCCGGCTATCCCATTTCGTGGGGCAATTTCCCCGGCGCCGCGCCGCTGCTGGAAGCCCTGAACGCGGGTGCGGTGGATACCGCTCCCGCCGGCGATCTTCCGGTGGTGCTTGCCGCCGCCGCAGGATGCCGGCTGAAGATCGCGGCCGTGACCCGCAGCGCGCCCGAAAGCATGGCGATCATCGTGCCGGGCGGTTCGCCGATCCGTACGGTCGCCGATCTTGCGGGCAAATCGGTGATCGTGTCGAGCGCGCGGGGCAGCATCTCGCACTATCTGCTGCTGGAAGCGCTGCGCGAAGCGGGCGTGCCGGCTTCGGCGGTGAAAATCGGCTTCATGCTGCCGAACGACGCCGCATCCGCCTTCGCTTCGGGGCAGATCGAGGCGTGGGCGATCTTCGGCATCTATCAGGCCAAGGCGGAAGCTGCCGGCGCGCGCATCCTGCGCGACGGTCGCGGCATCGGCCCGGGTTATACGCTGATCGCGGTGTCGGAGGCCGCGCTGTCCGATCCGAAGAAGAAGGCCACCATCGCCGATGTCCTCGCGCGGGCGCAGCGGGCGAATGCCTGGTGCCGTGCCCATCCCGAACCTTATGCGCAGATTTATGCCCGGCAGACCGGGGTGGATATCAGTCTGGCCCGCAAGATGGTCGCGCGCGAGCAGCCCGCACTGACTGCGCCGGACGACGCTTTCGCCAACGACCTCCAAAGGGCGGCAGACCGGTTTCTCGATTACGGCGTTCTCCCCCGGCGGGTGAAAGTGTTCGATCTGCTCGCGCCCGATCTGGTGAAGGGCTAGCGTTTCGGCGGCGTCCGGCTGCCCCTTCCGGGACGGGGCCGCGCAACAAGAGCCTTGGCAGCCCGGCGCAGCAGAGGCATGGGCGATGCATGACGTCCCTCGTTTCCGCCCCTCAACGCACCTTGACCGAGCGCCAGCTCGAACGGCGCCGGCGCATTCTTGCTGCCGCTCAGTCGCTGGTGGCGCGCGAGGGGTACGATGCGGTGACGATGCGTGCGATCGCCGGGGCCAGCGGCACCGCCGAAAAGACGCTCTACAACATCTTCGGGACGAAGGACCGGCTCGTGGCGCTGGCGGCCAACGCGCGAAGCGAGATGGTCTTCGAGACGGCCTCCGATACGGTCGTGGTGCCGGGGTGGGAGCGTTTGCGGGCATTCTGCCGCGAGGCGACGACGGCTACGCTGGATGAGCCTCTGCTGTCGCGCGCGATGGCCCTCCTGCTGCTCGACCACGCCGAACTTGTCGGTTTGCAGCAGCTTTACGCCGAACGGGTCGGCGCGGACGTTGCGGCGATGATCGCGGGCGGCCTGCTGGGGGACAAGGTGCCGCCCGGCGATGTCGTGCGCGCGATTCGACTCGGCGTGGTGTCCAGCGTGGTGTTCTGGGCCAAGGGCGAAGTGGCCGATGCCGAGTTCGAGGCATGGCTGGTGCGGCAATGCCTACAAGCTTTGCTGCCTCATGCGACAGAGGCTGGGATGCGCCATTTTGTCGCGGAATTCAGCCAGTTTCCTCTGCGTCCGCAGACCGCGCAGGCGGTGTTGACCGAGTTCCCGTCCAACCTGTGACTTTTTACAGCAAGCTGTAATTATCTTTGACCGGCGCCGCCGGTGGTGGTTCAGCTCGGCCCGAACCGCGGAAGACACCGCGGACGCGGGACAGGATCGCATCTCAGGCACTTTCGGCAGGATCGCTCCTGCCGCGCGTGACTGCCCCGCACCACACAGGATCAGGGGTAGCTCAGCAATGAACACCAAGCGCAATTTCAAGATCGTTCTGGCCGCGGCGATGGCCGGCGGTTCGCTCCTGCCGCAGTTCTCGGCAGTCGCCTTCGCGCAGGAAGGTGCACAGGAAGCCCCGCAGGAAGGCGGTCTTGAATCGATCGTCGTCACCGCCCGCCGCAAGGTTGAAAACCTTCAGGACGTTCCCGTCGCGGTCACTGCGATCAGCGCGGAACAGATCCAGAAGTACGACATGACCAGCCTGGAGAAGATCTCCACGCAGACCCCGCAGTTCACCATCGGCCGCGCCTCGAACGGCTCGGGCGCGCAGCTCACCCTGCGCGGCATCGGCTCGTCGTCGAGCTCGATCGGCATCGAACAGTCGGTCGCGGTGATCCTCGATGGCGTCTACTACGGCCAGGGCCGCGTCATCAACGAAGGCTTCCTCGACCTCCAGAGCGTCGAAATGCTCAAGGGTCCGCAGGCGCTGTTCTTCGGCAAGAACGCCACCGCCGGCGTGATCTCGCTCAAGTCGGCCGAGCCGACCCGGACGCCCGAGTTCATGGCGCGCCTCGGCTATGAAGTGAAGGCCAAGGGTCTGGTCGGCGAAGCGATGGCTTCGGGGCCGCTGTCCGACACGCTCGGCATCCGCATCGCGGTGCGCGGCTCGAAGATGTTCGGCGGCTATTTCGCCAACCGCGGCATCGACAAGACCTATTCGACCTACGATGCCGCCACCGGCACCACCACCAGCCACTTCGCTCCGGCCCATCAGGGTGACAATCCGGGCGAGCGCGAGTTCCTCGGCCGTGTCACGCTGCAGTACAAGCCCGACGACAAGCTGACGATGACGCTGAAGGCGAACTCGTCGGTCAGCGACAACGACAACAACAGCTGGAACTACGTGCCCTATGCCTGCGGCAACGCGGATGGCACCTTCGGCATCAACCCGGCGGTGAAGTGCAGCCACGACTTCGCCATCTACCAGAACAACTTCCCGGCTGACCTTGCCGGCACCAACCCCTATTCGCGCAAGGATGGCGGTCTCTACAATCGCTACCGCAGCTGGGCCGTCACCGGCACGGTCGACTATGACCTTGGCGCGGTCGCGCTGACCTGGGTCAACAACTACAACAAGAACGTCAACCAGTGGGCCTGCGACTGCACCATGGTCTCGGCGCCCGATCCGCTGGCCGCGCCTTCGACCGAGCACTCGGTGTGGCACGCCGTCTCGTCGGAACTGCGCGCGCAGACCAAGGTCGACGGCCCGGTCAACCTGATGACCGGCGTCCTCTACCAGAAGACCAAGCGTGACCACCGCCAGACCGGCTCGTTCGGCGGCGTTTCGGACAGCAGCGCACCGGCCGCCTACGAATACCTCGGCTACTACAAGCACTCGGAAACCGATGGCGAAACGATCTCGGCCTATGGCCAGGTCAACTGGAAGCTGATCGAAGGCCTCGAAGCCGCCGCGGGCGTGCGCTACACGCACGAAACCAAGGACAGCTACCTGACGCAGCCCTATGTCAACGTGCTGCTCCAGGGTCTCTTCCCGCAGGGCAAGCCGATCTCGGCCAACCAGAAGTGGGACAACTGGTCGCCAGAAGCCACGCTGACCTGGAAGCCAGCCCGCGACGTGACCGTCTATGGCGCCTACAAGACCGCCTACAAGTCGGGCGGCTTCTCGAACTCGGGCTTCGTCAGCGCGGGTACCGTCACCAGCGACGTTGCCTTCAACCCGGAAACGGCCGGCGGCTTTGAATTCGGCATCAAGTCGGAGGTGTTCGATCACCAGCTGCGCCTCAACGCCGCGGTCTACAGCTACCTCTACAAGAACCTGCAGGTGGACTTCTTCAACGCCGCCACCTTCGCGTTCATCACCACGAACGCCGGCCGCGCCCGCACCAAGGGTGTCGAGCTGGAGTTCGAATTCGCGCCGCGCGCCGTGGCCGGGTTCAACCTCCATGGCTCGGTGAACTACAACCGCGCCCGTTACGCCGATTACGTCGCGCCGTGCTACGGCGGCCAGACGGTGGCCCAGGGCTGCGGCGCTGGTGGTCTGTCGTTCCAGGGCGCCCCGGCGCAGGACCTGAGCGGCACGCCGACCGCAGTCGCTCCGAACTGGACCGGCGCGCTGGGCGTTTCCTACGAAGCACCGGTGTCGGAAGGCCTGAAAGCCGGCCTTTCGATCGACAGCCGCTACTCGGGTTCGTACCTTGCCTCGTCGTTCGGCAAGCCCAACTCGGTGCAGGAAAAGTTCGTCGCGCTCGACGCTTCGGTCCGCCTCAAGACCGAGGATGACCGTTACGAGTTCGCGGTGATCGGCAAGAACCTGACCAACCGCTTCATCGTGGGCGGCGCAATCGACGCGCCGAACAGCCCGGCGGACACGCTCGGCTTCGTGAACCTGCCGCGCACGGTCCAGTTCCAGGTCACCGCGCGCTTCTGATCCGTTCCTCCCTCGCCCCCGGTGGACTCTGTCCATCGGGGGGCTTTTTTGTTTCAGAACGGGACTTTGCAGCATGAACCTTGAAGGACAGGTCGCCCTCGTCACGGGTGCCGCTTCCGCCGCCGGCCTCGGTTTCGCCACTGCGCGCAAGCTTGCGCGGCTGGGCGCGAAGGTCTGGCTTACCGATCTTTCGGAAACCGCCGCCGCCGAGCGTGCGGCTGAACTGGTCGCCGAAGGTCTCTCCGCCCGTGCACTGCGGCAGGACGTGACCAGCGCCGAAGGCTGGGCCGAAGTGCTCGCCACCATCACCGCTGAAACCGGTGCGCCCGACATTCTCGTCAACAACGCCGGTATCGCCGTGCTCCGCTGGACGCAGGATCTCGAACCCGCAGAGTGGCAGCGCCAGATCGACGTCAACCTGACCAGCGTCTACCTCGGCTGCCGTGCCGTGCTTCCCGCGATGCGCGCGAAGGGGCAGGGCTCGATCGTCAACATCTCGTCGGTGGCGGGCCTTGTCGGCATCCCCGGCGCTTCGGCCTATGCGGCCAGCAAGGGCGGCGTGCGTCTCTATTCCAAGTCGCTGGCGATGGAATGCGCGCGCGACGGTATCCGGGTGAACTCCGTGCACCCCGGCGTGATCTGGACCGATATGCAGCAGGTCGCGATCAAGGATAATCCCGATCAGTTCGACGCGATCAATGCTTCGATCCCGATGGGCCGCATGGGCGAGCCCGACGACATCGCCGAAATGGTCGCTTTCCTCGCCTCGCCGGCGTCGAAGTATGTCACCGGCGGCGAATTCGCGGTCGATGGCGGGCTGACCGCTCAATAAGATCCAGGTGCCGGCCCTGCGCGGTGGTGGACAGCCGCGCAGGGCCGTTTATTCCTCGGCGGAAACGGTGCTAAGCGCGCCGCATCCAGCCGGGAGTCCCATCGCATGAAGACACGTGCCGCCGTCGCTTTCGCCCCTAAGCAGCCGCTTGAGATCGTCGAAGTCGATCTCGAAGGCCCGAAGGCCGGCGAAGTGCTGGTCGAGATCATGGCCACCGGCATCTGCCACACCGATGCCTACACGCTCGACGGGTTCGACAGCGAAGGCATCTTCCCCTCGATCCTCGGCCATGAAGGCGCAGGGATCGTGCGCGAAGTCGGTCCCGGCGTCACCAGCGTGAAGCCCGGCGATCACGTCATCCCGCTCTACACCCCCGAATGCCGCCAGTGCAAAAGCTGCCTTTCGGGCAAGACCAACCTGTGCACCGCGATCCGCGCCACGCAGGGCCAGGGCCTGATGCCCGATGGCACCAGCCGCTTTTCCTACAAGGGCCAGACCATCTTTCACTACATGGGCTGCTCCACGTTCTCGAACTTCACCGTGCTGCCGGAAATCGCGGTGGCCAAGATCCGCGAGGACGCGCCGTTCAAGACCAGCTGCTATATCGGCTGCGGCGTGACCACGGGCGTGGGCGCGGTCATCAACACCGCGAAGGTCCAGGTGGGTGACAACGTGGTCGTGTTCGGTCTCGGCGGCATCGGGCTGAACGTGATCCAGGGAGCGCGGCTCGCCGGCGCGAACAGGATCGTGGGCGTGGACATCAACCCGGACCGCGAGGAATGGGGCCGCAAGTTCGGCATGACCGATTTCCTCAATTCCAAGGGCATGAGCCGCGAGGAAGTGGTCGCCGCAGTGGTCGCGCTGACCGACGGCGGGGCAGACTATACCTTCGACGCCACCGGCAATACCGAAGTGATGCGCACCGCGCTGGAAGCCTGCCACCGCGGTTGGGGCACCTCGATCATCATCGGCGTGGCAGAGGCGGGCAAGGAAATCAGCACCCGCCCGTTCCAGCTGGTGACGGGGCGCAACTGGCGCGGCACCGCGTTCGGCGGGGCCAAGGGCCGCACCGACGTGCCCAAGATCGTCGACATGTACATGGCCGGCAAGATCGAGATCGACCCGATGATCACCCACGTCATGGGCCTTGAAGACATCAACAAGGCCTTCGACCTGATGCACGCGGGCAAGTCGATCCGCTCGGTCGTGGTGTTCTGATCCCCATGGAGCAGGTCAGCGCCAACCGAAGCCACGGCGGCACGCAATCGGTCCACAGGCACCAGTCTGCCGCAACGGGCACGCCGATGACCTTCTCGGTCTTCGTGCCCGATCATGCGCCGGGCACGAAGCTGCCGGTGCTGTGGTATCTTTCGGGGCTGACCTGCACCCACGCCAACGTCACCGAAAAGGGCGAATACCGCGCCGCCTGCGCCGAACACGGCGTGATCTTCGTCGCGCCCGACACAAGCCCGCGCGGCGATGACCTGCCCGACGACGAGGCCTACGATTTCGGCAAGGGTGCGGGTTTCTACGTCGATGCCGTGCAGGCACCGTGGGCGGCGAACTACCGGATGCGCAGCTATGTCGAGCAGGAACTGCCCGACCTGATCGCCGCGCATTTCCCCGCGGACATGGCGCGGCAGGGCATCACCGGCCATTCGATGGGCGGCCACGGCGCGCTCACCGTGGCCTTGCGCAATCCGGACCGCTTCCGCTCGGTCAGCGCGTTTTCGCCGATTGTCAGCCCGCTGAATTGTCCGTGGGGCGAGAAGGCACTCGGCGGATATCTTGGCCCGGACAAGACCACGTGGCGCGCCTACGATGCCTGCGCGCTGATCGAGGACGGCGCGCGCGTGCCCGACCTGCTGGTCGATCAGGGTGAGGCTGACGGCTTCCTTGAAGGCCAGCTCAAGACCCACCTGCTTGCCGCCGCGTGCGAGAAGGCGGGCCAGCCCGCCACGATCCGGATGCAGCCGGGCTACGATCATTCCTATTACTTCATCTCCACCTTCATGGCCGAGCATGTCGGCTGGCACGCGGCGCGGCTGAAGGCCTGACCGCGAGGCTTGGTCGCCGCGCCTTGACCTCTGGCATTCCCGCGCGGGCGGCGTATCATGACGGGGAGAGGAACGTGATGGACCTGGTCGCCGCTATCGTTGCCGCCCACGCGGGCAGGGAAGGGCCGCTGCTGCCGATCCTCCATGATGTGCAGGCGGCGCAGGGTCACGTTTCCGAAGAGGCGATCCGCACCATCGCCCACGGCCTGAATCTCAGCCGTGCCGAAGTTCACGGCGTTGTCAGCTTCTACCACGATTTCCGCACTCAGCCCGATCCGCGCCCGGTGGTGAAGCTCTGCCGTGCCGAAGCTTGCCAGGCGCGCGGCGTCGAAGCGTTGGTTGCAGCGCTGCCGCCGCAGAACCAGGTCCGGATCGAAACCGTCTATTGCCTCGGCCTGTGCAGCGCCGGTCCGGCCGCGCTGGCGGCCGGGCGCCCCCATGCCCGGCTCGATGCCGCGAAGCTCGCCGCACTGGTGGAGGCTGCGACGTGATCACCGTCCGCATCAGCGACGATAGCCTCGCCATCGCGTGCGGCGCGGACGAAGTCGCCGCTGCGTTTGAAGCGGCCGGCTGCACGGTGGAGCGCGTCTCCAGCTGGGGAATGCACTGGCTGGAACCCTTGGCGGACATAGCCGGGCAGGGTTTTGGTCCTCTCGCCCCGGAGGACGTGCCCGCCGTCCTTGCCGGCACCAGCGACAAGGGCATCGGCTGCATCGAGGATCACCCGTTCCTCGCCCGGCAGCAGCGCTTCACGTTCGCCCGCGCGGGCAAGACGCGCCCGCTCGACATGGGCGACTACATCGCGGCCGGCGGCTGGGCCGGGCTGCGCGCCGCCGAGCGCCTGTCCCCGGCCGAGATCATCGCGCGTGTCACCGCATCGGGCCTGCGCGGCCGGGGCGGGGCGGGCTTCCCCACCGGCATCAAGTGGCAGACCGTGGCGAATGCCTTCGGCAACCGAAAATACGTGGTCTGCAACGCCGACGAGGGCGACAGCGGCACTTTCGCCGACCGCATGGTGATGGAGGGCGATCCCTTCATGCTGGTCGAAGGGCTTGCCATCGCCGGGCTGGCCATCGGCGCGCAGAAGGCCTTCGTCTACATTCGCAGCGAATATCCGCACGCCATCGCGAAGATGCACGCCGCCATCGCCGCCAGCGCCGATCTGGTCGCGCCCTTCGAGATCGAAGTGCGCGTAGGCGCGGGCGCCTATGTCTGCGGCGAGGAAACCGCGCTGCTCAACAGCATCGAGGGCAAGCGCGGCGAAGTGCGCGCCAAGCCGCCGCTGCCCGCGATCGAAGGACTGTTCGGCCAGCCCACCGCGGTCAACAACGTGCTGACGCTGGCCGCCGTGCCGTTCATCCTCGCGCAGGGAGCGGAAGCCTACGCCGCCGTGGGCTTCGGCCGCTCGCGCGGGACCATGCCGATCCAGCTTGCCGGCAATGTCCGCCACGGCGGCCTGTTCGAGGCGGGCTTCGGCCTCACGCTGGGCGAACTGGTGGAGGCCATCGGCGGCGGCACCGCATCGGGCCGACCGATCCGCGCGGTGCAGGTCGGCGGTCCGCTCGGTGCCTATCATCCGCCGTCCGATTTCCACGTCCCCATCGACTACGAGAGCTTCGCCGCCGCCGATGGCCTGATCGGCCATGCCGGGCTGACGGTGTTCGACGACAGCGTCGACATGGGCGATATGGCCCGCTTCGCCATGGCCTTCTGCGCGGCGGAAAGCTGCGGCAAATGCACGCCGTGCCGGATCGGCTCCACGCGCGGCGTCGAACTGATCGACCGGCTGCGCGCCGCGCCCACCGCGGGCGATGCGGCTCTGCTCGAAGACTTGTGCGAGACGATGCGCTTCGGCTCGCTCTGCGCATTGGGCGGTTTCACGCCCTATCCCGTTCTTTCCGCGCTGAAACACTGGCCCCAGCATTTTGGCCTCATCCCGGAGACCACGCCATGATCCTCGGTGCCATTCTCGCCGGCGGACGCGCCACCCGTTTCGGCAGCGACAAGGCGCTGGCCGAACTTGCGGGGCAATCGCTGCTGGAACGTGCGGTGGATACGATGTCCGCGCTGTGCGACGCGGTGGTCGTCGTCGGGCGCGAGGAAGCGCCCGCGCCCACGCTGCCCGATTGGCCCCGCGCCGACATGGGACCGCTGGGCGGCATCGCTGCCGCGCTCCACCACGCTGCGGATGCAGGATATGACGCGGTGTTTACCTGTGCGGTGGACAGTGTGGGGATCGGCGAGGGGACGCTGGCCGAACTGGGCGCCGCGCCCGCCTATTGCGCGGACCAGCCGGTGATCGGTCTGTGGCCTGCCTCGGCCTCAGCGGCGCTCGATGCCCTGCTGGAAAGCGAGGGCCGCCATTCGATGCGCGCTTTTGCCGAAGCCATCGGCGCGCGGCCTGTCACGCTGACCGCACCCCCTGCCAACATCAACACGCCCGAAGACCTCGCTGCCGCGGAGCGCCGCGATGGGTTATGAACCGCAAGCCGATCTGGGCACGCCGGCGGCCATCGGCGCGGCCACCGTCACGCTGGCGATAGACGGCCGCTCCATCACCGTGCCGCCCGGCACCAGCGTGATGCGCGCCGCCGCGCTGGCCGGCGGTTCCATCCCCAGGCTATGCGCGACCGACAGCCTCGAAGCTTTCGGTTCGTGCCGGCTCTGCCTGGTCGAGATCGACGGAATGCGGGGCACTCCCGCCAGCTGCACCACGCCCGTTGCCGAAGGCATGGCGGTCCACACCCAGACCCCGCGCCTGCAAACGCTGCGGCGCGGGGTGATGGAGCTCTACATTTCCGATCATCCGCTCGATTGCCTGACGTGCAGCGCGAACGGCGATTGCGAGCTTCAGGAGCAGGCGGCCGCCGTGGGCCTGCGCGATGTGCGCTATGGCTTCGATGGTGCCAGCCACCTCGGCCAGCCGGTGGACGGCTCCAACCCCTACTTCGATTTCGATCCGTCGAAATGCATCGCCTGCTCGCGCTGCGTGCGCGCCTGCGATGAAGTGCAGGGCACACTGGCGCTGACCATCCAGGGCCGGGGCTTTGCCAGCAAGGTATCCGCCGGGCTGGCCTCGGACGATTTCCTCGGATCGGAATGCGTCTCGTGCGGCGCCTGCGTGCAGGCCTGCCCTACCGCGACCTTGCAGGAGAAGTCGGTCAAGGAGATCGGCAAGCCCGAACGCAGCGTCGTCACCACCTGCGCCTATTGCGGCGTCGGCTGCACATTCCGCGCCGAGATGCGCGGCGAACAGCTCGTCCGCATGGTGCCGTGGAAGGACGGCAAGGCGAACCACGGGCACTCCTGCGTCAAGGGCCGCTTCGCCTGGGGTTATGCCCAGCATCAGGACCGCGTGCTTTCGCCGATGATCCGCGAGAGCATCGACCAACCCTGGCGCGAGGTCAGCTGGGAAGAAGCGCTTGCCCACACCGCGGCCGAGCTGAAGCGCATCGCCGCCAGATACGGCCGCATGGCGCTGGGCGGCATCACCTCCAGCCGCTGCACCAACGAGGAGACTTTCCTCGTCCAGAAGCTGGTCCGCGCCGGCTTCCACAACAACAACGTGGATACCTGCGCCCGCGTTTGTCACTCGCCCACCGGCTACGGCCTCAAGACCACTTTCGGCACGAGCGCCGGCACGCAGGATTTCGACAGCGTCGAGCAGGCGGACGTGATCCTCGTGATCGGGGCCAACCCCACCGATGGACACCCGGTCTTCGCCAGCCGCATGAAGCGCCGCCTGCGCCAGGGCGCGAAGCTCATCGTGATCGACCCGCGCCGGATCGACCTTGTGCGCAGCCCGCACAACGCCGCGACCCATCACCTGCCGCTGCGTCCCGGCACCAACGTGGCGGTGCTGACCGCGATGGCCCACGTCATCGTCACCGAAGGGCTGGCGGATCAGGCTTTCATCCGCGAACGCTGCGATGCCGACGAATATGCCCATTGGGCCGATTTCGTCTCGGAGACGCGGCACAGCCCCGAATTTCTCGCGCCCGTCACCGGCGTCGATCCGGCGGAGCTTCGTGCCGCCGCGCGGCTCTATGCCACCGGGGGCAATGGCGCGATTTACTACGGCCTGGGCGTGACCGAGCATTCGCAAGGGTCATCCACCGTCATGGCCATCGCCAACCTTGCGATGGCGACCGGCAACATCGGCCGCCCGGGCGTTGGCGTGAACCCGCTGCGCGGCCAGAACAACGTGCAGGGCGCTTGCGACATGGGCAGCTTCCCGCACGAACTTTCGGGCTATCGCCACGTGTCGGACGCGGGCGTGCGCGCGCTGTTCGAAGGCGAATGGGGCGTGGCGATCGATCCCGAGCCGGGCCTGCGCATCCCCAATATGCTCGATGCCGCCACCGACGGCACGTTCAAGGCGATCTATATCCAGGGCGAGGACATTCTGCAGTCCGACCCCGATACCCGGCACGTCGCCGCCGGGCTGGCCGCGATGGAATGCGTGATCGTCCACGATCTGTTCCTCAACGAGACGGCCAATTACGCCCATGTGTTCCTGCCCGGCTCGACCTTCCTCGAAAAGAACGGCACGTTCACCAATGCCGAGCGCCGCATCCAGCTGGTGCGCAAGGTGATGGAACCACTGAACGGCTACGAGGACTGGCAGGTCACGCAGGAACTCGCCCGCGCCATGGGGCTGGACTGGAACTATGCCCACCCGCGCGAGATCATGGACGAAATCGCGCGGCTGACCCCCACGTTCGCCGGGGTCAGCCATGCGCGGCTGGAGGCCGAAGGCTCGCTGCAATGGCCGGTGAACGATGCCGCGCCCCACGGCACGCCGGTGATGCACATCGATGGCTTCGTCCGCGGCAAGGGCAAGTTCGTCGTCACCGAATACGTGCCGACCGACGAACGCACCGGCCCGCGTTTTCCGCTGCTGCTCACCACCGGGCGCATCCTCAGCCAGTACAACGTCGGCGCGCAGACGCGTCGCACCGCGAATGTCGTCTGGCATGAGGAAGACCGGCTCGAAATCCATCCCGCCGATGCCGAGAACCGGGGTATTTCCTCGGGCGACTGGGTGAAACTCGCCAGTCGTTCGGGCGAGACCACGTTGCGCGCGCTGGTGACGGACCGGGTCGCCCCCGGTGTCGTCTATACCACGTTCCACCATCCCGAAACGCAGGCGAACGTCGTCACCACCGACTATTCCGACTGGGCCACCAACTGCCCGGAATACAAGGTTACCGCGGTGCAGGTCGCCCCTTCCAACGGCCCCAGCGCCTGGCAGCAGGACTATGACGCCCTGTCGCACCGCGCCCGCCGCATCACTCGCGAGCCCGCCGAATGAGCAGCCACACGCCTGAAAAACTGGCCTACATGGCCAACCAGATTGCGCGCAATCTTGCGGAGCAGGCAGACCCGGCTGCCGCCGTCGCCTCGCACATCCGCACGTTCTGGAACCCCGCGATGATCGCCGCGCTGGCCCGGGCGGGCGCAACGGGACTGGAACCCGCCGCCGAGCAGGCGCTGCGCAGTCTTGCCCCCGATGCCGGTTGAAGGCGCCGCCCCCGCGCGCCTGACCGAGCGTTTCGCCGATGGCCGTGCCGCTCCGGTCGAGCGCGCGCTGGTGATCGAGGCGCCGATCGCCATCGAGATCAACGGCATCGGTTATGCGGTGATGATGGGCACACCGGCCGATCTCACCGACTACGCGCTGGGCTTCTGCCTGTCCGAACAACTGATCGCATCCCCGGCCGATTTCCTGTCCGCCGAAGCGCACGCGGTTCCCGCCGGTGGCTGGATGCTCCGCGTCCAATTGGCAGCCGAAGCCGGCGCCCCCTTGCTCGACCGTGCACGCCTGCGCCTTGCCGAAGGAAGCTGCGGCCTCTGCGGCATCGAAAGCCTGGAGCAGGTCCTGCGCCCGCTTCGTTCCGTCCCCGCACGGCTCGACGTTCCGGATGCGGCAGTCTTCCGCGCGGTCGCCGCTCTGCCGGATTATCAGCCGCTCGGCCGCGCTACCCGCGCAGCGCACGCCGCCGCGTTCTGCACGCCCGATGGTGCGATCGTTCTGGTGCGCGAGGATGTCGGTCGCCACAACGCGCTGGACAAGCTGCTCGGCGCGCTGGCGCGGGAAGGGCAGTCCCCCGCGACGGGGTTCATCGTCCTGACCGCGCGGTGCAGCTTCGAACTCGTGCAGAAGGCGGTCATCGCCGGTTGCCCGCTGCTCGTGACGATTTCCGCCGCCTCGACGCTCGCGGTCGAACAGGCAGCTGCGCACGGCCTGCGCCTGCTCAGCCTCGCCCGCGCGGACAGCCTGCTGGAAAGCTAGGACTTTGCCGGTCGAGGACTGTCCAGCAATGCCCTGGAGATGGCCGCCACGTCATCGCCATTGGTGATCCCGGCGGCCTGTGCCTGCAAGGCCCGGTAGTGGCCCAGCACCTCTGCACCGAGGGGACTCACTTGCGCGCCGCTTCCGGGTGCACCTCCGGGCAGGGTCGTCACCAGCGGCGCGGCAAAGCAGCGGTTCATCGTATCAACGAGCAGCCATGCCCTCCGATAGCTCATGCCCAGCGCCCGCGCCGCGGCAGAGATCGAGCCGGTCCGTGCAATCGCGTCGATCAGGTCGGCCTTGCCCGGCCCCATCGCGATCTCGTCGCCGCAGAACAGCTGGATCTTGATCTTGAGCGCGGGCGGAACAGCAGGGGCCATGCCCCTTGTCCTATCCGCCACTCGGCGTTTCGGCCAGCCCGGGCCGGCAGCGTGTTCAGATGCGCCGCAACCGCGTCGGATCGACCCGCGGGGTGTGAACCCGGTGTCGGTCCTCGATCTTCCATGATCCATGCACCGGCACTTCGGCCACCTTGCGCTGCAAAGTCTGCTCCAGCGCCGCGATGTCCAGGTCCGCGTCCAGTTCGATGCCGAATGCCTGACCGTTCGTCCAGCGAACCACGCCGCTTGCGGTGAGCGCACCGGGCAGTACCAGCGTCGCCTGCTCGCCGCGCACTGGCGCCACGCTGCGGCAGGTCGCGCCGATGCCGCGCGACGAAATGTTGCGGATTACCACGTCACGTTCACTCGCGCCCGGCGTGAACAGGGTGGCGCGGATGATGCGGGCAGTGCGCCGCTCGCGCTGGCTCGCGCCGTTTTCCGGCAGCGGTTCGATAAACGACATAACAACCTGATTTTTTGCGACGACCGAGTGAGAACGACATTCTCACGGTCTTCTTCATGCCACCAGCGAGGCGGCACAAGTCATTAAATTTTGGTCAGGCAGGCTCGAATTCGCCAATCCGCACCATCTTCTGGGGAACGCGCCGGACGGCCCGGTGGTTATAATGGCGTACGCCACCTTTCCTCAAGATACCGGAACGCACACGCATGGCCTGGACTTATCGCATCGTGGACCACGGCGAACACTTCGTCCTGCACGAAGTCGATCTTGGCGAGGACGGCGCTGTGCGCGACTGGGTTCGCCGGTCGATCGACTTTGCTTGCGACCGTGACGAAGGTGCCACCGGCATCCTCTCGTCCTTGCAGGTTGCGCTCGCCGAAGCGCGCAACGCCCCGATCATGGCGATTCAGGACGATGGAACGCTCCTGCCGATACTCTGATTTGGGCGTGGTAATAGCTCGGATGGACAGCGCCGGGTCAACGCTCCGTCCTTGACTTGATCTCCCGGATGCTGCCCCATTGGACCGGGAGTATGTCCAGTGGACGAGCGCGAGAAACTCGCTGGGGGGGGCGCATGGTTTGAGGCCATCCGCAACCTTTTCAGACGCGGCATCCTGCATGAGCGGGGCGAGGCCGCTCGTCTGGCCTGGGTGGCATTCGGCATAGGCTTCGCCGTGTCGATCCGTTGGCTGATCGATCGCGGTGCCTATGGATTCCCGTTCATCACCTTTTCGCCGGTGATCCTGCTGGCCGCGATCTTTCTTGATTGGCGGCATGCAATTCTGACCGCCATGCTTGCGGCGGTAGCGGTCGAAGTGTTCTTCGTCCGGGCCGCGATTGCGGGCACCGGCTTCGTGTTCTTCGCGCTCTACGCCCTGACTATCGCCATTCTCGTGCTCGCGGGCGAAATGTTGCGGCAGGTGGTGATCGAGAACGAGAACCGCGCCACAGAGGCGGAGGCTTTCAACATCGAGCTTCAGCACCGCGCCAAGAATGCGCTCCAGATGATGCGCGCGCTCGCCTCGCGCGCCTCGCAGGCCACCGATCCCGCCGAATTCTATGCACTTCTCAGCGGGCGGCTCGATGCGCTGGCCCGCTCGAACGAACTCCTGCGCTTCGGTGCGCTTCCCTCGTGCGAGGTGCGCGAGTTGGTGGATGCGGCGCTGCGGCCGTTCCGCTCAGGCCAGATCATCATCGAAGGCCAGCCCTGCCATGTCCACAAGAACGCGGTCACGCCGCTGATGATGGCGCTGCACGAACTGGCGACCAATGCCACCAAATATGGCGCCTTGTCGGTCGATGGCGGTCAGGTCGCACTCGCGTGGCGTCCCGTGCCCACCGGCACCGTGCGGTTCGAGTGGCAGGAACGCGGAGGGCCGCCGGTGCGCCCACCCGCACGGCGCGGCATCGGTGCGCGCCTGCTTCAGGCGCACGGCGCATTGGAGCAGGTCGATCTGGCTTACGACCGCGACGGAGTGCGCTGCCGACTGGAAGCGACAGCCGCCTGATTATCCGGCCAGCAAAGCCATTGCAGCAATCTGCGCCCGGCTGAATCCCTGCTGTGCCAGGGCATCGACCACGCCGGGTCCCGGTGTCCGGTGATGGCTGTTGGCGCAAATGAACGCGCGCACGGGATGCAGGTGATCGGGCAGGGCGACGCTGGCCGCTTTCCCGCCACGCATGGCCCCCATGAGGCGCCCGATCATCCCGGGGGCGTCCGCTGCCGTGCAGCCGCAGTCAGCCACGGCACGCATCGCCGCTTTCACGCCGTGCCATTCGCCGGGGCTCAGGTCGGGAACTGCCATTGCCGTCATCTCGATTCTCCCGGGCCGTGTCGGGGCGGGCGTCCCGAAGGAACGTCCGCCCGTCCACCTTTCATCAGGCCGCGTCGACCAATACGATCTCGCTGTTCTCCAGCGCTGTGACCCGCAGCACTTCCACGTCGCTGATCGCGGCGCCGTCGCGCGTGTTCACCGTCACCTCGTCGATCCGCACCTTGCCGGTTGCGGGGACGAGATAGCCCTTGCGTGCCGCGCCCAGCGGGTATTCCGCCGTCTCGCCCGCCTTCAGGGTGGCGGCCACCACCCGCGCATCGGTGCGGATCGGCAGCGCGTCGGTATCCTCGGCATAGCCTGAGGCCAGCGTCACGAAGCGGCCCGTCCGTTCGCCACGGGGGAAGGGCTTGGTGCCCCAACTGGGCGCTTCGCCGCCGCGCGTCGGCATGATCCAGATCTGGAACAGCGTCGTCGCCACGTCCTCCATGTTGTATTCCGAATGGCGGATGCCGGTGCCCGCGCTCATCACCTGCACGTCGCCTGCTTCGGTGCGGCCGTGGTTGCCCAGGCTGTCCTTGTGGGTGATCGCGCCTTCGCGAACATAGGTGATGATTTCCATGTCGCGGTGCGGATGCGGCGGAAAGCCGGTGCCGGGGGCGATCACGTCGTCGTTCCAGACGCGTAGGTTGCCCCAGTGGACGCGCGCCGGATCGTGATAGCCGGCGAACGAGAAGTGGTGCTTGGCATTCAGCCAGCCGTGGTTTTCACCGCCAAGGCTGGCAAAGGGGCGAAGTTCGATCATGGTCCGTCTCCTGTCGGAGCAACGCGGTGCGGCTCCTGTTGCTCCCCATTTAGGACTTGCGCACCTTTCTGTTCAGGCCGATAAAATGTGCCAGAACGTTCCATGAAGTTGAACAGGCAGGATCTATGGCCAGTCTCGGCACGCCCACGTTCGATCAGCTGCGCATCTTTCTGGCCATTGTCGACACGGGCAGCTTCGCCGCCGCCGGGCGCAAGCTCAATCGCGCGGTCTCGGTCATCAGTTACGGCATCGCCAATCTGGAAGCCCAGCTCGGCCTGATGCTGTTCGACCGCGAAGGCACGCGCAAGCCGGTGCTGACCACCGCCGGCCGCGCCCTGCTGGCAGAGGCCCGCTCGATTTCCGCCGGGATGGACGGGCTGCGTGCCAAGGTGAAGGGGCTGCTGGACGGGCTGGAAGCTGAAATCGATGTCGCGGTCGATGTCATGCTCCCGCCCGAGCGGCTCGGCCGCGTGCTGCGCGCCTTCGCGGCGGAGTTCCCCACCGTGCAGCTGCGCCTTCATGTGGAGGCACTGGGTGCGGTCACCGCGATGGTCCTCGATGGCAAGGCGATCGTCGGCGTGTCCGGTCCGATTACCGAAGGGGTGGAACGGATAGCTGCCGGCGGCGTGCTTATGGTGCCCGTGGCAGCGCCCGATCACCCGCTCGCGCAGATGGACCCGATCCCGCCCGGCGCGGGGCGGGATTACACCCAACTCGTGCTGTCGGACCGGTCGCGCTTTACCGAAGGTCGTGATTTCGCGGTAGTCAGCCCCAAGACCTGGCGGCTCGCCGATCTGTCCGCCAAGCATGCGCTGCTCCGCGAAGGCGTGGGTTGGGGCAACATGCCGCTCCAGATGATCGAGGGTGATCTGCAATCGGGCGCGCTGGTCCGCCTAGTCATGCCAGACAGCACCGAAGGCGCCTATCGCTTCTGGGGTATCTGGCGCCGTGATGTGCCACCCGGACCCGCCGCGTCATGGCTGCTGGACCAGTTTGTCGCATCCACCCGCGATTGCCCCGAAGTGGCCGGGCTACCGGCGCTCTAGGGCGGGCGCGGTTCTACTCCGCCCGCGCGCTGGCGGCCACAATCTGCCGGCCGTCGTTGGCATAGGCCCCCAGAACCAGTTCCTCTTCCGCGCGCCGCAGGGCCAGATGCAGCGGCTCGCCGCAGATCGCGGGGGATACCGCGCGGAAGGCGAACTGGGTCAGCGCATTCTCGCCCAGTTCGCGCCGGGCAAGATCGAGCAGCAGCGTGGCCATCAGCGGTCCATGGACGACCAGCCCGCGATAGCCTTCCTCGTCTTGGGCATAGGGCAGATCGTAGTGGATGCGGTGGCTGTTGAAGGTCAGCGCGGAATAGCGGAACAGCAGCGGCTCGCCCGGCGTCAGCGTGCGCACGACGTCCCAGATCGCCGGATCGAACGCGCCGTGGCCCGGCAGCGGCGGAACCGGCGCGGCGCCTGCGGGTGCTGCTTCCCGATAGACCAGCGACTGCATCTCGCGCACGGCCAGGGCGTCATCGGCCAGCGTCTCGTGCTCCACGTCCACGAACACCAGCGGCCCCGAAGCGCCCTGCTTCTCCTTCACCGAAACCACGCGCGAAACGCGCTCGATCAGCGCATCGGCGGCGATGGGCGAAACGAAGTCCACCTTGCTCGCCGCCCACATCCGGCGCGGCAGCGGCACGGGCGGCAGGAAGCTGGCCGGGCTTTCGTCGCGCGCGGGATGCCCGTCCGGCCCGAGCAGGGCGGTGGCTGCGTCGGGCAGGCACAGGCACCAGTGCAGCCCCTGCGGGACCGCATAGCCATCGGGCGCGGCGCGGTCGAGCGTGGCACACCAGCGCGCCAGCAGGCCGGGAGAAACCCGGTCTGCCTTGCGGTCCTCACGCCCGATCCAGCCGTCCCACGCGCCCATCAGTTCCTCCCGCCAACCAGACCGCGCGCGATCACCTGCGCCTGGATTTCCGCCGCGCCCTCGAAGATGTTGAGGATGCGCGCATCGCACAGCACGCGGCTGATCTCGTATTCCAGGGCATAGCCGTTGCCGCCGTGAACCTGAAGCGCCGCGTCGGCGTTGGACCAGGCCGTGCGCGCGGCCAGCAGCTTGGCCATGCCTGCCTCGATGTCGCAGCGCTTGCCCAGATCCTTGGCCCGCGCCGCGTCATAGGTCAGCTCGCGCGCCACCACGAAATCGACCAGGCTCATCGCGATCTTGTCGGAAACACGGGGGAAATGGATGATCGCCTTGCCGAACTGCTTGCGGTTCAGCGCATAGTCCAGCCCCAGTTCCAGCGCCCGGCGGGCCACGCCCACGGCACGCGCCGCGGTCTGGATGCGGGCGCCCTCGAACGTGCGCATCAGCTGCTTGAATCCCTGGCCTTCCTCGCCGCCGAGCAGCGCCTCGGCGGGCGCCTTCATCGCATCGAACTGGAGCGCATATTCGCGCATCCCGCGATAGCCCAGCACTTCTATTTCGCTGCCGGTCATGCCCTGTGCGGGGAACGGCTCCGTCTCGCTGCCGCGCGGCTTGGGCACCAGCAGCATCGACAGGCCGGCATAGCCCTTTTCATCGGGCAGGGTGCGCGCCAGCAGGGTCATCATGTCGGACCGGCTGGCGTGCGTGATCCAGTTCTTGGCGCCGTCGATAACCCAGTCGCTGCCATCGAACCGCGCCCGCGTCTGCAGCGAGCCGAGGTCCGATCCGGTGTCGGGTTCGGTGAACACCGCCGTCGGCAGCACTTCGCCGCTGGCGATGCGCGGCAACCAGTCCGCCTTCTGCGCTTCGGTGCCGCCCAGAACGATCAGTTCGCCCGCGATCTCGGACCGGGTGCCGAGCGATCCGGCGCCGATCCACCCGCGCGACAGTTCCTCGGTCACAAGGCACATCACCAGCTTGTTCAGGCCCAGCCCGCCATAGCTTTCGGGAATGCACACGCCGAAAGTGCCAAGGTCCGCCATGGCCTGCACCGTGGCGTCGGGGATCAGGTCGTTGGCGAGGTGCCACTTGTGCGCGTGGGGCAGGATCTCGCTGTCGGTGAAGCGGCGGAACTGGTCGCGGATGGCGTCGAGTTCGGCATCGTGGAATGCCTCGCTCGGCCAGTGTCCCTCAGCCAGTTTTTGCGCCAGTTCGGCGCGCGTCGCGGCATGGTCGGTGTCGGTCAGGTCACGGCAGGTGTCGTTCAGGTCACGCGCCGCAGCGCCCAGTCCGAGGTCGGCGGGACGGAACATTTCGTTCTGCCCCATCGCCAGACCGCCCACCAGTTGTCCGATGATCTCGGCAAAGGCGAGCTTCGCCACCAGCACATCGACGGGGTTCGCACCGCCGCCCCGCTCCAGCCACCCGGAGATCGCCTCCAGCGCGGCGACGCTCGTTGCCACCCACGCGAAGCCGTGTGCGGCGCGCTGCTCCTCGTCGATCTTGCGCGTGGAAAGACGTTCCGCCAGTCCGGCGCGCGCCGCTGCGCGATAGGCCTGCGCGGCCTTCAGCTCGTTTGCGAACATCACGCCCTCTCGAACACGGCGGCAATGCCCTGTCCGCCACCAATGCACATGGTTTCAATGCCATAGCGGCCATTCCTGCGAACCAGCTCGCGGGTCAGGTTGGCCAGGATGCGCCCGCCGGTGGCGCCGATCGGATGGCCGAGGGAGATGCCCGAACCGTTGACGTTGAGGATCTCGTTGCGGCTGTCGTCCTTCGACCAGCCCCAGCCCTTGAGGCAGGCGAGCACTTGCGGCGCGAACGCCTCGTTCAGCTCGACAAGGTCGATGTCCTTCCACGAAAGGCCTGTCCGCGCGAACAGGCGCTCCACCGCCGGCACGGGGCCGATGCCCATGCGGCTCGGCTCGCAGCCCGCCGCCGCCCACGAATGGAACCACGCGATGGGTTCAAGGCCCAGCTCTTCCAGCTTGTCCTCGGCCACGAGCAGGCAGGCGGCGGCCGCATCGTTCTGCTGGCTGGCGTTGCCCGCCGTCACCACGCCGCCTTCGAGCGGCTTCAGCGCGCCCAGTGTTTCCAGCGTTGCGTCGGGGCGGTAGCCCTCGTCGTGGTCGAACAGCTTCGGCTCGCCCTTCTTCTGCGGCACCGGCACGGCGACGAGTTCGTCGGCAAACAAGCCCTTTTCCCAGGCGGCCGTCGCGCGCTGGTGCGAGCGGACGGCATAGGCGTCAGCCTCGTCGCGGGTGATGCCGTAATCCTTGGCGAGGTTTTCGGCCGTCTCGATCATGCCGGTGATCACGCCGAAACGCTCGACCGGCTGCGACATCACGCGGCCGCGCGTCAGGCGGTCGTGGATGGTGAGGTTGCCCATGCGCACGCCCTTGCGCAGATCGGTGGTGTAGTGCTCGACGTTGGACATCGATTCCACGCCGCCCGCGACGACCACGTCGGCCGCGCCGGTCTGGATCATCATCGCGGCATTCACCACCGCCTGCAGGCCCGAGCCGCAGCGGCGGTCGACCAGATAGCCCGGCACTTCCAGCGGCAGCCCGGCGGCAAGCCAGGCCCAGTGGCCAATGGCAGGCGCTTCGCCGCTGCCATAGCCTTGCGCGAAGATCACGTCGTCAACCTTGGCCGGGTCGATCTTCGTGCGCTCCATCAGCGCCTTGAGGATCACCGCGCCAAGCTGGCCGGCGTTCATGCTGGAAAGCGAGCCGCCGAACTTGCCGACGGCGGTGCGGATCGGGGCGACGATGGCGACGCGGCGCAGGGTCATGGCAGTCATTCTCCGGTTCGTCCGACGCCGACAATGCCGGCGTCGATCAGGCGGGCGATTTCACCCGAGGATAGCTTGAGACGGTCAGCGAGGATTTCCTCGCTGTGCTGGCCGTTGAGCGGGGCAGGGCGCGGCTCCCCGCGTTCCAGTCCGGGCAGCGTGGCGAAGGCGCCGGCGGCCGGGTAGGCACAGCCGCTGGGGTTCGCGCTTTCCCCGAAGATGGGGTTTTCATCGACCAGCGCCGGATCGCGCGCGGCGTCGAGCATGGTGCGGTAAGCCGAATGGACGATGCCGGCGGCGTCAAACGCGGCGGCGAGATCGGCGTGGCTGCGCGCGCCGATGGCGGCCTCGAACAGCGGGAACAGCGCATCGCGGTGATCGAAGCGCAGGCCATCGTCCTTGGCGAAGGACACGCCGCGCGTTGCCTCCACCGCCGCGACGGCGGATTCCATCCCCAGGGTTTTCAACAGGTTTGCCCACTGGCGGTGCGTGACCACCACGATCATCGTCCGCACGCCGTCGGCGGTCACGAAATCGCGGCCGAACAGGCCATAGACCGTATTGCCCATGCGCGGGCGGTTCGCGCCGCCCACCAGCACTTCGGCCAGGCTGCCAAGATTGGCGACCGTGCCGATGGCGATATCGGACAGCGGCAGGCGCACCTCGCCACCTACCCCGCTCGCGTCCCGCCGCCGCAGCGCCGCCAGCAGCGCGAATGCGGCATAGGCGCCGGTCAGCAAATCCCACGCCGGCAGCACATGGTTGACCGGTTCCGGCCCCGGCCCGGTCAGCATGGGATAGCCGACGGCATTGTTGACCGTATAGTCGAGCGCCGGACTGCCATCGGCCGAGCCCATCACGCGCACGGTGATCAGGTCGGCACGTCCCTGCGCCAGCAATTCGTGGCCAAGGAAACCTTCGGCGGGAAAATTGGTGATGAACTGGCCGGTGGCCCGCACCAGCGCCTGAAGCAGCTCGCGCCCCTCGGGCTTGCCCAGATCCAGCGCGACCGACTTCTTCGCGCGGTTGAGGTTCTCCCAATAGAGCGAATCCCCCGAAGGCCCGAGCGGCCAGCGCTTGAAATCCGGCCCGCCGCCAATCTGATCGACGCGGATCACTTCCGCGCCCATTTGCGCGCAATAAAGCCCCGCGGTGGGCGAGGCGACGAACGACGACGCCTCCACCACCGAAAGTCCGTTCAGGAGATCGTACAAGGCGCTGTTACCCTTCGATGCCGGCGGCGAAGTTGCGCAGCATCTGCTTGGCGATCACCAGCTGCATGATCTGCGTGGTGCCTTCGTAGATGCGGTAGATGCGGCTGTCGCGGAAGAAGCGCTCGGCGTCGTATTCGGCAAGGTAGCCCGCACCGCCGTGGATCTGCACGCAGCGGTCGGTCACGCGGCCGCACATCTCGCTGGCGAACATCTTGAAGGCGGCGGCTTCCATCAGCACCTTCTGGCCCGCATCGGCCTTGGCGATGGCGTCGCGCATCATGCACTGCGCGGCGTAGATTTCGGCCTGGCTATCGGCCAGCATGGCCTGGATCAGCTGGAAATTGGCGATCGGCTCGCCAAACGCCTTGCGCTCGTTGGCATAGCGCACCGCCGTGTCCAGCGCGCGCTTGGCATAGGACGTCGCCGCCGCGCCCACTGAAAGGCGCCCGTTGTCGAGGCTCTGCATGGCCACGGCAAAGCCCTTGCCTTCCACGCCGCCCAGCAGCGCTTCGCCGGGAACATGGACGTCTTCCATGATGATGTCGGCGATGTGGCTGCCGGCCTGGCCCATCTTCTTGTCGCTTTTGCCCACGGTGATGCCGGGGGTGTCCATCGGCACGAGGAAGGCGGAGACGTGGGCGTTCTTGGGGAGCGATTCCTTGCTGGTGCGCGCCATGATCAGCGCCACTTTCGCGAAAGGCGCATTGGTGATGTAACGCTTGGTGCCGTTGAGGACATAGCCGTTGCCGGAACGAACGGCGGTGGTCTGAAGTCCGGCGGAATCCGATCCCGAGCCCGGCTCGGTCAGGCCGAACGAGGCGATTTCACCGGCTGCAAGGCGCGGCAGCCATTCGGCCTTCTGCTCGTCTGTGCCGTTCAGCTTGATCGCCGAACACACCATGCCGAGATTGATCGAAGTGATCGAGCGGTAGGCGGGCAGGGCATAGCTGAGCGTGTGAATCGTCTCGACATATTGCGACACGTTCATGCCGGCGCCGCCGTATTCCACCGGCATGGTCAGGCCGAACAGGCCCATGTCGCGCATCTCTTGCAGGATGTCGTCGGGGATCTTGTCCTCGGCCACCACCTGCGCTTCGGCGGGGATCAGGCGCTCGCGCACATAGCGCTTCAGCTGCTCGTGGAACTGCTCGAAGATTTCCGGGTCCATGCCCGCGTTGGGGGTGCTCATCGTTTCAGGCTCCTCAGACGGGATCGTAGGGGAAGACGTGCGCCGAAACCTCGTCGGCGCGGGCCATGGCGGGTTTGAACGCCGGGATCAGTTCGTCGGCGATGGCCTGCGGGGTCCAGCCCTCCAGCTTCACCATGGAGCGCACCGGGCGCGGCTTGTTGAACAGCAGGATCTCGTTCTTGCGCACGGCGAAGATCTGGTTGTTGACCGCGCTCGCCGCATCGGAGGCGAGGTAGGCGACCAGCGGCGCGATCTTGTCCGCGCTCATCGTCTTCATGCGCTCGACGCGCAGCTTCTGCTCGGGCGTCTCGGCGGGGATCGAGGCGGTCATGCGGCTCCACGCGAAAGGCGCGATGCAGTTCGAGCGCACACCCCAGCGCGCCATGTCGAGCGCGATCGAGTGCGACAGCGCGACAAGACCGAGCTTGGCCGCCGAATAGTTGGCCTGGCCCACGTTGCCGATCAGGCCCGAGGTCGAGGTGAAATGGATGAAGCTGCCCGATCCCTGCTCGCGGAAATAGGGTGTTGCCGCTTTCGACACGTTGAAAGCGCCGGTCAGGTTCACGTCGATGACGCTGGTCCAGTCCTCGTAGCTCATCTTGTGCCAGATGCTGTCGCGCAGGATGCCGGCGTTGTTCACCACCGCGTCGATACGGCCAAAGCGTTGCACCGCATCCTCGACGATGCTGGCCGCCGCGGCGGGATCGGCCACGTTGGCAAGGTTGGCCAAGGCGCGCCCGCCCGCTGCCACGATGTCGGCCACGGTGGTGTCGGCCGGCCCGGCATCGCCGCCATCGCCGGCTTGCGCCACGCCGGGGTCGTTGACCACCACCGCCGCGCCTTCGCGTGCGCAAAGCAGTGCGATCTCGCGCCCGATGCCTCGCCCTGCGCCAGTCACGGCGACGACCTTGCCTTCGAGAATGCCGGCCATGCGAGTCTCTCCTTCTCCCGTGCTCCTGCGCTAACCGACCAATTAAAACAGTTCAACATCGCGAATTGCTTTTCATGCACATGAAACTATGCACGGTGTCATGCCCGGTCCGGTTCGCTCGGTTTCACAGGCTTTCGCCATTCTTCGCCTCCTTGCAGAGCGCGGGGCCATGACCCTGTCCGAAGTCGGCCGCGAAGCCGGGCTTTCGCCCTCCAGCGGGCTCAACCTGCTGCGCACGCTTGTTGCCGAGGGCGCAGTCGAGCGCGAATCTTCGGCAAAGCGATATCGCCTGACCGAGGGCTGGTCGGAGGCGGGGGTACTCGACGGCGGCGGGCTGGCCCGGCGCATCGCGCGGGTCCGGCCGCTGCTGACCCGGTTCGCGCGGGAACACGATACCGCCACCGGCCTGTGGCAGGTCGTCTCGGGCGAGCGCCTGGCGCTCGTGGCGCTGGGCGAAAGCGAGGAAACGACGCGCATCCACATGGTGGAGGGACAGCGCCAGCCGATCGGCGGCGGGTCTACCGGTCGCGCGCTGGCGGCAGCGGAGCGGCTGGGGCACGAGGAACTGGTGCGCCGTTATTCGCGTGTGCGCTGGCGTCGGCCGATCGATCTGGCAGCCTGGGTGGAACAGATCGCGCGGGCCGCCAGCGCGGGCTACGCCATCGACGATGGCTTCAACCATCCCGGCATCTGCTCGGTCAGCACGACCGTGCCGGGACAGCGCGGGGAGGGCGCGCGCGTCCAGTTCTGCATTTCCGCATCGGTGTTCGCCGGCGCACGCAGCGACCGCGAAATCGAAGCGCTGGGCCGCGCGCTGGTGGAACTGGCCCACGCCCCGGCCTTTGCGGACTGAGGTCGGCACCGGATAGCGGTTTTTCCTTATCCCGAACGGTAAGGCCGGGCAGCTTTGTCCGGATAGGGTCTGCTCCATCATGCAGATGGGCCAGAGATGCTGAAGCGCGTCGACACGAGCGATATCGAACTCGGGATGTTCATCCACAAACTGGAAGGAAGCTGGTTCAAGCATCCCTTCTGGAAATCGCGATTCCTGCTGGAAGACGAACGCGTGCTCGAATCGCTCCAGGCGAGCGACGTGCCCGCGGTCATCATCGATACCTCGCGCGGTAAAGACGTGCGCCCCGGTCGCGGCGGCGGCGAAATCCCGAGGCTGGCGCCGATGTTGCGGGGCTTCGGCCAGGCCCGGCGCGCAGCGGTGCAGGTTTTGCCGGCCCGCGCGCATCCGCTCCGCGCCGCCCATCCCACCGCACCGCAATCGACGTTCCGCGAATTCGGCACCGCGCAAAAGGCGGTTACCCGTGCGAGCAAGGTGGTGAGCCGCGTTTTCCTCGAAGCGCGACTGGGAAAGGCCGTTGCGGCCAGCGATGTCGAGCCGGTGATCGAGGACATCTACGCTTCGGTCCAGCGCAACCTCTATGCGTTCAACGGCCTGCTGCGCTGCCGGCAGGACAGCGAATACGTCTATCGCCATGCGCTGGCCGTCAGCGCACTGATGATCGCGCTGGCGCGCACCATGAAACTGTCCCCACTCGATATGCGCGAGGCGGGGATGGCGGGTCTGCTGATGGATATCGGCGTTGGCCAGCTGCCCGTCGATCAGGTGGCGAGCGAGGGAGATTATCGCCAACTCGACGCCGAACTGCTCCATAGCCACGTTCTGCTGGGCCATGCGTTGCTCAAGGCGGCGGGCGACATTCCGGATCAGGTGCTGCGCGTGTGCCTGCGCCATCACGAGGCGCTCGACGGCAGTGGCTATCCCCAGGGGCTGGCCGGCGATGACATCGACCTGCTGTCGCGCATGGCCGCGATCTGCGACCTTTACGACAACCTCATATGCGGCGCCCCGGGTGAACCTGGGCTGGATCCGGCGGAGGCGCTGCGCAGGTTATCCGCGATGGGGCCGGCGCTGGACCCGGAAGTGCTGCATCACTTCGTCGATACTGTCGGCGTCTATCCGATCGGGGCATTCGTGCGCCTGCGATCGGAGCGGTTGGCGATGGTGGTCGACGAGGACCCGAGTGACAGCGCGCGGCCCACGGTCCGCGTGTTCCACTCGCTGGCAACCGGAAAGCCGATACGCCAACAGACGATCGCGCTGGCGCATTGCTATGGCGAGGACGAGATCGTGGGTAGCGCGGACATTGCCGTGCCGGACATCGCCGGCCTGCGCGAACGGCTGCTGGCTGCCGCCGCTCGCGACGCGGGATAACCGGGGCGAAGGGCGCCTCCCGCTCGCCGTTGCGCGGATGCGAGGCAAAAAAATGGGCCGCCCGGTTGCCCAGGCGGCCCTGAAAGTTTTGGGAGAGGATGCCTGAAAGGCCCGTCCTATGTGCCGCCGACTCGCCTCTTGTGCAAGTGCGAAGGAAGCATCTGGCATTGCATTTTTTGCACTCATACGAATTCGGGCGCAATTGCGCGGGTTTCGAGCCTAACCATTAGTTTAGGTTCACGCATTTCTACGAGGTTATGTGCGGTGCAGCATATCCGGGCGGGGCTCGCGCCGATGGAGCGCATGTCCCAACCGGCGGTGGGGACTGCGCACAAACTGGCTACATGGTCCGTGCCGTGCCTGAGGAAATGGCGGACAGGGTGGGATTCGAACCCACGGTGAGCTTGCACCCACGGCGGTTTTCAAGACCGCTGCCTTAAACCACTCGGCCACCTGTCCTTGAGGCAGGCCGATAGCCGGGGCGGGACCGGTCGCAAAGGGGAATTGTTCGCGGGGGATTCACAAGCGGGCCTTGCCTGTGCGACAACAGGCGGGATGAAAGTCTTCTTGCGCCATCGTTTTCGGCGCGTCGCGGCCTTCGCCGCCGGCGCTCTGGCCCTTTCCTTTCAACCCGCAATCGCCCTCGCACAAACAGATGGGGCAAAAGCAGATGGCGTCCAATCCGACGAGGAGGCGGGTTTTCGGGGCTACCTCCAGTTGCTCGCCGCGCGGGCCCGCTCCGAAGGCGTGCGCGGGGCGACGATTTCCGGGGTGACATCGACCCTGACATTCAACCCGCGGGTGATCTCGCTCGACCGCACGCAACCTGGCGGTGGGCCGGCGGCGGTGATTCCGATGTTCGCGCCCTATCGCCGCACCCACGTCGATGCGGCGCGTATTGCGGGCGGCCAGCGCGAATATGCCGCCAATGCCGACCGGATCGCAGCCATCGAGCAGCGTTATGGCGTGCCGGGCAAGGTGCTGCTGGCGATCTGGGGGCACGAGAGCAACTATGGGCGCTATACCGGCGACTTCGACCTGGCGCGGTCGCTGGCGACGCTGGCCTATGAAGGGCGGCGGCGCGAGCTTTTCGCCGACGAGTTCGTGGCGCTGCTCAAGATGATCGACCGCGGCGTTCCGCGTTACAAGCTGGTTGGCAGCTGGGCCGGGGCGTTCGGCAATCCGCAGTTTCTGCCCAGCGTTTACCTCCGCGTGGCGCAGGATGCGGACGGCGACGGGCTGGCGGACATCTGGTCGAGCAAGGCCGATACGCTGGCCTCGATCGCCAATTACTTCCGCGATGCTGGCTGGCGCCCCGGCCAGCCCTGGGGTGTGGCGGTGGACGTGCCGGCCGGTCTTGACCGGGCGCGGCTTGGCACATCGCTGGTCAGCCCGCGGTGCCCGCAGGTGTTCGCGCGGCACACCGGGTGGAAGACGATGCGCGAATGGCGCGCGCTGGGCGTGATGCCTCAGGCGGGTTCCCTGTTGGCCGACGATGTGCTCGCCACGCTGCTCGAACCCGATGGCCAAGGACGGACCGCCTATCTGCTAACCGGAAATTATCGAGTTATCCTCGATTATAACTGCTCGAACTTCTACGCCCTGTCCGTGGGATTGCTTGCAGATGAAATCAGCCGCTAGCCTTGTTGCCCTTTCCGCCGCGCTGGCGCTTGCCGGATGCGGAGGGGCTGCGTTTTCCAAAACGCCGCTCGCACCGGCTGCCGATCGGTTGGGGCCGGCGGGCGACTACCCGGTGACGATCGGCGACCCTTTCGTAGTGGACGGTGTGACGTATACCCCGTCCGACAGCTGGAACTACGACGCGGTCGGCTATGCAGTTGAAGTCGATGGCCCTGGTGTCGGCGGCGGTCATCGCACTTTGCCCTATCCGGGGTATGTCGAAGTGACTGCCCTCGATTCGGGCAAGACCATCCTCGTGCGGATCGACCGCAGGGGGCCTGCGACCGGAGACGCTCTGCTCGAATTGACGCCGATGGCGCGGGCGCAACTGGGCTTTGCGCCTGGTGTGCGAGCGGCCGTGCGCGTCCGCCGGGTCAATCCGCCCGAGCAGGAGCGCGCGCTGCTGCGCACAGGCCAGCTGGCACCGGCACGGATGGATACGCCGCCCGGCCTTCTTGCCGCGCTGAAGCGCAAGCTGGGCATCGCGCCGGCGCCGGTCGCGGTGCTCGATGGTTCGCCGGCAGGGACGGCCAGGCCCGCTTTGCCGGGCACGCGCCCGGCAGCGATTAGCCCGCGCATTGTTGGCAAGCCTGTGGAAAAACCGGTGGAAAAACTGGGGGAGAAACCCGGCCCGTCCAAGCCGGTTGTCGCCGCGGCACCCAGCTCGGCATCGGCCTCCAAGGCAACGCCTCCCACGCCGAAAGCCGCGGCCCAACCCGCGGCCAGACCGGTCACCCACTACGTGCAGGTGGGCGCATTCTCGACCCGCGAGCGCGCCCAGACGGCCGCGAGGCAGGTCGGCGGCACGGTGTCGGAAGCCGGCAAGTTCTGGCGCGTGCGCATCGCAGCCTCGGGCAAGGCCGATGCCGACGCCGGGCTGGCGAAGGCGCGGCGGGCGGGCTATGCGGATGCCCGGGTCCTGACCGACAGGTAGGGCGAAGCGCCAGCTTCCTGCGAGGACCGCCATCGACGGGGATCCCGCTTGCACCGACCGATTGCCATTCTGACGATTCTCGCGCTTGCAGCCGCGCCTGCACGTGCAGCCGCGCCCACCGCCCCGCGTGATCCTGCCGCCTTGCCCGAGATCACCGCGCCGATCGCCTTGCTGATCGACGTGAACTCCGGCCGCGTGCTGTTCGAGCGCCAGTCGCACCGGCGCTTCGTGCCGGCGTCGCTGACCAAGATCATGACGAGCTACGTCGCGTTCGAACTGATCGCGCAGGGCCGGCTGAAGCTCGACCAGAAGTTGCACATGCATCCCGACACCTTCCGCAAGTGGCACGGCGTGGGCAGCACGATGTTCCTGGGCAACGACAGCGACACTACCGTCGCCGACCTGCTGGAGGGAATCGTCACCGTTTCCGCGAACGATGCCTGCGTGGTTCTGGCGGAGGGCGTCGCGGGGTCCGTGCCCGCCTTCACCGCCATGATGAATGCCGAGGCGCGCAAGCTCGGGATGCGGGACACGCATTACAACACGCCCAACGGCTGGATGGACGAGGGGCAGACTTATGTCTCGGCGGCGGACCTTGCCAAGGTATCGACCGCGATCATTACCCGGCATCCGCAGCTTTACCGCACGTTCTATGGCCACGAACGCGCGACGCTGAACGGCATCACCCAGAACAACCACAACCCGCTCTATGGCAACACGCCCGGCGCCGACGGCGTCAAGACCGGCTTCACCAACGAGGCGGGCTACGGCTTCGTCGGGTCGGTGCTGCGCGATGGTCGGCGGTTGATGATGGTGGTGGGCGGCTATGATCGGCCCAACGACCGTGCCCAGCAATCGCGCGCGCTGATCGAATGGGGCTTCTCCGCGTGGGCCTCGCGCCCGCTGTTCGCGAAAGGCGCGCACATCGGCGAAGCGCAGGTGCAAGGGGGCGAGGACCGTGCCGTGGGACTGGTCGCGCCGCATGATCTGGCGCTGACGCTGCCCGCCGGAACCGATGCCCGCTACACCATGGCCGTGCGCTACAAGGGACCCGTCAAGGCGCCCGTGACCAAGGGGCAGCAGGTCGCCACGCTGGTGGTGCGGGTTCCCGGACAGCCGCCGGAATCGCTGCCGCTCGTCGCCGCCACGGACGTGCCGGCCGGCGGCGTGCTGGCGCGGCTGCGGGACGGGTTCTTCTCGTTGACCGGCCGGTGACGGCGGCCATGAACGGACGCTTCATCGCTTTCGAAGGTGGGGAGGGGGCAGGCAAGTCCACCCAGGCACGCCTTCTGGCCGAGGCGCTGCGGGCGCGCGACCACGAAGTCGTTCTGACGCGCGAACCTGGCGGCACCGCCGGGGCCGAAGCGATCCGCGCGCTGCTGCTTTCCACCGAAGGCGACGGATGGGGGCCGCGCGCCGAAGCGCTGCTGTTCGCCGCAGCCCGCGCCGATCACGTCGACAAGCTGATCCGCCCGGCGCTCGCGCGCGGTGCCTTCGTCATCTGCGACCGCTTCCTCGATTCGAGCCGGGCCTATCAGGGGGGCGGGGGCGGGCTGTCCGATGCCGACGTGCTGACGCTCCACGCCATCGGCAGCGAGGGACTGCTGCCCGACGTTGCGGTGTTGCTCACGCTCGCCCCCGATGTGGCGGCGCGCCGGCTCGCCTTGCGGGACACTGCCGGCGCTGACCGGATCGGCGGCCGCGAGGCAGATTATCACGCGCGCGTTGCCGCTGCCTTCGAACGGTTCGCGGCGGAAGCGCCGGACCGCTTCGTGCGGATCGAAGCGCAAGGCAGTCCGGCCGAAGTGCACGCCCGCGTCCTCGCCGCGCTGGATGCCCGCGCATGAGCGATCTTGTCGGCCACGAGGAGCCATGGGCGGCCTGGCGTGCGGCAATGGCCGGCGGGCGAATGCACCATGCCTGGCTGCTCGCCGGGCGCGAAGGCCTGGGCAAGGCGACCTTCGCCCGTGCCGCCGCCGCCGAGCTGGTCGCCGAGCCGGGCATGAAGCAGCCTTCGCCGGAACATCATCCAGACATCCTGTTCCTGTCGCCGCTGCCAGCCAACGACGACGAGGCGAAGAAGAAGGAGGAGGGACGCCCTTACCTCCGGAAGCGCAACATCTCGGTCGACCAGGTGCGCGAGATGCAGCGCCGTCTGGTCACGCGCCCCACACTGGGCGCGCGGCGCGCTGTGGTGATCGACGCGGCCGACGAACTGGAGAAAGGTGCGGTCAACGCGCTGCTGAAAAGCCTGGAGGAACCGCCGCAGGGCACGTTCTTCCTGCTGGTCGTCCATCAGCTGGGGCGCCTGCTGCCCACGGTGCGCTCGCGGTGCCTTGTGGTGCGCTTCCACCCGCTGGCGCCGCCCGATCTCGCCCGTGCGCTGGACGCGGCCGCCCCCGAACTGGACGAAGCAACCCGAGAGGCAGCGATCGCCGTGGCCGCCGGCTCGCCGGGAGCGGCGCTGTCCTTCGCCGAACAGGACCTTGGTGCCACCTATGCGGTCATGAACCGGTTGGTGCAGTCTGGCGATGCGGACTTCGCCCTGCGCGCGCAGCTTTCGGGCACGCTGGGCGCGCGGCCGGACCGGGATCGCCAGCTTGCCGTGCTGGAAACCGCCCGCATGGTGCTGGTGAACGCCATGGCTCACGCCGACGACCCCATGCGCCTCAGGATCGTGGCGGCGCACGCCAGGCTCGTGACGCTCGCCGGGCAGGCACCAACCTACAACTTCGATCCCGGCTTGCTCGTGCTGGAAATCGGCGGGTTGCTGGCATCGGTCGCGCGCACTAGGGAGAGCGCATCCTAGCGCACTTTTTCCCAAGGAAGCGAACGCCGAAATGGGCGAACCGTTCTACATCACCACCGCTATTTCCTATCCCAATGGCAAGCCGCACATCGGCCACGCCTATGAAGCGATCGCCGCCGACGTGATCGCACGGTTCCAGAAGTCGCAAGGCCGCGATGTCCGCTTCCAGACCGGCACTGACGAGCACGGGCTGAAGATGGCCCAAAAGGCCCGCGACCTGGGCAAGACGCCTAAGGAACTCGCCGATGAAATGTCGCAGCATTTCATCGATATGTGCGCTGCCCTGAATATCAACTATGACGTGTTCCTGCGGACGACGGAAGAACGCCACCATGCCGCGACCCAGGAAATCTGGCGGCGGATGGAAGCCAATGGCGACCTCTATCTCGATCGCTACGAAGGCTGGTATTCGGTCCGCGACGAGGCTTACTACGACGAAAGCGAGCTCGTCACGGGGGAAGGGGGCGCCAAACTCTCACCGCAGGGCACGCCCGTGGAATGGACCGTGGAAGAATCGTGGTTCTTCCGCCTGTCCGCCTATGGGGAGAAGTTGCTGGCGCTCTATAGCGACAACCCGGACTTCATCCGCCCGGAAAGCCGCCGCAACGAGATGGCCGCCTTCGTGGGTCAGGGACTGCGTGACCTCTCGGTATCGCGCACCAGCTTCGACTGGGGCGTGAAGGTGCCGGGCAGCGACAACCACGTGATGTACGTGTGGGTAGACGCGCTGACCAACTATCTCACGGGCCTGGGATTTCCGGAAGAAACCGACGCCTTTGCAAAGTATTGGCCAGCAAATCTCCACCTGATTGGAAAGGACATCGTCCGTTTCCACACGATCTACTGGCCGGCTTTCCTGATGAGCGCGAACCTGCCGCTGCCGCGCCAGGTGTTCGGCCACGGCTTCCTGCTCAATCGCGGACAGAAGGAATCCAAGAGCCTCGGCAACGTGACCGATCCGGTGGATCTGGCGGGCCGTTTCGGCGTCGATCCTCTGCGCTATTTCCTGATGCGCGAAGTGGCGTTCGGTCAGGACGGCTCCTATTCGCCGGAAGCCATCGTCACCCGCTGCAACGCCGAACTGGCGAACAGCTACGGCAACCTGGTGCAGCGCACCTTGTCCATGATCTTCAAGAACATGGATGGTGAACTTGGCACTTTTGCGAGCAATGACGCGGATGACACCCTCCTTGCGACGGTGGCCCAGGCCTGCCGCGACGACTTGCCGCGCGAGTTCGAGGCGCTGAACTTCTCGGCGGGCATCGATGCGTGGATGCGGGCGGTGTTCGCCTGCAACGCCTATGTGGACGAGCAGGCGCCGTGGGCGCTGCGCAAGACCGATCCGGAACGGATGCGTGCCGTGCTGCTTTCTCTGTTCATGGCGATCCGCGACCTGACCATTGCGATCCTGCCGGTTGTGCCGGCTGCCGCAAACAAGGTGCTGGACCAGTTGGGCGTTCCGGCCCACCGGCGCGGCATCGAGCATCTTGGCGATGGCGACTGGTTCCTGAGCCGCGTGGCCACCGGCGAGCGGCTTGGCGCGCCGAGCCCGGCATTCCCCCGCCTTGAAATGCCCGAGGACGACGCGGCCTGATGCTGATCGATTCGCACTGCCATCTCAACTACAAGGGACTGGTCGAAGGCCAGGCCGAGGTTCTGGACCGCGCCCGCGCCGCCGGCGTCCGGGGCTTCCTCAACATCTCGACCCGCGCGAGCGAGTGGGATGCGGTGGTCGCCACGGCCCGGAGCGCGCCGGACATCTGGGCCAGTGTGGGAATTCATCCGCATGAGGCGGACGGCCATGCCGATCTGGGCGCAACGGTGCTGCGCGCTGCAACCGATGATCCCAAAGTCATCGCCATCGGCGAGACCGGCCTCGACTATTTCTACGACCATTCGGACAGGCAAGTGCAGCAGGACCTGTTCCGGGTGCATATCGCGGTCGCCCGCGAAACTGGACTGCCGCTGATCATCCACACCCGCGATGCCGAGGACGACACGCTGTCCATCCTGACCGAGGAAATGGGGAAGGGCGCTTTCCCGGCGCTCATCCACTGCTTCACGGCATCGCCCGAATTCGGCCGTGCGATGATCGCGCTGGGCTTGACGATCTCGCTGTCAGGCATCGTGACTTTCAAGAGTGCCAAGGACTTGCAGGCCTTTGCTACGGAAATACCCGAAGACCGTCTGCTGGTGGAAACTGACGCGCCCTTCCTCGCACCCGTGCCACATCGCGGCCGGACCTGCGAACCGGCGTTCGTGGCGGACACGCTCCGCTTCGTCGCTGGGCTGCGTGGCACCACGCCTGAGAACCTGTCTGAAGTGACCGGGGCAAACTTCTTCAAGCTGTTTGCGAAAGCGGCCGCGTGAAGCTGGTCGTTCTTGGGTCCGGTACATCGACCGGTGTGCCGCGTATCGGCAACGATTGGGGCCAGTGCGATCCGGAGGAACCGCGCAACCGCCGCACGCGCGTAGCGATCGCGGTTGAAGGCAGCGATGGTGCGCGCATCCTGGTAGATACGCCTACCGATCTGCGTCACCAGTTGCTGTCGACCGGTATCGACCGCATCGACGGCGTCGTGTGGACGCACGACCATGCCGATCATACGCACGGCATTGACGATCTACGCCCGCTGCGCATGGGCCGCGGGGCGCCGATCCCGGGCTATGCCGCCGATGAAACCGTGCGGCGCCTGCGCCAGCGTTTCGGCTATGTCTTCGCCGGCCAGCATGGCTATCCCACGATCTGCAACCTCGACAATCTCGACCGGGTTCGCATGGTCGCCGGAATTGGTGTCAGCCATTGCCAGATGCTTCACGGACCGGCGCAGTCCACGGCATTCCGCTTCGATCAAGGTGGAAAGTCGGTCGGATATGCGACTGATTTCAGTGAGATAAATTCGGAAATGGTGGATCTTTTCTACCGTGTCGACGTGCTCGTCGTGGATTCCTTGCGTCGGCAGCCGCATCCGACGCATGCGCATCTGGGCATGGCGCTGGAACTGGTCGAGGCGTGCCGTGCCGGTCGCGGCGTGCTGACACATCTCGACAAGTCGATGGACTATCGCGCGCTGTGTGACGAGACGCCGGCGCACGTCGAACCGGGTTACGACGGCATGGAAATCGAGCTGTGAGTGCGGACCGCATCGTCGTCATCATCGGCATTGCGATGGCGCTGATGCTGGTCTTGTCGAACGGTCGCCTGAAGCGGCAACCGAAGCAGAAGATGCTGATGATGGCAGCTGGCTGGGCCGTGTTGATAATCCTGGCTGGCTTGGCCTTTGCCGGGTTTCGTCGGTAGCCATTTAACATAATAATTATTATCAAACTAAGGGATCGTTGATCGTGGACCGCGAATCTGCTGCTGGTGCCCTGCCGGACATGACCCCTCTCGCGCGTCTTCTGACGATCATGGCTACTCTGCGCGATCCTGCACGTGGCTGTGACTGGGACAAGGCGCAGACGTTCGCCACGATCGCACCGTACACGATCGAGGAAGCCTACGAAGTCGCCGACGCCATCGCGCGCGATGACATGTCCGCACTGCGCGAGGAACTTGGCGACCTGCTGCTCCAGGTCGTGTTTCACTGCCGGATCGCTGAGGAATCCGGTGATTTCGCGTTTGCCGACGTGGCCGCAGCAATTGCCGACAAGATGGAAGCACGTCACCCGCACATCTTTGGCGATCAGGACCACGGCGACCATTCGCGCGAAGAGCGCTGGGAACGCGCCAAGGAGGCCGAACGCACGGCCAAGGGCGCAACCAGCGCGCTCGACGGCGTGGCCATGGCCCTTCCCGCATTGATGCGCGCCGAAAAGTTGCAGAAGCGCGCGGCTCGCGTGGGCTTCGACTGGCCCGATACGGCCGGGCCGGCGGAGAAGTTGGCGGAAGAAGCGGAGGAACTCGCCGCCGCAGGAACGGATGCGGAACGACTGGAGGAGGCTGGCGACCTTCTGTTCTCCGCCGTCAATGTCGTGCGCAGCCATGGCATTGCGCCGGAGGACGCGCTGCGCGCCGCCAATGCGAAGTTCGAGCGACGGTTCCGCGCGATGGAAGCGCTGGCCGGCGGGGGTTTCGCCCGCCTTTCGCTCGTTGAGCAGGAAGCGCTTTGGCAGCGGGTCAAGGCCGCCGAACGCGCTGCTAAAGCTGGGTAAAGCGCCCGAGTTCCTTGGGGCTGAGCCGCACGGTCAAACGCAGGCTAGGCAGGCCGTTCTCGTTCTGCACTTCCTGTTCGGACAAGACATCGCCGTGCGCATGAAGCCATGCGAGCCGCTGCCCGTCACTGAGAGGCACCGTCAGCTCCAGTTCCTGCGCGCTGCCGGTGAGCATCACGGACAGTCGGTCGAGCAGGTCGGCCACCCCTTCCCCCGTCGCTGCGGAGATCGGCACGACGGGCACATCCGGCACACCGTGGGCGATCAGGTCACGCCGCATGGCGCGGTCGTCGGGCGAAAGGAGATCCCACTTGTTCCACGCCTCGATGATCGGAACCGACGCGCCTTCCTCGCCGATCACGCCCAGGTCCGCGAGAATTTCCTCGACTTCGGCCTTCTGCTGCGCGGTGGCGGGGTTGGAGATATCGCGGACGTGGACGATGACGTCGGCAGCAGTGACTTCCTCGAGCGTCGCGCGGAACGCGGCGACGAGCTGGGTTGGAAGATCGGAAATGAAGCCGACGGTATCCGACAGGATCGCCTTTTCGACGCCGGGCAGCCGGATCGCGCGCATCGTGGGGTCGAGCGTGGCGAAAAGCAGGTCCTCGGCCATCACGTCTGCGCCGGTGAGCCGGTTGAACAGCGTGGATTTGCCGGCGTTGGTATAGCCGACCAGCGCAATGATCGGCCAAGGCGCGCGCTGGCGCCGCTCGCGGTGAAGCCCGCGTGTCCGCCGCACTTGTTCAAGTTCGCGCCGCAGTCTGGCCATGCGGCTGCGGATCATCCGCCGGTCGGCCTCGATCTGGGTTTCGCCCGGTCCACCCAGGAATCCGAAGCCGCCGCGCTGGCGCTCAAGGTGGGTCCACGAACGGACGAGCCGGCCCGCCTGGTAATCGAGGTGGGCAAGTTCCACCTGAAGGCGCCCTTCGGCAGTCGCGGCGCGTTCGCCGAAAATTTCGAGAATCAGGCCGGTGCGGTCGATTACTTTGCGTTTGAGTTTTTCTTCAAGGTTGCGCTGCTGGATCGCGGAGAGCGAGCCGTCGACGATGACCAGTTCCGCCTCGGATTGCTCGACGGCGACGCCGATGCGTTCGACCTGGCCCTCGCCGAAGAGGGTGGCCGGGCGGACGGCGCGGATGGGGAGCACGAAGGCGTCCGCCACCTCGATCCCGATGGCGCGGGCGAGGCCCTTGCCTTCCTCGAGCCGCACGTCGGCATCCTCGCCGAGGCCGCCGCCCTTCTTGCGGATATCGGGCAGGACGACGATGGCGCGCGCACCGCGGCTGACCTCACCCTGAAGGTCTTCCGCGTTGCGCCCGAATTCAAACGTGCTCATTCAACCGTTCTCAGGCCCCCTCGCCATCCCAGTCACCCGACAGATCGACATGACCGGCAGGCTGGATGGTGGAAACGGCGTGCTTGTAGGCAAGCTGGACGTAGCCCTCGCGCTCGAGCAGCATGCAGAACAGGTCATAGGCAGCGACCTTGCCCTGGAGCATGACGCCGTTGACGAGGAACATCGTCACCTGAACGCCGGCATCGCGCACGCTCGACAGGAACACTTCCTGGAGCAGGCGCTTGCGCGCGTTTTCGTCGTTGCCGCCCTGGAAATGGGCGACCGAAAGCTGCTGCCCCGGCATGATCGTGGAGATCGCGTGCTTGTAGACGAGCTGCGACTGGCCGTCGCGGCGCAGAAGGATCGAGAAATTGTCGAACCAGGTCACGATGCCCTGAAGCTTGACGCCCTTCACCAGGAACATGGTGACGGGAATCTTGTTCTTGCGCAGGTGGTTCAGGAACAGGTCCTGAAGGTTCTGGCCCTTGCCTCCGGTCGGAGCGGGCGGCGCGGCTGCTGCAACGGGCGGTGTTTCGCCTTCGGGTGCAGCTTCGGGCGTGGCGCGCGGGCGCGCGGAGAGGGTCCGTCCGGTCATTATCGTGACTCCTTCGTATTGGCGCAGCCCTTTTCCGGGCCGTCGCGATCTGGCCTGGCGAGTTCCTCCCGAATCCGGTCGGAACCCACTTCAGCCGGGTTCGATGACAATAGTATTGCCCGATCCCTCGCCCGTAAACATGGAATTAGGCCAGGGGTTCCGCAAAGGGCGGACCGCAACGGTCCGGATCGGCGCTTCAGGCCCGGATGGGAGCGTCAGGCGTCAGGCGTCTTCCTCGTCCTCGCGCCGGTCGGCCATGCCTAACAGCTTGAGTTTGCGGTGCAGCGCCGAGCGTTCCATGCCGATGAAGCTGGCAGTCTTGGAAATGTTGCCCGAAAACCGCCGGATCTGCACCTTGAGGTATTCCCGCTCGAAGTTCTCGCGCGCCTCGCGCAGGGGCACCCCCATCAGCGCCGAGGTGCTGCTATCCCCGCCGAGCTGGGTGCTGACGATCTCGGAAGGCAGCATGTCAGCCTCGATCCGGTGGAGTCGTTCGCGCGGCGCCAGAATGATCGTGCGTTCGACCACATTGCGCAGCTGGCGCACGTTGCCGGGCCAGTCATAGCTTTGCAGCGCGGCCATCGCCTCGGGAGTGACGGCCGGCGGGGTTACGCCCTGCTCTGTCGCGTAGCGCGTGAAGAAATGATCGACCAGCGCGGGAATGTCGTCGCGGCGCTCGATCAGCGAGGGGATGTTCACCGGGACGACGTTGAGCCGGTAATACAGATCCTCGCGGAAATTGCGGTCGGCGATTTCCTTTTCCAGCGGGCGTGACGAGGACGAGACAACGCGCACATCCACGCGGATCTGGCGGTGCCCGCCGACCCGGACAAAGGACTGCTCCGTCAGGACGCGCAGTATGCGCGCCTGGCTGGATGGGGGCATATCGGCCACTTCATCGAGGAACAGCGTACCGCCATCGGCCATTTCCAGCAGGCCCGCGCGGACCAGCTTGCCGTCGGCCTCTTCGCCGAACAGTTCCTGCTCGAAGCGTTCGGGGGTGATCCGCGCCGAATTGACCGTGACGAAGGCGTTCTGCGCACGCGGGCTCCACGAATGGAGCAGCCGCGCGGCGACTTCCTTGCCCGAACCGGCCGGGCCGGTGATGAGCAGCCGGCTGCCGGTATTGGCGACCCGCTTCAGCGTGGCGCGCACCTGGTTGACCGCCGAGCTGTTGCCGGTGAATTCGTCCGCAGTGACGAACCCCTGCCGCAACTGCTGGTTTTCGCGCCGCAGCCGCTCGGTCTCGGTCGCGCGCTCGACCAGCAGCAGCAGGCGCTCCGCCTCGAACGGCTTTTCGATGAAGTCCATCGCGCCGCGGCTGATGGCCGAGACGGCGGTGTCGATATTGCCGTGCCCGGAAAAGATCAGCACCGGCAGTTCCGGCTCGCGCTTCTTGATCTCGTCCAGCACTTCCAGCCCGTCCATCGGGCTGCCGTGCAGCCAGACGTCGAGCAGAACGAGGCTGGGCCGGCGTTCGTCGATCGCGGCCAGCGCCGCGGTGCTGTCGCCGGCGGTGCGGCAGCCGTAACCTTCGTCGCTGAGGACGCCGGCCACGAGTTCGCGGATATCGCGTTCATCGTCGACGATCAGGATGTCGAGTGCCATTGCGGGGTCCTAAAGGTTGCAGTTCATGGGGCTTGGTGCGGCATTGATGCGTCGGCCGCTTCGCCGGGATGCGCGGCGAGCGGATCGCGGGCGAAGCGCATGGTCACGCGCGTCCCCCCTTCCGGCACGGAGGTGAAATTCATCTCGCCGCCGTGTTCCTCGACGATCTTGTTGACGATGGCGAGGCCGAGGCCGGTGCCCTTTTCACGCGTGGTCATGTACGGTTCGAGGATGCGGTCGCGCTCTGCGGGCAGGCCGATGCCGTTGTCCGACACCGTCACCGTTACGCTGGTGCGGTCACCGCCCAGCGTAACGGCGATGCGCCCGCGAAAATCGATGTCTTCGGCCCGGGTCCGTTGTTCGACTGCCTCGACCGCGTTTTTCAGCACATTGGTCATGGCCTGACCGAACTGGTGGCGGTCTGCCTCGATCGGCATCGGCCCCTCGCCGGTGAAGCTGAAATCGATGTCGGTATGCGCGACTTCCTGGAGGAAGAGCGCCTGCCGGACGAGATCGCTGGCATCCTCGGTGCGGAATACCGGCTTGGGCAGCCGCGCGAAGGACGAGAACTCGTCCACCATCTTCCGCAGGTCACCCACCTGCCGGATGATCGTGGCGGTCAGTTCCTCGAACAGTTCGGGATCGGTCTCGATCTGGCGGCGATAGCGGCGCTTGAGCCGCTCGGTGGCGAGCTGGATCGGGGTGAGCGGGTTCTTGATCTCGTGCGCGATGCGGCGCGCGACGTCCGACCAGGCAGCGCGGCGCTGGTCCAGCAATTGCCGCGTAATGTCCTCGAACGTGACGACGTGGCCGTTGGCATCGTGCGTGACTTTCACCGCCAGCGTCAGCAGATCGCCGTTCTTGGCATAGTGGACAAGGCCGCTGGCCTGACCGGTCGCCACCAGCTGCGCCAGCTGGGGCGCTACGTCCGACAGCATAGTGCCCACCAGCGTCGGCGAATCCCGGTCGTGCAGCAGCTTTTGCGCCGAACTGTTGATCAGGCGGATGTGACCGTGGCGGTCGATCGAAAGGATGCCGGCGGTGATCGATTCCAGCACCGCTTCGATAAAGGCGCGGCGCACTTCGAGCTGGGCATTGGCGTTCACCAGCGCCTGTGTCTGCCCTTCCAGCTGGGCGGTCATGCGGTTGAAGGCGCGGGCGAGCAGGCCAACCTCGTCGGTGCCGCTGCCCTGCGCCACGCGCATTGCGAAATTGCCGCTGCCGACGTTGCGGGCAGCCGAGACCAGCTCGACCAGCGGCGCCACCTGCCGGTCGGCGAACCGCAGCGCCACCCACACCGCCAGCGCGACCAGCGAAAGGCTGATCCCGAACAGGGCGAGGTTGAACCGCAGCTGGAGCGCGCGGGCGCGGCGGGTGAGCACGTCGTAGGCGTTGAGCACGCTCTGCGCGCGCTGCCATTGGTTGAGCGCGAGTGCGTCTGAGTTTCGCGCCACGTAGAGGAAGATGCCGCGTGTCCGGTCTACCGGCGTGACCGCCTCGATGCGTTCGGCCGAGGCGTTGACGACCACCGTTTCGCCCGCGTCGATACGGCGCAGTTCTTCCGCCGTCACCCGCTGGCGATCGTTGTTGGAGTTGGGATCGACGATTGCGGCAGTGCGCAAGCTGCCGTCGGCCCCGCGCTCGATCAGCGCGGATTCGTTGAGCTTGCGGTTGATGACCTGCCACGAATAGCCTTCGGCGAAGTCCTGGCTGGTGATCGGCGCCTGCGCCATATAGTCGCGCAGGTCGCCCGCCATCGCCACGCTCTCGTTGCCGACGTCGCGCAGCTTGTCGGCATAGTAGCCGCGCGCGAGGTTGTTGGCGTTTTCCAGCATCCCGCGCGAATTGTCGGAAAACCAGAACTCCACGCCCGACTGGAACAGCAGCGACGCGAAGACCACCACCAGCAGCGTGGGGATGGCCGCGATCAGCGAGAACAGCCAGACGAGCCGCACGTGCAGCCGCCCGCTGCTGCCCAGCACGCCGCGCGCCGCCCGGCGCAGCGCCGCCCGGCGCCCGAACAGCACGATCAAGGCCATCGCCGGCACGAGCGTGCCGATCAGCAGGCTGGACGTGAGGCGCGAGGGCAACAACTGGTTGCCGGCGGTGTTGGACGACACCGCCATCCAGCTGATCCACATGGTCAGCGCCAGCAGCGATGCCGCGGTAATCTCAAGCAGAAGGAAGACGTTGGCCCGCCGTAACGTGACCAGCAGGCGGCGCCACCATCGCGGCGAGCGCCGGGGTTCACTTCGCATCTCCAGAGCCATCGTTGCCTTACAACAACACCCCTGTTGCGAAATTGCAAGAGACTTTCGGCAGAAGTTCCCGGTCGTTTCCGCGGCCGAAGTGGTCAGGAACGCGGGGCTGCGTCTTCGGGCGTGATGTCCAGCTCGGCGAGCCGCTTGCGCAAGGTGTTGCGGTTGATCCCCAGCAGCTGCGCCGCGCGCAGCTGGTTGCCGCCTGTCGTCGCCAGCGCGTGGAGCAGCAGCGGCTTCTCGAACGCGGCCAGTGCTTCGTCATAGAGCCGGCCCGGTGCGGGATTGGCCACGGACAGCCAGTGCGACAGCGCGGCGGCGAAATCGGCGGCCGATGCCGGCGCGTCCTCGGTCCGCGCCGCAACGCCGCTTTCGCTGGCCAGCAGCGGCTCTATGGTGGCCACGTCGATCAGGTCGTCACGCGCCAGCAGCGCGAGCCGGTAGATGAAGTTGCGCAGTTCGCGCACGTTGCCGCGCCACGGCTGGCGGGCCAGCAGCGCGGCACCGGCCGGGGTAAGCTGGCGGCGGGGCAGGCCTTCGCTTGCGGCGCGCGCGAGGAAATGGCGCGACAGTGCCTCGATGTCGTCCGCGCGCTCGCGCAGCGGGGGGAGTTCGATCGGCACGACCGCGATGCGGTAATAGAGATCCTCGCGGAATTGCCCGGCGGCGATCATCGGCTCCAGATCGCGGTTGGTGGCCGCGATGATCCGGCAATCGAGCGTGATTTCCTCGGTTCCGCCCACGCGCCGGATCCGGCCGGACTGGAGCGCGCGCAGCAGGCGGGTCTGCGCCTGCATCGGCATGTCTCCGATTTCGTCGAGGAACAGCGTGCCGCCGCTCGCCTGTTCGAACTTGCCGATGTGGCGGGCGTGCGCGCCGGTGAAGGCGCCTTTCTCGTGACCGAACAGCTCGCTCTCGATCAGCTCGGCGGGAATGGCGGCGGTGTTGACGGCCACGAACGGTCCGCTGGCGCGCTTGCCCAGCTGGTGGATCGCTTCGGCCACCAGCTCCTTGCCCGTGCCGGATTCGCCCAGCACCAGCACCGTCAGGTCGTTGCGCAGCACGCGCGTGATCATGCGGTAGACCGCCTGCATCGCCGGGCTGCGCCCGACCAGCGGCAGTCCTTGCGCCACGTCTTCCGGCCCTTCGGCCATGTCCGCGCTGTCTGCCGCGCCGATGGCCTGGCGCACGGTGCGGACCAGTTCCTCCAGATCGAACGGCTTGGGGAAATATTCGAAGGCGCCGGTATCGCTGGCGCGCACGGCGGTATCGAGCGTGTTCTGCGCGGACAGGATGATGACCTGCATCCGGGGGTAGGAATCGCGCACCCGGCCAAGGCTTTCGATGCCGTCGCCGTCGGTCAGGACGACATCGGTGAGCATCAGGTCGAACGCCTTCTGCGCGAGCAGGCGGTCGCGGCCGGCGATCGAATCGCAGCGATCCACCTCGAATCCCTCGGCTTCCAACGCGGCGGTGATGACGATCGCGATCGAAGCGTCGTCTTCCACGAGCAGGATGTGGCGTTTCACGGCGTCGGCGCGTCCTTGTGCTCTGGCTTCATGTGCTCCGGCTTGACCGAGCCGGCGACGGGGAGGTGCAGGCGGAAGTGAGTCCAGCCGGTCGCCTCGTCGCGGTCGTGCGTGATGCGGCCGTTCATTTCGCGCACCAGCTTCTGCACCAGAGCGAGGCCAAGCCCTTGCCCGTTCTTCTTGGCGGTGACGAACGGCTCGAAGATGTGGTCGCGCAGCGCGGGGGCGATGCCGGGGCCGTTGTCGCTGACGCGCAGTTCGATGGGCAGGCGCAGCGGCTTGCCGCCCGGCCCCGCGTGCAGCTGGATTCCGCTCGCAAAGCGCGTCCGCACCGCGATCCGTGCGGGCTTGCGCCCTTCGCAGGCCTCGCGCGCGTTGGTCATGAGGTTGAGCAGGACCTGCACCAGCGCGTCCGGATTGGCCATGACCGGCGGCAGCGAGGGATCGAACTCCTCCTCGATCGTCACCGCGCCGGGGTTGCTGGCCGTGATGATCGCCTGCGCGTGGCGCACCGCCTCGTGCAGGTTGCATTCGACCGACGGTTCCTGGCTGCGGCGCGAAAGCGACTGCATCTGGTCGATCAGCTTGGCGATCCGGTCGACCTCGGTGGTGATGAGCCCGGTCAGCGCCTTGTCCGCGCCTTCCAGCTTGCGGTCGAGCAACTGCGCCGCCCCGCGAATGCCGGCGAGCGGGTTCTTGATCTCGTGCGCCAGCACTTCGGGGGCGCGCAGGGCCACGCCCTCCCCCGCGCCGGCCCCGCCGCCGTCGCCCGACAGCGCATCGACGCCCATTGCCTCGTGCACCAGCAGCAGCTGCCAGCCGGGCGAATGGGTGACGGGTGACGTCATGACGTCGAGCCGGCGGGCGGGCTGGCCAAAAACGCGCACTTGCGCGTCGCGGGCAAACAGCTGCGCTTCCCCTTCGGCCAGCCGGCCCAGGATCAGGGGTTCATCGAACGCGAAAAGTTCGTCCACGCGCCGGCCGACCAGACGCCGCGCGCCCTGCCCGGCCAGTTGTTCGGCAGCGGGATTGACCGAGGCGACCGTCAGGTCGGGCGCGAGCAGGAACACGGCGAGCGGCAGGCTGGCCACGACGCGCTTGGGATCCGGACGCGCCGTTTCCGCCCTGCGCGGCTCGGCCGCTGTGCTCACGCGGTCCGGCTCATGCGGCGGCACGTTGCGGGGCGGGATGGCCGGCGTCGAGCAGCGGGCCATAGAAGGCTTCCAGATTGGCCAGCACCGACTTGGGATCGTCGATGAAGTTCACGCGGTTCCTGAACTCGGCCGAACCGGGCAGGCCCTTGGTATACCAGCCGAGGTGCTTGCGCGCCATGTTGACCCCGGTCATCGTGCCATAATGCTCGAGCATCGCGTTGTAGTGCTCTACGATGACCGCATATTGTTCGGCCAGCGTGGGATCGGGGCGCACTTCGCCCGTCTCCAGCCAATGCATGACCTGCCCCAGCAGCCAGGGCCGGCCATAGGCGCCGCGACCGATCATCACGCCGTCCGCGCCGCTCTGTTCGATGGCGGTGGCGACATCGTCGATGGTGCAGATGTCACCATTGACGATGACCGGAATGTCGACGGCGTCCTTCACGCGCCGCACGAAGGCCCAGTCGGCGCTGCCCTTGTACATCTGGTTGCGGGTGCGGCCATGGACGGTGATCATCTTGGCGCCGATGTCCTGTGCGATGCGCGCGAGTTCGGGCGCGTTGAGGCTGTCATGGCACCAGCCCATCCGCATCTTGACGGTGACGGGCACCGAGACGGCCTTCACCGTCGCCTCGATCAGCGCCGAGGCCAGCGGAATGTCGCGCATCAGGGCCGAACCGGCATCGCCGTTCACCACCTTGCGCACCGGGCAGCCCATGTTGATGTCGATGATGGCGGCGCCGCGGTCTTCCTGGAGCTTCGCGGCCTCGCCCATCTGTGCCGGCTCGCAGCCGACCAGCTGCATCGAGACCGGCTCCTCCATCGGATGCCACGCCGCCTTCTGGATGGACTGGCGCGTCTCGCGGATCGCGGCCGGGCTGGCGATCATCTCGGTGACGTTCAGCCCCGAACCGTAGCGGCGCACCATCGTGCGGAACGGCATGTCCGTCACGCCGGTCATCGGTGCGAGAACCACCGGGCATCCGACGGCAACGGGACCGACGGTGAGCGGCGCCAGCCGGGGGGGAACGGGAGTCTGGGTCATCGGGAGAGATACTGCCTAAAAAACAGGCAGCCCTTACGCCAATGTCCCATTGGGGGCAAGGTTTGTCCGCTTGCCTGCCCCCGCGAGACGCTGGTAGAGGCGCGCCGGCATGACACCGCCCCTCCCCACAACCGGCGCCCCTATCGCGGCTGTCGTCGTCGCGGCCGGCAAAGGGCTGCGCGCGGGCGGCACCGTGCCCAAGCAGTTCGCGCGCTGGCGCGGCAAGCCGCTGCTGCGCCATTCGGTGGAGGCGCTGGCCAAGGCCGGCGCGGCGCCGATCGTGGTGGCGATTCCCGAAGGATGGGACGAGGAAGCCGCCCGCGTGCTGGCCGGCGTGCCGGGCGTGGCGTTCGTCCATGGCGGCGCGACGCGCCAGCTTTCGGTGCGCGCGGCGCTGGAAAGCCTTGGCCCCCACGCGCCCGGTGCGGTGCTGATCCACGATGCCGCGCGGCCCGACCTGCCCGCACACGTCATTGCCGGGCTTCTGGCGGCGCTGGACGAACAGCCCGGCGCGATCCCGGTCCTGCCGGTGGTGGACAGCGTGGTGCGCGGCGCCGGCGGCCTGCGCAGCGCGGCGGTGAGCCGCGACGAACTTTATCGCGTGCAGACCCCGCAGGCGTTCCGTTTTGGCGCCATCCTGGCAGCGCACCGCGCCTGGCCGGGATCGCCCGATGCGGGCGACGATGCGCAAGTGGCGGAAGCCGCAGGCCTGGCCGTCGCGCTGGTTCAGGGTGACGAAAGGCTGCGCAAGGTCACTTTCGCATCGGACCTCGAGGAGGATGACGTGAGCTTTGCACTGCCCCGCACCGGCATGGGATTCGACGTGCATCGGCTGGTCGAGGACGAAGACCTTTGGCTTTGCGGGATCAAGGTGCCGCACAGCAAGGGCCTGTCCGGGCACAGCGACGCCGACGTCGCGATCCATGCGCTGGTGGATGCGCTGCTCGGCGCGGTCGCGGCGGGTGACATCGGCGACCACTTCCCCCCGTCCGACCCGCAGTGGAAAGGCGCGTCTTCGGATCGTTTCCTGGCCCACGCGGTTTCGCTGGTGCGTGCGGGCGGTTTCGACATCGCCAACGTGGACGTAACCATTATCTGCGAGGCTCCGAAGATCGGTCCGCACAAGGCGGCGATGCGTGAACGGCTGGCAGCCATCATGGGCGTTGACGCGGACCGCGTGAGCGTGAAGGCAACGACCACGGAAAGGCTTGGTCTGACCGGGCGTGGCGAAGGCATTGCGGCGCAGGCGGTGGCGAGCGTTGTCCCCAAAGGGCTTGAAAAAGCGGGGCTTGGAGAACGGGTATGAGAAAGAACCTTCGCAAGCTTGCGCTCGGCGCCGCGTTGCTGGGCATGACCGGCGCGCAGGCGGCACAGGCACAGAATTGCCTCACCCAGCCGGAACTGACCGCCATGGTCACCTATGCCCTCCCGGTGGTGATGGACAGCGCGATCAAGACCTGCCGCCCCAACCTTTCGGCGCAAGGATACTTCGCCACGCAGGGGCCGGCGCTGGTCGAGCGCTACTCCGTGCGCAAGCCCGGCTCGTGGCCGATGGCCAAGGCCGCGCTGCTCAAGATCGGTGACGGCAGGGACGACCGGATGAAGGACACCATTGCGATGCTGCCCGACAGCGCGCTCCAGCCCTTCGCCGAAGCCATGGTGGCGCAGATGGTGACCGAGGGGATCAAGGCGGACCAGTGCGTCGCCATCGAGCGGGCGACCCGCCTGCTCTCTCCCCTGCCGCCGGAAAACACCGCGGAACTGCTCACTTTTATCCTCGCAATGGCCGACAAGCCCAAGCCGGGCAAGAAGTCCGACCTGCCGCTTTGCCCCGCCAACTGACGTAAAGAGCCAGCCATGGATCATCTCCTTCCCGCCGACATCGCCGAACTCGCGCGCCGCGTGGTCGAGGAAAACGCCGCGCTCGGCCGCAAGGTCGCGGTGGCGGAAAGCTGCACCGGCGGACTGGTTTCAGCCGCGCTGACCGAGATTGCGGGCAGCTCCTCCGTGCTCGATCGCGGTTTCGTCACCTACTCGAACGAGGCCAAGCACGAACTGCTCGGCGTTTCGATGGACGTGATCGACACGTTTGGCGCGGTTTCGGTGGCCGTGGCCTGGTCGATGGCGCAGGGGGCGCTACGGCTCTCGGGCGCCGATGTGGCCGTTGCGATCACAGGTGTTGCCGGTCCCGGCGGCGGGTCCGACAACAAGCCGGTGGGCACCGTGGTGTTTGCCCGTGCCGAACGTGGCGAGGATCCGGAAGCGGTCAATGCCGAGATGAAGTTCTTCGAGGGCGCGCAGACCCGCGCGCAAGTGCGGCGCGAGGCCACCCTCTGCGCGCTCGAACTGCTGCTGCCGCCGGTAACCGACGCGGAATAGTGCCGGCGGGCGACCGTCAGGTCGTCTGCGGAAGGCCGTAGAGCTTTTCCGCGCGCGTCTCGAACGCGGTCACCATCTTGCGAAAGGCGCGGTCGAGGTATTGCCCGGCCAGCTTTTCGAAGATGGCGGAGCGGAAGGTGAAATCGACGCAGAAGTCGATCACGCAGCCGCCGGTGCCATCCGGCGCGAACTTCCAGCTGTTCGACAGGCTTTTCATCGGACCGTCGAGGTATTCGACGACGATCTCGTGCGGGCGGTCCTTGCGCACGCGCGACGTGAACTTCTCGCGCAGCGCGTTGAAGCCGACCAGCATATCGGCGATCATCTCGCCCTCGCTGTCGGACTTGATCCGCGTGGCCACCACCCAGGGCAGGAATTCGGCGTAGCGCTTCACATCGGCCACAAGGTCGAACATCTGTTCTGCCGACCACGGCATACGGCGCTGTTCTGCAATATGCGGCACGGCGGGGTCAGCCCTTGGAGGCTGCCTTGGCGAGCTGTGCCTCGCGGGCCGCGCGCATCTGCTTGAAATCGTCGCCGGCGTGATAGCTCGACCGGGTCAGCGGGCTGGCCGCCACCTGGAGGAACCCCTTGGCCCGCGCGATCGCGCCATAGGCGTCGAAAGCCTTGGGCGTGACGAATTCCATCACCTTGGCATGCCTGGGCGTGGGCTGGAGATACTGGCCCATGGTGAGGAAATCGATCTGCGCCGAACGCATGTCGTCCATCACCTGGTGCACTTCGAGCCGCTCCTCGCCCAGCCCCAGCATCACGCCGGACTTGGTGAAGATGCGCGGGTCGAGCCGCTTGACGTGCTCCAGCAGGCGCAGCGACGCGTAATACCGCGCGCCGGGGCGGATCGTGGGGTAGAGCCGGGGGACGGTTTCGAGATTGTGGTTGTAGACGTCAGGCCCGGCTTCGACGATCGACTCGACCGCGGCTTCCATCTTGTTGCGGAAGTCGGGCGTCAGGATCTCGATCGTGGTGTTCGGGGTCTGCTCGCGCAGCGCGCGGATCACCTTGACGAACTGGCTTGCGCCGCCGTCGGGCAGGTCGTCGCGGTCGACCGAGGTGATGACGATGTGCTCAAGCCCCATCTTCGCCGCGGCTTCGGCAACGTGGCCGGGCTCCAGCGGATCGACGGCGCGCGGCATGCCGGTCTTGACGTTGCAGAAGGCGCAGGCGCGCGTGCACACGTCGCCCAGGATCATCACCGTCGCGTGCTTCTTGGTCCAGCACTCGCCGATGTTGGGGCAGGCGGCTTCCTCGCACACGGTGTTGAGGCCGAGGCCGCGCATCAGGGCCCGCGTTTCGCCATAGCCTTTGCTCGTCGGCGCCTTCACCCGGATCCAGTCGGGCTTGCGCTGGCGGGTGGGACGAGTCTCGATAGCGGCGTTCTGGGCGGCGGTCTGGGGAGCGACTTCGGTCATGGCGCCCAGATAGGCTCATCGCGTCGCACTTGAAAGTCTCAATCGAAGCGCACATTAGCGCTGTCATGGCAGACGCGACATCCCCCGAGCTTTCGCAGCTCATCGCCGGCTACCGCCGATTCCGTGAACATGGCTGGACCCCCCGCCTCGAACGCTGGCAACAGCTGCGAGAGAGTCAGGAGCCGCAGGTGATGGTGATCGCCTGTTCGGACAGCCGCGTCGATCCGGCGCAGATCTTCGACACCGATCCGGGCGAGATGTTCGTCGTGCGGAACGTGGCGGCGATGGTCCCCCCGTTCGAGACCAATCCCGGCCACCACGGCGTGTCCGCGGCGCTGGAATTCGCGGTGCAGGTGCTCAAGGTCAAGGAAATCGTGGTCATGGGCCACGGGATGTGCGGCGGCTGCAAGGCCGCGCTGACGCAGGACCTCAAGGGCGCTGAGCCGGGCGAAGGCGGCTTCATCGCCGACTGGATCGGCCTGCTCGACGCGGCGCGCGAACCTGTCGCGCATGAGCATGGCACCACCGGCCGCGTGGCCGAACGCGCGATGGAACAGGCCGCCGTCAAGGTCAGCCTGCAGAACCTGCGCACCTTCCCGTGCGTCCGCAGCAAGGAGCGCGCGGGCCAGCTCAAGCTGCGCGGCGCGTTCTTCGCCATCTCGGACGGGCTGCTGCACGTTCTGGACGAGGACACCGGCGACTTCAGCCCGGTCGAGTAATCCCCCTTCCCCGCCGCGCCGAGCCGCAGCGGTGACCGAATCGAAAAGGGCGGCCCTTCGCGGGGCCGCCCTTTCCTTTTCCCGTCCGGGAAAGTCGTGGCAGGCTTACTTGCCCGCCGCCTTCTGGTCGACGTAGATCGACCACAGCTTGGCCATCGAGGCGCGCAGGCCGGTGACCTGGGCGAACGAGGCCTTGGCATCGGCATACTTGGCCTGGTCGGACTGTGCGATGCCGAGGCGGGTCAGCGCGCGGTCCTTGTCGATGCCGCCCTTGGCGAGCGCCGTCTTGTAGAATTCCTCGGCCTTGGCGGATTCGCCATAGGAGAGGTAGGCATCGGCGGCGGCCAGCGCGGTCACGCCGGTGGGCGCCGAAGCGGCGTCCTTGCCAAGCGCGGGCAGCGAAGCCTTGTCCGCTGCGATACGACCGCGCGCCTGGCTCATCGCATCGCTCACGAAGGTGTCGCTCGTCTTGAGCGCGCCGGCGGCCACGCCGGCCTCACCGATGCGGACCACTTCGCCCGGCAGACGACGCGGGTCGGCAGCCTGGATGTAATCCACGAACTCACGCTCGGTGTACTTGGGGTCGGTCTTGAGCGCGCCCGTACGGTCCATCAGGCGGCCCATGTCGAGCGTTTCCTGGTTGGTGTAGCTGCTGGCGTTGCGCACCAGCTGCGTGGCGCCCAGCCAGTTGATGGGGGTCGGGAAGGCCTGCACCATCAGCGTGGCCCATTCGGACGTTTCCGCGCCGAGCTTGGCCGAATAGGCGATGCGGTTGGCGCGGGTGTACCAGTCCTGCGGCACTTCGCCGCCGGCCGCCTTGCGTGCGGCGATGGCGGTCTTCAGCGCGTCGAGCCCGCCCTTGGGATTGCCCTGCTGCGCAAGGCTTTCCGCCAGCATCTCTGCGGCGACGTTGTCGCTGTAGTTGGCGGCGACGACCGGCTGGAGCACCTTCGCGGCGGTGGCATAGTCCTTCGACTGATAGGCCGTGGCGCCGAGGAAGAACTGGACCAGGCTGACCTTGTCCGCCGGCAGCTGGCCGCTGTCGAGCATGTTCTGGAGGCCCTTCTGGGTCAGCGAGGCGTCACCGGCGATGCCGCCGATGGTCTGCTGCCACTGACCGAAGATCAGGCGGTCGGACGGGGTCTTCACCCCGGCTTCGACGGTCGCAAGCTGCGGCACGAGCGCCTGCGCCGCGGCCTTGACCTCGGCGTCCGAGGACTTGCCCTTCATCGCCTGCACGTTGTTCAGCGCCGCCTGGAACGGACCGGCTGCGGTCACGAATTCCTTGGAGTTGCCGCCACCCTTGGCTTCCTTGGCCACGGCCGGTGCCGCAACCAGCCCGCCAGCCGCGATCCCGGTCGCCAGCGCAAGAGCCAGGGCCGCGCGTGCCACGGTCGTCTTGCCAAAATTCCCGAAAGAACCCCGCATCTTCAAATTCTCCTGTTCGACCCGGACCCGGTCTGCCCGCGGGGATGCCCCCGGCGGCCTGCGTCCTCTCACCATGGTCGCCTGCGCTAGTGGCGCGGAATTGCACCCTTTGCAACGGGGTCGGCTTCTAAAGGTGGGCGGGTGAACCCGCTTTGAACGGCGGTTTGTCCCGCCGTTCAGGCAACCTGCCGCATATGTGGAAAACTGGCCCGGAAACCCGCTGTTTGCCTGCGGATTGCTGGCCTTGCCCGTTCAGATGGCCTAGGGCCGGATGCACTCCGGTACATCATAAGCGAAAAGCCAGAAAAACGTGAGCGACGACACCCAGATCATCGATCCCCCCGCCCCCGGCGGAGAACCTGAATTCCAGCGGATCGACATCGTCGACGAGATGAAGACCAGCTACCTCGATTACGCGATGAGCGTGATCGTGTCGCGCGCGCTGCCCGATGTGCGCGACGGGTTGAAGCCGGTTCACCGCCGCATCCTGTTTGCCTGCCAGGAAGGCGGCTTCGTCGCCGGCCGGCCCTATCGCAAGTGCGCCAAGATCGTCGGCGACGTCATGGGCAACTACCACCCGCATGGCGACAGCGCGATCTACTTCGCGCTCGTCCGCATGGCGCAGGATTGGTCGATGCGCGTGCCGCTGGTCGATGGCCAGGGCAACTTCGGCTCGATGGACCCGGACGATCCGGCCTCGATGCGTTACACCGAGGCGCGCCTTGCCCGCGTCAGCAACTTCCTGCTCGACGATCTCGACAAGGATACCGTCGATTTCGTCGACAACTACGACGGTTCGCGCTCCGAACCTTCGGTGCTGCCCGCGCGCTTCCCCAACCTGCTGGTCAATGGCGCCGGCGGCATCGCCGTGGGCATGGCGACCAACATCCCGCCCCACAACCTGGGCGAAGTGATCGACGGCTGCCTTGCCTACATGGACAACCCGCTGATCTCGATCGACGAGCTGATCGAGATCATTCCCGGACCCGATTTCCCCACTGCGCCGCTGATCCTGGGCACCGCCGGGGCGCGCAAGGCCTATCATGAAGGTCGCGGCTCGATCATCATGCGGGCCAAGCACAAGATCGAGGAAGGTCGCGGCGATCGCCGTTCGATCGTGTTGACCTCGATCCCATACCAGGTCGGCAAGTCGGGGCTGGTCGAGAAAATCGCCGAAGCCGCCAAGGACAAGCGGATCGAGGGCGTTTCCGACATCCGCGACGAATCCAACCGCGAAGGCGTGCGCGTGGTCATCGACCTCAAGCGCGATGCCACGCCCGAAGTCGTGCTCAACCAGCTCTGGCGCAACACGCCGGCGCAGTCGAACTTCCCGGCCAACATGCTCGCCATCCGCGGCGGCCGTCCGGAAACGCTGACCCTCAAGGACATCATCGAATCCTTCGTGGGCTTCCGCGAGGAAGTGATCACCCGCCGCACCAAGTTCGAGCTGAACAAGGCGCGCGACCGGGCGCACATCTTGCTCGGCCTCGTCGTGGCGGTGACCAATCTGGACGAAGTGGTGCGGATCGTGCGCGGCTCGCCCAACCCGGTGGTCGCGCGCGCCGCGCTGCTGGCGCGCGAATGGCCGGTGGGCGAAATCGCGCCCTACCTGCGACTGGTCGAAGCGATCGAGAACGATGCCGACGACGGCTCGGGCAAGCCCTACAAGCTGTCCGAAACGCAGGTCCGCGCGATCCTCGACCTGCGCCTGCATCGCCTGACGGCGCTGGGCCGCGACGAGATCGGCGACGAACTGGGCGTGCTGGCCAAGGCGATCGAGGAATACCTCGCCATCCTCGGCGACCGGGTGAAGCTCTATGACGTGATGCGGCAGGAACTGGTCCAGGTGCGCGACACCTATGCCACGCCGCGCGTGTCGCAGATCGCCCCGGCGGCAGACGGCATCGACGACGAGGACCTGATCGAGCGCGAGGACATGGTCGTGACCGTGACTCTCGACGGCTATATCAAGCGCACCCCGCTTTCGACCTTCCGCGCACAGGCACGCGGCGGCAAGGGCCGCTCGGGCATGGCCACGAAGGAAGAGGATGCCGTCGGCACGATGTTCATCGCCAGCACCCACACTCCGGTGCTGTTCTTCTCCACCGCCGGCAAGGTCTATCGCCTCAAGGTGTGGCGCCTGCCCGAAGGCGGGCCGGCCACGCGCGGCCGCCCGGTGGTCAACCTGCTGCCCGCGCTCGACAAGGACGAGACGATCGCCGCCGTGCTGCCGCTGCCCGAGGACGAAGGCGAGTGGGGCAAGCTCCACGTCATGTTCGCCACCGCCAAGGGCAACGTGCGCCGCAACGCGATGGACCTGTTCGCCAATATCCCGTCGAACGGCAAGTTCGCGATGCGCTTCGATGAAGGCAGCGAGGACCGGCTGATCGGCGTGGCGCTGCTGTCCGAAGGCGACGACGTGCTGCTGGCAAGCCGCGGCGGCAAGGCGATCCGCTTCCCGGCGGACGACGTGCGCGAGTTCCAGAGCCGGACCTCAACCGGCGTGCGCGGCATGACGCTGAAGGATGGCGACGAGGTGATCTCGCTGTCGATCCTCCACCGCGTGGGTGTGAAGGATCAGGACGAGCGCGAGGATTACCTGCGCTTTGCCCCGTGGAAGGCGGAGAAGGAAGGCGAGCCCGTGATGAGCGCGGACCGCTATGCCGAGCTGGCGGCGAAGGAACAGTTCATCCTGACCGTCTGCGCCAACGGCTATGGCAAGCTTTCGTCGGCCTACGAATATCGCCGCACCGGTCGCGGCGGACAGGGCATCACCAACATCGACAACATCGGGCGCAACGGCCCGGTGGTGGCAAGCTTCCCGGCCGTTCAGGCCGACCAGCTCGTGCTCGTCACCGACCAGGCCAAGCTGATCCGCCTGCCGCTGGCTTCGCTGCGCGTGATCGGCCGCGGTTCTGCGGGCGTGCGCCTGTTCAACGTCTCCGGCGAGGAACATGTGGTCAGTGCCGTGCGTCTTGCAGATGATGGCGCGGAAGATGCCGTCACGGATGTCGTGACGGATGCCGGCGCGGACGCCGGCCCGGACGCTGTCACGGACGAAGGTAGCGAATGAGCGAACAACCGCAGGTCGCCTACAAGGTTCTGACGGCTCCGCAGATGGTGGAGCTGGAGGAAGCCGGCACGTTCAAGGGCGCGCCGGTCGACCTCGCGGATGGCTATATCCACCTCTCGACCGCCGCCCAGCTGGCCGAGACGGTGGACAAGCATTTCGCCGGGCAGGACGATCTGCATATCGTGACGGTCGATCTCGACGTGCTGGGTGACGCGGTGAAGTGGGAGCCTTCGCGCGGCGGTCAGCTGTTTCCGCACATCTACGCCGACCTCCCGCTGAACGCCGCCATTGCCTATGGCCCGCTGCGCCGCGACGAGAACGGTGCGATCGTGTTGCCGGTGGCGGGCTGAGAAAGCCGCCTACTCCGCCCGGAAAGCGCCGCGCGCCTTGAGCGCGCCGATCACGCCGGTGCAGATCATCACCTGCCCGAAGTAGTAGAGCGGCCAGATCAGCAGTCCCGGGAGGGGGCTGGCCGCGAGCGGTCCCATCCGCGCGAAGATCAGCAGGTCCGAGGCAGCGAACAGCATCGCGCCCAGGCCGACGCGGTAGCGCGGGAAGGCGCTGAGCCACGCGGCCGCCGCCATGCCGCCCAGCCCGAGCGCATAGAGCGCCACTTGCGGCGATCCGCTCAGCCCCCAGGAAATCAGCGGCACCCCGATCAACGTCGCCACGCCCAGCGCCTTCTGGCTTGCGCTGGGGTGGGTGCGGCGGTTGCGGACATAGAGCGCGATGGCGGCGAGATGGCCGAGCAGGAACGCTAGCGCGCCGCCGGTGAAGTCGATTTCCAGCACCATGTCGCCGATCGCGCCCAGCGCCATCACCGCCGCAATGCGGTGCGCGTCCTTCGCCGGATGGTGCGCCCAGGCATAGGCAGCAAGAAAAGCGACGCCGCCGCCCTTCCACAGGATTTCGTAGATCCCCGGCACCCGTGTGTGATCGAGCAGCCAGTAGCTGATGCCGAGGGCAAGGCTCGCCACCAGCCAGGGCCTGCGTTCGGCCAGCGCGCGTTTCGGCATTCGTCCCCCCTCGCCTGGTGTGCCCGTGCCCCCTCATGGGGTTGCCGCGCCTGCCATGCAATGCCATTGCGCGGCTCTATGGATCATCAGGTACACATCATCGGCGGCGGCATGGCCGGGAGCGAAGCGGCGTGGCAGCTTGCCAAGCGCGGGATCCGGGTGCGGCTTTCGGAAATGCGCGGCGGCGGCGACATGACGCCGGCGCATCAGGGTGCCGGCCTTGCCGAACTGGTCTGCTCCAACTCGTTCCGGTCGGACGACGACGAGAAGAACGCGGTGGGCTTGCTCCACTACGAGATGCGCTGCTGCGACAGCCTGCTGATGACCGCGGCCGAAAAGGCGCGGGTGCCCGCCGGATCGGCGCTGGCCGTCGATCGCGAAGTGTTTTCCGCCGCCGTGGAGGAAGCGCTGGCCGCGCTGCCCACGCTGGAGATCGTGCGCGAGCGGGTGGACGTGCTGCCTGAAGCCGGGCTGACCATCGTCGCCACCGGGCCGCTGACGGCTCCGGCGCTGGCGACCAGCATCGGCGGGGCCACGGGCGCGGATTCGCTGGCTTTCTTCGATGCCATCGCCCCCATCGTCTACCGCGATTCCATCAACATGGACGTGGCGTGGATGGCGAGCCGGTGGGACAAGGGCGCCGAGGCGTCGTTGGCCATGGGCGGCGACGGGCGGGACTATATCAACTGCCCGATGACGAAGGACGAATACGTCGCCTTCCGGCAGGCGCTGCTCGACGGGGACAAGACCGAGTTCCGCGAGTGGGAAGAAAATACGCCGTATTTTGAAGGCTGTATGCCCGTCGAGGTGATGGCCTCACGCGGGGAGGACACGCTGCGGTTCGGGCCGATGAAGCCGGTGGGGCTGGACAATCCGCACACCGCCAGTCCCGAGTTTCCCCAAGGGCGCTGGCCCTATGCCGTGGTGCAGCTGCGGCAGGACAACAAGCTGGGCACGCTGTGGAACATGGTGGGCTTCCAGACCAAGCTGAAGCACGCCGAGCAGGTGCGGATTTTCCGGACAATTCCGGGACTTGAGAACGCCGAGTTCGCGCGGCTGGGCGGGCTGCACCGCAACACCTTCCTCAATTCGCCCACGCTGCTCGACCGGCAGCTGCGGCTGAAAAGCGCCGATCACATCCGTTTCGCCGGGCAGATCACCGGATGCGAAGGTTACGTCGAAAGCGCCTCGGTGGGGATGCTGGCCGGCCTGATGACGGCGGCGCAAGTGGCCGGGCGGGAGTGGACGCCGCCGCCGCGCACGACCGCGCTGGGCGCGCTGCTGTCGCACATCACAGGCGATGCGGAGGCCGAAAGCTATCAGCCGATGAACGTGAATTTCGGGCTTTTCCCGCCGGTTGACGCATCCGTGAAGAAGAAGTCGCGGAAGGAAGCCTACACCGCGCGGGGCAAGGCGGACCTGGCGGAATGGCTGCCCGCCCTGCCCTGACCTGAACGGCACCTAAGGGCACCCGACCTCACCCGACCGCGCGCTAGCGGCACTTGCAGGCGGGCTTTTTCGCCTTGGCCTTGGTCGTGGCGTATTCGTCGCGGCTGAGCCAGAGATCGCCATTGGCGTCGGCGGCCTTGAAGCGGTTGGACGACGTGGCGGCCCACTCCTCGAACGTGAGGAGGTTGTTGCCGTCTACGTCGAGCTTGCGAAAATCCTTCACGCGGGGGCTGAGCATCTCGTTACGCGTGATGCGGCTGTCACGGTCCTTGTCGAGCCGGTCGAAGCGGCGCTGTTCGCGGCTCTGTTCGCTCGCCTGCGGCAGCGCGGGGCCGACCGCTTCTCCGGGGTCTGCCTCTGGCAATTCCTCCTCGTCCGCGCTCTCGGTCGCAGGGGCCAGCGCGAGCGACGGCGCCGGGGCGGCGCGTTCGGTGGCGGCACGGCCTTCCCACCAGAACACCCCCGCCGCGACAAGCAGCAGCGCGGTGAGCGCACCTATCAGTATCCGGTTCACCGCGCAGCCTTCCCCTTCCCCTGGCGAGGCGGCCGATACTATCGCACGCCGGCCCGCCGGGTAGGTAGAAGTCCCACCATTTTAGCGGATCACCGCCCCAGCAGGCCGAGCCGCAGCAGCGCGGCGAACTGGCGCAGCGGCGCTGCCTGCCCCGCGCGTTCCCGCAGCGCCAGCCCGCGCAGGATCACCAGCGGGCGCAGGCTGCGCGGAAGGCGCGGCGCGGTGCGTGCCGTAACGGGAACGGTGCCGTGCCATTCGCCCGCCGCGTCACGTAACGCAGGCTGGTGCCTTTCCGCCACGCCGGCGAGGCGGGCAAGCGCGGCCAAGGCCTCGACCCGGGTGCGCGCCAGTTCGGTGCCGCCATCCTCGCCCACGTTCTTCGCTTCCCAGCCATCGACCAGACCGCGCAGCGCGGTGCGTTCGGCCTCCCACGGGGCCAGCAGCGCGAGCAGTGGCTCGCCCTTGGGCCACGTGACAGCGGGCGCATCGAAACGGTCGCGCCACCATGCCAGGCGCAGCTGGATCATGATCGGATCGCGCCCTTCCCTGGCGGCATCGGCCAGCCGGTGTTCGAGCGCGAGCAGTCCGGTCCACAAGTCGCGCACGGCGGCCGGGGCATAGGCCACCGCGAGCCGCTCCACCGGGGTCAGCAGCGCGCGGGCGTGTTCACGAGGGGGCAAAGCGCGCGGAATGGCGCGGTTCTCTGGGCTGGACATAGGGGAAACTGAAACTTCCTGCGTGGTGGTAACCGCAATTTAACGCCGTTGATTGGATAAAACCTAACTATCGAACCGTAACGGTACGGACGGCAAAAGTCTGGCCCGACCGCATTGAACAAAGCAAGGCTCAGGGAAAATGCTCGGCAAGTTTCGCTCCATGATCGGGAAATCCCTTTCCGGCAAGGCACTTGGCCGCGCCGTGAGCATCAAGCGACTGGCCCGTTCGACCCGCGGAAATGCCACCGTGCTGATGGCGGTGGCAACGCCGGTGCTGGTTTCTGCCGCCGGATTCGCGATCGATACCTCGCAATGGTTCCTGTGGAAGCGCGAGATGCAATACGCGGCGGACCAGGGGGCGATCGGCGGGGCGTGGTCGCTGGCGAAGGGTATCGTCAAGGATGTCTATGCCACGCACGCCCAGCAGGAATACACCGCCAACCTGGCGGTCACCAAGACCTTCTCTGCGACGCCCACGGTTGCGCTGGTGAACTACAACGGCGGCACGTCCAACGCCATTCTGGTTACGGCGACCGCCACCCGCACCCTGCCCTTCTTCGGCTTCGTCACGGGCAAGTCCACCACGGTGAAAGTGTCCGCGCAGGCGAGCTTCGCCAAGGGCGCGACTTATACCAGCTGCATCATCGCCACCAACCCGACCGCCGACGGCGCGATCACCATCGGCGGTAGCGCGGTGCTGAAATCGGGCTGCGGACTGGCCGCGCTGTCCAATTCGACCAATTCCATCCGCGTTTCGGGCAACCCGACCATCGACGTGAACTACCTGATGGCGGCGGGCGGCATCGACGACTGGTTCGACACGCATACCGACGACGTGGTGAAGGAATACATGACCACGCTGTCCGACCCGTTCAAGTCGCTGACGGCGCCGACGACCACGGCCACCGGATCGGCCAATACCTGCGTGAAATCGGGCGGCGTCACGACGGCGACGATCAATCCGGGGAACTACACGTCGATCAGCACCGCGTGCAACACGGTGATGAACCCCGGCATCTATGTGATCAATGGCGGCACTTTCACCATTCGCGCGCAGGACGTGGTGACCGCCAACGGCGTGATGATCGTGCTGAAGAACGGCGCCAACTTCAAGATCAACGGCGGTGCGGCGCTGAACCTGACGGCGATGACCAATGCGCAGCTGCTGGCATCGGGCCTGAGCAGCAGCCAGGCCAATGCGCTGGAAGGGATGCTGATCATGGAGGACCGCAACAGCGCGGGCAACGTCTCCACGCTGAACGGCACCTCGGATTCGGTCATCAACGGCACGATCTACCTGCCCAAGAGCACGATGAGCTTTGGCGGCACCGCGCGCGTGACCAGCCGCTGCCTGCAGATCACGGCCAACATGATCTCGATCCAGGGCAACGTTAACATGACCAGCTTCTGCCCGCCGGGCCTGCAGACCAGCACTGCGGTGGGCACCGACGCGCCCAAGGTGATCCTGGTCGCGTGATCCGGCTGCGCCGCCTTCTGGGCCATCTGGCCGGCACGGGCGAAGGCTCGGTGGTGGTGGAGTTCGCCTTCATCGCACCGCTGCTGGCGCTGATGGGCCTGGGCACGGTGGACGTGACGCGCATGGTGGCGCGGCGGACGGCCGTGCAGGCGTCGATCAGCGAAAGCGTGCAGATCGTGCTTGCGGCCAGCCCCGATACCGATGCCAAGATCGCCACGCTGAAAAGCATCATCTCGGCCACCACGAGCGTTCCGGTGGCGAACATCGCGATCGTCACGGTCTATCGTTGCGGCACCGATACCACATACGTGTCGCTGCCGGGATATTGTTCGGTGACCGGCGAGATTTCCAAGTATCTCCAGGTGAGCGTGACCGACACCTTCACCCCGTTCTGGACCAAGTTCGGCGTGGGCAAGGCTTCGACCATGACTCTCAAGCGGACCATCCAGCTTTCATGAGGCGCCCGGCCCGCCTCCCCTTCGCGCGCGCTTTCGCCCGCCGGCTCGTCCGCTCGCGCGGGGGCACTGCCGCGATCGAGTTCGCGCTGCTGGGGCCGCTGTTCGTGCTGATGATGATCGCCGTGTTCCAGTTCTCCATGGTGATGCAGGCCTATAGCGCGCTGGCGAGCGCGGCGGCGGACGTGCAGCGCAAGGTGACGGTGCAGAACCAGGCGGGCAATACCCTGAGCGCCGCGCAGATGCGCGACCTCGCGCTCGCCACGGCGACTTCGCGCCCCTATTTCCTGAAAGCGGCAGCGCTGACCGCCACGGTCGCGCAGGCCAGTCCGCAGCGGGTGACGGGCGCCACCGAATATACCATGAACCTGAGCTTTGCCGCGCCGGTGTGGGTCTTCCCCCAGACGGTGAACTTCACCGTGAAATACAAGCGCGCGATCTTCATCAAGGCGGCCGGCACTTAACCATTGGCCGCCGCCTGATGCCGGACTTCGGGACGTTCCGCGTGTGTCCGAAATCAGAAATTAACCAAGCGGATTCACCGGATTTTTCCCGAAGCAGGATAAGTCAGCCAGCGTGATCCTTCGTCTTTTCTCCCTTGTCTCGCGCATCCTGCGGCTGATCGTGCGGCGCGATGGCGCCCGCCCGCTCTCCCGCGAGCCGCGTGGCTTCATGAGCCGGCTGGCCCGCGACCGCGCGGGCAACACCGCGATGATCGTGGCCGGATCGATGGTGCCGCTGCTGGCGCTGGTGGGCGGCGGCGTGGACGTGGGGCGGATCTACCTTGTCCAGTCGCGCTTGCAGCAGGCCTGCGACGCGGGCGTGCTGGCGGCGCGCAAGGAACTGGGCACGATCACCGCCTTCAACCCTTCGACCGATACCGCGCGCGTGGCGGACAAGGGCAACCGGCTGTTCAACGTGAACTTCGGCAAGACGATGTACGGCACGTCCGGCCGGGCGTTCTCCATGGTGATCAGCGACGACCAGTCGATCAGCGGCACCGCCAGCGTCACCTTGCCGATGGCGGTCATGCAGTTCTTCGGACGCAAGCCGGCGCTGATGTCGGTGGCCTGCACCGCGCAGCTCAATGCACCGAACACCGACATCATGATGGCGCTCGACGTCACCGGATCGATGAACGAGACCAACAGCGGCGACACCAGCCCCAAGATCGCGATCCTGAAAACGGTGGTGAAGAACTTCTTCACGACGATGGAAGCGGCCAAGCAGACGGGCAGCCGCATGCGCTATGGCTTCGTGCCCTATTCCACCAACGTCAACGTCGGCCCGCTGCTGAGCAACGACTGGATGGTGACGAGCTGGACCTATCCCTCGCGCACGCTGATCGGCACGGGCTCGGCATCGGGCACCTATACCTACAACACCTCGTCCAACCTGATCTCGGGGACGGCGTGGGACAGCGCCTACAGCGTGGCGGCGACCTACAATTCGTTCAAGAAGACCTATTCGTGTTCGCAGCCGGGGAATACGCTGTCGAACACGACCAAGACGATCTCGACCACCTCGACCCCGGTGACGGGGCCGCCGGCGGGTACGCGCACGGTCTCGACCATCCAGGTGGTCTATAACGGGGCGACCTATTCCACGGTCGCGCTTTCGGGCACGACCTGCACCGCGACCAAGACGACCTACACCAACTATACGCTGCAATACGACACGATCACCGAGCCGAAACTGGCGACCAGCAGCCAGTGGGACTACAAGGACGTGACCAAGGACGTCAGCGGATGGCGGACCGGATCGAACGGCTGCATCGAGGAACGCGGGACGTACGAGATCGCCGACTACGACAATGTGGACCTGACCAAGGCGCTCGACCTCGACATCGACCGCGTGCCCACCGCAGGGTCTCCGGCCACGCAGTGGCGGCCGCAGTATCCGGCGATCATCTATGACCGGGCGATGCTGTGGAACGGGACCGGGGCGCTTTCGACGCTGGAGGTCAAGACGCAGGCCGAATATGTGGCGCCCTACGTCGCCGGGTTCGCGGCGTGCCCGGCGCCTGCCAAGAAGCTCCAGACGTGGACCGCGGCCGACCTGGCCACCTACATCAACGGGCTTCAGGCGGGTGGCAGCACCTATCACGACATCGGCATGATCTGGGCCGGGCGGCTGCTTTCGCCCACCGGGCTGTTCGCTTCGGAGAACGCCAATGCCTCCCCCAGCCGGCCCACCAGTCGCCACCTGATCTTCCTGACCGACGGACAGACCTCGTCCTATGATCTCAGCTATGGCGCGTATGGCGTGGAGCCGCTGTCGAAGCGGCGGTGGAGTCCGTCGTCCGCCCTCACCCTGACGCAGACCGTCGAAAAGCGGTTCTCGTTCGTGTGCCAGCAGGTGAGGAACCGCAACATCACGGTGTGGTTCATCGCCTTCGGCACCGACCTCAATCCGATCATGACCGAGTGTGCGGGCCAGGGGCACTTTTTCTCCGCCGCCAACGCGGGCGAACTGAGCGCCGCGTTCGAGAAGATCGCCCGCTCGATCGGCGACCTGAGGCTTTCGCAGTGAGCGCCTTCCCGCGCCTTGCCGCGCTGGCCCGGTCTCGCGACGGTGCGACGGTGGTCGAGTTCGCGCTGATCCTGCCGGTGCTGATGACCGCGCTGATGGGGGTGTTCGACATCAGCTACAACATGTGGGCGACGACGATGCTGCAGGGTTCGCTGCAGCAGGCGGCGCGCGCATCGACGCTGGAAAGCGCGAGCGGCCTGACCGGCACGATCGACGGCAAGATCACCACGCGCGTGCACGAACTGGTGCCCAAGGCGACGGTGACGTTCTCGCGCCGGGCCTATGCCAATTTCACCAACGTGGGCACCGCCGAGGATTACACCGACACCAACAACAACGGCGCGTGCGATGCCAACGAGCCTTTCGAGGACGCCAACGCCAATGGTGCGTGGGACGCCGACCGGGGCGTCAACGGCGTGGGCGGTGCGCGCGATGCGGTGCTTTACAAGGTGACGATGAGCTATCCCCGCGCGTTCCCGCTGGCGAACCTGATCGGACTGTCCAAGACGGTTTCGGTGACGGCAAGCACCGTGCTGCGCAACCAGCCGTTCAAGTTGCAGGAGGCATCGGCCAAAGTGGGGTACTGCAAGTGAACGCGCGCAAGCTGCTGGCGCGGCTGCGGCGCGCGACGTCCGGCGTGGCCATGGTGGAATTCGCGCTGTCGATGCCGCTGCTGCTGACGATGGGGATGTGGGGCACCGAGTGCGCGCACCTCGCGCTTGTCAACATGCGGATGTCCCAGCTGGCCATGCAGATCGCGGATAACGGATCGCGCATCGGCGACCAGTCGGTGCTGGCCGACCGCAAGATCTACGAATCCGATATCAACGACCTGCTGGCGGGCGCGTCTGTGCAGGCCGGCAAGCTGGGCCTTTACGATCATGGCCGCGTGATCGTGAGCAGCCTGGAAGTGGTGCCGGGCACCACGGGCACGCAATACATCCACTGGCAGCGGTGCCGCGGGGTGAAGAAGGTGACGTCCGCCTATGGCGCGGAAGGCAAGGGTACCGACGGATCGCTGGTGGGCATGGGCACGAAAGGCGAGGAAGCCAAGGCCAGCGTCGATGACGCGGTGATCTTCGTGGAACTGAGCTACGACTACCAGCCGCTGATCTCGAACCTGTTCACCGGCACGAAGCAGACGCGCGTGATCTCGACCACGGCGGCGTTCAACGTGCGCGACGACCGCGACCTGACGCAGATCTATCAGCGCAACACGGCCAGCCCGGACAAGGTTTCGGGCTGCAACACCTATACGGCCTGATCGGTTGGGGGAGAGGCCGGTTGCCGGCCCCTCCCCCGCACCGGGTTCAGCGATAGCAGACCTTGCGCACGGCGGCGGCAATCTTGCCCGCGTCGATCAGCGCAGCCTTTTCGAGATTGGCCGCATAAGGCAGCGGCACGTCCTCGTCGCAGACGCGCAGGACCGGGGCGTCGAGATGATCGAAGCCTTCCTCCATCGCGATGGCGATGATTTCCGACGCGATCGAGCAGACCGGGAAGCCTTCCTCGGCCACGACCATGCGGTTGGTCTTGGCGAGCGAGGCCAGCACGGTGGCCTTGTCGAGCGGGCGCAGCGTGCGCAGGTCGATCACTTCGGCCTCGATGCCTTCGGCGGCGAGCGTCTCCGCCGCTTCGAGCGCGAAGCCGACGCCGATCGAATAGGACACGATGGTCACGTCCTTGCCCGGACGGACGATGCGCGCCTTGCCGATGGGCAGGACGAAATCGTCCATCTGCGGCACGTCGAAGCTCTTGCCGTAGACCAGCTCGTTTTCGAGGAACACGACCGGATCTTCGCTGCGGATCGCGGCCTTGAGCAGGCCCTTGGCGTCGGCCGCGTCATAAGGGGCGATGACGACGATGCCGGGCACGGCGGCATACCACGGGCCGTAGTTCTGGCTGTGCTGCGCGCCGACGCGGCTGGCCGCGCCGTTGGGACCGCGGAACACGATCGGGCAGCGCATCTGGCCGCCGGACATATAGTTGGTCTTGGCGGCGGAGTTGATGATGTGGTCGATCGCCTGCATGGCGAAGTTGAACGTCATGAACTCGACGATCGGACGCAGGCCGCCCATCGCCGCGCCCGCGCCGATGCCGGCAAAGCCATATTCGGTGATCGGCGTGTCGATCACGCGCTTCGGCCCGAACTCGTCGAGCAGTCCCTGGGTCACCTTGTAGGCGCCCTGGTACTCGGCGACTTCCTCGCCCATCACGAAGATGCGATCGTCGCTGCGCATTTCCTCGGCCATGGCGTCGCGCAGCGCTTCACGGACGGTGGTGGACACCATCGGCGTGCCGGCGGGCACTTCGGAATCGCGAACGGGCTTGGCGGTGCTCTTGGGCGCGATGGCCGCGGCGGCCTTCGCCTTGGCCTCGGTGCCGACGGGGCCGTCGGCTTCCTCGGCCTTCGGCTCGGCGGCGGGGGCCGGAGTCGGCGCGGGAGCCGGGGCGGCGGCTTCGTCCTCGCCCTGCATGGTGGCGATCACGGTGCCGACCTTCACGCCTTCCGTGCCTTCGGCCACGAGCAGTTCGCTCACGGTGCCTTCGTCCACCGCCTCGAATTCCATCGTCGCCTTGTCGGTCTCGATCTCGGCGATGATGTCGCCGGATTTCACTTCGTCGCCGGGCTTCACCAGCCACTTGGCGAGGGTGCCCTCCTCCATCGTCGGGGAGAGCGCGGGCATCTTCAGTTCGATGGCCATCTCAATACTTCTCCACCAGCACGTCGGTATAAAGTTCGGCGGGCGCAGGCTCGGGCGAACTTTCGGCGAAGTCGGCGGCTTCGACCACCTTCTGGCGAATCTTCTTGTCGATGTCCTTGATCCGGTCCTCGGTGATCCCGCGCTTCAGCAGTTCCTGCTTGGCGGCTTCGATCGGATCGTGCTTGTCACGCATTTCCTGCACTTCCTCGCGGCTGCGATACTTGGCAGGATCGGACATCGAGTGACCGCGATAGCGGTAGGTGTTCAGCTCCATCAGCACCGGGCCATTGCCGGCGCGCACATATTCGAGCGCGACTTCGGCGGCCTGGCGGACTTCCAGAACGTCCATGCCGTTCACGTCCATGCCGGGGATGCGGAACGCGGTGCCGCGGCGGTAGAAATGCGTTTCGGCCGAGCCGCGCTTGACCGCGGTGCCCATCGCATAGCCGTTGTTCTCGACCACGAAGATGATCGGCAGCTTCCACAGCGCGGCCATGTTGAAGGTTTCGTAGACCTGGCCCTGGTTGGAGGCGCCGTCACCGAAATAGGCCATGCACACGCCGCCATCGCCGCGATACTTGTGCGCGAAGGCAAGGCCGGCGCCGAGCGGCACCTGCGCGCCCACGATGCCGTGGCCGCCGTAGAACTTGTGATCGGTGCTGAACATATGCATCGAGCCGCCCTTGCCGCGGCTGATGCCTGCGCCGCGCCCGGTCAGCTCGGCCATGATCACCTTGGGGTCGATGCCGTAGGCGAGCATGTGGCCGTGATCGCGGTATCCCGTGATCACGCTGTCGTGGCCTTCGTTGAGCGCCGACTGGAGGCCGACCGCGACCGCTTCCTGCCCGATATAGAGGTGGCAGAAGCCGCCGATCAGGCCGAGGCCGTAAAGCTGGCCGGCCTTTTCCTCGAAGCGGCGGATGAGCACCATCTGCTCGTAGAATTTGAGCAGCTGTTCGTCGGTGGCGTCGAAACGCTTGTTGTTGGCATGGGCCTGCTGGAGGCTGCGAAGCGCGAACGTCGCTTCGTCCTCGGCGGCGATGGCCTCGCTCGGCTTGACCGCGGGGGCAGCCTTGGCGGAGGTGGAATTTCGGGCGGCGCGCGGCCCGGCGGGTTTTGCCAAGTCTGGGTTTCCTTTTCTGGCAGCCTCGCTTCGCATTGGTTGCGAAAGTCACTGATCCTATAGGACCTGTGCGCCGCATTCCGCAACGCCGGAGCCCCGCCCGCGCACAGCTTCGGATACCTATTCGGGAGCCAAGGCCGATTATGTGCCGGTTTGGTTCTTTTTGCGGGATTGTGCAACCAAGGCGAGAATGTCGCACGGTTCCGCCGCAGCGGAAGGACGATCTCTGGCAAAGGCGGGATGGAAGGAAATGGTGCGCCCGGAACGATTCGAACGTCCGACCCTCAGATTCGTAGTCTGATGCTCTATCCAGCTGAGCTACGGGCGCACTACCATTTCATGCCGCCTTTCAGCGGCCATTTCCCCGACCAAATCTCCCTTGGGAGAGAATGGTGCGCCCGGAACGATTCGAACGTCCGACCCTCAGATTCGTAGTCTGATGCTCTATCCAGCTGAGCTACGGGCGCCGGGGAGACGCGCCTTTAGGAGGCCGATTCAGGGTTGGCAAGTCATTTCAGCATTTTTGTGACAGCTGCCGCGAGGGGCACGTCGAGAGGCGGCATGGGCAGTTCGGCAAGCGACGCGCGGTCGCACCAGACGATGGCCGCACCGGGTTCCGCAACGGGTTCGCCCTGCCAGTTGTCGCAAGTGTAGAGCAGCAGCACGACCGGCCGGGCAGCCCCCGCCCCGCTCGTGGCGAAGGTTAGCGGGAACAGGTTTTCGGGCGCAATGGCGATGCCCAGTTCTTCCGCGATCTCGCGCACGAGGGCTTCTTCCGCATCCTCGTGCGACTCGATCTTGCCGCCGGGAAACTCCCACAAGCCGCCATGTTCCTTACCATCGGGGCGTCGCTGCATCAGTACGCGCCCTTCCCCGTCCAGCAGGGCGAGCGCAACGACCATTAGAATCATGAAATTACAGCCACTTGCGCTTTGTGAACAGGATCAAGGATTTGTTAGCATTGCTGTCTTAATACGTGAAATTGCCGAAATGCACAGGATAAGACGGTGAAACAGACCTTGCGCAAATTGCTGCGTGACGAAGTGGGGGCAACGGCCATCGAATATGGCTTGTTGCTGGCCGTGTTCTCCACATTCGTCATCTTCGGACTGAAATCCATGGCGGTCGGTGCTGGCGGTCTCTGGAATATCGTCGAGGCCAAGGGCGTCCAAGCCATGGGGCAGCATTAATCCCTTCTTAGGCAATGCTGCGTATTACTACGAATGCTCGCTCCGGGGACAAAAATTGGGGCGAGACGGGACAAGAAGACACCAACAGGAGACTGACCATGAAGCTTTTCCGTGACCTGTTCGCCAACGAAGACGGCGCCACCGCGATCGAATACGGCCTGATTGCCGCTCTCATCGCCGTTGCTGCAATCACCGCGATGACCTCGCTGGGTGGTTCGCTCTCGGGCACCTTCGACAAGGTCTCGACGGAAGTCGCCAAGGGCAACTAAGCCCCTGACGCAGTGAGATAGCGAACGGGCGGGGTTTCCCCGCCCGTTTTCGTTTGCGCGCCTGAATCGCCTGCCCTGGCGCCGACCACTTTTCCGGAGCTGGCGCAGGATGCGTGCAAGCGGGCGCGCGCCGATGGCCAGCGTGCCCGATGCAAGAGCGACAGCGACCTGCCCACGGCCCACCGCCGAATCAGCCCGCTTCACGGCGGGTTTTTTAATGTCCGCCCGATTCATTTTTGCAGTGCCGCAGCGGCTTTCTGCATTTTGAACCAAACCCAAGTGCCATATCGGCACGCTAATTTTCCGAAAAATGTGTCATTATATCAATGCGTTATATGAATTTTCCGTTGACGGGGCGCCTCGCAACCGCGCGGTCTGGCGCTAATTCGTTCTTAAGGATTGCTGCGTAGAAATGCAGATGCCCGCTCCGGGGACAAACAGGAGCGGGACGGGACAAGAAGACACCAACAGGAGACCGACCATGAAGCTTTTCCGTGACCTGTTCGCCAACGAAGACGGCGCCACCGCGATCGAATACGGCCTGATTGCCGCTCTCATCGCCGTTGCTGCAATCACCGCGATGACCTCGCTGGGTGGTTCGCTCTCGGGCACCTTCGACAAGGTCTCGACGGAAGTCGCCAAGGGCAACTAAGCCCCTGACGCAGTGAGATAGCGAACGGGCGGGGTTTTCCCCGCCCGTTTTCGTTTGTGCGCGGCACGCGGACGGACAGCGCCCTGCCCCGCCCGGTTGCCTTCAATAGACGACCAGCTTGACCTTCTGGCCCGGCACCGGGCGGCTCGTGGCGGAGAGGCCATTGAGGACGAGGAAGCGGTCAAGCTTGCTGTCGGTATAGGCCATGCGGCTGGACAGCGATTGCAGGGTGTCGCCAGAGCGCACCGTGACGACCGAGAGCCGCCGCGGCCTGACCGCGCCCGCCTCGGTCGCGCTGATCCGGCGCATCGACTGGAACATGGCGTCGAACTGCCCTGCCTGTCCGGGCTGGCTGATCGTGGTGAAATGGAAGGCCTGCTGCGGCCCCCAGGCATAGGCGAACACGACCACGTCCACGGGGCTGCCGTTGCTGGTCACGCGCTTGGAACCCCACGCGGCGGGAATGCCGTTTACCGTGGTGGTGCGGATCGAATCGGGTTCGATGCGCTGCTCGGCCAAGCCGGCGAAAACGATGCGGACGTAATTGTCGAGATTGCCGTCGAAGGCCGCGGACGAAAGCTCGCCCTTGCCCGCGCCGCCCGAGACCGCGACCGACTTGGTTCCGTTGACCAGATAGTATCCGGCCGGTGCCGAGAATGCCATGCGGAAGCCCGGGTGGACGAACGAACGGCCATCGACCACGCCCTGTTTCGGATCATCGCCCACCATCAGGCCGTCCACGCGGGTGAGGAAGGTATCGCGGTTGGTGATGCCACGCGCGTTGGTGCTCGCCTGCGCCATCGCCGTGCGCACGCGCGAGGCGGGATCGGGGTGCGTGCTGGCCCATTCGGGCGTCTGGTCGGTCGATCCCTTGAGCCGCGCATCGAGCGCGTTCTGGTTGGCGAGGCTTTGCAGCACGCTCGACATCGCGCGCGGATCGTAGCCGGCGCGGCGCAGATAGGTGATGCCGAGCGTGTCCGCCTCGGATTCCTGCGTGCGCGAATACTTGAGCGTGAGGAGCTGGCTGCCGGTCGAGAAAATCTTCTGGCCGAGCTGGCCGATGGCAGAATTGCCGAAGATCGCGCCCGACAGGACCGTGCCGAGCACGCCGAGGATGGCGTTGCGCGTCGATGCGCTTTCACGCTTGGCGGCGTGGCGCGCGGCGACGTGGCCGACTTCATGCCCCAGCACGCCGGCGAGTTCCGCCTCGTTGTTCATCAGGGTGACGAGCTGGCGGGTGACGTAGACATAGCCGCCCGGGATGGCGAAGGCGTTGTTCACCGGGGAATTGAGCAGCGTGACCGTGAAATCGCTGCGCGCGTTGCCGAGGCCGGACTGGACCGCGATCGTCTTGCCGACCGATTCGACATAGCTGGCCTGCGGGCTGGTGATCGCGCCGCCAAATTCCTGGAGCAGCTGCGGGTGCGCCTTGGCCCCTTCCTGCTTGTCCGCGGCGCTGATCGCCTGGACCGGCTGCGCGCCGACGGAAGTGGCAACGGGCGCTCCACCGACGGCGAGCGCCAGTGTGGCGGCGCCGAGCGCGCGAATCGGAGTGGTCAGTCGGCGTGGCATGGCGGTCTCCCAGACGTTTCGCGTAACGAACACGTCTGTGCCAAAGGCGGTTCCCGCAGACCAGCGTGCCGAACCGCAATGGACGTCGTTTTCGGGGCGGACCGCCGCGCCGAATCAGGCGCCGATGCGCAGGAAGCGTTCGGCGCGCAAGGTGCGGAGCGTTTGTGCGTCCTTGCCCGCAAGGCCGTCCAGTTCCTCGCCAATGGCCTTGCCGAGCGCCAGCGCGGCGGCGGTGGGATCGCGGTGAGCCCCGCCGACCGGCTCGGGCACGATGCGATCGATCACGCCAAGGCCGAGCAGATCCTGCGCGGTGACTTTCATCGCCTCGGCCGCTTCGGGTGCCTTTTCCGACGTGCGCCACAGGATCGAGGCGCAGCCTTCGGGCGAGATGACCGAATAGACCGCGTGTTCCATCATCAGCACGCGTTCGGCGCTGGCCAGCGCCACCGCGCCGCCCGATCCGCCCTCGCCCACGATGGCCGCGACCATCGGCACGCCGAGCGCGAGGCAGGCCTCGGTCGAGCGGGCGATGGCTTCCGCCTGGCCACGTTCCTCGGCCTCGACCCCCGGGAACGCGCCCGAAGTATCGACCAGCGTGACCACCGGCAGGCCGAAGCGGCTGGCCATTTCCATCAGGCGGACCGCCTTGCGGTAGCCTTCGGGCTTGCCCATGCCGAAGTTGTGCCGGATGCGGCTTTGCGTGTCGTTGCCCTTTTCGTGGCCGATCAGCATGACCTTGCGGCCGTTCAGCGTGGCGAAGCCGCCGACGATGGCCTGATCTTCGCCATAGAGGCGATCGCCGCCGAGCGGCATGAAGTCGGTGAAGGCCTTTTCGACATAGTCCTTGAAGTGCGGGCGCGCCGGGTGGCGGGCGACCTGCGTCTTCTGCCAGGGCGTCAGCGCACGGTAGGTGCTGGCCAACAGCTCGGCGGACTTGCTTTCGAGGCGGCGGATCTCGGCCGTGATGTCGAGTTCGCCAGTGGCGGCCGTGTCACGAAGTTCGGCGATGCGGGCTTCGAGCGCGGCGACCGGCTTTTCGAATTCGAGATAGGAAATCATGGTTCCCGCGCTACGGGCGCGCGCGGCTCCGGTCAACCGGGAGCGATATCTCTCAGGGGATGGCGTGCATTCACCAGCGCCACCAGCCGCGCCGAATCGACATGGGTGTAGATCTGCGTGGTGGCGATGTCGGCATGGCCGAGCAGCGTTTGCAGGACGCGCAGGTCAGCGCCGCCTTCGAGCAGGTGCGTGGCGAAGGCGTGGCGCAGGACGTGGGGGCTGACCTTTTCGGGATCGATCCCGGCTCGCCCGGCCAGATCGCGCAGCAGCTGGAACAGGCGCACGCGGGACAGGTGCCCGCCGCGCGGACTGGGAAAGACAAAGCGCCCGCCGCCGGGGCGCACATCGAGCCACGCGGTGAGCGCACGCCCTGCCCGCGCGCTCACCGGCACCATGCGCTGCTGCCCGCCCTTGCCGGTGATGGTCAGGAACGGCACGTCGCGGGGAACGGAGACAAGCGGGAGCGAGACAAGCTCGGTGGCGCGCAGGCCGGAACCGTAGAGCAGTTCGAGCAGCGCCAGCATCCGCACCGCTTCTGGCCGACCACCCACGGCATCCTCCTCGGCCAGTGCGAACAGCCGCGCGATTTCGGCGTGATCGAGCAGGCGCGGCAAGGGACGGCGCGCGCGGGGGCGCGGCAGGGCGGCGGAAGGATCGTCCGCGCGCAGGCCCTCGTCCTGGAGAAATGTGTAGAACTGGCGCAGGGCCGACGATTTGCGCGCGACGCTGGACGGCGCGAGATCCTGCCAGGCGGCGGCAAGCCGGGCGAGATCGTCCTTGTCCGCGCGCACAAGGTCGCCGATCTGCTCGCGCGCGCCTTTCAGGTCGCGGCGATAGGCATCCAGCGTGTTGGCCGCCGCGCCGCGTTCCGCCGCCAGCATGGCGAGAAAAGCGGCGACGGCATCATCGGGCACGGTCCCGTCAGACGCGCGAGACCGCCTCGGCCGCGATCATGCGTGCTTCGCCGTCGAGACCGACGCGGCGCAGCGCCGAGACGATGTGGTAGAGATGGACGGCGGTCATCTTGTCCCAGCTCGCACCCTGCATCCCGTATCCGGCGAGCAGCGCGACGAGCGCGGGATTGTTCGATTCCGCGGCCGAATCGATGGCGCGGGTCCAGCGTGTCTGGCGGCCAAGATCGACCTTGAGCTCGCCCGCGAAGGTGCGTGCCGTCTCCGCGTCGATCCGGCCGAGGCCCATCAGCCCCGCCAGCAGGAAACGCGAGCGCAGGGCGCCGCTGCTGCTGTCGTTGGACTGGAAGGTATCGAGCGTGTCGGCGCCAACCGCCGCCAGCTTGTTGGGCGAAGCGAGCGCGAGCAGGCCCCAGCCCTCGCTGCCCGCCGGCACGAACGGCGCCCAGCGCATGGCGTTGCGGTCCAGTCCGGCGGTGAGCATCGAGGAGATGAGGCCCGTGGCATCGTCTGCGAGCGATTCGTTGGGCACCATGCGCGCCGCGGCGTAGGCGGTGAGCACGAGGCGCGAATAGGACTTGGCCGGATCGGCGCCATCGCCCCACAGGCCCTTGATTGCGGCCAGGCGGTCGGATTCGTCCGGGGCGACATAGGCCGTGCGCAGCTGCGCGGCGAGCGGTGACCAGGTGGCGTCGCCGTCCTCGATCGCGGCGATCTGCGAATAGAGGTCGACCATCGCCGCGCTGGACAGAATGCCGGTCCCAGCGGCGAGGTCGGCTGCTTCGGCGCGCGCTGCCAGCGGCAGCATCGGCGCGCGGGCGGCGAGATAGGCGTAGGCGGGGCCGGCCTTCTTGCGAAGCTCTTCGGGCGGTTCCAGCCCGGTGGCGAGCGACATGCCCGTGCGCCACGGGGTGAGCGCGTCGACGTCCTTCCACTCGATGGTCACCGCGCGGCGCGAATTGGCGGCGGCACCGGCGAACTTCTGCGCGAGCAGGATGTCGATCTTCTGCCCTGTGCCCCGGCGCAGCGCGCGGTCAAGCTGGGCCATCGCGGGCGGTCCGTCGCCGGTGAACGCGGTGCAGATCGCGCGCGCCAGTTCCCAGTCCCAGCCCGGACGGCCGGCGGCGGTGAGCGCGGTGATGGGGCACAGGCCCACGGGATCGGCGGTGGCGAGGAAGCCGGCCATCGCCGCATCTTCCAGGCTGCGGGTGAAAACGCCGCTGTCCACTTCCTGCACCAGCGCGCGGGCGGTGTCGGCTTCTCCCATGCGCAGCAGGAGCTGGGCGCGCAGCGCGGCCCAGTCCGCGCCGTTCATGCCCACCGGCGTATCGAGCCGGCTGGCAAGCGCGCGGCGCAGCAGGATGTGACCCCAGCGCGAGACGAGCGGCCCGCGCATCTGGCCGATCACGCCTTCGACGAAAGCGCCGTTGAGATAGTGCGACGATACGGCGGGAAAGCCGCCGTCCTGCTCTGCCAGCACGCCCACGCGGGCGAGGCTGCGCTGGGCGTCGGGCGGGATATCGTACTTGGGGCGAACCTTTTCGACCAGTTGGTCGATCAGCGCCGGATCGATTCCGGCCAGCGGATCGCGCTCGGGCGCCGCCGCAGCGACGGGGGCGCCGGTGTCTGCCGGCAGGGGCTGGACCACCGGGGTCGATGTCGCGGAAGAAGCAGGCGCGGACGCCTGCGGTGCGGGACGCGCGGATGCAGGCGCCGGGGCCGGACGCGCGGCGGAGCGCGGCGCGGCGGGCGCGGGCTTGTCGTCGAAACCGGGCGGCAGCAGCGATTCCTGCGCCGCAACCATGCCGGTTGCGCCGACGATGGCCGCGCAGGCGAGCAAGAGGTGACGCGCGCGGATCATCGGCGGACGACCGGGCCGGTCACCGGCACCTCGATCCAGCCTGTCGGTCTTGTCCCGCCCTTGATCCATGCCACCACCAGAACTGCGACGAGCACCGCCAGTGCCACACCCGCCACCCACAAATGTTTTTTCACGCGACCTCACCGGCTGCGACGCGAACCTTTGCCCCGTGTCCATCGAGCATGGCCACGGCGCTTGCGCTGGGCAGTAGCGCAAGTATAGGCGGCGCGGCAATGGAGCACGACGCGACGCCCCCTCCTTCGGCCCCGATCGCCGGCCTCCACCCGGCGGACGTGGCGCGGATCGCAGCCCGGATCGACCGGCCGATCGTGCTCGTCGGCATGATGGGCGTGGGCAAGACCACCGTCGGCCGGCGGCTCGCCACGATGCTGGACCTGCCCTTCGTCGATGCCGACGAAGAGATCGAGCGCGCCGCGCACATGACCATCCCCGAAATCTTCGCACAGTTCGGCGAGCCTTATTTTCGCGACGGCGAGCGGCGGGTGATCGCGCGCCTTGTCGGCGAAGGCTCTGCGGCGGACCGCAAGATCCTGGCGACGGGCGGCGGCGCATTCGTCGATCCGCAGACCCGGGGGCTGATCCTCGACCGCGCGATCTCCGTCTGGCTGGACAGCGACGTGGACACGCTGATCGAGCGCGTGGGGCGCAAGGACAACCGCCCGCTGCTGAAGCAGGGCGACCCGCGCGAGATCCTGACTCGCCTGCGCGACGAGCGCCGCCCGCATTACGAGCAGGCGGCCATTCACATCACCAGCGGCCAGCAGCCGCATCACGTCACCGCGAACAAGATCCTGAAGGCTATCGACGCATGGTTGTAATCCCTGTCGCCATCGCCGGCGCACCGTATGAAGTCCGCATCGAGGCCGGGATTCTGGCCGAGGCGGGCCCCCATTGCCGGCCCTTCATCCGCAAGAACAGCGTGGCGGTGGTGACCGACCACAATGTCGCGGCCAACTGGCGCGCGGTGGTCGAAGCTTCGCTGGCGGCGGAAGGGATCGTCTCGGAATGGCTGATCCTGCCGGCGGGCGAAGGCACCAAATCGTGGCAGTACCTGGCCGAGACGGTCGATTTCCTGCTGGGGCAGGAAGTGGAGCGCAAGGACAACGTGATTGCGCTGGGCGGCGGGGTGATCGGCGACCTGACGGGCTTTGCCGCATCCATGGTCAAGCGCGGCTGCGGCTTCATCCAGATGCCGACCACGCTGCTGGCGCAGGTCGATTCGAGCGTGGGCGGCAAGACCGCGATCAACACGCCGATGGGCAAGAACCTGGTCGGCGCGTTCCACCAGCCTTCGCTCGTGCTGGCCGATCCGCTCGCGCTCGACACGCTGCCCCTGCGCGACACGCGCGCCGGCTATGCCGAAGTGGTCAAGTATGGCCTGATCGACGATGCGCCGTTCTTCGAATGGTGCGAGGCGAGCGGGCACAAGCTGCTGGCCGGCGATGCGGAAGCGCGCGAAATGGCGATTGCCCGCAGCGTGGCGGCCAAGGCGCGCATCGTGGCGGCGGACGAGAAGGAAACCGCCGGGGTGCGCGCGCTGCTCAACCTTGGCCACACCTTCGGCCATGCGCTGGAGGCGGAGACGGGCTTTTCCGACCGGCTGCTCCACGGCGAGGGCGTGGCGCTGGGCATGGTGCTGGCGGCGCGCTTTTCGGCGCGGCAGGGATTGATGAACGGGCAGGACGCGGAGCGCGTGGCCGCCCATATCGGCGCGGTGGGGCTGCCCGCCTCGCTGGCGGCGCTGGCGCTCGATTGCGACGGGCGGCGGCTGGCCGACCATATGTTGCACGACAAGAAGATGGACGCGGGCACCCTGCCCTTCCTGCTGATGCGCGGGATCGGCCAGACCTTCCTGGCGAAGGACGTGAACCTGGACCACGTGGCGGCCTTCCTCGACGACGAACTGGCGCGCTAAGGCACCAGATCGACGGGTTCGAAACCGGGGAGCACGGCCTTGCGCAGCAGGGTGCGATGGCAGCCGCAGGCCTCCCGCTCATAACACAGCAGCGCGGTGCGGTGCGTGGCGGCCAGATCGGCAAGCTGCGCGCCCGCGGCTATCGCCTCGGGGAGTTCGAGCTGGCCGGCGTAGATCTGCTCCAGAGCGGGAAGATCGTGGCGGCGCGCGGCGGCGCGGCCATCGGGCGGTGTGCCCAGTGCCTTGAAATGGCGGTAGGCGATGCCGGCTTCGGCCAGGTTGGCAGCCAGCGCGGACTTGGAAAAGCCAGGCCGGCGCGAGAGCGGCAGCGCGCGCACATCGGCCACGACCTCCACCCCGGCGGCCTGCAAGGCGGCGATGAACGCGGCCATGGTGGTCTGTTCGTAGCCGATGGTCCAGATCGCGGGATGTGCCATCATCCCTTGGTGGGGATGCGGCCCCTCCGCTGCAAGGGCGTCAGAACAGGCGCGAGCCATTGGGCACGGGGGTGTCCGGTGCGAACAGCACCACGCGGCCTTCGGTATCGGCAAAGCCCAGCGTCAGGACTTCGGAGATCATCTTGCCGATCTGGCGTGGGGGAAAGTTGACCACGGCGGCCACCTGCCGGCCGACCAGCGCGGCGGGATCGTAAAGCGCGGCGATCTGCGCGCTGCTTTTCTTCACGCCGATGGCTGGGCCGAAATCGATCTGGAGCTTCACGCTGGGCTTGCGCGCTTCGGGATAGGGTTCGGCGGAAATCACCGTGCCGATGCGGATATCGACTTTCAGGAAATCGTCGAAAGCGATGGCATCGGCGGCAGGCGCGGCGGGATCGTGGTCGAGATGCATGGCGCATCCAGACCACGACCCGCGCGCGGCTTCAATTGCCTTTTACGGGACGGGCTTACTTGCCCGAGAAGTTGGTCTTGCGCTTTTCGAGGAAGGCGAGGACGCCTTCGCGAGAGTCCTCGCTGTCGCCGGCCTTGAGCTGGCCTTCGGCTTCGGCGAGCAGGGCGCCCGACAGGTCGCATTCCAGCGCCTTGAGCAGGTTCTGCCGCATCATGCCGAGCGCGACGGTCGGGCCCCTTGCGAGCCGTTCGGCCAGCGCCATGGCTTCGTCCTGAAGCTTGTCGTCATCGACGCACTTGTAGATCATGCCCCAGTTTTCGGCCTTTTCGGCGCCGATCTTCTCGCCCAGCATCATCATTTCGGTGGCGCGGGCCTTGCCGATCAGGCGCGGCAGGATCCAGCTGGAACCGCCATCGGGCACGAGGCCGATGTTGACGAAAGCCTGGAGGAAATAGGCGCTGCGACCGGCGACGACGAAATCGCCCGCAAGCGCGATCGAGCAGCCGACGCCCGCCGCAGGGCCGTTGACCGCGGTGATGATCGGCACGTTGAGCTTGGCCAGCTTCGCCACCATCGGGTTGTAGGCTTCGGTCAGAGCCTTGTAGCTGCCCGCGCCGCCGGTGATCGGCGAAGGACGGTCGCCGCGGGCGGCAAGGTCTGCGCCCGAACAGAAGGCACGGCCCTCGCCCGTGATGACCAGTGCGCGCGTGTCCTTGCCCATCAGCGTCAGCGCATCGGCAATTTCTACCGCCATGTGCGGCGGGCAGGCGTTGAGCCGCTCCGGACGGTTGAGCACGATCCTGGCGACCGCGCCGACGCGCTCAAGGCGGATGGTTTCGAATTCCATGGGGCACCCTCTCCTGATTTAATCGAATGATTAACTCGAAGGGTTATGCCACCCGAAGCCGCTTGGCAAGCGCCAAGCGCAACCGGGCATCAACTCGGAATCAAACGTGATGGGCCTGCGCGAAAGCGGCTGCGGCGCCGAACAGGCCCGGCTGGGGATGGGTGATGAGCTTCACCGGCATCGCTGCCATCATCCCCTCGAAGCGGCCCTTGGCGCGGAAACGGTCGGCAAAACCAGAGCGCACCAGGGTATCCTTGATGCGCAGCCCAAGGCCGCCGGCCATGACCAGCGCCGATGCGCCATGCGCCAGCGCGAGATCGCCGGCGACGCTGCCGAGCGAGAGGCAGAAGCGGTCGACGGCGGCGGCGGCGAGACTGTCCTCGCCCGAGGTGCCGAGCGCCCACAGTTCCTTGTCCTCACGCGGGGTGAAGGCGCGGCCTTCGATCACGGCGAGCGTTTCGTAGATGTCGACGATGCCGGGGCCGGCGACGACGCGCTCGGCCGAAACGCGGCGGTGGCGCTTGCGCAGGCGGGCGAGGATTGCGTCCTCGATCCCGTCGAGCGGGGCGAAATCGATGTGCCCGCCTTCGGTCGGCTGCACGTGATAGCGCGCTCCGTCGCGCCACAGCTGCGCCACGCCCAGCCCGGTGCCGGGACCGACGATGCTGACGGTGCCGTGTTGGGGCAGCGCTTCGTCAGGCCCGGTAAGGTGCTGGAAATGCGCGGGTTCGGCCTGCGCCACCGCGTGCGCCACGGCGGCAAAATCGTTGACCACGACGAACCGGTCGACGCCCAGCTTTTCCGCAATCATCGCGGGGCGGATGATCCACGGATTGTTGGTGAACTTGATGATCTCGCCGCCGACCGGCCCGGCAACGGCAATGGCGGTCGCGCGGGGAAGCGGCGTGCCGACGATGCGTTCGTATTCCTGCCAGGCGAGCTGGAAGCTTGCGTGCTCGGCGGTCTTGAGCGTGATCGCATCGCCCAGCGAGACGACGCGGCCTTCGGCCACTTCCGCCAACGCGAAACGCGCGTGGGTTCCGCCGATATCGACGGCAACGAGTTGCATTGTCCCCTACCCCTTCCGTCTGCCGGTCAAAGACCGGCCGCGGCCAGCATCGCCGATCCGCCGCGTTCGGCGGGATCGGTGTGATGGCGCATCAATGCGAACAGTTCGCGCCCGACTCCCATGGCCTCGGCCGGTGCCGGTGCGTGTTCGCGCGCTGCCCATTCCTCCGGACTGACAGCGGTGTCAAGCACGCCTGTCTCGGCACAGACGCGGACGACATCGCCGTCCCGCAACTTGGCCAGCGGGCCGCCCAGCTTCGCTTCGGGCGAGACGTGGATGGCGGCCGGCACCTTGCCCGAGGCGCCCGACATGCGCCCGTCGGTGACGAGCGCGACCTTGAAGCCGCGATCCTGCAACACGCCCAGCGGCGGGGTCAGCTTGTGAAGTTCGGGCATGCCGTTCGCGCCCGGTCCCTGGAAGCGGACGACGACCACGACATCGCGTTCCAGCTCGCCTGCCTTGAACGCGGCCAGCACGTCGTTCTGGTCGGAGAACACGCGGCAGGGCGCCTCGATGGTCCAGCGCGAACGCTCCACCGCGCTCAGCTTGATCGTGCCCCGGCCAAGGTTGCCCTTGAGCAGGCGGAAGCCGCCTTCGGGCTGGAACGGCGCGGCAACGGGGCGCAGCATGGCGTCATCGCCGCTCTTGTGCGGGGCGGGCTTCCAGCGCAGCGTCTCGCCGTCCATCACCGGTTCCTGCGCGCCATCGTCCAGCCCGTCGCCATAGACGGTGAGGATATCGGCATGGGCCAGACCGGAACCGATCAGTTCGCGGATCACGTAGGGCATCCCGCCGGCGGCGTGGAAATAGTTCACATCGCCCGCGCCGTTGGGATAGACGCTGGCGATCAGCGGCACGACGCGCGACAGTTCGTCCATGTCGTCCCAGTCGATCTGCACGCCCGCCGCGCGCGCGATCGCCGGCAGGTGGATCACGTGGTTGGTCGAGCCGCCCGTGGCGAGCAGGCCGACGATGGCGTTGACGATGGCCTTTTCATCCACGCACCGGCCCAGCGGACGATAATCGTCGCCGGCCCAGCCGATTTCGGTGGCGCGGTGGACGGCGGCGCGGGTCAGTTCCTGGCGCAGCTTGGTGCCGGGCAGGACGAAGCTGGAGCCGGGCATGTGCAGGCCCATCATCTCCATCATCATCTGGTTGGAATTGGCCGTGCCGTAGAACGTGCAGGTGCCCGCCGAATGGTAGCTGGCGCTCTCGCTTTCGAGCAGTTCGTCGCGTCCCACCTTGCCCTCGGCATAGAGCTGGCGGATGCGGACCTTCTCCTTGTTGGCGAGGCCCGAGGGCATCGGTCCGGCCGGGATCAGGATCGTGGGCAGATGGCCGAAGCGCAAGGAACCGATCATCAGGCCGGGCACGATCTTGTCGCAGATGCCCAGCAGCAGCGAGGCCTCGAACATGCCGTGGCTGAGCGCGACGGCGGCGCCCATGGCGATGGTGTCGCGGCTGAACAGCGACAGTTCCATCGAATCCTGGCCCTGCGTCACCCCGTCGCACATCGCCGGAACGCCGCCCGCGACTTGCGCGGTGGCGCCCTTCTCGCGCGCGAAGACCTTGATCTGTTCAGGGTAGCGGCCATAGGGCTGATGCGCCGAGAGCATGTCGTTGTAGGCGGTGACGATGCCGATGTTCATCGCCTGGCCGGTGCGGATCACGGCCTTGTCCTCGCCCGCCGCGGCAAAGCCGTGGGCCAGGTTGCCGCATGACAGAACCGGGCGGTTGACGCCGGCATCGCGCTGGCGGCCGATCAGGTCCAGATAGGCGGCGCGGCTGTCCTTCGAGCGCTGGACGATGCGCTCGGTCACCTTGGCGACGGTCGGGTTCAGGGCCATCATTCGCTCCAGTAGATCGTGACGGGCGGGCCGTAGCCGCGCAGGAAATCGGATACGGGATAGGCGTCGGAACCGGCGAGCACGCGGTCCAGCAGCGCCTTCTTCGATGCGCCGGTGACGACGAGGATGATCTCCTTCGTCGCCTTCAGCGCCTTGCGGTTGAGCGAGAGCCGGTCGAACGGCGCTTCGGGTGGAAGCGGGATCGGCGTGGTGGCGATCACCGTCGGGCCGGGGCGCACCAGCGCCTGCATGTGCGGGAACAGCGAGGCGACGTGGCCGTCCTCGCCCATGCCCAGCCAGACCAGATCGAACGGGGCGACCTCCATGCCTTCCACCAGGCGCTCGAACCGGGCGCCCGATGCGCCGAGCGCGGCGTGGATCTTGCCGAAGTTGGACGCGGGGTGATCGTCGGGCACGCGCCGGTCGTCGGTGAGCGCGATGGTGACTTTCGACCAGTCGAGCGGGCGGTCGGCCAGCAGCGCCAGCACCTTGATCGGGGTGGAGCCGCCGGTGAAGGCGATGCGCTTGGGACCGGGCTGCGCCAGTTCGGCGGCGATGCGGTCGGCGACTGCCGCGGCATCGCCCGGCTCGGCCCAGCGCACCCTGGCGGGGGCGTCAGTCATTCCAGCTTCTCCCGTCCCGCTCGGTCAGCGCGATGCCGGCATTCGGCCCCCACGATCCGGCGGCATAGGGCTTCACTTCCATGTCGCCGCTGGCCCAGACCTGGCGGATCGCGTCGGTCCACTTCCACTGTGCTTCCACTTCATCGCGGCGGACGAACAGAGTCTGTTCGCCCTCGATCAGATCGAGCAGCAGGCGTTCGTAGGCGATGCGCTTGCGCGCCTTGGCAAACGCGGTGGTGAGCGACAGGTCAAGGTTCACCTCGCGCAGGACGATGCCGCCGCGGTCCAGTCCCGGCTCCTTGGCCATGACCTGAAGCCGCACGTATTCCTCTGGCTGGAGGCGGATGACGAGACGGTTCGCGCGCAGCTTTCCGCCGCGTTCGGAGAAGATGTTGTGCGGCACCTGCTTGAATTCGACGACGATCTCGCTGCGCCGCTCGGCCATGCGCTTGCCGTGGCGCAGGTAGAAGGGCACGCCCTGCCAGCGCCAGTTCTCGATATGCGCCTTGATCGCAACGAAGGTCTCGGTGTCCGAGGCCTCGCCCAGGTCCTCGACATAGCCGCCGACGCTTTCGCCCTTCACCGCGCCCGGCCGGTACTGGCCGCGCACCATTTCCTCGGCCTTCACCGGACGCAGGGCGCGCAGCACCTTGACCTTCTCGTCGCGGATGGAGGTGGCGTCATAGTCGTTCGGCGGTTCCATCGCAGTGAGCGCGAGCAGCTGGAGCATATGGTTCTGCACCATGTCGCGCAGCGCGCCGGTATCGTCGTAGAAGCCCTTGCGCCCTTCGAGCCCGACCGTTTCGCTGACCGTGATCTGGACGTGGTCGATCCCGGCGCTGTTCCACAACGGCTCGAACATCATGTTGGCAAAGCGCAGCGCCATCAGGTTCTGCACGGTTTCCTTGCCGAGATAATGGTCGATGCGGAAGATCTGCTTCTCCTCGAAGCCGGCGGCGACCGCATCGTTGATCCGCGCGCTGGAGGCGAGATCGTTGCCCAGCGGCTTTTCAAGGCCGATCCGCACGTGGCCATGGGCCAGCCCGGCGCGGCGCAGCCCTTCGATGGTCGGCTCGAACAGCGCGGGCGCGGTCGACAGGAAGATCGAGAGGCCGCACGAGGTATCGCCCAGCTTTTCGGCCAGCGCGCCGAAGCCGTCGATGTTGGAGGCATCGAGCGTCTGGTATTCGAGCCGGTCGAGGAAAGTGCCGAGCTTGGCGTCGTCCTTGCGGTCCGCCGGCAGGAATTCTTCGAGCGCCTGCCGCGCGAATTCGCGGAATTCGGCATCGTCGTGTTCGGAGCGGGCCGTGCCCACGATGCGCAGAGTCGGGTCGATCAGCCCGTCCTCGTGCAAGGCATAGAGCGAGGGCAGCAACATCCTGCGGGAAAGATCGCCGGTCGCTCCGAACAGGAGCAGGGCGGAGCAGCTGGATTCGGCCATCGACGCGGGTCTCCCTATCGTTCCGGGTGCGGCCCCGGCCCTTTTGTCCCCCCTGCCCTAGAACCGATTTCGCGCGGGTTCAGCACGCATAAGTATGCAAGGAGGGGGCCCGGCCGCGTGCATACTTTTGCACTGCGGTATCGGCCGGGGCAATGGGCGTTCCAAGACGCCCGGTTCGTCACCTCCACTTGCGCAGGAATGACGAACCGGGCCGGGAATCACTTCGCCGGATGGAGCCGGACGGCCGCGCCGCCGCCGGGGGCGAGCCACAGCTTGAGCGTGTCCCCCTTGCTCACCGTGCGGGTTTCATAGGCGATGCGGTGGCGGGCGTCGGTTTCGTAGGTGGCGCCCTCGCCGTCCTTGTAGATGGTTGCGGTGTAGCGCTTGCCGGGCTCGAGGAAATTGAGCGGCAGGGTCACGTCGCGGGCCGTTGCATCGTTCACCCCGCCGACGTACCAGTCGGTGCTGTTGCGGTCCTTGCGCGCGAAGATCGCGTAGTCACCCACTTCACCCGCGATCAGGTGGCTTTCGGACCAGTCGGCCGGCACCTTCGAGATGAAGTCCAGCTCCTTGGGATACTTGGCCAGGTTCTCGATGAAGTCCGCCGCCATCTGGATCGGAGAATAGAGCGCGAGATAGAGGCCCAGCTGCTTGGCCAGCGTGGACGCGAGCGGCACGTGGTCGTGGCCTTCGAGGCTCAGCACGCCGGGCGTGAAGTCCATCGGGCCGGACAGCATCCGGGTATAGACCAGCGTGGGTTCATGGTCCGGCCCGTTGGCGAACTGGCCCCAGGCGTTGTATTCCATGCCGCGCGCGCCTTCGCGGTCGATCCAGTTGGGATAGGTGCGGCGCAGGCCCGTGTCCTTCACCGGCTCGTGCGCATTGATCGCGATCTGATACTTCGCGGCGGTTTCCACGACCTTGAGGTGGTGCTGCACCTGCCGCTGGCCGTCATGGTATTCCATGCGGGTTTCGCCGGGGGCATCGCCGGGCGCGATGATCCCGCCCGCATCGGCCACGTAGCCGGTCTTGACCGCGTGCATCCCCAGCGAGTGGTAGAGCTTCATCGCGTCGTCCAGCTGGGCTTCGTAGTTGGCAATGTTGCCGCCGGTCTCGTTGTGGCCGATCAGTTCGACGCCCTTCTTGCGCCCATAGGCGGTTACCGCCTTGAGGTCGAAATCGGGCACCGCCTCGGTGAAGCTGAAATCCTGCCCGTGGCCGAACCAGTTGCCGTTCCAGCCCTTGTCCCAGCCTTCGACCAGCACGCCGCCGAAGTGATGCCTGGCCGCGAAGTCCATGTATTGCTTGGTCCGCGCGGTGGTGGCGCCATGCTTCGGACCTTCGGCCCAGGACCAGTCGCCGCGGATCATGCCCCACCAGATGCCGATATACTTCATTGGCTTGAACCAGCTGACGTCGCCGATCTTGTTCGGCTCGTTGAGGTTCAGTTCGAGGTCGTTCTCGACGAGGCCGGCGGCGTTGTCGGCGATGCGGATCGTGCGCCAGGGGGTGTTGAACGGCAGGTCGCGCGTCACCTTCGGCCCGCGCGAGGACGGCGAGAGCGTGGAGCGGAAGGTGGTGCCCGTGATCCGCTTCAGCCACATTCCCGAATAATCGACCAGCGCGGCTTCGTGGAACGCGAGGTGCGTTCCGTCGTCCAGCTTCATGGTGATGGGCGTGTGCGCGGTGGAAACGCCGTCGATCGGCGTCTTCTGGTAGACCTGCTCGTAGCGGTTCCATTCGCCGCCGGGAATCCACCATGCGGTGCCGTTCTGCGCCACCGCGAACTCGGTCAGTTCCTCGGCGATGTGCATCGTCTTGAGGCCGGGCTGCTCGGGCATCTCGTAACGCAGGCCAAAGCCGTTGTCGAACAGGCGGAAGCGCACATTCATCAGGCGGCTGCCGTTGTCGGCGCTCTGCTGGAAGCGGACGAGCAGTTCGTTGTGGTTGTCGGTTACGAAGCGGCGCTCGCCCCAGGGCTGCTCCCAGGTTTCCTTGCCCGCAGCCTTGTCCGAGCCGACGATGCGGAAGCCGCGCTGGAGCGGCAGCGCATCGGTGAGGATGAAGCCGAGCGTGGAGGCGCCGACCAGCAGCTTGCCCTTGCGCGACAGCGACCACGTGGGGCGGCCGTCGTTGTTGGTCGAGACGGTCAGGATGAGGCTGCCGTCGGGCGATGCTGCCGTGGCGGTGGCGGGAGCATCCTGCGCCATGGCTGCGGGAACGCAGGCAACAGGAAGGGCCAGCGCCAGAAGGGCGCGGGTGAACAGGCTTGCCATGTCTTTCAGTCCTCCGGTTCGAACAGGACCGCGCCGAAAGGCGGCAGCGATCCGATCGCGGCGTCGTTGACCGACACCATTTCCTTGCCAGTTTCAGGGATGCCGGCCGGCCATTTCGCCGCGCTTGCGCCCATGTTGATCACGCCGATGACCTGCCGGCCCTCGTGTTCGCGGCGCAGCGCCAGCACCGTTTCGCCGGCGTGGAGCACGGTGAAACTGCCGAGGCGCAGCGCGGACGAATCCTTGCGCAGGCGCAGCAGCAGCCGGGTCAGGTTGAGCAGCGAGGCGGGGTCCGTTTCCTGCCGATCGACCGCGCGGGACAGGTTTTCCGCGCCCACCGGCAGCCACGGCGTCGCCGTGGTGAAGCCGCCCTGTTCGTGCTGGACCTGCCACGGCAGCGGCGTGCGAGCCCCGTCGCGCGAAAGCGTCAGCGGCCAGTTGGCGATGGCTTCGGGGTCTTGCAGCAGTTCGAAGGGGATTTCGACTTGCGAGAGGCCGAGTTCCTCGCCCTGATAGACGATGATGTTGCCGCGCAGCGAGGCGAACAGCACGGCCTTCATGCGGACGAAGCGCTCGGCGTGTTCGGGCTTGCTCCAGCGAGAGACGGCGCGCGGGGCGTCGTGGTTCTCGAACGCCCAGCTCGGCCAGCCCAGCCCCGGCGTATCGGGCCAGCGGGCCAGCGCCTTTTCGACGAAGGCCGGGGTGATCGCATCGGCATAGAGGAAGTCGAAGCCGTAGGCGCTGTTCAGGTGCGTGTTGCCGGCGGTGAATGCCTTCATCTCGGTTTCGGCCAAGTCGCCGCCGACTTCGGCCACGGTGAACACCGCGCCGTAATCGTCGCACAGCGCGCGGATGCGTTCGATGAACTTGACGATATCCGGGTGCGACTGGTTGTAGATCTTGAGCTGGTAATCGAAGGGGCGCGTGCGGCGGCGGCCGTCCTCCGGCGCGGGCGGATTGTCGCGCAGCGTGGGATCATGCATCAGGAAGTTGAGCGCATCGATGCGGAAGCCATCGACGCCGCGGTCCAGCCAGAACTTCATGACATCGAGCAGCGCCTGCTGCACGGCCGGGTTGTGCGCGTTGACCTGGGGCTGGCTCGACAGGAAATTGTGCAGGTAATACTGGCAGCGCCGCGCGTCCCAGCGCCATGCCGGGCCGCCGAACACCGACTGCCAGTTCGACGGCGGCGAGCCATCGGGCTTGGGATCGGCCCAGACATACCAGTCCGCCTTGGCATTGTCCTTCGACTGGCGGCTTTCCACGAACCACGGGTGTTCGTCGGAGGTGTGGGCATAGACCTGGTCGATGGTGACCTTGAGGCCCAGTTCGTGCGCCCGCGCCACCAGCGCGTCGAAGTCCGTCAGCGTGCCGAAGATCGGATCGACGTCGCAATAGTCCGAAACGTCATAGCCGAAATCGTTCATCGGCGACTTGAAGAAGGGCGAGATCCAGATCGCGTCTGCGCCGAGCCGCGCCACGTGATCGAGCCGGCCGGTGATGCCCGGCAGGTCGCCCACGCCGTCGCCGTTGGAATCCGCATAGCTGCGGGGATAGATCTGGTAGATCGCCGCGCCGCGCCACCACGGGGTGTCGGCCTGCAGGACGGCAAGGTCTTCGGTCTGGGGGTGCTTCATGAACCTTGGTGTTCCGGGGAGGGATCGGCACGGCAGACCACGCTGCCGAAGGCGGGAAGATCGAGCATGACCGAGCCCGGCGCGGAAACGCTGGCCGGGCAGGCGCCGAACAGGCTTTGCAGCCCTGCGGCGCCGGTGCCGATCACGCTCGCGGCGCGGATCGGCTGGTCGCTGGTGTTGAAGGCGATGAGGTATTCCGCGCCCGTCGCGGGATCGAAGCGCGAGACCGAGAACAGGCCCGGCGCTTCGCTGTAGCTGCGCACCACCTGCCGCCCGGCGACGAGCGCGGGATGCTTCGCCCGGAGCGCGCCCAGCGCGGCGATCAGCCGGTAGAGCGGGTGATCGGCGCGGAAGTTCTCGGTGGCGGTGGTGCGGTCCGAGCCGAGCAGATGGTTGTCGTTGTAGGTCGCCACCTTGCTGGCGAACATGTCCTCGCGCGCGTCCTGGTCGTTGCCGTCGCCGACGAAGCCCTGCTCGTCGCCGTAGTAGATCACCGGGGAGCCGCGCAGCGTCATGAGCATGACGTGGGCCTGCATCACGCGGTCTAGCAACTCCTTATCGGTGATGCCGGGGCGGTCCTGACGAACAAGGGTGGCGAAGCGGCCCATGTCGTGGTTGCCGAGGAACGTGGGAAGCGCGAGCGCGGCCACCTCGCCGCCTTCGTAGAGCACGTCGCCGTCGAACATCTCGGCCAGCACGCTGGTGCCCTTGCCCTGCCCCAGCACGGCGCGCACCGCGCCCTGGAACGCGAAATCGAGCACGGCCGGATAGCCGTCGCGGCGGGTATATTGCGCGATATAGCCCGCGTCCGGCCCTTCGTGCGCCACTTCGCCGAAGATGTGGAAATGGGGAATGCCGCGCTTGCGGGCGGTTTCCTGCATCGCCGGGATGAACGCCCGCCAGAAGCCGGGATCGACATGGCGCGCGGTGTCGATGCGGAAACCGTCGACGCCGAAATCCTCGATCCACTTCGCGTAGATCGCGATCATGCCGTCGCGCACTTTCGGGTTCTCGGTGAAGAGGTCGTCCAGCCCCACGAAATCGCCGAAGCGGCTGCTTTCGCCGGTGAAGGTCGAATTGCCGCGATTGTGGTAGAATGCGGGATCGTTGAGCCAGTCGGGAACCTTCGCGTGTTCCTCGCCCTTGGGCACATAGGGGGTATAGGCGAACGAAGGATCGATCAGCCGGGCGAAGTTGGCGGGCGAGGAATCCTCGTCGCCCGCGAAACCGGGGTTGATCGGCTTGCCGGCCAGCCCGCCGGAGCGCGAATAGGGATAGTCGGCCCGGCCGCGATACTTGTAACCGTCTGCCGCGCCCTCGCGGTACTCGATCACGTCGGCGGTGTGGTTGGCGATGATGTCCATGTAGACCTTCATGCCGCGCGCGTGCGCCGCATCGACCAGCGCCTTGAAACCGGCATTGGTGCCGAAGTGCGGATCGACCTGGGTGAAATCGGTGATCCAGTAGCCGTGGTAGCCCGCGCTTTCCTGGCCCTTCGGCCCCTGCACCGGCTTGTTCTTGAACACGGGGCCGACCCACAGCGCGGTGGTGCCCATGCCCTTGATGTAATCGAGCCGGGCGATCAGGCCCTTGATGTCGCCGCCGTGGTAGAAGCCCTTGGACGCGGGATCGAACCCGGTCTTGAGCCGGTCGCCCTTCAGCCCGCCCCGATCGTTCTTCGGATCGCCGTTCTCGAAGCGGTCGGGCAGCACGAAATAGACCGTTTCGCCCGCAGGGGTGCGCTCCCGGTACTCCTGCGCCTGTGCGGAGAGAGGGATCGCGGCCAGAAGGACCGGGAGCGCGAGGGAACGGAAGATCATGCGGCGGCCATCCGGAATGCGGGCGCGGCGCAGTGCCGGGCGATGAAATCGGCGTGCGAAGGGTAGCGCGCGGCTTCGCGCAGATAGAGCGCGTTCAGCGTTTCGAGGTAGGCTTTCAGGTCCGCCTCGGGGATGGCTTCGGCCATGGCGTGGCTCTTGGCGGGGGTGATGCCCTGCCCGGCCATGACCTGGAACCATGCCACTTCGCTGAACAGTTCGTCGGCATCGCGGAAGATGTGGCCGCCTTCGCGGAACAGCGCGATCCGTTCGGCAAGGCTGCCGGGAAGCTCCATCTCGCGGCAGGCGCGCCAGAACGGCTCGTCGCGCTCGTTCAGGGCATAGTGCAGCACGATGAAATCGCGGATGCGCTCCATTTCGAACACGAACTGGCGGTTGTATTCGTCGCGCTCGGCCTGGACCTGGTGCTTGCCGGGCATGAACTTGAGGATGCGCGAGATCGCGGACTGGATCAGGTGGATCGAGGTCGATTCCAGGGGTTCGAGGAAACCGCTGGAAAGCCCCACCGCGATCACGTTGTGCTTCCACGCTTCTTGCCGGCGGCCGGTGGTGAAACGGATCGGGCGCGGCGTGTCGAGCGCGGGCGCGTCGAGATGCGCCAGCAGGCTGTCCGCCGCCTCGTCGTCGCTGGTGAAGGCGCTGCAATAGACGCGGCCATTGCCGGTGCGATGCTGCAACGGAATGCGCCACTGCCAACCCGCCGCGTGCGCGGTCGAGCGGGTGTAGGGCGTGAAATGGTCGACACGTTCGCTCGGCACGGCCAGCGCACGGTCGCAGGGCAGCCAGTGTGTCCAGTCCTGGTAGCCTGAGCCGAGCGCCTGCCCGATCAGCAGTGCGCGCAGGCCCGAGCAATCGACGAACCAGTCGCCCGTCACGATCTCGCCCGATTGCAGGCGGAGGCCGGTGACGTCGCCGCTCAGCCCGTCGCGCTGGACTTCGTCGATCATGCCTTCGGTGCGGACCACGCCGCGCGCTTCGGCGAATTCGCGCAGGAAGGCGGCATAGAGCGAGGCGTCGAAATGGAAGGCGTGCGGCATCTGCGGCACGGTCTGCGCGGTGAGCGGGGCGCCCCGGTGCATCCGGTCCTGCTTGGCCGCGATGTCGTTCAGGCAGTAATCGTGCGTGGGGCCGGCAAAGCCGAGCCGCCGCCCGCGCGACCAGTAGTGATGGAACCCGCACAGGCCCACCGCGCGGCCAACGTCGCCGAAAGCGTGCATGTAGCTGCTGCCCGGCCGCAGCCAGTCGACGAACTCGATGCCGAGTTTGAAGGTCGCCTGCGTGGCGCGGATGAAAGCATTCTCGTCTATGCCGAGCGCCTGATTGAACATCCGGATCTGGGGGATCGTGGCTTCGCCCACGCCGATCGTGCCGATCGCCTCGGATTCGATCAGGCGGACCGAAAAGCCCTGGTCGAGGAAGTGGCCGAACGCGGCGGCGGTCATCCAGCCTGCGGTGCCGCCTCCGACGATGACGATGGAAACCGGTCCTGCCTCACCCACGGCAACTCTCCCCGCTAAACTGGCCCCGAATACTGGCGGGTGTGGCCGGGCGGGACCATTCTGTGTGTCCCGCCCGGCCCTGCGACCCGAACCTCAGAACTTGTAGCTGAGGCCGATGTAGTAGTCGCGTCCGTAGCGCTGGTAGTCGATCACCTGGCGCGGATCGTCGTTCTGGTAGGTGATGAACGGACGGTCGGTGAGGTTCTTCGCCTGAAGCAGGATCGACAGGCCGGCGAGCGACGAGCCTTCCTGGAATTCATACCCGATCTGTGCGTCGAGGATGCCTTCCGCCTTGGCCGTGCGGTAGGTCGGGTTGGCCGACAGACCCGCGACTTCGGCAAGGAACTTCGAGCGGTAGCGATACGAGGCGCGCAGCTGGAAGCCGTTCTTCTCATAATAGACCGAGGCGTTCGCCACCCAGGCCGACAGGCCCGGCAGGGTGATCGTGGAGCCAGGGTTGCTGGCCAGCTCGATCTCGCTCTTGGTGTAGGAACCCGAACCGAAGAAGCCGAACCCGTCGAGCGACGGCGACAGCAGCGAGAACGGCAGCGACAGCGTCAGTTCCGCGCCCTTGAGCGTGCCCTTGCCGCCGTTGTTCGGCGCCTTGACCAGACCCAGCGTGGTGCCGAGCGCGGCCTGCTGGTCCGGCGAAAGCGACGAGGCCGCATCCTTGAAGTCATAGATGAAGCTGGCGCTCGGATCGACGTAGTCGGTCAGGCGCTTGTAGTAGCCCGCCAGCGAGACGTAGCCGCCCTTGGGGAAATAGTGTTCGAGCGAAGCGTCGACGTTGAACGACTTGTAGGGCCGCAGGCGCGAGTTGCCACCGTTCGAGCTGAACACGCTGTTCGCGGGATCGCTGGAACCGAGCTTCGACGGGTCGATGCCGAATTCCTGGTTCACGCGCTCCTGATCGAGGCGCGGACGCACCATCGTGAGCGAGGACGCCAGCTTGAGGTAGCTGGCATCGGCCACCTCGATCGCCACGTTGGCGCTGGGCAGGACGCGCCAGTACTTGTCGCCGCCGGTCGCCGGGTAGATGCTGACCACGCCGCCCGAGAAGTTCGAGATCGAACCGTCCGAGCTCTGGTCGGTGTGCACGGCCTGCACGCCGATCGAACCGGTCACGTTGCGGCCACCGACGCTGCCGTCGAGCTTGAGCATCGCGTAGGCGGTCCACACCTTTTCGGTGACCGAATTGTCGCGCACCAGCGAGACCGGGCGGTTGTCGTAAACGCCCTGGAGGCTGTTGTTGTAGAGATAGAGCGGGTTGATCGCGAGCATCGCGGGCACGCCGAGATAACCCAGCGGCGTCGAACCGACGATGGCTTCCGACGGGATCGGCGCGAACTGCGTGGTGCCGCTGGCGACAGTGCAGTTGGTGCCGGTGCCGGTGGGGCACAGGAAGTAGGACTTGAAGGCCGAGGTCTTCTTGCGGTGGCTGTAGTTGCCGCCGACTTCCCAGCCCTTGATGATGCCGGCGTTGAATTCGCCGTCCAGGCTGGCGCGCAGCGAGAGCAGGTCGTCCTTGAAGCTGGGACGGTTGAGGAAGCCCGCCTGCACGACCGCGGTGGTGCCGTTATAGCCCCAGCCGCGCGGATCGGTGATGCCGAACTGCGAAGCGTCGGAGTAGTCCAGCGTCGGGACGATATCGAACGTGCCGTTCTGGTTGGCCGAGATGTGCAGCGTGTCCGACGCGCCGGTCGCGCCGTAGCCCGTGCCGGTGTAGGTTTCGAGCAGGAAGTCGGTGCGCTTGGCGTGGCTGTAGCTGGCGTCGAGCGTCAGGTGGGTCTTCTCACCCAGGCCGATGACGTTGTTCCAGCCCACCGAGAAGTTGTCGGCATCGCGCTTGTTGTAGTCGTTGCGCTGCACGGCATGGACGCCGCTGACCGTGGCATCGGTGACGAGGCCGTTGTTCACCGTGTAGCCCGGCTCAACCGTGGCGCCCGAACCCCAGTCCGGCGCGATCGGGAATTCGATGCCGCGCAGGCGCTGCGTTTCCTTGAACTTCGAATAGAGCAGGTCGAGCGTCGAGTGGAAGTTGTCGCTCGGCTGGTATTCCAGCGTGGCCACCGCGCCGTAGCGCTGCAGCTTGTTCGACTGGACATAGGGCTTGGCGCCGCCAAGCAGCAGCGCACCGCCGGTCGCGACCGAGTTGGGGAAGCCCCAGGCGTTGTAGCGCTCGTTCTGCGAGGGCGCATCGGTGGCCGAGACGCCGATGGCGATGCCGAAGGTGTCGTCGGCGAACTTGTCGACATAGGCGGCCGAGGCGCGGTAGCCATAGCGGCTGCCATCGGGATTGAGCTTCTTGAGGCCGTTCATCTGGCCGCGCAGCTGCACCGAGACGATGCGATCGGCCTGCGACAGCGGGCGCAGCATCCGCAGGTCGACGGTGCCGGCGATGCCCGCCGCGACGAGCGAGGGATCGGCCGCCTTGTGCACGACGACGTTCTTGAAGAACTCCGACGGATACTGGTCGTACTCGACGCCGCGGTTGTCACCGACGGTGACCTGCTCGCGGCCGTTGAGCAGCGTGGTCGAGAAATCCGGGCCAAGGCCGCGGATCGACAGGCGCTGGTCGCGGCCTTCGAGGCGCTGCGAGGTCACGCCCGGCAGGCGCGCCAGCGAGTCTGCGATCGAGACGTCGGGCAGCTTGCCGATGTCTTCGGCCGAAATCGCTTCGACGATCGACGGCGTGGTGCGCTTGATCGCAGCCGAGGCATTGAGCGAGGCGCGGATACCGGTGACGACGATGCCGCCTTCATCGGCGGCTGCAGCGGTGTCGGCCTGCGGAGCGGCGTCCTGTGCGAACGACGGCGCGGCGAGCAGCGCAACCGAAAGCGCGAAAAGCGAGCTGCCGATGCGGCCCGCGGAAGATGCGTGGTGTGCCATGATCTGTGTTTCACTCCCCCAACCGGCCGTTGGCCGGCCTGAACCCTGTCCGGCGTTGCCGGCTTGTCACGACCGCCGGGAAAGAATGCGCCGGTGGGCCGTTGTCCGTGGAGCTACGCCTATCATCGTCGAAGGCGAATATAGCATACGTATACTATGCATTCCGATGCGGCGCAAACCATTGAAGGTGCTGCACTTTCGCAACGGTTTTGCGGCGTCGTGGTTAACCGGTTGGTACCGAAATGGAACCAACTATGGTCGTGATTGCAGAGGGTTGCCCATCCGCGTAGGCTGCTGGCCAGGCTGGGGGCGACACTGGCCGGGGGGAGTCGATGCATGGGCCGCAGGCCATCCAACAAACCGACCAGTTTCGACATCGCCTATCTCGCCGGTGTGTCGCAACCGACCGTCAGCCGCGCCTTGCGGGGCAGCAAGTCGGTCAGTCTCGCCACCCGCCAGAAGATCGAGGCGATCGCCCGCCAGCTCGACTACACGGTGGACAAGAACGCGTCGTCGCTGCGCTCGCAGAGGTCGAACACGCTGGCGCTGCTGTTCTTCGAGGACCCCACGCCCGACGATTCGAACATCAACCCGTTCTTCCTGTCGATGCTCGGCTCCATCACGCGGCAATGCGCGGCGCACGGGCTGGACCTGCTGATCTCGTTCCAGAAACTGGATGACGACTGGCACAAGAAATACCAGGAAAGCCACCGCGCCGACGGACTGATCCTGCTCGGATACGGCGACTACACCATCTACGAGAGCCGGTTGCGGCAGCTGGTGCGCAGCGGCACGCATTTCGTGCGGTGGGGATCGGTGGACGACGGCATGATCGGCGCGACCGTGGGATCGGACAATTTCGGCGCGGGACGCCTGGTGGGCGAGCATCTCCTGGCGCGGGGGCGGCGCAGCATCGCTTTCCTGGGGCAGGCGGATTCGCACTATCCCGAATTCGAGCGTCGCTACGCAGGGCTTGTCCGCGCGCTGGAAACTGCGGGAATCGCGCAGGACGCCGATCTTGTCGTCGATGCGATCTCGTCCGAGCAGATCGGTTATGACGCGGCGCGGACGCTGCTTTCGCGCGGGAAGCCGTTCGATGCGATCTTTGCCGCCAGCGACCTGATCGCCATCGGCGCGATGCGCGCGCTGGCCGAAGCGGGCCTGCACGTGCCCGGCGATGTCGCGGTGGTGGGATTCGACGATCTGCCCGCCGCGAGCCTTACGAGCCCGCCGCTCACCACCGTGATGCAGGATATGCGCCAGGCCGGCGCAGCACTGGTCGAGACGGTGCTGGCGCAGACCGAGGATAAGCCCCTGCCCGTTGCCGTCCTTCCCACGCGGCTGGTCGTGCGCGGCAGCACAGGGGGCTGATTCCCGCTTTTTTGCGCTGCATTTCGCGGTGGCGCCGCGCATCGTATTCGTATGCAATGCGATTGCCGCAACCGCGCGAACGTGCGACCCGAAGGCAGTTCCGGGGCCCCCGAAAGGTGCGCAAAGCCGCCTGTCCCCGCCGAGAGGACCCATGACAGCAAGCCCCGCGACATCAGCCGTTCCCGCCGCGACCAAGCCGCGCCAGAGCTTCCTGGGCCTGTGGAACATCAGCTTCGGCTATTTCGGCATCCAGATCGCGTTCGGGCTGCAGAACGCCAATGTCAGCCGGATCTTCCAGTCGCTCGGCAGCAGTGTCGATGACCTGGCGTTCCTGTGGATCGCGGGACCGGTGACCGGCCTGATCGTGCAACCGCTGATCGGCCATTATTCAGACCGCACCTGGGGGCGCTTTGGCCGGCGCAGGCCGTATTTCCTCGCGGGCGCGCTGCTCGCCGGTCTGGCGCTGCTGGGTCTGCCCAACACCGGCCTGCTGCTGCTCGCCGCCGCTTTCCTGTGGCTGCTCGACGCATCGCTCAATGTGGCGATGGAACCATTTCGCGCTTTTGTGGGCGACATGACACCCAGCAGTCAGCGCGCGCAGGGCTTCGCGCTCCAGACGTGGTTCATCGGCGCCGGCGCAGTCGTGGGCAGCCTTGCCCCGGCCATCTTCAGCGCGCTCGGCATTGCCAACACCGCGCCCGCGGGCGTCGTGCCGCCGTCGGTGCGCTACAGCTTCTACCTGGGGGCGCTCGCCATCGTGCTGGCCGTTGGCTGGACGGTGCTGCGCGTGCGGGAATACAGCCCTGAGGACATGGCCTGCTTCGAGGGGCGCGACGTTCAGGACGAAACGCACGAGCCGCTGGTATATCCCGCGCGGGGACCGTTCTGGATCGCGGCGGGCGCGGTGCTTCTGGCGCTGGTCGCGGTGACCGGGCTGGACAAGCAGCTGTTCGTGCTGGGCGGCGGACTGGCGGCATTCGGACTGGTGCAGGTCGCTGTCCGGGCGCGGCGGGGCACCGGGGCGCTGGCCCACATCGTCAGCGATCTGGCGCAGATGCCGGTGCAGATGAAGCAACTGGCGCTCGCCCAGTTCTTTACCTGGACCGCGCTGTTCATCCTGTGGATCTACACCACGCCGGTCGTGACCCGCTACGTGTTCGGATCGACCGACACCGCCAGCGCGGCTTACAACGCCGGCGCGGACTGGGTGGGCGTGATGTTCGCGTTCTATAACGGCGTGGCCGCGCTCGCCGCTTTCGCGCTGCCGGTGCTGGCGGCGCGAATCGGCAACGTGCGCACGCACATGGCCTGCCTGCTCGCGGGCGCGGTGGCGTTCGCCTTGATGCTGGTGATCCGCGACAAGATGCTGCTGCTGGTGCCGATGGCGCTGATGGGCGTGGCCTGGGCTTCGATCCTGGGAATGCCCTACGTGATCCTCACCCGCGTGCTGCCGCCGCGCAAGTTCGGCATCTATATCGGGGTGTTCAATTTCTTCATCGTCATCCCGCAGCTGATGGTGGCGACGGTGATGGGCGGAGTGATCCGCAGCTTCTTCCCGACCGAGCCGAAGTGGACGATGCTCGTGGCCGCACTGGTCATGGTTGCCGCCGCGCTGGCCACGCTGCGCGTGCGCGAGGATGCGGCCTGAGACGCCTCGGCGCGGTTCGCGCGCGGAGGGCATGGGATAATGACGTCATTCTCGCTTCTTGGGGCTCGTCTTAGGAAAGTCTGAAGGTTTCCGCTCTATTCACCATGTCCGGATACGTGGCGATGACCAGAACGAGGCCATCGCAAAGGTTGGAAACACGGGAAGTTTGTTGATGAGCGCATTTGGCCGCAAACCCGGACTTGGTGGCAGCAGCCCCGCGATGCGACCCTCTTTCGGCGTCGCCCGCCCGATGAAGGGCGGCGAGAATGCCGCCCCCACCCCGACGCCGGCACCTGCCGCCGTACCGCTGGGCGGCGGCGACCAGTTCCCGCCGCTACCCCCCATGGACATGGGCGACCAGCCGGTGAACGCCGCCACGCTCAAGGCCGACGCGATGACCCGGCTGGCCGACCGCGCCAACGCCGTGGTCGACAACCAGTATCAGGCCGAAGGCTTCGAAGCGTCGGTCCACAAGATCAAGGAACAGGTGCTGCCGCGCCTGCTCGAACGTGTCGATCCCGAAGCCGCCGCCACGCTGACCAAGGAAGAGCTCTCGGAAGAGTTCCGCCCGATCATCATGGAAGTGCTGGCTGAGCTGAAGGTCACGCTCAACCGTCGCGAGCAGTTCGCGCTGGAAAAGGTGCTGATCGACGAACTGCTCGGCTTCGGTCCGCTGGAAGAGCTGCTCAACGATCCCGACGTGTCGGACATCATGGTCAACGGACCGGAGCAGACCTACATCGAAAAGAAGGGCAAGCTCGTGCTCGCCCCGATCCGCTTCCGCGACGAAAGCCACCTGTTCCAGATCGCACAGCGCATCGTCAACCAGGTCGGCCGCCGCGTCGACCAGACCACGCCGCTGGCCGACGCCCGCCTCAAGGATGGCAGCCGCGTCAACGTGATCGTGCCCCCGCTGTCGCTGCGCGGCACGGCGATCTCGATTCGTAAGTTTTCCGAGAAGCCGATCACGATCGACATGCTGCGCGATTTCGGCTCAATGTCGGACAAGATGGCGACGGCGCTGAAAATCGCCGGCGCGTGCCGCATGAACATCGTCATCTCGGGCGGTACGGGTTCGGGCAAGACGACCATGCTCAACGCGATGTCGAAGATGATCGACCCCGGCGAGCGCGTGCTGACCATCGAGGACGCCGCCGAACTCCGCCTGCAACAGCCCCACTGGCTGCCGCTCGAAACGCGCCCGCCGAACCTGGAAGGCCAGGGTGCCATCACCATCGGCGACCTTGTGAAGAACGCCCTGCGTATGCGTCCTGACCGCATCATCCTGGGCGAAATCCGCGGCGCCGAGTGCTTCGACCTGCTGGCCGCGATGAACACCGGCCACGATGGCTCGATGTGCACGCTCCACGCCAACAGCCCGCGCGAATGCCTGGGCCGTATGGAAAACATGATCCTGATGGGCGACATCAAGATCCCGAAGGAAGCGATCAGCCGCCAGATCGCGGAATCGGTCGACCTCATCGTGCAGGTGAAGCGCCTGCGCGACGGTTCGCGCCGCACGACCAACATCACCGAGGTGATCGGGATGGAAGGCGACGTGATCGTGACCCAGGAACTGTTCAAGTTCGAGTATCTGGACGAAACCGAGGACGGCAAGATCATCGGCGAGTTCCGCCCATCGGGCCTGCGCCCCTACACGCTGGAGAAGGCGCGCCAGTTCGGGTTCGACCAGGCCTATCTCGAGGCGTGCCTGTAATCCGCTGATGCCCATCCCCGCCTTGCGGGGGTGTGCGCAGGCAGAGGCGCGGCAAGGGGCTTGATCGCGCCCGTCCCTGCCCTAAGGCTCGCAGCCGATGCCTACCTACCACAGACCGATGCTGGCCCTTGGCCTGCGCCTTGGCGCCATGCTGATGCTGTCGGTCATGCTGCTGCTGGTCAAGCTGACCGGCGAGCGCGGGATCTGGCTTCCCGAGACGATGTTCTGGCGCCAGCTCATTCCCGCGCTGGGCATCTTCGGGTGGCTCGCCGCACGCGGCCAGCTGGGCCGGCTCAAGACCGCACGCCCGTGGATCCATGCGCGCCGGGCCTTCATCGGCACGTCGGGAATGTTCCTCACGCTGGGCGTGGTCCAGATCCTGCCGCTCGCCGAATCGACGGTGCTGGGCTTTACCGCGCCGATCTTTGCCGTGGTGCTTTCGGCGCTGCTGCTGAAGGAGCACGTCGGGCCGTGGCGCTGGGCGGCGGTTCTGCTGGGGTTGGCAGGGATCGTCGTCATTGCCGGGCCGGACCGGGCGCACCTGCCGCTGCTGGGACTGGCCGTCGGCATCGGCGCGGCCTTCATGGTGGCGCTCGTGTCGATCCAGCTGCGTGATCTGGGCCGCACCGAGGAACCGCTGACCGTGGTGTTCTGGTTCTCGGCGATGAGCGCGCCGTTCCTGGCCCTGTTCCTGCTGAAATCGGGCGCGAGCCATGACGCGGCGGGCTGGCTGATGATCCTCGGCATCGGGATCACCGGCCTGTTCGCGCAGATCCTGATGACCGCCGCGCTCCGCTTCGGCAGCGTCGCCAGCGTGATCGTCATGGACTATTCGCAGTTCGGATGGGCCACGCTGTGGGGCGTGCTGTTCTTCGCCCACCTGCCGCCCGCGACCACGCTGCTGGGCGCGCCGCTGATCGTGGGAGCCGGGCTGGTCATCGCCTGGCGCGAGCAGGTGCTCACGCGGCAGCGAATGGCCCTGCTGAACGCCTGAACCGGACAGGCCTTGTCGGCCCGCCCGGTCCCCGCTTTCGATCAGTTCACGCGTTCGTTCAGTTCACTCGTTCGTTCAGTTCACTTGGCGATCCATGCCTTCCCAATAGGGATCGCGCAGCGAACGGCGCAGGACCTTGCCGGTGGGATTGCGCGGCAGCGCGTCGATCACGTCGACCGACTTGGGCACCTTGAACGCGGCAATGCGTTCGCGCGCCCAGGCGATGACGTTCGCCGGATCGACGACATGGCCTTCCTTCGGCACGCAGACGGCCTTCACCGCCTCGCCCCACTTGGCATCGGGAACGCCGATCACGGCCACTTCCAGAACATCCGGGTGACCGTAGATCGCGCTTTCCACTTCGGCGGGATAGACGTTCTCACCGCCCGAGATGATCATGTCCTTGATGCGGTCCTGGATGTAGATGTAGCCCTCGTCATCCATGTAGGCGGCATCGCCGGTGCGGACCCAGCCATCGGCGCTCAGCGTCTTGGCCGTCGCCTCGGGCAGGTTCCAGTAGCCGAGCATGTTGTTCGAGCTGCGCGTCTCGATCTCGCCCACCGTGCCGCGCGGCACTTCGTTGCCCTGCGCATCCACGATCCGCACTTCCACGCCGGGATTGGCGCGGCCGGCCGAGCGCATCTTGGGTGAGCCATTGAGATCGTGATCGTCGGGCACCAGCGAAACCACCGTGCCGGTCGTCTCGGTCATGCCGTAGCACTGCATGAAACCGGCGTTGGGAATGGTCTGCACCGCCTCGCGCAGCAGTTCGAGCGGGATCGGCGCCGCGCCATACATCACGTACTTCAGCTTGCTGAAATCGGTGTTGGCCGCGAGCGGATGCTGGATCAGCATCTGCAAGGCCGCGGGCACGATGAAGAACCGGGTGATTCCCTGCCCGACGGCGGTCAGCGCGCCTTCCGCGGTGAATTCCGCATGGATGATCGCCCGCACGCCGCCGCCGAAGGCCATCGTGCCAAGGCCCGTGCCCCCGATATGCGCGCAGGGCATGCACACGAGGATCGCCTCGTCCTTGTCCCATTCGGCCCAGGGCAGCCCGGCATCGAGCGAAGGGCGGCGCAGCCCGAACATGTTGCGGTGGCAGAGCACCGCGCCTTTCGGATTGCCCGTGGTGCCCGAAGTGTAGAGTTGCAGCATGGCATCATCCGGCCCGGCCGCCTCGATCGTTTCGGCGGGGGGCGTGGCCATGATCTCGGCGCGCGCCTGTGCTTCGCCCAGCACGTGCGCCAGCGCGGGGCACGTTGCCTTCAGCCCCTGCGCGATGTCGAGGAATTCCTCGCCCGCGACGGCCAGCTTGGTTCCGGTGTCGTTGAGGATGAACGCCATTTCCGCCGGCGCCAGTCGCCAGCCGATCGGCGCCATCACCACGCCGACGCGGCCCGCGCCGAACAGCAGCTGGAAGTAGAGATCGTCGTTCTTGCCGATCCAGGCGATGCGGTCGCCCTTCTTCAGGCCCTTCGATTCGAGGAAGGCCGCGACCCGGCGCGAGATCACCTCAAGCTCGGCATAGGTGGTCAGCCGCTCGCCCTGTTCCTGCGCGATGGCATCAGGCCGGTCCTTGGCCCAGAACCGGAAATGCTCGTCGAGCGTCAGGAAATCGGCAGTTTCACTCATCAGTCAGTCCTCTTCCCCGGCGTCGGCGGAACCCGCGCGCGCCGCAATCGTTCTTGCCTCGTCGAAACTCGAGATCCGCGACATGGATCAAGAGCGGTCACCGCTGGAAGCCGAACCTGCCTCCCTCGCCGCCGCTCTTAATTGTGCGATTAAAGGAGTAAAACCGATGGTACGCAAGATGCTTTTTGCCGCCGTGATGGGCACCCTCGTCCTGAGCGCTTCGGCCTGCAACACCGTCAAGGGTGCTGGCCGTGACATCCAGTCGGTGGGCCAGGCCGGTTCGGATGCGATCCACCGCCGCTGATCCGCTTTGAAGGCAAAGAAAAACCCCGCGCCGGGCGACCGGCGCGGGGTTTGTCATTTCAGGCTTGAAGCCGGCCGGTTTCAGGCCTGCTTCGGCCACACCAGCTTCGGCTTGCGCGCGGCCAGCGTCTCGTCCAGCCGTCGACGCGGGGCGAGGTGCGGCGCGGACTTCAGCATCGGATCGCCCGCCTTCGCCCTTTCGGCCAGCGAGCGCATGGCGCCGATGAACTGGTCCAGGCCGCCCTTGCTTTCGGTCTCGGTCGGTTCGACCAGCATCGCGCCGTGGACCACCAGCGGGAAATAGACCGTCATCGGGTGGTAGCCCTCGTCGATCAGGCCCTTGGCAAGATCGAGCGTCGAGAACCCGTCGGCAAAGCCGTCATCGCTGAACAGAGCTTCGTGCATGCACGGTCCGGCGGCGCCGAAGGGCGCGTCGAGCACGTCCTCGAGGCTGCGCAGAACGTAGTTGGCGTTGAGCACGGCATCGCCCGAAACCTGCCGGAGCCCGTCCGCGCCGTGGCTGAGGATATAGGCCAGCGCGCGCGAATACATGCCCATCTGGCCATGGAACGCGCACATCCGCCCGAACGCCTGCGGATGATCCTCGCCCGCGTTCTCTTCCTCGATCAGCCGCACCGAGCCATCGGCCAGCCGCGTGGTGAACGGCAGCGGCGCGAAGGGCGCCAGCGCTTCCGACAGCACCACCGGGCCTGAGCCCGGACCACCGCCGCCGTGCGGGGTGGAGAAGGTCTTGTGCAGGTTGATGTGCATCGCATCGACGCCAAGATCGCCCGGGCGCACCCGGCCGACGATGGCGTTGAAGTTCGCGCCGTCGCAATAGACGAACCCGCCCGCCGCGTGGACCGCGTCGGCGATGGTCTTGAGATCGCGCTCGAACAGGCCGCAGGTGTTGGGGTTGGTGATCATCACCCCGGCCACGTCCGGCCCGAGCCGCGCCGTCAGCGCCGCCACGTCGACCCGGCCATCTGCCGTCGCCGGGATGTTCTCCACCCGGTATCCGGCAAAGGCCGCCGTCGCGGGATTGGTGCCGTGCGCGCTTTCGGGCACCAGGATCACCTCGCGCGCATCGCCGCGCGCTTCCAGAGCGGCGCGGATGCACAGCAGTCCGCACAGTTCGCCATGCGCGCCGGCCTTGGGCGTCATCGCCACGCCGGCCATGCCGGTGAGCGTGATGAGCCACTGCGCCAGCTCTTCCATCACCTTGAGCGCGCCCTGCACCGTCTGCTGCGGCTGCAAGGGGTGGACGTCGGCAAAACCGGGCATCCGCGCGACCTTTTCATCAAGGCGCGGGTTGTGCTTCATCGTGCAGCTGCCCAGCGGGAACAGGCCGAGGTCGATGGCATAGTTCTGCCGCGACAGGCGGGTGTAGTGGCGCACCGCTTCGGGTTCGGACAGACCCGGCAGGTCGACCGGCGCCGAACGGCGGAACGGCAGGCCTTCCAGGGATTCCCCCCCGTCATCGTCGTCGAAATCGACGCCGCAGTGGTCGAGATTGCCGATCTCGAAGATCAGGCCTTCCTCAAGCTGAAGCCCGCGGTTGCCGGTGGTGGTGACGATGCCGTCCGCCGCAGCGCCAGCCTCGCCCATGGCGGGACGCCAGCCCGACCGATTGATCTCGTTCATGCCAGCACCTCCTCAAGCGCGGCGGCAAAGGTCTCGATATCCTCCGCCGTGGTGCATTCGGTGGCCGCGACCAGCAGCCCGCCGCCAAGGCCATCCGCCCCCGGATAGAGCCGCCCGAGCGAAACACCGCCCAGCACCTGCCGGTCGGCCAGCTCGCGCACCACGGTGCGGGCATCGCGCGGCAGGGTGACGACGAATTCGTTGAAATAGGCGCGGTTGACCACGGACACGCCCGGCACCTGCGCCAGCCGCTTCGCGGTGGCGACGGCGCGCGCGTGGCTCGCCCTGGCCATCTGTTCCAGCCCCTTGCCACCCAGCAGCGTGAGGTGGATCGAGAACGCCAGCGCGCACAGCCCGGAGTTCGTGCAGATGTTGCTGGTCGCCTTCTCGCGGCGGATGTGCTGTTCGCGCGTGGACAGCGTCAGCACGAAGCCGCGCCGCCCGTCCGCGTCCACCGTCTCGCCGCAGAGGCGACCGGGGATCTGGCGCAGATACTTCTCGCGGCATCCGAACAGGCCCAGATACGGCCCGCCGAACTGGAGGCCGACGCCGAGCGCCTGGCCCTCGCCCACGACAATGTCCGCGCCCAGCGCGCCGGGGCTTTCAAGCAGGCCGAGCGCGACCGGTTCGGTCACCACCGCGATCAGCAGCGCCCCCACGGCCTGTGCGGCTGCGGCGATCTTCGCGAGGTCCGGAATGCGGCCCAGAACGTCGGGATACTGGACCACCACGCACGAGGTTTCCGCGCCCAGTGCGGCGATCACCGCATCATCGTCGGCTTCGGCCGAGAGTTCGGGCAGGCGCGTCACCAGCGTGTCGCCGGTGAACTTCGCCATGGTTTTCGCGGTTTCGACGTAGTGCGGATGAAGCCCGCCCGAGAGCACCGCCGTCTTGCGCTTGGTAATGCGGCCGGCCATCGCCACCGCTTCCCAGCACGCCGTCGATCCATCGTAGAGCGAGGCATTGGCGACATCGGTGCCCAGCAGCCGGGCGACCTGCGTCTGGAACTCGAACAGCACCTGCAAGGTGCCCTGCGCGATTTCGGGCTGGTAGGGCGTGTAGGCGGTGAGGAACTCGCCGCGCTGGATCAGGTGATCGACGCTGGCGGGAACGTGGTGGCGATAGGCACCCGCGCCGAGGAAGAACGGCACCTGGCCGGCGGTCAGGCTCTCGGCCGAAAGGCGGGCCATGTGGCGTTCGACCGCCATTTCGCTGGCGTGCATCGGCAGGCCGGGCACCGGTCCGGCGAGACGCGCTTCGGCCGGCACGTCGACGAACAGGTCGTCCACGCTCGCCGCGCCGATCGTGCCGAGCATTCCGGCGCGGTCGGCATCGTTCAGGGGAAGATAACGCATCCGGTCAAAGCTCCGCGACGAAGGCCTTGTAGGCGTTCTCGTCCATCAGGTCGGCCAGTTCGCCGCTGTCGGACAGGGTCATGCGCCACAGCCAGCCCGCGCCTTCGGCGTCGGAATTGACCAGCTCGGGTTCTTCCTCGAGCGCGCCGTTGCCTTCGGTGACGGTGCCCGAGACGGGGGCATAGACGTCGCTGGCCGCCTTCACCGAGTCCACGACAGACGCGCTGTCGCCCTTGCCCACGCTGGCGCCGGCATCGGGCAGCTCGACGAAGGTGATGTCGCCCAGCTGGCTCTGCGCATAGTCGGTGATCCCGACGGTGGCGGTGTCGCCCTCAACCTCGATCCACTCGTGGTCCTTGGTGAAATAGCGGGGCATCAGGCGGCTCCTTTGCGATGGTAGCGATGGGGGACGAAGGGCATGGGCACGATCGTGGCGGCGAGCTTGCGCCCGCGCACGTCGATGAACAGGCGCGTGCCTTCGGCGGAATGCGGTGCTTCGACATAGGCCATGGCGATGGGCCGTTCGAGGCTGGGCGAGAAGCCGCCCGAAGTGACGATGCCGACCGGGGTCTCGCCCACCAGCACCTGCGCGCCTTCGCGCGCGGCCATGCGGCCTTCGATGGCAAGGCCCACGCGGCGGCGCGACGGGCCTTCCATCAGCGCCTCGATCACGCGCTCGGCGCCGGGGAAGCCGCCTTCGGTGCGGCGGCGCTTGTTGATGCCGAACGCAAGGCCGGCCTCGACCGGCTCCATCTCGGCGGTCATGTCGTGGCCGTAGAGCGGAAGTCCCGCTTCGAGCCGGAGGGAATCGCGCGCGCCCAGCCCGATGGGGCGGACCTGCGGCTGCGCGGCGATGAGATCGGCCACGGCCGCGGCGCTTTCGGCCGGGATCGAGATTTCGAAACCGTCCTCACCGGTATAACCCGAGCGGCTGATCCACGCATCGACGCCGCCCAGCTTGAACGCCGCGCCGCGCATGAACGAGAGCGCCGAAAGCGGTTGTTCGCCTTCGACCAGCGGGGCCAGCGCTTCGGCCACCTGCGGGCCTTGCAGCGCCAGCAGCGCGCTTTCATCGAGGTGGTTGATCGTTACCGCATCGGGCAGGTGCTCGCGCAGGTGGGCGATGTCGTCCCACTTGGTCGCACCGTTCACCACGAGGTAGAAACCCGTGGCCCAGCGCGTGACCATGAGATCGTCAAGGATGCCCCCGGTCTCGTCGAGCAGCAGCGAATAGCGCACGCCGCCGAGCGGAAGCGTGGAAAGGTCGATGGGCAGCACGGCTTCCAGCGCGGCTTCGACGCCCTCGCCCGATATGTAGAGCTGGCCCATGTGCGACACGTCGAACAGGCCGGCGTGCGTGCGCGTCCACAGATGCTCGGCCATGATGCCTTCGTACTGCACGGGCATGGAATAGCCCGCGAAGTCGACCATGCGGCCGCCCTTGGCACGGTGCCACGCATCGAGCGGCAGCAGCAGCGGGCCGGCAGGCACGTCCGAGTCTTCAAACTCGTCGGCAGGAATGTCGTTTAAATCGCTCACTAACCAGGACTCCGCGCGCAATTGTGGCACCATTCGGTGCCCCCTCTGTCACGGAAACCTGAGAGCTTTCCCCCGCGCAGGCCATGCAGCCCGAACAAGGTTACCCCTTCGGCGGCCTTCCCGTTGCCGGGCCGGCACTTTCCAGAGCGTCGCTATTGACCATTCGCGGTCCTGAAGCCTGAGAGATTCCGGGGCGGTTGCTCCTTCGGCGTCCTGCGAAGCCGGCACCCCTTGCAGGATGCCCGAATCGCAGGAACTCTCCCGCGCGGTCAGCGACGCGGGCCTTTTCGCGTATGCAGCAATGCCGGTCAATCGCCCGACGCGCAATTTCCGTCGAAACAGCGTCGCTCAGCGGCGGAACAGGCGGCGAAATTCGTCGTGGTGGTGGACGAAACGGCCATTGGGCCTCGCGCCGACGAGCCTCACGACCACCCGCGCCAGATCGCTGGCGCGTGCCGAGCGATATCTGGCGAGGCCGCCGAGCATCAGCAGGTCGAGCACCGGGCTGAGGACCATGGCGATCCGTTCGCCCATCCGCAGCGGCCCTTCGCGGCGGCCGCGCAGCAGACCGGGGCGCAGAATGTCGAGCCGGTCGAAACGCAGCTTGGCCAGCTGGTCCTCCACCTCGCCCTTCACCGAAAGATAGAAGTTGCGCGAGGACAGCGCCGCCCCGACCGAGGACACCACAATCAGTTGCCGGGCCCCTGCTTCCTTCGCCGCGCGCGCGCACATGAGCACGAGTTCCTGATCCACCGCGCGGAACGCGGCCTTGTCGCCGCCCACCGCCTTGATCGTGGTGCCGAGCGCGATCACCACCGTGGTCGGCCGGCCCACCGCGATCGCGTACGGCCAGTGGCTGGTATCGGACAGCAGCATTTCCATCCGCGCGCCCGGCGGCAGCGGCACTTCGCGCCGCGCCACGGCGGTGAGGCGGATGTCCTCGCGTCCGACGGCGGCGGCCATCACCTGCTGCCCGACCATGCCGGTCGCGCCCACCAGCACCACGCGCTGGACCTCATACATTGCGCAAGCCCTCCGGCGGTGTGCCGAACAGCCGTGCGTGGCAGTCGGCGGCGTAGCGGTCGGTCATCCCCGCGATGAAATCCGCAATGTGGCGGCTCCGGCCGGGTTCGCCCGGCGGAAGCGTCTCACGCCAGCCATCGGGCAATTGCGCGGGATCTTCGCGATAGGCCTCGAACAGGCGGGCGATCACATCGCGCGCGCGCTCGGCGGTCGCCAGCTGTTCGGGGTGATAGTAGAGCCGGTCGTACATGAACCGCTTGAGCGCGCGCTCCTCCTCGGCCATCGCGGGGGAGAAATGCGCCAGCGTACGGCCGGCCGCACGCACGTCCTCGACCGTTTCCACGCCCGCCGCCTTCACGCGCGCCTGCGTTTCGGCGATCACGTCGTTGACCATGCGCCCGATCTGGCCGCGCACCAGTTCGCGCAGCAGCCGGTCGCGCGGGGCGCCGGGAAAGCGATCTTCCACGCGGCGCCACTGGTCGCGGATCGACGGCAGCTCCATCAGGTCGTCGAGCGTCAGGAAACCGGCGCGCAGGCCATCGTCGATGTCGTGGTTGTCATAGGCGATGTCGTCCGAAATCGCCGCGACTTGCGCTTCCAGCGAGGCGTGGTTGGCAAGGTCCAGCGGGAACGCGGCATCGAGTTCGGCCAGCGCCCAGGTCGGCTCGTAAACCGGGCCGTTGTGCTTGGCGATGCCTTCCAGCATCTCCCACGAAAGGTTCAGTCCTTCGTGCCCGCAATAGGGGCTTTCCATCCGCATCAGCACGCGCAGCGTGTTGGCGTTGTGATCGAACCCGCCGTGGCCGGCCATCGCCGCCTCCAGCGCGTCCTCGCCGGCATGGCCGAACGGGGGGTGGCCGATGTCGTGCGCCAGGCACAGCGCCTCGGTCAGGTCCTCGTCCAGTCCCAGCGTGCGCGCGATCACGCGGCCGATCTGCGCCACCTCCAGGCTGTGGGTCAGCCGCACGCGGTAGTGGTCCCCATCGGGCGCGATGAACACCTGCGTCTTGTGGCGCAGGCGGCGGAACGCAATCGAATGGATGATGCGGTCGCGGTCGCGCTGGAACGCAGTGCGGGGGCCGCGAGCCGTCTCCGGCTCCAGCCCGAACTCGCGCCCGCGCGTCCGCGCCGGGTCCGATGCGTACCGCGCGCGCTCCATCAGGCGTTCAGTATCCAGTCCACGGCCGCTTCGGCATGGATGCGGGTGCCGTCGTAGATCGGCAGGACATTGGCATCGACATCGATCACCATGTCCAGTTCGGTACAGCCCAGCACCACCGCTTGTGCGCCCGCCTGCCCCATCGTGGTCACCATGGTCTTGAACGTGCGTTCTGCCGAGCGGGTGGCGCGGCCCTGCATCAGTTCCTCGTAGATGATGCGGTCGATCTCGGCGACGTTGTCCATCACCGGCGGCAGCAGCGTGACGCCGTGTTCCACCAGCCGCTTGCGGTAGAAGCTTTCGACCATGACGTTGCGCGAGCCGATCAGCGCGGCGGTCTTCACCCCGTTCGCCTGCATTCGCGCGCCCACGGTATCGGCGATGTGGATCACCGGCACCGAAACCGCGCCGGCAACGCGGTCATAGACCTTGTGCATCGAATTGGCGCCGATCAGGATGGCGGTGGCGCCCGCCTGCTCCAGACGCCGGGCGCTGTCCTCCAGCACCTGCGCCGCGTGGGCCCACTGCTCGGGCGTGGACAGCCGGACCAGGTCGGTGAAATCGAGGTTCTCGATCAGCATGGGCGCGCTGGCGAGCCTTGTCGTGCGCGCCTGCACCAGCTTGTTGATGTGGTCGTAATAGGTGCGGGTCGAAACCCAGCTCATGCCGCCGATCAGGCCGATCTTGCGCAACGTGTATTCTCCCGCGGGATTATGGTCGGTCCCCTGTGGGGGCGGGCCTTACGCAAGGAAATCCGGGGCGTCCAGCGGCCGAAGGCGCGCGGTCATCGCTTCATCGCGGCTATCCACCGGGTCACGATGTCCGATCCCGCCAGATCGATCACCGAACGGCCCAGTTCGGGCATCGCGATCCCGCCCTCGGTGCTGCCCATGCGGTAGGGCAGGATCGAGTGCGCCGGCTCGCCCGGCACCACGTCGAACTCGAACGTCCCAGCCCCGCGGCCTGCCGCAACCGGGCGCTTCATCACGCCGTAGCGATAGGCGTCGTCCTGCTCCCAGCGCAGGTCCAGCCCGGAGTTCGAGGCCGAGCCTTGCGGATTGTGGCAATGCGCGCAGTTCGCCTCCAGATAGCCGCGGGCCGCGAGCGCCAGCGGCGCCTTCTCGCGCTCCTCCCACACAGGCACGCGCTGCGCCACCGCCGGCACGGCATCGAGCTTGCCCGCGCGCTGAAGCGTGCCCAGCCAGGTGGCCGAGAGGTTGCGCGCCTTCGGCCCGATCGGCGTGACGACGCCGGACAGCGCATGGCACTCCTTGCACTGGTTCTTGTTGGGCACGGCATAGTCGATGACCTGCCCGCCCTGTATCGTCAGCGTCACCCGGTCGCCCGCCAGCACCAGTCGCGCCTCGGTCTGCGCCTCGTTCCAGCGATAGGGCAGCGCGACCCAGCCAGAGGCGCGGTGCAGCAGGACCCGCGTTTCGATCAAGGTCCGCTTGCCGTTCACCGGAAAGGCGAAGGTCTTGATGAGCGCGGCCCCCACCGGAAGGTCCAGCAAGCCCTCGCCCCGCGCCAGCGCTTTGGTGCCCGGCGGCAGGTAGAGGAAGCGCAGCTTTTCCGCGCCATCGGACCACAGAGGCGTGTTCAGGCGATAAGGCACCACACCCGGTGCGGGCTTTTGCGCGGCGCCATCGGCGAAGAAGCCAAAGGCGCCCAGCGTTTGCGGAAAGCTGTCGCCCAGGATCGCCGCATCGCTGACCGGCGTGGCCGCGCCCGGCGCATTGGCGGCGGCCAAGGCCAGCGCGGCGGCCGCCAGAAGCAGCAGACGCTTCATCGCGCGATCCGCGCCTCCAGCGCAGCGGGCGCGCCCACGGTCTTGCGGTCCACCTTGCGCACCGGTGCATCGGCCTTGAGCAGCGCCGGCCTGGCCAGTTCGGGCGATGCGCCCTGCGCCGGCAGGTTGAGCGAGAGGCCCGGCAGCGATCCCGTGACCGACAGCGCCTCGCCCGGCTTGCCCAGACCATCCCACAGCACTGGCGGCAGGGCACCGCCGAACGCGCCCTTCAGTTCAGCGGCCCCCGGCAGCTGGGGATCGTTTCCGCCGCCCGACACCGCGTTGGCGCCCACCGTCACGTTACGCGGAAAGGGGTTGTAACGTTTGTCCTCGAACGGCTTGGGATAGGCGACGACCATGACTTGCGCTGTGGGATTGTCCTCGAGCGTGTTGCCCTCGATCAGCACCCCGTCGTTGGCCATGATCATCACGCCGGTGCCGCGCGGCACGCCGGCCACGATATTGCCCTTGGGCGCGAAGTTCGGCGTGTCGTTGGCAATGACGAGGTTCTTCTCGATCACGGTATTGCCGCCGCCCATCACGGGCAAGCCGGGCAGGTCGAACACCAGGATCCCGCCGGTATTGCCCGTCACGGTGTTGGCCGTGACCAGCGCGTTGCGGCTGTTCTCGATCTCGATCCCGGCGACGTTGCCCATCGCCAGCGAGTGGCGCACGGTGATGTCGCGGCTCTGGCCCACATAGATGCCCGCGTCCGACGCGCCGCGCACCATCGCGCCGTCGATCAGCACGCCGGTGCTTTCGACCGGATAGATGCCATAGGCGCCGTTGGTTTCTTTCGCCCCGCCGGTCCATGTCACGCGCACCCGGCGATAGACGATGCGGTCTGCACCCTTGGACTTGATGCCGTCGCCATGCGCGTCCTCGACCGCGAAATCGCGCAACGTTACGTCGTCGGAGGTGACCAGCAGCCCCTCGCCTGCGCCCTTCTGGCGGGAAAAGTCGAGCACGGTGGCTTCCATGCCTGCGCCGCGGACGGTCACGTTGTCCACATCGAGGGAAAGCCCGTCGTCCAGCATGTAGCGCCCTGCCCCAAGCTGGACCGTGTCGCCCGGCTGTGCGGCGATCAGCGCCTCCTGCAAGCGGGCCTGCGCGCCATCGCCCGCTGCGACCGCGATGGTCCTGGCGCTCGCAAATGTGGAAAAAGCGGCAAGGACAAGCGCCCCCGCCGCAGCGATGTTCTTTTCTGGCATCCTCATGGGTGCCGAGAATGCGCTTACATCCGTGTAAGTCAACCGCCGATCAGCGGCGCTTCTCCGGGGCCAGCCCCATGGCGCAGAGCGCCGCCGCGCTGGTCGTCACGCCGATCAGTTCGGCATCGTCGACGCGCCGGACCATGCGGGTCCACTCCGCCAGCGAGCGTTTCGGCCCCTGGAGCGCCTGCAACTTGCGCAATTGCAGGATCGAGAGCCGGTCGGTCATCCGTTCCGCCATGCACGCGGCATTGGCATCCGACAGGCCGGAATCGACGAGGGCCGAGCGAACCCGGCCCTCTGCGAGCTTGGATACGCAGCCCGCCGCCAGCGCCATGCACAGCACGGCGGCGGGCCATTTCGCGTATTTCATCAATGGGATACCATCAGTGCGCAAGCGCCTTGACGATGTCCTCCACCATCTTCTTGGCGTCGGCGAGGAGCATCATGGTCTGGTCCATGTAGAACACGTCGTTGTCGACGCCTGCATAGCCCACGCCGCCCATCGAGCGCTTCACGAAGAAGATCGTCTTGGCCTTGTCCACGTCGAACACGGGCATCCCGTAGATCGGCGAGGACTTGTCGGTCTTGGCCGCCGGATTGACGACGTCGTTGGCGCCGATGATGAACGCCACGTCGGCCTGCGCGAACTCGCCGTTGATGTCTTCCAGTTCGAAGACCTCATCGTAGGGCACGTTGGCTTCGGCCAGCAGCACGTTCATGTGGCCCGGCATACGCCCGGCAACGGGGTGGATCGCATACTTCACGTTCACGCCGTGCGCCTTGAGCTGGTCGCCCATCTCGCGCAGCACGTGCTGTGCCTGCGACACCGCCATGCCATAGCCCGGAATGATGATGACGTTTTCGGCTTCCTTCATCATGTAGGCAGCGTCTTCGGCAGAGCCGCGCTTCCACGGACGCTGCTCCTTGGCACCGCCGCTGGCCGCTTCCGGCGCCGCGCCGAAACCGCCCGCGATCACCGACAGGAAGCTGCGGTTCATCGCCTTGCACATGATGTACGACAGGATCGCACCCGAAGAACCCACCAGCGCGCCGGTGATGATCATCGCGGTGTTGTGCAGCGTGAAGCCCATCGCCGCCGCGGCCCAGCCCGAATACGAGTTGAGCATCGAGACGACCACCGGCATGTCCGCGCCGCCGATCGGAATGATCAGCAGGAAGCCGATGATGAAGCTGAGCACGGTGATCGTGGCGATCACCCACTGGCTCTGGTCTTGCGTGAACCAGGCAACCAGCCCGACGATGGCGACCAGCGTGCCCAGGTTGAGCACATGGCGGCCTGGCAGCATGATCGGCGAACCGCTCATCTTGCCCGCCAGCTTCAGGAACGCGATGACCGAGCCCGAGAACGTGATGGCACCGATGGCAATGCCAAGGCCCATCTCGATCCGGCTCTGCGGTTCGATCACGCCGTCAGCCCCGGCAATGCCGAACGCCACCGGGTTGAGGTAGGCGGCAAGGCCGACCAGCACGGCGGCAAGGCCGACCAGCGAGTGGAACGCTGCCACAAGCTGCGGCATGTCGGTCATCTTGATCTTGCGCGCGGTGACGAAGCCCACGCCGCCGCCGATCGCCAGCGCGCCGATGATCTCGGGCAGGCTGGCAATGGAGTGCGTGTAGAGCGTGGTCACGACCGCGATGGTCATGCCGACCATGCCGTAACGGTTGCCCGCGCGGCTCGTTGCAGGGCTGGACAGCCCGCGCAGCGCGAGGATGAACAGCACGCCCGAAATCAGGTAGGCGAGCGCCGCCCAGGGGCTGGCTGCGTGCACGGCATCTGCCGCGGCTTCGGAAAGGAGTGCGAAGCTCATCACTTGCGCTCCTTCTTCTTGTACATCGCGAGCATGCGCTCGGTCACGGCGAAGCCGCCGAAGATGTTGACGCTGGCCAGAACGACCGCGCCGAGGCCCAGCCACTTGGAAACGGCAGAACCTTCAGCCGCCGACGCGACCAGCGCGCCGACCACGATGACCGAAGAAATCGCGTTGGTGACCGCCATCAGCGGCGTGTGCAGCGCCGGCGTCACCGACCACACGACGTAATAGCCCACGAAGCAGGCCATCACGAAGATGGAGAGAATTGCAATGAAGTCCATGTCAGCCCCCCTCAGCCGAGCAGTCGTTCGTTCACGACCTTGCCACCCTGCGTCAGGCGGATGGCGTTGCCGATTTCCTCGTCCAGAACGGGCTTGCCCTGTTCCTTGTCCCAGAAGGCCGAGAGGAAGTTGTAGAGATTGCGGCTGAACAGCGCCGAAGCGTCGGCGGCGAGATGCGTCGCGGTATTGGAATACCCGATGATCTTGACGCCGTGCTTGACCACGACCTGATCGGCCACCGAGCCTTCGACGTTGCCGCCCTGCGACACGGCAAGGTCGAAAATGACCGAACCGGGCTTCATCGAGGCGATCTGCGCGTCGGTGATCAGGCGCGGCGCAGCGCGCCCCGGGATCAGCGCGGTGGTGATGACGATGTCCTGCTTGGCGATGTGCGACGATACCAGCTCGGCCTGCGCCTTCTGGTATTCCTCGCTCATTTCCGTGGCATAACCGCCGGCGCCTTCGCCCTCGATGCCCTTCACGCTCTCCACGAAGATCGGCTTGGCGCCGAGCGACTGGATCTGCTCCTTGGTGGCGGAGCGCACGTCGGTGGCGGAAACCTGCGCCCCCAGGCGACGCGCGGTGGCGATCGCCTGAAGGCCGGCCACGCCCACACCCATGATGAAGGCCTTGGCGGCGGAAACCGTGCCCGCGGCGGTCATCATCATCGGAAACGCGCGACCGTAAAGGTCAGCGGCAACGATCACGGCCTTGTAACCGGCCAGGTTCGATTGCGAGGACAGGATGTCCATGGACTGCGCACGGGTGATGCGCGGCATGAACTCCATCGCCAAAGCTTCATATCCGGCGGAAGCATAGGCGTCGATGCGCCCGCGCTTGCCAAACGGATCGAGGCTGGCGACGACCCATGCGCCCGGCTTCGCACCGGCCAGCACGTCCGTTTCCGGACCCTGCACGCCCAGCACGATGTCCGCGCCCGAAGCAGCGCCATCAGCGACCACTTCGGCCCCGGCCGTGCGATAGTCCTCGTCGGAAATCGAGGCACCGGCACCGGCCCCCGCTTCCACCCGGACCGACGCGCCCAAAGCGATGAACTTCTTCACCGTCTCCGGCGTCGCCGAAACCCGGTTCTCCCCTTCCGCCCTCTCTTTGAGGACGGCGATTTTCGTTGCCCCTGTCACGTGCGATTACTGGATGATCAGGACGACAAAGGCGGTGATCACGGCAATCACCGGGATCGAGTACTTGATCATGTTGATGAAGCCGGCATAGGTCGCATTTGCGGCCTTCATGTCGTTTGCAGAAGCCATTTTCAAACCCCTTGAGGCACGCGCTTGTGCGCGCGCGCTTGCTCTAGCCGCAGCCTATTCCCCGCTCAAGCATTCGCTTGGACGTAAACATGGGCCTTGCGCTTAATCGCCTCTTTACCCGAACCGTCTATTCAGGCTCCTGTTCAAAAGACCGGGCCTGTCCAAATGACGGGGTGCAGTTGGAAGAACGCTGGTAGCGAAAGTCCGGGAGACCATGACCGAACCCGAAGATCGCCTGCTGATGCTGATCGACGACGAACCGGCGCAAAGCCGTCTCGTCTCGGCTCTCGCCGCGCGCGAAGGCTGGCGCACGATCATCGCCCGCGACACCGAAACCGCGATCGCCACGCTCGGCACGCGGCAGGGAATGCAACTGGGGGCGATCATCCTCGACCAGTGGGTGCCGGGCGACGATGCCTGCACGCTGATCGCGGAACTGAAGGCACGCCGCCCCGCGCTGCCGATCCTGATGCTCACCACCAGTTCCTCGCCGCTGCTCGCCGTGGAAGCGATGCGCGCGGGGGCGACCGATTACCTGATCAAGCCGGTCTCGCCCGATCGCCTGCTCCAGGCGCTGCGCGCCGCGACCACGCGCGAAGTGCCGAATGCCGAATTGCAGCCGCTGACCGAGAAGTTCGACACCACGCTCGATTTCGATTCGATGATCGGCGCGGCACCGGCCTTCCGCGCTGCTCTGGCGATCGCGGCCAAGGCGGCCCGCACGCAGACCACCGTCCTGATCGAGGGCGAAAGCGGCACCGGCAAGGAAATGCTGGTGCGCGCGATGCACGCGGCCAGCCCGCGCGCCAAGGCGCCGCTGCGGATCGTCAATGCCGGGGGAATTCCCGCCAACCAGATCGAATCGGTGCTGTTCGGGCATGAAAAGGGTGCCTTCGCCGGCGCGTTCGAGCGCCACGTCGGCGCGCTCCAGCACGCCGATGGCGGCACGCTGGTGATCGACGAGATCGACCGCCTGCCCACCCACGTGCAGCAACGCCTTGCAGAATTCCTGGCCCGGGGCGACGTCCAGCCCATCGGTGCGCGCCACAGCTTCCGCGTCGATGTCCGCCTGCTGCTCTGCAGCAACGCGGCGCTGCGCGATCTGGCCGAGGCGGACCTGTTCGACACCGGCCTGGCCGATGCGCTGGCCGGACTGATCGTCCACTTGCCGCCGCTCCGCCAGCGCGCGGGCGACATTCCTGCGCTGGCCCGTCATTTCCTTGCGCGCATCGGCGAGCAGCCGGGCCTGCGTCCGTTGGGCGTGACCGATGGCGCGCTGGCGCTGCTCGGTGCCTACGACTGGCCCGGCAACGTCCGCCAGTTGCAGGCCACGCTGTTCCGCGCCGCGGTGTTCTGCGACGGCGAGATGCTCACCGCACAGGATTTCCCCAATCTCTCGTCGATGGTGGGCGATACGGCACGCGCCGCCCCGCCGGTCAGCGAAGGCGGCGGGGTCATGCTTTTCACGCCCGATGGCAACCTGCGCCCGCTGGAGGAAATCGAGGCGGACGTGATCCGCCTTGCCATTGGCCATTATCGCGGCCGCATGACCGAAGTCGCGCGCCGCCTCGGCATCGGTCGCTCGACGCTCTATCGCAAGCTGTCGGAACTCGGCATCGAGAACGCGCCCGAACGCGCGGCCTGAACTGCCCGGTCGGCGGCGCGGTCCTTGGCCGGCGGGCAGGCAAACAGCACATCGACCAAAAGAAAAGGGCCCGCATCGCTGCGGGCCCTTTCCTGTTTCAGACCTGTCGGCCGTCCTCAGTCGTCGGACTTGAGGAACGCCGGCATGTGGTCGGGAGCCGGACCATCTTCGCGGCGCGGGCCACGATCGCCGCCTTCGCGGCGGGGACCACGGTCGCCACCTTCACGGCGCGGGCCGCGGTCGCCATCGCGGCGCGGGCCACGACGGTCGCTGCCACGATCGCCACGGTCGCTGCGCGGTTCGCGGGCGGGACGGGTGTCTTCCAGCTCTGCACCGGTTTCCTGGTCGACGACGCGCATCGACAGGCGAACCTTGCCGCGCTGGTCGATCTCGAGGACCTTGACCTTCACGGCCTGGCCTTCCTTGACCACATCGGTCGGCTTCTCGACGCGCTCGTTCCGCATTTCGGAGACGTGGACGAGGCCGTCCTTGCCACCCATGAAGTTCACGAATGCGCCGAAATCGACGATGTTGACGACCTTGCCGTCGTAGACCTTGCCGACTTCGGCTTCCTCGACGATGCCGAGGATCCACTTCTTGGCGGCTTCGATCTGCGCGGTGTCGGACGACGAGATCTTGATCAGGCCTTCGTCATCGATGTCCACCTTGGCGCCGGTTTCCGCGACGATCTCGCGGATGACCTTGCCGCCGGTGCCGATCACTTCACGGATCTTCGACTTGTCGATCTGGATCGTCTCGATGCGCGGAGCGTGAGCCGACAGCTCGGTACGGGCAGAGCCCAGAGCCTTGGTCATCTCGTTCAGGATGTGCGCGCGGCCTTCGCTCGCCTGACGCAGCGCCTGCGCCATGATCTCGCGCGTGATGCCCGCGATCTTGATGTCCATCTGCATCGTGGTGATGCCGGCCGAAGTGCCCGCCACCTTGAAGTCCATGTCGCCGAGGTGATCCTCGTCGCCCAAGATGTCCGAAAGAACGGCGAACTCGTCGCCTTCAAGGATCAGGCCCATCGCGATGCCGGAAACCGGACGCTCGATCGGAACGCCGGCGTCCATCATCGAAAGGCAGCCGCCGCACACCGTGGCCATCGACGACGAGCCGTTGGACTCGGTGATGTCGGACAGCACGCGGATCGTGTAGGGGAAGTCTTCCTTCGAAGGCAGCACCGGGTTCAGGGCGCGCCATGCCAGCTTGCCGTGGCCGACTTCGCGGCGGCCCGGCGCGCCGAAGCGGCCCACTTCACCGACCGAGTAGGGCGGGAAGTTGTAGTGCAGCATGAAGCGCTGGTAGGACAGACCGTCCAGACCGTCGATCATCTGCTCGGCGTCCTTGGTGCCCAGCGTGGTGGTGCAGATCGCCTGCGTCTCGCCGCGGGTGAACAGCGACGAACCATGCGTGCGCGGCAGGAAGCCGACGATCGATTCGATCGGGCGGACCTGCGTGGTGGTGCGACCGTCGATGCGCTGGCCGTCCTTGAGGATGGCGGTGCGCACGATGTCCGCCTCGACCTTCTTCATGGTCTTCATGGCGACCATCTGGGTCTGCGGGGTCTCGTCCGAGAACGCGGCCTTCGCCTTGGCGCGGGCTTCGTTGAGCGCGTTCGAGCGGGCCGACTTGTCGGTCAGCTTGTAGGCGGCAGCAACGTCCTTGCCGACGATGTCCTTGAGCTTCTTCTTGATGTCGGCGGTGTTGTCCGACAGGTCGACGTCCCAAGGCTCCTTCGCGGCCTTTTCAGCCAGCTGGATGATCGCGCCGACGACCTTGCGGATCTCGTCATGCGCGAACATGACGGCGCCCAGCATTTCGTCTTCGGTCAGCTCCTTGGCTTCCGATTCCACCATCATCACGGCGTTGTCGGTCGCGGCCACGACGAGGTCGAGGCGGCCTTCGGCGGCCTGCGACAGCGACGGGTTGAGCTGGTATTCGCCGTCCTTGAAGCCGACGCGCGCGGCGCCGATCGGGCCCATGAACGGAACGCCCGAGATCGTCAGCGCGGCCGAGGCGGCGATCATCGCGACGACATCAGGCTCAGTCTCGCCATCATAGCTCAGAACCTGAGCGATGACGTTGATTTCGTTGTAGAAACCTTCGGGGAACAGCGGACGAACCGGGCGGTCGATCAGGCGGGAAACCAGCGTTTCCTTTTCCGTCGCGCCGCGCTCGCGCTTGAAGAAGCCGCCCGGGATACGACCGGCCGACGAGAACTTTTCCTGGTAGTGGACGGTCAGCGGGAAGAAGTCCTGGCCTTCCTTCACCGACTTGGCGGCCGTGACTGCGCACAGCACCACGGTTTCACCGTAGGTAGCGAGAACCGCGCCATTGGCCTGACGGGCAATGCGGCCGGTTTCGAGAGTGAGGGTCTTTCCGCCCCACTCCAGCGATACGGTTTTGACGTCGAACATTTCGTTTCCTTCAGCCCGCGCGCCCTATTGCTCCGCGGGGTTTGCTGCCGGGGATACCGTCCCGGTCCGGTGCGGGGCATTTTTCCTGGCCCCAGGGGTCCGCTGCCGAATTGCATGACGGGCCCGATGCAAAAAGCGGCCCACAATGGGGCCGCTTCCGCTTGGTTACTTGCGAAGACCGAGCTTCTGGATCAGCGCGTTGTACCGGTCGACATCCTTCTTCTTCAGGTAGTCGAGCAGCGAACGGCGCTTGTTCACCATCATCAGCAGGCCACGGCGGGAATGGTTGTCCTTGTGGTGGCTCTTGAAGTGCTCGGTCAGCGTCTGAATGCGGCTGGTCAGGATTGCGACCTGGACTTCCGGCGAACCGGTGTCGCCCTCGGCGCGGGCATTGCCCTGAATGACTTCCTGCTTCTTTTCAGCGCTGATCGACATATTATTTACTCCGCGACATCCGGAAGGTTGAACCCCCGCACCACGGTCAGGCTTCCGCCTGAAAGCTCAACGAGCGCGACCGGCACAGTGCCGTTTCGCGCCCAGAAAAGCCCGTCGTTACAGGGCAATCCCGTTAGAACGCGGCCCTGTCGGACCGCCCTCGCCTGCTCGGGATCAAGGTCAAGAGCCGGGATGTCGACCAGCCCTGCCTCCAGCGGCAAGATTACGTGTTCAAGGGGCGCGCCTTTACCGACATCGTTGAGATTGTCCAGTGAAATCGCGTTTTCCAAGCCGAACGGCCCGGCGCGCAGGCGGCGCAGCATGGTGACGTGGCCGACGCTGCCCAGCGCGCGGGCGATATCCCGCGCGAGGCTGCGGATATAGGTGCCCTTCGACACGTGGGCGCGCAGGGTCGCGGATTCGAGCGCCTCGCCCGGTCCCTCGGTGCCTTCAAGGACAAGCGCATAGATCGTGACCGTGCGCGTGGGCATTTCCACGTCCTCTCCGGCGCGGGCGCGGTCATAGGCGCGCTGTCCGTCGATCATCAGTGCGGAATAGGCGGGCGGCACCTGTTCAATGGTGTCCTGAAAGGCACCTAACGCCGCCTGAAGGGCATCGAGCGAAGGCCGGACGTCGCTGACCGCAACCACCTTGCCCTCCAGATCGAGAGTGTCGGTCTCCTCGCCGAAGCGGACGGTGAAGGCGTATTCCTTGCTCGCGTCGAGCATCCGCCCGGCCAGCTTCGTCGCCTCGCCCACCGCGATCGGGAGCACCCCGGTGGCCAGCGGATCGAGCGTGCCGCCGTGCCCGACCTTGACCTTGCCGTAACCCGCCTGCCGCAGGTTGCGCTTGACCGCGGCGACGCCCTGCGTCGAGCCAAGCTCCAGCGGCTTGTCGAGAATGATCCAGCCATCGACCATGGTCAGATCGGCTCCGGTCCGGCGGCCCACGAAGCGACGTGCTGGTACTGCTCGATCATCCAGCCCACGGGCGGCAGGATCAGCCGGTCAACCAGATGCAGCCCCGGCACCAGCCACGGCAGCACGATGAAGACGAGCATGAACACCGGAATGCCATAGGGCTCGATGCGGTCGAGCACCCTGACCCCGCCCATCGGCAGCAGCCCGCGCAGGATGCGCGAACCGTCGAAGGGCGGCAGCGGGATCAGGTTGAACACGCCGAGGAAGACATTGAGCAGGATGAAGTTCTGGAGATTGTCCGCGATGAAGCGGACCCACAGGCCGGGCTCCACCCGCACGTCGATCAGACGCACCAGCAGCCCCAGCCCCAGCGCGGCGAGGAGCGCCAGCACGAAGTTCGAGACCGGTCCCGCCGCGCCGACGAACGCCATGTCGCGCTTGGGATTGTTGAGCCGCGCATAGTTCACCGGCACCGGCTTGGCCCAGCCGAACACGGGCAGGCCCATCAGCTTGAGCGCGCCGGGCAGCAGGATGGTGCCCACAGGATCGACATGGCGCAGCGGATTGAGGCTGAGCCGCCGCTGCTCCCACGCAGTCGGATCGCCGAGCAGACGCGCCGCCCAACCGTGCGCGACCTCGTGGAACACGATCGCGAAGATCAGCGGCAGGACGAGCGTGGCAACGTCGTAGATGGTGGCGTTCATGAGGTGCGGGCGCTCCATTCGCGGCGCAGGATGCTGAAGGACACCGTGTCACGCACATGGCCGTTCCAGGTTCGGCGTTCGTGGCGCAGCACGCCTTCGCGCACCGCGCCCAGCTTGAGCACGGCGGCCTGGCTGCGCGTGTTGCGCGCGTCCACCTTGAAGCCGACGCGCTCCAGCCCGCAGGCGAAGGCATGGCCGATCATCAGGTGCTTGAGGCGTGTGTTGAAGCCGGTGCCGCGCAAGGCGGGCACGATGTAGCTGTTGCCGATCTCGATCGACCAGCCCGGCTGCCCCTGTTCGATCCATGCGGTCATGCCGGCGACCGTGCCCTGGTGGCACACGGCATAGGCCCGGCGGCGCGGCGCACCGGCCAGCACGGCATCGAACTGCGGATCGAAATGCGCACCTTCCCACGACGTGGGATAGATCTCCCATATGTGGGCATCCTGAGCGCAGGCGGCGCGCAAGGCTTCGCGGTGCGCCTCGGCCAGCGGTTCGAGCGAGAGATCTCCGTCTGACAGGGGAACGTAGAGAGCCGCGTCGTTCACCGCATGGCCTCGCTGAAATGAGGGCGGCACAAGGCCACATAGCGGTCGTTGCCGCCGATCTCGGTCTGCGCCCCGGCCCGCACTGCTCCGCCTTCGGCATCGACACGCAGGTTCATCGTCGCCTTGCGTCCGCAGTGGCAGACGGCTTTCAACTCGGTCAGTGCATCCGCGATGCCGAGCAGTGCCGCTGCACCTTCGAACAGCTCGCCACGAAAATCGGTGCGCAGCCCATAGCACAGCACGGGAATGCCCGCTTCGTCGGCAAGCCGGGCGAGCTGCCACACTTGCGCTTTCGTCAGGAACTGCGCTTCGTCCACCAGCACGCAGGCCAGCGGCTGTACCGCGTGCGCCGCGCCGACTTTCGCCCACAGGTCGGTGTCGGCAGCGAAGCGGTGCGCGTCGGCCCCCAGCCCGATCCGGCTGGCGATTGCCGCTTCGGCCGCACGGTCGTCCACCGCGGCGGTCCACAGCATGGTCGCCATGCCGCGCTCGCGGTAGTTGAAGTCCGCCTGAAGCAGCGTGGTGGATTTGCCCGCGTTCATGCTGGCGTAGTAGAAATAGAGCTTGGCCATCGGTGGCGGCGGCCGGTCTCAGTCCTCTGCCAGATCGCGCGCCACGCGCGGATCGGACAGCAGCGCGTCGATCCGGCCTGCCACGTCGAAGCTCTCGTCCGCGAGGAACTTGACCTTCGCTGCGAACTTGAGCTTGAGCTTGCCCGCGACTTCCTTCTGGAAGAATGCGGTGTGGGTGCGCAGGGCTTTCAGGACGATGTCCTCGTCCTGGCCCAGCAGCGCCTTCACAAAGACGGTGGCGTGCCGCAGATCGGGCGACATCCGCACTTCGGTGACGGAGACGGTGTGTCCGGTAAGCACCTCGTCATGCACGACGGAGCGCGTGAGCAGATCGGAAATGACGTGACGCACCTGTTCGCCCACCTTCAGCAGGCGGACGGAACGGGCTTCGGGAGTGGTCTGTTGACGGGCCAATTTAACTCATCTTTGCAAGAATACGGGCAATCGAACGCACGTTGCGCGCGGTGCCGCGGCAGCCAAGGCGCCGCTCGATGAAAGCGCTGGTCAGGCGGCTGCCCGCGACCCCATCGACGAAATCGATATAGAGCGCCCGGTTCCCAATTGCGAGGGTTTCAGGTCCGCGCCCCGCATGGTCGGCGGCCAGCTTCTCGAACGCGGCCGGATCGGGCTGGCGTTCGAGGAACATGGTGTGGACGCGGTCGCCGGCGCCTTCGCCGGAAAAGGGGTTGCTTTCCACCGCCTCGGCAATCGCGGCCCGGTCGCGCACCGCCACGAAGCTGTCGATATCAAAACGGTCGCGCATCACATGCGCGAACAGGTCCTCCAATCCTTCGAGCGGGCGGTCGTCGTAATCGAACAGAAGGTTGCCGCTGGCGATCACCGTTTCCAGCCCTTCCAGCCCCTCGCGCTCGAACGCCCAGCGCAGATCGGCCATGGTCAGCCGGTTACCGCCGACGTTGATCGAGCCGAGCAGGGCGACATAGCGTGTCATGTATTCCCGTTCCTCGCCAAAATGCGCGTTCGCCCTACCAGATTCGCGCCAATCGCAAAGCGGTTCGGCTTGCGCCGTACCGGGCCTGCGACATTTGAGGACACTTTCCTGCGGACCCGGCGGCGTCCAGCATCGTTCTACCTCCGACAGTACAGTTCGGAGAATGATGATGAAGAAACTGACCGCCGCTTTCCTGGGCCTAGCCCTCGCCCTCCCCGCCGCGACGCCGGCGTTGGCGCGCAACGATCATCCGGGCAACCACGGCAATGATGTGCGCGGGGCGGCCCATGCCGACGTGCGCCCCGGTTCGCGCAACCACGGGGCGGACGTACGCGTGGCCGCGCACGCCAATCCGTTCCGCCAGGGGCAACGGTTCCACTCCAACCGCGCGCCGCATTACCGCGTGGTGGAATATCGCCGCTACCACCGCCTGAGCGCGCCGCCGCGCGGTTATCACTGGGTGCGATCGGGCGATGACGCGCTGCTGGTAAGCCTGCGCAGCGGGCTGGTGCGCTCGGTGGTGCGCGGCCTGTTCTGACCGCATGAGCGACAGGCCGAGCCGCCTGTCGACCAATGAAAAGGGGCGGCCTGCTGGTGCAGGTCGCCCCTCTTTCGTTGGCGTTGCCGCGACCCCTTACAGGGTGCGCTGGCGTTCCTCGACCTCGAACACTTCGAGGTGATCGCCCGGCTTGATGTCGTTCGTGTCCTGCAAGACCACGCCGCATTCCAGCCCGGCGCGCACTTCTGCGACGTCGTCCTTGAAACGGCGCAGCGAGTGGATGACCGTCTGCGAGACGATGACATCGTTGCGGGTAAGACGCGCGTTGATGCCCTTGCGGATGTAGCCCTCGACGACGAGCAGGCCGGCAGCCTTGTCCTTCTTGCCCGCGGGGAAGACTTCCTTGACCTCGGCACGGCCGACGACGGTTTCGATGCGCTCCGGACCCAGCTCGCCCGCCATTTCCGAACGGATGTCGTCGGTGAGCTGGTAGATCACGTCGAAGTACTTCATCCGCACCTTGTTGCGCTCGATCAGCTCGCGCGCCTTGGCGTTGGGACGGACGTTGAAGCCGACGATCGGCGCCCCGCTGGCCTGCGCCAGGGTCACGTCGCTTTCGGTGATCGCGCCCACGCCAGAGGTGAGGATGCGGACCTTGATCTCGTCGGTCGAGATGCGGTTGAGCGCGTTGACGATCGCTTCGGTCGAACCCTGCACGTCGGCCTTGATGACGATGGGGTATTCGATGACCGACTGCTTGGCGGCAAGCGCCGAGAACATGTTCTCGAGGCTGGCCGGCGCCGTCGTGGTGCGCTTGGCGGTGGCGAGCTCCTGGCGATAGGTCGCGACCTCGCGGGCGCGGGCCTCGTTCTCGACCACGGTGAGCGTGTCACCGGCCATCGGCACGCCGCCGATGCCGAGCACTTCGACCGGGAGCGACGGCGGCGCGGACTTCACCTGACGGCCCTTGTCGTCGAGCATGGCGCGAACGCGGCCCGACTGGGTGCCGACGACGAGAATGTCACCCACTTTGAGCGTGCCGCGGTTGACGAGGACGGTGGCCAGCGGCCCCTTGCCCTTGTCCAGCTTGGCCTCGATCACGGTCGCCTCGGCGGCGCGATCGGGGTTGGCGCGCAGGTCGAGCAGTTCGGCCTGGAGCAGGATCTTCTCGATCAGGTCGTCGAGCCCGGCGCCGGTCTTGGCGGAGACTTCCACGTCCTGAACCTCGCCCGACATCGCCTCGACGAGGATCTCGTGCTCGAGCAGGCGCTCGCGGATCTTCTGCGGGTTGAATTCCGGCTTGTCGGCCTTGGTGATCGCCACGATCATCGGCACGCCGGCGGCCTTGGTGTGGTTGATCGCCTCAATCGTCTGCGGCATCAGACCGTCGTCGCCCGCGACCACCAGAATGACGATGTCGGTGACGTTGGCACCGCGCATACGCATTTCGGTGAAGGCTTCGTGGCCCGGCGTATCGAGGAAGGTGATGAAGTCACCGCCCTTGGTCTTGATCTGGTAGGCGCCGATATGCTGCGTGATGCCGCCAGCTTCGCCGCGCACCACGTCGGTGCCGCGCAGCGCGTCGAGCAGCGAGGTCTTGCCGTGATCGACGTGGCCCATGATGGTCACGACCGGCGGGCGCGTCTTCAGCGTGCCCTCGGCGTCGACGTCGGCCGCGGTGTCGATATCGACATCGCTGTCGCTCACGCGCTGGATGTTATGGCCGAATTCGGTGACGAGCAGTTCGGCAGTGTCCTGGTCGATGGTCTGGTTGATGGTGACCATCATACCCATCTTGAACAGCGCCTTCACCAGGTCCGCGGCCTTTTCGGCCATGCGGTTGGCGAGATCCTGCACGGTGATCGCATCAGGCACGATCACATCGCGCACCTGCTTTTCGCGCGGCTGCGACTGGCCGGCGAAGTGGGCGCGCTTTTCCTTTTCACGCGCACGCTTCAGCGCGGCGAGCGAACGGGCGCGCGCGCCCTCGTCCTCGTTGAGCGCCTTGGTGACGGTCAGCTTGCCCGCCTGGCGGCGATCGCCGGCGTTCTTGTCGCGCGGGTTGTGCGCGGGCTTCTTGGCAGCCGGTTCCGGACGCTTGATCGGGGCAACGGGCGTGAAGCGGCGCGGCGCAGGCGCTGCCGGAGCGGCAGCGGGCTTGGCCTCCGCAGGCGCAGCAGCCTTGGCCTCGACCGGGGCTTCGGCGGACGCTTCGACCGGGGCGGCGGCCGGCTCTGCCTTGGGCGCTTCGGCGGCGGGTGCTGGCGCTTCTGCCACCGGTGCCGGTTCGGGCGCGGCCACAGGCTCGGGCGCTTTCGCTGCTTCAGCAGCCTTGCCAGCTTCCTGGGCTCGGTTTTCTTCGGCGCGGCGACGCTCTTCCTCGATCGCGCGCAGGCGGTCTTCCTGCTCGCGGCGGTTCGCGGCTTCGGTCGCGGCGAGGCGGGCTTCCTCGGCTTCGCGCAGCAGACGGGCCTGAAGCTCCTGACGCGTTTCGCGCGAAGCGGCGGGCGAGACCGGCGGCGGCGGCGGCGGAGTGGGACGCGCGACGGGAGCCGGCGGCGCGGCAGGGCGCGGCTCGGCCTGAGGTGCTTCGGCGGCAGGCGCGGTTTCGCCGGGACGCGGCATCAGCTTGCGTCGCTTGACCTCGACCACCACCTTGTTGGTGCGACCGTGGCTGAAGGTCTGCTTGACCTCTCCAGCCTCCACCGAGGTCTTCAGACCCAGCGGCCTACGGCCCAGTGTCGGCTTCTTGTCGCTATCGCTCATCGAACTTATTCGCCCTTCGTATCAATATCGTCGTTCGCGGCCTCACCGGAATCCGGTTCGACAGCGGCATCGGTCTCGTGCCCGAGAAAACGCATCAGGCGCCGAAGCGGGCCAGCGACTCGCTCTGTCGCGGCGGCATCGGTAATGCCCAGGTGAACGACGTTGTCGCGGCCCAATGCCACAGACAGCGCCGCACGGTCCAGCGGCAAGATGACGCCTTTCAGCCCGGAGCCTTCGGCTTGCTCGCCCACGCGCCAGGCCTGTGCGAGCTTGTTCGGTCCATCGCTGCCCGCATCCGACGCGTGCGCCAGAAAGCGGACCGCGCCCGAGCGGCAGCCCTGCGCGATTTTCTCTGTACCGAGCAATATGTTGCCGGCGCGCAGTTCGATGCCGAGGCGATCGGTAAGCGCGCGGACCAGCCCGGATTCGGTTCGCTGGCCGAGGTCTTCGGGAATGGTCAGGGGCGCGCCCTTGAATGCGCGCGCCAATGCACCCTTAAGTTTGCCATTGGCAGCCGCCTTTTCAAGGTCGGCGCGCGAAATACCGATCCACGCACCGCGCCCCGGCGCACGCGCCAGCGGATCGGGCAGGACCAGTCCTTCGGGAGAAATGGCAAGGCGCACGAGATCGTCCCGGTCGCCATGACGACCGGTGAGGATGCACTTGCGCTCCGGCGGGGTTTCCCCCGCCGCGCGTGTCTTCGGCCTTGCGGCGCTTAGCGGCTCATTGCGAGGATTCCGCATGGGCGGCCTCCTCGGCTTGCGGTTCGTCGTCGAACCAGTGCGCGCGGGCGGCCATGATGATCTCGTTACCCTGCTCTTCGTTCAGGCCGTATTCGCCAAGAACACCGCCCTTGTCTTCCTGACGCTCGCTACGTTCGCTGCGTTCGCGGCGATTGTCCGGGCTGTTGTTGTTGCGGCGGCGCTGTTCGCTACCGCGCTTCTTGGCGATGAGTTCGTCGGTCGCGAGATCGGCGAGATCGTCGAGAGTCTTGATGCCGGCCTTGCCGAGCGTGACGAGCATCGCTTCGGTGATGTGCGGCAGTTCGGCGAGCGCATCTTCGACCCCGAGCGCACGGCGCTGTTCGCGCTGCCCTTCTTCGCGGCGTTCGAGCGCTTCGGTGGCGCGGCTCTGGAGTTCCTCGGCCAGCTCCTCGTCGAAGCCTTCGATCGCGGCCAGTTCGGCCACGTCGATGTAGGCGACTTCTTCCATCTCGCTGAAGCCTTCGGCGACCAGCAGCTGCGACAGGGTCTCGTCGACGTCGAGTTCTTCCTCGAACATCTTCGAGCGCTCGGAGAATTCCTTCTGGCGCTTCTCCGAAGCCTCGGCCTCGGTCATGATGTCGATGGCGGAACCGGTCAGCGACGAGGCAAGGCGCACGTTCTGGCCGCGACGGCCGATCGCGAGCGACAGCTGGTCATCGGGCACGACCACTTCGATGCGGCTTTCTTCCTCATCGATCACGACGCGGCTGACAGTCGCCGGCTGAAGCGCGTTGACCACGAACGTCGCGGTGTCCTCGCTCCACGGGATGATGTCGATCTTTTCGCCCTGAAGCTCCTGCACCACGGCCTGGACACGGCTGCCCTTCATGCCGACGCAGGCGCCGACGGGGTCGATCGAGCCGTCGCGGCTGATGACGCCGATCTTGGCGCGGCTGCCCGGATCGCGAGCGGCGGCCTTGATCTCGATGATGCCGTCGTAGATTTCGGGCACTTCCTGCGCGAAGAGCTTCTTCATGAAGTCCGGGTGCGCACGGCTGAGGAAAATCTGCGGACCGCGGTTCTGGCGCTCCACCTTCATGATCAGCGCGCGAACGCGCTCACCCACGCGGGGCACTTCGCGGGGGATCTGCTGGTCGCGGCGGATGACGCCTTCGGCGCGGCCGAGGTTGACGATCACGTGGCCGAATTCGACCGACTTGATCACGCCGGTGATGACTTCGCCGGCGCGGTCCTTGAACTCTTCGTACTGACGGTCACGCTCTGCGTCGCGGACCTTCTGGAAGATGACCTGCTTGGCCGACTGCGCGTCGATGCGACCGAGATCGACCGGGGGCAGCGGATCGACGATGAAGTCGCCGATCTTGGCGTCCTTCTGCAGCTTTTCAGCCTGCTTGAGATCGACCTGCTTGAAGTAGTCCTCGACGTGCTCGACCACTTCGACCACGCGCCACAGGCGAAGATCGCCGGTGCGCGGATCGAGCTTGGCGCGAATGTCGTTTTCGGCGCCATAACGGTTGCGCGCCGACTTCTGGATCGCTTCCTCCATCGCCTCGATGACGATCGACTTGTCGATCATCTTCTCCGCGGCCACCGAGTTGGCGATCGCGAGCAGTTCGGCGCGGTTGGCGGAAATCGCACTGGCCATGGGTCAGTCTTCCTGTTCTTCGAGGTTCTCGTCCGCGCCGCCAACAACTTCTTCTTCTGCACCGGAAGTGTCGAGCGGCCGGGAAGCGGCGATGAGCTTGTCCGTAAGGATCAGCTTGGCGTTGGCAACAAGGGCGAACGGCACGTGGTAGACGGTGCCGTCATCCTCGATGGAAATGGTCTGGGTTTCGGCATCGAAGCCAATGAGATCACCGCGGAAGCGCTTGCGGTTGTCCAGCAGTTCGGTCAGCTCGATCCGCGTTTCGTGGCCGGTCCACGCCGCGAAATCCTTCGGGCGGGTCAGAGGACGATCGATGCCGGGCGAGCTGACTTCAAGCCGGTAGGCCTCCTCGATCAGCACGTCGCCGGCTTCCTCGAGCGCGTCGAAGGCATCGGAAACGCGGCGCGAGAGCGCGGCGCAATCCTCGATCACCAACTGGCCGGTAGCGGGGCGCTCGGCCATGATCTGGAGCGTATGCTCCTCGTCGCCGATCTCGCCGCCCTTGAAATAGCGGACGCGCACGAGATCGAAGCCAAGGGCCTTTGCCTCCGGCTCTACAACCTCGATGATCCGCGCAATATCCGTCATGCAATCTCCACAGCACCGGCAGGAAAGGCAAAGGGGTTTGGTGCCGGCCCCTTTCGGCGCCAGCCCTGACTTTGCCTTCACAATGTCGGGATGAGCGGCAAATACGCACACCCTCCCGAAATTGCAAGCGGAAAGCCGGGGCCAGGGAGCCGCCGGATTGCTCCGGAAACGGCGGCGATCCTGACCCACGCACCGCCGCCTGTCGAAAAGGGGGAAACGACCGGCTCCCTGCCCGCCTCCGCGCCGTGCAGTGCCGATTCCGGCGCCGCGCCCCGCGTTGGAGGGGTGTGAAAATTGCTCTACCAAAGCATCGGTGAATATCGCCAATATTTAGCATTCATCCATCGTTCACGGGAAGGATGCGGCCGGTCAAAGCGCGAAAATGCGCCATTCCGCCGGTTTGGCACGGGTTCTGCAAAGCTGGGTGCATCGGGCCGGACACCTGGTTCGGCCAAAGCATCGCAACCCGAAAGGATCTCGACATGACTGCCATCCGCAATCTTTCCGCCCACATCGTCAGCGCCGCCGCCGCGCTCGCGCTCTCGGCCCTGATGATCTCCGGCACGGTTTCGGTGCCCCAGTCGCAGCTGCCCACCTCGGTCGCCACCAGCGTGGAGTACGTCGCATGAGCGAACTGCGCTTTGAAGAATCGTCGGTGCGCCCGATCGAGAGCCCCCGTCGCGGTTTCCGCCTCAACAAGCAGCGCGGCAAGATCATGGGCGTGTCCGCCGGCATCGCCGACTATTTCGACATCGACGTCACGTTCGTCCGCGTCGCCTGGATCGCCGGAACGCTGATCGGCTTCGGATCGCTGATCCTGATCTACCTGGCCATCGGCCTGATCGCCGACTGATCTGGAGCCGGGTTGCGCGCCGCCCCTCCCCCATGTCCGGGGAGGGGCAAGCCGCCCACCCGGAGCGCTTCAGACCGAGCGCGTCTTGGCGAAAGGCGAGAAATCGGTGTCGGTATCGAACACGTCCACACCTTCGCGCCGCTTGAGGAAACCGACCACGGCATAGGTCGCGGGCGTCAGCAGCACTTCCCACGCCACTTTCATCGCCCAGTTGGTGACCATCACCGTCAGCACCGCCTGCGTCGTCCAGGTGCCGAGGAAAGCGACGGGATAGAAGATCGCGCTGTCCACGGCCTGCCCGAAAATCGTCGAGCCGATCGTGCGGGTCCACAGATGCTTGCCGTTGGTGAGCACTTTCATCCGGGCGAGCACGAAGGAATTGACGAACTCGCCCGCCCAGAACGCGGCGATCGAGGCGAGCACGATCCGCCAGGTGCTGCCGAACACCGAGACATAGGTGGTCTGGCACACCGTTCCCGCCGACGTTTTTGCCACCAGATCGGCGAACAGCGGATCGCCGCTGGAGGCACAGCCCCAATCGGGCGACGGCGGCATGGCGACGACCACGAAGCTCATCACCGCCATGAACAGCATCGCGAAGAAGCCCATCCACACGCAGCGCCGCGCGTTGGCGTAGCCGTAGACCTCGGTCAGCACGTCTCCCAGCACATAGGACACCGGGAAAAACAGGATGCCCGCGCCGAAGGTTATTCCGTCCAGCGTGGCCAGCTTGGCCGCCCCGATCAGGTTCGACAGCAGCAGGATCGCGACAAATGCCGCCATCATGTAGTCGAAATAGCGGAAGTGGCGCCGCGCGCCGGCCGAACCGCCGATTCGCGCGAGGTGGGTGAGATCGGATTGGGGATCGCTCATGGACTTGCTTGCTAACGCGGTTTGCAGCGCGCGCAAAGCGTGCTTAAGGGAACGCCGGCGCGCGCCCTTAGCTCAGCTGGATAGAGCGCGAGACTTCTAATCTTGAGGCCACAGGTTCGATTCCTGTAGGGCGCGCCAATCACCTCGCCGGGGATGGGCTTTCGGCCGCCTCGCCTTCACAAGCCCCGCTTCAGAAGCGCGGTTGGGGATAGCGATCCACCGCATTGCGAGCCGAAGCCGTGGCGACCGGATTGGTCGGGCTGGTGCGCGCGGCCAGGGCGGCGAGTTCGGCCAGCGCATCACGGCGCACGGCACGCGGCGCGATATTGTTTTCGGGGCGCAGCGAGGCCGATTCCTGAGCATCCGCCCCCGCTTCCCCACTGTCCTGCGGAGCAACGATTTCGGGTGCAAGCGACGGTACCGTCAGCGCTGCCACGGGCGCGGCGGCAGCCTGCGCGGCGTGAACGACCGGGGCGGAAGCGGGTGCTGCCGGGCGCGGGGCGAGGTCGACGCGCGGCTGCGCGGCGCTGGGCGCGGCGCGGTATTCCGGCGCGACATTTTCCATATAGTCCCACGCCGACGCAGGGCGGCGCATCTCCGCCTCGATATCGGTGGTGTGGCTGGGCACCGGCGTCGTACGCAGGCCAGCGCGGTGCGCCTGAGAGACCGGAAGCGCCATGGGCGCAGCAACGGGCGCTGCCGGAGCGGCGGCAGGAGTCATGGCGGGTATCGGCACGAGTGCGGACGCGAGCGGGGCGTGGGCCTGAAGGCGCGGCGAAGTGCCAAGCGGCGCAGCAAGCGCGGCAGGCGCAGGCGCGTCGGTGCGTCGGTGCGCCTGCGCGATCAGCGCCGCCTCGGGGCGGAGGGCGTCACCAAGCGCGGGACCACGGCCGGGCGCGAATGACGGCGCGGGCGACGGCTGAACGATGTGGGCCATCGCTGCGGGCGCCGCGTGAGTGACCATCGGGGCAGCCGTGTTCGCGCGGCCAAATGCCGGATGAGGCATCGTGCGGGCGGTCAGCGCGGATGGCAGGGTGCCGGGCGAACGGTCTTCCTCGACTGCCGATACCGCGCGTTCGGCGGCGTCGACACGGAACAGCAGGCCTGCGCCCACCAGAACCGATGCAAAACGCATCAGGTGCATTGCCATGCGCCGGCCACGACGCCCGCCCGTCTTCTGCGGGGCGGTAACGGCTGCGCCGATCTGGAAAGTGTCGCTGCTAGTCACGCCTGTTCCCCCGCCTGATCTGCCCAAATCTACGCAAAGATCCCTAGGCTGGCAATGGTCCGGTCCTTGAGGCGACTTGATGACAACAACGTGTCACAAGCACCGGTTCGGTTTCAATACGCATGAATTCGCGACGGGCCCTCTCAGTGCCGCCCGGCGAAGATGCGCACGAACTGCCGCATATCGCCCACGGACATCTGCGGATCGAGCAGGTGCTGCATGGCAAGGCCGAGCTGGAAGCAGCCGAGAGCGGTCGCCGCCACCACCGGATCGATGCCGGGCATGATCGTGCCGTCTTCCATTCCTTCGCGGACGAAGGCGGCGAGACGGAGCTTCACCGCTTCATGCTGTTCGAGGAAATAGTGCGACTGCGGCAGGACATTGCCGAGAGCACCGGCGAGCAGCACAAAGTAAGCATTGGCGAGCCGATCGTCCTCCAGGCGCAGCACGAACACGTCGACGAAATCGACCAGCTTCTGCCGGCCGGTGCGCGCCTCCTTGAGCCGGTCGGCGTAGGCTTCTTCGAGACGGGAACCGAGAAACTCGATCATCGCGGCCACCAGCCCGTCCTTCGACCCGAAGCGCAGCGTGACGAGGCCGCGACTGTAGCCCGCGCGCTCGCTGATCCTGTCGAAGGTTGCGCCGTTGTAGCCGTGTTCGAGGATGACCTCCGCGGCGGCGACGAGCAGGCCCTGCTCGGATTGCTGGCGGCGCTCCGCCTGCGTTCTGCGCGTCTTCACATTTCCCCCGTCGTATTTTTAACTTGCTGGTTGACCATATACTAAGTTTGCATCATTGTCAGGTCAAACCATGGGAGTGGAAAAATGTCGATCAGCAAGGAAATTGCCAACACCATTGTCGATCCCCGCGCCTACGCCAACCTCGCGCGGATCGATGCGGCCTTCACCACGCTGCGCAAGGACGCGCCGTTCGAGGTGGCCGAAGCCGATGGCTTCGATCCGTTCTGGGTCGCCACCCGCCACGCCGATGTGCTTGAGATCGAGAAGCGCGCCGACGTTTTCCTGAACGGCGCCGGATCGGCCACGCTGGCGGACAAGGCCGCCAACGCCTTTGTCCACGCGGTGACGGGCGAGCCGAACCTGGTCCGCTCGCTCGTCCAGATCGACGGCAAGGAGCACAAGGACCTTCGCGCCATCACCTTCCCCGCGTTCACGCCCAAGGCACTGAAGGCGCTGGAAGAGCAGATCCGGGGCATTGCGCGCGAGTTCGTCGATGCGATGATCGCCAAGGCGCCGGAATGCGATTTCGCCCGCGACGTCGCCTTCCTCTACCCGCTGCGCGTGGTGATGAAGGTGCTGGGCGTGCCGGAAGAGCACGAGCCTTTCATGCTCAAGCTGACGCAGGAACTGTTCGGGCCGAACGATCCGGACATGAACCGAACCGGCAAGGAAGTGACCGGCGAAGAGGCCATGAACCTGCTCCAGCAGACCATGCTGGATCTGGAAGCCTACTTCGGCGAAGTGACCAAGACCTTCCGCACCAAGCCGGAAAGCTGCATCAACAGCCTGATCGCCAATGCCAAGATCGATGGCGAATACCTGACCCATCGCCAGATGATGGGCTATTACATCATTGCCGCGACGGCCGGCCATGACACCACCGCCAACACCACCGGCGCGGCGATGTGGGCGCTGGCACAGAACCCCGAGGTCCTGCGCCAGCTCAAGGAAGATCCGTCAGCAATGACCGGCTTCGTCGAGGAGACGATCCGCTGGGCCTCGCCGGTCAAGCACTTCATGCGCACCGCGATCGCCGACGCCGAAGTCGCCGGCCAACAGGTGAAGAAGGGCGATTGGGTCATGCTGTCCTACCACAGCGCCAACCGCGACGAGGACGTGTTCGACGATCCGTTCGCGTTCAAGATCGACCGCCCGATCCACAAGCACGTCGCCTTCGGCTCGGGTCCGCACGTGTGTCTTGGCCAGCATCTGGCGCGCATGGAAATGCGTATCCTTTGGGAAGAACTGCTGCCGCGCCTTTCCGAAGTGAGCCTGGCGGGCGAGCCCAAGCTGACCCAGTCGACCTTCGTGTGCGGTCCCAAGACCGTGCCGATCCGCTTCACGGTCGCCTGAGCGAAGGAGCGCGACGATGTCCGAGCGCCCATATCGCAAGTACCGCTGCCGCTTCTGCAACTTCGTCTATGACGAGGAACTGGGCCTGCCCGAAGAGGGCATTGCCCCGGGGACGCGGTGGGAAGACGTGCCGGAGGACTACTATTGCCCGCAATGCGGCGTGGGCAAGGAAGACTACGACATGGAAGAAATCTGACGGAGCCACCGGCGCGGACCTCTCCCCGCGCCGGGGCACCTTGCTGCCATGGGCCGACCGGGATTCCGGTCGGTCTTTTTTTGATGATGGGTTGCCCCCTTACCCCTTGCCGAGCAGCGCGGCGTTGTCCTGGCCGATGGTCGGCGCGGGGCCGGTTTCGGGCAGGCCGACCGAGAACGTGACCGGCGCGCGCATGTGGAGGTAGCCGCCTTCGGTGGGATGCTCGCGCTGCTGGAAGAAGCCGACGGCTTCGAGATGCGGGTCGGCGGTCATGTCCTCCAGATCGCGGACCGGCATCGCCGGAATCTGCGCCTCGGCAAAAATGTCGCACCATTCGGCGGTGGTCTTCGCGGGCGTGCGCTTGCCCACTTCGGCGTAGAACGCCGTCATGTTCGTCAGCCGCGCCATCGGCGTCGAAAAGCGGTCGTCCGCCAGCACGTCGTCCGCGCCCATGACCTTCGCCAGCAGCACGGTCGTCTCGTCGGTGTAGGGCACGATGCTGATCCACCCATCGGCCGTGGGGAAAGGCTGGCGTTCGGGATCGATCTGGCGCGGATAGCCGGCAGGATAGGTCTGCGGCACGAACGTCTTGCCGTAGAGATGTTCGAGCATCATGAAATGGGTGAAGGCTTCGAACATCGGCACTTCGACGAACTGTCCTTCGCCGGTGCGCAGGCGGTGGATGATCGCGGCCAGGGTGGCATAGGCGCCGTGCAGGCCCGCAACCTTGTCCGCGATCAGCGAGGGCAGGAAGCGCGGGCGCGGGTTGCCGTCCGCACGCGGCAGCAGCGTGGCGGTGCCGGTGGCGGCCTGGATCACGTCATCATAGGCCTGGAGATCGCGGTACGGCCCGTCCGAGCCGAAGCCGACGCAGTGAACATAGACGATGTCAGGCTTGATCGCCTTCACCGCCTCATACCCGAAACCGAGCCGCTCGATGCCCTTCAGCCGCACGTTGTGGATGAACACGTCGGCATCGGCGAGGAGCTTTTCCAGCCCCGCCTTGCCTTCCGGGCTCTTCAGGTCGAGTGCGACCGAGCTTTTGCCCTTGTTGAGGTTCATGTGGCAGGCGCCCATGCCCATGGTCGCGGCGGGCTTGCCGGCATAGCGGAACAGATCGCCGGTAGGGCTTTCGACCTTGATCACTTCCGCGCCGAGATCGGCCAGCGTCTCGGTCGCATAGGGACCGAACACGATCGAGGTAAGATCGACGACACGCATCCCTTCGAGCAGCCTGGGTCCGGCCATGAAATGTCCTCGCTTTTGCGGTTTGCAGGATTAATCGATCGATTAAACGCTCCGCACGGCGGTGGCAATCGGCTTTGTGGTTTGCCCACAGCCACGATTCCCACACCGAGCAACACTTTCTCACGATTGCGCACAGCGCCGGAAAAGCCGGAAACATCACATCGCGGATACCCCAACCGACCCGGAGTGCCCCGCGATGATTCTCTCTGCCCTGCTGCTTGCCCTTTCCAGCCCTGCCCTGCCTGCCGATGCCGGCGCGCTGGCCTGCAACCCGAGCGGCCCGCGCCCGCAGCATTGCGGTAGCGGTCTTGCAGACCAGAGCGCTCCCGCAGCCGGCAAGCGCGTCGCCGATGCCCCGCGCCAGTTCTGCCATCCCGATCCCAGCAAGAACCGTGGCTGCACCCGCGAGCACCCCCATGCAGACGCCCTTGCCCTGCGCGCGCAAGCAGCCCAGAGCGACGCCGCCCGCCGCTGATTGGACAAAACGTGGTCATCCCGATTGATGGATGACCACGTGCTACCTATCAATCGTCCTGACTGTTCCTTCCGACCTGCTGGAGACCCATGCTCGCCCCATCGATCGTGCTTGTCGAGGACGACGGCCCCCTGCGCACCCTGACGGCCCGGGCGCTGCGCGAGCACGGCTATGTCGTGCGCACCGCCGCCACCGGCGCCGAGATGTGGGTGGCGCTGGAAAGCGAGCCGGCGGACCTGGTGGTGCTGGACATCATGCTGCCGGGCACCAGCGGTATCGAGCTGTTCCGCCGACTGCGCCGCCAGAGCGACGTGCCGATCATTTTCGTTTCCGCGCGCGGGAGCGAGGAAGATCGCGTGCTGGGGCTGGAACTGGGCGCGGACGACTACCTCGCCAAGCCGTTCAGCTCGCGCGAGCTGGTCGCGCGCATCGGCGCGGTGCTGCGCCGGACCGAAAGCAACGGCAACGCTGACGAAAACGCGGAAGCCGCAGGCAAGCGCGGCAGCGAAATCCGCTTCGACGGCTGGACGCTTTCGATGGCCCGGCGCGAACTGCATTCGCCGACCGGAGCGATGGTCGACCTGACAGGCGCGGAGTTCGATCTTCTGGCGACGTTCGTGGGCCAGCCCCAGCGCGTGCTGGGCCGTGAACGCCTGATCGAACTTTCGCGCACCCGGCTTGGCGACAGTTCGGATCGCAGCGTGGACGTGCTGGTCAGCCGCCTGCGTCGCAAGCTGGCCTCGGCAGGCGGCAGCGCGCCGATCATCACGGTGCGCGGTGTCGGTTATATGTTCAAGTCCGAGATCGAACGCGCGTGATGGCGCGCCCATGAAGATGCTGCGCCGGTTCGGGCTGCCGGAACGGCTGCTGGCGATCCTGCTGCTGGTCGCGCTGATCGATTTCGCGACGAATTCGTTGCTGTTCGACCGTGCGAGCGCTTTCGCGCTGCGGCAGGACGACGCGGCGCGGATCGCGGAAACGCTGGTGGTGGCAAGCCGCGCCATCGAACGCACGGCACCCAAGGATCGGCCGGAGGTGGCCCGCGACCTGAGCACGCCGCGCTTTTCGATCACATGGTCAGAGCGCGACAACCGCGCCGCAGGATCGCTGGGGCTTGTCACGCTGCGCGGGCAGGTTCTCGAATTCGCGCCCGAACTGGCGCATGGCGATCTGCAACTGGGGTTGCGCTCGCTGCCCGGCGGCGGGAACGTCGCGGGATCGATGGTGCTGACGGACCGCAGCCTGCTGCGCTTCGAAACCAACGCAAGCGGCGCCTGGACGCTGAACGCCGGGCGGATCGTCAGCTACCTTTTGCCGACACTGGTGCTCGCGGTGCTCGCCTGGGCGTTGTTCCACGCCACGCTGCGGCCGCTGGAACGTCTGGTGGAAGCATCGCGCCGGGTCGGGTCGGGCGCGCCCCGGCCGCTGGACGAGGAAGGCCCGGACGAGGTTCGTCTGCTGATCCGCGCGTTCAACCAGATGCAGCAGCGCATCCACCGCTCGCTGCTGGCGCGAACCCAGTCGATGCTCGCCATTGGCCACGACCTGCGGACTCCCCTCGCCCGGTTGCAGCTGCGCCTGGAGAACGCCGTGATCGACGAGGAAACGCGCGGGGAAATGGACGGCGACATCGCCGAGATGCGCAACCTGCTGGAAAGCCTGCAAGCCTTCGTCGAAACCGGCGGCAGCCGCATCCCGCCCGAGCGGATCGACCTTGCCGCGATGGCGGCCACGCTGGTCGACACCGCGGTCGATTCCGGCCGTGACGCGACATATTCTGGCGACGATCGCCTGGAGATCATGGTCCGTTCGGTTTCTATCCGCCGGGCCCTGTCGAACCTGATCGACAACGCCCTGCACTATGGCGAACGGGTCCGTGTTTCGGTGACGCGCGCCGAGGGTGATGCGGTTGTCATGGTCGAGGATGACGGACCGGGCATTCCCGAAGGACGGCTCGACGACGTGCTGCAACCCTTCGTCCGGCTCGACAACGCGCGGTCGCGCGATACCCCCGGCATGGGGCTGGGCCTGCCCATCGTGCGCCGTGCGGTGAAGCTGGAAAACGGTTCGCTGCATCTGCTCAATCGGCCCGGCGGCGGGCTTTCCGTGATGATCCGCCTTCCCGGTGCGATCGTCTGAAATCAGCGCTTTGCAACGAAATATTTCGTTACAGGCGCGCCCGACACAGACAAGTAACGCGCCCTAGATTACGTTTGCAGTCGCGGTATTCAGCCGCGGTCGCCTGATCCCCAAGGATATAGGAGACACACTCGTGAACGAACTGATCGGCCGGGTCTTCAGCTTCGAGAAGACCGTGTTCCCCAACAGCAGCGAATTGTTCGGCAAGCTGGCCTCCGAAGGCCAGGAGCCGAAGGCGCTGATGATCTCGTGCGCGGATTCGCGCATCGTCCCCGAACAGATCATGCAGGCGCAGCCCGGCGACCTGTTCGTGTGCCGCAACGCCGGCAACATGGTGCCGTCCTACGCCACAATGAACGGCGGCGTTTCCTCCACCGTCGAATATGCCGTGGTGGCGCTGGGCGTGCGCGACATCATCGTCTGCGGCCATTCGGACTGCGGTGCGATGAAGGCACTGGCCGCCCCCGAAGCACCCGAAGGCATGCCCAACGTGGTCGCCTGGCTGCGCCACGGCGCCGCGGCGGAATACGTCGTGTCGAGCTGTTCGCCGCACCTTGAAGGAGCGGAGCGCGTGCGCGCCATCGCGCTGGAGAACGTGATCGCGCAGATCGCCCACTTGCGCACCCACCCCTCGGTCGCCGCAGCCATCGCGCGCGGCGAGATGGCGCTGCACGGCTGGTTCGTCGATATCTCTGCGGGCCAGGTGCTCGGCCTCGACGGTGACACGGGGCAGTTCGTGCCGCTGCGTGAAGACACGCCCCTGCCCGTCGCGCTGCACGCCGCCCAGCGCTTCGCGCGCGATGCCGATCTCGCGGAGGCCGCGGAATGACCACCTCCGCCACCACCGACATTACAGCGGGCAAGGGGCCGCCGGGGTTCCTGCTGCGCGATTTCACCGCCTCGATCGTCGTGTTCCTTGTCGCCATGCCGCTGTGCATGGGGATCGCGATCGCGTCCGGCGTCCCGCCCGAAAAGGGGCTGGTTACGGGCATTATCGGCGGGATCGTCGTCGGCCTGCTGGCGGGATCGCCGCTGCAGGTGAGCGGCCCGGCCGCCGGCCTTGCGGTGATCGTGTTCGAATTCGTGCGCGACAACGGCTTGTCCGCGCTCGGCCCTGTGCTGCTGCTGGCCGGCGCGATCCAGTTCGTGGCCGGCGTAGCCAAGCTGGGCGGCGTGTTCCGCGCGATCTCCCCGGCAGTGGTCCACGGTATGCTCGCCGGCATCGGCGCGCTGATCGTGGTCGGCCAGTTCCACATCCTGTTCGATGGCAAGCCACTGTCCAGCGGTCTCGAGAACCTTGCCGCGATGCCGGCGCGGGTGCTGGGGCTGTCTTCGGATATCCGCTCGACCGAAATGGCGCTGATGCTGGGCTTGCTGACGATCGCCACGATGATCGGCTGGGAAAAGCTGCGTCCGGCGAAGCTCGCGCTGGTGCCCGGTGCGCTGCTGGGCGTGGTGGCGGCGACCGTGGCCGCATCGGTGCTCTCGCTCGACGTCGCGCGCATCGTCGTGCCGGAATCGATCGCGGCGGCTTTTGCGCTGCCAAGTGGCGGGTTCTTTGCCCCGCTCGGCAATCCTGCGCTGATCGCCTCGGCGCTGGCCATCGCCTTCATCGCCAGTGCGGAAACGCTGCTGTCGGCCGCCGCGGTGGACCGGATGCATGACGGCGTCCGCACCGATTACAACAAGGAACTGCGCGCGCAGGGCGTGGGCAACCTGCTGTGCGGCGTGTTCGGTGCACTGCCGATGACGGGCGTGATCGTGCGCTCTTCGGCCAACGTGCAGGCGGGGGCAGCCACGCGGCTTTCGGCGATCCTCCACGGCGCGTGGATCCTCGGTTTCGTCGCCCTGCTGCCTTGGCTGCTGCGCGAAGTGCCGATGGCCGCACTGGGCGGCGTGCTGGTGGTGACCGGGTGGAAGCTCGTCAGCCTCAAGCATGTGCGGCACCTGTTCAAGGTCCATGGCCCCCTCCCCGCGTTGATCTGGGCGGCGACCTTCGTGCTGGTGGTCGCGACCGACCTGCTGACCGGCGTGCTCGTGGGCCTGGCGTTGTCGCTGGTCGAACTGCTGCCGCATGCGCGCAACCTGCGCCTCCATGTCGGCGAAAAGGAAACGGCCGATACCACGCGCGTCGAACTGAAGGGCGCAGCGACGTTCCTTGGGCTGGCGCGTCTCATTTCGGTGCTGGAGCGCATCCACCGCGACAAGGAAGTGCATCTCGACCTGCACGGCCTGCGGGTGATGGACCATACGACCGCGGAAACACTGGGCGAATGGCTGAACCGCCACCGCCAGCGCGGCAACAGCGTCCACGTGACCGGCCCCGATCCCATCCTCAGGCCTCTGGCCCACGCCTGAGGCGCCGGAAATACCCCCTTCCGGCACTCTGCTGGCCGGGCGGCCGTTCACCCCATGAACGCCCGCCCGGCCATTTTTTTGCATATGCGAACATGGCAACACTTCGTCATGATCAGGCAAGAGAGCGGACACGCTGCGCGCATAGAAGCGAAAGGGCCGGCGCGACGCGGCACGCCTTGTGACAGAGGCCGCGCGCTACGGACGCAGGCGGAACGGACACCCAACATCCCGGGAGGACGTTCCAACATGAAGACCCGTCTGGCCGCGCGCCGCATCACCCTTACCGCCATGACGCTCGGCATCGCGCTCGGTGCGCCCCTTGCGGCGCCCGCGTTCGCGCAGGAAGAAACCAAGCCGATCACCGTTTCGGGCAGCGCCGCGCTCGTCTCCGACTACCGCTTCCGCGGGGTGTCGCAGACCGACGAGGAAATGGCGATCCAGGGCGGGTTCACCGTCTCTCACGAAAGCGGCGCCTATGTCGGCACCTGGGCCTCGAACCTTGCGGGCTGGGGCACTTTTGGCGGTTCCAACATGGAGCTGGACATCTACGGCGGCTACAAGATCCCCGTCGGCGGCGGCACGCTCGACGTGGGCCTGACGTGGTACATGTACCCGGGCGGCGCCGACATCACCGACTTCGCCGAGCCTTACGTCAAGCTGTCCGGCACCGCCGGCCCGGTCAACCTGCTGGCGGGCGTTGCCTATGCGCCCAAGCAGGAAGCGCTTGGCCGCTGGTATCTGAGCGGCGCGTCCTATGGCACCGGCACGCCCGACAAGCCGGGCGCCAAGTCCGACAACCTCTACCTGTGGGGCGATGCCAGCGCCGGCATCCCGAACACGCCGCTGACGGTGAAGGCGCACATCGGTTATTCCGACGGCAATGCCGGACTTGGCCCCAACGGCACCAGCGTGGCGCCCACCGGCAAATACTGGGATTGGCTGATCGGCGCCGACTACGCGCTCGGTCCGCTGACGCTGGGCGTGGCTTATGTCGATACCGACATCACCACCGCGCAGTCGGCCTATCTCCAGCCCAACTTCTCCTCGACCAAGGACGGCTCCCCGATCTCCGGGGCGCAGGTGGTGTTCTCGGTGACCGCAGCCTTCTGAGCTTGACGCGACTGTCCCCCCGCCCGTGCGAGGCGGGGGGACTTTTTTCACGTTGACGGAGGCCCCGACGCACGGCACCCGGCAGGGATGAGCAGCAACGAAGCATCCCCTCCATTCGACGGCGGCTACTTGCGGCAGGTCGCCGATGGACCTTTCACCGGGTGGTGGCAGTGGCGCCCGGAAGACCCGTTCGAGGGTCTGGCCGGTCCCTTCAGCGTCAAGCGCGATGAAACGGGCCGCATCCTTTGCGGCTTCATGCCCGAGGCCAAGAGCCTCAACGGCCACGGCATGGTGCACGGCGGCTGCCTGATGACCTTTGCCGACTTCGCGCTGTTCATGATCGCGGCCGAGGATGGCGAGGTCGTCCACGGCGTGACGGTGACGATGAGTTCGGAATTCGTCAGCGGCGCACCCGCAGGCACCCCGCTGCTGGCGCAGGGCGAAATCGTCCGCAAGGGCGGCGGCCTGATCTTCGCGCGCGGAATGATCACGTGCGAGGGCCGCAATGTCCTCGCCTTTTCGGGCACGATCAAGCGCGTGAAAACGAAGTTCGTCTCGCACTGAATGCGGCGCCCCCGATGATGCGGGGACGCCGCCGGAACTTCAGGCGACCCGCTTGCCCACCATCGGGAACGTGCCGAACGCGCCGGCCTTGACCTGGCCATTGAAATCGTCGCCATCGACGGTGGCGCTGCCTTCGAGCGTCATCGGCATCGGCGAGGTAAGCTTGATCGTCCAGGTGATGCTGTTGCCATCGACCTTGCCGTCGCTGACCTCGGCGGTGCCCATCGGCCCGGAATTGCTGCCGGTGAAGGTGTCGCCGGCGACATTCACGGTGAAAGTCGATTTCTGGTCACCCATGGGGCTTTTCGTCACGCATTCGTAAGTGCCTGCAACGGACATGGCATCCTCCTTGTTATCGGCACCGATCTTGGCGCAACCGGCAGAGGTGTCAACGCCAATCCTATCGCTTGACATCATTTGGGCAGAGGGTTGACGGAACGCCCCTGCGCCATATCGTCCCCCTTCCCGCTGCCGCCCCGCGGCGGCATCAGAAAGCAGGCCAGTGAGCAACGCGGGTTCGACTTCCATTCTTCACGACGGCTTCCTGTTGCTGGGCTTCGCGCTGGCCTTCGTGCTGGTGTTCCGCCGGCTCGGACTGGGCGCGACGCTGGGCTATCTCCTGGCCGGCGCGGTGGTCGGCCCGCAGGTGCTGGGCCTGGTAGGCGAGGCCGAGCAGAAGCTGGGCATTGCCGAACTGGGCATCACGCTGCTGCTGTTCCTCGTCGGGCTGGAACTCGATCCGGCACGGCTGTGGCGAATGAAGAAGGACATTCTCGCGCTGGGCGCCTTGCAGGTCACTGCCTGCGGGCTGGCGGTGGCCGGGGTGATCTATGCGTTCACCGGGTTCAGCGGCGCCGCCGCGCTTGCGCTGGGGCTGCCGCTGGCGCTGTCGTCCACCGCGCAGGTCCTGCCGATGCTGCAATCCTCGGGCCGGCTGCGGACGCGTTTTGGCGAACGGGCGTTCTCGATCCTGCTGTTCCAGGATCTCTCGATCATTCCGCTGATCACGATCATTACCGCCATGAGCCGCAATCCGGCGGATGCAGGCGGACCACCGGGATGGCTGCTGGGCCTGGAAACGCTGGGCGCGATCGCCGGGCTGGTGCTGGCCGGGCGCTTCCTGATCCGGCCGCTGTTCCGGCTGATCGGCAATCTGGGCGAGCGCGAGATGTTCGTCGTGGCGGCGCTGTTCACGGTCATGGCCTCTGCCGCGGTGATGGAACTGCTGGGCCTCTCGACCGCGCTGGGTGCGTTCATCGCCGGGGTCATGCTGGCCGATACGCCCTATCGCCACGAACTGGAGGCCGATGTCGAGCCGTTCCGCTCGATCCTGCTGGGGCTGTTCTTCCTCGCCGTGGGGATGATGCTCGACCTTGGCGCGATTGCCCGCGACCCGGTGTTCGTCCTTTCGATGGCGGCGGCGCTGATCGCGGTGAAGGCGGGCGTGATGTTCCTGATCGCGCGGCTGTTCGGTATGCCGTGGCGCGGGGCGCTGGCGCTGGGCCTGCTGCTGAGCCAGGGCGGCGAGTTCGGCTTCGTGCTGTTCGCGCAGGCACAGCACGCGCTGCTGATCGCGCCCGAGGCGGCCAGCGTGTTTGGCGCGGTGGTCACGCTGTCGATGGCGACCACGCCGTTCCTGATGATGGCCACGCGGCGCTTCCGCGAAGCCCCAGCCGACGCCGATCAGGAACGCGAAGGCCCGACCGGGGAGCGCGCAGGCGCCCTGATCGTGGGCTATGGTCGCTTCGGCCAGACCGTCGGCCAGATGATGTTGGCCAGCGACATAGCGGTGACGCTGATCGACACCGACGTGGAGATGATCGACGTTGCCGGGCAGTTCGGGGCCAAGGTCTATTTCGGCGACGGCACGCGCGTGGACATGCTGCGCCAGGCAGGCGCGGCCGAGGCCGAGATGATCCTGTTCTGTCTCGACGGCGACCAGCTTGGCGCCGACCTGATCGAAGCGGTGCACGAGGCTTTCCCGCAGGCCGCGATCTACGTCCGCGCCTATGATCGGCGCGCGCTGGTGCGCCTGCGCGATGCGCCGACCACGCTGGTGGTGCGCGAGGTGATGGAATCGGCGGTGGTCATGGCCCGCGCGGCGCTCGACGGCTTCGGGCTGAACCAGGAAGCGATCAATCGCGCCGAGGACTTCTTCCGCGCGCGGGACCGCGAGCGGCTCGACCTTCAGATCGCCGCCGGCGATGTGCGCGCCGCGCGCGACCGGATCATCACGGAAGTGAACGAGACGTAGCAGCCGGCCGGCAAGGACGGCTGACGCTTATCCGGCCTTCCACCACGGCGGCGCGTCGCTGACGCCCTCCAGCGCCCGGCCCGCGCCCCTGAGCAAGCGGCGCTGCTTCGTTTCATCGAGCGCGACCATGCCTTCCAGTCGCTCGGCCAGGCGGGCGGCCGTGATCTTGTCCGGCCCGGTGAACAGATCCGGATGCCGCGCCTGCATCATCGCCGCATCGTTCAATTCGCCCAGGCTGTCCTGCAAGCGACGGAGATCGCGTGCAAAACGATGCCGATCCTTGATCGTGTCCCGGGCGTGGAACAGCGGGGCGAAGAATTCGGACGCATAGCGCAGCTTCTTCGCGCTGATACGCAGCCGGTGCCGCTCCGCCACCGTCAATCGCGCCAGACGGCGGCCTGCCTTGCGCAGCCTGCGCCGCCGCCGCGCCAGCAAGTGCGCCGCGAAGCGCTGAAGATTCGCCGTGCCGCCCGTCTCTTGGGCACGGGCCAGCCACGCGCCGTCCTCGATCCATGCGGCGAGCGCGAACAGCATTTCCTGGAACGGCGCGCTGGCCACCAACTCCTGCGCGGACCGGGTCGCGGCATCGCGCCGGGCACCAAGCGCAGCCAGAACTTCAGCCGTCTCCGCGTCATCCGCGCAGGCGGTAGTGCGGTCCAGCAGCACGTGCAGATCCCGCGCCTCCCCCAGAACGCCCGATACGGCTTTCATTTCGGCCCGCAGGGCGGGTGCGGCCTCGTCGCCCACGACCTTGCCGAACAGGCTGCAAGCCGCGCGCAGACGCCGCAGCGCCACGCGCGATTGGTGGACGGCTTCGGCATCGCCGGAAGCAATCACCGCCGGATAGTTGGCGATGAGGTGTTCGAGGCAATTCCACGCGATCGTGCGGAAACCCCGGGCCACGTCCATCGCGGACGTGACCGGAGGCACCGTCGCGGTTGATGCTGCAGCACTGCCGGGCGCGACCCATTGCAATTCCGGACCGATCGGCAGGGCGCGTGCCAATGCGATGAGGTCCGATGGGCGGCCTTCGACCAGTTCCAGTTTCAGCTCGCAAGTGGCGGAGGATCCGCAGCTCACGTCGATGGTCGATCCGGCGGAATGGATGCGCCGCCTGTCCAGCCCGGCGGCCTCGCCCGAGCCCGCCAGACGGGGATATGCCCGCAGTGCGGTGAGCATCGCGCCTGTCGCCGCGAACGTGATTTTGGTCCTGCCCGGCCCTGCTGCCATTCCTGCCTCCGCCGCGCGCCGGCCCAACCGGACTCCCAGCCACGGCACGATAGGACTTTGCGGCCACGCGTCCATCACCCGTTCGCGCTCGTTGCGGGCGAAAAAGAAGGGCCGACGGATCGCTCCGCCGGCCCTTTCGAGTGCCCGGACAGCCGGGGTGGATGCTTAGAACGTGGTCTTGACCGTGAAGCCCCAGGTGCGCGGGTCACCGGGCTGGCCCACGATCAGGCCGGTGTTGCCCGAGGCAACGGCGAGCTGTTCGTAGTATTGCACGTCGAATGCGTTGCGGACCCAGCCGTAGATGTCAAACCCGGCATCTGTGCGGAAGCCGAGGCGGAAGTTCGACAGGGCATAGCCATCGACCTGGGTATAGGCCGAAGGCGACGGGTTGGACGAGAACGCCGAGCGGTAGTTGCCGTCGAAGCCGACATAGACGAGGCCATCCTTGCCCAGCAGCGAGACCGGCGCATTGGCCTCCGCGCCGTAGGAGAACGACCACTTCGACACGCCGGGAAGGCGCTGGCCCGAAATGTCGCACGATTCCGGGCTGAGGCCGCCGGGAACCCCGGCCGCGCCAGCGGTCTGGCCGGCGGCGACGGTGGTGCCGCCCGACAATTCCGGCGGGCACGGCGCATCGACGAACTTGCGATACTTGGCGTCGGTGTAGGCACCGTTGCCATAGACGTTGAAGCGCTCGCTCGGACGCGCCGAGAAGTCGACCTCGACGCCCTGCGTGCGGACCTTTTCGGCATTGGCGAGGTAACCGCGCAGCACGCCGAGCGAGCCGTTGGTGACCTGCGCCTGATAGTTGCCGATGTCGGTGCGGAAGATCGACAGGTTCAGCGTGGCCTTGCGGTCCCAGAACTGGGTCTTGATGCCCGCTTCATAGTGATTGACCGATTCCGGCTTCACCGTGGCGGCCACCAGCAGCGGCACGCCCGCAGTATCGGCCGGCACGCCGTTGAGGTTCACGCCGCCCGACTTGAAGGTCTTGGCGTAGGTCGCATAGGCGTGAATGTCGGACGACAGATCGTATGAGGCGGTGACGTCGTACGAGAAGTTCCAGTCGGAGAACTTCACGTTGAACGCCTGCGGCGCCAGCACCGCGAGCTGGGCCTTTTCGATCGACGTGTTGCCGCCCTGCGCCGCGGTCTTGAACACCACGAGCTGGCCCGCGCCGTTGGTGACGACCGAATTGTAGTCGCCGACCTTCTTGTCGTAGTTCACGCGGAAGCCCGGCTGGATCGAGAACGCGTCGGTCACCTTGTAGGTGAACTGGCCGAACAGCGCTGCGCTGGTGTTCTTCAGGCTGATGTCGTTGGTAGCGGTGAGGCCGTTCAGAACTGCCGGGTTCTTCGACAGCGGATCGGACGGCCTGATCAGCCAGGCCGAAGCCGCCGGTCCCTGCTGCTGGATGCCGTTGGTGCGGACCTTCTGGTAGAAGCCGAACGCGCCCAGCACATAGCCGAGACGGCCGGTTTCCCCGGTAAGGCGGAACTCCTGCGTGTACTGGTCCTGCTTCGACGGGTTGTTCGACTTGGTGGTGATCGGCAGGCCGAGGAAGTCACGGTCGTTCGACGGGTTCCAGTCCCAGAAGCGCCATGCGGTGATCGAGGTGAACGTGCCGATGTCGGTATCGATCTTGGCGCGCAGCGAGACGCCGCCGATCTTGTTCTTTGCTGCGAGCGGCACGTCCACGTCGGTCAGCCGGTCGAACGCATTGGTGCTGGGCACGGCATAGCCCTGGGCAGCGGCAAGCGCGGCATACTGGCGGTCGAGCGAGCGCTGGGTGGAACCGGTCCGCACATAGACCTGGACGCAGCACGAGGGATCCTGCCGGCTGAAATCGCCCGCGAGCGTGAAGCTGGCCTTGTCGTTGGGCTGGAACAGCAGCTGGCCGCGCAGGCCCAGGTTGTCCTGCTCGTTCACCTTCTGCCCGTTGGCGACGTTGGTGATCGTGCCGTCGCGGTGCGTGGTCGACAGCGCAAGGCGTGCGGCGAGCTTGTCCGACAGCGGGCCGGAGACGGCGGCCTTCGCCTGCTTGAAGCCGAGGTTGCCTACCGAGACTTCAGCGCGGCCTTCGAAATCGAACGTGGGCTGGCGCGTGGTGATGTTGATCGCGCCGGCGGTGGTGTTCTTGCCATAGAGCGTGCCCTGCGGACCGCGCAGGACTTCGATCTGCGCAACGTCGAGGAAGTCGAACGTGCTGGAGGCGACGCGGGCGAAATAGACGTCGTCGACGTAGATGCCCACGCCCTGTTCGATGCCGTCGTTGGTCAGGCCGAGCGGCGCGCCGATACCGCGGATGTTGACCGAGGTGTTGCGCGGGTTCGAGCTGTAGAACTGGAGCGTCGGGGTCAGCTGCTGGAGGCGGCCGACGTTGAAGCTGCCGGTGGAATCGATGTGATCCCCGCCGACCACCGAGATCGCCAGCGGCACGTCTTGCGCCGTTTCCTGGCGGCGGCGGGCGGTGACGAGGATGGTGTCGCTGTCGGACTGGCCGGTGCCGACAGACGTGGTCTGATCGGCATCGGCAACCGGCGCGTCAGCGGCGAAGGCGGGAACGGAAACGGCGAGCAGCGCAGCGGGCGCAGCCCCCGCAAGCAGGAGGACACGGGACATCTTGAGTGATCCTTCAGGTCAGGGTCACGACGCCTCCAGTGGTCCGGTTGGCAGTGTGAACTATGGTGTTGTTGAAAAGGGGGGCCGCAATGGCGGCCGGTTCAGTTGGGCTTGAAGCGCTTCTTCTCGGTGACGTCGATCTGCACCACGCGGCCTTCGTGGACGGTCAGCGAGACGTTGCCGTAGCGGAGGCCGGCAAGGGCTTCGCGCACACTGGCGAGGGACTCGTCCAGGTGGCGCTCGGCCTCGTTGCGGGGCGCAGCGGGGGAGGTGTTCATGGCTGTGCTCCTTGGGTCGAGAGTGGGGGCGGAGTGAGAGTCTGACATCAGTCTTTCTCGGGATTGAACAGGCGGGAACGGCGGGGACGGATCAGGATGGTGTCCCCCGGCGAAGGCTGCGGGAACCCGGCATCGACGTCGAATTCGACGACCAGGCCGGCTTCGGCGAGCACGCCTTCGACGCGCCACCAGCCGCCCTTGCGGAACACGTTGTCCACCAGCACCGCCTCACCGCCTTCGGTGACGACATCGACATCGTGCGGCCGGAAGTGGATTTCGCCGTCATTGCCGGCGATGCGGTTCGTTTCGCCGACGAAGTGCGACACGAACGGCGTGGCCGGGTTCATGTAGATTTCCTCAGGCGTGCCGATCTGCTCGATCTTGCCGTGGTCCATGACCACGACGCGGTCGGCCAGTTCCAGCGCCTCTTCCTGATCGTGTGTGACGAAGATCGAGGTCAGGCCCATCTGCTTGTGCAGATCGCGCAGCCAGCGGCGCAGATCCTTGCGGACCTTGGCATCGAGTGCGCCGAACGGCTCGTCGAGCAGCAGCAGCTTTGGCTCGATGGCGAGCGCTCGGGCGAGCGCGACACGCTGGCGCTGGCCGCCCGAAAGCTGGCCCGGATAGCGCTGTCCCAGCCCTTCGAGCTGGACCAGCCGCAGCAGTTCCTCGGCCCGCTCCTTGATCGCCGCCTTCGACGGACGGTCGCGGCGCTTCTTCACGGTGAGGCCGAACGCAACGTTCTCGGCCACGGTCATGTGGCGGAACAGCGCGTATTGCTGGAACACGAAGCCGACCTGCCGGTCCGCGACCTTCTTGGTGGAGACGTCGTCGCCATTGAAGAAAACCTCGCCACTGTCCTGGAATTCAAGTCCGGCAATGATGCGCAGCAAAGTGGTCTTGCCCGAACCGGACGGCCCCAGCAGCGCGATGAATTCGCCGTCCTCGATCTCCAGATCGATGCCGTGAAGCGCGGCGTAGTCGCCAAAGCGCTTGGTGATGTTCTGGACCTTGATCAATGGGAAGCTCCCGAGTGGAGGTCGAAGCGCCATTCGAGCACGCTCTTGGCGACGAGCGTCACCAGGGCGAGACAAGCCAGCAGCGAGGCCACGGCGAAGGCTCCGACAAAGTCGTATTCGTTGTAGAGGATCTCGACGTGCAGCGGCATCGTGTTGGTCTCGCCCCGGATGTGACCGGAGACGACCGAGACCGCGCCGAATTCGCCCATCGCGCGGGCGTTGCACAGCAGCACGCCGTAGAGCAGGCCCCAGCGGATGTTCGGCAAGGTGACGTGCCAGAACGTCTGCCAGCCATTGGCGCCCAGCGAGAGCGCAGCTTCCTCGTCGTCCTTGCCCTGTTCCATCATCAGCGGGATCAGTTCGCGCGCCACGAACGGGAACGTGATGAACACCGTTGCCAGCACGATGCCCGGCACCGCGAAGATGATCTTCAGGTCATGCGCCTGCAGCCACGCGCCGAACAGCCCGTTGGCGCCGAACAGCAGCACGAAGATCAGGCCCGAGACGACCGGCGAAACCGAGAACGGCAAGTCGATCAACGTGATCAGCAGGCTCTTGCCCGGAAAGCTGAACTTGGTGATGGCCCAGCTCGCAGCAATGCCGAAGACGACATTGAGCGGAACGCTGATCGCGGCGATCATCAGGGTGAGCTTGATCGCAGCCCAGGCATCGGGCGTTTCGATCGCGGCGATGAAGGCCCCTGCCCCCTGCTTCAGCGCCTCGCTGAACACCGCGACAAGCGGCAGCAGCAGGAAGAAGCCCAGGAACGCGAGCGCGATGGCGATGAGGGCGAACTGGGTCAGCCGCCCTTCGGTGGTGGCGCGCAGCTTCATGCCCCCATCCTCTTGCGGCCAGCCGCCTGCACCGCATTGATGCCCAGCAGGATGGTGAACGAGACGAGCATCATCACCACGGCAATCGCGGTCGCGCCTTCATAGGCATACTGTTCCAGCTGGGTGACGATCAGCAGCGGCGCGATCTCCGTCTTGCCGGGCATGTTGCCCGAGATGAAGATCACAGAGCCGTATTCACCGACGCCGCGCGCGAAGGCCATGGCGAAGCCGGTGAGCAGCGCCGGGGCGATGGCGGGAAAGATCACGCGCAGGAAGGTCTGCGAGCGGGTCGCGCCCAGGGTGGCGGCGGCTTCCTCCACATCCTTGCCCAGATCGGCCAGCACCGGCTCCACCGAGCGAACCACGAAAGGCAGGCCGATGAACACCAGCGCAATGGTGATGCCAAGCGGCGTGAAGGCCACCTTGATCCCCAGGGGATCGAGGAACTGCCCGACCCAGCCGTTCGGCGCATAAAGCGCGGTGAGCGCGATGCCGGCCACCGCAGTGGGCAGCGCGAACGGCAGGTCGACCAGTGCGGAGATGATGGCCTTGCCGGGAAAGACATAGCGCACCAGCACCCAGGCGACGAGCAGCCCGAACACCGCGTTGACCAGGCCTGCCGCCGCGGCGGTGCCGAAGCTGAGGCGATAGGCGGAAAGCGCGCGCGAGGAGAAGCCGACTTCCAGGAAGTGGCTCCAGCCCATGCCGGCCGCCTTGAGGAAGATCGCCGCGATCGGGATCAGCACGATCAGCGAAAGCCAGCCGAGCGTGAACCCGAAGGTCAGCCCGAAGCCGGGCAGCACGGATGGCTTGCGCCAGCGCCGGGCCGCACGCGGCGGGGATAGGGTTGTCGTCGACATCTGCAGTGGCCTGCTCGAATCCGGAGTGGAGAAAGGGCGCGCTTACTTCTTGGTGTAGATGCGGTCGAAAACGCCGCCGTCATCGAAGAAGGTCTTCTGCGCCTTGCCCCAGCCGCCGAATTCCTTGTCGACGGTGACCATCGGAATGTCCGGGAACTGCGACTTGAACTGCTCGGCGACCTTGGGATCGCGCGGGCGGTAGAAGTTGTGCGCGATCGCCGTCTGCGCCTCGGGGGTGTAGAGATAGCGCAGGTAGGCGTCGGCGACTTCGGTGGTGCCGTGCTTCTTCGCATTTGCGCTGACGACAGCGACCGGGGGCTCTGCAAGGATCGAGATCGACGGAGCGACGATCTGGAACTTGCCCTTGCCGAGTTCCTTTTCGGCGAGGAAGGCCTCGTTCTCCCACGAGATCAGCACATCGCCGATGCCGCGTTCGACGAAGGTGGTGGTGGCACCGCGCGCGCCGCTGTCCAGCACCGGCACGTTGGCGAACAGCTTCCTGACATAGGCTTCGGCTGCCGCGTCCGAACCGCCCGCCTTCTTGCCATAGGCCCATGCAGCGAGGAAGTTCCAGCGCGCGCCGCCGCTGGTCTTGGGATTGGGCGTGATGACCTGGACGCCCGGCTTCACCAGATCGGCCCAGTCCTTGATGCCCTTGGGATTGCCCTGGCGGACAAGGAACACGATGGTCGAGGTATAGGGAGCGGAATTGTCGGGCAGAGCCTTCTGCCAGTCGGCGGGCAGCAGCTTGCCCTTCTGCGCGATGGCGTCGATGTCATAAGCGAGCGCGAGCGTGGCGACGTCGGCTTCGAGCCCGTCGATGATCGCGCGGCTCTGCTTGCCCGAACCGCCATGGCTCATGCGGAAAGTGACGTCCTTGCCGGTCTTCTGCTTCCAGTAGGCGGCGAAGGCGGGGTTGATCGCCTGATACAGCTCGCGAGTGGGATCGTAGGACACGTTGGTCAGTTCGATCGCATTCGGGTTGGCGGACTTGCCCGAGCATCCCGCCAAAACCGGCCCGAGAACAAGACCGAAAGCGAGGGTAGCCGAGGCGAAGGCGCGGCGATTCATGGTATGCACTCCCCTGTTGGTGCCGACGGGATATACTCAATCATATGAGTAGACATTATAGGAGTTCTGTACCCCGCTAAAGTGCAGCTTTCGAGCCGGGATGACGGGACAGGACCCATGCGCTGGCCCTGATCCCGCCATCCGCCCGATTGCCGCACCGAATCGGGAACCCTCGGCACGGTGTCATGAGGTTAACTCAACCTGATTTGTAGATAATGGCCGGGCGACGAAGCGAACGATAATCTCGATGAAATGAGTAGAGTTTTCACGCGACCATCACGCACATCATGAAAACGGGGCCGGAACGTCTCCGTTCCGGCCCCGCCGGCATTGGATTTCGAACGAATCAGAGCACGCAGTCGGTTGCCTTCGAGGCAGGCTGACCGGTCATGCATATCCAGAAGTCGGCCACGCCATCGCTGTTGCCCTCGCCGCAGAGCCGCTGCCGACCACGGCGGAAGAGGTGGCCGATGTCGAGAACGACCACCACGCGTGCGGCCGGACGGCGCGCGCCGATGATTGCCATTGCGGTTGTCCTCGCTGTGAACTGATGACCTTCAGGGGTTGCCAAGCGCCCCTGCACGCTGGCACTCAAGGGCGCTGCAATCTGATTGTAACATGACCACACCATGGCCCCGGTCAGGGATCACGAAAGGCAAGGACAGTTTCGATGCGGACGAATGGCAGCGCGGGTGCATCGGCGGCCCCCGGCGCGGATAGTTCGACATCGACGGAACGCTACTTCAATCGCGAATTGAGCTGGCTTGAATTCAACCGTCGCGTGCTCGCCGAAGCGCAGAACGAGACCTATCCGCTACTGGAGCGGCTGCGGTTCCTTTCGATCTCGGGCAGCAACCTTGACGAATTCATGATGGTGCGCGTGGCCGGGCTGGCCGGGCAACTGCGCAGCCAGATCGTGGAAACGTCGATCGACGGGCTGACCGCCGGACAGCAGCTCCAGACGATCTATCGCGCGATCGAGGACCTCGTCCGCGAACAGCACGCGATCCTGTCCGATCTTGCCGGCAAGCTTGACGAGGTGGGCATCCGCCTGATCGGCGATCGCAAGCTGGAACGGCACGAAGCCGAGTGGCTGGGCGAATATTTCGAGCGGCACGTGCTGCCCGCGCTGACCCCGCAGGCGATCGACCCGGCGCATCCGTTCCCGTTCATCGCCAACCAAGGCACGGGCGTGCTGTTCTCGCTCGTCCGCATCGCCGATGGCGCCGAAGTGCGCGAGATGATCCTGATCCCGCCCGCCCTGCCCCGCTTCGTGCGGCTGCCGGGCGAAGGCACCGCGTGCTGGATCGGTATCGAGGACCTTGTCCGGCGCAAGGGATCGCGCCTGTTTCCCGGCTTCCGCATCCATGGCCACGGCACCTTCCGCGTGCTGCGCGACAGCGACATGGAAATCGAGGAAGACGCCGAGGATCTTGTCCGCCACTTCCGCACCGCGATCCAACGCCGCCGCCGCGGCAAGGTGATCCTGCTGCAATTGCAGGAAAACTTCGATCCTGCCGCGGAAGACATGCTGCGCGAGAAACTGCGGCTCGACCATGCGCTGGTGCTGAAATCGCCGGGGCTGCTCTCCATGACCGGGCTTGCCGCCGTGGTCGAGGAGGAGCGGCCCGAACTGAAGTTCGAGCCTTATTCCCCGCGTTATCCCGAACGCGTGCGCGAACAGGACGGGGATTGCTTCGCCGCGATCCGCGACAAGGACATCATCATCCACCACCCCTACGAGAGTTTCGAGGTGGTGATCGACTTCCTGCGCCAGGCCGCGTCCGACCCGGACGTGGTGGCGATCAAGCAGACGCTGTACCGTGCGGGCAAGCAATCAGCCGTGATCGCCGCGCTGATCGCGGCGGCCGAGGCCGGCAAGTCGGTGACGGCGGTGGTCGAGCTGAAGGCCCGGTTCGACGAGGAACAGAACCTGATGTGGGCCAGCCAGCTGGAACGCGCCGGCGTCCAGGTGATCTACGGCTTCGTCGACTGGAAGACCCATGCCAAGGTCTCCATGGTGGTGCGCCGCGAGGGCGACGGTTACCGGACCTATTGCCACTTCGGCACGGGCAATTACCACCCGATCACCGCGCGCATCTATACCGACCTGTCGTTCTTCACCGCCGACCCGCGCTTTGGCCGCGATGCGGGGCAGCTGTTCAATTTCATCACCGGCTACATCGAGCCCAAGCGCACCGAGATGCTCTCGCTCTCGCCGCTGGGGCTGCGCCGGACGCTCTATGAATGCATCGAGCGCGAGATCGCCTTTGCCAAGGCCGGCAAGCCCGCCTCGATCTGGGCCAAGCTCAACTCGTTGACCGACAGCCAGCTGATCAACCGGCTCTATGCCGCGAGCGAGGCGGGCGTGAACATCACGCTGGTGATCCGCGGCATCTGCTGCCTGCGTCCCGGCGTGCCGGGCCTGTCCGAACGGATCAGCGTGAAGTCCATCATCGGCCGGTTCCTTGAACACAGCCGTGTCTGGGCCTTTGGCAACGGCGCGGAAATGCCCAACCGGCGCGCGCGGGTCTACATTTCCTCGGCCGACGGGATGAGCCGCAATCTCGATCGACGGGTCGAAGTGCTTGTCCCCATCCGGAACCGGACGGTGCACGATCAGGTTCTCGATCAGGTGATGCTGGCCAATCTGCTCGATACGGAGCAAAGCTGGCGGCTCGAACCCGATGGGACGTATCATCGCATGGACCCTGGCCCCAAGCCGTTCAACCTGCACCGCTATTTCATGACCAACCCGTCGCTCTCGGGTCGCGGTGCCGCGCTGACCAAGGGGCGCAAGGTGCCCAAGCTCGCACTGCGCCGCGGCGGCGCCACGACCAAGCCCGACTGAGGGCGGTCAGAAAGCATCATGCCCAGCAACCGCAAGAAACCCACCGTCGTCCCGCCGCGGGCGATTATCGACATCGGCTCCAACACCGTTCGCCTCGTCATCTACGGCGGGCCACTGCGTGCGCCTGAAGTGCTGCACAACGAGAAAGTCACCGCCAAGCTGGGCAAGGGCGTGGCTGAAAACGGCCTGCTGTCCGGCAAGGCGAGCGCGATGGCGCTGGCCTCGCTGGCGCGCTACCGCGCGTTGCTGCGGCTGAAAGGCGTGGATCAGGTTGACGTGGTGGCAACTGCGGCAGCGCGCGATGCCACAAACGGCGCCGCGTTCCTTGATGCAGTGCGCGAGATCGGCTTTGCGCCGCGCCTGCTGTCGGGCGAACAGGAAGCAGTGACCAGCGCGCATGGTGTCATCGCGGCGTTCCCCGGCGCGCGCGGCGTGGTCGGCGATCTTGGCGGCGGCAGTCTGGAACTGGTCGACATTGACGGCGAAAGCTGCACGCACGGCGTCTCGATGCCGCTGGGCACGCTGCGCCTCCCCGCTCTGCGCGCCGGAGGCGATGCGGCCTTCGCCCAGCGCGTGGGCAAGGCGCTGGACAAGGCGCAGTGGAGCGCCGAACCGGGGTGCACGCTTTACCTTGTGGGCGGCTCGCTGCGGGCCTTCGCGCGCCACGCCATGATCGAGACGCAGTGGCCGATCGACGATCCGCATGGTTTCGCGATCGACGCAGTCACCGCCGAACGGCTGGCGAAGGCGCTGGCCCGGATGAAAGGCGATATGCTGACGCCGGTGCAGGGCATTTCCGGATCGCGGCTGACGGGGTTGCCCGATGCCGCCGCGCTGATCGCAACACTGATCAAGAACCTGCAGCCCTCGCAGCTGGTCTTTTCCGCATGGGGCCTGCGCGAAGGGGTGCTGTGGGATTCCATGCCCGCGTTCGTGCGGACGCAGGACCCGCTTGTGGCCGGTGTCTCCAACTTCGTGCGTGACGAAGGCGTTTCGCCCGGCACCGCGACGATGGTTGCGGGCTGGACCGCCAGCGCCACGCGGGGCGATGTCTCCGAACGGCGCGAGCGGTTAAGGCTCGCGGCGACGATGCTGTGCCTCGCCTCGGCCACGGTCGAACCGAATCTGCGCCCGGATCTTTCCCGCAACTGGGCGCTTCGCAAGCGCTGGATCGGGGCGAGCGCACGCGCACGCGCGATGCTGGCCGCGGCGATGGTGGGCAACAACGGCAAGACCGACCTGCCCCCCGAACTCGCGCGCATCGCGGACGAGGGCCACTTGCGCGAGGCGCTGGCATGGGGCCTCGCCACCCGGCTGTGCCGCCGGCTGAGCGGATGCAGCGCACAGGGCCTGACGGGCAGCGCGCTGCGGATCGAAGGCAACGCCGCCGTGCTGGAGGTGGCGCCGGATCTGGCGGTGCTGGTCAACGACGGGGTGGAGCGCGATCTCAAGGCGCTGGCCCAGCACATGGGCCTCAAGGCCGTGGTGCGCTGAACTAGCTTCCCGCAGCCTCGCGTGCAGCTTCCGCTTCGGCGGCGGCCAGCACGCGCAGGACATTGCCCGACCAAACCTTCGCCACGTCCGCCTCGCTGTATCCGGCCGCGAGCAATGCCGCCGTGATGCGCGGCAGCGCGGTCACGTCTTCCATGCCGACGACCCCGCCGCCGCCGTCCCAGTCCGCGCCGATGCCGACATGGTCGGTGCCCGCCACCTTGAGCGCATGGAGCAGGTTGGCCATGAAATCGTCGAACGTGGCGCGGTCGGTCTGCGGAAAGCGACGGTCGATCTCGTGCCGCTCGGCCAGCATCCGCGCGTAGGCATCGGGGGTGAGCGCGGCGTCTTCGGGAAAATGTTCCTCCAGCGCCTTCATCGCCGCTTCACGTTGCGGATTCGGCGCGCCCTTTTTCAGGTAGACCGAGTTGATCTGGATGACTCCGCCTTGCGCTGCCAGTGCGCGCAGCTGGTCGTCGCTGACGTTGCGGGGGTGGTCGTAGACCGCCTTGCAGCCCGAGTGTGACAGGATCACCGGCGCTTTGGACAGGCGCAGCGCATCGGCCAGCGCGGCATCCGAACTGTGGGACAGATCGGGCACCACGCCCAGGCGGTTCATCTCGGCCAGAAGCTGCACGCCCAGTGGGCTGAGGCCATCCCACTTGGCCTTGTCGGTCGAACTGTCGGCGAACTGGTTGGTGCGGAAATGCGCGAAGCCGGCGATGCGCACGCCGAGCGCGTGGAACGACTGGAGCAGCGTGGGATCGTCGCCCAGCGGCCAGGCGTTCTCGATCGAAAGGTAGACCACCCGCTTGCCCTGCGCGGCAATGCGCGCGGCATCTTCCGCCTTGTCGGCTAGCGCGAAATCGCGGGGGTTGGCAGCGACCATCGCGTGGATCGCCACCGCCCGCTTCAGGGCAAAGTCGCGGGCCTTGCGCGTGGACGCGGCATCGAGCGGGCCTTGCGGAGTGTAGATCGCCCAGAAGCCGCCATCGAGGCCGCCCTTCTTCATGCGCGGCAGATCGACCTGCGTGTAATCGCCCGCGTGCGGATCGGCGATCGACCAGCCCGGAAACGCCAGTGATGCCGGCGTATCCAGATGGGTATCGAGCGTGAGAAGCCGCTCATGCGCAGGGGATGGGGCCGCCGGGCGTGCGACAACGGCAGGAATGGCGAGCAAGGCCGGGGCGAGCAGCAGCAAGGTGCGGAGACGACGGGACATGGCGCCAAGTCCACCCGACCATGCGGAGCCTGTCAAATGACTTGTTCGCCTTTGTCAGCCACGATTTCAGGATTGCGCCCGCCGCGCCCGCTCCATACCGAAGCGCCGACCCAACGAAGGAAGCATTGCACCGATGGAATACCGCAAGCTTGGCCGTACCGACATTTCCGTGAGCGCTATCTGCCTTGGCACGATGACCTGGGGTTCGCAGAACACCGAGGCGGAGGCGCACGAACAGATCGACTATGCGCTCGACCAAGGGGTGAACTTCCTCGACACCGCCGAGATGTATCCGGTGACGCCCAACACGCGCGAGACGCGCGGGCGGACCGAGGAATACATCGGCACCTGGATCGCCAGGAACGGCAAGCGCGACCAGATCGTGCTGGCCAGCAAGGTCTCCGGCCCGTCGCGTTACGAACCGCTGCGTGGCGGCAACAACCACCTGGACCGTCGCAACATCGAGATCGCCATCGACGACAGCCTTGCCAAGCTGAAGACCGACTACCTCGATCTCTATCAGCTTCACTGGCCCGACCGCACCGTGCCGATGTTCGGCGGACGCGGCCTGAACCGGCTGAACGACGCCGACGATACCACCCCGATCGAGGAAACGCTCGACGTGCTGGCCGATCTGGTCAAGGCGGGCAAGATCCGCGCGTTCGGGGTCTCGAACGAAACGCCGTGGGGCGTCGCCGAATTCCTGCGCCTCTCGCGCGAGAAGGCGCAGCCGCGCGTCGCCAGCATCCAGAACGCGTACCACCTGCTCAACCGCCAGTTCGAAGTGGGCCTGTCCGAATTCGCGCTGCGTGAAGACGTGGGGCTGCTGGCCTATTCGCCGCTGGCCTCGGGCTACCTGACGGGCAAGTACCTGGGCGGGATCATTCCCAAGGGCTCGCGCATGGATGTGGCGAGCCAGTTCACCCGCTACGAAACGCCCCACCGCGACGAGGCGGTCGCGCGCTATGTCGGGATCGCGCACGCATTCGGGCTGGATCCTGCGGCAATGGCGATTGCGTTCGTCACCGCGCAGCCGTTCGTGACATCGAACATCATCGGGGCGACGTCGATGGCGCAGCTCAAGGTGGCGCTGGGCACCGCCGATCTCGTGCTGGAGAAGGACGTGCGCGACGCCATCGAGCAGGCCTATCGCACCTGGCCGGATCCGTGCCCGTAAGCAGCCTTGTGCGTTAACGCATTGACAGCAGTCCGGAGTCTATCGTGTCCGGGGCGCATTTTTGCGCGCCGGAGGTGCAATGTCCCTGCTTTCCGTACCCGACCGCTTCACCGTTCAGCGCCGCTCCGAGCGGCGGCGCATCAACGTGCGTGTGCAATATCGGCGCAAGGTGGTCCGTATGGGCGCCAATGTGCTGGACCTGTCGGTCGAGGGGTTGCGCCTTTCCGGAGCCGAACGGTTGCCGGTGGGCGAAACCGTGTGGGTGACGCTGCCCGGCATCGAACCGCGCCGCGCGACCGTGATATGGTGCCAGGACTTCACCGCCGGCTGCGCGTTCACCGATCCGCTCCATCCCGCGGTGTTTGACGCGATTGTGGCCCGCGCGCAGCGCTGAGCGGCTTTCCATGCGCGGGCGCACCGGGTAGGGGCAAGCAATGCTTCGCCTGACGGATCTCAAGCTCCCCCTCGACCACGCCCCCGAGGATCTCGACCGCGCCATTTGCGAACGGCTGGAGATCGAGCCGGGCGACCTTGTCCGCTATGCCGTGGCCAAGCGCGGCAACGATGCCCGCAAGAAGACCGCTATCAAGCTGGTCTATGCGATTGACGTGACCCTGCGCGACGAGGCGGCGGTGCTCGCCCGACATGCTGGCGACCAGCATCTGCGCCCTTCTCCCGACACCGCCTACAGGTTCCCGGTGATGGCGCCGGAAGGCTGGCAGGGGCAGCGCCCGGTTGTGATCGGCGCGGGTCCGTGCGGTCTGCTTGCCGCGCTGATCCTGGCGCAGATGGGCCTGAAGCCGATCATTATCGAACGCGGCAAGGCCGTGCGCGAACGGACCAAGGACACGTGGGGGCTTTGGCGCCGCTCGGTGCTGAACCCGGAATCCAACGTGCAGTTCGGCGAAGGCGGCGCGGGCACCTTTTCCGACGGCAAGCTCTACAGCCGGATCAAGGATCCGCGCCATCTTGGGCGCAAGGTGCTGGTCGAATTCGTCAAGGCCGGCGCGCCCGACGACATCCTGACCGAAGCGCACCCCCACATCGGCACGTTCAGGCTGGTGACCATGGTCATGTCGATCCGCGAGACGATCGAGCAACTGGGCGGCGAATACCGCTTCCAGACGCGGGTTGAGGATTTCGAGATCGAGGAGACGGGCGGCACCCGCAAGCTCAAGGGCCTGCACCTGTCCACCGGCGAGTTCCTGCCTGCCAGCCATGTGGTGATGGCGGTGGGTCATTCGGCGCGCGATACCTTCCACGTCCTCCACGACCGGGGCGTGCATATCGAGGCGAAGCCCTTTGCCATCGGCGTGCGCATCGAGCATCCGCAAAGCTGGATCGACACGGCGCGCTATGGCCCCTTCGCCGGCAACAAGATCCTCGGGCCGGCTGCCTATTCCATCTCGCACCAGGCGAAGTCCACCGGACGGACGGTCTACAGCTTCTGCATGTGCCCGGGCGGCCGCGTTGTCGCCGCCACCAGCGAAGAAGGCCGCGTCGTGACCAACGGCATGAGCCAGTATTCCCGCGCCGAATTCAACGCCAACTCCGGCCTTGTCGTCGATATCGACCCGGCCCGCGACTATCCGGGCGGGCCGCTGGCGGGAATCGCATTCCAGCGCAAGTGGGAAAGCCTGGCCTTCACCGCAGGCGGATCGAACTACAAGGCACCCGGCCAGAAGCTGGGCGACCTGCTGGCGGGACAGGCATCGAGCGGCGATTTCGGCTCGGTCGTGCCCTCGTACCAGCCCGGCGTGCACCTGACCGACCTTTCACAGTGTCTGCCCGACTACGTGATGCAGTCCTTCCGCGAGGCGCTGCCGGTGTTCGGGCGTCAGGTGCCGGGCTACGATCACCCCGACGTGATCCTGACCGGCGTCGAGACGCGCACGTCCTCCCCCGTGCGGATCACCCGGGGGGCTGACCTGCAGAGCCTCAACACCGCGGGGCTTTACCCGGCCGGCGAAGGCGCGGGATACGCGGGGGGCATCCTGTCCGCAGCGGTCGACGGCATCCGGGTGGCCGAAGCGCTGGCGCTCGATCTGGTCGGCTGACGCAGCCCGAGGATCAGCCGCCTTGCGCTGACAGCGCCGCGCGCGAGCCGGCTTCGATCTTGGCGTTCGACAGCAGCTTGATCGTGGAACTGGCCTTGGCGAGCACTTTGCCCGCGGCGTCCAGCAGGCGACCTTCGGCAAAACAGGTCGATTTGCCGCCCTGCTCGATCCAGCCTTCCGCACGGACGAGGCCCGGCCGGGCGGGCGCGAAGAAACTGATCTTCAGTTCGAGCGAGATTGGCGCAACGTCGTGGTTGCCTTGGTCTCGATGCAGCCCGATGATCGCGTGCGCCATCGCAGCATCGATCCAGCCGCTGACGAAGCCGCCCTGCACCACGCCTCCCGAATGGCACATGTGCATCCCGGCAAGAAATTCGAGCGCCGCCCGGCCCCCTTCCATCGCCACGATCCGTTGCAGACCAAGTGTTTGCAGCATCTCCACAGGTGCGGTGTCCGCGCGCGCCATGAATTCCCCTTCCCGATCCATTCTTGTTTCGGGATAGGCTAAGCAGGAAGTTGCGGCGCCCTGTCAAGCGCCGGACTATCACCCGATAAGCAGGAAATCGGCGGCGGTCAGCGCCGGAGCATCGGTCAGCGTGGCGATCTGCACGGCCCGGGTCCCGCCCGCACCGTCCTGGTCATAGTAGAGCGCGCCGGAAGTGCTGTCATAGATCAGGTGCTGCGCAGCCTTGTCCGCCGGATGAACGCCGTCACCGGCCACAAACGCGCTGGCGCTGACCGATCCGCGCCCGTCGAAGGCGGTGAACACCGAACGATCCAGCACGACATGATCGCCCTGGGCCGAGGAAAAATCCGCGACGACATCGAGGTTGCCGCCTGCCGGATCGGTCGAAAACACGAAGTGGTCCGCGCCCAGTCCGCCCACAAGGCGGTCCGCGCCGCCTTTGCCGTCGAGCACGTCATCGCCCCGCCCGCCGGAGAGCGTGTTCTTGGCCTCGTTGCCGACAAGCGCGTTGGCCAGCTTGTTGCCCGTACCGTTGATCGCACGGCTGCCGGTCAGTTCCAGATTCTCCACATTGCTGCCGAGCGCGTAGCTGATCGACGTCTTGACCAGGTCGGTGCCGCGGTCGCGCGATTCAAGCACACGGTCCCGCGCGCTGTCGACCACGTACGTATCGTTGCCCTTGCCGCCCAGCATCAGGTCCGCGCCGGTGCCACCGTCCAGCAGGTCGTTGCCGATACCGCCGTAGAGAAGATCGGCGCCGCCCCCGCCCAGCAGCGTATCGTCACCGCCGCCCCCATGGAGATTGTCCGCGCCGCCAGCGCCGGTGATGGTGTTCGCCAGCGCATTGCCGCTGCCGAAATGGGCGGTTGAACCGGTGAAGGTCAGGTTCTCGACATTCTTGCCGAGCTTGTAGACGGCCCGCCCGGTCAGCACCGTGTCGACCCCGTCGTTCGCGGCTTCGATGACCTTGTCGCCCGGAGCATCGACCACATACGTGTCGTCACCCGCGCCGCCGCGCATGATGTCGTCACCGGCGCCACCGTCAAGCAGATCATCGCCGCCATTGCCCGTCAGGCTGTCTTTCCCGGCCAGACCCAGCAGTTGCTCGTCGGCATTCGTGCCGACCAGAACATCCGTGCCGGCGGTCCCCCGAATGGTGCGCAGCGCGGTTTCGGCAAGGATCTTGATCATCTCGGTTCATCGCAAAAGAGGCTGGCATCGCCTTGGACGGAGCGTGTTTCAAAGTGACGACAGTTACCGAGCGCCCCTCGCGCCCACGGTTGGCGCGCATCAAGGGCGGGAACCACTCCGCAGCATTTGCGTATTTCCGGCTTGATACACGCGTGAGGCCGATGATCCCCAACCTTCCACTACCGCCCCAGCGGCCTGTTCCGGATGAACGGGCCGCCCAGCATGGGTGACTTTCGCACTCTGCTGCGCACCTCCACGCGCGAATGGCACGATCGGGTGGACCGGGCATTCTCCCGCTATCCACTGCAACAGGCAGCAACCTACCGTGCGTTTCTGGCCGCTCATGCCCGCGCGCTGATCCCGCTGGAACAGTGGATCGTGGCGGAGCATCTCCTTCCCGGATGGACGGGACGCAGCGCTGCCGTGGCTGACGATCTGGCCGCGCTGGCAGCACCGCCGCCGCCAGCCCCCCGCCTCGACTGGACACCCACGGCGCCGGCACGGTGGGGTGCGCTTTACGTGATCGAAGGATCGCGCCTTGGTGCGTCGGTGCTGGTGCGCGATGTGCCGCAGGATCTGCCCACCGGCTATCTCGGCGCGCGTCAGGCGCCGGGCCTCTGGCGATCCCTGCTTGACCAGATCGAGAGCCATGCCGCAGCCGGCGGCGCGGCATGGCGGGACCAGGCCCTCGCCGGCGCGAACCGCGCCTTCGCCCTATTCGCCGAGGCCGCGCGGGAGACGCACCCTGCCCACCATTAACAAGCAGTCCGGTCAGGTGGACCTGAGCAACTGTGACCGCGAACCGATCCATGCGCTGGGCACGATCCAGCCCTTCGGCTTTCTCGTCAGCGTCGACGCCGAGTGGCGAATCCGCCGCGTGTCGGACAACTTCGCGCGTTTTACCGGAACCGATGCGGAAGCCGCGATCGGCGCGGAACTGGCCGCGTTGTTTGCGGCTGAAGCGATGGTGGCGCTGCGGGACCGGCTTACGGTCCTGCGCGGAACGGACGCAGTCGAACGGCTGTTCGGCCTGCCGCTGATCGAAGGGCGCGCGCCATTCGACGTGGCCGTCCATCTTTCGGGTGACGACTTCGTGATCGAAGCTGAGCCGGCGACCGAAAGCGCCGCCGAAGCGGGCAACCTGATCCGCTCCTTCACCGGGCGCCTGCGCCAGACGGAAACGATGCCCGGATTCCTGCGCGAAGCCGCGCGGCAGGTGAAGGCCATGACCGGATTCGACCGCGTGATGGTCTACCGGTTCGACGATGCGGGATCGGGGGAAGTCGTCGCCGAAGCGCTCAGCCCCGGCGTCGACAGTTTCTATGGCCTGCACTATCCCGCCTCGGACATCCCGGTCCAGGCGCGCAAGCTCTACTTGCGCAACGTGTTCCGCGTCATTGCCGATGTGAGTGCGGCGCCAGTGGCGATCCGGCCGTCGCTCGATGAAAAAGGCGTGGCACTCGACCAGTCGCTGTGCGTCCTGCGCGCGGTGTCGCCCATCCACATCGAATATCTGCGCAACATGGGGGTGGATGCCTCGCTGTCGATCTCGATCGTGGTCGAAGGCGAGTTGTGGGGGCTGTTCGCCTGCCATCATTATGCGCCGCGCCTGCCCAGCCTGGCGATGCGGACTACCGCCGAACTGTTCGGCCAGCTGTTTTCGTTCATGCTCGAAAGCCGGCTGCGCAGCGAGACATCGGATTACGAACTGCGCGCGCGACGCGCCAGCGACCGGATCATGGCGACGATCGCGCACAATTCGCGGTTGCTGCACGATCCGGCATGGCTGGGGGACGTGATCTTCGAGCTGATCCCGGCAGACGGCGTGGCCGTGTTTCTCGATGGTCAGATTACGCTCAGCGGCCTCACCCCCAGCGTCGAGCAATGCGCGGCCATTCACGATTTCCTGAACGAAGCGCCCCCGGCCGAAGTCTTTGCCATCGATTCGATTCAGTCGGTGGTGCCGCAGGCCGCCGCGCACGCCGATGTTGCGGCGGGGATGCTGGCCATCCCCCTGTCGCGCACGCCCAACAACCATGTCGTGCTGTTCCGCGCCCAACAGCTTCGCTCGGTGCGATGGGCCGGCAATCCGGAAAAGTCTGTCGAATTCGGCCCCAACGGCTCCCGCCTCACCCCGCGCAAAAGCTTTGAGGCGTGGACACGGCTGGTCGATGGCACCAGCCTGCCCTTCACACGCGCCGAACGGCAGGTGGCGGAAACGCTGCGCAACGGCATGCTGGAAGTGCTGCTGCGCCTTGCCGAGGATGCCGCGCAGGAACGCGGGCAGGCGCACGAGCGGCAAGAACTGCTGATCGGGGAACTGAACCACCGCGTCCGCAACATCCTCTCGCTGATCCGCGGGCTGATTTCGCAAACCGAGCGATCGAGCACCACGATCGAGGATTTCGTCACCAATCTCGATGGGCGAGTGCAGGCGCTTGCACGCGCGCACGATCAGGTCACGCACGATCACTGGGGCCCCGCCAGCCTCACCGAGTTGCTCGAAGTGGAGGCCAGCGCATACCTCGATCACCGCCGCTCGGCGCTGGTGATGAAGGGGCCGGAAGTGCTGCTCCAGCCCGTCGCCTTCACCGCGCTGGCGCTGGTGCTGCACGAACTGATGACCAATGCCGCCAAGTATGGCGCGCTTTCCACCGATGGAACGGTGCTGATCTCGTGGCGGCTCGACGCGGACGGTGATCTGGTGCTCGACTGGATGGAAAGCGGCGGTCCGCCCGTGGTTCCGCCAAGCCGGCGGGGCTTCGGCTCGGTCGTCATCGAAACCTCGATCCCGCACGATCTCGGCGGCGAAGCGGACGTGAGCTACCGCCTCCACGGCTTCGTCGGCCATTTCCGCATCCCGGCGCGGCACGTCATCGGCACTGGCGGCACGCCCGGCGCCGAACGCGCGCGGCCCACGCCGCCGCCTGAAATCAGGGCGCCCCTGACAGGCCTGCGCGTCCTGCTGGTCGAAGACAACATGATCATCGCGCTCGATGCCGAGGCCCACCTGCTTGATCTGGGGGCGAGCGACGTCGCCGTGGCCGCCACGGTGGGAGAAGCGCTTGCGCTCCTCGATGCCGATCGGCCGGACTTCGCCGCGCTCGACTACAACCTGGCTGACGGCACAAGCGTGCCTGTCGCGCGCCGGCTGCGCGAGCTTGGCGTGCCCTTCGCGTTCATGACCGGGCTGGGCGACTCGCTGTCCGTGCCGGGGCTGGAAGACGTGCCGCTGGTGCAGAAGCCCTACAGCGCCGGCCAGATCGCCGCCGCCGCCGCCCGCGCCCTGGCCTCAGTCGCCGACTGAGGCTCGGTCGCACAAGCGCATAGACTGGGGATCAGGCCGGACGCGCGCGCCGGACGAAGACGAGCGATGTGGCGCCCAGCATCGCGCCGATGGCAAGGTGCGTCATCACCGCGTCCCATTGCGCGAAACGCACCCATCCGGCGGAGGTGCGCAGCGAAGCTGCCGCAAGCGAACCCGCCACCGCGGCAGGGACGAAATTGAGAGTTGTGGTCACCGAACGCTCTCCCGGCGCATGGCGCGCGCCTTGTCTTTCGCCATACGCGCGGAACGAAACCCCGTTCCGATCAGAGCACGAAGTCGCCCGCGGCAAGGCTGGTCACCCCCGCCACCCGGAGCGCGAAATCGGCCAGACCATCGCCGTTTGTATCGCCGAACACATAGGCATTCGTGCCGGAGACCTGGTAGCGCAATTGGCCCGCAACGTGCCCGAAGGCTGCCGTGCCGATAAAGGCAAAGGCGTTGTCGGCTGCCGTCGCCACTTTGGCGTCGACGGCGGAAAGGTCGATGCGGTCGCCTTCCGAGCGTTGGAAATCCGCAATCGCATCCGCGCCCGATGCTGTCGCACCGGCGAACTCGCTATCGTCAAAGACGAAACGGTCCGCGCCCGTGCCGCCCGTGACCGCGTCTGCGCCGACGCCGCCCCGGAGCACGTCATTGCCGGCACCGCCCGACAGCTTGTCGTTGCCGGTGCCGCCGATCAGCGTGTCGTTCCCGCCCATGCCCGAAATCACGTCGTTGCCGCGCCCGCCATCGATCCGGTTGGCCCCGCTGCTGCCGGTCAACTGGTCGGCAAATCCGCTGCCCGTCACGTTTTCCACCGACACGAGATGGTCGATGCCGATCCTTGCCGCGTCGCCTGCCGCCAGCCCGGTGCCGCTCTGCCGGGCAAGGTTCACCACGATCGCTGCTGCGGCCTTGGAATAGTTGGCGGTATCGGCGCCGGTGCCGCCGTCGATCTCGTCGTTGCCCCCATCCGCGCCGGTCAGGAAAGTGTCGTTGCCAGCGCCGCCCGCCTCGATATCGGCGCCCGCGCCTCCGGACAGCGTATCCGCGCCGCCATAGCCTCCGATGACGTCGTCACCGCCGTTGCCTGACAGCACGTTGGCCGCCGCGTTGCCCTCGATCCCGTCGGCGCCCTGCCCGCCCGTCACGTTCTCGATCTGGCAACCGTAGGCAATGCCCAGGTTGAGATCGAGCGCCACGTCGTCGAACGTCATCGACGAGTATTCGCCCTCCCCCAGGTTGATCAGGCACGTGCCGGAAAAGGCGCTGATGTCGATGGTGTCCTTGCCGCCGGCATCCCAGATCGTCTCGAAGAACGGATCGTCGGGCTTGAACACATAGGTGTCGTTGCCCGTGTGATACGTCATGTTCGCGCCGTAGATCGTCTGGATCGCCGCAATGTCGACCACCATCGGCGAGCGGAGCAGATAGTCGTACTGCCCGGTCGCGGCATTGGGATGATAGACGCCGTCCGGATCTGTGTAGGTCCAAAGCGCACAACCGGCGACTCGTCAGTATACAAGCCCACGGTATCTGTCCCCCGACTGACCGATGTCGAGGCGGCTATAGCATCGGATGCTATTCGCTCCTGTATAAAACATCACACCGTAACGTTCGCCATGTCCTCTTCGCCTGCCGCCAGCCCGGCGGCGCGCGCGCTCGCCCAGGCCCACTGGAAGTTGTAGCCGCCCAGCCAGCCGGTCACGTCGACAGCCTCGCCGATGGCATAGAGGCCGGGGACCTTCTTCGCTTCCATGGTCTTGGAGGAAAGCTCGGCGGTGCTGATCCCTCCGGCCGTGACTTCGGCTTTCGCGTAGCCCTCGCTTCCGGTCGGCGTGAAGCGCCAGTCGCGCAGCCGTGCCTCGGCGCTCCGCAAGACCTTGTCGGCCCCGCCGCCCAGTTCCGCCGGCAGCGCGAGCTGGTCCGCCAGCACCTGCGCCAGACGCTCGGGCAGCGTTTCCGCCAACACCCGCCGAACTCCAACGCGGGGGCGCTCGCGCTTGGCCGCCAGCAACCAATCGCTTGCCGCGTCGGGCAGGAAGTCGATGCCGATGGCCTCGCCGTGCTTCCAATAGGACGAGACTTGCAGGATCGCCGGGCCCGACAGGCCCTTGTGCGTGAACAGCGCGGCCTCTCGGAACGCCGCCTTGCCGGCGCGCGCCACCACCTCGGCGGAGACGCCGGAGAGTGACTTGAACAGCGCCTCCTCGCCGGACAGCGTCAACGGCACCAGCGCAGGCCGCGGCTGCACCACTTTCAACCCGAACTTGCGCGCAAGGTCATAGGCGAAGCCGGTCGCGCCCATCTTGGGGATTGCCGGCCCGCCGGTGGCGATCACCAGCGCGGGCGCAGTCAGGTCGCGCCCTCCGGTCTGGACGCGGAACAGCCCATCGGCGTGGGTTACGTCCTCGATCACTGCATGGCAGCGCACCTCGGCGGCGCCCACCGCGCATTCCTCCAGCAGCATCTCCACGATCTCGCGCGCGGAACGGTCGCAGAACAGCTGGCCCAGCGTCTTCTCGTGCCAGGCTATGCCGTACTTTTCCACCAGCGCGAGGAAATCCGCCGGCGTGTAGCGCGCCAGCGCCGAACGCGCGAAATGCGCGTTTTCGGACAGGTATCGATCGGGCGCGGTGTGGATGTTGGTGAAATTGCACCGGCCGCCACCGGAAATCAGGATCTTCTTTCCCGGCGCTTCGGCATGATCGAGCACCACCACGCGCTTGCCCCGTTGGCCGGCAGTCGCGGCACAGAACAGGCCTGCGGCGCCGGCGCCGAGCACGATCACGTCATGGGTTGATGCCATGGCGCGGCCCTAGGGCAGGCAGCGAAAAAGGGAAGCGCATTGTGCGCTGGAAAGGCTGTGCAAGGTGGGGCAGCGCCCCCTCGCTTCAGGCCTCGTCACTCTCCGGGATCAGCGTCGCACGCTTTTCCTGCACGGGCGTCCACCGCAGCAGGGGCGACTGTTCGCCGCGTGCTTCGGCCAGCTCCTGCTGCCAGGAATGCGGGTTGATGCTTTCCTCGATCTCGTATTCCACGGCGGTCGCTCTCCTCATTGCGCAAAATGCACGAGGAAAGCGACCGTTCCGTTTCAGATCAGGTATTTACCGCACAAATGCGCTCAGATGTGCAGGGCGCGGCCATAAGCGGCGAGGACGCTTTCGTGCATGGCTTCGCTGATCGTCGGGTGCGGGAACACGGTGTGCATCAGCTCGGCCTCGGTGGTCTCCAGCGTCTTGCCGACGACGAAGCCCTGCACCATCTCGGTCACTTCCGCGCCGATCATGTGTGCGCCCAGCAGTTCGCCGGTCTTCTCGTCGAACACCGTCTTCACGAAGCCCTCGGACTCGCCCAGCGCGATTGCCTTGCCGTTGCCGATGAACGGGAACATGCCCACCTTCACCCCGTAGCCCGCTTCCTTTGCCTTGGCCTCGGTCAGGCCGACGCTGGCGATCTGCGGGTGGCAATAAGTGCAGCCGGGGATGTTGGCGCGGTCCATCGGGTGCGGGTGGACGTCCTTGTTGCCCAGTTCCGCCGCGATGGATTCGGCCGCGATCACGCCCTCATGGCTCGCCTTGTGCGCCAGCCACGGCCCCGGCGTCACGTCGCCGATGGCCCACACGCCCTTGACGTTGGTGCGGCCATAGCCGTCGATGGCGATGATCCCGCGCTCGGCCTTCACGCCCAGCGTCTCGAGCCCGATGGCCTCGGTGTTGGGCACGATGCCCACCGCGACGATCACGTGGCTGTAGTCGCCTTCGGTAACGGCGCCGTCCTTGCCCTTGATCCTGGCCTTCACCCCATTCGCGCCCACGTCGATGCTCTCGACGCCCGCGCCGGTCAGGATGGTCATGCCCTGCTTCTTCAGCGCCTTTTCGAGGAAGACCGACACGTCGGCGTCCTCCACCGGCACCACGCGGTCCATCATCTCGACCACGGTCACGTCGGCGCCCATGTCGTTGTAGAAGCTGGCGAACTCGATACCGATCGCGCCCGAGCCGATCACCAGCAGCCTGGTCGGCATTTCCTTCGGCGTCATCGCGTGGCGATAGGTCCACACGCGCTCGCCGTCCGCCTTGGCGAAGGGAAGGTCGCGGGCACGCGCGCCAGTGGCGACGATGATGTGCTTGCCCGAAAGCGTCTCGGTGCCCTTGTCGCTGGTCACTTCCAGCGTGGTCGCGCTCTTGAGCACGCCCGTGCCCATGTGGACCACGATCTTGTTCTTCTTCATCAGGTGCGTGACGCCCTGGTTCAGCTGCTTGGCCACCCCGCGCGAACGCTTCACCACCGCCGCGATATCGGCGGTGATGTTCTCCGCCGCCAGGCCATAGGCCGCCGCGTGCTTCATCTGGTGATAGACTTCGGCCGAGCGCAGCAGCGCCTTGGTCGGAATGCAGCCCCAGTTGAGGCAGATCCCGCCCAGGTTCTCACGCTCCACGATTGCCGTCTTCAGGCCCAGCTGCGCAGCGCGGATCGCCGCGACATAGCCGCCGGGGCCCGATCCGAGGACAATGACGTCGTATTGGTCTGCCACGCGAATGCTCCTTCAGGTCCCTCTGTCGGGATCATGATCTAGCGGCCCGCGCGCGCGGCGCCGCTCGTCAAAGTGTCAGTCCTGCTTCAGGCCAGAAGGCCCAGCGGGTTCTCGATCAGCGTCTTGAGCGCCTGCATCAGCTCGGCCCCGTCCGCACCGTCGATAGCGCGGTGGTCGAAGCTGCCGGTCACGCTCATCACCGTGGCCACGGCCAGCGCGCCGTCGATCACATAAGGGCGCTGCTCGCCTGCGCCCACCGCCAGGATCATGCCCTGCGGCGGATTGATCACCGCGTCGAACTGCTTGATGCCGAACATGCCCAGGTTCGACAGGCTTGCCGTGCCGCCCTGATATTCGTGCGGCTGCAGCTTGCCCTTGCGCGCCTTGTTCGCGAGCGTCTTCATCTCGGTGGCAATGGCGGAGACCGACTTGTTGCCGGCATCGACGATGATCGGCGTGATCAGGCCCGACGGCGCGGCGACGGCGACCGAGATGTCTGCCCGGCTGTAGCTGCGCAGTTCATCGCCGGCGAAGCTGACGTTACACTTGGGCACGATCAGCAGCGCCTTCGCCAGTGCCTTGATGATCAGGTCGTTGACCGACAGCTTCACGCCCTGCACTTCCAGCGCCTTGTTCAGTTCGCCGCGCAGCTTGAGCAGCGCATCGAGCCGGATATCGACGGTGAGGTAGATGTGCGGGATCGTCTGCTTCGCCTCGGTCAGGCGGCGCGCAATGGTCTTGCGCACGTTGTTGAGCTTTGCCGCTTCGTAAGGGATCCCGAAGTCCGGCACGGCCACGGGCGCAGCGGCGGCAACAGGTGCCGCTGCGGGTGCGGGCGCAGCCGACGCTGCAACCGGCCGGGCGTCGGCAACGTCGGCCTTCACGATCCGCCCGTTGGGGCCGGTGCCTTTCACGCCGGCAAGGTCGATGCCCTTGTCAGCCGCAATCCGCTTGGCGAGCGGGCTGGCGATTACGCGGTCCGCATGCGAGGCCGGTGCCGCCGCAGGAGCCGCCGGAGCAGGAGCAGCGGCCGCAGCAACGGGTTCCACCTTGGCCACCGGGGCGGGCGCCGGTGCCGGAGCCGGGGCAGCCTCCACCTTGGGGGCAGGCGCCGGTGCCTCGGCATCCTCGTCCTCGCCGGCCAGTGTCGCGATCACGGTGCCGACCTTGACCCCTTCGGTGCCTTCGGCAACGTCGATGGACAGGATCGTCCCTTCGTCCACCGCCTCGAATTCCATCGTCGCCTTGTCGGTCTCGATTTCGGCCATGATGTCGCCGGAAGAGACCTTGTCGCCGACCTTCACCAGCCACTTGGCGAGCGTGCCCTCCTCCATCGTCGGGGAAAGCGCGGGCATCTTGATGGTGACGGGCATGGCGGGATTTTCCGTTCTGGTGTCTGTCAGGATCGCTTAAGTGCCGTTCAGGTTCTTTTTGCTGTTCGGCGGGCGCGCGTTCATTTCGCCACCCTCAGGCGCGGGGTCAACCCCATTGCCGCTTGCTCCGCATACGAATTAGACCGATGGTGAACGCGAAGCCAGGGGAGCGGCCATGGGGCAGCAGCGCGTCTATCTTGTCATCATGGACGAAACGCCGGAGGCTCTGCGCGCGCTGCGATTTGCCGCGCGCAGAGCCGTGCGCACCGATGGCGCGGTCCATATCCTGGCCCTGGTTCCGCAGCAGGAATTCGTTGCCTTCGGCGGCGTGCAGGCCACCATCGAGGAGGAAGCGCGCGACCGCGCCGAAGTGCTCGCCACAACCGCCGCCGGCGGGCTGGCGGTCGAATCGGGACTGACCCCGACGATCACCGTCAAGCAGGGCGACGGCCCGCAAGTGGTGCGCGAATTCCTGGCCGAACACCCGGAAGTGTCCGCGCTTGTCCTTGGCGCCGCCGCGGAAGGCGCACCCGGGGCGCTCGTCACCCACTTTGCGGCGCACGCAGGGCAACTCCCCTGCGTGCTGATGATCGTCCCCGGCGCCATCGACGAGGAAGGGATCGACGCCGTCAGCTAAGGCGAGGATCGCTCAGCGCTTCTTTCCCTGGTGCCGGATATTGCCCGGACGCCCGCGCTGTCCGGCGATGAACTTGCCCTTCGGCTTGGGCTTGCTATCCGCCCGCCCGCCGCGCCGCTCGATCCGGCGCACGCCTTCGGCCACGTCGACCGGCTCGAACTTGAGCGCACCGGTCAGCGGGTTGGCTTCGGCCAAGCGCAGCTTGAGCATCATGCCCATGGCAAATTCCACGCCGCTCTGCTCGCCGATCAGGCGGTGGGCCTTTTCGTCATAGCCGAACCGCTCGGCCCCCAGCGTCGAGATCGGAACCAGCCCGTCACCGCCAAGGCCGACGATGGTGGCGAACAGGCCGAACTTCTGCACCCCGGTGACGCGCGTATCGAACACTTCGCCCACCCGCGCCGAGAGCCATGCGGCGACATAGCGGTCGATCGTTTCGCGCTCGGCCTCCATCGCGCGGCGCTCGGCGACGCTGATCGCCTCGCTTACCCGGCCAAGATCCGACCGGTCGCGGTCCGACAGGCCCGTGGCCGGCGGCACCTCGCCGCCCTTGGGTCGGGGCTGTTCCAGATCATAGGCATCGACCAGCGCGCGGTGCACCAGCAAGTCCGAATAGCGGCGGATCGGCGAGGTGAAATGCGCGTAGCTGCCCAGCGAAAGCCCGAAGTGGCCGGCGTTCTGCGGCCCGTAGTAGGCCTGCGTCTGGCTGCGCAGCACGGCTTCCATGATCAGCGCCTTTTCCGCCTCGTCCGACACGTCCTTGAGCAGGCGGTTGAACAGCGACGGGGTGATCACCTGCCCCAGCGCCAGCTTGCGGTCGAACGTGGCGAGATAGTCCTTCAGCGCGATCAGCTTCTCGCGGCTCGGCGGTTCGTGGATGCGATAGACCACCGGGGCCACCTTGGCCTCCAGCGCCTTCGCCGCCGCGACATTCGCTGCGATCATGAAATCCTCGACCACGCGGTGCGCATCGAGACGCTCGCGCACCGCGACTTCCGCGATCTTGCCCGCTGCATCCAGCACCACGCGCCGCTCGGGCAGCTCCAGCTCCAGCGGATCGCGCGCATGGCGCGCCTTTTCCAGCAGGCGCCATGCCTCCCACAGATGCGCCAGGTGCGGCGCCGCCTCGCCCGCGTCGATGCGGCGCTGCGCTTCTTCATAGGCGATCACTTCGGCGATCCGCACCATGGCGCGGGTGAAGCGCCAGCCCGTGACCCGGCCGTGGGCGTCGATGGTGAGATGGCAGGCCATCGCCGCGCGGTCCGCACCGGACTTGAGCGAACAGACGTCGGCACTGAGAACTTCCGGCAGCATCGGCACGACGCGGTCGGGGAAATAGACCGAGTTGCCGCGCTTGCGCGCCTCGCGGTCGAGCGTTCCGCCCGGCCGGACATAGAAGCTCACGTCCGCGATGGCGACCACCGCATTGAAGCCGCCTTGCCCGTCCGGCTGCGCCCAGATGGCGTCGTCATGGTCGCGTGCGTCAATCGGGTCGATCGCGACGATGGGCAGATGGCGCAAGTCCTCGCGCATGTCCTCGGACAACGGCAGCGCGGCTGCGGCCCTTGCTTCTTCCAGCGCCTTTTCCGGGAAAACGAAGGGAATGCCGTGCTTGTGGATCGCAATCAGGCTGAACGCGCGGGGCGCCAGCGGATCGCCCAGCACTTCCGTGACCTTCATGCCGGCGCGGGGCGAGCGGCCCGCCGGCTCGGCCAGCACAAGCTGGCCTTCCGCTGCGCCGCCCAGATCGGACACCGGCACCGAATTGCGCACGCGCTTGTCCACGGGCGCGAGCCAGCCCTTGCCCGCGCCGTCGATCTCGATGACGCCGAGCAGTTGCTCCTCGCGCACGGCGATCTTCTTCATCGGATACGCGAGCCAGCCCTTGCCGGCTTCCTCGGTGCGCGCCAGTATGCGGTCGCCCGCCTTCAGCGCCGCCTCGCGGCTGCGCGCGCGGCCCTTGGGCTCCACGATGCGCAGGCGCGGCGGCGGGGTGGCGTCATCCGGCTGCCAGGTATCGGGAATGGCGAGCGCCTCACCCTCGTCGATCTCGACCACGCGCAGCACTGTCACGCGCGGCACGCCGCCCATGCGATGAAAGGCGGTCCGGTTGCCGTCGATCAGGCCTTCCTCGGCCATGTCCTTGAGCAGGGACTTGAGCGCGATCTTCTCGGTGCCCTTCAGCCCGAAGGCCTTGGCGATCTCGCGCTTGCCTGCGGCCTCGTCGCTGCTGGCGATGAAATCGAGCACCTGCTGGCGCGTCGGCAATCCCTGCGGGAGTTTGGTTTTGACCATCCTTGCCATGTGGCGGTTCCCCGGCCCCATAGCAACCGCCCAGCGCGCTAAATCACCCGCCGAGCGGCCCGAACGCCCCGCCCGGCACCGCCGAGGAGACCGGGCTTTCCACTCCGTTTGCGCCGTGCGCGCTCACGCCGAAGAACCAGTCGTCGCCGCGGACGTGTTCGAGCCGGGTGGACGTGGCGGCGATGTTTTCGATCACCTTTTCGTCCCAGCCCGGCGCGTCCGTGCGCCGACGCCATACCGTGTAGCCCGTGGCGCCCGGCACCGGCTCCCACTCGAGATCGGTCCATGTCGAAACGGCCGCCTTGGCGGTGACCTCCGGCGGCATCGGCGCGGAGGCCAGCGCGGCAAGCCCGCGCACATTCAGCCGCGTGACCTTGGCGAGATAGGGGAAATCCATCGCGTCGATGGTGTCGCCGAATTTCACGCTGCCTTCGGTGCGGACATCCTGATGCTGGTGCTCGTAATCCTCGATGGCGACGGAAAACCGCACCGCCGGGTAGCCCTTGTCCGAAAACGGCAGCTGGTCGCCGCCGCGTCCCATGCGGTCTGCCCGCCAGATCTGGCGCACCGCCAGCCCTCCTGCATCCTTGTCCGCCAGGCCCGCGATCCAGCGTGAGATGTTGCGTGACGGGCTGTCGTTCTCGCCGCCGAAACGCCGCATCTGCGCGCGCAAGGCATCGGTGGAGTCCGCGCGCAGCCCTTCGGACAGCACGCGCACATGGGCGTCGTCCTTCAGCCCGTCAGACCCGGTCGAACCGCCGACGATGTCGTTGTTGAACACTGCCTTCACCGTCCAGCCCTGCGCCTTGGCGTAGTCGGCCAGCAACTTGCCACCGTAGAGCCCCTGCTCCTCGCCCGAGAGCACGGCGTAGACGATGGTTGCGGGATACTTGTGCTGCGACAACACGCGCGCCGCTTCCAGGACAAGCGAAGTGCCCGATCCGTCATCGTTGGCACCGGGCGCATCGATCGCTGCGTTCATCACGTCGGTGCCGCGGCTGTCGATGTGCCCCTGGACGATCACCACTTCGTTGGGACGTTCGGTGCCGCGCTGGATCGCCACCACGTTCACAAGCCGCGTCGGCGTGGGCACCCGTTCGCCCGAGATCATCGTTTCGGGTAGCGCGATTTCGAGGCACCCGCCGCAGGACTTCGACGTCTTGCGAAACTCGGCCTCCGCCCACTTGCGCGCGGCGCCGATGCCGCGCTTCGGATCGGTCTGGGTGGACAGCGTGTGCCGCGTGCCGAATGCGACGAGCCGGGCAATGTCCGTCTCCATCCGCACTTGCGAGACGGAGGCCTCGGGCGCGGGAACCGGCGTTTGCGCAACCGCGGGGACGGCAGCGCCGAGTGCTGCAAGGGTCAGGATTATCCGTGTCATCCGGGCAGCTTAGCCGCCCCGGCGAAAGGGGCAAGCGGTTGCCGGAGAAACCGCCTGCCCTTATGCGTCAGTTAGTAGGAGCGTGCGACGAGAATGCGCTCCACCGCCGGATCACCCGTGAACGGGCAGGTTCCGTCCGCAGGCGCGGCGCCCGTCGGCGTGTTGCGGATGGTCAGCTTCAGCGCCTTGAGCTGTTCGACCACCTTGTCCAGCGCGTCGCCCGTCGGGCGCGACCACTGCATTTCAACCCAACCGGGGAACTTGCGGTCTTCGGCGAAATAGGCCGCCAGCCCATCAAGGTCGGTCACGTCGCGCACGATCTGCGCATCGCGGCGGGTGCGGGCTTCTTCGAACAGCGCGCGCTCGATGTCCTCGAGCTCCGCCGAAGCGGCGGCGACGAACTCGCCCTGGCTCATGGCGACGAAATTGGCCTTGGCCGCATCGTTCCACAGCTTGTCGCGGCGCAGGACAGAGACCTGCCCGCCTTCTGCATCGCGGCCGCCGATCTCCAGGATCAGGGGCACGCCCTTCTTGACCCAGGCCCAGCGCTTTTGCGTGGCCTTGCCGGGGCGCTTGTCGAGCAGGACGCGGACCCGCTCGCCGAACGCCGACTGCTTCGCCAGATCCGCGCGCAGCGCTTCACAATAGGCCAGCAGCGCCTCATCGCCGTCATTGTCGCGCAGCATGGGCAAGATCACGATCTGCTGCGGGGCGACCTGCGGCGGCGTGCGAAGGCCGTCGTCGTCGCCATGCGTCATGATGACGCCGCCGATCATGCGCGTGGAAACGCCCCAGCTGGTGGTGTGGCACAGCGTCTGCTGGCCTTCCTTGTCCTGATAGCGGATGCCGGCGGCTTCCGCGAAGCCGGTGCCGAGGTAGTGCGAGGTGCCGGCCTGGAGCGCCTTGCCATCCTGCATCATCGCTTCGATCGAATATGTCGCGACGGCGCCGGGGAAACGCTCGTTCTCGGGCTTCGGCCCGGTGATGACCGGCATGGCCAGAACGTCTTCCGAAAAGCTGCGATACATTTCGAGCGCGCGCAGCGTCTCGGCCATGGCGTCGGCCTCGTCGGCGTGGGCGGTGTGCCCTTCCTGCCAGAGGAATTCGCTGGTGCGCAGGAACATCCGCGTGCGCATTTCCCAGCGCACGACATTGGCCCACTGGTTGGTGAGCAACGGCAGGTCGCGCCAGGACTGGATCCAGCGGGCCATCGCGGCGCCGATCACGGTTTCGGAGGTGGGGCGCACGACCAGCGGCTCTTCGAGCTTCGCTTCGGGATCGGGCATCAACCCGCCCTTGGGATCGGCGATCAGGCGGTGGTGGGTAACGACCGCCATTTCCTTGGCGAAGCCTTCGACGTGGTCGGCTTCCTTGGCGAAGTAGGACAGGGGGATAAACAGCGGGAAGTAGCAGTTCTCGACGCCAGCTTCCTTGATACGCTCATCCATCAGCTTCTGGATGCGTTCCCAGATGCCGTATCCCCAGGGCTTGATCACCATGCAGCCGCGCACGCCGGATTCCTCGGCAAGCTCGGCCTCGGCGATTACCGACTGGTACCACTGGGCGAAATCTTCATCGCGCGTGACGTTGAGCGCGTGCTTGATCGTGGGCTGCTTGGTCATGCCCGCCGGTTACGGGGCCGAAGGGATTCGGGCAATGCCCAAGTCCCTTCGAAAGCCCGAAACGGCTTACTTGCCCAGTTGGTCGAGCTTGCGCTGCATCTCGGCCATCTGCTCACGCAGGCCGGCGAGCTGATCGCCCTCACCCGCAGCAGGCTGTCCATCCTCGCGCGCGTTGGCGCCGGGAACGAAGGCGGCGGCGGCGGCCTTGAACATTTCCATGTTGCGCTGCGCGATCTGCGCGAGCGGGTTGGCGCCGATGCTGTCCTCGATCGCCTTGCGCAGCTTGGTCTGGTTCTCGCGGAAATGGTCCATCGACGCTTCGAGATAGCCCGGCAGCAGCGCCTGCATCGAATTGCCGTACATCGAGATCAGCTGGCGCAGGAAGTTTGTCGGCAGCATCTGCTCGCCGCTGGCTTCTTCCTCCATGATGATCTGCGTCAGGATGGTGTGGGTCAGGTCCGACCCTGTCTTGGCGTCGATCACTTTGAAGTCGACGTTTTCCTTCACCATCTGCGCGAGGTGATCGAGCGTGATGTAGCTCGACGTGCGCGTATTATACAGCCGGCGATTGGCGTATTTCTTGATGATAACAGTTTCGCCGTCTTTCGCTTGGTTAGCCATGGTATTCGCGCCCCCCGCTGGGATTTCACCTATGACTTAGCAGATGCGGTATGTGCAGCGCAATAAACGTTAACGATCGTGGTAAAAATCAACCAACTCGCGAAAAGCGGCGGCCCAGCAGGGTGAATAGCTCGTATTGTGACAGTCCGCTGACTTTTGCTGCGGAAACAGGGTCATAGGCAATCGAGAGCCAATCGCCTTCCGTGCAATGCGGCGCAGAATCAAGGTCGACAATCGTCATGTCCATCGACACGCGGCCGAGCACCGGCAGGACATCGTCGCCAAATCGGAACAATCCCTTGCCCGACCAGCAGCGCAAGTAACCATCTGCATAACCCACCGCGACAATTCCCGCGCGGATGGGGCGATCTGCCGTGAATGTGGCGTTGTAGCCGACCTTGTCACCGGGGAGGAGGTTCCTGACCTGGATCACCGCTGCTTCGGGATAGGCCACCTGGCGAATATCCCGCTCCATCGCGGCGCGCGGAATTCCGCCATATAGTGCAATGCCCGGCCGCGTCAGATCCGCGTGATATGCATCGCCAAGCGCGATCCCGGCGCTGTTGGCAAGGCTATAGCGGCGCCCCGGCAAGGCGGCGCGCACTTCAGCAAAGCGCGCGCGCTGCGCCTCGTTCTGCGGCACGTCCTCGTCCGCGCTGGCGAGATGGCTGAGCACGCAGTCGATCTCCAACCCGGCCAGCGCCGTATCGCCCAGATCGGCCAGTCTCAACCCGAGTCGGCTCATGCCGGTATCGACCATCACATCGCACGCGCCGCCTCCCGCAGAGCGCCAGCGCCGCACCTGCTCCAGCGAATTGAGCACCGGGCGGACTCCGGTTTCCACGCCGAACGCCGCCTCCGCCGCGTTCATCGGGCCGTGCAGCACCGAAACCTGCGCTGCGGGAACGTGGCGCAGCAATTCGGGCACTTCCTGCCAGTGCGCCACGAACCAGTCGCGGCAACCGGCCGCAGCGAGCGCAGGTACCGCGAGCGCCGCGCCCAGGCCATAAGCGTCGGCCTTGACCGCCGCGCCCGCCCTCGCCGCGCCGGACATCCGGTCCAGCGCCCGCCAGTTCGCGGCCAGGGCTTCCAGGTCAAGTTTCAGACGGAGCGGCGACGGGGGCAGGAAATCAGGCAGCGTTGTCTCCATATTCTTTTGGCATTCCGCCCTTCAAACCCCAGGCCGCGACCCCAAAGGCCACGAGCACGACGATCCACGTGTACCAGAGCCCGGCGTAAGGATCGCCGGTCTTGGCCACGATCAGGCTGGAAATGAACGGCAGGAACCCGCCGAAATACCCGGTGCCGATGTGATAGGGGATCGACATCGAACTGTAGCGGATCCGCGGCGGGAACATTTCCGCCAGCAGCGCCGCCACCGGACCATAGGTGGCCCCCGAAAGCGCCATCAGCAGGACAAGCCCCAGCACGACGACAGCAGCGCGGCCGAAATCAGGCACGACCTTGGTGAAATCATAGCCCGCCGTGGTGAGCATCGATTGCAGCTGGGTGGCCCGCGCCTTCTTGTCCGCCCACGGATAAGCGTCGAGCGGCAGCGCCGTATCGCCTGCCTTGAGCGAGAGGTCCGCACCCTGATGCAACCGGTAGGGCACGCCAGAACCGGTCAGGTCGGACAGGAGCTTGCCGCAATTGGTTGCCTGCTCGGTGGCAAAGGCGCTGTAGGCGCAGTCCGGGCCAGTGACGACGACCGGCGCGCGGCGCGCCATGTCGGCCAATGCCGGATTGGCCGCTCCGCCAACCAGCCAGAACGCCGGGAACAGCAGGGCCAGCGTGGCGATGTAGCCCAGCACGATCGGCTTCTTGCGGCCCACCTTGTCCGAGATGTGGCCGAACAGCAGATTGAAAGGCATCCCGATCACGCAGGCAATGCCGACGAGGATTTCGGCCGTGGTATCCTCTACCCGCATGGCGGACTTGAGGAACGAAAGCCCAGTGAACATCGCCGTGTACCAGATCACGGTCAGGCCGGCGGCAACGCCGAACAGCGCGATGAACAGCCGGCGCTTGTTGCCGGGATAGGTCAGGCTTTCGACGAAAGGATTGCCAGCCAGTTCGCCCTGTTCCTTCATAGCCTTGAACACAGGGCTTTCCGACAGCTTCAGCCGCATCCACAGCGACACGCCCAGCAGCGCCAGACTGACGATGAAGGGTACGCGCCAGCCCCAGTCCTTCCACGTCTCCTCGCTCATCAGCCCCTTGCAGGAAAGCACGACGAGCAGGCTGAGGACGAAGCCGCCCATCACGCTGGCCTGGATGTAGCTGGTGAAATAGCCGCGCCGGCCGGGCGCGGAATGCTCCGCGACATAGACCGCCGCGCCGCCGTATTCGCCGCCGAGTGCGAGACCTTGCATGATGCGCAGCAGGATCACCAGCACGGGCGCCGCCATGCCGATCGTGGCCGCCGACGGAATCAGGCCGACGCCGGCGGTGGCGATGCCCATGAGCAGCACCGTGACGAGGAACGTATACTTGCGACCGAGCCTGTCGCCCAGGAAGCCGAACAGGACCGCGCCGAGCGGCCGGAATCCGAAGCCCACCGCAAACACCAGCCAGAACAGCAGCATTTCCATCGTGGCATTGCCGGTGGGGAAGAACGCCTTGGACAGGATCGAGCCGAGCGTGCCGTAGATGAAGAAATCGTACCATTCGAAAACGGTCCCCGCCGAACTCGCGGCGATCACCAACCGGATGTCGCTGGCGCTTGGCTCAGCTGTTGTCTCGCTCATGCCCGTCCCTACTCCCCACGTTGTCGGGACGCTCTAGCGAAGCCTTCGCGGCCGCGAAAGCCCGCCAGAGGATCAGGATTGCTCAACGATCAGGATGGCAGGGCCGACAGCGCCGCATCCCACGCAAGGAGGATGGCCGGGTGGCGGCCCGGATAGTCCAGCGCCGGTTCGAGCAGGCCGAGCCCCGGCCAGTCGGGCATCGTCCCTTCGCCAGAGAGCCAGAGCGCCAGGGCTTGCCGTGTGGCGGCGATGTTGTCGCGGGTGCGTCCTGTCGCGCCGCCGGCGAAGGCGTGGGCAGCAGCCTGGCCTACCGCGCAGGCATGCGGCCGGATGCCAATGCCGGCGACGCGGCCCATGTCATCGATGGAAAGCCCCAGCACGATGCTGCTGCCGCAGGAACGCGACCGCGCCTCTCCGCGCAGCGGAAGCGCCTCGTCCCACGGAAAGGCTGCAAGGCCGGCTGCGGCGGAAAGCATGGCAGGCGTGTAGAGAGCGCGGGCGGGAGCGGCCATGACTGTGCTTCAGGCCGTCGGAGCGCCGGCGCTCTTCTTTTTCTTCCGGGGCGCGTCCGAATCTGTGCCGCCAGCCTGTTCATCGGTGGCCGCCTTGGCCGCCTCTGCACGCCGGTCAGCGATCATCGTCATCAATTCCTCACTGGCGGCATTGAGGAACGGATATGTGCGCCCCTGCGAAATCCACGCCGGCCGGCCCGAAACGCCCCAGACGACGTCATAGCCGAACACCACGACCGAGAAGCCGAGCACGACGATGATGAAGCCCTTCACCGCGCCGAAGCCGAAGCCGAGCAGCCGGTCGATCGGCCCCAGCATCGAGGCCCGGCTTGCCCGGCCCACATGGCGGGCGATGAACCGGGTGAGCAGCGTTGGCACCACGAGCAGCAGGGCGAAAGCCAGCACCCCTGCCCCCGTCTCGTTCGAGAGGTGCGGGGCCAGCCACAGCGTCAGCGGTTCATGGAGATAGCGCACCGCGAACAAGGCGGCGCACCAAGCGGCCAGCGAAAGGACTTCCTCCACGAAACCGCGGAAGAACCCACCGATCGCGCCGACCGCGACGATCAGAAATACCACATAGTCGAAGCCGGTCATTGCCGCGAAACTACGAGCCGCCCACAATGCGGTCAACGAGATTTGGCAGCAGACGCAGCGTGCCGTAGTTCAGGCCCGCCACTTTCTCCACTCCGCCGTCCGGCCCCCAGGCCCGGGTGAAGCCCAGTTTCGCCGCCTCTTTCAACCGGATCGAGGCGTGCGCCACGGGTCGGACCTCGCCGGCAAGGGACACTTCCCCGAACCACGCGACATCTGCCGCCAGCGGCCTGTCGGCCAATGCGGAGACCAGCGCGGCGGCGACCGCGAGATCGGCCGCCGGGTCGGTCAGGCGGTAACCGCCAGCCACGTTAAGGTACACTTCGGCCGATGAAAAGCTGAGCCCACACCGTGCTTCCAGCACCGCGAGCAGCATCGCGAGCCTGCCGCTGTCCCACCCAACCACCGCACGGCGGGGCGTGGCGCCACTGGCGAGGCGAACCGTCAGCGCCTGGATTTCCACCAGCACCGGGCGGGTGCCCTCCAGCGCGGGGAACACGGCGCTGCCGGCGATCTGCTCCTCGCGGCCGGACAGGAACAGCAGCGAGGGGTTACCCACTTCCTCAAGCCCGGCACCGGCCATCGCGAACACGCCGATCTCGTCCACCGCGCCGAACCGGTTCTTGATCGCGCGCAGGATGCGGTACTGGTGGCTGCGTTCGCCCTCGAAGCTCATCACCACGTCGACCATGTGTTCCAGCACGCGGGGCCCGGCAATCGAGCCGTCCTTCGTCACGTGGCCGACAAGCACCATCGCGACGCCGTTCTCCTTCGCATAACGGATCAACTCGAACGCACATCCTCGCACCTGGCTGACCGTGCCCGGCGCGCCTTCGATCTGGTCCGAATGCATCGTCTGGATCGAATCGATCACCAACAGCGCCGGCGGGGGCATTCCGCCCAGCGTGGTGAGGATATCGCGAACCGAAGTCGCCGCGGCGAGCAGGATCGGCGCTTTGCCCAGCCCAAGCCGGTCGGCGCGCAGACGAACCTGATCGGCCGCTTCCTCGCCGCTGATATAGACCGAATGCCCGCCCGAAAGCGCGATACTCGCCGCCGCCTGAAGCAGCAGCGTGGATTTTCCGATGCCGGGATCGCCGCCCATCAGGATCGCGGACCCGGGAACGAGCCCGCCGCCCAGCGCGCGGTCGAATTCCGCAAGGCCCGTCTTGCGCCGCTTCGGCAGGGCAACGGGCTGGTCCAGCGAGACGAACTGCACCGCCCGCCCGCCGCTCGACAGATCATGCCGGGCGGAAAACACCGTCTCCGGCGCATCTTCCGCAAGCGTATTCCATTCCGAGCAATCGGGGCACTGGCCCTGCCAGCGATGCGAGACGCCGCCGCAGGCCTGACAGACATATCGACGTTTGGGTTTGGCCATGGACGCGGCCTAACGCGAACATAGCACGAACACAAGCCACCGATTGCCACCAGATCGGGGAAACTGGCTCTCCTTGGCAAACGGCTCGTTAACCGCTCTCCGTCATAGCGGGACAAGCATGGCTGCCGCTGCACCCCTCCTGGGCATCGACCCGAAGATGTATCGCCACTTCGCGGCGTTGACGCTGGTCATATCGATCAGCGTCGCCATTTTCGCGGACAGCGATCAGGAAGAATCGATTGCGGCACAGGTGCAGCAGCAAGAGCATCAGGCCGAACTGAAGCGCCAGGAAACAGAAAAGGCCAAGCCGAAGCCGGTGCTCGTCGATGCGCGCGGCGGCGGATGGGGCAGCGAAAGCGGCGATTTCGGCGCACCGATGGACAGCGGCGGCAGTGACGGCGGCAGCGTCGTGGTTCTGCCCCCGCCCATGGCGAACACGATCCAAGTCGAAGTCGATCCCCGGATGCTGGCGCAGATGACGCCGGCGCAGCGGCAGGCCTACCTCAAGAAGCTGGACGAGGAAAAACGGCGGAGGGAGGCCCAGGGGCCTTACCGCCCGACGACAGCCGAACTTCAGTCGCTGCGCTCGGCATCCGCGCTGCGGTCGGGGTCGGAAGGCGACGACTGACCGCGTCCGCGTCTCGCCGCAAGACCGCTCGGCCCGATACAATTCAGTGATGGTGCCCCTGGCCAGACTCGAACTGGCACGGATCTCTCCAACCGATTTTGAGTCGGTCGCGTCTACCATTCCACCACAGGGGCACTAGGCCGGCAGGGCGGACTTAGCCGCCCTGCCGTTCCGGTTCAACCGGCCTTGAGCGCGCCGGCAACCAGCTTGTGCAGCTTGGAGTGCAGCGCATCGTTGCCAGCCAGCACCGTCTCGGCGCAAATCGGCAGCGAACGGCCGCGATAATCGGAAACGAAGCCGCCGGCCTCGCGCACCAGCAGGCAGCCGGCGGCGGTGTCGTACGATTCGAGCGACGATTCCCAGAAGCCGTCATACCGGCCCGCCGCCACCCATGCGAGATCGAGCGAGGCCGCGCCGAAGCGGCGGATACCAGCCACGCGCGGCGCCAGCTCGTGGTAGATGCGGGTCCATTCGCCCATGTCGCCCCGGCCCGAAAACGGGATGCCCGTGGCGATCAGCGATTCGTCCAGATGGCGCCGTGCCGAAACGCGCAGACGGCGGTCCTGCAACCAGGCGCCGCGGCTCTTCTCGGCCCAGAAGCTTTCGTCCGTGACCGGCTGGTAGACAATTCCGGCCGTGACGTCGCCCCAGCCCGAACCATCCGGTCCCTTGCCGTCGAGCGCCGGCTCCTGCACCGCGATCGAAATCGCGAAGTGCGGAATGCCATGCAGGAAGTTGCTCGTCCCATCGAGCGGATCGATGATGAAGCGCGGCTTGGTCGGATCGCCCTCGATCACGCCGCCTTCTTCGAGCACGAAGCCCCAGTCCGGCCGCGCAACGCGCAGTTCGTCCCACAGCGTGCGCTCCGACGCCTGATCGGCCTTCGACACGAAGTCGGCAGGGCCCTTGCGGCTGACCTGGAGATGTTCGACTTCGCCAAAGTCACGGCGGAGGCGCTGGCCGGCCTTGCGGGCGGCCTTCTCCATGACGCGCATCAGGCCCGAGATAGCAGCCATGGTCGATCAGCCCACCTTGCCGACGTAAGAACGCTCGTAGACGTCCACGACGATCCGCGTGCCGCTGCCGATGTGCGGCGGAACCATCACGCGCACGCCATTGTCGAGGATGGCGGGCTTGTAGCTCGAAGAAGCGGTCTGCCCCTTCACCACGGCGTCGGCCTCCACGATGGTGGCCTCGACCTGCTCGGGGAGCTGGACCGAGATCGGGCGATCGTCGTACATTTCGAGCAGCACGGTCATGCCGTCCTGCAGGAAGGCGGCAGCGTCGCCAAGAAGATCCTTCGGCAGCGTGATCTGCTCGTAGGTTTCGACGTCCATGAACACCAGGTCATCGCCCTCGGCGTAAAGGAACTGGAAATCCTTGGTGTCGAGGCGAACGCGCTCGATCGTGTCCTGGCTGCGAAAGCGGACGTTGGTCTTGCGACCATCGATCAGATTCTTCATCTCGACCTGCATGAACGCACCGCCCTTGCCGGGCTGGGTATGCTGGGTCTTGGCAACTTTCCAGATGCCCTTTTCGTATTCCAGGATGTTGCCCGGACGGATGTCCACGCCGCTGATCTTCATGATGGAAAGAGCCCTGCCAAAGAATGGGAAGCGCGGCCCTTAGCCGCTGGCGCCGATTGCTTCAAGCGCGCGCGTCGTGCTAGCGCGACAATCGTCATGAATCTGCGCCCGCTTCTACCCTCGCTCGCCATGATCGTGGCGCTTGCCGCAACTCCCGCCGCGGCCGTTCCGGGCGGCCAGCTCGGCACGATGACCGTCGGCCGCTGGGTGTGCGAACTGCCCGGCGACGCGGCCTTGCCGGCGACGCCGGTGACGGACGAGGATTTCTGGATCGTGCAGGATTCGAGCTACCGCCTGCGCAGCGGCGAACAGGGCAGCTACCTGTTGCTTGGCAATATGCTGACGATGACTTCTGGCCCGAAGAATGGCCATCGCTATCGGCTCGACAGCAGCGCGATGGTCCATCGCCTGGGTGCGGACGGACAGCAGCAAGACCTGCGCTGCGTGAAATCCGGTACGCCATCGGTCTATGTCGAGCCAGCGCCCCAGCCTGCGTCGCAACCCGGCCCCGCGGCAACGCCGCAGGGCTGAGGCGCCGCCTCAGGCCGTCCGGCGCATGCCGTCGCGTCGCATCATCGTATAGGCGAAGCCGACGATCCCGGCGAACACCGCCAGCCCGAGCGGAACGCTCCACGCATTCTCGCCCATCACGGCCAGCACGTCTGCATTGTTGGTGGCGGCAACCATCGCGGCATAGGCAATGTTGAACAGCCCATCGCCAACGATCAGGCCGGTGGCGGTCAGCACGCCCATGCGCTCGGCAAATTCCGGGTCCGACTGCCGCGCGGCCCAGCGATTGTAGAGATGGCCCAGCACCGCGCCCACCACGACGAGCGCGGTCACCTGCATCGGCAGGTACATACCCATGCCGACGGCAAGCGGCGGGAGCGAACCACGCTTCGTCAGGCGCAGGACTTCGTCCACGGCCACCGCGACCACACCGATGCCGGCGCCAAGGCCCACCAGCCCCCAGTCGAGATTGCCGCCCAGAACGCCCTGCGCGATCGCAGAGATCAGCGCGGCCTGCGGCGCGGAAAGCGCGTTCGGCCCCGCTCCCGGCGCGCCCTCGAAGCCGAAGGTGGCGTTGAGCAGGTCGAGGATAGGCGGAATGACGATGGCGCCGAACACCACGCCAAGGATCAGCGCGACCTGTTGGCGCCACGGTGTCGCGCCCACCAGCTGGCCGGTCTTCAGGTCCTGGAGATTGTCGTTCGAGATCGTCGCCACGCCGAACACGATGGCCGTGACAAACAGCGCGAAGGCGACCAGCGCCTTGGTGTCGCCCGGTCCGCCGCCGTGCCCGAAGAGCGCCAGCAGCAGCAGCGAGATGCCGAGCGCGGCCAGAATGCCGACACCCGAAATCGGGCTGTTGGACGCTCCGATCAGCCCGGCCATGTAACCGCAGACCGAAGCGATCACGATTCCTGCGACCAGGACATAGAGCACCGCTGCGATCAGCCCGATGCCAAGGTTCCCGCCCACCGGACCGCCCGCAGCGAAATCGGCGAGCAGGAGGGCAATGGGGATCATCAGCGCCACGATGGTGCCACCCACCAGTCCGATCGGCAGGTCGCGCTCGGTGATGTCGAGCGCCTCGATCCCTTGCCCCTTGCGCGCACGGTTGGCGGCCAGCGCGCCCGCGATGCCGCGCACGATCGGGCCGATCACGCGAAGCAGGGTCCAGATCGCCGCAACGCCGATGGTGCCTGCGCCGATGAACCGGATCTTCTGCCGGAACACGGTCGAAACGAAATCGGCAAACTCGGTTCCGGCGGGCGCGCCCCCGGCGGTGAAAGACGGCAGCAGGAACACGAAGCTGATCACGATGCCCACCAGCATGGCGATACCCACGGCCAGACCGACCAGGTGCCCCACGGCCACCAGCGCCAGCGAAAGCCCGCCGGCGAATGACGTGCCCCCGGTGCCGACGCGCACGGTGGTCGCGGCCTCTTCGGCAACGAGCTTCATCTTGGCGAGCAGCGGATAGGCGACGGCCAGCGCCGCCCCCCGGCTGACGGCGGCCAGCCCCTTGCGGTTCTCCTCCGCGCCGCCCACGCCCGCGCCCACTTTGAGCACTTCCGCCGCGGCAACACCTTCGGGATAGGGCAGGTCCGAACCGGTCACCAGAGCACGGCGCAGCGGCACTGAGTACATCACGCCCAGCACGCCGCCGATGGCGATGACCGCGACCGATTCCCAATAGGGAAATCCGCTCCACCAGCCCACCATGACCAGACCCGGCAGGACGAAGACAATGGCCGATAGAGTTCCCGCCGAACTCGCGATGGTCTGGACGATGTTGTTTTCCTGGATCGTCGCGCCGGGCAGCAACCGCAGGATCGCCATCGATATCACTGCCGCCGGAATGGACGTGGCAAACGTGATGCCGATTCGCAGGCCGAGATAGACGTTGGCCGCCGTGAATATCACGGTGAGCACCGCGCCGAGCAACACGCCGCGCAGGGTCAACTCGCGGGTCGTCATTTCACCGGCCATTGTCGTCTCCGCAGCGCACGGCCGGGGAAAGCGGCACGTGCAAAAAGTGTGGCACAGCCGTCCGGGTCAGGGAACCCCGCGCAGCAAGGGATATGGATTGACCGGGTCACCCTGATACCAAGGCGTTTCCGGCGTCGTGCGAAAGATCGCGAAGTGCAGATGCGGCGTGGCCGGATCGGCGTTGCCTGTGGCACCAACAGCGCCAATCACTTGCCCGCGCCGCACAAGCTGACCTTCTGCAAGCCCGGGGGCGTAGGCGGACAGGTGGGCGTAGTAGGACATGGTCCGCGCATCGGGACTGCGCACGTAGATCGTGTTGCCCCCGTCGTTTGACAGGAACAGCTTCTCGACACGCCCGTCGGCGGCAGCCAGCACCGGCGTGCCCGTGGGCGCCAGTATGTCGATGGCATCATGCGTCCGCGCGCCGTCGGCGCGGGCCTGGGTGTAGGTGTCCACCAGTTGCTCAGGCAGAACGCCCTGCACCGGAATTATCAGGCGAAGTCCGTTGCCTGCCGGCCCGGTTGGGGGCTCGGCATTTCGGGCCGGGACAGTTGCCAGACGGCGGACGTCTGGCCCCTGGGGATGCGGCACGCGCGCATTCATCCAGAGCGCCCCCGCCACGAGCCACGCGGCGGAGGTGACCGTGGCCGTCACGATCACCAGTCGCGCCTTGTCCTGCCACCGCTCCATGTCAGCGGCTCCGACGCATCAGGAAACGAATTCCACCTTGGTTTCCTTGCTCACCATCTGCGCGAGCCTTGCCGCGTCCCAGTTGGTCAGGCGCACGCAACCATGGCTCTGGGTCCGGCCGATCGTCTCCGGCTCGGGCGTCCCGTGAATGCCGTAGTGCTCCTTCGACAAGTCGATCCAGACCACGCCGACCGGCCCGTTCGGCCCGGGCGGAAGGAGCGCCTTGGGCTTCGCGTCCGAAACGTCCCAGAACAGCTCGGGATTGTAGTGGAACTTGGGATTGTGATCGACCGCGTTGATCTTCCACTTGCCCAGCGGCAGAGGGTCGTGGCTCGATCCCGTGGTGACCGTGAACACGGCAATCAGCTTTCCAGCGGTGTCATAGGCGCGCAGCGTGCCCTTGCCCTTGCTCACCACGATCCGGTCGGCGGTGGGCTGGTCGTTGCCGACGCCCAGCGACACCAGCGTGCGCAGCCAGGCGGGATCGGCGTTCGCGGTGCCGTCAATGGCGTCCGCGCCAACATTGGGCACGCGGATCTTCTGACCCGCGGCGAACACCGGGCCGGTCGGCGTGGGCACTGGTGTCGATGCGGCTCCCGCAACCGGGGATGCGGCCCCTTGAGGAGCGGCAATCTGCGGGTTGAGCTCCTTCAGCGTGGCGACGGTGGTGTGGAACCGCTCGGCCAGTTTTTCATCAAGCGAGGCATAGCCCAGCGCAGGCAATTTGGCTTGCTCCACCGGATCCTTCGGCAAAGGCGCGAAGGGGCCGGCGGCAAAGTCTGCGGGGATCGTGACCACGCGGGTGGCGCCGATCTGCGACCAGCGTGACAGCACCGTGAGTGTCTGTTCGTCCAGTTCGCCCGTCACGGGCACGGCGTTGACTTCCTGGAAGGCCAGGAGCGCGTTTCGCGTCGAAAGCCCCATCTTGCCGTCGACGATGCCCGGCGCGAAGCCGAGCCGCTCTAGCACGACCTGGACTTTCATCATCGGTCGCGGCTTGTCGTCGGCGGTGGCGGAATCGGGCGCTTCGCCGGGGCCGGGATCATGCGAAGCCATGGAATCCGCCGTCACGGCCGAGGCATCGGGATCCACCTTCGGCTCGGCGGCGGCCGACGTCGCTTGTTCACCGCCCGCCTGACCCGATCCGTTGGAATTGCATCCCGCGACCAGAACGGCGAGACAGGTGGTCAAGAGCAAGCGGCGCATTACGACTCCCAGTTTTGTTTGCCGGGGAACGTCCGAGCGATCACGAAGTTCCGGCGCGGTCCTGCGCGGCCGACGCAATCGCACGGGTGAAAGCGCGCACTGCCTCGGCTTCGTCTCCGCGCCAGACGGCATTGCTGACGGCAAGGAAATCCGCGCCGGCCTTCACCAGCACACCGCAGTTTTCAGCGGTGATGCCGCCGATGGCGACGCACGGAATTTCAAACAGCGTGGACCACCAGGTCAGCAGTTCCGGTTCCGGACGGTGCTTGGTTTCCTTCGTTTCGCTTGGGAAGAAGGCGCCGAAAGCAACATAGTCGGCCCCGGCTTCGCCCGCTTCCATCGCCAGATGGCGGCTGTCGTGACAAGTCACGCCGATCTGCGCATCGCGGCCAAGCCGCTGGCGGGCATCGGCCACGACGCCATCGTCCTGCCCCAGATGCACTCCATCGGCACCCATACGCTTTGCCAGCGCGATGGAATCGTTGACGATGAACGCAACGTCGCGGTCGGCGCAGATGCGCTGGAGCGGCTCGGCAAGGCGCGCTGCCGCGTGTTCGTCCACGCCCTTCACCCGGAACTGGAACGCCGCAATGGGCGCCGCCGGATCGGACGCATCGAGCGCGCGCGCCAAGCGATCGGGAAACGAGCCCGCCACGTCGAGCGGGGAGATGAGGTAAAGCTGGCAGGTGGGTTCGGACATGACCCTGTCCCCTACCCGCCCCTTGCCGTGATCGCAATCGTCGTTCCGGAACTGTTCAGCCGCCGCCGGCATTCTGGCGAGCATGAGGATCGCCCCCACCACGCTCGCCCTGCCCGCCCTCGCGCTGCTGGCGCTTGGGGGCTGCGCCACCATCCCGTCCCCCGTGCGCAGCGACGGTTTCGCGCGGCTTGGCGAGGCGACCCGCGCCGGGCCGCTCGTGGTACGGGCGGACGAGGTGCAGGAGGACAGCCGCTGCCCAATGAACGCGCGCTGCATCTGGGCCGGGCGCGTGGTGCTCGCGGTGACGGTGACCGACGCCGGCAGCACGCAGCGCCGCTCGGTCACACTGGGCGAACCGTCGCTGACCCGCGATGGCGCATTGGTGCTCGATAGCGTGGAGCCACCGACCCGCACCGACGTTCCGATCCGCCGCGGCGACTACCGCTTCCACTTCCGCTACGATCCGCGCTGACAGCAAAACGCCCCTCCCCCGGTTGCCGGGGTAAGGGGCGCGCCTTTTATCATCCTCACGCAATACGTTCCGGGCCTCAGGCCCGGATGGGTCAGGCCGCGACGGCTGCGGTCTTGACCGTCGATCCCTTGTAGATGTCGTCGATCGCAGCGCCGAGCGAAGCGTCGAACTCGGCGTCGGACATCTGGAAGCGCAGGTCCGACAGCAGCGCACGGCTGAAGCTGGCGATGATGCCGTTGTTCTTGCCCAGTTCGACGCACGCTTCCGGACGGGCATAGCCGCCCGACAGAGCGACGACGCGCAGAACCTTGGGGTGCGAAACGAGCGGATCGAACGTTCCCGCCACGACCGGCAGCGAAAGCTTCAGCATGACGCGCTCGCCCTCGGGCAGCTCGTCGAGGTTCTTGAGGATCTCCGCGAGCAGGATCTTGTCGCACTCGGCGCGGGTTTCGCTCTTGATGTTCACTTCCGGCTCGATGATCGGCATCATGCCGTGCGACAGCACCTGGCGGCCGATCTCGAACTGCTGCTTCACCACCGCAGCGATGCCTTCGGCATTGGCCGAATTGATGACCGAGCGTTCCTTGGTGCCATAGACGCCCAGCGCCTTCGAACGTTCAAGGAGCGCGTCGAGCGTCGGCATCGGCTTCATCAGCTGCACGCCGTTGGCTTCGTCCTCCAGCCCCTTGTCGATCTTGATGAACGGCACGACGCCCTTCTCGATCAGCGCGGCGGGAACGCCCTTGCCTTCGACGGTGCCGTCCATGGTGCGCTCGAACAGGATCGCGCCGATCACCTTGTCGCCGGTGAACGCGGGCGACTTGATGATGCGGCTGCGCATGTCGTGGATCAGGCCGAACATTTCCTCTTCGGTGTTCCACGCGCTTTCTTCCACGCCATAGCCCTTGAGCGCCTTGGGGGTCGAACCGCCGCTCTGGTCAAGCGCTGCGATAAAGCCGTTACCCGCGGCCATCTTCTCGGTCATTTCAGCGTGGTTCATCGTCTGTCCCTGTGCTGTTGAGGGCCGCCTGGCGGAACCCTGGGGATGGGCACGGCGAACCGTGCATACCTATGCGCGAGCGCTCCATAAACAGGCGCGGGTTGCAGTGCAACATCGCGCCTGTCCTGGAGTGCGGTTTTTTTAGCCGAGCGCCGCGACGCCCGGCAGTTCCTTGCCTTCCATCCATTCGAGGAACGCGCCCCCGGCGGTGGAAATGTAGGAGAAATCGGCAGCGACGCCCGCGTGGTTGAGCGCGGCGACGGTGTCCCCGCCTCCCGCGACCGAAACCAGCGAGCCTTCCTTGGTCAGTGCCGCGGCGGTCCGGGCCAGCGCCACGGTAGCGGCATCGAACGGCTCGGTCTCGAACGCGCCCATCGGGCCGTTCCACACCAGCGTCTTGCAGGTCTTCAGCACGTCGGCCAGCGCTTCAACCGCAGCCGGGCCAACGTCGAGTATCATCTCGTCCGCAGCGACTTCGTGAACGTTGCAGGTGCGCAGGCTGGCCGGGTTGGCGGCGAATTCCTTCGACACCACCACGTCGTACGGCAGGTGGACGGTGCAGCCGGCCTTGTCCGCGTTTTCGAGGATCTCGTCGGCGGTGCCGGTCAGGTCATGCTCGCACAGCGACTTGCCCACGGCGACGCCGCGCGCGGCGAGGAACGTGTTGGCCATGCCGCCGCCGATGATCAGGTGATCGACCTTGCCGACCAGGTGCTTCAGCACGTCGAGCTTGGTGGAAACCTTGGCCCCGCCAACCACGGCCGCCACAGGATGCTCGGGCTTGCCCAGCGCCTTTTCCAGCGCTTCGAGTTCGGCCTGCATGGCGCGGCCGGCATAGGCTGGAAGCGCCTTGGCCAGACCCTCGGTCGAGGCGTGCGCGCGGTGGGCGGCGGAGAAGGCGTCGTTGACGAAAGCCGAGCCCAGCTTCGCCATGGCGGCAACCAGCGCGGGATCGTTCTTTTCCTCGCCCTTGTGGAAGCGGGTGTTTTCAAGGATCGCGATCGTGCCGGCCGGCAGCGCCGCCACGGCGGCCTCTGCGGCTTCGCCCGCACAGTCATCGATGAAGGCGACCGGACGGCCGACCACGCCGGACAGCGCATCGACCACCTGACGGAGCGAGTTGGCTTCGCTGCGCTCACCCTTGGGGCGGCCGAAGTGTGCCAACACCAGCACCTTGGCGCCCTTGTCGGCGAGTTCGGTCAGCGTGGGCACGGCGGCGCGCAGGCGCGTGTCGTCGGTAACCTTGCCATCGGCCATCGGCACGTTGAGGTCTTCGCGCACCAGCACGGCCTTGCCGGAAACATCGCCGATGTCGTCAAGCGTCTTGAAGCTCATGTCTCGATCCTCACTTCGTCGCCGATGGCGATATCGCCATCGCTGATGACCTTGCCGCACACCCCGCCGCGCCAATCGGGCAGGAGCGCGACCTTCAGGCCGGGGGCGATTTCGTCCATGCGGTTGCATGGGTCGCATTCGCAGGTGACGCGAATGCGTAAAGTATCACCGATGCGGATGATGGCACCGGGTTCGCGCGGCAGGCGCAATCCTTCGACCAGCAGGTTGGCACGGCGCACGCGCCACGGCAGGTCCAGGCCAAGTTCGGCCATCGCCGCGGTCCACGATTCCGCCTCCATCAGCGTGATCTGGCGCTTGCCGGTCTTGCCGGGGCGGAGGGCGCCACGCAGATCGCCGTGGACGCCCTCGCCTTCGGTTACGCGGACACGGGACACCGTCTCGATGGGGCCGCGCGGCCGGTCATGCCGCGCGATGCCCTTGAGAAGTCCCGCATCCATCGGGTCTTAGAGGAACTTCGCCATCGCGCCCGCGGTGTCGAGCATGCGGTTCGAGAAGCCCCACTCGTTGTCGTACCACGACAGAACGCGCACCAGCTTGCCTTCGAGCACGGCGGTCTCGAGGCTGTCGATCGTCGACGAGTGCGGATCGTGGTTGAAGTCGATCGAGACCAGCGGCTCGGCCGTGTAGCCCAGCACGCCCTTCAGCGCGCCGTCGGCCGCAGCCTTGAGCAGGCCGTTGACTTCCTCGACGCTCGTGTCGCGCTTCGGCGTGAAGGTCAGGTCGACGACCGAAACGTTCGGGGTCGGCACGCGGATCGACGAACCGTCGAGCTTGCCCTTCAGGTCGGGCAGCACTTCACCCACGGCAACGGCGGCGCCGGTGCTGGTCGGGATCATGTTCATCGCGGCAGCGCGGGCGCGGCGCGGATCGCTGTGGATCTGGTCCAGGATCTTCTGGTCGTTGGTGTACGAGTGGATCGTGGTCATCAGGCCGCGCTCGATGCCGATGGCTTCGTGCAGGACCTTGGCCATCGGGGCCAGGCAGTTCGTGGTGCACGAGGCGTTCGACACGATCTTGTGATCGCCGGTCAGCTTGTCGTGGTTCACGCCGAACACGACCGTGAGATCGACGTTCTTGGCCGGAGCCGAGATCAGCACGCGCTTGGCGCCCGCATCGATGTGCTTCTGGCCGCCGTCGCGGTTGGTGAAGAAGCCCGTGCATTCCAGCGCGATGTCGATGCCGTTGGCGGCGTGCGGCAGGTTCGCCGGATCGCGCTCGGCGGTCACCTGGATGCGCTTGCCGTTGACGATCAGGTCGTTGCCATCGACCGACACGTCGCCCGAGAAGGCGCCGTGGACGCTGTCGCGCTTGAACAGCAGGGCGTTCGCCTTAGCATCCGCCAGATCATTGATCGAAACCAGCTCGAGCCCGCATTCGGGGCGCTCGAGGATGGCGCGGGCAACATTGCGCCCGATACGTCCGAAACCGTTGATCGCAACCTTGGTCGCCATGTCGCAAAACTCCCTGCTTTTAGTCCGTTAATTGCCCAGTCGGGCGAGAATCCGGGGAACGATCTTGTCCACGGAGAAGCCGAAGTGGTCGAACAGCTCTTCGGCCGGCGCGGAAGCGCCGAAGGTGTCCAGGCCGATGGTCAGGCCATCGCCGACATACTTGTGCCAGCCCATGGTGACGCCCGCCTCGATCGAGACCTTGAGCACGTCGGCCGGCAGCACGTCGGCGCGGTAGGCGGCATCCTGCGCGTCGAACAGTTCGAGGCACGGGGCCGAAACCACGTCCGCACCGATGCCCTGGGCTTCGAGCGCACCGGCCACGTCCTTCGCCAGCGCCACTTCCGAGCCGGTGGCAACCAGCACGACCTTGCGCGGGGCTTCGGCTGCGGTGAGGCGATAGGCGCCCTTGGCGCTCTTCATCTCGGCATCGAAGCGCACCGGCGGCAGGTTCTGACGCGACAGCGCGAGGACAGAGGAGGCGTGCTTGTCCGCAAGCGCCAGCGCCCAGGCTTCGGCGGTCTCGATCGCATCGGCCGGGCGGAACACCTTGAGGCCGGGGATCAGACGCAGGCTCATCACATGCTCGACCGGCTGGTGGGTCGGGCCGTCTTCGCCGAGGCCGATCGAATCGTGGCTGAGCACGTAGATCGAGCGGATGTGCTGCAATGCCGACATACGGATTGCATTGCGGCAGTAGTCGGCGAACACGAGGAAGGTGCCGCCGTAGGGGATGATCCCGCCGTGCAACGCCATGCCGTTCATCGCGGCGGCCATGCCGAATTCGCGGATGCCATAGAACACATAGCGACCGTCGTAGCTGTCCGCCGAGAACGGCGCGGTCGACTTGGTCTTGGTCAGGTTCGAACCGGTGAGATCGGCCGAACCGCCGACCATCTCGGGAATCGCGGCGGTGAACGCTTCCAGCGCCATCTCGCTCGACTTGCGGGTGGCCACCTTGGGCGGGTTGGCGATCAGCGACTGGATGTAGGCATCGAAGCCGGTGTCGGCGGGAAGATCCCCAGCCATGCGGCGCGCGAGTTCAGCAGCCTTGGGGTTCGCGGCGGCGCGGGCGACCCACGCCGCATGCACCGCCTTGCCGGCCTCGCCGGTCGAACGCCAGTTGGCAAGGATGTCCGCCGGGATCTCGAACGGAGCGGCCGTCCAGCCCAGGTATTCGCGCGCGGCGGCGATCTCGTCTGCGCCCAGCGGCGAGCCGTGGACGTTATGGCCGCCCTGCTTGTTGGGCGCACCCTTGCCGATCACGGTGCGGCAGGCGACCAGCGACGGACGCGGATCGGCGGCAGCTTCGGCCAGCGCGCGTGCGATGTCGGCAAAGTCGTGCCCGTCGCAGGTGGCGGTGTGCCAGCCCGTCGCGGCATAGCGGGCGAGGACGTCTTCGCTCGTCGACAGCGAGGTGTCGCCATCGATGGTGATCTTGTTGTCGTCCCACAGCACGTTGAGGCGGCCCAGCTTGAGCGTGCCCGCAAGGCCGATCGCCTCGTGGTTCAGGCCTTCCATCAGGCAGCCGTCGCCGGCGATCACCCAGGTCTTGTGGTCGACCAGATCGTCACCGAACTGCGCATTGAGATGACGCTCGGCCATCGCCATGCCGACTGCCATCGCCACGCCCTGCCCCAGCGGACCCGTGGTGCATTCCACGCCGTCGATCAGGAAGTTCTCGGGATGGCCGGCGCAGACGCTGTTCATCTGGCGGAAGTTGCGGATGTCTTCCATCGTCGGGCTGTCGTAGCCAGAGAGATGCAGCAGCGCGTAGATCAGCATCGAGCCGTGGCCCGCAGACAGCACGAAGCGGTCGCGGTCGCTCCACTTGGGCGCGCTGGGATCGAATTTCAGGAACTGCGACCAGAGCACCGTGGCAACGTCGGCCATGCCCATGGGCATGCCGGGGTGACCGGAATTGGCAGCCTGGACCGCGTCCATGGCGAGCGCACGGATCGCGTTGGCCATGGGCGCCAGCGCGGTGGGTTCACGAGTCATAACCTGAGAAAAGCCCTTCCAGCGCGCGGGGGCGCGCGTTTAGCCGGTGATTCGGAGCGGGGTCTCTTTGGTCACCCTGCCCCCCAGCGTCAAGGCTGGCAGGCGAATGCATCGGTCCCTCGTAGCGTTTTGGCGCATACGAATGCGGGATCCGATTTGCAACCCCTTCACAGTGCCAGGCCCCGGACAGGGCCCGTCCCTGCGCCCTGTTCTTCTCCCCGCCTCTTGGCAATGCCGGTCAGCTTCGCAAAGCTGGGGACCGCATCGTTCAGGCGCTTGCGCGCTTTGGACAGTGTGCTAGCGCTAGAGACGATGGCGATGGAAGCTCTGGACACAGCGCTCGACCGGATCGAGCAGGCGCTGGCGCGCATCGAAGGTGCTGTCGAACGGCAGGCCGAAGCGGCGGCGCAGGACAACGCCGCCGAGGCGGAACTGGGTGAATTGCGCAACCGGCATCGCAAGCTGAAGGATACGGTCGCGCAGGAACTTCGCCAGCTCGACCTGCTGCTCGCCAACCTCCCCAGCCCGCGCGGATGATCCCCGATCATGCCTAACGTCTTGCTTCAGATCGGAAATCGACCGTTCACCGTCTCTGCGGCGACCGGCGAGGAAAGCCATATCGAGATGCTCGGCCGCATGATCGAGGATCGTGTCGGACGCATGGCTGGCGGATCGGGACAGAGCGAGACGCGGATGCTGCTGTTTGCCGCGCTGGTGCTGGCCGACGAACTGCACGAGGCGCACAAGCAGGCTCCTCCCCCTGCCCCGCCGACTCCTGAAGTCGCGCCGGAGCCGGAAGGCCCGTCGCCCGAAATGGTCGCCCGCGTCGAAGCGCTGGCCGCGCGTGTCGAAAAACTTGCCGCGCACCTTGAGCAAACGGCCACGGACGCCTAAATCAAGCGGTGACGGGATCTGCCCGGCACGAGCCGATTGAACATCCCTGAGGCTATAAGCAATCCTAGGGGGCTGTCCCTGCCCGTATCACACTGGTCACAGTGGGGTCCGGTGCATATGGCTCCCACCTGACGTTGAGGCGTCGGAGGATTTTCCGAGCAAACGACCTATGGTGGGCCCGTCACCCCCCTTTACAACCTGCGGAGATCACAGCGTGGAGAGCAAGGCTGCCCTGCGGAAGGAACTGCGCGCGGCTCGCAAGGCGCACGTTGCCGCGCTCGATCCCCGGATCAAGGCGCTGCTGTTCATGCGCCCGCCCGCGCCGCTGCTGCCGCTTATTCCGGAAGGGGCCAATATCGGCCTTTACCTTCCTACCCCGGAAGAGGCCCCTGCGCTTTCCTATGCGCGGTTTTTCCATGAGGCCGGCCATCGGATCGCGTTGCCGTGGTTTGCCGGACGCGAGGCACCGATGGAATTTCGCGGTTGGGATTCGCCCCACATCAACGATCTGCTGGAGCCTGGCCCCTGGGGCGTGGCGCAACCGCTGATGGACGCAGAGCCCGTCACGCCAGACCTGCTGTTTGTGCCGCTGCTCGGCTTCACCGACGACGGCCACCGACTCGGCCAGGGCGGCGGACACTATGATCGCTGGCTTGGCGCCCATCCCGGCGTTCCCGCGATCGGCCTTGCGTGGGACAGTCAACGCGTCGAAAGCCTCCCGCGCGAGGCACATGACCACCCCCTGCGCGCGGTGGTCACGCCGACGCGGCTCTATGGCCCGTGGGAGAACTGACGATGGACGAATTCAAGTCGGCCCGCCCGACCTGGCGCAAGCCGGTGGGCGTTCTGGCCCTTCTGGTCGCGCTGGGCCTCTACGCCTTTCTGGTCGCCACGCTGTCCGGACTCGTCGGCATGCTGCCGGTGCTCGCGCAGGTGCCGATCTACCTGGTGCTGGGCATTGTCTGGCTGCTGCCGCTGCGTCGCTTCCTGATCTGGATGGAAACCGGCCGCTGGGGCTGATGTCCCCAGCGGAACCAAGCCGACGGCGGAAACGAAAAAGGCGCCCCGCGGGGCGCCTTTTCATTTTCGACGATGGCGCGAGTGACGGGGCTCGAACCCGCGACCTCCGGCGTGACAGGCCGGCACTCTAACCAACTGAGCTACACCCGCTCATCGTCAAAAAAAGGCGCCACAAAGCGCCCTTTTATATTCCCAAAGCGAATGGCGCGAGTGACGGGGCTCGAACCCGCGACCTCCGGCGTGACAGGCCGGCACTCTAACCAACTGAGCTACACCCGCGTTTCCGCTTGGGAGCCGCGCCTCTATGGCAGGTGCCGGCGGCTGTCAACAAATTGCAGCGAAGATTTTTTCAACAGCCTCGCACACACGGCGAACGGCGCGAAAACGTGGTTTCTATGGCGTTAACCAAACATTAGCCGGACGCGTGAGACACCTGCCCCCAACGGCAACGGGATGCCGTGAGGGGCAAGATACGATGATCAGGACGATGACGACAGTCATGGCCGCAGGAGCCGCGCTGGCAGCAGCGGCAGCGCCGGTCATGGCCCACGCGGCGGAGCCGGTGCGTTTCGCCAGCGATGTGTTCGTGGAACGCTTCCAGCCTGCCGGCAACGGCCGCACCGCGCGCGTACTCGAACGCGCCGACCGCCTGCGCGCCGGCGACCGCGTGGTCTTCGTCGTGAACTGGAAGGCGCAGCAAGGACGCGAATTCACCGTCACCAACCCGATGCCCCGCACGGTGTCGTTCCAGGGCACCGCACAGGGCGACGAGGAAGTGTCGGTCGATGGCGGACGCAGCTGGGGCCAACTCGGCGACCTGGCCGTACGCGAGGCGGACGGACGGCTGCGGCGGGCGACGCCCGAAGACGTCACCCACCTGCGCTGGCGCGTGCCGGGCGCAATCGCCGCGCTCGGCGCCGGACAGATGACCTATCGCGGCATCGTCCGCTAATCGTCTCCGATCAGTCGGCCAGCAGCAGCACCGGCGTTTCGATCAGCTTCTTCACGGCCTGCACGAAGCTGGCCGCATCCCAGCCATCGACCACGCGATGATCGCAGCTGATCGAGATATTCATCAGCTTGCGCTTCTCGATGCGCTCCCCGCCCATTCCGTCGGAAACGAACATCGGGCGCTCGACGATGCGGTTCGGCCCGATGATCGCCACTTCCGGGCGGTTGATCACCGGCGTCGTCGCCACGCCGCCCAGCGGACCGAGTGACGTAACGGTCAGCGTCGAGCCGGACAGCTCCTCCGGCTTCGCCGTGCCGCTGCGCGCCGCTTCAGCCAGCCGGCCGATCTCGCGCGCGAGTTGCCACAGGTTGAGCGACTGCGCGTTGCGGATCACCGGCACCATCAGCCCGGCCGGCGTCTGCGCCGCCATGCCCATGTGCACCGCGCCGTAACGCGTTACGACGCCAGCCTCGTCGTCATACCGCGCGTTGAGCATCGGAAACTGCGGCAGCGTGCGGCAGAACGCGGTGATCAGCAGCGGCAGCAAGGTCAGCTTGGGCTTGTCGCCCCGATTGGCGTTGAGCTGCTCGCGCATCGCTTCCAGTGCCGTTACGTCACACTCCTCGACATAGGAGAAGTGCGGGATGTGGCGCTTCGACGCCGCCATGTTCTCGGCAATGCGGCGGCGCATCCCGATTACCCGGATCACCTCGTCGCCCCGCTCCGCCCCGGCCGAGCGATAACCCCCCGCCGCGTTGTAGGCGAGGAACTGGTCGAGATCAGCGTGCCGGATGCGTCCTTCCTCGGAAGGACGCACTTCAGACAGGTCGATGCCCAGATCCCGCGCGCGCTGGCGCACCGCCGGGCTGGCCAGTACGCGTGCGCTGGAATGGGCGTGAGCTTGTGCCGGAGCCGGTGCACGCGTGGGCGCCGGAGGTGCCGGCGCGGGCGTTGGCGCAGTCGCGGCCACAGGGGCTGGCGCTGTCTGGGGCGCGGGTTCCGGCGCGGGTGTTTCCGCCTCGATCCGTTCCTCCACCGCCTCGGCCTTCGGCGCAGGCGCGGGTGCGGAAACCTCGGCCTCCCCTGCCCCCTCGGTCTCGATCACCACCAGCGGCGAACCGATGGCGACCACGTCGCCCACTTCGCCGGCAACCTCGATTACCCTGCCCGAAACCGGGCTTTCCATCTCGACCGTCGCCTTGTCGGTCATCATGTCTGCGATCCGGCCGTCTTCCTCGACCGTATCGCCCACCTTCACGTGCCAGGCGACGATCTCGGCCTCGGCGATGCCTTCGCCGATGTCCGGCAGGCGGAATATGAACTTGCCCATCGTGTTCAAGCCTTCATCAGTCGGTCGATGGCCTCGCCGATGCGGACCGGCCCCGGAAAATACGCCCATTCCAGGCTGTGCGGATAAGGCGTGTCGAACCCGGTCACGCGCTCGATCGGCACCTCCAGGTGATAGAAGCACCGCTCCTGCACCAGCGCGGACAGCTCCGCGCCGAAGCCGGAGGTGCGCGTCGCCTCATGTACGATCAGGCACTTGCCTGTCTTCTCGACCGAGGCTTCGATCGTTTCGATGTCGAGCGGCACCAGCGTGCGCAGGTCGATGATCTCCGCATCGACGCCCTTCTCGGCGCAGACCGCTGCGGCGACGTGGACCATCGTGCCATAGGCGAGCACGGTAAACGCCTGCCCCGGCCGCACGATCCGCGCCTTGCCCAACGGAATCGAATAATAGCCTTCCGGCACCACGCTGTCCGCGTGCTTCGCCCAAGGCTCCACCGGCTTGTCGTAATACCCGTTGAACGGGCCGTTGTAGATCCGCTTCGGCTCGAAGAAGATCACCGGGTCGTTGTCCTCGATCGCGGCGATCAGCAGACCCTTGGCGTCATGCGGCGTCGCCGGCACCACGGTCTTGATCCCCGCGACGTGCGTGAACAGCGCCTCCGGGCTCTGGCTGTGAGTCTGCCCGCCGAAGATCCCGCCGCCAAAAGGCGAGCGCACCGTCATCGGCGCGGTGAATTCGCCCGCCGAGCGATAGCGCAGCCGCGCCGCCTCGGAGACCAACTGGTCGAGCCCGGGATAGATGTAGTCTGCGAACTGGATTTCCGGCACCGGGCGCAGGCCATAGGCACCCATGCCCACGGCGACACCGATGATCCCGCACTCTGAGATCGGCGTGTCGAACACGCGGGTCTTGCCGTATTTCTTCTGGAGGCCGGCCGTGGCGCGGAACACGCCGCCGAAATAGCCGACGTCCTCGCCCATCACGACAACACCGGGATCGCGCTCCATCATGATATCGAGCGCATCGTTGATCGCCTCGATCATGTTGAGCCGGCGGGTGGGCGCGTCAGCAAGGCTGACCGCTGCTTCCTCGATCATGCTCACGACTCCTTCCATTCCGGCCACTTGATCCGTCGCTCGCGGATCGCCTGCTCGCTCTGTTCCTTGAGGTGCCAGGGCAGTTCCTCGAACACGTCCTCGAACATGGTGTGGAAGGGATGGTGCAGGCCGTGGCCCAGCACGCCGTTCTTCTCGGCCTCCTTGGTCGCGGCCTTGACCTGCTCGACCAGCTCGCGGTCCATAGCCTCGTGCTGTTCGTCAGACCATTCGCCCAGCGCGATCAGGTGGCGCTTCAGCCGCATGATGGGATCGCCCAACGGCCATTCCTCGCGTTCCTGCGCGGAACGGTACTGACCGGGATCGTCGGAGGTGGAATGCCCCTCCGCGCGGTAGGTGAAGTGCTCGATCAGGGTCGGCCCGCCATTGGCGCGCGCACGGTCGGCCGCCCAGCGCGACGCGGCATAGACCGCCAGCGGATCGTTACCGTCCACGCGCAGCCCCGCGATGCCATAACCGATGGCGCGCGCGGCAAAGGTCGTCCGCTCCGCGCCGGCAAAGCCGGAGAAGCTGGAAATCGCCCACTGGTTGTTGACGACGTTGAAGATGACCGGGGCGTTGTAGACCGCGGCGAACGTCATCGCGGAATGGAAGTCGCCTTCCGCCGTGGAGCCTTCGCCCACCCAGGTCGCGGCGATGCGCGTATCGCCCTTGATCGCGCTCGCCATCGCCCAGCCCACCGCTTGCGGATACTGCGTGGCGAGGTTGCCCGAGATGGTGAAGAAGGACACGTCGCGCGCCGAATACATGATCGGCAGCTGGCGGCCCTTCAGCTTGTCCGCCCGGTTGGAGTAGATCTGGTTGACCATCTCGACGATCGGATAGCCGCGCGCGATCAGGATGCCCTGCTGACGATAGCTGGGAAACACCATGTCGTCGCTGGCGAGCGCCATCGCCGGCGCGACCGAGGTCGCCTCCTCGCCGGTGCACTTCATGTAGAAGCTGGTCTTGCCCTGCCGCTGGCCGCGATACATCCGGTCATCGAAAGCGCGGGTCAGTGCCATCGTCCGCAGCATCCGCCGCAGCGTCTCGGCGTCCAGCTTCGGATCCCAAGGGCCCACCGCGCGGTGATCCTCGTCCAGCACGCGGACCAGATCGAGGCACAGCGGATGCGTTTCCGCCGCGGCACAACCCTCATCAGGTCGTGGCTGCGCGCCTGCTGGCGGCACGACGATGTGCGAATAATCCACCTTGTCGCCGGGCCGGAACTTCGGCTCGGGTACGTGGAGCGAAAGCGGCGGCAGGTTGCCACTGGCCTTCGCGGTCATGCTGCGCAAACCCGCATATGAAGACTCTCCCGCGACCCCAACGCACGACGCTCACCGCCGTGCCGCAAGTCGCAAAATTTTACCGTTGTGTTATTTTATTTCACAGCGGTTTCCGAGTCAATCACGCTATCGCATCATACCGCAACCGGCGCAGACAAGGCTCCCTGCGGTGCATAGCCCTGCACGACGAAATCCTCGATCGCGTAACCGAACACCGATTCAGGCCGCCGCACGATCTCCAGGACAGGGTCGCCCGAAGGCGTGCGGGCAAGCTGCTGCTCCACCAGATCGGCGTGATTCAGGTAAAGATGCGTGTCCCCGCCCATCCACACCAGTTCGCCCGGCTCCAGATCGCATTGCTGCGCCAGCATACGGATGAACAGCGCCGCGCCCCACAGGTTGAAGGGCAGGCCCAGCGCCACGTCGCAGCTGCGCTGGTAGAGCAGACCGTTCAGGCGGTTGCCGGCAACATGGAACTGGTAGGTCTTGTGGCACGGCGGCAGCGCCATCGAATCGAGTTCGGCGACATTCCACCCTTCCACGATGTGCCGCCTGCTGCCGGGATTGGCGCGCAGGCTGGCAACCACCTCGGCCACCTGGTTCACGCCCTGCGCCCGCTGGCGAAACAGGCCATCGCCGGCCGCCTCGTAAACGGGCCAGTCAACCCACTGCTTGCCATAGACCGGGCCGAGATCACCCCAGCGCGCTGCGAAATCCGCATCCTCGACGATGCGGCGCGAAAAGTCGGCGCGGCCGATGGGGTCGCCGGTCTCGCGGCGATAACGGGCGAGCGGCCAGTCGGTCCAGATCTCCACGCCCTGCGCGCAGAGGGCACGGATGTTGGTATCGCCCGTCAGAAACCACAGGAATTCGCGCGTCGCGGTCTTCCAGTAGACCCGCTTGGTGGTCAGCAACGGCATCCGCCCGCCGGACAGATCGAAGCGGAGCTGCGCGCCGAATACCGACCGCGTCCCCACCCCGGTGCGATCGATCCGCTCGTCGCCCTGCTCCCAGATGCGGCGCATCAGGTCGAGATATTGCCATTCGGCGTGGGGCGCATCGGCGCGGGACTCGGCGGGAAGCGACACGGAAGCCATGCCGTCAGGGTAGACGGCGCGAAGGCAGAGCGGAAGCCCATGCGCCATTCCCAAACAAATCGCCAATTCCGATAGGGATTTATCCGGATCGGAGGGGAAATCCACATCAAGGGATCAACCCCTACCTTTGTCGATGATGCAACGATTCGGCTCAGGACAAAGCGGCAGGGCAGCGCTCGCAGTGCAATGGGGACTGGCCATTACCGCGCTGGTGATGGCCCTCGCCTATCCGCGCGCCGGGCAGGCTGCCGTCGTGATCCCGCTCGCCGGGGACCGTGGCAGCGCGCTTCGCTGGCTGGTGGAAGGCGGCGCCACGCTGGTGGGCACGCTCGACGTCGGCGGGGCCGGCGCGAGCGGCTTGCCCATGGTGCGCGTGACCAGCGACGCCACCGCGCTTGCCGCACTCAGCCAGGGCTGGCTGGTCGTTGCGATACCCTCGACGCTTTGCGGCGACGGCCGCCATGGAAGGAACTGATACCGTGGAAGACCTCGACATCCTGCGCCGGCGCGGCGTGATGGCACTGGCCGTCGTCGGCTGGCTATGCGTGGTGCTGGCAGGCCTGCGCGCGGCTTTCGGCAGCGGCGGCTGGATACCGCCCCTGCTGGCCCTGGCGATCACGATCGCGCCCACGATGTTCGCCCGTGCCGGACGCTGCGATGCGGCCGCACGCCTCGTGCTGGGCTTCACCATCCCGCTCTACCCCGCGATCTTCCTGATGCAGTGGGCGGGCAGCGACTGGATTCTCGACCAGCACATGATCTTCTTCGCGATCATCGCCACGCTGGCCGGCCTCGCCGACTGGCGGCCGATCGTGCTCGCCGCGGCGGTCACTGCGGTCCACCATCTCGCCACCAACTTCCTCGCGCCCAGCCTTGTGTTTCCCGATGGTCCGGACACTGCCCGCGTCCTGTTGCACGCCGTGGTCGTGGTGATCGAAACCGCGGTTCTCGCCGTCGTGGCACGCCAGCTTGAAACGCTGGTCATCGAACAGGCCGCCGCACGGCAGGCCCAGGCCGATCTGGAAGCCGCCGCCGCTGCCGAGCGAGCGCGGACTGCCGCCGAGCAGAAGCAGGTCATCGAAGCCCTCGCCACGCGCCTCAAGACGCTGGCCGAAGGTGACCTTGCAACGCACATCGATACGGCCTTCCCCGCCAGCTACGAAGCGCTGCGCCAGACGCTCAACGCCGCGACCACCGACCTCAACCGCCTCGTCTGCGCGGTCAACGGATCGGCCCACCAGATCACCAACGGCGCGGCGGAAATCCGCAATGCCTCGGATGATCTGGCCCGCCGCACCGAGCAGCAGGCCAGCGCGCTCGAACAGAACAGCGCCTCGACCGGTCGCCTGACCGGCCAGATCGAAACCACCGCCAAGCGCGCGGGCGACGTCAACGGTGCGATCACCGCGGCGCAGGCCGATGCCGTCAATGGCGGCCAGGTGGTCGAACGCGCGATCGATGCGATGAACGCGATCGAACGCTCGGCCAGCGAGATCGGCCAGATCATCTCGCTGATCGACGGCATCGCCTTCCAGACCAACCTCCTCGCGCTCAACGCAGGGGTCGAGGCCGCGCGCGCCGGCGATGCGGGCCGGGGCTTCGCGGTCGTCGCCACCGAAGTGCGCGCGCTTGCCCAGCGCAGCGCGGACGCGGCGCAGACGATCAAGCAGCTCATCACCGCCTCGTCGCAGCAGGTGGGCCAGGGCGTGGCCCTGGTGGGAGAGACCGGCACCGTGCTGCGCGCCATCGTGGAGCAGGTCACCGGCATCAGCAGCGCCATTGGCGAGATCGCGGATGCGGCCGAGACGCAGGCGCGCGACCTGCACGACGTCAGCCGCTCGTTCAGCCAGATCGACAAGGTGACGCAGCAGAACGCGGCCATGGTCGAGGAAAGCAACGCGGCCGCGCACAACCTTTCCCGCGAAGCGGACGGGCTGACGCGACTGGTGTCCCGCTTCCGCACCGACGATTCGGCTCGCGCCGGATCGGCCGACGCCTTCGTCCGTCGCGCGGCCTGATCGGAGAATTGGAAAATATCGAAAAAATGGCGGATTTCTGCGGAAAATGGCGGGTCGGAGAAAAATGTTCCCTAACCTGCTTGCCACCCGGAAAACGCCCCCGTATAGGGCGCGCCTGCCTCGCAGCCGGGTGACCGGCAGCGGATCGGTCGGGGAGTAGCTCAGCCTGGTAGAGCACTGTCTTCGGGAGGCAGGGGCCGGAGGTTCGAATCCTCTCTCCCCGACCACTTCACGCTTTTAAAGCGAGATCGGAAAGCCGTCCTTCGGGGCGGCTTTTTCGATTCCGGCGCCACTGCGGTCGGGATCGATCAGCATTCCGATGCGACCGCGCGGAACCAATGGCATGGCCCGCGCACTGTCTCGGCAAAGGCGCCCCTCGCGCCTCCGGAACAGGAGACCATCGATGCCCACCCAGACGTATTCGGACGCCATCGCCTTGCTCAAGGCCGATCACCGCAAGGTCGAGGAACTGTTCTCGAAGTACGAGAGCGCTTCCGACGCGAAGAAGGCCGATCTCGCGCAGCAGATCTGCACCGAGCTGAAAATCCACACGATCATCGAGGAAGAGATCTTCTACCCCGCGCTGAAGGGCAAGATCGAGGACGAGACCTATACCGAGGCCTATGTCGAGCACGACGGCGCCAAGGTGCTCATCAACGACATCGTCGCCTCGTCGCCCGAGGACGCGTTCTTCGACGCCAAGGTGAAGGTGCTGTCGGAGGAGATCAAGCACCACGTCCACGAGGAGGAGGCGCGCTCCGAAGGAATGTTCGCGCAGGCGCGCGAAGCGGGCGTGGACCTTGTGGCGCTGCGCGACGCGATGCTGGCGCGCAAGCAGGAGCTGACCGTGCAGGCCAAGTCGGGCGAGCTTCCGCCGGCTGAAATCAAGGTTGTGGGCCTCGCGGCCTGAACGGCACCTAACGACACCTGAAACGACCCGAGAGCGTCCCGAGGCCGCGCAAGCGGCACCTCGGGGCGCCTCAACCGCCCCTGAGCAACTGCACGCCCCAGTCGCGCTCGAACAGGTAGAGCAACACTCTCGCCGCCTCCCCTCGCGGCGAGGAAAGTCCACCATCGCGCTCCATCAACAGCCGCGCATCATCGTGCGCCACCGGCAGCAGGCGCGCGATCTGTTCAAAATCGGCAACGCGGAAAGGTGTGTCGCCCGACTGCCGCGTGCCGAGCAGTTCGCCGCCGCCGCGGAGGCGCAAGTCCTCCTCGGCGAGTTGGAAACCGTCCTGCGTTTCGCGCATCAAAGCCAACCGCTCGCGTCCCACTTCGGAGAGCGCTTCGCCGCGCAGCAGGAGGCAGGTGGATTTCTGGCTTCCGCGCCCAACACGGCCCCGCAGCTGGTGCAGCTGGGCAAGGCCGAAGCGCTCGGCCTGCTCGATGACCATGAGCGTGGCATTGGGCACATCGACGCCAACCTCGATCACCGTGGTGGCGACAAGCAGCTTGGCCTCGCCGCTGGCGAAGCGTTCCATCGCGGCGTCCTTCGCCTCGGGCCGGAGCTGGCCGTGGACGAGAACGACGGTATCGCCGAAGCGCTCCTTGAGCGCGGCGTGACGGGCTTCTGCGGCGGCGAGATCCTCGGTTTCCTGTTCGCGGACCATCGGGCACACCCAATAGGCCTGCGCGCCGGAGGCGATATGGCGGCCGACGCCCTCGACCACATCGACCAGACGGTCCTGCGCGACGACGCGGGTGTCGATCGCCTGACGGCCCGGCGGCATCTCGTCGAGCCGGGACACGTCCATCTCCCCATATTGGGCCAGCGTGAGCGTCCGCGGGATAGGCGTGGCGGTCATCGCGAGGCAATGCGGCGTGCGCTTCGCCTTCTGCGTCAACATCAGGCGCTGGCCCACGCCGAAGCGGTGCTGCTCGTCGATCACCACCAGCCCCAGGTTGCGATAGGCGACCGCCTCCTGGAAGATCGCGTGGGTGCCGACGCAGATCTGGATGGAGCCATCGAGCAAGCCCATCAGGATCGATTCGCGCGCCCGGCCCTTGTCGCGCCCTGTGAGCAGCTGGATCGTCACACCGGTGCCGGCGACCATGCGGGTCAGCGTTTCGGCGTGCTGCCGCGCGAGAATTTCGGTCGGCGCCAGCAGCGCGGCCTGCGCACCCGCTTCCACCGCGATCAGCATGGCGTGGAGCGCCACCGCCGTCTTGCCAGAACCGACATCGCCTTGCAGCAGGCGCAGCATCGGCGCGCCCTGTGCCACGTCGCCTTCGATTTCCGCGATGGAGCGGGCCTGCGCACCGGTGAGCGCGAAGGGCAGGTTCAGCTTGGCGCGCAAGTGCCCGTCGCCCACCAGCGGCGTGCCGGTGCGCGTGCGGTTGCTGGCGCGCACCAGCAGCAGCGCGAGGCTGTTGGCGAGGAGTTCGTCATAGGCGAGCCGGTCGCGCGCCAGCGGGTGCTGCCCCTTGTGCGCAAGGCCCAGCGCGTCCTTCCACGTCGGCCAGCCCATCTTGTCGACAAGGCCCGGCTCGATCCATTCGGGGAGTTCCGGCAGGTGTTCGAGCGCCTGGTGCACGAGGCCCTGCACCCGCCCCTGCGTGAGCCCTTCGGACAGCGGATAGACCGCCTCGTTCAGCTGGCCCATCAGCCCTGCCCCGTCCTCGGCGACATGATCGGGGTGCACGATCTGGAGCGTCTGGCCGAACTGGTCGAGCCGGCCCGCCACCCAGCGCGTTTCGCCCGTCGGGAGCAGCTTGCGCGCGCTGTAGGATGCGCGGCCGAAATAGATCAGCGCGACCACGTTGCCGGCCGCGTCTTCCGCCAGGATCCGGAACGGGCCGCGCCCGGCGGAGGCGCGATGCTCGCGCACCGTCAGCGCCACCACGATCTGCTCGCCGACGCTCGCCTCATCCAGATTGGTGACCGCGCGGCGCGTGACGAACCGGTCGGGCAGGTGGTATGCCAGATCCCGGACCCGGGTCAGCCCCAGCTTCTCGAGCGGACGGGCCAGGCCTGGCCCCACGCCCTTGAGGCTGCCGGATTCGGCGAACAACGGATTGAGCAGGTCTGGGCGCATGGCGCGGACATAATCGGCTGCGGGCAAAATCGCCACAGCCTGTGCCCGATTTGACCCAGCGCATGGAACGCAGGCGGTCGGCGCGCTTGGGTCGGTTGCGAGAGAACACAAAGAGGAGATCCCAAATGCTGCTTCCCCATGGCGCCGTGATTGCCCTTGTCGATGGCGAGAACTGGACCCTGCTGCGCAATGCCGGCAACGAAGCCACGCCCGACCTTGCCGAACTGCCCACGCCGCATATCGACGAGCACAACCATTCGGGCAGCGGCGGCCGCCACGGTCCCACCGCCAGCAACCCCTCGCCCCGCCAGATGCACGAAGACGCGCACGCCGGCGCCGTGGCGGAGTGGCTCAACCAGCAGGTGATCGGCCACAAGATCGAACATCTGGTGGTGATCGCCCCGCCCCGCACGCTGGGCGAACTGCGGCACCACTATGCCAAGCAGGTCAGCCAGGTGCTGCTGGGCGAAGTCGCCAAGGACCTGATCGGCCGCAAGCCGGACGAGGTGCTGGCCGCCCTTCGCGGAAAGTAACGCGTTACGCGGACCTCGGAACGGGGGGACGCGGCATCCCGGCGGCAGGGGAAGGCCCGTCGCCGGGATGTGTTTTCATATGGTCGGAAATCCTGGGGAGCGCTACCCTTGATGCAGGCGAACGGATCGCCTAACCGCGATTCCATGATCGAACCCGACCGCCTCCGCCGCCTGAAGTTCCGTGCCTGGCATCGCGGCACGCGTGAGGCGGACTACATGATCGGCTGCTATTTCGACCGCTTCCACGCAGGCTGGGGCGAAGACGAGGTGCAGTGGTTCGAGCGCCTGATCGACGAGGAAGACGTCGATATCATGGGCTGGGCGCTGGGCACGATCTCCGTCCCGCCCGAATATGTCGGGCCGATGATGGATGTGATGCGCAAGCTGGATTACGTCGAAATACCGCGCTGATTGCGGGCATTGCCCGCTGGAACCGCTTGCACTCGGCGCGCCCCCCACTAATCCCCCTTTCCCATGTCCGACATCTCCCGCGTTCTTTCGGCCCAGTCGCCGCTGACCCTGTCCTCGGTCGCGCGCGGGGCGCAGCCGCTCGTGCTGGCCGACCTTGCCCGCGCCGCCAAGGGGCGCGCGGTGTTTGTCGCACCCGACGATTCGGCGATGCGCGCCGTGGTGGAAAGCGCCGCTTTCTTCGCGCCCGAGCTTGAGGTCATCGACTTTCCCGCGTGGGACTGCCTGCCGTTCGACCGCGCCTCGCCCGCGCTGACGATCAGCGCGCGGCGGCTGTCGGCGCTGCAGAAGTTGCAGCACAAGCGCGACCGGCCGCAGTTGATCGTCACCACGATCAACGCGCTGCTCCAGCGCGTGCTGACGCCCTTCCGCATCCGCGAATCGACCCGCCTGCTGAAGGCGGGAATCGAGATCGGGCGCGAGAGCCTGATCGCGCTGCTGCAGCGGCAGGGCTATTCGCGCACCGACACGGTGGTCGATGCCGGCGAATATGCCGTGCGCGGATCGGTCTTCGATATCTTTCCCACCGGGCTGGACCACGGGTTGCGGCTCGATTTCTTTGGCGACGAGCTGGAAACGCTGCGCCTGTTCGATCCCGGCACGCAGCGCAGTGTGCAGCCGGTGGAAACGCACCTGCTGATCCCGGCAAGCGAGGCCCTGCTCGACGAGGACAGCATCAAGCGCTTCCGCGGCCGTTATCGCGAGCTGTTCGGTGCCAACGCCACCAGCGACCCGCTCTATCAGGCGGTGAGCGACGGGCGGCGGCTGGCCGGCATGGAGCACTGGCTGCCGCTGTTCGAGGAGCGGCTGGTCACGCTGTTCGACCATCTGGGCGAAGACGACCTGATGGTGATCGACGCGGGCGCGGCCAAGGCCGCCGAAACGCGCTTTGCCGACATCGCCGATTATCATCAGGCGCGGGTCGAGGGCGCGCAGCGCTCGCCCGGCACCTATCGTCCGCTGGGCGAAGAAGCGCTCTATCTTTCGCAGGACGAGTTCGAGCGCGCGCTGGCCGGGTGGCCGGTGCACCGCATGACGTTGTTCGCGGAGCCGGAATCGAAGCAGGTACTCGATTTCGGATTTGCGAGCAGCCGCGATTTCACGCCCGAGCGGACGCAGGGCCTGAACATCTACGAGGCGGCGGCGAAGCACCTCGCTGCGCTCGGCACGCGGGGGCTGAAGCCGATCCTGGCGGCCTATACCACCGGCTCGCGCGCGCGGCTTGCCTCGCTGCTGGCCGAAGCGGGCAAGCAGCCGCCGGTAATGGCCGAGACCTGGCAGGACGCACTGGGCCTTGCCGCCAAGGGCAAGCCGGTGGCGGTGGTGCTGCCGCTGGAACAGGGCTTCGCCAACGACGAACTGGAACTGCTGACCGAGCAGGACATCCTTGGCGACCGGCTGGTGCGCCGGAAGAAGAAGCGCAAGGACGCAGACGCGTTCCTGGCCGAGCTGTCCGCGCTCAATCCCGGCGATCTGGTGGTCCACATGGACCACGGCATCGGCCGCTACGAAGGGCTGGAAGCGATCAAGGTGGGCGACAGCCCTCACGATTGCGTGCAGCTGACCTACAGCGGCGGCGACAAGCTCTATATCCCGGTCGAGAACCTCGACGTGCTGTCGCGCTATGGCGCGGAGAACGAAGCGGTCGCGCTCGACAAGCTGGGCGGCGAGGCATGGCAGCGGCGCAAGGCGCGGATGCGCGAGCGCATCCTGGAAATGGCGGGGCAGCTGATGGCCACCGCCGCGCTGCGCGCGCTGCGCGTGGCCGATGTGATGCCGGTCGATCCGGCCAGCTACGATCCGTTCGTCGACCGCTTTCCGTGGGACGAGACCGAGGATCAGGAACGCGCGATCGAAGACGTGCTGGGCGACATGGCCGAGGGCAAGCCGATGGACCGGCTGGTGTGCGGCGACGTGGGCTTCGGCAAGACCGAAGTTGCGCTGCGCGCCGCCTTCGTCGCGGCGATGGCCGGCAAGCAGGTGGCGGTGATCGCACCGACGACGCTGCTGGCGCGCCAGCATTATGCCGGGTTCGTCGAACGCTTTTCCGGCTTCCCGCTGAATGTCGGGCGGCTGTCGCGGCTCGTGCCGCCAAAGGAGGCGGCGGCGACCAAGGCCGGGCTGACCGACGGCACGGTGGACATCGTGATCGGCACCCACGCGCTTCTTTCGAAATCGGTGGAGTTCAAGCGGCTGGGGCTCGTCATCGTCGACGAAGAGCAGCGCTTTGGCGTGACGCACAAGGAAAAGCTCAAGGAGCTGAAGGCCGACGTCCACGTGCTGACGCTGACCGCAACGCCGATCCCGCGCACGCTGCAGATGGCGATGAGCGGGCTGCGCGAGCTGTCCACGATCCAGACCCCGCCGGTCGACCGGCTCGCGGTGCGCACTTATGTGATGCCCTGGGACGACGTGGTGATGCGCGAGGCGCTGATGCGCGAACACCAGCGCGGCGGGCAGAGCTTCATCGTGGTGCCGCGCATCGCCGACATGCCCGAGCTGGAGGACTGGCTGCGGCTGAACGTTCCGGAAATCCGCTTCGTCACCGCGCATGGCCAGATGAGCCCGACCGAGGTCGAGGACCGCATGGGCGCGTTCTACGAGAAGAAATACGAAGTGCTGCTTTCGACCACGATCGTCGAAAGCGGGATCGACATTCCCAGCGCCAACACGATCATCCTGCACCGCGCCGACCGGTTCGGGCTGGCGCAGCTTTACCAGCTGCGCGGGCGCGTGGGCCGCGGCAAGCTGCGCGCCTATGCCTACCTCACTTTCCCCGAAAACCAGGCGCTGACCGAGATCGCGGAAAAGCGCCTGAAGGTCTTGGGCGATCTCGATTCGCTGGGTGCGGGCTTCCAGCTCGCCAGCCACGATCTGGACCTGCGCGGCGCGGGCAACCTGCTGGGCGACGAGCAATCGGGCCACATCAAGGAAGTGGGCTTCGAGCTTTACCAGTCGATGCTGGAGGATGCGATCCTGGCGGCGAAGGCGGGCGACATCGGGCTGGCGCGCGAACGCGACACGCTTTCCCCGCAAATCACCGTCGATGCACCCATCATGATCCCCGAGGACTACGTGCCCGACCTTGCGGTGCGCATGGCGCTCTATCGCCGGATGAACGATGCAGAGGGGCCCGACGCGGTGGAAGCACTGGCGGCCGAGATGATCGACCGCTTCGGCCCCCTGCCCTCGCCCACGCAGAACCTGCTGCGGCTGATCGAAGTGAAGCGACAGGCGATCGAGGCGCGCATCGCCAAGATCGATGTGGGCGCAAAGGGCGCGCTCGTCTCGTTCCACAACGACGATTTCCCCGATCCCATGGGGCTGATCGCCTATGTCGAGCGGCTGAACGGCGTGGCCAAGCTGCGGCCCGACAACAAGCTGGTGATCCAGCGCGCCTGGGGCAACGCGGAAAGCCGGCTCAACGGGCTGGTGCAGCTGACCAAGGGGCTTTCGGCCATCGCACGGCGGGCAGCGAAGAAGGCCGCCTGATCAGGTCGATCAGCCGGCCGCCAGCGCCGCCATGTCCTCCGCCGAAACCGGGCCGGAGCGCAGGAAGCCCTGGAACAGGTCGCAGCCTTCCTCTTGCAGGATAGCGAGCTGCGCCTCGGTTTCGATGCCCTCCGCGATCACCTTCATGTCCAGCGCGCGCGCCATCGCGATCATCGCGGAAAGGATGGCCCGGTCACGCAAGTCGCGCGCGATGTCCTTCACCAGCGAGCGGTCGATCTTGAGCGCGTGAAGCGGCAACGCCTTGAGCGCGCGGAAATTGGAAAAGCCGGTGCCGAAATCGTCGAGCGCGACGCTGACGCCGGCCTCGGCCAGGTCGAGCAGCGCCATCGCGCAGTCCTCGAAATCGGAAATGAGCGTACGCTCGGTGATCTCGATCGTCAGGCGCTCTGCCGCAAAGCCGGTCTCGGCCAGCAGCCGGCGCATGGTGGCGGCGAACTGGCCGAGCGCGAAGTCCTCCGCCGTGACGTTGAGCGAGAGCCGCAGCGGCGCGGGCCAGTCACGGGCGGCACGCAATGCACGCAGCGCGATGTGTTCGGTCAACTGGGTGACGAGATCGCCGCGCTCCGCCACCGCGAACAGCGTTTCCGCGCCGATACGGCCGAACGAGGGATGCTCCCACCGCGCCAGAGCCTCGGCCCCGGCCAGCGCGCCGGTGGCGACATCGAACTGCGGCTGGAACAGCACCGAGATTTCCTCACGGTGAAGCGCGCCGATCAGGTCCGCCTCCAGGGTGGCGGCGCTTTGCCCGCGTGCGGGGTGGCTGCCGTCGGCCCACAGGATGCGCCGCGTGCTGCTGCGCTGAAGTTCGAGGCTGACCTGGTCAAGCCGGTCGAGCAGGTTGGCGCCGGGCTCGCCGGTCAGCCCGCGCAGCAGGGCGCTTCGCGGCTGGATGCGGATGGATTCACCCTCCACCGTCAGCGGCCGGGCGATGGCGCGTCCCAGCGTTTCCGCCAGCCACTGCCAGCGGTCGCGGCTCACCGCCTCGCGCGATGCGACGAGGAACTCGCTGCCGCCGGTGCGCGCAACCAGCGCGTCCGGCCCGAGTTCCTCTGCCGCGAAATCGGCGATGCGCCGAGCCACTTCAGCCAGCGCCTGATCGCCGCCGCTCTTGCCATAGGCCAGGTTGACCGATTGCAGCCGCTGAAGGCTGACGAGCATGGCCTGGACGAAGCCGGCGCGCCCCGCTGCATCGAGCCACGCCCTGGCGCTGTCCGCGCCCGGCAGTCCGGTCAGCACATCGCGCTGCGCGCGCGCTAGAATACCCTTCGCTTCCATCCTCCGCCGCTTAGACCAAGCCGACGGCGAAATCACCCGCCCGTTCCTTTTGCCATTGCACCAGTTTGGTGCGCTCCATATCACCCGCGAGCCAGCGGCTCCGCCGACAAGGCCATGACAGGGGAACGAGTACCATGCCGGAAACCCAGCGCCTGGCGCTGCTGGCTTCGCCGACCGAGCGGGCACAGGACGCCGAACAGGCACTGCGCGATGCGTACGACTGGGTGCCGTTCGAGGAAGCGGATGCGGTGGTGGTGCTGGGCGGCGATGGCTTCATGCTGCAGATCCTGCACCAGATGCTGGAACAGGGGCCGATGATGCCCGCGTTCGGCCTCAATCTGGGTACCGTCGGCTTCCTGATGAACAAATACAAATCCAGTCGCACGATCGCCGAGCGCGTGGCCAAGGCCCGCTCGATCGCGGTCGCGCCGCTGCGGATGGAGGCCACCACCAACACCGGTGAGAAGGCCAGTTCCTGGGCGATCAACGAAGTCTCGCTGCTGCGCGAAACGCGCCAGACCGCGAAGCTGGAAGTCTCGGTCAACGGCAAGGTCCGCATTCCCGAGCTGGCGTGCGACGGCGTGCTGGTGGCGACGCCGGCAGGCTCGACCGCCTATAACCTTTCCGCGAACGGTCCGATCCTGCCGCTCGGCTCCAACATGCTCGCGCTCACCCCGATCAGCCCGTTCCGCCCCCGGCGCTGGCGCGGTGCGATCCTGCCCGAAACCTACGAGATCGTGTTCCGCGCGCGCGAATCCGTGAAGCGCCCCGTCCTCGTCGTGGCCGACCAGAAGGAAGTGCGCGACGTGAGCGAGGTGCGCGTGGTGGCCGAACCGGAACACCGGCTGACCTTGCTGTTCGACCGCGGCCAGAGCCTTGAGGAACGGATTTTCGCCGAACAGTTCATGGTCTGAGAAAAACATCGAAACAGGTGCTTGCCAAACCAGAATCCCCTGTTATTAGGCGCACCTGCCCCGGGCGACCGGGGCTGCTCCCTGATAGCTCAGCGGTAGAGTAGGTGACTGTTAATCACTTGGTCGTAGGTTCGAATCCTACTCAGGGAGCCAACATCTTTTCCCAGTCCTGCCCATGCAGGCTGGGGAATGGCTGAATTCCGAAGAATTCGCCCAACGGGCTTTAGTCCCCTTTCCCTTTAGCTGTCACGCCGCTCAGACCGCTTCGGCTGCAATGCCGTTGATGTCGGATGACGCTGGCGGACAAGGCCAGGAACCTCGAGGCCTTCGATCCCGAACCGGCCATTGCAGGCGGCGGGAACATCCATTTTCCGCTCTCGCCCGACGCGCGGCAGTCCTGGCGATCCGCTGCCGGCAGCGGGCAGCGAATGCGCTGACTCCAGCGGCCTTGCGGCAACATGGAAAGCGTCCCCCGGCATGGACACGCGGCATCGGCTTCCTGGACGCAGAAGATCTTTATTTATTAATTGCTTACTAACAATCGCGGTGACGTGACCCCCTGATTTTCCTCCAAGTGTGATTAGAGTCCGGCCCTGATGGAAGGACGGACGATGAAGCGATTGAGGTTCACGGAAGAGCAGATCATTGCGGTGCTGAAGGAAGCCGAGGC
>NZ_JAPCZG010000004.1 GCF_025938155.1 Novosphingobium sp. KCTC 2891 | reverse complement strand
CGGCCAGACCGGCAAGATCGTGGCACCGGAAGTCTATGTCGCGGTCGGCATCTCGGGCGCGATCCAGCACCTCGCCGGCATGAAGGACTCCAAGACCATCATCGCCATCAACAAGGACGAGGACGCCCCGATCTTCCAGGTCGCCGACATCGGCCTGGTCGGCGATCTGTTCTCCATCGTTCCGGAACTGACCGGCAAGCTCTGATCCGTTGAACGGACAAGCCTGACAAAGGAAAAGGCCCCGCATTGCTGCGGGGCCTTTTTCGTTTCCGGGCATGCGTCGTTCAGCGAGGCGGAGCGGACCTTGGCCAGAGGGCGCTGGCGGCAGGGCGCTGGCGGCAAATGCCGGCTCGGAGCAACGTCAGAAGATGGCGCGCGTCACGTGAGCGCCAGAGTCATGCATTGGCTGAACCGGTCGACCACGTAGTCGCCAAAGGCCGGGCACGCCGTGAATCCATGCTTGCGATAAAGCGCCACCGCCGGCGCGAAGGCATCGGTCCGGCCCGTCTCCAGGCTGACCCGCGCGTATCCTCGCGCCCGCGCCACGTCCAGCAGGTGCAGCAGCATCGCCTGGCCCACCCCCTGGCCCAGCCATTCGGGCGCGACGCGCATCGATTTCAGCTCGCCGTGCCCGTCACCCAGATGCTTCATCGCGCCCATGCCAGCGATGGCATCGCCCACCCACGCCGACCAGAATGTCACGTCGGCCTGCCGGAGCCGCGCCACGGGCATCGCATGGACTTTGCAGGCGGGCGAGTGGACCTGCATCGCGGCAAGGTGGAACGCCACGAGCGCTTGGATATCCTCGCCCGAGAGGTCGTCCTCGATGATCCGCAAGCCCTTCACGCGTTCCTCCACTGACCAAACCGGTTTCATCTGCTATCGCCTCCGCCATGAGCAAGACAAGCCCCTCCCGCTGGAGCATCGCCATTCATGGCGGTGCCGGATCGATGACCCGCGACACGATGGACGCGGCGGCCACCGCCGAACATGAAGCCGCGCTTGCCGCCGCGCTGGAGGCTGGGGCTGCGGTGCTGCGCGGTGGAGGCTCCGCGCTCGATGCGGTGACAGCCGCCGTCGCCGCGCTGGAGGACGACCCCCATTTCAACGCCGGGCGCGGCGCGGTGTTCACCTACCATGGCACCAACGAACTCGACGCGGCGGTGATGGACGGCGCCACGCGCGCGGCCGGTGCCGTCGCCGGGATCACCCACACCAAAAACCCTGTGCGGCTTGCCCGCGCTGTCATGGAACACGGACCGCATGTGTTCCTTTCGGGCGCCGGGGCAGAGGACTTCGCGCGCGACCACGGCGTCGAGCAGGTCGACCCCGACTGGTTCGCCACCCCCGAACGCTGGCGCCAGCTGGAAGAGATGAAGTCGAAGTCGCTCGGCTGGTTCGACGCCGATCTCAAGTACGGCACGGTGGGCGCGGTGGCGGTCGATGGAGAGGGCCATGTCGCCGCCGCCACCTCCACCGGCGGTCTTACGGGCAAGCGCTGGGGTCGCATCGGCGATTCGCCGCTGATCGGTGCGGGCACTTATGCCGATGACCGCGCCGGAGCGGTCAGTTGCACCGGATCGGGAGAACAGTTCATCCGCGCCGGCGTTGCGCACGAAATCTGCGCCCGCATCCGGCTCGCGGGCGAAAGCGCGCAGGCCGCCGCCGATGCGGTGCTGGCCGAAGTGGGAGCGATGGGCGGCGTGGGCGGCGTGATCGTCGCGACTCCGGCGGGGGACACCGCCATCGCGTTCACCACGCCGGGGATGTTCCGGGGCCGGGCTGACTATTCCGGGGTATCCGAAGTCGCGATCTTCGGCGTCCATTGACCGGATCAGGCTTTGGGCACAGCTTCCGCCCCGCTTAGGCGCCGAGCCAAGAACGGGTTGACCGTCACCGAAGCACACAATGGGGCGAGGGAACTTCGCCCCCTTCGGGAGACGTCACATCATGAAAACCCTCCGTTTCGCGGCGGCAGCCGCGCTTTCGCTCGCGCTGATAGCCCCCATGGCCGCTCCCATTGCCGCCCATGCGCAGGAATTGCCGATCAAGGAGGCCGAACTGGTCGAGGTCGGCATGATCAAGGTCGATGACGGCCACTTCGGAGACTATGCCACGTTCCTGGGTGACCAGTGGCGCAAGAACCAGGAATACGCGCTCAAGCAGGGCTGGATCTCGGGTTACGAGATTCTCAGCAACGAAAACCCCCGCGTTGGTGAACCGGACTTCTACCTGCTGGTCCGCTTCCCGTCGGTGCCCGATGCGGCCGAGCGCAAGCGCCGTGACGATGCCTATATGTCCTATATGCAAACCTCGATGCAAAAGCAGGAAGCCGGTTCGGCCGAACGCGCCAAGTATCGCAAGGTGATCGGCAGCATGCTGCTACGCCACTGGGTCTGGTCGAAGTAACCCACGCCGTTTCGCGCAGGGGCCACGCGCCCCTGCGTGTCCCCCGCCGCATTCAGGCGTGCTTGTCAGCCTTGCGTCGGCCGAAGCGCATTCCCCGTTCCAGCCGGGCACGCAGCTGCGTGTAATAGGCATCGAGGAACGCGCGTTCGTCGCCGGTGCCCGCGCTCCAGCCGATCTTGCCGCAGATCGTCTGCGCCACTTCGACCAGCGTTTCCGGCCGGTTGTCGCGCAGCACGCGTTCCAGTGCCTTCAGTTCGTATTCGCCGTAGACCGCCAGGTCTGCATCGGAGAAGCGGTATTGCGCGCCCGTCGCCGCGCTGCGGCCCGCGCCGCCTTCGCCCAGCGACAGCGCCTGCTCCAGCCGGCGCTTGGGCGCCTCGATCACCCAGGTTCCCGCGATCACGTCGCCGCAGCGCAGGCCGTCGCGGTTGAGGAAGGGGAAGGCGATGAACACCGCGAACCACCCCAGCCCGGCCCAGGCGGCCGGTCCGGTGTCGCTGCCGGTGGACAGCGCGCTGCCGATGAACACCAGCGGCATGAACAGTTCGATGTCACGCATCAGGTTGCGCGCGATTACCGCCTCGGTGGTGAGCGGGCCGCCGCCGCGCGCGGCGATGCGGATGCCGGTCACGCGCTTGCCTGGCGTGGCGCCGCGCGGACCCAGCTCGAAGGCGAGAAACCACGCGTTGCGCAGCAGGAACATGGCGGTGAACCATGCGATGGCCAGCGCCTGCACAGCATGGCCCGCTGGGCCCTTGTTCGTCAGGTTCAGGCCGATGCGCTGCGCCAGCCACAGCAGCGCCAGCGTGGTGAGGACCATTCCCGTACCGATCAGGAACAGGTCGATCAGCAGTGCTCCCGCCCGGCTACCGCGCGTGGCCAGCGTGAAGGGCAGCGCGACCCCTTCGGGCGTGGTCAGCCAGCGGCGGCGGCGTTCGGCCTCGAGCACCACGCGCGCGGTCATGCCGCGCGCCCGCGCCGCCAGACGAACAGGTAGCCGGTCCAGAACACCAGCATGAAGGCGCCCACCACCAGCCGGGGCGCGGTGGCGTCCAGCAACTGGCGCGCGAAGGCTTCGAGCAGCGCGGCAACGATCAGCATCAGCACCACGCCTGTCATCACCAGCGCCGCGCGGCGCCCGGCCGCAGCGGCGGCATCAAGCACGGCCGCGTCGCCGGGAAAGGCCATGCAGCGGCCGATGTGGATGCCCGCCGCGCCTGCCAGCAGGATCGCGAACAGCTCGGTCGTGCCGTGCACCGAAAGCCACCCGACCAGCTCCAGCGTCAGCCCTTGCCCGTGATAGAGCCACAGCAGCGCGCCCAGCATCCCGGTGTTGTGGACCAGCAGCAGGATCGACGGCACGCCGAAGGCAAAACCCAGCGCGAAGGCCATCAGCGAGACTTGCGCGTTGTTGCTGAACAGCGCGGCGGCGAACACCGACAGTGCGGGTTGGTCGGCATTGCCGAACAGGGTGCGCTCCAGCACCGCGCCGCTGGCGCCCGGTACGCGCTCGTCGCCGCCCGGCACCAGCGCGTAGAACCAGTCGGGATCCGACGACACCAGCAGCCAGCCGACCAGCGTGCCCACCACCATCGCCGCCAGCGCGATCAGGATGTCCGGCCCCAGCGCGCGTACCGCCGCGCTCCAGCCGCCGCCCAGGAACTGCCGCAGCCATCCGCCCAGTCCTGCGCGCGGGCCGTGCACGACGAACCACGCGCGCTGCGTCAGCACTTCGAGGTAGGCCACCAGCGCCTCGTCGAGCGAAGTTTCGCGCGCGATCGACAGGCTGGAGGCAGCGGTGCGGTAGAGCACCGGCAGCGCCAGCAGGTCTTCATCCGGCACCGACTTCAGCCGCCCGCGCTCGATTCGCGCGACGATGCCTTCCAGCCGCTTCCAGTCGCCCTCGCGTTCCAGCCGGAAACGATCGGAGCGCAGCGCCGCTTCCTCGGCGGCAGCCACCGCCTGCTCCGCATCGTGGCCCAGCCAGCCCGCCACCCTGTCCGCCAGCGGCTTCATCCGATTGCACCCCTGCGCTTGGTGGCAAGATAGGCGTCGATCAGCCGCGTCCCGATAGCGTCATGCGGCGCCTCGACCACCCGCACGCCCAACTGGCGCAGGCGTTGGAGCACGATCTGGCGTTGGTGGAGCAGGCCGCGTGCGGTCACCGCGCGGGCCACGCTGTCCACGTCCGAAACCGGGCCTTGCGCGATGTCGTCCAGCTCGGCGTCGGCCATCACCACGAATAGCACGACGTGCCTGTCCACCAGCCGCGCCACGTTCTCGATCATCAGTTCCGCGCTGGTCGGATCGGTGAAGTCCGAAAAGATCACCACCAGCGACCGGCGCTGCAGCCGCGTGGCCAGCGTTGCCAGCGCCAGCGTGAAATTCGGTTCCTCGGCGTGATAGTCCAGCGCCGCTGCCGCTTCCTGCAAACGCGGGAAATCGCGCGGCGCGGCCACGAACGGCGTGAACACCAGCGGCCGCGCGGCAAAGCCGAACAGCGCTACGCGGTCCTGCGCCTTCAGTGCGACCCACGCCGTGGTCAGCGCGGCGGTTATGGCGCGATCGATCCGGGCGAGGCCGGCCACCGGCTCGCACATCGCCTGCCCGCAATCGAACGCGAACACGATCTGGTTGTTGCGCTCCGTCTCGTACTCCCGCGCGTTGAGCCGGGCGTGGCGGGCGGAGCTTCTCCAGTCGATTCGGCGGCGGTCCATGCCCGGCTCGTAGTCGGCCAGCGATTCGAATTCGGTGCCTTCGCCGCGGATGCGCCGCGCAACGAAACCGAACTGGGCATCGCGCAGGAACAATTGCAGCGCGGGGCTGCGCACGGGGCTGAGATCGGGCCGCACGCGCACCGCATCGTCCAGCGGGCGGAACACGATCCGCTGCGCCAGCCCCAGCGGACCCTGCCAGCGCAGCCACAGCCCGGATGCCGCGCCCGTGCCGCGCCGTCGGGGCGCGATTTCGGCCACGCCCTGCCACACGCCATCGGCGCGGGTGAGCGGCAGCACCAATCGCCCGCCCTCGGCCAGCCGTGGGTCCACCGCCAGCGCGGCTTGCGGGCGCGCGACAGGCGATGCGCGCACCAGATCGGCCAGCACCACGATTCGCAGCGGATGGCCCACTTCGGCATCGGGCGGCACCAGCGCGCGCAGGTCGCCGCATTGCCCCGCGAACATGGCATCGAGCAGCACCAGCATGAACAGCGCACCCGCCAATGCGGGCGCGGCGATCCACGCCGCCGGCGCTATGGCGGCCAGCACCAGCGCGAGCGGCGCCGCCGCTACCAGCAGCAGCACCGCGCGCGCGGTGGGGTGAAAGGTCGGCGGGCGCAGCCTCACCGCGGGCTTTCGGTCCGCTCGATCAGGTCGGCCACGATCGTTTCTGCCTGTCGGCCCTCGATCTCCGCCGCCGGGCTCAGCACCATGCGGTGACGCAGCACGGCCGTGGCCAGCGCCTTCACGTCATCGGGGATCACATAGTCGCGCCCGTCCAGCGCCGCGCGCGCTCGCGCCGCGCCTGCCAGAAGCACGGCGGCGCGCGGGCTGGCCCCGGCGACCAGATCGGCGCTGTCGCGCGATGCGCGCACCAGCCGTACCACATAGTCGACGACGCTCTCCGCCAGCGCGACCGAGGCCAGCGCCCGTCCGGCCTCGGCCAGCATCGCGGCATCGGCCACGGCCGAAACGCCCAGTTCCTCTGGCTGCGGTGCGCCGCGCCCTTCGCCGTAGCGAGTCACGATCCGCGCCTCTTCCTCGGCGCTGGGATAGGCCACCAGCAGCTTGAACAGGAACCGGTCGAGCTGCGCTTCGGGCAGGGGATAGACGCCCTGGTTCTCGATCGGGTTCTGCGTGGCGATCACCATGAAGCGGTCGGACAGCCGATGGGCCTCGCCGTCCAGAGTCACGCGGCGCTCCTGCATCGCTTCCAGCAGCGCGGCCTGCGTCTTGGGCGGGGTGCGGTTGATCTCGTCCGCAAGCAGGAGTTCGTGGAAAATCGGCCCGCGCGTCAGGGTGAACTGGCTGGTCTGGAAATTGAACAGGTTCGATCCCAGGATGTCGCCCGGCATCAGGTCCGGCGTGAACTGGATGCGTCCGAAATCGAGGCCCAGCGCGGCGGCGAAGCTGCGCGCGAGGAACGTCTTGGCCGTGCCCGGTGGCCCTTCGAGCAGCACGTGGCCGCCCGCCAGCAGCGCGATGAGCAGATGGTCGATCACCTCGTGCTGGCCCACCACGGACTTGGCCACCTCGCCCCGGATCGCCTGCGCCAGTGCGCGCACCTCGTCGAGAGTCATCGGGTCAGGTCCTTTTCGATGGCATGGAGTTCGGCCGCGAACCGCGCGACATCATGGGATTTGTGCGCGCCCGAAAGGCGGGCGGCGGCGCTGGAGAACGGCGCGGCGCTTGATCCGCGACTCTGCTGCACACGGTCGATGGCGGCATCCGTTGCCGCGGACGCCCGCCCTTTCGGCAGCCCCAGCGCAGCCACCAGCCGTTCGCGCACGGCATTGGCATAAGGCGCTGCGACAAGGTGCAATCGGCCCGAGCGGCGAATCAGCCCGGCGGCATTGGCGACCAGCGCGGTCTTGCCGTGGGCCAGTGCAGGGGGCGGGACACGCGGCGGGCCGAAGCGCATCATCCCGCGCCAGGCCGCCGCCGCCATTGCCAGCACCAGGCAGATCGTCGCCGCTAGGAATGGCGGCTCGAACGCCAGCGTCAGCAGGTTGCGCGCGCCGCCCAGCCCGTTCAGCGTCAGGTCGAACGTGACCGGTTGGGTGCGCGTTTCCGCCGCCGCCGCGATCAGATCGTGCGCGGCAAGGCCCGTGGCGCGGTCGGCCATGCCCCAGTTGTCGAGCAGGTCCGGCTCGAACACGAAGACCAGCGGATAGAGCGAGGTATCGTCGCCGCCGAGCGGCCGCGCGATCCCGGCGAGCCGTTCCAGCGAGGAATAGTGCCCCGCATCGCCGACGAAAGCCGCCAGAACCCGGCCGTCGCTGGCCCGGACCAGCGGCACGAGCGCGGGGCCGCTGCCCGAAAGCACCGTCTTGGACATGGGTAGTGCGCCCCCGCGCGCGCCGCTCCGCCAGCCGCGTGCGGGGGCGAGCGAGACGGAAACGTCATCGGCAAAACCGGGCCATTGGGGCGGCTGGGCGCCGACGATGGCGGTCCAGCCGCGCTGCGCCCTGCTGTCGCCCCCAATGGGCGCGGCGATCCATTTGGGCGTCACCACCAGCGTCGGGCCGACATGGCGGTGGCGCAGCACGATCGCGGCGATATCGCTGCCCTTGGCATCGGCTGGCGGCGTCAGCACGAGCAGACCGGGGCCGTCCGCAGCGCTGATGGATCGTGCGCGCCGCACTTCGTAGCCATCGGCCTCCAGCATCGCGGCCAGCGCGGCAAAGCCGTTCAGCCCGCGCCCGCCCACATGGCCGCCGCCGTTGTTGGCATTGCCCCCATCGTGCCCCAGCGACCACAGCAGCGCCAGAAAGGCGAGGCTGCCCACCAGCAGCATCCCGATCACCGTGCCGCGCGCAAAGGGCGGGGCGTTCATGCCCGGCGCTCCCGCTCCAGATCGACAAGCGCGAATTCGGCATAGGCGCGGCGCGTGCGCTGCCAGTCCTCGGCGGAAAGGTCGCGCAGGGCATAGATCGCACGCTCCACCTCGCGTGCCATCGCGGCAAAGGCGGCGCGCGCGGCGGCTGGCATCGGCTCCAACGCGGCAATCTCGCGTGCGGTGCTTGCGGGGGAAAGCCAGTCCGGCCGCGCGCCTGCAATCTGCTGCACGCTGCGCCTCAGCAGCAGGTGCGCCGCCTCGCCGAAGCGCCCTTCACCGGCGAGGCGATCCGCATCGGCGAGCAGCACCTCGGCTTCCGCCCGGTCGGGCGCCCAGCCATCATCCCCTGCAGCCTTGCGCCGGCGACCCTGCCACATCGGCCAGATCAGGCGCCATGCGATCCATGCCGCGCCGATCACCGCACCGATCAGCAGCAAAGTCTCGATCGTGCCCCAGCCTTTGCCCAGCCAGCGGCCCAGCGGCTCGATCAAGCGGTCGATGAAGCGGAACAGCGCGGCCAGCCATTCGGGCAGGTGGGGTGGTGCGGTTTCGCGCGGGGAAAGGGGGGCATACTGGATATCCGCCATGCCACGCGCGGCGCGCCACGCGCGCTCGCCTGCTTCGGCGTCGGATAATGCCTGGGTCGTGCCCGTCACGCAGCGATTGGTCGCACGCGCCCGCGGCTGGGGCAAGCGTGCGATGCCGCCGCGGCGCGCGAATCAGCCCCGCTGGCGTTCCAGCGGGTAAGTGCCCAGCATCCGCACCCGCTTGGCGAAGAAGCGCAGCTCCTCCAGCGCGCGGTCCACCGCCGGATCGCCCGGGGCGCCCACGATGTCGGCAAAGAATTCGGTGGCGGCAAAGCTGGCGCCGCGCTGGTAGCTTTCCAGCTTGGTCATGTTGACGCCGTTGGTCGCGAAACCGCCCAGCGCCTTGTAGAGCGCGGCGGGGATATTGCGTACCTCGAACACGAACGTGGTGATCGCCGGGCCGGTGATCGTCGCCGGATCGAGCGGATCCTTGGCCAAAAGGACGAAGCGCGTGGTGTTGTCGTGCGCGTCCTCGACGTTTTCCGCGATGACTTTCAGACCATAGAGTTCGGCCGCGATCTTCGGCGCCAGCGCGCAGACCGCGGGATCGCCCATTTCGGCGACAAAGGCTGCGGCGCCGGCGGTGTCGGCATAGCTCATCGGCACGATCCCGCGTTCGCGCAGGTAGAATCGCGATTGGCCCAGCGCCTGCGGATGGCTGTAGGCGGCGCCGAACGGCCCGTCGCCCAGCGCCATCAGGCAGGCGTGGATTTCCATGAAATGCTCGCCCACGATCGACAGGCCGCTTTCGGGCAGCAGGAAGTGGATGTCGGCAACCCGGCCGTGCTGTGAGTTTTCGATGGGGATGATCGCCCGTGCGGCGCGGCCTTCCTTCACCGCGTCGAGCGCGTCCTCGAACGAGAAGCAGGGCAGCGGCAAGCCGTCGGGCAGGGCTTCCAGCGCGGCGCGATGGGAATTGGCGCCGGGCGCGCCCTGGAACGCGACCGCGCGCGCAGGATCGGCGGCGGCGGCCGTGGTCATCGATTCGACGATGCGAAGGGCGGGCGTGGGGTAGCTCTGCATGGCGCAGCGCGCTTAGGCCGCGCGCCGGTATGCGGCAAGCAGCTTTGTCCCCGCCATAGGAACAGGATGCTGCAATGGCTCTTGCGCAGTTGCGGGGGGCTGACTAGAGCGACCCCAAACAAGGCGCGGGGGCTGGCAGGGTGCCGGCGGGGCGCAGCATGGGGCTCGGAATGGACGACCGTTTCAACACCATCGCCGGTTGGACGCTGTTCGGCGGTATCGTCGCGCTGGGGCTTTCGAGCCTTTCGGCGCACTACTTCCTTGCCGACAAGCATGAACGTCCCGAAACGATGGGCTATGCGATCGAAGGCGTAGAGGCTGAAGGCGGCGCTGGCGCCGCGGCGGTCCTGCCGATCGCCAACCGTCTCGCCACTGGCGACGTTGCCAAGGGCGAGGCGATCTTTGCCAAGTGCAAGGCGTGCCACACCATTGATCAGGGCGCTGCCAATGGCATCGGCCCGAACCTTTGGGCGACCGTGGGTGAAGGCATTGCCCAGGGCAAGGCCGGCTTCGCGTTCTCGGATTCGCTCAAGGCCAAGGGCGGCAAGTGGGACTTCGCTGCGCTCGACGAGTGGCTGACGAACCCCAAGAAGTTCGCCGATGGCACCAAGATGTCGTTCGCCGGCATTGCCAACCCGCAGGAACGCGCCGACGTTATCCTGTACCTGAACTCGAAGGGTGCCAACCTGCCGCTGCCGGCGCCTGAAGCGGTTCCGGCCGCCGGGGCCGCTCCGGCCGCTGGCGCTGCGGTTGCCGTTGTCGGCGACGCCGCTGCGGGCGAGAAGGTCTTCGCCAAGTGCAAGGCGTGCCACACGATCGACAAGGGCGCTGCCAACGGCATCGGCCCGAACCTGTTCGGCATCGCAGGCGAAAAGGTCGCGGGCGACCGCGGCGGCTTCGCGTTCTCCGACGCGCTGAAGGGCAAGGGCGGCGCCTGGGACGACGCCACGCTCGACACCTGGCTGACCGGCCCCGCGAAGTTCGCGCCCGGCACCAAGATGACCTTTGCGGGTCTTCCCGATGCCAAGCAGCGTGCGGACGTGATCGCCTACCTCAAGTCGAAGAAGTAAGCGCTTCTCCCGACGCAAAAGCAAAAGGGCGCCCTGCGGGGCGCCCTTTTTCGTTGGGGCATCAAGGTGTGGTGCCGCTTCGCCAGGGATCATCCAGTTTCACCGCCGATCAATCCTGCGGTGGCGGGGATCGGCTAGAACGTCGCGGCAGGACTCTTGCCCGCGAGAGGATGGCCAGGGGCGTTGGAAGCGTCGCGCCGCGCGGGCCTGCCCACATACAAGAAAGGGCGCCCTTTCGGACGCCCCTGCCGGTGTTGCCAACCGGGAATGCCGGCCGGGTTGATCGCCTGTATCAGTCCACCATGTCGCGAACGATGCGGCGCAGTTCCTCTTGGGAAAGCGCGCAAGGAGCGGGAGATTCGCGGTTCGGACGGGTCCGGAACGGCGCGGGGTGGCAGGCGGAGAAAATCGAAGTCGACTTGTGTTCGTTCAAATACATCAGGTTTCCTGGCGCGGATATGCGCCGTGTTCAAAAAAGGGCTCAGCGCCTGCGCACGGCCCCCGGACCACCGCCACCGATCTTTTCACGGTAGACGATACGGCCCTTGGTAAGGTCGTAAGGGGTCATTTCCACGCGGACACGGTCGCCAACGATCGAGCGGATGCGGAACTTGCGCATCTTGCCCGCAGTATAGGCGATGATCCGATGGTCATTCTCAAGCCGGACTCCGAAGCGACCATCAGGCAGGATCTCGTCGATCTCGCCATCCAGCGTCAGCAGTTCTTCCTTGGCCATGAGAGTACCCTTCACGATATTGCGTCTGACAGCGCCGCATATGCGGAGCCGCATATGCAGAAATGCGCGCATCCGCCAGTTTGATCCAGCAGGGGCGGGCGGCTTGGGATGGAAAAAGGATGCGGCGAATCGGGTTCAGCCGCGTGATTTTCCGTCGCAGGCGACGTTGTCTGCGCCCCATATGGACCCAAATGCCGGAAAATGCAAGCCCGCCGCCCACCGGTCGCTTTACAGGGGCCGCTGGTCGTGCATCACGCGGGCCGCTTGCGCACCTGGGCGGCGGCGGCAACGTTGATCGTCCCGATCGGCCCGGAAAGGTCGTGCAGCCGGCATTCCCCCACGGCCACCCCGGCTTCGGACAAGTGCCCGGTGAGTTCGTAGCCAAGCCATTCACCCTGCGGCTGGCGGTGCAGATAGACCGTGAAGTCGGTGTTGACGAAGTCGATCCCGAAGCGGCTGCTGTGGGTCAGCGGGCTGGAAAAGTCGCCGGTCATGGCGATCTGGGTGAACGGCGTCAGCGGGTGGCCCGCCACGATTTCGCCCAGCGCCTTCATCCACATCTGCCGCGTTTCGGGCTCGGCCAGATCGCCCAGCACCGGCGGATTGCCGCGCGCCGCCTCGCCGCCCAGGGGCGCGATCCGCGCCACGCGGGCATGGGCGGCGGGAATGGGCCGCGCGTCCCACCGGCTGAAACGGGTCATGGCCGGCAGCGTCTCGGGATGCGGGGCGTCCCATGCGGGCGTCTGCCACGTGGGGTTCTCGGGCTGCTGGGCGCGGTGCACGAACTGGCACGTCGCGCGCGTCACCAGCTTGCCATCGGCATGGATGCGCGCCTCGATCAGCTTGAGCCGGCGGCCGTCGTGGATCGCCTCGGTGGTGACGCGCAGCGGGATCGCGGGGGGCATCCGCAGCATGTCCACGCAAAAGCGCGTGGGCACCAGTTCCGGCCCGCCGAAGTCGCGTTCGATCACGAAGCCGGTCAGCGCCGCCACCGCCGCGCCGGTGAGCGTGCCTTCCTGCCAATAGCCGCGCCCTGCGCGGGTGGGCACGAACAGATCCCCATCGGTTTCAAACATCGGCTGCGACAAGAACGGACCCCCAGACGGTCGGCACCAAGGCCGGAAAGGCCGGGTTAATTGCACGATTAAATCGGGTTGCCAAGCGGACGCCGCGAGCGATAGGATCGCGCACGATAAAAGGGAGAGAGCCGTGACCCAGATCCTCTTGCACCACTACGACAGCTCGCCGTTCTCGGAGAAAGTCCGCATCTGCCTCGGCATCAAGGGGTTGGCCTGGGGCGCGGTGGACCAGCCGGTGATCATGCCCAAGCCCGAGCTGCTGCCGCTGACGGGCGGCTACCGCAAGATTCCGGTGATGCAGCTCGGCGCCGACGTCTACTGCGACAGCGTGCTGATCGTGCGCGAGCTGGAAGCGCGCTTTCCCGCCCCCAGCCTTCATCCGAGCGGAACCGGCGGTCTGGCCGCGGCAATGTCCGAATGGACCGACCGGGCGTTCTTCCAGGCCTCGGTGGCGGTGATCTTCGCGCACGTGGGCGACACCATCGGTGCGGATTTCATCAAGGACCGCGAGAAGTTGAGCGGCGCGCCGTTCGACACCGCGGCGATGAAGGCGGCGTTCCCGCACATGGCCACGCAGCTGCGCGCGCACGCCGCGCTGGTGACCGAGCAGCTGGCCGATGGCCGGGCTTTCCTGGGCGGGGCGGCGCCGGGACTGGCGGACGCCAACGCGTTTTACAACTTGTGGTTCGTGCGCTCGTTCTATCCTCCCGCTGCGCCGCTGTTCGAGGATCTGCCCGGACTGGCGGACTGGTATGCCCGCGTCGTCGCATTGGGCCATGGCACCCGGCGCGAGGTGAGCCGCGCCGAAGCGCTGGACGCGGCGCGCGCCGCATCGCCTTCGGACCAGCCGGTGCCGGCGGGCGAGGCGGCGGCTAGCGCCGGGGACCTGGCGCTGGTGGGGCACAAGGTGATCGTTTCCGCTACCGATTATGGCCGTGATCCGATTGCAGGCACGCTGGTGGCCGCATCCGCGCTGCGGCTGGTGATCCGGCGCGAGGACCCGGATCTGGGCGCCATCAACGTCCACGTCCCCCGCCTTGGTTTCGCGCTCGCGGCAGGCTGACAGACATGAAAAAGGGCGGGCCCTGCCGATGCAGGACCCGCCCCTTTCAGGCGGCCGCAGGGAACGGCCCGCCAGTTACAGGCTGTAGCTCAGGCGCAGGTAACCGAACTGGCCCGGGACGTCGTAGGTCGTCGGGTCGTAGTTGTTCAGGCTGCAGCTGAAGCAGGCCGGCGGGTTCACGTCGAACACGTTGTTCACGCCCAGCGTCAGCGCAAAGCGGCTGTCGAGGAAGCTGGGGCGGTACTGCACCTGAACGTCGGTGTAGAAGCGGCTGGCCAGCTTCTTGGTCGTGTCCTGGATCTCCTTGACGCCGCTGATGTAGCGTCCGGTGAGCGTGGTGGTCACCGGGCCCATCGTCCAGTCGAGCACGGCGGTCGACTTGAAGCGGGGATAGGCCTGGTCCGGGCTGCCGCGCTCGGTGCCGGTGTAGTTGGTCGTGGTCACGCCGTCGGTGGAGGGCACGCCTACCTGATACTTGAACAGGAAGTTGGCATAGACCGCGAGGCTGAATGCGCCTGCGCCGGTTTCGCCGCTGCGCAGGTTGAGCGTGGCGTCCAGGCCGCGGGTGCGGATCGTGCCGGTGTTGAGCAAGACCCCGTTGATCGACGAGATGAAGCCCGAGGGCGTGCGCTTGACCGCGTTGCAGCTCAGCGCGTCACCCGCCAGCGCGCAGCGGTTGAGCAGCACGTCAGCGCCGATCGAATCGACCGCGCCTTCCAGCTTGATGTCGTAGTAGTTCAGCTCGAGGCTGATCTTCCGGTCAGCCCAGTCGGGGCTGTAGACGCCGCCGATCAGGATGGTCCGCGCGGTTTCCGGCTGGAGGTTGGGGTTGCCGCCGGTGAGGACCGGAAGCTGGCCGCCCTGCGGTTCCTGGTAGCTGCCGTTCGCCGGCACGCCATTGGCGATGCAGTTGGCCTTTGCCGTGGCGGACGTCTGCCACAGCGAGCCGGTGACGTTGGTGCACGGATCGGACAGCGGCTGGTCGAAGCGCGACTGCGCCCCGTAGAGCTCACCGATCGAAGGTGCGCGCAGGCTTTCGGCATAGGAGCCGCGCAGCATGAAGTCTGCCACCGGCTTCCACTGCACCGACCCGGTCAGCGTGGTGTTGCCGCCGAACGTCGAATAGTCCGAATAGCGCGCCGCGCCGCTCAGTTCGAGATAGTGGAAGAACGGCACGTCCTTCAGCAGCGGCAGGCGCAGTTCGCCGTAGACTTCGTCGACCTTGAAGCCGCCGCGTGCCGCCTGCGCCGGAATGTCGGCGCCAAGGCCCGCCTGGATGATCGGGTCCGGATCGAAGTAGCCCTCCTGCTTGCGGTGTTCGGCGCCGATGGCGATGCCCACCGGGCCGCCGGGCAGGTCGAACAGTTCGCCCGAAAGGTTGGCCTGGAAGTCATACAGCGCCTGGCCGCTCTTGGCGTGCTCGTCGAAGCCGACGAACGAGAGCATCGCCGGGGTCACCGAACCGACGCCGCCGAAGATGTTGAACGGAACGCAATCGCCGGTGCAGGCCGAGATCGGGCCTAGCGCCTGGGCCAGCTTGGCCGCGTTGACGTTGCCGGTGAACAGCTGGCGCGCGTCGTTGGTGCCGTAGACGCCGGTCACGTCCCAGAACCAGTTGCGGCCCAGCAGGCTGAACTTGCCTTCGAACCCGCCCTTGACGTCGAACGTATCGACGTCCTGCGTGTAGGTGCGCTGGCCGGCCTCGACCAGACGGCGCGCGATGAAGGAATAGTTGCTCGAATCGAGCGTGACGCCGAACGGATTGTACGGGTTGGTCGCGTCGATCTTGATGGTGTCGAGCAGGTTGCCGTTGCCCGCATCGGGTCCGACGAACAGCGGCAGGAACGCGGCCTGGTTCTGGGAATGGCGGTGGTTGTAGACCGCGGTCAGTTTGGCGGTGATCGCATCGCTGAATTCGGCACGCGCGTTGATGAAGCCGCCGTAGCGTTCGCTGGGCGTCTGGAAGTAGTTGTAGGGCGCGAAGTTGAAGCGGTCGGCCGAAGTGAAGGCCTTGAAGTCGCCCGTCGCCAGCGTGGGATCATAGACCGCGTTGCGGCCGACGACCGGGCCGCGCAGCGTCATGTTCTGGCCGAAAGCGATGAACCGGCCGAGCGGGGTGGCGCTGGAGCAACCACCGATCGGGTCCGAGCACGAGGTCTGGCCGGGGTTGGGGAACTGCGAGATCGAACGATCGCGGGCGCTGACCGAGCCCTGCTTGACGTAGCTGCCGCCGACGACGAGCGAGACGCCGTCCTTCCCGGTGCCCCAGCTCATCTGGTAGTTCTGCGTCTCGCCATCGCCCTTGCCGAGGAAGCCGCCATACTGCGCCGAGGCGCGGAAGCCCTTCTGCTTGCTCTTGGTGATGATGTTGACGACGCCGGCGATGGCGTCCGAACCATAAAGCGGAGAAGCGCCCGACTGGAGCACTTCAATGCGTTCGATCATGCCTTCGGGGATCGAGTTGAGATCGACCGAGGCGGGGATGCCGCTCGCCGAGGCGCCGTTCACGTAACGCACGCCGTCCACCAGCACGAGCGTGCGCTTGCCGCCAAGGTAGCGCAGGTCGATCGTGGCCGAGCCCGCGCCGACGCCGCCGCCGTCCGGCGGATTGCCGAGGTTGCCCGAATTGTTGAACTTGCTGTTGAGGCCGCCGGCCGAGCTGGGCAGGCGCTGAAGCACGTCCGCGATCGACGACAGGCCGGTCTTGGCGATGCTTTCGCTGTCGAGCGTGACCACCGGCGCTGCCTGGTCGAGCGGATCGCGGCGAATGCGCGAGCCGGTGACGAGGATTTCGGTGGCTGCGTCCGCGCTTGCGCCTTCCGCCGGGGCGGTCTGGGCCATCGCGGGAAAGGCCGTAGCCGTGCCGATGACTGCGAGCGCTGCGCCCGCCAGCCAGGTGCTGCCGATTCTGTTCATCAGGAAAATCCCCCTGTGGTTTTCACAACACCAATCGCGCCCAGTCCCCGCGCAACAGGTATGATGTGAAACTACAGGCCCGATTTGCGCCGCGGCAAGCGAGCGACGCTCAAGTCTTCATGAATTGTGTCTCGCTATTGCAAATATGTATCACAATGTGTCGCGTCGGGGCTCGATCTGTTCGCGATCGGGAAATGCAAAGCCCTTGTTCTGATTTTCGCGTCAGTGGACCGGCGGATCGACCGGTGGCACCGCGCCGATGGGAGCGACCGGTTCGCCTTCGCTGCGCGGCGGCATGGCGTTTTCGGGCACGTCCTCGATCTGCATCGCGCGGGTGGGGATCATTTCCAGATTGCGCACGCGCACCTTGATGTCGCCGCTGGCGAACGTCAGTTCGTTGAAGCTGGGCGGGGTGGAGCGAATGCGCTGCGACAGCGTGCCCGCGCCGATCATCCGCACCGGGCCATGGGGCGTGGGGTGGATCAGATCGAACGGATCGTGGACATGGCCCGAAAGCACCGCGAGCACGCCGCGCTTCGCCAGTTCGGCCAGTGCGTGGTCGCCGCCCCGGGTCAGTGCCTTGCCGCGCGTGCCGGCCTCGACCAGCGGGTGGTGGCAGGCGACGACGGCGCGCGTTCCGGCGGGCAGCGTGTCGATCATGTTGAGCGTCTGCGCCAGGGCAGCGTGGCCGACGGTGCCTTTCGACCAGTTCAGCCGCCACTGCGCGCGCGCCGTGGTCTTGAGCGGGACGATCGCCGCGCCAGGCAGCGGAATCTCGCGTTCCACCAGCGCCTCGATCGAGCGAAACCGGCGATAGGGATCGACGAAACGCTCAACCAGATTGAAATAGGGCAGGTCGTGGTTGCCCACTTCCACCGTGACCGGCACGTCGAGCGACTGGATCCAGCGGCAGGCAGCGGCGAATTCGCGGTGGCGCGCGCGCATCGTCAGGTCGCCCGTGATGGCTACTGCGTCGGGGCGCTCCTTGCGCACGCAGTCGACCAGCCAGTCGAGCGCGCGGCGGTCTTCCAGGCCGAAGTGGATGTCGCTGATATGGAACACGCGGGTCATGCGTGCGCCATCTCCCGGCGGCGGGCCGCGGTCAACCACCGGGCGCTGCGGAGGCAAGGAAATGCACTGGCAGCGTGATGCACGCAAAGGTCTCGCGCAGGTCTCCGTCGTGGCGCTCGCCGTCGATCATCAGCGCGATGGGCGCATCGCTGGCGCAGGTAAGCCGGTCACAGGTGCCCAGCTTGTCGTGCGGGCCGGCACGGAAATCGCGCTTCACCAGCATGGCCACGCCCTGCGCCGCCACATCGCCGATCCCTTGCGCGTCATAACCATCGAGCGTGAGCGTGCCCGTGCCCGCATCGATCCGCAGTGCGCGGTAGCCTTCGGGCTTGCCCAGGGCGGGGTCGATCACGCGCACCGTCGGACCGGAAGCGGTGGTGCGCACCGCTTCGCCCAGCGCGGAGGCGATGGTGCCGATATCAAGATCGCGCACGCCTTCGCGCACGTCTGCCCAGGTCGCACCCGGTCCGGCCAGCACTTCGACCAGCGCCGGTCCCTGCGATGTTTCCACCGCCGGGCGCTGCTGCCGGGTGAGGCGCCCTTCGGCAAAGGCGGCGACCACCGCGTCGGCGGTGCAGTCCTCGCCGTGCAGCGCCTTGGCGAGCAGGTTCTGCGTGCCGCCGGGCAGGACCAGCACTTCGCCGTCCCAGCCGATCAGGTGGCGGACCTGCGAATTGGCCGTCCCATCGCCCGTGAAAACGGCGAGCGTGCCGACGCCCGCCTCATCGAGCGCGGCGCGGGTGGGCAGGTCGTCCTCCGGAAAGCGGATGGTGCGCTCTGCCGGGCGCCCGGCGGCGGCGAAGGCATCGATCAACTGTGCGACAGAGGCGTCGTCATTGCTGCCGCTGGCCGCATTGACGACCAGCCAGAGGAGGGGGGCGGCGGACGGCTGGGGTGCATGGCTCATGGCCGCGAGAACCGCGGGGCCGCGGTCCGGTTCCCGGTCAGACCCGCCGCGTGAGGATCAGCCAGGCGGAAACGCCGTTGAGTGCGGTGTAGATGGCATAGCCGATCGCACCCCAGACGATGCCCTCTGCGGCCAGCAGCAACCCGCCCAGCAGCATCAGGAACTCGACGGCGAACGACAGGCGCCGGCTCATCGCGTGGTAGAACCACGGCATCTGGCCCAGCAGCGGATGGCCGCTTTCCATGACCGCGCGGTGCAGCCCGAAATTGGTGATGCCCAGCAGGAAGGTGACGAGAATCGCCATGCCTTCCGACGATAGGGCGCGCCGCGATTCCTGTCATCCGCGTCGTGCTCCTGCCGTTCGCCGATCAGGGGCAGCGGTTCGTCGGTGCATCGCGTCCTTGGTCGGCACGGCTGGCGGGCCGGTCGAGCACGCCGCGCGCTGCGGAAAATCGGCGCGTAGGAAAATGGTCATGCGGCGGCGGTCGCAACCCCCCGAACCCCGCTCCGCCGCCGCAGACCAACCTTGAAGTCCCGTCCCGACCCCCGATCCGAACGACCTTGCCAGAGGAGCCCGCCATGACCCTTTCCGCCGCTTTCCGCCCGCTCGCCCCCCGTGCCCTGACCGCCGCCGCGCTGGCCGCTTCGGCCCTGCTGGCCCAGCCCGCGCTGGCCGCTTCGGCCGCGCCGGTCGCCGAACCGGGCACCGTGTTCGAAACCCGCAGCATGACGGTCAGCTACAACGATCTCGATCTCGGCACCGCGAAGGGCCAGGCCGCGTTCGACGCGCGCCTTCGCCGGGCTGCGGGCGCGGTCTGCGACGTTGCCACCGGTCCGCACCCGCTGGCGATGCGCGCCGCCGAGCAGCGCTGCTTCCGCGATGCGCTCGAATCGGCCCGCGCCAGTTATGCGATGGTGCGCCAGCAGCCGGTGATGGCGCGCTGAACGATCAGGTTCGTCGGGCGGTCCGGACCATATCCCGCCAGTCCCAATGGATCCGGGCCTGTCCGCACGACAGGGCAGGGTCGCCAGTCCAGGCGGCCCTGCCCATTTGTCGTCGCGGTTAATGTCGCGGCAGGATCAGGAAGGAACGGAGCGGAGCTTCGCGCGGGTCTCGGCCGCGTCGATATCGGCCTGGTTGCGCCAGATCAGATCCTGGCCGAACACCACCCGGTCGTCCTGCGCGCGGATCGAGATCGTCTTGATCGGCAGGCCGTCGCGCACGTCGCACAGCACCGGGTCGGAGGGGCCACCGCCCCACTTTTCGCCCCACTGGCGCAGCGCCAGCATGGCCGGCAGCAGGTCCAGCCCCTTGTCGGTCAGGCGATATTCGATTCGCCGGCGATCGTCGGCGCAATGCTCGCGCTTGAGCACGCCGGCTTCGACCAGCCTTGACAATCGGTTCGAGAGGATGTTCCGGGCGATCCCGAGCACGTCGAGGAAATCCTCGAAATGACGGACTCCGTTGAACGCCGCGCGCAGGATCATGAAAGACCAGCGCTCTCCCATGGCCTCGAGCGCCACGGGAAGGCCGCACTGGGCAATGTCGGCAAGAGGTTCTCTGAGCTTGTCCATGGCCAAGTGCCTTACTCCATGCTGCACGAGAATGTAAGTTTCTAGTTGCAACCTAAAACCTATTACGGTAAGTAGTGATTCGCAACGGAAATCGCATCCTCTCCAAGATTTGGCCCCGCCCACGGGTTCCATCGCGAATTTCCGGCATCGAAAGGGGAAGAACCATGATTGCACGTCACAATGGCGCCCTGCGCCAGCTCGTCCCGGCCCTGCTGGCGCTCGCCGGCACTGTCGCCACCTTCGGCGCGACCGCCACGCCTTCGCATGCCGCCACCGGCTATTATTCGGTCACGCTGGCCGCGCCGCTCGCTTCGCCCAAGCGCTTCGTCGATGGCGAGACGCCGTGGTCTTGCACCGGCGCCGAATGCACCGCGCCGCGCAACACCTCGCGTCCCGCGATCGTCTGCGCCCGCGTGGCGAAGAAGGTTGGCGCGGTTACCCGTTTCGCAACGCCCGAGGGCGAGATGACGGCGGAAGACCTCGCGAAGTGCAACGGCACGCACTGATCCGTATCTCTCCAGCGTGAGCCTATCCACACCCGCTGGCTACGCTGGTCTCTCAAGGCCGCGATGGGGTCCTGGCCCCTTCGCGGCCGCTTTTTGTTCATGACCGGTCCACGGCGGCGGCCTATAGCCGGGCGATGCGCACGCCAGCCCTGATCGCCGCCGCCTTTGCCCTGATCGCGACATCGCCTCCGGCGCCGTCGGCCACCCCGGACCTGTCGCGCCTTACGACAGAGCACCGCGCCGACTTGCGCTGCGCCGCCACGCTGGCGATTGGCGCGTCGGAGCAGCAGCGCGGCAGCGAAAGCGCGCTCGCGTTCCCGCCGCTGGCGGTGCGGGGCAAGCGCTACTTCGCCGATGTCGGCGCCCGCGTGGGCGCAGAGGCTGGCCTTTCGCGCGAACAGGTCCGCGATCTGCTCACCGCAGACGTGGCGGAGCTTCAGCACACGGCCGGCAGCGATCCCGATGCGGCGCTCGCGGCGGCCATCAAGCCGTGCCTCGCCCGGCTGGACCGCGCTGTCCCGCCGCTCAAGACCCCCGACCTGCTACGCTGCACGGCGATCCTCTCGATCGCCTTCGACGAACTTCATGCGCGCGAGGGGCTGACTCCCGCGGCGCAGGATCTCAAGACGCTGGCATCCGTGCTTTCCGCGCGTGAGCACGAGGCGCTGGTCGCCGCGGGCAAGAGCGGGGACGAAGCCGATGCCACCATCGCGCTGGCGCATGACGCCATGCTCAAGGAAGCGTTCGACGGAGAGGGCGGAGTGGAAAAATACGAGATCGGCCACTGCTACGACCTCGCGAAGCCGGATACCAAGTCGCACTACTGACACGCCCTTGAGCCGCGCCGGCCTGCGCCCCATATCCCGCGCCGAAGGAGATCCCCCCAAATGGCCGACAAGCTCAACCTGACCGACGCCGAATGGCGCGAGCGCCTGACGCCCGAGCAATATCACGTTCTTCGCCAGGCCGGGACCGAGCGGGCCTTCACCGGGAAGTACGACGGCAACAAGGCGCCGGGCGAATATTTCTGCGCGGGTTGCGGCGCGCCGCTGTTCACCTCCGATGCCAAGTTCGACAGCGGCTGCGGCTGGCCCAGCTTTACCGCCCCGGTCGAGCCTGAAATGGTCGACGAGCATACCGACACCTCGCACGGCATGATCCGCACCGAAGTGCGCTGCGCGCGCTGCGACGGACACCTGGGCCATGTCTTTCCCGATGGTCCCGCGCCCACCGGATTGCGGTATTGCATGAACAGCGCGGCGCTCGATTTCGAGCCGAAAGACTGACGGCGCGCGGCGCGGCCCCCGCCGCGGCAAAAGTTCCGATTAACCCTGTGTTACAAATCGCCTATGCATGGCGCGCGCAGCCGGTCCTTGCTGGGCCGGCGCGGGTCGTGCCGACAAGACTGAGGGAACAACAGGAAACCGATGGCCAGACGGGACACGCCCCGCCGCCCTGAACCGGATCGCCGATCGTCGCGGTCCGAGCGCGAGGGTTCGTTCCTTGGCCGCATGATGCGCCGCCTGATCGTGTGGGGCGGGGGCTTTGCCCTGCTCGGTGCGCTGGGCGTGGCGGTCGCGGTGCTTATCACCGCGCGCTCGCTGCCCGGCTACGAGCGGCTCAAATCGAGCCAGGCCGGCCAGATGATCGTGGTGCGCGCCAACGACGGGTCGGAAATCGTCACGCTGGGGCCAAGCTATGGCAAGTGGGTGCCCTATTCGCGCATCCCGCAGGTGATGAAGGACGCGATGATCTCGGTCGAGGACCGGCGCTTCCGCGATCACTGGGGCGTCGATCCGATCGGTATCGTGCGCTCGGTCATGGTGCGGTTTGAGACCGGGCGCTGGCGGCAGGGCGGATCGACCATCACGCAGCAGCTGGCGCGCAACATCTTCCTCAACAACAGCCGCACCTTCGACCGCAAGATCCGCGAGGCCGTGCTGGCCATGGCGATCGAGAGCAAGTTCACCAAGAACCAGATTCTCGAGCTTTATCTCAACAAGGTCTACTTTGGCGGCGGCGCCTACGGCGTCGATTCGGCCGCGCGCAAGTTCTTCGGGCACCCCGGCGATCAGCTGAGCCTGGAAGAGGCCGCGATCATTGCCGGGCTGGTCAAGGCACCCTCGCACTATTCGCCCACCGCCGATGCGCAGGCCGCTGTCGACCGCGCTGCCGTGGTGATCCAGACGATGCAGGCCGCCGGCGCGATCACGCCCGCTGAAGCCGCCGCGGCCAATCTCAAGGCCGTGAAGCTGGCGCCGGAGCAGGGCCAGAACTCGGCCCGCTACTTCACCGACTGGGTGCTGCCGCAGCTCGACCTGCTGCTGCCCGATATCGAGCAGCCGATCGAGGTGTGGACCACGCTCGATCCCGTGGCGCAGCGCGCGGCGACGTCCTCGCTCCAGGGCAATGTGCCGAGCGGCGTGCAGGGCGCGCTGGTCAGCGTGGACCGCGACGGCGGGGTGCTGGCGATGGTCGGCGGCACCGATTACGTCACCAGCAACTACAACCGCGCGGTCAACGCGGTGCGCCAGCCGGGGTCGGCTTGGAAGCTGTTCGTCTATCTCGCCGCGCTGGAAGCGGGCTACACGCCCGACGACCGCGTGGTCGATGAGCCCGTCACCATCCAGGGCTGGAGCCCGCGCAATTCCGGCGGCACCTATGCCGGCCCGATCGACGTGCGCACCGCCTTCGCCTATTCCAAGAACACCGTCGCCGCGCAGCTCGGCAACGAGGTGGGCTTCGGCGCGGTCGCCAACATGGCACGGCGCTTCGGCATCTCCACACCGATCAACACGCAGCCCTCGATGGTGCTGGGCACCAGCGATGTGCGCGTGATCGACATGGTGCGCGCCTTTGCCGAAGTGCAGGCCAAGGGCACTTCCGTTGTGCCCTATGGCATCCGCAAGGTGACGACCACCGACGGCGAGGTGCTCTACAGCCACCGGCCCGATACCCAGCAGCAGCTGGTGCCGACCTATGTCGCGGCGGCGATCACCGACCTTCTCCAGACCGCGGTCAGCACCGGCACCGGCCGCGCCGCGCAGATCGGCCGCCCGGTCGCGGGCAAGACCGGCACCACCAGCTCTAACAAGGACGGCTGGTTCCTCGGCTTCTCCAGCGGGATCACCACCGGCGTGTGGATGGGCCGCGACGACGCCAAGCCTGTTCCCGGCCTGCAGGGCGGCACCGCGCCCGCGCGCGCCTTTGCCGCCTACATGAAGGTGGCAACGGCGAAGCGTCCGGTCGAAAAGTTCGAAACCGAACTCAAGCTGCCCCAGTGGCAGCTTGAGCCGGACGACGAGGTCTTGCAGAACAACCCCGACGACTATTTCTACGTCGATCCCAATGGCAACGTGGTGGATCAGGGCGGCCGGCGCCAGCAGCAGGACGGTCAGGGCGCTCCTGACCAGGGCGTGCCCGTCGATGATGGCAGCTCCGGCGGCTATGGTGCGGCGCCCGCCGCGAACGACGATTTCCTCGACCGCGCGACCGGGCAGCAGCAGCCTGATCCGGCGGGGCGCCAGCGGCCGATGTCGTCCGGGGCGACGCGCTATCCGCCGGGCGGATCGCCGCGTCCCTTGCCGCAGGTGGGCGTGACGCGGGGCAGCGGTCCATCCACGCCTTAAGGCCGGGCGCCGCCTTTTTCCGACCTCGCGCGCGAACCAATCGCGGTTCCGTTCGTTGCCTTTCCGACGGGTGCAAGCCCGACCGGATACAGGAGACGAACATGGGTCTGCTTCGATTGGCCGCCGTGGGTGCGGCAGGATACTTCATCTGGAACAAGTTCAAGGACAACGGCGCCACCACGCCGGCCGCCTTCGCGCATGGCGAGCAGCCGGGCGCCAATTTCTCCAAGGTCCGCTCTGCCGGCACCGAGGGGATGCGGTCCGACCCGGTGAAGTGGGACAAGGTGGACGATGCCGCCGACAGCAGCTTCCCCGCCAGCGATCCGCCGTCGACCTACTGACGGCTTGATCTCGCCAAAGAAAAAGGCCGCCCCGGATCGTCCGGAGCGGCCTTTTTCATGGCCTGGTGTCTGAGCCGCGGATCAGCGCAGGCGCACCGGCACGTAGATCGCGGGCTGGCCGCGGCGCTGGATGCGCAGCAGCACGGCTTCGCGGTTCTCGGCCTTGGCCTGACGCACCACGGCTTCCAGTTCGGCCAGCGTGGTGACCGGCTTGTAGTTGGCCGACAGCACGATGTCGCCGCGCTGGAGGCCCTTGGTCGCCGCATCGCCCGAGGTATCGACCGCGGTGATGACCACGCCGCGCGTGTCCTCGCTGGCGCCCAGCTGGCGGGCGATCTGCGTGGTCAGCGGGATCGCGGCGATGCCCAGCGCCTGCTGGATCGCCGGGCCGGAGGTCTGCTTTTCGGCGCCCGGCTTGGCAAACCCGCTGTTGTCGTCGTCCTGCGCGTCGGGGTCGAAGGTGTTCTGGGCCAGTTCCTCCTCGCTCGGGCGCTTGCCGACCACGGCCTGCACGGTCAGTCGCTGGCCGTTGCGCATCAGTTCGATCGGGATGCGCTTGCCCGGCGCGGTGTTGGCCACGATGAACGACAGCGTCTGTTCGGGGGTAACGTCCTTGCCATCGACCTTGACGACCACGTCGCCCGCCTGGAGCCCGGCCTTGGCCGCGCCCTGGCCGGGTTCGACCGATTGGATGAACTCGCCGCGGTTCTTGGCGAGGCCCAGCGAGGCAGCCAGATCGTCCGACAGCTGCTGGATGCGCACGCCCAGGTAGCCGCGCTCGATCGCCTGGCCGTTCTTGAGCTTCTCCACGATAGGCGCCGCGATTTCCGCGGGAATCGCGAAACCGATGCCTACGCTGCCGCCCGTGGGCGAGAAGATCGCGTTGTTGATGCCGATCACATTGCCCGACATGTCGAACATCGGACCGCCCGAGTTGCCGCGGTTGATCGAAGCGTCGGTCTGGAGATAGCGGTCATAGGCCGAGCCGGACCCGGTGTTGCGATAGACCGCCGAGATGATGCCGCTGGTCACCGTGCCGCCAAGGCCGAACGGGTTGCCGATGGCGATCACCCAGTCGCCCACGCGGGCATGGCGCGAATCGCCGAACTTCACGAACGGGAACGGCTTGGTGCCGGTGATCTTGAGCACGGCGAGGTCCGACGCCGCATCGCGGCCGACCAGCTTCGCCGGATAATCGGTGCCGTCGGTCATCGTCACGGTGATCGATTCGACCTGCCCCTGCCCGTCGGCGGTGATGACGTGGTTGTTGGTGACGACATAGCCGTCCGCCGAGATGACGAAGCCCGAGCCGAGCGACTGCGCCTCGCGCGTCTGGCCGCCCTGGCCCTGGCCGCCGCCGAACAGGTCGCCGAAAGGCGTGCCGGCGAAGGGGTTGTTGGGCGCAACCTTCACGCGCTGGCGGGTCGAGATGTTGACCACCGCCGGCTGCAGTTGCTGGGTCAGGTCCGCGAAGCTGGCGGGAGCGCCGCCGCGCGGGACCATCGCCTGAATCTGCGCGCTGTCGTTCTGCGCCACCTGGGCTCCGGCAGGGAAGCCCGTCACGAGCGTTGCTGCGCTGCCGGCAAGGAGCAGCGCCGTAGTTACTCCGTAAGCGTATCGCACGTGGCTCTTTCCTCTTTGTCCAAGTTCCGTTTTGCGGCGGATTCCCGCGCCCGATCCCGCTCGGCGATTCACGCTTCGTCGCATGAACGGGATTTGAATGGGCGCGTTCCCGTCATTTTCCGCGGAATTGTTTCAGATATTCGTTGTCCGGCGAAAGAACGATCGCGGTGCTCGATCCCTTCTGCGCGAAGGTCGTGTCATAGCTCTGCATCGCGCGGTAGAAGTCGTAGAACGCCGGGTCCTTGCCGAAGCTGGCGGCATAGGTCTTGGCGGCATTCGCTTCGGCCTCGGCGCGGATGATCTGGGCGTTCTTCAGGCCGCCTGCGCGAATCGTCGCCGCTTCCTGCTGGCGCGCGGTGGACATCCGGGTGAACGCCGATTCAAGCGGAGCGCCATCGGGCAGGTCGGCCCGCTTGATCCGCACGTCGATCACCTGCGCGCCATATTCGCGCGCTTCGTTGTCCAGCCCCTTGCGGATGTTGGCCATGGCCTGCCCGCGCTCGGCGGTCAGCAGCGAGGCGAACGTGCGCTTGCCCAGTTCCTGCCGCAGCACCGAATTGAGAATCGGCTGGAGCTGTTCGGAGACCCGGTCGGCGGTGCCGGCGGTGGCATACATCTTGACCGGATCGATCACGCGGAAGCGGGCATAGGCGTCCACCTCCAGGCGGCGCTGGTCCGCGCTGGTCACCTGCTGGCGTTCCAGGTCCACGTCCATCACGCGCTTGTCGACCCAGACCACCTGCTCGAAGAAGGGGATGCGCCACACCAGCCCGGCGCCGGTCTGGCCGAAATCGGCATTGGGACGGAAGCGGTTGACCACGCGCTGGGGCTCGCCCAGCCGCACGATCACCGCCTGCTGCGTTTCGGGCACCACGATCAGGCAGCTCGACAGCGCGATGATCGCGGCGGCAAGCGCCACGATGGCGATCTTCTGTTCCTGCCAGAGGCGTTCGAGGGTGTTCATCTTACTTGCCCTCCACCGTGGTGCCGTCGGCAGGCGCCGTGCGCTTGATCTCGGGCAGCGGCAGGTATGAATTCACGCCGGGCGTCTCCACGATCACCTTGTCGGTCTGGCTCAGCACGCGCTCCATCGTTTCGTAGTACATGCGCCGACGGGTCACCTCGGGGGCGAGCCGGTACTGCTCGTAAACCTTGTCGAAGGCCGCGGCCTCGCCCTGCGCGCGCGCGGTCAGCTGCTGCGCCCAGGCTTCGGCCCGGTTCACTTCGCTTTGCGCGTCCTGCTGCGCTGCGAGCACTTCCTTGAAGGCATCGACGACCTTGGTCGGCGGGTCGGTCTTCTTGATCTCCACGCCCTGGATCTTCACGCCCGAGTGATAGGCATCGAGCACGCGCTGCATCCGGTCGCGCACGTTCTGCTCGATCGTGGCGCGGCCGGCGCCCATGGCGTCGTTCAGTGAAACTTCGGCGATCGATGAGCGCATCGCCGCCTCGGCCACTTCGCGCACGGTCTGGTCCGGCTCGGCGAGCTGGAACGTGTACAGCTTGAGGTCCTTGATGTTCCAGCGGACGAGGTAGGTGAGGTCGACCAGGTTCTGGTCGGCGGTCAGCATCAGCTTCTCGCCCTCGCCTTCGGGGATCGAATCCCGGCGGATCGAGGTGACGTCCTTGGTCGCGACCGACTGGATCGGCCAGGGCAGCGTGAAAGTCATGCCGGGATGGAGCGTGCGGCTGTACGAGCCGAACGTGGTGACCACGCCCTGTTCCTGCGGGGCGATGCGGTGAACCATCGACGTGCCCAGCCACACCACCACGAACGCGGCCACGCCCAGCGGCAGCCAGGACTTGCCATCGGGCCGCTGCGGCAGGCGGAAGCCGGGGCCGCGCCCACCGCCGCCGCCGTTACCGCCGCCGCGCTTGCGGAACAGTTCCTCGATGTTCGGTCCCTTGCGGCCATCACCGCCCGATGCCGGGGGAAGCCACGGATTGCGCGGGCCGCTCTGCGGAGGGGGAGGCGTGGAGGATGGGCCATCCGCGGACGGACGCTTGCCTTCGGGTGCCGCGGGCGCGCCGCCGGTGGACGATCCCTCGTCCGAACCGTCGTCCCCCGAACCGCCCCATGGGCTTTTCTTTCCCGCCATCGCGCTCGCGGTGCCCGCCATGGGACCGGGGCGCGCAACTCGTCCGCCGAAAATCATCATCCGTTCGTTATAGGAACCCGCGCGGCGAAAAACAGTGTCTCCCTCCCAATTTTCCTTGCTAGGGGACAGCGCGAAGAGGGCCCTTGGGGCCGCAGCGCGGGATATGACGTGAGCCTTGACGAAAAGGCACTGCACGATGCGGTGCAGCAGGTTGCCGGACAGCGGGTGCAGTCTGCCAACGCGAAGGACGGCGTGGCGACGATCGTGCTCGAAGTGGGCGGGATGGACCGGCTCGCGCGCGACAAGCTGGAGATGGCCGTGCGCGATGCCGCGCGCAAGGCGGGCGCCGCCGAAGTGCGCGTGGCGATGACCGCCGAAAAGCGGGCGCCGCTGATCATCGCGGTCGGTTCGGGCAAGGGCGGCGTGGGCAAGTCGACGCTTTCGGCAAACCTCGCGGTCGCGCTGGCGAAGGCGGGACGCAAGGTGGGCCTCGTCGATGCCGACATCTATGGCCCCTCGCAGCCGCGCCTGCTTGCCACCGAAGGCCGCCGGCCCGAGGCGGAAGGCAACAAGATGCACCCGGTGCAGAGCCCGTGGGGCGTGCCGATGCTGTCGATGGGCCACCTGGTCCAGCCGGGGCAGGCAATCGCCTGGCGCGGGCCGATGGCCGGCAATGCGCTGAACCAGCTGATCGACGCGCACTGGGGCGATACCGAGATCATCGTGGTCGACCTGCCGCCGGGCACCGGCGACGTGCAGCTGACCATGCTCCAGAAGCACAAGCCGGCGGGCGCGGTCATCGTCTCCACCCCGCAGGATCTGGCGCTGATGGACGCGACCCGTGCGATCGGCCTGTTCGAGCAGGCACAGGTCCCGATCATCGGCATGGTCGAGAACATGGCCGGCTATGTCTGCCCGCATTGCGGCGAGGAGAGCGATCCCTTCGGCAGCGGCGGCGCGGAAGCGGCGGCGAAGACGATGAACCTGCCTTTCCTCGGCCGCATCCCGCTCGACCTGTCGATCCGGCAGGACAGCGACGGCGGGCGTCCCCCGGCGGCGGGGGAAGGTCCGCAGGCCGAAGCGTTCGCGCGCATCGCCCGCGCGGTGCTCGGCTGGCTCGACCAGCGGAAATGACCCGGTGAGGGTCACCCGGCGGGGCCTGCTGATCGGCGCCGGCGCCGCCGGGGGCCTCATCGTCGCGTTCGGGCTTGTCCCGCGGCACTATGCCAGCCCGCTGGTCGCGGGCGAGGGCGAGCACGTTTTCGACAGCTTCATCCGCATGAGCCGGGACGGCAGCATCAGCGTCGCCGTCCCGTTCTGCGAGATGGGGCAGGGGATCACCACGCTGGTCGCGCAGATCGTGGCGATGGAGATCGGCGCGGACTGGCGGCGCGTGGGGGTGGAGCCCGCACCGGTCAGCCCGGTCTATGCCGATCCGGTGCTCGCCGCGCGCTGGGCGCCGCTATGGCTCCCGCTGGCGCCGTCGCTCGCCGATGCCCCCACCGATACGCTCGCCCGCCTTCACGCCGAGCGCGAGCCGATGATGATCACCGCCGAAGGCACCGCGCTCGCCGCGTTCGAGGCGCCGTTGCGCGCAGCGGCGGCGGGCGTGCGGGCGATGCTGTCGATGGCGGCGGCGGACAAGTGGGGCGTCGGCTGGGAAACCTGCGATGCGCGCGATCACGCGGTCGTCTCGGGCCAGCGGCGTTTCTCGTTCGCGCAGCTGCTGCCGGCCGCCGCCGGCTACGAACCGCCCGATCCGCCGGTGCTGCGCGCCGAGCCGCCGCGCGAAAAGCCGGGCGCCTTCCCCGAAGGCTCGCGCCCGCGCTACCCGCGCCTCGATCTTCCCGCCAAGGCCGACGGCAGCTTCGTCTTCGCCGGGGACGTGCGCCTGCCCGGCATGGTCTTCGCTGCCATCGCGCATGGGCCGCAGGGCGACAGCGTGCTGGCGAGCTATGACAAGGCCGCCGCCGCCGATGTGAAGGGGCTGGTCGGCGTGGTCCATGCCAAGCGCTGGCTCGCCGCCGCGGGCACCACCTGGCACGCCGCGGACAAGGCGCTGAAAGCGATGGACCCGCGCTTCAAGGCCGCTGGCCGCATCGCGGATACCGGTGCGCTCGAAGCGCGCATGGACGCCGCACTGCGCAAGGGGCGGCCCACCCGCCTCGCCGCCGACGGCGATCCCACCGAACTGCTGCGCAAGCCCAGTCTTGTGGCGCGCTACGATGTCGAGCCGGCGCTCCACGCCCCGCTCGAAACCGCCACTGCGACTGCGCGGCTGGAGGAAGGCCGGCTGGAACTGTGGCTGCCCACGCAGGCGCCCGAACTCGCCCGCCGCGCCGCGGCGCGCGCCGCCGGCGTCGCCCGCCGCCATGTGATCGTCTACCCGATGCACGCCGGCGGCAGTTTCGATGCGCGGCTCGACGTGCGCGTTGCCTCGGAAGTCGCGGCGCTCGCAAAAGCGCTGGGGCGGCCGGTGCAGCTGGTATGGTCGCGCTGGCAGGAATCGCTCGCCGCGTTCCCGCGCGCGCCGGTCTCGGCGTTGCTGTCCGCCGCGATGAGCCCGGACAAGCAGCGCCTGCTCGGCTGGCGCACGCGCATGGCGTTGCCCGCCACCGCGATCGAGGCGGGCACCCGCCTGCTCGATGAAACGAGCGTGTCCGCCGCGCTCGCCGCCGCGCACGGCAAGCCCGATCCGCTGGCGTGCGAAGGCGCGCTGCCGCTCTACGCCATTCCCGAAAAGGCGGCCGACCATGTGCCCGCCACCCTGCCGCTGCCCACCGGACGGTTCCGCGGCAACGCCCATGGCTACACCGCCTTCTTCACCGAGAGCTTCGTGGACGAGTGCGCGCACTTCGCCGGGGCTGAGCCGCTGTCGTTCCGGGTGGCGATGCTGGCGGGCCAGCCGCGCCTTGTCGCTTGCCTGCAAGGCGTTGCGCGGCTGGCGATGTGGGGCGGCGGCGCCGATGCCTCGGGTCAGGGCATCGCCTGCCATCGCATGGACCTTGCCGCGTCTTCGGCCGATGGCTCGGGCCAGCGCAGCGGAATGATCGCCGTGGTCGCCACCGCCCGGCAGGAGGAAGGCGCCATCCGGGTCGAGCGGCTTTCCGCCTATGTCGACATCGGCCGGATCGTGAATGTCGATATTGCCCGCCAGCAGATCGAGGGGGGGCTGGTGTTCGGGCTGGCGCAGGCGATCGGCGGCAGCACCGCCTATGCCGCCGGCCTGCCGCAATCGGCGCGGCTGGCCGGGCTGGGGCTGCCCCTGCTTGCCGATTGCCCCAAGGTCGATGTTGCCTTTGCCGATTCAAACGAGGATCCGTTCGATCCTGGCGAGCTTGGCATGGTCGCCGTCGCTCCCGCCATCGCCAACGCCCTGTTTTCGGCGACCGGCCTGCGTTTCCGCCGGCTGCCGCTCCTGTCCGAAGGTCTGTGATGCCTGATTTCCGTCCCGCCGGTGACCCCGCCATCGCCACGGGGAAAGTGGGCGTCCTGCTCGTGAACCTCGGCACGCCCGACGCGCCCGATGCCGGCGCGGTGAAGCGCTACTTGCGTGAATTCCTGTCGGACAAGCGCGTGGTCGAGATTCCCTCGCTGCTGTGGCAGCCGATCCTGCGCGGGATCATTCTCAACACGCGGCCGAAAAAGAGCGCCCATGCCTATGCCCAGGTATGGAGCGACGAAGGCTCGCCGCTCGCCGCGATCACCGCCGCGCAGGCGCGCGCGCTTCAGGCCCGGCTGGGCGATGCGGCGATCGTGCGCCATGCCATGCGCTATCAAAGCCCGGCGATGGCAAAGGAACTCGACGCCCTGCTCGAAGCCGGGTGCGAGCGCATCCTGGTCGCCCCGCTCTATCCGCAATATTCGGGCGCCACGACCGCCAGCGCGCTCGATGCGCTCGCCGACTGGATCAAGGCACGCCGGCGCCTGCCCGCGCTGCGCACGCTGCCCCCCTATCACGACGATCCCGCTGCCATCGCCGCGCTCCACACCGATCTCGCCGCCCAGATCGCGGGGCTCGATTTCGCGCCCGAAGTGCTGCTGCTCAGCTTCCATGGAATGCCGGAGCGCACGCTGCATCTGGGCGATCCCTATCACTGTCATTGCCGCAAGACCGCCCGCCTGGTGGGCGAGGCCTTCGCCGCGACGCATCCGGGCCTCCGGGTGGAAACCGCGTTCCAGTCGCGCTTCGGCCGGGCGAAATGGCTGGAGCCGGCAACCGATGCGGTTCTCGCCGCGGAAGCCCGAAGCGGCACGAAGCGCGTGGCCATCGCGGCGCCCGGTTTCTCGGCCGACTGCCTGGAAACGCTGGAGGAGCTGGCGATTCGCGGCCGCGACGATTTCCTCGCTGCCGGAGGCACGCATTTTGCGGCGCTCGCCTGCCTCAACGCGGGCGAGGCGGGAATCGGCCTGCTGGAAACGCTTGTCCGGCGCGAACTCGCAGGCTGGATCTGACGCGAGAGCGCCAGAATGCGGCGAATCTGTTGACCGGCAACCGCTGTGGCGTTATGGGCGCCGCTTTCCGGAGGGCTTTCCCGCTTTCCGCCAAGATGCATGGGCGTCCCTCAGGATGGCCCCCCAGAGGACAGAAACAGGAACCACATGGCCAACACGCCGCAAGCCCGCAAGCGCATCCGCCGCAACGAACATCGCGCCGAAATCAACGGCAACCGCCTTTCGCGCATCCGCACCTTCGTCAAGAAGGTCGAGACCGCGCTCGCTGGCGGCGACAAGGACGCGGCGGCTGAAGCGCTGAAGGCTGCGCAGCCTGAGCTGGCGCGCGGCGTGGCGCGCGGTGTGCTCCACAAGAACACCGTGGCGCGCAAGATGTCGCGCCTGACCAAGCGAGTCGCTTCTCTCTGATTCGCTTTGGCCGTACCCCGATGGGGTATGGACAGCACAAAAAAGGAACGTGGCCGGCGTGGCGAACGCCGGCCATTTTCTTTTTGTGGCGTGTGACAGCGCTTGTCACACCGCCCGTTACGACGAAGTCACGGAATCATCGCGATTCGCGGGCGAGTTTCGGGAAAATCGTTTTAAAACAATATCTTAATGGAGTTCTGCGGGGCCCCGTTGAGTCAAGCCGGTTTATTTCAATTTTTTTGCGAGGCGCCGCTTGCGCAGACCCCGCGTCGGCCAATAGACAGGTCGAACCGGCGGTGGCGGGGGCCTCTGTTCAAGCAGGGTGATCGTCCGGCCGGTGTCACGAAAATCGATTGAAACAGAGTCCGGCGTGTCAAAAAGGCGCGTTCCGGGCTGGGGTATGGTCATGTCTGCAGAGGGGGCACTTATGCAGGCAGGGATGCGGGGCGGCTGCGCGTGAAAACAGACGAATACGGCAGTGGCGGCGCCGGGCGTGGCGCCGGCATCAACAAGACATCGGCGTCGGCCGGGAATATGAAGAAGGGACGTGACGGTACAATGATCGAGGACCAGGAAGCGCTGGATCTGGCAGCCGACTGGGCCGACATCAGCCAGGGCCTGAAGAAGGACCTGGGGCCGCAGTTGCACAGCCAGTGGATCAAGCCGATCCAGCTTGGCAGCTTCTGCAAGGAGACCGGCACGCTGGACCTGTTCCTGCCGACCGAATTCTCTGCCAACTGGGTGGCGGACCGTTTTGCCGATCGTCTCAGCCTTGCATGGAAGATCGCCCGCGCAGAAGTGCGCCAGGTGCGAATCACCGTGCATCCGCGTCGTCGGGCGATGCCGGAACTGCGTGTGGGTGGCAGTGCCTTTTCGGGCAGCGGCTTTGCCGGGGCGGAGCCCATCCAGCCCGCGCAGCGCATTCCCGCCGCCCCGATGGTTGCCGATTCGGCAATGACCGGGCTGGACCCTTCGCTGACCTTCGCCGAATTCGTTTCGGGTTCGGCCAATGTGCTGGCGGTCAACGCCGCGCAGCGCATGGCGGCGCTGGAAACGCCGCAGTTCTCTCCGCTCTACCTCAAGGGGTCGACCGGCCAGGGCAAGACCCACCTGCTTCATGCCATCGGCCACGCCTATGCCGCGAACAAGCCGGGCGCGCGCATCTTCTACTGCTCGGCCGAGCGGTTCATGATCGAATTCGTTCAGGCCATGCGCTCGAACGAGATGATCGAGTTCAAGTCGCGCCTGCGCGGTTTCGACCTGCTGCTGGTCGACGACATCCAGTTCATCATCGGCAAGTCGAGCACGCAGGAGGAATTCCTCCACACGATCGACGCGCTGATGAGCGCGGGCAAGCGCCTCGTCGTCGCCGCCGACCGTGCGCCCCAGGCGCTGGACGGGGTGGAGCAGCGCCTGCTCTCGCGCCTGTCGATGGGCCTGGTCGCCGATATCCAGCCCGCCGACATCGAGCTGCGCCGCAAGATCCTCGAACACCGCCTGACCCGCTTCACCAGCACGCCGGTTCCATCGGACGTGGTCGAGTTCCTCGCCCGCACGATCAACCGCAACGTGCGCGAACTCGTCGGCGGCCTCAACAAGCTGGTCGCCTTCGCGCAGCTCACCGGCCAGCCGGTGTCGCTCCAGCTGGCCGAAGAACAGCTGACCGACATCCTCTCGGCCAACCGCCGCCGCATCACCATCGACGAGATCCAGCGCACGGTCTGCCAGTTCTACCGCGTCGACCGCACGGAAATGGCTTCCAAGCGCCGTGCCCGCGCGGTGGTGCGCCCGCGCCAGGTCGCGATGTACCTCGCCAAGGTGCTGACGCCGCGCTCCTATCCGGAGATCGGCCGCAAGTTCGGCGGGCGCGACCATTCCACCGTGATCCACGCGGTGCGCCTGATCGAGGAACTGCGCTCGCGCGATGCCGACATGGACGGCGATGTGCGCACGCTGCTGCGCCAGCTCGAAGACTGACGGGAAACGACGAAGGGGCGCAGGGGCAGCAAACCCCTGCGCCCCTTCGTGCGTCAGCCGGCCCCGGGCGCGTCAGCCCGCGGTGGCGCCTCCATCGACGACCACTTCGCTGCCGGTCATGAAGGCGGCCTTGTCCGAGGCGAGGAAGACGATCGCATCGGCCACGTTCTGCGGCTGGCCCATGTGACCCAGCGGGTGGAGCTGATTCGCCACCGACCGCGCCTCGTTCTCGCCCATGCCGGTCAGGCCGGAGAGGCCGTGGACCACTTCGTCGCCCATCGCCGTCTCGATCACGCCCGGATGGACCGAGTTCACGCGGATGCGAGAAGGCGCCAGTTCCAGTGCTGCGCCCTTGGTGAACAGCCGCACCGCGCCTTTCGAGGCGTTGTAGCACGCCGCCCCGGCCGATCCGACCAGCCCCGCCATCGACGAGAGGTTGATTACCGAGGCGCCCCCCGGCCACTTCGCGGCACGCTCGGCAAGCAGCGGGATCGCGGCGCGGGTGCCCAGGAACACGCCTTCCACGTTCACGCGGTGCAGGCGCTGCCATTCCTCCAGCGTGGTCTCGATCAGCGGCTTCATCAGGAACAGCCCGGCGTTGTTGACGAGGATGTCCAGCCCGCCGGCTTCGGCGCGCAGCCATTCCATCGTCGCCGCCCAGTCGGCCTCGCTCGTCACGTCCTGCGCGCGGGCAAGCCCGCCGATCTCGGCCGCCAGCGCATCGGGCGCGGCAAGGTCGGTGACGGCCACCTTGGCGCCGGCGGCGGCGAGCGCACGCGCGGTAGCGGCCCCGATCCCGCGCGAAGCGCCGGTAACGAGCGCCACTCTTCCTGATAGTTCAGCCATTCCTGTTCCCCTCTGGTCTGTTTTGACCAGCCTGCGCGAGCGCACGCCGATTGTCACGCGGGCAATCGCGCCGCCCTCGCCTTCGCCGATCTTTGCCTTTAAGGCGCGGGACATGACACTCGACGCCGATCGCATCGACCGTTTCGCCCGCCACATCGTCCTGCCCGAAGTTGGTGGCGCGGGGCAGGCGCGGCTGGTGCAATCGCATGTCGTGCTGGTCGGCATGGGCGGCATCGGCTCGCCCGCGCTGCAATACCTCGCCGGCGCTGGAATCAGCCGGCTGACGCTGATCGACGATGACGTGGTGGAGGCGTCGAACCTCCAGCGCCAGACGATCTACACGGTGGGCGACATCGGCCGCTCGAAGGCCGAGGCCGCCGCCGACTGGGCACGTCGCTTCGACCCGGCGCTGGCCGTCACGCCCCATGTGCTGCGCGTCACGCGGGATAACGCGGGCGAGCTGATCGCCGGGGCGGACGTGGTGCTCGATGGCTGTGACAACTTCGCCACGCGGCTGGCGGTGTCCGATGCCTGCGTCGCGGCGGGCATTCCGCTCACCAGTGCGGCGCTCGGACGGTTCCAGGGGCAGGTGGCCAACTTCGCCGGACACCGCGAAGGCCACTCCTGCTACCGCTGCTTCGTGGGCGACGCTTTCGATGCCGAGGATTGCGACACGTGCGCCGATCTGGGCGTGCTGGGCGCGATGGTCGGCATGGTCGGGGCCTTCGGTGCGATGGCGGCGATGCGCGTGCTGCTCGAAGGCGTCTCCACGCTGGGCGATCCCCAGTGGGGCCAGCTTCACGTCCTCGACGGGCTGAAGCCCTCTCTGCGCACGATGAAGATTGCGCGCGATCCCGAATGCAGGGGCTGCGGCGGGTCAGCCGGCTAGCCTCTCGTCTAGCCCAGCATCTCGTCCACCCACGCGGGCACGATCTCGGTCGCCGGGCCCAGCCGCGTTTCGTCGAACCAGGCCGATCCCTGCGAGCGCTCCAGATTGAGTTCGAGCGTCCGCGCGCCCAGATCGCGCGCCGCGCGCACGAAACCGGCGGCGGGATAGACCGCGCCCGACGTGCCGATGGAAACGAACAGGTCCGCCTCGCGCAGCGCCGCGAAGATCTCGTCCATGCGGTAGGGTACTTCGCCGAACCACACCACGTCCGGGCGCAGCGCCGGGGCGGCGCAGGCAGGGCAGGGCGGCCGGTGCGACAAGGGGCCGGTCCAGCGGTGCCGCGCATCGCACGCCGCGCACCACGCGGTGAGATGCTCGCCGTGCATGTGCAGCACGTTCAATGCGCCGCCTCTTTCGTGCAGGTCGTCCACGTTCTGCGTCACGATCAGCACTTCGCCGCCGGCTTTCTTCGGCCATTCGCGATCCAGCCGGGCCAGCGCGGCGTGCGCGGCATTGGGCTGCTTGGTCTGGATCGCGGCGCGGCGCATATCGTAGAAGCGGTGGACCAGATCGGGATCGCGCGCGAAAGCTTCGGGCGTGGCCACGTCCTCCACCCGGTGCTGTTCCCACAGTCCGCCGGCATCGCGGAAGGTGTCGATGCCGCTTTCCGCCGAAACCCCGGCGCCGGTCAGGATCACGATGTTGCGCACGTGCACGGGTTCGCTTCTCCGTCGTCGCCCCGAACTTGTTTCGGGGTCCAATGTGCCGCAAGGACGGCTAAGGGTGTGGGGCACCAGCGATGCCGAAACAAGTTCGGCATGACGGGGCCGTAGGAGGTTGTTGTGGCGCGTATCGGGATTATCGGCAACGCGGGCCGGATGGGCCAGGCTCTGGAAGCGGCCATCATGGCCGCAGGGCATGATTATGCCGGCGGTATCGACAAGGGCGGCGATCCTCTGGCGCTGGCGCAGGACAGCGACGTGCTGGTCGATTTCTCCGCGCCGGTCGCGCTGGAGCACAATCTCGACGCCGCGATCCATGCCGGCGTGCCGATCGTGGTGGGCACCACGGGGCTTGAGGAACGCCATCACTGGCTGGTCGATGCGGCCGCCGTCTCCATCCCCGTACTCCAGACGGGCAACACCTCGCTCGGCGTCACGCTGCTTGCGCATCTGGTGCGCGAGGCGGCCTCGCGGCTGGGCGATGACTGGGACATCGAGATCGTCGAGGCGCACCACCGGATGAAGGTCGATGCGCCTTCGGGCACCGCGCTGCTGCTGGGCGAAGCGGCGGCGCGCGGCCGCGGCACGGACCTGTCGGACGAGGCCGTGCGCGGCCGCGACGGCATCACCGGCGCGCGCGTGCCGGGCACCATCGGTTTCGCCAGCTTGCGCGGAGGCACCGTCGCGGGTGACCATTCGGTGCATTTCCTGGCCGACAACGAACGGCTCACGCTGTCGCATCTGGCCGAGAACCGCGGCATTTTCGCGCGGGGCGCGATTCGCGCAGCGGAATGGCTGATCGGCAGGCCGGAAGGCCGCTACACCATGCCGGAAGTGCTCGACCTTTGAAGAAGGACGACGTCTTCGAATTCTTCCGGCGGCTGGCCGAGGCCGACCCCGATCCGCAGACCGAACTGGAATTCGGCAACGTCTACCAGCTGCTGGTGGCGGTGACGCTGTCGGCGCAGGCGACCGACGTCGGCGTCAACAAGGCGACGCGCAAGCTGTTCGCCGAGGTCAAGACGCCCGCACAGATGCTGGAACTGGGCGAGGAAGGCCTGAAGGCGCACATCAAGACCATCGGCCTGTTCAATTCCAAGGCGAAGAACGTCATCGCCATGGCGGAAATCCTCGTGCGCGAGCATGGCGGCGAAGTGCCGGCGGACCGCGATGCGCTCACCGCGCTGCCCGGCGTGGGGCGCAAGACCGCCAATGTCGTGCTCAACTGCGCGTTCGGCGCGGAAACCTTCGCGGTCGATACGCACATCTTTCGCGTGGGCAACCGCACGGGCATGGCCAAGGGCAAGACCCCGCTCGCGGTCGAGAAGCAGCTGGAAAAGAAGGTGCCGCAGCCGTTCCGCGTCGGCGCGCACCACTGGTTGATTCTCCACGGCCGCTACATCTGCAAGGCACGCACACCCGAATGCTGGCGCTGCCCGGTGGTTGACCTTTGCGGCTACAAGGCGAAGGTATTGCAGAAGGGCGCGAAGCCGGAGCCGGTGAAGACGCCCAGGGCGCCGAACAAGAAATAAGGCAGGCGCCAGAAGGAGAGCAAGCCATGAACGTGCTGCGTCTCATCGTGCCGGCGGCGGCGATTGTTGCGCTGTCGGCCTGTGCCCCCACCACCACGCGTGGCAACGACGGCCACGGCAAGGACGTACCCGCGGCGCGTCCCACTGGCGCGGCGCTCAGCTGCCTGCCGCTCGCGCAGATTTCCGAAAGCCGCGTGCGCGACGACTGGACCATCGATTTCCGCACGCTGGGCAACAAGTGGTATCGCAACACGCTGCCCTACCGGTGTAGCGGCCTCGGCTTCGAGCAGGCGTTTTCCTACGCGACCTCGCAGTCGCAGCTGTGCAGTACTGACATCATCACCGTGATCCAGACCGGCACCCCGGCCGGTTCGCGCGGTTCGTGCGGGCTGGGCCAGTTCCAGCCGATCGAACTGGTGAAGTAGCGGCGCGGCACGGCGGAGCGGCACCCTGCCTCCGCCGCCGTGCCGCGCCGGACTCTTACTGCTCCGGGTCGAGATGCAGCCCGCGCCGCCCATGCTCGGGCGTGTCGTGCGGGGGCAGCGCCTCCGGCGCGTCCGGATCCATCGGCACCTGAAGCATCCCCTCCCACTTGGTGATGACCGAGGTCGCCACGGCGTTGCCCACCACGTTCGTCGCGGTGCGTCCCATGTCGAGGAAGGTGTCCACCCCCAGCAGCAGCGCGATGCCTTCCACCGGCAGGCCGAACTGGGTCAGCGTGGCGGCGATGACCACAAGGCTCGCGCGCGGAACGCCGGCGATGCCCTTGGACGTGACCATCAGCGTCAGCAGCATGGCGATCTGCTGCCCGGCGGACAGCGGGATGTCATAGGCCTGCGCGATGAACATCGTCGCGAAGCTGGTGTACATCATCGAGCCATCGAGATTGAACGAATAGCCCAGCGGCAGCACGAAGCCCGAGATGCGGCGCGGCACGCCGAAGCGGTCGAGCTGCTCGAACAGCTTGGGCAGGGCGCTTTCCGAACTGGCGGTGGAGAAGGCCAGCAGCAGCGGCTCGCGGATATAGCGTGCCAGCAGGATCACGCGCTTGCCCAGGAAGATACCGCCAAGGCCGAACAGGATCACCCACAGCAGCGTCAGGCCGAAGAAGAACTCGGACACGAACACGCCGTAGGTCAGGATGATCGACAGGCCCTTGGTCGCCACCACGGAGGCGAGCGCGCCGAACACCGCCAGCGGCGCGACGCGCATGACGTAGTCGGTGATCGTCAGCATCAGCGTGGCCAGCGCTTCCGCTCCGCGCACCAGCGGCGCGCCCTTCTCGCCGATGGCGGAGAGCGCGACACCCGCGAACAGCGAAAAGACCAGGATTTGCAGAACGTTGTTCTTGGCCATCGCCTCGAACACGCTGGTCGGGAAGATCTCCAGCACGAAGTGGCGCAGCGTGAAATCGGCCGTGGCGAGATCGCCCACCGGGCCGGCGGCGGTGAACTGCAGGCCCACGCCCGGCTTGAACAGGTTGACCAGCAGCAGGCCCAGCCCGATCGAGATCAGGCTGGCGGTGATGAACCACGCCAGCGCCCGCCCGCCGATCCGGCCGAGCGCGGCGCTGTCGCCCATGCCGGCGATGCCCGTCACCAGCGTCGCCAGGATCAGCGGCGCGATGATCATCTTGATCAGGTGCAGGAACACCTCGGGCATCAGCTTGAGCGTGTCGGCGATCGACGCCAGCGTCTCGCTGCCGGCCGGGTAGACGCGGTTGAGCGCGAAGCCCGTCACGATGCCGAGCACCATGGCGATCACGATGTAGAGGGTGAGGCGCCTGCCCAAGTTTCCGGTCCCTTCGCAATATTGTTGCGAGAGAGACTAACGGAGCAAGGTGGCGGCGGCAACGTTGCTGGACCGGTCATCCCCGCCCTAGTCATCGCCGGAATGCGTCCCTAGGCTTGGCGCAAACAGCACGAGGGATGCCGCATGGACAGGATCAGAGTGGAGCGCGCGGGGCCGGTCACCACCGTCACGCTGGCGCGGCCGAATGTGCTCAACGCGATCGACGCGGCAATGCACGATGAACTGGAAGCCGCGTTCAACGCCTTTGCCGCCGATCCGGACCAGTGGATCTGCGTGGTGACCGGCGATGGCCGGGGCTTTTGCGCGGGAAGCGATCTCAAGTCGGTGGTGGAGCACGGGCACAAAGGCTACCCGGCACACGGCTACGCCGGGCTGATCGAGCGCTTCGATTGTCCCAAGCCGTTCATCGCGGCGGTCAACGGCCTAGCGCTGGGCGGCGGGTTCGAAGTGGCGCTGGCCTGCGACATCATCGTCGCCGCCGAAAGCGCGAGCTTCGGCCTGCCCGAACCGCTGGTCGGCGCGGTAGCGCTGGGCGGCGGCGTCCACCGCCTCGCCCGCCAGATCGGGCTGAAGCAGGCGATGGGCATGATCCTCGCCTCCCGCCGGGTGAGCGCGGCCGAAGGCGAACGGCTGGGCTTCGTGACCGAAGTGGTGCCCGACGGCGATCTGGCGGCGGCGACGCAGCGCTGGGTCGATGCCATCCTGAAAGGCGCGCCGCTGTCGATCCGCGCGTCGAAGGAAGCGGTGATGCGCGGGCTGGACGAGCCGGGCGTGGCCGATGCGATGCGCAACCAGGCGGACTATCCAGCATTTGCCACATGGCGCCAGAGCGAGGACGCGGGCGAGGGCGCGCGCGCCTTTGCCGAGAAGCGCGCGCCGGTGTGGAAGGGGCGCTAGAAGCCCCTTCAGCGCACCTTGGGTGTCGTTTAGGTGCGCTTCAGGTCAGCGGCCGGTCTGGGCGCGGTGGAGCAGTTTCTGGTCGGCCAGAACCAGCGCCATCATCGCCTCGACTACGGGCACGCCGCGGATGCCGACGCAGGGATCGTGGCGGCCCTTGGTGAACAGCTCGGTCGCCTCGCCCTCGCGCGTGATCGTGGGCATGGGCGTCAGGATCGAGCTGGTCGGCTTGAACGCCACGCGCACCGTCACCGGCTGGCCGGTGGAAATGCCCCCGGCGATCCCGCCCGCGTGGTTGGCCAGGAACGTCGGGCCGTCATTGCCGGGCCGCATGGGGTCGGCGTTGCCTTCGCCGGTGTTGCGCGCGGCGGCAAAGCCGTCGCCGATCTCCACGCCCTTCACCGCGTTGATGCCCATCATTGCGTGGGCAAGCTCGGCATCTAGCTTGGCATAGAGCGGCGCGCCCCAGCCGGCGGGCACGCCTTCGGCCGCGCATTCGACCACCGCGCCGAGCGAGGAGCCGGACTTGCGGGCTTCGTCGACCATCTTTTCCCAGCGTGCCGCCGCCCACGAATCGGGGCAGAAGAACGGGTTGCGGCCGATCTCGTCCGCGTCGAAGTGGTCCATGTCGATCCGGTCGCCGCCGATCTCGCTGACCCAGGCGGTGATCTTCACTTCGGGAATCACCAGCCGCGCCACGCCGCCCGCCGCCACCCGCGCGGCGGTTTCGCGCGCGGAGGAGCGTCCGCCGCCGCGATAGTCGCGGAAGCCGTACTTGGCGTCATAGGCATAGTCGGCATGGCCGGGGCGATAGGCCTTGGCCACGTCGCCATAGTCCTTCGAACGCTGGTCGACGTTCTCGATCATCAGCGAAATCGGGGTGCCGGCGGTCTTGCCCTCGAACACACCCGACAGGATTTTCACCTGATCGGGTTCCTGCCGCTGCGTGGTGAAGCGCGACTGGCCGGGGCGGCGCGCATCGAGGAAAGGCTGGATCACGCTTTCCGAAATGGGCAGGCCCGGCGGGCACCCATCGACGACGGCGCCCAGAGCGGGGCCGTGGCTTTCCCCCCAGGTGGTGAAGCGGAAGACGTGTCCGAAGCTGTTCAGGCTCATGGGCTGGCGCCATGTCGCAATTTGGCGACAAAGTCCATTGCCCACCCCGGCGGCCGGGGTATGGAACGGCCATGTACCTCGTCGTCTTCCGCAACCGCAAGCGCGCCGACATCGACGCCGCCGCCTATGCCGCCGACGCGCAGGCGATGGAGGACCTCGCCCGCGCGCAGCCGGGGTTCCTCTCGTTCAAGAGCTACGCTGCCGACGACGGCGAAGTGATCGCGCTGTCCGAATGGGCGGACGAGGCGGCGGCGCTCGGCTGGCGCAGGCAGGCGGACCATGCCGCCGTGCAGGCGCGGGGCCGTGCCGATTACTACGAAAGCTACACCCTGCTGGCGGGCGAACCGGCCCGCATCCACCACTTCGACAGGTCCGAACGATGAGCGTGACGGTTTACGGCATTCCCAACTGCGACACGGTGAAGAAGGCGCGCACCTGGCTGGACGCGCACGGCGTCGCCTACACGTTCCATGACTACAAGAAGCAGGGCGCGGACGCGGCGCAAGTCGCCGGCTGGGTGGAGCGCGCCGGGCTGGACAAGGTGCTGAACAAGGCCGGCACCACGTTCCGGAAGCTGTCGGACGAGGACAAGGCCGATCTCGATGCGGCTAAGGCGGTCGGGCTGATGGTGGCCCAGCCATCGCTGATCAAGCGGCCGATCGTGGAGCATCCGGGCGGGCTGCTGGTGGGCTTCAAGGATGCCGAATGGAGCGCCGCGCTGACCTGATCGTGGGCGCCGTCCGTTTACGCGGGTTTAACCATAAGCCCGGATAAGCACGGTCATGCTTCAGGACCTTCAGGATTGGCAGATCGAAGGCGCGGTCGCGCCGTGGCGCAAACCGGGCCGGGTCGGCCTGTCGGTCGTGATACCTTGCTACAATGAGGCGCCGGTGATCGACGCGCTGCTGGCGCGGCTGGAGCCGGTGTGCGAGGCGGCCTCTCCCGGCGACTACGAGATCGTGCTGGTCAACGATGGGTCGACCGACGGGACCTGGTCGCTGATCGATGCGCACGCGGCGCGCTCCGCCCATGTCGTGGGGGTGGATCTGGCGCGCAACCACGGACACCAGCTGGCGCTGACCTGCGGCTTGCAGGTGTGCCGGGGCGATCTGGTGCTGGTGATCGACGCCGATCTGCAGGACCCGCCCGAACTGCTGCCCCAAATGATGCGGCTGGTGCGCGAAGGATACGACGTGGTCTATGGCCAGCGCGTGGCGCGCGAGGGCGAGACGCTGTTCAAGAAGGCCAGTGCCGCGCTGTTCTATCGCGTGCTGGAAAAGATGATCGATATCGCCATCCCGCGCGATGCCGGCGATTTCCGCCTGATGACGCGGCCCGTGGTCGATGCGCTGAACGCGATGCCCGAACGCTTCCGCTTCGTGCGCGGCATGGTGAGCTGGGTCGGCTTCCGGCAGGTGGCGATTCCCTACCACCGCGAAGCGCGCTTCGCGGGCGAGACGCACTATCCCCTGAGCAAGATGCTGGCGCTGGCGTTCGACGCGGTCACCAGCTTTTCGGTCAAGCCGCTGCGCATGGCCTCGCTGTGCGGCGTGCTGTTCGGCATGGCCGGGCTGGCGCTGCTGGGCTGGGTGCTGGCCGTGTGGCTGCAGCATGGCACCGTTTCGGGCTGGACCAGCATGATCGGCGTCTCGCTGATCATGGGCAGCGTGCAGCTGATCGTGCTGGGTGTGTTCGGCGAATACCTTGGCCGGATGTATATCGAGACCAAGGGGCGGCCCATGTACATCGTGCGCGAAGTGCGGCGCGGCGGTGACGGGCGATGAGCGCGGAGCCGGCCGCCGGCCAGTTCGCGCAGGCCGAATTCGACGCCTATTGCGACCAGTATCGGCAGGACCATGCCGCCTCGATCCGTGTCAGCGGCGAAGACGTTGACTTTTTTGCCGCCTACAAGGCGCGTGATGCCAGGCGGCTGGCAGCGGCGGCGGAGTGCCGGGTGGAGACCATGCTCGATTTCGGATCGGGCATCGGCAATGCGGTAGGCCCGCTGCGCGATGCGTTCCCGGATGCGGCGCTGACCTGCCTCGACGTATCCGAGCGCTCGCTCGACGTATCGCGGCGGCTCCACGGCGATGGCCCCAGCTATGTTGCCTATGACGGGCAGACCCTGCCTTTCGCGGATGCCAGCTTCGATCTGGTTTTTACCGCCTGCGTGTTCCGCCACATCCTGGAAAGCGGACACATCGCCTTGCTGGCGCAACTGCGGCGGGTGCTGAAGCCGGGCGGCCTTTTCGTGCTCTACGAACACAATCCGTGGAACCCGCTGACTCGCCACGTCGTCGCCTCGTGCCCGTTCGATGCAAACGCGGTGCTGATCACCGCGCCCGAAATGAAGCGGCGGCCGCGCAAGGGCGCCACCGTGCGGACCGAATACCGGGTGTTCTTCCCCAAGGCGCTGGCCAGGCTGCGGCCGCTGGAGCGTGCGCTGACGGCGCGGCCGCTGGGCGGGCAATACGTGCTGGGTGCGCGTCCGTGAATCTTTCGGCCAGGAATATTTCTGCCGGCCTGTCGATGCCGGCGCGCTTCGCCAGCGTGGGGGTGCTCAACACCGCGTTGGGGCTGGCGGTGATCCAGATCGCGCTGTGGCTGGGGCTTGGCGATTATGCGGCCAATGCCGCCGGCTATGCCGCCGGGTTCGTCTGTTCCTATGCGCTCAACCGCCGTTTCACGTTCGGCGCTGGCGATGGACGGCACGGCCGGCAGTTGCCGCGTTTCGTGCTGGTGGCGGGCATGGCCTATGCCTGCAACCTGCTGGTGCTGAAGATCGGCCAGATGGCCGGGCTTTCGGGTACGATCGCGGTCCAGGTTGCAGCGATGGGCACCTACACGGCCGCGTTCTATGTCCTGGCGCGCACGTTCGTTTTCGCTGAGGGGAGCCGGCCGGCGGACGGCTTGGACGACCTCATCGGGCGCTCCTATTTCATCGCCGCGCTGATCGTGGCCGGAATGATCCCGGCGATGCTGGCCGCCACGCCGCCGCTCATCGACCTTGGCGGCCATCTGGCGCGCTATGGGGTGCAGATCGACGGCGGTGCTTCGCCCGCGCTGCGGCAGTGGTACGGGTTCGACTGGGCCTTGCTGCCCAACCTCGGCAGCGACCTGCTGGTGCAGGGGCTGGCGCCGGTGATCGGGCTGGAGCCGGCGATCCGTGTGATCGTGGCCGCGATTGCCGGGCTGCACGTGGCGGGGGTGCTGCTGCTGTCGCGCGCGGCGCATGGCCGGGTGACGGTGACGGCGCTGTTCGCGCTGCCGTTTGCCTATGGCTTCCCGTTCCAGTTCGGGTTCCTCAATTTCACCTTGTCGATCGCCCTGGCGCTGCTCGCGCTGGCGGCGTGGATCGCGCTGGGCCGTGCGGGCCGGTTGCGCGTGCGCGCGGTGCTGTTCGTCGGGGCAGGCTTCGGGCTGTGGCTGTGCCACCTCGTCGGTTTCGCGGTGTTCGGCATTGGCGCTTTTGCCGATGGCGTGATGCGGGGCCGGGCCGAAGGGCGCGGCTGGGTGCGCGCGGCGTTCGATGCCGGGTTGGCGGTGGTGCCGCTGCTGGCGGGGCCACTGGCCGGAATGCTTGCCGCACATGGCGGCCCCGCTCCGGCAGAAGCGTTCAGCTATGCCCACTTTGCCGACAAGATCCGCTGGCTGCCGATGGCCCTGCGCGATGCTTGGCTGGCGTGGGATTTCGGCTCGGTGCTGCTGGTCTGCGGGCTGATCTACTGGTTCTGGCGCTCGCCCGCGTTCGTGCGCCACGGCGGGCTGGCGCTGGCGGCGGTGCTGCTGGCCCTGGCCTATCTGGCGATGCCCGATACGATCATGGGATCGCGCTATGCGGACATGCGGCTGGTGCCGTTGATCGTGACGTTGTTCCTGGTCGCAGCCGCGCCCGCGCCGGGCAGCGGGAAAATGTTGCGCATTGGCCTTGCGATCGCCGGGCTGCTGTTCGCGGGCGCGCGGCTGGCAGGCAACGCGGCTGCCACGCGGGCGCACGATGCACAGTTCGCACGCAGCCTTTCGGTGCTGGACGCGGTGCCGCGCGGCAGCAACATGGTGACCTTCTTTCTCAGCCGCTGCGGGCAGGGGGACGGCTGGGATCTCGATAGGCGCGAGCACCTCTCCGGCTATGCGCTGGTCCGGCGCGGCGCCTTCGACAATCGCCAGTGGCAGATGCCCGGCGGGCAGCTGCTTACGGTGCACAACCCCGATGCCGTCCCCTTCGAGCATGCGCCTGCGCCAGCGATGTTCGACCGCGCCTGCCACGGCGAGAGGGGGCTGGCTGAAGCGCTGGCCGCGGTTTCGCCGCGGATCGGCACGGTGTGGGTGCTGGGCTATCCCGCGGGCTTTGCCGCGCCGGGCTGGCAGGCGGTGCGCCGCGCGGGCGATTCGGTGGTGCTGCGGCGCTTGCGCTGAGCGGCCCGCCGCCGCGCCGGGTTCAAACCGGCGCGCGGATCGTTTCTGCCACGCGTTCCGTCAGCCCGACGAGATCGGTCTTCAACCTTGCCCACAGCGCCAGTTCATCGGCATCGGTCATCGCGGCGGTAATGACATCGCACGTCGCGGCGAACAGCCCGGCGAACAGGATCGGGTCGATGCCCAGCGTTTCGGCATGGTGGGGCACGCTGCCCCACAGGATGATCTCGATCTCGCTGCGGGATTCAAGCCATTGCATGATGCAGTAGAGCGTCTGCTCGACCATCATGCCGGTCAGCGCCTCGGCGCGACCGTCGGCGGCCAGCGCGGCAAACTGCGCGGCCGCACCGGGGTGGCGGCTTTCCAGCAGGGCCATGGCCTGAGGGGTAATGTCGCCCAGTTGTTCGGCGGCCCGTTCCAGCCCTGCCTCCAGCAGCAGGGCATCGCGCGATCTTGCCATCGGCAGTCCTCTGGTTCCCGGTATTTTCCGGCATTTCAGATGCCGTATATCACGCGCGCCGGGAAGAGGCCCTTGATCGCGGTCAATTGCCGTGATGAGCACGAAGGGTCAGGCGCGGAAAGGTTTTGTGCAGCGCAAAAATGTGCTAGCTTACATCCCTGTGAGCAATACGATTCCCCACGCCTTCGCGATCACCATCGATCCCTCGGACATCGACTTCATGGGGCATGTCAACAATGCCTCCTACCTCAAATGGGTGCAGGAAGCCGTGATCGACCACTGGCGCGCGCTCGCCCCGGCGGAAGCCGTGGCGCAGCACCTGTGGGTCGCGCTCAAGCATGAGATCACCTATCGCCGGCCCACCTTCCTGGAAGACGCGCCGATTGCGCACGTCATCCTGGAAAAGGTGCAGGGCGCGCGCGCATTCTACGAAACCGTGATCAAGCGCGGCGAGGATGTGCTGGCCGAAGTAAAGTCCAGCTGGTGCTGCCTTGATGCGGCCACGCTGCGCCCGGCGCGGCTGGCGCGCGAACTGGTCGAAAAGTTCCTGCCCTCGGCCGACTGATTGGCTTCAGCGCAGTTTGGCGATCGACAGCGAATCCGCCTTGGCGCGGACTTTCACCGATTCCTCGCTGCGGGTCAGTGCCTTGGCGATGGCTTTCAGCGCCATGCCCTTCTTCGCCAGCGTGTGCAGCTTCTGAACCTCGTCGGTGGTCCAGGGCTGCTTGTGGCGTTCGAAACGTTCGGCCATCGGTTCAGCCCTTCTGTGCGGTGACGATATAGTTGAGCGCGAGATTGTCGGACAGGTGCAGTCCCTTGCCCGGCGACCACGAAATGCCCATCGGATTGCCCATCTTCAACCCGGCGGCGGCCAGCAGGTCGTGCAGTTCGACCGGGGTGACGAAATCCTCCCAGTGATGCGTGCCCTTGGGGACCATGCCCATGCCTTCGGCGCCTTCGACCAGCAGCACTTTCGATGCGGGGGTGCGGTTGGGCGTGGACAGCACCATCAGGCCGTCGTCCGACAGCGCCCCCGCCAGCGCGGCGAGGAACGCGGGCTTGTCGGCCACGTGCTCGATCACTTCCATGCTGGTGACAAGGTCGAAGCCTGACAGACCCAGTGCGCCGATTTCTCCGTGGCGATAATCGATGGCAAGGCCGCTGCCGGCAGCGTGCGCGCGCGCGGCGGCGATGTTCTCCTCGGCCGCGTCAACCGCCGTCACTGCCGCGCCCATGCGCGCCAGCGGTTCGGCCAGCAGCCCGGCGCCGCAGCCGACATCGAGCGCACGCCGGCCGGCCAGCGGCTTCAGCGATCTGGGATCGACGGCGAAATGCGCGTCCACCTGTTCGCGCAGGAAGCCGAGGCGCACCGGGTTGAGCCGATGGAGCATGGCCGAGGAGCCTTTCGGGTCCCACCAATCGGCGGCAAGCTTGCCAAAGTGCGAGGCCTCTTCGGGACGGATCGTGGTTGCATTGCGCATGACCCATCCCTAAAGCGCCGCTCTCGCACGGTCCACTGGGCGCGCGCGAAAGATTCTTGCCTGACCTTGGGAGCATGATGTGGCCCGGATCGTGATGAAATTCGGCGGCACCTCGATGGCCGGCACCGAGCGCATCCGCCGCGTCGCGCGGATCGTGCAGCGTCAGCAGGCCGCGGGGCATGAAGTGGCAGTGGTGGTTTCGGCCATGGCTGGCGAGACCGACCGGCTCGTGAACTTCTGCCGCGAAGCCAGCGCGCTTTACGACCCCGCCGAATACGACGTGGTGGTGGCCGCGGGTGAGCAGATCACTGCGGGCCTGCTCGCGATGCATCTCCAGGCGCTGGGCTGCAAGGCCCGCTCGTGGCTCGGCTGGCAGCTGCCGGTGCGGACCGACGACGCGCATTCCAAGGCGCGCATCGAGACGATCGATTCGGATGAGCTTCTGGCCAGCATGGGCGCGGGCGAGGTTGCGGTGATCCCCGGCTTCCAGGGCCTGACCGCAGGCAACCGCGTGACCACGCTGGGCCGTGGCGGTTCGGATACCTCGGCCGTGGCAGTGGCAGCCGCGATCAAGGCAGATCGGTGCGATATCTACACCGATGTCGATGGGGTCTACACCACCGACCCGCGCATCGTGGCCAAGGCGCGCAAGCTCAAGAACGTCACGTATGAGGAAATGCTCGAACTGGCCTCGGTCGGCTCGAAGGTCCTCCAGACCCGCTCCGTAAGCCTCGCCATGAAGGAGCGCGTGCGGGTGCAGGTGCTTTCTTCTTTCATTGACGATGACGCCCCCGCGGCGGACACGATCCCCGGCACGATGATCGTTTCCGACGAGGAACTCGAAGGATTGGAAATGGAACGCCAGCTGATCACCGGCATCGCCGCCGACAAGAACGAGGCGAAGATCACCCTGACGCGCATCGCGGACCGTCCCGGTGCGGTTGCCTCGATCTTCGAGCCGCTGGCCGAAGCCAACATCAACGTCGACATGATCATCCAGAACATCGCCAAGGACAAGGGCGAGACCGATGTCACGTTCACCTGCCCGCAGGCGGACCTCGCGCGCACGCAGGCGCTTCTGGAAGAGCGCAAGGACCAGATCGGCTATTACCGCCTGATCGCCGACAGCAAGGTCGCCAAGGTCTCGGTCGTGGGCGTGGGAATGCGCAGTCATGCCGGCGTCGCCAGCACGATGTTCAAGAGCCTCGCCGATCGCGGGATCAACATCCAGGCAATCTCGACCAGCGAGATCAAGGTGTCGGTGCTGATCGACGCGGACGAAGTCGAACTCGCGGTGCGCGTGCTGCACACCGCCTACGGTCTCGACGCGGCCTGACGTTTCGGGCCTGAGAAATCAGGCGGGAAGCCGCCGGGCCAGCCACGCGCGGCCCGGCCGTTCCCACCAGCGTTCGGCCAGCACCGCCACGATGACGGAAAGGCCGAGGGCAAGCCCGAGCAGCATCCATCGCGAGGCTGATCCGGGAGCACTGCCGGCTGTGAACGTGGCAATGGTATCCACGATGGGCAGGTGCAGCGCATAGAGCGGGTAGGACAGTCTGCCTGCGCTGCGCATCACCCCATCGAAGCGACCGGGCCGGGCGTTTGCGCCCAGCGCGACGATGCCCGGTATCAGGATGGCAACCGCCACGAGCGTGCCGACCATGCCTTCGAAATCATAGACAAACAGCAGCAGGCCCAGTCCGGCAAATGACCAGGCGGCAGAGATCGTCGCGGGCCGAGCAGCTTGCAGCCGGTAGAGTGCGACGCCGCTGGCGAAGGGCAGCAGCAGCCGGGCAAAGCCGCCGATGAACATTTTCGGGCTGGAAAAGCCGAGCCCGTCGAATCCGGCGCCCATGGCGATGAGCATGGCAATGCCGCATGCGCCCAGTGCGGCCAGCGCGATCCACACCGCCGTATGTGCCCGCGCCAGCAGGCCCAGCAGGACGCCGCCCGAGAATTCGAACGCGAGCGACCACAACGGGTTGTCGAGCGGATAGGCTGCCTGCCGAAAGGCAAAGCCGAGCGGGATGAGCAGGACGGTGGCGGGAACATTGGCCCACGCCTCGCCCGGGGAGATGCGGCCGATGGCAAGCTCTGCCGCCAGCCCCAGCAGCACACCCAGCACGATGATCGGATGCAGCCGCTGCACGCGCAGCTTCAGGAACGCGGCATGCGACAGCGCGCCCGTCGCCAGTCGCTCGCCATAGGCATGCGCGAGCACGAAGCCGCTCAGGCAGAAGAAGAAGTCGACCGCGAGGAAGGTCATCGGCGGCCCTACGCCGACCTCGATCGTGCCGCAGCTGTGAAACAGCAAGACGGCGAAAGCGGCAAGTCCGCGCAATCCGTCGAGCGCGGCATAGTCATGGCGGCGCACGGCGATCCCCCTGCACGATTGCTCCTCCCGGCTATCGGTTCGGGAGCGGGCAGGCAAGGCGGACGGCGCAGGGTGTGATGGAAAACCCCGCCTCCGGCCGAGGGGAACGGCCGGAGGCGGGGGCGACCCGTCTGGCGGTGGTTTCAGTCGGCCAGTTCGGGCTTGGGGGCGAGGTCGGCGCTGACCGACATTCCCAGTGCGCGCGCGACGCCGGCGCCATAGGCGGGATCGCAGCGGGTGCAGTTGTCGATGTGGCGCTGCTTGATGAAGGCGGGGGCATCGCCCATCGCCCGCGCGGTGTTGCCGAACAGGGACTGCTGCTCAGCCTCGCTCATCTGCTGGAACAGCTTGCGCGGCTGCGTGAAATAGTCGTCATCATCCTCGCGGAAATCCCAGAAATCGGCGTCGCCGCGGATCTTCAGCGGCGGCTCGCGGTATTCAGGCTGGGCCTGCCATGCGTCGAACGAATTGGGCGCATAGTGCAGCCGGCCCCCATAATTTCCGTCCACGCGCATCGTTCCGTCGCGGTGGTTCGAATGCACCGGACAGCGCGCGGCGTTGACCGGGATCTGGTGATGATTGACCCCAAGCCGATACCGCTGCGCGTCCGAATAGGCGAAAAGCCGCGCCTGGAGCATCTTGTCGGGCGAGAAGCCGATGCCGGGCACCACGTTCGAGGGCGCGAAGGCGCTCTGTTCCACGTCGGCGAAAAAGTTCTCCGGATTGCGGTTCAGCGCGAACTCGCCAACCTCGATCAGGGGGTAGTCTGCCTTGTACCAGACCTTGGTCAGGTCGAACGGGTGGAAGCGGTAGGTCTCCGCCTCTGCCTCGGGCATGATCTGCACGAACATCTTCCACTTCGGGAAATCGCCGCGCTCGATCGCGTCGTAGAGGTCGCGCTGGTGGCTCTCGCGGTCCTGCCCGACCAGTTCGGCCGCTGCCGCATCCGACAGGTTCTCGATCCCCTGCTGGCTGATGAAGTGGAACTTCACCCAGAAGCGTTCATCGGCGGCATTGATGAAGCTGTAGGTGTGGCTGCCGAAGCCGTGCATGTTGCGGTAGGACTTCGGAAGGCCGCGCTCGCTCATCACGATGGTGACCTGGTGGAAGGCTTCGGGCAGCAGGGTCCAGAAATCCCAGTTGTGGCTGGCCGAGCGCAGGTTGGTGCGCGGATCGCGCTTCACCGCCTTGTTCAGGTCGGCGAACTTGCGCGGATCGCGGACGAAGAACACGGGGGTGTTGTTGCCCACCATGTCCCAGTTGCCTTCCTCGGTATAGAACTTGAGCGCGAAGCCGCGGATGTCACGCTCGGCGTCGGCCGCGCCGCGCTCGCCCGCCACGGTGGTGAAGCGCGCGAACAGTTCGGTCTGCTTGCCGACTTCGCCGAGGAACTTCGCGCGGGTGTAGCGGCTGATGTCATTCGTGACGGTAAAGGTGCCGAATGCGCCCGAACCCTTGGCGTGCATCCGCCGTTCGGGGATCACCTCGCGGTTGAGGTTGGCCAGCTTTTCCAGCAGCCAGACGTCCTGCATCAGCAGCGGGCCGCGCGGGCCGGCGGTCATCGAATTGGCATTGTCGACCACGGGGGCGCCGAACGCGGTTGTCAGGCGGCCGGCCGCGCCGGTGTAGGGGCACGTGCCGGCGGGATTGTCTGCTTGGCTCATCTGCTTCACCCTTCGCTTTGATCGTTGAAATCGATTTACCGGCTATTTATTGATCGGCAAAATGGGATAAATCGCTCATCAACATCGTATTTGGCGATTTATCGCTCGCGCATTGCCTTGCCGCTGCCACGATGCGGCCCTAATGGCCCTCGCTCGACAAGAATGGACGGATTTGCGCCGATGACCTCGTATCCCAAGACTTCGGCCCTGATGGCCCGCGGCGCCGCTTTCCTCGGCACCGAATACGCGATCCTGTGTGGCGCGATGAGCTGGGTTTCGGAGCGCAATCTCGTCGCCGCGATCAGCAACGCGGGCGGCTTTGGCGTGATCGCCTGCGGGGCGATGACCCCCGAACTGCTCGACGCCGAAATCACCGGGACCAAGGCGCTGACGGACAAGCCGTTTGGCGTGAACCTAATCACCATGCACCCGGCCCTGTTCGACCTGATCGCGGTCTGCGCGAAGCACAACGTCGGCCACGTCGTGCTGGCGGGCGGCATTCCGCCCAAGGGCAGTGTGGAGGCGATCAAGGCGTTCGGCGCCAAGGTGATCGTTTTCGCGCCCACCATCGCGCTGGCGAAGAAGCTGTTCCGTTCGGGCGCCGATGCCCTGGTGATCGAAGGCAGCGAAGCGGGCGGTCACATCGGCCCGGTTTCCACCTCGGTGCTGGCGCAGGAATTCCTGCCGGCGCTGGCGCAGGACCACATCGTGTTCGTGGCCGGCGGCATCGGCCGGGGCGAGGCGATGGCCGGCTATCTGGAGATGGGAGCGTGCGGCGTCCAGCTCGGCACGCGTTTCGCCTGCGCCAGCGAATCGATCGCTCACCCGGCGTTCAAGCAGGCGTTCTTCCGCGCCAATGCCCGCGACGCGATCGCCAGCGTGCAGGTCGATCCGCGCCTGCCGGTGATCCCGGTGCGCGCGCTGAAGAACAAGGGCACCGAGGAGTTCACCGCCAAGCAGGTCGAAGTCGCCAAGCTGCTCGACGAAGGCGCGGTCGACATGGGCCAGGCCCAGCTCCAGATCGAGCACTTCTGGGCCGGTGCGCTGCGCCGCTCGGTGATCGATGGCGATGTCGAGCGCGGATCGGTCATGGCGGGCCAGTCGGTCGGCATGGTGACGAAGGAAGAGCCTGTGGCGGACATCATCGCCCAGCTGATGCAGGAAAGCGAAGAAGCGCTCTCGCGCCGCTGAGCGCGACGAGCCGGTCAACTTTCCAGTTCGACGTCCCAGTAGAGCCAGTCGCGCCAGCTTTCGTGCAGGTGGCCCGGCGGGAAGGCCCGGCCGCGTTCCTGAAGCTGCCAGGTGGTGGGGCGGATCGGTTGTTCCATCAGCCGCATGTGCGCCTGCTCGGGCGTGCGGCCACCCTTGCGCAAGTTGCACGGGGCGCAGGCGGCAGAGACGTTTTCCCAGGTGGTGCGTCCGCCCAGGCGGCGCGGCACGACATGGTCGAAGGTCAGCTGCTCCGGGCTGCCGCAATACTGGCAGACGAACTTGTCGCGCAGGAACAGGTTGAAGCGGGTGAAAGCGGGAAACTCGCTGGGCCGCACATATTGCCGCAGCGCGATCACCGAAGGGATCTTCATGTCCAGCGAAGGGCTGTGCACCTCGCGCTCGTAAGTGGAGATGATGTCCACCCGTTCGAGGAACACCGCCTTGATCGCGGTCTGCCACGGCCACAGGCTGAGGGGATAGTAGCTGAGCGGGGTGTAGTCCGCGTTGAGGACGAGCGCGGGGCAATCTGAAACATGGCGGGTTCCGCGGCCCGAAAACAGCGTCGCGGCGGCGTCGCCGCTATGGGGCCTGGCTTCCGCCGCCCGATCGATCAGCGCCTTATGAAGCATGCTCCGGTCCGGCCTTTCTGCGCGGAAGCACCGATCCTCCCGCAAGGGGAGGAATGGGCACCACGCATGACCGCTTCATGACGCATGAAGAGAAGGAACACGCTGCCCGGTCTGCCGTCAAGGGTAAAGCGCCAGCCGGCACCCACGCTGTCCACAGCCTCCGTTGCGGGAGGCGTGGACAGCGCGGGGCAGGGTCTCAGCGGGTGTAGGCCTTGACCAGATCATAGAGGTAGGCGCGCATCGTCATCAGCGCCTTGACCTCGATCCGCTCGTTGAGGCCGTGGACGCCGTTGCCGTCCGGATTGCCCCAGCCGCCGGGCACGCCGTAGGTCGGGATGCCCACTGCGGCGAGGAAGATGCCGTCGGTCGCCCCGGTCGACATCGAGGGCACCACCGGCACGCCGGGGAAATACTGCGCGGCCAGCTTTTCCATCGGCGCGATCACCTTGGGATCGAGCGGCGGGCTCTTGGCGATGGGGCGCAGCGGCGGCACGGCGGTGACGGTCACGCCCTTGTCGGCCACGACCGATTCCAGCGCGGTGCGGATGTCTTCGCTCGAATGGCCGGGGAAGATGCGGCAGTTGACGTTGGCCCCTGCGCGCTGCGGCAGCGCATTGTTGGCATGGCCGCCGTCGAGCAACGTGGCAACGCAGGTGGTGCGCAGCATCGAATGGAACGTCCGGTCCTTGTTGAGCAGGGCTTCTGCCGTCTTGTCCTGCGGGTTGGCGGAAATCGCCTGCATCGCCGCGCCCAGATCACCACCGCGCGCCGCGCCCGCCTTGGCGAAGAAGGCCTTGGTCGTTTCCGACAGTTCGACCGGGAAATCGTAGTCGCGCAGTTTCACCAGCGCGTCGGACAGTTCATAGATCGCGTTGTCGCGCACCGGGACCGAGCTGTGTCCGCCGGGGTTGCGGGTTTCGAGGCGGTAGTTCTGCACCGCCTTTTCGCCCACCTGGATCGTCTCGACCACGACCTTGCCGCCATCGACCACGCCCTTGCCGTCGGTGCGGCCGCCGCCGCCCTCGTTCAGCGCGAACTCGGCGTCGATCAGGTCACGCTTGTTCTGGGCCAGCCACTCCGCGCCGTTGAAGGCATACGTCGTTTCCTCGCCGCAGGTGAGCGCGAGCTTGATCGTGCGCTTGGGCTTGAAGCCCTCCTTCTTGAACCGCGCCAGCGTGTCGACCCACACCGCCGCCATCGACTTGTCGTCGGCGGAACCGCGCGCGTAGAAGTATCCGTTCTCCTCGATCAGGGTGAAGGGATCGCGCTCCCAGTCCTCGCGCTTGGCTTCGACCACGTCGACGTGGGCGAGCAGCAGGATCGGCTTGGTCGCCTTCGCCGTGCCGGGCAGCACGGCGACGAGGCCGCCGTCCTTGGGATGCTCGGGCGTGGCATACAGTGTCAGCTGGCTGTCGGCGAAGCCCGCGGCCTTGAGCCGCGCGGCCATGCGCTCGGACGCGAGCGTGCAACTGCCCGACGACAGCGTGGTGTTGGTTTCGACCAGTTCCTTGTAGGTCGCGCGGAAAGCGGCCTCTCCAGCGTCGGCGGCAGGCTGCGGAGCGGCGGCCACCGGGGCGGCTGAGGTCATGGCGAGTGCCAGCGTGCTGGCGCTCAGCAGGCCGGAAATCATTCTGCGGATCAAGGCTTTCCCCCATCGAACTGGTTGCGATGGTGACGTTGCAGCACCTTTTGCGTGCGGCGGAAAGGGGCTGTTTTGCGGCCGATCGCCAAGACGGCGCGCGCTGTCGGCGCGGCCGCCCCGGCCCTGTGTAAAACAGCCCGGATTCGCTTGGGTTTTCCCCCCCGAATGCCTATGTGCGATCCATGGCAAGTGCATCCGAAAATAGCCCGAACACCAACGCCTATGGCGCCGATTCCATCAAGGTGCTGAAAGGCCTCGACGCCGTCCGCAAGCGCCCCGGCATGTACATTGGCGATACCGACGATGGTTCGGGCCTGCACCACATGGTGTTCGAAGTGTCCGACAACGCCATCGACGAGGCGCTGGCCGGGCATTGCGACCTGGTGCTGATCGAACTCAATCCCGATGGCTCGGTCTCGGTCGAGGACAATGGCCGCGGCATCCCCACCGGCATCCATGCCGAGGAAGGCGTTTCGGCGGCCGAGGTCATCATGACCCAGCTCCACGCCGGCGGTAAGTTCGAGAACACCAGCGACGACAACGCCTACAAGGTTTCGGGTGGGCTCCATGGCGTGGGCGTTTCGGTCGTCAACGCGCTGTCGGAATGGCTGGAATTGACCATCTGGCGCGACGGGGAAGAGCACTGGATGAAGTTCGCGCACGGCGATGCCGTGGCGCCGCTCGTGGTGCGCGGGCCCGCGCCCGAAGGCAAGAAGGGCACGCGCGTGACGTTCCTTGCCAGCACGGACACGTTCAAGAACGTCACCGATTTCGATTTCGACAAGCTCGAGCATCGCTACCGCGAACTCGCGTTCCTCAATTCGGGCGTGCGCATCCTGCTGCGCGACAAGCGGTCCGAGGACGTGAAGGAGCACGATCTCTATTACGAGGGCGGGATCGCCGCCTTCGTGAAGTACCTCGACCGCAACAAGCAGGCCCTGATGCCCGAGCCGATCGCCATTTCGGCCGAGCGCGATGGCATCGGCATCGACGTGTCGCTCGAATGGAACGACAGCTATTACGAGAACGTCCTCACCTTCACCAACAACATCCCCCAGCGCGACGGCGGCACGCACCTTGCCGCGTTCCGCGCAGCGCTGACGCGCACGCTGAACGGCTATGCCGAACGATCGGGGATGCTGAAGAAGGAAAAGGTCTCGCTCACCGGCGAGGACATGCGCGAAGGACTGACCGCGATCGTCTCGGTCAAGCTGCCCGATCCCAAGTTCTCGTCGCAGACCAAGGACAAGCTGGTCTCTTCCGAAGTGCGCCAGCCGCTTGAAAGCCTGATGGCCGACAAGATGAGCGAATGGCTGGAGGAAAATCCCGCCAACGCCAAGATGGTCATCCAGAAGGTGATCGACGCGGCCGCCGCGCGCGAAGCTGCGAAGCGCGCCCGCGAACTGACGCGCCGCAAGGGTGTGATGGACATCGCCAGCCTGCCGGGCAAGCTGGCCGATTGCCAGGAACGCGATCCCAGCAAGTGCGAACTGTTCCTGGTCGAGGGCGATTCGGCAGGCGGTTCTGCCAAGCAGGGCCGTGACCGGCACTATCAGGCGATCCTGCCGCTGAAGGGCAAGATCCTGAACGTGGAGCGCGCGCGCTTCGACCGGATCATCAGCTCGAAGGAAGTGGGCACGCTGATCCAGGCGATGGGCACCGGCATCCGCGATGAATTCAACATCGGCAAGCTGCGCTACCACAAGATCGTCATCATGACCGACGCCGACGTCGACGGCGCCCACATCCGCACGCTGCTGCTGACCTTCTTCCACCGCCAGCTGCCCGAGATCATCAAGCAGGGCCATCTCTTCATCGCCCAGCCGCCGTTGTACAAGGTGGCGAAGGGCCGCAGCGAGGTCTACCTGAAGGACAACGCCGCGCTCGACCGCTACCTGGTCGAGGCCGGGCTGGCCGGGCGGATGCTGGAAACCACCGGTGGCGGGCGCAGCGGGCAGGATCTGGCGGATCTGGTCGAGCACGCTTTGCGGATGAAGAACCTGATGGCCTTCGTGCCGCGGCGCTACAACACCAGCATCATCGAGGCGCTGGCGCTGGCCGGCGCGCTCGAGCCCGATCTGGACACGGCGGGCCGCAAGGCAGCGCTTGTCCGCGTGGCCGAATGGCTCGACCGCGGCGATCCGGAAGCGAAGTGGTCGGCCGATCTCAGCGAGGAAGGCGGCTATCACGTGCAGCGCCTGTGGCGCGGCGTGACCGACCATCACATGATCGAACCCGGCTTCCTGACCAGCGCCGAGGCACGCAAGCTGGCACGGCTCGCGGCCGAAAATGCCGAAGTCTACACCCACAACGCGCGGCTGGTGCGCCTGACCGCCGTGGCCGAGCCGGAAGCGGACGAAGCCCCGCAGGCGGGCGAAGGCGAAGCCGAGGAAGCCTTGCTGTCCGCGCCGCGCCCCGAAGCGCGCGAGGGCGATATCACCCGCCCGTCGCAGCTGGTCGAGGCGGTGTTCGCCGGTGGGCGCAAGGGCCTTTCGATCCAGCGGTACAAGGGCCTTGGCGAAATGAACGCCGAGCAGCTCTGGGAAACCACGCTCGATCCGAACAACCGCTCGCTGCTGCAGGTGAAGATCGAGGACGCCGACGTCACGGACGAGATCCTGACCCGGCTGATGGGCGACGTGGTCGAACCGCGCCGTGACTTCATTCAGGAAAACGCGCTGAACGTCGCCAATCTGGACGTCTGACGCCGTTTGCATCTTCCTTGCCGCGGGCGCAGGATCGCACCGGGCAAGGATGGTGGCGGCCATGGATAGCAGCGTTGAAACCGGAGAGCGCGGAGCGACTGTAGCCAATCGCACGCGGCGGATAGCCTGGGCTGCGGCCACCGGCGCGGGTGCGGCCTGTGCGGCGTGGATCGGCGTCCACCTTTTCCCGCAAGTGCGCTTCGCGCAGAGCCCGACCGGGGTGTTCCGTTGGGAAATGGCGGGCCTGGCCGGCATTGTCGGCACAGGTTTCGCCGCGGCCCAGACCGCGCTGTTGGCATGGTGGCGCCCGGGCGGCATGGCCGCGATGCGAATAGCCCTGTGGATGCCGCTGACCGCCATCGCGGTCGCCGCCATGATCCTGCCGCTCTGGTGGACCGATGCCGAGGTGCTGATCCTGGCGCCGTCTGTTGCCGCATGGTCGATGGGGCCGGGCATCCTGCTGCTCACGGTGGTGCAGGGGCTGCTCGCGGCAGGCCCGTTGAGGGGCGCGGATTGGGCGGGCCGGACCGCGGCGGGCGGCATTGTCGGTGCGCTGGCCGGGCTGCCGGGCGCGATGCTGCTGGGATCTCTCGTTTCGCCGGAAGCGGCATGGGCCGGAGTGGTGGGAGCGCTGATCGGCGTAATGCAGGGAAAAATGCTGATACCCGCCGCCGATCCGTCGGCCGCGTCGCTCACCGCGCGCAAAGGGGCTTGATCGTTCGCGCCGAGGGGAGAAAGAGGGGGCCATGTCGACCGAAACCATTCCCTGGGACCAGCCTGCCACGATGATCGATCTGGAAGGTCGGGCGCCAATCATCGGCACGATCCGCGACTGTGCGATGCATTTTGCTCTCTACAAGCCGCACGCGCGCGATCATGCCCGCGTGTTGCTGACCGTGCCGGTGCATCGGCCGGGCCGCAAGACGCGGACATGGATTCTCGATCCGGCCGAGATCGCCGAACTTGCCGACCGTCTGGCGCGCGAAACGAACTGATCGCCCGCGGCGTATTGTAGTGCGCGGTTAACCTGCGTCTGGCAGGTTCGAGCACGTGGAGCGATCCATTCTCCTTGCCGGGCTTGCCCTGTGCCTGTTCAGCCTATGGGCTCTGCTGCGCCATGATGTGCGCCGGCTGATCGCCCCCGCGCGCGAGGCGCGGGCGGTGGTCGTGGGCCACGTCGCGAACTGGGACGACGGCGAGCGGACTTATGCCGCGCGCCTGCGGTTCCAGGCGGATGAGCAGGTCCACGAAGTGACTGACCAGCGCCTTCGCCGTCAGCCGCTTCCACCCGAGGGCGCAGCCGTGATCGTGCGTTTCCCCGCCGGACGGCCGGACCTTGCGCGTATTCCCCACCCGTGGATGTGGGCGTGGGTCTATGCTGCGGTCACGATGATGGCCGTGATGCTGCTGGCCAGGCTGCTGGGATGGGCAGGCAGCTAGGCGAAGCGGCAGGCTAGCCGGCCAGCGTCCAGCCTGCTGCGGCACCCAACGCGAGAATCTGCACCACGGCGATGCTGTGAAGCGTGCTGGAGAAGGGCTGCTTGCGCGTCTTGTGCCGAAACAGGTGCCGGCCAAGATAGGCACCGACCGACCCGCCGATGAAGGCGAGCAGCAACAGCGTCGATTCGGCTATGCGCCAGCGCCCGGTTTCGGCCTTCCACTTGTCGATTCCGAAGGCGGCGAAAGCGGTGAAGTTCACGGCGACTATCGCGGCGGCGATATCGGCGGGGGCAAGCGGAAAGGGCATCAAAGGCGCCAGTCGATGGCGCCGCGCCCGTGGCGTTCCAGAAAGTCGTTCGCCTGGCTGAAATGACGGCTGCCGAACCAGCCCGAATGGGCGGACAGCGGGCTGGGGTGCGGAGCGCGCAGCACGAGGTGCGGGCCGTTCGCCAGTTCGGGAACGCGCGCTGCCTTTTTCTGCGCGTGGTTGCCCCACAGCAGGAACACACTGGGCACGTCCCGCCTGGCGACCGCAGCGACGGCGGCATCGGTAAACGGCTCCCACCCTCGGGTCTGGTGCGATCCGGCCTGGCCCGCCTCGACCGTCAGCGCGTTGTTCAGCAGCAGCACGCCCTGCCGCGCCCATGGCTCCAGATTGCCGTGCGCGGGGCGCGGCAGGCCAAGATCGGTTTCCAGTTCCTTGTAGATGTTGAGCAAGCTGGGCGGCACTTTGACCCCATCCTGTACCGAGAAGGCGAGGCCGTGCGCCTGGCCAGGTCCGTGATAGGGATCCTGCCCCAGAATCACGACTTTCACTTGGTCCAGCGGGGTGAGTTCAAGCGCGCGCAACCGCTGGCCCTGCGGCGGATAGACCAGCTTGCCGGCCGTCTCCTCGGCGCGCAGGAAGCCGCCAAGCGCGCGCAGGGGGCGGGTTTCGAGCACCGGGCCAAGGCTCGGCTGCCAACTTTCTGGAAGCGCGGTTGTCGTCATCGCGCCGGGGTAGCGCGGCCCATACCGGCGGGGCAAGAGGCTGGGAGCCAAGTGCCGGGGTTGCCGGGTTTCGGAACAATCCCTAGTGCTGCTGCCGCGAAAAGACTTTCCGTGCGGCCGCGGCCGCGCGGCATCCAGCCGAGGAAGTGCGAATGAAGATCGCGATGGTGGGATCGGGGTATGTTGGCCTCGTTTCCGGAGCGTGTTTTGCGGATTTCGGCCATGACGTGGTGTGCATCGACAAGGATGCCAGCAAGATCGAGCGTCTCCGCGAGGGCGTGATGCCGATCTTCGAGCCGGGCCTTGCCGAACTGGTCGCCTCGAACGTCAAGGGCGGGCGACTCTCGTTCTCCACCGACCTTGCCTCTGCCATGGAAGGCGCCCAGGCGATCTTCATTGCCGTGGGCACACCTTCGCGGCGCGGCGATGGCCATGCCGATCTGAGCTATGTCTATGCGGTGGCGCAGGAAGTGGCCGACAACCTGACCACGCCGGCGGTTGTCGTCACCAAGTCGACCGTGCCGGTCGGCACCGGCGACGAGGTCGAGCGGATCATTCGCGAATCGGGCACCAAGACCAGGTTCGCGGTGGTCTCGAATCCCGAATTCCTGCGCGAAGGCGCCGCGATCAGCGATTTCAAGCGGCCGGACCGCATCGTCATCGGCGCCGAAGACGACTGGGCGCGCGGCGTGATGAACGAGGTCTATCGCCCGCTGTTCCTGAACAAGGCGCCGATCCTGTTCACCAGCCGCCGCAGTTCCGAGTTGATCAAGTACGCTGCCAACGCGTTCCTCGCGACCAAGATCACCTTCATCAACGAGATGGCGGACCTGTGCGAGAAGGTGGGCGGGGACGTGCAGGACGTCGCCCGAGGCATTGGCCTGGACGGACGAATCGGCTCCAAGTTCCTCCACGCCGGTCCGGGCTATGGCGGATCGTGCTTCCCCAAGGACACGCTGGCGCTGCTCAAGACGGCGGAGGACTACAACAGCCCCGTTCGCATCGTAGAGGCGGTGGTTCACGTGAACGATGCCCGCAAGCGCGCGATGGGCCGCAAGGTGATCGAGGCGCTGGGCGGCGAAGCGCGCGACAAGAAGGTCGCGCTGCTGGGCCTGACGTTCAAGCCGAACACCGACGACATGCGCGATGCGCCCTCGATCGCCATCGTGCAGGCGCTGCTCGATGCTGGCGCCGAGGTGGTTGCCTATGATCCGGAGGGCATGGAGGTCGCGGCGCCGATGATGCCCCAGGTGACGATGGCGGGCAGCACCTATGAAGCGGTGACCGGCGCGGATGCCGTGGTGCTGGTGACGGAATGGGACGCGTTCCGCGCGATCGATCTGGACCGGGTGGGCCAGCTTGCCCGGCAGAAGGTGCTGGTCGATCTGCGCAATGTCTATGATCCCGCCGAAGTGCGAGGTGCGGGCTTCGCCTATAGCAGCGTCGGCCGACCCTGAACCGGACGGCGCCGATAGGGAGCGGCTGGCGGCCCGCCGGGCTTGCCGCCGCCGCCCGGAGCGCCTAAGCGCTAGCCATGGCCGTTTACCTCCACGAAGAAGACCTTCCCGCCGATTGCCTTGCACCCGGCATCGTTGCTGTCGATACCGAGACAATGGGGCTGATCACCACGCGCGACAGGCTCTGCGTGGTGCAAATTTCCGACGGGCGCGGCGACGAGCATCTCGTCCGCTTCGCCGTGGGAAGCCGCTATGACGCGCCGAACCTGAAAGCGGTGCTGGCCGATCCGACGCGGATCAAGCTGTACCACTTCGCCCGGTTCGATCTCGCGGCGATCCACCACTACCTTGGCGTGATGGCGGCCCCGGTGTTCTGCACCAAGATCGCCTCGAAGCTGGTGCGCACCTATACCGACCGCCATGGGCTGAAGGACCTGGTGCGCGAACTGCTGGGCAAGGAGATTTCCAAGCAGCAGCAGTCGAGCGACTGGGGCGCGCCCGTGCTGACCGACGCGCAGCAGGAATATGCCGCGTCCGACGTGCGCCACCTCCACGCCATGCACACGATCCTGGTCGAGCGGCTGGCGCGCGAAGGCCGCACCGAAGTGGCGCAGGCCTGCTGCGATTTCCTGCCGACGCGCGCGCTGCTCGACATCGCCGGCTGGGCCGATCGCGACATCTTCAGCCACGAGTGATCGCGGAAGGGCTGCGCCGATGACCGTTCAGGCCGACCGCATGCGTACGCGCCGCCAGTTGCTGGCCGCGCCCGGCGGCTCGCACGACCGGCTGGTGCGGTTCGCAGCGCGCGGTTTGCCGGTGCTGATCGGCGCACTGCTCGCGGTGATGATCCTGGTGCCGCTGTCTCCGCGCGGGGAAATCAGCTTCCTGCTCGACCGGAACAAGGTGGCAATGGTGCAGGACCGGCTCCGCGTGGTCAGCGCGATGTATCGCGGGCAGGACGACCGGGGACGCAACTTCTCGATCACGGCCGGCAGCGCGGTCCAGCATTCCGAGCGCGAGGCGGTGGTGCAGATGAAGGACGTGACCGCGCGGGTCATGCTCAATTCCGGCCCTGCGATCCTGACCGCCGATGCGGGCGGCTATGATTTCGGCAAGCAGACCATCGCGGTCGACGGGCCGGTCAATTTCCAGACGTCCGATGGCTACCGCATGACCACCGAGGGCGCCGATATCGACATTTCCGCCAAGCGCATGGTCAGCCGTAGCAGGGTGGAAGGCCGGATTCCGGCTGGCACATTCATTGCCGACAGGATAAGCGCTGACCTTGAAGAGCGAACGATCACGCTGGAAGGGCACGCGCGCCTGCGCATGGAGCCCGGCAAGCTGAAGATGCCATGAGGACGATGATCCAGACCATTCGCCAGGCCCGTCCGCTGCGCCGCGCCGCTATCGGCTTCGCCGTTTCCGCCGCGCTGATCGCCGGTGCGCAGCATCTTGCGGCGCAGGCCATCGCCTCACACAACAGCAATGCGCCGGTGAACTATGCGGCCGACCGCATCGAACTGCAGGACAAGCAGAAGCGCGTCGTGCTGTCCGGCAACGTCGATATCACGCAGGAAGCCCTGCGGATGCGCGCCGCGCGCACGACGGTGGCCTATACCGATACGGGCGATCTCAAGATCCAGCGGATCGATGCGACCGGCGGCGTGGTCGTCACGCGCAACGACGAACGCGCCAGCGGCGATGTCGCTGTCTATGACTTCAACCGCAAGATCATCACCATGGTCGGCAACGTGGCGCTGCGCCGCGGCACCGACACGCTCAACGGCGGGCGGCTGGTGATCGATCTCAACACCGGCATTTCCAGCGTCGACGGACACAGTGGCGGCGCTTCCGGTGCCGGCACGGGCGGCGGGCGCGTCAGCGGGTCGTTCAGCGTTCCCAAGTCGGGCACGTCCAAGCCGTAAGCGGCCCGGTCCCCCGTTCCGCTCGGCTCAGGCGGAGCGGCGCGCGCGGATGGCGATGTTGACCGGGAACGATGGGTCGCGCGGCTCCAGCCACTGCACGCCGACGTCTTCCTGCGCGATACCCTGGATGAAGCAGGTGGCGGCAAAGGCGTTGCCGTTCACTTCAAGCTCGACGTTGCCCTCGCCGAAGGTTTCCTCGAACAGGCGCCGGGCTGCGCGGGCGGTGAACGGCCAGTACCATTCCCAATCGTTGTTCACGACCGGAGTGATGCCGGGCACTGTTGCCAGCACCACGCCGCCAGGCCGCATCGCCGCGTGCAGGTTGCGCACGGCGGCGCGGGGATCGAACAGGTATTGCAGCGTCTGGGTGAGGATCACGCAATCGAAGCTGGCGGGCGGCAGCAGGCCTTCCGACGTCAGGTCGCCGACGATCGTCGCGCCGGGCACGTCCTTCACGCTGAGCACATCCTGCCGCACGATGTCCTTGCCGAAGCGGCGGCTGTACTTGTCGTCGGCGATTTCCAGAACGTGACCGCGAATCTCGCCCGCGTGGCGTTCAAGAAAGCTTTCGATGTAGAACCGGTCTACCGGGGTGCCGCGGCGAAAGCCGTAGCCTTCGCTGACCGGCGTGATCCGCGCAAGATCGCCGAAATCGATCTTGCCTGCGCCCGCGATCAGCGCGCGGCGGCGGATGCCCCGCAGCACTTCGGCCAATGGACCGGGCAAGCCGCGGACTAGGATCTGGCGCAGGGCCGCTTTGGTCGTTGTCCAGGGCGCTAGCGCCATCATTCTTCTCCGCTGGTTCCATTTCGGCCACGCGCGCGCACCACGATCGGTCCAGACGATGTTGGCGAATGCCGCCGTCTGGCCGTGCATCCCTTCCTTCCATGCCTGCAGGGCCGCGGCGTCGGTTTCGTCCGGCCGATACCGTTCGAGAATTGCGCGGTTCCAGGCCAGCATTTCCACCGCATCGAGCGACATGTTGGAGCCGTGCAGGCGATAGTGGGCGACGACGTTGGCGTGGCTGGCGATGCGGTGGCGCTGGGTCATCCGCAGGTAAAGCTCGTAATCCTCGCAGCGGCGCAGCGTAGGATCGAAGCCGCCGCATTCGACCAGCTTTGCCCGGTCGTAGAATACGCTGGCGGGCATGCCGATGTGATTGCCGCGCAGCAACGCCGTATGGCCGAGCGGGCCGAGGCGCGGCAGGACCGGGCCGCCGCGCGGCTTGAGGTCGCCATCGGCCAGCCGGAATGCGCCGCAGACGAAAGCGGCGCCAGGGTTGGCTTTCATGCAGGCAAGCCCGTCGGCGATGGCGCCGGGCAGCAGCACGTCATCCGCATCGAGGAAGATGACATAGTGCGTGTTGATCGCGGCCAGGCCGTTGTTGCGCGCTGCGGGCAGGCCCTGGTTTGCGGTGCGGATGATCCGGGCCGGCGGGTGCTGGGCAACCACGGCAGCGGGATCGTCCAGTGAGCCATCGTCGATCACGACGATATCCTGCGCCGGCACGGTCTGCGCCAGCACGCTCTTCAGGGCATCGCCCAGGAAGTGCGCGTGATTGTAGCTTGCGATGACGACTGCAACATCCGCCAGCCCGGAGGCATCAACAGACCTCATCCAATATGGCCCCTGGAACATCGCTTCATTGGCGCCTGTCGTTATCGACAAGGTGGAGCCTTCGCAATTGCGAAAACAACGTGAAATATGCGACAGTGTATTCCTACGGGATTAATTTGGATGGGTTCTTTGCAGATCGGGGCCGGTTCCGCTCTATGTCGGGAAAGGGGCCTCCTAATCTTATGGACTATTTTTGCTTATCCATAGGAATGCATCTTAACTAATTAAAGTTAGGTAGGATTTGGTTTGGCTGGTGGTATTCATCTGAGCGGAACGTCGGATGGCGAACAGGGGCCACTGCCGTCGGGGGTGCTGTTCGGGTCGGCACGGCTGGCGCCGATCCTGCGGCCGTACTGGCGCTATTTTCCTGTCGTGTCGCTGCTTGGCCTTGTCGCTGCCGTGTTGGAGAGCGTGGGCGTAGGGGCACTGATCCCGCTGATCGCGCTGATGATGGCGGAAACCGTCCCCGCCAGCCTTCCTGCGCCGGTGGTGGAAATCGCGCGTGTCGCCCACGCCTTGCCAACGCCGCAACGCGCCTATGCCTTGATCGCCACGGTCATGGCGCTGATCGGTCTCAAGAGCCTTGTCCACGCCGCGAACAACTTGTTGGTCGCACGGCTCCATGCGGCGATCAGCCGCGACATTCTGGATGCGATGGCACGGCGCACGATCGGGCTGGACTTCGCGTTCTTCCTCAATGGGCAGGGGGGGCGCGCTTTCAACGCGCTGGCCCGGTCAAGCTGGTGGGTGTTCGAGGCGGTTCGGGCCGCCCTGCAGATCGTGCAGGCGGGGGCCAGCGCAATGGTTTTCGCGGCGATCCTGCTGTGGCTGGACTGGCGCCTGTCGCTGGTGGCATCGGCGGGCGCATTGGTGATCGCGGGCGTTCTGGCGCTGATGGACCGTATGCAGCGCCGCCAAAGTATTCTGGCAACAGCGACAAGCGAGGAACTGCTGCGGCGCTCGCGCGAAATCGTCGATGGTGCGCGCGTCATCCGATTGTTCGGCCAGGAAGCGCGCGAGCAGGACCGTTTCCAGGCGGAAACCCGCGCGACGTTCCGGGGGTATCGTTCACTCAACGCGGTGGCGGGACTGGTCGCGCCCAGCTTCGACTTCCTGATCGCCTGCGTCTTCATAGCGATCCTGTTCACTGCCTACGCGCTCGGCACATCGATGGCGCAGGTAACGGCGTTCCTGCTGCTGATCCTGCGGGCGCAGCCGCAGGTGGGGCAGATCAGCCACGCCCGGTCGGTGCTCGCATCGCAAGCGGGCCCGATCGGCGATGCGGAATGGCTGCTGGGCCAGCCGCTGCCCCCGGAGACGCTCGCCGACGCCCGGCCAGTGGGGGCGATCGATCTCCCTGTCGTGTTCGACCGGGTGCGGTTCGCCTATCCCGACGGTACGCTGGCGCTTGATGACGTTTCCTTCGCGATAGCGCCGGGCAGCGTTACCGCGCTGATCGGAAAATCGGGAGCGGGCAAATCGACCGTGATCAATCTGCTTTGCGGCCTCGTCCCGCCGCTTTCGGGCGAGGTGCGATTCGGCGACACGCCCCTGGATCAGCTGCGGATGAAGGAATGGCGGGGCCTCGTGGCGGTGGCCGGACAGGACGTGGGACTGTTCGGCGGCACCGTGCGCGACAATATCGCTTATGGCTGCCCCGGGGCGAATGACGCCGATATTCTGGGCGCGGCCGCAGCGGCCGGTGCGGCCGGCTTCATCGCGGCGCTGCCCCAAGGGCTGGATGCCTGGGTGGGCGATACCGGCAGCAATCTTTCCGGCGGGCAGCGACAGCGTATCGCGCTGGCCCGGGCGCTGCTCAAGCGCCCCGATCTCCTCATCCTCGACGAGGCAACCAACGCGGTTGATGCACTGACCGAAAAGGAAGTCATGGCCCTTTTGCACGAGCGGCGCTTTTTCCGCACCGCACTGGTCATCAGTCATCGCGCCAGTACGCTGGAGGCTTGCACGGCCGCCATCGTGCTCGACGAAGGCCGGGTCGTGGAGGCGGGGCCACTGCGCGAGACAAGCTACCTTGCCGCGATGGCAGGAGGCCCCGCATGACCGGGTCCACCTGCGCTTCGCCCGCGTTCTCGATCATCGTTCCCACCTACCAGCGGCGTGACCTCGTGTGCGAGGCGGTGGAGGCGATCGGCCGGATCGTCTACGACGGAGCGCTCGAACTCGTCGTCGTGGTCGATGGATCGACCGACGGCACGGCCGAGGCGCTGGAGGGCATTGCGCTGCCCTTTCCCTGCACGATCATCGTCCAGCCCAACGGCGGCCTGGCCCATGCGCGCAATACGGGCGCGGCGGCGGCTTCGGGGGAGATCCTGTTTTTCCTTGATGACGACATGATCTGCCGTCCCGACATCGTTGCCCAGCACGCGCGCAGCTATGCCGAAGGGGCCGATGCCGTGGTCGGCGAAATCCCGCTGGAGGCCAATTCGCCGCGCGGATTCCTGACGGAGGGCATCGCCGCCTGGGCGGAGAAGTCGGCGGTAGAAGCGCGCAGCCGCGAAGTGCTTTCGCCGTTCAACGTATTCGGTGGCCAGATATCGATGCGGCGTTCGGTGTTCGACGAGCTTGGCGGGTTCGACGCGGGCTACACTGCCGGCGGCAAGTACGGCAAGGAAGACGCCGACATCGCGGTCAAGCTGCTGGCGCGCTACGTGGTGCGGCACAATCCCGATGCCGTCAGCCTGCACCGCTATGTGGTGGAGCCGCGCGAATATCTGCGGCGCGGCTACGAGCTGGGCCGCGCGGACGTGCGGTTCGCACGCCGACACCTCGCCCATGCCGCCGAAATTTTCGAGATCAGTCATGCTTCGCATCCGGTGACGCGGTTCGTGCTGCGTCCGCTGGCCCGTGTGCCTGGCCTGCACCGCCTGCTCGCGATGATGGGCGCGCTGGCGGCGGAGGCGCTGCTGCGCTCGCCGTGGCGCTCCAGCCGCACCTTCGCCCGGATATTCTTCTGCATCCGCATGGTGGGGTATTGGGCTGGCGTGAACGAATGCGGCGGCATGCCTTCCGCGCGCAAGGCGCTGATCCTGTGCTACCACGCGATCGCCGATCATTCGGACGATCCGGTGCTCTATCCCTACAGCATCCCGCAGCCCCGCTTCGAGGCGCACCTTGCCTCGCTGGAACGGCGCGGCTTCGCGTTCGTCACCCCGCAGGACCTGCTCGATTGCCTGGAGGGCCGCGTGCTGCTGCCGCGCCGCGCGGTGTTGCTGACGTTCGATGATTGTTACGCCGACTTGCTCGAGGTGGCGCGCGACATCCTTGCGCCGCGCGGGATTCCGGCCCTGGCCTTCGCGATCACGGGCATGGCCTCGCACACCAACGAATGGGACCAGAAGATCGGGGCAAAGCGCCGGCAACTGCTGGATTGGCAGCAAGTGGCGCAGCTGCCGCGCCACGGTGTGGAAGTGGGCTGTCACTCGCGTTCCCACCCCCGGATGCCCACGCTCGACGCGGCACGGCTGGCCGAGGAGACACGCGGCGCCGGCGACGATTTCGTGGCCCACGGCCTGCCCCGCCCCCGGTTCTTCTGCTATCCCTTCGGCGAGCGCGATGCCAAGGCCTGCGCTGCGGTGGAGGCGGCGGGCTATGCCGCCGGGTTCGGGTTGGCCGATTGTCACGCGGTGCCGGCAAGCCCCCGCTATGACCTGCCGCGCATCGAATTGCTGTCGTGGGACGGGGGCTTCCGCTTCTGGCTGAAGACTACGTTCCCCAAGCCGGCCACCTATTTGCGCTGGGGCGTGTGGCGCGACCGCCTGGCCCGCGAACTGCGCGCGCTGGTCAGGAAGAACCAGCCGACGGCAGCCGGCGTTTCAGCGCCTTCCGCAACCGTTGACAGCGCCAGTTGAGCTTCCACAGCAGCGGCCAGTCGAGCAGGCGCAATTCGCGCCGCACCGCGCGGGCCACGTGCGGGGTTCCTTGAGCGGGATGGCGGCGCAGGTGATCCTGCAGCCATTCAAAATACTGGCGCCGCCGGTGCAGATACTGCCGCTTGCGCCGCGCGACCGCCGTGCAGCTGTCGTCGTGAATACGGTAGTGCAGCCAGTCGCGGTGAGAGAAGCACGTATCGAACTGCAGCATCAGCTTGGTGAAGAGGACCTGATCCTCGTACATGTCGCGAAAGGCGTCTTCCATGCCGCCGACCGCTTCCACCGCCGAGCGCCGCAGCAGCACTTCGCTGGGGCTGGGCGCGGCGCCGTCGGCGACGGGGTAGAGCAGCGCGACCGGCGCGCCGGGTGGGAGCACCGTGGGCACCGTGCCGCCGGTGCGAACCAGCTCATCAACCCCTCCATCCCAACTCGCCCAATACGTCACCACGCCGCAGGCCATGGCCGCCTGCGGGTGCGCGTCGAGCAATGCCACCTGCTCGCCCAGCTTCGCGGGCGGCCACACGTCATCCGCGTCGATGAAGGCGATGTATTCCCCCCGCGCATGGCGCAGGCCAAGGTTGCGCGATGCGCTGATCCCGCGATTGACGCCGCCGGGGTGCGCGAGCAGGTGAACGCGATCAGGTTGCCGTTCGGCATAGGCCCGCGCGATGGCGGCGCTGCCGTCGCGCGATCCGTCGTCGACCAGGATCAGCTCGAAATCGCCGAAGTCCTGCGCGAACACGCTGTCGAGCGATTCGGCGATGAAACGCTCCGCATCGAGGTACGTGCAGATCACCGAGACCCGGGGATGCGACATCGGGTTTTGCATCGACGGGAAACCTCGGATCACCTAACGCTTCGCCGCAGGATCGGCAGCGACGGGCCCGCATTGTATCGCGCCTGCGCGTGTTCGCAACTGCGTGACGGGGCGATGGCAGGAGGCGGGTGGTGACGGTCGAGACCGATGGCCGGGATGATGACGCCGGGATCTGGCCGTCCTTCTCGGTGATCGTGCCCACATACCAGCGGCGCGACCTGGTCTGCGATGCGCTGCGCGCGCTTGCCGCCATCGAATATCCTGGGTGGCACGAAACCATCGTGGTGATCGATGGATCGACCGACGGCACGCAGGAGGCGATCGCCGCGCTGTCGCTGCCGGTTGCGCCGCGTGTCCTCCGTCATGACAACATCGGGCTGGCCCGCACCCGGAATCGCGGCGCGCAGGAGGCGCGAGGCGATGTCCTGCTGTTCCTCGACGATGACATGATCGTGCAGCCCGACATTCTCGTCGCGCACGCACGCGCGCTGGCCGCGGGCGCCGATGCGGTGATGGGCGATATTCCGCTCGATCCGCAATCCCCGCCCGGTTTCCTGAGTGCCGGCGTGGGCGTGTGGGCGGCCGAGCGCCGTGACCGCTTGGCGCTAGGCGGGCCGATCGACACCGGCGACCTTCTGGGCGGGCACCTCTCCATCAGGCGCGCCGTGTTCGAGGCTGTGGGCGGCTTCGACGCACGATTCACGCAGGACGGCAGCTACGGCAACGAGGATCTGGACATGGGGGTGCGCCTGCTCGCGCGCCACGTGGTGCGGTTCTGCGCCGATGCAGTCGCGTTCCAGCGCTATGTGGTAACGCCGCAGCTCAACCTGCGACAATATTTCCAGGCGGGTGAGGCGGATGTGCTGTTCGCGGCCAAGCATCCCGATCGCGCAGACGATGTTTTCGGCGCGCACCAGCCGGGGCGGGCGCGGGCACGGCTGGTACTGCGACCGCTGGCGCGCGTACCCGGACTGCACCGCCTTCTGGGAGCGGCCGCCTGTGCCTGCGCTGACAGGTTGTGGGGATTCAGCCCGGTTATCGACCGCTTCATCGAACGATTTTTCGTGCAGGTGCGAGAGGTTGTATACTGGGCAGGGGTGACCCAGGCGCAGAGAATGTTGCATTGATATTGCAATATCGATCGTACCCACCGAAGCGGCCGTAGACCGGCGCACGGTAAACGATTTCTTAGTATTGTTCCGGAGTTGCATCCGCACCCGAATGCTGCGGATCTGTCCATTTTGAACTTGCACCGCGCCAAATCGGGGCTAGACCCTTCGCATCTGCACAATTCTGAAAACCAAGGCGAGATCATGACCGAAGGCGTCGGCAAAGTTGCACTGATTACGGGCGTGACCGGACAGGACGGGGCTTACCTTTCACGTCTCCTTCTGGAAAAGGGCTATGTCGTCCACGGCGTGAAGCGCCGGTCGTCGTCGTTCAATACCGGCCGTATCGAGGACATCTACGAAGATCCCCACGTGGAGCACCAGCGGTTCCACCTGCACTATGGCGATCTCACCGATTCCACGAATCTGATCCGGATCGTCCAGCAGACCCAGCCCGACGAAATCTACAACCTGGCAGCGCAGAGCCACGTGCAGGTTTCGTTCGAGACGCCGGAGTATACCGCCAACGCGGATGCCATCGGAACGCTGCGACTGCTCGAAGCGATCCGCATTCTCGGGCTGGAGAAGAAGACGCGCTTCTATCAGGCGTCCACTTCCGAGCTTTACGGCCTCGTCCAGGAAGTGCCGCAGCGCGAAACCACGCCGTTCTATCCGCGCTCGCCTTATGGCGTCGCCAAGCTCTACGGCTACTGGATCGTGGTCAATTACCGCGAAGCCTATGGTATTCATGCGTCGAACGGCATCCTGTTCAACCATGAAAGCCCGTTGCGCGGTGAAACCTTCGTCACGCGCAAGATCACCCGCGCGGCAGCGGCGATCTCGCTCGGTCGGCAGGAAACGCTCTATCTGGGCAATCTCGACGCCAAGCGCGACTGGGGCCACGCCCGCGAATACGTTCGCGGAATGTGGATGATGCTGCAGCAGGACGAGCCGGATGACTTCGTTCTGGCGACCGGCGAGACGACTGAAGTGCGCGAATTCGTGCGTTGGGCGTTCGAGGACGTGGGCATCACGCTTGAGTTCAAGGGCGAAGGCATTGACGAGAAGGGCTACTGCACCAAGACCGGCAAGTGCCTGATCGAGATCGACGCCCGCTATTTCCGTCCGACCGAGGTGGAACTGCTGCTCGGCGATCCGACCAAGGCCAAGGAAAAGCTCGGCTGGGTCCACGATACGTCGGCGCGCGATCTCGCGCGTGAAATGGTCCAGGCGGACCTTGAAGTGATGCGGAACGCCCCGATCGCCAAGGACGCCTGATGCCCGAATGGGCCTGATGTCTCGCCGCGCCGATGGTCTGCCATCGGCGCGGCCATTTGGCCTGCGCCGGCGTCCGCCTCCTGCGGGGCGGCGTTCACATTGTCGGTCGCGCGCAGGAAGCTGGATGTTGCATAGATGTTGAACATTCGCCGCAACGTCATTTTCAGCCTGATCGAGGTCTGCTCCAGCACGGTGCTGACCTTCTTCAGCTATCGTACCGTGGTCGATCTTGGCGGGATCGCCCTGCTGGGAATCTGGTCGACCCTGTTTGCGTGGCTCGGGCTGAGCCGGCTTGGCGATTTCGGCCTGGGCGGCGCGTCCACGCGGTTCATCGCCCCGCTTGATGCCCGTGTGGATCGCGACCGTATCGCGGCCTATATCGACACTGCGATCATCAGCAATTTCATCCTGATTACCGGCCTCTCGCTGATCAGCGCGTTTGTCGTGTCCCACTGGCTGACGTTCGTGGTGGGCGCGGAGCATCTCGCCGCAGCGCGGCCGGTGCTGCCATGGATGGTGGCCGCGATCATCGCGACGAACCTCTGCATGGTGATCAACAGTTCGCTGTTCGGCCTGCATCGCGGCTTCGTCCGTTCGACCATCATGGTCGGGGGAAACCTGATCCAGTTGGGCTGCGTGTTCTGGCTGGTGCCTCGGTATGGCCTCGTCGGCTTCGCCATGGCGCAGCTCATCCAGTACGGCTTGGGTTCGGTAGCGGCGTGGATCGCGGTGTGCAGTGCGCTGGGCGGCTTCCGCCTGCCCTTGGCATTCCGGTGGACCACGCTGCGCGAGATGCTGGGCATCAGCATGAAGCTCCAACTGGCAAACATTCTCAATTCGGCGTTCGAGCCTTTGTCGAAGATGCTCGTCAGCCACTTCGGCGGAATGCATATGCAGGGGCTGTACGAGTCCGCGTTTCGCGGGGTTTCGATTGCTCGCAACCTGTTCTCGAACACGTCCACCAGCATGATCCCGGCGATGGCGCGGTTGATCCACACCGACCCGCCAGAGGCGCGCAAGCTCTACCGGGTGACGGGCCGCCATGTGCTGCGCGGAACACCGCTGATCTTCGGCGGGCTGGTTCTGGCGGCTCCGGTCATCTCGGTGCTGTGGTTCCGCTCGTTCGAACCGTCTTTCTGGATATTCGTGGCGCTGCTCTCGTTCGGTCATGCAACCGCGGCATGGTGCGCTCCGGCCTACAATCTGGGGCAGGCGACCGGAAATATGCGGGGGGTGATCCTGTCCACCGCCACCGGGCTTGTGCTGCTGGCGGCAGGGGGAACGGCTCTGGGCCTGCTCGGCCGGCCGAACCTGATCGTGGCCATGGTCTCTGCCGCGCTGGTCGTGCAAAATCTGATCGTCCGGCGCCTGAACGAGCCGATGATCGGACTTGGCCGAGGCCACGCGCGGCTGGCGGAGGTCGCGGCATGATGGAATGCAACCCTTCGGCCCACGCGGGCCTCTTTCGACCGGAAAATCACGATGACTGAATTGCCCCACAGCCTTGATGGAAAGCGTGTCTATGTTGCGGGTCACCGCGGCATGGTTGGTTCTGCGATCGTGCGCCGGCTGGCGACGGAGAACTGCACCGTCGTCACCTCGGACCGTTCCACGGACCTGCGCGAACAGGAATCGGTGCGGAGCTGGTTCGAGGAAAACCGGCCCGACGTGGTGGTCCTCGCCGCCGCGAAGGTGGGGGGCATCCTCGCCAACGACACTTATCCGGCGCAGTTCCTCTACGACAACCTGATGATCGAGGCGAACGTGATCGAGGCTGCACGGCAGAGCGGCGTTGGCCGCCTGCTGTTCCTCGGCTCATCATGCATCTATCCCAAGTTCGCACCCCAGCCGATCGCTGAGGATTCGCTGCTGACCGGCCCGCTCGAACCCACCAACGAATGGTACGCGATCGCAAAGATCGCGGGCATCAAGCTGTGCCAGGCCTATCGCCGTGAATATGGCCTGGACTACATCAGCGCGATGCCGACCAACCTTTACGGCCCGGGCGACAATTTCGATCTCGCCGGCAGCCACGTTCTGCCCGCGCTGATCCGCAAGGCGCATGAGGCCAAGCTGGCGGGCAAGTCCTCGATCGAGATCTGGGGCACGGGCACGCCGCGCCGTGAATTCCTGCACGTGGACGACCTGGCCGATGCCTGCGTGTTCCTGTTGAAGACCTATTCGGGTGAAAGCCACGTCAACGTCGGCAGCGGCACGGATATCGCCATCGGCGATCTTGCCGAGATGGTGTGCCGCATCGTGGGCCTTGAAGGCACGATCACGCGCGACACGACCAAGCCCGATGGCACGCCGCGCAAGCTGATGGACAGCGGCAAGCTGGCCCAATTGGGCTGGACCGCTTCGATCCCGCTCGAGGAAGGCGTGGTCGGCGCTTACCAATGGTTCCTGGACGGCCTGGAAAAGGGCCTGATCCGAGCATGATCGCCAACAAGGCGCCGATCCTGCTGATTGGCGTCAACTACGCCCCGGAGCCCGTTGGCATCGGGCCTTACTCGGCCGGTCTCGCCGAAGCGCTCGCGGACGAGGGCCATGCTGTCACGTTCGTGGCGGGGCAGCCCTATTATCCGCAGTGGAAGCGCTGGCCGGGTTATGCGCGCGGATGGCGCCGCACGCGCGAGGACGGGGTCGAGGTGATCCGCTGTCCGCACTACATTCCGGCGAAACCGGGCGGGCTGAAGCGCATCCTGCATCTGGCAAGCTATGCCGCGTCGTCGCTGCTGCCGGCGCTCGCTGCCGCGCTGCGCAAGCGGCCCGGCGTGGTACTGGTGGTGGCGCCCGCGTTGCTTTCGGTGCCGGTCGGGTGGCTTTCTGCACGGCTTTCGGGCGCGAAGCTCTGGATCCATGTGCAGGACTTCGAAGTGGACGCGGCGATGGCCACCGGCCTTGTCCAGCAGCGCGGCCTGCTGCCCCGGCTGGCGCTGGCGCTGGAGCGTGCCCTGCTGCGCAGCGCCGATCGGGTTTCGACAATCAGTCCGCAGATGTGCGCCAAACTCACCGAAAAGGGAGTCGATCCGGCGCGAATCGTCGAGGCCCGGAACTGGGCCAACATGGCTTTCGCCCGCGCCGATGCGAGCGGCGACGAGTATCGGCGCGCGTGGAATCTGGGTGACCGCAAGGTGGCGCTCTATTCGGGCAACATCGCCAACAAGCAGGGGATCGAGATCATCATCGAGGCGGCGCGGCTTCTGGCCCACCGCAGCGATCTGGTCTTCGTGATTTGCGGCGAGGGGCCCAATCGGGCGCGGCTGGCCGAGCTTTCCCAAGGGTTGGGCAACGTGCAGTTGCACGATCTTCAGCCGGCGGAGCGCGTGGCAGACATGCTGGCGCTCGCATCCATCCACCTGCTGCCGCAGATTCCCGGCGCTGCGGATCTGGTGCTGCCGTCGAAGCTGGCCAACATGCTGGGATCGGGCCGTCCGGTGGTGGCGACCGCAGCGCCCGGCACCGGCCTTGCGGACGAGGTCGAAGGTGCCGGACTGGTAACGCAGCCCGGCGATGCCCCTGCACTGGCCGGCGCGATCGTCAGGCTGCTCGACGATTCCCAGCAGGCTGCCCGTCTTGGCGAGACGGGACGCGAGCGTGCGCGGGAACGCTGGGGCCGCGATGCCCTGCTTGCGAATTTCGTCGGGCGCATCGGGGCTGCGGGCAAGACACCGCGATGATCGCTTTCCTACACATAACCATATAGGTTAAATATGGGAACTCCACACCGAAAGGAGTTCCCATGCCCAATTCTCCGATCGCCGTGCCCGCCGGGTACGCGACCGTCAATGCCATCGCCTTTTCCGATGGTGACGGAAACGCGGCGCAAGTCAGCAACACCGCGCCTTTGCCCGTTCAGGTCAAGCCCGCTTCGGGTGGTTCGCTGGCCGGTTCGTCCGCGCTCAGCGGTGTGTTCGGGCCGTTTGTGCCGGCGCTCGACCGGCCGGCCGTACTGACGCTGTCCGGAACGTGGACGGGAACCGTCAAGGTTACCCGCTCGACCGATGGCGGAGCCACCCGCACGCCGCTCACGATCGCCGGCGACGCGTGGGCGCAGTTCACCGTGAATTGCTGCGAACCGGTATGGGAGGAAAGCGAGGCCAGCGCCGCGCTCTACCTCGACGTCACGCTCGCTTCGGGCACGCTTGCCTACAGGCTTGGCCAGTGAGCGCCGACATTATCGCCCGGGGCCTGGCGAGCAAGGCCCGTACCGCGATCGCCAACGGCGACCTTCCCTATGCCCGCACCGGCACTTATGGCGGGACGACGATCGGTCGGAAGCTTCAGGAAACCGTCAGCGTCAGGGATTTCGGCGCCAAGGGAGACGGCATCACCGACGACACGGCGGCGTTGCAGGCGGCGTTCAGCGCGGCGGCCGCAGGCACGGTGGGCCACCTGTTCCTTCCGGACGGCACGTACAAGATCACGTCCGCCATCACGCTGAACCAGGCGAATATCATCGGGATGCGGGTGATCGGGTCAAGCCGCGACAAGGCGATCATCAAGCAGTTCACCGCCAATGTCGCCGTGTTCGACTTCACCTTCGACATGGCGTTCGGCAACGTGATGCGCGATTTTCAGATGACCTGGAACACCGCGCAGACCGGCAACACCGGCGCCGCCGCGTTCCGGTTCCGGTGGAAGACGGGAACGGGCATCCACGACTTCTTCAGCAACTATCTTGAGAGGCTGCGCATCACCAACTGCTACTGGGTGGTCTACTCCGCATCGACGGACATCAGCATCTGGGGCAACAAGTTCGACTTCCACGTCCAGACGGTCGGCGGCGTGATGACGATGAGCGCGGCCATCGGTCAGCCGAAGAACACGATCGAAGGCTACTACAATGGCGGCGCCGCAGGAGAGGTCATGTTCCGGTGCAACGCCAGCACCAACGAGTATTTCGTGGAAATCAACGGCTCGTCGGCCCTCATGCTCTACGATGGCGGCGGGGGCACGCATCTTGTCCGCCACTGGGCGATGGAGGGGCAGACGCTGGCCGTGTCGGGCAATATGTTCGACCTGCCGAACTCGCGGCTGATCTCCTATGGATCGATGTATCTCGAAGGGTCGAACGTGGTTCAGGCGGCGGCCACGACGGTCTACATGTTCCGCGTTTCGGGGGCGGGCGCGGCGCTGGACGTGCGGCTGTTCTCGTTCGCGTTCAATTCGCAGGGCGCCGGGGCGAAGTGGTTTCTGTTCAACGGGGGAACGCTGGACCAGCCAGCGCGCATCCGCACCATTCGCGGCACGTTCTCGACCTATGGCACGGCTCCGGTTCGCGCACTCACCGATACGGCGGCGGCGGCGGGGGCAACCGTGCTGGCGGTGGATGACTGGCTCGACCCGCTCCGGATCACGCGGGCGGGCGATGCCAACGTCGACCTGTCGGCCGGAGCGGATGCCGCTTACCGCTCGCCGCCGACCATCGTCTATGGGGGCGCGGCGCTGACGGCGGACCGGGTGGTGAAGCTGCCGCCGCACAATGGCGTGAGCGACGGGTGCAGCCTGTTCGACGGGCGGTACTTCGAGGTGGTGAAATTCGCCGCGGCGGGGACGACCTTCAAGATCGACATCCAGAACTACCTGGGCGTCGTGGTTGCCACGATCCCGGCGGCGACAGCGCAAGGCCGCATTCGTGTGCAGTGGCACCGCTCGTCGCTGACAGGCGGGGCGAGCATCGGCAACTGGTCGGTTTTGCCTGTGCAGCTCTGATCGTATCTTGCGCCACACGCTGGCGGGCGGGGGCAAGTCTCCCGCCCGCCACCTTTTCCCGTGCTATTGGGTAATGGCGACTTGGGGGCGGCGTCCAGCGACAGTCCGTTCCACACGATGTGCGAGACGTTTCCCTACGCTGATCATCGGGAGTTCGACGAACCGATAGATGAGTGCGGAAAGCACGATAGTTGCAGCCGCCGTCGAGGGCATCAAGACCAGTGTCGCCGGAAGACCGCCTTCTGTCATGATAGGCAGGCGGAATATCTCAGTCCCCAATCCCGCGATGATGCCCAGAATCGACATATGCACGAGATAGAGTGAGTAAGAAATGTCACCAAGCCAGACGAGGGCGGGGTGACGCAATATCGCATAGCCATCCTTTTGGTGCACAATAGCGCTAATGAAAAGCATGGCGCCAAGACCTTCGCAGACAGTGGCGGCGGCGTTGTGATAATCAACTGTGAAGCTGGCGTTAAAAAGCAACCTTCCGAACCAAAGCAGCGTAATTCCGATCAAGGCAATGAGTATGTGCCCGGATTTTAATGCTGGAGGCGAAATGGCAATGGCCGTGCCAAAGAGGAATCCACTAAAATACAGAGGTACTGCGTGCCATCCCGGGCCTGCGTAAAGTACTATTGCCGAATATATCGCCGATAAAGGCCATATCATCCACTTTTTGTAGGATAGTGCCAGTAGAAGCCATGGCAGCAGCGCCGAAGCGCAGATTTCTATCAAAAGTGTCCACAACGGCAGCGCGAGGCCGGTGCTTATACCGGCAAGGGTAAGGACAATGTGCCTATTATCGGGAAATTGGCGATGTTCCGCGGGCCACCAAGGCGATACTATGTCCGGTATCGGGTGGTTCTGGAATATTGCGACGTATAGCAGCGCCATGGCTACCCCGATATAGAGTGCGGGGAATATCCTGGCGATACGTCTGACGTAGAATCCCGAAAAATTGGATGCCGACATGGCACTTCGTGATATAGAAGTGCTTAGTACATATCCGCTCAAAACAAAAAATAAAACAACTGCGGCATGGGCGTTTATTAATATTTCGGCAAAATATTTTAGATCAGGATCGTATTTGTAGTAAAAGCTACAATGATGAAGCAGGACGGCAAGCGCTGCAATCCCTCGAATGGATTGCAGTTCAAGGGAGTGGCGTGCGCCTTGAGCCTTTGCCGTCATCTCTTCAATTTGCAGGGCGTCGTTCATGGGCAATCCGTTCGATTCTGCGCGCAAGGAAGCAGCGAGGCCCCCCACCGACTGAAGCGCACGGACCGGGGTGAGCGGGGTGTTCCGCCGACGTTCGCTCTTGCCACAATGCCCTCATCGTGCTGTTTCGCATTGCAGCATTGAGGCTGGTCGCGGATTAGGTCAAGGCTCTGCAACTCGTGGTTTTTTGCGGTCAATCGATCGCGGGGCCGTATTGAGGGGCTTGCGGCGTTCGGCCAAACGTTGTCTCGGTTGGCCGTGTTGGAGGGAGTACCCCGTCTTGACTAGCGTACGCGCACGTTCGGCTGTTCCCGGAGTGCAGGTGGCTTCTGCGACCGGTTTTACCTGGGTTCTGCTGACGTATGCCATCTTGGTCGGAGCGTGGATGGCTGACTTCCGCACGCAAGCCGGCGGCGGGGGCGAGGGGGTTTACGCCCAGTTGCTGTTCGCATTGTTGCACTTTGGTTCGTTCGGTGCATTTCTGATGCTAGACAAGGAACGGCGGATACCTTTGCCGGGTCTGCTTTCCTTCACCGTTGCCGTGCTGCTGTTTCTGATCGTCGGGACAGCATCGGGGCTGGTCTATGGTCAACAAAGTTCCGAAATCCTGCGCACCGCGATTGGCACGGTCCTCTATTTGACTACCGCGTTCGCGACGTGCCGTGTCGTTGCCAGCCAGGATCTCAGGATGGTGCGGCTGTTGTTGGCCTGGCTGAGCCTGGGCTACGTCGTTATGGCGGTGGTGTCCGAGCGGATCGTGGGCGGGCCGATCGATTTTTCGATGGTCCGTTTCCAGATTCTCAGCGGCGCGACCATCCCCGTGTTGGGCTATATCGACTGTCTTTTCCTGTTCGGTCTCGGAGCGGTGGAATTGGTCAGCTTGGGGCTAGGCGGTTTGCTGGTGTTCCTGTCTGTCACGCGCACCTATCTGCTGGTGGCGCTCCTGCAGTTCTCGACCTTGCTGCGCGGTATCCGTAACCTGGTGGGGCCGCGGACGCTGTTGCTGGTGGCGCTGGGCGTGGTCGCCACGATCGGCGTCGTGTCGCAAGGTTCGGGCGGACTGACGCGGTGGACTGATCGCTTCACGGACAATCAAAGCCGTAGCGGCGAAGACTTCAGCTACTATACCCGACAGTCCGAGTGGAGCTTCATGTACGATGCCTTTGTGGCGTCCACGAAGGAAACGGTGTTCGGACACGGTTTCGCTGCCCGGACCACTTGGTGGTTTCCAAAAGAGGCAGGTGGCCGATATGCACAGTCCATCGGTTTCGGGCATAATCAGTATCTGAGCATCCTGTTCATCGGGGGCCTCGCTGGAGGTGCCGCGCTGCTGCTGGTGCAGTGCATCCAGTTCATCCAGTCCGTGCTGCTGCTGGTTCGCATTTCGATGTCGCGCAATGCGCGTTCCGACCTCCTGTTTCTCGCGGCGTGGGGTGCGGCGATCATCGTGGGTATGTTCGGCGCGAATATCCTGTCGTCGGTTCTCGGTAATCGCGGCTGGGGCCTTTGGTATGGGCTGGGCACCGGCCTGTTCATTGGCGCCCGCGCCCGGTTCAAGGCCATGAGCGCGGCAGGGGTGCCAGTTGCGACCGGCGGGCAGCCTGCTCCCCAACCGGTGCGCGCCGGGCCGGCGCTTCCCCCGGCCGTCGCGCGGCGCCGCCAGGCGTTGCAGGCGCGGCAGGGTGAGGCCTCCCGCGCATGAGCGGTCCCTTGCAGGGGCTGCGGATCGGCCTGCTCAGCCCCTGGGCGTCACGTGTTGGCGGCGGGGTGTTCGAGGCGGTCGTCCGGCAGGCCGACATGATCCGCGCGATGGGCGGCGAGGCGCCCGTCTTCGCGCCCGATGCCGGGCATGTGGCGGAGGACAGCGCGCGGTTTCCGGAGGGTTCGCTCACCCTGTGCCGGCAATTCGGCCCCCCGATCCTGGGCTTCGCGCCCGATCTGGTGCGCCGGCTGATCGAGGCCGATCTCGACGTGCTGCACCTGCACGGCATCTGGATGTACCCCTCGCGCGCGGGGGCAAAGTGGGCGGCGCGGACCGGCCGCGGATATCTCGTCTCGCCGCACGGGATGCTCGATCCATGGATCACCGCGCGAGGCACCTGGAAGAAGACGCTGGCGCGCGCCGGCTATGAACGGGCAAGCTGGGCGCGGGCCACGTCGCTCCACGCGCTGACCGGGCGCGAGGCGCAGGACATCCGGCGCGAGACGGGGCGGGACGAAGTCTTCGTCATCCCCAATGCCGGGCCGGCTCCATCAGCGCCGCGCGCCGGACTGCCGCCGCCGCATGTCACCTATATCGGCCGCATCCACGCCAAGAAGAACCTGCTGGCGCTGGTGGAGGCGTGGAAGAACGCGGCCTTGCCCGAGGGCAGCCGGCTGACCATCGCTGGCTGGGGCGATGACGCCGACGTGGAAGCGTTGAAGTCGGCGGTCTCCGGCGTGCCCACGGCCGAGTTCATCGGGCCGATCTTCGGGGCGGCGAAACAGGCGCTGATCGAGGGCTCGCGCTATATCGTGCTGCCGTCGCTGAGCGAGGGGCTGCCCATGGCGATCCTGGAAGCCTGGGCGGCGGGCGTGCCGACCGTGATGACGGGCGAATGCAACCTGCCCGAAGGCTTCGCGCGCGGCGCGGCCATCGAATGCGGCTATGCCCCTGCCGAGATCGGAGCGGCGCTGGGTGCGGCGCTTTCCATCGGGGAGGCGGACTGGTCGGGGATGGCGCACAGTGCGCGCGCGCTTGCGGCGGAGACGTTCGGCGCGGAGCAAGTCGCGCGGGCATGGGCGGATACCTATCGCTCCGCCATCGACCGGCGCGGGCGCTAGCACTTCTGCCGCCGGCTATGTTGCGGAAGTCGGCGGGTTTGTGCTGCACTGCAAATAAATGTTTACCCGATGGCTCAAACTTCTAGACTGCAAGTGCGAAACGCAACCTTGGATCGCCGTCGTTCACCCGTCCGGGGGGCGTGGTCCGTCGACGTCTTATCGGGTGCAAAGTGGCAAGGCACATCTGCTTCATCATCAACAATGTCGGTGAATATCACGCGGCACGGCTGAACCACTGCGCCTCTTCGCTGGCCGCGTCGGGCGATCGTGTGACCGTGATCGAACCGGCGACCGGCGTGCGGCTTTACACCCACAAGCAGCGCCGGGCAGATACGCTGCTGCGCGGCGTGGGGCACATCCGCCTGCACACGGCGGGACGCGCCGTGCAGACCGAGTGGGCGCTGTGGCGCGCGCTGATGCGGCAGCGGCCTTCGCATATCTTCACCATCGGCTATTCGGACCGCCTTTCGGCCGTGGCGCTGGCCTATGCCAACCTGTTTCGCGTGCCGATCTTCTTCATGGCGGACAGCAAAGCGGACGATCAACCACGTTCGCGGCGCGGCGAGCTTGTCAAAAGCGCGGTCCTGCGCGGCTTCGATGGCGCGCTTGTCGCTGGCGGGCGCCACCGCGACTACTTCCGTTCACTCGGCATGAAGGGACCGATCGAAATCGGCTTCGACGTGATCGACAATGCGTTCTTCCGGCGCCGGGCGGAGAAGCTTCTGCCGCGGGCCGGCTGGCTGGTGCGCAAGGGGCTGCTGCCGGAGCGCTATGTGCTGTGCGTATCGCGGCTGATCGACCGCAAGCGGGTCGATCTCGCGCTGCGGATCTTCGCGGAAAGCGGCGTGGCCGCGCGCGGCGTCAGATTGCTGCTGATCGGCTCCGGCCCCCTGGACAGGGAAATCCACGAACAGGCGCGCGCGCTGGGCATCGCGGACGCACTTTGCCATCATCGCAATGTGCGCAACACGCTGATGCCGCTGTTTTATGCCCGCGCGGATGCGCTCATCCTCGCTTCGGAATACGACCAGTGGGGGCTCTGCGTGAACGAAGCGCAGGCCATCGGCGTGCCATGCATCGTGACCCGCCGCTGCGGCGTGGCCGGAGAAATCGTGGTCCACGGCAAGAACGGATACGTCTTCGATCCCGGAAATGCGCAGATCGCCGTCGATGCGCTGCGCGAGCTGGTCGCGAACGATGACCTGCGCCGTTCGCTGGGCGATGCCGCCGCCGGGACGATGGAGCGCTGGGGCCTTCCGGCCTTCTCCGGCGCGGTCGCCCGGCTGGTGGGCGCGCACCCTTCCGATCCCGCGGCAAGCGCCGCCAGCAAGGCTTTCGCCGCGTGAGCAATACCGCGCCCCGCCACTACCTGATCGTCAACGCATTCGGCCGTTCCAATCGCGGCGATTCGGTGCTGCTTGACCAGTGCATCGCCGAAATCCGCGCGGTCGATCCCGATGCCCGGATCTCCGCCGCCGCGTTTGAAGGGCTGGACGCCGTGCGGGCGATCCATCCCGGCGTGGACTGGAGCGAGCGCATCGGCAATTCCGCCATCCGGGGACCGCTGGGGCGCCTGCTTTCGCTGGCTTATCTGGCGCTTGCCTGGGCGGCGACGGTGCCCGGGTTCGATTGGGCATCGCGGTTTCTGTCCGCCGAGCAGCGGCGCACGGTTGCGGCATACCGATCGGCTGACGTGGTGATAAGCGCGCCGGGTGGATACATCCACGACACCAACCTGGCCTACGTCATCGCGCTGTTTCACATCATGATGGGCACGCGGGTGGGCGCACGCGTCATACTGGCGCCGCAGAGCGTCGGGCCGCTTTCGTCGCCAATTGCCCGCAAGATGGCACGTGCAGTGCTGGTGCACTGCGATGCACTGTGCGTTCGCGAAGGCTACTCCTACGATTTCCTTGCCAACGAACTGGACCTGCCGCGCGACCGGATCATCGAGACCGGCGACAGTGCGTTCTGGGACGACCATGTCGATACCGACGCGGAGGGTGTGGCCACCGCACTTGCAGAAATTGGGGTGTCCCCCGGAGAGGCGTTCATCGGTGCGACCGTGGTGGACTGGACCTTCCCCAATCTGCCCGAACAGACCCGCCTGCGTCAGCGCTACTTCGAGGGCATGGCGCAAGTCATCCGCAACCTGCACGCCCGCTTCGGATTGCGCACGGTGCTGTTCAACCAGGTGTCAAGCGACCTCGATGCGGTTCGCGAAGTGGCCCGGATGGCGGGCGACGCTGCGCTGGTGAACGAGGTCAATCACGAGCCGCCGATCCTGCGAGCCATGATCGGGCGATCGGAATGCTTCATCGGAACGCGTTTCCATTCTTGCATTTTCGCCATGATGGCCTTCCGGCCGGTCGTGGCGATCTCGTACCTCCCCAAGACGGCCTACATCATGGAAAAGCTCGGGCTGGAGAGCGACGTTGTGGAAATCAACGAGTTCGATGCCGGTCGGGCAGAACAACTGGCCATCGCGAAGCTCGACGACAGGTCCGGTGCGTCCGCGCGTGTGCGTTTGGCGGTGGAGCACTACCGCGCCACGCAGCCGCAGCTGCGCGAGGTGTTGCTTCGTGCGCGGCGGCCATGACGATCCCGGAGTTCACAGACCGCCATCATGACTGACGCATCGCTTCCTCCCGTCATCCTCTATGACAGCTACGGCGGCGACAACGGCCACCGCGGCGAATACTATGCCGTCCTGCATCGGCTGATCGGGATCGAGCGCACCGGCTCGATGATCAAGGCGTTGTTCGCGCGCCGCCCGGTGCTGATTGCGCAGATCGAGGCTTCGCTGTCCCGCTATGTGCTGCTCTGCCTTTTCCGGGCCATGCTGGGGCGGCACACCGCCGGATTCCTGATGCGTCCGCTGCCGGTCATCGAAGGAACGTCGGGTCGGCTCCGGGTGAAGCGGTTCTTCCTGGAACTGCTGCGCCGGATTCCCACGGTGGGGACCTTCACCATCCTGCCGTTTTCGGTCGAACCGCGCTTCGATTCCATCGCCGCACACTGGATCTATGACCTCCAGTTCTGGGATTTCCTCTATCCGGAACCTGCGCTGGAAGGGCGGCAGGAGGGAAGTTTCGCTGGTGAAATGCGCGCGCGCGCCGCTGGGCGCGCGATCTGCTGCGCGGTCGGTCGGCAGGATCGCGACAAGGGCTTCGACCAGTTCGTGAACCTCTACACCCGGCGGCCGGACCTGCGCGCGCAATGCCTGTTCGTGTTTGGCGGCGTCGTTGCCGGGCAGCTGTCGGAGGAAATGGCGGCATTCGAGCAGGCGGGCGGCCTTGGCTACGCGCGCTTCATCGATCACGAGGAACTGCTCGATCTCTATGCCAGCGCCGATCTGGTCTGGTGCAGTTATTCGCCGGACTACGATCAGGCCTCGGGCATTTTCGGACGAGCCATTCAGCTCGGCATTCCGGTGGTGGTCCGCAAGGGATCTCTCATCCATCGTTTCTGCGAGATGGAGGAACTGGCCCACATCGCCTATGATGGCGATCCCGAAGCGGCTGATTTCGCGCAGATCCCGCCCCGGCAGGACCTCAACCGCGCGGCAGAGCGTGCGCGCCTGCAAGGCGAGGAAAGCATCCGCCGGCTGCGGGCCGCGCTGGGGATGTCATGAAGGGCGGCGCCGCTGCCAGGGAGGACACCCCATGACCGAGATCCTGGGAATGGCGCTTGTTGCTGCGGTGGTGGCGGCTGCGGCGATCGATATAGCGTTGCGACGGGCGGGCGTGGGTGACTTCCCGCTGTTCGCGCGCGATCCCCGCTCGGTCTATCGCATGGGCTCCAGCCAGAAGGGCCGCTTCCGGAACCGCTACGGCTGGTCCTACAACCGGCTGGGAATGCGCATGGAAGCCGACATCGGCAGTCTTGCTGGAGGCACCATCCTGCTGGGCGACAGCATCGTCGATGGCGGGTTCAAGCTGGACCAGTCGCAGACTCTGGCGGTTCAGGTCGCTGCATCGACCGGGGAGTGCGTCTATCCCGTCGCATCGCACGGATGGGCGCTGACCAACGAGTTGGAAGCGCTTGCGCAGATGCCTGACTGGCAGAAGGCGCGGCGGCTGGTTTGGCTGGCGAACAGCGGCGATTTCGACACGATCGGCGAGGGGGAAAACGAACTTTCGTTCCCCACCCGCAACCCGCTCTGGCTCACGCTCTGGCTGGTGCGCCGGCAGCTTTATCGCAAGAATCCGCGCTGGTGGCCGGGCTACCGCCCGAAGCCGGAAAAACGCCGCAAGCCCGAACTGCGCGCAGCGACGCTGGCCCGCTTCAAGACCATGGCCGATCAGTTCGAGGGCATGATCGTCATCGTCCGCTATCCGATGCGGAACGAGGACACGTCGGCCGAGCCGTTCTGGCAGCAACTGGCAGAGATACGCCCCGGCATCCATCTCATCGATCTGGGCGAATGCCCGCAGTGGGGTGCCCATTGCTACGGCGATTTCATCCATCCGAACGCGCACGGGGTGACGGTGCTGTCCGCTTTTCTGGCGCAGGCCATTTCGGCGCGGCCGGCATGACGATCGGCGCTGCATCCATTCCCACCGGGCGCTATCCGGTCCGCAATCCTTGCAAAGGCGGTAAGCAGTGAACGGCAATTCCGACATGACGGCGCGACTGGCGCGGAAGCTCGACCAGCTCCAGGCGGGGGGCACGGACAAGCAGATCCTGTTCCTGCCGGTGGCCTGCGGCCTGGGTGGCCAGGTCACCGGGCGGGTCCAGACCCTGACTCTCGCGCTGGCGCTTGGCCGCAAGGCCGTTTTCATCGGTGTTGACGATGCCCCCTATGGCCAGACCTTTGAGCCGATGCACCTTCCGGTGGCGCTTGCGGGCGATCTCAAGGCGCTGCCGCTGGTTGATGTCACCGCGGAGCAGGACGATCCGATCGTCTGCTACGATCCGGCGCGCGTTGCGGTTCACGCGCGTTCGCTCGATGCCATCCTGCTGGAGCGCATCCACCGCGAAACCGGTGTCTTGGTGCCCGACCGGCTGGCTCTGGAAGGGTTCCTGTTCAACTGGATGAAGCCTACCGCCGCGATGCGTGCCTATTGCGAGGAGCAGCAACAGCGCCTGGGCATCGGCCACGATACGCTTGGCATCCATTTCCGGCGGGGCGACAAAGCGGTCGAGACCGCATTCGTGCCGGCGGCCGAGTTCAACCGCCGGATTGCCGCGATGCACGAGCGCTGGCCGTTCACCTCGTTGTTCCTCGCCAGCGACAGCCCCGACGCTCCGCAGGAGATCGTCTGCCCTCCGGGGGTGAAGCTGATTTTCGATACGGAGGAGCAGCGCTACAACAACGCCAACCACAAGATGCTGCTGGAGGCGCCCGAACTGGTCGATCAGGAGACCCGGGTGGCGTTCAAGAACATCTATCTGCTGTCCTGCTGCGGCGGACTGATCGGGCAGGACAATGCCCACTTCGCCACGCTCGCGGGGGCGTCGATCCTTGCGCGCGACGGTGTGGAAGAACGGATCGAGCTGATCGACGGGCGCATCGCGGAAAAGAGCTCGCCGGCATTGGCTCGCTATTTCCGGATCAAGAAGGCGTTGCGCGCGGTGGCACGCCGCCTGCTGCCGTTCATGACGATGAGTGCCCGCATGGAGCGCAGCGCCAAGCGCGGCCAGTAAAGAGAGGCCGGCGCCGGGCTCTGGTTCAGGGGGGCGGCGCGGCTTTCCGTAGCGAAATGTCGCCCAGGCGGACGATGCCCTCGCCCGGGACGAGGCCGAAGCCCAGCCAGCCGGCTTCGCAGCTGCCCTCGTAGGTCACTGTCGCCGACATGGTGCCCGAGGCGCGGTCGAATTGCCCGGTGGCCCAATCGCGCGGGTCCGGGTTGCACGAAAGCGCCGCGACAATCCGGCTTGAAGGTTTCCCGTCCTCCCCGGTGGCGCGCCAGCGGACTTCGTAGCGTCCTGGCTGAAGCAGCATGAGCTGGCGCATGAAGGACCGCGGGCGGTCCAGCTTGCCTTCCGCGGCGACGACTTGCGCTGGTCCCTTTGCCTTTTCCAGCATGAGCGACAGGCCCGCGCGCCCCAGGAACATCCAGCTCAGCGAGGCGCTGGTTTGCGTCAACTGGGCGTGGGCCAGATTGCCATCCGACACGAGCGTGCCGGCGGTGCCAGGGCACTGCGCCTTCCACGTCGCCTGCGCATCGCCATAGGCCTCGCGTGCGATAAGCTGCTCGATCATCGGCGACACGGCCTCGCATCCGAGGACCGTGCCTTGCCGGGCCATGTCGCGAAGCACCTGTCCGCGCAGCGCGAGAATATCGGTGGGCGTGTCGCGCAGGTTGCTCAGGTAGGGCTGCAACCAATCCGGGCGCTCGGCCAGCCTTTCGGCCATCGCGGCGCGGCCTTCTGGCGTGCGTTCAAGCGGATCGAGCAGGCGGCGATTGCTCAGCAATGCAGGTTCCTGCCGCAACAGCGCGTCCAGCCGGACGGCTGCATTGCGATAGTCGCTGACCGCGAGCGAGGCGTCGAGCCAGTAGAATTGGGTCAGTGGGACGCGCCATCCCATCTGGGCGGCCACACGGAAGGCCTGATCGGCACCCGGGCCGTCGTCCTTCGCATAGAGTGCCGCGCCCAGCACGGCCGCGCTTCCCGGCTCGATCGGTGTTCGTGCTACCGCCTTGCGGGCCAGCGCGAGCGCGCGGTCATTGTCGCCCAGCGATTGCGCATTCATGGCCTGGTTGCGGAGCGCTTGCGCCGCGAGCGCCGGGGGGAGCAGGCCGGCGAGAGCGGGGGTGGAACCGCCGATCCGGTCCAGCCCGCTGATGGTGGCCGCAGCGGCAAAGCCCAGGCAGGACATGACGATCAGCGTCGTCCTGCCCCGGCTGCTGCTGCGGCCAGCCGATGGCATCACTCAGCGTCCTTCTTCGAGCTTTCGCCGTACTGGTAGTAGTCGTAGCCGTAGTAGTCGGAATAGTACTGGTTACCCGCCTTGCTGGCCTCGAACTTGGTCAGCACCGCGCCCAGGATGATCGGGCGCATCGCGCGCAGGCGGCGGATTGCACCGCGCAGCGAGCCGCGACGGTTGCGGTTGGCCTCGACCACGAAGATCACGCCGTCCGCCAGCGCCGACATCAGCGGTGCGTCGGCAAGGCCGAGCACCGGAGGACTGTCGACGATCACCGTGTCGAACAGGCGGGCAGCTTCTTGGAGCAGTTCCTCCAGGCGGTTGGACGAAAGCAGCTCGGTCGGGCTGGGGGGCACGGGGCCGGACGGCAACACCGAGAGGTTGGGCTGTGCGGTCTGCACGGCGATATCCGCAAGGTTCGCGTGCGAGGTCAACAATGTCGACAGGCCGGCATCGTTGGCGATTTCGACACGGCGATGCACCGACGGGCGACGAAGATCCGCGTCGATGAGCAGCACGGTGCGGCCCATCCGCGCGAGGCCGGTGGCGATGGCAAGACTGGTGGTGGTCTTGCCTTCCGCCGGCTGCGCGCTGGTTACCTGGATGACCTTGGGCAGGCCCTCCGACGTCGAATACATCAGCGAGCCGCGCAGCGAGTTGTACGCCTCGGTTACGGCGGACTTCGGGTCTGCCAGCGCGGCGTCCGGGTCGTCGTCGCGAGCGCCCGGAATGACGCCGAGCAGCGCCATTTCGAGCTTGTTTTCGACGTCTTCCGGCACCCGGATCGAGTCGTTGAACTGTTCGCGCAGGAACACGACCATGGCCGCGGCCGCGCCGCCGGCGAGCAGGCCGATCAGCAGGTTGCGGAACAGCTTGGGCGAGGAAGGGACGCCGGGCGCCTCTGCATCGTCGATCACCGAGATATTGCTGAGGCTGACGCCAGCCACCGCATTCAGCTTCTTGTAGCGTTCCAGCAAGCCTTCGTAGACCTGCCGGTTGGTATCGGCATCGCGCGACAGCAGGCCATATTGAACGGTCCGGTCCTGCTCGGCCAGCGTGTCGTTCTTCAGGTTGCGCACCTGGTCAAGCAAGCGGTTTTCCGCATCAGTGGCCGCTTCAAAGTCGGAGCGCACCGAGTTCTTGATGTTGTTCGCGGTTGCCTGGATCTGGTCGTTGATCGACTTGAGCTGCGAACGCTTGCCCAGCACTGCCGGGTAATCGTCCTTGTGGCGGCTCTGTTCTTCCTTGAGCGACGCTTCGATCTGCGCCTTCTGGCCCAGCAGGGTGGTGATCGTGCCGTTGCTCAGCACTTCGTTGCTGGTCAGAAGCGGCGCGCTGGAGATAGCGCGCCAGCGTCCTTCGGCGACGATCCGCTTGGCGGTGGCGTCGTTGGCCGCACTATTCAGCTGAAGCAGGCTGGACGTCGTCACCGACCCGCTGCTGTCGCTGCTGCTGCCGTCCTTGCCGGTGCCGCTGGTATTGCGCGGAATGATGAGGCCGGCGCTACGTGCATATGTGTTGAGCGCGCGTTCGGATTCCTCCACCTTCTGCTTGGCAGTCTGCAACTGCTCGCCAAGGAAGCTGCGGGCGTAGGACGAACTGTCGAACTTGCGCTGCAGGTTCGACTGAATGAATTCATCGACGTAGGCATTCGCGATCTTGGCCGCCAGCTTCGGATCGGTGCTGGAGAATTCGATGGTCACGATGCGCGAATCGCGCGGCAGGACCACGTTGAGATTGCCTCGCAGCAATGCCGCTGCATCCAGCTGGGCTTGAGCCAGCGGTGTGCCGGGGGCCGGGGCGGGCGATTGCTGCGCCGCGAAAAAGGCCGGATTGCCGGCGAGGTTGAGCCGCTGGGCGACACGCAAGGCAAGGCCTCGGCTTGCGATCACCTCGGTCTGGGTCTTGAGGAAACGGTCGGTATCCCAGCCCGCGCCCTGCGATTCGTCCTGGGTGCCTTCCTCGTCGGCCATGATCCGGCCTGTGCTGTCGTTGATCTGGATCTTGGCGCCGGCAGTGTACTGCGGCGTCATCAGCAGAGTGGCGATGACGGTCAGCGACAGGGCGACGGCCAGAATGATGCCGATGACCAGCAAGTTGCGGCGGGCAACGGCCAGCATATAGCGCATATCGAGCGCCTGGCGCCCGAAACCGCCCGGGCTGCCAAATGGATCGCTGGGGCCGGTTGACCGGGACAGGCGATGACTTTCGTCTGCGTGGATGAGTTCGGACAAGGCTCTGTCTTTCCGGTCAGTTGAGAACGTTGTTGTTGAGCAGCACGAACACATTCAGCAGCGGCGCGGCCTGAAGGATATCGCGGAAGACGCCCTTGGAGTTCGAATGGCCGACGACGACCATGTCGCCCGCCAGAACGCGCGGATCGGGCGCGTTGCCCGCCCGGATCTGGCGGATGTCGAACCGTGCGCCCATGCGCTGGCCGTTGACGGTACGGAAGATCATGATCTCGTCGAGCTTTGCCACGTTGGTGGGGCTCTTGGCGCGGGCCATCGCGGTCAGCAGCGTGGTGTCCGGGCCGACTTCAAAGACCCCGGGCTCTCGCACGTCGCCTTCGACCGAGAAGGTGTTGCGGGTGCGCTCGATCACGATCACCGAGACGTCGGGATTGCGGATATAACGCGCTGCCAGCCGTGCGATGATTGCTTCGCGCAGTTGGCGCGGCGTGTGTCCGGCCGCGTCGATTTCGCCGGCAAGGGGCACCTGGATGTAGCCGTTGGCGTCAACGTAGAAATTGTCGGAGGTGAGCTCCGGTTCGCCCAGAACGCGGATCGCGAGGCGATCGTTGGGCTGGATCACTTCGTTGATTGCGGCGCCTTCGGGCTTGTCTTCGATGGCGGTATAGGCCGCCGAACCCATGGGCAGTTTGTTGTCAACGCTCTGGGCACATCCGCCCAAGGCGAACAGGGCGGCCACGCCGGCGTGCAATGCGCATTTCTTGATCATTGAGGGGCTTTCCGGAACTCGCATCATCCGGCGCGTGAACGCTCCGGAGAGGGCAACAGCAAGGCGGCTATGGTACAGACTAGGCAAGCCATCGACATTGAACGAAAGGGATAATCGACAAGCGAGTGCAGTGCAACAAGGCATAATGCTGCGCCGGCGCAAAGCAGTTGTGCATGGGCCATGGGCTCATCCTTCCGCCATTCCCGCACTGCGGAAAACGCGAAAAACCCGATCAGCCCCATCACTGCAAACACGCCGAACAGCCCTGTTTCCAAGGTGAATTCGAGATATTCATTGTGCGCCCGGTTCGGCATTGTCGCATCGACAACTTCAAGTCGCTCCGCGGCGATCATCACCGGGACGAACGTGCCGATGCCGGTGCCGAAGGGAAAACTCTCCGTGATCGCGAAACGCGTATCACGCCAGAGTTCGGGGCGAAATTCGGTGGTCCCGGTGAAGCGCGACAACACGCCTGTAACCGTGCGGTTGGATGAAAGCATCACCGCGCCGCCGGCCAGCGTCAACGCCATCACCGCGCCAATGGCGCCGATGGTGGCTGCCTTGCCAGCGCCCCTGGGCCAGGCGATGATTGCGCACGCGGGCAGCGCGATGGCAAGCAGGGCGATGCCCGAGCGCGATCCCGTGGTGAAGATGCCGACTGCGAACAGGCCGGCGACCACCGCTGTCAACGGAGGCATCGCCAGCGCAGGCAGCGGCCGACGGCGCCCCTCGTTCCAGATGCGAAGCCATGTCACGGTGGCAAGAAGCCCGACCAGCAGCACGTCTGCCTGGGTGTTGCGGTTGGCCTGGAAGCCGGTAAGCGCCCCGGACACGTCACCGTAGAAACGCAGCGCGTCGCCGCGAATTTGCGCGGCCCCCACGACCAGGCTGGCGAGCGCGGTAAGGCCGGCAGCAGCCAGCAGCCGCGTACGGTCGCGGCGACCCAGGCCGGCTGCCATCAGCAGCATCGCAAGCGGTGGCAGCATCGCAAGCAGCGAGGTGAAGGTGCGGTCCGGCGCCACCGACCAGGGCCGCCAACTATCGGCGGCACCAATCAGCTGGAGCGCGTCGAGTTCGGCCTGACGGCCTGGCAGGTTGTGCCAGAGGACTGGCGGTAGCGGGATTAGCTGAATGGCCGGAAGGGCCAGCATGACAAGGCACACGGCCAGTGCAGGGCGCGGCAGGTGCTGCCCGGCGCGATCCAGCGCAATCAGCCACCAGCCGATCAGGCCGGCGCTGACGAGTTGGAGCGCGAGTTCCGCAGAAGGTGAGGGAGTGCCGCCGCCGCCCAGCACGAGCGATGCGACAAGCAGGGCTATAGCCGGTGGCGTGGCGGCGGATGGCCCAGGCCGGGTGCTCGGGCGGGCCATCTGCCGCGCCGGATATGCTGATGCAGCAGTCATGGAGGCCAAGCTAACCTTAGCTGCCAAATAAGAAACCCCCTCCGAAGCCGAAGGGGGTCTCAAATTTCAGGTGATCAAATCAATTGGATAGAATGGCAGATCAGCCCTTGCTGTCGTTGCCGTTGTCCGTCGCGATGATGATCCCCGCGATGGCGGCAGCGGCAGCGCCGACGCCCAGAATGATCGAAGTCGAATCGCCTTCGGCCTTGCTGCGGGTACCGGTCATCGCCGGGGCGGTGCGCTTGATGGCCTTCTTCGACACTACGGGAAGGGCATCTGCCGAGCGGGTGGCCGCGGCGTTGGCGGTGCCCGACAGGGCGACGGCGAGGGCTGCGCAGCCCATCACTACGAATTTCATCGGCTTGTTCACTGCAACCTCCAGATTCGGCGTACAACAATTTGCTTAACCGACGTTACATCCAAACTCAACCTATATTGCGATGGCGAAGGTAAAAGGACGCATATGCAAACTGGCTTTTAAGTGCAAAAAACGTTGTTTATTCCGGAAAATCGTAGAGTTTCTTCGCTGTTGCAACGCTACACCGCTCGCGATGAACGGTCCGCCTCAAAAAGCTCGGTCGTGAACCAGAACGGTGAGGGTGGCAAAAACGATCCGAATGTCCCGTAGGACGGTCCACCCATCGAGGTATTCGAGATCAGCCTGAAGCCGGTTTGACAGATCTGCCTCCGAATCGGTCGCACCGCGCAAACCGCGGATCTGCGCCAGTCCGGTCAGGCCCGGCTTCAGCGAGTGGCGCAACAGATAGCGTGAATCCACTTCCCAGAACCGCTTCGAGCCGGCGAGCGATCCGATCGCGTGCGGACGGGGGCCGACAATACTCATGTCGCCGCGCAGAACGTTGAAGAGCTGCGGGAGCTCGTCTATGCTGGTGCGGCGGATGAAGGCGCCGATGCGCGTGATCCGGTCGTCGTCCTTGCTGGCCGAGCGGGCGCCTGCTGCGTCGAGTTGGGCAACCCGCATGGAACGGAACTTGTAGATCCAGAACAGGCGGTTGTTGCGCCCCTGTCGCTGTTGCAGGAAGAAGACGGGACCTCGGTCCTCGAGCCGGATCAGGATCGCCACGAGGATCAGGACCGGCGACAGCACCAGCAACGCGCCCCCGGCTATAGCCACGTCCATCGCGCGTTTGGCCGCACGGCTGCGCAGCCCGAGCGGCCCGATCGAGACGATCAGCGCGCCGAAACCTTGCCCCCGCCGGGCGCCAAGCACACCCAGCTTGGTTACTTCAGCATCGATGATTTCGCCGCAGACGTTCGAACCCTTGAACACCAGAGCCCAGTCCATCCGGCGCTCAGGCGGGCACGTCACCAGCACGCGGTCCATGTTGGCCATGAACATTCCCAACCGGTCCAGCATATGCGGATCGCTGCGGTTCGGCGAAAGGCGATGTTCCCTGGTATCGATGTGCCATGCGTGCGGTATCCGTACCGGAAACCCGCCATCGTCGAACACCAGTACGTTCTCGGCGGTCGGCCCGCAGCGCAGGCGGATCAGCGGCTGGACGAGCGCGCGCACCCACAACAGCAACGCTGCAGTGGTCACCACGCCAAGGCCGGTCGTTATTCGCGAATACTGCTGGCTGGACTTGGCAAAGAAGGCGATGAACAGCGACAGCGTCAGTGCCGCCAGCAGGGCCAGCAAGGCGCGTTTCTGGCTGGTGCGCAGCGACGTGAGCGAATCGATCGAATAGGCCTTGAGGATCAGCGCGGCGGTCCAATGGACCGGCAGCAGGATGATCCACTGTCGCTCGATGCCGTTGGCGGTCACTTCACCGAGGTAGAGATAGCCGGTGAAGAGGATGCCGACCGTGACGGCAAACCCATCCAGCAGCACGAGCATCAGGTAGCTTTGCAGGCGCCTGCGTTCGAGCGACGGGGCCAGCGGAAGCTTGACGCGCCGAGAGGCGGCCGCCTCGGCGCCCTCATGCTCGGTCGCGGGGGTATGATGTTGCTCAAGCGTCGTCATCGCACGCTAACTGTTTCCCGGTGGAATTCGTCTTGGCGAGCCGAAGAGCGACGATGCCATTTGTGCAGCATAGAACCATTTTCGTGCTTTGTTGCGCTGCAATACGTACATATCCGCTGGCTCTTGGCAATAGCCTGTCAGCCAATGCCCAGCCCTGTCTGTCGCAATGCGGGATGTGCGCTACCGGGCAGCGGCCGCCCTCGTGATCTCGGCTAGGCCTTGCGAAAGCATCAGTTCGGCGTTGCGATTGTCGCCCAGCAAGGCTGTGTGCAATTCCGTCAGCCGCGCCAGAAGTCGCTCCAGACGCCTACCGCGCCAGCGCCGCAGCTGCTGGGTCAGATCCGGCTTGTCGCGGAAAAAGACCCGCCGCGATGCCATCTCGCCTTCAAGGAAGCCGTTGATGTCGCTGCGATTTCCCAACCTTCCGGCCAGCGCTGCAAGCTGCGCTGCCCGTCGCTCGAAGGCCAGCAGCAAGCCTACCGGGTTGAGTTCCAGTTCGCGGAAGCGGGCCAGCTCCGTGCCAAGCTTGGGCGCTTCGCCCGAGAGCACAACATTGACCAAAGGCATGAAGCCATCGTCCTCGCTCGCCGCGCCGATCGCGTCGAGCGCGGCGGCATCGGCGGTTCGCGGTGCCTGCGGGCTGGCGTCCAGATAGAGCGACAGTTTTTCGATCTCGCTACGTGCCATGCGACTGTCGAGCCCGGTGGCTCGGGCGATGCGCTCGGCCAGTGCGCCGCTCAGTTGCACGCCGGCACTGTCGCCCATCTGGCGCACTGCCAGGGCCGCGGCACGCAGGTCGGGCGGGTGAAGCATGGTGACCAGCGCGTCGGGCCTGTCGCCCAGCAGCTTGGCGAGGCGTGACTTGTCGGTCGCTCCGGTGGCGACGATCAGCACGGGCCAGCCGGCCACAGGGCTGGCCAGCAGCGTCTCCACCGCATCGAACGCCTCATCGCCATTGGTGCGGACGTGGATCTGCCGCTTGTCTCCGAACAGCGAGACCGAGCGTGCCTCGTCTGCCAGCCTTACGGGATCCCGGCGTAGCTCGGCTCCGGCGATTTCGACGCGTTCGCCGGGTTCCAGCAATGCGGCGAGCGCCTGTGCGGCATCGCTTGCGCCCGCTTCGTCCGGTCCGCAGAAATAGAAAACGCTGCATTCGCGCGCGGCGCGCGGGGCCATGCCGGCGAAGGTCTTCTGGGTCGCCTTCACGCCCTTATCGGGCCTGGCGCAGCCGGACCGCTACGCGCGTGACGATCTGGTCCGCGATTTCGTGGGAGAGGTTCTCGAGCGCGGTCTGTTCGGCCGCGATCACCGCGTATTCGTTTTCGACCACATCCAGCCCGGCGTCGGCGCTGGCCGTCGCATCCAGCAGGATCGCGCCATTCGAGGCATCGACCAGCTGATAGCGCGCGCGCAGGGTGCGGCGCTCGCGCGTGATCGCGTCGTTGCCGATCAGGCCAAGGCCCTGGAGCTTTTCATCCAGCCGCACATCCAGCCGGTAACGGGGGGCCTGCTGCTTGCCCGCGCCCAGTCGGTCGACGAGCGCGTTGCGCACCAGCCAGCCGGACTGGCCCTCGATCGGCGCGACCGCCACGCTCGACACCGCGCGCGCGACTTCGCCGCTGCCGCCGCCGGCATACATCGGCGAAAGGCCGCAGCCGCCCAGCAGCGCCAGCGGGCCAAGCGCGGCGAGCAGCGCCTTACGCGACAAGGTTCACCAAGCGGTCGGGCACCACGATCACCTTCTTCACTTCCGCGCCATCGAGTGCACGCTGCACCTTGTCGGAGGCGAGGGCAAGGCGTTCCAGCTCCTCGCGCGGGGTGCCCTTGGCCACGATCAGCGTGTCGCGCAGCTTGCCCTTGACCTGGACCGCCACGGTGACTTCGTCATCGACCAGCAGCGCGGGATCGACGGCGGGCCACGGTGCATCGGCGACAAGACCCTGCCCGAAGGCGGACCATGCCTCTTCGGCAAGATGCGGCATCATAGGCGAAACCAGCAGCAGCAGGGCGCGGATCGCGACGGTACGGCTGGCAGAAGGCGCGGCCTTGTCCACCGCGCCGGTCAGTTCGTAGATTCGCGCCACGGCCTTGTTGAAGCCCAGAGCCTCGATGTCCTGCGCCACGGCGTGGACGGTCTGGTGCACCTTGCGGTCGAGCGCCTTGTCCTCTCCGGTGGCCGATGCGTCGATCTGCGAGAACAGGCGCCACAGCCGCTGCACGAAGCGCGCGCAGCCCTCGATGCCGGATTCGGACCAGGGCAGGTCGCGTTCGGGCGGGCTGTCCGACAGCATGAACCAGCGGATGGCGTCCGCACCGTACTTCGCCACGATCTCGTCCGGGTCCACGACGTTCTTCTTGGACTTGGACATCTTGATCACGCGGCCGACCTCGACCGGCGCGCCATCGGCCTTCAGCGTCGCGCCGTCGCCGGTGCGCTCGACTTCGCCGGGGCTGAAGAAGATCGGCTGGCCGTTCTCGGGATTGCGGCGCTCGTAGGTCTCGTGCGTCACCATGCCCTGCGTGAACAGGCTGCCGAATGGCTCGGTCACTTCGATCTTGCCGATGCGGGCCAGCGCGCGGGTCCAGAAGCGGGCGTAGAGCAAGTGCAGGATCGCATGCTCGATCCCGCCGATATACTGTTCCACCGGCAGCCAGCGCTTGATCTCTTCGGGATCGAACGGCCGGTCGGCGGGCTGGCTGGCGAAGCGGAGGAAATACCACGAGCTGTCGACGAAAGTGTCGAGCGTGTCGGTCTCGCGCCGGGCGGCGTGGCCGCACTGCGGGCAATCGACGTGCTTCCAGGTGGGGTGCCGGTCGAGCGGATTGCCCGGCACCGAGAAGTCGACGTCTTCGGGCAGGGTGACGGGCAGGTGCTTCTTGGGCACCGGCACCACGCCGCAGATCTCGCAATGGACGAACGGGATGGGGGTGCCCCAGTAGCGCTGGCGCGAAACGCCCCAGTCGCGCAGGCGCCACACGGTCTTGCCCTCGCCCCAGCCATCGGCTTCGGCGCGCGCGATGACGGCGGCCTTGGCCTCGCCCACGCCCATCCCGTCAAGGAAGTGCGAATGAACCAGCACGCCGTCGCCAGCCTCGGCCTCGCCGGCAAACGGCTTGTCTGCATCGTCCGCGCTTCCGGCGACGACGCGAATGATCGGCAGTCCGTACTTGGTGGCGAAATCGAAGTCGCGCTGGTCGTGGCCGGGCACCGCCATGATCGCGCCGGTGCCGTAATCCATCAGCACGAAATTGGCGATGTAGACAGGCAGGTCGGCGCCGGTGAAGGGATGCTTCGCGGTGATGCCGGTATCGAAGCCCAGCTTTTCGGCGGTTTCAAGCTCGGCCGCGGTGGTGCCGCCCTGCTTGCACAGCGCGATGAAGGCCTGCGCCTCGGCGTTGCCCTCGGCCACGCCCTGCGCCACCGGGTGATCGGCGGCGACCGCGACGAAGCTGGCCCCGAAGATCGTGTCGGGCCGGGTGGTGTAGACGTCGAGGCTGGAGCCTTCGGACAAGTCGAAGCGGAACTGCAGGCCCTGGCTCTTGCCGATCCAGTTCTCCTGCATCGTGCGGACCTTTTCAGGCCACTTGTCGAGCGTGGAGAGGCCTTCGAGCAGTTCGTCGGCGAAGTCGGTGATCTTGAGGAACCACTGGCTGAGCTTGCGCTTCTCGACCAGGGCGCCCGAGCGCCAGCCGCGCCCGTCGATCACCTGTTCGTTGGCCAGCACGGTCTGGTCGACCGGGTCCCAGTTGACGGCGCTTTCCTTGCGGTAGACGAGCCCATGTTCGTAGAGATCGACGAACAGCGCCTGTTCGTGGCCGTAATATTCCGGCTCGCAGGTGGCGATCTCGCGGCTCCAGTCGAGCGCGAAGCCAAGTCGCTTCAACTGGGCCTTCATGTTGGCGATGTTGTCGCGGGTCCAGCCGCCAGGGTGGACGCCCTTTTCCATCGCGGCGTTCTCTGCCGGCATCCCGAAGGCGTCCCAGCCCATCGGGTGCAACACCTCGAAGCCGCGCATCCGCTTGTAGCGGGCGAGAACGTCGCCCATCGTGTAGTTGCGGACATGGCCGATATGGATGCGCCCCGAAGGATAGGGGAACATCTCGAGCACGTAGCTGCGGGGCTTGGCCGACGAATCGTCGGCGCGGAAGGACTGTTCCTCGTCCCAGGCCTTTTGCCAGCGGACATCGGCGACGGACGGATCGAAACGCTCTGCGGTCATGGAGCGTCCCTCTATTGGTCCGCGCGGGTGCGCGCAACCTTCAGCAGCGGGCTTCGGCAACGGGAACCCACGCAGCCTTCAGCCGCGTGAGTTTCTCGTCGCGGGCAGGATCAGCCCTTGATCGTCTGGCGACGCAGGTCACGCGCCTTGGTCAGGATGATGTCTTCCAGCTTCTGCACCGTGGCGGCCTGCACCGGGGCGTCGACCCAGCCGCCGCCTTGGGCGACCTGGCGGCTGGCGGCGACGCGCAGCGCATCGGCGCGCAGATCCTGATCGAGGATCGAGACGGTGACCTTGACCCGCTCGTTGGGATTCGAGGGGTTGGCATACCAGTCGGTGACGATCACGCCGCCGTTGCTGTCGGTCTGGAGCAGCGGCATGAACGACAGCGTTTCAAGGCTGGCGCGCCACAGATAGGCGTTGACGCCGATGGTGGTGACCTTGCTGGCGGCAAGGTCGGCCTTCGGGCGCTCCTTGTGGCCGCAAGCGGTGGCGAGCATCGCGAGCGCGCCAATGGCGATGCCGCGCGCGAGGAAAGCCGTGGTCTTGCGGGCGGTGGCGCTCATCGTCACTTCAGTCCTGTCCTTCCTGGCGGGCCGGGGTGGGCAACCGCTGCGCATTGGCGACCGCGCCTGTGCGCGCGGCGATATGGAGCGAGCCTCTATCACCCCGGCGGCGCGCGCGGCAAGCGCGTTGAAACTTTGTCCTCTAGCGCGTCCGGGCCGTGAATGCGTGCTGAACGCTGCTGGCCGCTGTGGGGATTCCGCCACAGGTCGCGATTAAGAGTCCTGACAGAGTAGACAGGGTGGAAATCGCGGCCCGCACATCGTATGTGGGGAGAACGAAAAGTCCTGTTTGCGGAATCAGTTGATGGATCGCGGCAGGAACAAGAACGTTGCAGGGTGAGATTGGAAACATGAGCGGTCAGGCGAACGATACCAGAAAGGTCGGCAATTTCCGCCGCTTTCTGCGTGCGCCCGCGATCGCCGGCAGCGTTGCCGCGCTCGCTCTCTTCGTGGTGCCGACCGTCAGCAATGCGCTGGCCGGCAAGTTCGACTCGGCAGCGCCCGTCAGCCTTGCGGCGCGCGGCGGCATCGGTTCGTTCACGCCCGCCTCGGTCGATCCGCGCCTTGCGTCGCAACTGAACCTGCCCGCGCTGGCGCACGGCAAGCTGTTCCGCTTCACTCCCGCTGGTTCCGAAACGCGGCCCGACCGCGCAGTCACCGTGGCGATCCGCGTCGATGGCGCGCGCGCCATCTCGGTCCACGGTGCTCTGCCCGCCTCGGCGATGGCGCCGGGTGCGGCGCCGATCCGCATTGCACCGACCGTCTACAGTCTCGGCGCAGCGCGCGGGTATCAGAGCTTTGCCGCCGGTGCTTCGCTCCCGCGCGAGATCCAGCGCCTCGACGTGCCTGACCTGCGCAGCTTCACGCCGGCCGGCTCGACCGCCGCGGTCAATCCCGGCCGGCTCGCGCCGCGCATCCAGCTGGACGAGAAGGACCGCACGGGCCGCGCGCCGCGCACCCTCGAAAACCAGGGCGACTATCAGGTCGATCTGGGCGGCAGCTATCGCCTGACCCGCAATTTCAACGTGACTGCGGGTATCCGCTATTCGTCCGAGCGCGATCGCCTGCGCCCGCTGACCGATGGCAAGCAAGACAGCCAGGCTGTCTACGTCGGAACCCAGTTCCGCTTCTGAACTCTGCGTCATCGCTGAATTGCCGGACTGATTGTGCAGTAAAGGCCTGACCTTGTTGGGCTTGATCTGGCCGCGGTGAATATGCGGGTCTGCGACCCTTTCAACTTCCTGTTATCTGCGGCGAGTGAATTGCTTGTCGCATCACCGTCATGGTTCTACCTTACCTGCGAGAGGGTTTAGGCGGGAGAATTTGCATGACGCGTGTTGCAATCGTAACCGGCGGAACCCGTGGTATCGGCGAGGCGATCTGCCTTGCGCTCCAGGCAGAGGGGCGGACCGTCGTTGCCAACTATGGGGGCAACGAGGAAAAGGCCAAGGCCTTCACCGCAGCGACCGGGATCAAGGCCTATCGCTGGGACGTGGGCGATCATGAAGCATCGCTGGAAGGCTGCGCGCGCGTGGCTGCGGAAGTCGGCCCCATCGACATCGTGGTCAACAACGCAGGCATCACCCGCGACGGCGTGCTGCACAAGATGAGCTTCGACGACTGGAACGAGGTGATGCGCATCAACCTCGGCGGCTGCTTCAACATGGCCAAGGCGACGTTCCCCGGGATGCGCGAGCGTGGTTGGGGCCGGATCGTCAACATTGGTTCGATCAACGGGCAGGCAGGTCAGTACGGGCAGGTCAACTATGCTGCGGCCAAGTCCGGCATCCATGGCTTCACCAAGGCGCTGGCGCAGGAAGGCGCCAAATATGGCGTGACCGTGAACGCCATCGCACCGGGCTACATCGACACCGACATGGTCGCGGCCGTGCCAGCGCCGGTGCTGGAAAAGATCGTCGCCAAGATCCCGGTCGGCCGGCTGGGCCATGCCTCGGAAATCGCGCGCGGCGTGGCGTTCCTCACCAGCGAGGACGGCGGTTTTGTCACCGGATCGACGATGAGCATCAACGGCGGCCAGCATATGTATTGACGCGGGCCGTGTGGAGGGGGCGGTCTGCGTATCCCCTCCGCACGGGCGGGTCGCTGCCATGACAGATCTTTATCATCCCCCCGTGAAGCGTTCGGTCGAGATCGCCGGACACAAGACCTCGATCAGCCTGGAGCCACTGTTCTGGGATATGTTGCGCAGCGCAGCGCAGGCGGAGGACGTTCCGCTGAACGCGCTGGTTGCGCGGATCGACGTTGAGCGGATGCAGGCCGAAACGCCGCCTGGCCTGGCCGGGGCGATCCGGCTGTGGCTGGCGGCGCGCCAATCGGGTTAGTCGCCGCCGACGCGCTCTACATCTGCGCCGAGCAGGGCGAACTTTTCTTCCAGCCGCTCATACCCACGATCGAGATGATAGAGGCGGTGGACTTGCGTCTCGCCCTCGGCGGCAAGCCCGGCGATGACGAGACTCATCGAAGCGCGCAGGTCCGTCGCCATGACTTCGGCGCCGTGCAGCTTGTCCACCCCGTGGACGATGGCGGTGCGGCCCTTGGTCTCGATCCGCGCGCCCATGCGATTCAGCTCGGGCACGTGCATGTAGCGGTTCTCGAAGATCGTCTCGGTCAGCACGCTGGACCCCTGCGCGAGGCAGAGCATGGCCATGAGCTGGGCCTGCATGTCGGTGGCGAAGCCGGGGTAGGGCGCGGTCGACAGCGTGACCGGGCGCAGCGGCCCATCGGCGTAGACATGGAGACCGCCGCGCACCTCATCGACCTTCACGCCGGCGTCGCGCAGCGCCTGGATGGTTGCTTCCATGTCCTCGGCGCGGGCACCGGCGAGCGTGACTTCGCCGCCGGTGATCGCCGCCGCGCAGGCGTAGGAGCCGGCCTCGATACGATCGGGCATGACCATGTACGTGGCGCCGTGGAGCCGGTCGACGCCGTGGATGGTGATGTCGGAGGTGCCGATGCCCTCGATCTGCGCGCCCATCGCCACCAGCAGGTTGCACAAGTCGACGATTTCCGGTTCGCGCGCGGCATTGTGCAGAACGCTGGTGCCGCGGGCGAGCACGGCGGCCATCAGCGCGTTTTCGGTTGCGCCGACCGAGACCACCGGGAAGCTGTAGCGCCCGCCCGGCAGTCCGCCATCGGGGGCGATGGCGCGCACGTAGCCGGCGGCGAGTTCGATCTTCGCGCCGAATGCTTCGAGCGCCTTCAGGTGCAGGTCGATGGGGCGATTGCCGATGGCACAGCCGCCGGGCAGCGAAACGGTCGCTTCGCCCGCACGGGCCAGCAGGGGGCCAAGGACGAGGATGGAGGCGCGCATCTTGCGCACGAGATCATAGGGCGCGACGGTCGATGTGAGGCGGGTGGCCTGCAGGGTCATGACCCGGCCGAAATCCTCGGGCCGGGCGCCGGCAATCGAGGTCGAAATGCCGAACTGGTTCATCAGGTGCTGGAAGCCGTCGATGTCGGCCAGGCGCGGCAGGTTGCGCAGCGTTACCGGCTCGTCCGTGAGCAGTGCGCAGGGCAGCAGGGTGAGCGCCGCGTTCTTGGCGCCCGAAACGGGAACGGTACCGGAAAGGCGCTTGCCGCCGCGAATGATGATCTTGTCCATCGCGGCCGTTTAGCGTCTTTGCGCGGCCGGTGCAAAGGCGCGTGAAATTGTCCCCTTGCGCTGCGATTTGTGCACTGCATAACTGCACTGCAACATAAATCGGGAAATACCGGAGCCATGACGATCGAAAAAATCCGCAAGCCGATCCGCAAGGCCGTGTTTCCCGTTGCCGGGCTGGGTACCCGCTTCCTTCCCGCTACCAAGGCTATCCCCAAGGAAATGCTGCCGATCATCGACCGGCCGCTGATCCAGTACGCCGTCGATGAAGCCCGCGAGGCGGGAATCGAGCAGCTGATCTTCGTGACGGGGCGCGGCAAGACCGCGATTGTCGAGCACTTCGACACCGCCTTCGAACTGGAGAGGACGATGACCGACCGGTCGAAGGACCTGTCGGTGCTCGATGCCACGCGCATCAATCCGGGCAATCTGGTGACTGTGCGGCAGCAGGTGCCGCTGGGGCTGGGGCACGCGATCTGGTGTGCACGCGCCATCGTGGGCGACGAGCCTTTCGCGATCTTTCTGCCTGACGAACTGATGATCGGCGCGCCCGGCTGCATGAAGCAGATGGTCGATGCGTATAACGAAGTGGGTGGCAACCTCATCTCGGTGCTGGAAGTGCCGGAAGAGGAAGTGTCCAGCTATGGCGTGATCGCTCCGGGCGCGCGCATTTCCGAGACGCTGACCGAAGTGACCGGCCTGGTCGAGAAGCCGAAGCGCGGCGACGCGCCTTCGAACCTCATCATTTCCGGCCGCTACATCCTCCAGCCCGAAGTGATGCGGACGCTGGAAGGGCAGGAAAAGGGCGCCGGCGGTGAGATCCAGCTGACCGACGCGATGGCGCGGATGATCGGGCACCAGCCATTCCACGCGGTGACGTTCGGCGGTCGCCGTTTCGACTGCGGCAGCAAGACCGGATTTGTCGAGGCGACGCTGGCGCTGGCGCTGGAGCGGCCCGACATGGCCGACGAGGTGCGTGCAGTGATGCGCCGCCTGCTCGCCGAATAGTCCAAGGCTGGCGGCGCCCTTCCTCCCCGGTGCGGGAAGGAAGGGCGCCGCTGCGCCTGCTCACTTAGCAGTGAAGCGGATCGGCAAGGTCTTGAGGCCGCCGACAAACGTGCTCTTCGCGCGCTTGGGTTCGCCGGCCAGTTCGAGGCTGTCGATCCGGTCGAGCAGGGCTTCGAACAGCAGGCGCATTTCCAGTCGGGCCAGATGCAGGCCGAGGCACTGGTGCGCGCCGGCGCCGAACGCAAGGTGCCGGTTGGCATCGCGCGCGGCATCGAACTTGCGCGGATCCGCGAACTGCGCGGGATCGTGGTTGGCCGCGACGTAGTTGAGCATCAGCCAGTCACCGGCAGGAATCTTCACGCCGGAAAGCTCGACGTCGGCGGTGGTGGTGCGCATGAAATGCTGGACCGGGGTGGTCCAGCGGATCGCTTCCTCGACGATGCCGGGTAGCAGGCTGCGGTCCGCCTTGACCCGGGCGAACTGCTCGGGATCTTTCGCCAGCGCCAGCATCGCGCCGGCGGTGGAAGCAGACGTGGTATCGTGCCCGGCGCTGGCAACGATGATGTAGTAACCGGCCAGATCGCGGGCGCTCAGCGGTTCGCCGTCGATCTTGGCGTTGGCGAGCACCGAGGCCACGTCGTCGGTCGGATTCTGGCGGCGGTCATCGGCCAGCCTGGCGAAATAGGCCTCGAAATCGTTGACCGCGCCCATCACGATCTGGGTGATCTGCTCGGGCGTGAGGTCGGCCATGCCTGACTTGTTGAGATCCTCGTCCTGCCCGCCGAACATCTGCTGGGTCAGGAACAACATCCGCGGCTCGTCCTCCTCGGGCACGCCGAGGATCTGCATGACGACGTGGAGCGGGTAGGGTGCGGAAACGAGCGGTACGAAATCGGCTTCCGGACCCGCCGCGACCAGCCGGTCGACCGTGTGCCGGGCCAGCTTGCGCACCTCGTCCTCGATCTTGCGCAGGTTCTTGGGCATGAACCATTCCTGCGTCAGCCGGCGCAGCTTGGGATGGCTGGGCGCGTCGAGCGAGACGAGCGAGCTGACCAGGTTCGGGCTGCCGCCGGTGATCGAGCGTGCGAAGGCTTCGCCCTGCTTGCTGGTGAACACCGTACTGCGCGGCGCGTTGAGGAAGGTCTGGTTGTCCTTGCTGACGCGCATGACGTCATCATAGCTGGTGAGCAGCCAGAACGGTTCGTGGAAGTCGTCGGCGGATTCGACGCGCAGCACCGGTGTTTCGGCGCGGATGCGGTCAAACCGGTCCAGCACAGAATCCCATTCGGCGTAGGCTTTCGGGTCGATCACGGCGATGGCGTCGTCGGGCGATGCCACCGGTGCTTGCGCGGTTGTCATGGCGATCAGGCTCCTACAGTGGTGGCGGCGGCCTTGTATTCATCGCGCAGGAGGCGCTTGAACAGCTTGCCGGTGGGTTCGCGCGGGAGCTCCTCGCGGAAGTCGATCGTGCGCGGCATCTTCACACGCGACAGGCGGGGCGCAAGCCATTCCGTGAGTTCAGCGGCGAGCGCCGGCCCGGCATCGGCCATGTTGGCCGGCTGGACCACCGCGACGACGCGCTCGCCCATGTCCGGATCGGGAGCGCCGATCACCGCCACGTCGGCCACCTTCGGGTGGGTGACGAGCAGGCTCTCGATCTCCTGCGGGTAGATGTTCACACCCCCCGAGATGATCATGAAGCTCTTGCGGTCGGTGAGGAAGAGGTAACCCTCGTCGTCGAGCCGGCCCACGTCGCCCAAGCTGGTCCAGCCGTGCTTGTTGGCCGCTTCGCGCGTCTTCGCCGGGTCGTTGTGATACTCGAACGCGCTGCCGCCCTCGAAGAAGACCTGGCCTTCTTCGCCCACGGGCACGTCATCACCGTGCTCGTCGCAGATGTGGACAGTGCCGGTCAGCGCGCGGCCGACCGAGCCGGGGCGCTGGAGCCATTCCTCGCTCGAGATGAAGGTGAAGCCGTTGCCTTCGGTGCCGGCGTAGTATTCCTTGAGGATCGGCCCCCACCATTCGATCATGGCATGCTTGACCGGAACGGGGCAGGGGGCAGCAGCGTGGATCGCGCACTTGAGCGACGAAGTATCGTACTTCGTGCGGACCTCTTCGGGCAGCTTGAGCATCCGGATGAAGTGCGTGGGCACCCACTGGCTGTCGGTGATCTTGTACTTCTCGATCAGCTGGAGCGCGTGCTCGGGATCGAACTTGTCCATCACCACCACGGTACCGCCAAGGCGGTGGACCGCCATCGACCAGCGCAGCGGTGCGGCGTGATAAAGGGGGGCAGGCGAGAGGTAGACCGAATCCGGGGTGAAGCCGAACGCTTCGGCCGCGAGCATCATCAGCGCATTGGGTGCGCCGATCGCGGGTTCCTCGGGCATCGGCACGCGCACGCCTTTGGGCTTGCCGGTGGTGCCCGACGAATAGAGCATGTCGCCGCCGGCGCGTTCGTCGGCCACCGGGGTTGCGGGCATCGCGGCGAGCGCGGCTTCGAGATCGTGTTCACCCAGCCCGCCAAGGCGCAGCTGCGCCACTTCGGGCGCCAGCGCTGCGACTTCGTCGAGCGTCTTGGCGAGGTAGCTGGAGCTGACCAGCAGCTTCGCGCCGCTGTCCTGCGAGATATAGGCAATTTCCGGCGGCGTGAGGCGGCTGGAAATGGCGACGAAGATCAGGCCGGCGCGATGCGCGCCCCATACAAGCGGGAAGTATTCGGCACGGTTCTCAAGGCAGAGCGCGACCGTGTCGCCGATCTGCAGCCCGCGCGCGCGCATCAACTGGGCGAAGCGGTTGCTGGTGGCATCGAGCTCGCCATATGTGACGACCTGGCCGCCCGACATGATGATCGCGGGCTTTTCCGGGTGGTTCCGGGCGTGGAAGCTCGGGTGATAGTGCATGAAATCCTCTCTCGCTGGACGGCGCATCGGCCGCTTGCGGGAGAGTTTAACCGCGTGATTAAAAGGTGCAACGGGATTCGTTGCTTTTTGCAACGCACAAGCACGATTTCCGTAGCGACCGGGGCATCTTCACCACTGTGGGCCTCAACAAGAAAAAGGCGACGTTACCGCCGCCTTTTCCCGCATCCTCTCCAAGATGCACGCAATGAGACCGGGACGGCTTATTCTTCGGGTCCGCCGCGTCCTTCGGCCTGGTCGTTAACTGCGAGCAGGCGGTTACCGCCCTGCATGTAGGGAAGCGGGTTCACGGCTTCGCCGGCCACGCGCACTTCATAGTGCAGGTGCGCGCCGGTGGAGCGGCCGGTCGAGCCGACGTAGCCGATCACGTCGCCCTTGCGGACGTGCTGGCCTTCGGCGACGGCGATGCGCGACATGTGGCCGTAGCGGGTTTCAAGGCTGGCACCATGTTCGAGCTGAACATAGAGGCCATAGCCGCCGAACCAGTCCGCCTTGCCCACGACGCCGTCGGCGGTCGCGTAGATCGGGGTGCCGGTGGTGGCGGGAAGATCGATGCCCTTGTGGGCGCGCAGCCCGCCGAGGACCGGGTGGACGCGCATTCCGAAGCCGCTGCTCAGCGCGCGGCCCGAATTGATCGGCATCAGCGAGGGGATCGAGACGACGCCCGAGCGGCGCGACTGTGCAGCGGGGGAGATCCCGCCGTCGAGCGACTGCCAGCTGGAGAAGAGGCGGCGGAATTCCTGGTCGCCGGTGTCAGCCTGGACGCCCGACTTGGCGGCTTCGGCAGCGCGCAGCGGGGTGGCGATATCGGCGGAAGCGGCGCTGTTGGCGAAAGCCGGCACCGAAAAGAGGGAAGCGAGGGCGGCAAGGGCGCCGAAAGCGTTCCGAAGGGTTTTGTTGTTTTGCGACATTACGACCCAAACGACCTTTTCATTTTCGATCCTCGCGGTTGAACCGCGATGGAGACGCGCTGACCCCCAGTGCGTACCGGATCGGACCGCTTGCACGGCTCGTCCGGAAAATTTTGAGAACGGTCGGAACCCCCCGCCCATCTCGTGATTGAGGGGTAGAGGTGCGGGATGCGACTAGGCAACCCCTGCCATCATTTCGCACGACAGACCGGCTGAACGGCGCGCCGAGTCGTTGAACGGTGGCTTAACAGCCCCCCGAAAGTGGCGCTCGACCAAGCTTTTCCACAAGGCGGGCGGCGATTCTCCCCGTTCATCGCAGACTTTGGCGAAATGATTTGTGCCGAACCGCACATGGCGGATTTCGTCGTCAAGGATTCGTTGGAGGATCCGTGCGCTCCGTTCGTCGCCCGCTGCAAGGAAGCGCTCGATCGTCACCGGGGTCACGTCCAGTCCCCGCGCTTCGAGCACCATCGGCACCACCGCGAGACGGGCGGCGACATCGTGCGCGGTCTCACGCGCCGCATCCCACAGTCCGTCGTGCGCCGGCATCGCGCCATAGTGGCTGCCCAGCGTCCTGAGCCGGCGGGCGAGAAGCGCGAAATGCATCGCCTCGTCCGCCGCGACCGACAGCCAGTCGCCGACGAAGCCGGGGCCGCGCTCCGCCCCGAAACGCCCTGCGGCATCGAGCGCGAGGTCGATGGCGACGAACTCGATGTGGCAGAGCGCATGGAGCAGCGCGATCCGACCGCGTTCCGATCCCCCGCGTCCGCGCTTGGGCATGGCGTTGGGCGGAAGCAGCACCGGCTCGGCCGGGCGAGCGGGCACATCGGGCATGGCAACGTCGAACGCGAAGGCGAGCCGGCCCGCGTGCCAGTCGCGCGCGACGGCCCGGGTGGCCATTGCCTTCCCGGCTGGATCGGCGGTCAGCATGGCCGCGCGGATCGCGGCGGCAAACGAGATCATGCGGCTCAGAGCGCCTTGGCGGCGGCCAGCACATCCTCGGCGTGGCCCTTGACCTTCACCTTGTCCCACACGCGCGCGATCTTGCCGTCGGTGCCGACGAGGTAGGTGGTGCGGACCATGCCCATGTAGGTGCGGCCGTAGTTCTGCTTCTCGGTCCAGATGCCGAGCACGTCCGACAGGCCGTTTTCCTCGGCATCGGAGGCGAGCGGGGCGGTGAGACCGTGCTTCGCGATGAACTTCGTGTGCTTCGCCGGCGTGTCCTTGCTTACGCCCAGAAGAGCGGTGCCGGCGGCTTCGAATTCACCGGCCAGCGCGGTGAAATCCTTGTTCTCGGTGGTGCAGCCCGGGGTGTCGTCCTTGGGATAGAAAAACAGCACGAGCTTGCGGCCCGCGAAGTCCGAAGGCTTGACCGTGCCGCCTTCGGGCGTGGTCAGTGCGATGTCGGGAAGGGTGTCGCCAACGCCGATGCGGTCGCTCATGCTTCAGTCTCCAGGGTTTCGCCGAACACCGCGGCCCACGCGGCGGCGACGCGCTGCCGCATGGCCGTGACCGCGTCAAGCAACTCTCCCCAATGGGCAAGGCCGCAGGCCGCCGCGACGATGCCGCGGCTGGCTTCGGGGGGGAACAGGCCGTCCGGCGCAACGAGACGAACGACGACGAGCAGGCGGGCCATCAGGTCGTGCGCCTCGCGCAGGCCCGGGGGCAGGAGGCCGGCGGTGCCGAGGGCGGAGACCGCATCGCCGAGGCCCGGCTCCAGCGCCGCATGTTCGCGCAGCTGCAGATAGTGGACCATGAACTCGATATCCACGAGCCCGCCGCGCAGCAGCTTGACGTCGAGCGGACCCTTGGCCGGCTTGTGCTTCGCCATTTCGGCACGCATCGACAGCACGTCCTCGCGCAGCTTGGCCGGATCGCGCGGGGTCTTGAGCACAGCGTCGACAATGGCGGACAGCGCGGCGCGGTCCTCGTCCGTGCCGAACAGCGGGCGGGCGCGGCACAGCGCCATGTGTTCCCAGGTCCAGGCTTCCTCGCGCTGGTAGCGCTCGAAGCTGTCCAGGCTGACGGCGATCGGGCCTTGCGCGCCCGAGGGGCGCAGCCGCGTATCGACTTCGTAAAGCGCGCCGGCGGCGGTCGGCACGGAGAGCGCGGCGATCACCCGCTGCGCCAGCCGGTTGTAGTAGAGCGTGCCGCCGAGCGGCCTGCGGCCATCGGATTCCGCCATGTGATCGCCGCTGAACAGGAACACGAGATCAAGGTCCGAGGCGTGGGTGAGCGAGGCTCCGCCCAGCCGGCCAAGGCCGAGCACGACCAGCCGGCTGCCGGGCACCGTGCCGTGTGTCAGGGCAAACTCGTTGCAGGCGGCTTGCCCCAGCACGAGGATCGCGGCTTCGGCCACGCGTGACAGGGCTGCGGCGATTTCCAGCGGATCGCGGCCACCTTCGACCAGTTGCACGCCAAGCGCGAAGCGAAGTTCCCCCACCTTGCGCCGCACCGCGTCGAGCAGGCGCTGGTAATCGTCGCCCGCCTCGTTCTCCGAAAGCATCGCGGCGATTTCGGCGGCGCTGCCGGGGAGGTCGAAGGCCGAGCGGTCGATCAGGGTGTCGAGCAGATCGGCGCGGCGGGCGAGTTCGTCCGCCAGCGTGGGCGCATGGGCCAGCACGCGCATGACCACGGCCAGCAGGCCGGGCCGCGCTTCCAACAGGCGGAACACGTTGATCGCGGAGGATAGCCCCCCGATCAGCTGTTCCCAGCGTAGCAGCGCACGGTCCGGATCGGGTGCCTCGGACAGCGCGCGCAGCAATTGCGGGCGCAGGCGGGCGAAGGCGCCGCGTGCCTCGTCGCTGCGCAGTGCGCGGAACTGGCCGTTTTCCCAGCCCTCGATCCGTTCGGCGAGCGCCTCGCAATCGGAAAAGCCGCAATCGGCCAGTTCGCGCACCAGCGGCTTTTCGCCCACGGCGACCGCGCCGGTGGGAGCGTACGTGGCGATCAGCGTGTCGAAGCGGCTGCCGACCTGTTCGGTGATGCCGGCCAGTTCGGCGACGAGCGCCGCGCCATCGGGCAGTCCGTCCAGCCGGGCCACGGAATCGAGCGCGGCGGCGTCGCCGGGCAGCGAGTGGGTCTGCTGGTCCGCCACCATCTGCAGGCGGTGTTCGATGGTGCGTAGCCGGTCGTAGCTTTCGCCCAGGACGCGCGCATCGTCTGCCGCGATGATCCCGGCATGGGCGAGCGCATCGAGGCTGGCGCGCGTGCCGCGCAGGCGCAGCGCCGGATTGCGGCCGCCATGGATCAACTGGTGCGTCTGGGCAAAGAACTCGACTTCGCGGATGCCGCCCCGCCCGCGCTTCAGGTCATAGCCGGGGCCGAGCGTCTGGCCGCCGATATAATGATCCCGGATGCGCGTGGTCAGCCGGCCGATCTCGTCGATGGCGCCGAAATCGAGGCTGCGCCGCCACACGAACGGGCGGATCGTATCGAGAAAGGCCTGCCCCGCCGGAATGTCGCCCGCTGCGGCGCGGGCGCGGATGTAGGCGGCGCGCTCCCACGCCAGCGCGCTCGATTCGTAGTGGATGATCGCGGCTTCGAACGGGATGGCGAGCGGGCTGACTTCTGAGGCGGGGCGCAGCCGCAGGTCGACGCGGAAGACATAGCCCTCGCCCGTCACCTGCGAGAGCAGCTCGACCACCGCGCGCGCCACGCGCTGCGCGGCTTCGCCCGGATCGTCGCGCTCGCGCCGGGGAAGGGTTTCCGGATCGTAGAGCAGGATGGGGTCGATGTCGGACGAGTAGTTCAGCTCGCCCGCGCCATGCTTGCCCAGCGCGATGGCGGAAAAGCCCCGACTTTCCGCATCGGGCACGCGGCGGCGGATCGCGGCGGGGATGGCCCGGTCGAGTGCTCGGTCCGCGAAGGTGGAAAGCGCGCTGACGACCGCATCGAGCGGTAGCGCGCCGGCAAGGTCGCCGATGGCGAGCGCGAGCGCGAGTGCGAGGCGTTCGCGGCGCAGCGCGATGCCCACGTCCTCGATGCCTTCGCCTGCGGCGTGGGCGTGGGCCAGCGCCTCGTCGATGCGGCCGGCGGCAAGCAGGGCTTCCAGATCAGGCTGCCGATCGAGTGCGCGGACGAGGAACGGCGAATGCGCGCGCGCGCGGGCAATGGCTCCCTGCCAGTCGGTCATTGCACCATCCCTCTTTGCCTGATCCCGATGCTGCGATGCCTTGTCGCGTGGGGCGGATCAAGCCCGGGGCGCGCTTGCGCTGGTTCGGAGGCTCTGCCAAGTTCGCGCCATCTTCGCCCCGGCCTGCCTGGAGCGCCAGTATCGTAAAGGATAATCAATGGCTTATCGTTTTGGGCGCGCCGCTCGCGCCGCGCTTTTGGGCGGTGCGGTTCTGCTCTCTCTGGTTTCCGACGCAACTTTTGCGGCTTCGCCCAGGGCCGCTGCGCCGAAAATTCCGGCGGTCGACGTGCCGATGATGCGCCAGATGATCAAGACGCTGGCTTCCGACGAATTCGAAGGCCGCGCGCCCAGCACGCCGGCCGAGCAGAAGACGCTCGATGAGATCGTGGCCCGCTTCAAGGCCGCTGGATTGCAGCCGGGCAACAAGGGATCGTGGTTGCAGGACGTGCCGACGGTGGAAATCACCGCCAGCAATGTCAGTCCCCTCGTGGTCAAGGGACCGACGGGCGCGCCGCTGTCCTTCGCGATCGGCAAGGACTTCGTCGCGGGCAGCTACCGCGCAGCGCCCCGCACCGATGTGAAGGACAGCGAGCTGGTCTTCGTCGGCTATGGCATCAACGCGCCGGAACTCGGCTGGAACGACTATGCCGGTCTGGACATGAAGGGGAAGACGGCGGTCATCCTCGTCAACGATCCCGACTACGAGATGCAGAGCGAGGACGGGCCGTTCAAGGGCCGCCGCATGACCTATTACGGCCGCTGGACCTACAAGTTCGAGGAAGCGGCCCGGCAGGGGGCGAAGGCAGCGATCGTGATCCATGACACGTTCCCCGCCGCCTATGGCTGGAACGTGGTGGAATCGAGCTGGACCGGCGCGCAATACTTTGTCCAGTCCGCGAACGACGGCATGGACCAGACCGAGGCCAACGCCTGGATGCAGAAGCCGGTGGCCGAAGCGATCTTCAAGGCCGCGGGCCAGGATCTGGCCACGCTGACAGCCGCCGCCAAGCAGAAAGGCTTCAAGGCGGTGCCGCTGGGCCTGACGGCCAGCCTTTCGTTCGACAACGCGATCCGCAAGTCGATGTCGCACAACGTCGTGGGACTGCTGCCCGGCAAGACGCGGCCTGATGAAGTCGTGCTCTACAGCGGCCACTGGGACCACCTTGGCCGCTGCAATGCGGATGCGACCGGCGACGACATCTGCAACGGCGCGGTGGACAACGCGACGGGCATCGCCGCGCTGGCGGCCATCGCGAAGATGAACAAGCAGGCCGGTCCCGCCGCGCGCAGCCAGGTGTTCCTGGCGGTGACGCTGGAGGAATCGGGCACGCTCGGTTCGGAATATTATGCCGCCAACCCGATCTATCCGCTGGCGAAGACGGTGGGCGGCGTGAACATGGACGCGCTGGCCCCGACCGGCCCGACCCGCGACGTGCAGGTGACGGGCGGCGACAAGTCCGAACTCACCGCGATCCTGCGCGGCGTGGAAAAGCAGATGGGGCTGGCCGAATCGCCCGAGGACCATCCCGAGCGCGGCTACTACTATCGCTCCGATCACTTCAGCTTCGCCAAGCTGGGCGTGCCGATGTTCGCGGTCGGGCGCGGCAGCGATCTGGTCAAGGGCGGCAAGGCGGCCGGCGAAGCGGCGGCGGAAGATTATACCGAGCACCGCTATCACCAGCCGAGCGACGAATATTCGGACAGCTGGGACATGACGGGCATGGCGCAGGAGGTCCAACTCTATTACCGGCTCGGAAGGGCGCTGGCGGACGGCAAGAGCTGGCCGAACTGGCACCCGAACGACGAATTCCGGGCGATCCGCGACAAGAGCCTCGCGGAGGCGGCCAAGAAGTAAGGACGCGCGAAGATGGTGGAGACGGCGATGCGGATGCCTCCCGAATGGCATCCTCAGGACTGGCTGTGGATCGGTTTCCCCCACATTGCCGACGAATGGTCGGGGGTGATCGATCCCGCGCAGGAACAGATCGCCGCCTTCGCCAACGCGGTTGCGGACAGCGGCCAGCAGGTGCGCTTGCTGGTGCGCGACGCTGCCAACGAAATGCGCGCCGCCTCGCTGGTCTCCGCTGCGGTCACGCTGGAGCGGCGGGTCTATGGCGACGTCTGGGTGCGCGATACCGGTCCGCTGGTGGTGCGCGGAAGCGATGGGGCACGGCGCGCGCGGCTGTTCGGCTTCAACGGCTGGGGCGGCAAGTACCTGATGCCGGGCGATCAGGAGATCGGCGCCACGCTGGCGGGCGATGCCGGGCTGGCGGCTGACCGCTGCGACTGGATTCTGGAAGGCGGCGCGCTGGACGGCGACGGGACTGGGCTGGTCGCCACGACCGAGCAGTGCCTGCTCAATCCCAACCGCAACCCGAAGCTGACCCGAAGCGATCTTGAACGGAACCTTGCGCGCGATCTGGGCTATGACCGGGTGCTGTGGCTGGGTGACGGGCTGGTCAACGATCACACCGATGGCCACGTGGACAACCTGGCCCGCTTCATCGGACCCAATCGCCTTGCCGTGCCGCGCGCGACCGGGCCGAACGACCCGAATGCCGCCATCTATGCCGATGCGGCCGCGCGCGCGCGCGGGGCTGGCGTGGAGGTGGTCGAAGTGCCGTCGCCGGGGCTGGTCGAGTGGGGCGGCATGATCCAGCCGGCAAGCTACATGAACTTCGTTATCGCCACCGACGTGGTGATCGTGCCGGTGTTCGGTACCGCGCACGACGATGACGGCGTGGCCGCGATTGCCGAACTGTTCCCGGATCGCGCGACGATCGGGCTGATGGCCGATGCGGTGCTGGCCGGCGGCGGCGGCTTCCACTGTTCCAGCCAGCAGATGCCTTCGGCCTGAGGCTCCGCGGCCTTACGCCTGTTCGTCCTGCCGCGCCTGCCAGCGCGCCCTGATCTGGTCCGAGGTTTCGCGGCTGGCGTCGTGGCTCCAGCCGGGCGCGCGGACGAGGTAGGACAGCTTGTGCCGGAAGGGCGCTGCGCCGAAGTCCCCCAGCATCGCGGCCCATTCGTGGAACGCCGCATGGAGCAGGTGGAAGCTGCCCAGCTGCCGCACGATGCCATAGCGGATGCGGCCGACGCCGGGCGCATCCTCGCCGAGTTCGGGCTGGAAGCTGCCGAACAGGCGGTCCCACACGATCAGCACCCCTGCGTAGTTGCGGTCGAGATAAAGCGGGTTGGTGGCGTGGTGGACGCGGTGGTGCGACGGCGTGTTGAACACCGCCTCGAACCAGCGGGGAAAGCGCCCCACCGCCTCGGTGTGGATCCAGAACTGATAGACGAGGTTCACCGCGCCCACCGTGACGATCATGGCCGGCGGGAAGCCGATCAGGGCCGGCCAGATGCGGAATATGAACGACAGCGCGACGAAGCCGGTCCACGTCTGGCGCAGCGCGGTCGACAGGTTGTAGTGCTGGCTGGAGTGGTGGTTGACGTGGCTCGCCCAGAACCAGCGCACGCGGTGGCCGGTGCGGTGCGCCCAGTAATAGTTGAAATCATCGAGCAGGAAGCAGGCGATCCATGCCCACCACGTCCACGGCAGCGTGGCGACGCGGTGATCCCACAGCCATAACGCGCCGGCATAGACCAGGCCTGCGGTGAGCGCCCCGGCAATGGTGCTGCCAAGGCCGAGCGCGAGACTGGTGAGCGTGTCCGCCGGTTCATAGGCCTCGGGCCTGCGCCGCGCGGCCCAGAGCATTTCCAGCACGATCAGCAGGATGAAGAACGGGATCGCATAGACGACCACGTCGATGGGCGCGGCGAGCGGCTTCATGGCCGGGTTCCGATCCGGCGCAGGCTGGCGGCCCAGGCTTGCGCGGCCGGGCCGAGATCGAGCGTGACCGCCCCGAAGCGTTTTTCCCCGGGGGCGACGGTGAGGAACTGGCGGTCGAGCCGGATGCCGGCGTGCGAGGTGAGCAGGCGCGCGGCGAAGTGGCTGCCGTGGCGGCGCAGCAGCAGGACGCGGCCGTCCGCCCCGCGTAGCAGCGCGCCGATCCGCGCCCGGTCGAGCGCGACGTCGGCCGCGTCGAAGCCGCAGAACGCTTCCTCGGCCAGAGCGCGGGCGTGGGCTTCGTCGCGGATGGGCACGTCCCCGCCAAGGCCCATGGCGCGGGTGATGGCATAGACGGCAAGGATCGCGCCGAGCGACAGCACGGCCTGCACCGCCATCGCGAAGCCGGGCTTCGCCGCGAGTGCAGCCAGCGCCTCGGTTATCGTCAGCATCTGCGAGCCTCCCCCCGGCGGCTTATGCTCAGCCGTTGGCGGCGAGCATATCCACCTGGGCGCGAATCGGGCCGATGTCATAGCCGGCGCCGGCAGCCCTGGCCGCGATCTCGTCGGGCGCCATGCCGAGCTTGGCCTGGGTCAGCGCCCAGAGCAGGGTGGAGCGCGTTCCGGAACGGCAATAGGCGAGCACCGGCGCATCGCCGGCGGAGGCCAGCGCGCGCTCCAGCGCTTCCACTTGCGGCAGCGAGAACCCGGCGTGGCTGACCGGGATCGCCACATAGGCGATACCGGCGGCGAGCGCGGCGGCTTCGATCTCGGCGCCCGAGGTCTGGTCGTCGGATTCGCCTTCGGGGCGATTGTTGACGATCAGGCCCACGCCCAGCGCCTTGGCTTCCGCCACGTCGGCAACGGTGATCTGGGGGCTGGCGTAAGTCTTGTCGTCGATCTTGCGGAACATGGCGTGTCCTTATGCGTGGCCGGCGGCGCGGCGCCTCTCGCGCCGGTTGCGGCCGACGATGTTGAGCAACTCGACGAACACCGAGAAGCCCATTGCCGCATAGATGTATCCCTTGGGAATGTGCAGCCCGAAACCGTCTGCCAGGAGAACAAGGCCGATCATCACGAGGAACGAGAGCGCCAGCATGACGAGGCTGGGATTCTTCTCGATGAACTTCGCCAGCGGATCGGCGGCGATCATCATCAGCGAGACGGTGGTGACGACGGCCGCGATCATGATCGGGATCTCGTCGGTCATGCCCACGGCGGTGAGAATCGAATCGATCGAGAACACGAGGTCGAGCGCGATGATCTGCGCGATGGTGGCGCCGAATGCGGCGGCGACGACCTTGCCCGCGCTGGGCCCGGTGCCGGCGGCATCGTGGCCCTTGTGATCGAGCAGCTCGCCACTCGGCTCCGGATCGATGGCGTGGTGGATTTCCTTGGTGGCCTTCCACAGCAGGAACAGGCCGCCGGCGATCAGGATCAGGTCGCGTCCGGAAAACGCGGTTTCAAATGTGGGCTCGCCGTGCGCGCCGGGTTGGCCGGAGATGCCCAGATCGATCAACGGGGCCTGCAACGTGACGATCCAGCCGATCAGCGTGAGCAGGCCGAGACGGAGGCCAAGCGCGAGCAAAAGCCCGATGCGCCGTGCTTTCTGCTGCTGATGTGCGGGCAGCTTGTTCGACAGGATCGCGATGAAAACGAGGTTGTCGATGCCGAGCACGATCTCCAGCAGGACGAGCGTGACGAAGGCGGCCCATGCGGCCGGGTCATAAATAAGCGCAAGCAGTTCCATGCGGCTGACTTGTGCCGAAACCGGGGGGATAGGGCAAGGCGAGACAGGCTTGCGGCCAATGTCAAAGTGTTTCGCGAAAGAATCGGCCCGAAACGCTGATTCCGTTCGCGCTTGCTCGTTTTGTTCGTTATAGTCACGCCCGCAATGGAGAGGGCCGGCCCTAAAAAACCGGCTGGATTCCTTGTCGCGCCGCCGGCATCCGCGTCCGGCCAGCGGTGCCGGGGAAATCAGGGCGGAACGAAGGTTTATTGGTTTTTATGGGTTTTGACAGAGGGCGGCGGGGTCGCGGACGCGACAAGCGCGACGGTTTCGGCGACGAAGGTTTCGATCCCTACGGCGGTGGCGGTGGTGGCGGCGGCTTCGGCGGCGGTTACGATCGTGGTGGTTTCGGTGGCGGCGGCGGTGGCCGTGGCGGCTTCGGCGGTGGTGATCGCGGCGGTTTCGGCGGCGGTGATCGTGGCGGCTTCGGCGGCGGCGGTGGCGGCGGCTTCGGCGGCCCGCGCGGCGGCGGTGGTGGCGGCTTCGGCGGCCCGCGCGGCGGCGGCGGTGGCGGCGGTATGCCTGCCCAGGTTGTCGGCACCGGCAAGGGCGTCGTCAAGTTCTTCAATTCGCAGAAGGGCTTCGGCTTCATCCAGCGTGAAGACGGTGGCGAGGACGTGTTCGTCCACATCAGCGCGGTCGAGCGTGCCGGCCTTGAAGGCCTGGCCGAAGGTCAGCAGCTGGAATTCAACCTCGTCGATCGCGGCGGCAAGGTTTCTGCCGCAGACCTTCAGGTTGTCGGCGACGTGATCGAGGTTGCGGCCAAGCCCGCAGCTCCGCAGCGCCAGCTGACCGGCGAGAAGGCCACGGGCACCGTCAAGTTCTTCAATGCGATGAAGGGCTTCGGCTTCATCACGCGTGATGACGGCCAGCCGGACGCGTTCGTGCACATCAGTGCTGTCGAGCGTTCGGGCCTGCGCGAGCTGAACGAAGGCGACAAGCTGGAATTCGACCTTGAAGTTGATCGACGAGGCAAGCACTCGGCGGTCAACCTGGTGCCGGTCCAGGGTTGATCCCGATCGCATTGTCCTCCGGTCGGTTTGACCGGGGGCCTGCAACAGACTAAAAACGTGCAGATGGCGGCCCTTACGGGGCCGCCATTTGTCGTTTGCGATTCCCCCATCCCCGACCCGGACCCGCGCTGCGGGCCGCTTTGTGAATGCACAGGAGATGCCGATGTCGATCACCCCGCTGATGCCCGTCTACCCCCGGTGCGGGGTGCGTCCTGTGCGAGGCGACCATTGCCACCTGATTTCCGAGGACGGTACGCGCTACCTCGATTTCGCGAGTGGCATTGCGGTGAACCTGCTTGGTCATTCCAACGATCACCTGATCGGCGCGATCCAGCGGCAGGCGGCTACGCTGATGCACGTGTCGAATCTCTATGGCAGCCCGCAGGGCGAGCATCTGGCGCAGCGGCTGGTCGATCTGACTTTCGCGGACACGGTGTTCTTCACCAATTCGGGCGCCGAGGCGGTGGAATGCGCGATCAAGGCTGCGCGCGCCTATCACAGCCATGTGGGCAACGACGACAAGTACGAGCTGATCACGTTCAAGAACGCCTTCCACGGCCGGACGATGGCAACGATCAGCGCCTCCAACCAGGAGAAGATGCACAAGGGCTTCCTGCCCCTGCTGCAGGGCTTCAAGTACGTGGATTTCGACGATCTCGAAGGTGCGCGGGCGGCAATCGGGCCGAACACGGCGGGCTTCCTGGTCGAGCCTATCCAGGGCGAAGGCGGCATCCGCGACGCTTCGGACGAATTCCTCAAGGGCCTGCGCGCGCTGTGCGACGAGCATGACCTGATGCTGATCTTCGACGAAGTGCAGTGCGGCGTCGCGCGCACCGGCACGCTCTATGCCTATGAACAGTACGGCATCGAGCCGGACATCATGGCGACCGCCAAGGGCATTGGCGGTGGCTTCCCGATGGGCGCGTGCCTCGCGACGGAGAAGGCCGCGCGCGGCATGGTGATCGGCACCCACGGCAGCACCTATGGCGGCAACCCGCTGGCGATGGCGGCGGGCGAGGCCGTGCTCGACGTGGTTGCCAATCCCGAATTCCTTGCCGAAGTGAGCGCCAAGGGCGAACGCCTGCGCGGACGGCTGGAGCAGTTCATCGGCAACTACCCCGACCTGTTCGAGCTGGTACGCGGGCGCGGGTTGATGCTCGGCGTCAAGATGAAGGCGGAGCCGCGTCCCTTCGTCGCCCACCTGCGCGACAACCACCAGTTGCTGGCCGTGGCCGCGGGCGACATGACGTTCCGCGTCCTGCCGCCGCTGGTGATCGACGACAGCCACATCGACGAGTTCATGGACAAGCTTTCGGCCGCGGCCGCGAGCTACGACCCCGAGGCCCCTGCGACATGAGCGGCAAGACCATCCGGCACTTCCTCAACCTGGCCGATGCCGGCGGCGATGCCGTCGCGGCGATGCTGGGCGATGCGATCGACCGCAAGCGCGCGCGGGTCGGCCAGCCAAAAGGGCGCGCCGATGCGGACGCGCCCTTGGCGGGCCACGTCCTCGCAATGGTGTTCGAGAAGAACTCGACGCGTACCCGTGTGTCGTTCGACATCGCCATGCGCCAACTTGGCGGCAGCGCGGTCGTGCTCGATGCAGGGACGACGCAGCTCGGCCGCGGCGAGACGATCGCCGATACCGCGCGCGTGCTGAGCCGCATGGCCGACGCGATCATGCTGCGCACCGACGACCACGCCAAGGTCGAGGAACTGGCGCACTACGCTGACGTGCCGGTGATCAACGGGCTGACCGACCTGTCGCACCCCTGCCAGATCATGGCGGACCTGATGACCGTGCTCGAGCATGGCAAGGCGCTGCCCGGGCTTGAAGTGGCGTGGCTCGGCGACGGCAACAACGTGCTCAATTCGATCGTAGAAGCAGCGGGGCTGATGAAGTTCAACGTCCGCATCGGTGTGCCCGAAGGCTACGAATCCGATGCCGGGTTCATCGCGCTGGCGGAAGCGGGCGGCGCGGGCATCAGCCTGCACCGCGACGCGGCCGAGGCGGTGGCCGGGGCGGACGTGGTGGTGACGGACACGTGGATATCGATGGGCCAGGCCCATGCCGAAGCGAAGCTTGCGGCGATGGCGCCATACCAGGTCAACGAAGCATTGATGGCCAAGGCGAAAGCCGATGCGCTGTTCCTCCATTGCCTGCCCGCCCACCGCAACGAGGAAGTCACCGACGCGGTGATCGACGGCCCGCGCTCGGTGGTGTGGGACGAGGCGGAAAACCGCATTCACGCGCAGAAGGCCGTGCTGCGCTGGGTCTTCGGGCAGATCTGAGCCAAAGCATGACCTCGACCGAGCTTCCCGGCGGCGACACCGGTTTCGACCGCATCCTCCAGTTCACCGTGCCGCACCGCGATGCGCGGGGGCGGGTGGTGCGGCTCGGGCCGGCGCTGGATCAGATCCTGTCGGCCCACGCCTATCCTGCGCCGATCCGCAAGCTGCTCGCCGAAGCACTGGTGCTGACCGCGTTGCTCGGCTCGCTGCTGAAGGACGAAGACGGCCAGCTGACTATGCAGGCGCAGACGCAGGACGGCGTGGTTGACCTGCTGGTCTGCGATTATCGCGGCGGCGAATTGCGCGGCTATGTCCGCCATGACCGCGCGCGGCTGGACGAACTGGGGCCCAACCCTGGTCTCTATGCGCTGTTCGGGGATGGCTACCTGGCGATCACGTTCGATCTCGCTACCACCGGGCAGCGTTATCAGGGGATCGTCCCGCTCGATGGCGAGAGCCTGAGCGATGCGTGCCAGAGCTATTTCTGGCAATCGGAGCAGGTGCCGACACTGATCCGCGTGGCAACGCACCGCGAGGGTGACAGCACCGTGGCGGGGGGATTGCTGATCCAGCACCTGCCCGAGGGCGAGGAAGGGCGTGAGCGCCTGCACGCCCGGCTCGACCATCCCGAATGGCAGCACGTGTCGATCATGGGCGGGGCCGTCTCTGCAGGCGAACTGGTCGATCCCGAATTGGGCCTTGAAAGCCTGCTCTGGCGGCTGTTCCACGAAGAGCCTGAGGTGCGGGTGGAAAAGGGCGCGGCCATCGTGCGCGGTTGCCGCTGCACGGCCGAGCACTACCGCGACATCCTTTCCCGCTTCGCGCCGGAAGATCGCGCAGAGATGAAGAACGAGCAGGGCGAGATCGTTGTCGACTGCGCATTCTGCTCGCGTGCTTTCGCGATCGAATTCGATTCGTAGAACTCCCTCGTTCTGGGGAATTCAACTTCGGGAACTGCGTGCTATAAAGTCGCTTGCCGGTCGAGGGGGCCGGTGCTGACCTGACGAGCAAGATCATGCGCAAGCCGCAGCGCCTGTGGCGCATCCTTCCCCGTGTCCTGACGCCGGTGCTTGCCGGCGGCCTTGCTGCCCACGGCGCGGTGCTGCTGGCGGAGCGCCCGCCACTGGCCATGCTGGATCGCTTCGAGAGCGGGGAATGGGAAGTGCGCGAGCGGGGCGAGCGTCCGGCCGCGCAGCGGCGCTGCATCGGTACCGGACGTCAACTGATCCAGATCCGTCATGCTCAGCAGATGTGCCGCAGCTATGTGGTCGAGGACGGCGTGGCGGCGGTGACGGTCCATTATTCCTGTCAGGGCAACGGCTTCGGGCGCACCCGTATCCGCTTCGAGAACCCGCGCCTGGCGCAGATCGAGACGCAGGGGGTGGCGAGCGGTCTGCCGTTCGATTTCGCGGCCGAGGCGCGCCGCGTGGGCGCCTGCCGGCGCTGACCCGCGGCGAACGCGGACCCGCCGCGAGGATTGCCTCTGCCTTGTGCCGGGGGTAGCGGTTGCAGATGGAACAGGATCTCAAGAATGGTGCGGCACCGCTTGCCGTCGTGCTGCTGTCGGGCGGCCTCGATTCGATGGTTTGCGCCGGGCTGGCGAAGGAACAGGGCTACAGAGTGCTGGCCCTGACCATTGACTACAACCAGCGCCATCGCATCGAACTGGAAGCAGCGCGCAAAGTCGCGGCGCGGATCGGCGTGGAGCGGCACGTAATTCTGCCGCTGGACCTGCGCCAGTTCGGCGGCTCGGCCCTCACCGATGCCATCGATGTCCCCAAGGACGGCGTCGGCGACGACATTCCGGTGACCTATGTCCCGGCGCGCAACCTCGTATTCCTTTCGCTGGCGCTGGCATGGGCGGAAGCTGCTGGATCGAGCGACTTGTTCATCGGCGTCAACGCGCTCGATTATTCGGGCTATCCCGACTGCCGCCCGGAGTTTGTGCAGGGCTTCGAATCGCTTGCGCGAATCGCGACCAAGGTAGGGTCCGAAGGCGGCACCGTGCGGGTCCACGCACCGCTGCAACATTTGAAAAAGTCCGAAATTGCGCGGGAATCGGCGCGACTGGGACTTGATGCAGGGGAGAGTTGGTCGTGCTACGATCCGCTTCCCGATGGCCGTGCTTGCGGTCAATGCGACAGCTGCCGTCTGCGTCGTGCCGGGTTCGAAGAGGCGGGCCTGGAAGACGGGACAAAATATGGGTGAGGACAAAGGCGCCGGGGCGGCAGAGATCGCCAAGGCGGACAGGTACAGCTGGTACGCCCTAGGCGTGCTGGTACTGGTTTGCGTGCTGAATTTCGTCGATCGCCAGTTGCTGACCATCCTCGCGGTCGACATCAAGCGCGATCTCGCGATCACCGATAGCGAGTTCGGCTTCCTCTACGGCACCGCGTTTGGCGTGTTCTACGCCCTCTTCGGTATCCCGCTGGGCAAACTGGCCGATCGCTATGCGCGCACCAGGTTGCTGTCGCTCGGGCTGGCGCTCTGGTCGGGAATGACTGCGCTTTCAGGCCTGTCTCGCAGTTTCGTGCAATTGGGCGCCGCACGGATCGGCGTCGGCGTGGGTGAGGCGACGGCGGGGCCGTGCGCCTATTCGATGCTTTCGGATTACTTCCCTCCGCGGCGGCGCGCCACTGCCATCGCGATCTATTCCGCCGGCATCTACCTTGGCGGCGGCGTGTCGCTGTTCATCGGCACTTCGATCGCGAACGCGTGGAACAAAGCGTTCGCCGGAGGGACCGCGCCGTTGGGTCTCGCCGGCTGGCAGGCGGCGTTCATTGCCGTGGGTATGCCGGGACTGTTGCTGGCGATGTGGGTGCGCAGCTTGCGCGAACCCATCCGTGGGCGGTTCGAGACCGTCAGGCCGGCAGACGTTGCACCTTCGGAGGCGTGGAAGGGCTTTGTCCGGGATCTCGGCACGATCGTCCCGCCATTCACCATCTTCGCTGCGGCGCGCCGGGGATCGCGTGCGCTGCTGGTGAATCTCGCCGGAATGGCGGTGGCCGCCGCGATAGGGGCGCTTCTGACGATATGGCTTGGCGATGTGGTACAGTGGATCGCGCTTGGGATCGGCGGCTATGCGATCTTTTCGTGGGCTTGTTCGCTGCGCCATGAAGATCGCGCCGCTTTCGACGTGATCTGGGCCTCGCCCTCGGTGGTGGGCCTCAACGTCGGCTACGGGCTGATCAGCGCGGTGTCTTATGCCAGTTCGGCCTTCGGTCCGCTCTATGCGATGCAGTCGTTCGGCATCTCTGCGGGGAAGGTGGCGCTTGTTGTCGGAGGCTCGGGCGCTGCTGGAGGTGCGCTGGGGGTGATCGCGGGCGGCGCGCTGGGTGACAGGGTTGCCGGTGCAACGCAGCATTCGCGCCGGGTGCTGGTTGTGATCATCTCGACGATCCTTTCTACTATCCCGTTCGCCGCGATGCTTGTCACGAATTCGCCGACGGTCTTTCTTCTATCGGTGTTCCCCACCTGGTTCCTGCTGAGCGCGGGACTGGGCAGCGCCTCGGGAACGATGGTGAACATCGTGCCATCGTCCATGCGGGCGACCGCCACGGCGGCCTTTTTTCTGGGCGCAACCGTCCTGGGGCTGGCGCTGGGGCCCTACGCCGCCGGGCGCCTTTCGACCGCGTTTGGCAGCCTGCGATTGGGACTGGGGCTGATGATGGCCCTGTTCCCCATCGCTTTGGCTGTCCTTTACATGGCGTGGAAGGACTGCCTGCGCCGCGAGGCGAACGCTATCCGCGCGTGAACGTACCGCACGCGACGCGGCCCCCACTGTTGCCGGAGGGGTCGGTCTTGTAGTCGTCCGCGCCTGCGTGGAGGACGATAGCGGTGCCGTCCGCGTCGAAGATTTGGCTCTCTAGCGCGCTCCACGCGCCGGGGAACATGATCGTGGCGACACCTGCGCCGTCGCGTGCCGCAACAAGATTGGGCAGATCCCCAAGGTGTGAACCGGCCGGGTTCTGCACGCCATGCTGGTGCATGGCGGGGTTGAGGTGCCCACCCGCGCTGGCGAAAGCGGGGCCTTCGCACTTGCCGGTCATGTGAAGGTGGGCGCCATGCGCGCCGGGTGTCAGCCCCTTCGCCTGGATCGTCAGCGTCACCGTGCCATCACGCTCCGAAATCGTTGCCGTGCCGATCCGTTTGCCGGTCGGGTTGGCGATGTCGGCACGGGCGAGTTCCTTGCTGGGCGCGGGCACCGTGGCGCACGCGGCAAGAGCCAGGGCAAAAGCGGACACGCTGATTGACTGCCAGTTCATGGGAACCTCCTTGCCGACACCATGTGTCGATACCCTGACGCCAATAGCATGATGCGCAACGAAAAAGGGGCCGGATTTCTCCGGCCCCTTTCACGTTTCTTGCAATCGGTCGGGATTACATGCCCGAGCCAGGACCGTACGTGATTTCCACGCGGCGGTTCTGGAGTTCGCGAACGCCGTCGGCGGTCGGAACGCGCGGGTTGCTTTCGCCGAACGCCTGGCTGGTGATCGAACCATCCGGGATACCGTGCGTGGTCAGGTACGAGCGCACCGAAGCGTTACGACGCTCCGACAGGCCCTGATTGTACTTCACCGTGCCCGAGCGGTCGGTGTAGCCGGCCAGCATGATCGGCACGCTTGCGCAGTTGCCGTAAGCCGTGACGGCGTTGTCCAGAATGGTCGAAGCTTCCGGCGTGATGTCCGACTTATCCCAGTCGAAGAACACAATGTACGGACCCTTGTTGCAAACCGGAGCCGGCGGCGGGGGCGGCGGCGGGGGCGGCGGGGGCGGGGGGGGCGGCGGGGGAGCCGGCTCCGGCATCGGCTCGGCGCCGCCGAAGTTGTAGGCCAGGGTGCCCAGCAGCGAGTGCGAACGGAAGCGGGTTTCGATCGGCACGCCGGCGAGAGCGTCGTTGCCGGTCAGCTTCACGTTATTCACGTTGAAGAAGCGGTACTTCAGGCCCACGTCCCAGTGCTTGCTGATCGGAGCGCGAACGCCGGCCAGAACTTGCCAAGCAAAGTTGGTGTCGGAATCGTCGACGCCGCCGAAGCTCTTGATGACATGGTACTTGACGTTGGCAACGCCGACGCCGCCACCGACGAAACCCTGCAGGCCATCGTCAGCACCGAAGTCAAGCAGGCCATTGACCATGTAGCTAAGCGCACGAGCGTGGCCGCGGAGCGTACCGTCGTCACGGCTCAGCGTGCCGGTCGGGGTTTCCAGCGACTCGTTCAGCGCGTTGCGATAGCTGACTTCCGATTCCAGACGGAAACCGCCGAAGTCATAGCCAACAATACCACCGAAGTCGTAGCCGGTCTTGCTGTTGAGCGTCGCTGCGTCAGCAACATTGCCTACATCAAGCTTGGAATCTTCGAGGATCATCGCGCCGGCGTCGGCTTCGACATACCAGGAATCATTCCGGGCAAAAGCCGGCGTCGCCATCGCTGACGAAGCCAAGGCCAGGCCTAGGACCAGTTTCCGCATTATCGTTTCCCCTTTTAGCGAAATCACGCCACGTCGTGGCCGTTGTCTACCGCTTCTATTGTATTCATGCAAGCGGACACACACCCTGACTGTTGCCAAAAAACAACAACGAAGTGTTGTTCTAACGACAAAACCATTGTGGAAACGCCCTCATGTGCCCCTCCAAATGCGATCTCGCCGATTTGGTTCCGTCAGCTGGTCGAAAAAATGCCCGAACTTTGCAGAAGTCCCAGAATTGCGCCGATTGCGGTGCGTGCCTGCGCATCGACCACCGTTCCGCCGGAGGGCGCCGGCGGGGCAACTGACCGCTGCCACGATCCGGCATAGGTCAGCTGGCATCCGCGGCTGGCGTCATGGACGCGAAGCCCGGCATGGGGCGCAACGAAACGCCAGCCACCTTCCGACCACGCCGCGATCGTATCCTCGCGGCCGGCAAAGGCGCCGACGGCACTGGTCGCCACGATCCAGCACGCGCCGACGGTGGGCGCGGCAGGCGCACTCGCGCTCGTTCCCTGAACCACCGGGTGCAGCAGGATATCTGCAAGCAGCAGGGCCTCGTTGACGGTCGTCTCCTTCTGGCTCTGGCCCACGAAAAGCATGGGCAGGGCGTGCCTGGCGGTGGTCGAGGTAAAGGCTACCGGGTCAGTCATGCTTGGCTCCATCGGAAAAGCTGGTCATGCGGGAAAAGCGATCGACAAGGTGCGGGACACCGATCCCCTGCCGATCTGGCGCACCTGGAAGAATGCGCCGCCCGGCGCCGCTGCCAGGCCCGCCAGTTGTGACGCGGGAATGGTGAGTTGCGGTTCGGCAGTCCGCCAGCGCAGCGCCGCCGCGGCGAAATCGCCGGCGGCGATCTCCCAGGCCTCGGTTTCTTCGTTGAGCGGTGTGTCGACGCCGTCGGGCCATGTCCATGCGCCCCTGGCGCGGCGGACCCAGGTCAGCGTGACAGATCCGTCGGCCAGCCGCCGCGCATCGCCATGCACCGGGGCCAGTGGGCGCAACGTCGTTCCCGCGCCCGCAACGGCGGCCTGCGCGGGCGTGATGTCGCCCCGGCCCACGGCTATCACCACGGGGTCGTTGCCGCTGCCCACGATGTCAGCGCGCAGCCGGGTCGGGCGGGCGTCGAGCAATGCAAACGGCTCGCCCGGGGCATGGCCGCCCACGGCCCACTCCGTCCCTCCGCGACCGCGCAAAAGGCCGGACAGCAGCCAGCGACCCGCGCCGGCCGGCGCGGCCCTGCTGAACTGGATCACCTCCGCGCCCACCAATGCGCGGCCCGCGCCGTTGAACAACTGGGTGGCGGTGGCGTTGGGCAGCGTCAGGTCGTCGGCCACAAGCTGCACTTCGAGCACGGATACCTGATCCACCAGCAAGGGAGATGCCGGTCCGAGCTGGTTGATGGTGGTGCCGATCACCGCGCGGCGCTGCGCCGCCGGGCCGAGCGGCAACAGGTCGTCGGAAACGGCGGCCGGGCGGACAAACAGGGCCGCTCCTTTCCAGCCCGTCGATGCGCCCGATGCGGCAGCAAAGATGTCCGGCGTCGTCCCGCTGCCCACGCCGTCCCAGGGCAATTCAAATGCCTGCAACAGTGTTGGCGCGGCCACGGCATCCGCGATCTGGTTGTAGCGCCCGGCGTCGATGGCCGGGCTTGCGGCCGATCCGCCGACTTCCGTCGCCGGAACCGCTGTCAGATCGAGCAGCACGCCGTCCTTCTGCCATTCCCATCCGTCCACGCGCCACAGCCCCGCCGCCACCGGCACGCGGACGACCGAGCCGGGCGCGATCGCGGGGTCGATTTCCGTGATCCGGTAGGTCATTGCATCCCTCGGCCGCGATAGACGGCGGCCAGCCGCATCGGCGATGGCACGCGCTTCCGATGCCGAAAGCGAGGCTGGCAGTTCGATCATGGCGAGATCGCCCTGCTCGCTCCGGCCGATCCCGCGTTGCAGCCCCGGCTGATAGTCGCGCCCCGTGTCGTAATAGCGCAGGCCGCACTGCCGCGAGCGGGGCAGCGGCTGCCGCCGCCGCGCCCATCCTCCGGCCTTGGCCTGTTCTGCCTGCTGGTCCTCGCTGGCGGCGGGTAGGGGCAGCATCGCGAGGGCCGCCGGCAGACCTTCGGCCGATCGCAGCACCAGCCGCTCTCCATGCAGCGAGCAGGCGAGGGGAACCGCATCGCCGATCGTCGCCAGCGTATCGCCAATGGTGCCCTGGTCGATGGTGAACCCGCCAAACACCATCCGCAGGTCCGTGCCATCTGCCTCGGGCAGGATTTCGGCCGCGATGTCCTGCACCTGGCACGGACCTTCGTCGGCGATGATTTCGAACGTCAGCGAGGGCAGCCGGTTGCCGTATTCGGCCAGTTCGAGATCCTCGAACATGACATAGGCGCACCCCCGATGGGCAGGGCAGTTTCCAGCCCCTTCGGCCTGCGCGAGCAGCGGATCGGCCGGCTGGTCGCCGTGGCCCCGATGAACGCGCATCGTCCCGCCCACCTTGAGGTCTCCGGCCGCGCCGCGCAGCAGGTTTCCGTCCGCCCACACCCGGCCGATGCCCGCGATCGGCCGGCTGGAGACGGCCACCGCGAACGAAGCGGTGTAGCTGTAAGACGTCATCGAAGGACGTCCCTTGCCGCCGCCCGAGGTTTCCTCGTGTTCGACCAGTTCGGTCGACCAGATCACGCATCCCGCCGCCCGCATCCGGCCGAAATGCAACGGAAGCGCGGTGCCATAGCTTGATGTCTGGACCGACAGTTCCTTCAGCCGAGGCCCTGAAACCCTGCGTCCGCCGATGACGGCAGCGTCGACCTGCCGTCCCACCAGCGCGCCCAGCGCACCGCCGAGAGGGCCGCCAAGGACCGTCCCGACGGCGGTCAGAATAAGTGTAGCCATGGTGCTAGCGTCCTAGTTGGGGGCGATCCGCCATTGCAGCGGGATGTGCCAGGGCAAGGGGCCGGGCATGAGCGCCACCCGGCGCAGGCCGGCGTGGGCGTGGACAAACCCGCCCTCCACCGCGATCAGCAGGTGCGGCTGGATGGGATTGACCATCGCCAGCGCAATGTCGCCCCCGGCATCGACGGCACGAAAACCGTTGCGTTCGGCAAAGGGCAGCCAATGCCGGAAGGACAGGTTCCGCAGGGTATATCCCTGCGGCGCGGTCGCCGGGTACCCTGCCCGGCGCAGGGCTTCCGCAACCAGGCCCACGCAGTCGAGGCCTGTTTTCGCATCGCGCCCGTGCAGGCGATAGGGGGTGCCGACGAGGCCAAGTGCGGCCTCTGCGAGGCGCGGGTTCATGCCAGGGGCGCCGGGTAGCGTGTCAGCAGGTCGTTGCCCGGAAGGAACGGTTCGCCCTGGAAGTTGATGGCGTTGGCGAAGCGGGCCGCGCAGGTCTGCAGCGTGTGATCGCAGCCCTCGCGCACTGCCAGCCGCGTAGCCGGAAGCGTGGCGAGGCTGACCGCGCGGTCAAGCATCAGCCAGTCGCCGTCCACGCCCTCGATCCGCCGCCAGAGGCCGGCTTCGGGGCCGTCAATCCAGCGCATCTTCCCGAATGCCAGGTTCGCAGCGGCGGGGCCGCCTGCAATGCGCACGGCATTCCCCTCGGGCGCGATGTCCGTCAGTGTGCAGACGGTGGCGAACCGGCCGGCAGACAAGGTGCAGCCTTCGCCGCAGAATTCGGCGCGGCAGGTCGGCGATGTGCGGGGCACGATCTCGCGGTCGAGCATGGCCTTGAGCGACTGAAGATCCGCCGAAAAGCCCGACCCTTCCATGCCGACGGTGCCGATGGTGCCCTGGTAGAGCGTCACCCGCTCGCCGTTTTCCCAATCGACCAGCCCCATCGCTACCGCCGCGCCGTCGAAGCGCCCGGCGGACAGATCCTCCTCACGGATGGCATCGTGGCTGAGCGCGCCGGCGATTTCGGCGCTGTCCGGCTCGAATGTCGCGGTGCGGCGGATGGCCGACGGCACCATGCCCGGCGCGGTGCGGTGGACCACGCCGTCGATGTCGAGATTGCGGTCGTGGCTGGTAAAGCCCAGCGTCACCCCGTCGGTGCGTTCGATCCGCCACCATACGGCGGCCGTTTCCAGCGGCTGGCTGAACCAGATGCGCGCGCTTCCGGCCATGTCAGGCATCCTCCCGCAATTCGACCAGCGGCACGCTCGGCGCCTCTCCAGCGGCAAAGGCTGCGCCGGAAATGTCCAGCCGGTCTTCGGCGAAGCGCACCGGCACGTCGAACAGGAAGCCCGCGCGGACTAGCGCGCCCGCTGCGGGCGCGGCTGCGAATACGATCGTGCCCAGCGCATCGAGCGACCAGTCGTGGTTCTCCGTCCCACCCACGCTCACGCGCAGGCTTTCCGCGCGCGGCCGGGTGATCCGCCGCCGTTGGGCATCGCTGCCCGCGCCATAGGCCTTGATCAGTTCGAAGCGCGCCGCCGCCCCGTCGCCGGTGCCGATCAACTGGTCGACGGGGGTGGGCGTGCCGGTCATCCCGTTCGAGCTGAAATCCGATGGATCGCGCAGGCGAAACCCCCGCGCCTGTCCGCGCCGCGCACGGAAGAAGCCGATCAGTTCGCCCAGTTCGGCTTCGGAGCGCACCCCCGGTCCCACGTCGAAACGCAGCCGCGCGTCCGACCACAGGCTGTTGCGCCGCTCGAAGCCCGATGCGGTGATGGTGACGTCGGTCGAAAACTCCGGTGTGACCGTGGCGTCGCGGCCCAGCGCGATGGGGAACAGCACATCGTCGAACGGTTGCATGGACAAGTCCTCGGTCGGATCGGGCAAGCGGGTGAAGCCGTCGCGGGCCACCTGCGGCAGCGCCCAGATGAAGGTTTCGCGCACGCCCAGTCGGCGCGCCTCGGTCGCGGCGGCGTCGATGCGCGGCCAGAGCGCGGGCGCATCGGCGGCGTTCAGCACGAAGCCCGAAAGGTAGTGCTGGCGGTGGCGCGGATAGGCCAATCGCTCTTCGGCGATCCGGCGTCCTTCGGCGCGGCGCGCGTCATATCCGGCGGTCAGCCAGTCGTAGTCTTCCAGCTGGAGCACGTCGAACGCGGGCGAGGCCCAGCCGGCCGGCAAGTTTGCCCGCCGCGCTTCGGGCTGCGCGGGATCCAGCACGGTCGGCAGGAAGGCCAGCAGCAGCGCCTCGGCTCCGGCGCTCCCGGCCTCGGCGCGCACCGCGGCAACCATCCCGGCGGTTGCACTTGCCAGCAGGCTTCCGGCCGCATCCAGCAGCGCCGTCTGCGCCGCGCTCAGCGTGGCGGCCATGTCGTTGATGACCACCGGATTGCCGCCCAGGGCTGCTTTCGCGGCATCGTCATACAGGCAGATCCGCCGGTCGGATGTCACCCACCACCACGGCTCACCGACCTGGTAGCGCACCGGAAGACCGGCCGCCTTCTGCATGGCGGCCAGCTTCACCGCCACCTTGCGCAGCCATGCGGTGGCGCCGGCATGGGCGGGCGAGAGCAGCGCGGACGGCGGCGACCAGCCCGTGCGCGCCGGATCGCCATTGGCGGCGCGCTGCTGCCACGACGCCGGGCAATGCTGCGCCAGCACCTCGAACGATTGGGAGAGGATTACGGTGAAACCCAGCGCCTTCGCGTCCGCCAGAAAGGCGCGGTGCCATGCCTCCGCCGCGCCGTTCATCGCCGGCAGTGCGGGATCGACCACGAACCCGCCCGCCCCGTCCGGCGTCAGCGGGAAGAAGTGGCTCATTCCCACATAGTGGTTGATGCTGCCGCGATAGCCGAGGCCGATCGCCGCGCGCAGCACCCGCGCCGGGGTCTGGTTGTAGCCGTCGTCATAGCCGGTCGCGATGGAAAGGCCGTGCGGCGGCACCATCACGTCGCCGATGGGCAGCATCGGCCGATGGCCCTCGCAGCGGATGTCCGACAACTCCGCCCAGCCGCTCGCGGCGGCGGCGAACGCGGCGGTGCTGCCAGGCGCATAGCCCGGCGATGCCAGCGAGACGAACATCCGGTCGATGTCCGAGGGATGAACCGGGTCGGCCTCACCGGGCAGCAGGAAGCCGCCCGAAAGGCTGGAGAACGGCAGTGTCACCCTCGCATCGGTCGGCGTGCCGGTGGCATAGTTCCACAGCCGCACGTACCACGTGCGCGCGGCACCGGCGGCATCGCGGCCCTCGATGGTCAGAGTTGGCCCGTGCACCGCGTCGAGCGCCAGCAGTCCCGACGACCGCCAGCGGAACGACAGCGTCAGCCGCGCGTAATCGCGGTCCGTGTCATAGGCCAGCAGCGGATGGTCCCAGCGGTCCTCGCTTTCCCAGATCAGGCCGACAAGGTCGTCGGCCTTCTGGAACACCGCATCGACGCGCAGCGCGTCGGGAGCCGTGGTAACGACTGCCGCCATCGCCGGGCGGGGAAAATCCACCGTCCAGAAGCGCGGGTCGAAACGCTGGATCAGGTCGGCCTGCTGCACCGTGCGCCGTTTGGCGAGCCAGAAGCTCATGGTCTGGCCTCCCTCAATATTCGTTGAGCGCGCGGCGCACGGCCTGCGCCACCTGTCGGCTCGACCGGCGCAGGCTTTCCGGATGGCTGCTGCCAGCCGGGGAAACGACCCGGATCGAGACGTTGACGGCGCGCGCCTGACCACCGCCCCCGCCGGTCTCGACCCGGCCGGCGGAAGTCGGCACGAACATCTCCGGTCCGCGCTCGCCCACCACATAGGGCCGCCCTGGCGAGACCGGCCCGCCGGTGGCGCGCCCCGGCAATCCGAAGATAGAGCCGATCAGCGATGTCAGCCCGCTGCCCGCCACCGACGCCAGCCCGCCATCCCCGCCGCCCAGCCCGATGGACCCCAGCCCTGCGCGCAGCGCCTGCGCGGCGATGTCGTCCAGCACGCGCGTCGCCACGCGTCCCAGATCCTCGAAGCCAAGGCTGCCCTTGCGGATCGCGCCTGCAAGGCTGCGTTCGAGCGTGCCCCCCGCGCGGGCGAAACCATCGACCAGGATCGCGTCGAAACTGCCGCGCATCCTGCCGATATCGGCGGCGAAGCCGTCGGTGCTGGCGCGCACGTCGACGACCAGAGTGTCCAGACTATCCATGTTGCTCATGCTCCATCAGGGCATTCAGCGTTCGCCGGTCGATGCCATCGCCGGCGGCGGGCGCAGCGGCGGTCAGCACGCTCGCCAGTTCCTCGGGCGTGGCCTGCCAGAACCGCTCGGGTGACCAGCCCAGCCACAGGCCGATCTGGCCGGAAAGGCGCGCGGCCCCTGCGCCGAACTGCTCGGTCACGCCGCGCCCTTGAGCACCTGCACCAGCAGCGCGCGCAGCACCGGCGCGCAGGCGGCCAGCCCGGCGCGGGCCAGCGCCTCGGCAAAGGAATCCCGGTCGGTGTCCTTGCGGTCGCGCAGGCAGTGCCAGAACAGCGCGGCCATCTCGCGCAGCGCCAGCCGCCCTTCGCTAGCCCGTTCGACCAGCGTGAACAGCGGGCCAAGCTCCTCCTCGGCGGCGACCAGCGCGCCGAAGCTGGGGCGCAGCACGTGTTCTACGCCGCCGAGCACGATCATGGCTTCCCCGCGATGGGGGTTCGCGGGCGCGCTCATGCCTGGGCCACCATGCCGGAGCTTTCCAGCGTCATGGTGTAGTTGCGCTCGCCGTTGAAATCGCCGGAATAATCCAGGCGCTGCACCAGGAACTTGCCGCGCATCCGCTCGCCGCCCTCGAACGACAGCTCGTAGTCGGCGATGGTGCCGGCCAGCGCGTTGCCGCGCACCTGCGTTTCGGCCGCGCTGCCCAGGAAGATCCCGGCCGCGCTCACCGTCACCGAGCGGGTGCCGGCGCCGGACAGCAACTCGCGCCAGCCGCCCGAATCCTTGCTGGTGACGACCACCGCCTCGCCGTTGATCGACATCTGCGTGGTGCGCAGCCCGGCCACGGTGTTGTAGGTGGGCGTTGCCGCGCCGTCGCTGATCTTCAACAGGAAAGCGCTTCCCTTCTGGGCTGCCATCTTGCGTCTCCTTGAGTGAGGTTGCGCCCCATTGCCGGGGCAAACGTGTTCGTCGGGCGGCCGATCAGGCCGCCATCAGCCGTGCCCGGTATTCCAGCACCAGCGCGCGCCGCGCTTCGCCGCGCTGTTCGGCCCGGGCCTTCAGGAACATCAGGCTGGCGATGCGGAATCCGGCGGCGGTCTGATCTGCCGGCAGGCTCTCGGCCCGCCGCTCGATGGCGGCGATCAGCGCGCTTTCAGCCAGCGGATCGTCGCCGCGATAGTTCAGTTCGAGTGCCACGCGCACTTCGCGTCCCGGCTCTGTCTTGGTGCTCCAGTCGCTGCTCGCGCTGGCGGTCAGCGCCAGCCAGGGCAGCGCGGTGCGGGAAGGGGCTTCCTCCGCGATCGCGTTGAGGTTCGCCGAAAGCGCCGGGTCGGCCGCCAGCCAGCCCAGCAGCACGGCGCGAAAGGCCAGTTCCATGCGTCAGTCCTTTCCGAACAGGGGCCACAGCAGGGCTGCGGCGCGCCATTTGCGGGGCGATGGGCCGAGGCGGACGGCGTCGGCACGGCGAGCGCCCAGCGCCTGCGCCTTTTCGCGCAGCCGCCGTTCCAGACCGGCCAGGTCCGCCCGGATTCCGATGATTCCGCTCCCGGTCATGCCAGTCGCATCCGGCGCCATGGTCGCCACAGCGCGGCGACAGCGGCGGGCGGAAAGCCCGATGCGACCGCCTTGTCGGCATCGCGCCCGCGGTGCTGGTGCGCCGCCAGCCGCATGATGCCGTGCCGCAGCGGATCGGGCAGCGCGCTCCACCCGCTGGCAAGCCCGGCGGTGAACGTCACTACCACCCGCGCAGGGTCGATCGGCCGTCGCAGCCGGAACAGCCCCGCGCCCTCGGCATCGAGGTCGAACTCGTAGTCGCTGGCTGAAAGCGCCGTGCGCGAGCCGTTCACGGCCAGCGCCGCCGCCCCGGTGATTGCCTGCACGGGCCGCGTTGCCAGCGCCTGCCATTCGGCAGAGGCAGGCAGCACTTCCTCGCAGCCGGCCTGCAACGGCAGCGTGCCGGTGAAGCCTTCGCACAGGTCCAGCGCGGTCATGATGAGCGCGGTCAGTTCCGCGTCGTCGCGGCTGGTGCTGATCCCCAGCCACGCCTTCAGCTCTGAAAGCGCCGCCGGTGCCAGCGAAGGCGGCGCGACTATTGCCCGCTTCATGGCAATCTCCGGTTGTTTGGAAGGAAGAAAGGGCGTCCGCGGCGGCGGTTGAAACCGCCGCGGACGCAGGCACCGGGCGCGCGAAGGGGGCACGCGCGCCCGTGGATCCGAAGGATCAGGTGGAGATCTTCAGGAGCTTGATCGCGTCGCTGTCGAGCACCTGCCCGCCGATGCGGCGGGTGGCGTAGAACTGGACGTAGGGCTTGTTGGTATAGGGATCGCGCAGGATCGTGGTCGCGGCGCGCTCGGTGATGAGGTATCCCGCCTTGAAGTTGCCAAAGGCCACCGGGAACGCGCCCGCGCCGATGTCGGGCATGTCCTCGGCTTCCATCACCGGATAGCCCAGCAGGCGGTTCGGCTGGCCATCGACGATGCCCGGCTGCCACAGGAACGAACCGTCGGGCGCCTTGAACTTGCGCACCGCCGCCAGCGTGGCGGAGTTCATCATCCACACTGCGCCCTGGCGCAGGCCGGCGCGCAGCGAGAAGACCATGTCGATCAGCTTCGAATCCGGCGCGGTATCGAAGCCCGTGGCATTGCCCGAAACCACGTGCTGCAACGTGCCATAGGCACGCACCGTGTCCCCGGTCGTTGCCGATCCCGCCTGGAGAAAGCCCTTCGGCTGGTTCGTGCCGGTGCCGTTGATGAAGGCCGCGCCTTCGGCCCGCGCGAACTCGGTTGCGATTTCGCCCGCCAGCCAGTTCTCGACGTCGAACGCCGCATCATCGAGCATCGCCTGCGTGGCAGAGGGATTGGCGTAAAGCTCTCCCATCGGCGGCACGATTTCGGCCAGCTTGGGGCTGGCGCTGTCCGGGCGGGCGGCGGTTTCGCTGACCCAGCCGGAGGCGGTGCCGCCGGTCGAGATCAGGCGGCGGAAGCCGCTGGTGCTCGTCTGCACCACGCTGGCCACGCTGCGCACCGGGCTGATCTTCACCAGGCGGCGGGCGATCAGCTCGTCGATCTGGCGCGGCACGGCATAGCCGCCATCGACCGCGACCGCGGTCGAAAGCGACTTCAGCTCGGTCTCGCGGCCGCTGCGGATGTAGCCGTCGATGAAGCCCTTCACTTCCGGGGCCGCATCCCCCGCGCCCAGCATCGGCCGCGCCGCGCCGGTGCGATAGACCCGGTCGAGCCGGCTTTTCACTTCGTCCACCTCGCCGCGCAGCATGGCGAGCGCCGCATCGTGCGCTTCCTGCCGTGCGGCAAGATCGAACGAGGATTCCAGCGCATCGGCCTTGGTTTCGAGATCGAGCGAGCCGTCGAAGCTCTCGTGGTTTTCGATGTCCATGGGGCTGAACGTCCTTTCTGCTAGGGGGCCACCCCACGGGCGGCCTTGGAAAAATGAAGGGATCAGTCGTTGGCCGGGTCGACCATGTGGACCCGCGCCAGCGGCTGCATCGGGCGGGAGACGAGGCTGACCTCGAACAGGTCGACCGCGCGCAATTCGCGCCCGCCGGGGCGCATCTGCCCCTCCCGCACCCGGTATCCGAACGACAGCCCGGTCACGGCGCCGCGCGCCAGCGCACGGGCTGCCGGGCTATCCGGCGCGGAAAGCTGTGCCACCACGCGCAGGCCGCGGGCGTCCTCCTCGGCGCGTTCGATCCAGCCGATCTGCTGGTCCGGCCGGTGCTGCCAGTAGAGCGGCAGGCGTGCGCCGGTTTCCCGGCGGGCCGCCAGCGTCGCGGCGAAGGCACCGGGCACGATCGTATCGCCGCCGCTGTCGCGCTTGCCGAAGACGGCGGCATATCCCGCGAAGCGCAGGGGGAGCGTGCTCATCGCAGCAGGTCTCCCGATCCGAAGCGCACCGCGATGGCGAAGATCAGAAGCGCCAGCACGCCGCGCACCGTCCAGTCGACGATGGCCTTCCACGCGCTCGCCTTGGCATCGCGCCAGGCGCGCAGCAGTTCGCGCAGTTCGGCCAGATCCTCGTGTGCGCCGTCGTCGGCCAGCCCCATGCGCTTCAGCACCCGTGCCGCGCCAAGGTCGGTGGCTTCCTCCACGATCGCGCGCAGCGTGATCAGCTCGGATCCTTCGGTCTCGGCCTGCGCCACCAGCCGCGCCAGCATATCCTCGCGCTTCATCACGCGGCCTCCGGCGCCAGGCCGAGCACGCGGCGCTTTTCTTCGGGGCTGAGGAAATCGGCGGCGGAAACCTGCGACCACAGCCGCTCGCGGTCCTCGGCCAGAGCCGGCACGCGGTCGAGGTCGATGGTCAGCCGTGCGTCCGGAAACCATGGCGCCAGCCCTTCGGCCAGCGCCGCCAGCACCTTGCCCGCCAGCGGCAGCAGCGTCAGCCGCCACAGCGCGCGGTTCGCCTCGCGGTAGTTCGCATATGTGCTGTCGCCCGGCAGGCCCAGCAGCATCGGCGGCACGCCGAAGGCCAGCGCGATGTCGCGCGCCGCCGCGGCCTTCAGCGTGGCGAAGTCCATGTCAGCCGGGGTCAGCGCCATCGACTGCCACTTCAGCCCGCCTTCCAGCAGCATCGGCCGCCCGGCATTCACCTGCCCCGAATAGGCGGCGCTCAGTTCGGACTTGATCCGGTCGAACTGCTCGGCCGTCAGCGTCGCGCCCGCTTCGCCGGGGTCATAGACCAGCGCGCCCGATGGCCGCGCCGCGTTGTCCAGCAGCGCCAGGTTCCAGCGCGATGCGGCGTTGTGGACCGCCACCGCATCGTCCGCCGCCTCCAGGCATCCCGCGCCGTAATGGTCGTCGGAGGGGTGAAATCCGCGGATGTGGATCACGTTCGGCTGGCCGAAATCGTCGAGCGCATCCAGCGTCATGGTCCGCTCGCCCACCTTGTAGGCAAAGCCCGCCGGCCATCCGCCCGCATCGGGCACCACCGTCACCCGGTCGGGACGCAGCGCGAACAGCTCGGCCGGTTCGCCATCCGCATCGCGCAGCACCTGCACATAGGCATTGCCATGCAGCAGCATCTGGCTCGCCAGCGTCTCGATCAGCGCCTGCCCCGCGCTCGTCGCGTTCACCAGCGCGGCCAGCGCCGGATCGGATGCGGTCAGCGGCGCCCCGCCCAGGCTTTCGGCCACCAGCCGCACTGCGCGCTGGGCCACCGGATTCTTGAGATAGGCCTCGCGCGTCGCCACCGGATAGTTCAGCGGGCCGCGCGCATCGCCGCCGCGCCAGTCGAAAGCTTCGGCCCAGGGCGAAACGAAGCTGCGTCCCAAAGGCGCGCGCGGGGTCACTGCCGCGCCCTTGAAGGCGGCGGCCAGGTTCTGGAAAAAGGACATGGAATACCTTTCGAATGCGAAGGGATCAGTCGAACCACACCTTGGGTTCGCCGGCCCGGCCCAGCATGAGTTCGGTCAGCGCCCACACGCAGGCGTCGGCGCGGTCGGGGGACCGGCCCGGCCCTTGGTAGGAGCCGCCCGGCATCAAACCGCAAAGCTCGTCTTCCAGCCGGGCGAACTGCCCGGCATGGCGCACGCGTCCCGCTTCGTAGAGCGCCGCCACCGGCTCGGCCCGGGCCACTTTACCGCGGCTGGCGTGGACCAGCCGCAGCGGTAGCCGCTCGCTCGCCGCCCGAAGCACCGCTTCCACCATCGCGCCGCCCTGGTTGGCCTCTGCCACCACCCGGTCCGCGGACCACGCGCGCGCCGCGTCGGCGGCGGCCCGCGCCCAGCGTTCCGGGCTGGCCCGCTCGATCGAGGCATCGGCCAGCACCCTCGCGATGCGGTCCTCGCCAATCCCGCAGACCACGATGCCGCAGGCATCGCCCTCGGCGCTCGCCGGCGGGTCGATGCCCACCACGATCCGCGTCAGCGGCGGCGACGCCGCTTCGCGGCAACGTTCGATCAGCGCGCGCGTCCACAGCGCGCCCGGCAGGTCCGCGATCAATTCGCCGTCCAGTTCCTGCCGCCCCAGTTGCGAACCGCCGAACGAACGCCGCATCGCCTGCACGAACCGCGCAGGCAGGTTGTCGGCATTGTCATACGTGGTGCCGCGCGTGACGGCGGTGTCGCCGCTCCGCGCCTCTGCCAGCAGCCGGCCGACCAGCGGCACCGCGCGCGGCGTCGTCGTCGCCAGCACGCGCGGATCGCGGCCCAGCCGCAGCCCCATCAGCAGGTTGTCCCAGGCGCTTTCGGCGCGGGCAGAGGCATTGTCCCACTTCGCGATCTCGTCGCACCAGGCGTGGCTGTGCTGCGGCCCGCGCAGCGATTCAGGTTCCGCCGCCGAATAGAGCAGCGCCTGCGCCCCGTTCGGCCACACCAGCCGGCGCAGCGAAGGCTCGAAATCCGGTCGGCGCCACGGTGCGGTGGCGCAAAGCAGCCCGCTTTCGCCTTCGATCATGATTGACCGCGCCTCGCCCAGGTTGGCCGCCACCAGCGCAATCCGCGCATCGGGATCGGCCTCCGCCACTGCGCTTACCCATTGCGCGCCGGTGCGCGTCTTGCCGAAGCCGCGCCCCGCCATCAGCAGCCACACGCGCCAGTCGCCCGGGGGCGGCACTTGCGAACCGCGCGCCTGCAGGCCCCAGTACCAAGGCCATTCGCGCAGTTCGTTCGCGTTCAACTCGCCCATCAGCGCATCGATCTCGGCCTTGCCCGCCTCGGCCATCCAGGTCAGCGGATCGTCCTCAAGCATCGGCTGCGCCTTCCTCGTGGAGGTCAGCCCCGACTTCTGTCCGGACTGCGGCCCCGGCTTCCGCCTCCTGCTGCGCCTCACGCTGCGCCAGCAGCTTTTCGCGCAGCCGCGCCAGTTTCGCGTCGATAGAGGCGCGCACCAGGGCGACGTCCTCGTTCTCGCGCATGGCGCGCTCGCGGGCGGCCGTCTCGCGGTGCTGTCCCAGCAGCCGCAGCGCGGTGGCGTTGTCGAACTTGCGTTCGTCGTCCTTCGGCTCGCCGAAACGCAGCCGGTGGAGCACTTCCATCTCCAGGTGTTCGTATCCTTCCAGCAATGCGCCGCGCCATGCGCGGGCAAAGTCGGGTTCCGCCCGGCGCACCTTGTAGGGTCGGCTGGGATGCACGCCCGCGGTCGTCGATGCCGCGGACACGTTTGATGTCGCGGCCAGTTCGGCAAGGAAGGCTCCCCGCCAGTGGCGATTGCTCTTGTCCTCGGTCTTGACCAGGTCAGCACTGATCTTCGTCCGGCGCTTGCCGGGCGAAGGCCGTTTGGGTTCGGCCATGAACCATCCTCGCTCTGGTTAAGGGGGGCGAAGGAGCGGCCGGCTGGCGACTCACACCTTCACGATGTTCTTGTTATGTACCTATCAAGCGTGGCGATGTCAAGATTTTTGTGCCAAATAGGTTAACTAGTGCGCGCGGCTGGCACTTTCCGGCGCGCTTGGGTAAGCCCTGCCGCAACGCAACAGATCCGGATGCCTGCCACGATGCTTCGCCGCCTCTACGATTGGACCATCGCCAAGGCCTCGCATCCCCACGCCGAATGGTGGCTCGCGCTCGTCGCTTTCGTCGAAGCCAGCTTCTTCCCGGTGCCGCCGCATCCGCTGCTCGGGCTGATGTGCCTGGCGGAGCCGAAGAAGGCGGTGCGCTTTTCGCTGATCGCCACCGTCGCGTCGGTGCTGGGCGGCCTGCTCGGCTATGCCATCGGGCACTTCCTCTACGACAGCGTGGGCACCCAGCTGCTCGCCGCGCTCCACCTCACCGAAAGCTTCCCCAAGGCGGCGTGCTACTTGCGCGAATACGGGGTGGAAATCATCGTGATCAAGGGCGCCACGCCCATCCCGTTCAAGCTGCTGACGATCACCGCGGGTTTCATCTCGATGCCGCTGGTGCCGTTCCTGCTCGCCAGCCTGGTGTCGCGCTCGATCAGCTTCATGATCGTCGGCGTGCTGTTCCGCCTGTTCGGAGCGCCGATCAAGCGCTTCATCGACAAGTATCTCGGCCTCGTCACGATCGGCTTCGTCGTCCTCGTCGCGGGCGGTTTCGTCGCGGCGTCGATGCTCGGCGGCGGCGGCAGCAAGCAGGCTCATGCCAAGTGCGAGCATTCGGCCCAGTCCCAGCTTCAGGGCCAGTCCCAGCTTCAGGCCCAGATCCAGCCCCGGCCCTGATCGCATCCCCCGCTTGCCACGCGGCGGCAAGCGGGTACAGTTCACAACCATGATAACACTGTACCATTGCCGCGACGCGCGCTCGTTCCGCGCCCTCTGGGCGCTTGAGGAACTGGGGCTGGACTACGATCTGAAAGTCCTGCCGTTCCCGCCGCGCCAGCGGCACGAAGGGATGAAGGACATCAATCCGCTGGGAACCATTCCGGTGATGTTCGACGGCACGGCGCGGATGACCGAAAGCGCGGCGATCCCACACTATCTGGCGACGAAATACGGACCCAGCCCGCTCGCCGTGGCGGTGGAGGAGCCGGGCTATGCCGACTACCTCAATTTCCTCGTCATGGGCGAGGCGACGCTGACCTTCCCGCAGACGATTCACCTACGCTACGCCGTCTTCGCCCCGCCCGAGGCGCGCCGGCCCGAAATCGCGCGCGACTACGCTGAATGGTTCGGCTCGCGGCTGCGCAATGCCGAAGCGATGATGGACGGCGATTATGCCGCTGCCGGCCGCTTCACCATGGCCGATGTTTCGCTGGGCTATGCGATCAAGCTCGCGCTCAATGTTGGCCTCGCCGAATTCGTTACCCCCGGCATGAACGCCTATTTCGCGCGGCTGAGCGCGCGCGAGGGCTATGTCCGTGCGATGGAAGCGCAGAAGGTCGCTGAAATCTGAGGGCGGGAAGGGCGCAGGGGCGGTAAGCCCCTGCCGCGAATACCCCGTGTCTCGCGGTCAGCGCCGTCCCATCGCCTGCGCCTTGCGCGCGGCGACCTGCTTCTCCGCATCGGCCAGCGCGGCGCGCGCGATCGGCTCCATCACCGCATAGCCGGCGGCGGTGGGGTGGACGTTGTCGCCGGACAGGCCCGGTTTCATCCCGCCCTCGGTGTCGGTCATGGCGGCGTGGTAATCGGCGAAGACCAGCCCGCGCTGCTTGGCCAGTTCGCGCAACCAGCCGTTGATGGCGATGACCTGCGCCGCCGGGCGATAGCCGGGCCTCCACGAAACGCTGGAAACCGGCAGCACGCTGCCCAGCACCACGGCGATGCCGTTGGCCTGTGCCAGATCGACCATCGCGGTGATCGCGTTGGCATATTCTTCGGGGCTGGTCGGCCCCGTGTTGCCGAACAGGTCGTTGGTCCCTGCCATGATGTGGACCACGCGCGGGCGCAGCCGGATCACGTCCTGGTAGAACCGTGCCAGCATCTGCGGGCTGGTCTGGCCCGCGATCCCGCGATCCAGCACGCCGCTGGCAAACAGTCCGGGCGAGGCGGGCAGCCAGTATTCGGTGATCGAATCGCCCATGAACACCGCGCGCGGCGGGCCGCTCACCTGCTTGTCCGCCTGCTGGTATTTGCACAAAGCGGGCCAGTCGTTGCCCGGTCCGCGCGGTTGGGCGCAGGGCTGCGCGATCATCGCGGTCAGCGGAGCCGTTGGGCTTGCGGCCGGCCGGGCGGCCGCCGCCGGCGCCGGCGCTTGGGCCAGTGCCGAAGCCGCCGTCAGGGCCAGCGCCGCCGCCGGGATGATCCCGACCATGCGCATCAGATGATCCCGACCGACTTGCCGGCGCGCTCGAACATCCCGATGATCGCCTGCACCTGCTCGGCCGAATGCTCGGCGCACAGCGAACAGCGCAGCAGCGTCATGCCTGCAGGCGTTGCCGGCGGGCGGGCCAGGTTCACGTAAAGCCCTTCGTGCAGCAGCGCTTCCCACATGGCGGCGCCGCGTTCCAGATCGGGCATGATGACCGAGATGATCGCGCTCTGCGGCTCGCTGGTGCCCAGCTGGAAGCCCTTGTCGCGCAGGCCCTTGTGCAGCGTGCGCGAATTTTCCCACAGGTGCGCGCGCTTGTCGCCCGCGTGCATCAGCTTGCGGATGCTGGTCGCGGCGGTGTGCATCACGCTTGGCGGCAGGCTGGCAGTGAAGACATAGGGGCGGCAGACCAGCCGCAGGATCTCGAATTTGGGGTGGTTCGACACGCAGAACCCGCCGACCGTACCCACCGACTTCGAGAACGTGCCGATCACGAAGTCGACCTGGTCCAGCACGCCCTGTTCCTCGGCTACGCCGCGCCCGTTCGGGCCGATGAAGCCCATCGAATGCGCTTCGTCGACCAGCACCATCGCGCCGTTTTCCTTGGCGATGCGGATCATTTCCTTGAGCGGCGCGATGTCCCCCAGCATCGAATAGACGCCTTCCAGCACGACCAGCTTGCCTGCGCCTTCGGGAATTCGCTTCAGGCGCTTTTCCATCGCCTCGATGTCGTTGTGCTTGAAGGGCACCACTTCGGCATCGCCCATCTTGCAGCCGTCCCAGATGGAGGCATGGCTATCGATGTCGAGCACGATGTAGTCGCCCTTGCCGGCGATGGTGCTGATGATGCCCAGGTTGGCCTGGTATCCTGTCGAGAACACCATGGCATGATCCATGCCATAGAATTCCTTGAGCGCATCCTCGCACAGGCGGTGTCCGGCATACGTGCCGTTGAGCACGCGGCTGCCGGTGGTGCCCGCGCCGAAATCGTCGAGCGCCTGCTTGCCGGCCGCGATCACGTCGGGGTCGAAGGTCATGCCCATGTAGTTGTAGGTGCCGAGCAGGATCGTCTCGCGCCCGTTGCACACCGCCACGGTGGGCGAGAGCACGCGCTCCATCACCAGGTTGAACGGGTCCTCGACGCCGGTGTCCAGCAGCGCCTGGCGCTGCTGGATGAGCGGATCGAACTTGCTGAAAAGATCGGTCATTTCGCTTGTCAGCCCTTGAGCTTGGTCACCGCGTCGACGAGCTGGCCATACGTCTCGATCTCGGCCTGCTGGTTCATGCTGATGATGATGTCGAACTCGTCCTCGATCGCCGCGACGAAGTCCATCACGGTCAGGCTGTCCCATTCGAGGTCGCCGGCGAAGGTCGTCGCATCGCTGATGGCCACGCCCTTCTTGTTGAACGGCTCGATCAGTTCGGCGATGCGGGCGGCGGTTGCGGCGCGATCCATTGTCATTCTCCACTGGGCCGGCAGGCCGGGAAACGGTCTCGAAGCCGCCTGCCAGACGATTGCGGCGGAAAAGCGGCCTTGTCCCCCGCTTGTCAAGGACGGTGGCCCCGTGTCATCCACGAACGCGATGAATATCGCATGATCAAAGGGGGGAACAGATGGCCCAAGCAGCGCCCGATCCGCAGCCTCGCGTCGTGGCAACCCCGTCGCCGCCTTCGCCCTCGGGTTTTTCGAACCACGCGATCCATCTGGTCCGCACCTCGCAGCAGATCAACCTGACGCTGAGCCAGATGGCCGACGCCAAGGCCTCGATCCTGATGGGGGCGACGTTCCTCGTCTTCACGATTTCGGTGGGGCAGGCGAAGAACGGCAGCCTGCCGTGGTCGCTCTCGGTGCTGGCGCTGTTCGCCTTCGCCTCGGCGATGTGCGCCGTCTTCGCGGTGCTGCCATCGGTGTCGAACCCGCAGGGCAACAAGCTGCACGGAAAGCCCAACAAGCTGTTTTTCGGATACTTTTCGCATCTGGACGAGGATGCGTGGATGGATTCCGTGATCCACGAACTGCGTGCGGACGAGACGATTTTCCGCACTATGCTGCACGACATCTACCAGAACGGGCAGGTGCTTCAGCACAAGAAGTACCGCTACCTCGCGCTGGCCTACAAGATCTTCATGGCCGGGCTGTGCCTGACCGTGGCGACGTTCATCGCCGAAAAATTCTTTCACTGATTACAGAAGCTTGCGCACCGCCTGCATGAACGGGGTGATAGACACCGGCTTGGCGAGATAGCCCTCTGCGCCGGCCTCGCGGATGCGTTCCTCGTCGCCCTTGCCGGCGTAGGCGGTGACGGCGAGAATCGGGATGGTGCGCAGTTCGACGTCGGCCTTCAGCGCCTCGATCAGGGACAACCCCGACACATTGGGCAACTGGATGTCCATGATGACCAGATTGGGCACGAAAAGGCGCGCCCGTTCAATGGCTTCCCGGCCATCGGCAACAGGCTCCACGGTGAACCCGTTGGCCTTGAGCAAGTCGCAGAACAGCTTGCGGTTGAGGTCGTTGTCCTCGACAACCAGAATTCTTTTTGTCACTGGACACGCCTACCCTGAACCACACCTAAGTGCACCTGAAGCGCACCTCTATTGACCCGGAAAGGCCCTGACAATCATTCGGACGCGCGCAGAGATGCCAGATGCTTCCGCCGTGGCGCTGCAGGTGCTCGGCTGGGTGCTGTCGGACAGCCAGCGGGCCGAGCGCCTGCTCGCGCTGACCGGGCTGACGCCGGACGCCTTGCGCGCCGGGCTGGGCGATCCGGGGGTGCTGGGCGCGGTGCTCGATTTTCTCGCCAATCACGAGGCGGACCTTGTCGCGGCGGCCGAGGCACTCGACATTAGCCCCGAAACGATCATTTCCGCACGGGAGAACCTGACATGAGCCGTCCGCTGGTCATCAGCGACTGCGACGAAGTGCTGTTGCACATGGTCGCGCCGTACCGCGATTTCCTCGACGAGGCGCACGGCATCGATTTCGTCATGAATTCCAGCGATTTCAGCGAGGCGATGCGTTACCGCGAGGACGGCCGCCTGGTCGAGCCGGCGGAAATCTGGCGCCTGCTCAACCTGTTCTTCGACACCGAGATGCACCGCCAGCAGCCGATCGCGGGCGCGGTGGAGGGTATCAACGCGCTGGGCGAGCACGCCGACGTTGTGATCCTCACCAACCTGAACGACCACCGCCGCGACCACCGCGCCGAGCAGCTGAAGGCGGTGGGCATCGATGCGCGCGTGTTCACCAACCAGGGGCCGAAGGGGCCGGCGCTGAAGGCCATCCTCGACGAATACAACCCGACCCGCGCGCTGTTCATCGACGACCTGCCGCAGCACCACGGATCGGTGGCCGACCTTCTGCCGCACGTGAAGCGCCTGCACCTGTGCGGTGAGCCGATGCTGGCGCCCTTCATCGATTGCGCGCACAAGGCGGGCCACGCCCACGCCCGCATCGACGACTGGAACCACGCGCTGCCGTGGATCCTCGAACAGATCAATGGAGCCGACAATGACTGACACGATCGCCGACCGTCTTGCCTCGCTGGGCCATGTGCTGCCGCAGCCGGCTGCGCCGGTGGCGGCCTATGTTCCCACCGTCGAGGTGAATGGTCTGCTGCACGTGTCGGGCCAGCTGCCCTTCGTGGACGGCAAGCTGGTGACCGGCCGGCTGGGCGAGGACGTGAGCCTTGAGGACGGCACCGCCGCCGCGCAGGCCTGCGCGCTGATGCTGCTGGCGCAGGTCAAGGCCGCGCTCGGTTCGCTCGACCGGGTGGCGCGCGTGGTCAAGCTGGGTGCTTTCGTCAATTCCGTGGGCACCTTCACCGACCAGCCCAAGGTCGCCAATGGCGCGTCCGAACTGATGGTTGCCGCGTTCGGCGATGCCGGCCGCCATGCCCGCAGCGCAGTGGGCGTGCCGGTGCTGCCGCTGGGCGCCGCTGTCGAAGTCGATGCTGTCTTTGCTATTCATCCTGCTTGATCGCTGGCTGGCACCCGCGCCGGCGGCGGACCGGGTCGGCTGGCTGACCCGGACGACGTACGCCCACCGCGGGCTGCACGGCGGCGGGGCGCCCGAAAATGCGCCCTCCGCCTTCGCGCTGGCGGTCGAACGCGGGCTGGGCATCGAATGCGACGTCCAGCGCACCAGCGACGGGCAGGCGGTGGTGTTCCACGACTGGGAGCTTGACCGGCTGACCGGCGCGAGCGGCCCGGTGATCGACCGCAGCGCCGCGCAATTGCAGACGCTGGCGCTGGCGGGCGGAAGCGAGGGCGACACGATCCCCGGCCTGCGCCGCGTGCTCGAACTCGTCGCCGGGCGCGTGCCGCTGCTGATCGAGATCAAGTCCAAGCGGCAGATGCACGTGGTGCCGCTGTGTCTGGCGGTGCGGCGGATGCTGGAAGGATATCGCGGCCCGGTTGCGGTGATGAGCTTCGATCCGCGTGTGTCGCGCTGGTTCGATCGCCATTCCTCGCACGTGGTGCGCGGACTGGTGATGACCGAGGACGGCCGCTCCACGCTGCTGGCCCGCGTGCGCCGTCATCTTGCGCTGTGGCACGCGCGCCCTGACTTTCTGGCCTATGACGTGCGCGACCTGCCGAGCCGCTTCGCCGCCGCGCAGCGCCGCCGCGGCCTGCCGCTGCTGACCTGGACGGTCCGGTCGCCGGAACTGGCCGAACGCGCGCATGACCATGCCGACGCGGCGATTGCGGAAGGCGCGGGGCTGGCCCCGTCGATCGCGTTCTCGCCGTCGTTTGCCCGGTCGTCCCCATCGCCGTCGCAATCTCAGGGACAGCCGGAGCCGGCGTGAGCGTCACCGCGCGCATCCACCATGGCGTGAGCGAGATCGACGCCGCGACGTGGGACCGGCTGGCCGGGCCGGGTAATCCCTTCACCAGCCACGCGTTTCTCTCGCTGCTGGAAGAATCGGGCAGCGTGGGCGAAGGCAGCGGCTGGTCGCCGCTCCCGGTGGTGATCGAGGACGAGAGCGGCGCGGCGGCGGCGGCGCTGCCCGCTTATCTCAAGAGCCACAGCCAGGGCGAATATGTGTTCGACCATAGCTGGGCCGATGCCTGGCACCGCGCGGGCGGCAGCTATTACCCCAAGTTGCAGATCAGCGTGCCGTTCACCCCCGCGACCGGGCCGCGCCTGCTGACGGGCGAGCGCCCCGATCTGGCGGTTCCGCTGCTGAAGGTGGCGGAGCAGCTCTGCACGCAGAACGGGCTGTCTTCCGCGCACGCCACGTTCATCGCCCCCGAACAGGTGCCGTTGTTCGAGGAGGCGGGCTGGCTGCTGCGCTCCGACATCCAGTTCCACTGGGAGAACCGGGACTACGACAGCTTCGATGCCTTTCTGGCCGCGCTTTCGTCGGACAAGCGCAAGAACCTGCGCAAGGAGCGCGCGAAAGCGCAGGACGGGGTGGAGATCCGCACGCTGACCGGGGCGGAGATCAGGCCCGAGCACTGGGACGCGTTCTGGGTGTTCTATCAGGACACCGGCGCGCGCAAGTGGGGCAGCCCTTATCTGACGCGCGAAGCCTTCGACCTGATCGGCGAGCGCATGGCCGACAAGGTGCTGCTGGTGCTGGCCTTCCTGGACGGGCAGCCGGTGGCGGGCGCGCTCAACTTCATCGGCGCGGAGGCGCTCTACGGCCGGTATTGGGGCGCCGTGGTGGACAAGCCGTTCCTCCATTTCGAGCTGTGCTATTACCAGGCGATCGACGCCGCCATCGCGCTGGGCCTGCGCCGCGTGGAGGCCGGCGCGCAGGGGCAGCACAAGCTGGCGCGCGGCTATGCGCCGGTGCAGACGTGGTCTGCGCACTGGATCGCGGACAAGGGTTTCCGCCGCGCGGTGGCCGATTTTCTCGAGCGGGAGCGCGCCGGCGTGGCGCAGGACCAGCAGTGGCTGGGCGGGCACACGCCGTTCCGCAAGGGCGACTGAGGAACGGCTGGGGATCGGTGGAGGCGGCGTGCCACTTTGTGCGCCCGCGCGATTGCCGCGCGAAGTGGCAGATGCTAGGCGGCGCGCCAATCGTCCAGCACATCCATTCGCACGAAAGCACGAACCATGGCCGACGAAGGCAACATCATCAGCAACCTCGATCTCGACCAGCCGGAAGGCCCGCTTGCCAATGGCGAGGACACCGCGCCCGCGATCGGCCTGATCTCGCAGTACGTGAAGGATCTCTCGGTCGAGAACCCGAACGCGCCGGAAAGCTACCAGTGGGCCGAACAGCCCGAAATGCAGGTCGATTTCAACATCGGCGCGCGCACGCTGGGTGACGACGTTCACGAGATCGAGCTGAAGATCAACGTCTCGTCGAAGACCAGCCAGGGCACCGCCTTCGCGGTCGAGCTGGCCTATGGCGCGCTGATCGGGATGCGCAACGTGCCCGACGAGCAGGCCCATCCGTTCCTGTTCGCCGAAGGCCCGCGCCTCGTGTTCCCGTTCGCCCGCCGGATCATTGCCGATGCGGTGCGCGATGCCGGCTATCCGCCGCTGATGCTCGACCCGATCGATTTCAACGGCCTCTACCTCGCGCAGCTGCAGCAGCGCCAGGAAGAAGAACTGGCCGCCGGCGCGGGCCAGGCCTGATCCTTTCGGCTGACGTGCCGGTCGTACGCGGGGTGATGCGATGAATCTCCTGAAGGCGACCGGCACGATCGGCGGGCTGACGCTGGTCAGCCGCGTGCTCGGGCTGATGCGCGACAGCCTGTTTGCACGCTATATCGGGGCGAGCTTCGCCTCGGACGCGTTCCTGGTGGCGTTTCGCCTGCCCAACATGTTCCGCGCCCTGTTCGCGGAAGGGGCCTTCGCCTCCGCCTTCATCCCCATGTTCAACCAGAAGGTCGGCAATCCCGAAGGGGAAGGGCTGAAGGACGGGCTGGTCTTTGCCGAACAGGCGCTGGCGGTGCTGCTGCCGGTGCTGCTGGCCATGACCGTGCTGCTGGAAGTGCTGGCATGGCCGGTCACGTTCCTGCTTTCGGGCAAGTTCAACGGCGTGAGCCACGACCAGTTCGCCTTCGCGGTCACGCTGTCGCGCCTCACCATTCCCTACCTGATGCTGATCAGCCTCGTCTCGCTGTTCGGCGGCATCCTCAATTCGATGCACAAGTTCTGGGTGAACGCGGCGGCGCCGATCCTGCTGAACCTGACGCTGATCGCCGCGCTGCTGGTGTTCCACCATGCCGATCCGCTGGTGACGGCGCGCAACCAGGCCATCGCGGTGTCCGTCTCGGGGGCGCTCCAGCTGGCGTGGCTGGCGTGGGCGTGCAAGCGCAACGGCGTCAGCCTGCGGCTGCGGCTGCCCCGGCTCAACCCTGACGTGAAGCGGCTGATGGCGCTGATCTGGCCGGCCGCGGCGGGCGCGGGGGCGGTGCAGATCAACCTCGTGATCTCGACCGCGCTGGCCGCCTCGCTGCTGGCGCACGGCTCGGTCACCTATATCTACATGGCCGACCGGCTGAACCAGCTGCCGCTCGGCCTCATCGGCATCGGCCTTGGCACGGTGCTCCTGCCCACGATCTCTCGCCAGCTGGGTGCGGGCGAGGAGCGTGCGGCGATGGAGACGCAGAACCGCGGGATGGAACTGGCGCTGCTGCTCACCCTGCCGGCCACCACCGCGCTGGTGCTGTGCGGCGAGCCGATCGCGGCGGCGCTGTTCGGCTATGGCCGCTATACCGCGCAGGACACCCACTTCACCGCGCAGGCGCTGGCGGCGTTCTCGATCGGGTTGCCCAGCTACATCCTGGTCAAGGTGCTGACGCCGGGGTTCTATGCCCGGCAGGATACCAAGACCCCGGTGCGCTATGCCACGATGAGCATGGTGGTGAACCTTGTGGGCAACCTCGCGCTGATCGTGCCCTTGCAGCACATGGGGCCGCCGCTGGCGACCGCCATCGCCTCCACCGTCAATGTCGCCATGCTCTACCGCACGCTGGTGGCGCGCGGGCACTTCGTGGCGGACGCGCGGCTGCGTCGGCGCGCGCCCCGCCTCGCGCTGGCGGCGCTGGCAATGGGCGGCGTGCTGTGGGCCGCGCAGGGGCTGCTGATGCCCTATGTCCATGGCTCGTGGCACGTCCGTTTTGCCGCGCTGGCTGCGCTGGTTTCGGCCGGCGCGGTGGTCTATGGGCTCGCCACCATCCTTCTCGGCGCGTTCTCGAAGGATGACCTGCAACTTCTCCTGCGGCGCAGGCGCACCACCTCGTAAGGCACACAGTCCATGCGTATCGTTTCCGGCATCCAGCCCACCGGCAATCTGCACCTCGGCAACTACCTGGGCGCGATCCGCAACTGGGTGGCGATGCAGGACGAATGGACCGCCAAGGGCGCGACCTGCCTCTATTTCCTCGCCGATCTCCACGCCATCTCGATGCCGCACGTGCCGGCCGAGCTGGCCGCCAACACGCGCGAGATGGTCGCCGCGCTGGTTTCCTGCGGGATCGACCCCGATCGCTCCATCCTGTTCAACCAGGCGCAGGTGCCGCAGCACGCCGAGCTGCAGTGGCTGCTCAACGGCACCGCGCGGATGGGCTGGCTCAACCGCATGACCCAGTGGAAGGACAAGGCGGGCAAGAACCGCGAAGGCGCCAGCGTTGCCCTGTTCACCTACCCGGTGCTGCAGGCGGCGGACGTGCTGCTCTACCAGGCGACCCACGTGCCCGTGGGCGAGGACCAGAAGCAGCATCTGGAACTGGCGCGTGACGTGGCGCAGAAGTTCAACAACGACTTCGCGAGCGAGGACAAGCCCGTCTTCACCCTGCCCGATCCGATCATCCCGCCGCAGGCTGCGCGGATCATGTCGCTGCGTGACGGCAATTCGAAGATGAGCAAGTCCGATCCTTCGGACATGAGCCGCATCAACCTGACCGACGATGCCGATACGATCATGCAAAAGGTCAAGAAGGCCAAGACCGATCCCGAGCCGCTTCCGGCCGAGATCGAGGGGCTGGCGGGCCGGCCCGAGGCGAACAATCTCGTCGGCATCTACGCGGTGATGGCGGGCGTGACCCCGGCGGACGTGCTGCGCGATTTCGCGGGCAAGGGCTTCGGCGCGTTCAAGCCGGCGCTGGGCGAACTGCTCGTGGAAAAGCTCTCGCCGATGGCGGCGCGCTATCGCACCCTGCGCGAAGACCGCGCCGCGCTCGACGCGATCCTGGCGAAGGGCGGCGAAAAGGCGCGCGCGCTGGCGTTGCCCACGCTGAATGCCGCTTACGACGCGCTGGGCCTCGTTCGCTCTTAACATACTGAATAGAGGCACAATGTGCGGTGGCTGCAACTTATGTTGCAGCCACCATTCAACGCGCATTCAGCACTTCTCGCCTATCGAATCTCCATGCTAAGACCGTGCTCGGCCCGCTTTGCCGGGGAAGCAGGGCCGTACACATGGAGTCGCCATCGATGAACACCACTTCCAGGCCCCGGACCAAGCGGCACCGCCTTGCGCTGCTGGCCCTTCCCGCGCTGCTCGCGCTGTCCGCCTGCGCCACCCCGTTCAACGCCAACGTCTCGCGCTACCAGCGCGAATTGCCCGCGCCTGCCGGCCAGACCTTCGCGGTCGTGGCGGACGACCCGCGTGACGAAGGCGGGCTGGAATTCGCGCAATACGCCAGCCTCGTTTCGGCGCAGCTGCAGAAGCTGGGCTATGTGCCCGGCAATCCGCAGACGTCCGATCTGGTCGTCCGGTTCGATTACGGCGTCGACAAGGGCCGCGACAAGGTGCGGACCACCGGCTTTTCCGATCCCTACTTCGGCGGCTGGTACGGGCCGGGCTGGGGCGGCTGGGGCCATCCGGGCTTCTACGGCCGCCGCGGCTGGGGCTACGGCTGGTATGATCCGTTCTTCTGGGGCGGTCCCGGCTACCAGAGCGTGGACGTGGTGACGGTCTACGCCAGCGGCATCGACATGAAGATCGACCGCCGCGCCGATGGCCGCCGCCTGTTCGAAGGCAAGGCCGAAGCGGCGTCCACCTCGGACCGCCTGCCCTACCTGGTGCCCAATCTGGTCGAGGCGATGTTCACCGATTTCCCCGGCCACAACGGCGAGACGGTGCGCATTTCCGTGGCGCCCGAAAAGAAGAAGCGCTGACGGTTTCTTCTGCAAAGCTGCGCCGTCCCGGTTGACCCATCGTCACCGGGACGGGCATGGCCCTGTCGTCGCAAGGCTGAAAGGGCACACGCATGGCGTTCACCGCAAGGATCCTCCTGCTCGGTTCGGGCGAACTGGGGCGCGAGTTCGTGATCTCGGCCAAGCGGCTGGGCTGCCATGTCACCGCCTGCGATTCCTATGACGATGCCCCCGCGATGCAGGTGGCGGACGCGCCCCGCGTGTTCTCCATGCTCGACGGAGAGGCGCTGGCCGCGACCATCGCCGACGTGAAGCCCGACTACATCGTGCCCGAGATCGAGGCGATCCGCACCGAAGTGCTGGCCGATTTCGAAGCGCAGGGCTTCAACGTGGTGCCCTCGTCGCGCGCCACGATCATGACCATGAACCGCGACCGCATCCGCGAAGTGGCGGCGGTGGAACTGGGCCTGCGCACCTCGCGCTATCGCTATGCCGAAAGCCTTGCCGAAGCGCGCGAGGGCGCAGCGCACACCGGCCTCCCTTGCGTGATCAAGCCGGTCATGTCCTCGTCGGGCAAGGGCCAGAGCACGGTGCGCGATGAAGCCGGTATCGAGGCCGCGTGGGACTATGCCGTGGCGAACATGCGCGGCGACCGCAAGCGCGTGATCGTCGAGGAGTTCATCGCCTTCGACTATGAAATCACGCTGCTGACCATCCGGCACCGGGGCGGCGTTTCGTTCTGCCCGCCGATCGGCCACCGGCAGGAACGCGGCGATTACCAGGAATCTTGGCAGCCCACGCCGATGTCGGCACAGGCCATCGCCGACGCGCAGGACATGGCGCGCAAGGTGGTCGACAACCTGGGCGGCTACGGCTTGTTCGGCGTCGAGTTCTTCGTGCGCGGCGAGGACGTGATCTTCTCCGAACTCTCGCCGCGCCCGCACGATACCGGCATGGTCACGCTGGTGTCGCAGGACCTGACCGAGTTCGACCTCCACGCGCGCGCCATTCTGGGTCTGCCGATCCCGGCCGAGATCGGTCTGCGCGGTCCCAGCGCCTCGGCCGTGGTGCTGGCCGACCGCCATGCCGAGGATTTCCGCATCGAAGGCGTGGCCGAGGCGATGGCCGTGCCGGGCGAGGCGGTGGACGTGCGCGTTTTCGCCAAGCCGGTCACTCGGCCCTATCGCCGCATGGCGGTGGCGCTGGCGCGCGGCGCGGATACCGACGAAGCGCGCCGCGTTGCGGCCGAAGCGGCGGGCAAGGTGCGGATCGTTTACCCCGATTGAGGGCCGGATTGAGGTTCGGGTGAGTGGCGTCGATCAGCCCGGCGGCGGGATCAGCCCGGCAGGGCGGAAAGCCCGCCGGTCGAGCCGAAGCCGCCTTCGCCGCGCCTGGTCGAATCAAGTTCGTCCACTTCCATCCAGCTGGCGCGCGTCACCGGCGCCACCACCAGCTGCGCGATGCGGTCGCCCCGGCGGATCGAGAACGCCTCCGTGCCGAGGTTGACCAGGATGACTTTCAGCTCGCCGCGATAGTCTGAATCGATCGTGCCGGGCGCATTCGCGACGGTGACGCCGTGCTTGAGCGCGAGGCCCGAGCGCGGGCGCACCTGCACTTCGAAGCCCGGCGGGATGGCGAGCGCGAGGCCACTGGCCACCGCATGGCGCGCGCCGGGGGCAAGGTCCAGGTTCTCGGCCGAGACGACGTCCATACCGGCGGCGCCATCGGTGGCATAGGCGGGCAGCGGCAGGTCTTCGTTGCCGGGCAGGCGCTTGACGCGGACGGGAACGGGTTCATGCGAGTGCATCGGCAATCCTTTGAACGAGCGCGGCCGCGACCTGCTCCTTGGGCATTTCGGGAAGGCTCTCGACCCGGCCGGTGCTGACGATGTGGACGGCGTTGAGCGTGCCGCCCATGACATCGCCCGAAACGTCGTTTGCCACGATCCAGTCGGCCCCCTTGCGCGCCAGCTTGGCCTGCGCGTGCGCGATCACCTTCTCGGTTTCGGCCGCGAAGCCGACCACCAGCGGCGGGCGCCGGTCCGACCGGCAGAGCGTGGCGAGGATGTCGGGGTTTTCGGTGAGTGCCAGCGGCGGGACCTTGCCCGAGCCGTCCTTCTTCAGCTTCTGGCCGGCGGAATCGGCGGTGCGCCAGTCGGCAACGGCGGCAACCATCACCGCGACATCGGCCGGCAGCGCGGCGTCGACCGCGGCGGCCATCTCGCGCGCGGTTTCCACATCCACGCGCGTCACGCCCGGCGGCGTGGGCAGGTGGACCGGGCCGGACACCAGCGTCACGCGCGCACCGGCGGCGGCGGCGGCGGCGGCGATGGCGAAGCCCTGCTTCCCGCTCGACCGGTTGGCGATGTAGCGCACCGGGTCGATCGGTTCGTGCGTGGGGCCGGCGGTGACGAGCACGTGCCGGCCGGACAGGGGGCCGGTTGCAGCCGCTGGCGCCGACTGGCCCAGTGCGTCCGCAATCGCGCGCCAGATCGCTTCGGGCTCCGGCAGGCGGCCGGGGCCGAATTCGCCGCAGGCCATCGCGCCCTCGTCGGGATCGAGCACGGTCACGCCGCTCTCGCGCAGCGTGGCGACGTTGCGCTGCGTGGCGGCGTGCTGCCACATCCGCACGTTCATCGCGGGCGCGGCCAGCACCGGCTTGTCGGTGGCGAGCAGCAGCGTGGTGGCAAGGTCATCGGCGATGCCGGCGGCCATCCGCGCCATCAGGTCCGCCGTGGCCGGGCACACGACCACGAGATCGGCCTGCCGCGACAGCTGGATGTGCCCCATCTCGACCTCGTTCTTGAGATCCCACAAAGTGGTGTGGACGGGGTTTTCGCTCAGCGCCGCCAGTGTCATCGGGGTGACGAAGTGCGTTCCGCCCTCGGTCAGCACGCAAGTGACGGACGCGCCGTTCTTGCGGATCAGACGAACGAGTTCGCAGGACTTGTAGGCGGCGATGCCGCCGCCGACGATCAGCAGGATGCGCGGGGCCGAGGTCATGCGCGCAGCTTCTGCAATGCGGTCGCCGTGCGCGCAATCCTTTTGCGTGTTGACGCGCGAGCGGGCAGGATGCCTTCAAACAAGGGGAAGGGGTTTTCCTGATGCGTCTCGTGCTCACCGCGCTGATTTTCCTGGCGGGAATGTTCGACCTGTTCATGGCCGTATCGTTCCTGACCGGGCCGCAGCAGACCGCCGCCGGATTCGGGCTGGCGCCGCTGGGCGTGGCCGGCCTTTCCACGCTGCGTGCAGATTTCACGGCGTTTTTCGGCGTGGCCGCGTTCTGCATGATGTGGGGCGCGTGGCGGCGCAATGCCGACCTGCTGCTGGTGCCCGCGCTGCTGTTCGGCGCCTCGCTGGTGGGCCGCATCGTCAATCTTGCGGTCGTGGGTCCCTACGAAGCGTGGATCGTGCCGATGGGCGTGGAGGCGGTGCATGTCGTGCTGCTCGTCGCGGCATGGCGCATCCTGCCCCACCACCGCATCGAGGAAATCGCGGGCTGAGGTCCCTCAAGCCTGCGCGGCGGCGGGTCGCAATTCGCGCAGGCGCTGGGACAGCCGGTAGATTCCGCGCTGCGCCGGCCGCTCGATCCAGCGGTGCGAGGCAAAGCCCACCAGAATGCTGAGGCCGACGAAGAAGGCGAGGAACGCCGGCTGGCGCGCGATGCCCCGGCTGCCCAGCGCGGCGTCGATCAGCAGAACGAGCATCAGCTGCAACGGGAAGTGCCACAGGTAGATGCCATAGGAGGCATCGCCCAGCTTGCGGCCGATCTTCAGCACGTCGTTGCGGTCGGCCATGTCGATCGCCAGCGTGAAGAACAGCGCGGCGAAAGTGCCCGCCAGCGTCGTTGCATCAAGCGAGTGGAACGCCATGTGGGCATGGAACGCGAGCCCGAGGCACCCCAGCCCGAGCGCGACCAGCACCGGCACCCGCAGCCAGCCCTTCAGCGCCGCGCCATAGACCGCCGCGCCGCCGAAGAAATAGCCCACGCAGGTCAGCGCCGGCTCGTTCGGCGCTCCCATGAAGAATGCGCCCAGCATCAGCGCGGCGACGGGCACCGCCAGCAGCAGCGGTGCGCGGCGCAGGCCCGGCAGCAGCAGCCAGAACGCGGCATAGGCGAGGATCTCGGTCGAGAGCGACCACGACGGGCCGTTGAACGACTGGTTGGTCTGCCAGCCCCAGTAATGCGCCAGCACCAGGCTCATCAGGAAGTGCTTCACGTCCTGCTGGTGATAGACGAACGCGGTGCCGTTGATCCCCGAATAGGCCGCCTGCAGCACCGCCACGAGCACCAGCGTCAGCAGGTGGAGCGGCCAGAGCCGGGCAATGCGCGCCAGCCAGAAGCGGCCCCGCGCGTTGGCATCGGCCAGATAGACGTGCGCGAAGACGAAGCCCGAGACTGCCCAGAAATACTGCACGGCGGCGTGGCCATAGTCGAACAGCCAGCGCAGTTCGGCATAGAGCGGGGTCACTGCCTCGCGCCGGACGTGGAATCCATAATCCACCGGCGGCACGAAGAAATGCTGGTAATGCCAGAACAGCACCGCGCAGGCAGCCAGCAGGCGCGACAGGTCGAGCGCGTTGAAATGGCGCTTTTCGAGCCGCAGGCCATCGAGCGGGGCGGCGCTCATTTCAGCCCCACCAGCCCAGCGTGACGCCCGCGGCGACTGTGGCTGCACCCGCAGCCGCGGCGAAGACGTGGCCGAGCCATGCCGGGGCACCGCGCCGCTTGCTGTCCCACATCAGGTCCACGTGCGGCAGCGGCGGCGCTTCCGGCGCGCCGCCCTTGGCGGGGAAGCGGTCCTCGATCCGGCGGATCAGGTCGGGGATGCGCAGCAGCGTTTCGGTGTCGGTGCGGATGCGATCGGCAATCGCGGCTTCCGGGCCAAGCTCGTCGCGAATCCAGTTGCGCACGAAAGGCGCGGCGGTGTCCCACAGGTTGATGCCGGGATCGAGCTGCGTGGCGATGCCTTCGACCATGACCATCGTCTTTTGCAGCAGCAGCAGGTGCGGCTGGGTCTGCATGTCGAAGTCGCGGGTGATGGCGAACAGGCCATCGAGCATCTGACCCACCGACAGCTCGCTCACCGGCTTGCCGCGCATGGGTTCGCCCACGGCGCGCAGCGCGGTCGCGAACTCGTCCACCGAATGGTAGGACGGCACGTATTGCGCCTCGAAGTGGATTTCGGCGACGCGGCGGTAATTGCCCGTGGTCAGGCCATAGAGGATTTCGGCGAGCCACTGGCGCGCGCGGCGGTCGATGCGGCCCATGATGCCGAAGTCGATCGCGGCGATCGTGCCGTCCGGTTCGACGAACAGGTTGCCCTGGTGCATGTCGGCATGGAAGAAACCGCCGCTGATCGCCTGGGTCAGGAACGCGAGGACAAGGCGCTGGGCCAGTTCCTTGCGGTCGTGCCCCGCGGCATCCAGCGCGGCGTTGTCGCTGATCTTGATGCCGTCGATCCAGTCGAGCGTCATCACCCGGCCATTGGTGCGGTCCCAGTCGATCGCGGGCACGCGGTAGCCGTGGAAGGCGTGCATCAGCTCGGCCAGTTCCGAAGCGGAGGCGGCCTCGCGGCGCAGGTCCAGCTCGCGCACGGTCCAGCGCTTGAAATTGGCGATGATCAGGCGCGGGCGCAGCCGGCTCGCTTCGCCGCCCAGTGCTTCCAGATGCGCGGCCGCCCATTCGTAGGTGTCGATGTCGCGCGCGAACTTCTCGCGCACGCCGGGGCGCAGCACTTTCACCGCGACGTGGCGGCCGTCGATGGTGGTGGCGCGGTGGACCTGCGCGACCGAGGCCGCGCCCACCGGCACCGGATCGAACGTGGCGTAGAGCGCTTCGAGCGGGCGCTCGAACGTCGTTTCGATCTCGCGCCGGATCAGCGCGACGTCCACCGGGGGCAGGCTATCCTGCAAGGCCAGCAGGTTGCGCGCGGCTTCCTCACCGACAAGGTCGGGCCGGGTGGCGAGCGTCTGGCCCAGCTTGATCGCGGCGGGGCCGATGGCGTGGAAGGCGCCGGCATAGTCGGGCACGCGCGGCTGGCGCGTGCCGAAGCGCGCGATCCGGCACAGGCGGCGGACGGGCGCCGGGGTGTTGGGGCTTTCCTCGATCAGGCGCAGTGCGCCATGCCGCGCAACGGTGCGGCCCCAGCCGAGCAGGCGGCGGATGTGGGTGGCCGGATACGTCACGGTGCGTGTGGGCCCCTCAGACCTTCCAGCCGGAATGGATCGCGACCAGCCCGCCCATGATCGGCTCCACCTTGGTGTGACGGAAGCCGGCGGTGCGGATCATGCCCTCGAATTCGCGCATCTTGGGAAAGCGGCGGATCGATTCGATCAGGTAGCGGTACGAATCGGCATCGCCCGCGATGGCCTTGCCGATCTGCGGAACCAGCTTGTGCGAATAGACGTCGTAGGCCTGCGCGAAGCCGGGCCATTCGGTGGTCGAGAATTCCAGGCAATAGAACCGGCCGCCGCGCTTCAGCACGCGGTATGCCTCGGCCAGCGCCTTGTCGATGTGGGTCACGTTGCGGATGCCGAACGCGATCGTATAGGCATCGAAGCTCTTGTCCGCGAAGCTCAGTTCCTCGGCGTTCTGGCACGACCATTCCAGCCCGCCGATGCCGCGCTTGGCCGCGCGCTCCATGCCCACGTCGAGCATGTCCTGGTTGATGTCCGACACGGTGATCGCCGCGCCCGAAGGCGCCATGCGGAACGCGATGTCGCCCGTGCCGCCAGCCATGTCGAGAATCGATTCGCCGTCGCGCGGCTTGACCCGGCGCACGAAGCGATCCTTCCACAGCCGGTGCATCCCGCCCGACATCGCGTCGTTCATGATGTCGTATTTCTTCGCCACGCTCGAAAATACGGCGCCGACGCGCGCCTGCTTTTCTTCGGCGGGGACGTCCTCGTAGCCGAAGGACACGGTTTCCGGTTGGGTCATGGACAAGGGCCTTTAGTGAGGAATTGCCCGGACGGCAAAGACTGTTAGGGGTTTGATCGATATGCCCGAGCTTCCCGAAGTAGAAACCACCGTTCGCGGCCTTGCCACGGTGCTGGACGGCCAGACCATCGCGCGCGTCGCGGTCAACCGCGCCGACCTGCGCCGCCCGTTCCCGGTCGATCTCGTGCAGGCGCTGACCGGCGCGCGCGTCACCGGGCTGAGCCGCCGCGCCAAGTATGGCCTCGTCCATACCGACCGCGATACCACGATGGTGTTCCATCTCGGGATGTCGGGCCGCTGGCGAATCGATCCGGAGGAGCCGGGCAAGCACGATCACCTCGTGCTCGAAACCGGCAGCGGCCATGTCCTCGCGCTCAACGATGCGCGCAGGTTCGGCTCGGTCGATCTGGTCGATACGGCCCGTCTCGATGCCTTCCCGGCCTTCGCCGCATTGGGGCCGGAGCCGCTGGGGCCGGGCCTGACCACCGCGCACCTTGTGGACGCCTTCGCGGGGCGCATTGCGGCAGTGAAGCTGCTGCTGCTCGATCAGCGGATCGTCGCCGGGCTGGGCAACATCTACGTGTGCGAGGCGCTCAACCGCGCCGGAATCCATCCCGAGCGTGAAGGCGGCAAGGTGTCGAAGGCCGCGCTCGCCCGGCTGGTCCCGCTGATCCGCGAAGTGCTGGAGGAGGCGATCGCGGCCGGCGGATCGACCCTGCGCGACTATGCGCGGCCCGATGGCGAGCTTGGCTATTTCGCCAAGGACTGGCGCGTCTATGGCCGCGAAGGCGAAGCCTGCCCCTGCGGCGGGACCGTTCAGCGCATCGCGCAGGGCGGACGCTCGACGTTCTTCTGCCCGAAATGCCAGAAGTAGTTAGTTGATCGACTAACAAGCGGGTTGCGACCTCTCCGCCCCGCCCCTACGCTCGCCGTCACGAGGCCGGGCGCCAGACCCGGTGGCATGGAGAGACGCAGATGCAGCACCGCCCCACCGTGCTCGTTGCCGGCGCCAGCGGCGTGATCGGCCAGGCCGCCGTCGCCCATTTCGGCGCGTCCGGCGAATGGGATGTGCTGGCGCTGTCGCGCCGCGCACCCGACGTGGACGTGCCATGCGAACATCTCGCCATCGACCTGACCGACGCGGCAGCCTGCGCCGCGCAGGCGAAGCGTTTTTCAGCGGTGACGCACGTGATCTACGCTGCGCTTTACGAGAAGCCGGGTCTTTATGCCGGCTGGCTCGAACAGGACCAGATGGAGCGCAACCTGCTGATGATGCGCAACCTGATGGAGCCGCTCTGCGCCGCGGCCACCGGCCTTGCCCACGTCAGCGCGTTCCAGGGCACCAAGGCCTATGGTGCGCACGTCCACCAGATCGCGGTCCCCGCGCGCGAAGATGCGCCGCGCGATCCACACGCCAATTTCTACTGGTTGCAGGAAGACTACCTGCGGCAAAAGCGCAAAGGCGCGGACTGGAGCCTGACGATCTGGCGACCGCAGATCGTGTTCGGCGGCGCGACCGGCGCCGCGATGAACCTGATCCCGGTGCTGGGCGCCTATGCCGCGATCTGCCGCGAACTCGGGATGCCGCTGGCCTATCCGGGGCGGCCCGGCGGAGTTTCGGAAGCGGTCGATGCCGATCTGATCGCGCGCGCGCTCGGCTGGGCGGCAACGCATGGCGAAGCGGCGGACCAGACGCTCAACATCACCAATGGCGATGTCTTCGCCTTCGCCAACGTCTGGCCCGCGATCGCCCGCGCGGTGGGGCTGGAGCCGGCGTTCGGCCCGCCGTTCAGCCTGGTCGATTTCCTGATGGAGCACCGTGACACCTGGGCGCGGATCGCCGCGCGCGAAGGCCTGCGCGAAGCGGACCTTGAGGCGCTGATGGGCGAATCGCACCACTACGCCGATCTGCTGATGGGCGTGCATGCGCCGCCCGACGCGGACCGCGCGCCGGTGCTGGTCAGCACAGTCAAGTTGCGCAAGGCCGGCTTTGCCGATTGCGAGGATACGGAAGAGATGTTCGTGCGCTGGCTCGGCCGCATGGCCGAGCGCGGGATCATCCCCGCGCCGGCGGGTGCGGGGTAAACTCCTCCCACTCGGCGTAGCCCGCGTCCTGCGGGATGAACACCACCGTCCCGCCTTCGCGCGGCTCCACCACCGGCAGCACGGGCACCACCTGACGCGTCAGGGTGGCGGCGAGCGCGGTCTGCGGGCAGGGCGTTTCGGTCAGCCGCAGCAGGCTCAGCTTGGTGGGGAACATGATCCCGGCGTCGCCCCGGCGCGCACGGTCGAGCGCTTCGTGCGGGGCGATCCATTCCATTTCCACCGTCTCGCTGCCGTCGCAGCGCGCTTCCTGTTCGCGCGTCACGTGCGCCAGGTAAAAGCGCGTGTCGAACCTGCGCGGGGCATCCACCGGGGTGATCCAGTGGCCGAACGGGGCCAGTGCGGCCAGATCCAGATGCCCGCCGCTGTCGGCCACGATCTGCCGGAACAGCGTCGGCTCGGGCCGGTCGGGCGGCAGCGGGCAGGCGGTATCGCCCTCGCGCACCAGCAGGATCGCGGCTTCTTCCCATGTCTCGCGCGCGGCGGCCACGCGGTGCGCGCGCTCTTCGATGCTGAGCCCCTCGTGCCCGCGCAGGTGCGGCAGCCAGTCCTCGCTCGCGTCCTCGGCCTCGACCATGCCGCCGGGGAACACCAGCGCCGATGCGAAGACGCCGCGCGCGTTGCGGCGGACCATCAGCACTTCGAACGGATCGTCGCGCAGCAGCAGCACCGTGGCGGCAGGGCGCGGAGTGGCGGGCAGGGTGCTCATGGCGCGGTGGTCTCCTCGGGAATGCGCGACAGCATCGCCGGCACTTCGGCCAGCGAGCGGACCACGTCGTTCAGATGGGTGCAGCCGTTGGTCCGGCGCAGCATTTGCAGCACGCGTGCGCGCAGTTCGGTCAGCGGGGTGCCGACCAGAAAGCGCAGGTTTGACATCGCGCCGGGACATTCGGGATAGGGCAGCGTGCCCGCGTGCGCCTCGATCCGCGTCAGCAGCCCGGTGCGCGCGTCGGCCTCGGCTGTCAGGTGATATTCGTGAAGCGCGGTGCGGCCACCTTCGCGGGTGTTGGCGCTGTCCTGAAAATGGGTGTCGATGCGGATCGTGTCGCCTTCCATCCACGCGTCGATGCGGCGCGCCCGGCGGAACTGGATTTCGTCGGTCAGGTCGGTCAGCGGGTGCCAGCCATCGGGATCGGCCGGGTTCGCCAGCGGGCCGACCGCCGAGGTGTTCTGCCCCAGCGTCGGCGCGCCCTGATCCACAATGCCGCTCGATCCGGGGCGCAGGCCGGTGCAGGCGCCCAGCATCCCTGCCGCGTGGGCCTTGCGTCCTTCCTCGGTCGGGGCGGTCGCCCAGCCGGGAAACCAGCGGCTCCACGCCCAGCGCGCGACCAGCGTGGCGCCGGCCAGATCGTCGAGCAGCAGGTAAAGCGGCGTGCCGGCTTCTCGTTCGCCGGGCAGCGCTTCATTCAGCGTGGCGCGAAACTTGCCGCCGGGGCGCGTTCCTTCCAGCGCGGCGAGTTCGGGATGCGGCGGCTCGGCGGTCAGGTGGACGATCGTGCGTTCCTGCGCGCTGACCGTGAGCCGGTCCTCGGCCAGCACCGCAGGCGCGCGCGCGGGATCGGCGGTGAAGGCATCGCGGCAATGTCCGGCGATGATGGTTGGCCCGAGCACCCCGCCGGGCCACGTCGCCTCCAGCGTCATCGTCCGGCGCACCGATCCGGCGCGGCGCGGCGGTGCGAAGCCCACGGGCGCGGACGGTGCCGCCGGCCATACCGGCAGCGGCTGTCCGCCCAGATCCAGTCCTGCGGTGCCGGGTTCGCCTTCGTGGCTCATGCGGTCACCTTGGTGCGTGGATGCGCGAACAGGCCGTTCAGCGCCGCGACCAGCGCCACCGGCTGCTCGATCATGGCGTGGTGGTGGCAGAACGGCAGCGAGACGGGCACGCCGCAGGTCGGCATCGCCGCCACGAACGCGTCGATCGCATCCATCCCGGCAAAGTCCGATCGGGCCGCATGGATATAATCCACCGGCACCGCCAGCCCGCGCAGCGCGGCGGTCATCTCCTCGCGGTCGGACGCGGCGAAAGTCGCGGGATCGAACTTCCAGCCCCAGCCTTGCGGGGTTTGCCGCAGCGAATGCTGCGCAACATGAGCCAGCACGTCGCGGTCCGGCCAGGCGCCCGGCGGGCTGAGCCGGTAGCGCGCCAGCGCTTCCTCGCGCGTGGCATAGAACTTCTCGGCGGGCACCGCGCCCAGCCTGCTTTCACCCGTGCGGAAAGGATGTGCGTCGATCACCACGGCGCGTTCGACAAGGTCCGGCTCCAGATGGGCCGCGTAAAGCCCGGTGATCGCGCCGAAACTGTGCGCCACGATGGTGAGCGGTGCCAGCCCCGCGTCATGCGCCACCGCCAGCACTTCGCGCGCATATTGCTTGCGGCTGTAGGCGGGCCGACGGTCGCTGTCGCCCATGCCCGAAAGGTTGATCGCCGCCACGCGATAGCGGTCCGCGAACCACGGTGCGATGTGGTCCCACCAGCGGGCGTGGGCGATGAAGCCGTGGACTAAGATCAGGCCCGGCTTGTCGCGCCCGTCGTCCAGCCCCCACGCGCGGTAACGCACTGCCGCGCCTTCCACCTCGACCGCGCGGTCCTCGGCCGGCATGGCCCAGGCTTCCTCCAGCCACAGCCGCTGCGGCGGCACGTCGGCGGGCGCATCGTCATAGCCCATGCCGCCCGCGCGGATGGCGAAAGTCTTGCGCGGCTTCTCGCTCACCGTTCGCGCTCCGCGCGCAGCGCCTGCTGCCACGCGGCCTCTGCCAGCGGATGGAACCGCTTCGCCACTTCGTGCGACTGCGCGTTGGAGGCATTGCCGCGCAGCGTCCGCCCGATGATTCCGTGCAGGATCGCGGCCAGCCGGAACATGTTGAACGCCACGTAGAACGACAGGTCGGGGATGCCGCTGCGCCCGGTGCGCCGGCAATAGGCCGCGACGTATTCCTCCTCGCTCGGCAGGCCGGGCAGGCGCGCATCGCCCATCAGGCTGTTGCCGGCCTCGGGCGGGGTGCGCCACACCATCACGTTGTAGGCGAAGTCCGCCAGCGGATCGCCCAGTGTCGAAAGCTCCCAGTCGAGCACCGCGATGATGCGCGGCTCGGCGGGATGGAACATCACGTTGTCCACCTTGAAATCGCCGTGAACCAGCCGGCGCGACTCCGTGTTGGCCGGCATGTTGGCGGGCAGCCATTCGATCAGGCGGTCCATCGCCTCGCTGCGCCCGGCCAGTTCGTCCTCGCGGTATTGCCGCGAAAACCGCGCCACCTGCCGCTCGACGTAGTTCCCCGGCCGGCCATAATCGCCCAGCCCTGCCTGATCGACATCGATGGCGTGCAGGCGCGCGATCGTCTCGTTCATCGAATCGAACGCGGCGGCGCGCTCGGCGGGCGACAGCTCGGGCAGCGTGGGGTTCGAGAACACGCGGCCGGGCACGCAGTCCATCACGTAGAACATTGAGCCGATCACGGCGTCGTCGGTGCACAGGGCGAACACGCGCGGCACGGGGAAGCCCTGCGCCCCCAGCGCGTCCAGCACGCGGAACTCGCGGTCGACGGCGTGGGCGGAGCTGTGCACCAGCCCCGCCGGCTTGCGCCGCATCACATACGTGCGCCCCGGCGTGGTCAGCCGGAACGTGGGGTTCGATTGCCCGCCGGCGAATTTCTCGACCGCCAGCGGCCCGGCATAGCCTTCGACATGGGCTTCCATCCAGCGCGCCAGCGCCGCCTCATCGAACTTGTGGCGATCCTGCGCCGCGCCTTCGCTCATCCTGTCACTTTCCCTTGAACACCGGCTCGCGCTTTTCGAGGAAGCTGGCGACGCCTTCCTTGTGGTCTTCGGTTTCCATCAGGCGGCGGATCGCCTCGATGGCCCAGGCGCCGATCTCGCGCGGGTCGCCGTACGAGAAGCGGCTCAGCCCCTCCTTGATGAAGCGCAGCGCCAGCGGCGGGTTCGCCGCGATGCGCGCGGCCAGCGCCTGCGCGCGCGGCAGCAGGTCGTCGTGCGGGGTCACTTCGCTCACCAGCCCGATGCGCAGCGCTTCGGCCGCGTCGATCACGTCGCCGGTAAACATCAGCTCGGCCGCCTTGGCCGGGCCGACGATGGCCGGCAGGCGGTAGAACCCGCCCACGTCGGGCACCAGCCCGCGCTTGATGAACATCTCGGAGAACTTGGCCTTTTCCGAAGCGATGCGGATATCGGCATAGATCGCCAGTTCCATGCCCCAGCCGATCGCCGCGCCGTTGACCGCCGCGATCATCGGCTTCTCGCATTCCAGCGCCGCCATTGCAGCGGGCGTGGGCTGGTGCTTCACGATGGTCAGCGCCGAGCGCGTCGCGGCGAATGCGTTCGGCCCCGCCATGATCTCGGCCACGTCGTCGCCCGAACAGAACGCCGGGTCCGCCCCGGTGACGATCACGCAGCGCACCTCGCTGTCCGCCGAGGCCGCCTTCAGCGCGGTCTCCAACTGGGCATAGGCGTTCCAGTTCAGCGCATTGCGCCGATGCGGGCGGTTCAGCGTGATTGTCGCGACGTGATTCGCAACGGCATAGATCACGTCCTCGGCGGGGTTTTCCTCGCTCATGGCATCCTCTCCAAATGACGCTGCCCGGGGTCAGCCCCGGTGCAGCAGGGCCAGCGCCTGTTCGGCGAGGAACGGGCAGCCGTTTTCGCCCACCTGCGCGGTGGGGGTCTGCCCCGCCAGCGCGCGGGCATAAACGCCGTGGCTGATCGAGGCGAGGCGGAACACCGAGAACGCCAGCAGGAAGTTCCAGTCGTCGAGGCTTTCGCGCCCGGTGCGGCGGCAATAGGCGTCCACCCACTGCTGCTCGGTGGGGATGCCGCTCGTGGCGAAGTCCACGCCGTCGAGCGAGCCCCAGCTGGCGCCGTGCGAATGCCACAGGAAGCCCGAATAGCCGAGGTCCGCCAGCGGGTGGCCGATGGTCGAAAGCTCCCAGTCCAGCACCGCGACGATGCGCGGCTCGGTCGGGTGGTACATCACGTTCTCAAGCCGGTAATCGCCGTGCGCGATGGTGACCGACTGGTCCGCCGGAATGCGCGCGGGCAGTTCCTCGATCAGTTGTTCCATCGCCGGCACCGGCGGCAGCGGGCAATCGCGATACTGCCGCGTCCAGCGCGCGATCTGGCGCTCGAAATAGTTGCCCGGCTTGCCATAGTCGCCCAGCCCGACCGCCTGCCAGTCGACCTTGTGCAGCCTCGCCAGCGTGGCGTTGAGATCGTCATAGATCGCGGTGCGCTCGGCCGGCGCCATTCCCGGCAGGGTGGCATCGCGGAAGATACGCCCTTCGAGGAAGTCCATCACGTAGAACGTCGTGCCGATCACCTCGGGATCGGTGCACAGCCCGCGCATGATCGGCACCGGCACATCGGTGTCCTTCAGCGCGGCCATGACCTTGTATTCACGGTCCACCTGGTGGGCGCTCTGCAGCAGCTGGCCCGGCGGCTTCTTGCGCAGCACATAGCGCTTGCCGCCAGAGATCAGCAGGAACGTGGGATTGGAAGCGCCGCCCGCGAACTGGCGCACTTCCAGGTTCCCGGCATAGCCTTCGACGTTCGCCGCCATCCAGCGGTCGAGCGCTGCCTCGTCGAAACGGTGCTTGTCGGTCACCGCGCCGATGCGCTGGCCAACCCCTTCTTCCGGCGCCACGGCGGCAGCACTCATTCCTTGTTCCCTTCCATCATCGCGATCATTTCCTGCCGCAGCACCGGCTTCAGCGTCTTGCCGCTGGCGTTGCGCGGGAATTCCTCTGTCCGCACGTCGATCCGCACCGGCACCTTGAACGGGGCCAGATGCTTCGCAACGTGCGCCTTCAGTTCTGCCTCGTCCACGCTTTCGCCCGGCTTCAGCTGCACCACCGCGCCCACTTCCTCGCCGAGCACGCGGTCGGGCAGGCCGACCACGGCGGCGTCGATCACCGACGGGTGCGAGACCAGCACGCTTTCCACTTCGACGCAGTAGATGTTCTCGCCGCCGCGGATCAGCATGTCCTTCTTGCGGTCGAGCAGATAGATGAAGCCTTCCTCGTCGATGCGGCAGACGTCGCCGGTATGATACCAGCCGTCGGTGAATGCCGCCGCGGTGCCTTCGGGATTGTTCCAGTATCCGGCGACCACGTTGGGCCCGCGAATGCACAGTTCGCCCGATGCGCCGCGCGGCAGTTCGTTGCCCGCATCGTCCACCACTTTCACGTCCACGCAGGGCACCGGAATGCCCACGCTGTCGGGATGGGTCAGGTAATCCTCGGCGCTGTGCGTGGCCGAAACCGACGATGTCTCGGTCGCACCATAGCCCTGCCCCACCGGGAACCACGGGAACAGCTGGCTGAACTTGATCGTCAGTTCGGGCGCGATGGCCGCGCCGCCATAGCCATAGCCTTCAAGGCTCGACAGGTCGCGCTTGGCGAAGTCGGGCGATTCCAGCACCTGCCACACCATCGCGGGCACGCCGGTCGTCGAATTGATCCGCTCGCGCTCGATCAGTTCGAGAAAGCGCTCCGGGTTCCACTTGTACATCAGCACGATCTTGGCGCCGCCAAGGATGGCCGGGACCATCATCGAATTGGTGCCGGTGACGTGGAACAGCGGCACCGGGATCAGGATCGCCTTTTGCGCGGGAGGCGGGGCATCGGGATCGGCGGGCGGGGGGATCAGCGATTCCACCGGCTCGCCCCGGCGGATCGCCGCGCGCGCCGGGTTGAAGCTCAGGCTGATGATGTTGTGCATGATGTTGCGGTGCGATCCCATCGCGCCCTTGGGCCGCCCGGTCGTGCCGCTGGTGTAGAGGATCGTCGCCAGATCATCGGGCTCGCAGCCGGGATCGGGCATGGGATCGTCGGGCAGGCTGCCGTAATCTGCCGGCGTGCCGATCAGGCTTTCCAGCGTGACCGCACCGTCCGAAGCCTGCCCCCGCGTCACGATCAGGCCGTCAAGGTTCAGGTCCTTGACGTGCGGCGCCAGCCGGTCGAGTCGCTCTCCGTCGACGATCGCCACCTTCGCGCCCGAATTCTCGATGCCATAGGCCAGTTCCTCGCCCGTGCCCCAGGCATTCAGCGGGGTCAGCACGGCGCCGATGGACGCGCCCGCCCAGAACGCGATGATCCATTCGGGCAGGTTGCGCATGGCGATGACCAGCCGGTCGCCCTTTTTCATGCCATAGCGTTCGGCCAGCACGCGCCCCAGCGTTCCGGCGGCGCGGAATGCCTGGTCATAGGTGATGCGCTCATCCTCGAAGACGATGAACTCGCGGTCGCCCCAGCTTCGACCGATCTCGAAAACCTCGCGCAAGGTGCCCATCGCGTTGACGTAAGTGCGATAGGTGCGGCCCCGGATCTCGGTCTCGCGCATTTCGAACGGCGCGCCGGGCGCGGTCAGCACGCGGTACGTCTCGGCGATGCTCACCGCCGGCCAGCCTGCGGGAATCGCGGCTGCGCTCTTGCCCGATACGCTCTTGCTAGCTGCTGGGGACGCTTCCATGATCGTTCTCTCTCCCGGGGCATCCATCGCGGCTGGCATCGGCCGCCCGGTCGCCCTCGACCTTTGTTTGTGGGTGCCATTAGTTAATCGCTTAGTCAAACGGCGGTGCGGTGTTATTCTCCTGTCGCGGCCCCGGCTGCCGCAACCGGGGCGCAAGCTCTTGCGTTCCGGAACTTATAACAAGATATAAGTTTATCGCGCGACCGGAAAAATGCCGGCGGCTTCGTGAACGATGGGAGAGGAATGGCCATGCTGGTGGGAGAAATTCCGGCACTCGCGGCGCATCGTGCGCCGGATGTCCTTGCGGTGCAATTCCAGGGCCGCAGCTGGACCTATGCCCAGATGCGCGACAAGTCGTGGCAGCTCGGCAATGCGCTGCTGCGAATCGCAGCCCCCGGCGACCGGATCGCGATCCTCGCCGAAAACTGCCCCGAATATGTCCTGGCCTATTACGGCGTGCCGTCGGCGGGCATGGCGCTCACGTTCCTCAACTACCGCCTGTCGCCGCGCGAACTGGCGTGGATCATCGGCAATGCCGAACCCACGGTGCTGATCGTCGAGGACAAGTTCATGGGGGCGGTGGCGCAGATCCGCGACCAGATCCCCAGCGTGAAGCATTTCGTCTCCATCGGCGAGCTTCAGCCCGGCACGACCGGCTTCGACGCGCTGCTGGAAACGGGCGAGGCCAGCCCGCCGCCGGTCACGATCGGCGAGGACGACCTGGCGTGGCTGCTCTACACTTCGGGCACCACCGGTCTGCCCAAGGGCGCGATGCTCAGCCACCGCAACGTCGTCGCCGCGGTGATGAACAGCCTCGTCAGCTGGGACAAGGACCCGCCGGGCGGGCCCGATCCGGTGTTCATGCTCACGTTCCCGATGTATCATGTCGCGGGCTATGCGCTGCTGGTGAACCATCTGCGCGCGGTGCCCGTCGTGGTCATGCAGAACTTCGACATCGAGGTGTTCTTCGGCACCATCGAGCGGCACAAGGTCACCGCTCTGTCGCTCGCGCCGACGATGATCGCGATGCTGCTCAACCATCCCAGCCGCCCGAACTACGATCTCTCCTCGCTGCGCAGCATCGGCTACGGGGCCTCGGCCATGCCCGCCGCCGTGCTGCTGCGCGCGCGTGACATCTGGCCGCAGGTGCGCTTCGCCACCGGCTTCGGCATGACCGAACTGGGCGGCAACGTCATGGTGCTGACCCCGGAGGAGCACGACCGCGCGGTGGACGAAGGCCTGCCCATCCTCAATTCGGTCGGCCGCCAGATGCTGCTCAGCCGCGTCCGCGTGGTCGATGGCGAAGGCCGCGACGTAGCCCCCGGGCAGGAGGGCGAGATTCTCGTCAAGGGCGACCAGGTGCTGTCGGGCTACTGGCGCAATCCCGAAGCGACCGAAAAGTCCTTCGTCGATGGCTGGTTCCACACCGGCGACGTCGGCCGCTGGAACGAGGACCGCTACTTGTGGATCGTCGACCGCAAGAAGGACATGATCGTCACTGGCGGCGAGAACGTCTACCCGCGCGAGGTGGAGGAAGTGCTCTACAAGCACCCCGCCGTGCTCGAAGCCGCCGTCATCGGCGCCGAGGACGAGCAGTGGGGCGAGGAAGTGGTCGCGGTGATTTCCTGCCGCGCTGGCGAAAGCACCACGCCGGGCGCTCTCGTCACCCACTGCCGCGAACACATCGCCAGCTACAAGAAGCCGCGCGCGGTCGCTTTCGTCGACGAACTGCCCAAGAACGCCTCGGGCAAGGTGCTGAAGCGCGAGCTGCGCGAATGGATCAGGGACGGGCGGCTGGAACTGCTCCGCCCGTGACACGACAGGAGCCGGCAAGCGCGCGCTTGCCGGCTCCCATGTCTCGTTCGGTGTCGTCAGGTGCGCTTCAGGTCACCACCACGGATAGCCTTCGGGCATATCGCTGGAGACCTTGTTGGGAAACGCGGGCTTCCTCTTTTCTATAAAGGAAGCAACGCCTTCCTTGACGTCGCCGCCCGATCCCAGCTCCAGCGCGAACGGGCCGTCGATCTTCAGCAGGTCGAACGGCAGTTCCGCCGAACCGAACCGCCAGATCATTGCGCGGGTCAGCGCCACCGAGACGGCCGAGGTGTTCTCGGCAATGCCCAGCGCGATTTCACGCGCGCGATCAAGCAGTTGGTCATGCGGGACGACTTCGCTGACAAGGCCGCCTTTCAGCGCCTCCGCCGCATCGAACACATTGCCCTCGATCGCCCAGCGCAACGCCTGCGCGGTGCCGACAAGGCGCGGCAGGAACCACGCACTGCCGGCTTCGGGCACAAGGCCCCGCCGCGCAAAGACGAAGCCGAAGCGCGCCTGATCGGACGCGATCTTGATGTCGGTGGGTAGCGCCATCGTCGCACCCACCCCCACCGCAGGGCCGTTGAACGCTGCAATCGTTGCCTTTTTCGCATTGAACAGCGCGCCGACGAACCCGCCATCACCGCCCAGCCCGCCATCCTTGTCGGCGCTGCGATTGGCGCCGAAGTTCTTGGCGCCTTCGCCCGACTTGGTGTCGAAGCTGCCCGCGCCGGCGGAAATGTCCGCACCCGCGCAGAAGCCACGGCCCGCGCCGGTCAGGATGACCACGCGGACCGCGTCGTCCGCATCGGCCAGCTTGATCGCCTGCGCCAGTTCGGCGCCCATGGTCGCGGTGAAGGCGTTCAGCTTGTCGGGCCGGTTGAGCGTGATGGTCGCCACCGGCCCGTCGACGGCATAGAGGATGTCGCTGAAATTCATCGGCTTTCCTTCCTCAGGCGTTGAAGTTGAGCTTGAGGCCAGGACGGGGCCAGCGCGTCTTGTAGAGCTTGCCGGTGCCGGAGCAGGTGATGAACGCGGTCTGCATGTCATCGCCGCCGAAGCAGATGTTGGTCGTGATCGGATCGGGGAAAGCGTAGTGTTCCCAGGTGCCATCCGCCGGTTCGAATGAAGTGATGCCGCCATTGACCAGCGTCGCCACGCAGACCCGGCCATTGGCTTCCACGGCAAGGCTGTCGAACAGCTGGTAGCCGGGCAGCGGCCCCATCACCTTGCCCGCGGTCCACATGTCGGCGGGCGCCGCCAGTTCGCCGGGGCCGGCAATGTCGAATTCCCACAGGCGACCGGTCTGCGTTTCTGCGACGAACACCGACTTGCCATCGGGCGAAAGGCCGACGCCGTTCGGAGTGGTCATGCCATCGCGGGCCAGCACGATCTTCTTGCCGTCGATGGTGGCATAGTGGAGGTGGCCGACGTGGCTGACATCACCGTTGCTCTTGCCAAGATCGGTGAACCAGAAGCCGCCATCGGCATCGAACACGATGTCGTTCGGCCCGCGCAGCGGCTTGCCGTCGCATTCGCTGTAAAGCGTGGTCACTTCACCGGTGGCGAGATCGACGCGCTGGATGGAGCCTGAGACGTAGTAGTCCGGCGTGCCGTGCGGAAGCAGCAGGCCGCCAGCCTCGTTCCACTGGAAGCCGCCGTTGTTGCAGACATAGACCGCGCCGTCCGGGCCGACCGCGGCGCCGTTGGGGCCGCCGCCAAGCTGGGCGATCACGTCCTGCCGCCCGTCCGGATGGACGCGGGTCAGGGTCTGGCGCTTGATCTCGACCAGAACGACCGAACCATCGGCCATTGCGATCGGACCTTCGGGGAATTGCAGTCCTTCGGTGACGAGTTCGAATTCCATTGTTCTCTCTCCCGGTTGGGGCGGTCCTTGCGGGACCGCCCCTTCGTCAGTGTCGGCTGCTCAGCGGATGCCCGGCACGTGCAGCTTGGCCGCTGCTTCGTTTTGGGCGCGGGTCAGTTCGTCGGCGTACTTGCCGAATTCCATGCGCGCGATGGTGCGGGCGTGGACTTCGTCCGGGCCGTCGGCGATGCGCAGCGAACGCTGTCCGGCCCACATCCGCGCCAGACCCGGATCGCTGGTGACGCCGGCGCCGCCGAACGCCTGGATCGCATCGTCGATGATCGAGAGCGCCATGTTCGGCGCCTGCACCTTGATCATCGCGATTTCGAGCCGGGCCGACTTGTTGCCCGCGCGGTCCATCATGTCCGCCGCCTTGAGGCACAGCAGGCGCGTCATCTCGATGTCGATGCGGGCACGCGCGATGCGCTGTTCCCACACGGAGTGCGACGAGATGGTCTTGCCGAAAGCGACGCGCGACTGGAGGCGGCGGGCCATCTTTTCCAGCGCGGCTTCGGCCGTGCCGATCGAGCGCATGCAGTGGTGGATACGGCCCGGCCCGAGGCGGCCCTGCGCGATCTCGAACCCGCGGCCCTCGCCCCAGATCACGTTTTCGACCGGCACGCGGACGTTTTCGAGCAGCACTTCGGCGTGGCCGTGCGGCGCATCGTCATAGCCGAACACCGGCAGCATCCGCAGGATCTTGATTCCCGGCGTGTCCATCGGCACGAGCACCTGCGACTGCTGGGTATAGGCGCCGGCCGAAGCATCGGTCTTGCCCATCAGGATGGCGACCTTGCAGCGCGGATCGCCCACGCCCGAAGACCACCACTTGCGGCCGTTGATGACGTATTCGTTGCCGTCGCGGACGATGCTCGTCTCGATATTGGTCGCGTCCGAGCTGGCCACGGCAGGTTCGGTCATCAGGAAGGCCGAGCGGATATCGCCGTTCATCAGCGGGCGGAGCCACTGCTCCTTCTGCTCGCGCGTGCCATAGCGGAAAAGCACTTCCATGTTGCCGGTATCGGGCGCGGAGCAGTTGAACACTTCCGACGCGAAGCCGACGCGGCCGAACAGTTCGGCGACAGGCGCATATTCGAGGTTGGTCAGCTGTTCGCCTTCGAACACGAATGTGTCGTCAAGCTGCGGCTGGCCCGAATGCGGCGGCATGAACAGGTTCCACAGGCCGGCGGCCTTGGCCTTGGCCTTCAGTTCCTCGATGATCGGTATGACCTTCCAGCGCTCGCCTTCCTCGTGCTGCTGTTCGTAGATCGGGATGGCGGGGTAGACGTGCTCATCCATGAAGCGCGATACGCGCTCGATCCAGTAGCGCTGGCGGTCGTTATATGTGAAATCCATTGGCATCCTCCGGTGATCGTTGGGGCGTGAAAAGCGCCCGTTGCGTGGATTCGAGAAAGTTGTAACGCGTTATAAGTGGCGAGAGAGGCCACGCGGTGGAGTTGAACGCATGGGTGAAGATACGGTCCGGCGAGCCCGCACGGGCGCTTTGGCGGACCATGGGGCGGACCTTGCTGCGGAGCCTTCGGCCGGCACGGGGGGCCACACCACGAAAGAGGCCGCGCCGCCGCGTGCCCGTGGACGGCGCGAGGCCGGCAAGGAGGAGCGGCGCCACCGCATCATCCAGGCCGCGCGCGAGATGATCCGCGAAACCGGCCGCACCGGACTTTCGATGCGCGCGCTGGCAGAGCGCGCCGGGGTCAGCCTGGCGACGCCGTACAACCTGTTCGGATCGCGCGGCGCGGTGGTGCTGGCGGTGCTGGAGGACGTGCGCGATTTCCAGGCGCGCTTCGCGCAGGTCCGCAACGGCGACCCGGTGGACCACATCCTCGCGGTCGTGGACCTGGCCGTGGAATTCTACCTGGGCGATCCGGCGTTCTACACCACGCTCTGGCGCGAGGTGTTCTCGGTTTCGGGCGAAGTCCGCACCGCGATCTACAACCCGCGGCGCGACGAATTCTGGCTGGGGCTGGTGAACGACATCGCCGCCGCCGGCGCGCTGCGCGAGGAGATCGACACGGCGCTCCTGCTGCGTCAGCTCGATCATCAATTCCGCTCGGTCATGCTCGACTGGGTGGCCGGCGATCTTTCCGCCGGGCTGCTCGGTCCCACCATCAAGCTGGGCTACGCGCTGATCCTGTGCGGCGCGGCAAGCGACGAGGCGCGCGAGCGCATCGCGCACCGCGTCGCCGAGAGCCAGCGACTGCTGCGGGAAGCCGGGGAGCGGGCCGCCGGCGCGACGCCGTCCTGACGGCGGCTGGCATGCCGCTCCCCGGTCGGGGGCAGAAGCGGACAGGCGGACGCCGGCCGGCAAGGGCCGGACGTCCACCATGCCGCGAGGGATGCCCCCTGCACCCATTTACAGCGCTTCGGGCCGCGTCGTGTCGATCGCCTGCCAGCCGCTGCGCGGACGGATCTGCGACTGCTTGCGGTAATCGACGTCGTCGTAGGTGAGTTCAGCGAACTCCTTCCGCTTCGGGCCGAGGTAGCCGAACAGGAATGCGCCAACCTTGCGCATCTGGATTTCCTCGGTGCCTTCGGTGATGCGGTAGCGGCGGTGGTGGCGATAGATGTGCTCGAACGGCTTGTGGCGCGAATAGCCGATGCCGCCGTGGACCTGGATGGCGCGGTCGGCCGCTTCGCAGCACAGCCGGTTCGCCCAGTAGTTGCACATCGACACCTTGTCCGAGATGCGCTTCTCGACCTCGGGGTGGGTCATCTGGTCCATTTCCCACGCGGTCTTGCGGATCAGCAGGCGCAGCATCTCGCACTGGGTGGCCAGTTCGACCAGCGGGAACTGGATCGCCTGGTTGCGCGACAGTTCCTCGCCGAAGGGCTGGCGCAGGCGGGCGTAACGCACCGATTCCTCGATGCAGTAGACGGCTGAACCGAGCGAACCCGCAGCCTGACGGATACGGTTTTCGTGCACGAACGACTGCGCGAGCGGCAGTCCGTTGTCGATCGGGCCGAAAATCGCGCTGTCAGGCACCCAGACATTGGTGAACGACACGCGCGGGTGGTCGGTCGGCATGTTGAAGGTCCACAGGTACTGTTCGACCTTCACGCCCGGATCGTCCGCAGGAACGAGGAAGCAGGTGATGCCGCGCGCGGCGCCATCCTCGCCCGTGGTGCGCGCGAACAGCGCGCAGTGGGTGGCGACGTGCATGCCGGTCGTCCACATCTTCTCGCCGTTGATCAGCCAGCCTTCGACGCCGTCACGGGTTTCGCGCACGGCGCGCGTCTCCATGTGGGTCGCATCCGAGCCGTGGTGCGGTTCCGTCAGGCCGAAGGTGATGCGGCGCGTGCCGTCGAACATCCCCTGGATGAATTCCTCGCGCTGTTCAGGCGTGCCGAAATCGTCGAACATCTTCGCGAACGGATTGTTCGCCACGATCGAGTGTTCGCTTTGCTGGTCGTAATGCAGGCCCAGCCCCTTGGCGGCCATGTATTCGCGGATGACGGTCATCCACAGGTTGGAGCCGCCCTTGCCGCCGAACTTGGGATCCATGGCGAAGCGCAGGTGGCCGGCCTTGTCGGCGCGGCGCTTGGCCTCGCGCATCAGTTCTTCCCATTCGTGGCGGGGAAGGCCGTCGTTGTCGAAATCGGTGCGCGCCCATTCGCGGCGGTGATCGAAGAAGCGGATGTTGTCGTCCTGCTCCTCAAGCGGCTTGATCTCGGCCTCGATGAAGGCGTCCAGTTCCTTGAGGTAATCGAGCAGTTCCTGGGGCAGGGTGAAATCCATCGCGTCTCTCTCCGTCGTTATCGTTTGGATTGGCGGCAGCGCCGGCCGGGCGTGAGAGCCCGGCCGGATGCCTTGGTGGCAGGGATGGTGCGGACTGGCGCCATCCTGCGGATCAGTATCTGAAGCTCAGCGTCGCGCCGAAGGTGCGCGGGCTGCCGGGGTAGCGGTTGACCGAATCGTTCACCCGGTAGGCGGCGGTCCAGTAGTACTTGTCGGTCAGGTTGCGCGCCCAGAGCTGGAGCCGCCACTTGTCGTCGTGGCTGGCCACCCCGAGCCGCGCGTCGAACGTGGTGTAGGCGTTGATTGCCAGCACCGGATATTGCCCGAACGCGCCGTTGGTGTGGCCGTAGTAGAGCATGTTGCCGCCCACGAACGCGTCGAGCCCGTCGTTGATCGGGAAGCTGTATTCCGCATCGACGTTGGCCTGCCACTTCGGCGTGTAGGGGAAGGGCTCGCCGCTGAAGTCGAGCTGCTGGCCGAACGAATCGAAGTTCACGAACCCGTCACCCAGCTTCGAGTTGATATAGGTGATGGCGGGGCGGATGCGCAGGCCGTCGATGGGGTTCAGCGTGACGTCGAGCTCGGCGCCCCAGATGCGCGACTTGGGCACGTTGACCAGCGAGGGCAGCGGACCGAAGGCGATGTCGGGGATGCGGCCAAGGATCTGCTTGTTCTTGTAATCGTAGTAGAACACCGCGCCGTTGGCCTGGATGCGGCCATTGGCGGCCGTGACCTTGGCGCCGCCTTCGAAGGCCAGCACGGTTTCCTGCACCACCGGGTCGAACTGGCGCGTGGTGGCCGCCGCAAGCGTCGGGAAGCTGCCCGCCTTATACCCGCGCGAGACGTTGACGTATAGCAGCACGTCGCGCGTCGGCTTGTAGTCGAGGCCCACGCGCCACGACACGTTGTTCTGGTTGAGCTTGGCGTGCGCGCCTTCCGGCTGGACGTTTTCGAGGTTGATCGTGCCGCAGCCGCCGATGGGGATCGGGGTCGACGTGATCGGTTCGCCGCGCAGGAAGTGGATGTAGCCCTGGATCGCCTGCGAGACGAGGCCCCAGCTGCCGTCGATGTCCTGCCCGCAACCATAGAGCAGTTCACGGTTGGCCTGGGTAAAGCGGATGCCGCCGTGCGCGGTCACCTTGTCTGACAGCTCGTAGTCGAGGTTGCCGAACACGCCGTAGGTGCGCAGGCGCTGCTGCGTGTTGGGGCGCGTGGGGCCGAGCGGGATGCCGAACACGCTCGCGCTCGACGATTGGGTGTAATACTGGATCGTGTTGTCGTTGACGAAGTCGTACTCGTAGTTCGCGCCGATGATGTAAGACGCGTTGCCGATCTTCCCGTCGAGCCGCAGCTCCTGGTAGAACGTGTTGATCTTGCCGAAGCTTTCCGCGCGGTAGTCGTTGAACGGCGTGCCATCGCCTTCGACCGGCTGGAAGCGGCGGAACCGCTGGAGCGAGGTGAGCGAGGTGATGTGCGCGGCATCGCCCAGATCAAGCTCGTTGCGCAGCGAGCCGAAGGTGAAGCGGTTGTTGCGGTGGAAGTCGACACCCGGATCCCAGTCGGTCACGCGGTTGTCCTCCGGCGCGCGGGGGAAGCTGCGGAACCCTTCCGGAATCAGCGGCCCATCGTTGAGCGCGACGAACTGGGTGAACTGCGAGGACAGCGATTCGGAGCGGTCGCGAAGCGCGGTGAAGTTGAGCGTCGTCTTCCAGTTGCTGGTCGGCTCCCACACCAGCAACACACGGCCCTGGAGGAAGTCCTTGGCGCCCAGGCGGTCGCCGGGGCGGGTCATGCTGCGCTGGAACCCGTCGCCCCGGGTATAGCGGCCTGCAACACGGACGCCGAGCGTTTCCGTGATCGGCGCCGCGATATGGCCTTGCAGATCGACGGTGTTGAAGCTGCCATAGCTGGCATCGAACCCGCCGGTGAGGTGGTCGGTGGGCTTGCCCGCGATGTAGTTGAGCGCGCCGCCGGTGGAGTTGGAGCCGAACAGCGTGCCCTGCGGACCTTTCAGCACTTCGAGACGCTCAAGGTCGAGCCCGAGGCCAACCGTTTCGGCCGAGAACGGCACCGGCACTTCATCGATGTACGAGCTGACCGCAGGGCTGGCGCCGAGGCTGGTTTCCTGGAAGCCGACACCGCGGATGGTGAACACGGGCGTGCCGTAAGCGGTTTCGTTGTAGGTGAAGCCGGGGACGACCTTGGTCAGCTGCGAGGCATCGGTGACGCCGAGCTTGGTCAGCTGGTCCCCGCTGGCGGCGGTGATCGACATCGGCACGTCGTTGATGTTCGCGGCGCGCTTCTGCGCGGTCACGATGATCGCCTCGTACTCGCGCTGGGTATCGGCCTGAGCGGCTTGCGGCGCCTGTGCTTGCGCATGGGCGGTGGAAGAAAGCGCCGCGAATGCGACGGCCATGACGGAAATGCCGAGCGCTGGACTGGTTCTGGACATAGGATTTCCTCTCCTGCGGAACCATCCCGCCGGCGCTTTGCGCCGTGCGACTGGCTCCTGTCTCGTTGTTTGCCCGGTCCACGGAGGCACCTGCGATGTCTCCGCTGGGGCAAGCAATAGCTATATCATGTTATAACTTTGTCCAGTGGTCCTGCTGCCGAGTCTCTCGATCCCGGCGGTCGGACCGCGCCGATGGCGTCGGCGCTGCGCTTTCCTGTCCCTTCCGTCGCTAGGTCATCCCTTTGTAATCATGATCTTAAACCGCTTCCGGGCCGGTCTGTTGCGTTGCTGGCAGCGATGCGTCAAACATTTTACTTGAGCGATTAATTGAATTGCGAGAATGCAGCATCGGACGTGAAAGGCAAGGGCCGCGTCGCCGGATCGTGCCGGAACCGCAGCCGGCCGGCTTGGCAGACTCCACGGGAACAGGATGAAAAGAACATGAGCGCTTCCGGAAAGATCACGATCTCGCGCGAAGGCGACGTCTGCGTTGTCCGCTTCAACGATCCGGCCAGCCGCAACGCGCTGGGCATGGACATGGCCGCAGAGATTCGCGACGCCCTGCTCGCCGCCGAGGCCGATTGCGGCGCGGTGCTGCTGGCGGGGGGCGACAAGGCGTTCTGCTCTGGCGCCAACCTTGGCGGGCCGCGCATGGGCGACGGCGCGATCGATGCCGGACTGATCCTGCAGGACACGGTCAACCCGCTGATGATGACCATCCGCGACCTCGCGATTCCGATCGTCACTTCGGTGCGCGGTGCGGCGGCGGGCGTGGGCGCGTCGCTGGCGCTGGCCGGCGACATCATCGTGGCCAGCGAAGACGCCTTCTTCCTCCAAGCGTTCTGCCGCATCGGACTGGTCCCCGATGGCGGCTCGCCGTGGCTGCTGATGCGCACCGCCGGGCGCGCGCGCGCGATGGAAATGATGTTGCTGGGTGACCGTCTGCCTGCGGCCAAGGCGCTGGAATGGGGCATGATCAACCGCGTCGTGCCCAGCGCGGAGGCCGATGCCACCGCGCTCCAGATCGCTCAGCAGCTGGCCGATGGCCCGCGCCTCGCGCTCGGCCTGATCCGGAAGGCCGGCTGGTACGCCGCCGACCACGGCTTTGGCGACGAATTGGCGCTGGAGCGCAATCTGCAGCGCACGGTGGGCAAGAGCGCGGACTTCGCAGAGGGCGTTGCCGCTTTCCTCGAGAAGCGCCCCGCGCGCTTCAATCAGGGCTGAAATCGAAAAATCACGGGAGAGAACAGATGAACGACCGCGTCAGCATCACCATCGAAGGCGGCGTCGCCGACGTCCGCCTGACCCGCGCCGACAAGCGCAACGCCTTCGACGACGCCATGTTCGAGGGCATCAATGCCGCCATCGCCGCGGTCGCGGCGGATAACGCCGTCCGCGTCGTGGTCGTCTCGGGCGACGGACCGTGCTTCTCGGCCGGCCTCGACCTGACGAGTTTCGGCAAGATGGTCTCGGGCGAGTTCAAGGGCGGCTCGGCCATCGTCGACCTGCCGCGCAGCAAGACCGGCGCCAACCGCGGCCAGCAGGTCAGCTATGGCTGGCGTGACCTGCCCGTTCCCGTCATCGCCGCCGTGCACGGCGTGGCACTGGGCGCGGGCTTCCAGCTGGCGCTGGGTGCGGATTTCCGCTTCGTGGCGCCGGATGCCAAGATGAGCGCGTTCGAGATGAACTGGGGCCTGATCCCCGACATGGGCGCGTTTCCGATCCTGCGCGAACTGGTGCGCGCGGACGTGGCGCGCGACCTTGTCTATTCGGCGCGCATCGTCGAGGGCGAGGAAGCGCTGGCCATCGGGCTTGCCAGCCGCGTCTGCGCCGATCCGCGTGCCGAGGCGCTGGCCTATGCGCGCGAGATCGCGGGCAAGAACCCCGACGCGATCCGTGCGGCCAAGCGCATTTTCAACATGGGCGCGGATTCCTCCACGGCCGAATTGCTGATGGCCGAAAGCCGCGAGATGGGCGCGCTGATCGGCTCGCCCAACCAGAGCGAGGCAGTCAAGGCGCGGCTCGAAAAGCGCGAGGCCCAGTACGCCTGAGCCTCGCAGGGTGAAACGGCGGTTTCAGGCGCTCAGTGCGTCTGGCCGCCGTCCACCGGCATCACCGCGCCGGTGACGAAGCTGGCGCGGGGGCTGAGCAGGAACGCGGCGGCATTGCCGATTTCCTGGGGCGTGCCGAAGCGGCGCAGCGGCACTTCGCGCTTGATCCAGTTCCACCACGCTTCGCCGCGCTCGCCGGTGGAACGCGCTTCCCAGTCGCCGCCGGGGAAGATGATGTTGCCGGGCGCGATGGCGTTGACGCGCACCCCGTCCTTGCCCGCCACGCGCGCCAGTTCCTTGGCCAGATGGTTCATCCCGGCCTTGGCGGTGCCGTAAGTCAGCGGCGTGCCGAGCGCGCCGAGGCCCGCGATCGAGGTGATCAACACAAGCGCGCCTTCCTTGCGCGGGGTCATCACGCGCAACAGGGAGCGCGACAGGCGGAACGCCGAATCCAGATTCTGGCTGATCCCTGCGTCCCACGTCTCGTCGTCGATCTCGAAGCCGGGCGGGCAGGGGTGCAGGCCCACGTTGGCGACGCCGCCCCAGATCGGGCCGAGCGCCTTTTCCGCGCCCGCGACGACGGCGTCGATGGTGGCGCTGTCCCGCAGGTCGCCGGCCATGGCCCACACGCGGTCCGCGCCGTATTGCGCGGCGAGGCGGGCGCGCTGCTCCTCCAGCGCTTCGCTGCCGCGCGCCGCGATCGCCAGCCTGGCGCCTTCGGCCATGCAGGCTTCGACGATGCCGAGGCCGATGCCCCGGCTCGCGCCTGCGACCAGAATTACCTTGTCCTTGAGGCCGAGGTCCATTGTGCTCTCCCTTGTTCGTTGGAGAGCACGCTATTGCTTGATCGATTAAGTGACAACCATTCGCGCATCAGGTGGCGCTGGTTTGCGCGCTGACCGGGGCTTTCATTCCGGGGTCGGCTTCAATCCGGCAAGGACGATTTCGGCAACCTGATCGGCAAAGCGTTCGCGCAAGGTCTCGTCGATCTCCTTGACCCCGAACACGTGATCGAGCGCCGAGCGTGAGTGGAAGATCGAATCGCACGCGCCCACCAGCGAGAAGTGGAACAGCATCGGGTCCACCTTGCGGAACACGCCGGCCTTCACGCCTTCGTCGATGATCGCTGTCTGCGCATCGACCGCGCGGCGGGTGTAGCGTTCGGAAATGTGCCGCGCGATATCGCTTTCGCTTTGCGATTGCAGTTCGATCAGCAGGCGGTTGAGGTAGGGGTAGCGGTGGTAGAGCCGCATGATGCCCTGGATGTGCTTGCGCATCTTTTCCTCAGGGCTGCACGCCAGGCTCACCAGCCGGTCCAGCCCGTCGTAGCTGCTGCCCGCGTCGCGCTCGATCAGGGCTTCTAGCAGGCCCTGCTTGCTGCCGAAGTGATAGCGGATCAGCGCCGAGTTGATGCCGGATCGCTCGGAAATATCGGCAAAGCTGACGTTGGTGGTGTTGCCTTCGCTCATCAGCGCGCCGGTGGCATCGAGCAGGAGATCGCGTGTCGAACGGCCTTCTCCGGCTGCGGTGCCGGACGGGGACTTGCGCTTGGGCGTAGCGGGGCTGTTCATGGGGAACCTGACGGATACGCGCCGGAGCGGTTCGTCCGGAAGCGTGAGGGAAACGCTCGCACTAATCCGATTGCGTTACTTGGTCAACCAAATCACGCGGGCTGACGCTACGGCCTCGGTGCTTGGGCCGGTGCCGCCCGGACTATTGCCGGGCCTAAGTAATTGTCACTAGGGCGACATAGCAGCTCCGTAACCAACCTCGGTTCGGTCGGGGCAAGCGCGGCCTCGCACATATCGAAATGCAGGGGCAAAAAATGACCGTAAGTCAGGGCGACATCATTTTCGTCGGCATCAATACCGCCGGTGCGGGAACGGGCACGGATCAGGACTGGTTTGCCTTCGCCGCGGTGAAGAACATCGCTGCGGGCGAGGTCGTCTACTTCACCGACAACGAACTTGCGACTTCCGCCTGGACAGGCGCCCATCCTGTCCTATCCGTCTTGCGGCATCACGTCGCCCTTTCATGAAGTGTGGATGGAAACACCCTCTCCGCTGTCTCCTTGCCGCTAAGAGCCAGCGAATTACTGGGCGATGCGCGGTCGATGTGTAGTCAGGTGGCTGCCTAATTGGTTGACGAATTTATCGGAATCACTGGCCGCGCAAATCATCCAGATAGTCGCTCCACCATTGAGCCATGAGTACCCGCTCATTCCAATGCACGCCCCGATGGTACGCCGGTCGCACCTTGTCGCTGTCCCCGTGTGCCAGCGCGCGCTCAATCGCATCCGGGTGCCACTTGCTGCTTTCGTTCAGCAGGGTCGATGCCATCGCGCGAAAGCCGTGTGCGGTCATTTCGTCGCTGGAATAGCCAAGACGGCGGAGAGCGGCGTTGATGGTGTTCTCGCTCATCGGCCGGGATCGGGAGCGGATCGAGGGAAAGACGTACCCCGTCGGACCCGTGACGGCGTGAACTTCCCGGAGCAGCGCGACTACCTGTCGGGACAGCGGCACTTGCGCATCTTCATCTTGCCAGCCGGGATCACCCACAGTGTTCCGTCGAGATCAATCTCGCTCCACTCTGCGTGTCGCAGTTCCCCCGGTCGCACGAAGACGTGCGGCGCAATTTGCATGGGGAACTTCGTCAGGCCTTGCCCTTCGTAGCCATCGATCGCCCGCAACAGTCCGCAAACCTGCTTGGGGTCGGTGATCGCGCCGTAGTGCGTGACCGTCGGAGCGGTCAGAGCACCCGGTAAATCCCTCGTCGGATCGGACCTTAGCCGCGCGGTAGCTACTGCATAGCGAAACACGGCACCGGCGAGTTGAAGCGTTCGTCGTGCACTTTCCAGTTTGCCCCGTGTTTCAATTTTTCGAATTGCGGACAGGGCGTCCGCGGGCTCGATCTCCGCGATCGCCAGCCGCCCGAAGCTGTTGTTCAGCTGGGCGAGCAGATATTCGCTACGAGTCCCCGTTGCCGGTGCCCACCCCTTGTCGCCATCCTTGCGGCGCTTCTTGCAGAACTCTTCCGCAATCGCGGTGAAGGTGTCCGCCGCCTGGACTCGTGCCCGAATCTTGTCGCGTTGCTTTTCGAGGGACGGGTCCTTGCCTTGCGCGATCATCGAGCGCGCTGCATCGCGCCGTTTCCTGGCCTCGCTCAGGCCGATCTCTGGGTATGGCCCGATCGCAAGCAGCTTCTCGCGTCCGTCAATCCGGTACTTGAGCCGCCAGAGCTTGCCGCCGGACGGGGTGACCAGCAGGAACATTTCCGCCCCGTCGGCCAACTTGACCTGCTTTGCGCCTGGTTTCGCATTGCGGATAGCTACGTCGGTAAGCGCCATGTGCCTCCAGCCTTCCACGGGGTGGACCCCGTAGCGTACCCCATCGGTGGGGGTATCGAATTGACCAAAAGCGGAAACCCCCCAAATCTACCCCCATCAGGAGTTGGCAGTATTCGGACGTGATCGGACGCCTTTGGCCTCTAGGCCGCAGAATACCGGGGATTTCCGGGGGGTGTCCAGATGGATCGGGATGGCGATGGACTTGAAATTGGAGCGGGTAGCGGGAATCGAACCCGCATAGCTAGCTTGGAAGGCTAGTGCTTTACCACTAAGCTATACCCGCTCGGTCTGGCGCGATTGCCACGCGGGGGGGCGCGTCGTCAACCTCCGTTTGCGGCGATGCCGGATTCGCCCGCATTCAACAGCACGATCCGCTGGCGGACCAGGGGAAGCTGGTCATTGCCGAAATACATATGGTCTCCGCCCACGAACAGCGTGGGCGAACCGAAGGCGCCGCGCGCGATGGCTTCGTCGGTATTGGCGCGCAGCGCGTCCTTGGCGGGTTGCTCGCCGGCGCGGCGCAGCAGGTCTGCGCCACTGATGCCGACGCCATCGGCGATGGCGACCAGTTCGGCCGGATCATCGATGTTCCGCGCCTCGCCGAAATAGGCGCGGAACGCGGCGTCCGCGAAGCGGAACAGCGCGGGCTGGTCCTGCTCGAGCGCGCAGGCGCAGCGCATGGCGTTCACCGATTTCACCGGGTGATGGGGCGAGGGGAAGTTCATCGGCTGGCCGGCCAGGCGGGCCCATTCCTTCAGCCAGCCGAAGCTGCGCTTCATCGCCTTCTGCTCGGGATCGGCGCGCATTTCGTAGACGCGCGGATTCACCGCGTTGAACACCCCGCCGACGAGGAACGGTCGCCAGCGTACCGTCGCGCCCGTCTCCGCCAGAATCGGCTGGATGTTGTTGAATGCGAGGAAAGTCCAGGGCGAGGAGATGTCGAAGAAGAATTCCACGGTCACGGTCATGCGAGTCCCTTTCCTGAAATGCCGAACAGGGTGCGGGCGGCTTCCGCATCGTCCTGCGGCCGGCGGCGGAGGCGGTCGGCGCCAAGCGCAACGCCTCTGCGCAGGCCCTCCCGCTGCTTCAGGCGGTCGTACCACGCCTTGACGTGGGGGAAGTCGTCCAGCGGGATGCCTTGTGCCTTCCAGGTGCGGATCCAGGGCCAGCAGGCCATGTCCGCGATGCTGTAGGTACCGCCCGCGATATGTTCGCGTCCGTTCAGGCGCCGGTCGAGCACGCCGTAGAGGCGCAGTGTCTCGCGCCGGTAGCGTTCGGTGGGATAGTCCAGCCGCTCGGGCGCATAGAGCGCGAAGTGACCATGCTGGCCCAGCATAGGGCCAAGCCCCGCCACCTGCCAGATCAGCCATTCCAGCACTTCCTTGCGGCCGCGCAGGTCGGTCGGGAGGAACTGGCCGGTCTTCTCGGCAAGATAGATCAGGATCGCCGCCGTCTCGAACACCGGCAGGGGGGCGCCGCCGTCCGCAGGATCGGTATCGACGATGGCGGGGATGCGGTTGTTCGGACTGATCGCAAGGAAGTCGGGCGCGAACTGCTCGCCCTTGCCGATGTCGACCCAGTGGACGCGGTAGGGCAGGCCGCATTCCTCGAGCATGATCGAGATCTTCCAGCCATTCGGCGTGGGTGCGGTATGGAGTTCTATCATTGTCCTTCTCCCGGCCGCCAATGCAGCACGGGAGAAGGCCGCGGGCAAGCCGGTCAGTGGCCGTGGAAATGCATCAGCGATTCCACGGTGAGACCGGCATCGCGCAGACGCGCCGAACCGTGGAGGTCGGGCAGGTCGATCACGAACAGGGCGTGGTCCACGATGGCCCCGGTGCGGCGGAGCAGTTCCGCGGCGGCGAGGGCGGTTCCACCAGTGGCGATGAGATCGTCGACGAGGACGACGCGCTGGCCGGGGTGGACCGCGCGAGGATCGATCTCGAGCCGGTCGCGCCCGTATTCGAGCGCATAGTCGATGCCGATGGTTTCGACCGGCAGCTTGCCCGGCTTGCGCACCGGAACGAAGCCCAGACCCATGTGCGCGGCGACGGCGGCGCCAAAGATGAAGCCGCGCGCTTCCATGCCGGCGATGATTTCGGCGCCGGCATCGGCGGCAAGCCGTGCGAGGTGGCCGATCGATGCGGCGAAGCCTTCGCCGTGGCCGATCAGCGTGGTCACGTCGCGGAACAGGATGCCGGGGGCGGGAAAGTCCGGCACGGTGCGGACCAGCGCCTTCAGATCGTCCGGGGTCATGTGCATCCTCATCGGTGAAGTCGGTGACGACTTATCGCCGGATACGAAAAAGGCCACCGTTTCCGGTGGCCTTTGTCCGTTTCGCGCCGGGCGAAGAAGATCAGTGGGCGTTGGCCCAGACGTTCTTCTTGGCGAGGTAGGCGAGGATGGTCGCCGCGAACAGGAAGCCGAGCACGGCCCAGCCGGTCTGCTTGCGCTTTTCGAGCTTCGGCTCGGCCGTCCAGGTCAGGAACGCGGAGATGTCCTTGGCCTGCTGGTCGACGGTCGCCTTGGTACCATCGGCATACGTGACGCCGCCGTCGGTCAGCGGGGCCGGCATCGCGATGTTCAGGTTCGCGAAGTACGGGTTGTAGTGCAGGCCGTCGGGGATCTTGGCGTCGGGGAACTTCTTGAGCACCTCGGCGGGCTGGTCCTGATAGCCGGTCAGCAGCGAATAGATGTATTCCGGACCTTCGTGACGCGCCTTGGTGATCAGCGACAGATCCGGCGGGTTGCCGGTGCCGGCATAGTACACCGCCGGGATGTGGTCGGCAGCGATGTTGTCACGCTCGCCCGCGTCGCCGGTCTTGGGATCGAAGGTCTTGGCCTTCGTCGCCCACTGCTTGGCGATCGCCTTCACTTCGGCTTCCGAGTAGCCGAGATCGGTGAGGTTGCGGAACGCGACCTGCTTGAGCGCGTGGCAGTTCGAGCAGACTTCCTTGTAGACCTGGAAGCCGCGCTGGAGCTGCTGGCGATCAAACTTGCCGAAAGGACCGTTGAAGGAGAATTCCACTTCCTTGGGAGTCTTGTGGAATTCGTGCACGGCCGTCGGGGCAGTGGGTTCGGTAATGGCGAGATAGGCACCATTACCGAACGACCAGAGCAGCGCGACGGCGAAGAAGAGGCCGACCAGGGGGCCAAAAAGACGGACCATAGGGTTCTCTTTCTCTTACGCTTCGGCTGGCTCAGGCAGCGGTGGGGTTGGCGTGGAGGACGGCGCCCTCGTCCTTGCCGAGGACCGCTTCGGTGATCGAGTACGGCAGCGGGGCCGGCTTCTCGATCGACGAGACGATCGGCAGGATGACGAGGAAGTGCAGGAAGTAGTACATCGAGGCGATCTGCGAGATCATCACGAAGGGTTCCGCTGCCGGCGCGCCGCCGCAGTAACCCAGCACCACCACGTCCACGAGGAGCAGGTAGAAGGCCTTGCGGAACAGCGGACGATAGTGGCCCGAACGCACCGGCGAGGTATCCAGCCAGGGCAGGAAGAACCACACCAGGATCGCCGAGAACATCGCGAGGACGCCCATCAGCTTCGCCGGGATGAAGAAGAAGTCCGAGGTGAAGGCGCGCAGGATCGCGTAGAACGGCCAGAAGTACCATTCGGGAACGATGTGCGCCGGCGTCGAGAGCGGGTTGGCCGGAATGTAGTTGTCCGGGTGGCCCAGCATGTTCGGCGCGAAGAACAGCACCGCGCAGTAGAGGATCAGGAACACGCCGAGGCCGAAGCCGTCCTTGGCGGTGTAGTACGGGTGGAACGGAACGGTGTCCGATTCCTGCTTCACTTCCACGCCGGTCGGGTTCGACGAGCCGGGAATGTGCAGCGCCCAGATGTGCAGGATGATAACGCCCGCAATCACGAAGGGCAGCAGGAAGTGCAGCGAGAAGAAGCGGTTCAGCGCCGCGTTGTCAGGCGCATAGCCGCCGAGCAGCCATACCTGGAGCGGCTGGCCCACGACCGGGATCGCACCGAACAGGCCGGTGATGACCTTGGCGCCCCAGAAGCTCATCTGGCCCCAGGGAAGCACGTAGCCCATGAAGGCGGTGGCCATCATCAGCAGGAAGATGACCACGCCGAGCAGCCAGATCATCTCGCGCGGGGCCTTGTACGACGAGTAGAAGAAGCCGCGGAAGATGTGGATGTAGACCACGACGAAGAACGCCGAGGCACCGTTGGCGTGCGCGTAGCGCAGCATCCAGCCCCAGTTCACGTCGCGCATGATGTGCTCGACGCTGTCGAACGCCACCGAGCCGTTGGCGGCGTAGTGCATCGCGAGGATGACGCCGGTGACGATCTGGAGGGCCAGGCAGAACCCGGCGAGCACGCCGAAGTTCCACATGTAGTTGAGGTTGCGCGGAACCGGGTAGCCGGCGCCGACCGCGTTGTAGACGAAGCGCGGCAGCGGCAGCTTCTCGTCCAGCCACTGCATCAGCGGGTGGCCAGGCTTATATTCTTTCGCCCAGGGAAAGCTCATCGGGTCTTATCCTCAGCCGATCTTCACGACAGTGTCGGAAGTGAATTCATAGGAGGGCACCTCGAGGTTCTTCGGTGCCGGGCCTTTGCGGATGCGGGCCGCGGTGTCGTAGGACGAACCGTGGCAAGGGCAGAAATAACCGCCGAACTCGCCGCGCACTTCACCTTCGCCCGCGCCCAGCGGCACGCAGCCGAGGTGGGTGCAGACGCCCATGGTGATGAGCCAGTTCTTCTTGCCCGCCTTGGTGCGTTCATCCAGCGTCTGCGGATCGCGCAGCGAGCCGGTGTCGACCTTCTCGGCCTCGGCGATCTCTACCGGCGTCAGATTGCGCACGAAGACAGGCTGCTTGCGGAAGACGGCCTTGATCGCCTGACCCGGCTGGATCGCGGAAATGTCGATCTCGGTCGAGCTTTCCGCGAGCACGTCGGCCGACGGGCTCATCTGGGAAATGAGCGGGTAGAGAACGGCAAGACCGCCCACGCCCGCAAAACTTACCGCCGCGATATTGATAAAATCGCGGCGCCGCACGCCCTCTCCGGTCACATCAGCCGGATCGATGCTCGCCTCATCAGCCATTGAAATTCCCTGCCTGCTGCCGCCGCGCCCGCGGACCGGGCGCGGTCCAACTTGCCCCTCTTGAACCGTGCGAGAGGCGAAACCACATGGGAAATGCCGCCGCACGTGCGGGAGAATGACGTGCACATTCGCAGCGCGCCCTACCCCACTTGGCGCGCCTGATAGACGCAAATCTGTGGCTTTGCCAACAGGCATTTTGGCCTGCGCAAACCTGCGGTTTCGCGGGGGATTCGCCCGGGACGTGCGGTTTGGCCCCGGTTTGCGGGGGATTCGCTAGAAGCCGGCGCCGTCGGGCCATTCGGGCGCGGCCAGGCCCATCACCTTGAACAGCGCCCCCATCTGCCCCTCGCCGATCAGCCGGTCGCGCGCCACCGCGATCGCCGCGGCGTGCTCGGGGGCGAAGCTGCTCAGCGCCTCGGCCCGCGCCTCGATTCCCAGCCCGCGCAGAAAGCGGCCCTGCTCGACCGTGCCGAGCCAGCGCACCCCGCGCGATTGTGCGATGGGGGCCAGCGCCGAGAAATCGACATGGGCGGTGAGGTCCGCTTCCCCGGGGCTGGAAAAGACATCGACCTTGCGATGGGCGCGAACCGCCTGGAGCGAGCTGCCATAGCGCGGCTCGGCATGGCCGTAGTCGATCAGCAGTGCCGCACCGCCCTGTGCGGCGAGCCGGCCCGCGATCTCGTAGGTCACCGCCGCTGCCGCCGGGCAGGTTTCGAGGATCGTGCCTTCGGGTGCCTGCGCGCGGTCGGCGGGCACGGCCGCGTCCATCGGGCGGTCGCCCGCCACCGGCACAAGCTGGCCGTCGGCAAGCCCCACCATGCGTTCGCGCCAGCCCTGCGCAGTCTTGACCAGCTGGCGAACGGGCAGGGCATCGAGAAACTCGTTGGCGACGAGCAGCAGCGGTCCGTCCGTGGGCAGCGTGGACAGATCGGCGTGCCAGCTCGCCTGAGCGTGGTGTTCGAGCTGGATCGCCTTCAGCGCGGTGCTCGCCTCGACGAAGTGGACGCGCGGGACGAGGCCGTAGCGCCGCGCGGCCCCGAGCGCGTCGCGCGCCAGCGTGCCGCGGCCCGGTCCGAGTTCGACGTAGTGGACGGGTTCGGGCCGGCCGGCGCGTATCCAGATGTCGGCCAGCCACAGCCCGATCAGCTCGCCGAACATCTGGCTGATCTCGGGTGCGGTGATGAAGTCTCCCGCACCGCCCAGCGGATCGCGGCTGTCGTAATAGCGCGCGTTCGATTCGGCCATGTAGTGGGCCAGGCTGATCGGTCCGGTGTTGACGATCAGCCGCTCGAAGATGCGGCGCAGCGTTTCCTTCACCCGCGCGTGACTCCCGCGTCGACCGTGCTCCCGGCCTTGGCGTCTGCACCGGAGAACGAGACCGAAACCGGCGGGCGCGAAAGCGCGCGCACGATCAGGACAAGGCCGATCGCCATCATCGGCAGCGTGAGCCACTGGCCCATCGACAGCCCCGAGCGATGCGCGAAGTCCTGCAACTGGGCATCGGGCTCGCGGAAGAACTCGACCGTGAAGCGCGACAGCGCATAACCGAAGCCGAACGTGCCGACGAGCAGGCCCGGCCGCCAGCGCGCCTTGGTCTTCCAGAACAGCGTGAGCAGCACCGTGCCCAGCACCAGCCCTTCAAGCACCGCTTCGTAGAGCTGGCTGGGATGGCGCGGCATCGGCCCGCCGCCAGGAAAGGCCATCGCCCAGGGAATGTCGGCGGTGGTGACACGGCCCCAAAGCTCGCCGTTCACGAAGTTGGCGCAGCGGCCGAAGAACAGGCCGAACGGCACGCAGGGGGCGATGTAGTCGCATACGCGCACGAAGCCGAGGCCGCCCTTCCACGAAACCCACGCGATCGCCAGCGTGGTGCCGATCAGCCCGCCGTGGAAGCTCATCCCGCCTTCCCACAGTTTGAGCAGGTTCTGCGGGTGGCTGAGCAGTTCGGGCGCGTAGAATACCGCGTAGCCCAGTCGGCCGCCGAGGATGATGCCGAGCGTGGCATAGAAGAACAGGTCGTCGGCGTGGCGCTGGGCGAGCGGGGCGCCGGGCTGGCGGATCATCTTCGACAGATGCCAGTAACCCAGCATGATCCCCGCCAGATAGGCGAGCGAGTACCACTTGATCGTGAAGAAGCCGAGGTCGAGCGCGATCGGCGAGAGGCCGAGATCCGTCCAGTTCAAGGGCTGGTGGGTCGGAAGCGCGGCGGCGGCCGAGAGTGAAAGCAAGTGGCAGACTCCGTGCAGGTTGCGTATTGATACTTTTCCGGCCAGCCTCGCGGAGGTGCCCGAACGGGAAATGCCCGCGAGCTTTTGGCACAGGGAAAAAGCGCGGGCAAACCGCAAAAAGCCGCCGGCACGAGCGGGATAGCGAACGGAGAGAGACAAACGCGATGCAGACGCAGCTTGATCGTGAACTGAAGCAGGTGATGGACGGCCTGACGGCGCCGGGCGGGATGTTCGCGCTGACCACGTTCAACAAGTTTGACCGCGACCTGCCGATGATCGCTGCCGCGCCGCCGAGCATCCCGGCCTATCTCGCGCATTACTGCCACGAACACGCCGACAAGGAGTTCATCATCGATGGCGACCTGCGGCTGACGTACGCGCAGATCTACGCCGCCGCGCGCGAAGTGGCGGGCGGGCTGATCGAGGGGCACGGCCTGCAGAAGGGCGAGCGGGTCGGCATTGCGGCGCGCAATTCGGCCAGCTGGGTCGTCGCCTACATGGCGGTGCTGATGGCGGGCGGCTGCGCGGTGCTGCTCAACGGCTGGTGGCAGGGCGAGGAACTGGTCCACGGCGTCGACCTCGTCTCGTGCCGTTACCTCATTGCGGACAAGTCGCGCGCGGACCGTCTGTCCGGGCATACGCACGGCGCGCAGATCCTGCTGCTCGAACACGATTGTCCGCCGCTGGAAGGATTGAAGTCGCTGACCGCCAAGGGCGGCGGCAGCGCCACGCCTCTGCCGGACCTGACGCCGGACGATCTGGCGACGGTGCTGTTCACCTCCGGCTCCACCGGCATGTCGAAGGGCGCCTATTCCGACCATCGCGGCGTGATTCAGGGCACTTTCAACTACATCGCGCAAAGCGTGCTGGCGCTGGGCGTGGTCGTGGCGCGCGGGGAAACGCCCCCGGCCAACCAGCCGACCACGCTTGTCAACGTGCCGCTGTTCCACGTCACCGGGGAAGTGCCGGTGTTCCTCCAGTCCTTCGCGCTGGGGCGCAAGCTGGTGCTGATGGCGAAGTGGAACGTGGTCCAGGCGATGCAGCTGATCGAGCGCGAGAAGGCGAGCTACTTCGTCGGCGTGCCGCTGATGAGCTTCGAGATCGCGACCCATCCCGACCGCGACAAGTACGACCTTTCCAGCTGCGTGACCTTCGCGGCCGGCGGCGCGCCGCGTCCGGTGGAGCACGTCGACCGCCTGCGGCAGGCGCTCCCGCACGCGTTCCCGATCATCGGCTATGGCCTGACCGAGACCAACGGCGTGGGCTGCGGCAACCTCAACGAGAACTATCTGGCCAAGCCGAACAGCACCGGCCTGCCGTCGCGCCCGCTGGTGGACATGGCCATCCTCGACGACGACGGCCATGCGCTGCCCGCCAATGCCGTGGGCGAAGTGTCGATCCGCTCGGTCGCCAACTTCCTCGGATACTGGAACAATCCGGAAGCGACCAAGGCTGCGATCATGCCCGACGGCTATTTCCGCACCGGCGACCTCGGTTATCTGGACGAGGACGGCTACCTGTTCATCGTCGATCGCAAGAAGGACATCATCATCCGCGGCGGCGAGAACATCTCGTGCATCGAGGTGGAAGCCGCGATCTATGCCCATCCCTGCATCGCGGAGGTGAGCGTGTTCGGGTTGCCCGACGACCTCTATGGTGAAGTGCCCGCAGCGGTCTACCTGACCAAGGACGGGTGCAGCGCCAGCGCGGAGGAACTCACCACCTTCCTTGCCCAGCATATCGCCCCGTTCAAGATCCCGGTGAAGTTCTGGCAGGTCGACCAGCCGCTGCCCCGCCTGGGCACGGAAAAGGTGGACAAGCGGTCGCTGCGCGAGCGCTACACCAAGGAATGGAGCGAGACGAAAGTCGCCTGATCGCGTATCAGTGGGCGCATGACATTGCCCCGCATTGCGAACCAGCGCGCCATCGTAGACCGGCGCGCTCTTGCCGACGCCGTTGCCGCCGCAGTTGCCCGCGACGGGGCAAAGGCGCGGCCGGCCGTGGTGGAGATGCTTCGCAACGCGCTGGCCGACGGGCGCGGCGAGCTGGCGCGCCGGCTCGAGGAGCGACCCTCGGCCGGTTATGAGTGCGCGCAGGGGCAGGCGTTCCTGATCGACCAGCTGGTCCGCGTCATCCACGATCACGTGGTCGGCCATGTCTACCGCGCCAGCAACCGTTCGACCGGCGAGCGAATCGCGGTGGTGGCCGTGGGCGGCTACGGGCGCGGCGAGATGGCGCCGCACTCGGACGTCGACATCGCTTTCCTCACGCCGATCAAGGCCACGTCGTGGTGCGAGCAGGTGATCGAGGCGATGCTCTATTTCCTGTGGGACCTGGGGCTGAAGGTCGGCCATTCCAGCCGCTCGCTCGACGATCTGGTGCGGATGGGGCGCAGCGACCTGACGATCCGCACCGCGCTGCTCGAAGGGCGCTACGTGTGGGGCGACAGGGCGCTCTACGAGGAAGGCTCGCGCCGGTTCTGGGCCGAAGTGGTCAACGGCACCGAGCGCCAGTTCGTGGCCGAGAAGCTGGCCGAGCGCAACGAGCGGCACAAGCGGCTGGGCGACAGCCGCTACGTGGTCGAGCCGAACGTGAAGGAGGGCAAGGGCGGCCTGCGCGACCTGCACACGCTCTACTGGATCGGGAAATACATCCACAAGGTGCGCGATCCCAGCGAACTGGTCGACGTGGGGCTGCTGACGGCGGCCGAATACCGCCAGTTCCGCAAGGCGGAGAACTTCTTCTGGGCGGTGCGCTGCCATCTCCACACGATTACCCGCCGTGCCGAGGACCGGCTGACCTTCGACCTTCAGCGCGAAGTGGCAACGCGGATGAATTTCGCCGACCGCCCCGGCAAGAGCGCGGTCGAGCGGTTCATGCAGCTGTTCTTCCTCCACGCGAAGCAGGTCGGGTCGCTGACCGGCGTGTTTCTCGCCGAGCTGGACGAGCAGTTTGCCAAGACCAAGCGCGGCTTCTTCGCCGCGTTCAAGCCGCGCCGCAAACGCAAGGTCGGCGTGTTCCCGATCAGGGCGGACAAGATCGGCGTGGATGGCGACAGCTTCTTCGCCGACGATCCCGTGCGGCTGGTGGAAATCTTCACCGTGGCGGATCGCGAACGTCTGGAAATCCATCCCGAGGCGATGCGCCTGGCCAGCCGCGATGCCGGGCTGATCGATGCCGCCGTGCGCAAGGACCCGCGCGCCAACGCCTTGTTCCTCGATCTGCTGACCAGCCGCAACGATCCCGAGACCGTGCTGCGCTGGATGAACGAGGCCGGCGTGTTCGGCCGGTTCGTGCCCGACTTCGGCCGCGTCGTGGCGCAGATGCAGTTCGATATGTACCACCACTACACGGTGGACGAGCACACCATCCGCGCCATCGGCCTGCTCGCCAGGATCGAGAAGGGTGAGGAAAGGGAGCAGCACCCACTGGCGAGCGAGGTGATCGCCAAGGTGTCGTCGCGCCGCGTGCTCTATGTCGCCACGCTGCTGCATGACATCGCCAAGGGCCGCAGGGGGGACCATTCGGTGCTCGGCGCGGAAGTGGCGATGAAGCTGTGCCCGCGCCTTGGCCTGTCGCGTGCGGAAACCGAACTCGTCGCGTGGCTGGTGCGCGAGCATCTGCTGATGAGCGCCACCGCGTTCAAGCGCGACCTGGCCGACTACAAGACCATCGCCGATTTCGTGAGCGTGGTGCAGAGCCAGGAACGGCTGCGCCTGCTGCTGGTGCTGACCATTGTCGATATCCGCGCGGTCGGTCCCGGCATCTGGAATTCGTGGAAACGGCAGCTCCTGTCCGACCTGTTCCTTTCGGCCGAGGAAATGCTCCGGCTGGGCCACAAGCAGCACGGCCGCGCGGAACGGATCATCGCCAAGAAGAAGGCGGTGGGCCTGCTTCTGAAGGAACGCGACAACCTGATCGGCACGGTCGGCCGGCAGCTGGGCGACGCGTACTGGATCGCCGAGCCGGAAGACATCATCGCGCTCAATCTTCAGCAGATGGACCGCGCCATCGGCGAGCCGCTGACGGTTGAAACGCATTGGTACGCGGCGCGGGGCGCCACGCTGGTGACCGTGCTCGCCGCCGACCATCCCGGCCTGTTCTACCGCATCGCCGGCGGCATCCATCTTGCCGGCGGCAACATCATCGATGCGCGCATCCATACCGCGCGCAACGGCACCGCGGTCGACAACTTCCTGGTGCAGGATCCGCTGGGGCGGCCCCTCAATGAAGGCACCCAGATCGCCCGGCTCAAGACGGCGATCGCCGATGCGCTGGCCAACCGGGTCAAGCTGCTGCCGCAGCTCGCCGCACGCCCTTCGGCCCGGCCGCGCGCCGATGCCTTCGAAGTGCAGCCCATCGTGATCTTCGACAACAAGGCCTCCAATCGCTTCACCGTGATCGAAGTGGGCGCGCTCGACCGCCCGGCGCTGCTCAGCCGTCTGGCGCGCGGCCTGTTCGAGGCGCGGCTGATCGTGCATTCCGCGCATATCGCCACTTATGGCGAGCGCGCGGTCGATACGTTCTACGTCACCGACCTGTTGGGCGAGAAGGTCGAAGGCGAGACCCGGATGCGGGCCGTGGAAAAGCGCCTGCTGGAAGCGGCGACCGAGGAGCGCGGGCGCAAGGCGGCCTGAGCCTCTCGGCGCTTTCCCTCAGGTTGCGTGAGGGGTAGGCTGGGGAAATGACCGAAGCCCAATATCTCGCCGGCCGCCTGTTGCTCGCCATGCCCGGCATGGGCGATCCGCGTTTCGATCATGCGGTGATCGCGATGTGCGTGCACGACGAGCATGGCGCGCTCGGCATCGGGCTTGGCCAGGTGCGAGAGGGCATCACGTTGCACGGACTGCTGAAGGACGTGGGCATCGACCCAGGCGTGGCGCCCGACGTGCCGGTGCTGGCAGGCGGCCCGGTCGAGACGGCGCGCGGGTTCGTGCTCCATTCGAGCGACTGGGGCGGCGCAGGATCGGTCGAGGTCAGCGGCCTGTGCGGCCTGTCCGCTTCGCTCGATGTACTGCGCGCGATCGCTGCCGGGCGGGGACCGAGCCAGTGGCTGGTGGCGCTGGGCTACGCCGGCTGGGGTGCGGGCCAGCTCGAAGGCGAGATGCGGCGGCACGGCTGGAATGCGGCGCAGGGACGCCCCGATATCCTGTTCGGCACCGACGTTTCCGCACGCTGGGGATCGGCCTGGCGTGCCGAGGGGATCGATCCCTCGCACCTTGTGGGCGTGACGGGCAGCGCCTGACGGCTCTCGACTGACAGATGGTGGGCCGGGTCAGCCCGCTGCGCCCTCGTGCAGCGCGTGGGTGTCGTACCAGGTGGCGTAGCGAAGCAGGCGCCGCACCAGCGGCAGCCGGGCGAGCGCCCGCATCAGCCTGGGGTGGCTGCCGATCAGGGCATAGCCCACGAAAATCCGGCGGTAGCGCTGGATGGCCTGCGCGGCGGTGAGCCACGATCCGGGGAGATCGGCGCCGAACGGGCCGGACGCGCCTTCGGGAAAGGTATGGGTGAAGCGCGAGCCATCGCGCGCGGCATAGGTGCCCGAGGTGTGACGGCTCTGGTCGATGACCTTGAAGCGCGTGTAGCCCAGCGCTTCAAGCGCGCGGAACTCCGCCCGGAGCGCGGTCCAGGATGCGCTGCTGGATTCGATCGAGAGCAGGGCCGGCCGCGCCCCGGTCTGTTCCAGCGCGGCGATGCACAGCATGTCCGCGCCTTCCACGTCGACCTTCAGGTAATGCGGGCAGCCATGGCGTTCGAGGATGGCGGCAAAGGGCACGCAGGGCACGGTCAGGCTGCGCGAGGGCGCGCCGTGGCGGCGATTGCGCTCGGCCCAGGCCGGATCGGCCGTGCCCCAGTCGGACACCAGATCGTTGACATAGAAGGTCAGCGTGCCTTCGCGCGGCCCCACCGCGCGCTCGACAAGCGTGTAGCGCCCCTGCGCGATGGCATCGGCAAAGCGCAGGCGCAATTCGGCGGCAAGCGCCGGGTTGGCTTCCACCGCGACCACGCGGTAGCCCGCCTTCAGGTAGAAATCGCTGTCCTCGCCGTGGTGCGCGCCGACATCGTAGACCAGATCGGATTGAGGCGTGCGGTCCATGCGGGCGCCAGCATATGTGGCGTGGGCGCGGTTGGCCAGCGGCTCAGGCCGAAAGGCGGCGGACAGCCTCTGCCCGGTCGATCAGCGGCAACAGCGCTTTCATGTCCGGGCCGTGATCCATGCCGGTCAGCGCCTGGCGCAGCGGGAGGAACAGCGCCTTGCCCTTGCGGCCGGTCGCGTCCTTGAGCGTCTGGGTCAGCGCGGGCCACGGATCGGCCCAGTCCAGCCCGGCCGCCACTTGGGCCGCCGTGTGCAGGAACGTGCGGGTTTCCGCATCCTGCTCGGGCGCGGCGACGGGGCCGGTGACGACGCTCCACCAGTCCGCCGCTTCGCCGATATGCGCAAGGTTGGGGCGGATCGCATCCCATGCGGCTTCGCCCATGCCTTCGGGCAGGAGATGGCGAACCCGCGCGAACGGCAGGTGATGGACGATGGCGGCGTTGACGCGGTGCAGTTCCGTATCGTCGAAGCGCGCCGGTGCGCGGCCAAAGCGCGACAGGTCGAAGCTGGCGGCGAGCGCATCGGCATCGAGCGCGGGATCCACCGGATCGGACGTGCCGAGCCGCGCGAGCAGGGCGACCAGCGCTTCGGGCTCGATTCCCGCTTCGCGCAGGTCCGCCACGCCGAGCGAGCCAAGTCGCTTCGACAGTTTGCCTTCCGCCCCGGTCAGCAACGCCCCATGCGCGAAGCGCGGCGGGTTTGCGCCAAGCGCGGCGAACATCTGCACTTGCGCGGCGGTGTTGGACACATGGTCTTCGCCGCGCAGCACGTCGGTAATGCCCATCGCCACGTCATCGATCGCGCTGGGCAGCATGTAGAGCCACGAGCCGTCGGCGCGGCGCACCACTGGATCGGATATCTGGCGCGGGTCGAAATGCTGGGGGCCGCGAATGCCGTCGTCCCACGTGATCGGGCTGTCGTGGTCGAGCTTGAAGCGCCAGTGCGGCCGTTCGCTCGCTGCTTCCTTCGCGGCGTGGTCCGCCTCGGTCAGGTGCAGCGCGCTGCGGTCGTAGATCGGGGGAAGGCCGCGTCCCAGCAGGATCTTGCGCTTGAGGTCGAGCTCCTGCGCGGTTTCGTAGCAGCGATAGACGCGCCCCTCGCCGGCGAGGCGCTGGAATGCCTCTTCATAGAGCGCGAAGCGCAGCGACTGGCGCTCCTCGCCGTCGGGATGAAGGCCCAGCCAGGCGAGATCGGCGCGGATCGCCTCGACATAGTCCTCGCGGCTGCGCGCGGCATCGGTATCGTCGATGCGCAGCAGGAAGCGCCCGCCATGCTTTTTCGCAAGCAGCCAGTTGTGCAGGGCCGTGCGGATGTTGCCCACGTGGAGGTTGCCCGTGGGCGACGGGGCGAAGCGGGTGACGACGGGGGCAGTGCTGGTCATGCCCCGCCTATAGCGACTGGGGCGCGGGTTGCTAGGCAGCGCTGGCCTGAAGCGTGGCGACGGCATGGAGCGTGGCCTCAGGCAGCAGGGCCGGTTGACCATGAAGGGTTCCGGCCAGGTGCGGGTGATGGTGAGCACCAGTCCGTGGACGGCGCAGGCCGCTTCCACGCTATGATAGCGCTGGGCAAGGTCGGGCACGGGGTCGCGCCCGGCGCGCTCGAACAGCGCGCACAGGCGCATGGCCATGACCAGATGCAGCGCGGCCAGCGGCAGGGCGCGGATATCGTGCGGCCGCGCAAGACGGGCCAGCGTGGCGGCGAAGGTCTGACTTGTGGACGCAGGCACGCGCGGCCTCCTTTTGCGAATGATTCGCAAGGAGGCTATGGCGCAGCTATGCCCCTGTCAATGCGAATGACTCGCAATAAGCGGCGTCAGGCCGTGCGGAACCCATGCGTGATGGGGTAACGGCGGTCGCGCCCGAAGTTGCGCGTGCCCAGCTTGACCCCCGGGGGCGCCTGGCGCCGCTTGTATTCGGCCAGGTGGAGCAGGCGTTCCACGCGCACCACCGTGTCGCGGTCGAACCCTTCGGCCACGATCTGGTCGACGCTCTTTTCGTTTTCGACAAGCCCCATCAGGACCGCATCGAGCACCGGATAGTCGGGCAGGCTGTCCGAATCCTTCTGGTCGGGGCGCAGTTCGGCACTGGGGGGCTTGGTGATGATCCGCTGCGGCATCACCGGGCCATCGGGGCCGAGGCCGATCTTGGGCTTCGCGGTGTTGCGCCATTCCGAAATGGCGAAGACCGTGGTCTTGTAGGCGTCCTTCAGGGGGTTGTAGCCGCCGTTCATGTCGCCGTAGATCGTCGCGTAGCCGACGCTCATCTCGCTCTTGTTGCCGGTGGTCACCAGCATCGGGCCGAACTTGTTCGACAGCGCCATCAGCGTGGTGCCGCGGATGCGCGACTGGAGGTTCTCTTCCGCAAGATCCGGCGCGCGCCCGGCGAAGGCCGGGGCAAGCATTTCGGCGAAGGCATCGACCGCGGGCATGATGGGGATCGTGTCGAGCCGAACGCCCAGCATCGCGGCGCAGCCGGCCGCGTCGTCCAGGCTTTCCTGGCTGGTGAACTTGCTGGGCATCATCACGCACCAAACGCGGTCCGCGCCCAGCGCATCGACCGCGATGGCGGCGCAGATCGCCGAATCGATCCCGCCCGAAAGGCCGAGCACCACGCCGGGAAAGCGGTTCTTCTCGACATAGTCGCGCAGGGCCATGACCATTGCGCAGTAGATGTCCTCGGGATGCTCGGCGAGTTCGTGGACGTCGCCCGCCTCGCACCGCCAGCGGTGGCCGGCGCCCGATTCGACTCGGTTCCACACGGTGTGGACCACCGATTCTTCCCAATCGGGCATCTGCACCCACACCGCGCCTTCGGGGCCGACGACGAAGCTGGCGCCGTCGAACACGATCTCGTCCTGTCCGCCCACGCGGTTCAGGTAGGCGAGCGGGATACCGGTATCGATCGCGCGGCGCTTGGCCACCCCGTCGATGCGCAGCACGTCCTTGTCGATCTCGTAGGGGCTGCCGTTGACGCAGATGAAGATCTCGGCGCCCAGTTCGGCCAGGTGGCGGCACACGTCGGGGTGCCAGATGTCCTCGCAGATCGGCAGGCCCAGCATCGCGCCCTTGAACAGCACCGGCTCCGGCAGCGGGCCGGGCAGGAAATAGCGCTTTTCGTCAAAGGTGCCGTAGTTGGGCAATTCGTACTTGAACCGCGTGGCGGCGATCCGCCCGCCTTCGAGCAGGGCCACGCCGTTGTGCAGCGCCCCGTCGCGCACGAACACCGAGCCGACCAGCATCGCCGGGCCGCCGTCGGCGGTCACGCGGGCGAGGTTTTCCAGTTCCACCGCCGCGCGCTCGATCAGCGCGGGCTTCTGGATCAGGTCTTCCGGCGGGTAGCCGATCAACTGCATTTCCGGGAAGACGATCAGGTCGCTGCCGGGCGACCGTTCCCGCACGGCGAGCATCGCCGCGGCATTGGCGGCAAGGTTGCCGACCTGCTGGTTGAGCTGCGCGAGGGTGATCGTGAGTTTGTCGGCCATGACCTGTTCCTAGGGGGCAACGTCAGCCCGGCGCAAGAGTTGCGGGACAAGTCGCGGGGAATCGTTGCAAAGCTGTCATCTTTGGCTAAGGGCGCGCCAGAGGGATCAGGCAAGAGGGACTCGGCCGATGAAGATCATGTCCGGCAACGGCAATCTGCCGCTGGCACGCGCCATCGCGGCTTATCTGGAACTGCCGCTGACCGATGCGGCCGTCCGCCGCTTCGCCGACGAGGAAGTCTTTGTCGAAATCCACGAGAACGTGCGCGGCGAAGACGTGTTCGTGCTCCAGTCGACCAGCTACCCCGCGAACGACAACCTGATGGAACTGCTGATCTGCATCGACGCGCTGCGCCGTGCATCGGCCAAGCGCATCACCGCGGTGATCCCCTACTTCGGCTACGCCCGCCAGGATCGCAAGCCGGGGCCGCGCACGCCGATCTCGGCGAAGCTGGTGGCGAACCTGATCACCGAGGCGGGCGCCGACCGCGTGCTGTCGGTCGATCTCCACGCCGGCCAGATCCAGGGCTTCTTCGACATTCCCACCGACAACCTGTTCGCCGCGCCGGTCATGGCGGCGGACATCCAGACCCGTTACGGCGGGCAGGACCTGATGGTCGTCTCGCCCGACGTGGGCGGCGTGGTCCGCGCGCGTGCTCTCGCCAAGCGGCTGGACAACGCGCCGCTGGCCATCGTCGACAAGCGCCGCGACAAGCCTGGCCAGTCGGAAGTCATGAACATCATCGGCGACGTGAAGGGCCGGATGTGCATCCTGATCGACGACATCATCGATTCGGGCGGCACCCTGTGCAACGCGGCGCAGGCGCTGATGAACGCGGGTGCGACCGGCGTCGCCGCCTACATCACCCACGGCGTCCTTTCGGGCGCTGCCGTGGCGCGCGTCGGCAATTCGGCGCTCAAGGAACTGGTGATCACCGACACCATCCTGCCCACCGAAGCGACCAAGGAATGCAGCCGTATCCGCGTGCTGACGATCGCGCCGTTGATCGGCGAGGCCGTGCGCCGCATTGCGGACGAAAGCTCGGTCAGCTCGCTGTTCGACTGACCTGCCGGCGGTAAGCGCGAAGGGCCTGGCCCTTCGTGGTTGCCGGAGGAACGGTTGTCGGGCCTGAACGCTTACGCGGCGCGGCGACCCGCAGCGCGCAGCCATTCGCGCGCACGGCGCTGGGCTTCGGCGATCTCCCGGGCGGTCATGTCTTCGGCCACGTCTGCGCGGCACTGCGCGGCTTCCTCATGACCGCTGACGGCGGCGAGGTTGAACCACTTGTGCGCCTCGATCAGATCGCAGTCGACATCGTGGCTGCCGGTCGAAAAGGCCACGCCAAGATCGAAATAGGCGGTGCCGTCGCCCTGCTGCGCGGCGGCGAGGCAGGCCCCGACGATCGCATTTGCGGCTGCGGCCCGGGCCGTCCGTTCATTATTGAACCCCGAATCGGTTTGCACCAGCGTGATCCCGATCTGCCCCATGTCCCTGTTCCCTGTTCCCGTTCGGGACGCCATCTGCGGCATCCGACGAGGGAGAACCTCGCCAAGTATGGTCAACAAATGGTTAACGTGCCGGCCCGCCTGGAAAAACAGTGCCGGATCAAGCACGTTCGGCTCTGCTTCATCCTTCCTGTGAAAGGAGTGAGGAAGGACTTGTAGCGATTCAGGCCGGACCTTATAGGCGCGGCCAAACCAAGAGCTTGCGCCGCGTCGCCTTGCGGCGCTGAAAGCCGGGGGGTCGACGTTCTTGAGCCTAGACCCGAGAGGGAAGGCAATGCGGAGGGCCGAATGGCTGGGGTTTTGAGTGACGAAATCGACGTGCTGGCAAAAGCCCGCCGGGCGATGCCGGGCGATTATGTTCCGAGTGACGACGAACCGTACATGAGCGAGCCGCAGCAGGACTATTTCCGGCGCCTGCTGCTCGAATGGAAGAAGTCGATCCTGTCGGCATCGGCTGGAACGCTGTCGGCGCTCCAGGACGGCCCGCTGCGGGAGCCCGACCTCAATGACCGGGCATCGAGCGAGACCGACTGGGGCATCGAACTGCGCACCCGCGACCGCCAGCGCAAGCTGATCGCCAAGATCGATTCGGCCATGCGCCGCATTGATGAGGGCGAATACGGTTTCTGCGAAGTGACGGGCGAGCCGATCGGCCTTGGCCGCCTGATCGCGCGCCCCATCGCGACGATGACGGTCGAGGCGCAGTCCGCGCACGAACGCCGCGAGAAGATCTCGCGCGATATGTGATGCGCACGGGGCGTTCGTGCAGGGACGCCTTCGCTGCCATTTCTGTCCCGTCGCGGGACGCTGCCTTGTGTATTAACACTTTCTTTGCCAAGGAATTTTAGGAAGCTGCGGCAAAGTTCTGCGACATTCGCGCAGGCAATGAAGGCGGGATGGCGCGAGGCCCTCCAGCCAGGTTTTCGCAGGGTGCGGGACATCGACCGGTGGACGAACTCGATCATCGACAACTGGGCCGGGACAGTCTGTTCCTCATGGCCGACCTGCGTGTCGTAGGCAGCGAGGCGGAGCACCGCGTCAAGGTGCGCAACCTTTCCGCCGGCGGCATGATGGCCGAAGGCCAGGTCAAGGTGACGCGGGGCACGCGAATCGAGGTCAGCCTGCGCAACGTCGGCTGGGTCGAAGGCGTGGTCGCGTGGATCCAGGAAAACCGCTTCGGCATCGCTTTCGTCGAGGAAATCGACCCCAAGCTGGCGCGCGAGCCGGTGGCCCCCACCGGCGAAGGCGCGCCGCGTTTTGTCCGTACCCCGGTGCCGCAGGTTGATCCGACGCGGCTGCGGAAGATTTGACGGGAACGCCCTGTCAGGCCGCCCGGTGTTTCCACCCGGCCTCAAAATGATCTAGCACCTGTTCGATGGTCCGCGTGTTCCGATCCGCCGTGTGCGTCGTCCTGCCGCTTGCCCTGCTCGCCAGCGGGTGTGGGCGCGGCAAGGAAGGGCCGTTGCCGGTCGCGCTGGTAGGCGACGAGGATTCCTTCCAGCTTGCCGGAGCGCGGCTTTCGCCCGCCGCCCAGCAATTGCGGGCGGCGACGGTCGAGGGACTGGTCGGGTTCGATTCGGAAGGCCGGGTGGTGCCTGCGCTGGCCGACCGCTGGATCGTGACCGACGACGGGCAGAGCTACATCTTTCGCCTGCGCGACGGCACCTGGCCCGATGGCGCGCGCATTACCGCCGATGCGGCTGCGGTAGCGGTGCGCAAGGCGCTGGCCGCGCTGCGCGGCACCGCGCTGGGGCTGGATCTTTCGCCGGTCGAGGAAGTGCGGGTCATGGCGGACCGGGTGATCGAGATCGATCTCGCCGCGCCCGTGCCCGATCTGCTCACCTTGCTGGCCCAGCCCGAAATGGGCCTGCCGCACGACAAGCGCGGCTCCGGCCCGATGGCGCTGAAGCGCGATGCGGAAGGCGCGATCCTGACGCTGATCCCGCCGGAGCGGCGCGGGCTTCCCGCGCAGGACGGCTTCGCGCGGCACACCCGCTCGCTCAAGATCGAGGTCGGCCCGGCGGGCCGTGCGGTGGCGCGGTTCAACGATGGCTTTGTCGATGCGGTGCTGGGCGGGCGGATCGATTCGCTGCCGCTGGCCGGCGTGGGCGGGCTGACGCGCGGCAATGTGCAGCTGGACCCGGTGATCGGGATGTTCGGCGTGATGGTCGACCGCGCCGAGGGTTTCCTGGCCGATGCTCCCAATCGCGAGGCACTGGCGCTGGCGATCGACCGGTCGGCCCTGCTGGGCGCGTTCAATGTCGGCGGCTGGGATCCGACGACGCGGATCGTCTCGTCCGATGTCGAGGACGATCTGGGCACGGTGGGCGAACGCTGGGCGGCGATGGACATGGCGGCGCGCAGGGCCGCCGCGAGCGAGCGCGTGGCGCGCTGGCGGGCCGCAGCGAAGGCGCCGCCGACCTTGCGCATCGCCATGCCCGAAGGCGCCGGATCGCGGCTGGTGCTGGATCGGTTGACCGCCGATTTCGCGGCCATCGGCGTGAAGCTCACCCGCGTTCCCGAAGGGCAGAAGGCCGAACTGCGGCTGGTCGACAGCGTGGCCCGCTATGGCCGGGCGACATGGTTCCTCAACCAGCTGACGTGCACGGTGCAGAAGGCAGTGTGCAATCCCGCGGGGGACGAGAGGCTTGCGGAAGCGCGGCTCGCCAAGGACCCGCGCGAACGTGCCGCGCTCTTGGGCGAGGCGGAGGCGGAGATCACCGCAGCCAACGGCTTCATCCCCATCGCGCGGCCCCTGCGCTGGTCGCTGGTGCGCGGGGGCGTGACGGGCTTCGCGCTCAATCCGTGGGGATGGCATCCCTTGCCGCCGCTGGCCGTGCTCCCCAAGTAGGGGGCATGACGACCACCACTTCGACCGTTCGCCCCGCCCGCATGGGCCCGCAGATCCCCGGTCTGGGCAATGATCCCGCCTCCGTCCGCCAGCGGGTGGAAGTGATGGAGCGGCTGCTGGAACGCAGCATCGCCGTGCCGGGCCTGGGCCGGGCCATCGGGCTGGACGCGGTGATGGGGCTGGTGCCGGTGGTGGGCGATCTCATCACCGCTGCATTGGGCGCGTGGCTGGTGTGGGAGGCGCGCAACCTCGGCATGTCAAAATGGAAGTTGTGGCGCATGGGCGCCAATGTCGCCTTCGATACCGCCATCGGCGCGGTGCCGGTGGTGGGCGATGCCTTCGACTTCGTGTTCCGCTCGAACAGCCGCAATCTGAAGATGATCCGCAAGCATCTGGACCGCCATCACCCCCAGTCGCAGGTGATCGAAGGGTAGCGGTCCGGGTGCCGCCTCAGAAGTCGATGGCGATGCCGTTCTTTTCCCAATCGCCGAAGCGCGTCGGGTCGATGCCATCCGGGTCCTCGCCGCGTTCGATGGGGCGCGGTGCGGGGGCGGGATCGTTGGTCCAGTGCGCGGGCGGCGTGAACGTGGCCGGGCGCGAGGTGGCGCGCTTCAGCGAAGGCGCGGATACGGGCTTGTCCATGCCGGTGCAGATGCGCGCTTGTTGGGCCTAGTGCAATTGCCAATCGCTGCCCGAAGCGCGATAGGCGGCAGATGCAAGCTCCTCGCTCCGATGAAACCCCCGGCGTCCCCGCGCGCCGTGCCGCCCTGCGTATGCTCGATGCCGTGTTGCGGCGGGGTGAGCCGCTCGATCAGGCCGGGCCGCCGATCCTGCGCGGGATCGAGCGTGGCGATGACCGGGCGCTGGCGCTGGCCATCGCGCAGGAAGCCCTGCGCTGGCTGGCCGATCTCGACGCGCTGATCGACGGCGCGACCCGGCAGATCCTGCCTGCGGACGCAAAGGCGCGCAGCGTGTTGCGGCTGATGCTGGCGCAGGCGCTGCGGCTGGAGCTGCCGCCGCACGCGGTGATCGCGACCGGCCTGCCGCTGCTGGAAGGCGGCCCGCGCCGGCTGGCGCACGGCGTGTTCTCGGCGGTTTTGAAAGGGGCGAAAGGGCTGCCTGCCGCGCCCACGCTGCCAGCCCCGGTGTTGGAACGCTGGTCGCGCGACTGGCCGGAACGGGTCTCTGCCATCGCCGCCGGCCTCGCCGTGCCGCCGCCGCTCGACCTCACGCTCAAGGACCCGGCGACGACTCAGGAATGGACGGAGCGGCTTGGCGGTGTCTCGCTGCTGCCCGGCCACGTCCGCGTGGCGCGTGCCGGGTCGGTCGAGGCACTGCCCGGCTATGGCGAAGGCGCGTGGTGGGTGCAGGATCTGGCGGCCAGCATTCCGGCGCGGCTGCTTGGCCCGGGCGAGGGTCGGCGCGTGCTGGACCTGTGCGCGGCACCGGGCGGCAAGACCATGCAACTCGCCGCCGCGGGCTGGAAAGTCACCGCGCTCGACAAGTCCGCACGGCGGCTGGAGCGGCTGCAATCGAACATGGAGCGCGTCGGACTTGCGGCCGATGTCGTCACCGCCGATGTGATGCAATGGCGTCCGGCGGAGATGTTCGATGCGGTGCTGCTCGATGCGCCGTGCAGTGCGACGGGCACGTGCCGCCGCCATCCCGACGTGCTGCTGCGCATGACGCCCTTTGCCGAGCTGGAGGAATTGCAGCGCGGGATGCTGGAGCGCGCGGCTGGTGCGCTGCGGCCCGGCGGTGAACTGGTCTATGCCGTGTGCTCGCTGGAGCCGGGCGAGGGCGAGGCGCAGGCCGACTGGGTGCGCGCGCTGCGCCCGGTGCCGGTCCCGTCAGACGTCCTGCCCGCGGGCATCGCGCCCACGCCGCGCGGCTGGTTCCGCAGCGATCCGGGTATGCTGGCCGAGGCCGGCGGCATTGACGGCTTCTTCACCGCGCACTGGCGCAAGGACGCGTAAGCACCCTCGCGCCAGCCGTGCGGCAGTTCAGCCCTTCACCTTGCTGGCGAAGCTCTTGCGCAGCTTCATCAGCTTGGGCGGGATGACGGCGAGGCAGTAGGGGTTCCGCTGCCCTTCGCCGTCCCAGTATTCCTGGTGGTAGTCTTCCGCCGGATACCATTCCGCCGGTCCTTCGATCGTGGTCACGACCGGTTCCGATCGTTCCGCCTGCGCGCGCGCGATCGCGGCCTCGAATTCGGCCTTCTGCTCGTCGTCCAGCGGGAACAGCGCGCTGCGGTATTGCGTGCCGACGTCGTTGCCCTGGCGGTTGAGCTGCGTCGGATCGTGGGTGGCGAAGAAGATGTCGAGCAGCTGCGCCAGGCTGATCGCGTCCGGATCGTAGGTGACGCGGATTGCCTCGGCATGGCCGGTGCTGCCCGAGCAGACCTGCTTGTAGGTGGGATCGGCGACCGTGCCGCCGATATAGCCGCTTTCCACTTCGGTGACGCCGATCACATCGCGGAACACCGCTTCGGTGCACCAGAAGCAGCCGCCCGCCATGATTGCCTGAGCCATGATCGTCCTTTCGTTCGTGTCTTGCGGTCCAGATAGGGAGCCGGGCCGTGACTGTCACCGTCCGGCCGTTGAATTGCGCGGGCATCCGCCATAAGTCCGCCTCATGACCCAGATCACCGTCGCCGCCCTGCAACTCGCGCTCAACCATGCCGAAGAGGCGCAGAACATCGCCGCCGTCGCCGCGCTGGTGGAGGAAGCCGCCGCCAGGGGCGCGCAGATCGTGCTGCCGCCCGAACTTTTCGCCGGCCCCTATTTCTGCAGCCGAGAGGACGAGGCGCTGTTCGCGCTGGCCCGCCCGCTGGACGAGGACCCCTCGGTGAAGGAAATGCGGCGGCTGGCCAAGGCGCTGGGCATCGCCATCCCGACCAGTTTCTTCGAGCGCGACGGGCATCACTATTACAACACGCTGGCGATGATCGGTCCCGATGGCGAGATCATGGGCACTTATCGCAAGAGCCACATCCCCGACGGCCCCGGCTATGAGGAAAAGTTCTATTTCCGCCCCGGCAACACCGGGTTCAAGGTGTGGGACGTGTTCGGCGCGCGGATCGGCGTGGGCGTGTGCTGGGACCAGTGGTATCCCGAATGCGCGCGCGCCATGGCCCTGATGGGCGCGGAACTGCTGTTCTACCCCACCGCGATCGGGTCCGAGCCCTACGACGCCAGCTTCGACACCAGCCGCATCTGGCGGCGCGCGATGCTGGGCCATGCCGCATCGAACTGCATGCCGGTGATCGCCGCCAATCGCATCGGCACGGAGGAAAACGACCAGCGCTTCTACGGCCACAGCTTCATCTGCGACCAGTGGGGCGATTTCCTGGCGGACTACGGGGCGGAGGAAACCGGCGTGCTGGTGGCAACCGTCGATCTGGCCGAAGCCGCCAAGCACCGCGCGGGCATGGGCTTTTTCCGCGACCGGCGCCCCGAACTCTACGCCCGCCTCGCCGAAGACAAGTGAGCGCCCCGCCGGAGCGCTACCTGATCGCGCTTGGCTCCAACGTCCGCCACGCGCGCCACGGCGCGCCGGCGGCAGTGCTGCGCGCGGCGGTGGCGGCCATGCAGGATGCAGGGTTGGCGGTGCGCGCATTCTCGCCGGTGATCGCCAGCGCGCCGCTCGGTCCCTCGCGCCGCCGCTATGCCAATGCCGCGGCGCTGGTCGAAACCCCGCTGGCGCCACGCGCGCTGCTCGCGCGGCTCCACGCGGTCGAGCAGGCGTTCGGCCGCGTGCGGCGCGGCGCGCGCTGGGGCGCACGGACGCTCGACCTCGACATCGTGCTGTGGAGCGGCGGCAAATGGCGCGACAAGGCGCTCGTCATTCCCCACCGCGAATACCGCGCACGCCATTTCGTGCTGGTCCCCGCCGCCCGCATTGCCGCCGACTGGCGCGATCCGCACACCGGACTTGCGGTAAAACACCAAGCCGCCCGCTTGACCCGCCGCACCCCGGCCCTTAGTTGCCCCTGACGCCGCGCGAACACGCGCACAGGGCGGGCCCTTAGCTCAGTCGGTAGAGCAACTGACTTTTAATCAGTAGGTCGCTGGTTCGAACCCAGCAGGGCTCACCACCGCAGGCGTTGCGGTCCCCAAAGCCAGCACTGGTCCCGGGAAGCGGACCGGCCCTTTGCCGAAGTGCGAATCCCAATCGCACAGAAGCGCGGCGAGCCAATGAAGGTATCGCGGATCGCCTCCCTGATCGTAGGCGGCGATGTGGGAATCGGCGCAGCGGACCATGTTGAGCTGCGCGCACCAATTGCGGTCTAAATAGGGATTCTGGTCCCAATCGAGCGGAAGGTCGAGCGGCAGCGGCGCGACGCCGGGGCGCGGGGCGAAGCTGATCGGGCCGGGACCGGCAATGGCCTGGCGGTTCTTGAGGGTCGGAATCCGTGCGGCCGAAACAGGCAGTGGCGCGTCCGAAGACCGGCGGCGCAGCAGGCGGAGAATCCCGGAAATGGTCATGATCCCCCGCGCAATCACGAGGGGACGCTGCCGGTGCCCCCGCCCCGCCAACGCACGTCCCCTGCGGGCGGGGTGGCAGCAGCGGGGCCATGCTGTCAAGCAAGGTGCAACGCGGGTCGGACCGGGGCAAATCCATCGACAGCACGGCGCTTGCCTCGGCCATCGACCTCGCCGGGGCGCCGTCAGTCGATCTGCGCGCAGATGCGGTTCAGGTGGTGTTCGATCAGGCGCTCTCGGTCCACCCACGCGAAGTGGGGGCGCGCGATGAGCAGGGAGGTAAGGCCGTGGACCGAGGCCCAGATCGACTGGGCGTTCAGTTCCACCGTCTCATCATCCGCATCCAGCATTCGCGCCAGCACCGTGCGCAGCACGCCGAACGCGCTTTCGCCGGCTTCCATGGCGGGATCCTTGCCCTGCTGTACCAGTGCGGAAACCGCCTCGGGCGGTTCGAGCATGAACGCGAGCCGGTACATGTCGGGATGGTCCAGGCCGAAATCGACATAGGCGCGGCCGAGCCGGCGGAACTGTTCGAGCGGTGTGCCGGGCTGCGCCATCACCTCTATCGAGCGGCGGTAAAGCGTCTCGAAAGCGCGGATGCACAGTTCGGCCGAGATTTCGTGCGCGGTGCGGAAGTGCGCGTAGAGCGAGGGCTGCGAGATGCCCACCGCCTGCGCGATCTGGCGGGTAGAGACGTGCGCCATCCCGTGCTGCGCGAACAATTGCAGCGCCACCTCCAGAATCTGTTCCCTGCGCTCACCGCCGCGCTGGCGCTTGTCGCTGCCTGACATCTGCCTTCCTTGTGATGGCCCGCTCTAGCGCTTGACAACCCTGCCGCCAACCTATCAATGATAGCCTGTCGGGGATAGGGGGGAATGTGATGCCGTCTCGGCACCGGATCGTAATCGCGTCAGGCCTGGCGCTTGCCGCTGCGTTGGCATTGGCGGGAAGCCTGCGCGGTGCGGATGCGCCGGTGCGGCCCGCAGAGCCGCCGGCAACCCCGGTGCAGGTCTTTGTGGTGGGGGCAGCCGGGCAGGGCACAAACGCCGGGATGGCAGCCGCTCACGCGGCAACGCTCCACCGCGACCGCGAGGCGACGCTCTCGTTCCGGCTGGGCGGAAAGCTGATCGCGGTGCCGGTGCGCTATGGCCAGCGGCTGGGCGCTGGCGCGCTGGTCGCCGCCATCGACGCTACGCCTTATGCGGCCGCCTCGGCGCGGCAGGCGGCGGACGTGGCGCGGGCAGGGCGCGCGGCCGAGCGTTACGGCGCACTGGCGCCCGAGGGCGCCATCTCCGATGCACAGGCGCGCGATGCCCGCGATGCTCTGGCCGCCGCGCGCGCGGGGCAGGCATCCGCGCACTACGATCTGGCATCGACCCGGCTGACCATGCCATTCGCCGGAGTGGTTCTGTCGCGCAGCGCCGAAGCGGGCGAAACGGTGGCGCCGGGCCAGGCGGTCGCGGTCGTGGCCGATCTGTCTTCGCCGCTGATCGCGGTGGCGCAAGTGCCGGTGGCAGCCGCAGCCGGTCTGCGACCCGGCATGGGCGCCCGCGTCACCGTTCCCGGGCGCGCCGAACCGATGGCCGCGCGCGTGTTGCGAATCGCGGGCGGCGGCGATGCGCGCTCGGGCACGGTGCTGGTCGATGTCGCGGTCATCGGGGACGGTGGTCTTGCCAGCGGCACGCCGGCATCGGTTGCGTTCGAGGGCGACGGCGGCGCGCGCCAGCCCACGGGCGAAGTGCTGATCCCCGCCGAGGCGATCCTTGACGCACAGGGCGCGCGCGCGTCGGTCTATGTCATTGATGCAAGGGGCCGGGCGCGCCGGACGGAAGTGGTCTTCGGCGGCTTTGCGGACCGGTTCGCGCGAGTCACCGGGTTGCCGGCGGGCGCGCGGGTCATCACGGCCGGGGCCGGCTTTGTCGGCAATGGCGATCCTGTAGCGGTCACCGGCGCATGAACGGGATCATCGAATTCGCGGTGCGACGCTGGCAGTTTTCGCTGCTTGCCTTCGCCATGCTCGTCGCGCTGGGGCTGAACGCGTTTTTCGCGGTGCCGCGCACCGAGGATCCGCAGCTCAGCTTCCCCAACTATTTCGTCACCGCCGTTCTGCCCGGCGCCACGCCCGCCGACATGGAACAGCAGGTGACCAAGCCGATCGAGGATGCGCTCGCCGGCCTGGACAACTTGCGTGAGGTGCGCTCGACAACGGGCGACGGCGTCGTCGCGGTCACCGCCGAATATGTCTGGGGCACGGAGCCGGAGCGCAAGTACGACGAGATCGTGCGCGAGATCAACGCGCTGCGCCCCAGCCTTCCGGCCGGGGTCGCGCGGCTGGAAATCCAGCGCGCACGGCCGACCGGTGTGCCCATCGTGCAGGTCGCGCTGGTCAGCCGGATCCTGCCGATGCGCGCGCTGGACAAGCAGGCGCGCGACTTGCGCGATGCCTTCGCGCGCGTGCCCGGCATCCGCAAGGCCGAAGTGTTCGGCGCACCCGTCAGCGAGTTGCGCGTCGCGCTCGATACCGCGCGCCTTGCCGCAATGGGCATCCCGGCGGGCGCAGTGATCGACGCGCTGCGTGCGGCCGGTGCGGATACCCCCATCGGCAGCGTCAACGCGGGCGCCCGCCGTTTCAACGTGCGCTATGCCGGGACCTATCCCGATCTGGCGGCGGTGCGCGCGGTGCCGGTGGGCATCTCGGGCGGCCGGTCCGTGCTGGTGGGCGATGTCGCCGCGGTCGACTGGGCGCAGCGTGAAGCCTCGCACATCGTCCGGTTCAATGGCGAGCGCGCGCTGGTGGTCACGGCGGAGCAGGCCGATCACCAGGACGTGCGGATGCTGACCGACCTGCTGCGCACCGAGATCGACCGCTTTCGCCTGACCTTGCCGGGCAGCGTGCGGCTGGAAACCGGGTTCGTCCAGGCGGAGAACGTGCGCCGCCGACTTGGCTCGCTGGGCCGGGATTTCCTGCTCGCCTTCGCCATCGTCGCGTTCACGCTGCTGCCGCTGGGCTGGCGCGCGGCGGGCGTGGTGATGCTGGCGATCCCGGTGTCGCTGCTGATCGGGATGAGCCTGCTGGCGACCACCGGCTTCGGGCTCAACCAGATGGCGGTCACGGGGTTCGTCATCTCGCTCGGCCTGCTGGTGGACGATGCCATCGTGGTGATCGAGAACGTCGCGCGGTGGCTGCGCGGCGGGGCCGATCCGATGACCGCCGCGATTGGCGCCACGCAGCAGATTGCGCTGGCCGTGCTGGGCTGCACCGCCTGCCTGATGTTCGCATTCCTCCCGCTCGTGGCGCTGCCGGAGGCGGCGGGCGAGTTCATCCGTTCATTGCCGGTCGCGGTCCTGGGCACGGTGCTCGGCTCGTTGCTGGTCTCGCTCACGCTGATCCCGTTCGCCGCCAGCCGGTTCCTGTCGCGCAACGAGGATCCGCACGGCAACGGGCTGCTGCGGCTGATGACCGGCGGCATCGAGCGCGTCTATGCTCCGGTGCTGCGGTGTGCGCTGGCGCGGCCGTGGCGCGCGCTGGCGATCATCCTTGGCATCGCCATGCTTTCGGTGCCGCTGCTTTCCGCCATCGGCTCCAGCCTGTTTCCCCCGGCCGAGCTGCCGCAGTTCCTGATCAAGATCGAAATGCCCAAGGGCACGGCATTGGCGACGACCGATGCCATGGTGCGCCGCATCGACGCCCGCGTGCGCCGCGAACCGTCCGTGGTGTGGACCGTCGCCAATGCTGGGCGCGGCAGCCCCCGGCTTTACTACAACAGCGTTCCCGCGCCCGAGGACCCGGCGCTGGGCGAAGTGGCGGTCAGTTTCCGCACATGGGACAACCATGACAGCACGCGCGTGCAGGACCGGCTCCGCGCCGAGTTCGACCGCATCCCCGGCGCGCGGATCAAGATCGTCAATTTCGTCCAGGGCCCCCCGGTGGAAGCACCGGTGGCGGTGCGGATCGTCGGTCCGGATCTCGATACGCTGACGCGGCTGGCCGATCGGGGCGAGCAGGTGCTGCGGTCGATGCCCCAACTGCGCGACGTGGCCAACCCGATGCGCATGGCGCGCACCGATCTTCAGGTGGAAGTCGACGAGGCCCGCGCCAGGGCGCTGTCGGTGCCCGCCGGCGCCATCCGCCAGGCGATGCAGGTCGCGCTCGGCGGGGCAACGCCCGCCGTGCTGCGCGATGCCGATGGCGACGACTATCCGGTCACGGTGCGCCTGCCAATGGCGGGCCGCAACGAAGTCTCCGCGCTCGACCGGGTCTACGTCTCGACCCCGGCGGGCGGCAGCGTTCCGTTGTCCACGCTGGCAACGTTGCGGTTGCATTCCGGCGCGGCGCAGATCGAGCGCATCCAGCGCGAACGCGCGGTCACGCTCAGTGCGTATGTGCGCGACGGCGTGCTCGTCAGCCGTGTCACCGAAACGGCGCTGGCGCGGCTGGGCCGGGAGCTTGTGCTGCCACCAGGCTATTCGCTGAAAGTCGCGGGCGAGGCCGATGCGCAGCAGCGCAGCTTTGGCGGGCTGCTGCCTGCGGTCGTGGTGGCCACGGTGGGCATCCTTGGGGTGCTGGTGCTGGAATTCGGCACGTTCCGCAATGTCATCGTGATCGCGGGCGTGGTGCCGCTGGGCTTCTTCGGGGCGGTCGGCGCGCTCTGGCTCACGGGCAACAGCCTGTCGTTCACCGCCGCAATCGGGTTGATCGCGCTGGTGGGGATCGAGATCAAGAACTCGATCCTGCTCGTCGATTTCACCGAACAGTTGCGACGCGACGGCTTGCCCGTGCGCGAGGCGGTGGAGAAGGCGGGCGAACTGCGCTTCCTGCCGGTGCTGCTCACCTCGATCACCGCGATCGGCGGCCTTCTGCCCCTCGCTATCGAAGGCAACGGGCTGAATGCGCCCATGGCCATCGCGATGATCGGCGGGCTGGTCACCTCCACCCTGCTCGCGCGCATCGCCACGCCGGTCATGTACCTGCTGCTCGCCGAGCGGGCGGAACCGCGCGCGCGGTTCGATCACGCCGTGGAAGGAGCGCTGGCATGAGCCGCAGACTGATCCCCGCCGCCGCGCTGCTGCTGGGCGGCTGCGCGGCCGGCACCGCGTATGCCCCGCCGCAACTGCCGGTCGCAGGTGCGTGGAAACAGGCCGCCTCGATGCCCCGTCCGGCGGAGCGCGCATGGTGGTCCTCGTTCGGCGACCCGGTGCTGGACCGCCTTGTCGCCCGCGCGCTGGCGGGCAATCCGGACATCGACGTGGCATTGGCGCGGGTCGAGCAATCGCGCGCCGCCGCGGGGCTGGCGCGCGCGGCGGCACTGCCCTCGGCCACGGTAAGCGGCACGGCCGCGCGCTCGCAGCAGTCGCTGGAGGAAGGGCTGGGGCGGCTCTCGCGCTACGTTCCGGGATTCGGGCGCACCCAGAACCGCATCGATCTTGGCCTCAACCTGTCATGGGATCTCGATTTCGCGGGCGGGCTTGCGCGCCAGAACGAAGCGGCGAGGGCTGACCTCGTCGCCGCCGCCGCGGGCACCGACGCGGCCCGCCTCGCGGTCGCAGCCGAAGTGGCCGATACCTATCTGGGGCTTCGTGCGGCCGAAGAGCAGCTGGCGCTTCTCGCGCAGCGCCGCACGCTCGTTGTCGAACGCCACGCCATCATGGGGCGGCGCGTGGCGCGGGGAGAGGCGGCGGCGAACGCGCTGGAGGAGCCGACGGCGATGCTCGCCGCGCTCGATGCCGCGCTGCCCGCCGCGCACGGGGCGGTGCAGGTGGCGAAAGGGCGGCTGGCGATCCTGGTCGGCGAACCGGCGTCCACCGACCTGCCCGAACTCGCGGCCGGCGGCGCGGTGCCACAGGCGGGCGATCCGGCCGCAGGCGTCCCGGCGGACCTGCTGCGCGCGCGGCCTGATCTTGTCGTTGCCGAAGCGCGGCTGCGTGCCGCCCATGCCCGCGTCGGGCAGGCGCTGGGCGAATATTGGCCCAAGCTCAGCCTCGCCGGCCTGCTCGGCTTCAGCAGCAACACGCTGTCCACTTTCGGCAGCGGGGATTCCAGCGTGATCCAGGGCGGCGTCGGGCTGCGCTGGCGCCTGTTCGATTTCGGCCGGGTGGATGCAGAGATCGCCCGCGCACGCGGACAGGAGCACGAGGCGCTGGCGACTTATCGCGGACAGGTGCTGAAAGCCGGCGAGCAGGTCGAAAGCGCCTTCATCCAGCTGGCGGCCGCGCGATCGGCGCTGGTGCAGCGGCAGGCGCAGGAGGCCGCGCTGGCCCGCGCCGCCACACGCGCCGCCGCCGCGTTCAGGGTGGGCGAGATCAGCCGCGACCAGCTTCGCGCGGTGGAAACGGTCCGGCTCGACGGCGCGGACGCGGTGCTCGATGCCCGGCTCGACGCCGCCCGCGCGGTGCTCGCCTGCCACCGCGCGCTGGGTGGCTAGCCCGCGAACTTGCCCAGATCGGTGAAGCGCACATTGTCCTTGGCGATGCCGTCCAGCACCACGTCCAGCCCGCCCGCGCGGATCATCCATTCGAGCCGGTGATCCCGGTATTGCCGCTTGAACAGCCCGGCCTCGAGGAAGGCGGCGACTTGCGCCATTGGCTCGACCTGCGCCTCGGCTTCGGCAAAAGTTTCCGCCACCGATGGCCGTGCGCGCACGCGTTCGAGCCATGCCTCCAACCGCGACCCAGACCGGGGCGGGAAGCCGAACAGGCCCGACATCATGACGTAGGGCGCGGCGCAAAGGTCGCCCCAGCCGAAGTCCGGCCCGGTCAGCCAGCCGCTGTCCTGAATCTGCGCCTCAAGCCAGTTCTGGAGCTGTGCCGTCTCGCGCCCGGCACTCGCCCGCAGCGCCTCGGCCTTGTCGGGGGCTCGTCCGAAGAAGCGGATTTCGCCAAGGCCCCAGTTGATCGCCTCGTAGTGCGTGTCGCACACTTCCTCGATCAGCCGGCAGCGTGCGCGTTGCAGCGGATCGGCCGGACGCATCGCGGGCAGGGGGTGGGCGTCCTCGATATATTCGAGAATCACCGTGGAATCGTAGAGCGTGGCGTTGTCGTCCACCACCAGCGCGGGCACTTCCATGCGCGGGTTGTGGCGGGCGTAGTCGTCGCCTTCGCCCGAGCCCACGCCCGGCGGCATCGCCTGCGTGAAGGCGAGGCCCTTTTCGCGCAGCATGATGCGCACCTTCTGGCCATAGGGCGAGAAGGGATGGTCGTAGAGCAGCATGGAAAATGTATCCGGAATAGGCGGGCGGGAGCAGCAGCCTGCCCCCGCCCTCGCAAGAATCAGGCGCTTGCGGCCTGCGCGGCGCGGCCCGCCATGATGCGGCTGCCGATGTAGAAGATGCCGCCGAAGTAGAGCGTCGCCAGCGCGATCGAGGCGAACACGTTCTGGAAGTTTTCGCCCTGCTGGATCAGCGGCGCGTTCATCACGGTCACGAACAGCATGTAGCTGGCGTTGAACACCAGTGCCATGCGCTGGGCGATCACCATGAACAGCGCGATGATGATGATGGCCAGAGCCGCGATCACGAGCGCGGTGTTGCCCGTGCTGGCGCCGATCTGCACCATGTAACTGGTGGCAGTGCCGGCCAGCGCACCGATTACCGCGGCGGGCAGCTTCTTCAGGTCGGACATATCGACCGTGGTCCAGAACCACAGCAGCGTGAAGCCGGCATAGAGCGGCTGGAGGTGCAGCGCGGTGCCAAGCGCGATGAAACCGGCGATCAGGATGATGGCGGCAAGCGTGATGCCGGCGGCAAGGCCGGTGGATGGCGGGGCGTGCGCCGCCGCTGTCGGTTCAGTAGACATGGACCTCTCCTTGTGCGCCCGGTTCGTGCCGGCCGTCTGCGTGCCATTGGGCCATGCCGGGGCACCGCTGTCAATCATTCGAGTAAGTAAGAGCGTGGGGTCGTCGCGGGATTTGAACCTTCCACGGCGCGTTGCTAGGCCACGGAGCATGATTGCCCGGCTCGAACCCTTTCACGCCATATCCGTCTCGGTCCTCGCGCATCGCCTCAAGGCGGAAGGGCGCGACGTGATCCACATGGAATTCGGCCAGCCCTCCACCGGGGCGCCCGCCGCCGCCATCGCCGAGGCGCACCGCGTGCTCGATAGCGATCCAATGGGATACTGGCAGAGCGACGCGCTGAAGGCGCGGATCGCGCTGCACTACAGGGAAAGCTGCGGGGTCGCGGTCGATCCCTCGCAGGTGATCCTTACCTGCGGCGCCTCGCCCGCGCTGGTCATGGCGCTGTCGCTGCTGTTCGGCCCCGGCGCGCGCGTCGCCATCGCCCGCCCCGGCTATGTCGCCTATCGCAACAACCTGCGTGCGCTGTTCATGGAAGCGGTGGAACTGCCCTGCGGCCCGGAGCAACGTTTCCAGTTGACCGCCGCCGCGCTCGAAGCGCTCGATCCGGCGCCTGACGGTGTGATCCTCGCCAGCCCGGCCAATCCCACGGGCACGGTGATCCCCGCCGACGAACTTGCCGCCATCGTCGATGTCTGCCGCCGCCGCGGCATCCGCATCGTGTCGGACGAGATCTACCACGGCATCACGTATGGCGAGCCGGCCGTCTCGGTCCTCGGGTTCGATAGCCAGGCGCTGATCGTCAACAGCTTCTCCAAGTATTTCAGCATGGCCGGGTGGCGGCTGGGCTGGCTGGTGGTGCCGCCCGATCTCGTGGGGCAGGCGGTGGCGCGCATGGGCAACCTGTTCCTCACCCCGCCTTCGCTCAGCCAGCATGCGGGGCTGGTGGCGTGGGATTGCCGTGACGAACTGGAAGATCACGTCGCCACTTATGCGCGCAACCGAGACCTGCTGCTCGATGCGCTGCCCGGCATGGGCCTTGCCCGGATCGCCCCGCCCGATGGCGCCTTCTACATCTGGGCCGACATCGGCCACCTGACCGATGACAGCCTGGCCTTCTGCGAACGGCTGCTGCGCGATACCGGGGTCTGCACCGCGCCGGGCATCGATTTCGATCCGGTCGAGGGCCACCACTTCATCCGCTTCAGCTTCGCGGTATCCACCCCGCTGGTCGAGGAGGCGATCCGCCGGATGAAGCCCTGGTTTGCCGCGCAGAAGAAGGACTGAGGCCGGGCGCGGGTGCAATGGCGGGGGGGCGCTTCCTATCTGGGGGCGGTCCCTCTCCCAAGGAGCACCTGATCCCATGTCCTCTCCCAAGCTGTTCCAGCCTTTCGACGTCGGCGGGCTTCACCTTGCCAACCGCATCGTCATCGCGCCGATGTGCACCTATTCCGCCGTCGACGGGCAGATGACCGATTGGCACACGATCCATCTGGGCAGCCTTGCCCATTCAGGCGCGGCGCTCCTCACCATCGAGGCGACCGCAGTCGAACCCGAAGGCCGGATCAGCTACGCCGATGTCGGCCTGTGGGACGATGCCACCGAAGCGGCGATGGCGCGCACGCTGGAAAGCGTCCGCCGCCATTCGGCCATGCCCATCGCCATCCAGCTCGCCCATGCGGGGCGCAAGGCTTCCACCGCGCGGCCGTGGGACGGCGGCGCGCAGATCGCGCCGGGGCAGGCCCATGGCTGGCAGACGGTGGCGCCCTCCGCGCTGCCCTTCGCCGCGGGCGAGAACCCGCCGGCCGCGCTGGACCGCGCCGGGCTGGACCGCGTCCGCGATGCCTTTGTCGCCGCCGCCCGCCGCGCCGCGCGGCTGGGGATCGACGCGGTGCAGATCCATGCCGCGCACGGCTACCTGCTGCACGAATTCCTCTCGCCGCTCTCCAATCATCGCACGGACGACTATGGCGGCAGCCTTGAGAACCGGATGCGCTTCCCGCTGGAAGTGTTCGACGCGGTGCGGGCCGCCTTCCCCGCAGATCGCCCGGTCACGGTCCGCGTCTCGGGCACCGACTGGGTCGAAGGCGGGTGGGATATCGAGCAGACCGCCGCTTTCGCCAAGGCGCTCGAATCGCGCGGCGCCGATGCCATCCACGTTTCCAGCGGCGGGCTCGATCCGCGGCAGGCGATTCCGGTCGGCCCGAACTATCAGGTGCCGCTGGCGCGCGCGGTGCGGCAGGCGGTGTCGATCCCGGTCGTTGCGGTGGGCCTGATCACCGAGCCGGAACAGGCCGAGGCGATCGTCGCCACCGGCGATGCCGATCTGGTCGCGCTGGCGCGCACCGTGCTTTACGAGCCGCACTGGCCGTGGCGCGCCGCCGCCGCGCTGGGCGGGCAGGTGGAAGTGCCGCCGCAATACCTGCGCAGCCAGCCGCGCCAGTATCGCGACCTGCTGCGGACTTCCGTCCCCGCTGCATAAAGGAAAAGGGGGCGGTCCCGGCGGGCCGCCCCTCTCGCGTTCTCCTGCGGAAACCTCAGAGCGCGATGCTGAGCGAAGCGCGCGCCGAGTAGGACGTGCCGCCGCCCTGCGTGCGTTCCGCCCCGGCGCTGAGCTTCCAGGTATAGTCCAGCCCGCCTTGCAGGATGCTGGCCTCGCCCACCCACGCCGAGCGGATCGATTCGGGGGTGAGCGTGAAGGCGTTGCCACCCGTGAAGTTCGCAGTCACGTCGCCGAGTTCACCCGACAGGCGGTTGCGCCGGCCAGCTTCGAGTTCGACCGTGAACGGCCGCCCTTCGTAGCTGCCCTGTCCCGCGCTCCATGCCGCCACCAGCGTGGTCGTGCCGTTCAGCGCGCTGCTGTTGCGGCTGCCAACCGCCAGCGCCAGCGCGGCATCGCCGGTTTCGGTGTAGCCGTTTTCGTGCAGGCGGTAATAGTCGAGCACGGCCTTGGGCTTCAGCGAGAAGCCGCCGCCCACGTCCACCTTGTAGGACAGGCCGCCCGTTCCCGAGACGGTCCAGCCCTTCCAGCTGCCGGCGGCGGTATAGGTGAAAGCGGTGCTGTCGGCCGTTCCGGCGAACGTCCGGGTCGACGTGAACGAAGTCTTGCCGACCCCGGCGCGCGCGTAGGCGTAGAGCGGACCCTTCGCCAGCCGCCAGAACGCGCCCAGTTCATAGCTGTTGCCCTTGACCGTCTGCGCGTCGCCGGTCTTGGCATTGCCCGAGAAGTAGAGGAACGAGGCGCCGATGTTGCCGATGCCGGTGCGCCGCTCCATCCCGAACGAGAGGCCGTAGCCATCGGTCTTGAACCCGGCGCCGGTCGCGTCGGCCTTCTCGGTGCCGCGGAAGTAGATCGGCTCCAGCCAGCCGCCCACATCGCTGATCGTGAAGATCGACGAATCGTCGGCCACATGGCGCGCGGCCAGCCGCGATCCGCGCGTCACCAGGTCGAACGTGCCGCCGTTGAATACCGGCAGAAGCTGCGAGAACTGCGATTGGAGCGTGGCAACGTCCGCCACCTGGAGCAGGCTGGTCTGCAAGCTCGCATAATTCACGGCATTCGCCAGGATTGCGCCATAGGCCGACGCCTGCGCCGCGTTCAGGCCAAGCTGGTCGGCCGTCTTGCGCGAGATCGTCAGCAGCAGGTCATTGCCCTCGGCGCTCACCGTGCCGTTGTAGAGCACCGGCATGTTGAGCGCGGTATCGCCGATGTTGCCGGTGCCGGTCAGCGTGCCCGCGCTCAGCACGGTGTAGGTGCCCTCGGCCTCCGCCAGCGAGGAAACGGTCGCGGAAATCTTCGCGCCGCTGGCGAAGCTGGCGGTATCGGCGACAAGCTTCGAACTCGTCCCCGTCGCCCCGTCGACATAGACCGCCAGCGTGCCGCCCGCGCCAATGTTCAGCGCGTGAACGGCCGTGGTGCCGGTGGCATTGGCGCCGAAGGTGCCGGAATTGACGTTCACCGTCAGCTGCGACCCCCCCGTCACCGTGCCCAGCCAACGCGCGCTGTCCGCCAGTGTCAGCGTGCCGAGCTGACCGTTCAGCGCCATCGTGCCGGTAAAGCGCGAATTGCCGGCCATCGTCATCGCGGCGGTGCCGGTGCCGAAATCGATCTTGCCGATGTACTTGGCATCGTCTGCCAGCTTCACCGTATCGTCGCCCGCCGCGAGGTAGGTGTTGCCGGTGATCTTGCCGCTGCCCACGTCGAGCGTGTCGTTCCCGCTGCCGGTATAGATGTCGCCAGTGATCGAGGTGTAGACGGTGGCCGTGTCCGGGTTGTAGCCGCTCGCGGCCTTCGCGGTGGCCTGCAGGGCGGCGTTGGTGGCGTTCAGGGACTGCTTGATGGTCACGCCGGTGGTGTTCGCCGAAACGTCGATGGCGGCCAGCTTGTCCTCGCTCGATCCGCTGACCGCGATCGTGCCGGTGTTGCTGATCGTGGCCAGCGTGCCCGACATGTCCTTGATCGCATAGGATCCGCCGATGCCGGGCGAGCTGATGACGGCCTTGATCGTGCCGTCGTTGCTCAGCGTGGTCACGCTCGACCCGGCATTGATCAGCAGTGCCGTGGCCGAGGAATCGATCGTCGTGGCGGTGATCGAGCCGGAAACCCCGATGCCGTTGGTCAGGGTCACGTTGCCGCCCTGTCCGCCGATCACCACGCCATAGGCATCGGTCGAACTGTAGTACGACGTGGCCGAAACCGACCCGTCGATGCCGAGCGAATACGTGCCGAGTTTGGTCGTGCCGCCGCCGATGGTGGTATCGGCCGCGCCGCCGATCAGCAGCGCGGGGCTGTTGCCGAACGCAATGATCGAGCCGGTCGACTGGTCTGTGGCAGACGAATCCACCGGCGCGTAAAGCACGACGCCGCCCGCCACGTTGCCGCCGATCTGCACCGCGGCCTTGCCCGAATGGAGCGCGCTGCGCGACAGAACCTGCGTCGTGCCATCGTCGGCGGTGTAGCTGGCGGCCTGCGTCAGCGCGCCGTTGATCTTGACCTTGCCGCCCACGTCGCCGCTCACCACCAGCGCCTGCGCGCCCTGGCCGATGACCGAGACGGAGCCGCCCGCGTTGACGCTTCCCGCCACCGCGCCGGTGCGGATACCCACGCTGTTGTCGCCCTTGACCTTGATCGTGCCGGTGGTCGTGAGATCGCCCGTCAGCGCCGAATCCACGGCAATGCCTGCGGAATTCAGCCCGTCGACGGCGATTGTCCCGGTGTTGCCGATCGAGCCGGTCATGGTGCCGCCCGATGCGACGTGAATGCCGTAGCGGTCGCTTGCGCTGGCCACCGGCCCGTCGGCGATGCCGTTGCTGTCGGCGTCCGCCGCGGTGAAGGTTTCGGTGACGGTGATCGTGCCGTCGTTGGTGATGGTGGTGGCGACCGGCGCCACGAAGATGCCCATGGCGCCGTTGCCCGTGCCGGCGGTGATCGCGCCGCCACTGTTCACGGTTACCGTCTTGCCGGCATCGACCGTGACCGCGTTGCCGGTCGTCACGGCCACCGTGCCGCCGCTGGCGACAGTGACGTTGCCCGCGCTGGAGGTGGCGAGCGGCGCGGTCGTGCTGGTGCTGATGGTGGTGTCGGCAAGGGCGGGGGCAGCGCCCGCCGCCAGCGCGACCGGGATCAGCGCGAACGTGGCGGTGGAGGCGAGGAAGCGGTTGGCGGCGTGGCGCGGCATGGCATCGTTCTTCCGAATCAAGGAGGGCATCCGAAAAGGGGGACCTGCGCCGTCCGGTCTCAAGCCGGAGTGCGCAGGCCCAGGTGTCTGTCTGCTGCGCGAATCGCGGGGACATCGCCCCTCGCGCAAAGGCCGTTCAGTGTTGGAAGCCGCGCGGCGGGTCCGGGGGCGGTGCCGCACGGCTTCCGCATGGCTCAACGGCAGGCGCCGCATCGCCCTTCGCCGCAGGGCCGAAAAAATTGCGGCGGGGTTTATGGCTCGTAAATTTGGCGTTCAGGCGGAAATGCCCAGCAGAGGCACCGGGGACAGGGGGAATTGGACGGAGATACCCTCGTGCGCGCCTGCGATCACCGGAAGCCGACCGCATGATGTTTCATGGCGACATCCAGCGCCACGCCGACATGCTCGGCGATGGCGACTATATTCCCGGCGACATGCGGCAGGATCCCGTGACGCCCCCAATCGACGCCCGCATGGATGACACCGCGCTGATGGCCGAGGTGGCCCTCGGCAATGCCGATGCGTTCGCAGAGTTGGTCGACCGGCACACCGCGCCGCTTTACCGCGTGGCCATGCGGATGCTGGGCGATGGGCATGAAGCGGAGGACGTGGTGCAGGATGCCTTCACCCGCCTGTGGCAACAGGCGCCGCGTTGGCAACCGAGCGGCGCCGGGCTGGTCGGCTGGCTCCACCGCGTCACCATGAACCTGTGCTTCGATCGCAAGCGGCGGTTCCGCGTGGTGACGGCGCCCGAACTGCCCGACATGGCCGATGAAGCGCCGCTGGCCGATGCCCTGATCGAGGCGGGGCAGGCGCGCAGTGCGGTCGCCGCCGCGCTGGCCGACCTGCCGGAGCGGTATCGGGCCGCGTTGGTGCTTTGTTATTATGAAGGTTTTTCGAATGCCCTTGCAGCCGACGTGTTGGCGCTCAACATAAAGGCTATGGAATCCTTGCTGTTCAGGGCCCGGCGCCAGATGCGCGACCTGTTGGAAAAGCGCGACGTGCGCTGCCGCGACCTTGCCGCCGCGGGGCCGCTGGCGTGACGCGCCGCGTGCCCATCTCGCCCGAACGGCGCGAGGCGGCGCTCGACCGGGCGCTTGATCTCGCCGCCGCACCGCGCGTGCCGTCCGGCCTTGCCGCGCGCATCGCGCGGGAGGCGGTGCGCCTGCCGCAGTTGCCGCCAGAGGTGGCACCGGCTCCACAAGTAGAGCCTGTTCCGGCGGTGCCCGCGATGAACGGGCCCGCCGCGGTGGCCGTGCTCCCGTCCCGGCGTGAGCCGCGCCGCTGGCTGCTCGGCGCGGGCGCGGGCTTTGCCGCGATCGCCGCAGGCATTGCCGCTGTTGCCATGGTCGGCGGGGCGAACGAGCCTGCGGCATTGATCGCCCCGCCAGCCCCGATGGCGGCGTTGCCGGCGAGCGGCCCGGCACCGGCGGCCCCCGCCGCGCCTTTCGCCCCCGCCGTGCCTTTTGCCAGCGCCGTGCCGCAATCCGCCGGACAGGGCTCGCCCGCGCTTTCCCAGCCGACCCGGCTGGCCGGACCATCGGCGACGCCGGTTACCGCGCAGCGCCGTGCCGCACCTGCCGCCACGGTAGCGGACAATCCCGTCGTCCCGGCCGCTGCGGCGCCCGCTGCGCTGGCTGTCGCGACCCCGCCGTCCTCCGCATCGCCCTCCGCATCGTCCTCAGGGCCGGTGGCCAGGCCGGACGATGAGCCGGCCGCGCCGATTCCCGGCGCACGCGGCCAGATGGGACCGTTCCTGCCGCAAGGCTACGGCTACACCGGCGGTGTGCCCGGCACGATCCCGCAGAGCGCTCCGGTGACGATGTCCGGAGGTCCCGGCGGTCCAGGAGGCGGCCCCGGCATGGGCGGTCCCGGTCCCCGGCGGTTCTGACTTCCCGCCCGGCCGCCGCGCGGGTAAGGTTCGCTTCCGCGTGATCGATGCCGAAGGGCGCACGCAGCGCGGCAGGGAGTGACAGCGATGAGCGGACGGATCCTTCTGGTCGAAGACGACCGGCAGATCAGCGACTATGTCGCGCAGGGGTTCGACGAACTCGGCTTCACGGTCGATCGTGCGGACAATGGCCGTGATGGCCTGTTCCTCGCGACCGACAGCCAGTTCGACGTCGTCGTGCTCGACCGGATGCTGCCGGGCATGGACGGCCTCGCCCTGCTCAAGGCGCTGCGCGCCGCCGGAGTGACGACGCCGGTGATCATGCTGTCCGCACTCGGCGGGCTGGACGACCGGATCGTGGGGCTGAACGCGGGCGCCGACGATTATCTGGGCAAGCCGTTCTCCTTTGCCGAACTGCTGGCGCGGGTTCAGGCGCTGATCCGCCGGGGCGGCGGCAGCGCGCAGGCAAAGCCGCAGGAAACCGTACTTCGCTGCGGTGATCTGGAGTTCGACCGGCTGACCCGGCAGGTGCGCCGCGGCGCGCGCAAGATCGCCTTGCAGCCGCGCGAGTTCCGTCTGCTCGAATACCTCATGCTGCATCAGGGCGAAGTGGTGACGCGCACCATGCTGCTGGAGGCCGTGTGGGATTATCACTTCGATCCAGGAACGAACGTGATCGACGTGCACATCAGTCGCCTGCGCCGCAAGATCGACGATGGAGAGGCGTGCCCGCTGTTCCACACCGTGCGCGGCGCCGGCTACCGCCTCGCGGCCGACTGAGTTTCCCATGAGCGCCGCACCGCGCCGTTTCTCGCCCACCATGGTCCGCCTGGTGACGGCGGTGTTCGTGCTGCAACTGCTGTCCAGCGCCGCGGCGATCTTTTTCCTGCGCACCCAGATGCTCGACGTGGTGCGGGCCGACCGGGTGCGCCAGGTGATCGACGTGCGGGACGATCTGCTCGCCGCCTACTACGATGGCGGGCACGAGGAACTGGCGGAGTTCATCACCTCCCGCCGGGGCAGCGCGGCCGATCCCACGGTGTTCATCGCGCTCACCGGCGGCGAAACTGGCGGAGCGCCGGTGCTCGCCAACCTGACACGGGCGCCCACGGTCCCGATCTCGGCGCGGCCTGTGCCGGTCATGGTGCGCCACGGCGCGCAGGCTCCGCTGCTGGAGGGCGTGGCCGTCGCGGGCGGGCTCTCCGACGGATCGAAGCTGGTCGTGGGCGTGGCGGGGGGAAGCGATCGCCGGCTGGACCTGGCGTTCGCCACGGCCATCGGCGTGACCATCGCCGTCGCGGTGGTCTTCGCCACGCTCAGCGCGCTGGTCCTGGGCATCGTCATCAGCCGCCGCACGCACGAGATTGCGGAAACCGCCGCGCAGCTCGCCTCGGGCAATTTCGGCGCGCGCGTTTCCACCGACGAGGCGGGCGACGGGTTCGATCACCTGCGGCTCCAGATCAACCTGATGGCGGAGCGCATCGACCAGCTCGTGTCGCAGCTGGGCGCGGTGTCGGGCGCGCTGGCGCATGATTTGCGCTCGCCCGTGACGCGTCTCTCGGCCGCGATCGAAACGGCCATGGCCCGCACCGAGGAACCGCGCGCGCTGGAAGCGCTGGAAGCCGCACGCGCCGACGCCGAGGGGCTGCGCGCGATGCTGGAAACCGCGCTGGAGATCAGCCGCCTCGAAGGCGGCGTGGTGCAGGACCGCCGCACGCCGCTGGATCTGGCGGTCGTGGCCGAGGATCTGGTCGAACTCTACGAACCGCTGGCCGAACAGGCGGGCGTCCAGCTGGCGGCGGACCTCCTGCCTGTCACCGTGGTGGCGGACCGCGAACTGCTGTCACGCGCGCTGTCCAACCTGATCGACAATGCCATCAAATACGGGGGGACGGCGATTACCGTCACCACCCGCACCCAAGGCAGCCGGGGCGAGATCACCGTGGCCGACAACGGCCCCGGCATCGCGCCAGAGGACCGGGACCGCGCGGTCGAGCGGTTCGTCCGGCTCGACAATGCGCGCACCCGGCCCGGCGGCGGACTGGGCCTCGCCATGGTCGCCGCGGTGGCGCGGCTTCATGGCGGGGAACTGGTGCTTTCAGGTGAGAGCGGGCTGATCGCTACCCTGCGGCTGCCCTTGCGCCGCTGAGGGCGAGGCCACCCGGCCCGTCCGTTCAAGCTTGCCCCAGCCGATACCGAGGCCCGCCAGAGCGGCACCGACCGCGCGGATCACGACACCGTACATCAGCTGGCGGTAGACGAAGCGCTGTGCCAGCAGCAGCCCCGGCCGGAACCGCTCCTCGCGCACGTCGAGCCGGAACGCGACCCATCCGCACAGCACGTCGATGGTGGTGAACGCGGCCCAGTAGAGGCCCATGCGCAGCACGTCGGTCTGCGTTTGCGCCCAGCCGTGCTGGACCACGCGGATCACGGTGCCGATGATCGAGACGCCCAGCGCCAGGTCGATCAGGGGGGAGACCATCGCGAACACGATCTGGAACAGCCAGGCCTGCGGCATTCCGACGAACGCCAGGCCGGACGGGCGCCGCTTCGTCATGATCGAGCGGTGCTTCCACAGGCACTGCAGCGTGCCGAAGGCCCAGCGGAAGCGCTGTTTGCCCAGAGCGCGCAGCGTTTCGGGCGCTTCGGTCCAGGCCACGGCGTCTTCGTCGTAGGCGATGCGCCAGCCCTCGCGCTGGATGGCGATGGTCAGGTCCTGGTCCTCGGCCAGCGTGTCCTCGGGGAAGCCGCCGACCGCGTCGAGCGCCGAGCGCCGCCATGCACCGACGGCGCCGGGCACGACCATGATCGCGTCGAAGCGGGTCAGCGCGCGGCGTTCGATGTTCTGCGCGGTGACGTATTCGATCGCCTGCCAGCGGGTGACGAGGTTGACCCGGTTGCCCACCTTGGCGTTGCCCGCGACCGCGCCGATCCTGTCATCGACGAACCAGCGGACGAGCTTGGCGATCGTCCCCGGCTCGAACTGGGTGTCGGCATCGAGCGCGACGACGATCTCGCCCGAGGCTTCGGCGAGCGCGCGATTGAGCGCCTTGGCCTTGCCGCCGTTGACCAGCGTGAGCAGCCGGACGCGCGGATCGTTGCCGAACGCCTCGGTGACGATGGCGCTGGTGCGGTCCTTCGATCCGTCGTCGGCCACGATTACCTGCATCGGGCCGTAATCGCTGGCCAGGATGCGGCGGATCGAGGATTCGATCACGCGCTCTTCGTTGAAGGCGGGGATGATGACGGTGACGATGGGGTCTGCACCGCCGGGCGCGGGCGCCTTGTGACGGTTGGGGATCAGCGCCAGCACGGTCATGCCGACGGCGCGGATGGTGCCCAGCGCGATGGCGAAGAAGAAGATCCACACCAGCGAAGCGAACACGGTGGCAAGGATGCCGAAGATCGCGACGTCCGCGCGCACCGCCACGAGATCCCAGCCGTTCACCACCGGCATCACGTCGTCGCGCTTCAGTCCGGCGAGCGTGGAGACGGGGACCAGCCGGTAGCCGTCCGCTTCCAGGCGCTCGATGATCTGCGGCAGCGCGATCAGGGTCTGTTCGCGGTTGCCGCCGCCATCGTGCAGCAGGACGACGTTGGCGGTGCGATCGGGCGTGGCGTTCTCGATGCCGCGCACCGCGGCATCGACGATGGCAGAGGCGTCCTTCTTCTTCCAGTCGTTGGTATCGGCATGGAGACCGACCACGGTATAGCCCTGCTGCTGCGCGATCAGCGCCGGCCCCAGTTCGTCCGCGGTGGTCGGCTCGGCATCGCCGAAATAGGGCGCGCGGAACAGGCGGGTGGAGCGCCCGGTATAGGCCTCGATCAGCCGCTGCGTGGCGTTCAGTTCCAGCTTCACCCCGGCGGTGGATTCGTCCGCCATGTTGGGGTGGGTGTAGCTGTGGTTGCCGATCTCGTCCCCGTCGGCGGCCATTCGTTCGAGCAGGCTGCGGTTGCCCACGCCGTTTTCGCCGACGACGAAGAAGGTGCCCGGCACGTGGTAGCGTTCCAGGACCGAGAGGATCTTCGGCGTCCAGGCCGCATCGGGGCCATCGTCGAACGTGAGCGCGACCAGCTTGGCGCGGTCGCCGGTGCGCCGCACGACATAGGGCGTGGGCAGCACGGTATAGTTTTCCGCCGTGACCAAGTGCGAGCGCGGATCGAAGGCAATCGTGCGCGCGCCGGAGCGCGGGGTCGCATCGACGCGCAGGATCTCGCCATTGCCTTCCACGTCGACGTTGTTGGCCTGCGCGATCGCGGAGAGGTTCGGCGGCGTGTGCCCGCCGCCCCGCCACGACTTGAGCGTGGGCCAGAAGCCCGGATCTTCCGAGCCCAGCCGCCACAGCGCGACATTGCCCAGGCCGAGGTGCGAGAGCACCTGCATCTGGTTCCAGCTGGCCGCGGCGTCGAGCATCCACACGTCGTGGCGGACGGGGCCGTGATCGGTATTGTCGGTATAGGCGAAACCAAGGTTGCCGCTGGCCTTGTCCCAGGCGGGAACCGCGCCGCTGTCGTGCGCGGCCAGCCACGCTTCCTCAACCGTCTGGCTGTCGGCATGGCCTTCGTGCCAGTCATAGCCATAGTTGCCCAGCGCGACGATCACCTTGTCGCGTGCCACGCCCTTGATCTGGTCGGCGAGATGCCCGGCGAACCAGCCCTGCGAAGCGATCGGACCGGGCTGACCGCCCTGCCAGTGCTCGTCATAGGCCATCAGCACGACCTTGTCGGCCACGCGGGCGAGGTCGCGCGCGGACCATTCGGGGCTGTCGATCGGCATGGTCACCGCCACGACGCGGTGCTTGGGCGCAAACCGGGCATGGAGATCCGCGGCGAGCGTGCGCAGCGCCGCGATGCCGTTGGGCGGCAGATTTTCGAAGTCGATCATCACGCCGTTGTCGCCCGAACGGTCGAGCGCGGCATCGATGCCGGCGACCAGCGCGGCGCGGCGTGCGGAATTGGTCAGGACTGCGGTGGTGCCGGCGCCGTCCCAGGTGCCGTTGGCCGCATTCTGGAGCACGGGCACCACCAGCGGGCGATGCAGCGCGCCGGCGAGCACGCGGCGCATCGGCGCATCGTCGGTGACGGTCAGCTGGCCGGCATGGTCGATCGACATCAGCGTGGGCGCGACCCAGTCGAGCTGGCCCACGTGACGCGCCAGAACTTCGGCGCTGCCGTCGGTCCAGGACGTGTAGAACCCGACCGTGATCGGCGCACCCTTGCCGCGCACCGCCGCCGTGGGCCGGTGGCCGAACAGATCGGCCAGGCGGTGCGACAGCCGGCTGACCTGCGTCTTCAGCGGCAGCGGCGCCATGCGCTCGAAGCCGAGCGGCAGCGGCTGCGCCGCGGGAACCGTGGCAAGCGTGGTGGCGAAGACTGCCGCCAGCGCGATGAGCAGCGCGAGCGCGGCAAGCGCCGCACGGCGCGTCCAACGATGACGTTGACCAGTGGGATCGAAAAATACGGGACGAGACACGGCGTTTCCTTGCGGGATCGGCATCGCCGATCGCGGCGCACGCGGCCGGCGCGGGTGACGGTGAGCAATCGACGAATGGGAATCGGAACAGGGGACCGTCACGTTGCGATTCGTCGGCGACTGCTCACCGTCGAAAAGCGGAATACCCGTTCGCGCCGCACCAGCGGGTGAGCAAAACATTACGTTTTGGCCATTCGACGCCCCCTGCGCGCCCATCTGTTCGGCGAAGTCGAACGAAGCCGCGTGTATTTTCGCACTTCTTGGCAGTGCCCGGCGTGCCTAGGTTGCAGAGGCAGCAACAGGATGACTTTCGCCATGACGCTCCAGCCGGTCTTTTTTCTTTCGCACGGCGGCGGACCCTGGCCGTGGCTCGACGGTCCGTTTCGCCGCAGCTTCGATCTGCTGGAGGCGTCGCTCAAGGCCATTCCGGCCGAGCTTCCCGAACGCCCGCGCGCGGTGCTGGTGGTGTCGGGGCACTGGGAGGAGCCGGGCTTTACCGTATCGACGGCCCAGCAGCCCGGCATGGTCTATGACTATTACGGCTTCCCCGAGCATACCTACCACATCCGCTACGCTGCGCCCGGATCGCCCGAGGTCGCCGCGCGGGTGGTGGAACTGGGTGCGGCGGCGGGCATCCCCATCGGCACCGACGCGGCGCGCGGGTTCGACCACGGCACATTCTCGATGCTCCAGCCGATCTATCCCGACGCGGATATTCCCGTGGTCAGCCTGTCGATGCGGGCGGACTACGATCCCGCCGCGCATCTTGCACTGGGGCGCGCGCTGGCGCCGCTGCGCGCGGAAGGCGTGGTGATCGTGGGATCGGGGCTTTCGTATCACAACCTGCGCCGGTTCGATCCCAGCGCCGCCGTCCCTTCGGCCGGGTTCGACGCGTGGCTGCGCCATGCGCTGACGCAAGTGCCGCCCGCCGAGCGCGAGGCCGAGCTGCGGCGCTGGGAAGCAGCGCCCTATGCTCGCGAGGCGCACCCGCGGGAAGATCACCTCATCCCGCTGATGGTCGCGGTGGGCGCGGCAGGCGGCGATCCGGGCACCGTGATCTATGCGCAGGACGACCTGCGCGGCGGGGTTACCGCGTCATCCTACCGTTTTTCGCAGGACACCACGCCCAGTCCCTTCGACCGGCTGCGCGCGGCCGCCTGATCTCAGCGCCCGTCGAGCCGCCGCCCGAGCGTCTCGACGGCCTGGCTCTCATAGCCAAGGGCCGCATAGAACGCCTTGGTGGCAAGGTTGTCGCTGCGGACCATGAACATGATCTTGGGGCAGTCGCGGGCCTTGAGCCAGTCCTCGGCTGCGGCCATGAGCGCGCGCCCGGTGCCGGTGCGCTGTCGCGCGGGATCGACGCCAAGATAATAGACCCAGCCGCGATGCCCGTCGAAGCCGACCATCACTGCGCCGGCCATGTCGCCCGCGTGTTCGGCGACCAGCACGCAGGACGCGGGAGTTCCCTGCGCCATGCGGAAATCGGCGTTGGGATCGTTCCACGGGCGGGTCAGGCCCGCCGCCTGCCACAACGCGACGACTGCGGCCTCGTCGGCCGCCGTCGCCTCGCGCAGCGTGTGGGTCACGCCCACTCGGTGCTTATTCCCATTCGATCGTGCCGGGCGGCTTCGACGTGTAGTCGTAGACCACGCGGTTGATGCCCTTGACCTCGTTGACGATGCGCGTCGCAACGCGGCTGAGGAAGCCGGCGTCGAAGGGGTAGATGTCGGCCGTCATGCCGTCGGTGCTGGTCACCGCGCGCAGCGCGCAGACGCTGTCATAGGTGCGGAAATCGCCCATCACGCCCACGGTCTTGACCGGCAGCAACACCGCGAAAGCCTGCCAGATCGCGTCGTAGAGACCCGCGTTGCGGATTTCCTCGAGGTAGATCGCATCGGCCTTGCGCAGGATGTCGCAGCGTTCGCGCGTCACTTCGCCGGGGATGCGGATGGCAAGGCCAGGGCCGGGGAAGGGGTGGCGACCCACGAAGATGTCGGGCAGGCCCAGCTCGCGGCCCAGCGCGCGCACTTCGTCCTTGAACAGTTCGCGCAGCGGTTCGACGAGCTTCATGTTCATGCGCTCGGGCAGGCCGCCCACGTTGTGGTGGCTCTTGATCGTCACCGAAGGCCCGCCGGTGAACGAAACCGATTCGATCACGTCCGGGTAAAGCGTGCCCTGCGCGAGGAAATCGGCGCCGCCGACCTGCTTGGCCTCGTCCTCGAACACGTCGATGAAGGTCTTGCCGATGAACTTGCGCTTGGCCTCGGGATCGGTGACCCCGGCCAGCCCGTTCAGGAACAGCGCCGACACGTCCTTGTGGACCAGCGGGATGTTGTAGTGGTTGCGGAACAGGCTGACGACCTGCTCGGCCTCGCCCATGCGCATCAGCCCGTGGTCGACGAACACGCAGGTCAGCTGGTCGCCGATCGCCTCGTGGATCAGCACGGCCGCCACCGCCGAATCGACGCCGCCCGAAAGGCCGCAGATCACGCGGCTGTCGCCCACCTGCTCGCGGATTTCGGCGATCTTGGTCTTGCGGAATTCCGCCATGGTCCATTCGCCGGTGCAGCCGCAGACGTGGCGCACGAAGTTGGCGATCAGCTTGCCGCCGTCGGGCGTGTGGACCACCTCGGGGTGGAACTGGGTGCCGTAGTACTTCTTCTCGTCGTTCGCGATCACCGCGAAGGGCGCACCGTCGGACACGGCCACGATGCGGAAGCCGGGGGCGAACTGCGTGACCTTGTCACCGTGGCTCATCCACACCTGATGGCGCTCGCCGACCTGCCAAAGCCCGTCGAACAGCACGCAAGGCTCGGTCACGGTCAGGAAGGCGCGGCCGAATTCGCCGGAATCGCCGGGTTCGACCTTGCCGCCCAGCTGCTCGCTCATCACCTGCTGGCCGTAGCAGATGCCCAGGATCGGCAATCCGCTGTCGAACAGGCACTGCGGTGCGCGGGGGCTGCCATCGGCGGGCACGCTGGCCGGCGATCCCGACAGGATGATGCCACTGGGCTTCATCCGGTGGAACGCGGCTTCGGCCTGCGTGAAGGGAGCGATTTCGGAATAGACCCCTGCCTCGCGCACGCGGCGCGCGATCAACTGGGTCACCTGGCTGCCGAAATCGACGATCAGGATCGATTCTGAAGGCTGGATGCTCATGGGTGGCCGATAGGCATCATGGCGCGCGCTGTCCAGCCGGTGCGGGACTGCGGCGCGCGCAATTGCATGGCGCGAGTTGCAAAAACTGCACGTGCAGACGCCCCGTTCGCACTTGCAGCATACGCCGATCGGCGTATTGCGCGCCTCGTTCAGCAAGCTCCTGCAATCCACCACCCTGCCGGCGCCGATGAACTGGGAGACTGCCTGAGAGTGCCTCATCAACAGGAGGACACACCATGCGCAGCATCGCTTCGTTCGTGCTGCCGATCATCATTGCTGCTGGCGTCAGCGGCATGATGTTCACCGCCACGCTCGTCTGAGCCACGCGGTCATTCGGCCACAAGCTATAAAACGGCTGCCCCTGCACTTTGGGGCAGCCGTTTTGCTTTCCGGACGGTGCGCGTTAGTGTCCGGGAAGTGACGATCACGCGCTTCGCCCCCAGCCCCAACGGCCCGTTGCACCTTGGTCATGCCTATGCGGCGATCGTGGCGCATGATCGCGCCAAGCGGGATGGCGGCGAATTCCTGCTGCGGATCGAGGATATCGACGGCGCGCGCAGCCGGCCGGAACTGGCCGAGGAATTTCGCGAGGACTTGCGCTGGCTGCGGCTCGATTTCCGCGAGGTCGCGCCCCAGTCGCAGCGCATCGCCAGCTACCGCGACGCCGCGGATTCGCTGCGCGCGATGGGCCTGCTTTATCCCTGCCGCTGCAGCCGCGCCGAGATTGCCGCCACCGCCACCCGCATGGGGCCGGACGGCCCGGTCTATCCCGGCACCTGCCTGCACGCGCCGATCATGCCGGGGCCGGGCGTGGTCTGGCGGCTCGACATGGAGCAGGCGACCGACCTGTGCGGACCGCTCAGCTGGACCGACGAACGGCGCGGCGAGCAGCAGGCACGGCCGGACCTGTTCGGAGACGTGGTGCTGTGGCGCAAGGACGCCCCCGCAAGCTACCACCTCGCGGCGACGCTCGACGATGCGGCCGATGGCGTGACCTGCGTGACGCGGGGGGCGGACCTGTTCCAGGCCACCCACGTCCACCGCCTGCTCCAGGCATTGCTCGGTCTGCCCGAACCGGTGTGGCACCACCACCCGGTGCTGATCGAGGCGGACGGGCGCAAGCTGGCGAAGCGACGCGGCGCCTCCGCGATCGCGGATCGCCGCCGCGCGGGCGAAGATGGCCGCGCCGTGGCCGCCGAACTGCGTGCCGGGCTATTCGACACTGGTATTTCCCTCTCGGACTACATACATCAGGCTGCATGACCTACGTCCTTGTCCCGCTCCTGCTGATCTTCATGGGCCTCGCGGTCTATTCGCTGGTCCGCGGCATCATCGCGTTCCTCCAGACGACGAAGGAAGGGCTGGAGCGCGGCGACGAGGGGCTGAAGGAAATGCAGCTTCTGCAGAACCGGATGATGTTCAACCGCATCAAGTTCCAGGGTCTCGCCATCGCCGTCGTGGCGATCCTCTTGGCGGTGGCGCGCTGACCGCGTAAGCGGCTGCGCATGGTCAAGCTCAACAAGATTTACACCCGCACCGGCGACGACGGCACCACCGGGCTGGTCGATGGCTCGCGCCGCGCCAAGCACGATGCGCGGATGCACGCCATCGGCGAAGTCGACGAACTCAACAGCGCACTCGGCCTTGCCGCCGTCGCGCTGCCAGATGATCGTGCCCAGCCCCTGCAACGCATCCAGAACGACCTGTTCGACCTGGGCGCGGACCTTGCCACGCCGGGCGAGGATTTCACGCCTTCGGAAATGGTGCTGCGCGTGGTGCCGGGGCAGGTCGCATGGCTGGAACGCGCTATCGACGCGGTCAACGAAGGATTGCCCCCTCTCACCAGCTTCATCCTGCCGGGGGGCAGCGAGGGCGCCGCGCGCGTCCACCTCGCGCGGTCGATCGCGCGCCGCGCCGAACGCGCGGCCGTCGCGCTGGCCGCGGTGGAAGCGGTGAACCCGGCGGCGCTCGGCTACCTCAACCGCCTGTCCGACTACCTGTTCGTCCTTGCCCGCGCGATCAACGCCGGCGCGGACCCGTTGTGGGTGCCGGGCGCCTCTCGTCAGGATTGATCCTCGGGGTGCCAATGGACAGCGCGCGCGCCCGAAGCTAGGCAGCGCGGATCATTCGGCAGGGAGGCAAGCGATGCGGACGGTAGCGGTGATCGGTGCGGGGCAGATGGGCTCGGGCATTGCGCAGGTCGTGGCGCAGGCGGGCCTCAGGGTGCTGCTTTCCGACGTGCAGCTCGATCTGGCCGAGAAGGCCAAGGCGAAGATCGCCAAGGGGCTGGCGCGGCTGGTCGAGAAGGAAAAGATCGCCGCCGCCGATGCGGAAAGCGCCCTTTCGCTGATCGTGCCTGTCGGCGACTATGCCGCGATGGTCGAAGCCGACCTGATCATCGAGGCCGCGACCGAGCGCGAGGACATCAAGCACAGGATTTTCGAGGCGGCGGGCAAGGTGCTGCGCGCGGATGCGATCATGGCATCGAACACCAGTTCGATCCCGATTACGCGCATGGCCGTGTCCTCGCCCGATCCGGCGCGCTTCATCGGCGTCCACTTCTTCAATCCGGTGCCGGTGATGAAGCTGGTCGAGGTGATCCCCGGCCTCGCCACGTCCGCCGCGACGGTCGATGCGGTGAAGGGCTTTGTCGCCCGCCTGGGCAAGGAAGCGGTGCAATCGGGCGACGAGCCGGGCTTCATCGTCAACCGCATTCTCGTGCCCATGCTGAACGAGGCGTGCTTCGTGCTGGGCAGCGGCACCGCCAGCGTGGCGGACATCGACAAGGGTTGCCGGCTGGGCCTCAACCATCCCATGGGGCCGCTCGAACTGGCGGACTTCATCGGGCTGGACACCTGCCTGGAAATCATGCGCGTGATCCATGGCAGCACCGGCGATTCCAAGTATCGCCCCGCGCCGCTGCTCGCCAAGTATGTCGAGGCGGGCTGGCTGGGCCGCAAAAGCGGCCGGGGCTTCTATGACTATTCGGGTGAGGTGCCGGTTCCCACCCGCTGAAGGTCTGGCCGCCGCCGGAACGAGCGGGCAGGTTGGCGCGTAGTCCTTTCGCAAGGAGACAGCGCCATGACCGACCGCAAGCCCATCTCGCCCGCTCAGAACGATGCTGGCGAAAACTTCGACGAGCGCGATCTCGCGCCCGAGGCGCACAATGCCGAGCAGGACGATGAAGGCGCGCAGGCGCAGACCATCGCCAACGAAGGCATCGGGCGCGGGTCTGGTTCCGGTGAAGATGGCGAGACCGAACGCGTGGGCGACGATCCCGACGAAATCGGCGGCACGACTCCGGATGTGGTCGATCACATGAAGCAGATGGTCACATCGGGCCGGATCGACATGGGCGCGTTTCGCGGTGAGCGCAGCGACGACGACGAGGAAGGCACGTACGGCGAGCAGGGCATCGACGACGACACCCCGCGCGCGCGTTACTGATCGGCCTGCTGCGCTGCTGCGTCGTCTCCGCCAGTTGCCGCGTTGTCGTCCTCGGGAAGATCGTTCACCGTTGAGGTAACGTCCTTGTCGCGGTCGTAGACGCGCACTTCGTAGCGCTTCTTGCCGTCGCTTTCCTGATCTTCGGCGGAGACCGGCTTTTCCTCTTCCTGCGCCCAGCGCGCGAACTTGTCTTCCGCGCTCTCGCTGGGGGCTTGCTCGGCCGGAGCGGTATCGCCGAACTCGCGGGTCGCGATGGTCGTTGCGCTGCCCAGGATCAGCACGCCCCAGAGAAGCGCGAACCAGCGGTTGCGGAAAAGAAGGGCGATCATCGCGCGGCTCCGGTTGGTATCGGCACGTCGCAACGGTAGCGTTTCGCGGTTAACAATCTGCCAAGCCCGTGCTCATGCCGGGTGCTGTCCGGGGATTGCGCGAGCCGCGCGGTGCGCGCAGGAAATGCGGCCAATCCTTGCGGAGCGTGCGGCGTTGCAGACGATCCTGTTGTTGTTCCTGTCGAATATCTTCATGACGACGGCTTGGTACTGGCATTTGCGAGGTGGCCCGCAGGTGGCCGAAAGCAGGCCCGTGGTGCTGGTGATCGCGGTCAGCTGGGGACTGGCGCTGATCGAATACTGCCTTGCGGTGCCGGCCAACCGGATCGGCTATGCCAACCGCTGGAGCGCGGGCCAGCTGAAGGTCGTGCAAGAGGCGATCGGGCTGACCGTGTTCGGCGGGTTCATGGTGCTGGTTCTGGGCGAACCGCTGCACTGGCGCCATTTCGCCGCCTTCGCCTGCCTGATGGGTGCGGTCGGGTTCATCTTCATCGGCCGGTAGGGCTCAGCGCGGCGCCGGGGGATCCTTGGCCCAGGGATTGACGTGAACCGGAGGCGGCGCGGGCGCGGCGGCCTCGGTCTCGTCGGGCGAGGGCGTCACCTGCCAGGCGGTGAACAGGATGCCGGCGGCCCACCACAGAGCCGACCAGCGACTCCGGAAGATCCGGCGAGAGCGAAAGCCAAGCATGACAGGCGTCCTAAGCCCCCGCCGGTTAAGATTCGGTAGGCCCCGCTCCTGCCTATGGTGTTTCTACTAAGTCACTCCGGCATAAGAATTTATCCGGAACGGAACCGCGCGGGATCATGATCATCTAGTCACGATGATCCGAGCTCTCACCCTCTCCTTCGCGGCGCTTCTGGCCTTCCTTGGCGGACGTTCCTGCACGTTCGCGCATCCGTTTTCCCAGGTCGGGGCAGACCGCGAGGCGGCCCGTTTTGCGCCGTGCGCGGCTGCAAAACGTGTAACCTGCATCGTCGATGGCGACACCTTCTGGTATCAGGGCACCAAGATCCGCATCGCCGATATCAATGCGCCCGAAGTGAGCCATCCCGGCTGCGCGCGGGAAGCGGCGCTGGGGGCGGCGGCAACGCGGCGGCTTACGCAACTGCTCAATGCCGGCCCGTTCTCGCTCGCCATCGAAGGGCGCGAGGTGGACCGCTATGGTCGCGCGCTGCGGGTGGTGCGGCGCGGCGGCGAGAGCCTTGGCGCCGTACTCGAACGCGAAGGGCTGGCCGAACACTGGCAGGGAAGGCGCGGCGACTGGTGCGCTGCCGCGTGATCGCGTCGGCTCAGGCTGCGCGAAGACCCGTCACGCCCTTGGCGCCCCGATCCGCGGCGGACAATCCATCGAACACGGCATCGATGATGCGCGCCAGCTTGTCCTCGGTCAGCCTGTCCATGAACATCATCATGGTGTTGATCGCGCAATAGGGCGCGACCATCTGGTTCACGAGGCTGATCGTCTCGTCGATGCCCAGGTCGGTAAAGTGCCCTTCGCCCATCGCCTCGCCGATGATCACGCCAAGGTAGTGATCGGCCAGATCGACGTAGCTGCGGACTTGCTCGAAATGCTCGTTGCCGATCTCGATATAGGTCTGGAAGGCGACCGGATCGGCTTCGTAATGCCGGCGCATCATGGTGAAGCGGCGGGCGAAGAACTCGTACATCTTGCGCCGGGCGGGCAGGTCGCTGGCGACCACGTCCTCCATCGCCTGTACCTTGGGGCGGAACCAGTATTCCGCCAGCGCTTCCAGCAGCGCTTCCTTGCTTTCGAAATAGCGATAGACATTGGCGGGCGACATGCCCGCGCGGATGGCCACTTCCTGCATCGTCAGCGCGGTGCTGCCGCGTTCCTCGATCAGTGCGGTGGCGATTTCGACCAGCCGCTCACGTTCGGCCTCGATGTCGGTCTGCGCGCGTCGCATCGCTTGTTCCTGTTCCCGGCGGGTGGGCATTTCGGAGTGATTGTAGGATCTGGTTCCCGAGGTTTCAATGAAAGGCGATGCCTTCACTGCGTCATCCATTCGGTCTAGGACCGGCAAGCTGTTGCAACCGTTACCAAAAGGCTGCCCGTGATCTCGCACACCCCTCGCGCTGTCGTTCTTCTCCTGCTCGGCACGCTGGCCGGCTGCGCGGCGCCGATGGCGGGCGGCGGTGGGCGTTCCGCCGCGCCGGTCGAAGTCGGCATCGTGGCCTTCAACGACTTCCATGGCAGCCTGGAACCGCCGCGCCAGTCGGTCGTCGCGCCCGATGGCAAGGGCGGGCAGGTGCAGGTGCCCGCCGGCGGCGCGGCATGGTTCGCCTCGGCGGTGGATAGCGTGCGCGGCAAATATGCCAACCACCTCACCGTCTCCGCGGGCGACATGATCAGCGCCTCGCAGCTTGCCTCGTCGCTCTATCTCGACGAGCCGGCGATCGGGGTGATGAACCGCGTCGGCGTCGATTTCAACGCGGTGGGCAACCACGAGTTCGACCGTGGCCGCGATGAACTGCTGCGGATGCAGAACGGCGGCTGCGCGAAGTTCACCGCCAAGGAGCCGTGCCAGCTTGAAAAGTTCACCGGCGCCACGTTCCGCTATCTCGCGGCCAGCACGCACGAGCCTTCGGGCGCCACGCTGTTCCCCGCCACCGGGCTGCGCAGCTTCGGCACGGGCAAGCGCCGCGTCACCGTGGGCGTCGTGGGTCTCACCCTGAAAGGCACGACCGATCTCGTCAGCCCCGCCGGCATTCGCGGGCTGACCTTCGCGGACGAGGCCGACACGATCAACGCCGCCGTCCCGCAGCTCAAGGCGCAGGGCGCGGATGCCATCGTCGTGCTGATCCACCAGGGCGGCAAGACGCAGGGCGCGCCCGATCCCAACGGCTGCAACGATCTGGTGGGAGAGATCCGCCCGATCCTGTCGCGGCTCGATCCGCGCGTCGACGTGGTCGTTTCGGGCCACACGCACTGGGACTATGTCTGCGACTGGAGCGCGGTCGATCCGGCGCGCCCGTTCCTGCTCACCAGCGCGGGCGTCTATGGCAAGGAACTGACCGACATCCGGCTGGAGATCGATCCCGCCGCGCACCGCGTCGTATCGAAGCAGGCGCGCAACGTGATCGTCCAGTCCGCGCCCTACACCTCGTCGAAGGGGCCGCTCGCCAACACGCCGCTGTTCCCGCAGTTCGCCCCGCGCGCGGACATTGCCGCCTATGTGCAGCGCTATGTCGATGCGTCGAAGGCCTTCACCGCGCGCGCCGTGGGCAAGCTGTCCGGCCCGGCCAGCAAGGGCGAGGGGCCGGAAAGCAACACCGGCGGCCCGCTCGGCAACCTCATCGCCGATTCGCAGCTGGAAGCGACGCGCGGCGCGGGGGCGCAGATCGCCTTCATGAATCCCTTCGGCATCCGCGCCGCGATCGTCCCGGCGGCGGACGGCACGGTGACGTTCGGCGACATCTACCAGGTCCAGCCCTTCGGCAACCAGGTCGTGACCGAGACGATGACCGGGGCGGAGATCAAGGCCGCGCTGGAGCAGGGCTTCGACGCCAATGGCCCGGAACAGGTGCTGGCCCCGTCACGCGGCTTTGCCTTCGCGTTCGACCGCACGAAGCCGGTCGGCAGCCGGATCACGGCGATGACGCTGGACGGCCTGCCGGTCGATCCGGCCCGCCGTTACCGCGTCACGGTCAACGGCTTCCTGGCGCTCGGCGGCGACGGCTTCTCGGTGTTCGCGGGCAAGCCCGAGGCGGTGACCGGGGCGACCGACATCGACGCGCTGGAAAGCTGGTTCCGCGCGATGCCCGTGCGCGACGTGCCGTCAGAGCCGCGTGTCAGTTCCGGGGCGGCAGGGGGATAAAGCCAGAGGTGCGGCGCACATAGTCGGCATAGCCCGGCCGGCGCTCGGCCATCCCCTTTTCCAGCAGCGGCTTGCCCGACCAGCGGGTGAGCGTGAAGGTGAGGAACAGCGGTCCCGGCAGGGCGGCCAGCGCGATGCCGGGGCCGGCTTCGGCCGCTGCCAGCCAGATGCCCCACCACGCGCAGCAGTCGCCGAAATAGTTGGGATGGCGGGTATAGCGCCACAGGCCGGTGTCGAGCACGCGGCCCTTGTTGGCCGGATCGGCGCGGAACCGGGCGAGTTGCCGGTCGCCCACCGTCTCGAACGCGAAACCGACCAGCCAGACGAGTCCACCGGCCATCGCCAGCGGCCCTGCCGCTGCGCCCGCGCTGGCGATGATGCCCAGCTGCGCGGGCAGGCAGGTCACGAACAGCAGCACCGCCTGCGGGCCGAACACCAGTTTCAGAGCGGCCGAGGCGAACCGCCCCTCGCGCTTTGCCCGGCCAAGAATGCGGGCATAGCGCGGGTCCTCGCCGTGCCCGCGCCACCGGACCAGCAGGTGAGCGGCAAGGCGCACGCCCCACGCCGTGGTCATTGCCGCGATCAGCGCTGCGCGTCCGCCCGGCGCGCCGACCTGCGCCCACGACACGGCTGCGAGCGCCGCCATGCCGCCCGCCCACACCGCGTCGATGAAGCTCACGTCCCCGATCCGCACGGCCAGCCGCCACAGCACGGCCATGCCCAGCGCCAGCGCGGCCGCGTTGAAAAGAAGCGCATCAGCCATCGAGCAGCTCCGAAAAGTCGGTGATGCAGCGGTCCGGGTGTTTCGGCGTCACGCTGCGATAGATCTCGGCGATCTGCGCCATGTCGGCGCGGTAATCGCCGGTCGGCATGATCGCCGGGCCAAGCCCGCCGGTCTTGGTGGCATAGTCCATCAGGCCCACCACCATCGGCACCCCCGCGCCCAGCGCGATCTGGTAGAAGCCGGTGCGCCACTGCTTTACTGCGCTGCGCGTGCCTTCGGGCGCGATCGTCAGCACGAAGCGGTCGCGCCGGGCGAACTCCGCGATCATCGCGTCCACCACGTTGCGCCGCGCCGACCGGTCGATCGATACCCCGCCCATGTCGCGCATGAAGCCGCCCAGCGGCCAGCGGAACAGGCTGTCCTTGGCCATGAAGTGCGCGTCGAGGCCGAGCGCGTTGGCAAGGCCCAGGAAATAGAGGAAATCCCAGTTCGACGTGTGCGGCGCGGCGATGATGACATAGCGCCCGCCCGGCGGCGGCGTGCCCACGGCCGTCCACCCCTGCATCCTGTAGAACCCCAGCAGCGCCCGCCGCATCGCGCGCGATGCCAGATTCGGCTGCCTCCGGGCCAGTTCGTGACCTTCCATCTCCCTCTCCCCCGTTCGCAGCCTACGCCCAAGCCGCGGCGCTGTCGAAGGGGAACGTGGGGGAACCGCAAGGCCTCCGGTGCCGTTGCCTGCATCGTATGACCAAGCACACCGGCCCGCATCCCGCTTCACCCACGCCTCCTCCCGCGATGCGCTGGCCCGCCGTGCTGTGGGTCGTGCGCCACGGCCAGAGCGCGGGCAACGTGGCGCGCGACCACGCCACCGAACTGGGACTGCCCCGCATTCCGCTCACGCACCGCGATGTCGATGTGCCGCTGTCTAAACTCGGGCAGGAACAGGCGCGCGCGTTGGGCCGCTGGTTTGCCGAGGCGCACGAGGACGGGCGTCCCGACGTGCTCCTGTCCTCTCCCTATGTTCGTGCGGTGCAGACGGCGCAGTTGTTCCGCGAGGAGGGTGGCTGCGCACCTGACGAACCGGTCTGCATCGACGAACGCCTGCGTGAAAAGGAGTTCGGGATTCTCGACGGGCTGACCACCACCGGCATCCGCGACCTGCAGCCCCAGCAGGCGGAGTTCCGCCGATTGCTGGGCAAGTTCTATCACCGCCCGCCGGGCGGTGAATCGTGGGTCGATGTGATCTTCCGGCTGCGCGCGTTGCTCGATACCGTATCGCTGCACCATGCCGGGCGCCGGGTGATGATCGTGGCGCACCAGGTCGTCGTGCTGTGCCTGCGCTACATTATCGAAGGACTGGACGAGGAGCGCATCCTCGCCATCGACCGCGAAGGCGATGTGGCGAATTGCGGGATTACCGAGTACCGGTTCGAGCGGCTCTCGAATGGTCACGGCCATCTCGCGCTTGCGCGCTACAACGTCACGGCGCCGATGGTGGCGGACGATACCGCCGTGACCGCCGAACCCGATGCGATGGTTGCCTCGCGTGGCTGACGGCGCGGACCTCCATGCGCTCGACAGCGACTGGCTGCGCGCACATCCCTTGCCCCAGCCGGCGGAGGACACCGACAAGAACGGGCGGGGCCGGGTGCTGGCCATCGGCGGCTGCACGATGGTGCCGGGCGGCATCCGCCTGACCGCGGAAGCCGCGCTGCGGGCGGGCGCGGGCAAGGTGCAGGTGGCGACCGTCGCCAGCGCCGCGCTGCCGCTGGGCGTGACCATGCCGGAAATCGCCGTCCATGCCATGCCAGAGGCAGCCAATGGCGAACTCGGTGTCTGCGGTCCGGCATTGCCGGACCTGATGGCCCGCGCCGACGCGGTGATCGCCGGGCCGGCGATGTCGTGCCGCGAGGCTGCCTCCCGGCTCGTTGCCGATCTGCTGGATGTGAACGCGAAGGCAGAACTGGTGCTGGATGCGGCGGCGCTGATGGTCCTGCCGGATCATGCCGACGCTCTCCGCCGCCGTACGCGGCCGGCGGTGCTGACGCCGCACGTGGGCGAGATTGCTGCGATGCTCGACGTGCCCGCAGACGAGATTGTCGCCGACCGCGTTGCGGCGGTGCGCCGCGCGGCTGATCGCTTCGGTGCGATCTGCGTGCTCAAGGGCGCGACCAGCCTTGTCGCCGCGCCCGATGCGGCCGTGCTTGCGTTTGCCGGCGGAGGCGTGGGGCTGGCCACCGGTGGGTCCGGCGATGTGCTCGCGGGTATCGCCGCCGGGCTCGCCGCCCGCGGTGCGCCCCCCCTGGAGGCGACTGCCTGGGCGGTGTGGCTCCATGGCGAGGCGGGGCGCCGCTGTGCAGAGCAGATGGGGCCGCTGGGCTTTCTCGCGCGCGAATTGCTGGCGCATGTGCCGGGCCTGATGCGCGCGCTCTGACTCCCCTATAACAAGTTATAGCCTTCTTGACGGTAGTAAGCATGGCTATTATCGCCACGACAGGATGCAGAACAACATCGCCTTTCTTGCGACCGATGTCGGCCGCCTGTTCCGCAAGCGCTTCGACCTTGTGGCGCGGGAATTCGGCGTTACCGGGCCGCAATGGCGCGTGCTCGCCGCGCTCCAGCGCACGCCCGGTATCAACCAGTGCGCGCTGGCGGCCTGGCTTGAAGTGGAGGCGATCACCGCAGGTCGTATGATCGACCGGCTGGAGAAGTCGGGCATGGTGGAGCGCCGGGCCGATCCTGCTGACCGGCGCGCCTGGCGTCTGTTCGTCACCGATGCCGCCGACCCGCTGATGGCGCGCCTGCGCGACTGCGCGGACCAGGTCTTTGCCGAAGCGCTCGAAGGCTTTTCCGATCCCGAACACGCCCAGTTGCTCGGCCTGCTGGAGCGGGTGCGGGGCAACCTTTCCGAAGAATCCCCGGTCGATCTCGAACCGGCGCCCAAAGCGAAACAGGCCCATGGCTGAAGCAGATCCGTTCCCCGCCAACCAGAACGCCGCCCAGGCCGCCCGCGAACACCAGTCGGAAACGCGGCGCAAGCGCGTTCGCCTGGCGCTGATGACGGTGGTCCCCATCCTGATCGTCGGCGCGGGCCTGTGGTACTGGTTCGGCAGCCCGGGCGAGGTCGAGACCGACAACGCCTACATCAAGCAGGACATCGTCTCGGTCGCGGGCGAAGTGAACGGGCTGATCGTCGCGGTCTCGGTGCGCGAGAACCAGCAGGTCAAGGCGGGCGACGTCCTGTTCACCATCGACCCGTCCTCGTTCAAGGTGGCGATGCAGCAGGCCGACGCGCAGATCGCCAATGCGCAGGCGCGCGTGACCGCGCTTCAGGCCGATGTCGGCGCCAACGCCGCCGACCTGGCCGGCGCGCGCGACGAGCTGTCGCTGGCGCAGGCCAACTATTCGCGCGAAAAGGCGCTGATGGAGCGCGGCTTCAACACGCGCGCCCGCATGGACGCGGCGAACTTCGCCGTCGCCAGCGCGCGCGACAAGCTGAACGCGCTCGACGCCGAAGTCGCCAAGGCGCAGGCGCAGCTCGCCACCGGGGCGCAGGTGCCCGGGGTCAATCCCGCCATCGCTGCCGCCCAGGCCACCCGTGCCAAGGCCGTGCTCGATCTCCAGCGTACGGTCATCCGCGCGCCCGCCTCGGGCAGGGTCACGCAGGTCAACCGGCTGCAGATCGGCCAGATGGTTTTCGCCGGCGTCCCGATGCTGTCGGTCGTGCGCGACGATGGCGCGCGGGTCGAAGCGAATTTCAAGGAAACCGATCTGGACCGGATGCGCGCGGGCCAGCCCGCCGAAATCCGGCTCGACGCCTATCCGGGCCTGCGCCTGAAGGGCCATGTCGACAGCATCGGCGCGGGCACCGGATCGGAGTTTTCGGTGCTGCCCGCGCAGAACGCCACGGGCAACTGGGTCAAGGTGATCCAGCGCGTGCCCGTGCGCATCGCCATCGACGAAAAGACCGACCGGCCGCTGATCGCCGGCCTGAGCGCCGCCGTATCGGTCCATGTCGGCAAGCACTGACGCCCGGCGGGCGGGCGGGGGTGCTGCGCGCCCGCCCGCGCATCCCGGAGCGCCGCTGCAGGTCGCCAATCGCCCTCTGCTGATCGCCGCCGTCATGGCCGCGATGGTCATGCAGATCCTCGACACGACCATTGCCAACGTGGCGCTGCCGCATATGCGCGCCTCGCTGTCCGCCACGCAGGAAACGATCACCTGGGTGCTGACAAGTTATGTCCTCGCCTCTGCGGTCGCGCTGCCGCTGGGGGGCTGGCTGGTCGCGAATTTCGGCCTGCGCCGGGTCTTCGTGATCTGCGTGGTGGGCTTCACGGTCGCTTCCGTCATGTGCGGCCTGGCCCAGAACCTGACCCAGATGGTGCTGTTCCGCGTGGCGCAGGGCCTGTTCGGCGCGTTCCTCGGTCCCTTCGCGCAGACGGTCATGCTCGATGTCTCGACGCCGGAGGAGCGGCCCCGGATGATGAGCATCTTCTCGCAGGGAATCATGCTCGGCCCCATCGCGGGGCCGGTGCTGGGCGGCTGGATCACCGAGAATTCGGACTGGCGCTGGGTGTTCTTCATCAATGTGCCGGTGGGGATATTCGCCGGCGTGGTGCTCATTGCGATGCTGCCGCGGGTGAAGTCTGTCCCGCAGCGCATGGACATCCTTGGCTGGCTGTTCGTGGCGCTGGCGCTGTCCTGCTTCCAGCTCATGCTTGACCGGGGCGAGACCAAGGACTGGTTCGGCTCGGGCGAGATCGTGACCTATGCGGTCGTCGCGGCGGCCGCTGCCTGGCTCACGGTGGTCCACCTCGCCATCACGCCGCGCCCGATCTATGCGCGGCGCATCTTCGCCGACCCCAATTTCGTGGTCAGCATGGGGTTGCAGTTCCTGATGGGCAGCATCCTCGTCTCCGTCTCGGCGCTGATGCCCGGCCTGCTGCAGAACATCTACGGCTATCCCGTGATCGATGCGGGCCTGCTGCTCGCGCCGCGCGGCATCGGGATGCTCGCCTCGATGATGATCCTGGGCAAGGTCATGGCCCGCATGGACCCGCGTCTCGCGCTCGCGATCGGGCTGGTCGTGACCGGCTGGTCGCTGCACATGATGGCGGGCTGGTCGCCCGATATGCCGACCTGGCCGATCGTCGTCTCCGGCGTGATCCAGGGAATCGGCATGAGCTTCACCTATATGCCGGTCAACCTGATCGCCTTCTCCACGCTGCCGGGCCAGTATCGCACCGACGCAGCGGGCCTGCTCAACCTGTGCCGCTCGATCGGGTCTTCGATCGGCATCGCGGTCGTCACCGTGCTGCTGTCGCAGGGCATCCAGCGCAACCATGCCGAACTCGCGGAGCGCGTCACGCGCATGAGCGTCCCGTTCGATCTCGACCGCATCACCGCCTATGGCGGCGCAGCAGAGACTGCGGCGCGGGTGATCGACGGCCTCGTCAACAAGCAGGCGGCGATGATCGCCTACCTCAACGATTTCTACCTGATGGCGCTGGTGTGCTGGGCGACGATCCCGGTGCTGTTCTTCGTGAAGGTGAACCGCAGCCCCACCGGCCCGCTGCCCCAGATGGCCGCCGACCACTGAGGACGGCCCTCCGGGGCGAGCGCATCGGTGTTCAACTCGCCGGTGCGGCTTCGTCCGGCCAGCGCGCCATGCGCGGGGTGCTTCGGCGCAGGAACAGCATCGGCAGCTTCACCAGCATCAGCGACTTGTGGATCCAGTAGTCGGCCCACCGCTCGCGCCACCGCGCGCGGGCGCGGCCATGCACGGCGAGCCACCGTTCGTAGGGTATCCAGTGATCCGGCTCGTCCTTCTCCACGATGCGGAACAGCCGGTTCATCACCGGGTCCGACCGGACGTGCCCGTTGCGCAGCAGCACTTCGACCTGCCGCATCCCGCGCTGCTCGGTCAGCATGATCACCCGGCACAACTGCTCGAACGCTTCCGGGCTGGAGACGATGGCGGCCGTGTCGAGTTCCTCGATCGTGCAGCCGAACACGCGCTGGATGAAATGGTCGATGTGCCCGCAGGTGCGGTCCACCATCAGCGGCATCCGCCCCTGCCGCTCGAACCAGCGCCGGAACATGACGTAGTGCTTGCGCTCGTCGCCGCGGTGCTTCTCGACCGCGGCGATGAAGTCCGCCTCGTCCGGGCACCGCGCCCGCACCGCTTCCAGCACGCGGTCGAGCGAGGTGTAGCCCCGGTACTCGTTGTAGATGTAGATCGAGGCGAGAACGTCGAGAAAACGCGCCCGGAACAGGGCGAGTGGGCCTGTCATGATGTCCTCAGGCCGTCCTCCCCAGTTCGGTCTCGATCGCGGTGACAAGGTCCGCATCGTCGGGCGCCACGGTCGGGGCGAAGCGCGCGGCCACGGATCCGTCTCGCGCGATCAGGAACTTCTCGAAGTTCCACAGCACTTCCGGGTCCGGGTTGGGCGTCATGCCATAGCCGCGCAGGCGTTCGCGGAAGGCTTCGGGATCGCCGCGCTTTTCCGGCACGGCGGCGGTCAGCGCTGCATAGAGCGGCTGCTTGCCTTCGCCCACCACGCTCGCCTTGGCGAACAGCGGGAAGCTCACGTTGAAGCCGGTTTCGCAGAAGGTGCGGATCTCGTCGTCGCTGCCCGGCTCCTGCGCGCCAAAGTCGTTGGCGGGAAAGCCCAGCACTTCCAGCCCTTGCGTGCCGTAGGTTTCCTGAAGCGCCTGAAGGCCCGCATATTGGGGGGTCAGTCCGCATTGCGACGCGGTGTTGACCACCAGCAGCACTTTGCCGCGATGCGCGCCAAGGCTGTCGGGCGAACCGTCGTTGCGGGTCAGGGCGATGTCGGGCAGCGGCTGGGTCATGTCGGCGTCCTCTTGTGTCAGGCTCTTCTTTCGGGCGCCGAATATGCGCGCCGTTCGGGCCTTCGACAATGGTCTGCGGTTCATGCGGTTCCGGGGAATGCGTCCTTGCCCTGTGCAAGGGGGCGTCCTATCTCGCCGGCGTAACCAAGGAAGCGTCGGATGGGTCTGTTCACCAACGAAAAGTTCCGCTGGATCGTCGAATCCGGATGGAAGGGACGCTGTCCGCGCTGCGGCAAGGGCAAGATGTTCGACGGCTGGCTCAAGCTGGCGGACAAGTGCGAAAGCTGCGGGCTGGACTACAGCTTCGCCAATGCCGACGACGGTCCTGCCTTCTTCGCGCTGTGCATCACCGCGTTCCCGCTCACGTTCGTCGCGGTGTGGGTGCAGGTTGCCTACGATCCGCCGTGGTGGGTCCACATGCTCACTTCGGTGCCGATCCTGGGCGTCGGCTGCCTTGCCACGCTGCGCCCGTTCAAGGGCTGGCTGGTCGCCTCGCAATACGTGAACAAGGCGGTAGAGGCGGGCACCGAGGGCCTCTGGGCCAAGCTCAATGCGCGCGATGCCGGGGACCAGCCGGAAGGCTGATCCCCGCCGGCGTCATTCGTCGCCGATCATCGCCAGCAGCCCACCGGCCGCTTCGGCGAACTCCTCGCGGAAGTCCTGCACCACGGCGCGGGCCGATCGGACCTGCTCGACCAGCCCCACGCCTTGCCCCACGAAGTAGCTGACCAGTTCCTTCGCACCGGCATTGCCGGTCGCGGCGGCTTTCTCGATCTGGCGGAACGAGGGTTCGGAGACGAGGCCCATCAGCGGCATCGGCAGCGCACCGGGGCTGCCCGGCCCGTCCCAGGCTTCGTGCCATGCCGATTTGAGCTGGCGCGCCGGCTTGCCGGTCCGGCTCTTGGAGCGCACGGTATCGCGCGAGCGGGCGGCGACCATCTTGTCGCGGAACGTCTCGCTCGTCTCGGCCTCGGTCGTGGCCAGCCACACCGAGCCGCACCACGCGCCCTGCGCGCCCATCGCCATCATGCCCGCCATCTGCGATCCGGTCATGATCCCGCCGGCCGCGAGCACGGGCGTCTCGTATCCCGCCTGCTTCAGCGCGCGGACCACTTCGGGCACCAGCACGATCGTCGCCACTTCGCCGCAATGCCCGCCGGCCTCGCCGCCCTGCGCCACGATGATGTCTACTCCGGCCGCCGCCTGGCGCAGCGCGTGTTCCTTGGCGCCCACCAGCGCGCCCACGGGGATGCCGCGCTTGTGTGCCTCCTCGATCATCCGGGGCGGGGCGATGCCCAGCGCGTTGGCGATCATCTTGATGGGATGGCGGAACGCCACTTCCATCAACGCGACGCCCACTTCGGGAGTGATGCCCACGCCTTCTGGCAGGGCCATGTCATCGGAGACGGCTGCCACGCCGTGGCTTTCCAGCACGCCAGTCGCGAAAGCGCGATGTTCGGGCGAGATCGCCTTGGCGCGTGCGGCATTGGTGGAAAGCGCTGTCACGCGCGGGTCGATGGTCTCGGGCACCAGCACGTCCACGCCGTAAGGCGCGCCGTCGATGTGCGCGTCGATCCACGCCAGTTCGCGCTCGAACTCCTCCGGAGAAAAGGCGGCGGCACCCAGCACGCCGAAGCCGCCGGCCTTGCTCACCGCCACCACCACGTCGCGGCAATGGCTGAACGCGAAAAGCGGGAATTCGCAGCCGACCATGCGGCACACGGCATTGTTCATGAAAGCCATCCTCTCTTGTACGCGGGTTCTTCGCGACCGCGCTTTTGACCGAGGATGTTCCACAACCAGTGCTGCAATTCCAGCCGGTTTTGACTAAGCGGATAATTAAAGGTGCGGCGGATCAGCCCTTGCGATAGTCTGCGGTGATCCGTCCGGCCTCGGCCAGTTCGGCCTCGTGGCTTTCCTCGCGCCACTCTTCGGCGAGCGCCTCTTCTTCCCACTGCCGCATCGCCGGGATGGCAAGGACATGGTCCACCCACGCCTGTCCGCGGCCCACGTCGAGGCCGTAGGTCCGCACGCGATACGCGACCGGGGCATAGAACGCGTCCGCCGCGCTGAACGCGGGGCCGGCGAGGAACGGTCCGCCGAAGCGGTCCAGCCCTTCCTCGAAAATCTCGCGGATGCGCGCCACGTCGCGGGCCAGCGCGGGGCGCATCGGCTTCGGCTCCACCCGCACGCCCACGTTCATCGTGCAGTCGTTGCGCAAGGCGGAAAATCCGCCGTGCATTTCCGCCACCACCGCCTGCGCCCATGCGCGCGCGGCCGGATCCGCCGGCCACACACCCTGGTGCCGGTCGGCCAGGTAGAGCGTGATGCCCAGCGAATCCCACACCCGCATCTCGCCGTCGATCAGCACCGGCACCTGCCCCGTGGGGGAAAAGGCGCGGAACTCATCGTAGTTTGATGGCTTGGTGAACGGCTCGATCCGGTCGATGAATGCGATGCCCAGCGCCTTCATCAGCACCCACGGCCGCAGCGACCAGCTGGAATAGTTCCGGTTGGCGGTGATGAGCGTGGTGGTCATGCCGTTCCCCTTGGCGCCAATGCGCGCGCTATCCGATGTAGTGCGCGGTGGTCTTCGCTTTCACTTCCTCTGCCGTGACGCCGGGCGCAAGCTCGATCAGGCGGAAGGGCGAGGAATGATCCGGGCGCTGGAACACGGCGAGGTCGGTCACGATCATGTCCACCACGTTGCGCCCCGTCAGCGGCAGGGTGCAGGCGGGAATGAACTTGGAGCTGCCGTCCTTGGCCACGTGCTCCATCACCACGATGATCTTCTTCACGCCGGCGACGAGATCCATTGCGCCGCCCATGCCCTTGATCATCTTGCCCGGCACCATCCAGTTGGCGATGTCGCCGTTCTCGGCCACTTCCATCGCGCCCAGCACGGTCAGGTCGATGTGCCCGCCGCGGATCATGGCGAAGCTCTGCGCACTGTCGAAATAGGCCGATTGCGGCAGTTCGCTGATCGTCTGCTTGCCGGCGTTGATCAGGTCGGGATCTTCGTCTCCGGCATAGGGGAAGGGGCCGATGCCCAGCATCCCGTTTTCCGACTGGAGCGTGACCGTCATCCCCGCCGGAATATGGTTCGCCACCAGCGTCGGGATGCCGATGCCCAGGTTGACGTAGAACCCGTCCTGCAATTCGCGCGCGGCGCGGGCGGCCATTTCATCGCGTGACCAGCTCATCAGGCCGTCTCCCTTTCGCGCACGGTGCGGAACTCGATCTTCTTGTCATAGGGCGCGCCCACGACCAGCCGCTGGACATAGACGCCGGGCAGGTGGATCGCATCGGGATCGAGGCTGCCCGTGGGCACGATTTCCTCCACCTCGACCACGCAGACCTTGCCGCAGGTGGCCGCGGGCACGTTGAAGTTGCGCGCCGTCTTGCGGAACACCACGTTGCCCGTCTCGTCCGCCTTCCACGCCTTCACCAGTGCAAGGTCGGCGAAGATGCCGCGTTCGAGGATATAGTCCTCGCCGCCGAATTCCTTCACTTCCTTGCCCTCGGCCACCAGCGTGCCAACGCCGGTCCTGGTGTAGAAGCCGGGGATGCCCGCGCCGCCCGCGCGCATCCGTTCGGCCAGCGTGCCTTGCGGGCAGAATTCCACCTCAAGCTCGCCCGAAAGGTACTGGCGCTCGAATTCCTTGTTCTCGCCCACATAGGACGAGATCATCTTCTTCACCTGCCGCGTGCGCAGCAGCTTGCCGATGCCTTCGTTGTCGATCCCGGCATTGTTGCTGGCAAAGGTCAGGTCCTTCACCCCCGCATCGCGCACCGCGTCGAGCAGGCGCTCCGGAATGCCGCACAGACCGAAGCCTCCGCAGGCGATCAGCAGCCCGTCGCGCAGCAACCCGTCCAGCGCGGCGGCGGCGTCGGGATAGACCTTCGAAGCCATGTCTCTCTCCCTTGTGGAATGGCCGCATGGTAGCGCGCCGGATCAATCGCAAATAGCGATACTTTTTTATCTGATCTGATAGATGTTGGCTATGAGAAGGCTTGCCCTCTATCACCTCGAAACCCTGCTGTGGATCGCCCGGCTCGGTACTTTCCGCGCCGCGGCGGAGCGGCTCAACACCACCCAGCCCGCCATTTCGGCGCGCGTCCGCGAAATGGAGGAGCGACTGGGCGTGGCGCTGTTCCGCAAGGAAGGGCGGGGCATGGTGCTGACCGCCCGGGGCCGCGAACTGGTGCGCGATTGCGAGCCGCTGTGGGCCGGGTTCGAGCGCGCGTTGCTGCGCGCTTCCGATTTTGCCGGGGCGACCGGCATCGTCCGCGTCGGCTCGGGCGAGATTGCCGCAGCGACCTGCCTGCCGGGGTTCGTCCACGCTGTCGAGCAGGAACTGCCTGGCGTGGCGCTGGAGATCGAGATCGACCTGACCGCGCGGATGCTTCAGCAGTTGCAGGCGGGCACCAGCGATCTGGTGTTCCTGGCCGGCCCCGTCGCCAGCCCCGGCCTTGTCACCGCGCCGATCGGATCGGTCGGCCTGGTCTGGGCGGCCAGCCCGGCCACCGCGCGCGCCGGCGGCTTTGCCCGGCCCCTGCCGGTATGGTCGCTGCCGGCCAATTCACCGATCCACGGCGTGATGCGTGAAACGCTGGCCGAGCGCGGCATCGCGCCCCGCGCCATCGGCACCTGCAACAACGTGCGGATGCTGGTGGAAATCCTCATCGGCGGAGAAGGCGCGGCGGTGCTGCCCGAACCGATGGTGCGGGGCGAACTGGCGGCGGGCACGCTGGTCGAAGTCCTGCCCCGCCCGAAGCGCAAGCTGCGCTTCGAGGCGGCGATCCGCGCGCGCGAGCAGGACCCGCTGATTCTCGAACTGTTCCGCCGCGCCTCGGCGCTGCGGATTGCGTCCTGATCCAGCCCGGGCGCCAGGACGCCCCGGGCGCTGGAAGGCTTCAGGCCGTCGCGAGCAGGTCCAGCCCGACCGCCGCCGAAAGGTCGGCCAGCGCCTGTTCGCCGCTCGTCACCTTGATCGCGTGCATCCCCAGCATCGCCGCCGGCTTGCAGTTGATGCCAAGGTCATCGAGATAGACGCAGGCCGCCGGCGTAAGGCCGAGGTGGTCGCACATCATCTGGTAGATGCGCGGGTCGGGCTTGCGCACACCGGCCTTGCTGCTTTCGATCACGTGCTCGAAACGGCCGAAGATCTGTTCCATCTCGTCCGCGCTGTCGCCGCTGCGCGCCATGCCCGCGCCGTGCCCGGTGGGGACGTTGTTGGTGATGCAGCCCAGGCGGAAGCCTTGGCCTTTCAGCGTGTCGAGCGCGCGGACCATCGCGGGACGGACCGCGCCCGCCAGCACGTCCAGCACCGCCCGGCCTTCCAGCACATGGCCCAGCGCGGCGGCTTCGGCGGCGAACAGCGTGTCGAACGTGTCGCGGTCGATCTCGGCCCGCTCGAACAGTGCCCAGGCATTGGTATCGGGATTGGCGGCGTTGATCGTGCGGATGAAGTCGCGGGGCAGGCCCCGGCTTTCCTCCAGCCGGTTGAACGCCTCGAACGGGGACGAGGTGATCACGCCGCCGAAATCGAAAATCACCGCGTCGAATGCCATGCCGTTCTTGTCCTTTGCCTGTCTGCCAACCTCCTTAACGGCTCGGTTAAGGTCTGCAAGCATCGTGGATCGCCGCTTCGATTTGACGTGGATCATGGTAGGCTGCGGCCCAGGGGGCGAAAGAAAGCCTCCTATAAGAGAAGGAGGATCCCCATGCGCTCCATTCTTTGTCCGGCCGATAGCGCGGCCACGCTTGACGACCGCGTCGAAACCGCCCTCGCGCTGGCCCGCGCCAAGTCCGGCCACGTGACTTTCCAGATCGCCACCCCGTTCGCGCAGATGGCCCTGTGGGAACCGTTCGGCGGTGCCGCGCTGTCCGCCGCCGCGATCAACGAAGTGCGCACCCAGGATGAAAAGCTCGCAGCCGAGCTCAATGCCCGGCTCGGCCGGCAGGACGTCGCTTTCGACGTGACCGTGATCGACGAGGGCCGCATCGAAGGCCTCGCCGCGGCCTCGCGCTTCGCCGACCTGATCGTCGCCAGCCTTGACGATCCCGCGCTGGAGGAAGTCGGCCTCGAAGTGCGCTGCCCGGTGCTGGCAGTGCCGCGCGGCACGCCGCTGCTGCGCTTCGACGTGCCGGTGCTGGTCGCATGGGATGGCGGGTACGAAGCCGCCAACGCCTTGCGCGCCTCGCTTCCTTTCCTGCGTATGGCCAGCGCGGTCCACCTGCTGACCGTGCGTGAGAAGTCCGAGGATTTCCCTGCGTCCGAAGCGGCCAGCTACCTTTCGCGGCACGATATCCATGCCGAAGTGCATGAAGCCGAGCCGAATGGCACGATCGCTTTCACCATCGAGGAAACCGCGCGCCGCCTCGGCGCGGGGCTGGTGGTGATGGGCCTGTTCGGCAAGAGCCGCCTGCGCGAGCTTCTGCTCGGCGGCGTTTCGCGCTCGCTGCTCGACCGCTCGCTGGTGCCGCTGCTGCTGGCGCATTGACCTCGGCACGGTTATGCCTGTCCCCGCAGTCCGGGGGCAGGAGAACCGAACGAGCGTGATTACACTCCGAAATGCCAGCACTGTTGCGGCAAGTTTCCTGTTGCTGGCGGGCTGTTCGCGGCCTGCGCCCGCGCCGGTCGATGCGACCGCGCCCGATGCCGCCGCCTCCGCCGAAGTGCAGGCGCGCGCCGCGCCCGGTTCGCCCGCTTCCCCATCTGCCGCAGCCGTCCCGGCGATTGCCATGCCCGAGCGGCTGCGTGCCGTGGGCACCGAGCCGTTCTGGGGAGCCGATATCGACGGCGCCACGCTCACCTACAGCACGCCGGAGTTTCCCGATGGCATCCGCATCACCGTGGCGCGCCAGGTCGGGGCGACGTTTGTCGAATATTCGGGAACGCTCGACGGAAAGCCGCTGACGCTGCGGATCGAGAAAGGTCCTTGCAGCGACGGCATGTCCGATCAAATCTACACCTATCGTGCCACCCGCGCGATCGGGCCGGATATCGAACGCGGCTGCGCGCGCCGGCGCTGAGCGGCGACAATGGGGAGAATACGATGAATCGCACGATCATCCTGGCCGCCGCGGCCGTGCTGGCCGCCGGGCAACCCTCGCTCGCCTCGGCGAAGCCCGATGACTATGCCGGAGCGCTGGCCGACAAGGCGCGCAGCGAAGCCAGCCGCAAGCTTGACGAGAGCCGGATGCCCGCCGCGATTCTCGACTTCGCGGGCTTCCGCAAGGGAGACACGATCGCGGATTGGGGCGCGGGCGGCGGCTACTATTCCGAGCTCATCGCCGATGTCGTGGGGCCGAAGGGCCGGGTCTATGCGGTGAACATGCCCGCCTTCCACAAGCCCGATGCGTGGGCGCCGCTGCTGAAGGCCCACCCCAATGTCCTGCCGATGGTGGTCCCGGCGCAGGCGCAACTGCTCGCACCCGCCAGTCTCGACGGCATTTTCGCGCATCTCGAATATCACGATCTCTACTTCGTCTCGGAAAAGTACCAGCATCCCGCGCTCGATGTGGACGCGGTGCTGCGCAACTGGTTCGCGGCGGTGCGGCCCGGCGGCCGCGTGGTCATCGTCGATCACGTGGGGCCTGCCGGTGATCCGCGCGATATCGTCGAAAAATTTCATCGCATCGATCCGGAGCGGGTGCGCGCCGATCTGGAGCGGGCCGGCTTTGTCTTCGACGGGGCCAGCGACGTGCTGCGACGCAGCGAGGATCCCCACGATATCGGGGTTTTCGACCCGTCGGTGCGCGGAAAGACCGACCGTTTCGCACTCAGGTTCCGTCGACCCGGCTGATTTCCGATGTCTTTTGTGCAAAAAATGCAACTAGGATGACCCATTTCGCACTTGCACAAAAACGGGGGTCGGAGCATATCAAAATTGCCTTTCAGGCATCCTCTCCCAAAACTTTCCGGCCCGGTTGGCAACAACCGGGCCATTTTTTTGCCCTGCTCCGGGATATTTCGGGTCACCCATGGGGACCAGGGGCACCTTCTTCCGCCTTCCGCGTTTGAAAAGCCGTCCATCGGTTCCTAGCTGAGGTTCCGGTGCATTTACGCACGGGACGGAAAGAAGGGGCCAATGGCAGAAGCGGCAACACTTCCCGAAAGCAAGGTCGTGCGGCTTCAGGTCGCGGGATCGCGGCAGGAGGAGAGCGGACACGGCATCGCGCGCATCAGCCGCGCGGTGATGGGCCAGCTCGGCGTGACCGAGGGCGACGTGATCGAGATCATCGGCAAGCGCAGCACCGCCGCGCGCGCCGTGCTTCCCTATCCCGAGGACGAAGGGCTGGAACTGGTCCGGCTCGACGGCCTGCAGCGCGCCAACGCCGATGTCGGCTCGGGCGAACATGTGGAAGTTCGCAAGGCGGACAGCCGCCCGGCGCAGCGCGTGGTCTTCGCGCCTGCCCAGCGCGACCTGCGCCTGCAAGGCCCGGCGGCCGCGCTCAAGCGCAATTTCGCCGGCCGTCCGCTGGTGACCGGCGATCTGGTGGCGACCGCGGGCCAGCAGCAGGTCAACCGCGGCGACATGCCGCCGCAGCTGCGCCAGATGCTCAACGCGCCGGCCTTCGCGCTGACGCAGATCCGCCTCACCGTCGTCTCGACCAGCCCCAAGGGCATCGTCCATATCGACGAGAACACCGAGGTGGAACTGCGCGCCGAGTACGAGGAGCCGCGCAGCAGCCGTGCCGACGTCAACTACGACGACGTGGGCGGCATGGGCGATACCATCCGCCAACTGCGCGAAATGGTCGAACTGCCGCTGCGCTATCCTGAACTGTTCACCCGCCTGGGCGTCGATCCGCCCAAGGGCGTGCTGTTGCACGGCCCGCCGGGAACCGGCAAGACCCGGCTCGCGCGTGCGGTCGCCAACGAAAGCGATGCCTCGTTCTTCACCATCAACGGCCCGGAAATCATGGGATCGGCCTATGGTGAGAGCGAGAAGCACCTGCGCGAAGTGTTCGAGGAGGCGACCAAGGCCGCACCCGCGATCATCTTCATCGACGAGATCGATTCGATCGCGCCCAAGCGCAGCCAGGTCACCGGCGAAGCGGAAAAGCGGCTCGTCGCGCAGTTGCTGACGCTGATGGACGGGCTTCAGGCCCGCTCCAACCTTGTCGTCATCGCCGCCACCAACCGGCCCGACGCCATCGATGAGGCACTGCGCCGTCCGGGCCGTTTCGACCGCGAGATCGTGGTCGGCGTGCCGGACGAAAGCGGCCGGCGCGAGATCCTCGGCATCCACACCCGCGGGATGCCGCTGGCCGGCGATGTCGATCTGAAGGAGCTGTCGCGCACCACGCACGGCTTCGTCGGTGCGGATCTTGCCGCGCTGGCGCGCGAGGCGGCGATCGAGGCCGTCCGGCGGATCATGCCCAAGCTCGATTTCGAGCAGCAGACGATCCCGCAGGACGTTCTCGACGCGCTCCGTGTCGAACGCGACGATTTCCTCCAGGCGCTGAAGCGCGTGCAGCCTTCCGCAATGCGCGAAGTCATGGTCCAGGCGCCGACGGTCGGCTGGGCGGACATCGGCGGCGTGGATGCGGCGCAGGAGCGGTTGCGCGAAGGCGTGGAACTGCCGCTGAAGAACCCCGAGGCCTTCCACCGCCTCGGCATCCGGCCGGCCAAGGGCTTCCTGCTCTATGGCCCTCCCGGCACCGGCAAGACCCTGCTGGCCAAGGCGGTTGCCAAGGAGGCGGAGGCGAACTTCATCGCCATCAAGTCCTCGGACCTGCTGAGCAAGTGGTATGGTGAAAGCGAGCAGCAGATCGCGCGGCTTTTCGCCCGCGCTCGTCAGGTCGCGCCCTGCGTGATCTTCATCGACGAGATCGACAGCCTCGTCCCGGCGCGCGGCAGCGGCGTGGGCGAGCCCCAGGTCACGGCGCGGGTGGTCAACACCATCCTTGCCGAGATGGACGGGCTGGAGGAACTCCAGTCGGTCGTGGTCATTGGCGCGACCAACCGGCCCAACCTCGTCGATCCGGCGCTGCTGCGGCCGGGCCGGTTCGACGAACTGGTCTATGTCGGCACGCCAAGCCTTGAAGGGCGCGCGCACATCCTGCGGATTCACACCGAGGGGATGCCGCTGGCCGGCGACGTGGACCTCGACGCGGTGGCGCGCGAGACCGAGCGCTTCACTGGCGCCGATCTGGAAGACGTGGTGCGCCGCGCCGGTCTCAACGCCATCCGGCGGGCGGGCGGCGAAGTGCAGCAGGTCAACGGCACGGACTTCGCCGAGGCGCTCAAGGATTCGCGCGCCACGGTGACGTCCGAGATGGAAGAGGATTATGGCCGGATGAGGGGCGAGCTGAAGAAGCGCGCCATGGACCCCGGCCCGATCGGCTTCATCGCGCCCGGCATGGTCCAGCCCACGCGCGAATCGAAGCACGGATGAGCCAGGAAGGGGGAGGGCGCCAGCTCTCCTCCTTCTTCATCCCTCGCGCGGGAAGTCCATCTCCACCACGATCCCGTGGCTTTCAAAGCGCCGCGTGATCTTGCCGCCCAGCTGGCGTTCGGAACTGCGGATCAGCATCGTGCCGAAACCTTCGCGGCCGGGCTTGCCGCCCTGCGGAATGACCGCGGGCGCATCGCTGTGCTCTTCCCAGACGACGCGCACACGGCCCTCGTTCTCGCGCCAGTCCACCCGCAGCAGGCCGCCGGGGCTGGCCCATGCCCCGTACTTCACCGCATTGGTCACCAGTTCATGGAGCACCAGCCCCAGCGGCGCCGCGTGCCTTCCGGAAATCACCAGCGAGCCGCCGGTCAGTTCGCAGCGCTCGCTGGAGGAACGGTAGGGCGCGATCGCCTTGCCGATCAGGTTGGCGATATCGACATGGCTTTCGCCCGGTGCGCCCTGCGTCACGTCGTGCGCGGTGACCAGCGCGTGGATGCGCTTGGCGATGCGGTCCACCGCGGGTGCGGCCGGGGCATCGCCCCGCGCCGACATCTTCACGATAGCCAGGATCACCGCGAACAGGTTCTTGACCCGGTGGTTCAGCTCCTTGGCCAGAATGTCCGCCCGGTCGCGCGCCTCGGCGATGGCATCGGCGTTGGAAGCAGCCGCTTCGGCCCGCGCCGTGCGGATCGCCTGCCACAGGCCCAGCACGAGCGCGATCACGATCACCACGAACAGCAGCGCCAGCGACGGCACCACCCGCGCCTCGGCCGCCGCCGCGCGCTGTGTCGCCTCGTCCAGATGGACGCGCTCGATCATCTCCAGCTTGGCCACCGTGGCGCGCAGGTCATTCATGGCCAGCTGGCCTTCGTCGCTGAGGATGCGGGTATTCGCATCGACGATGCGCCCCTGCTCGACCAGCCGCACGGTCCCGGCCATTTCGGCCCACTTCGCGTCGCCCAGCCGGTCGATTTCATCCAGCAGCGCGGTCTGCTTCTCCGTGGCCTCGTCGCCGATGCGCTCGCGCAGCGCCTGCGCCTGGCGCTCGTAGTCCTCGCGGCCGCGGAAATACGGCTCGAGGTAGCGGCGGTCATTGGTGATGAAATAGCCGCGCTGCGCGGTCTCGCCGTTGATCGTCGCGGAAACCAGCCCGTTGAGCGCGGCCAGCACGGCCGACGTGCGCGTCGCCTGCGTGCGCTGTACGCGTTCCGCCTCCACCGTGGCGAAGATCATCGTGAACGTGCCGAGCAGGGCCATCGCGACGACTGCGAAGAGGATAAGCGAAGGAACGCGGGGCGCGCGCTGCCACCACCGCACGGGCGGCCGGGGAGCGGCGTTTGGATCTGGGACCATGCGCGGGGCCTAACGTAAGTTCACCGAGCCAGCAACCGGCCAGCGCCCCCGATTGCGGCCGGCGGAAGGGCGGCGCGGCCTTGCAATGCTTGACCTTCGCCCCGCTGTCCCGTATCGGCCGCCCCCTGATTCCGCATCCCGTCGCTTGCGGCGGTGATCAACCATTCGATTCGAGCGAAAAGAGCAGAGCCATGAAGCGCACTTTCCAGCCCAGCAACCTCGTGCGTGCCCGTCGTCACGGTTTCCGTACCCGTACGTCCACCGTCGGTGGTCGCAACGTGCTGCGCGCCCGTCGTGCCCGCGGCCGCAAGAAGCTGTCGGCCTGATCGCTTCGGCGTCAGCCGTACCCGTGGCAGACGCGCCGGCACCGGGCCGGGAACCGCGCCTCGCCACGATCAGCAAGAGGGCGGACTTTCTGGCCGCCAACCGCGGAATCCGGGTCGCAAGGCCCGGATTCGTGCTGTTGGTGAACCCGCTTGCCCGCCCCGATGGTTCGCGCCGGTTCGGCGTGACCGTCACCAAGAAGATCGGCAACGCGGTCGTCCGCAACCGCATGAAGCGCCGCTTCCGCGCATTGTTGCGCGAACTGCTGCCCGATCAGGGCATGGCGGGCGCCGACCATGTTCTGATCGGCCGTGAAAACGGGATCGAGCGCGACTTCGGCCTGCTGCGGCAGGAACTGGTGCAGGCGCTCTCCCGCGCGCTGGCGGGCAAGGGCGATCCGCCCCGTTCGCGCGGCGGCCGCGGCAAAGGCCCGGCCAAGGGCCCGCGCAAGTGAAACGCCTGCTGATTCTCGTCGCGCGCGGCTGGCAACTCGGCCCTTCGCGCGTCCTCCCGCCATCGTGCCGCTACAGTCCTTCGTGCTCGCAATACGCGATCGAAGCGCTGGAAAAGCATGGTGCGATTAAGGGTGGCTGGCTTGCCATGAAGCGGCTATTGCGCTGCCATCCTTGGGGCGGCCACGGCTACGATCCGGTGCCCTGATCCGGGAAACTCCCCGATCTTCCTGCTCAACGACCTGACTACGCGAGGCATAGTGGAAAACCAGCGCAAACTGATCTTGACGGTGGTGCTCATGGGCCTGCTGCTGATCGGCTGGGACATGGGACTGCGGTATTTCTATCCGCAACCGGCCCAAAAGCCCAAGGCAGAGGCGACCGCCTCTCCCGCCTCCAACGGCAATGCCGCCCCGGCCAAGCCGACCCGCGAAGGCGGGTTGCAGAGCCCGGCCGATGTCGCGCTCGAAAAGCAGGATCTGGTCCAGGCGCTGGCCGCCGGCAACCGCGTCGCGGTCGAGGGGCCGGGCCTGAAGGGCTCGATCAACCTCGTGGGCGGCGTGGTCGATGACCTGACGCTCGCTCGCCACCGCGAATCGATCGACAAGGACAGCGCCCCCGTCCGCCTGTTCTCGCCCGCCGGCACCCCGGCGCAGCACTTCGCGCAGATCGGCTGGGTGGGGCAGGGCGTACAGGCGCCCGACGCGCGCACCGTGTGGCAGGTCCAGGGCAGCAAGCTGACCCCGGCCACTCCGGTGACGCTGACCTGGTCCAACACCACCGGCCAGACTTTCGCGATCCGCTATGCGATCGACGCCAACTACATGATCACCGCGGCGCAGACCGTCACCAACGCCGGCGCCGCGCCGGCAGTGGTGCGCCCCTTCGCGCTGATCAACCGCACGGACAAGACCGCCAGCCTCGATACCTGGCAGGTCCACTCCGGCCCGATCGGCGCGTTCGACGGTTCGGTGACGTTCGCCAACAACTACAAGGACGTGCTCGCCGCCGGCCAGGTGGCTCCGGCGGGCAAGCCCAACTGGATCGGCTTCACCGACATCTACTGGCTGTCGGCGCTGGTGCCTGATGCCAATGCCAAGGTCGACGGCGATTTCCGCAGCCTGGGCAACGGCCTGTTCCGCGCCGACGTGATCTATCCGCCGGTCACCGTCGCACCGGGCCAGCAGCAGACCCAGTCCATCCGCCTGTTCGCCGGCGCCAAGGAGAACAAGGTTCTCGAAGGCTACGAAGCGCAGGGTGTGACCAACCTTTCGTTGTCGATCGACTGGGGCTGGTTCCGCTGGTTCGAGAAGCCGATCTTCTGGCTGCTCGATTCGCTGTTCCGCGCGGTGAAGAACTTCGGCGTCGCGATCATCCTGCTCACGCTGATCGTGCGCGGCATGATGTTCCCTGTGGCCCAGCGCCAGTTCGCCTCGATGGCCGCGATGCGCGCCATCCAGCCGAAGATGAAGGCGCTGCAGGAACGCTACAAGGACGACAAGCAGAAGCAGCAGCAGGAAATCATGGCGCTGTACAAGCAGGAGGGCGTCAATCCGCTCGCCGGCTGCCTGCCCATCTTCCTGCAGATCCCGGTGTTCTTCGCGCTCTACAAGGTGCTGGTGCTGACCATCGAGATGCGTCACCAGCCCTTTGCACTGTGGATTCGCGATCTTTCCGCGCCTGATCCGCTGCACGTGCTCAACCTGTTCGGCCTGCTGCCGTTCACGCCGCCGAGCTTCCTCGGCATCGGCCTGCTCGCGATCCTGCTTGGCATCACCATGTGGCTGCAGTTCAAGCTCCAGCCCGCGGCGATGGACCCGGCGCAGCAGCAGGTCATGGGAATCATGCCGTGGATGATGATGTTCGTGATGGCGCCGTTCGCGGCCGGCCTGCTGATCTACTGGATCACGTCGAACCTGCTCACCATCGGGCAGCAGAAGTATCTCTACAGCCGGCACCCGCAGCTGAAGGCGCAGGCGGCGAAGGACCAGCCCGACAGCGACCGCCCGGCGGCGCGCGACAAGAAGGCGGCGCCGCGCGGGCCGAAGGCACGTTGAGCGAGCCCCTGGCCATGACGCCCGAAGAGGAAGCCGCGCACGCCGATCTGATCGAACGTGCCCGGTTGCTCTTTGCCGGCCGCGTCGAGTTCCTGAAATCGGCGCCCTCGCTCAAGTTCCTGCCCGATCCTACGGTGCCGGAAGTGGCCTTCGCCGGCCGTTCGAACGTCGGCAAGTCGTCGCTGCTCAACGCGCTGACCGGCCGCAAGTCGCTGGCGCGCACGTCGGTCACGCCGGGCCGCACGCAGGAACTCAACTACTTCGAAGTGGGCGAGCCGACGCGCATGCGGCTGGTCGACATGCCCGGCTACGGCTTTGCCAAGGCACCGCCCAAGGTGGTCGAGCAATGGCGCAGGCTGGTGCGCGATTTCCTGCGCGGGCGCGTCGTGCTCAAGCGCACGCTGCTGCTGATCGACAGTCGGCACGGCATCAAGCCGGTCGATGTCGAGATGATGCAGATGCTCGACGAGGCCGGCGTCGGCTACCGCGTGGTGCTGACCAAGGCGGACAAGATCAAGGCCAGCGAACTGGAGCAGGTCATCGCCGAGACGCAGGCTGCCGCGCGCAAGCGTACTGCCGCCTATCCCGAAGTGCTGGTGACCTCGTCCGAAAAGCGCATGGGTATCGAGGAACTGCGCGCCGCCGTGCTGCAGGACGCCGAACAGTAAGCGGGATCGGCTCGCCGGGTTCTTCGTTCAGCCTCGACAGGCGTTTGCTGAATGTCTAGTCGGCATCGGTGACAGGCCAGCGGCAAGAGGGGCAGGCGATGAAGCTCGTCATCGGCAACAAGAACTATTCCAGCTGGTCGCTGCGCGCCTGGCTGGCGTGCAAGCAGTCCGGCCTTTCGTTCGACGAGATCATGGTCCCGCTCTATGGCGAGGACTGGGACGAACGGAAGAAGGAGGACGACGATCTCGCCCCTTCATCCGGCAAGGTGCCGATCCTGTGGGACGGCGAAGCGGTGGTGTGGGACAGCCTCGCGATCATCGAATACCTGGCCGACAAGGTGGGGCGCGACCGGTTCTGGCCCAAGGACGATGCGGCGCGGGGCATGGCCCGCTCGATGGTCGCGGAAATGCATTCCGAATATTTCGCGCTGCGCCGGCAGATGCCGATGAACATCCGCAAGCGGGTGGAAGGCGTCGCCGTCACCCCCGAAGTGCGCGCCGATATCGTCCGCATTCTGACGCTCTGGGCAGAGGCGCGCGCGCGCTTCGGCAAGGGCGGACCGTTCCTGTTCGGCACGTTCAGCGCGGCCGACATCATCTACGCGCCCGTCGTCTCGCGCTTCATCACCTATGGCGTGCCCGTGCCGGGCTTTGCCGTCGCCTACATGCAGGCGGTGTGGGAGCATGACTGGGTGGAAACGTGGGTCGCCGCCGCCGAGGACGAGGAATGGACGATCGAGCAGTTCGAGGGACCGCAAGCCGCATGACCAGCAGCCTTGACCCCGTTTCGCTGGCCGAACGCCTGATCGATTGCCCCAGCGTGACCCCGGCGACGGGCGCGGTGTTCGATTGCCTTCAGGCGATGCTCGAACCGCTGGGCTTCGCGGTCCACCGCTTCGTGGCGGGCGAGCCGCCCGAAGGGCCGGTGGAGAACCTGTTCGCGGTGCGCAAGGGGCCGGAAGGCACGCGCCATTTCGCCTTCGCGGGCCATCTCGACGTGGTGCCACCGGGAGAGGGTTGGTCGAGCGGGCCGTTCGAGGCCGAACGGCGCGGCGACCTGCTCTACGGCCGCGGCGCGGTCGACATGAAGGGCTCCATCGCCTCGTTCGTGGCCGCGGCCGCCGAAATTCCTGCCAGCGCGGGCACGCTCAGCCTGATCATCACCGGTGACGAGGAAGGCCCGGCCAAATACGGCACCGTGCCCCTGATCGAGCATATGCGCGCAGTGGGCGAGCTTCCCGACCTGTGTCTTGTCGGTGAACCCACCTCGGTTCACCGGTTGGGCGACATGGCCAAGATCGGCCGGCGCGGCTCGGTCAACATCTGGCTTTCGGTGAAGGGCGCGCAGGGCCACGTCGCCTATCCGCACCTTGCCGACAATCCGATCCCGCGCCTTGTCGCCATGCTTGCCGAGCTTGATGCATTGGTGCTCGACGAGGGGAGCGACTGGTTTCAGGCCTCGAACCTCGAAGTCACCGACATCGCGGTGGGCAACCCCGCCACCAACGTCATCCCGGCCGAAGCACGTGCGCGCATCTCGATCCGCTTCAACGACCTGCACACCGGGCAGGCGCTGGCCGACCGCGTGACTGCCATCGCGCAGCGTCATGGCGGCGAGGCGCGGGCGGTGATTTCGGGCGAGAGCTTCGTCACCCTGCCGGGCGCGTTTTCGGATCTGGTCGTTGCTGCCGTCATGGCCGAAACCGGCCTCACGCCCGAACTGTCCACCACCGGCGGCACTTCCGACGCGCGCTTCCTGCGCGCGGTGTGCCCGGTGATCGAGTTCGGCCTGTGCAACGCCACGATGCACAAGACGGACGAGGCGGTGGCGATGGAGGATCTCCACGTGCTGGCGCGCATCTATCGCCGGATCGCGGAAGCCGCGCTGAAGCCGTGAACGGCCGGGGGACCTAGCGCCCCTTGCGCAGCACGATATAGACCGCGCCCGAGCCGCCATGGCGCGGTTGCGCCGGGCGAACTGCGGCGATGGCCCCAGCGTGCGGGCTGTGCGCTAGCCAGTCGAGCAGCTTGGCGCGGATCGCGCCGCGCCGTTCGCCACGCTCGTCGTGATGGCCGTGCGGCCGGTGCTTGCCCGCAATCAGCAGGATGACCCGCGCGCCCATCGCCAGCGCCTGGCCGATGCCGCCGACAAGTCGCGCGTGCGCCATGTCGAGGTTCATGCCGTGCAGATCGATGGTCAGATCGGGCATGAGCGCGCCGCGCGCCAGCTTGCGGTCCCAGCTGGCATCGAGGCCATGCGCGGTAAGCGGGCGCGTGGGCACTGCCGGCGGCGCGGCAACCGGCAGGGCAGGCGGAACGCGGCCCTTGGGCTTTTTCGCGGCGAGGGCGGCAGGCGAGGCAGCCACAGGGGCGGCGGCCACGACCACAGATGCGGCGCGGGGGCGGGGATGGAGCGGCGTGACCGTATCGGCGACCTTGCGCCACAGCTCGGCTTCCTCGGGGCTCAGCCCCCGGGGTGTCCTCATCGTGCGCCCAGCCTTTGCAGCGTGCCTCTGGGCAGCAGGATCAGCGCCCGGCCGCGCGCGCTCATGCCGCCCGCGATGCGCCGGGCATCCTCGCCCGCGCCCCAGAAGCTGTCGAAACGGTTGGCGCCCTTGATCGCCCCGCCGGTGTCCTGCGCCACCCACAGCCCGCTTGCCTCGGGCCGGTCGGTCTGGAGCCACACCGGTGCGCCCAGCGGCACGAAGGCGGGATCGGCGGCCACCGTGGTGCGGCCGCGCACCGGTACGCCCAGCGCGCCGACGGGGCCTTCGCCGGTGTTCTCGCGGAAGAACACGTAGCTGCGGTTCTGCCGCATCAGCGCGCGGCCTTCGTCTGGATGTTCGTGCAGGTAGCGCATGATGCCCTGCATGGAGCCGGGATACTGGCCGGGGCCGCTGCCGATCAAGCCCTGTGCGCGCATCACTGTGCCTAGCCCGGTGTAGTCCCAGCCGTTGACGGCGGCATAGCCCAGGCGGATCACGCTGCCGTCGGGCGCGCGCAGCCGGCCAGATCCCTGCACCTGGAGGAAGAACAGTTCGGCAGGGTCCGCCGCCCAGGCGATTTCCAGTCCCTTGCCCGCCAGCGCGCCGTCCTCGATCGCGGCGCGGTCCCAATAGGGCACGAAGCGGCCGTTCCCGTCATAGCGGCCCAGCGGCTGGCGGCCGTCGGGCAGGGGCGCGGCATCGCCCGGCCGGGCACGGACAAGGTCCGGGGGAGGGGCATAGACCGGTACGTCGAACCCCGGCTGACGGACTCGGACGCCCGCGATCTCGGGTTCGTAGTATCCGGTGACGAAGGAGCTTCCGGTGCCGACTTCGGCGGTTTCGAACCAGTTGGCGAAGAAGCGCGCGGCATCGCTGGCGGGCCAGGTGGCGGCGGCGGTGCAGGTCGAAACCCAATCGGTGGGACGGGTCAGGCCGCTGCCATCGTTGCGGCGCGTCAGGCGGGGGCAGCTGGCCACGAAAGAGGCGAGTGCGGTGCGCGCGTTATCGTCGCGAAAGCCAAGGCCGGCGGGGGTGGGGCCGGGCTTCACCCCGATGAGCGCGGCGGTGGCGGGTTGCGGCGGCGGGCGCGTGCCCACCACCGGCCCGCCGGTTTCGGGGATGATCCGCCCGCAGCCTGCGAGCAGCGCCAGACTCATGAGCAGCCCTGCGGCGCGGCGTCGCATCGAAAGCTTGCTCCCGGCGTGAAACGTCAGGCTTCGTCGGTTTCGTCGAGCAGCCAGTCCGGATCGCGCGAGGTGAGATCGCGCGAGAACGTCCACAGGTCGCGGCTCTCGATGGCATCGTCGAGCGAGCCGGCGATGACGGTGCCGGCCGAGTCGCGGGTGACCGAGGCCACGTCGGCCACGAAGCGCACGGTGACGCGGGCGACCGGCGCGGCGTATTCCGCCGAAACGATCTTGGCGTCCTCGATGCGGATCAGGCGGGCGTCGAGCGTCTCGCCGGCGGCCAGGCGCGCGTCGATGGCCGAAGCGAAGCCTTCGTAGACATCGCGGTCGCACAGCTGCGAGAGTTCGTCCTTCTCGCCGCGCCAGAAGGCTTCCAGCACCATGCCGTAGGCGCTGCGCGCACCGGTCAGGAACTGGCCCACGTCAAAGCGTCGGTCGGCCGCCACAATGGCGCGAATCCCGGCTTCCGCAGGGGATTCAAAGCCGCTTGCCTCGGGCAGAGCGGGAACCGGGCGACCGGCCACGCCAGGCTTTTCGGGCAGGCGCGGCGCGAGCGCGCGGGGCGCGGGCGAAGCGTCAGGCTGCTCCACGCGGCGGCGCAGTGGCTCATCGTTCTGTTCCGGACGGCGGCCCAGAACCGAATAGAGCCGCAAGCCCAGGAAAGCGGCGATCATCGCCAGGATGACAATCTCAACAATCACACGCAGTCGTCCCGAAAGCAGGCCCCACAGGGTCCGGGCCATCGTCCGGCCATGGGGCAATGGTTTACCGTGCCTCAAGTAGGTACGAATTACAAATGAACAACGCGTGGACGTTGGTCTGGTGCCAACCCGCGACAGGCGGCACTTCGCTTATTGCCAGGGCCGGATGCCGCCGGGCGCGATGCGGTCGATGGTTTCCAGCCGCCGTGCCTGCCGCGTTTCCAGCGCCAGCGTGATCAGGGGCTGCGGCGTTTCCACGAATTGGCGCGGGCTCATCCCGAAAAGTTCGGTAAATTCGCGGATCAGGTGGCTCTGGTCGTAATAGCGCAGCGCGAGCGCCTCTGCCTCGTCCTGGTCGGCAACGCCGCGCAAGTGGCTCGCCATGTCGAGCGCGCGCGCACGGCGGAGGACCTGCTTGGGCGCCATGCCGAAGTCGCGTCGCACGATTCGTTCCAGCCGGCGCTGGTCGATGGCCCAGTCACGCGCCAGCGCGGCGATGCTGGTGGTGGGATCGGTAAAGGCGGCTGCCTCGAACCGCGTCGATACCGGATCGGGTTCCAGCGCGCGGCGTTTCGCGATCAGGTCGCGCATGTGCCGCTCCATCGCGAGGCACCACTCCTCGGGGCTGGCGCCCGGCTTGAACAGGGCGAGCCATTCGGCCGTGGACTGGCCCAGCGTATCCACGTCCACCAGCCGGTCGACATGGTCGGGAAGGCGGCTCAGGCCCAGGACGTGGCAGGTGCCGGGACGCAGCGCCATGCCCACGCTGGTGAAGCTGCCCGAAACCGCGATTCCCATGCGGCGCGCGTTGGGGCCGAAGAACAGCGCCGCCCGCCCCATCTGGCGTTCGCCATCGGCGGTCTGGGCCGCCCAGTCGCCGCGCAGTTGCACGCGCAGGAACGCGGTGTCGCAGAACAGCCCGCACTCCAGCCGGTAGTCGGCAGGCGCATCAACGTCGGTGACGTAGAGCCGCGCGATCCACGGCGCGAGATCCGGTGCCGGCGCGCGGTTGTACGAAATGGGCTGACCATCGCGCGTCGCGCCGCCGCTGGAGGCAAGGGACCGGTCGAATGCCGGCCTCGCTCGGTTTGGCATGATGCTCCCCATTCTTCCCCATCGCATGTCCGGATCGCTAGCGTGCCCCCGCAGCTCCGGACTGTGATGCGCGTCACGTTGCGGACGCAATTCGGGTTAATCACGAAACGAACCGCGCTCCAAGCCCCGAGAACGCGGTATTTTTCTCCAAGATGGGCGAATCCTTGACCGTGGCGCGCCCGCTGGGCCATGCCGCAGCCATCATGAAGCTCGACGACGATATCGCCCTCGCCCTGCGCCTCGCCGATGCGGCGGGCGACGCCATCCGCCCTTATTTCCGCAGCGCCGTTGCAGAGCGCAAGGGCGATGCGACCCCGGTCACGCTGGCCGATCGCGCCGCGGAAGAGGCGATGCGCCGCATTCTCACCGCGGAAAAGCCGCGCGATACCGTGATCGGCGAGGAACTGGGCGCGACGGCCGGATCGTCCAACCGCAGCTGGGTGCTCGATCCGATCGACGGAACAGCCGGATTTCTGGCCGGGCGCCCCCTGTTCGGCACGCTGATCGCGCTGGTGGTGGAGGGATTTCCGGTGCTCGGCATCATCGACCAGCCGATCATCGGCGAACGCTGGATCGGCGCGCTGGGCCGCCCGACCACGCTTAATGGCCGCGAGGTGCGCACTCGCCCATGCCGCGTTCTGGGTGATGCCACGCTGGCGACGACGGGGCCGCATTACTTCGACGATCACCAGGGCCAGCATTTCATGGCACTGGCGGCAAAGACCGATCACAAGCGCATGGTGATGGGCGGCGATTGCTACAACTATGCCATGCTGGCGACGGGCCAGATCGACGTGGTCTGCGAAGCCAATCTCAAGCTGCACGACTGGGCGGCCCTGGTGCCGGTGGTCGAAGGCGCGGGCGGCACGATGGCCGACTGGAACGGCGAACCGCTCCATGCCGGGTCGGACGGGCACGTCCTTGCGCTGGGCGATCCGGCGCGGCTGGAGGACGTGGTCGAGGCGCTCGCCTGCGGCCACTGAGGACGCACCGCGATGCCGAGCCTGCGGTTGTTCTTCTACGGCACGCTCACCCACGAACACGATAACCCGGTCACCCGCCGGGTCCTGCCCCTGCTGCGCTGCATCGGGCGCGCATCGGTGGCCGGGCGGCTCCACGCCGTGCCGCATGGTGCCGGGTGGTATCCGGTGCTCACGGCAGGCCGGGGGCGCGTGCATGGATGGATATACGAGGCAGGATCGGCGTTCGACGCGGCGGCCTTGCGCCTGCTCGACGCTTACGAGAGCGCCGACGCACGCCGGCCCGGCCGGTCGGACTACATCCGCGAAACGGCGCAGGCCACGGCAGGGCGGCGGCGGATGCCGGTGCAACTCTATCGCTACCGCCGGCCGATCCATCCGGGCCTGAAGCCTGTTCCGGGCGGGGATTTTTCCACCTTTCTGGCACTGCGCAGATGGCGGGCATTCGGATCGCTGGCGTGATCCCCCCGCTTGCCTGATCCCGTTGCGCGTGCAACCAGTTGCGTGAACGTGACAGACGTCCAACTGACAGACAGGGGAGCACAGATGCGCAAGGTTACGGCGGCGACCACGGTCGCGGCACTTCTTTCGGCTGCGGCGATGCCGGGCATGGCTGCGGCGAAGACCGTGGTGGTCCGTGCGGCGCACATGATCGACGTGGTGGCGGGCAAGCGCGTCGATGATGCGCAAGTGGTCGTCACCGATGGCCGCATCGCTGCGGTGGGGCGCAAGGGCGATGCGGTGCCGGCAGGCGCCGATGTGATCGACCTTGGTCCGCGCACCCTGCTGCCGGGCCTGATCGACATGCACGTGCACCTGACGGGCGACCCGAGGTTCTCGGGCTATCGCGGGCTGGAATATACCGACGCCTTCTGGACCGTGGTGGGCGTGAACAGCGCGCGCAAGACGCTGGAGGCCGGCTTCACCACCGTGCGCAACGTGGGGTCGGGCGACTATGCCGACGTCGCGCTGAAGCAGGGGATCGAACAGCGCTACATCACCGGCCCGCGCATCGTGCCTGCCGCCTATGCGCTCGGCGCAACGGGCGGGCACTGCGACGTGACCGAATTTCCGCCCTCGATGGAAACGCCGGTGCCGGGCGTCGCGGATTCGCCGGACGGCTTCCGCTCGCTGGTGCGCAAGATGCGCAAGTACGGGGCCGAGGTCATCAAGATCTGCGCCACCGGCGGCGTGTTTTCCAAGACCGATTCGGTCGGCGCGCAGCAGATGAACGATGCCGAACTGAAGGCCGTGGTCGATGAGGCGCACATGCTGGGGATGCGGGTGGCCGCGCACGCACATGGCACTGCCGGTATCAACGCGGCGCTGCGTGCGGGCGTCGATACCATCGAGCACGCCAGCCTGGCCGATGCCGAAAGCTTCCGGCTCGCCAAGGAAAAGGGCGCCGCGCTCGACATGGACATCTACAATGACGATTACATCCTGGCTGAGGGCGAGAAGAACGGCGTGTTCGCCGAAAGCCTCGAAAAGGAGCGGATGATCGGGCGCAAGCAGCGCGAGACGTTCCGTGCCGCGCACGCCGCCGGGGTGACGCTGCTGTTCGGCACCGATGGCGGGGTTTATCCCAATGGGAACAACGCCTTGCAGTTCGCCAAGATGATCGAATGGGGCATGACGCCGATCGAGGCGATCCGCGCCGCGACCGTCACTGCCGCCCGGTTCCTTGATCGGACCGGCGACGTCGGCGCGATCGAGAAGGGCCGCTACGGCGACCTGATCGCGGTGGATGGCGACCCGCTCACCGATGTCCGCACGCTTGAAAAAGTGGCCTTCGTGATGAAGGGTGGCGAAGTGGCCAAACCGGCGTCCTGACCTTTTCCGGGACGCGCGCCTTGCAATTTTGGCCCGGTGCGCCCATCTCATCCGATGCTATCGTCGCTGCGACGGAATTTGCGGCCGCAGGGTCACTCCTTCCTTTCTCACGCTACAAGCTCCGCCGGCGCTGTTGCCGGTGGGTCCCTGTTTTCGTGAAAGGAAACATTCCATGCCCGTAGGCACCGTCAAGTTCTTCAATATCGACAAGGGTTATGGCTTCATCGCGCCGGACGACGGCGCGCCCGACAACTTCGTCCACATCAGTGCGGTCGAACGTTCGGGCATGGCCACCCTGACCAAGGACCAGCGCGTCCAGTACGAGGTCGAGGCTGACAAGCGCGGCAAGATGGCTGCGGTCAACCTCCAGTCGGCCTGATCCGCTGGTGCTGAGCGCCGGGGGGCTTCGGCCTCCCGGCGTGCCGGTCCGTCCGGCTGGCCCCTCGGGCCGAAAATACCCAGAGCTGAAGGAGAGAGGCCGATGTCCGTGTCCGGAAGCCACTATATGCGACAGGCGCAGATCTGCGCCGACATGGCCGCAAACACCACCTTGCCCAACCAGCGCGAGATTTTCCTGCGCTCCCAGTCCGCCTGGGAAGAAATGGGCCGGCGTGAAGAATCGATGAAGGCGACCCGCGAGCGCCTTGCAGAAGAAAAGGCGGCGAAGCTGGAGGACTGATCCTCCCGCCTGCCGCCCTTCCGCATTCCGGCCGATAAGGCCGTTCTCAGAATTCCGACCAGTCGTCGCCGCCGAACGAGGCATTGGCGACCCGCTTTGGTGCGGGCGTCCACACCGGTTCGTTGTCGGCCCTGTCTGCCTTCACCGCGACCTTGACGGGCGTAGGTGCCGGGGCAAACGACACGTTGCGGACCGGCGGAGCCTGATCGGGCAGGCGGAACTGACGCACCTGGTCCATCAGATCGGCGGCCTGCGTGGCGAGGCTCTTGGCCGCAGCGGTCGATTCCTCGCTCATCGCGGCGTTCTGCTGGGTCATCTTGCCCATTTCGGCGATCGCGCCGTTCACCTGCACCAGGCTGGCAGACTGCGCTTCGGACGCTTCGGCAATCTTGGCCATCAGCCCGCTCACCTGCTTAACCTGGTCGGCGATGCGGCCAAGCGCGTTGCCCGTCTCCGAAACAAGGCCCACGCCCGTGGCGACCTCTCGCGAGGCCTGGCTGATGCGGCCCTTGATGTCGTTGGCGGCCTCTGCCGAGCGCTGCGCCAGCGCGCGCACTTCGGTCGCCACCACCGCGAAGCCCTTGCCTGCCTCGCCCGCACGCGCCGCCTCGACTCCGGCGTTGAGCGCCAGGAGATTGGTCTGGAATGCGATCCCGTCGATCAGCGAGATGATCTGCTCGATCTCGCGCGAGGTCTGCTCGATCGCATCCATCGCGCCGATCGCGCGGCGCACCACGTCTTCCGAAGCCGTGGCTTCGGCGGTAGCGCCGGTCACCGCGCGGTTGGCGTCCTGCGCGGCATCGACCGACTGGGCGACGGTCTGGGTGACCTGCGCCAGCGCGGCAGCCGATTCCTCAAGGCTGGCGGCCTGCTGTTCGGTGCGCGAGGAAAGGTCTTCCGATGCCTGGCGAATTTGGCCGGCGCCCGAATCGAGGCTGGTCGATACCTGCCCGAGCGTGGTCAGCGTTTCCGCCAGGCTCTGGGCGGCGCGGTTGTAATTGGTCTTGAGCGCGGCGAACACGCCCGGCAGGTCGGCGTCGATGCGATGGGTCAGGTCTCCTTCCGAAAGGCTGGAGAGCGCGGTGCCGACACTGCGCACGATCAGCGCAGCCTGTTCTTCCTTCGAGCGTTCGGCGGCCACGAGCAGGTCGCGCAGCGCCCCGGTGGCACGCGAAAGGTCGCCCACTTCATCGCGGCGCTCGGTGTTGCGCGCGACCACGTCGGTGCGTCCTTCGGCGAGCGAGGCGATCGTCCGCGTCACTTCGACCAGCGGATTGGCGATCAGGCGGGTCAGCAGCACCAGCATGGCTGCGGCGAGCGCCAGTGCGGCCACGGTGACGACGACCAGGATGATCCGCGCGTTGCTGGCGATGCCGGCGGCTTCGACCGCCTTTTCCTTCATCACTTCGGACTGCGCGCTCTGGATCAGGGTCGCTGCCTTGTCGATCTGGTCGAACGCGCCATCGTTGGCGCGGAAGGCGGCGAAGGCCTCCTCGTTGCGATTCTGAGCGGAGAGCGCCAGCATCGGATCCGCCTTGCGGTAATAGGCATCGCGCAGCGGGATGAAGGCGGCCAGCGCAGCCTTCGTCGTCGGCAGATTGAGACGGGGCTTGAGCCATTCGACGTTGCGGTCGATGGTCTGCCGCGCCTGTTCCACGTCGCGCGTCGCGCTGTGCAGTTCCTCGGGCGTGGTGGAAAGGATGTGGGTCGCCTCGGCAACCCGCAGATCGGACACGGCCGAATTGACAAGCGCGGCAGCCTCCAGCTTTTCACGCCGCGAAACCGCCAGATCCTGCGCCACGTCGGACAGGCTTCCCAGCCCGATGAAGCCCACCGCGCCAACCCCCAGCAGGGCTAGGATCAGGGCACTGAGTGCAAGCAGCAGCTTGCGGGAAATCGGAAGGTCGGCCATCGTTTGCTCCGGTCTGCAGGACGATGCGACTTAACCCCTCCACTCTCACCGTTTCCGGAAACCGGCCTTACGGGATTGTACGCAACCGGGGGGCGGTTGTTGCAATCGTGACCGCCCGGCGTTAGATAGCCCGCAGCATCAAGAGTTGGGGAAGACGCCCCGACGCCAACCTGCCGATCATTTCCGGGCAAGGTGGCACCTCCGGCTGGAGGGATGTGGCCGGTCCGGCAACAAAGCGGAAGCGAGCCTCATTTCCTTCTGTCCGGCGGAACCGGCGTCTGTCCCTGCCATGCGACAGGAAAGCGAAACGCCGTGCCGATCAGGATTGCCGATACCCTCCCCGCCCGCCGCACGCTCGAAGCCGAAGGCGTGATCGTGATGGGCGAGACCGAGGCCGCGCGGCAGGACATCCGTCCGTTGCGCATCGCGCTGCTCAACCTGATGCCCGACAAGATCACCACCGAAACCCAGATCGCGCGCGTGCTCGGGGCCACGCCGATCCAGGTCGAACTCGAACTGGTGCGGATTTCCGACCACGTCAGCAAGAACACCTCGGCGGGGCATCTCGCCGAATTCTACCGGCCGTGGTGTGAAGTGCGGGCCGAGAAGTTCGACGGGCTGATCGTCACCGGCGCGCCCGTGGAAACGCGCCCGTTCGAGGAAGTCACCTACTGGGACGAACTGCGGCGGATCTTTGACTGGTCGCAGACCCACGTCCATCGCACGCTGTCGGTGTGCTGGGGGGCGATGGCTGCGCTGCACCACTTCCACGGCGTGGAAAAGCACACCCTCGACACCAAGGCAGCGGGCGTGTTCACGCACACCAATCGCGCGCCGTCCAATCCGTGGATGCGCGGCCTGCCCGATGTGTTCGACGTGCCTGTCTCGCGCTGGTCCGAAGTGCGGCGCGAGGATCTGCCGGAAGGGCGAGGGCTGTCGGTGCTGGCCGATAGCGACGAGACCGGGCTGTGCCTGATCGACGATCCGGCGCACAATGCGCTGCATATGTTCAACCACCTCGAATACGACACGCTCACGCTGGCCGGCGAATATGCGCGGGACGAAGGCGGCTATCTGCCCAGGCACTATTTCCCCGGCGACGATCCGCACGCGGCCCCGGTCAACACCTGGCGCGGGCACGGCCACCTGCTGTTCGGCAACTGGATCAACCAGACGTACCAGTCGACTCCGTTCGACCGGCGCGACATCGGCCTGTAAGGCACCGCCAGCGGAGCTTGGCCCTGGTCCTGATGGAGCCAGGCAAAGACTCCGCCTTGCCTTTCGGGGTCGCTTCCATTAGGGGCGCCCCCTTCAACCGGTACGGATTGGATGACTCGCCTGGCCAGTAGGGCTGCCACGGCGTGTCGGACGTGCCGATACAAAGGAGACGAAAATGCCCAAGCTCAAGACCAAGAGCGGCGTCAAGAAGCGCTTCAAGCTCACGGCTACCGGCAAGGTGAAGCACGGCGTCGCCGGCAAGCGTCACCGCCTGATCAGCCACAACGCCAAGTACATCCGCCAGAACCGCGGCATGGACGTGATTTCCGACGCCGATGCGAAGGTGATCAAGAAGTGGGCGCCCTACGGGCTGAACTGAGGAGCGCTGACTTATGAGCCGTATCAAGAGGGGTGTTACCACCCGCGCAAAGCACAAGCGGATTCTGGAACAGGCGAAGGGCTATCGTGGCCGTCGCAAGAACACCATCCGCGTTGCCCGTCAGGCCGTCGAAAAGGCCGGCCAGTACGCCTACCGCGACCGCAAGGTGAAGAAGCGGACCTTCCGCGCTCTGTGGATCCAGCGCATCAACGCTGCGGTCCGCGCTGAAGGCCTGACCTATTCGCAGTTCATCCACGGCACCAAGCTTGCCGGGATCGAACTGGACCGCAAGGCCATGGCCGACCTCGCGATGAATGAAGGCGGTGTGTTCACTGCCATCATCCAGCAGGCGAAGGCCGCTCTCCCGGCGTAATGCCGATGGGGGCACTCCCGGCTTGATGCCGGGCAGGGCACTGGAACAAGGGGCGCTGGCCATCGCGGTCGGCGCCCTTTTTCGTGCGCGCCGATTTTGCCTGCCATCAAAGACTTGCCTAAGGACTATCCCATAGGGTCTGGTCAGAGTATGGCCATTTCCCAGAGGGCAAAAGGGGCGCACATTGACCGGGGAAGTATCCGTCCGGGTACGATTTCATCAGCCGCCTGCGGCGCTGCGCCCTTATTTCACCACGTTCTACATCACCGAAATCACGGTGCCGTCGGGCGGTGCCGTGCTGGACTACCTCCATCCGGAATGGGCCAATCTTCGGATATTTCAGGGAAGTTTACCGGATTCGGATATCGGCGGCCATGATCCGCTGTGCGGTGCGCCTGCTACATTCACCGGGCCGACCAGCACATCGGTGCGCTTTTCCATCGGCACCACCCGCATTTGGGGGATCGGCTTCCTTCCCCTCGGCTGGGCGCGATTCGTCGATGCGCCGGCCCACGTCTATGCCGACCGGCTGATGGACCCGCTGGAGGAGCGCATCTTTGCGCCTTTCCGCCCGCTGATCGAAAACGTCTTCGGCGAATGCCCGGACAAATCGGCCGAACTGGCGCGGATCGCCGATTACTTCACCGATTGTCCTTCCGCGGAAGTGCCTGACGAGGCCCGGATCTCGGCCTGCCACACGGCCCTCATCGATCCCGAAATCGCCAGTGTCGCCGATCTGGCCGTGGCGACGGGGTTGCCGCCGCACACGCTGGAAAGGCTTTGCCGCCGGCATTTCGGTTTCCCGCCAAGCCTGCTGCTGCGCCGCCAGCGCTTCATGCGCAGCCTTTCGCAGTACATGCTCGACCCGTCGCTGAAGTGGATCGGCGCGATCGACGGGCACTATCACGATCAGGCGCAGTTCGTGCGCGACTTCCACCGCTTCATGGGCATGAGCCCCAGCCACTACGCCGCCCTGCGGCATCCGGTGCTTTCGGCGGTGATGCGCGCGCGGCAGGAGGCGGCCGGTGCTGCGGTGCAGGCGCTGCATCCGCCGGCGACGAAGCACCCCGCCGCAAGGTAAGGCACAGGGGCTGCGTCGGCCCGCTTGGATTCGCGCGCGTTTGGCGCTAGCGCGCGACGCGATGGAACAGCTTGAACAGACCCTCGCGGCGATTGCCGCAGCGGATACGGCCGATGCGGTCGAGGCAATCCGCGTGTCCGCGCTCGGCAAGCAGGGGTGGGTTTCCGCCCTGCTCAAGACGCTCGGCGGCATGACTCCGGACCAGCGCCAGAGCGAAGGGCCGAAGATCCACGCCGCGCGCGAGGCGGTGACCGCCGCGCTGGGCGAACGCAAGGCCGCGCTTGAAGGCGCTGCGCTGGAAGCCCGGCTCGCGTCCGAAACCGTGGACCTGTCGCTTCCCGCGCCCGAAGCGCCGAAGGGTTCGATCCACCCGGTCAGCCAGGTCATGGAAGAACTGGCCGAAATCTTCGCCGACCTTGGCTTTGCCGTGGCGAGCGGGCCGGAGATCGAGGACGACTGGCACAATTTCACCGCGCTCAACATGCCGGAAACGCATCCGGCGCGCGCGATGCACGATACCTTCTACTTCCCCGACAAGGACGCGCACGGCCGCTCGATGCTGCTGCGCACGCACACGTCGCCCGTGCAGATCCGCACGATGCTGGCCGAGGGCGCACCGCTGCGGATCATCGCGCCGGGCCGCGTCTATCGCTCGGACAGCGATGCCACGCACACGCCGATGTTCCACCAGATCGAAGGCCTCGTCATCGACAAGGGCATTCACCTCGGCCACCTCAAGTGGACGCTGGAAACCTTCCTCAAGGCCTTCTTCGAGCGTGACGACATCGTGCTGCGCCTGCGTCCCAGCTACTTCCCCTTCACCGAGCCTTCGGTCGAAGTGGACGTCGGCTATACGCTGGTGAACGGCAAGCGCGTGGTCGGCGGCGGCGGCGATGTCGCCAACGGCGGCTGGATGGAAGTGCTGGGCAGCGGCATGGTCAACCGCAAGGTGATCGAATACGGCGGGCTGGACCCCGACGAATGGCAGGGCTTCGCCTTCGGCACCGGCGTCGATCGCCTCGCGATGCTCAAATACGGCATGGACGACCTGCGCGCCTTCTTCGACGGCGATGCGCGCTGGCTGGGCCACTACGGTTTCGGGGCGCTCGACGTGCCGACCCTCTCCGGCGGCGTGGGAGTGCGGCCATGAAGTTTTCGCTTTCCTGGCTCCAGGACTATCTCGACACCGATGCCGACGCGGCGACGATCGCAGCACGGTTGACCTCGCTCGGGCTCGAAATCGAAGGCGTCGAGGACGCTTCGGTGTCGTTAGGTGCCTTTCGGGTCGCGCGTGTCCTGACCGCCGAAAAGCACCCGCAGGCTGACAAGTTGCAGGTGCTCTCTGTCGATCTTGGCGATGGAAAGCCCTTGCAGGTGGTCTGCGGCGCGCCCAACGCCCGCGCCGGACTGGTGGGCGTGCTGGGCCTGCCGGGCGCGGTCGTGCCCGCGAACGGCATGGTGCTGAAAGTCGCGGCGGTGCGCGGCATCGAATCCAACGGCATGATGTGCTCCACCCGCGAACTGGGGCTGGGCGAGGATCACGAGGGCATCATCGAGCTGCCCGAAGACGCGCAGTTGGGGATGTCCTACGCCGACTACGTCGGTTCGGACCCGGTGTTCGACGTGGCCATCACGCCCAACCGCCCCGATTGCATGGGCGTTTACGGCATCGCGCGCGATCTGGCGGCCGCGGGCCTTGGCACGCTGAAGCCGCTGGCGACCGGCGGCACGACGGGCAGCTTCCCCTGCCCGGTGGAAATCCGCACCGACGATGCCGATGGCTGCCCGGCCTTCTATGGCCGCGTGATCCGCGGCGTGAAGAACGGCCCGTCGCCGCAGTGGCTGCAGGACCGGCTCAAGAGCGCGGGCCAGCGACCGATCTCGGCGTTGGTCGACCTGACCAACTACGTCATGCTCGGCTATGGCCGTCCGGCCCACGCCTATGATCTCGCCAAGCTGAACGGCGCGGTCGTGGCGCGCCGCGCCGCCGATGGCGAGGGCGTGACCGCGCTCAACGGCAAGCACTACCTGCTCGACCACGAAATGACCGTGATCGCCGACGATGTCGGCGTGCACGACATCGCCGGGATCATGGGCGGCGAGCATTCGGGCTGCGCGGACGAGACGACCGACGTCCTGCTCGAAATTGCCTATTTCAACCCGCAGCGCATCGCGCGCACCGGGCAGACGCTGGCGCTGGCCAGCGACGCGCGCGGCCGGTTCGAGCGCGGCGTGGACCCTGCGTTCCTCGAGGCCGGCATGGATATCCTGACCCGCCTGATCCTTGAGGTTTGCGGCGGCGAGGCGAGCGAAGTCGTGCGCGCGGGCACTCCGCCTGCGGGGCAGAAGACCGTGGCCTACGATCCGGCGCTGGCCGGACGGCTGGGCGGCGTTGACGTGCCGCTGGACGAACAGAAGCGCATTCTGGGCGCACTCGGCTTCGGCGTGGTCGAAACGGGCGAGCACTGGGCGGTTTCGGTGCCCACGTGGCGCCCCGATGTCGATGGCGCGCCCGACGTGGTGGAAGAAGTGATCCGCGTCCACGGGCTGGACGCGGTGCCTTCCACGCCGCTGCCGCGCGCCGAAGGGGTGGCCAAGCCCACCGCCACGCCGGTGCAGGCGCTGGAGCGGCGCGTGCGCCGCGCGGCGGCATCGCGCGGGCTGAACGAGGCGGTGACGTGGTCGTTCCTGCCCGAAGCCCAGGCCGCACACTTCGCCGATGGGCAGCCGGTCTGGACCCTCGCCAATCCTATTTCCGAAGACCTCAAGGCGATGCGGCCTTCGCTGCTGCCGGGCCTGCTCAGCGCGGTTGGGCGCAATCTCGATCGCGGCGCATCGTCGGTGCGCCTGTTCGAGGTCGGCCGGCGCTATCTGCGCGGCGAGGGCGGTGCCAGCGACGAGAAGCTGAGCCTGGCCGTGGTGCTGGCGGGCGAGAAGGTGGCGCGCGGCTGGAACAGCGGCAAGGCGCAAGCTTTCGACGCGTTCGATGCCAAGGCCGAGGCGCTGGCGCTGCTGGCGGAAGCCGGCGCGCCGGTCGAGAACCTGCAGGTCATGGGCGAGGCGGGACCGCAGTTCCACCCGGGCCAGTCGGCCACGCTGCGGCTCGGGCCGAAGCAGGTGCTGGCGCGCTTCGGCATGCTCCATCCGGCCACTGCCAAGGCGTTCGACCTCGATGGTCCGGTCGCGGTGGTGGAACTGTTCCTCGATCGCATCCCCGCGAAGAAGGGCGCCAGCGGCTTTGCCCGCACGCACTTCGCGCCGCCGGCCTTGCAGGCGGTGACGCGCGATTTCGCGTTCCTGCTGCCGCTGGGCGTGGCGGCGGGCGACCTGCTGCGCAGCGTGAAGGGCGCGGACAAGGCCAATATCGTGGCGGCGCGCGTGTTCGACGATTTCCGCGGCGCAGGTGTGCCCGAAGGGCACAAGAGCCTGGCGGTGGAAGTCACGCTCCAGCCCTCCGACAAGAGCTATGACGAGGCGGCCTTGAAGGCGATTGCCGAGAAGATCGTCGCGGCGGCGGCCAAGCAGGGCGGAACCCTGCGCGGCTGAACGGCTTGACGCGGTGCAGCATGGTTTCCACACAGGAAGCCTGCTGCACCGCGAGGCCTCATGACCGACCTGCTGACGATTTCCTCCGGCGACCTTTCCGCGCGGATCAATCCGCTGGGTGCGGAGCTGTGGTCGCTGACGGACGCGCAGGGCCGCGAGTACATGACCGACGCAGATCCGGCGTTCTGGGGCGGCCACGCGCCCTTGCTGTTCCCCATCGTCGGCTCGCTCGCGCAGGACCGGTTGCGGCTGGACGGCGCGGACTACGCACTGCCCCGACATGGTTTTGCCCGCCGCAGCACGTTCGCGCTGGCGGGGCAGGGCGAGGATCATCTGCGCTTCCGCCTGACCGATTCGCCCGATACGCGCGCCGTCTATCCCTTCGCTTTCGTGCTGGAGATGGCCTTCCGGCTGGAAGGCATGACGCTGGCGATGGAGGCGAGCGTGACCAATCCGGGGCAGGCCGACCTGCCGTTCAGCTTCGGCTATCACCCCGCGTTCGCCTGGCCGCTGCCCGGCAATCCCGACAAGGCGGCGCACAAGCTGGTGTTCGAGAAGGCCGAACCGCAGGACGTGCGCCGACTGGGCAAGGCGGACGGGTTGTTGCTGCCCGGCGGCGAGGCCACGCCGGTGACGGGGCGCGAGCTTGCCCTGACCGAAGACCTGTTCCGCGCCGATGCCATGGTCTGGACCGATCTGGCCAGCCGCCGCCTGTCCTACGGCGCGGACGGCGGCGCGTGGCTTGATGTGGCGTTTCCCGACACGGCGATGTTCGGGCTGTGGCAGGTGCCGGGTGGACGCTACATCTGTCTGGAGCCTTGGGCAGGCCACGCCGATCCGGTGGGCTTCGACGGCGATTTCCGCGAGAAACCCGGCGCGGTGCTGCTGCCACCAGGCGAGACCGCACGGTTCCGCATGGCCGTGTCGGTGCGGCCGTCATGAGCGGGTGTTCGGCCGCGCCGGCACGCAAGCCGAAGCGTCCCTGGCTCGGCTGGGTCCTGCTGTTGGGCGCGCTTGGCGGGCTGGTGATCTTCGCCGCGACGTTCGGACACCGGCGGCAGGCGGAGGAGATGCGGCACCTGCTGTTCGCCAACTCGGCGCTGTCGGCGGCGCAGTTGTCCACCTGCCTGATGGAGCGCCTGCCATTGGAAGGCCGCTGGTTGCCGGGCGAGGGCAGTCCCGAGAGGGTCGGCGCCTGGAATGGCGCGCGCGACCTGATGGTCGAGGTTTTCGACGCTGGGGCCAAGGGCCGGCGCGTGGAAATTTCCTCGCTTGGCGGACGGTCGCTGCGCCCGGCGGAGGCCGAAGCGCTGCGCCGCTGTCTTGCTGGCGGGTGACAGGCGCGCAGCCCTCGGCTAGGGGCGCATTCCATGTCCAATCGCCGTACCTTCGCCATCATTTCGCACCCCGACGCGGGTAAGACCACGCTGACCGAAAAGCTGCTGTTGCAGGGCGGCGCGATCCACCTGGCGGGTGAGGTCAAGGCGCGCGGCCAAGCGCGGCGCGCGCGGTCGGACTGGATGAAGATCGAGCAGCAGCGCGGCATTTCGGTCACGTCCTCGGTCATGACCTTCCAGAAGGACGGGATCGTCTTCAATCTGCTCGACACGCCGGGCCACGAAGACTTCTCGGAAGATACCTACCGCACGCTGACCGCAGTCGATTCGGCGATCATGGTGATCGACGCGGCCAAGGGCATCGAGCCGCAGACCCGCAAGCTGTTCGAGGTGTGCCGGTTGCGCTCGGTGCCGATCATCACCTTCGTCAACAAGGTGGACCGCGAAGGCCGCTCGGTGTTCGAGACGCTCGACGAAGTGGCCGATGCGCTCGCGCTTGACGTGGTGCCGATGTCGTGGCCGATCGGCATGGGCGGCATTTTCGAGGGCGTGCTGGACTTCGCCACGAACACCATTGCGCGCCCCGAAGGGGACAGCCGTGAATTCCTGGGCAAGCGGGAACCGGCGGTGGATATTCCCGAGGACATTGCCGACGAGATCGAGCTGGCGCAGGCCGGCTATCCCGAGTTCGATCTCGAAGCCTATCGCCACGGCGACCTGACGCCGGTCTATTTCGGATCCGCGCTCAAGAACTTCGGCGTGGCCGAACTGATCGACGCGATCGCCCGCTATGCGCCGCCGCCGCGGCCGCAATCGTCGGACCAGGGCACGATCAATCCCGAACGCGCCGACGTGACCGGTTTCATCTTCAAGGTCCAGGCCAACATGGACCCGCAGCACCGCGACCGTATCGCGTTCATGCGCATGGTCTCGGGCACTTTCAAGCGCGGCATGAAGCTGACGCCTTCGGGCCTTGGCAAGCCGATCGCGGTGCATTCGCCGATCCTGTTCTTCGCGCAGGACCGCGAGATCGCGGATACGGCGGAAGCGGGCGACATCATCGGCATTCCCAACCACGGCACGCTGCGCGTGGGCGATACGCTGTCGGAAAAGAACGACGTGCGCTTCACCGGGCTGCCCAACTTCGCGCCGGAAATCCTGCGCCGCGTGGCCCTGAAGGACCCGACCAAGACCAAGCAGCTGCGCAAGGCGCTGGACGACCTTTCCGAGGAAGGCGTGATCCAGGTGTTCTACCCGGAGATCGGCAGCCAGTGGATCGTCGGCGTGGTCGGCCAGCTTCAGCTCGACGTTCTGATCTCGCGGCTTGAGGCGGAATACAAGGTGGAGGCGGGGCTAGAAGCCTCGCCCTTCGATACCGCGCGCTGGATCAAGGGATCGGATGCGGCGATCAAGAACTTCGCCGACTTCAATCTGTCGAACCTGGCCAAGGACCGCGACGGCGATCCGGTGTTCATGGCGCGGTCTTCGTGGGACGTCAGCTATCAGCAGGAACGCAATCCGGAATTGACGTTCAGCGCCACCAAGGAAAGGTAGCCGCGACAAGGGGGGCAACCGGACTTGCACCCGCGCGCCAACGGTTGCAGGAAGCAGGGATGAACCTGCTTGGCCCCACCTCGAACACCTTCATCTCCCAGCGCCTTCGGCTGCACTATGTGGATTGGGGCAATGCGGACAAGCCGCCGCTGCTGCTGATCCACGGCGGGCGCGACCATTGCCGGTCGTGGGACTGGACGGCCGAGGCACTGCGCGAGGACTGGCACATCATCGCGCTGGATCACCGCGGCCACGGCGACAGCGAGTGGAACTCCGACGGCAACTACCGGACGATGGACCTCGTCTATGACGTGGCGCAGCTGATCCACCAGCTCGACCTCGCACCGGTGACGATCGTGTCGCATTCGTGGGGCGCGAACACGAGCCTGCGCTATGCGGGCCTGTTCCCCGAAAACGTGCGCAAGCTGGTGGCGATCGAAGGCATCTTCCCCACGCCCGAGCGCGAAGCGCTGCTGAAGAACGTGCCGTTTGCCCGCCGCGTGCGCGATTTCATCGGCGAGAAGCGCAAGGCCGCCGGCCGCCTGCCGCGCCGCTATGCCAGCCTCGAAGACGCCTATGCGCGCATGAAGAGCGAGAACCCGTACCTGACCGACGTGCAGGCCCGGCACCTCACCATCCACGGCATCAACCGCAATGAGGACGGAACTTTCAGCTGGAAGTTCGATCCCCACCTCAACGTCGATGGCGCGCCCTATGACATCAGCCTGGAGCAGCTCCACGGGCTGTGGAATGCGATTTCGTGCCCGACGCTGCTGCTGAACGGCGCGGATTCGACTGCGGGCAACCCGGAACGCGATGGGCGCATCCAGCATTTCCGCAATGCGCAGGTGGTCGAGTTCGAGAACGCGGGACACTGGCTGCACCACGACCAGTTCGACCGCTTCATCGCCACGCTGAAGGATTTTCTCTGATGGCTACCTTCACCGATCGGATCCTCCCCGACCATGAGGCGATGATCGGTGCCCAGAGCGTGTTCTTCGTCGCCACGGCCGCAGCGCAAGGGCGCATCAACCTGTCGCCCAAGGGGTATGACAGCTTTCGCGTGCTCGGACCGAACCGGGTCGCCTACCTCGACCTTGGCGGATCGGGCAACGAGACTCACGCCCATCTCGAGGCGGACGGGCGCATCACGGTGATGATGTGCAATTTCGCGCAGCCGCCATTGATCCTGCGTCTCTATGGCCACGGGCGCGCGGTGCTGCCGCAGGATGCCGACTGGGAAGAGCTGGCCGGCCATTTCGATATCCTGCCGGGCACCCGCCAGATCTTCGAGATCACCGTTGAGACCGTGCAGACCAGCTGCGGCTGGGGCGTGCCGGTCATGGAGCTTTCGGCGGAGCGGCCGACGCTGGTCAAGTACCACGCCCAGGCCGATGCGCAGGCGTGGATGACCAAGGTTTCCGGCCGCACCAGCAGCATCGACGGATTGCCGACCCGGCCGACCGACCGCTACTTCGGGCCGCAGTAGGGCACTGCACGGCGTGTCTTCGCTCTGCCTCAAGTTTGCCAGCTACAACATCCACAAGGGCGTCGGGCTGGACCGGCGGCGCGATCCCGATCGCATTCTCTCGATCCTGCGCGAGATAGATGCCGACGTGATCGCCTTGCAGGAGGCGGACCGCCGGTTCGGCAGCCGCGAGGCGGTGATCCCGCGGCAGTCGCTCGACGAACATAGCCCGTGGCAGGCGGCGGCGCCGGGGATGCGTCCGCTGAGCATGGGTTGGCACGGCAACGTGCTGCTGGTGCGTCGGGAGATCGAGATTCTCGATGTGCGCGCGGTGGCGCTGCCCACGCTCGAGCCGCGCGGCGCGGTCTGTGCCGATCTCGCCAGCGAAGGTCGGCGCTTCCGCGTGGTGGGGATGCATCTCGACCTGTCGGGACTGCGGCGCCGGCACCAGGTGCGCGCGGTGTGCGACCATGTCGCCGAGGGCGAGGCCGCGCCGGTGGTGATCATGGGCGATCTCAACGAATGGTCGCTGCGCGGCGGCGCGCTTGCGGAATTCGATCCGCATCTCACCGTGCTCAGCCCGGGCCGGAGCTTTCCCGCGCGCCGTCCGCTGGCCGAACTCGACCGCATCGTGGTGAGCCAGGAATGGGGCGTGGGGGATACGGGGGTCCACCATAGCCCGCTGTCGGCGGTGGGTTCCGACCATCTTCCGGTGTTCGCCAGCCTCACGCTCTGACCTGCGCGCTCCGGAAACGGGCAGAATGGTTGCCTAAAAATTAGGCAAATATCCCGCGGTGCCCAAGATTCGAGCGCGCTCAAGCGTTTGAACTGCCGTCCGGTTCCCATGCATCGCTGATTTGCGGCCAATTTTGAAATTGGCACGCGCCTTGCTTTTCTCCTGATGTCGGCGGGGGTTGCCCGGCTGGACAGGCCGCAAAAGGGGGCATGAATGAAATTCATCATCGCCATCATCAAGCCGTTCAAGCTCGACGAGGTGCGTGAAGCGCTGTCGGCTCTGGGCGTTGCCGGGATGACGGTGTCGGAAGTGAAGGGTTTCGGCCGGCAAAAGGGCCAGACCGAGATCTATCGCGGCGCCGAATATTCGACCAACATGCTGCCGAAGGTAAAGATCGAGATCGCTGCGAGCGACGATCTTGCCCCGCAGATTATCGAGACGATCCAGCAGGCCGCCAGCACCGAAGCGATCGGTGACGGCAAGATCTTCGTGCTCGACCTCGCCTCCGCCACGCGCATCCGCACCGGCGAAACCGGCGATACCGCGCTGTGACTTCCGACATGAGGGGAACCCATATGATCCGAAAGATGATCAGTGGCGTTGCCGGGCTGGGGCTTTCGCTCGGCGCCGCGACGACCGCTTTCGCGCAGGCGGCCGGGCCGATCAAGGCACCCACCGCCGAGCAGATGGCCACGATGGTCAACAAGGGTGACACCACCTGGATGCTTCTGTCCGCCACGCTGGTGCTGCTGATGAGCATCCCGGCGCTGGCGCTGTTTTACGGCGGCCTCGTCCGCACCAAGAATATGCTCTCGGTGCTGATGCAGGTCTTCATGATCGTCTCGGTCGCGGCCCTGTGCTGGGTCAGCTGGGGCTACTCGATGGCCTTCACCGGCGGTTCGCCTTATGTGGGCGGCCTTTCTAAGGCGTTCCTGATGGGCGTTTCGGCTTCGACCTACGCGGCCACGTTCTCGAACAACGTCTACATTCCCGAATACGCCTACATCGTGTTCCAGATGACCTTCGCCTGCATCACGCCGGCGCTGATCGTCGGTGCTTTCGCGGAACGCGTGAAGTTCACCCCGCTGATGATCTTCACCGTGCTGTGGCTGACGCTGGTCTATTTCCCGATGGCTCACATGGTGTGGTACTTCGCGGGTCCGGACTTCCTTTCGGACAACACCGCCGATGCCGGCCTGCTCTATGGCTGGGGCGCGCTGGACTTCGCCGGCGGCACCGTGGTCCACATCAACGCCGGTATCGCTGGCCTCGTCGGCTGCCTCATCATCGGCAAGCGCGTCGGTTTCGGCAAGGAAGCCACCCCGCCGCACTCGCTGACCATGACCATGATCGGCGCCTCGCTGCTGTGGGTGGGCTGGTTCGGCTTCAACGCCGGCTCCAACCTTGAAGCCAACGGCCTCGCTGCGCTGGCCTTCATCAACACCTTCGTCGCCACCGCTGCCGCCGCCGTCTCCTGGTCGCTGGTCGAGCAGTTCAAGCACGGCAAGCCGTCGATGCTGGGTGCCGCCTCGGGTGCCGTCGCCGGCCTCGTCGCCATCACTCCGGCTTCGGGCTTCGCGGCTCCGATGACCTCGATCGTCCTCGGCCTCGTCGTCTCGCCCATCTGCTTCATCTTCGTCTCGACCGTGAAGAACGCGCTCAAGTACGACGATACGCTCGATGTGTTCGGCGTGCACTGCATCGGCGGCATCGTCGGCGCCATCGGCACCGCGATCGTCGCGGACCCGGCGCTCGGCGGCCAGGGCTGGATGGACTACACCGTGTTCCCCGCCGTCGCCGGCAAGTACGACATGGCTGCCCAGCTGATCACCCAGATCAAGGCAGTGGTCCTGACGCTGGTTCTCTCGGGCGGTGTCTCCGCGATCCTCTTCTACCTCCTCGACAAGACCATCGGTCTTCGTCCGACCGAGGAAGCCGAGCGCGAAGGCCTCGACATCAACGAGCACGGCGAGCGCGCCTACAACTACTGATCACCCAGCTTGGCGGGGCCGGGGGACCTGAACCTCTCCCTCTCTCTCCCGATCCCGCCAGACGATGTTCCTCCTGCGAACAGACTAAGGCCGGAAGCGCTAGCCCGCTTCCGGCCTCTTTTCTTTGGGCTATGCAGCGCTCTGCCGAGCGCTCTTCTCGGTTAACCGCCTCTCAAGCATCTCTACGTAGGGTGCCCTATCCCCGGGAACTTTGCCGGGGCTTGCAGGGGACGGAATTTGGCCATCGGCAAGACGCGCGGCGTGTTCAGGTTTGGCGGCGAGGGCGGCGCGCGGGGCGACCGCCTCCTCGACGGCGCCAGGGCGGCCGGCCTGTGCCGGGCCTACGAGGACCTGAACCTCGGTGCCTTCTGGTCGACGGACGCGGACGGGCGGCTGACCTATCTCTCGCCAGCGGCAGAGGCTGCGCTGTGCGGCGAGCGCGATGCACGCGGCGTTCCGCTGCTTGATCTGTTCCTGCGGCCCGAAGGCGAAGGCGAGCGCACCCTGCCGTTCGTGTTCGCGCGCAAGGGGCGTTTCGAGCGGGTGATCGTGCGCAGCGACGGCGAGGATGGACGCACATTGTGGTGGTCGATCTCGGGTGAACCGCAAACCGTGCGCGGCAGTTTCGCGGGCTTCCTTGGCCATGTGCGCGACGTGACCGACGAGCGGCAGAGCGCCGAGGAAAGCTCGCATCTGGCGATGCACGATCCGCTGACGGGCCTGCTCAACCGCCGGCACATGACGCGGCTGCTGGAAAAGACGCTGACCGCCTTCGCGCTGCAGAAGCGTGCCTGCGCCACGATGCTGATCGATCTCGACCGCTTCAAGCAGGTCAACGACACGATGGGCCATGCCGTAGGCGACGCACTGCTGAAGCAGGTAGCCGAACGGCTGGTGCGCGTGGTGGGCGACAAGGAAAAGGTCAGCCGGCTGGGCGGCGACGAGTTCCAGGTGTTCCTGCCCGATACCGACGATCGCGGGCTTCTGGGCGACCTTGCCACCAAGATCATCACCAGCATTTCGCAACCCTATACGATCGAGGGTGCGCGCTGTCTGATCGGCGCCTCGGTGGGCGTGGCGGTGGCGCCTTTCGACGGGAGCGTCACCGACGAACTGGTGCGTAACGCCGATCTCGCGCTCTATGCGGCCAAGGGCAGTGGGCGCGGGCGTTTCCGATTCTTTTCGCAGGATCTGCTCAAGGCGGCGGAGGATCGCCGCGTGCTGGAGGAAGACCTGCACGACGCGCTGGCGCGGGGCGAACTGGAGCTGTTCTACCAGCCGGTGGTCCGCGCGGAGAACAACCGGGTGGTCGGGGTGGAGGCGCTGGTGCGCTGGAACCATCCCGAACTCGGCTCGATTTCGCCGGCGCGGTTCATCCCCATCGCCGAGGAATCGAACCTGATCCGGGTGATCGGCGAATGGGTGCTGCGCCGCGCCTGTGCCGATGCCACGGGCTGGCCGGGCGGCTTGCGCGTGGCGGTCAACGTTTCGCCGGTGCAGTTTGCCGACGAGGGTTTTCCCGCGATCGTCGCCAGCGCGCTGGCCTCGTCCGGGCTGCATCCGGACCGGCTCGAACTGGAAATCACCGAAGGGGTGTTCCTGCAGGAAGGCTGCACCACCGACGCCCGCTTCAATTCGCTGAAGGGGCTGGGCGTGCGGCTGGCGCTGGACGATTTCGGCACCGGCTATTCCTCGCTCGGCTACCTGAAGTCCGCGCCGTTCGACAAGATCAAGATCGACCAGTCCTTCGTGCGCGGGGCGACCGAGGACCAGTCGCGCAACCAGGCGATCATCGCGGCCATCGTCGCGCTGGCGCAGGCGCTGGACATGGAAACGACTGCCGAAGGTGTGGAAAGCTTCGACCAGTTCGACCTGATGAAGCGGCTCAATGTCACGCTGGTGCAGGGCTACATCTATAGCCGGCCGATCCCGCACGAAGAATTCCTGCGCTGCCTGGCCGAAGGCGACTGGGTGATCGAGCCGAGCGGCCCGGCCAAGCAGCGGCACTACCGCCAGGCCATGTTCCGGCGCATCGGTGCGATCCACGATAACCACTACTACCCGGTGGTGCTGCGCAACCTTTCGGTCTCGGGCGCGCTGATCGAAGGTCTGGTGGAAGTGCCGGTGGGCACCGAATTCGTGGTCGATCTGGGCGAAGGGCAGTTGGCGGTGTCCACCGTCCGCCGGTCAAGGAAGAGCCAGCAGGGCGTGGAGTTCGAGCACGCGCTGGTGAGCGACGGCAACGGCGGGCTGTGCACGCGGCACCGTGTGTCGCCCTATCAGCTCGCCGCCGCAGGCCTGCCGCAAGGCGGGGGGCAGGAAGGGCCGACGATGCTTGGGCGCGGCGAGGATGGCAAGATCACCATGCCGGCGTTCGTGATGTCGAGCGATTGGAAGGGCTCGGGCGCGCCGGGCTGACCCCGCGCGCCGACGGGCCGACCTATCGCGCCTGGCGCGGAATGGGCACAGTGCGGCCATGCGATTCGCCGTCCTGTTCGTGCCCCTTCTCGCGCTCGCCGCGCCGGCGCTGGCCAAAGCGCGCAAACCGGCACCTGCGGTCGCGGCGCAGGCCACCCCGATCGATCTGACCGGCCGTTACCGCGTGGATCAAGGGCCGGACGTCGCGGGCGATCTCGTGCTGACCGCTGATCGCCATTTCGAATACCGGCTGGCCGCTGGCGCGCTGGACGAGGAAGCTTCGGGCACATGGGCGTTCGTGGGCGGGCGCACTTGCCTGACGACCACGCCGAAGCCGGTGCCGCCGGTGTGGCAGGCGGTGCCGGCCACCAAGGGACCGACGGTGCGCGTGGTCTGGCCGGGCGGAGAGGGCATCTCCGGCGTCGGCGTTCGCATCGGGTTCGATAGCGGTGAACTGGATGGCGGCTATACGCTGGAGGACGGCTGGTCGCTGCCGCCCGGCGAACATCGCATGCCGCGCTGGGTGGAGCTGGAAGAACCGGTCCACGATCTGGTGTCGCCGCGCTTCACCTTCGGCGGATCGTCGCGGCTGGTGGTGACGCTGGTGCCCAACGATCTGGGCAAAGTCGATTTCGACGGCGCCTGCATCGATCTGGAGGGAACGGGGCTGCTGCTGCATCGGGGCGAGGGCGTCATGCGGTTCTACCGCTTCGATCCCTGATCCCTTCGCACGATACGCCGCACCCGGCTGTTTCCTTGCTCGCCCAAGACGGCTAAGGCGCGCGCCATCATGCAAGACGCGCAAACCCCCTCCCAAACCCCTTCGCTCGACCGGCCGCTGCCCAAGGACTGGATCCTTGGCATCCACGCCTATGTGCCCGGCAAGTCGGCGGGGAAGGACGGGCGGCCGCTGACCAAGCTTTCCGCGAACGAAAATCCGCTCGGCACCAGCGCGCTGGCGCTTGCCGCGCGCGCCGGGGCAGGCGATCCTTCGCGCTATCCCGATCCCGACAGCAAGGATCTGCGCGCTGCGCTCGGCGCGCTGCACCACATTCCGATGGACCGGATCGTGATGGGCACCGGGTCGGACGAACTGCTGAACCTTGCCGCGCAGGCTTTCGCCGGCGTGGGCGACGAAGTGCTTTACGTGCGCTACGGCTTTTCGGTCTACGACATCGCCGCGCGCCGCTGCGGGGCGACCCCTGTGATCGCGCCTGACAGCGACTACGGCACCGATGTCGATGCGCTGCTGGCCTGCGTGACCGAACGTACGCGCGTGGTGTTCCTGGCCAATCCCAACAACCCCACCGGCAGCTACATCGACCGGCAAGAGATCGCCCGGTTGCATCGCGGCCTGCGCCCGGACGTGCTGTTGGTGCTCGATCAGGCCTATGCCGAATATGTCGAGCCGAACGAGGACGACGGCGCGCTGGCGCTGGCGCTGGCGGAGACGGCGCGCAATGTGCTGGTGACGCGAACCTTTTCCAAGATCTACGGGCTGGCGGGCGAGCGCATTGGCTGGGCCACCGGCGATGCCGCGCTGGTCGACATGCTCAACCGGATTCGCGGGCCGTTCAACGTCTCGCTGAGCGGGCAGGCGGCGGCGGTCGCGGCGGTGGCCGATCAGGACTTCGTGCGGGAATCGCGCCGCCACAACAACGCCGAGCGCGCGCGCTTCGTGGCCGCGCTCGATGCGCTGGGCAACCACGGCGTGCGCCCGCTGCCGAGCAAGGCGAACTTCGTGCTGATCGAGTTTTCCGGCGCGTTGACGGCAGAGGCTGCCTACAACGGACTGATGGAGCATGGCTACATCACGCGCTGGCTTCCGGGGCAGGGGCTGCCGCAGTGCCTGCGCATCACCATCGGCACCGCGCAGCAGATGGACGAGATCGCCGCCGCGCTGCGCACCATGTGCGACGCCGCGAAATGAGCGCCGGGTTCCGTCATGTCGCGGTGATCGGCCTGGGTCTGCTGGGCGGTTCCGTCGCCCGCGCGGTGGGGCAATATCTGCCCGATGCGGTCACGACCGGTTACGATGCAAGCCCCGAAGTGCGGGCGCGGGCGCGCGAACTGGGCCTTGCCGACACCATCGCCGAGACGCCGGGCGAAGCCGTGGCGCAGGCCGATCTGGTCGTGCTGTGCGTGCCAGTGGGGGCGATGGGACCCGCAGCGCGCGCGCTTGCGGCGGACCTGCCGGCCGGCGCGCTCGTCACCGATGTCGGGTCCAGCAAGGCCAGCGTGATGCGCGCGCTGACGGAAGCGCTGCCCGATCATGCGGTCATCCCCGCCCACCCCGTCGCGGGGACCGAGCAGAGCGGGCCGGACGCGGGCTTTGCTACGCTGTTCCGCAACCGCTGGTGCATCGTGACCCCGCCGGCCGATGCCGATCCGGCGCGGGTGGCCGACCTCGTCGCATTCTGGGAAGCGCTGGGCGCGCGGGTCGAGACGATGGACGCGGAGCACCACGACCTTGTCCTGGCCGTGACCAGCCACCTGCCGCACCTCATCGCCTATACCATCGTGGGCACGGCTTCCGATCTGGAGGAAGTGACGCAGAGCGAGGTCATCAAGTATTCGGCCGGCGGGTTCCGCGATTTCACCCGCATCGCCGCATCCGATCCGACGATGTGGCGCGACGTGTTCCTGAGCAACCGCGACGCGGTGCTCGAAATGCTCCAGCGTTTCACCGAGGACCTGACCGGATTGCAGAAGGCGATCCGCAAGGGCGACGGGGACACCCTGTTCGAGCATTTCGCCCGCACCCGCGCGATCCGGCGCGGGATCATCGAGATGGGCCAGGACGACGCGCGGCCCGACTTCGGCCGCAGCGACCACAACGGCGCGCGCTAGCAATCGGCGGCTAGATCACGAAGAACATCACCGCGACCCCCGCCATCACTGCGGTCGAAAGCCATCCGCCGAAAGCGAGGCGCGGGCCGATCACCATGTTGCCCATGGCGCGGCGATTGCGCGCGATGAGCATGGTCACGGCCATCAGCGGCGGCGCGAGCAGGCCGTTGACCACTGCCGACCAGTAGAGCGCCTTCATCGGATTCACGTCGAGCAGGTTCATGGCCACCCCGGCCAGCGTGGCCAGCGTGATCACCGCGTAAAATGCCTTGGCCTCGCGCGGGCGGCGACCAAGCCCCTCTCGCCAGCCGAAACTTTCGGTCACGGCATAGGCGGCGGAACCTGCCAGCACCGGCACCGCCAGCAGTCCGGTGCTGATGATGCCCAGCGCAAACAGCATGAAGGCGAAATCCCCGGAGATGGGGCGCAGCGCGGTCGCGGCCTCCACCGCGCTTTCGATCTGGAAGATTCCCTGCTGGTGCAGGGTGGCGGCGGTCGCGATGACGATGAAGATCGCGGTCAGGTTGGAAAAGCCCATGCCCACCAGCGTATCGGTGCGGATACGGCGCAGTTCAGCGCCCGCGGTGCGCGGCGAGACGCAGAGCGGCTTGGTGTGGCGGCGTTCCTGCTCCTCCACTTCCTGCGCTGCCTGCCAGAAGAACAGGTAGGGGCTGATCGTGGTGCCCAGCACCGCCACCAGCGCCGTGACGTGGTCCTTGTCGAAGGTGAAGGTCGGAATGATGGCGCCGAGCGCGGCGGCGCGCCAGTCCACGGCGGCCACCGCCGCGACCGCGAAATACGACAGCAGCGACAGGGTGGCCCACTTGAGGATGGAGGCATAGCGTTCGTAGCTGACCAGCACTTCGAGCGCGATGCTGGCAAGGCCGAACACCAGGATCACGATCATGTCGTCGCCCGGCAGGAACAGGCCCACCGCAGCGCCCATCGCGCCCAGATCGGCGCCGAGGTTGATGACGTTGGCGACAAGCAGCAGCATCACGATGAAGTGCAGCAGGGGCCGCGGGTAATGCTCCTTGAGATTGCGCGCGATGCCCTTGCCGGTCGAGGCGCCGACTTGCGCGCACACCGCCTGGATGGCGGCCATCAGTGGGAAGCTGAACAGCAGTGCCCATGACATGGCATAGCCGAATTGGGCGCCGACCTGGCTGTAAGTGGCAATGCCCGAGGGATCGTCGTCGGCCGCGCCGGTGACAAGGCCGGGGCCCAGCACTTCGAGCGCGGGACGGCGCCCGTCGGGTGCCGTGTCGTCAGGTCGGGCCATCGCCGGGTCCGTTCAGGGCGTTGATCGCAGCATGGACGCGGGCCTCGATTTCGGCGCGGGGCAGGCCGGGAGGAATCTCCTCCCCGAAGCGGTAGTGTACCGTGCCCGCGTGCTTCCAGCGCCGATGATAGAGCCGTCCGCTGTCGACCGCGACGGGAATGACCGGCAGGCCCAGCAGCTTGTAGATCCCGGCGAACCCGGCCTGGAGCGGCGGTTGCTGGCCGACCGGCACGCGCGTGCCTTCGGGGAAGATCACCAGAGGCCGCCCATCGGCCACGAGTTCGCGTGCCTGCTTGAGCATCGAGCGCAACGCCTTTGCGCCTGCTTCGCGCTCCACGCCGATCAGGCCATAGCGCCTGCCTGCCGCGCCCCACAAAGGGATGCTGAGCAGCTCCATCTTGGCGAAGACCACCGGCAGCCGGTATTGGCGGGGCAGGTCGATAGCCTCGAAGAAGGACTGGTGCTTGACCGCATAGAGAACCCCGGTGCGCGGCACGAAGCCTTCGCACGCCACCCGGATGCCCAGCAGCCACCGCGCGCACAAGCGGTGATAGGCGGACCACCCGCGCACCACGACACGGAATGCGGGCCGCGATACGGGCGCCAGCACGCTCGTCATGATCACGAAGCCGATGCTGCCAAGGTAGAACGCCGCATAGAAGGCGATGCTGCGCAGCACGTCGAAAGGCGTGTTGGAACGGTTCCGGCGGTTCATGGGGATCCTACCAGCCTGCCGCCCACGCGATGGTCCGGGCGATCAGCTTGTTGTATTCGAGGAACAGGGTCTTGAGGCTGGGGCGCGAGCGCACCGCGTCCTCGACGATGACGAGATCCTTGGGCGCGGCGATGGCAAGGTCGAGCGCGGCCCGGCGCATATGCCAGTCGGTGGTGACGAGCCTTACCGATTCGATCTTCTGCGATGCGATCCAGCGGGCCGCCTCTTGCGCGTTGGAGCGGGTATCGACGCTTTCGTAACCGAGCGTGACGCAGCAGGCGAGCAGGCGCGGTCCGACATCGTATTCGGCCGCGAATTCGTGCGGGCGCACTTCGGTATCCACGCCGGCGACGAGCAGCTTCTTCGCCTGCCCCTGCCGCAGGACCTCGATGGCGCGGGGGATGCGCCCGCCGCCGCCCGTCAGCGCGATCACGCCATCGGTCTTTCTGTCGCCCGCGGGCTGGGGCAGGAACAACGCAAACCACAGGAAGCCGAGCGCCCAGATCAGGAGCACGGCCGACACGAGGCGGCGCAGCAGGCCGGGGGGCTTCCTCATGCGGCGGCCCTCACAGCATCTTCCGGAGCGCGGCGAGCACCGTCAGCCGTGCGGTCAGCACCGCAAGCGCCACGCCCAGCATCGGGATGGCGGCGAGCAGCAGCCAGTCGCTCCAGCCGAGCGCTGCCGCGCCCATCATGCCCGAGCCGAGCGGCGCGAACTGGCGCCCCAGCATGAAGATGGTGGCAAGGCCCAGCAGCAGCCCGGCCATGCCGCCCGCCGCCGCATCGACTGCCATGCCGCGCTGGAATACGCGTGCGATCTGGCGGTCGGTGCCGCCCAGCATATGGACGATCTCGATGGTTTCGCGGTGGTTGCCCAGTGCATTCCGCGATGCCAGCAGCACCGAGGCGACCGTCGCGAGCGCGAGCAGCGCGATCAGGCCGCCGGCCAGCCATTGCAGCGCGCCGATCGCTGCGAACACGGGAGCGAGCCAGCCGGCCTGCGCATCCACGCGCGCGGCCGGGGCCACCGGGATGATCCGGGCGCGCAGCGCGGCGATGCGGTCGCGCCCCGCCGGACCGGACAGGCGCACGTCGATGAGGGCAGGGATCGGCAGCGCCTCGATGTCGTCGCCGGGGCGCGTGCCCAGCCACGGTTCGACCAGCGCTTCGAGATCGCTTTGCGCCACGCGGTGGACGGCGGCGACGCCGACCATGCCCTTCAGCGCGGCCACGGCGGCATCGGCCTGGCGGTTCCGCTCGGCCGGCGCTGCGGAAACGATCTGCACGGTGACACCGCCTTCGAGATCGGCGCTGGCGGCCCGGGCGGCGTTGCGCAGGGCAAGCCCGCTGCCTGCGGCGACGATGGTCAGAGCGATCATGATCGCGATCACCCACGGCATCGGGCCGGAAAGATGCCCCTGCGGCAGCAGCCGGACATCGCCGTTGGCGCGGTTGCGCCACGCGGCAAGGCCCGGAATGCGCGAGGCGAGCGCGGTCATCGCGCAGTCGCTTCGGCGGGGGAGGGCGAGGCTGCGCGGCGGGGCGGGTAGCGCAGGGCGCCGGTCGGATCGGCCAGTCGTCCCTTGTCCAGCCGCATGATGAGCGATTCCGGAACATCGCGGATCAGGTGCAGGTCGTGCGTGGCGACGACGACGGTGGTGCCCAGCCGGTTGAGGCTTTCGAACAGGCGCAGCAGCTTGAGGGCCATTTCGGGATCGACGTTGCCGGTCGGTTCGTCTGCCACCAGCATATCGGGCCGCGCGATCACCGCGCGGGCGATGGCGACGCGCTGCTGTTCGCCGCCGGACAGCGTCGCCGGGCGCGCATGGCGCCGGTCGCCCAGCCCGACCCAGTCGAGCATGTCGGCCACCGGGCGCGCGATCTCGCGCTCGCTTACCCCGGCCACGCGCAGCGGCAGCGCCACGTTGTCAAACGCGGAAAGATGCGGGACGAGGCGGAAATCCTGGAACACCACGCCGATCCGGCGGCGGAAGCCGGGCAGGCGTTCGCGCGGCAAGGTGATGGCATCGGTGCCGAACATCCGGATCAGCCCGCGCGACGGCCTCTGTGAAAGGTACAGCAGCTTCAGCAGGCTGGTCTTGCCCGCGCCGCTTGCCCCCGTGAGGAAATAGAAGCTGCCGGGGTAGAGCGTGAACGAAATGTCGGTCAGCACCTCTTTCCCGGTGCCGTAGCGCAGCCCGACGTTGTCGAACTGGACGATTTCGGCATCGGGCTTGCTCATGAGGCGAAAGGCGGGTCCCGTGGATTCGCGCCTGAGCATGGCCCGGAGCGAACAGTTGTGTCGTTCGCATCGCTATAGGCGTCAATCCATGTGGAAAAAAGGCTGCGGAAGCATTTCTCCCCCTTTACGGCTATTGTTTATATCCCATGCGACATGCTTAGACCGCAGGCATGATCATCGCCTGTCCCGCTTGTTCGACGCGCTATGTCGTTCCCGACAGTGCGATCGGTGTGGAAGGCCGGACCGTGCGCTGCGCGAAGTGCCGGCACAGCTGGTACCAGCACGGCCCCGAACTGCCCCAGCGCGAGGACGCCGTTCTTGCGGTGAAGCCCGCGTCTGTCGCGGCATCGCAGCAGGCCGCGGTTCATGCGGCGGTTTCCGAGACCGCAGCGCCCGTTGCCGAGCCTCGGCCCGCGCCGCCCCCGCCTGCTCCGCCGCCACCGGCCCCATCGGCCGAGCCAGTGATGGAGGCGCCTGCCGCGCCGGCCCAGCGTGCGGCCACGGTCTATGGCGACGACGACCTGCCCGCTCCGCCCAACGTGCCGCGCGGGATGGGGCTTGGTGCCGGCAAGGAGGATGATTTCGCCTCCGCTCCTTCCAGCTTCGAGCACGAGCCGCCGTTCCGTCCGCGCCGCAATACCACGAAGTTGTGGACGGCCGCTGCGGTGGCCTTCGCCCTGCTCGTCGCTGCCCTGATCGGCCTGGTCTCGTGGTTTGGCCTGCCCGACTGGCTGCCTGTCGCGCACTCGACCTTCGGGCCCACCCGCCCGGATCTGGAACTGTCGTTTCCCGCCGAGCGGCAGGACCGCCGCACTCTTCCCAACGGCACAGAGTATTTCGGTGCCAGCGGCACGGTGACGAATGTCGGCAAGGAAGTGCGCGAACTGCCGCCGATCCTGATCGTCCTGCGCGATGGCAAGGACCGGGTGGTCTACACGTGGGACGTCACGCCGCCGCGGGAATCGCTCAAGCCGGGCGAGAGCGTCACGATCAACGAAGCCGTCACCGATGTTCCCAAGACCGCCAAGGTCGCGGAAATCGGCTGGAAGCCGGACTGATTGCGCGCGTCAGGGCGCGCAGACGAAAAAATCGTGCCGATGGCTGTTGCGTGCCCCAAAGTCCTTTGCTAGGGGCGCCCTCCTACCCCGACGGGTCGCCCGCTTCCGGTTTTGTGAAGCACTGGCATCCCGTACGATTTGCGGTCGTGGCGGAATTGGTAGACGCGCAACGTTGAGGTCGTTGTGGGCGAAAGCCCGTGGAAGTTCGAGTCTTCTCGACCGCACCAGACAATCCAATCAAAAAAGTGATTTTGCCTTCGGGCACCCTCCTGCCACCGGTGGGCTGGTCTGCGGCAGTCTGCGCCGATCCCGCGCCGGATGCAGGGGTGTCTAGCGGGCACTTGCCACAACGCTGCTGCCGCATATGAGCATTGCCCATGACCGCAACCGCATTGCCCCTGCCAGAAGCTGGACCTCAGGCGCGTCCCAAGAAGCTGACGTCGAAGGGGCTGCGAACCCGCTCCGCCATTCTGGACGCCGCTGAACGCCAATTTGCCGAGCGCGGCTTCGAAGGTGTCTCGCTGCGCCAGATCATGGACGAAGCCCATGTCCAGATGGGGCAGGTGCAGTACTATTTCCCGACCAAGGAGGAGGTGTTCGCCTCTGTGCTGGAGCGGCGGCTGGAGGCCGTTTGCGCGGGATATGCAGAGGCGATGGCGCATCTGGATGCGCTGGCGGCCGCAGGAAAAGCCGATTTGCGCGCGGCAATTCGCGCGGTGACATCGGTTTCGCGGACATGGCTTTCGGGCGCCGACGTGGGGCGTCACCGGTATTTGCGTATGCTGGCGCTCAGCACCATGAGCTTTGACCAGCCCGACTACGTGCGTCGCCATGGCGAGGCATTTCGCCCGCTGAACGAGCGCGTCGTTGCCGCAATGGCGGCCTGTTTCCCCAATGCCGACGAAGCGCGGGTGAGGGCGGCCTATCACCTGATCGAAGCGAATCTGCTGTCGGTCTATGTCAATATCGACGCGATGCTGCGCCGGTCCGCCATCGCTCGCACCGAAGCCGCGGTGGGCGCGCTTTACGACGATCTGGAGGATTTCCTGCACGGCGGAGTCGAGCGCATGATCGGGTGCTGAGCGGCCCCTATCAGAATCGGCAGTTCCTCACTCTCTCTTTTATAGTGCAATCGCACTAATAACTCGCGGCGGCGATGTGCGATGACGCACAGCCGGTCCGCGTTGTTGAAAGGGAGAGGCATATCGTGACCACACGCGTTTTCGCGCGCGCCGCGCTGACGGCATCGACGGCGATGATCGGAGCATTCCTGGGGACGAGCGCCGCGCACGCGCAGGATGCGCCGCAGGCTGCATCGGGCGGCGGCGTCGAGGAAATCGTCGTGACCGCACAGAAGCGGGCGGAAAACCTTCAGAGGGTGCCGATCGCGGTTACCTCGGTCAGCGGCGCCGCGCTGGAGCGCGCGCAGGTGAAGGACATCCAGGGCCTCGCCAACTCGATTCCGAACGTCCAGATCAACAGCTTCTCGAACTCGCCGGATTCGGCAGTGTTCACCATTCGCGGCGTCGGCGTGAACGATGCCGACCCCTATGTCGGCACGACCGTGTCGGTGGTGGTCGATGGCGTGCCCGTGGGCGTCAACACCGGCGCGCTGCTTTCGCTGTTCGACATCGAGCGGGTGGAAATCCTGCGCGGGCCGCAGGGCACGCTGTTCGGTGCCAACACCACCGGCGGCGTCGTCAACGTGGTCACCAAGCAGCCCACCGGCCAGTTCGGCGGCGAGGCGCAGGTCGTCTATGGCAACTACAACCGGCTTGATCTCAACGCCGCGATGAATTTCCCCATCGCCGAGGGCCTCGCGGGCAAGGTTTCGGTGCTGCACACCGGCTCCGACGGGTTCTTCCGCAGCTATTCGGACGGCCACCGCATCGGCAAGCGCGACATGACCGCGCTGCGCGGCTACCTGAAGTACACCTCGGGCGGCTATGACGCGACGCTGATCGGCGAGTACGACCGCACCCGCAACGGATCGCAGACGGGCGTGCTGATCGCCAATCCCGGTGACCTGTTCTACCAGCCGGGCGAGACCGGATCGGGCTTCAATTTCAAGCGCGGCCTCAGCAGCGACCAGCCCGACTACAACAACCGCAACAGCTACAGCGCGACGCTGACGCAGAACCTTGAAACGGGCGTGGGCAAGCTGGTGTCGATCTCCAGCTACCGCAAGTACGACAACGATCTCTACAGCGACGACGACGGCGTCACCGCCGTCCTGCTGCAGACCCATCGCCTGTCGAACCAGCACCAGTTCTCGCAGGAACTGCGCCTGCACAGCGATCTGACCGACCGCATCAAGATGGTGCTGGGCGGCTTCTATTTCGATCAGGAATACGACCTGCAGCAGGGCACCAAGCTCGACGGGTTCCTCAAGGGTCTCGGCCAGCCGCAGAGCCAGCATCAGAAGAACTGGTCGATTTCGGGCTTTGCCCAGCTCTACGGCCAGCTGACCGACACGCTGCGCATCCAGGGTGGCATCCGCTTCAGCCACGAAAAGACCAGCGCCGTCTCGACCACGGCTAATTCGTTCACCACGGTTGCAGGCGGCTATTCGAACTTCGGCGATCCGGTCATCAACGGCTCGTTCATTCGTGCGGCCGGCGCCAAGTCCTGGAACAACGTGGGCTACAAGGTCGGCATCGACTGGCAGGCGACCCCGGACGTGCTGCTCTACGGCTACTATGCGCGCGGCTTCAAGTCGGGCGGCTTCACCGGTCGTATCGCGCGTGCGGAAGACATCGGGCCGTTCAACCCCGAGCACCTCGATACTTTCGAGGCGGGCGTGAAGGCTGACCTGCTCGACCGTCACCTGCGCCTGAACCTTGCCGGTTTCTACAACGTCTACAAGGACATGCAGGTCACGCAGAACCTGACGTACCTCGATGGCAAGAACTCGGCAGCGATCCGCAACGCGGGCGGCGCGCGGACCAATGGCTTCGAACTCGAAGCCACCGTGGTCCCGGTCGAAGGCATTACGCTGAACGGCGCTGTCGCCTATCTCGATGCCTACTACACCAAGTACGATACCTTCGTGCTGGATGCGGGCGGCAACACCGTGGCGGTCAGCTATGCCGGCAACCGCCTGATGAACGCGCCGAAGTGGAACGCCTCGGCAGGCTTCACGGTCAAGCAGCCGGTGGGTTCGGGCAATGTCACCGCGACGGGCCAGTATACCTACACCAGCAGCAAATACACTGCCTTCACCGACCGCCCGACCGAACTGGTCACGCCGGTCAACCTCGTCAACGCGACGCTGTCCTGGTCGCCCGAGGGTGAGGCCTGGTCGATCGGTGCATGGGGCCGCAACCTGTTCAATGAAAAGTACTACGGCCAGAAGCTGACTCTCGTGGGCATCGGTACGCTCGCCTCTGTGGGCAACCCGCGCGAATACGGCCTGGACTTCAAGGTGCGCTGGTAACGGCGCCGGCCGGCCGCGCCTCCCTCCGGTTGCGGCCGGCCCTTTCCCCTACCCGATCAACAAGGATCGACCGACATGATCGCTATTCCGCTTGAAGAACGCGTGGCCCTGCAGGATCTCATGACCGCCTATTGCTATGCGGTCGACAAACTGGCCGACGTTGACGTGCTGCTGGACCTGTTCACCGAAGACGCCGTGCTGGATTTTACCCGCATCGGCCTGCCCGAGATGAACGGACGAGCCGAGATCAAGGCCTTCTTCGATGGCGTCTTCGCCGACATGAGCCACCACGCGCACTACATCACGAACTTCCGTCCGGTGCATTACGACGGCAAGCACGCCGCAATGACCGCCTATGTCATCGGCCTTGGCCGGTCGAAGGACGGCAACAGCGTGGAAGTGAACGTGCAATACACGTTCGAGGCAGTGAAGCAGGCCGACGGTGCATGGAAGTGCGCGCGCTATTCCATGTTCTCGATGATGCCGCTGCCCGGTTCGCTCGCCGAGATCCACGGCGAACGCTGATCGCCTGCCCAGACGTCGTCCCCGATCCCAGGAGGCCCCGATGACCACCACCGCCGATGCTCGCCCGACTTATCCCGTCCATCCCGGCGCGCGCGTTCCCGCCGCCCGCGGGGACGCCATCACCGGAGACCGCTACTGGTCGAAGGATTTCGCGGCCCGTGAATGGGAGCATATGTGGAAGAAGGTCTGGCATGTCGGCGGCCGGGTCAGCCAGCTGGAAGAGCCGGGCGACTTCATCGTCCACGATTTCCTCCACGAATCCGTGATGATGGTGAAGCAGCGCGATGGTTCGATCCGCGCGTTCTTCAATGTCTGCATGCATCGCGGAAACCGGCTGGTCACCGTGGCCGAGGGCGGCGTTTCGGACGCTTTCTCGTGCCCCTATCACGGCTGGAAGTGGGGCATCGACGGCAAGCTGGACTGGGTGCAGGACCCCGAGGATTTCCCTCAGGGCAACCCCTGCGGCAAGCTGAAGCTGAAGGAATTGCGGTGCGAGACGTGGGGGGGCTTCATCTTCTGGAGCTTCGATCCGGACGCCAAGCCGCTGCTTGAATATCTCGATCCGATCCCCGCGCTGTTCGCCAACCGTGATCTTGAAAACTACACCCGCGTGGTGTGGCGCACGTTGCGCGTCAAAACCAACTGGAAGTTCGCTTCGGACAACTTCAACGAGGCCTACCACATCCCGGTGGTGCATCCGCAGTTCCAGCCGATGATCGACGATCACTACTCGACCACGATCTTCGAGATGTACCCCAACGGGCACAACCGCATGATCGAAAAGCTCCAGCCATCGAGCCGCTACCCCGACGCGCAGCAGGTCAAGCCGTTGTGGGCCGAAGTGCTGAAGGAATGGGAGATCGATCCCGCCGATTTCGAAGGCCGCGCGCAGGAAGGACGGCTGGCCCTGCAGGAGGCGCGGCGCCGGCTGGGGCCGGGCCGCGGGCACGAGCATTTCGCAAAGCTTACGGACGATGAGCTGACCGACCAGATGCACCACACCTGCTTCCCCAACCTGACGCTGACCGCGACGCCGGAAGGGCTGCACGTGTTCCGCACCGAACCCGATGCGGAAGATCCCAACTGGTCGACCTTCGACTACTGGTATCTGGTGCCGCAGGTGCGCGGTGCAGACGAAGTGGCCACGCTGTACGGGATGCGTCCCTACCGCGAAGCCGCGCACGAGGCTGGCACGTTCGGCGATTACCAGGCGACGATCGCGCAGGGCGATTTCCTCGCGCAGGATCTGTCGCTGGCCGAAACGCAGCAGAAGGGCCTGCGCTCCATGGCGTTCGGCGATTGCTACCTTGCCGGGCAGGAGACGCGCGTGCGCCGCTTCCACGAAGTGATCAACGACTACCTCGAAGGGCGCCGTTGAGCGCCTTCGCACCAGAGCGGGAGAAGAACATGGGACGGGTTGCGGGCAAGGTTGCGATCATCACGGGAGGCGCTTCGGGGTTGGGCGCAGAGGACGCGCGAATGCTGGCGCGCGAAGGCGCGAAAGTGGTCATCACCGACGTGCAGGACGATCTCGGGGCGCAAGTCGCCGCCGAGATTCCCGGCGCGCTCTATTTCAACCACGACGTGCGCAGCGAAAGCCGCTGGGTCGAAGTGGTGGCCGAGACGATCAAGGCGTTCGGCCGGCTTGACGTGCTGGTCAACAACGCCGGCCTCGTCCGCTTCGCCACGATCGAGGACATGAGCTACGCCGACTACAAGTTGCAGGTCGAGGTCATGCTCGACGGCACGTTCCTTGGTTGCAAGGCGGCGATCCCGCACATGACCAAGGGCGCGGACGGACAGCCTGGGGGATCGATCATCAACATGGCCTCGATCGGAGGCATGAAGGGGATCAGCGCGATCCCGGCCTATGCCGGGGCCAAGGGCGGGATCATCGCCATGACCCGTTCCATCGCAGTGCATTGCCAGGAGCAGGGCTATCGCATCCGCTGCAATTCGATCGCACCGGGCGGCATTGTCACGCCGATGACTGCGCAGGCCGTCGCCTCGCTCGACGCCGAGGATCCGGGGCTCAAGCAGAACCGCGACCTTGGCATGGGTGTTCCGGCCGACATCGGCCACCTGGTGGTGTTCCTCGCCTCCGACGAATCCCGCCATATCACCGGCACCAACATCGTCGTCGACAACGCCGAAACCATCCGCTGATCGGATGCGTCATGGTCCCGCCGGCATGGGGTCGGCCGGGACCATGCGGCAAATCGAGCCGATTGGCCGCAAGCAATCCCCGCAGGCGCCAATCCTGACTATCTGATCGTGTCCGAAGCCGCCATCGGCGCTAACGAGGCACGCCTTGATCTGGCGTCGGGAAGCTCCCGGCGCTAGACCGGCGTGCATGAAAATCAGGCACATGGCTCTCGCCGCCGCGCTGCTCGCCGGCACCGCGCATCCCGTCTCCGCCAAGATGGAGATCGATCCCGCTGAACTGACGCGCACGGTCCGGACGCTTGCATCGGACACGTTTGAGGGGCGCGCGCCGGTGACCCGCGGGGAAGACCGCACCATCGGCTATCTGATCGCCCGGTTCGAGGCGCTGGGGCTGGAGCCGGCAGGGCCGGACGGCCAGTGGGTGCAGAAGGTGCCGTTGCTGCACACCCGGCTCGGCACCCCGCGCGAACTCGCGTTCGGTGTCCCTGCAGGCGCCATGCCGCTCGAAACCGGCAAGGACGTCTATCTCTCGACGATCCGGCCCGATGACGCCGCCCGCATCGCCAGTGCCCCCGTGGTGTTCGTCGGCCACGGGGTGAAGGCGCCCGAACGCGGCTGGGACGATTTCAAGGGCATGGACCTGAAGGGCAAGGTCCTGGTCTTCCTGGTCAACGATCCCGATTTCGCGGCGAAGCCGGGCGACAAGGCTGCCGGCAAGTTCGGCGGCCGCACGATGACCTACTACGGGCGCTGGACCTACAAGTTCGAGGAAGCCGCCCGCCAGGGCGCGGTGGGGGCGCTGATCGTCCACGATACCGCCGGCGCCGGATATGGCTGGAATGTGGTCGTCAGCCCCGGCGGCGAGAACTACGACATCGAGCGCCGCCCGCAGGACCTGACGCCGCTCGCGCTGCAGGGCTGGATCGCCGGCGATGCGGCCACCCGCCTGTTCGCCTCGGCCGGACTGGATCTGGCGAAGCTCTCGGCCGCTGCGCGCTCGCCCGGCTTCCGTCCCGTCCCGCTCAAGGGCGTGACATTCTCGGCAGACATTCCCGTCACGCACGAACTGGCCGAAAGCCACAATGTGCTCGCGCGCATTCCGGGCGCCGCACGGCCCGATGAAGTGGTGATGTTCGGCGCGCATTGGGATGCCTATGGCAAGGGCAAGCCCGATGCCGAGGGGCACATCTACCGCGCGGGCGCCAACGACGATGCGCTGGGCATCGCCGGCCTGCTGGAGATCGCGCGTTCGCTGAAGGCCGGGGCGGCGCCCGAACGCACCGTGCTGTTCGCGGCCTGGACGGCGGAGGAGCGCGGCCTGCTCGGCTCCGAATACTTCGCCGCCAATCCCACGGTGCCGCTGGACAAGACCGTCGCCAACCTCACGCTCGACATTCTCCAGACCGCCGGCCGCGCGCGCGACGTGGTGCTGGTGGGCAAGGGGCAGGACACGCTGGAGGACGACATGGCCCGCGTGGCCGCTGCGCAGGGCCGCCGCGTGACGCCCGAGGGATTGCCCGAGCGCGGGCTGTTCTACCGCGCCGATCACTTCTCGTTCGCGCGGCGCGGCGTGCCCGTGCTCCTGCAGATGGGCATCGCCGGAGCCTCCGATCTGGTCGATGGGGGTGCCGCCGCCGGACAGGCGTGGATCGATGCCTATACCGGCAAGTGTTATCATCAGGCCTGCGACCGCTGGACGGCGGACTGGAACCTCGACGGCGCGGTGATGGACGTGGCGCTGGTGGGCACGATTGGCGAGGAACTCGCCCGCTCGGCGCGCTGGCCGGAATGGAAGGCGGGATCGGAGTTCAAGGCGCTGCGCGACCGGAGCCGCGCCGCGCGCCCCTGATCGCCGGCCATGGGCTGCCCTGCGCTTCACAGCGCCGGGCAGCCATGCCAAGACCGGGGCGGAGCCTGCCACCGCTGCCAGAGTATTCCCAATGCCCGCCGCATCCCCGATCTGGTCCAGTCTTTCCTTGCGGATCACGTTTGCCATGGTCGCGGTCGTGGCCGTGGTGCTGGTCCCCGGCTTCGTCGCCGAAAGCAGCCTGGTCAGTGTCCGCCGCGAGAATGCACGCGCCGAGCAGGCATCCACCGCGATGCGTGAATACCTGATGCTTCAGGTTTTGGGCGACAGCATCGAGCAGAAGGTGGGTGCCGGCGGGCTACGCAGCAACGCCGATCGCGCCGCGGCGTTCGCCGCGATCGAGGGGCAACTCGGCAAGATCGACCGTGCAACCGGCAACGAAGTGTCGATCATCTCCGGCTCATCGCTTGCGCCTGAAATGCGGGCCGTGATGCTGGACGAGGAGCAGCGACAGCAGGGCCTCACCGCGATCATCCGCAACAGCCTGCATCGCCGGATCGAAGGGGCGGACGACAGCGCATGGCGGGCGGCCGCGATGGCGGGGATCGCGGGAGAACAGGCGGAGGTACGCGAGGCGCAGGTCGGGGCCGTCGGCGCGCTTGAACGAACGCAAGTGGCGTTCTTCGCTGCGGGGGTGGTCCTCGCCATCGGCGCGCTGGGCGTGCTGCTGTGGCTGCGCGGGAATGTCCTTCATCCGCTACGCCGCCTGCTGACATCGACCCGGCGCATCGCAAGCGGTGACTTTGGCGCCGATCTCCCCGAAAGCGGTCCGCGCGAATTTCGTTTCCTCAACCGTTCCTTCAACGCCATGGCCACCCAGATCGAAGGCGCGCAGGCACGGCTCGCCGCCGCCAACCAGCGGCTGGAGGATGACGTGCGGCAGCGCACCGCCGATCTCGTCGCGGCCAACCAGTCACTGCACGCCCTGAACGACCAGCGAAGGGATTTTCTCGCCGAGGCCGGGCACGAACTGCGCACGCCGCTCGCGGTTCTGCGCAGTGAGGCCGATGTCGCGCTGCGTGCAGGCCAACCCTCGGTCGAAGCCTTGCGCACCAGCCTGGAGCGCATCGTGCGCAATGCCGCGGTGCTGGCCCGGCTGGTCGAGGATATGCTGCGGATCGCCCGCGCCGAAGCGCCGGTGATGGCCTATGAACTGGTATCGGTCGATCTTGCGGTCCTTGCCGACGCGGCGCTCGACGAATTCCGGGCCCTCGTGGAAGCCGATGGCGGTACGGCGATGCTGGTCGCAGACGCCGGGCCGATCCTCGTGCGCATCGACCCTTTGCGGATCGGCCAGGTGCTGCGCATCCTGTTCGACAACGCGCTCAAGCATTCATCGAACGAGCCCAGCCTTTGCATCGTCATCCGGGAGGAACCGGGCATGGCGGTGATCGAAGTTGCGGATCGCGGCGATGGCATGGACCCGTCGCTTATTCCGCACCTGTTCGACCGCGTCGGGCGGCCACGACGGCGCGGTGAGGGTAGCAACCTCGGCCTTGGCTTGCCTATTGCGGCCAGCATTATCGAAGCCCATGGTGGCACCATCGCGGTCCGGTCGGAGGAGGGTTCCGGCACGACCGTTTCGATCCGTCTCCCGCGCGATCCGCTGGGCGACGGCGAAATATGCCACGAACAGAACGGGGGCGCGGCGCGGTGCGGCTGCTGATTGTCGAAGACGAACTGGAACTGGCGCAGTCGCTTGCGCGCGGACTCGCTGCCGAAGGGTATGACGTGACGCACGCGGCGGATGGGGCAGCGGCGCTCGCGGCGGCGCAGGCCGCGCCATTCGACTTCATCCTCCTGGATGTCCTCCTGCCCGATACCTCCGGCCTTGCCGTCGCCGAGGAACTGCGCGCGCGGGGCGCGGCCAGCCCCGTGATCATGGTCACCGCGCTCGACGAAGTGAAGGACCGAGTTGCGGGGCTGCGTGCCGGCGCCGACGACTATATCGTCAAGCCATTCGCTTTCGAGGAACTGCTCGCCAGGATGGACGCGGTGCTCCGCCGCGCGGCTCCCGCTGCCGTTCCACCCGCGGTCCCTGCCGTTTTCGTTGGCGGCCCGGTGTCGTTCGCGACCATCACCATCGACCATGCGCGCAAGCAGGCCACCGTCGATGGACGCCCGTTCGCGGTCACATCGAAGGAACTGGACCTCCTCTACCTGCTGGTGCTGTCCCCTGGCCGCGTGTTCTCGCGGCACGAGATCCTGCGCTCGGTATGGACGATGGACGATGATCCGCTGACCAACATCGTCGAAGTCTACATCAGCCGTCTGCGCCGCAAATTGCAGGGCTGCGGCGCGGGCATCGAAAACGTGCGGGGCTTTGGCTACCGCATCGCGGCGGCGTAACGGATCGAGGCCCACAACGCTTCGTCGCGCATCGCGACCGGCCTGTTCTGAGGGAATAGCGACAAGCGGGTGCAAGGGGCCGCCACGTCCATGCGACTTTTCGGGCATGCGCGCCTGAAGGGAGGTGCAGACGTGCTGTCGATCCACGCCGTCATGCCACCCGAGTTGGGAAACCAGAGTGGCGAGATGTGACGAATCTGCCGCGGGCGGGCCGTTCTAAAAGCCGAGGAGTTCCGGGGCTTTCGCCCCGTCACGCTCTGTCTCGGAAGAAGAAATGGTGCCCAGAAGAGGACTCGAACCTCCACGCCGTTACCAGCGCCGCCACCTGAAGACGGTGCGTCTACCAATTCCGCCATCTGGGCACGGAGGCGACCTGCTGAAGCGCTGATCGCCGGGTAGGAGGGCGCCTCTAAGGGACGCGCTGCGGGGTGTCAACATGGCTTTCTCGCCTTCATGTGCTCTTTTTTCGTAGGCAGGCGCTGCAAGGGGTGTCCCGCGTGTTGAACCTCGGGGGCGCTCTGTGCCAAAGGCGGCTGCGAACGTCGCACGGGGTTCTCCCGCGCGGCACCACCACACTTGGCGCAGGTTTGAGGCATATGGGCAAGGGCAGGGCGCGCGATCTCGAAGGCAGGCTGGTCGCACTCGTTGGCGGCAGCGGGTTCTTCGGCACCCATCTGGCGCAGGAATTGCTGGCACGCGGCGCGCGGTTGCGCGTGTGCAGCCGCCATCCGGAGCGGGCTTTCCGGCTGAAGCCGCTGGGCGCGCTGGGCCAGGTCCAGCTCGTCGCGGTCGATGTGACCAAGCCCCACACGCTTGAAGTTGCGCTGACCGGGGTTGATGCCGTGGTCAATCTGGTCGGCGCCTTTGCCGGCGATCTCGGCGCGGTGCAGGGCAAGGGCGCGGGGCGTGTCGCTGCCATCGCCCGCGCGGCCGGCGCTTCCGCGTTCGTCCATGTGTCGGCGATCGGCGCAGATGCCGAATCGGACGTGGCCTATGCCCGGACCAAGGCCGAGGGCGAGGCCGCTGTGCTCGCCGCCTTCCCCGAGGCGACGATCCTGCGCCCGTCGATCCTGTTCGGCGAGGACGACAAGTTCGTCACCATGTTCGCCGGACTGATCGCGAGCCTGCCGGTGCTGCCGGTGTTCGGTCCCACGGCGAAGCTCCAGCCCGTGTTCGTCGACGATGCGGCAGAAGCTGTCGGCAACGTGCTCGCCGCGCCGGCCGCGCACGCGGGCAGGACCTATGAGATCGCCGGGCCGGAACAGGTCACCATGGCGGATCTCAATCGCCGCATCGCCAAGGCGGAAGGCCGCAGCCGCGTGTTCCTGGACCTGCCGGACGGCATCTCGGCGGCGATCGCCACCTTCACCGGCTGGCTGCCGGGCGCGCCGATCACCCGCGACCAGTGGCGCCTGCTGGAAAAGGGCAATGTCGCCAGCGGCGCGCTGCCCGGCCTCAAGGAACTGGGCGTCCATCCGCGCCCGCTCGAGCTGTTCCTCGACCGCTGGATGGTCCGTTATCGCAAGTATGGCCGCTTCGGCACCAAGACGCGTTTCGCGTGATGCATTGACCGGGAGCGGCCGAGCCGCTCCCGCGCCTCAAGCGTCAGCTTGAGGCGGGCCATGCATCTCAGGCGTTCACGTCGGCGTAGTGCGAGGGCGGGTGGATCACGTCCATCCGCTCCGACAGCAACGGGCGGAAGCTCGGCCGGCTCTTGAACACCGAATACCAGCCGCGCGCCTGTTCGTGCTGCGACCAGTCGATCCCGCCGAGGTAGTCCGCCACCGAAATCTGCGCGGCGGCCGTCAGGTCGGCCAGGCTCATCGTGGCGCCGGCCAGCCAGGGGCGGTTGTCGATCAGGTAGTCGACATAATCGAGGTGGGCATTGGCCAGCCGCATCGCCTCGCGCAGGATCCGCGAATCCGGCGACTGACGATAGATCAGCCGCTTCTTCATGCGCTCGTCGAGCAGCGGATGGGTCACGTCGGCGAAGAAGTTTTCGTCGAACAGCGCGACCAGCCGGCGAATTTCCGCGCGGTTGGTGGCGGTGCCGTTGATCATCGGCGCCTTGTCGACCGTTTCCTCGAAATATTCGCAGATCGCCCGGCTGTCGACGAGCGTGATCTGCCGCTCGGGGTTGTGCAGCACCGGGGTGCGCACGGCCGGGTTCAGGTTCTGGAACTCCTCACGGTGCTCCCACGGATTCTCGCGGATCAGGTCATACCCGACGCCCTTTTCCGAAAGGAGCAGCCGGACCTTGCGGCTGAACGGGCAGAGGGGGAACTGGTAGAGTTGCCACATAGCCTTGGCTCATGGACGAGGGCAGAGGGTCAAGTCCAGCGCCAGCGGGTGCCTGATGCGAATTTTCTGCCGCCATCGCCGCCGGAATCGCTGTCCGCCGTGGGGATTTGCGCGGATCTACCTGAACGACACCTAACCGCACCCAAGGCCGGCATGGGGGGCAGCAGACGTGCGCATCGGTCGCCGCGAACCGGTGGTCCTTACCGAACGCGTGGGGGCGCGAAAAAAGAGCAAGCCAAACCCCGCCCGATCCTGTATGGGGCACCGCAACCTATTCGAGGTGCCGGCCAGCCATTCCTGCGGCGACACCCTTGCCGCCCTGCCGGTGGCGCTTTCGACAACAGGAACGACGGGCCGCGAATTTCGGCGGATTGGCAAGACATATGACGTTTGAAGGACTTCCCGGCGCGCTCGACAGTGCGCTGACGCAGCATGGTTATACCACGCTGACCCCGGTGCAATCGGCCGTGCTCGAAGCCGAGGCGCGTGGGCGCGACCTGATCGTGTCGGCGCAGACCGGCTCGGGCAAGACGGTGGCTTTCGGGCTGGCGATCTCCGATGACCTGATCCACCCCGAGGAAGGCCTGCCCAAGGCCGGGGCGCCGCTGGCGCTCGTCGTGGCGCCGACCCGCGAACTGGCGCTTCAGGTGAGCCGCGAGCTGACCTGGCTCTATGCCGAAACCGGCGCGTGCATCGCCACTTGCGTTGGCGGCATGGACCCCATGCGCGAACGCCGTGCGCTGAACTACGGCGCGCACATCGTGGTCGGCACGCCGGGCCGCCTGCGCGACCATGTCGAACGCGGTGCGCTCGATCTGTCGAGCCTGCGCGCCGTGGTGCTCGACGAAGCCGACGAGATGCTCGACATGGGCTTCCGCGAGGACCTGGAAGAGCTGCTGGACGCAACTCCGCAGGGCCGCCGCACGCTGTTGTTCTCGGCAACGATGCCCAAGCCGATCGAGGCTTTGGCGCGTCGTTACCAGGATGCCGCTCTGCGCATCTCGACGGTGGGCGAGGCACGCGGCCACGGCGACATCAGCTATCAGGCTGTCACCGTCGCCCCGGCCGACATCGAGCACGCGGTGGTCAACCTGCTGCGTCTGCACGAGGCGGAAACCGCGATCCTGTTCTGCGCCACGCGTGACAACGTGCGCCGGCTGCATGCGCTGCTGCTGGAGCGCGGGTTCGCCGCCGTGGCGCTGTCGGGCGAGCATAGCCAGTCCGAACGCAACAATGCGCTGCAGGCGCTGCGCGACCGCCGCGCCCGTGTGTGCGTGGCCACCGACGTCGCCGCGCGCGGCATCGACCTGCCCTCGCTCAGCCTTGTGGTTCACGTGGAAATTCCGCGCGATGCGGAAACGCTCCAGCACCGTTCGGGCCGTACCGGCCGCGCCGGCAAGAAGGGCACCGCCGTTCTGATCGTGCCGTTCCCGCGCCGTCGCCGCGTGGAAATGATGCTGCGCGGTGCGCGGATCGAGGCGCAGTGGATCGACGCTCCGGGGCCGGACGAAATCCGCCAGGCCGACCGCGAGCGCCTGCTGGCCACGCTGCTTCAGCCGGTCGAGGCCGAGGAGGCCGATCTGGTCATCGCGCGCGAGCTGCTGGCCCACAAGACCGCCGAGGAACTGGCGCTGGCGCTGGTACGCGCGCACAGCGCGGCGCTGCCGCAGCCCGAAGACCTGATCGGCAACAACCCCGAATCGCGCGCCGAGCGCCACCGCCCCGGCTTTGATGACGTGGTGTGGTTCCGTCTCGATGTGGGCCGCCGCCAGAACGCCGATCCGCGCTGGCTGCTGCCGCTGCTGTGCCGCCGTGGCCACATCACGCGCAACGAGATCGGCGCGATTCGCATCGCGGCGAACGAGACGCACGTGCAGATCCCGATCGCCGTGGCCGACAAGTTCGCCATGGCGGTGGAGCGCACCGCCGATCCGAACGGCGAGGACGAAAGCGGCATCACCATCGAAGCCGCGGCCCAGCCGCCGCGCGAAGCCGCACGCGAACATCGCAAGGGTGGTTCGCCCAACGCCGGCCAGCCCCATCGCGAGCGCCCTGCCGGCGGCGCGGGCGGCCCTGGCGGACCCGGTGGCCCGGGCGGCGCGCCGTTCCGCAGCAAGAAGCCGTTCAAGCCCAAGCGCTTCGAGCGCGGCTGAGGCTTGCGCGCGCCGGTCCCTGCGGGCTGGCGCGCGTGCCTCGGCAGGCTCAGGACGACAGGGCGGGAACGAGCCGGCTGGGGAAGAGCAGGCTGGGGAAGAACACGAGGGGCGGCGACGAAATCGCGCCTGTCGTGATTACAGCGGCGCTATTTCCAGCACTTCGATCGCGTCGACCTTGCCGTTGAAGTCGGCGAATTCTCCCACTTCGGCATCCATCATCGCGCGCGGAAGCGGGGCGGTGAAGGCGATCTTGCCTTCGCTGACGTCGGCTTCGTCGTGGCCGACGATGCGGATCGTGCGGACCTGTCCGCCAAGGCGGAAGGTGACGCGCGTGCCGAACGCCACCGCCTGGCCATCGGCGGGCGGCATCAATTCGGCACCGGCCTTGCGCTGGCGCCAATAGCGCAAGTCGCGCTTCGCCGCCGTGAGCGCGGTTTCCTCTCCGCCGGCCGCAACCAGCGCTTCGTAATGCGCCAGCCGCTCGTCGATCTGTGCCGCACCTTGCGGCGTCACGCGGTTGGGGCCGGGCGGGATCGGCACTTCAAATTTCGGTTCGAGGTGTTCCTCGTCTCCGTCGCGCCGGAAGGCGACGCTCACGCCGCCTGTTCCTGCGCGGCTTCGTACGTTTCGCTGGCCGTCATCCACGCGCTTTCGGCCTGTTCGAGATCGGTTGCCACGCCGCCGCGCCGTTCGGCCAACTGGCCCATGGTCAGCTTGGCAAGGTCGCCCTTGGCGCTGCCCGGTTCGAACATGGCGCGGTCCATCTCGTTGAGCCGGGCCTGCAATTTCGCGACGCGTGCCTCGGCTTCGGTCATGGTCTTCTTCAGATCACGCAGTTGTTCGCGCAGGGCGGCCGTGGCGCGGCGATCCTGCTTGCCGCTCTTGCCTTTGCCCTTGCCGCCACCGGCATCGTCCTTCGGCTGGTTACGGCCCAGCACGAAGTCGATGTAGTCCTCCATCGAGCCGTCGTATTCGCGCGCGGTGCCGTCATCGACGAGCACCAGCCGGTCGGCGGTGAGTTCGACCATGTGGCGATCGTGGCTGATCAGCAGGACCGCGCCCTTGTAGGAATTGAGCGCTTGCACCAGCGCCTCGCGCGCATCGACGTCGAGGTGGTTGGTCGGCTCGTCGAGGATGAGCATGTGCGGCGCATCGCGCGTGACGAGTGCGAGGGCGAGGCGCGCGCGTTCGCCGCCTGAGAGCGTGCCGACCTGCGCGGTGGCGCGCGGGCCGGAGAAGCCGAAGCGGCCCAACTGGCCGCGCACGGCGGCCGGCGTCTTGCCCGGCATGGCGCGGGTCATGTGTTCGAGCGGGGTCGCGTCTCCGGCGAGTTCTTCGACCTGATACTGGGTGAAGTAGCCGATCTGCATCCGGCCGGTGGCGTTCATCTCGCCTTCCATCGGCGTGAGCTGCGCCGCGAGCAGGCGCGCCAGCGTGGTCTTGCCGTTGCCGTTGCGGCCCAGCAGCGCGATGCGGTCGTCCGGATCGATGCGCAGGTTCAGCCGGCGCAGCACCGGCGTTTCGGCATAGCCGACCGCCGCCAGATCGAGCGTGATCAGCGGCGGGCGCAGTTCCTCGGGATCGGGGAAGTCGAAGCTGAGGCTGGGATCTTCCATCACGGCGGCGATGGGCTGCATCCGCGCCAGCATCTTGGCGCGCGACTGCGCCTGCTTGGCGGTGGAGGCGCGGGCGCTGTTGCGCGCGATGTAATCCTTGAGCTTGTTTGCCTGGGTTTCCTGCGCGGCGCGCGCGGCGGCGGCCTGCGCGGCGCGTTCGGCGCGCTGGCGCTCGAAGCTGTCGTAGTCGCCCGGATAGAGCGTGACCTTGCCGCCCTGGAGGTGGAGGATGTGGTCGCACACGGTGTTGAGCAGGTCGCGCTCGTGGCTGATGACGATCAGCGTGGCGGGGTAGGACTTGAGGAAGTTCTCCAGCCACAGCGTGGCTTCGAGATCGAGGTGGTTCGACGGTTCGTCGAGCAGCAGCACATCGGGCTGCGAGAACAGCAGCGCGGCGAGGGCGACGCGCATCTTCCAGCCGCCCGAGAAGCTATCGAGCGGCTGGCCCTGCATGGTCTCGTCGAAACCGAGGCCCGAGAGGATGCGCGCGGCGCGCGCGGGGGCGCTGTAGGCGTCGATGGCGATCAGCCGGTCGTGCACGTCGCCAAGACGGTCGGGATCGGTGCTGGTCTCGGCCTCTTCCAGCAGCGCGGTGCGCTCGGCATCGGCGGCCAGCACGGTTTCGAACGGGGTGGCGGTGCCGGCGGGGGCTTCCTGCGCGATATAGCCGAGCTTTGCGGTGCGCGGCATCTCGATCTCACCCTCGTCGGGTTCGAGCTGGCCGATCAGGACTTTCATCAGCGTGGACTTGCCCGCGCCGTTGCGGCCGATCAGCCCGACCTTGCCCCGAGGGGGGATGGGCGCGGTGGCGCGGCTCAAGATGTCGCGCCCGCCAAGGCGCACCGTGATTCCCTGAATGTTCAGCATGGGCGCCCCCTAGCAGCAGGAGCGGAAAAGCCCAAGCGGGGACGACATTGGCCCCAATCGGCTGTCCGCCATGGCTGTCATTTGGGCTGTCATGTGCGGGCGCACGGCGAGCGCCCCGGTCGATTTCCGAGCGGGCGCCGCTTCGGAGGCGGGCGGCCGGGCGACAGGTGCCGCCCGGCCACAGCCGTCAGTGGTGCGTTCCGAGAAGTCGCATCCGTTCGCGCAGGGTGTCGATCGCGATCTTCTCGACCTGTTCGGCAGGGCAATCGGCATCGAGCAGCGCGGCGAGCGAGCGCTGTTTCTGCGCGATCAGGTCGATCGACTGCAACGTGTCCATGTGGCGCATGGCAACGTCCATATCGACGCATAGCGCGGCGCCGAGCGCCTCGACTTCCTGCGCGAGTTCCTCGAGCACCACCGCGATCTGGCGGTGGGTGGCCTGGTTGGCCATGGGCGTACTCCCGTATCGGACCTGGGTCAGGCGGCCTCGGCGAGCTGGCCGGCGTCGCTCAGCGCGGCGAGGTTCAGCACCATGACCATGCGATCCTCGATGGCGGCGAGCCCTTCGAGGAAGGGGACGACGGTATCGTTGCCGGCGCTGGGCGGGGGCGGCTGCATCGCCTCGTCAGGGACGGTGACGATGTCGCTGACCGAATCGACGATCCATCCGCCGATCTGCGCACCGAGCTGGGTGACGATGATCGCGTGGCGGGGGGTCGGCTCGGTTGCGCGCCAGCCCAGCCGGGCCGCCAAATCGACGACCGGCAGCACGGTGCCGCGCAGGTTGACGACACCGGCGACGTAGTGGGGAACGCGCGGCAGGCGGGTCGTGGGCGTCCAGGCGCGGATTTCGCGGATCGACATGATGTCGAGCCCGAACACCTGGCCTTCGACTTCAAAGGTGATGAGTTCACGGATCATGGCGCGTTCCTCCTTGCGGTGTGGCGGGTCAGTGGGCGACGCGGCGGACCGCGGCGACGAGCTTGGCGGGGTCGAACGGCTTGACGATCCAGCCGGTGGCGCCGGCGGCGCGCGCGCGGGCCTTCTTCTCGTCCGAGCTTTCGGTGGTGAGCACGAGGATCGGGCGGTCGCGGTGGCGGCTGCCTTCGCGCAGCTTCTCGATCAGGCCGAAGCCATCGAGCCGGGGCATGTTGATGTCGGTGATGACCACGTCGACTTCGTTGAGCGCGAGCCAGTCGAGCGCGGCAATGCCGTCCTCGGCCTGGGATACGTCGAAGCCCTGCGTGGTCAATGCATGGTTGAGCAGCGCGCGCATGGACGGGCTGTCGTCTACGGTAAGGATCCGGGTGGGAATGCTCATGGATGGGACTCGCTCTTCGCTCAGAACAGTTCGACTTCGCCGGTGGCCTTGGCCGGGCGTGCGGTGGGTTGGACGGGCGGCGCGAGGCGATCCTCGACCGTGCGGCAGCGCACCTGGCCGGAGGCCGGGCGGAAATCGACGCGGCGGGCACTGGTGCCGCCCAGATCTTCGCGCGCCAGTTCGATGCCTTCGCGCTGAAGGAACGCGCGGGCGAACTCCGCATTGGCCGTGCCGATCCGCATCATGTTGCGGTTGACGTTGGCCCCGCCATAGAGATGCGCCTTGAGCCGCGACTTGCGCGCGCCCTTGCCCAGCATGGTGTTGACGAGCAGTTCCATCAGATAGACGCCGTAATGCTCGTCCAGCGTGGCGCCGCCGTGACCCGCGGGCGGTTCCGACAGCAGGAAATGGTTCATGCCGCCCACGCGGGCATCGGGATCGTAGAGGCAGGTGGCGACGCAGCTGCCGAGCACGGTCGAAAACTCGATCGTGGGATCGCTCGACGCGAGCGCCTGGCCCTGCATGACCGTGACCCGCTCGATCCCGGATTGGACAAAGGGAGGAAGGATGGGGCGTTCCAGCATCGCGTCAGGCCGCCTTGCTGAATGCGTGGCGGGCGATGTGGCCGATGGGCGCGATCACGCCCGCCGCGCCGAGCGAGATCGCCGCGCGCGGCATCCCGAACACGGTGCAGGTCGCCTCGTCCTGCGCGATGGTGTGCGCGCCCTTCTGCGCCATGGCCAGCAGACCGCGCGCGCCGTCGGAGCCCATGCCGGTGAGCAGGATGCCGACCGCCTTGGCGCCCGCCGCTTCGGCGACCGAGGCGAACAGCACGTCGACGCTGGGCAGGTGGCCGGACACGGGCTCTCCCCGCCGCAGCTTGGCGTGGAAATTCATGGCGCCGCCGATCGAAAGGTGGCGTTCGTCGCCCGGCGCGATGTAGACGTGCCCGTCCTTCAGCGGCATGTCCGCTTCGGCGATGACGATGCGCGGAGGGCAAGACTTGTCCAGCGTGCGCGCCACGGCGGGCGCGAAGCGGGCGTTGATGTGCTGCACCACCAGTGTCGGCGGGCAGTTTTCAGGGAAGCCGCCGAGCAGGATCTGCAGCGCCTCGACCCCGCCCGTGGACGAGCCGATGGCAATCAGCCGGGGGCGCTCGCGCATCGAGGTGCGCGCTTCGCTGGCCACGCGCTGTGACGAGGGCTGGCGGGCGGAGAACTGCACCTTGGCCGCCTGGCGGATCATCCCGGCAAGCCGGCCCTGATCGTCCATCGGCAGGCCGGCGCTGTTGTCGGTCTTGGCGTAGCAATCGACCGCGCCGAGCGCGAGCGCGCGGGCCGTGGTCTCGTTGCCTTCCTGCGTCGATCCGGACACGATGATGACCGGCGTGGGGCGCAGCTGCATGATCTTCTCGAGGAAATCGAGGCCGTTCATGCCCGGCATCTCGACGTCCAGCGTGACCACGTCGGGATCCAGCTCGCGGATCATCTGGCGCCCTTCGGCGGCATTGGCGGCGGCTGCCACGACCTCGATATCCGGCTCGCGCGCGAGCCGGCTCATCAGGATCGCGCGCATGGTCGGCGAATCTTCGACGATGACGACGCGAATGGTCATGCAGCAGTCCTCCGGTAGATCGTCGGTCCCATGGGCGCGAGTTCCTCAAGCGCAGGGCCGGTCACGCGTTCGCTGTGACCTATGTAGAGCCAGCCGCCGGGGGCCAGCATACGGGCGAAACGTTCCACGAGCCGTTCCTTGGTGGGATTGTCGAAATAGATCATGACGTTGCGGCAGAAGATCACGTCGAAGCGGCCCTGCATCGGCCATTCGCCGTGCAGGTTCAGGGTGCGGAACCGTGCCAGCGCGCGCACTTCGGGCGCGATCGTCACGTCGTCACCCTGGGGGACCGTCCACGCGCTGCGCAGGGGCTGCGGCACGGGCTTGAGATCTTCGGCGCGATACTGCGCGGCCTCGGCCTTGCGCAGGGCGTGGAGCGCGATGTCGCTGGCGAGCAGGCGCACGTCCTGCCGGGCGATGGACTGGCCGATCGAGCGATCGGGACCGAGCAGGGTCATCAGCAGCGACCAGGTTTCCTCGCCGCTGGAGCAGCCCGCCGACCACAGCCGCACCTTGTCGCCGCGTTGCAGGCGCGAGACCAGCGCCGGGCGCACGTCATGCTCGAACTGCTCGAAATGATGCGCTTCGCGGTAGAAGAAGGTGTGGTTGGTGGTCAGGGCGCAGATCGCCTTGGAGCGTTCTGCGGCATCTTCCTTCAACCGCATGAGATAGGCGCCGAAGGTCTGGCAGCCGGTATCGCGCACCAGCGGAGCGAGCCGGGAATAGACCAGCATCGCCTTGCCTGGCGGCAGCACGATGCCCGCCTCGCAGTGGGCAAGCTCGCTCACCGCCTGGAAATCGGCGGGACCATAGACGTCGGGGCTGATCCCCGGCATCGAGTCGGCAAAGGCGGTGGACAGGCTCACGCGGCCTCCGCCAGGGACTGGCCCGCGAGCGTGCGCGAGACGAGGCTGTCGACATCGACGATCAGCGCGACGCGCCCGTCGCCGAGGATCGTGGCGCCGGCGACGCCTTCGACCGAGCGGTAGTGCGTGTCGAGGCTCTTGATCACCACCTGTCGCTGGTCGCAGATGGCATCGACCAGCAGTGCGGCGCGGCCTGCCCCTTCGGTTTCGACCACGATGAGCACGCCTTCCTCCGGCTTTTCCACCGGGTTCAGCGCGCCGACCGCCTCGTGCAGCGGCACCACCGGAATGAACCGGCCGCGCACGTTGATCATCGCGCGTGACGCGCCGAGGCCCTGGACTTCCTCCGGCTCGGGACGCAGGCTTTCGACGACGTTGGCCAGCGGGACGACCAGCGTCTGGTCGCCGACGTTGACCACCATGCCATCGGAAATGGCCAGCGTGAGCGGCAGGGTGAGCGTGAACGTGGTGCCGCTGCCGGGTTCGGATTCGATCGTGATGCGCCCGCCCAGATCCTTCACGTTCTGGCGCACCACATCCATGCCCACACCGCGTCCCGAAATGTTCGAGATCGCCTGCGCGGTCGAGAAGCCGGGAGCGAAGATCAGCAGGTCGATCTCGTCCTTGGACAACTGCGCATCGGGCGCGACGAGGCCCTTTTCGATGGCCTTGGCCAGCACGCGTTCGCGGTTGATGCCGCGCCCGTCGTCGCCGATGCGGATCAGGATGCGGCCCGAGCGATGCTCTGCGGACAGGGTCAGCGTGCCTTCGGCCGACTTGCCCGAGGCGATTCGCTCCTCCGCGCTTTCGATGCCGTGATCGACCGCGTTGCGGATGAGGTGGGTGAGCGGTTCGCCAAGACGTTCGATCACCGTCTTGTCCAGCTCGGTGCTTTCGCCCGAGACTTCGAGGCGGACGTGCTTGCCGGTGGTGGAGGTCAGTTCGCGCAGGATGCGCGGCACGCGGCTGAACACCGAGCCGATCGGCTGGGCGCGGATCGCCATGGCCGATTCCTGGATGTCGCGCGTCAGCCCTTCGAGCAGCGCCAGTTCCTCGGTCGCGGCCAGGCCGTCGCCGGCGAGGCGCTGCGCCATCATCGCTTGTGCGATCACGAGTTCGCCCACCGCATCGATCAGCTTGTCGAGCTTGCCCAGCTCGATGCGGATCGACTGGCCGGGGGCGGGGGGTGCCGGCGGCGCGGCCTGCTGTGCGGCGCTGGTGGGCGCAGCCGCGGTGGGAGCGGGCGCTTGGGGAATGGCCTCTGCCCGCGGAGCAGCGACGGGGGCGGCCACCGACGGTGCAGGGACCGGTTCGGCAGGGGCGGCCGGTGCTGCGACAGACGCTGCCGCCGTTGCACGGGGGGCGGGCAGCTGGACGGGGGGCAGCGGCGTGCTTTCGCCCACCGCAAGGCCGCACTCTTCGCCGACGAAGTCGAAGATTTCGCGAGCGGCGGCCTCGGTGACGTCGGCAGGGAAGGTAAACGTCCACCCAAGGTAGCCGACGCCGGGATCGAGCGTGTCGAGCGGCGGGATCGAATCGACGTCGCAGTCGGTGCAGGTGCCGCCCAGTTCCATCAGTTCGCGCAGCATGAGCAGCGGCTCGCTGCCGTTGCGCATCGCGCCGGCGTGGGGACGGACCTTGAATTGCCAGCCCTTGTCCTCGTCCGGGTCCGATTCGGCGCTTTCCGCCGGCGAGCCGATGGCACCCGTGATGTCATCGAGCATGGCGTCGAAGTCGAAATCGAATCCGTCGCTGTCGTCGGAGGATGCGACTTCTTCCACGGCAGGCGCGGCGGCGATGACTTCCGCGGCAGGCGCGGGCGCGGGCTGGGCGCCGGCGTTGGCGGCCATGGCTGCGGTCATTTCGGCCTGGAGTGAGGCGTCGTCCGGCTCCTCGCCGGTGCCGCGCGCGGCGTTGACGTGATCGCTCAGCGTATCGAGTCCGCGCAGCATCAGGTCGACCAGCGGCTCGGTGATGGCCACGGTGCCGTCGCGCACGTCGGACAGCAGCGTTTCAAACGTGTGGGTGAAGCCCTGCAGCGCGATATAGCCGAACGCGCCGGCGCCGCCCTTGATCGAGTGCACGCCCCGGAACACCGCATTGACGGTATCCGCATCCTGGGTGCCCGCCTTGCACGCGGCCAGGCCCTGCTCGGCGGCGACGAGCGATTCCTCGCATTCCGCGAAGAAGATCGCCTGGATTTCCTCGGCGTTCACAGTGCGACTCCCCGGTGCAGCATGGTTTCGTCAAACAGTTCAGCGTCCAGTCCCAGTTGGCGGGCGGTGTCACGCAGCACGGGCGAGGCATCGATCAGGGCGCCGTCGCCGGTGCGCCGGGCGCTGATGAGGACCTGCAACATGGCCTGGCCGATCTGGGTGCATTCCCGCGCGTCGATGTGGAGCGCCCCGGAGCCGAGCGCCGCAACCATTTCCGGGAGCAGCGCCTCGGCGGCGGCCCGGTCGCACCGGGAGGGCAGGGTGATCGTCGGCATCGGTACGTTTTCCCCTTGCGAGACCTCGTTGCCGGGGCCAGCGCGCCGGATGGCGCACGTGGTCCAGGCGTGTCGAAGGGAAGGCTTAGCCGCCAAGCCGCAAAGGCGGGCTTGCCCTGGCATTAGGGTGAGATACCTACCCCCGGGGATGGAAATTGCTGGGCGGTTGCACGCTATCGACAGGCCATAGGGCGCCGCCGGATCGGCGCGCAAAGACAAAGGCTTGAACTCCCATGCACGAAGCACGCGTTCTTGTGGTCGATGATTCAGCGGCAATGCGCGCGCTGTTTTCCGACATCCTGGACCAGGCCAAGAACGTTCGCGTGATCGGCGCTGCATCGAACGCCGCCGACGCGCGCGAGCAGATCGACGAGCTGAAGCCCAATGTCATCACGCTCGACGTCGAAATGCCGGGGATGAGCGGGATCGAATTCCTTGAAGAGATCATGGAGGGCAACCCGCTGCCGGTGGTCATGCTTTCCTCGCTTACGCAGGCAGGCACGGAAACGTCGCTCAGGGCTTACGAGCTGGGCGCGGTGGAGTGCTTTCCCAAGCCGCTGAAGGCCACGCCCGAGCAGTTCGCCAAGGCCGTGGGCAAGCTGGGCAAGATCGTGCTGGCCGCCGCCAATTCCAACGTGCGCGACCGCAAGCCGGGCGCGCGCCATCAGGGCGACGCGAACGTGACGTTCGAATGGAACGGCCGTATCGCCGCGTTCAGCGCCTCGATGGGCGGAATTGACGCGCTGACGACGATCCTGTCGGCGTTCCCTGCCAATTGCCCGCCGACGGTGGTTTGCCTCCAGGCCGAGCCGATGGTGGTGGAAACCTTCATCAAGCGGCTGGATACCGACCTGAAGTGCAACGTCAGGGCCGCCAAGGACGGCGCGCAGCTGACGCAGGGCACGATCCACATCGCCGCCGACCCCGATCGCCACGTGGTGGTCGAGCCGGGCCAGCCGCCGCGCGTGCGCCTGATGGACCGCGACCCGGTGGACGGAGTCCGCCCCAGCGCGAACCTGTTGTTCGGCTCGATCGGGCGCGGCGCGATTCCCTCGGTCGGCGTGGTGCTGACGGGCATGGGCGCGGACGGTGCCAAGGGCTTGAAGCTGATGCGCGAGGCAGGTTTCGACACGCTGGTGCAGGACCGCAAGACCGCGCTGGTGGCGGAAGCGCCCGAGGCGGTGATCGCGCTGGACGCGGCATCGCGCGAAGTGGCGCTGGACGATGTCGGCGCCGCCGTGCTCGGTTGCTGCAGCATGAGCTGATTTTACGCATACCCCGAAGGCGTCCGCCCCTTTTCCGGGCGCCCGAAATCCTGCCCGGAGCCGCTGAAGTGAGCGGCTCCGGGCATTTTTTATTGCACTATGCTGCGCGCAGCAAAGCGCTGTGGGAAAATGCGAATGTCCGTGTTTTGGCGGTGTGTCCCGGCCTCAGGCGGGGGCGCCGAGCATGGCCTGGCGGATCTCGAGGAAATCGGCGCGGATCGTTTCCAGCCGGACCGCATCGAAGCGCACCGCGCAATCGAGCACGGCCTTGCGCGCCGATTGGTAGAGCTGGATCAGCGCGGGGCCGGTCGGATTGGTCGAATCGACGCCCAACTGCAGCGCGGTGAGCGCCGCGGTGGCCCGTGTCAGCGCCGCGCTCTTGGCGCCGTTGTCGCCGCGTCCCTCGGCATAGATGGCGCGGCCGATCGAGCCGGTCAGTTGTTCGAGGCAGAGGTCCACGAGCTGCCGCGAATCCGCACCGGTGACGCGGGCGTCGAAATCGACGCGGCGGTAGGCTTCGCAAGGATCGCGGCGCAGCAGCATGGCGGGGGCTTTCTTAGTTGCTCTTGGCATTCCAGGCGGCAACTTGCGCCTGGAGGAAGGACAGCGTGGACTTGGAATTGCTGAGGCGGCTGTCGAGCGCGGCGTAGCGCGAGACGAGCTTGGTGCGCAGGTCTTCCTGCTTCGTTTGCAGATCGGCCCTCTGCGCGGCGAGTGCCGATTGCAGCGTGGTCATCCGCGCGACGGAGCCGCCCAGCGAACTGGAATCGGTGCTGGACGCGACCGCGCGCGCCGTCTTGTCGAGCGTGGCGTAGACCCCGAACAGCCCGGTGGTGAACATCGCGGCCGCACCCGTCGGGCTGGCCGCCAGCGTGGCGGAAAGCCGCGTGGTGTCGAGCGCGAAGGTGCCGTCGCGGTTGGTCTTGAGGCCAAGGTCGGACAGCGTCGAGGGATCGCCGGCAGCAGCGCTGGGCATCACCTTCGTGAGCGCTAGGCTGGACAGCGAGCGCCGCAGGGCGCGGGTGCCGGCATCGTTGTTCAGCGTGCCCGATGTGGGATCGGTGTCCTTGTTCAGTTCCGACATCATCTCGTTCAGGGCCGAGACGAGGTCTCCCATCGCGGTCTGGATGGCGCTGGCGGGGTCGCTGAAGCTGATCGTCGTGGGGTTGCCCACGTTGGTGCCGGTGAGCTTGAGCGTCAGGCCGGGCGCGGCATCGGTGATGGTGTTGGTGACCGACGTGCGCGCGACCCCATCGAGGACATAGGCGGCATCGCTGGCGGCGGTCTTGAGCCGCGCTGTGCCGGCGGCGGGCGTCCACGCGAGATCGGCCAGGCCGGGATCGAGGGGATCTTCGGCGGCTTCGAGGACGAAGGCGTTGGCCGCACCGTCGCCGCCCTTGAGCACGAGCTGCGCGCCGCTGGTGCCGGTGGCGACATAGGCGGTGACGCCTGCGCCCTTGGCATTGATCGCGCTGGCGACGTCGTCGAGCGTGGCGCCCTGCGCCACGGTGATATCGACCTGCGCGCGGGCGGCATCGGCGGTGAAGGCGGTGCCAGAGATGGTTCCGAAGCGCAGCGTGAGCGTGCCCGAGCCGACCGTGGCGGTGGACCCGGCGGCGTAGCTGGGCGTGGTCAGCGTCTGGCCCTTGGCGAGCGAAGTGACTTCGAGCGAGGAGGTGCCGCTTCCGGTCAGCGCGCCTTTGGTCACAGTGGCGACGGCGCTGTTGGCGATCTGCGGATTGACCGCAAGGTCGCCCGTGCGCACCCGGTCGCCGAAGGAGGAGGCCAGCGTGGTGATCATGCTCTTGAGCGTCGAGGCCGCCGAGATCTGCGTGGTGAGCTTGTCACCGCGCGCGGAGAGCTGATCGAGCCGCGAGGCGAACTGCGCGGCAGCCAGCTGTTCTGCAAGGCTGGCGGTGTCGATGCCGCTGCCCCCGCCGAGCGCGGAAACCAGCTTCGAGGTGGCCGAGGTGGACGAGGTTGCGGAAGTGGTGGTCATACGGCGAAGAACGGCATGGCGCTGATGTTCTTAAGCATGGGCCGCGCTTTTGCCGGTGCGGATTTCGGGCCGGCCTTCGGCGTCGAAGCGAAGCTCCGTGGGCACGTCGATGCGCGGATGGGCGGGCGTTTCGCCGCGCTTCAGCGATAGGACGAAAGCCAGCACCGTAGCGACGGCCGCGTAAAGCTCCTCGCGGATCACCTGGTTCTCGCGCGTGGTAAAATAGACCGAGCGGGCCAGCGCCGGATATTCGAGCGTGGGCACGGCCATGGTCGCGGCCAGTTCGCGCATCGCCAGCGCCTTGTCGCCGCGCCCCTTGGCGACTACGATCGGGGCGGAGGCCTTGGCGGGATCGTAAGCCAGCGCGACCGAGAAGTGCGTGGGGTTGGTGATCACGAACTGCGCCTCGCGCATCGCCTTCTGCATCCCGCCCATGGCCAGCTCGCGCTGGCGCTGGCGGATCGCGCCTTTCTTTTCGGGACTGCCTTCGCTTTCCTTGCTCTCGTCGCGGATTTCCTGAAGGCTCATGCGCAGGCGCAGGAAGCGGCGGACCCACTGGATCGGGAAATCGACCAGCGCGATCAGGACCAGCCCGCCGCCCAGCGCGAACAGCATCGCCAGCAACGTGTTCCAGGCATAGGACAACTGGTCCACCACTTCGCCGCTGCCCAGCCCGAGCAGCGCATGGATGCGCCCGCGCAGCCAGAAGAAGCTGATGGTGCCGAGCAGCACCAGCTTGGCGAGCCCTTTGCCGATCTCGATCCAGCCCTGCGGACCGAGCATCCGCTTCAGTCCGTTCATGGGGTTGAGCCGCGATCCCTTGGGCGCGAGATTGCCCGCCACCCAGCGGCCTTCGCCGCCAGGGCCGAGCTGCGCGGCGAGCGAGGCGAGCAGCACCAGCCCGCCGAGGAGGAACACCGGCGGCAGCGCATCGCGGATCGCGGCCACGAGCAGCCGTCCGGGGGTAAAATCGTCAAGGCTGGCGCGGTCCCACGTCAGGCCGCGCCGCGCGGTCTCGCCCAGCCCGGTCAGCACCCACGGTCCGGCAAAGCGCATCCACGCCGCGCCGACAAGGATGGTGATCGCGGTGGTCAGCTCGCGCGAGCGGAGCACGTCGCCGCTCTTGGCGGCGTTTTCCTTGCGCTTGGCGGTTGGGGCGAAAGTCTTTTCGCCGGCGTCCTCGGCCATCCTATCGCTCCAACATCGCGGCCGCCTGCGTGATGGCGGTTTCGCTGAGGTCGGTCAGGCGATCGGTGAGCAACGGGGCGGAGACGATCAGCGCGGCGATGCCCGCCAGCACGCCCGCCGGCAAGCCGAGCGAGAACAGGTTGAGGCTGGGCGCCGAGCGGCTGATGATCCCGGTCATGATCTGCACCAGCATCAGCAGCAGCGTGACGGGCAGCGCGATGACCAGCGCGGTGGTGAACATCTGGGTGCCGAAGCTGGTCAGCAGCTGCATCCGGCCGGGCGTGAACCACGCGGTGCCGGGGGGAAAGGTGCGGTAGCTTTCGACCAGCAGCGAAAACCAGTCGAGATGCGCGCCCAGGCCGAGGAACAGGACGGTCAGCACCACCGAGAAATACTGGCCCAGCGCGGGCGAATGCGCGCCGCTGACCGGATCGGCGGTGGTGGCGATCGACATGCCCATGCCGCCCCCGATCATTTCGGCAGCGATGACCGGCGCGGCGAAAGAGAATTGCAGCACGAAGCCCATGGTCAGCCCGATCAGCGCCTCGTTGGCGACCGACAGCATCCCGTCCAGCGACAGCAGCGACGGCGGCGCGGCAACATCGGTCCACGCGCAGACCAGCACCGCGACCGCGCCGGACAGCATCACGCGCACTTGCGGCGGCACGGTCATCGCGCCGAACAGGGGCGCTGCCAGTAGCGCGGCGGCGATGCGGGTCATCACGAAGACCAGCCGCCAGAACTCCGCTTCCAGCGCGCCGAAGCCGAAGTGGAGTGCGATCATGCCGTCAGCGGCCCGTCGCCGCGATCTGGGCGAACACGTCCTTGAGGAAATCGCCGACGAGGCCGAGCATCGCGCCGCCGAGCAGCACCAGCACCAGCGCGGTGACGGCCAGCTTGGGCACGAACGTCAGGGTCTGTTCGTTGACCGAGGTGGCGGCCTGGATCACGCCGACGACAAGGCCGACGGCAAGGCTGGCCAGCAGCACGGGCGCGGCGACGAGCGCGGCGACCCACAGCATACGGTCGGCCAGCCCCAGAAGCGTGGCGGTATCATCCATCAGGCGAAACTCGCGGCGAGGCTGCCCATCAGCAGCGCCCATCCATCGACAAGGACGAACAGCAGCAGCTTGAATGGCAGCGAGACGATGGTGGGGCTCATCATCATCATGCCCAGGCTCATCAGCACGGACGAGACGACAAGGTCGATGACGAGGAACGGCAGGAACAGCATGAAGCCGATCTGGAATGCGGTCTTCAACTCGCTGGTGACGAAGGCCGGCAGCAGGATCGAGAACGGCACGTCGGCGCTGCTGGCGAACTTGGGCGCGTGCGCCATGCCCGCGAACATCGTCAGGTCGTGCTCGCGCGTCTGGCGGATCATGAAGGCGTGGAATTCGCGGCCGCCGTTGGCGATGGCCTGCTCGGCGTTGATCGTGCCGGCGGAGTAGGGCTGGATGGCAGTGGCGTTCACCTTGTCCAGCGTGGGCGCCATCACGAACAGCGAGAGGAACAGCGACAGCCCGATCAACACCTGGTTGGGCGGCGATTGCTGGAGGCCGAGCGCCTGCCGCAGGATCGCCAGCACCACCAGGATGCGGGTGAAGCTGGTCATCATCAGGACAAGGCTGGGCAGGATCGTCAGCAGCCCCATGACGAGCAGCAGCTGCAACGACATCGACAGCGTGCCGCTCGACTGCGCGCCCGAAAGCTGGCCGAACGCGCGGTCGAGCGCGCCGGGGATCGCCGCCGCGCCGGCGCCGGGCGCGGCGACCGCGGCGGCATGGGCGAGGGTGGGCGCGAGCGCGGGGAGCAGGAGTGCGCCAAGCACGAGGGCGCGGCGCAAAGTCAGGTTGCCTGCGGTCAGGTTGCGCACGGGATCAGTCCTCCGCCGCATCGGTGCGGGGCCGGGCCGGCGCTTCTGCCAGCCGGACCAGTCCGGTCTTGCTCACCGAGACGAGAATCTCGCGGCCGTGGAACTCCAGCACGGCGAGCCGCAGCGTGGGAGAAAGCATCTGCGTCTCGACGATCTTCACTGCGCGTGCGCCGGGGGCGGTGCCGAAGCGGCCTTCCATGCGCTTGGCGAACTTCAGGCTGGCCCAGGCCAGCCCGCCGATCAGCGGCAGCAGGATCACCAGCTTGAGGATGTACCAGAGCATCAGGCGGCCTCGCTCCGCGGCGCGGCATTGCTGCCGATCAGCTCGACGATGCGCAGGCCGAAGCGGTCGCCCTGCGCAACGACTTCGCCGCGCGCGATCAGCTTGCCGTTGACCATCACGTCGAGCAGTTCATCGGTGAGGCGGTCGAGCATGACGACGCTTTCCTCGGCCAGGCCGAGCACGTCCTTCAGCTTCATCTCGGTGCGGCCGAGTTCGACAGTGAGGCGGACATCGACGTCCTTGAGAAAATCGAAACCGCGGGTCTGGAAGGTCATCTAAGCCTCATTCTCAGGAAAGCTGGGTCAGTTGCACCGCCACGCGGTCGTCGACCGCGCCGATGCTGCCGTGAGCGATGGTGCGGCCCGCGACGCGCAGGGGGACGCTGCGCGCAATGGGGACCGACAGGATCTGGCCGACCTCGAGCGTGGAGATGATCGAGAGCGGCAGCGCCATGTCGACCAGCACTGCCTTGAGCGGCAGCGGCAGGTCGCCATAGGGCGCGTGAAGCGGATCGGCGGGGCCACGCGGAGCGGGGCGCGCCGAGGTGCGGTCGTTCTGCCCGAACAGGTCGGCAAGAACGGCGAAAGGCAAGGCGATGCGCAGCAGCCAGGGCTGGCCGCCGGCTTCGGTGATCGACAGCGTCAGCATGGCCAGCCGCGCTTCGGGGGCGAAGGGCTGAAGCTGCTCGACGTTGCTATCGCGGCGCAGCGCCGTGATGGCATCGGCCTGCATCAGCCCGGCAGCCTCGGCGAGGCGAGCGGCGATGACGGCTTCGATCTGCTGAACCATCAGTTCGGCCGAAAGCGGCAGTTCGCGCGGCAGAGGATAGGGCGCCTCGCCCGGGCCACCGAAAGCGCGATCGACCAGCCGCAGCACGGCTTCGGCATCGATCGAGGACAGCAGCCGCGCCGACGAGCCGGCGATGCCGTAAAGGCTGTAGGCGGCCAGGCCCGGCACCATGCCGGCGAAATCCCGCGCGCTCATCTCCTCGGGAGCGGCGCATTCCACCATCGGCGGTTCGCCGCCCAGCAGCGGTGCCAGCGCGCCGCGCAGCGCGCGCGCCATGCGGTCGCTGGCCCGCGCCAGAGCAGGCAGCAGGTCGGCCGGGCCGGGACCGGGCCGCACCAGCGCCGCGCTGTGACGCGCAAGCGGCCGTTCGGCGACAAGGGGATGTTCGGGCTTCATCGGATGGAAATCGCGTCTGTCCTGGCCGTTGCTGGGATCACTGGACGATGAAGGACTTGAAGTAGACCGCGTCGACCCCGCCAAAGCCTTCGGCGTCGCTGAGCACCTTGTTGATCGCGGCGGCCATGCGCTTCTGCAGGTGGTCCTTGCCCTGCGCGGTCTGGATGTCGGCTTCCGGCGTTTCAGCCAGCACGGTCAGCAGGGCGGAGCGGATCGCCAGTTCGTGCTTCTTGAGCCAGAGGATCACGCGGTAGTCGCGGTGCGTGGAGCAGGCGATGGAGAGCTGGACGAGCGCGGAGCTGTCTTTGACGTTCGAGGTGAACTCGTCGGCGAAGCTGTAGTACAGCGTGTGATATTCACTGCCGCCTTCGCCATCGACTTCCTTGCCCGCGCCTTCGCCCTCGCCTTCCTTGGCCGGCGGGGCATAGGGATCTTCCTCGCCCTTGCGGATCAGCTTGGGCTTGTTGTCTTCCTTCACTTCCTTGTGGCTGCCGCCGATCAGGCCCGCAGCGACCAGGCCATAGGCACCGCCGCCGCCGACCGCGAGCAGCGCGACGGCGCCACCGACCTTGACCATCATGCCGCCGCCCTTCTTCTTGGGCTTGGCGTCCTTGTCCTTCTTGTCGCTCATGCTCGGTCCTTAGAAACGGTGTGGGATCGTTCAGGCGAAGATGCCGTCACGCTGCCCGCCATCGCGCGGCGTTTCGCCGGTGCGGTGCTGGGCCGAAGGATTGGTGCGGGTGCCGCGCTGGGAGTCCTGGCGCGCGGTGCCGTTGGACGAGGACTGCTCGCCCCCGGCTGCGGCCTGCTGCTGGCCGCGCGGTGCCGCATCGGGGCGGTTGCCATCGGGCGCCGCGCCTTGCGCGCTCGCGGCCTCACGCGCGGCAGCAACGGCCGGGGCGAAGGCGGGATCGGGGCTGGACATGGCGACGGACAGGCCGTCGTCGCCAGCGCGGAAGTGCAGCGAGACCTTGCCGAACTCGGCATGGGTCAGCGCCACCGCGACGGGCGCGGCGGCGGCCCCGTCCTGACGGGCCCGCGCAATGGAATCGACCAGCGTGGCGAAGTCGATCCGCTCGGGCGCGCGGGGCTGCGTGGGGGCGGCACCAGCCGCCGGGGCAGGCGCGTCGGGCGTTACCGCCGCGATCAGCGCCGGTTGGGCCATCGGCGCGGCCAGAGTGAGATGATCGGCGGTCTTTTCGCCAGCGATGGCCGGGCCGCGCGCGGCCGCCGGCTTGTCCGCTGCCGTGGCGGCAGGGGCGACGCGCTGCGCGAGATCGCCTGATGCCGAGAGCGCCTTGCCTACGGGCGCACGGGCTGAGGCGATTTGCGCGGCCGGCTGGGGGGCAGCCTCCGGCAGCGACTGGGCTTGCGGCTCGGCCGGGACGGGGGAAACAATCTCGCGCACAATTGCGGTGGACAGGATGGCGGGCATTGCCGCGCTGGCGACCGGGGCCGGGGCGGAGGCAGGAGCAGGCTTCGCGCCGGTATCCGGCGACGGGGCTGCGGATGCTGCGAGCGGTGCCGACGCGGTCTTGCCCGCGGCGGCGGTTGCCTGTGCCGCTGTGAACTGGGCAGGGGCGGCAGCGATTGCCGGAAGCACCGGGATCAGGGCGGGCGAAGGCATCGCCGTCGCCTGCGGCTCGGTCGGTGCAAGCGGCGTATCGGTTGCGCTGCTCTGGGCAGTGGCCTGCTTGTCTCGTTCGGCCATCGCGGCGTGCAGCATGACCGGCAAGGCGAGCGGACGTCCTGCGCGCGGTGCGGCCGCATGACGAAGGGCCGGAAGGTTATCGGTGTCGGTCGTCATGTCCGAAATCGCGGCGCCCTGGGCATCGGTTGCCGCCTGGTCCTGCGGCAGGGCGGCGGCGAGATCTTGCCGGGCGGCAAGCGGCGGCAAGCCTTTGCCGGCTGCGGCAACGTCGCTGGCCAGCGCGAGCGCTGCATCGAAGGCGCCGGCAGCAGGCTCTCCGGGGGCGGGAAGTCCGGAAATCGGTGCGGAAACTGCGGAAATCCCCGGATTCACCGGCTCCACGGCGGCACTTGCAGTGGCGGAGCGGACAGCGGTGGCAGCGATATCGAACATCGACAGGGGCTTTCGTTCAAGCGTTCGCGCTGTTCTATTCAAGACTTGTGCCAACCTTTGCGGGTGGCGCCGGTCGGCGTGGCTCCAGCCTCGTATTTGCGAGCAATCCGGCGGGCCTGATCATCGATGCGGTCCTGCGCGGCGGCGCGGCGGCGCTCTGCCTCCGCCACTTCCTGCGCGCGCGCGTCGGCGATGCCGCGGGCACGGGTCACGTCACGGTCGGTGCCGGTGGCGATCCGTTCCAGCCCGCGCACGAACTTGTGCAGTTGCTGAAGCGCCCCGGCATCGGCGGCATCGCCACGCGCGCCGTAATCGCCGGCAAGGCGGCGGGTCCGGTCGGCCAGGGCTTCGAGCTGGGCAAGCGTGCTTTCCGCCTTGCCCGCTTCGGCCAGTGCGTTGCGCCGGGCGATGTCGCGGATGCGTTCGAGCCGCTGGAGACGCGCCAGGCGGGCGCGTTCAGCCTTCATCGGCCAGCAGCGCGGTGAGCGCCGCCACGCTGGAATCCAGCGGCACCGTTTCGCGCTGCGGCTGGGCGATGAACGCCGTCAGCTGATCGTGCATCGCGATGGCGCGGTCGAGCTGCGGGTCGGTGCCCGCGCGGTAGGCGCCCATCAGCACGAGATCGCGGTTCGCCTCGTATGTGGCGACGAGCGCGCGGAACTGGCGGGCGAAGTGCTGGTGGCGCGGCTGGGTGATGTCGGACATCACGCGGCTGAGTGAGGCGGCGATGTCGATCGCGGGATATTGCCCGCGCTGCGCCAGATCGCGCGACAGCACGATGTGCCCGTCAAGGATCGAGCGCGCGGTATCGACCACCGGGTCGTCGTGGTTGTCGCCATCGGCGAGCACCGTGTAGAGGCCCGTGACCGAGCCGCCGCTGGCTGCCGAATTGCCGGCGCGCTCGACCAGCTTGGTGATCGTGGCGAGCGCCGAAGGGGGATAGCCGCGCGCGGCGCCGGGTTCGCCCAGCAGCAGCGCGATCTCGCGCCCGGCGTGGGCGACGCGGGTGAGCGAATCCATGATGAGCAGCACCTGCCGGCCCTGCGCGCGGAAATATTCCGCCATGCAGGTGGCCAGCATGGCGCCGCGGATGCGCAGGTTGGGCGCATGGTCGGCGGGCACCGCCACCACCACGCTGCGTGCGCGCTTCGATCCGTGCATATGCCGCTCGACGAAATCGGACACTTCGCGCGCGCGCTCGCCGATCAGACCGACGATGACGATTTCTGCCTCGGCGCCGTGCGCGATCATGTCGAGCAGGACCGACTTGCCCACGCCCGAACCGGCCATCACGCCGATGCGCTGGCCGACGCCGAACGTGGTGAGCGCATTGAGCGCGCGCACGCCGGTGTCGAACGGAAGGCGAACCGGCGATCGATCGAGCGCGCCGGCGCGCACGCCGCCCGAAGGCCATTCGCGCGGGGTGTCGATCGGCGGTCCGCCGTCGATGGGCTTGCCTTCGCCATCGACCGCGCGGCCAAGGAATGCCTCGCCCACGGGCAGCATTCCCGGGCGCCCTTCTGGGCGCACGCGCGCGCCAGGGCGCAGCAGCACGGTATCGCCAAGCAGCATCATCAGCGTGTTGCCGTTGCGGAAGCCGATGGCCTCTGCCGCGAGCGAGCCGGCGCCGTGCGCGATGCGGCACTGGGCGCCAATCGGCACCGACAGGCCGGTCACTTCCAGCAATCCACCGTCGCAGGCGGATACGAGGCCATAGCGGCGCGGGGTGAAATCGGGATGTGCGCCATCGAGCCGCGACAGCAGCGGAATCGCCGGATTCAGCATTGCCGCAGAGCTTCTTCAAGCGCGCGGCGCCATTGGTCGGGGCCGTCCTCGACCCCGCCCAGCGCGCCTTCGATGCGGATCGCGCCGCGCTCCAGCGCGGGATCGGGCTCGCAGTGCCAGTCCTCGGGCAGGCGCGCATGGACCAGCGCCAGGTCTTCGGGATGGAGGCGGATCACGCGCGCGTCCTCGGCGCGGGCCAGCATTCCTGCCGCCTTCTCGACCCGGCGCGCCAGCGCGTCGGGGTCGATGGCGGCGGGTGCGATGGCAGCCTCGCACAGCGCGAGCACGGTCTGACGCAGGCGGTCCTGAAGCTGCCGGACGGCGTCGGCATCCATGCGGGAAAGCGAGGTTTCGATACGGTGGCGGGCGGCGTCGGTTTCGGCCATTTCGGCCATGGCGGCGGCGCGCGCGTCGTCGGCCCCTTGGGCATAGCCTTCGGCGAAAGCGCGCTGGACCGGGTCTTCGGCAAGGTCGGCGGCGGCCTGCGCGGTGCGATGCTCGTCCTCGGTGCGCTCGGCCGCAGGCACGAACCGCGCATCGCGGGCAAAGGGACTGCGGCCAGTGCCGATCATCTCGGCCAGCGGGAAGGGACGCGCCGGCGGGGCGGGGCGGGCGTAGAGCAGCTCAGACATAGTCGTCGTCGCCCGCGCCGAACACGATCACGCCTTCGGCGGACAGGCGTCGTGCGGCGGTGATCACGGCCTTCTGCGCCTCGATCACTTCGGCCATCTTCATCCGGCCGCGTGCCGCGATCTCGTCTCGCACGCCGTCCGCCGCGCGGCTGGACATGGCGCGGAAGAAGCAATCGCGATTGTCTTCCGGGATGCCCTTGAGCGCCGCGATGAGCGTGTCGGAATCGACCTCGCGCAGCAGCGAGCCCATCGACTTGTCGTCGAGCACATAGAGATGCTCGAACTTGAACATCTCGTTCTCGATCGCCTTGGCCAGCTGTTTGTCCTGCTTGGCGATCTCGGGCATGACGCGCTTCTCGACCGCGCGGACCGCGGCGTTGATGATGTCCGCAGCCTCGCGCGGACCGCCCATGGTGAGCGCGGCGCGGCCGTGGCACTCCACGATCCGGCGCGCGAGCATCTCTTCCAGCAGCAGAATCGCGGTGGGCGCGACCGGGCCGAGCGTGGCGATGCGGTGCACGACCTGCGGCTGGATCGCATCGGGCAGCGAATGCAGCACGGCGGCGGCCACTTCGGGATCGAGCTGCACGAGCAGAACGGCGATGGCCTGCGGATGTTCGTCGCGCACCAGCGGCACCAGCACCTGCGGCGTCAGCCAGCGCGCGAGTTCGAGCGACGAGGTCTTGTTCGCTTCCTCGGGCGCGATGCGTTGCATCAGGCTGTCGGCCTTCACCTCGCCCACCGCGCGGGTCATCAGCGAGCGGACCTGGCCGATGCGCCCGTGGGCGGTGAGGCCCAGTTTCTCGGTCTTCTCGACGAAGCCGGCGATGGCCTGGGCAATCGCCATCGGTCCGATCTCGCCCAGCGCGCACATCTTCTCGCCGAGGAGCCGAAGTTCGCCCGGTTCGAGTTGCGCCAGCAGCCGTGCGGCCTGGTCGTCCTCCAGCAGCATGACCATCACCGCCGCCTGTTCGGAATCGGTGATCGGGCCGCCGCCTTCGATCGCGCTCATCTCGCTCATCGCGCGCCTTCCACTTCCGGTTCCTTGAGCATCTGCCGCAGCGCTTCCACCGCGCTGTCGGGGCGCTCGGAGACGAGCTTCTGTGCGAAGCCGACCTGGCGGCTCAGCGCGGCGGCATCGATCTCGCCGGTGGCGGGATCGGCGACCGGCGGCAGTTGCTTGCGGGCCTTGGCGCGCGGCGGGGCATCTTCCTCATCGTCGTCCCCGGCTTCGTCATCGTCGTCATCGTCGTCCGCCGCGCCTGCCCGGGCCTTCTTGCTGGCGGCGGGTGCCGAGGGATCGCGGCGCAGCGCCTTGATCAGCGGGCGCACGCCCAGCAGCAGGGTGAGCAGCACGGCCAGCAGCGCGACCGCGTTGCGCAGGATCGTGGCGAACCACGGTGTTTCCCAGAACTTGGGCGGTTCCACCACCATGGGGCGGAAGCTGCGCACCGCCACGGCGACCTGGTCGCCGCGCGTGGTGTCCGCGCCGACGGCAGCGGAGACGAGCTGCTTGATCTGCTCGATCTCGGCGGGCTTGGCCTTGGCCATGATCTCGCCGCTGAGTGCGACAGCGACCGAGAGCCGCTTGATCTTGCCCGGCGAGGCATTGACCACGGCGACTTCGCGGCCCAGCTCGTACGTCCGGGTCGAGGAGGTTTCGCCGTTGCCCGCCGTGGGGGCGGGGCTGGCGCCCGGTGCAGGGGCCGCGCCCGGTGCGGGCGGTGCGCCCGGTGCTCCGGGTTGGGTAGTGGTGGGCGGAGGCGGCGTGTTCGACAGCACGCCGGGCACCCCGGCGGCGGCGCCGGCCGCCCCGCTCGATTGCGAGGCGGATTGCGATTCCTGCCGCACCGCGCCCTGCTTGTCATAGCTTTCGCGGGCGGACGTGGTCTGGTCCATGTCCAGCTCGACCTGGATCTCGCTGGAGAAGTTGCCGTCGCCCAGCATCGGGGTGAGCAGCGCGGCGACCTGCTGGCGCAGCTTCTCCTCCAGCCGGCCCTGCATTTCCAGCCGGTCGTTCTCGCCCGGCTTGTCGGCGGAAAGGAGCCGCCCATGCTGGTCGATCACGCGCACCGCGTCGACCGCCAGGCCGGGCACCGATGCGGCGACAAGGTTGAGGATCGCCGCCACCTGGCTGTCCGAAAGCTGGCGTCCCTTGGCGAGCTTGACCATGACCGAGGCGGACGGCGCTGCGCTTTCGCGCACGAAGACCGACTTTTCCGGTTCCGCAAGGTGGACGCGCACGGCCTCGACCCCGTCGATCTCCATCACCGTCAGTTCAAGCTCGCGCTCGCGCGCGGCTTGCAGGCGCTGCCCCTCGACGGTGCGGCTGGCGCCCATCGGCAGCTTGTCGATCATCTGCTGGCCGGTTTCCGGCGTGGCGAGCGCGCCATCCGAAGCCGCGACCATGCGCGCCTTGTAAAGGTCGTTCTCGCCCACCGAGAGCGCGCCGGTGGAATTGTCGATGGTGTAGGGGATCGCGGCCTTGTCGAGCGCGGCGACCACGCCGGCGCGCTCGCTGTCCGACAGATCGGAATAGAGCACGCGCTGCGGGGCAGGGGCCATGGTCAGCCACAGCAGGCCGGTCATGCCCGCCGCGCTGACGCCCGCGAACCACGGCACGGCGCGGCGCACGGGCGGCTGGCGCATGAAGGCGCCGATCCGGGCCAGCGCCGGCCCGCCCGACGGATCGGTGAACGGCGCGAGCAGCGACGGCGAGGAGCCGGCGGGAAAGCCGGCTGGCGAAGCGGGGACAAGGTCCGCCATCTATCAGACCCCCATCCGCATGATATCCTGGTACGCCGTCAGCAGCTTGTTGCGCACCTGCAGCGTCGCTTCGAACGCAACGCCCGATTCCTGGCGGGCGAGCATGACCTTGGCGACGTCGGTGACTTCGCCCTTTTCATAGGCGGTGCTGAGCGCCTCGGCCTTGTCCTGCGTGGCGGAGACATTCTCCAGCGCGGACTTGAGCGCGTCGGTGAAACCGCCGGCCGGGTTGGCGCCGCCGGTTCCGGGCGTCGCCGCATCCGGGTTCTTGATCTGCTGGAGAAGCTGCGAACGGTCGACGATCTGCTGGCGCAGCGCCATGATCTGCTGGACGCCGCTGGCGCCCCCGATGGCTCCGATGCCGCTCATCGACGGCCTCCTGCAACGGCGATGCCGGCATCGCGGAAACTGGCGAGGCGGTAGCGAAGGGTGCGTTCGGAAATGCCGAGCTGCCGGGCGGCCGCGACGCGGCTGCCGCCGCAAGCTTCCAGCGTGGCCAGGATCGCGCGCGCTTCGGAAAGCTGAACGATGTTGGACAGCTTGCCGGTTCCGCCTTCGGTCATGCTCGGCTCTGCCGCGAGGCGCACCGAACGGTCGAAGGCGATATGCTCGGGACCGATCTCGCGCGCGTCACCCGCCAGCACCAGCGCGCGGCGAACCACGTTCTCCAGTTCGCGCACGTTGCCCGGCCAGGCGTGGCAGGAAAGCATCGCCAGTGCTGCATCCGCGATCCAAGGCAGGGGTTGGCCCTGCGGCACGTGGCGCAGCATCAGCGCGAAAGCGAGCGGGGCGATATCTTCGGGCCGTTCGCACAGCGGGCGCAGCGACAGCGGGAAGACGTTCAGGCGATAGAACAAGTCGGCGCGGAAGCGGCCTTCTTCCACTTCCAGCGGCAGGTCGCGGTTGGCGCAGGCGATGATTCGCACGTCCACCTTGATCGGCTGGGTCGCGCCGAGCGGCACGACTTCGCCTTCCTGAAGCGCGCGCAGCAGCTTGGCCTGGAGGGAAAGAGGCATCTCGGCGATTTCGTCGAGCAGCAGGGTGCCGCCGTGGGCTGCGCGGAAGAACCCTTCGGCCGCCGCATTCGCGCCGGTGAAGGCGCCCTTCTGGTGACCGAACAGCATGGCCTCCAGCATCGCCTCGGGCATGGCGGCGCAGTTGATCGCGATGAACGGCTTGCCGGCCCGCGATGAACGGTCGTGAATGAAGCGGCTGAGCACTTCCTTGCCGGTGCCGGTGGGGCCGTTGATCAGCACGGGGATGTCGCTGGCGGCGATGCGCTCGGCCAGCGCCAGGATCGAAAGGCTTTCCGGATCGGCGGCGATCGGCGCGCCGGGCGCGGCGGCGCAGGCGAGCAGCGCGGCCAGCACGCCGTCGGAGGCGCCCTCGGTATAACGCAGTGTCAGCCGCTGGCCGTTCGCCATCCGCGCGATCGCGTTGGAGCCGCCGCGCTCCAGCGTCACCGAACGCAGCCGGGGATCGAGCGAACCCTTGTCCGCCGTATCGCGCAGCTCGACGCCGGATGCGGCACCGAAACTGTCGATCACCGCGGCTGCGCGCTGCACCAGCGGAGCGTGTGCCGCTCGTGCGGCCTCCGTCAGGAGCAACCCTGCTTGTTCGCGACTCATTAGTCTGACCCCCGTCTTAACCATTTCTTCCGAGCGTCTTTTCGCGCGAAAACGTCAAACGGGCCGGAACTTTAAGCTCCGTGGTTCCCCCTAGTGGCATCCCTCATGTCCGGCAGTTTTCGGCCGGACCTGCCTTAAAGCCGGCAAGTTTCTGCCGGTCTTTCCCTCGACGGCAGCGCCCATCAGCGACGCGGCAGTCCTTTCGGGAACGATTTCACTGGAGAGTAAAAATGGCGGTTATCAACACCAACATCAGCGCGATCAAGGCTGCCAACGCATCGAACAGCGCGGCCAAGATGGCCAGCACCGCGATGGAGCGCCTGTCGACCGGCAAGCGCATCAACGGCGCCAAGGACGACGCAGCCGGCCTCGCGATCAGCACCACCATGACGGCGCAGATCAAGGGCATGGCGCAGGGCGTGCGCAACGCCAACGACGGCATTTCGCTGGCGCAGACCGCGGAAGGCGCGCTCAACGAAGTCACCAACATGCTGCAGCGCGTTCGTGAACTGTCGGTGCAGTCGAAGTCGGCCACCTACACCAACACCGATCGCGGCTACATGGATGCGGAAGTCCAGGAACTGTCCAGCCAGATCAACAACGTGCTGACGAACACCAAGTTCAACGGCAACACCGTGTTCGGCACGGCTGACTCGACCGTCAAGATCCAGGTCGGCGCTGAAACGGGCGACACTGTCGACATCACCAGCAAGGGCATCGCCGCCGTTACGTTCGACGTGAAAACCGTTGCCGGCGCGACGACCGCGATGACGGCGGCCGACACCTCGCTCGGTGAAGTCAACGCCGCGCGTGCTTCGTTCGGTGCGGGCCAGAACCGTCTCGAATCGGTGGTGAACAACCTCAACGACAACATCACCAACCTGTCCGACGCGCGCAGCCGCATCCAGGACACCGACTACTCGGCCGAAACGACGCAGATGGCGAAGGCGCAGATCCTGGCGCAGGCCTCGACCGCGATGATCGCGCAGGCGAACCAGAGCCAGCAGAACGTGCTGTCGCTGCTGCGTTAAGCCGATTGAACTACCGCCTGTCTCCACCAGGCGACCCGGACCCGGCGATCCCCCCCGATCGCCGGGTTTCGGGCGTCTGGCACCGTCATGCCGGAGCGTCCGGTCCGCATGCGATCAACAGGGATGGTTTACAGAGTTTTAATGACGCGAGGCGGTGATTCGCGCTTCATCTACAGTCTATATCCAAAGATATATGATTCTGATTTCCAATGGTAATTACTCGCCATCTCTTGTCGGTAGTATATGCTTGGGAAAATCACATAAAGTCCGTTTCGGACCTAAATATGCGATTGTTTATGCGTAATTTTACCGAGAGAACGATTGCCGGATGACACATCAGTGACGGTTTGTGCAGCCACCTGAAATTGGTGGCGCGGCGCCGCGAAAGAAGGTTGGGGCAAATGGTTACGGCACGCGGGGCGGGGAAAGCAGCAGGCACGATCACGCCGATTGCCTCCAGGATCATTCCTGCGCAGGCCCGGACCTGGGAGCGTGCCCGGCGCAGTCGGGGCTCACCGGTCTCGCGGATGAGCTGCGCGCGCTGATGGCCAACGTCCAGTCCCGCATCGGTGACGCCCCGGCCGCGGCCCCTGCGGCAGAGGCCCCGCATCGCGGCGCGACGGCTGCCGAACTGGCGCTGGGCACGGCCCGCCGGGTCTATCGCGACCGCCGCCGCCGTGCGGAGCTGTTCAACGGCGACCTGTTCAGCGAACCGGCCTGGGACATGCTGCTCGATCTCTACATCGCGGCGTGCGAGGACCGCCAGGTTTCGACCACCAGCGCCTGCATCGGCGCGAATGTTCCCGTCGCCACGGGGCTGCGCTGGATCCAGTTGCTGGAGAACGAAGGCCTGATCGTGCGCAATGCCGATCCTTCGGATGCCCGTCGCACCTGGATCTCGCTGACCGCGTCGGCGCGGCGTTCGATGCGTCGCTATCTTGGCGGCATGGCCGAGACCCAGACGGTGCAGGCGCAAGGCGCGATCGCCGCCTGAACGCGAACCCGCGCACCGTGCGTGCGCGGCGGTCCGGCGCCAATGCCCCTCAGGGCGGGCGCATTTTCACCTAACTGCTGATGCCGAGGGTATCTGCGCTTCAGGCGCAGGGCGTGCGGCGGATCGATGATCCGTGCCACCGGGCGCGCGGCCGGACGTTGTCGCCCGGGCGCGCCGATACAGTGGATCGCGCCCTTTCCCGCACCGCCGCGACAAGGCGGCGGGCGAAACGAACTCGGTCTGGCAGCAGGCTCAGTCGAGCAGCAGGATCGACATGCGCCGGTTGCGCGGATCGGCCGGGTTGTCGGTCACGAGGGGTTCCTTGTCGGCCACACCCTCGATCCGGCGGAAGCGTGTCTCGGCCACGCCGCTTCTCATCAGCGCCTGCCGCGTCGCTTCGGCGCGCCCGGCGGACAGCGACCAGTTGTTGGCTCCGTCTCCAGGCTTCCATTGCAGCGAATCGGTGTGGCCGCGCACGGTCATGCCCGAATTGTCGGGACCCAGCGCCTGTCCGATCGCGCGCATCAGTTCGGCGGCGTCCGGGGTCAGGATCGTGGTGCCGAGCCGGAACATCGAGAAATCGGCATCGTCGACCAGATCGAGCCGGATGCCTTCCGGTGTCATCGTCAGGCGTACCTGGCGCGCAAGCTTCTTCAGCTTCTCGCTGGCGTCGAGCTTCTGCTGCAGGCGTTGCTGCAGCGTGGCCGTGCGCTTGGCCTTCGACCCGCCATCCTTGGGCCCGCCCGCCGCATCGCGCGGGATGGTCATCGTCTTGGTGCCGGTCTGTCCGGCGCGGTTCTGGTAGGTGTCCGCATCGGTCAGCGACGAGCCGCCGAGCAGGCCGTAGGAGCCGGCGCTGCCTTCCTTCATCTTGACCAGCGTGGGCGTGAAGTAGTCGGCAATGCCCTTGCGCTGCTTCTCGGTGGTGGCGCCCAGCAGCCACATCAGCAGGAAGAACGCCATCATCGCGGTCACGAAGTCGGCATAGGCCACTTTCCACGCGCCGCCGTGGTGACCGCCGGCAACGACGGTGATCTTCTTGACGATGATCGGCCGGGGCGGCTCGTTCTTGCCCTTGGGCGCCTTGGCCATGGCTTATCGCCCGCGCAGCGCGTCGAGCAGTTCGGACAGGCCGGGGCGGAAGGCGTGGCCCAGTCCCGAGCGCGCGCTTTCGACGACCAGCGGTTGAGGCCAGCCGTGCAGGCTCGCAATCATGACCTGCTTGACCGCCTGGAAGATCATCTCGTCCTGGTCGAGCACCTGCTTGAGCCGGCCCGCGATGGGCGCGACCATGCCGTAGGCCAGCAGCACGCCCATGAACGTGCCGACCAGCGCCGAGCCGATCATCCCGCCCAGAATGGCCGGCGGCTTGTCGATCGAGCCCATGGTCTTCACCACGCCGAGCACGGCGGCGACGATGCCCAGCGCGGGCAGCGCGTCGGCCAGCCCCTGCAGGGCATGGTGCGCTTCGCTTTCCTCGTGAAAGTGGGTCTTCATCGCGTGGTCCATCACGTCTTCCACCGCGTGGACTTCCAGCGTGCCGGACGAAACCACGATCAGCGTCAGCGTGTCGCAGATCAGCGCGACGAGCGGCTTGTTGGCCAGAAGGCGGGGATATTCGGCGAAGATCGGCGAGTTCTTCGGATCCGTGACATGGCTTTCCAGTGCCACCGGGCCGTCGCTGCGCAGGATCTTCATCAGCTTGGTGCACAGCACGATCGCGTCGATGTGATCCTGCTTGTTGTGCTTGGGCCCCTTGAACACCTTGGCGAGGCCGCCGCCGATGCCCTTCAGCTCGTGCATGGAATTGCCGGTGATCGTCGCGCCCAGCGCGGCGCCGCCGATGATGAGCATTTCGTGGGGAATCGCGTGCATCACGGGGCCGAGAGCGCCGCCCGTGATGGCGAAGCCGCCGAAGACCATCGCGAGGAGAACGACGATGCCGATACCTGCAAACATGACTTTTTCCGGTCCTCGTCGATTACTTCAGAACGTCGAACAGCGAGAGGCTGGCGAGCTTGGCAAAGCTCTGCTGGCTCGCCTGGAGCACGGTCGACAGTTCGGACAGGCGTGACAGCGCCTCGGTCAGGTCGGTGGCGCCGATCTGCGATTGCTCTTCGCTGCGCGACTCGCCCATCACCTGCTGGCGCTGGGTGTTGAGGTCGATCCACGAAAGGCGCGTGCCCAGTACGGTTTGCGCGGTGGTGACCGCGTCCAGCCCGTCGCCGAGCGAGGTCAGTGCGGCATTGGCCGCGCTGGCAGCGGCGGTTCCGCCGGCTGACAGCGCATCGGCCAGGCCCTTGATCGTGGTCATCAGGTCGGTGGTGGCGCCGCCCGACTTGTATTGCAGGAATTCCGGGCCGGTGAAGCTGCGGCTGACGGTCTGCCCGTCGCCCAGCGCCAGTTCGCCCGCGCTGCCGGTGCCGATGTAGCTGGCGTTGCCCGCGCTATCGAGCTGGTAGGCATTGCCCGCCGTGTCGCCGCCGAACAGCGCGTGACCCGCGCTGTCGCGCGTGTTGGCGAGCGCCACGAGGTTGCCGTGGATCTGCGACAGTTCCCCGCCGATGCTTTTGCGCTGGCTGTCGGTGAGCGTGCCGTTGGCGGCCTGCGTCGCCAGTTCCTGGGCGCGGGTGATGTAGTTGGCGAACTCGCCCATCGCCGAGTCGGCCAGGTTGAGGTCGGCGGTGGCGCGGCCGGCGGCGGCGGTGTCGATCTTTGCCAGCGAATCGACGCGCGACAGGTTGCGCAGCCGCGATGCGGTGAGCGGATCGTCCGAGGACTTGGTCAGCTTCTCGCCAGAGCCGACCTGGCTTTGCAGCTGTTCGGCCTGCGCGCGAAGCGAAGTGAGATCGAGCGTGCCGCGGTCAAAGAACGCGCTGGTGCTGGTGGCGAAGATCGTCATGACGGGCCTACCTGATGTTGAGCAGCGTATCGAAAAGGGTGGTCGCCACCTGCATCACCCGGCCCGAAGCCTGGAATGCCTGCTGATAGCGTACGAGGTTCACAGCTTCCGTATCGAGATCGACGCCGGACTGCGCGGAAAGCGCGGTCTTGGCCGAATCCGAGATGGTCTTGAGCGCGCCGCGCGTGGTCGTGCGGCCCGCCACCGTCGCGGAGATGTCGAACAGGATGCCGTCCATCCGGCCCGCGGGGTCGTTCGCCAGCAGAGCGGAGCGGAGGTTGTCGAGGTTGGTGGTGTCGCGGCTGCCCGCGACCGGGGTTGCGCTTGCCGTGGGGACGGGCGCCGTCGCGATCTTGCGGCCGCTGGTGGCGGTGCTCGCGATGGCGATGCTGGCGGCACTGTTGCCGGAAAGGAGCGCGACGCCGGGGTTGCCGTCAAGATCGATGCCGGCGGTGTTGGCGGTGTTGACCGTGGTGACGATGTCCTTCGCCAGCTGGTCCAGATCGTCGTGGATCTGCGCCAGCTTGGTCAGCGCGAGCGATTGCCCGGCGAGCGAACCACCCGAAAGCGCGAGCGTCGACGTGCCCACCGCGAACGACATCGTGCCGTTGCTGGCGGTGGTGGCGGACAGCGGGTTGGCGGTGCCGCCTGTCACCAGCAGCGAGCCGCCGCTGCCGCCCAGCCGCACTTCGACGCTGCCGTCGGTGGCAAAGGTGGTGGCGATATCGCCATAGCCGCTGATCTGCTGGAGCAACTGGTCGCGCTGGTCGAGCAGCGTGGTCTGGTCGCTGCTGGCATCCGCCGCGCGTGAGAGGCGCAGGTTGGTGCGGGCAAGCTCGGCCGACAGGCGGTTGACCTCGGTCACGCCCTGGTTGGCGGTGAATTGCAGCCCGTTGCCGACGGCGTCGAGCTGCTGCGCGGCGATCTGGAAGGTTCCGGTCATCGCGCGCGCCGCTTCGAGCACCGAAGCGCGCAGCGAGGTGTCGGTCGGGTCTTCGTGCAGCTTTTGCAGCGTCGATTCGAAGTCGGTGATCGAGGGATAGAGATTCGACTGCTCGAGCGCCGCTTCGATGTTGCCCAGTCCCTGCACTTCGGCATCGGCGCGCGCGCTGTCCGATCCGGTGCGGCGCACTTCGGCCTGGCGGAAGGCATCGGCATTGCGGACGATCTGGCTGACCCGCACGCCCGACAGCGACACGTCGCGGACGGTGCCGTGATAGCCGGTAGAGGCGAGTTCGGCGAGGCTGGCGCTCCGCCGGACGTAACCGTCGGTCGAGGCGTTGGCGATGTTCTGTGCAGTGACGTCGAGCGCGATGCGCGCCGCCTTGGCGCCGCTGCGGCCGATCGAGAGAAGGTCGGACGACATGGACTTCAGCCCTCCTGCTTCTTCGGGGGTGCGGGGTCGAGCGTGCGCGCAAGCTGCGCCTCGATCTGTTTGGCGAGGCCGAAGGAGCCGCTTTGCGAGGCGATTTCGGCAAAGCGATCATCGCGCATCTGGGTGAAGGTATCGTCGCCGCTGCCTACGGGATTGGCACCGAACAGGTCTTTACCTCCGAAAGAGGATTGCCGTGCGGTGGCCAGAATCTGGCGCACGAAGATCGCCTCGAACCCCTGCGCCGCCTGGCGCAGCTTCTGCCGTTCGGGCGAAATCGCGCCGGTGGCCGCGGCGGCTCCGGCGATGATGGGAGAAGATCCGCTCATATCACTTCCATCTCCGCCTTGAGCGCGCCGGCTTCCTTCAACGCTTCCAGAATGGCGACGAGGTCGGACGGGCTGACGCCGAGCTTGTTGAGCGCATCGACCAGCGAGGACAGCGAGGCGCCCGGCTTGAACAGTGCGACGTGCGATTCGGATTCAGCCACCGAGATCTGGCTGTTGGGCGTGACCGTGGTGCGGCCGTTGCCGAACGGCGCGGGCTGGGAGACCTGCGGTTTCTCGTCGATCTTCACCACCAGCTTGCCGTGGCTGATCGCGGCGGGCGAGAGGCGCACCGCGCTGTTGATGACGACTGTACCGGTGCGGCTGTTGACGATGACTTTCGCGGCGGTTTCGGCCGGGGTGATGTCGAGCATCTCGATCGCGGCCATCGTGCTGGCGCGGCGATCGGCGCCCGCAGGCAGGCGGAGCGCAAGCGTGATGCCGTCTTCCACCGATGCGGTGCCGGGATAGCGCAGGTTGATCGCATCGCGGACCCGCGCCGCGGTTAGGAAATCGGCCTGGAACAGGTTCCAGCGCAGCACCTCGCCGCTGTCGAACCCGGTCGCGACCGCGCGTTCCACGCTGGCGCCATCGGCGATGCGGCCGACGGTGGGCACGTTGACTGTCAGCTGCGAGCCGTCCTTGGCGGTGATGCCGAGGCCACCGACCGCGAGGTTGCCCTGCGCCATGGCGTAGATCTGGCCGTCCGCGCCATAAAGCGGCGCAAGGATCAGCGCCCCGCCACGCAGCGACTTGGCCTTGCCGATGGTGCTGACGGTCACGTCGATACGCTGGCCGGGCTTGGAGAAGGCCGGCAGGTCGGCGGTGATCAGCACGGCGGCGGCATTCTTGAGGCCCGGCGAGACGCCCGGCGGCAATTGCACGCCCAGCCGGCCAGCGGTGCCGCGCATGGCCTGGGTCAGATATTCGAGATTGTCGTCACCCGTGCCCGCCAGACCGACGACAATGCCGTAGCCTGTCAGCTGGTTCGAGCGCACGCCCTGGAACGCGCCGATATCCCGCACGCGCTCCGCATGGGCGCGCGATATGGCCACCGGCGCAATGGCGGCAAGAAGGACGATCAGGGGGGTAAGCAGTCGACGCATGGGGAAACTCGGTCCGGGCGATCAGAACGGGCTGATCGCGTTGAAGAATTTCGACAGCCAGCCTTCGCGGCTGGCGCGGCTCACGGAACCGTTTCCGGCATATTCGATCCGCGCGTCGGCAACCCGCGAGGACTGGATGCGGTTGTCGGCATCGATGTCGCCAAGGCGGACGATTCCCGAGAACTGGACCCATTCGTTGCCCTGGCTGAGCAGCAAGCGCTTTTCCCCTTTGACGAGGGCCGTGCCGTTCGTGCGGACTTCGGTGATGGTCACCGAAACTTCGCCGCCCAGCGTGCTGGTCTGCGTGGCATTGCCCTGTCCGTTGAACGACGATCCGCCCGAGGCTTTAAGGGCGTTGGGATTGAGGAACGACAGCGGCCCGGCAGTGGGCGGGACGATGTTGAAATCGCCGCTGCGCTGGGTCTTGGACCCGGCGGACTTCGAGGTGGTAAGTTGTTCCACCAGCATGATCGTCAGCGGATCGCCCACCGCGCGGGCGCGGCGCCCTTCGACGAGCCCGGCATAGCCGGCGGCGACGTTGAAGATCGCCCCGTTCCCGGTGGGCGGCAGGGGAGCGGCGGGCAGGACCGGCTCGAACCCCGATGCCGGGCGCTGCTTGGCCTGGGCCGGCGGCGCGAGGCACACGGCGCTGCCGAGTGCCAGCCCGGTCAGTGCGAGCATCGCAAACCGGGGCATCCGGCTGGGTGAGGTGCCGACCGGCTGGTCGAAGGGGCCCTGCATCATCGTCACAGCGTCTGGTTCGCGTTCTTGAGCATTTCGTCGACGGCCGAGATCATCTTGGAATTGACCTCGTAGGCGCGCTGGCATTCGATCATGTCGACCAGCTCCTCGACGACGTTGACGTTCGAGGCTTCGAGATAGCCCTGGCGGATCTGGCCGCGCCCGTTCTCGCCCGCGATGCCGATCTGCGCGGCCCCGCTGGCAGCGGTTTCGAGCAGGAAGTTGTCGCCCTTGCTCTGCAGCCCCGAAGGATTGGCGAAGCTGGCGACGGTGATCTGGCCCAGCTGGGTCGGCTCGGCCGAACCGGGGACGGTGGCGGAGACAGTGCCATCGGGCGCGATGGTGATCGCGCTGGCGCCTTCGGGCACGGTGATCGGCGGCTGCAGCGCATAGCCTTGCGCGGTCACCAGCTGGCCTTCGGCGGAGCGGCTGAAATTGCCCGCGCGGGTATAGGCGAGCTGCCCGCCCGGCAGGCTGACCTGGAAATAGCCGTCGCCGTCGAGCGCGAGGTCGAGCGCGTTGCTGGTCGATTGCAGCGAGCCTTGCGAATCGATCCGCGTGGTCGCCTGGATGCCGACGCCGGTGCCCAGGTTCAGACCCGTGGCATAGGCCGTCTCGCCGGACGATTGCTGCCCGGCGACGCGCGCGTCCTGATAGGCGAGCGTGGCGAAGTTGGCGCGGTCGCGCTTGAAGCCGGTGGTGCCGACGTTGGCGAGGTTGTTGGCGATCACGCGCATCCGCGTGTCCTGCGCCTCGAGCCCGGTGCGGGCGACGTGAAGGGCGGAAGAAGGCATGGTTTTCTACTCCGTCAGGTAAGGCGCATCAGCGAGGCGCTGTGTTCGTCGACCTCGCGTGCGGTGGCGATCAGCTTGGTCCGCATGTCGAACAGGCGCTGGGCCTCGACCATTTCGACAAGGATGGCGGTGGGATCGACGTTGGACTGCTCCAGCGCGCCGGTCTGGACCCTGGCCTCCTCGTCGGCGGGAAGGGCGCCGCCGCCGACCACGCGGAACAGGCCGTCCAGCCCCTTCTGGATCTGCGAGCCTTCCGTGCTGGCGATCTTCAGGCGGGCGACCTGCTGGGGCGGCTGGTCGGGGGTGGCGGGATCGGCGGCCAGCACCGAGCCGTCGGGCCCGATGGAGACTTTCGATCCCAGTGGCACCGTGACGGGGCCGCCATCGCCGATCACCGGCCTTCCGTCGCCGTTCTCGATCACCCCGGTGGCCGAGATCGTCAGGTCGCCGCGCCGGGTATAGGCTTCGGTCCCGTCCTCGGCCTGCACGGCCAGCATGGTCTTGCCGCTGAGCGCGATGTCCAGCGGATTGCCCGTCTCGATCATCGCGCCCTGCTTCATGCTGGCGCCGCGCACTTCGCCTTCGGTCATCGCCCGTGCTTCCAGGCTGGGGCCTTTCAGCGTGACGGGCAGAGCATTGAGCATTTCGGCGCGGAAGCCGACGGTCTGGGCGTTCGCCATGTTGCTGGCGATCACCCGCTGGCGCACCATGGAGCCGGACATCCCGGAATATGCGGTGTAGATCAGCCGGTCCATGGCTCAGGTCCCCGATCAGCTGCGCAGGTTGATGACGGTCTGCGAGATCTGGGTCGCGGTATCGATCGCCTTGGCATTCGCCTGGAAATTGCGCTGCGCGGTGATCAGGCCGACCAGTTCCTCGGCGATGTCGACGTTCGAGCGTTCAAGCGCGCCCGACAGCAGGCCGCCGTACTGGCCGCTCGCCGGCTGGCCGTAAGTGGCGGTGCCCGAGATGCCGGTGGAGGTCCAGTTGGACGAACCTTCCTGCTTCAGACCGGTCGGCGCGATGAACGAGGCGAGCGCGACCTTGCCCACGACGACATTGCTGCCATCTGCGTAGGACGCGGTCACGTTGCCGTTCTCGCCCACGGTGAGGCCGGCGAACTGCTTGCCCGCCGCGTTGGTCGCAGGGACAAGCGCGTTCGTCAGCGTGGTTCCGGTGACGTTGCCCGCGGTGTCCGTGGGGAAGACCTGGAGGATGTTGTCCGACCCGTCCTGCACGTTGCCGGCGCCATCAAGGCTGAATGCGCCGTTGCGGGTGTAGAACGTTTCGCCAGTCACGCTCGACACCGTGGTGAAGAAGCCGTCGCCATTGACCGCGAGATCGAGCGCGGAGCCGGTCTGCTCGACCGCGCCCTGCGCGAAGTTCTGGCTGATCGAGGTGACGGTGGCGCCGATGCCCTGGATCAGCTTGGGATTGGTGAAGGCGCTGCCCGCCACGATGTCGGAAAACTCGGTGCGGCTCTTCTTGAAGCCGTTGGTTTCCGAGTTGGCGATGTTGTGGCTGATCACGTTGAGATCGGTCTGCGCGTTCTTGAGACCGTTCAGCGAAGTGTAGAACGACATGGGGATGTCCTTTCGGGGAAGGGGATCTGGCTCAGCCGAACTTGGCGTTGAGCGTGGCGAGCTGGTCCGAGATCGTCTTCAGCGTGGCATTGGTCTCGGTGCTGTTCGACAGGCTGGAGAACTGCGCGAGCTGCGCGACCATCTGGCTGTTGTCGACCGGCGCGGTCGGGTCCTGGTTGTTCAGCTGCGTGGTCAGCAGCTTGAGGAAATCGCCGGCGCCCAGCGAGCCCCAGCTGCTTTTCGCGGTCTTGGCCGCGCCAGTGGTCGCAGCAGTGGAGGCGGTGGTTGCCGCCGTGTTGGTAACGGACGTGGTCATCACTTCATCCTCATCGTTTCGAGCATCAGTTGCTTGGCGGTCTGCATGGCCTCGACCACGTTCTGGTACTGGCGCGAGCTTTCGAGCATCTCGACCATCTCGGCGTTCTCATCGACCGGTGCGGTCCACACGTCGCCGTTCTCGTCGGCGAGCGGATGGTCGGGATCGTGGGTGCGCACGGGCGAGGCGTCGGAGCGATAAACGCCGTCGACCTTGACCGTGGACAGGCCGTTCGAGCGGTCCAGCTGTTCGGCGAAGACCGGGCGCAGCGGGCGGTAGGCCTGCTGCTCGGTGGCCGCGACAGTGCCGGCGTTGGCGAGGTTCGACGCGGCGGCGTTCATCCGCACGAGCTGCGCGGACATGGCGCGGCCGGCGACGTCGAACAGCGTCATGGGGTTGCGGTTGACGGGACCAGCCATCGTCAATCGCCCTTGATCGCGCGGGTGATCGTCTCGACCCGGCCCTTGATGAACGAGAGCGTGGCGGAATAGCCCACCGCGTTTTCGGCAAAGGCGGTCTGCTCGGTCGCCATCTCGACGGTGTTGCCGTCAAGGCTGGGCATCACCGGCACGCGGTAGCGCGTGGCGGCGGTGATGGCCTTGTCCTCGCTCGCGCCGGCGGTGCGAGCCGAAAGCGCGGCGGCAAAGTCGATGTCCTTCGCCTTGTAGCCGGGGGTGCCGGCATTGGCGATGTTCGAGGCAAGCTGGCCCATGCGCTGCGAGCGCAGCTCGAGGGCCATGCCGTGTATGCCGAATAGGGTGTCGCTCATCGTGGTGGGGCGGCTCCGGTTGGATTGCACCGCCGATCCAGCAAGGGGCGTGCCAATCGCCGATCGCGGGGCCTTGGCCGGGATTCCGCGTGTCCGATGCGGCAATCGCTTGCCGGATGCGGCAAAGTTCGGCCCACCCCTGAAAAAGGCCTTCCGCGCGGCGTCCTTTCGTGTCGAGGAGGAACGCCCGTCCCATGGACCTGAGCCATTTGTTCGATGCAACCGCCGCCGTGGTCGTGGTCGGCGGAACGCTTGTCGCCACCGCGCTGCGCTGCGGGCTTGCCGAAGGCCGCACCACGATCGAGATGCTGGGCCAGCTCGCCCGGCCGGCCTTCCGTGCCGAGCAGGCGCGCGCCGATCTGGCCGGGCTGGTCGCGCAGATCCGCCAGGACGGCGTGCTGCGCGGGCGGGGCCGGATGGTCGGCGATACCGAGCTTGACGAGGCCACCGACGCCCTGATCCAGACGCGGTCGGTGGGCGGCCTGGTCGAGCGCCACGAATTTCATCGCCGCAGCCGCGTGGCCAGGGCGGAGACGGCCGTGCGCACCCTGTCGCAGGGGGCAGATCTTGCCCCGGTGTTCGGCCTTGCCGGCACGCTGCTGTCGCTCAGCCAGCTTCCCGCCGAGGGCGTTGCCCGCGCGGCGCTGACGGGGGCGATCTCGATGGCGGTGCTGACCACGCTCTATGGGCTGCTGCTCGCCAATCTCGTGTTCGGTCCGCTGGCCCGCGCGGTGGAGCGCCAGTCGCGCAAGGAGGAGGAGGAACGGCAGGAGGTGATCGACTGGCTTGCCCGGCAGGTCGCGCCCGCCTGTCCTTCCCCCGAAGCTCACCATCGCGGCCGGAGCCACGGTGCCGCGCCGCACGCCGGGCACCATCATGATCCGGCTGTGCCTGTCGATCCGATCGTCATCGCACCGTTGCGGCCTCAGCAGGCGGGGGGCGATCCGGTCGCGCCCGACCCGGTCGCCATCTCCGACGAGGCGGCATGACTCCGCGCGCCTCGGCATCGTGGCAGACGATCCTGGCCGACCTCTCGCTGATCCTGTTCATGGTCACGGCCTCGGCGCTGTCCGACGCGCCAGTGCCGCCGGCCGCACACGCCCGGCCCGCGCCGCCGCAACCGGTCCACGCATCCCCCCGTGCCGAACCCGTCGGCGTGTGGACCGATGGACCGGGCGCACCGCCGCTGGCCGAATGGCTCGCGCAGCAGGGGAGCGATCCGCGTCTGCGGGCCACCGTGCTCGTGCATCATACCGGCGATCCAGTGACCGGTCTCGACCGCGCACGCGATCTGATCGCGGCCATCGGCCCGCGCGGCGCGGCAACGCGCGTGGTGGTGGAGCAGGGTAATTCGTCGGGCGTCACGGTCACGCTGGGTTACGATGCGCAGGCCGTGGCACGATGATTGCTTGGCTACGGGCATAATTTCCCAGCACAGAGAGCCGCGCTCATGACCAGTCTTTGCACTTCCATCCTGCGCCGCCCCATCGTGCGCCGCCCCATCGCGCGCGGGACGACACACGCCGCTGTTCTCGCTTCCATCGCGCTGCTGGCCGTGCCTGCCCATGCCGCGGGCTTTGCCGATCTTTCGGCGGTCGATACCGCGGTGGCGCAGTTCACCGGTTTGCCCATCGGCGTGCCCGGCGGCGCCCAGCTGCCGGTCGACCGGCGACTGCGCCTTGCCTCATGTGCTGCGCCTTTCGCGCTGTCGTGGCGGGGCGCCGGCCGTGACACGGTGGTGGTGCAATGTCCCGATGCGGGCGGCTGGCGCCTGTTCGTGCCGGTCGTCACCGATGCGCGGCAGGATGCGGCCGGCCCGGCGGTGGTGCGCGGCGAAGGCGTGACCATTCAGGCCGCTGGCGAGGGCTTCTCGGTCTCGCAGCCGGGCGAGGCGATGGAGTCCGGCGCGGTCGGGGCGTGGATCCGCGTGCGGACGAGCGCCAAGGCCGATCCGGTCCGCGCCCGCGTGGTGCGGCCGGGGCTCGTCGAACTGCCGGTCGATTAACACGTACGGCAAAAAATCGCCGGTCTGTCTTAACGCCGCCATGTTATTGCCGTTCTCAGTCTTGTACGAACGCTGAGGAGCGGAACCATGCCACCCATTGAAATCGGCCCATCGCGCCCGGTCGGTGCGGTTCAGGCCAAGACCGTCGTGGCTCCGGCCGCCCCGTCTGCCGAACCCGTCAAGGCCGCCACCGCGCAATCGGCCAGTGCCGCGCCGCAGGTGGAAACCAGCGATGCGGTCAAGGCCGGCGATGCACCTGTCGACGCGGAGCGGGTCGCCAAGATCCGCCGCGCCATCGAGGATGGCCACTACCCGGTCATCCCCACCCGGATCGCCGACGCGATGATCGCGGCCGGAATGCTGTTGAGGAATCCCCAATAATGGCGATGTCGATCAATCCCATCGCGCGTCCCCTGGAACTGCGCGACACGCTGCGGCAGATGCTTGCCGTGCTCGAAGAGGAACGGCACGCGCTTGCCGGGCTCGATGTCGATGCCATCATGGGCTGCGCGGTCGACAAGAACGCGCTCTGCGGCCGGATCGATACCGCTCCGGTCGATGTGGTCGATGACGAATGCCGCGGGCTGCTCGATGCCGCGCGCCGCATCAACGAATCGAACCGCCGCGTGCGCAACCTGATCGCCGCCAATGTCGCGGCCCGGCTTGATGCCATGACCGGCCAGCCCGCGCTCTACCGCGCCCATGCCGCGCCGGCCCGGATCGGTCGCCCGCGCTGATTTCGCATCGGGGTCGCCGCATTTGGCACGGCCCTTGCTGATCCCTTTCCGAGCGCTCCCAGGCGGAGCGATGGAAAGGGAATTGCGTGAGTTCAGTCCAGTCCGTGCCCGGTGCCGGAAGGCCGGCGGAAATCCACGCGGCGATCGCCCGCGCCGCCGAAGCCACCGGGGTCGATTTCGATTACCTGCTGGCACAGGCCCGGCTCGAATCCGGCCTCGATCCGCAGGCGCAGGCGCGCACGTCCAGCGCCACCGGGCTCTACCAGTTCACCGATGCCACGTGGATGCGCACGCTGGGTCGCCACGCTGCCGAACATGGCATCGGCTGGGCGTCCGACGCGATCCAGACCGGCGCCGCGCGTGATCCGCAGGTCCGCTCGCAGCTTATGGCCTTGCGCCGCGACCCGCAGGTTTCCGCGCTGATGGCGGGCGAACTCGCCAACGACAACCGCGGCTACCTTGTGGGAAGCCTCGGGCGGGAGCCGGACAGCGCCGAACTCTACATGGCGCATTTCCTTGGCGCCGAAGGATCAGCGCGCTTCCTCTCCGCGCTCGATTTCGATCCGTCGCAATCCGCTGCCGCCATCCTGCCCAAGGCCGCCGCCGCCAACCGTTCGATCTTCTTCGGTCCCGGCGGCGCGCGCAGCGTGGGCGAGGTCATGGACCTGATGCGCGGCAAGCTGGCGGCGGCCATGCCGGACGCGGCAAACGGCCTGCCGGGTGGCGGCACGTTCATGCCGGCCTACGGCATGGCACCCTCCATGGACTACCTGCCGGTGCCTCTGGCGCGGGCAGGCGCGGAGGAGCCGAGCTGGGGCGGCCCGGTCGCGCGCGAATTTCGCGCTGCCGCCGCAGAGCCGCTTCCCGGCGTCACGGGCGCCTCCGGCTCCATGTCCGACATGCTGCGCGATACCTTCGGCGTGACCGAGGGCGGCACCGCGCCCGAACACGTGCGCGCCGCCTATGGGCGCCTGCGCGCATATGGTCTCTAAGCCATGATGAAGCGTTTCGGCAGCAACGTGGGAGCCCTGGCGCTCCCGGCCGGCATCCTCACGCTCATCGTGCTGATGATCGTGCCGATCCCCTCCTTCATGCTCGACGTGTTCTTCGTCCTCAACATCGCGCTTTCGGTGGCGATCCTGATGGCGGCGATGAACGCGGCCAAGCCGCTGGACTTCTCCTCGTTTCCCAGCGTCCTGCTGTTCGCCACGCTGCTGCGCCTGTCGCTCAACGTCGCCTCGACCCGCGTCGTGCTGGTCCACGGGCACGAGGGCGGCGCGGCGGCGGGCCACGTGATCGAGAGCTTCGGCGAGTTCCTGATCGGCGGCAATTTCGCGGTCGGGCTGTTCGTGTTCCTCATCCTGATGATCATCAACATGGTCGTCGTGACCAAGGGCGCGGGCCGCGTGTCGGAAGTGTCCGCGCGCTTCACGCTCGATGCGCTGCCCGGCAAGCAGATGGCGATCGACGCCGATCTGGCCGCAGGCCTCGTCACCGCCGATGAAGCCAAGACGCGCCGGCGCGAAGTTTCCACCGAAGCCGATTTCTACGGTTCGATGGACGGTGCCAGCAAGTTCGTGAAGGGCGATGCGGTCGCCGCGCTGCTGATCCTGGGCGTCAACATCATCGCCGGCTTCTGCCTGGGCATGATCAGCCACGGGCTGAGCGCCGGCGATGCCGCACAGCGCTACATCACGCTGGCGGTGGGCGACGCACTGGTGGCGCAGGTGCCTTCGCTGCTGCTGTCGATCGCCGCGGCCGTCATCGTCACCCGCGTGACCGACACGCGCGACCTTGCCGGCCAGATCGGTGGCCAGTTCTCCAATCCCAACACCTGGTTGCCGGTGGCGGTGATCCTGGGCGCGGTGGGGGCGATCCCCGCCATGCCGCAGACGGTGTTCCTGCCGGCCGCGGGCCTTGCCGGCTGGCTGTGGTGGAGCCTCAAACAGCGGGCGGACCGGCTCAGGGTTGCGCCCATGATCGAGGAGACGCCGCCGATCGATCCCTCGCGCATCACGCTCGAGGATGTCAGCGACCACACGCTCGTCACCATCGAGCTGGGTTACGGCCTGATCCATCTGGTCGACGAACGGCGCGGCTCGCCGCTGGTCGCGCGCATCACCGGCGTGCGCAAGCAGCTCAGCCAGGCGTTCGGCTTCGTCGTGCCGCAGTTCCGCGTGCGCGATTCACTCGAGCTGCCGCCCAACGATTACCGCATCCTGCTGGGCGGGGTGATGCTGGGCGGCGCCGCGATCCGGGCTGACCGCGTGCTGGCGATCGACGCCGGCGAAGCGCGCGAGGACCACGGCCTGCGCGGCGAGGAGACCCGCGATCCCAGCTTCGGCTGCCCCGCGCTGTGGATCGAACCGGCGCAGCGCGACCATGCCATTGCCGAAGGCTTCCTCACCGTGGACGCCAGCACGGTCGTCGCCACGCATCTCAACCAGTTGCTCGGCGAACGTCCGCAGCTTCTGCTCGGCCCCGATGAAGTCCGTGCCATCCTCGACGGCGTGCGTGAGCGCGCTGCCGGTCTGGTCGAGACGATCCATCCCAGCCCGCTGTCGCTGGGCGCGATCACCCGGCTGTTCCACGCCCTGCTTGAGGACGGGATCAGCGTGGCGCACCCGCTGCCGATCCTGTCGGCACTGGGGCAGGCGGTTCTCCAGACCACCGAGCACGACCGGCTGGTCGATATCCTGCGCGCTGATCTGGGGGCGATGATCGTCGCCCGGATCTGCCCGCCCGACCAGCGCCTTCCGGTGCTCACGCTCGAAGGCGGGCTGGAGCAGATGATCGTGCAGGGCATGCACGATCCGGTCACCGGGCAACCGGTGATCGAGCCGGACCTGGCGCGCGCCATCGGCGATCGCGTGGCCGAAATCGCTGCCGAACGCGGCCCCGGCGCGTTGCCGCTGGCGCTGGTGGTGCAGCCGCGCGCGCGCCGTGCGCTGGCCGGGCTGCTCAGACTGCGGGCGCCGGGCTGCCTCGTGATCTCCATTTCCGAACTGCCGCCGTCGCAGCCGATCGAGGTCGTCTCGGTCATCGGCGAGGCGCCGCCTCCGCCTGCACTGCCCGCACCCGCCCATTCCGCGATGCCGCACCCGCAAGGACTTGCCGCATGAAACATGATTACCGCAGTTTTGCCGCATCGCGCGCCTATCGCGATGATACCGCCGACCGTATCCGACGCTTCCTGCCGATGGTGCGCCGCCTCGCCTGGCACGTTCACGGCTCCGGCCGGTCGGGCATCGAACTGGACGATCTTGTCCAGGCCGGGCTGGTTGCGCTCACCGAGTGTTCCCAGAAGCATTCCGGGCCGACCGAGGACGGGTTCGCCGCCTATGCGAAGCTGCGGGTCCGCGGCGCGATGGTCGATCTTGTCCGCCGCACCAGCCCGCTGTCGCGCTCCGCGTCCGATCGCCGGCGCACGCTGCGCGATGCGACCTCGGCCCTCCAGACCACGCTGGGCCGCGCGCCGACCGAGGCCGAACTGGCCGAAGCGCTGGGAATCGGGCTGGGCAATCTCGCGGATCTGCGCGCCGCGGCCGAGCCGGTGCGAATCGAAGCGATCGACGATGCTTATTCCGACAGCGACAGCGCTTTCGCCGATGATCGGCCCGATAGTTTCGCCATGCTGGCCGATCAGGAAATGCGCGGCCATGTCGCTTCGGCCATTGCCGGCCTGCCCGAACGGCTGATGATGGTGATCCAGCTATATTTCGTGGAGGAACTGAACCTTGCCGAGATCGCCGAAGTGTTGCAGGTCAGCGTTCCGCGCGTCCACCAGCTGAAGGCGCAGGCGCTCGACAAGCTGCGCGCCGGGTTGGGCGAGGGGTTCGACGTGCTTTAGCACGGGGTCAGTGCCAAGGCGCTTGCACAGCCCTCCCTTTTCTGTTTAATCGTTCGGTTAAACAAATGTTGGAGAGGGAAATGGCTTTCAAGACCCGGATCACCGAAATGCTCGGCATCGAGCACCCGATCGTGCAGGGCGGCATGATGTGGGTCGGCACGGCCGACCTCGCGGCGGCGGTTTCCAACGCCGGCGGCCTTGGCATCATCACCGCGCTGACCCAGCCGACGCCGGACGCGCTGCGCGCCGAGATCGACCGTTGCCGCACGCTGACCGACAAGCCGTTCGGCGTGAACCTCACCATCCTGCCGTCGATCAACCCGCCGCCCTATGCCGAATACCGGCAGGCGATCATCGATTCGGGCATCAAGATCGTCGAGACGGCCGGCTACAAGCCGCAGGAGCATGTCGACCACTTCAAGGAGCACGGGATCAAGGTGATCCACAAGTGCACCGCGGTCCGTCACGCGCTTTCGGCTGAACGCATGGGCGTCGATGCCATCTCCATCGACGGCTTCGAATGCGCGGGCCACCCCGGCGAGGACGATATCCCGGGCCTGATCCTGATCCCGGCTGCGGCCGACAAGGTGAAGATCCCGATGCTCGCCTCGGGCGGCTTCGGTGACGGACGCGGCCTCGTCGCGGCGCTGGCGCTCGGTGCCGAAGGCATCAACATGGGCACCCGCTTTTGCGCCACGGTCGAAGCGCCGATCCACCAGGGCATCAAGCAGGCGATGGTCGACAATGACGAGCGCGCCACCGAACTGCTGTTCCGTTCGTACAAGAACACCGCGCGCGTCGCGAAGAACAAGGTCGCGGTCGAAGCCGTCGCGATCGAGCGTTCGGGCGAGCCGTTCGAATCGATCGCGCACCTGGTGAAGGGCACGCGCGGCAAGGAAGGCCTGGAAACCGGCGATCCCGATCACGGCATCTGGACCGCAGGCATGATCCAGGGCCTGATCCACGACATCCCGACCTGTCAGGTGCTGATCGACCGGATCATGGCCGAGGCGGAAGACATCGTGAAGCAGCGCCTGATGGGCTTCCTCGCGTGAAGATCGCTGCGGACACGAGTGCCGTCGTCACCGGTGGCGCTTCCGGCCTTGGCCGCGCCACGGTCGAGGCGCTCGCGGCTGCGGGGGCGAAAGTCGCGATCTTCGATCTCAACGAAGACGCCGGGCAGGAGGTCGCCGATGCCATCGGCGGCCTGTTCTGCAAGGTTGACATCATGAGCGAGGATTCGGTCGTGGCCGGCTTCGCCAAGGCGCGCGCCGCGCATGGGCAGGAGCGGATCACCGTCCACTGCGCCATGGCCAGCCGCAAGGGCAAGACCATCAGCCGCAACCGCGAGACGGGCGAATTCGTCCGCCTCTCGACCGAGGACTATGCCTTCGCCGCCGAAGGCATCCTCGTCGCCAGCTACCGCGTCGCTTCGCTTTCGGCGCTCGGCATGGCGGGGCTTGAACCGCTGGAGGACGGCGAGCGCGGTGTCATCACGCTGACGGCCTCGGTCGCGGCGCAGGACGCGCAGATCGGGCAGGTCGCCTACGGTTCGCTGAAGGCGGGCGTGAACGGCCTGGTCCTGCCGATGGCGCGCGACCTTATGGACCTCGGCATCCGGGTCAATTCGATCATGCCGGGCATTTTCGAAACGCCGCTGCTGGGCCGTCTGCCGGAAAACGTGAAGGCCAGCCTCAACGCCTCCGTCCCGTTCCCGAAGCGGCTCGGCAAGCCTGAGGAATATGCCAGCCTCGCGCTCGAACTGGTGCGCAACACCTATTTCAACGGGCAATGCATCCGCCTCGATGGCGCGATCCGCATGGCCCCGCGCTGAGGTCGTCGGGCTTCAGGCCCGATAGATCAGGAAGCGTGGTCGGGGTTGGCGATGATCGGATCGCCAACCCCGATCCGCTTTCCGTCGGTGATGATCACCTTGTCGCCCAGCTGCGCCACGTCGAACAGGCGGCGGGCGAATTCCTCGGGCACGCCCACGCAGCCGTTGGTGGCATAGCCCTTCTGCACCTTGCTGCCGTGGATCGAGACACCGTCAGGGGTCAGGCGCATCATGTAGGGCATCGGCGCTTCGTAGGTCGATGAGACGTGGTCCGCGTCCTTCTGGGTGATCGGGAAGATGCCCGTCGGGGTCGGCTTGTCGCCATAACCCTTGAGAATTGCGGTCGCGCCGATCTCGTGCCCGCCGCGAAACACGGACAGGGTCCGTGCTTCCAGATCGACCGTCATCACCAGCGGTCCCGGCGCGGCCTTGCTTTCGTCCCAGTAGAACTGGCCGAACTTGATCGGGCCATCGATCTTCAACACCGATTTCACCACGAACGGGCTGTCCACCGGCGGCGCGGCGGGTGCCTTCGCGGGCACCGGGGCCAGCCGTTCGGCCGGGGCGGCTTCGGCCTGCCCCTGGCCGAACAGCAGCTGCGCCGCATCGTGTCCGACATGGAACGCCAGCATCGACGCCAGCGAGATCGCCACAAAGCCGCCGGTCGCACGCAGCGGATGCTTGCGGAATCGCGCGAAGGGGCTGGGGCGGGGCATGGTTAGGTCGGTCCTTTCACGCACAACATAGCGTAAACCGTTGTTTGCGCGAGAGGCATGCAGGCCCCGTCCCGCCAAGGGACGCCGCACCCGCAAGGCGTGAAGGAATGTGGTTAAGCCGCGCCGATCATCCCCGCGTCACCTCGATCTCCATGGCGCGGAGTTCGGCATAGCCGTAGCTGGTGAGAAAGCTGGTATCCGCCGCATCCCGCCCCACCGCGATCCGTGCGAAGTCGTCCGCGCTTGCCATCCCGGTCGGGTCCACGGCGATCCATGCGCCGACGCCCTGTTCATCCACCAGCCACAGTTCGGCAAGCGCGTGGAAATCCTGCGGCTTCACTGCCGCGCCGTATCCGCTGGCGAACCGCGCCGGAATGGCCGCAGCCCGCGCGAAGCAGATCAGGGTGTGCGCAAAATCGCGGCACACGCCCCGGCGTTCGAGGAAACTGTCGATCGCCGTCGTCGCCGCGTCGCTGGAGCCGGGGACATAGCGGTAATGCTCGGCGATCCAGTCGTGCATCGCGCGCACTTTCGCGCCGCCAGGCAGCGCGCCGAATTGCTCGTCGACGAAGGGGCCGAAGCGGCTGGCGGGGCAATAGCGCGAATCCATCAGGTAAGGCACGGCCGCGCCGGGAAGGCGGTGCAGCGGGCTGATGTTCATCGCGAAAAGGTCGGGCGCCTGGCGGACGATGTCCACCTTCGCGCGGTAGTGTGCGGCGAAGTCGCCCTCGTGATGGATCCAGATCCGCTCGCCGACGCCATCCAGTGCCTCCACGCGCACGAAATGGGCGGCGTCTGTGCACTTCAGGTCGCTTTCAAGGACGTTCTGGTCGGCCGAGGAAGCGACTTCGATCTGGAGCAGGAGGTCGCAAGGCGCGGCAAGGTGCCAGGCGAGGCGGGCGGAAATCGAAAGCAGCATCGATGTGGGGACCTTTGGGCCTGAACCCGGAGAACGCGGCGACGTTCCCTTTCGCGCGTGTCCATGCCGCGATTTCAGCCCACGGCAAGGTTGTTCGTGCAATATGCGCGAATGGACGAGCTTTTGGGCAGTTTCAAGACGATGGGGCCGTGGCTTGGCAGCGCACCGCCACTGCTGCTCGCGGCCGTCGCGGCAATCGCGCTGACGCTGGTGGGCGGCGGTCTGCGGCGCTTTTCTCCCGGCAGCGCCCGCGCGCTGGGGGTGGCCGGCAACCTGATGCTGGTGGCGGTGTTCCTGCTCGCCGCGCTGCGCTTCGTGCGGCTGGATCCGACCTTCGATTCGCTCGCCGCCAACATGGCCATGCCCACGCAGACCGTGGAGGGCGGCGAAACGCGCGTGCCGCTGTCGGCGGACGGGCACTACTGGATCGAGGCGAAGGTCAACGGCACGCGCCAGCGTTTCATGGTCGATACCGGCGCCACGCTGACCGCGATCTCGTCCGAAGTCGCTACCGATGCCGGCATAGAGCCCGACCCGTTGCGCCTGCCGGTGGTGGTCCGCACCGCCAATGGCGCGACCGAGGCGCAGATGGCGCGGATTGGCGAAGTGCGCTTCGGCTCGATCGTGGCGCGCGACATGGATGCCATCGTCACCGGAACGACCGGCGGCCTCAACGTGCTGGGCATGAACTTCCTTTCGCGGCTCAAGGGCTGGCGGGTGGAAGAAGGCGTGCTGATCCTCACCCCCCGGCACGCACAGGCGGACGCGGGTTAGCGCGCCGCGCCCAGCCATGTGAGCCGCCGCCACGCGGCTTCCAGAGGTCCTTGCGCGAATCGGGCCAGCCACCATTCCGGCCAGGCGAGCATCGCGGCCCAGCCAAGCAGGACGAAAGCGGGCAGCCATGCGCGCGGCAGGTCCGGACCCAGCCCCAGGCCCCAGCCGGAAAAGAACCCCGCCATCAGCACGGTCGTGCCCAGGTAGTTGGTGAAGGCACAGCGGCCCGCCGCCGCCAGCCGCCGCCCCGCTCCGAGTTGCGCCAGCTTTGGCCAGAGCAGCATCAGTAGCGCGGCATAACCTAGCGCCATCAGCAAGTGGGGCAGCGCGGACAGATCGCCCATCGCCGCGAACATCGCGCGCGGCGGGAAACCGTGCATCCACAGCCATGCGAGCAACGCCAGCGTGATCGCGCCGCCCGTGCCGATGCCGCAGGCCGCCACGCGGCGCAGCGCGCGCTCGCTCCATGCGCCGGCAAAGAAGCCCGATCGGTGCAGCGCCATGCCGATCAGCATCAGCGGCAGGGTTTCCGTCAGCGTCGACAGCGTAGTCGAGAACGGCAGGAAGGGTGCGATGGACAGCCGCAGCCGGATTGCCTCGATGAAGCCCGCGTCAAGGATGCGGGTGTCGTCCGCGATCGACGCGGCGATGCGCGCCATCATCCCGGCTTGCTCTGCCACCTCTGCCGGTGTGCCGTGACCCGACAGCACGCGCTGTTCGGCGGCGATGCCGGCCAGGTCGCCCAGGCTGTCCATGCCGTGGCTGACGGTGAACAGGGTCAGCCCGATCACCACCAGCGCGGCGGGATCCAGCCGGCGCAGGGCCAGTGCGGCCAGGCCGCAGAGCGCGTAGGGAAACAGGATATCCCCCCACCACAGCAGCAGGTAGTGAGCATAGCCGAACACGGCGAGCCACAGCAGGCGGCGCGCCTGCATCGCATCGGGGTTGAAGCCGCGCCGTTCGGTCGCTTCCACGAACAACATCATGCTGGCGCCGAACAGCAACGTGAACAGCGCCCGCATCTTGCCCTCGAACACCACGAACGACAGCGCGAACCACCCCACCCCGCCCGGGTCGGCGTGGGGCAGGGCAGGGCTGAACGAGGCCAGGCTAGGGCCCCAGAACCCGGTGATGTTGATGGCGAGAATGCCGAGCACGGCGACGCCGCGCACGAAATCAAGCGCGGCGATGCGATTGGGAGAAGAAGGGATCGGGGCCGCGGCGCTCAAGCGCTCACGGCTTTACCACCAGGCACGATGCCCCGCCAGCCTTGAGCGCGGCGCAGGCGCGGGCCGCCTCGCCCTCGCTGGCGTAGCCGCCGGCCTGGAGGCGCGTGACGCCGCCGCTGCTGAGGTCGATCCGCGCATGGCCGGCGATTTCCGGCCGCGTGCGCACCCGCGCCCACAGCGCGTCGGCGTTCGCCTTCTGGCCGAACGCGCCAAGCTGCACGCGCCACGGTCCGGTTGCAGAGGGCTTGGCCGGGCGGGGTGCCGGCGCGGCTGTGGATATCGCGGCAGGCGTGATTCCCGCAGCCGATGGCCGCCGCGCGCGGGGCGGCAGCGTGACCGGGGATGCATAGTCGGCGCCGGTGGCGACTGGCCGCGATGGATCGTGCGTGTAGGCCGGGCTGGCAACTGGTGCCGAGACCGAGGGGGCCGGGGTTGGCAGCGGCGCGCCGGCAAGCGGCGGCCGCATTGCGCCAAGGTCGGCGGCGCCAAGCTGGGTGGCGCGCGCCTGCTCCGCCCGGCGGTCCAGATCGCCCGCCAGCGACGTGCCGAGCTGGCGCTGCTGGAGCGGGATCGCCTGGTTCATCACCGCTAGGCCGCTTACCGCTTGCGGCAGCCCGGTCGCCGCCGCGCGGGTCATCAGCGCATAGGCGCGGATCCAGTCCTTGGGCGCATAGTCGCCGTTGAACGCGGCGATGCCGACAAGGTACTGCGCGCGCGGTTCGCCGCGCAGGGCGGACTGCTCCAGCCACGGCATCGCCTCGCGCTGGCGTTCGGTCTGGAACAGCAGCAGCCCGTAGTTGTCCGCAGCGCGGGCATGGCCCTGCTCGGCGGCGGCGCGGTAGAGTTCCTCGGCGCGCTTGAGATCCGGAGTCACGCCGCGTCCGAGCTTGTAGGCCTGCGCCATGTTGAACTGCGCGTCGGGATCACCCTTGGCGGCGGCGCCCTGCCATTCGCGGATGGCGCGGGTGTAGTCGCCGCGCGACCACGCATCGACGCCGGCGCGGACATCGGCCAGCGCGGGGGACGCCAGAGTGCTGGCGCCGATCAGACACGAAACGAGGACAGCCGTGGCACGCATGAGCCGTCGATCCCTTGGACAATAGGCCACCGGGCGAGCCGGCCCGGCGCATGGTAGTGTGGGTTGCCCTGTCCGTCATGTCCCCGCGCGGCGGGGAACGGCGCAAAAGGCGTCCCTTTTCAAGGCAGCCTATAGTCAACGAGGCGTTAGCAAAGCCTTGACAGCTCGGCATGGCACTTCGCGGCGCTCCGTCACCGAACGGGCAGCGCGCGGGGGAGCCGGTGTTAACCAATATTTCAACCTGTTCTGCGATCCCCAAGGGTGAAACCGCACAGGCTTCCAGGGGGATACATTGCGCGTACTGGCATTGGCTTCGCAGAAAGGTGGGTCCGGCAAGACGACCTTGTCCGGACATCTCGCCGTTCAGGCGCAGCGCGCCGGCGCCGGCCCGGTCGTGCTGATCGACATCGACCCGCAAGGCTCGCTGTCCGACTGGTGGAACGAGCGCGAGGCCGAATTCCCGGCCTTTGCCCAGACCACGGTGGCCCGGCTTGCCAGCGATCTGGCGGTTTTGCGCCAGCAGGGCTTCAAACTGGCGGTGATCGATACGCCGCCCGCCATCACCATGGCGATCCAGTCTGTGATCGCGGTTTCCGAGCTTATCGTAGTGCCGACGCGGCCCAGCCCGCATGACCTTCGCGCCGTGGGGGCCACGGTCGATCTGTGCGAACGCGCCGGCAAGCCGCTGATCTTCGTGGTCAACGCCGCGACTCCGAAGGCGCGAATCACGTCCGAGGCAGCTGTTGCGCTGTCGCAGCATGGCACCGTCGCCCCGGTCACGCTGCACCACCGCACCGATTTTGCCGCCTCGATGATCGATGGCCGGACGGTGATGGAAGTCGATCCGCGCGGAAAGTCGGCGCAGGAGGTAACCGCGCTGTGGACGTACGTCTCTGAGCGACTCGAGAAGAACTTCCGCCGCACCGTGTTCGCCGTGCCGCAGCCGGCCGTCGCGCCGGCGGTCATGTCGGGCGCACCCCGGCCGATGGGCGGCTTCGGCCGCCGTGTGATCGGCTCTTAAGGGAGAGGCGGGATGAGCGACGCCAAGTCCTTCGCATCGCTGACGTCGGGCCTGCTCGCCCGCAAGGGCGCGGCGCGCCCGGCGATGCGCCCGCAGTTGCAGTCGCTTGCCTTCGAGGAACAGAGCCGCGTCGCGCTTGGCGGCGGTGGCGGCTACGTCCAATATGAGCCGCTGGCGCAGGAAGACCTTGGCTGGAACGACATGGGCGAGGATTTCCCCGCCGAATCGTTCGATTCGCCGATGGAGACCATGGCCCCGGCCCCGCCCGTCGTGCCGATCACGCCCGACGTGACGCCGCTGGCGGCAGAAGAAGCCAGTCGGCCTGAAGTGCTGCGACAGATCGAATCGCTGGCCGGGGTGATCAACCGCAAGGCCGAAATGGCCGCGCGAATCGCCGCCGAGGAAACCGTTGCCGCGCCGCGTCCTTCGCGGCGCAAGGGTTCGGCGCTCAAGGAAGGGCGCAAGGCCGCGTTTACCCTGCGCCTCGATGCCGAACGCCACTTGCGCCTCCGACTGGCATGCACGCTGGAAGACCGCAGCGCGCAGCACGTCGTGCTGGAAGCGCTCGACCAGTTCCTGGATGCCATTCCCGGCATCGACGATCTTGCCCGGCGCGCCCGCCGAAACTGACTCTCGAGAGAAGACCAGAACCATGACCAGTCGAGCCGAACCGAACAGCTTCAACCGCACCATGCGGCTCTGCGTTTCGACCGCGCTCGCGGCCGGCCTGCTGGCTGGCTGCACGGCGTCGGGCCCGCGCCCCTCGCGCCTTGTCGCCGGCGCCGACGCGGCGATGGCGAGCGGCCGGGTGGAAAAGGCGGTCTCGCTGGCCGAGCAGGCGGTCCTCTCCGATCCGCGCAACCCTGCCTATCGCACCTTGCTGGGCAATTCCTATCTCCGCGCGGGGCGGTTCGAATCGGCGCATCAGGCCTATGACGAGGCGATGCAGCTGGGCGAAGACAGCGGCAAGGCCGCGCTCAGCCTGGCGCTGGCGGACATCGCGATGGGCCGGATGGGCACCGCGATCGACACGCTGGACACTTATCGCGATTCGATCCCTGCGTCCGACTACGGACTCGCGCTGGCGATGGCGGGGCGCGCCGCGCAGGGCGTGACGGTGCTGACCGACGCGCTGCGGACAGGCGACAACACGCCGAAGCTGCGCCAGAACCTTGCCTATGCCTATGCGCTGGCAGGCCAGTGGCGACAGGCGCGCGTGATGGCGGCGCAGGACGTGCCGGCCGAGCAGCTCGACGGCCGGCTTCAGCAGTGGCTGCTGATGGCGCGTCCTTCGGATGTCCGTACCCGCGTGGCCACGCTGCTTGGCGCGCCGGTGCGCATGGATTCAGGCCAGCCGCAGGCACTGGCCCTCGCCAATTTCCCCGAAGCCCAGCTGCAGCAACAGGCTGCGGCGCAGCCCGTGGCCGCGCCTTCGGTCGAAGCTCCTGCGCTGGCGCAGGCCGCTGCGCAGGAACTGCCACCTGTGGCTGAGCCTGCGGCACCCGCCCCCGCGGTGGCCGATGCCTCGCAAGCGCCGCAAGGCGTGCTGGCCGCGGTCGACAATCTTTCCTCCGCGCGTCCCGCAGCGGCCCCGCAGCCTTACCGGCTCGCTGGTTCCTACTCAGCGCGCGCTGCCGCTCCCGCCGCGCGGGTCCGGCCCGCTGCGGTTGCTGCCACTTCGGTTGGCGGCGGGAGCCATCTGGTCCAGCTTGGCGCGTTCTCGACCTCGGTCGGCGCGCAGCGCGCATGGCGACATTTTGCAGCGAAGAACCCCGCGCTCGCCGCGCATCGCAGTGTGATCACGCAGGTCTCGGTGCGCGGGCACCAGTTCTGGCGCGTCCAGGCGGCGGGCTTCGCCGGCTACGGCGCCGCCAGCACGATGTGCGGCACGGTGAAGGCCAAGGGCGGGGCGTGCCTGGTGATGGCATCGCCACAAAATGCGATTCCCGGAACTGCGGTGGAAACCCGTTTCGCCCGGCGGCGTTGAGTAAGCGTTACGATACCCTGACGAACCACCTCAAGGCCGGGCACATGCCCGGCCTTTTCTTTGGCTCAGCCTTGTTGCGGTCAGTCGATCCGCGCGCCGCCCTTGAACAGGCCCAGCACGCGCCCCTCCACCGGGCGCCGGTCGAACGGGGTGTTGCCCGCGCTGGCTGCCATCTTGTCGGTCTTGACGATCCACGGCCGTTCCGGATCGACCAGCGCGATGTCAGCTTCCGCGCCAGTTTCCAGCCGGCCAGCCGCCACGCCCAGCAGCTTCGCCGGATTGGCGGCGAGCAGCGCGAAGGCGCGCGCCATGTCGATATGCCCGTCGCGTACCAGCGTAAGCGTGAGCGGCAGCAGCGTTTCCGCGCCCGCCATGCCCGGCTCCGCATCGGCGAAGGGCAGGCGCTTGTCTTCGGGTCCACGGGGATCGTGGCCTGACGAAATCACGTCGATCGTGCCGTCGGCAATCGCGGCGATCACGGCCTTGCGATCCGCATCGGGCCGCAGCGGCGGCGACATCCGGCAGAACGTCCTGAAGTCCGCCAGTTCAAGGTCCGAGAGCATGAAGTGCGCGGGCGTGACCCCGGCAGTGACGCGAATGCCCTTCGCCTTCGCCGCCCGCACCAGATCCAGCGCGCGCGCCGTGGTCACCTGCCGGAAATGGACATGCGCGCCGGACAGCTCGGCCAGCGCGATGTCGCGTGCCACGGCCAGCGCCTCGGCTTCGGCCGGCGCGGAGGGCAGGCCCAGTCGGGTCGCCATTTCGCCCGCCGTGGCCACCGCGCTGCCAGTGATTCCGGCGTCCTCCGCGTGCGTCACGACGACAAGGCCGAGCATCGCGCAATAGGACAGCAGACGCAGCATCACGCCCGAATCGCCGATCCACTGGCGCCCGGTGGCGACCGCGCGCGCGCCCGCATCGCGCATCAGGGCGAGCTCGGCGAGGTGCGTGCCCTCCAGCCCGAGCGTCGCGGCGGCCAGCGGGTGAACCCACATGTCAGGCTTGCCCGACTGCGCGGCGAACCGCACGCGCGCCGGATGATCGAGCGGCGGTCCCTGATCGGGCATCAGGGCGGCGCGGGTGATTCCGCCGAAATGGAACGCAGGCTTGTCGACCGAGAACACGCCCAGATCGACAAGGCCGGGCGCGATCAGCGCGCCCTTGGCATCGACCACCTGATCGCCGTTCTGCGGCACCACGTCGGCGCCCACGGCGACGATGTGGCCATCGGCGCAGCGCACGGCACCGGGAACGGGTGCGCCCGAGGGCAGGACCAGCCGACCGCCTGTGATGGTCAGGGGGCAGGGGATCATGCGCGGGTTCCTTCGATCTCGGTCCAGCCGGGCAGGCGGCGTGCGCGGCGGGTCAGCACGTCAAGGCAGGCCATGCGGATGGCGACGCCGCTTTCGACCTGCCGGGTGATCAGGCTGCGGCTGGGATGATCGGCCACCTGGCTGTCGATTTCGACCCCACGGTTCATCGGGCCAGGGTGCATCACCAGCGCGTCCGGCTCGGCCTTGGCCAGCCGGTCGAGAGTCAGCCCGTACAAGTGCCGGTATTCGCGCGGGGAGGGGATGAACTGGCCCTGCATCCGCTCCTGCTGGAGCCGGAGCATCATGACGATGTTCGCGCCCTTCAGAGCGGCGTCGAAATCGTGGAACGGCTGAACGCCCATGGCCTCGATTTCGGCGGGCATCAGCGCGGGCGGCGCGCAGACGCGGATGTCGGCGCCCAGCGCCGTCAGGCTGAGGATGTTCGAGCGCGCCACGCGGCTATGCAGGATGTCGCCGCAGATGGTGACTTTCAGCCCGTTGAGATCGCTGCCCGGCGCCAGTCCCAGCGCCTGGCGGATGGTCAGCGCATCGAGCAGCGCCTGGGTGGGGTGCTCGTGCTGGCCATCGCCTGCGTTGAGAACCGGGCAATCGACCATTTCGGCGATCAGCCGCACCGCGCCCGAACTGCCGTGGCGGATCACGATGGCGTCGGCGCGCATGGCGTTGAGCGTCATCGCCGTGTCGATCAGCGTCTCGCCCTTCTTCACGCTGCTGGTGGCGGCGTGCATGTTGACCACGTCTGCTCCCAGCCGCTTGCCCGCGATCTCGAACGACAGCAGCGTGCGGGTGGAATTCTCGAAGAAGGCGTTGATGATGGTCAGGCCGGACAGGACTTCGGCCCGCTTGTGTGGCTGGCGGTTCAGCTCGACCCACTGCTCGGCTTCGTCGAGCAGGTAGAGAATTTCGTGCCGGGCAAGCTGGGCAATGCCGGTCAGGTCGCGGTGCACGAAGGCGAGGCCGCCTTCGGGATAGCGGCCGGTTCGGCGGGGTTCGGCGGGGGTGGGGTTCGATGGTTGCATCGAATACCACGCCCTAATCCGGTGCGCCCCGCCGCTCAAGCCTTTGGGGTGGCAAGAAAGGCCGGCGCCCCGTAGATATCCCCCATGAACTTTGCCCGCTCGGTCTGGAAAATCCTCGTCGCGATCAAGGATGGCCTCGTCCTCCTGCTCCTGTTGCTGTTCTTTTGGGCGCTCTATGCGCTGCTGACGCTGCGGCCGACGCCGGGGATGGTGCATGAAGGCGCGCTCTACCTGCCGCTGGATGGCCCGGTTGTGGAGGAGCGGACGCGGCTCGATCCCACCTCGCTGCTGTTTTCTCAGGACCGGCCGCACCGCGAATACCAGACGCGCGACCTTGTCCGCGCGATCGAGGGAGCCGCTGGCGATGAGCGGATCAAGGCCGTGGTGCTCGATCTGCAGGACTTCGGCGGCGGCAGCCAGGTTGCGCTGTCGCGTATCGGCGCGGCGATGGACAAGGTGCGCAGCGCGAAGAAGCCGGTGCTGGTCCGCGCGGTGCTCTACACCGACGACAGCGTGCAACTGGCGGCCCACGCCAGCGAGGCATGGGTCGATCCCGTCGGCGGGGTTGCCGTGATGGGGCCTGGCGGCACGCAGCTCTATTACAAGGCGCTGCTGGACCGGCTCCAGGTGAAAGCGCACATCTTCAAGGTCGGCACCTACAAGAGCGCGGTCGAACCGTTCATGCGCGGCGATGCCTCGCCCGAGGCGAAGGACGCGCTCCGCGCCGTCTATTCCGCGCTGTGGGAGGATTGGCAGGCCGACGTGAAGAAGGCCCGGCCCAAGGCGGACCTCGTCCCCGTCACCACCGATCCGGTCAAGTGGCTCGCCGCCTCGGGCGGGGACGCGGCGCAGGCGGCGGTCAAGGCCGGGCTGGTCGATCGCATCGGGGACAAGGTGGCCTTCGGCCGCCGCGTGGCGGAGATCGTGGGCGCGGACCCTGCCGGCTCGGACGGCGCGTTCCGCGCGACCAAGCTGGGTGCCTATCTCGCTGACCGGCCAGAGCCGACTGGTGGCAAGGCGATCGCGGTCGTCACCGTGGCGGGCAACATCGTCGACGGGGACGCCGGGCCGGGCGCAGCGGGAGGCGATCGCATTGCCGACCTGATCGACGAGGCGGCGACGCGGGGCAACTACGCGGCGCTGGTGGTGCGGGTCGATTCGCCGGGTGGTTCGGTGCTGGCCGCCGAACGTATCCGCGCCGCGATCGAGCGCATGAAGCAGCGCAAGGTGCCGGTCGTCGTCTCGATGGGCAGCCTTGCGGCCAGCGGCGGCTACTGGGTCTCCACCCCCGCTGACCGAATCTTTGCCGAACCAGCCACGATCACTGGCTCGATCGGCGTGTTTGCGGTCATTCCAAGCTTCGAGGATGCACTCGCCAAGCTGGGCGTGACCACCGACGGCGTCCGCACCACGCCGCTGTCGGGGCAGCCGGACATTCTCGGCGGGCTGACCCCGCAGGCCGAAGCTGTGACCCAGAACGAGGTCGAGAACATCTACGGCCGCTTCGTCGGGCTCGTCGCCAAATCGCGGGGCAAGACCCCGGCGCAGGTCGATGCGATTGCGCAGGGGCGCATCTGGGATGGCGGCACCGCTCGTCAGCTTGGGCTGGTCGACCAGTTCGGCGGGATCGAGGATGCGCTGGCTTACGCTGCCAAGCTGGCGAAAGTGGAAGCGTGGCACCCGGTCTGGCTGGGCGCGGCGCGGGACCCGTTCCAGAGCCTGCTCGAACAGATGGCGGGCACCAATGCCGACGAAAGCCAGGCACGCGCGCACGATATCGCCGCGCTTGTCTCGCGCCGCCAGCTGGCGCTGGCCGACCGCCTTGCCGCCGACCTCGGCCGCCTGATGGGGGGCGAGGGTGCGCAGGCCTATTGCCTTGAATGTGCCGGTCTTTCCGCGCCGGATCGCGGAACTGCCGCCGCGCGCGAGGGCTGGTTGATCGCCCTCGCGCGACTGGCGCGCTGAAGCCTTCAGTCCGGCAGGGAGGGGGTTTCCTGCGGGCTGCCCGGGTCGATCGTGTCCGGCCCGACCGGCTCGACCTCGCCGGGCTGACCGCCGGGTTCTTCGGCGGGAAAGGGTTGGGGTGGGGCTTCGGGCGGGGACTGCGGATCTATGCGGTCGGGCTGGGGTGTGTCTGGTTGCGTGGCCATCGTCTCTCCTTCTCGGGTGCCGGCAATCGGCTGAACGGCCGGGAACATAGCACGGTTCCTCGCGCGTTTCCTCGCGTCAACCCCGCACCGGTCCAACGACGCTTGCCCTTTTCCGCCCCGTGCGATAGGGGCGCGCTTCGCTTTTCGCCGGACGCGGGCGTGGCGGAACTGGTAGACGCGCTGGATTTAGGTTCCAGTATCGCAAGATGTGGGGGTTCGAGTCCCTTCGCCCGCACCAGAGCCGCCAAGGCCGGCTCCGTTTTCAAATGACGCGACGTCATACGAGAAAGATGGATCAGGATGCAGATCGTCGAAACCAGCAACGAGGGCCTGAAGCGCGCCTACACCGTGACCATCGCGGCGGCGGACATCGCCTCGCGAATCGAAGGTGAAGTCAAGAAGGTTGCCCCCCAGGTGCGTATGCCCGGCTTCCGCGCCGGCAAGGTTCCCGCCAACCTCGTGCGCAAGATGCACGGCCCGGCCCTGCATCAGGAAGCGCTCAACACCTCCATCCGCGAAGCGATGGACAAGCTTGTGGCCGACCACAAGCTGCGTCCCGCGATGCAGCCCGACGTGGCGCTGGGTGAAGGCTACGAGGAAGGCAAGGACGCCGAGCTGACCGTCAGCCTCGAAGTGCTGCCCGAGATCACCGTGCCCTCGCTCGAAGGCATCAAGCTCGAGCGCCTGGTCGTTCCGGTCAGCGAAGAGCAGGTCGACGAGCAGGTCGAGCGCATCGCGTCCGGCCAGAAGAAGTTCTCCGACGCCGAGGACGGCGCCGAGGCCAAGGATGGCGACCAGCTGGTCATCGATTTCGTCGGCAAGGTCGACGGCGTGGCGTTCGACGGCGGTTCGGCCGAAGACCAGACGCTCGAAATCGGTTCGGGCCGTTTCATCCCCGGCTTCGAGGAGCAGCTCGTCGGCGCGAAGAAGGGTGACGAGAAGACCATCACCGTCACTTTCCCCGAGGACTATCCGGCCGAAAACCTCAAGGGCAAGGAAGCCACGTTCGACATCACCGTGAAGGCGGTGAAGAACCCGGGCGAGTTCGTTGCCGACGACGAGTTCGCCAAGATGCTCGGCCTCGAAAGCCTCGAGCAGCTGCGCGGCCTCCTCAAGGGCCAGATCGAGCAGGAAACGGCCGGTCTGACCCGCACCGCCATGAAGCGCTCGCTGCTCGACCAGCTGGCCGCCGGCCACGACTTCGCGGTTCCGCCCTCGATGGTGGAAGCCGAATTCGCCCAGATCTGGCAGCAGCTCGAGCATGAAGCCGGCCACGAGGAAGACCCGGCGGAAGCGCTGAAGGAAATCGAGGCTGAAAAGGACGATTACCGCAAGATCGCCGAGCGCCGCGTGCGCCTCGGTCTGCTCCTGTCGGAAATCGGCCAGGCCAACGGCGTGCAGGTCTCGCAGCAGGAAATGGAAATGCTGATCCGCCAGGCGGCGCAGCAGTACCGTGAGGAAGACCGCCAGCGTTTCCTCGAATACGTGCGCAACGAGCCGCTCGCCGCCGCCCAGCTGCGCGCGCCGCTCTACGAGGAAAAGGTCGTCGACTTCCTGTTCGACAAGGCCGAAGTCGCTGAGCGTGAAGTGACGCGCGACGAGCTTCAGGCCGCGATCGAAGCGGACGAGAACGGCGCCGCGCCGGCAGCCAAGCCCGCCGCGAAGAAGAAGGCTCCGGCCAAGAAGGCCGCCGCCGAGGCTTCGGCCGAAGCTGCTGATGCCGACGAAGGCGAGGAAAAGCCGGCTGCGAAGAAGAAGGCTCCGGCCAAGAAGGCTGCTGCCGAGGCTCCGGCCGAAGCTGCTGATGCCGACGAAGGCGAGGAAAAGCCCGCTGCCAAGAAGAAGGCTCCGGCCAAGAAGAAGGCTGAAGAAGCCTGATTGCTGCGCGCCCGCCCCGGCGGGCGCCAGCCATTGCCCACGGCCCGGCACGTTCCGCACGTGCCGGGCCGTTGTCGTTTGGGCATATGGGGCCGTTTCGATACACGGGATTGTGCCGATGCGTGCTTAACGCCCTTGAACATCGGTTCGGGGCACGCGACATAGGCTTTCGCAAATCACATGAGGATTCCCATGCTCGACCTGTTCGGCGCCTCCAGCGCTAGTGTTTATGGAACTCAGGGACAGTTCACCACCGATCCCGTCACCGGCGCGCTGATCCCCGTCGTTGTCGAGCAGTCCAGCCGCGGTGAGCGGAGCTTCGACATCTATTCGCGCCTGCTGCGCGAACGGATCATTTTCGTGACCGGCGAAGTCGAGGACCACATGGCCTCGGTGATCGTCGCCCAGCTCCTGTTCCTCGAGTCGGAAAATCCGTCGAAGGACATCTCGATGTACATCAACTCGCCGGGCGGCGTCGTCACGGCGGGCATGGCGATCCATGACACCATGCAGTACATCCGTCCGCGCGTTTCGACCGTGTGCATCGGCCAGGCCGCCTCGATGGGGTCGTTCCTGCTGGCGGCGGGCGAGCCGGGCATGCGCATCGCGCTGCCCAACGCCCGCATCATGGTCCACCAGCCCTCGGGCGGCGCGCGCGGCATGGCCTCGGATATCGAGATCCAGGCGCGCGAGATCCTGCGCATCCGCAAGCGGATGAACGACCTCTACGTCAAGTACACCGGCCGCACGCTCGAAGAGATCGAGAAGGCGATGGACCGCGACACGTTCCTCGAAGCGGACGAAGCGCGCACCTTCGGACTTGTGGACAAGGTGTTCGAATCGCGTCCCGCAACGGACCAGACCGGCGTGGAAGAAGGTTCGGGCGGCGCGCCCAACGCCTGATTTTTCCTTGTCCTGCGGCATCTTAAGCTTGGCGAAAGGTGCCGCGGGATAAGGGAAATTCTTTCAGTTTTTGTGTCCGGTTGATTAATGCCCTTGCGGTAGTAGGATAATCGGGCCCGCCTCTCCAGGAGAGGCGTCTGGGATACAAGAATGACCAAGCTTTCCGGATCGGATACCAAGAGCACCCTCTACTGCAGCTTCTGCGGTAAGTCGCAGCATGAGGTGCGTAAGCTGATTGCCGGGCCGACCGTGTTCATCTGCGATGAATGCGTCGAGCTGTGCAATGACATCATCCGCGAGGAAACGAAGGCGGGCATTGCCGGCAAGAAGGACGGCGGCGTCCCCACCCCGCGTGATATCTTCGAGACGCTGAACGATTACGTGATCGGCCAGGACCGCGCCAAGCGCGTGCTTTCGGTGGCCGTGCACAATCACTACAAGCGGCTGAAGCACAGCGGCAAGGGCGGCGAAGTCGAACTGTCGAAGTCGAACATCCTGCTTGTCGGCCCCACCGGTTCGGGCAAGACGCTGCTCGCGCAGACGCTGGCCAAGACGTTCGACGTGCCCTTCACCATGGCCGACGCCACGACGTTGACCGAAGCGGGCTACGTCGGCGAGGATGTCGAGAACATCATCCTCAAGCTGCTTCAGGCTTCCGACTACAACGTCGAGAAGGCGCAGCACGGCATCGTCTACATCGACGAGATCGACAAGATCAGCCGCAAGGCGGAGAACCCCTCGATCACGCGTGACGTGTCGGGCGAAGGCGTGCAGCAGGCCCTGCTCAAGCTGATGGAAGGCACCACCGCCTCCGTCCCGCCGCAGGGTGGCCGCAAGCATCCGCAGCAGGAATTCCTGCAGGTGGACACCACCAACATCCTGTTCATCTGCGGCGGCGCGTTCGCCGGCCTTGAGAAGATCATTGCCGACCGCCTGCAGAAGCGCTCGATCGGCTTCGGCGCGCACGTTGCCGATCCCGACAAGCGCAAGGTGGGCGAACTGCTCCAGAAGGCCGAGCCGGAAGACCTGCTCAAGTTCGGGCTGATTCCCGAATTCGTCGGCCGTCTGCCGGTGATCGCCACGCTTGAAGACCTCGACATCGAGGCGCTGGTCAAGATCCTGCGCGAACCCAAGAACGCGCTGGTCAAGCAGTATGCCAAGCTGTTCGAGCTGGAAGACGTGGCGCTGACCTTCACCGACGACGCGCTGGAAGCGATCGCCAGGAAGGCCATCGAACGCAAGACCGGGGCGCGCGGCCTGCGCTCGATCGTCGAGAGCCTGCTGCTCGACACCATGTTCGACGTGCCGACTGAGACCGACATCGCCGAAGTCGTGGTCGACAAGGACGTGGTCGATGGCCGCAAGGAACCGGTCCGCGTGCTGAAGGGCAAGGAACAGGCGGCCTGATCGCCTGACACCCCAGGCATAGCCCGGAAACGAAAAAGCCCCGCCGGTCCGGCGGGGCTTTTTTCATGACCCGGAGTCGCATGATCCCGCGCGAGTCACCGTGGCGCGCGTGGTCAGACCACCGCTTCGCTTTCCAGCGCACACGTGTGCTGGTCGGGCGCGATCTCGATCTGGATCGTGGCGTGGCCGATGCCGAAGTCGTCCTCCAGCTCGTGCGCCAGATGGTGCAGGAAGCCGTCGCCGGGATGGCCAGTCGGGATCACGAGATGGGCGGTCAGCGCGGTCTCCGTGGTGCTCATCGGCCAGATGTGGAGATCGTGCACCGCCGCGACGCCGGGCTGTGCCGACAGGAACGTGCGGACGGCGTTTTCATCGATGCCGGGGGGCACGGCGTGGAGGCCCATCTTGAGCGCGTCCTTGAGCAGTCCCCAGGTGCCGCGCGCGATCACGCCGACGATGATGAGGCTGGTTACCGGATCGATCCACTGGGCACCGGTTTGCTGGATCAGCAGCCCGGCGACGACCACGCCCGCCGAAACCGCCGCGTCGGCCATCATGTGCAGGTAGGCGCCGCGCACGTTGATGTCGTGATGGCGTCCGCGCATGAACATCAGCGCGGTGGCGGTGTTGATCAGGATGCCGACCGCCGCGACGGCCATGACCGGACCGGCGGCGACAGGCTGCGGATCGGCCAGCCGGCGCAGCGTTTCGACCGTGATGGCGCCCAGTGCAACCAGCAACAGCGCGGCATTGCCCAGCGCCGCCAGGATCGAACTGGACTTGAAGCCATAGGTGAACCGCGCCGAGGGCGGGCGCGCGGCCAGCACGGCGGCGGCCCAGGCGATGACGAGGCCGAGCACGTCGGACAGGTTGTGCCCGGCGTCCGCCACCAACGCCATCGATCCGGCGATGATGCCATAGCCCGCCTCGACCAGGACAAATCCGGTGTTGAGGACGATGCCGACCGCGAAGGCACGGCCGAAGTCCGCCGGGGCATGGGAATGCCCATGTCCATGATGGTGGCCCTGGCCGTGACCGTGATCATGGCCGTGGTGATGATGGTGGTGAGCGCCCGACATGGCGCCTCCCTACCCGGTTGGACCGAAAGGGGAAATCTTTTGAAACGCCAGGGGACCTGTAAGCCGGGTTCTGTCCTGCCGACGGTATCCCACGGGTGGACCGTATCGGCAGGGGCAGCCATTCCTCTTGGCGACACGTTGCCGTGCCGCTCTAGCAATCAACCCGGGCTGCTGGCCCAAAACCAGCCTGCCGATCGCTCGGCGCGCAGCCCCTATTCGATCTTGCTCCGAGTGGGGTTTGCCATGCCGCTTCCGTTACCGGTCGCGCGGTGCGCTCTTACCGCACCCTTTCACCCTTGCTGCCCCTTGCGGGGTTAGCGGTCTGCTCTCTGTGGCACTTTCCCTAATCCCCGCTTGCGCGGAGACCGGCGGGCGTTACCCGCCACCCTTGTTTCGTGGAGCCCGGACTTTCCTCGGCATCGTGAAGATGACGCGGCTGCCCGGTCCCCTGGCGCGCCGCTTACCTAGCATGGCCCAGGTCGCGCTCCAACAGGAGTTCGAACAGGAGCGCGCCGATCTGGCCGTCGATCTCTCCGGTGATGCGGTGTGGGCGCCACCGGCGTTCGAAGGCGCGGATTGCGGCGGCACGGTCCGAGATGTCATAGCCGAAGCGTTCGAGCGCCAGGAAGAAGGCACCATCGTTGTCGAACAGCAGCCTCATCTTCAGCTTGGGGCGGGCCAGCGCAAGGCGGTATCGCGCGAGCAGGTCCCAGTCGAACAATTCGCCCGGATCGGTCTTGCGCGCGGGGGCGATGTCCGAATGGCCCACCACGTTGGCGCGCGGAATGCCGTGGCGCTTCACGATGTCCGCCAGCAGCGGAACCAGCGCTTCCATCTGTGCATCGGGGAAGGGGCGATAGCCCCAATCGTGGCCCGGATTGACCAGCTCGATCCCCACAGAGGCGGAGTTGATGTCGGTCTCGCCGCGCCAATAGGAGCGCCCTGCGTGCCACGCGCGCTTGTCCTCGGGCACGAGTCGGGTGACCGTGCCGTCCTCGTCGATCATGTAATGCGCGCTGACTTCGGCGGCGGGATCGCACATCCGTTCCAGCGCTTCGCCGGCGGTCTGCATCCCGGTGTAGTGCAGCACCGCCATCGACACGGGCCGCTTGCGCTCGTTCCAGTTGGGGGAAGCGATCTCCCGGTGGACGAGCCAGCGGTTCATCGGTCAGGCGGCCGGAAGCACCGCGCCCATCACCAGCGCATCGGCCGCGACGTGGACCTGCACGCCGCCGCCAAGACTGGCCGCAAGCTGCTGGATCATCGCTGCGGGGGCGGTGCGGCTCGACAGTTCGCTGCCGGGCAGCGTGCCGTCCAGCGCCTGCCCGATCGCCGGGTCGAACGCGATGCGCTGGCCGCTGGCGCGCACCACGATCTCGCTGCCGCCCTCATGCGCTTCCGCGCCGATGTCCAGCGTGCCGCCGCGCACCAGCGCGTCGATCGCGATCAGCGAGAGGTTGAGCAGCGTCTTCACCGCCGGCTTGGGCAGGCTGTCGCCGCCCAGCACCCAGTTCACCGCGATGCGGCCATTGTTGCCCACCAGCGCGTCGACAAGGCTGCGGGCCTCGGCCAGCGGCACCATGTCTCCGAAGCCGCCCGCCGCCCCGAAGGCGAGACGGAAGAAGCGAAGCTTGTCAGCCGAGATCTTCGCGCTCTGTTCGAGCAGTTCGAAGCACTTCTGGCGCATCGCCGGGTCCTTCTCCTCGGCGAGGAGTTCAAGGCCGTTGGAAAGCGCGCCCACCGGGCTCAGCAGGTCATGGCACAGCCGCGAGCAGAGCAGGCTGGCGAGGTCGAGCGAAACGGCGGTCATGTGTGGGCCTGGCGTCCTTCCGGCGGGGTATTTGACACGGTTGACACTGTCCTGGGAAGAAAACCGGCGGCGTCCGCAAGGGGACTTGCGGGGAGCCGGGGCAGCAATCGTTCCAGACGGGTTCCGGTCATCGTTTGTCGAGCCTTAACCCCGCGCGAGCCCGTAGGAAAGCGGTTCGAACCCTGATGGCGCATCTTGCCAGAAGGTAACGTCTCCCATCGCGACGATGGCCCAGATGCGCCCGTCGCCCGCCGCCGAGGCGGCATCGGTGGCGGAGGGGCGGGCCAGGCCATTGGGATGCGAGTGGAAATAGCCGAGCACCTGCTGCCCGCCCGCGCGCGCGGCGCGGTGCGCGGCGATCAGCACGGCCGGATCAATCTCGAAATGCCTCGCAGGATCGGGCGCGACATTGGCTGCCTGATGGACGCTTTCGATGTGGTTGCCCCGGCCCAGCAGCAGGCCGCAGGCTTCTTGCGGGTGCGCGGCCTTCGCGGCAGCGAGCATCGCGGCACGGACGTCGACGGTCAGCGAGATCTGCACGGCGCCTCCGCAGTAACTTGGACGTCCGCCAGGTGATGAGCATCACGAGCCATCGTCCACGCAATGCCCGCCACTGATTCGTCCCCGAATGTTCGCTTCCGGGAGGGTATAGGCGGCCCAGCCCCCATAAAGAAGTTGGGTGCGGTCTTTATTCGAGGCGGCGAATCTCCGGGCTGCGGGAAAGCGCAGGGCAGTCCGGTGCAGCGTATTCACCCTGCAGGACATCTTGTTGCCTATCTCGCCACTTCCCATATGCCTTGGCCATGGGTGGGTCGGGCAACGTCATTTCCGGTTGTATTTCTGTCGGCGGGCAGCGGCTCGACCGCGCGCTGGCCGATGCCTCTGGCCTTTCGCGGGAGCGGGTCAAGGCGCTGATGGACGAAGGCCGGGTGGAACTGGCCGGGGCCGTGGTGCGCCAGGCCTCGATGAAGCCCGCGCAAGACACGCCCTTTGTCATCCACGTGCCGGAGGCCGCGCCGGCAGAAGCGGTGGCACAGGACATTCCGCTGGTGGTCGTCTACGAGGACGCGGACCTGATCGTGATCGATAAGCCCGCCGGCATGGTGGTGCATCCGGCGGCGGGCAACCTCGATGGAACGCTGGTCAACGCGCTGCTGCACCATTGCCGCGGGCAGCTTTCGGGCATCGGCGGCGTGGCGCGGCCGGGGATCGTCCACCGGATCGACAAGGATACCTCGGGCCTGCTGGTCGTCGCCAAGACCGACGCCGCGCACGAGGGGCTGGCGAAGCAGTTCGCAGACCATTCGATCACCCGCGCCTACAAGGCGGTGACCGCCGGCCAGCCCATCCCGCCCGTGGGGACGATTCGCGGCGCGATCGCCCGCTCCAGCCACGATCGCAAGAAGATGGCGCTCGTGGCGGACGGGCGGGGCAAGCACGCGGTGACGCACTACCGCACCTTGGCCGGCCTGGATGGGGCGGCGCTGATCGAATGCAGGCTGGAGACGGGGCGAACCCACCAGGTGCGCGTTCACCTTGCGTCAATCGGTCATGCGCTATTGGGGGATCCAGTCTATGGACGGCCTCCCTCACGCATTCGCCCGATTTTGCAACGCCTCGGCTTCTGCCGGCAGGCGCTTCATGCGGCGGAGCTGGGCTTTCTCCACCCGATCAGCAGCCAGCCGGTTCATTTCACCAGCCCGACGCCCGTCGATATGCGGGAACTCATCGTCGAACTGTGCGCTCCCGAAGAGGGCGCAGCGATCATGACCAAACTGTAGTGTTCAGGTATAAGGTTTGAAGCCGAGTAGATTCCATGTGTGGTCCCGCCGCCCGATGCCCACTAGGGGTTGGCGCACTCGGGAACCGACGCGACGAAAGGATGTGTTCAGGTGAGCGAACAGAAGAAAGTGGCGAGCGTTCCTGCGCTCAACGGGGAAGCCAGCCTCAACCGCTATCTTGCCGAAATCCGCAAGTTCCCGCTTCTGACGGGCGAGCAGGAATATATGCTTGCCAAGCGATATCAGGAACATGGGGATCCGCAGGCGGCTGCGCAACTGGTGACCAGCCATCTTCGTCTCGTGGCCAAGATCGCCATGGGCTATCGCGGCTATGGCCTGCCCGTGTCCGAGCTGATCAGTGAAGGCAACATCGGCCTGATGCAGGGCGTGAAGAAATTCGAGCCCGACCGGGGCTTCCGACTCGCGACGTATGCGATGTGGTGGATCAAGGCCTCGATCCAGGAGTTCATCCTGCGCTCGTGGAGCCTGGTGAAGATGGGCACCACCGCCGCGCAGAAGAAGCTGTTCTTCAACCTGCGCCGCATGAAGAAGAATCTCGAGGCGTTCGAGGACACCGACCTTCATCCGGATGACGTGCGCAAGATCGCGACCGACCTCGGCGTGCCCGAGCAGGAAGTGGTCAACATGAACCGGCGCATGATGATGGGCGGCGACGCCAGTCTGAACGTGCCGATGCGCGAGGACGGCGAGGGTTCTTGGCAGGACTGGCTGACCGATGATCGCCCGTTGCAGGACGAAACCGTGGCCGACGCCGAAGAGGCGCAGGTGCGGCACGAACTGCTGGTGGAGGCGATGGAAGGCCTGAACGATCGCGAGCGCCACATTCTCACCGACCGCCGTCTGGTCGATGAGCCGAAGACGCTTGAGGAATTGAGCCAGGTCTACAACGTCAGCCGCGAGCGGGTGCGCCAGATCGAGGTGCGCGCCTTTGAAAAGCTGCAGAAGGCGATGAAGCAGATCGCCGGCGAGCGCAGGTTGCTGCCCGCCGGTTGACCGTGGCGTCAGCCCCGATTGAACCGAGCGGCCGGGCGAAAGCCCGGCCGTTTCGCGTTTCAGCTCTTGAGATACCAGTGCAGGCCCAGCCCGCAGATCAGGCTGACCCCGGCCCACAGCACGATCTGCGAAATCACCACCGGCAGGTTGAAGCCGTCGTCGGCGGCCGGCAGCACGAGCAGGAACAGCAAGGTTGCCGAAGCCAGCGCGAAGAGGCGCCAGGCGCGGCGGGGGGAAGGGGCGGTGGTCATGCGCCCGGACTAGGCGCTTGCGCCGTTTCGGACAAGCCGCGCATCCGCCCCGATTGATCGGGCTGGCGTCTGCGGTATTACCGGGCGCGATGATCGACGCTTTGAAGCCCTCCCGCCCCGCCCGTTCGCATGGATTCGCCTATCGCCTGGGCTGGTGGATATGCCGGGGCATCGTGATCTTCCTGGCCGTCTCGGTGGGGCTGACGCTGCTCTACAAGTTTGTGCCGGTGCCCTACACGCTGACCATGGCGATGGACCCCAATCCCGTCACGAAGGACTGGACCTCGCTCGATGCGATCGACCGCAACATGGTCGATGCCGCCATCGCGGGCGAGGATGGCCGGTTCTGTTCGCATTCGGGCTTCGATACCGATGCGATGAAGAAGGCTTTCGAGCGCAATATGCAGGGCGGGCGTATCCGGGGCGGATCGACGATCAGCCAGCAGACCGCGAAGAACGTGTTCCTGTGGCAGGGCGGCGGTTATTTTCGCAAGGGGCTGGAAGCCTGGTTCACCGTTCTGATCGAGCAGATCTGGGGCAAGCGGCGAATCATGGAAGTCTATCTCAACGTCGCCGAGACGGGGATCGGCACCTACGGCGTCGAAGCGGGGGCGCAGCGGTATTACAACAAGCCGGCGCGCAGCCTGAGCCGGGTGGAAGCCGCGCGGATCGCGGCGGCATTTCCCCAGCCCAAGGTGCGCGCGGTGACCGGTGCCAGCGGCTTCACCCTGCGCCACGGCAACGCCATCGCGCGCCGGGTGAACGTCGTGCGCGGCGATTACGACTCCTGCGTCTATCGCTGAGGATCGGCGCCAAACCGGGGAAAGGTGGGGGCCACCGGATGGCAGCCCCCACGGCGGGTACGCCGGTCCGCCAGGGTCCGGTTGTCGCGCATAATTGCCGCGAGCAGTGTGCGGCGGCGCACAATGACGGGAAAGATTTGAGGTTCGCTCCGGCTCCCCCTCACGGGGATGGTTGGACCAGGAGCGGTGCACGTCACCGCCACGCCGCTTCCAAACGCGAAGGGCGCGGAACGGCTGTGCCGTCCGCGCCCCCCTGTGGCCTGCGCCCCCGTCGGGGCGCAGGGATCAGAAGCCGAAGCTGATCGTGCCGATGAAGGTACGCGGTGCGCCGATCTGGCCATAAGTGATCGGGCTGGTCGCGCTGCCGGTCTGGCTGATGAACGTCCCGTCGAAACCGCCGACATAGCGTTCGTCGAACAGGTTGGTGACGTTCAACTGCAGGTAGGTGCGGTCGCCCAGGCCGAGCGGCGCAAGGCTGAGCTTGGCGTCGAGATCGACGAGCGTATAGGCCGGGGCCTTGGCGCCGAAGATCTGCAGCGGGGCACCCGCGGCGGTCACGTAGAACGGCAGGTTCTGGTCATTGACGTAGCGCGGGCCGGTGCGCTTGGCCTGGATGCCGAGCGAAACGGGACCGAGCGTCCCTTCGGCGCGGCCACCGAAAGTATAGACCGGTGCGGCCGATTCACGCTTGCCGGCGGTCTGGTAGTAGGCGACCTGCCCGACCGACGTGCACCCGAGCGTGCCGTAGTCGACGTTGGACTGCGCGCAGCTCACGCCCGCGTCGACGTTGTCCCTGATCTTCGAGTGGAGGTAGGACCCGAAGACATAGAGCGACACTTCCTTCACCGGCGCCCACGCGATCGAGCCATCGAACCCGTATTTGTCGACTCGGCCGAGGTTGCGGTAGATCGAGGCCGAAAGGTCACGATCATAGGCCTGGGCAAGGCGGTTCTGGTAGATGGTGTACCAGGCCGAGACCTGCGCCATGACCTTGCCCGAGCGCATCCGCAGGCCGACGTCGAAGTTGTCGGTGGTTTCCGGCTGCGGCTTGGCGGCATCGGTGCCGGTGGTGAAGAAGAACGAGTTGTAGAGGTTGTCCGTGCCGGGCACCTGCAACCCGCGCGAGTAGTTCGCGAAGACGCTGGTTTCGGGCGCCAGCTTGTAGGTGAAGCCGACGTTCGGCAGCACGCGGTTGTAGTTGAAGACGCGCTGCTGCGGCGTGGCGGCGGTCGGGTTCGCCGCCGCGAAGGCCGTGGAGGCGGCATCGGTTGCGGGGCAGGCCAGCCCGCCGCCGGCATTGGTGGCGAAGCAGTAGTTGGTCAGGTTGCGCTTGAAGAACGGTGCGCGCAGGCCTGCCGTGATCGTGAGCGCATCGTTCATGAACTGGCCGCGATATTCGCCCGAGATCTGGTGAAGGATCGCGTAGGACAGGCGGTCGCGCTTCTGCAGCACGTTGCCGGCGGCATCGACCAGCGGGTCGTTGACCGGGAAAACGTCGGCCGCGAAGCCGTCGGCGCGGATGTAGCCCACCTCGCCGGTCTGGCGGTGGCGGCCCCGGTCATAGGTATAGGCAACGCGGACGGTGTTGTTCGCATCGATGTCATAGCGCAGCGAGGTGATGACGCCGAGGCGATAGGTCTGCGTCTGGCTGGGGGCGAGCAGGCGGACCAGATCGAGCGAGTCGCCGTCGTTGTTCAGGTCATGGCCGAAGTAGTAGTTGCCGTTCATGAAGCCGGTCAGGCCCGACACGCCGTTGATCTTGGCGGTGCCTTCGCTGCCGACGACCGTGCCGCCGCCGTTGGCCTTGGTGTACTGGAAGCTGGGGTCCACGGTCAGGACCAGGCCATCGGCCAGCGTGAAGCGCGAGTTGACGCGGATGTTGCCCGTGTTGGACGGGTTGTAGCGGAACTCGAAATCCGAGCCGCAGCCGGAGGCCGCATCGGCCACTCCGCGGATGCCCGGCGCGATGTAGCAGCTGGGGACGGTGTAGAACCGCTCGTCGCCGGTCAGCGGGAAGCGGTTGGCCGAGCCGCCGCTGACCACGCGCGCGCCGTAGTTGCGATCCCACAGCGGCACCGAGCCGAAGAAGTTGTTGCGGTTTTCGTTGTAGTGGCCCGCGACCGAGATGAAGTCCCCATTGTCGCCCAGCGGCTGGTAGATCTTGGCGTTGATCTGCTTCTTGTCGATCTTGCCGATGCCGCCGTAGATCGTGTCGTTGGTCGCGCTCGATGCGGAGATGAACGCGCGCAGGCCCGAGGCCGTGAGCACGCCGGTATCGACTTCCGCGAAGATGCGCTGGAAATCGAAATCGCCGACGGAGCCGACGATGCGCGCGCCGAACTGTTCGAGCGGATTGCGGGTGCGGTAGTTCACCGTCGAACCCGAAGCCGACGCGGTGGGCGAATCGACGTCGGTGGTGCCGAGGTTGACGTTCACCTGCTCGATGAGTTCGGGATCGAGCTGCTGGTTGGAATAGAGCGCGTAGTTGCCCGTGTCATTGAGAGGCAGGCCGTCGAAGGTCTGCGAGATGCGGCTGTTGTCGAAGCCGCGGATGAACAGCTTGCCGCCGGCCGAGCCGAACGGGTCGTTGTTCTGGAAGCTGACGCCGGGGATCAGGTTGATGATGTCGTTGATCGTCTGGCCGGGCGTCTGGCGCGAGATCACCGACTGGTCGAGCACCTGGCGTGCCTTCGGCGTATCGGGCGTCTCGACGCCGGCCACGCTGCGCACTGCGGTGCCGGTGACGATGATCGGCTGCTCGAAGTCGACCGTGCCAGTCGACTGGGCGAAGGCGGTCTGCGCGCCGGACACGCCGATCGCGAGCGCGCTCGCGGCGAGAAGGAAGCTGCGTTGCATCGATGAACCCCGTTCATGTGCCGGTTCCGGGAAGGGCCGGCAATTTCGTGTTGTTAACCCGTGTGCGACGCGGCGCACGGGACGGGGACGACCGTTAGCCGGACCCGCGTCCGCTCAAAACCGGTCTCAAATGACACCAAAATGACAGCGGGAGGCGGGATGTCGCAGCGCGTTAACAAGCGGCGCAACAAACGAACGATAGGCATGGCCGATGCTTTTGGAATTTTCCAAAAAACACCTAATATACAGCCTCTTCACCGGAGGTGTGGCGGCTCTGCAACGCTCGGATTAAAGTTCTCGCAGGTGCGAAAAGGCGAAGCCGTATATCGGATGATATGGCTATCCGGCGAAAGCAATTCGGATGGCCGAGCCGTCCGCTTTCAGGCGTCGGTGTCGGACGCTTCGCCGGTGGCCACCAGCAGCCAGCGATCGCGGCCTTCGAGCGCGATCGCGGTCAGGCGGCCGCTGGCGTAGGCGCCGGTATCGACGCCGATGCGCAGCGGCATCATTTCCGGCTCGTCGGTGATGGTGTGGCCATGGACGACGACGAAATCGCGCGGGCTGCGATCCTGGATGAATTCGCGGCGAATCCAGCGCAGGTCCGAAACCTGCTGTTCCTCCAGCGGCACGCCGGGGCGGATCCCGGCGTGGACGAACAGATAGTCGCCGATACGGATCTGGTCTTCCATCGCGCGCATGAAGGCGACGTCTTCCGCCGGGACGAAGCGCGGCATCAGCGCGCGCAGTTCCTCGATCGTGGTGCGGCTGTAGGTGTCGTAGTCGATGGGAAAGCTGAGCAGGGTTTCGCGCCCGCCGTGGCGGAGGAAATGCCGGAGCGTGTCGTCGCGCTCGAAGCTGCCGAGAAACATTTCCTCGTGGTTGCCCGCGAGCGTGCGCACCTGCCGGGTCGCCGCCCACTGCCGCGCGGTGCGCAGCACCCCGGCGCTGTCGGGGCCGCGATCGACGAGGTCGCCCAGGAGAATCACCGTGGTATCCGCCGGCCCGCGCGCCGCGTCATCGGCCTCGATCCGTTCGATCAGCATCTGGAACAGATCGAGCCGCCCGTGGATGTCCCCCACCGCATAGACCCGCTGGCCCGCGGGAATCGTGGCGGCCGGAGCGGCTTCGGCGGGGCGGCCGGCGATGAGGGTACGAAGCTTTTTCAGCATGGTCCGTGGTGTGTCACGCGCAGCATATGGCGATTGTGCGGCGCTGCACAACCCGGCTGCGATTACGTGGTGCGAAAATGCCACATTCCGCATCAAAGCAGCAATATTCGGTTACAATTCACTTGTGCGCTGCAACATCCCGATGCACCCAAACAGGGCAGCGCCAAGCGCGCCCCACCCCGCGAACGGGGGGACAATGAGGGCCGCAGGTGCTGTGCAGGTGGGACGACGCGTCAAGAACAATCAAAAGGATTTCCCATGCGCACGTCCATCAAGGCCCTCGTGGCCTCCAGCGTACTCGCTCTTTCGAGCTTCGCCGTGGCGACCCCTGCGTTCGCCGACGAAACCGATCCGCCGAGCGACTTCAAGATCACCGGCTCGGCCGCGATCGTGAGCCAGTATCGTTTCCGCGGCATCTCGCAGTCCGACCAGAAGCCGGTCGTGCAGGGCGCCATCACGCTGTCGCACAGCTCCGGCTTCTATGTTTCGACCTGGGGTTCGAGCGCGACCGCCGGCAACAGCGCGGTCAACATCGGCGGCACTGAAATCGACGTCTATGGCGGCTTTGTCCACGCACTGGGCAACAGCGGCATCAACGCCGACGTCGGCGTCTATGGCTACCTCTATCCGGGTGCCACGGCCGGCAACTATTACGAGGTCTATGGCTCGCTTTCGGGCGCAGTCGGCCCGGTCAACGCCAAGGCCGGCGTGAACTTCGCCCCCGCGCAGAAGAACCTGCGCGTCTATCCCACCCACAGCAACACCTACGTCTATGGCGAGCTGTCGGGCGCGATCCCCAACACGCCGCTGACCGTCCATTCGCACCTGGGCCACACCGGCGGTTCGTTCGACTGGTCCAAGCAGTATCTCGACTACTCGGTCGGTGTCGGCGCGACCTACAAGAACCTGACGCTCGACGTTTCGTGGGTGGGCACCAACGTCGGCAAGGGTGACGCCGCGCGCAAGCCGGTCACCTCGCCGTTCGAAACCTATCGTGCGGCCAAGGACGTCGCCGTGGTTTCGCTGACCGCGACGTTCTGATCGTTTGACCTGATACCGGCGGAGCCTGTCTCCGCCGGTTGACGCGGGGGCCTGCGCCGGGAAACCGGCGTGGGCCTTCAGCGCAAGTAGAACTCGATCGTCGTGACCACGCGCACCTTCTTGTAGGGCGTATCGGACACGCCCCAGCCGCCGCCGCCATCGCCGTCGCGCGCGGTTACCTCGAAATAGCCCTGGGTCGCGCTGCGGATGCCGCCCACCCCCGTGCCGCTGTCCTTGGCGAACTGTTCGGCGGAGCGGCGGGCATCGCGGGTCGCCTCTGCCACCATCGGCGGCTTGATCGCGTTGAGCCGGGTGAAAGTGTAGGCCATGCCCGAGCCTTCCTCCAGCATCACCCCGCGCCGCACGAGATCGAACTGGCGGCGCACCGCATCCTGCGCGCGGGCGATGTCGCCGGTGCGCAGCGTCATGCGCTGGCGCACGGTGAAGCGCGTGACGCCGTCCTCGGTGATGGTCTGGACGTTGACCCCGGTGGGTTGCAGGGCGTCTGCCGGAAAGCCCAGCCCGGAGAAGAAGGCGCGGATCTGCTCGCTGTTGCGATCGACGGTCGCCTGCGCTCCGGCCAGATCGGGCGCGGTCGCCGAATAGGCGATGGTCCAGGTGGCAAGGTCGGCGGTGACTTCGCGCTCGGCCAGGCCGCGCACGGTGACCGCGCGGTCTGCCTCGCGCGCGCGGCGCAGGCCATCGCCCATGACATAGCCGCCCAGCACCATTCCCCCGGCCAGGACCGCCGCCGCGACCATCGCCGGGCGCCAGCGCGATGCACGCGCCTGCTGGCTAAGGGTTTGGGTTTCGGGAAGGTTGTCTTTATCTGTGTCGTCCACCGGCTCGACTCCCTGTGCGGCTCTTCCTGCTGCCGTTGCGGCGAAATGTGCTTTGGTGTCGATGAACCGTTTTTGAACGACCGCGATGGAGCCTGCGCGTGACCAAGTATCTCCATACCATGATCCGGGTGACCGACCCCCATGCCACGATCGAATTCTTCAACCTGATCGGGTTGGAGGAAGTGCGCCGGCAGGAAAGCGCCGCGGGGCGCTTCACACTGATCTTCCTTGCCGCGCCGGGACAGGAAGGCGTGGCCGAAGTCGAGCTGACCTACAACTGGCCGCCCGAAGGGGGCACCGGCGAAGCCTATACCGTTGGGCGTAATTTCGGGCACCTCGCCTTCGAGGTGAGCGATGTCTATGCGACCTGCCAGCGCGTGCTCGATGCCGGGCTGACCGTGCACCGCCCGCCGCGCGATGGCTACATGGCGTTTGTCAAATCGCCCGACGGGATCTCGGTCGAGTTGTTGCAGGCGGGCGGTCCGCTCGCGCCGCAAGAGCCATGGGCGAGCATGGAAAACACCGGAAGCTGGTAAGTCCGCGCAGGGCCGGGGCGAGGCCGGGGCGGGTCAGAACTCGCTCCAGTCCTCGGCGTCTGCGCGCGGGGCTAGGTTGCTGCGCGGGACAGGGTTGCTGCGCGGGGCAGGGTTGCTGCGCGGCGCAGGGGTGCTGGGCGGGGCAGGCGTCACCACGCGGAGCGGCGCGACCACCGGGGGGGCGACCGGACGCACGGCCGGATGGGCAGCCGCGCCGCGGCCTGCCGGCTGGGCGCCCACGTGGAAGCGCCGAACCAGCGCGGCGAGCTCGTCCGCCTCTCCGGCCAGTCCGCGCGCCGCGGCGGTGCTCTGCTCCACCATGGCGGCGTTCTGCTGGGTCATCCGGTCCATTTCACCCACCGCTCCGTTGACTTCGGTGAGCCGCCCGGCCTGAACCTCGGCCGATGCGGCGATTTCGCCGACCAGCGTGCTGATCGCGCCGACCCGGCCGACAATGCCGTCGAGCACGCTGCCGGTTTCGGTGACCAGGCCCACGCCTTGGACCACTTGCTGCGAGCTGGCGGTGATCAGCGTCTTGATGTCGCGCGCGGCATCGGCCGAACGCTGGGCCAGCGCGCGCACTTCGGTGGCAACGACCGCGAACCCCTTGCCCGCGTCTCCGGCACGCGCCGCTTCTACCCCCGCATTGAGCGCGAGCAGGTTGGTCTGGAACGCGATGCCGTCGATGACGGCGACGATCTGCCCGACTTCCTGCGAGGATCGTTCGATGGCGTCCATCGCCGCGATGGCGCGGCCCACCACTTCGCCGCCCTTGGCCGCTTCGGCGTGGGCCTCGGCGATGGAACGGGTGACTTCGCCGGCGGAATGCGCGGTGTGCTGGACCATGCCGGTTACCTCGCCCATGGCGGTGCTGGTCTTTTCCAGCGCGGCGGCCTGCTGCTGCGTGCGGCTGGCGAGATCGTCGGAGGCGGCGCGGATTTCGGACGAGCCGGTGTGAATGCCGTCGGCGCTGCCCGCCACTGCTTCGACCGCCGACTGGAGGTTGGCCACGGCGGCGTTGAAATCGGCGGCGATTCCGGCGAACGGGCCGGCCAGATCGCCGGCGATGCGCGCGGTGAGATCGCCTTGCGACAGGCGGCCCAGCGCGGCGCCGATGCTCGATACCACGAGGGCGAGCTGCGCCTGCTTCTCGATCTCGGCCGCCTTGAGCTGGTCGCGCAGGGTGGCGGTGGCCAGCGCCAGGTCGCCGATCTCGTCCTCGCGCGGTTCCACCGGGATGTCGGTCTCCAATCGGCCGGCGGCAATCGCGCCGATCGCCTGCGTGACCCGCGACAGCGGCCGCGCGACCAGCTGGGTCAGCGTGCGCATGCCGGCCGCCAGCCCCGCCAGCGCGAACAGGGCGAACAGCGCGGTGAACGTCAGCGCCGTCCCCTCGATCCGGTCGGTCTCGCGCTGCGCGATTTCCGCCTGCGTGCCCTGATAGGTGCTGAAGGCCTCGATATCGCGGCTCATCGCCTCGACCAGCGCGCGGTTGCTGGCGAGCACGTGGAAGGCGGCGGTCCCGTCGCCCCGGTCCGCGCGGCTGCGCGCCTCGGCGGAGATGGCAAGGAAGCGCTGCCACTTGTCGCGGAAGCCGCCGATCAGGCGCGGCTCGTCGCCGAGCAGGCCGATGGCATCGAGATCCTTGAGGCTGGCATCGATCCGCGCCCGATGCGCCGCCAGCGCGTCGCGCAGGCGGGCCTTTTCGACGGCGTCCGTGGAAAGGACGTAGGCCTGCGCCGCGGCGGCATAGCCGGCGCTGGCGGAATCGATCCTGGTGCCGTGGAGCACCATCGGCACGGTATCGCCGCTCATCATCCGCGCCTGCGCGCCGATCGACCTGATCTGCCAGAGCGCGGACAGCGCGAGCACCGCAAGCAGGCCCGCGACGAGCAGCGCGATAACCGTGAACTTGTGGCCAATCTTGAGGTTTTTCATCGACTGCGGCTCCCGCGTTCTGCGACACGCTCGCATTAGCGTGATCATGGCGAGTTTCGCGTTGATGCGAGGCTAGGTAATGCCCGCAGGCTGGAGCGCGGACGGACCCTCGCGCCGATGATCCGCCGCAGACCGGGAAAAAGGGTTGCCTCCACCGGCCACCGTGGCTAAAGCGCGCCCCTGCCTTCAAGGCGCGCCGCTTTAGCTCAGTCGGTAGAGCACATCATTCGTAATGATGGGGTCAGGTGTTCGAATCACCTAAGCGGCACCACCTTCTTCAAGACTTGGCTGCATTTTCCTGAACGCGCTGTCGCGGATCGGGGGGCGTGGCCATTGGCTGAGGGCCAAAGGCTGAAACGAAGGCCGCGACGATCAGGTCGCGCTGGTCGGGAAATCGCTCGCGGGTTTGTCGATCCGGCGCTCATGCACTCTCCTCATTGCCCGATCGTCCGCCGCGTCATGGCTTCGCCGGGCCGGGGTTGGTATGCGTGCGGGACGATCGATGAAAAGGCGTCAGGACATGTTGCTCTTCACACTCGAAGCAAGTCGCGCGCTGGGCGAAGCCGTTGCGGGCCATCTTGGATGCGCGCTGGGCCGCATCGAAGAGCGGGAGTTCGATGGCGGCGAGCACAAGGTGCGCACGCTGGACGAGGTGGGCGGGCGCGACGTCTATGTCCTTCACAGCTTGCACGCCGAACCGGGCAATTCGGCAAACGACAAGCTTGTCCGGCTGCTCTTTTTCTTCAATTCGCTGAAGGATGCAGGCGCGGGGCGCGTGACGGCGATCGTTCCGTACCTTGCCTATAGCCGCAAGGACCGGCGCACCAAGCCGCGGGATCCCGTCAACTCCCGCTATGTGGCAACCCTGTTCGAGGCGGTGGGCACGGACCGGATGGTGACGCTGGAGGTCCACAATGTCAGCGCCTTCGAGAATGCATTCCGGCTGTGCCGCCCGGAGCATGTCCCAAGCGCCGGATTGTTCGCCGATTTTCTGGCGGGAGAGCTGACGGGGGCCGAGGTCGCCGTCGTTTCCCCCGATGCGGGAGCCAACAAGCGCGCGGAACTGCTGCGCCACGAACTGGAGAAGAGGCTGAACCGCCCGGTCGGCAAGGCGATCATGGACAAGCATCGCAGCATGGGGGTGGTTTCGGGAAACCTGTTCGCCGGCGACCTGCGGGGCCGGACGGCCATCATCTTCGATGACCTGATCGCCAGCGGCACGACGATCGTGCGCGCCGCCAAGGCCAGTCGCGAGGCCGGTGCCAGCCGTGTGATCGCGGCAGCGGCCCATGGCATGTTTCCAGCCGACAGCCCGCTGTTCGGTCCCGATGGCCCGGACCGCTTGCTGGTGACGGACAGCATCCCGCTGGCCGCCGACCTGCCTGCACACGCGCGGGCCATGATCGCGATCGTCAGCGCCAGCGGCCTGCTGGGCGACATCATCTCGTGCATCGACCGCGGCGATGCGGTCAGCGATCTCATCGTTTACGATTGAGGCACGTCACGGCATCGCAGCCAGCGCGATTGCCAGATATTCGCGGGCCTGCCGCGGCCATTTTTCGGGCGTGCGGGGGCGGGGATCGCGCAGATGCTCGATCGAAAGGCTGGCGCGCAGGGATGCACGGTAGCAGCGATAGAAGCGCAGGAGCCGGGGCGGGGGTTGGTCTTGCAGGCGCTGGGAGAGACACTCGACGAGTTGAGGGCCGATCCAGTCCGCCCCCAGCCGCCCGCATTCCATGCCAAGCAGGGACGCTTCGTCGAACGGGTCCAGCCAGCGCAATTGCTCATCGAATTCGAGGCAGTCGATCAGCAATGTCTGCGAGCCGAGAAAGACGTGTTCGGGCCTGAGGTCTCCGTGTCCTTCGACGATGCGGCCCCGCGCCGCACGCTCCGTCAACAGGCCGGGATCATGGTCCAGGACATCGCGCAGGGACTGGATCGGCGGCGATACGGACGTGGATGGAAGCCCGAAGGCGGGATCGGTCAGTGACCTTTCCACCATGTCGACGCCGCCGCGCCACTTTGCGATCAGCTGTTCGGGCGCCATGTTGATCCGCGGTGCGCCCGCGTAGAAATCCGCCAGCACCTTGCCCAGCCGGGCAATGTCGGCAGGATGCACGGTGCCCTGTGCCAGCATGTGATCCAGCAGCCGGTCGTCGTCCAATCGGCGCATGACCACGGCCCATTCGATCACCTCGCCTTCGCCCGCCAAGGCAAGGTCGCCATCAGGCCGGCGCACGATCGGCATGACTTCGCGGTAGACGCCGGGGGCAAGGCGCCGGTTGAGCGTGAGTTCCCTTTCGCAATTCCGGCGCCGCGCGGCCAGCGTGGTGAAGTCGATCATCCCCAGCCGGACCGGCTTCTTGATCTTGTAGACCCAGTCCCCGGCGATGAAGACAAACGACATATGGGTTTCGGTTACCCGGACGAAGCCGGGCCGCTCGGGATAGGCCGCAGGGTCGGACAGAAAATCGACCACCGGCTCGATGCCGGCAAGATGGTCCGCGCTGATCGGTGTGCTGGGCGTCATCTCGCGTAACCTTGCGCTGGTAGGACCTCACGCGGGCAAGCGTCTGCTCAGTATTCATGGGCGTCAAGCGGCCAGGCGCTGGCGAGCGCCGGCCCACCGGGATGCCGGGCGCCATAGTTTGCGCCGTCGGCCGAACTCTGAAAGAAGGTGCTTGGCTGCGGAGGCGTTCGTTCCCGAGTGCCGGGGGTTTGCCCGACCGTATATCCGGTGGGGACGCCTCCCTCTGGAGTGAGGGTCATCTGCTTTTCGGCGACAGCAAGTTTCACGTCCGGGATTGCGCTGATTGCGATCGGGGCCGTCACCATGCTCCGCACGCGCGAGCCGCAGGAAGTTCCTTTGGCGGCGATCCCCGGCATCTTCGGCGTGCAGCAACTTGTCGAAGGGTGCCTGTGGCTGGGGTTGCCTGGCCAGCCCCCGACGAGCGACAGGCTGGCCATGACCTACCTGCTGTTCTCCCACGTCTTGTGGCCCTTCTTCGTGCCTCTGGCGATCTGGCTGATCGAGCCGTCTGCACGGCATCGCAGGCGCATCGCCTGGGGCATGGCCGCGGGCGCGGCGACCAGCATGTTCTTCCTGGTGATCCTTCTGTCCGAACCTGTCTCCGCGACGATCGAGGGGCTTCACATACGATATCACCTGCCCCATCCCCATGAGAACATCGCCTTCGCGTTCTATGCTGCGGCCACGTGCCTTTCGCCGCTGCTATCAAGCCTCAAGACGGCAAGGATGCTGGGGGTATTGATCGCCGCCTCGATGGTTGCGTCCTACCTCATCTACGCGATGTGGTTTGCTTCTGTCTGGTGCTTCTTCGCCGCCCTGGTCAGCAGCGTGGTCTTCCTGCATTTCAGCGGCCGCCGCACGAGGCGGCAAGTGGCTTGATGCCCCTGATCGGCTAGTCGGGGTTCGCTACGCAGCCTCACCGCCCACCGCCCGCCGCCCGCCGCATCGTCCCGGCACCCGCAGGAATGCGTTCGCCGGGCAGAAGGCCCAGCGCGCATCAAGGCACCAAACAGCGCTTCCCCCGCGGCCGGCTTGTTCACCGTCGACGTCTTTGGCGCCGGCCGCGTGGCGGTGCCGTCATGGCTCGTAAGCGGTGATCGCCTTGACGATGTCGTCGGTCACATGGCCGGCGAGATCCTTGGGAATTTCGGCCAGAAGCTGCTTGGTGGTTTTGGCGCCATATCGCTTGCGCAGTTCGCCCAGCGTCCGGGGCGGCGCGATGACGATGATGCCGTCGCCGCCGGTCGCGGCGCGATCCAGGGTGTCTGCGGCATGTGCGGCGAAACGATCCTCGTTCTGCTGGTGCCAATCCGTCTCGCCCAGGCTGCTGCGCCCGTTGCCCACGCTGGAGAATGACCGGCCGGGCGTGTCCGAGCCCTGATCGCGGGTGGCGGGATTGTCTATCTTCTCATGCGCCAATGTCGAAAGGGCAGGGAGTTTGGCGTTGCCGTCGTTCTTGAAAAGCAGAAGCTTTGCGCCGTCGACGACCATTACCAGAGTACCGTTTGCGATCTGCATACCAGTTCCTTCCCGAATGACTCCGATGAAGGACTATCTGCCTCTTTTGCAGGGCAAGCAATTCATCTGGCAGTCGGCCAGTCCGAACGCCGGACGATGAGGAAAGCCGTGACGGCGAAGGTGCCGAGGGGAGGGGCGGGACCAAGCCGCGATCATCCACGGGACAGCCTGATCCGGCGGCCCCGCGGACGGCATCGGCCAAGACAAGTCCTGCTTGTCATTTCCGGAATTGCGGCGCGTTATCTCGATCGAGAGGCCTCATGGGCTCATGCCGTGCAGGATCGGGAGCGCTGGAATTGACGGCGGTCCACCGGCCCTATGCGATCGCATGGCCCATCAGAAGGAAACCCGGTCATGGCGCATCGCTTCGTTCTATGGTTCGAGGACATCGGCATTGCCGACGTTCCCCTCGTGGGCGGCAAGAATGCGTCGCTCGGGGAAATGGTGCGCGAATTGGGCAGGAGCGGCGTACGCGTTCCGACCGGCTTTGCGACAACCGCCGAAGCCTTTCGCGTTTTCCTGGCCGAGAGCGGTATCGAGCCAGCCATGCGCGAGCAGATCCGGCGCTATCATGCCGCAGAGGCGAGCCTGTCGGAAACGGGCAGCCACATCCGCGCGCTGATTCTCGGCAGCCGCTTTCCCGATGCGCTCACCGGTGAAATTCGCGCGGCCTATGATGATCTGGCAGCCCGCCTGGGCGTGAAGGAACTGGCGGTTGCCGTGCGCAGCAGCGCCACGGCGGAAGATTTGCCCGATGCAAGCTTTGCCGGCCAGCAGGAGACCTTTCTCAACATCCGCGGGCACCGGGCATTGCTCGATGCCTGTCTGCGCTGCTTCGCCTCGCTCTATACCGACCGTGCGATCAGCTACCGCGAGGCCAAGGGCTTCGACCATTTCGCGGTCGCATTGTCGATCGGCGTCCAGCAGATGGTGCGCGCCGACCTGGCCGGATCTGGCGTGATCTTCACCATCGACACGGAATCCGGCTTTCCGCATGTCGCCACGATCAGCGCCGCCTGGGGGCTGGGCGAACCTGTGGTGCAAGGCTCGGTCGATCCGGACAAATATGTCGTGTTCAAGCCCCTGCTCGAACAGCCCGGCGCGCGCCCGATCATCGAGAAGACCTGCGGCGCGAAGGCCATCAAGATGCTCTATGCCAGAAGCGGGGCCAAGCGTACGCGGATCGTCAGGACCACCCCGGCAGCGCGCGGCGCATTCGTCCTGAATGATGACGAGATCATCGAATTGGGCCGGTGGGCTGCGGCGGTGGAAAAGCATTACGGCCGCCCGATGGACCTGGAATGGGCGAAGGACGGCGAGACAGGGCTGCTCTATCTGGTGCAGGCGCGGCCCGAAACCGTGCAGTCCGGGCTGAGCCGGTCCTCGTTCCTGCGCTACAGCATGAAAACCAGGTCCACGCCCATCCTGACGGGGGCGGCGGTGGGCAGCGCGATCGCGGCGGGCAAGGCCTGCGTGATCCGGGATGTGGCCGACATCGCCAGATTTCCCGATGGAGCGATACTGGTCACGGCAAACACCGATCCGGACTGGGTGCCGATGATGAAGCGGGCGGCCGGCATCATCACCGATCACGGCGGGAACACCAGCCATGCCGCCATCGTCAGCCGCGAACTGGGCGTTCCGGCTGTGATCGGCACGAAAAAGGCGACATCTCTGCTGAACGAAGGGCAGGCGATCACCCTGTCCTGCGCCAGCGGCGAGAACGGCGTGGTCTATGATGGGCTGATCGACTTCGAATGCGAGGACATCGACGTTGGCGCCCTGCCGGACACCCGGACCAGGGTGATGGTGAATATCGCGGAGCCTTCCGCCGCATTCCAGTGGTGGCGACTGCCGGCAAAGGGCGTGGGCCTCGCCCGCATGGAATTCATCATCAACAACCTGATCAAGGCCCACCCGATGGCGTTGCTGCATCCCGAGCGGATCGGCAGGGAGGACCAGCGCCGGATCGGCGAATTGACGAAAGGCCACGCCTCGCCAGCGGACTACTTCGTCGACACGCTGGCGCGCGGCATCGCCAAGCTCGCGGCACCGTATTACCCCCATCCGGCGATTGTCCGGCTCAGCGACTTCAAGACCAACGAATATGCCCACCTGGTCGGTGGTGCGGTCTTCGAGCCGTCGGAAGAAAACCCGATGCTCGGTTTCCGGGGAGCCTCTCGCTATTACGACGAACGCTACCGGGAAGGTTTTGCGCTGGAATGCCGCGCGCTCAGAAAGGTCCGCGAGGAAATCGGCTTCGCCAATGTCATCGTCATGGTGCCGTTCTGCCGGACGCCGGCCGAAGCGGACCGGGTGATTGCCGCCATGGCGGAGAACGGCTTGCGGCGCGGAGAGGCGGCTCTGCAGATCTACATGATGTGCGAGATACCCTCCAACGTGATCCTGGCGGAGGAATTTGCCGAACGCTTCGACGGCTTCTCGATCGGATCGAACGACCTGACCCAGCTGGTGTTGGGTGTGGACCGGGATTCCGAGCAGCTCGCCAAGCTGTTCGATGAACGGGACCCGGCGGTGAAGCACATGATCGCAGAAGCCATCGCCAAGGCCCACGCTGCACGGATACCGATCGGCATCTGCGGGCTGGCGCCGAGCAATTACCCGGACTTTGCCGAATTTCTCGTGGCCGAGCGGATTGATTCGATTTCGCTCAATCCCGACAGCTTCGTGCGGACGATCCGCACCATCGCCGCCGCGGAGAGCGCAATGTGATGCCTCGCCAGGCCTGTTGGACAGGCCATCGGTGAACGCGGGTCAAGGTGAGCCGAATGGAGGCGGCGGGGGACTCGCCGGAGTGCCGCGCGAATCGGGTTTTGCGATGATTCGGGGGTGTTTGCGGGGTGGGGGTGTAGTGTAACACGTTGTTATTCCGCCATTTTCCTTAATGACCGCAACAAAAGTGCAAAATGGGTTTGACGGTTTGGCGAGTGGTCCATATATGCGGCGACACCGGACGGGACGCTGCGAAACGCGACGTTCTACTGGTCGCCACATAGAGACGGACGCCGATACCCCGGTCGAGAGAGCGGGGTATGATGGTTGTCCGCCTTGATTTGTCGCTGCGGTGACGGTGTTGTGGTGGTTCTTTGACATTGTTGGTTTTAGATGAAGGGACATGTGGGCGACGGCGCCTGCGTCCGGGGGTCTTTAGGCTCCGGATTGCAGTAACCAAGTCGTTATTTGCATGTCCTAACGTA
>NZ_JAPCZG010000033.1 GCF_025938155.1 Novosphingobium sp. KCTC 2891 | reverse complement strand
TGACGTGACCCCCTGATTTTCCTCCAAGTGTGATTAGAGTCCGGCCCTGATGGAAGGACGGACGATGAAGCGATTGAGGTTCACGGAAGAGCAGATCATTGCGGTGCTGAAGGAAGCCGAGGCTGGTGCGAAGACCGGCGATCTGGCTCGGCGTCACGGCGTTTCTGAAGCGACGATCTACAACTGGAAGGCCAAGTATGGCGGCTTGGAGGTGTCCGAGGCGCGGCGGCTGCGCGCGCTGGAGGACGAGAACGCCAAGCTGAAGCGGCTGCTGGCCGATGCGATGCTGGACAACGCAGGTCTGAAGGATCTCCTCGCAAAAAATTGGTGACGCCCGCTGCCAAGCGAGAGGCGGTCGCTCGTCTCCAGGCGGTCCTGGGGATGAGCGAGCGGCGGGCGTGTCGTGTCATTGGCGCTGATCGGAAGAGCATGCGCTACCGGTCGCAGCGGGATGATGATGCCGATCTTCGGTCGAAGCTGCGCGAGCTGGCGCAGCAGCGCCGCCGGTTCGGCTATCGCCGGCTGCACATCCTGCTGCGGCGCGAGGGCGTGGTGATCAACCGCAAGAAGACCCAGCGGCTCTATCGCGAGGAGAAGCTGGCGGTCCGACGACGGAGGAACCGCCGCCGTGCCATCGGTGCGCGGGCTCCGGCGCCTGTGCTGGCGTTGCCCAACCAGCGATGGAGCCTGGACTTCGTGCACGATCAGATGGCGTCGGGGCGCCGGTTCCGAGTGCTCAACATCGTCGACGATGTGACCCGCGAGTGCCTGCGTGCTGTGCCGGACACGTCGATATCAGGGCGTCGGGTCGTGCGTGAGCTCACCGAGCTGATCGCCGAGCGCGGCAAGCCAGGGATGATCGTCAGCGACAATGGCACCGAGCTGACCTCGAACGCAGTCCTCGCCTGGTGCGGGGAGATCGGCGTCGAGTGGCATTACATCGCCCCGGGAAAGCCGATGCAGAATGGCTACGTCGAGAGCTTCAACGGGCGCATGCGCGACGAGCTGCTCAACGAGACCCTGTTCCTCAGCCTGGATCATGCCCGCGTGGTGATCGCCGCCTGGGCTGACGATTACAACCGGGTGCGACCGCACTCGGCCCTTGGATACGAGACCCCAACGGCGTTCGCCGCTGAACTGGATACGCAATGGCCTGCTTCGCTACGCCCTACGGGCTCCGCTGCGCAGGCCATTGCTCAACCCGCGCTCATGCGCAACAAAGCTGCCGGGCTCTAATCCCCGCTGGTGGAAATCAGGGGGTCACGTCAGCGG
>NZ_JAPCZG010000032.1 GCF_025938155.1 Novosphingobium sp. KCTC 2891 | reverse complement strand
TGTCCGAGGCGATGCGCACGTCGCACATGCAGGCAAGGTCGCAGCCCGCGCCGATCGCCGGGCCATTGACCGCCGCGATCACCGGCACCTCGATCGCCTCGAACAGCAGCGGCAGGCGCTGGATGCCGTGGCGGTAGTTGCGGCGCGTCTGCGCGGCGACCGGATCGTTCAGGCCGCTGCCCTCGCGCATCGTGGCGATATTGCCCCCGGTCGAGAAGGCCGAGCCCGCGCCCGTCAGGATCACCACGCGCACCGCCATGTCGCGGTCCGCTTCCTCGATCGCGGCGCACAGCGCCTCGATCGTGGGGCCATCGGAGATCGGGTTGCGCAACTCGGGCTGGTTGAGGGTCAGCGTCAGCACGCCCCCTTCCAGCGCCTTCAGGACCGGATCGCTCATCGCGGCGGCATCCGGATGGCGCCGTCGATGCGGATCGTCTCGCCGTTCAGCATCGGGTTCTCGATGATCTGCTCGGCCAGCATGGCAAATTCGTTCGGGCGGCCAAGGCGGCGCGGATGCGGCACTGCGCCAGCCAGGGCCTCGCGCACTTCGGGCTTCACCCGCTCCAGGATCGGCGTGTCGAACGTGCCCGGCGCGATCGTGCACACGCGCACCTGGTGGCTGGCAAGGTCGCGTGCGGCCACGATCGTCATGCCCACGATCCCGGCCTTGGCCGAAGCATAGGGGATCTGCCCGATCTGCCCTTCGAAGGCCGCCACCGAGGCGGTCAGCACCACGACCCCGCGCTCGCCGTCGATCGCCTCGTTCTTCGCCATGCGCGCCGCGCCAAGGCGCAGCACGTTGAAGCTGCCGATCAGGTTGATCCGCACCACCATCTCGTAGGTTTCCAGCGAGCCGGGGTTGCCTTCACGGTCCACCACGCGGATCGGACCGCCGCGACCGGCGCAGTGCACCACCGCGCGCAGCGGACCCATCGCCTCGGCGGCGTCGAACACCGCGTTCATCTGGTCGGTATCCGTCACGTCGGCCGCGACAAAGCGCGCGGCCTGACCGATCGCGGCAGCCGTCGCCTCGCCGTCCGATACCGGAAGATCGGCGATCACGACCTTCGCACCACCCGCGACCAGGCGCTCCGCCGTCGCCCGGCCCAGCCCCGACGCGCCGCCCGTGACGACCGCGACAATACCCTTCAGTTCCATGTCAGATACCTCTTCAAAGTCGTTCGATGATCGTGGCGTTGGCCTGGCCGCCCGCCTCGCACATCGTCTGCAGGCCATAGCGCCCGCCCGTTTCTTCCAGCCCGTACAGCATCGAGCTCATCAGCCGCGTGCCCGATGCACCCAGCGGATGGCCCAGCGCGATCGC
>NZ_JAPCZG010000031.1 GCF_025938155.1 Novosphingobium sp. KCTC 2891 | reverse complement strand
ACATGGGGTAATCGCGGGGTGCGCTTCCACGCGATCAGGACGCGCTGGTCAGGTGGTTGCCCCCCGGTAGGATGAAATACGGGCCCACGATGGTGACCGGGCCCAGCATCGGACGGGAGACAACCATGGAGCAGTTTATCGGCCTCGACGTTTCATTGAAAGAAACATTCATCTCGGTGCGTGAGGGTGGCCAGCGGGTCTGGCGTGGCAAGTGCCCCTCCGACCCGAAGCTTATTGCCGAAATGGTCCGCAAGCGGGCGCCAGAAGCAGCAAGGGTTGTGTTCGAGACCGGCCCATTGTCAGTTTGGTTCTACCACGCACTGCGGGAGGAAGGCCTGCCGGCGATCTGCATCGATGCGCGTCACGCGAAGGCTGCGCTCGATCTTGCGCGGAACAAGACCGATGCCAACGATGCCGACGGCCTGTCGCATCTGGCTGAGGTTGGCTTCTACCGGGAAGTTCGGGTGAAAGCCTTCGATAGCATGCTGACGCGGACGCTCGTCGCGGGCCGCAACCAACTGCTGAAGATGACGACCCAGCTATCCAATCAAATCCGCGGCTTGATGAAGACCTTTGGCCTCATTGTTCCCAAGGGCGCGGGGCGGCTTTTTGCATCCCATGTTCGCGAGCAGCTTGCCGACAATCCAGCGCTGGAAAAGATCATTTCGCCCTTGCTTGAGTCATGGCTCAGTATTCGCGCGCGGACGGCCGAACTGACCAAGCAGCTCATCGCGTCTGCGCGCATGAGCGATCAGTGCCGACTGCTGTCATCGATCCCGGGCGTCGGAGTGGTTACCGCGAGCTCGTTCATTGCGGCGATCGAGGACCCGGAGAACTTCAGGAAGTCGCGATCGGTGGGCGCATGGGTAGGCCTGACGACCAGGCGCTACCAGTCCGGCGAAGTTGACTATGACGGACACATTTCGCGGCGTGGCGATAATCATTTGCGCTCGCTCCTGTACGAGGCGGCGGTCACGATCATGACGCGCACAAGGGAGGAGAACGCGCTGCGGACCTGGGGCCTCAGGCTGAAAGAAAAGATCGGCTTCAAGCGGGCGGCTGTCGCAGTCGCGCGAAAGCTGGCGGTAATCATGCATACCATGCTTCGGACTGGCGAATTGTTCCGGCACTCGGAGCCCGCCGCCGCGTGATTTGATGTCAGCCGTACAGAGCTCCCACTCCCCGGCTGATTGGATATAAAGTTCGCGTCTGATGACACTGACGCGCCGAGCCGTCCCTGTCGGGGCGCGGACAGGATCATTCCGCTGCGAGAGTTGCAGTCGCCACCATTTTACTCCGGCGAATTGCGTTAAACACATCGGAAGATCCCGCCCACGAAGACCCATCCTGCGGCGTGCATGTCCCGACCGCGTAAAAGACCATGTACCCGACAAACGGCATGATCGGTGACCAGTAGCTGACGAGACATTGACCTGCAGGCATCCGCGACCGCGTCATCGTGGATCAGGGTGGTATGCCCGCTGCGCCTGATTGACAGGTTAGCGATTAAAAGACTCTCGCAGACTT
>NZ_JAPCZG010000030.1 GCF_025938155.1 Novosphingobium sp. KCTC 2891 | reverse complement strand
CGCATGAAAGCCCTGGTCTGCGTGAAGCGTGTGATCGACTATAACGTGAAGCCGCGCGTGAAGGCGGATGGCACGGGGGTTGACCTCGCCAACGTCAAGATGAGCATGAACCCCTTCGACGAGATCGCGGTCGAGGAAGCCATTCGCCTGAAGGAAAAGGGCGTGGTGACCGAGATCGTGGCGGTGTCGGTCGGACCGGCCAAGGCGCAGGAAACGCTGCGCACGGCGCTGGCGATGGGCGCGGACCGCGCCATCCTGGTGCAGACCGATGACGATGCCGAGCCGCTGGCCGTTGCCAAGATCGTCAAGGCGATCGCGGACGAGGAACAGCCGGGCCTGATCATCACGGGCAAGCAGGCGATCGACGACGACAGCAACCAGGTCGGCCAGATGGTCGCCGCACTGCTCGGCCGTCCGCAGGGCACGTTCGCCAACGAAGTCAGCGTGGAAGGCGATTCGGTCGTCGTGAAGCGCGAAGTCGATGGCGGTCTTGAAACGGTGAAGCTGGCGCTGCCGGCGGTGGTCACCACCGACCTGCGCCTGAACGAGCCGCGCTACGCCTCGCTGCCGAACATCATGAAGGCCAAGTCCAAGCCGCTCGCCAACAAGGCGCCGGCGGACTACGGCGTGGACACCGCGCCCCGCCTCAAGACCCTCAAGGTCAGCGAACCGCCGGTTCGTGTCGCCGGCATCAAGGTGGCCGACGTCGATGCGCTGGTTGCCAAGCTCAAGGAACTGGGAGTCGCCTGATGGCCAACGTTCTCGTATGGGTTGAACACGACGGCGCGGCCGTCAAGGATGCCACCCTCGCCGCCGTCACCGCCGCTGCCAAGCTGGGTGACGTTACCGCTCTGGTCGCCGGATCGGGCGTCGACGGCGTTGCTGCCGCCGCCGCGCAGATCGAAGGCGTGGCCAAGGTGCTCAAGGCTGACGACGCCGCGCTTGCCAACGCGCTTGCCGAAAACGTCGCGCCGCTGATCGTCTCGCTGATGGCCGGCTATGACGCGTTCGTCGCGCCCGCCACCACCACCGGCAAGAACGTCGCGCCGCGCGTCGCCGCGCTGCTCGATGTCACGCAGGTCTCGGAGATCCTGTCGGTCGAAGGTCCCAAGACCTTCACGCGTCCGATCTACGCCGGCAACGCCATCGCCACGGTCGAATCGGCCGATGCGAAGCTGGTGATCACCGTGCGCGGCACCGCCTTCGCCAAGGCCAATGCCACCGGCGGTTCGGCTTCGGTCGAAGCGGTTTCGGGTGCGGCGGAATCGGGTCTTTCGACTTTCGTGGGTTCGGAAATCGCCAAGAGCGAGCGTCCGGAACTGACCTCGGCCAAGATCATCGTGTCGGGCGGCCGCGCGCTCAAGGATGCGGATACTTTCGCGTCGGTCATCACCCCGCTGGCCGACAAGCTCGGCGCGGCCATCGGCGCATCGCGCGCCGCGGTCGACGCGGGCTATGTGCCCAACGATTACCAGGTCGGCCAGACCGGCAAGATCGTGGCACCGGAAGTCTATGTCGCGGTCGGCATCTCGGGCGCGATCCAGCACCTCGCCGGCATGAAGGACTCCAAGACCATCATCGCCATCAACAAGGACGAGGA
>NZ_JAPCZG010000003.1 GCF_025938155.1 Novosphingobium sp. KCTC 2891 | reverse complement strand
CCGCGCGCACGCCGAAGAAGATCGTGACCAACCGTCCGATCAGCCCCGAGGCGCTCAAGCTCGCCGAGGAAGAAGGCGTCGACATCGAGGAGATCGAGGGTTCGGGCCGCAATGGCCGGATCACCTACCAGGACGTCGCGCAGGCGCTGCGTCCCGATCGCGGCCCGGTGCTGCGCGGCACGGCGCCGCTGCCCGCCGAGATCGCGGCGATCTTCGCCTCGCCGCTCGCCCGCCGCATCGCCGCGCAGCACGACATCGACCTGTCGGGCCTCGTCGGCACCGGCCCCCGCGGCCGCATCTCGAAGGCCGACGTGCTCGCGCTGGTCAAGCCGGCGGCCCCCGCCGGTGCGGTCGCCTTCGGCGCGCCGTTCGAACTGGTCGCCAACCAGCCGGCGGTCCAGCCCTTCGACAAGGTCCGCAAGGTCGTCGCGCGCCGCCTGACCGAGGCCAAGCAGACCATCCCGCACTTCTACCTGCGCGTCTCGGCGGCGGTGGACGAGCTGATGGCGCTGCGCAAGACGGCCAACCTCGTGCTCGGCACCAAGGCGTCGATCAACGACTACATCGTCAAGGCGGTGGCGCTGTCGCTGGTGAAGCATCCCGCGGTCAACGTGCAGGTGCACGGCGACGAAGTGCACCTCTACCCGCACGCCGACGTGGCGATCGGGGTGGCCAGCCCCAAGGGCCTCGTCACCCCGATCGTGCGCCAGGCCGACCGGATGCACATCGCGCAGCTCGCGGCGGCAACCCGCGCGCTGATCGACAAGGCCCAGGCCGGACGGCTCGGCTACGAGGACATGGACGGCGGCACCTTCTCCGTCTCCAACCTCGGCATGTTCGGGATCGAGCAGTTCGATGCGATCATCAACCCGCCCCAGGGCGCGATCCTCGCGGTCGGCGGCGTGAACAAGGTCGCGGTCGAACTCCCCAACGGTGACATCGGCTTCGAAAGCCGCATCCAGTTCACCATGTCCGTCGACCACCGCGCCATCGACGGCGCTCTCGGCGCCCAGTTCCTCCAGACCCTCAAGGCACTCATCGAAAATCCCGAAGGACTGTTCCTCTAAGCGCAGCGGGAACTGCGCCCCTGTCGCGCCATGCCGGCTGGCACCGCGCGACAGGGGCAGCCATCACGACAGGGCGGCCATTCGTCCGAGGTGATATTGCGCAGTGCCGAAATAGTTCTGCAAGACGAAGGCGCGCTTGAAATAGTGCGACACGTCGATCTCGTCGGTGGTGCCGATCCCGCCGTGGATCTGGACCGCAGATTCCGCCACCAACTTCAGCGCATCCGCGACATAGGCCTTGGCCGCAGAGACCGCGCGGGCGCGCTCCCCCGCGGGCAGCGCGAGAGACAGCGTCGCCATGTATACCATCGAGCGCGACCGCTCGATCGCCACCGCCATGTCCGCCATCCGGTGCTGCAGCGCCTGGAACGTGCCGATGGGCCGGCCAAATTGCTCGCGCTGGCGCGCATAATCGACGGTTCGCGCCAAGAGCGTGGCCATGATGCCCACGGCTTCCGAGCAAAGCGCCGCGGCGCCTTCGTCCAGCGCCCGCTCGATGAGCGCCAGCGCATCGCAGTCCACCGGACCGATCCGGCGCGCAGGTGCAGCGTGCAGGACGATGTCCGCCGCTGGCCGGCCATCGACCAGGCGATAATCGCGACGCTCCACCCCGGCGGCGGCGCTCTCCACGATATAAAGCCCGACGCCGCGGTCATCGCGGGCCGAAAGCAGCAGGTGGGTGGCGAATGGCGCGGCGACGACCGCAGCCTTGGTCCCGCTGATCGCTCCGGCTTCGTGGCGGCAATCGATGCGGGCAGGATTGAATCTGCTCGACGCTTCCTGAAGCGCCGGGACGACAACCGCATGGCCCGCGACGATGTCCGCGAGAAGCACCGCATCGCCGTTACCGCGCAATAGGGCCCCCGCCACGACGATCGCTTCGACATAGGGTTCAAGCGCAAGGACGCGCCCGAGTTCCTCGGCGATCACCATGACTTCGACCGGCCCACCGCCCAATCCGCCATCCGCCTCCGGGATGGCTGCGCCAAACAGGCCGATCTCGCTTGCGAGATCCGCCCATACCTCTGGTCTCCACCCCGCGCCCGCCAATGCCGCGCGCCGCTCGTCGAAAGTGTAGCGGCGCGCCAGATATCCGGCGAGCGCTTCGCGCAGCAGGTTCTGCTCTTCGGAAAGCTGGAAATTCACACGCGCTCCGTAATTATGTATTGCGCACTACTTTTATGCCATGCGCTGCAAATTTCAAGCCCATCCTGGGCCGGAGAGTTGCAAGATTTGCGCCGCTGCGCCAAAGCAGGAGTTGCGTTGGCAATTATCAGGCAGGGCAATCGGAAAAATGGCTTCGTCAGTTGGTCGAGGAGACCTGGCCCCTCACCCGGACAAGCCGCTGCTCTATTTCAGCCCGTCGATTCTTGCCCGCCGCCGCCGCCTGCTCAAGGAAACGCGGCGCATGATCGCCGAGGACGGGCTCGATGGCTTCAGCATCCGCCGCCTTTGCCAGCGCGCCGGCGTGGCGCAGCGCACGCTTTACAATGCGTTCCAGAACAAGGACCGGTTGATCGCGCTGGCGATCCGCGAAGCGTATGACGAATATTCGGCCTATGCGCGCACGAGCACGGAGAGCGCGTCGCTCGCGGGGCTGCTTTCAAGAACGATCGCCATCAACCGCCGCAACTTCCGCGTGCGCAACTATACCAAAGCCGTCTGCGCGCTCTATTTTTCGGCCAATACCAAGCCCGACGTCTGGGAAACGCTCCAGGAAATGTCGCTGCTTGGCACCCATCGCTGGCTGGAACGGCGCAAGGCGGAATTGCAGCCGTGGGTCGATGTGAACCACCTCGCCGAAGTCATGGCGAACGTTCTTTATGCGACGATCAACGACTGGGCGCTGGGGCGCCTGGAAGATCAGGAATATCTGCCGCGCCTGGCCGAGAACATCCTCCTGCTGGTCATCGGATCGGCCAAGGGGGAACTGGCCGAGGAAGCCACGCGGTTCCTCGAAACCATACAGCGGACCGGCGACGTCAATTCGATCATCACCCCGGTGTCGGATCCGCCCCGCCGCCCGGACGAACCGGCCGAGGACATCGCAGAGGACGCCGCACCCAAGCGCACCCGCGCCAGCAAGACGGTGACCGACGAACAATGACCCCCGCCCGCTCCGGCGAATGGGCGGACCGTGACTTGGGGGCGTCGTCAGTCGGCCCCCAAGCATTCGGCGTCTCAGCGCTCGAGCACCACGCAACCGGATAGCCCGGGCGCGCCATAGACCTGGCTATAGGCGATGCGCGCGTCCGGCACCTGCCGGCCATTCGCACGATCGCGCAATTGCTGCACGTTCTCATATACTTGCCGAAGACCAGAGGCCCCGATTGGTTCTCCGCAGGCAAGGCAGCCGCCATCGGTATTGACCGGGATCCGGCCGCCCAGCCGGGTTTCGCCATCGGCGATCAGGCGCTCCTGTTCGCCATCCCTGCAAAAGCCGTTTTCGGCCATGTGCATGATCTCGGCCCCGCTCTCGGTGTCTTGAAGCTGGGCGACATCGACATCGGCAGGCCCCACCCCGGCCATCTCCCACGTTGCTGCCGAGGCAAGCTCGACCGCCGACTTGCCGCGCTCGATTTCCAGCGCCGGCGCGAAGACCTCGAAGCTGCCGACCGGTCGGGTCCGGATCGCGGCACCGCGCACCCTGGGGCCCGTCAGCCCAAGTTCGCGGGCCTTGCGCTCGGACGCAAGGATCAGCGCCGCACCGCCTTCCGCCGGCGAGCAAAACATGTACTTGGTCAGCGGGTCCGAAATCATCGGTGCATTGAGAATCGTCTCGAGATCGACCGGACTGCGCCGCCACGCATGGGGCGTATGGACCGCATTCGAGAACGCCTTTTCCGCGACCAGTCCAAGCGTCTTCTGGCTGATGCCGTGCAGCGCCATGTAGCGCGTGATCTTGTTCGCGAAGAACTGGGTGGTCAGCATCATTCCGGTCTCGCCATACCAGCGCGGCAGGCCGGAGGCCTCCGGATCGGCGTTGAAGGCTCCGCGCGGGTGCTTGTCGAAACCGACGACGATGCCAAGGTCCACATCCCCCGACTTGATCGCCGCATAACCCGACAGCAGCGCCGACCCGCCCGTGGCGCAGCCGTTGTTGACGTTGATGAACGGAATCCCGGTCAGGCCCAGTCGAGGCAGGACCGCATCGGCAGCCCCGGCGGCCGACGATCCGCCGAACGCGAACTGCATGTCCTTCCATTCCAGCCCGGCGTCCTTCAGCGCCTCGCGGATGGCGAACACGCCCTGTTCCAGCCCGGTGCGGCCGTCGGTGCGGCCGAACGGATGGATGCCGGCGCCCACGATGACGATGTCGGTCATGCCTTTTCCCCTTCCCTTGCCGGACGGAAGGCGTAGGTCAGCACGGCCTCGCCGGCATCGTCCGTACGGTATGCCTCTGTGGTGATGCGCATCGCCTCGCCGATGCGGAGCTTGGTCAGGTCATCGGCGACGATCCGCGTCTCGACGATCAACTGCCCCGGTAGTTCGACATAGCCGACCCCATAAGGCTTGAAATCGAACTCGCTGCCGTCGCCGTTGAACGGCGATTTCGGGCGGAAGCGCTGGATCGTGTAGGACCACAACGTGCCCTCGGGCGCGAGTTCGACAAGATCGTAGTTCTCTTCCGCCCCTCCCGAGGGGAACGGGAACACCAGCTTCCCGTCGATGCGCGACCGCCCGGCAAGCAGGCGCGTGACGCTTCCCGAACCGACGAAGAGATTTTCAGCAACCGCCACCGGCATTCCTGTTTCTCCCAAACCTCAGAGCCCTAGGCTCTTGGCGATGATGCCCCGCTGGATTTCGCTCGACCCGCCAAAGATCGTTGCCGCGCGGGTGTTGAGATAGCGCGCAGTCGGCGTGAGCCCGTGGTCCGGGCCGATCGGGGGTTCGTTCGCATGAAGGCCCAGCGCATGGCGCTGGTCCGCAATGGCATGAACGCCAAGCGCCTCGGAACTGAGTTGCGCCAGCTTCTGGTAAAGCTCGCTGACCGACAGCTTGAGGATGGAAGGCATCGCGCCGTCGGCACCGTCGCCCGCAACCAGCTTCGCAATCTGGCGCCGCTCGGTCCAGTCGATCGCCATGATCTCCGTTTCCAGCCGCATGATCCGCTCGCGGAAACGCATGTCGTCCCACAGCGGCGCGCCGTCCTCGCCCGGCTCGCTGCGCGCGATATCCTTCAGCTTCGCAAGCTGGGCATTGAGCCGTCCTGCGGCCGAGCCGCCGCCGCGCTCGAAGGCGAGGAGATACTTGGCGATCTCCCAGCCCTGGTTCTCCTCACCGACGAGATATTCGGCGGGCACGCGCACGTTGTCGAAGAACACCTGGTTGACTTCGTGCTCCCCCGACATCGACAGGATCGGGGTGACGGTCATGCCCGGCAGGTCCATCGGCGCGAGCAGGAAGCTGATCCCGGCCTGACTCGGCCCGTCCTTACGCGTGCGCACCAGCAGGAAGATCCAGTTCGCCTCGTGCGCGTGGGTGGTCCAGATCTTGGTCCCGTTGACCACGTAGTGATCGCCCTCGCGCTCGGCACGGGTGCGCAGCGATGCAAGGTCGGAACCCGATCCGGGCTCCGAAAAGCCCTGACACCAGTAATGCTCGCCAGAGAGCATCTTCGGCAGGAAAAAGTCCTTCTGCGCCTGTGTGCCGAAACGCATGATCACCGGCCCGCACAGCGCCAGCCCCATCGCCGGAAGCGCGGGTGTGCCGGCAAGGCCGCATTCGCGCTCATAGATGTAGCGCTGCATGGCCGTCCATCCCGGCCCGCCATGTTCGCGGGGCCACGTGGGGGCGATCCAGCCCTTGCGATAGAGGATCGAATGCCACGTGCGGGCCAGTTCGCCTTCGGCGAACACGCCAGCCTGTCGGGCGGCGGCACTGCGCAACTGGGGCGTGAACTGCTCGCCCAGGAAATCCCGAACTTCCTGTTCAAAGGCGCGGTCTTCGTCGGTGAGTATCATGTCCATGTCGGTTCGCTCGTAAAGGCTGGCGGCACCTGCGGACTCGCAATCCTGCCTTGCTTTGTCCTTGAGAGGGCTACACAACATTTTGCATCGCGCATCAACTTTTTTCAGGAGGCGATGAAAATGCGCTGGAAGATAGCTGCCCGCCCGATCGGCAGGGAACTGCGAATCGGGGATTTCGAGAGGGATTCCGCCCCGCCCGAGCTTGCGCTGCGGGAGGGTGCGATTCGCGTACAAGTGTTGATGTTGTCCTGCGATCCGGCCCAGAAGGGCTGGATGGAAAACGTGGCCGGCTATGCCGCGCCTACCGAAATCGGGGGCGTGATGCCGGCAGGCGGCGTAGGCCGCGTTCTGGAAAGCCGCGCCGCTGAATTTGCCCCTGGCGATCTTGTCCAGGGAACGCTCGGCTGGTCCGACGAGATGGTGGTGGAGGCCAGCGCGATGCGCCGGGTCCGCGACGAACCCGATGCTCCGCGGCTGGCGCTCGGTCTGCTGGGATCGAGCGGCCTGACGGCCTATTTCGGCCTTGCCCGCATCGGCGTGCCGCAACCGGGCGACACGCTCGTAGTGACCGGAGCGGGCGGCGGCGTCGGCTCGATCGTGGGACAGATCGGCAAGATCGCAGGATGCCGCGTCATCGGCCTGGCGGGCGGAGCGGACAAGTGCCGCTGGCTGACCGACGAACTCGGGTTCGACCACGCCATTGACTACAAGGCGGAAAACCCCAAGCAGCGGGTGCGCGAACTCGCCCCGGGCGGCATCGATGTGCTGTGGGACAACGTCGGCGGCCAGATGCTTGACGACCTGCTCGCGCGCATCGCCCGCAAGGCCCGCGTCGTGATCTGCGGCGGCATTGCGCGCTACCAGCAGGGCGGTCGCCCGCCCGGCCCGGCAAGCTACTTCAACATCGTGTTCAAGAGCGCGCGGATGGAGGGATTCCTCCTGTCGGACTTCGCCGACGATCACGACATCGGCCGCGATCGCCTGCGCACTTGGCTGGCCGAAAAGCGAATTGTGCAACGGGACGAAGTCGTGGATGGTTTGGAGAACGCGCCGCAGACGCTGATGCGCCTGTTCCGCGGCGAAAACCGCGGCAAACTGTTGATCAGGGTCGCCGATTGACATGGACGTTGAATGATCGAAGTCGAGTTTGTGCTGCCCGATGGAACCCGCCAGCGCGCCTTCGGCCGTGAAGGCTACAGCCTGATGGAAGTGGGCGTGCGCGCCGGCATACCGGGCATTCGCGCGGAATGCGGCGGCTCGTGCGCCTGCGCCACGTGCCACGTCATCATCGACCCGGCGTGGACCGATCGCGTAGGCCCGCCGCACGCCGCCGAGGACCAGTTGCTTGACCTGCTCGACCGGGCGCCCGGCTCGCGCCTTGCCTGCCAGGTGCGACTGAAGAAGGATCTCGACGGGTTGCTGGCCTTCGCTCCCGCAGCCGACTGATCGGGTCTGGGGCAACGGACCGGCCCCGCGTCCGCACGCGCTCATCTTCGGCAAGCAGCTTCAGCAGTTCCAGCCGCTTGCGGTCCCCGGCTGGCGTGTCGGACATATCCGTTTTCCCTTCTCTGATGCCGAAAGGTGGGGCGGGCACCGACCGCCCCGCAGGCTGGTTTCAGGTGGAGAGTTGCTGCATCGCCGCGACGACGGATGCCTCGATCTCGTGCTTCCACGGGTTGCGGCGCAGCGTCAGGCCGCCGTTCACCTGCAAGTTCTGCCCGGTCATGAAGCACTCGTCGGACGCGAGCCACACCACTGCCGCGGCGATGTCGTCGGACGTGCCGACCCGGCCCATCGGATAGGAAGGCACGAAGGCTTCCCACAGGCCGGGCGTGCGACCGTTGGCGGCGGTCATCGGCGTCTCGGTCAGTCCGGGCGAGATCGAGTTCGCCTTGATCCCCCGCGCGCCGAATTCGTTGGCGATGCAGCGGATCACATGGTCGGTCCCCGCCTTGGTGCCCATGTAGGCGGCGTGATCGTTGAGCATGATCGTCGCGGTTGCCGACGAGATCTGGATCAGCGATCCACCCTGCGCCATCGCCTCGATCATCGCCTGGAAGAACAGGAACGGCCCCTTGAACTGAAGATCGCCGATACGCTGCAATTCGTCCTCGGTCGTCTCCAGAAACGGCTTGAGCAGGCCCCAGCCGGTCGCGTTGACGGCGATGTCCACGCCGCCCATCTGCTCGGCGGCGGACTTCGCCAGCGCCTCGTTGTCGGCCTTCCGGGTAATGTCGCACAGCGCCATGAATCCCTTGCCGGGGTGCGCGGCAACGAATGCCTCCAGATGCTCGGGTTTGCGCCCGGCCACCAGCACGCTGGCGCCTTCGGCGATCAGTCGCCGCGCGATAACCTGGCCCATGTTGTTGGCACCAGCCGCGCCCAGCACGACGGCGCGCTTTCCTTCAAGCCGCATATTCCTCTCCTTGTTTTCTGGATATTGCCCGGTCAGCCCCCGATCGTCCGGTCGGAGGGCCAGAACGGCCTTCGCAGTTCGCGTTTGTTGACCTTGCCCATGGCGTTGCGGCCAACCGTATCGACCACGTCGATGCTGCGCGGTTGCTTGTAGCGGGCGAGCCGTTTGCGGGCGTAGCTGCCCAGTTCCGCCGGAGTCACGCCAACGCCGGGCCGGAGCACGACCAGGGCTTTCACTTCCTCGCCCATGTCGGGGTTTGGCACGCCGATCACCGCCACGTCCTCGACCGCGGGATGGGTGATCAGCACCTGCTCGATCTCGGCCGGATAGATGTTGACCCCGCCCGAGACGATCATGTCCGACGAGCGGTCGGTGATGAACACATAGCCGTCATCATCGACGTAACCGATCTCGCCCAGCGTAAACACGCCGGGCTCGATGTGTGCCGCTGCGGTCTTTTCCGGATCGTTGTGATAGACGATGCCCCGGCCGCTGGGATCGCGGAAATAAAGCTGGCCCACCGCATTGGCCCCCAACCGCGTGCCATCCTCGGCCACCACCACCATTTCCAGCGGGGGCACCGGCTTGCCAACTGAGCCGGGCTTCAGCAGCCACTCCTCGGACGTAATCATGTTGGTCGTGCCAGCCTCGGTCGCGCCATAGGCATCGACGAACACCGGCCCCCACCACGCGATCATTGCCCGCTTCACATCGACCGGGCAGGCCGCGCCCGTGTGCGGCACCAGTTGCAGGCTCGACACGTCATAGCGGCCACGCACCTCGTCCGGCAGCGCCAGCAGCCGCTGGAAGTGCGTGGGCACCATCACCATCGTGGCGACCCTGTGCTTCTCCACCGCCGCCAGGATCTGTTCGGCATCGAACCTGGGCAGAACGACCAGTGGCCGTCCCCCCGCCAGCTGGCGGATCGAGCCGAGCGGCCCCGTGTGATAATTCGGGCCGACCAGCAGCGCCGGCCCCGGCGCGGCTGCCTCGACCAGTTCACGCAAGGCACGAAACAGGCCGGTCACGTCCGCCTCACGCGGGAACATGCTCGGGGGCGTTTCCGTGCCTTTCGGGCGGCCCGTCGTTCCCGAAGTGTAATGCATATAGGGCAGCGGCGGCATCGTTTCCGGCGGCGGCGCATCGCTGGCCGCGGCAAGCCAGTCCTCCCACGCCGTCACGCCCTCAACGCCCGCACAGCGCCATCCGACCACCCGGTCGATCCCGGCCGCGCGCGCTGCCTGAACGCCGATGTCTGCCGTCTCAGGCCCGACGAACAGCAACCGCGCGCCGCTGTCCTCGAGGATGTAGGCCAGTTCGTCCGCGGTCAGGTGGAAGTTGGCCGGCACGCCCGAAACACCCGCGCGCAACAGGGCAAGGTAGGCCAGCGCGCACTCGGCAGAATTGTGCGCGAAAACCGCCGCGCGAGGCGGCTGCCCCAGCCCTTCGCCCAGGAGCGCGTTGGCGGCACGGTTGATGAAAGGGTCGAGTTCCGACCAGGTCAGCGTCAACCTGCCGTCGGTAACGGCAAGGTCATCGGGCGTGGTCTTCGCGCGGTCGGCGGCGACAAGCGACATCGGATCTCCCTCTTTGGCTCAATCGGCGCGCCAGGCCTCGGCGGAGCCGAGCGCGGCGCGGAAATGGGGCAGGCTGCGCCAGATGCAGAAGGCGGCGAGCGGGTAGTTGATCGCGGCCATGAGCGCGAGCGTCGGCCCCAACGCACCACCGCCGAAAACGACATCGCCGATCAGGCCACCCAGCAGGGGGCCGAGCGTGTAGCTGAGGAAATTCACCACGACGAAGTAGAGCGCCATGGTCCGCCCCTTGAGTTCGTTGGGCACGACGAACTGCAACGCGGCGGAGCCCAGCCCGTTGGGCCAGCCCATGAAGAAGATCGCCGCCGCAACCAGCGTCATCGCCAGGCCAGAGCCGGGCACCAGGAACGCCGCGACGCCAACCACCGCGAGCGCCAGGCACGCCACCAGAACAAGGCGCATGGTCGCATCGGGGCGGCCGGCGTCCATCATGCCTTTCGCCATGCGGCCGGCGAGCAGTCCGCCCGCCAATCCCACGAACAAGGCGATCAGGCCAAAGGCAAGGCCGGTGCCTGCACGGTCGGCGCCATGTTCGCGCAGGAAGAACTCCACCACCCAGTAGAACAGCGCCCAGCCCTGGATCGCCAGCGCGGTGAACCCCGCGAAGTGCCAGCCGAAGAAGCCACGCCGGGCCGCGAAGAACCGCAGCACGCCGCGAAAGTCGAGCGCTTGCCCGTTCTCGATCCGCCCCTTGCGTGCCGGCTCGCGCACGGTCAGCGACAGTGCTGCCAGCACCAGCCCCGGCAAGCCCACGATCACGAACATTGCCTGCCATGATCGCACTTCGCCCAGCAGCGGCAAGGCCAGCCGCGGCTGCGCTTCCAGCCACTGGACCAGATAGCCACCCGCCAGATTGGCAAGACCCACGCCGATGAACGGCGCCGCACCGAAGACCGCGATCGCCATCGGCAGGCGGCGCCGGTCGAAATAGTCCGACAGCAGGGAAATCGCCGCCGGCCCCAGCGCCGCCTCGCCAATGCCAACCGTGGCCCGAGCGGCGAACAATTGCCCATAACTGGCGGCCAGCCCGCAGCCCACCGTGGCAAGGCTCCAGAAGAAAATGCCCAGTGCGATGATGCGGCGCCGGCTCGCATGGTCTGCCAGCCACGCGATCGGCAGCGTGAGCAAGGTGTAGAAAAGCGTGAACGCCAGCCCGCCGAGCAGGCCCATCATCGTGTCGGTGGCGGCGAGATCCCGCTTCACCGGACCGATCATCAAAGCCAGGATCTGCCGGTCGATGATCGACACTGTCGATGCCACCGTAAGGAACCCGGCCACGTACCAGGCATAGGCGGTGCCTGCCCGCGGTGGGGATACCCCGTCCACGCGGCCTGCCCCCCGCTGTTCAGGGGCGTGCATCACGATGACGCACCATGCCGGCCGACTGTCCGCCAGGACAGCCGGATCGCGCATTTCGCCAAATCCATGGGCCAGCGCCCTCTCCCAGCGGCCTGCCCATTGCCCGCCCGACCACAAGGTCGGCGCGGGCAATGGGCCGGTCCGCGTCTGTTCAACCGGCCTGAGCCGCGTCCCTCGCCTTGCCTTCGGCGATCGTCTGGTCGAGCATCTGGTGCATCTTGCGTATGCGCAGTTCCGAGTAGCGGCCGAGATGGCAGACGCCGATCTCGGACGCTTCCATGCCGGTCTGCACATGCGGCAGGTTGCTCATGTCCTGCTCGAAAACGGCAGCCAGACCGGGCGACAAACCGGCCTTGGGGCCATATTCGACCATGCTCTCGTCAAGGCCGATCTCGAACACTGGCGCCGGCCGGGGTCGCGGCTGGCCCTTGGGCACGCGCTTCAGCATGTAGATGTCCATGATCGAGGTCGCGTGATCGTGCCCGTTCGGCCGCCAGCGATAGACCAGGCTGGGCATGAAACCGGCCCAGAAGCTCATGTGCGGGAAGACGTTGTAGAGCAGCGCATCGACCATTTCAGCATCCGACGCCGCGGAATAATCGTGGCCGTCATCCGCGCCGAGCGAGCGCCGCGTGAATTCCGCCATGAACGTCCGCGCCGTCTCGCCGTCGGGCACGTTCATCGCGTCCTTGCCGGCACCGCCGACCACCGAGCGCGAACCCACGCCCAGAACCGCCTGCACCACCTCGTTCTCGGTAATCTCCCGGTCGTTGTAGGGGCTGGGCACCATCTGCGCCGAGAACTGCCGCGTCACGTAGTCGGTGAGGATGTCGTACTGGCTGTTCACGTCGGCCAGATAGGGCAGCAGCTGCGGATGCGTGGTGATGGCGTGATGGCTTTCCATGAAGCCTTCCGCCGCCGCCTTCCAGTTGCAGGCAACGGTCTTCTGCACGTGGAAATGGATGTACCGGTCCTCGTAACCATAGCCGGCGAAATGCTCGGGAAGCGGGCCAAGCACCTGCTCCAGCGGCGGCGCATCCTTGTCCAGGTTGACGAATACGAAGCCGCCCCAGGTGCCGACCTTCACTTCGGGCAGCGACACGTCCTTGCCCTGCCACTGCGGAAAGTCCCAGGCGATGGGGTTGTCCTTGAAGCTGCCGTCGGTGTTCCACGCTATGCCGTGGTACGGGCAGCGGAACTCGTTCTTGCAGCCGCCCAGCGTGGCCAGCTTGCGCCCGCGGTGCAGGCAGGAATTGTGGAAGGCACGGATCGAGCCGTCCTTCTGTCGCACGACCAGGAGGGACCTGCCCGCGATCTCATAGACATAGGTGTCGCCGACGTTGGGGATTTCCTCCTCGCGGCAAGCCATCTGCCAGATGCGCGGCCACAGGTACTTTTCCTCCAGCCGGGCAAAGGCCGGATCGATGTAGCGCGCCACATCGACAGGCTCGGTGCCGATGTCGGGCACCGGCCCTTCGCGCAGATGCTCGGGAATCGGCCGGGTATCGCGCTCGAGGATCTCCTCATAGGTCTCCGCCGGATGCCGGTCGGTGCGGAAATTCCGTGCTTCTACGTTCATGTTGTTACCTCCGGCGGCTCTGGGCCTTGTCCTCTCGCCACAGAAAGTAACACATCATGCAAACTTGTGAAGCCCATCCACCATCTTTTGCGCCAGCCGGTGGATAGCCTCCCCTCAACCGGTTTTCCCGCGCGGCACACGCCGCGGCCCACGTCCGCATCACCGCCACGATTCAGCAACACGCATCAGGATTGACGCGCGATCCCCCGGCCGCCACCCTGCGCCCGACAAGCGATCGAAAACAAGAGGCGAGCGGAATGGCACAAGACGGCGAAGAACTGGTTCTGGTCGATTTCCCGGCCGAAGGGGTGCAGCGCCTCACGCTCAATCGCCCCGCCAAGCGCAATGCGCTGTCCAATGCCCTGCGCGCGCGGCTGTTTGAATTGCTGGAAGCGGGAGACGCCAATCCCGATGTCCGCGTGACCATCCTGCGCGGGGCCGGCCCCTGCTTTTCCGCGGGCTACGACCTCGCGGGGGGCAGCGCGCCGCCCTACCCCTTCCACACCGCACCGGGCAGCGGGCACTGGGCGCGCCATGTCGTGGAAGGTGCGTTCCGGGTCTGGGATCTTGCCAAGCCGGTGATCGCGCAAGTGCATGGCTGGTGCCTTGCCGGCGGGTCGGAACTCGCCACTGCGTGCGACCTCGTCTACGTCGCGGAAGACGCGCAGATCGGCTATCCCCCGGTGCGGGAGATGAGCCCGCCCGACAACCAGTTCCACCCCTGGCTGTGCGGCATGCGCGCGGCGATGGAGATGATGCTGACCGGCAACGCCATCGACGGGCGCGAAGCGGTACGGCTGGGCTTTGCCAACCGGGCCTTTCCCATCGCGGAACTGGAAGATGCCGTGCTCGACATGGCGCGACAGGTTGCCCGCATTCCCAGCGACGTCCAGGCCATGAACAAGCGCTCGGTGCACCGCGCAATGGAAATCATGGGCCTGCGCGCGGCGATCCGGGCCGGAACCGAAATCCAGGCGTTGGCGCTCACCACCGAAACCAGCCGTGCTGCATTTGAGCGGATGAGCGGCGGCGTCAGCCAGGCCCTGAGCCAGCGCGACACGGCTTTCGGCGACTACCGCACGCGCGAGAAGGACTGACCGAATGCGACGGGATTACCCCTGCTTCGGGGCATTCCCGTCGGCGGCTGCCGACAGCAGGTTGTAGACCCCGGTCATCGTCATGATCGGGGTGCTGCCGCACAGGATCCGGCCACTGACATGGGCGACCTTCCGCCCGCGTCGGTCGATCCGCACTTCGCTGGTCAGCCAGTCGCCCAGCCGCGCCGCTGCAAGGTAGTTGACCCCCATGCTGAGCGTGACGACCGGCAGCCCGCCCGGCTCCAGTCGATAGAGCTCGTAGCTGAGGGCAACGTCGGCGAAGGTTGCCAGCACACCGCCGTGCGCAATGCCCACGTAGTTGACGTGATCTGGCACCACCCGGATTGCCAGCCCGCCGCTGCCCTTGTCGAGCGGATCAATGGGGCCGGCCGGAACGAAGTAAGGGCCGCTCTCGTCAAGAAACGGCGTCTTGAATTGAATCGGCTTCCATCCTGCTTCGGGCAGTTCACTGGGTTTCTGGTCTGACTGCATGGGTGCTCCTGCGAAAGTTCGCGCGCTCAGATGTGCAGGGCGCGGCCATAAGCGGCGAGGACGCTTTCGTGCATGGCTTCGCTGATCGTCGGGTGCGGGAACACGGTGTGCATCAGCTCGGCCTCGGTGGTCTCCAGCGTCTTGCCGACGACGAAGCCCTGCACCATCTCGGTCACTTCCGCGCCGATCATGTGCGCGCCCAGCAGTTCGCCGGTCTTCTCGTCGAACACCGTCTTCACGAAGCCCTCGGACTCGCCCAGCGCGATTGCCTTGCCGTTGCCGATGAACGGGAACATGCCCACCTTCACGCCGTAGCCCGCTTCCTTGGCCTTGGCCTCGGTCAGGCCGACGCTGGCGATCTGCGGGTGGCAATAAGTGCAGCCGGGGATGTTGGCGCGGTCCATCGGGTGCGGGTGGACGTCCTTGTTGCCCAGCTCCGCCGCGATGGATTCGGCCGCGATCACGCCCTCATGGCTTGCCTTGTGCGCCAGCCACGGCCCCGGCGTCACGTCGCCGATGGCCCACACGCCCTTGACATTGGTGCGGCCATAGCCGTCGATGGCGATGATCCCGCGCTCGGCCTTCACCCCCAGCGTCTCGAGCCCGATCGCTTCGGTGTTGGGCACGATGCCCACCGCGACGATCACGTGGCTGTAGTCGGCTTCGGTAACGGCGCCGTCCTTGCCCTTGATCCTGGCCTTCACGCCATTGGCGGAAACGTCGATGCTCTCGACGCCCGCGCCGGTCAGGATGGTCATGCCCTGCTTCTTGAGCGCCTTTTCGAGGAAGGCCGACACGTCGGCGTCCTCCACCGGCACCACGCGGTCCATCATCTCGACCACGGTCACGTCGGCGCCCATGTCGTTGTAGAAGCTGGCGAACTCGATACCGATCGCGCCCGAGCCGATCACCAGCAGCCTGGTCGGCATTTCCTTGGGCGTCATCGCGTGGCGATAGGTCCACACGCGCTCGCCGTCCGCCTTGGCGAAGGGAAGGTCGCGGGCACGCGCGCCGGTGGCGACGATGATGTGCTTGCCCGAAAGCGTCTCGGTGCCCTTGTCGCTGGTCACTTCCAGCGTGGTCGCGCTCTTGAGCACGCCCGTGCCCATGTGGACCGCGATCTTGTTCTTCTTCATCAGGTGCGTGACGCCCTGGTTCAGCTGCTTGGCCACCCCGCGCGAACGCTTCACCACGGCCGCGATATCGGCGGTGATGTTCTCCGCCGCCAGGCCATAGGCCGCCGCGTGCTTCATCTGGTGATAGACTTCGGCCGAGCGCAGCAGCGCCTTGGTCGGAATGCAGCCCCAGTTGAGGCAGATCCCGCCCAGGTTCTCACGCTCCACGATTGCCGTCTTCAGGCCCAGCTGCGCAGCGCGGATCGCCGCGACATAGCCGCCGGGGCCCGATCCGAGGACAATGACGTCGTATTGGTCTGCCACGCGAATCCCCGTCAGCGACTGATGCCATCAAACAACAATATTGCTGCGGTGTATACAATTAGCCAATGCCCGTCAAAGCACCGTTCCGCACCGCATCTCACCCGGGCGCTTCGACAAAAAAAAGCCCCGCGGAAGCGGGGCTTTTTCATGTCATCGCGTGGAGCGGACGATCAGGCAGCGTCGCGCCAGATCATCTTGCCCTCGGCGTCCTTGCTGACCGTCCCGCTACGCCCCACGGCGTTGCGTTCCATGTCGGTCAGCACGGCGATGGTCGCCGTATCATCCGCCGGAACGCTGGCGATCAGCCGCTTGCCTTCCGGCGTGCGGGCGATCACCGCGCCGTTCTGGACCGAGCCATCGGGCTTGTGGATCACCGTCCACGTCTCGATCGTGGCGGGGCCGGCATAGTCCTCGGTCACTTCGGGCACCGGGCCACGCTCGGCATCTGCACGGTCCTGCACCTTGTAGGACGGGGCCAGCGGCGCCGGTGCGGGCTCCGTCGAGACAACGATGGCGTGGTGCTTGGAAACCACCCCGCCCTGCCCATAGACAAGACCCAGCTTGCCCTCGCCATTGCGCAGCTTGCGCACCATGCCGGCAAGGCCATGCGTCATGTAGTTGTTGAGCGGGCCGCCGAAGAAGGTCAGCCCGCCAGCGGTGGTCGGTTCGACTTCAGGACGCAGGCCGGCAATCTCGATGGCCATCTTGGGCACGACCGGGAAGCAGGAATACAGCTCGGCAAGGTCGAACTTCGCGGCATCGCCTCCCGCCACTTCGACCGCCTTTTCCAGCACGGCGCGCTGCGCGGACGAATGGGTGTAGTCATCGCGCTCCATGTAGTCGCCCGGTTCGGCCGCCGCGGCGCCGCCCCAGATGTGGATCAGCTTGTCCTCGGGAATGCCAGCGGCGCGCGCCCAAGCCAGGCTGGCGACGACCACCGCGCCCGACTGGTTGACGATCATGTTGGCGACGTTGAACTTGGTATAGGGGAAGCTGATCGGCCGGTTGCTGACCGAAACTTCGCCGATTTCCTCGGCAGAGGGCGCATTGCGCAACCAGGCATAGGGATTGTCGGCCGCCACCTTGGCATAACGCGCCCACAGCTCGGCAGAAGCCTTGCGCCCCTGCGCCGGGGTCACGCCCTTCACCGCCTGCACCGCGTTTTCGTAGAACGGGTAGATGTGAACGGGAGCGACCGCGCCTGCGGCCTTGGCCGCTGCGCTCATCGGCAGCTTGCTGAAGTCCAGCTTCACCTGCTCATCACGCGAGCAGGGCGGCGTCCAGTCGAGCTTTGCGCCGGACTTCTGCGCTTTCTGCACCGCGTTCACGGATTCGCCGCCAACAATGGCCGCCACTTCATTCGAGCCGGCCGCAATGCGCAATGCCGCATCGTGGACCAGCCGGATCGGCGTTTCGCCGCCCATGCTGGCGTTGATCGCGCGCGCCGGGGCAATGCCGAGCTTTTCGCAGAGCAGACCGACCGGGTCCTTGTAGGGCCACGAGATCAGCCCGACGACCTCGATCGAACCGAGCGCCGACAGCAGAGGCACGCCCGCGTCGGCTTCGGCCGCGCGCAGCGCGTCGGCCATCAACACCACGGGTTCTCGCGCAGCGGCGGGATCGGTCGGGCGATCGGCGACTTCGCCGATGGCGACAATCACGGGAATGCGGTCAGCGGCCACGGCCGTCATCTTTTGCTCCAACGCTGGGAATCATGGGGAGGCGGCCGGGGCAAGGCCTGCGCCCTGCCCCGGCCCGCCGGATTACTTGCCCTGCCAGTTCGGCTTGCGCTTCTCGGCAAAAGCGGCGGCGCCTTCGCGCGCGTCGCTCGAGGAGAACACGGGGGCGATGTATTCCTGCTGCTTCTTCCACATCTCCGCTTCGCTCCATTCATGCGAATCGCGGATGATGCCCTTCGACGCGATCAACGCGAGCGGGCCGTTCTCGGCAACGCGCGCGGCCAGCGCCTTGGCCGCCTCGATCGCGGGGCCTTCGGTGATCTGGTTGACGAAGCCCAGCTCATAGGCGCGCCTGGCGTCGATGAAATCGCCGGTCAGCGCCAGTTCCATGGCGATGCGCGGCGGGATCTGGCGGGGCAGCTTGATCAAGCCGCCGGCAGCCGCCGCAAGGCCGCGCTTGGCTTCGGGAATGCCGAACTTGGCGCCTGCGTTGGCCACGATCAGGTCGCAGGCCAGCGCCAGTTCCATGCCGCCCGCCAGCGCATAGCCGTCAATAGCGGCGATGATCGGCTTCTTCGGCGTCCATTCGGAAAGACCGCCGAAACCACGTCCCTTGATCGAGGGCGACTCACCGCGGAGGAAGCCCTTGAGATCCATGCCCGAGCAGAACGTGCCGCCCGCGCCGGTCAGGATCGCGCATCGCAGGTCGGCTTCGGCATCGAGCCGGTCCATCGCCGCCGCAATGCCTTCGGCTGCGGCCTTGGTCATCGCATTTTTGGCTTCAGGGCGGTTGATGGTCACGACGAGGACGTTGCCATCGACGTGGGTCAGGACTTCAGGTTCGCTCATCCCTTGCTTCCTTCTCTACAGGAACGTTTTAATTGATCGCTTAAAGGGATTGGACCGGATCTCGCTCGCTGTCCAGACCCCGGCCGCGAAAATGGACACGCCGCGAAGGGCGCGCGGCGGACCTTTACGAAGGCGTCAAACCCTGCCTTGGCGCGTCTTGCACACGCAAGAACCTCTGCTAAGGGAGTGCGCAAACCTCCCCCGGAAAAGACAGGACGGACATGGCGAAGATCAAGGTGAAGAACCCGGTCGTCGAGCTCGACGGCGACGAAATGACCCGGATCATCTGGCAGTGGATTCGCGAGCGCCTGATCCTGCCCTATCTCGACATCGATCTGAAGTACTACGACCTCTCGGTCGAGAAGCGCGACGAGACGGCTGACCAGATCACCATCGATTCCGCCAACGCGATCAAGCAGTATGGCGTCGGCGTGAAGTGCGCCACGATCACCCCCGACGAAGCCCGCGTTGAGGAATTCAAGCTCAAGAAGATGTGGAAGTCGCCCAACGGCACCATCCGCAACATCCTGGGCGGCGTGGTCTTCCGCGAACCCATCGTGATCCAGAACGTGCCCCGCCTGGTTCCGGGCTGGACCGACCCGATCGTGGTCGGTCGTCACGCTTTCGGCGACCAGTACAAGGCCACCGACACTCTGATCCCCGGCCCCGGCAAGCTGCGCCTGGTGTGGGACGGCGACAACGGCGAGAAGATCGATCTCGACGTGTTCGATTTCCCGAGCGCGGGCGTCGCCATGGCGATGTACAACCTCGACGACTCGATCCGCGACTTCGCGCGCGCCAGCCTGAACTACGGCCTCAACCTCGGCTGGCCGGTCTACCTGTCGACCAAGAACACCATCCTCAAGGCCTACGACGGCCGCTTCAAGGATCTGTTCCAGGAAGTCTACGAGACCGAAGGCTTCAAGGAAAAGTTCGCCGCCGCCGGCATCGTCTACGAACACCGCCTGATCGACGACATGGTCGCCTCGGCGCTCAAGTGGTCGGGCAAGTTCGTCTGGGCCTGCAAGAATTACGACGGCGACGTGCAGTCGGACACCGTGGCACAGGGCTTCGGTTCGCTCGGCCTGATGACCTCGGTGCTGATGAGCCCCGATGGCAAGACCATCGAAGCCGAAGCGGCGCACGGCACGGTGACCCGTCACTACCGCCAGCACCAGCAGGGCAAGCAGACCTCGACCAACCCGATCGCGTCGATCTTCGCGTGGACCCGCGGCCTGATCTATCGTGGCAAGTTCGACGAGACGCCGGAAGTGGTGAAGTTCGCCGAGACGCTGGAGCGCATCTGCATCGAGACCGTCGAAAGCGGCAAGATGACCAAGGACCTCGCCATCCTGATCGGCCCCGACCAGCCGTGGATGACCACCGAGCAGTTCTTCGAAGCCATCGTCGAGAACCTCGACAAGGAAATGGCGACCTGGGCCTGATCGTCCCCGCCCTTTCCGGCACGAAATGCGAAGGCCCCGGAGCGATCCGGGGCCTTTTTCGTTTGCGCCTTCCCCCCGGCCCAGGCTGGGCTGCCACCCTTCAGACGTCCGCTTCAATTCAAAGTGTTACCGCCCGGCCCCGCGTTGCCCCCCAAGGGGTGACAAGCGTGTGCTCCGGCGGGTAGGCTGCCCCATGGCCGGAACACTTGTACCCACCGCTGCGCTGTCCGATGCGCTCGTGATCCTGGGCGCGGCGGGCATCGTCATCCCGGCGTTCGCACGTCTTCGCATCACACCGATCATCGGCTTCATCCTGGTGGGCGTGCTGGTCGGCCCCTACGCGCTCGGCGCCCTCGTGCCGCGCTACCCCTGGCTCTACCACGTCACCATCTCCGACCCGCACGCGATCGAGCCATTCGCCGAGTTCGGCATCATTCTGCTGCTGTTCGAGATCGGGCTGGAACTCTCGTTCAAGCGCCTGTGGTCGATGCGGCGGCTGGTGTTCGGGCTGGGCGCGATCGAATTGCTGGTTTCGGCAACGCTGCTGGGGCTGGTACTGCTGGCGACGGGCGAAGGCGTATCGGGGGCCATGGGCCTTGGCCTCGCGCTTGCCCTGTCCTCCACCGCGCTGGTCCTGCCGATTTCGGGCACGCAGGGCCCTGTCGGACGCGCCGCGCTGTCGATGCTGCTGTTCGAGGACATCGCGCTGGTGCCGATCATCTTCCTGCTCGGCGCGCTGGCCCCGGCGGCGGCGAATGCCGGACCAAGCCTGATCGACACGCTGTGGAAGGGCGCGCTGGTCATCGCGGTGCTGCTGGCGGCGGGCAAGCTGCTGCTGCCTCGCCTGTTCGCTCTGGCCGCCCACACCAAAAGCCCCGAGCTGTTCCTGGCCGCCAGTCTGCTGGTCGTGATCGTGGCGTCGCTGGCGACCGGCGCGGTGGGCCTCTCGCCGATCATGGGCGCGCTGCTTGCCGGCCTGCTGATCGCCGAGACGGAATATCACGGCGAGGTGGAATCGATCACCAAGCCGTTCAAGGGCCTCGCACTCGGCGTATTCCTCATCACCATCGGCATGGGCATCGACTTGCGCGTGGTCTGGGCGAATTTCGGCCCGCTGCTGCTCGGCGTGGCGGGTGTAGTGCTGGTCAAGGCGCTGGTCACCGGCTTCTCGCTGCGCGTCATGGGCAAGGAGCGGGCGACCGCGCTCCAGACGGGCATCCTCATGGCCAGCCCGTCGGAAACCACGCTCATCGTGCTGGCCACCGCCGCAACGGCCCAGTTGATCGATGCCGAGACCGCGCAATACTGGCAGATCGTCACCGCCATCGGCCTGACCATCACCCCTCTGCTCGCCAAGCTGGGCGAACTGTCCGGCCGCCGGGTGGAACGCGCGGAAGGGCGAGCCGCCGATGCGGACGTTGAGTTGCCGGCGGGCGACCGGGCCGTCATCCTCGGCTTCGGCCGCGTCGGCAGACTGGTGGGCGATATGCTGAAGGTCCACGGCACGCCGTTCATCGGCATCGACAGCAATCCCCTGCTCGTGCGCGAGGCGCGCAAGGCCGGAATGCCGGTCCTGTTCGGGAACATCGACAGCGAGGCGATGATCGAGCGGCTCGACCTCGACCATGCCCGCGCGCTGATCCTGACGATGGACGAGCCGGTGCTCGTCTCGCGCATCGTGCGCAAGCTGCGCGCCCGGCGGGCCGACCTGCCGATCATCGTCCGCGCGCGCGATGCGGTTCACGCGGCCGAACTATACCGCGCAGGGGCGAGCCACGCAGTCCCCGAAACGCTCGAAAGCTCGCTGCAACTGTCCGAAGCGGTGCTGGTCGATCTGGGCGTGCCGATGGGCCCGGTGATCGCCTCGATCCACGAAAAGCGCGATGAACTGCGCAAGCAGATCATGGAAGACGGCGAACTCGATGCGCCGCCGCGCCTCAAATCGTCGCTGCTGCGCGACCGGCCAGCGTGAACCGGCGGGAACGCGGAGCCATTGCCGGCCATTGACCGGATGATGACCCTGCGCCCCGCCCGCACTTGCGCTCTGCCCCTGATCCTGCTGGCACCACTTGGTGCCTGCAACCAGCAGTCACAGGATCCGCCGCCCACGACTGAAACCCGCGCCGCCCCTCCCGGCCCGGCAAGCAGACCCTCGCCGCCGTCCCTCCCGCCAACGCAACCGCCGCCACCCCACATCGGGCCTGAGCCTGAACCGTCTCCCCCGGTCGCCCGGCTTCCGTTGGCCGATGGCCTGATCCGCGCGCAGTGGCGCAAGGCGGAAAACCGCGCCCGCTGCGCCCCGCTGCATTTCACGGATACCGCCGGGGCCGACGGCACGCCCCGTCCCGCCCGCTTCTCCGGCGGATGGGCGGTCGCCTGGGACCAGCCCGGAAGGCGTAGCGCCTTCGGCCTGGCGGGCACGAGCCTGCTTCCCATGGACGACAAGCCCGCCAGCGAACACCGCGCACGCCTTGCCGGGCAGTGGCCCTTATTCCGCGATCTCGAACAGCTGCCCCGCCCCGCCTTCGCCGGCTACGGCATCGAGGGCGCACAACCCTATCCCGCCGGCAATCCCGATGGCCATGGCCTCAACTCGCTGGCCTACGTGCGGGTGGGCGGCCAGACGTGTACCTATAACGTATGGAGCAGACTCGGCCGCGCGCATCTCGAAAGCCTGCTGGAAAATCTCGCGCCGCTGCCGTGACCAAGCAGCCTTGAACGCATGAAAAAAGGGAGGACTTGCGCCCTCCCCTATCCACATCTCCTTGGACATCGCGAGGCGCGGTTTACCCGCCCAGCACGGCCTTTGCCGCCGCGATGGCCTCGGCCGCCTTGCTGCCGTCCGGCCCGCCGCCCTGCGCCATGTCGGGACGGCCGCCGCCGCCCTTGCCGCCCAGCGCCTCGACGCCGGCACGGACGAGGTCGACCGCGCTGACCTTGCCGACCATGTCCTCGGTCACGGCAGCAGCGACGCTGGCCTTGCCTTCGTTCACCGCCACGATCACCGCCACGCCGGAGCCGAGTCGCTGCTTGGCCTGGTCGAGCAGCCCGCGCAGTTCCTTGGGGTCCAGACCATCGAGCACCTGGCCCGAGAACTTGATCCCGCCCACGTCCTCGTCGGCGCTCTCCGCCTTGGCACCGCCGCCGCCCAGCGCGAGCGCCTTCTTCGCCTCGGCCAGTTCGCGTTCCAGCTTGCGGCGCTCGTCGAGCAGCGCGGCCACGCGGTTTTCGACATCATCGGGCGTCGTGCGCAGCAGCCCGGCCGTGCCCTTCAGCGCGTCCTCGCGGCTCACCAGCCACTGGCGCGCGCCTTCACCGGTCAGCGCCTCGATGCGGCGCACGCCCGAAGACACCGCGCTTTCCGATACGATGCGCAGCACGCCGATATCGCCCAGCGCGCGCACGTGGGTGCCGCCGCACAGTTCGACCGAATAGGGCAGGTCCGTCACGCGGCCCATGCTGAGCACGCGCACTTCATCGCCATACTTTTCGCCGAACAGCGCCATCGCACCGGCGGCAATGGCGTCGTCGGGCGTCATCAGGCGCGTGGTCACCGGCTCGTTCGCGCGGATCTCGGCGTTCACTTCGGCCTCGATCGCGGCGATGTCCTCGGCCGTCAGCGCGGTCGGGTGCGAATAGTCGAAGCGCAGGCGGTCGGCGGAAACCATCGAGCCCTTCTGCGTGACGTGCGCGCCCAGCCGGTGGCGCAGCGCCGCGTGCAGCAGGTGCGTGGCGGAATGGTTGGCACGGGTCGCATCGCGGCGCGCCACGTCCACCACCAGCTGCACCGCATCGCCCACCTTGAGCGTGCCGGCATCCACCTTCGCCGCATGGGCGTGGAGGCGGCCGAGCGGCTTGGCCGTGTCGGCCACGGTCAGGTGCAGGCCATCGGCGCCGGTGATCGTGCCGGTATCGCCCATCTGCCCGCCGCTTTCGCCATAGAACGGGGTCTGGTTGGTCAGGACGGTCACTTCGTCACCGGCCCTGGCCTCGGTGACTTCCTTGCCGTCCTTGACCAGCGCCACGACCACGCCTTCGCCGGTGGTGGCGGTATAGCCGGTGAACTCGGTCGCCCCCTCGCGCTCGGCGATATCGAACCACACCTCGCTGTCGGCGGCCTGGCCCGATCCCTTCCACGCGGCGCGGGCGGCGGCCTTCTGCTGCGCCATCGCCGCGTCGAAGCCGTCCTTGTCCACGCTGATGCCGCGTGCGCGCAGCGCGTCCTCGGTCAGGTCATAGGGGAAGCCATACGTGTCATAGAGCCGGAACGCGGTTTCGCCGGGCAGCTTGTCGCCCTCGCCCAGCGTGCCGGTCGCCTCGTCGAGCAGCTTCAGACCGTTCGACAGCGTGCGGCGGAACTGCACTTCCTCGCGCAGCAGCGTTTCCTCGATCAACGGCTGCGCGCGGCCCAGCTCGGGATAGGCCTGGCCCATCTCGGTGACGAGCGCCCCCACCAGCCGGTGCATCAGCGGATCCTTCGCACCCAGCAGGTGCGCGTGGCGCATGGCGCGGCGCATGATGCGGCGCAGGACATAGCCGCGCCCTTCGTTGGACGGCAGCACGCCATCGGCCAGCAGGAAGCTGGTGGAGCGCAGGTGGTCCGCGATCACGCGGTGGCTGGCGGTGTTCTCGCCCGCGGCCTTCACCCCGGTCAGGCTTTCGCTGGCCGCGATCAGCGCCTTGAACGTGTCGATGTCATAGTTGTCGTGCACGCCCTGCATCACCGCGGCGAGGCGCTCCAGCCCCATGCCGGTGTCGATGCTCGGCTTGGGCAGGTTGCCGGTGATCTCGCCGGCGGTCTGCTCAAACTGCATGAACACGAGATTCCAGATCTCGATGAAGCGATCGCCGTCCTCTTCCGGCGATCCCGGAGGGCCACCCCAGATGTGATCGCCGTGGTCGAAGAAGATTTCAGAGCACGGACCGCACGGGCCATCGTCGCCCATCGCCCAGAAGTTGTCCTTGGTGGCGATGCGGATGATGCGGTCATCAGGCAGGCCCGCGATCTTCTTCCACAGGTCGAAGGCTTCGTCGTCGGTGTGATAGACGGTGACGAGCAGCTTGTCCTTGGGCAGCGCCCATTCGCGCGTCAGCAGGGTCCAGGCATGGGTGATCGCCTGTTCCTTGAAGTAATCGCCGAACGAGAAATTGCCCAGCATTTCAAAGAACGTATGGTGGCGCGCGGTATAACCGACATTGTCGAGATCGTTGTGCTTGCCGCCCGCGCGCACGCACTTCTGCGAGGATGTGGCGCGGGGTGTCGCGCGCGTTTCCAGCCCGGTGAACACGTTCTTGAACGGGACCATGCCCGCGTTCGTGAACATCAGCGTCGGGTCGTTATAGGGGACCAGCGGCGCAGACTGGACCACCTCGTGCCCGTTGGAGCCGAAGTATTCGAGGAAGGAGCGGCGGATTTCGTTCGTCGACGTCATGCGCCGCGAATTAGGCGAGCGTTCGACGCGGAACAAGCACGATTCATCTCTATCTGTGATCGGCCGTTGCGGTCACGAGCCAGACGGCCGACGGAAACGTCACCTGACCGGCCGCCAGACGCGACCGGACCAGCTCTTCCAGCCGCTTTTCGAACGAAGCGCGGGCGCTGTCGGGCAATGTACGAATGGCAAAGGCTGCCGGACCGATTCGCTGGAAAAAGGCCAGCGCATCGGCCACCGGCGATTCCCCGCTGCCCGCGACATAGGAGAAATCGAACGGGGTGAAGGCAATGTCCTTCCACCCCGCGAGGCAGTGGCGGACGTGTTCCGGATCAGCAAAGGCGAAGGGACCCGGCGGATAGGGCCCGACCGGCGTGGATGGAGGCGGCGCAGGGGGCAACAGCCGGGATATTTCCGCAGCCCAGCCATTTTCCTCCACCGCGCGGAAGCACGAGAACACCAGCCGCGCCCCCGGCATCGACGCCCGCGCAAGATGGGCGAAAGCGGCGGGCGGATCGTCGAAGAACATCACGCCATGGCGCGAGACATAGAGATCGGGCGCCCGATCCGGATCGATCCAGCGCGACGCATCCGCCCGCTCGAACGATACGTTGGGCACGCCTTCAGCCCGCGCGGCGGCCACCGCCAGCAAGTCTTGGGACAAGTCGATGCCGGTCACGTGCGCGTGCGGCCGGGCGCGCGCCACACCGATGGAAAGCTCGCCAGCGCCGCAGCCGATATCGACCACGCGCACGCCGGATTGCTGCGCAATGCATTCCAACAGGCGCGGGGTGAGCGCCGCAAAAGACCGATCGGTCCGCTGCCACTCGGCGGCCCAGTTGCGGCCAACGCCGCCTTCCCAGTCTCGCGCATCCGTCATCACGGAAGGCTACGCCTGCGGGACGGGCGCGGCAAGCGGCAAGCAGTTCCGTTTTGCACTTGCGACTCACGCCCGGCAGGCAGACCATCCGTTCACGGTCCCCCTGCGCGTCAGGCGTGCGACGAACCAGCGCCCGACGCGCCTTCGCATGAAAGGAGGCGACGATGGGCAGCAACCTGAAGGAAACCCAAGTCCACGGAGGCAAAGGCGGCCGGGAGGCCGGCGCCGGGTCCGGACCTGTCCGGGCGATCGCGCTGGTCGGCCCGGCAGGAACGGGCAAGACAAGCTTGGCCGAAGCTCTGCTCCACGCCGCCGGCACCCTGCCACGCAAGGGCAGCGTCGAAGCGGGAACAAGCGCGGGCGATGCCAGCCCCGAAGCCCGCGCACGCCGCGGCTCGACCGAAACCAACGTGCTGCATTTCGACTATCTGGGGGAGCGCTTCGCCCTGCTCGACACCCCCGGCGGCACCGGCTTTGCCGCCGACGGCTTCCCCGCCCTCACCGCGATGGACATGGCGGTGGTGGTGGTCGATCCGGCACCCGAACGCGCCGCGCTCGCCGGCCCCATCCTGCGGCGACTCGATGCGCTCGAAATTCCGCACGCCATTTTCATCAACAAGATCGATGGTGCGCGTGCAGGATCGGTGCGTGAAGTGCTGGCAGCTCTCCAGCCGCTCAGCCGCGAGCCGTTGGTGCTACGCGAGTTTCCGATCCGCGAAGGCGAGCAGGTGACGGGTTATGTCGACGTCGCGCTGGAACGCGCATGGCGTTACCGGCCGGGTGCCCCGTCCGAGCCCGTGGCGATTCCCGGCGAGCTTGAAATGCGCGAAAAGGCCGAACGGCAGGCGCTGCTCGAAACGCTCGCCGATTTCGATGACACGCTGATGGAAGCGCTGCTGATGGACGAGGAGCCCGGCGCCGAAACCGTCCTGGCCGACCTCGCCGTAGATACCGCCACCAACCGCGTCGTCCCCGTGCTGTTCGGCTCGGCCCTGCAGGACGGCGGGGTGCGCCGCCTGCTCAAGCTGCTGCGCCACGAAGCTCCCGCGCCCGACGCGGCGGCTGCCCGGCTCGGCGTAGAGGGCTCCGGCGGCGCGCTGCACGTGTTCAAGGTGAGCAACGGCGGCGCGATCGGCCGCCTCGCCATAGGGCGTGTGCTGGGCGGAACCCTGCACGAAGGCGATACCATCGGCGGCCAGCGCACCGGCGGCCTGTTCGCGGTGCAGGGCGACAAGACCGCCAAGATCGCAGCGGCGAGGCCCGGCGAGGTCGTCGCGGTGGCCCGGCTCGAAGGCGTGCGCGTCGGCGCCCTGCTGCGCCGCGATGCCGATGCGCCCGAAGCGACCGAGCTGGCCCTGCCCCCGCGCAACGCCGCACTGGCCGTGACTACGCGCGACCGCAAGGACGACGTGAAACTTTCCGCCGCGCTCCACAAGCTGTGCGAGGAGGACCCGGCACTGGTGTGGACCCGCGACGAGGAAAGCCATGCCACGCTGCTCGGCGGGATCAACGACGAGCATCTTGCGGTGGTGCTGGCGCGGCTGAAGCGGCGCAGCGGCGTCGCGCTCGATACCGCGCCACCGGCAATCGCCTATCGCGAATCGATCCGCAAGGCGGCCGGCGCGCGCGGACGGCACAAGAAGCAGTCGGGCGGACATGGCCAGTATGGCGACGCCGTGATCGAAATCCGGCCGCTCGATCCCGGCGCCGGCTTCGTGTTCGAAGAGCGCATCACCGGCGGGGCCATTCCGAAGCAATGGATTCCCGCGGTCGAGGCCGGCGTGCGCGATGCCATGGCCTGCGGCCCGCTCGGCTTCCCGGTTGTGGATGTCGCGGTCACGCTGACCGACGGCAGCTTCCACGCCGTGGACAGTTCGGAACTCGCCTTCCGCCTCGCGGGACGTCTGGCCATGACCGACGCGCTGGCGCAGGCCGCGCCCTATCTGCTCGAGCCCATCTGCCGGGTGACCATCGACACGCCCGCGGGCACCGGTTCGAAAGCGGGGTCGGTCCTGTCCACCCGGCGCGGGCAGATCCTGGGACTCGCCCCCCATCCCGAATGGGACCGGTGGGAACGGGTTGAAGCGATGATGCCCGAAGCCAGCCTGCACGGGCTCGATGCCGAGCTCCGTTCGCTCAGCCAGGGCCTCGCCAGCTTTACCGCGCAGCCCGACCACCTCGCCGAACTGTCGGGCCGGCAGGCCGACGAAGTGGTTCAGGCCAAGGCGAAGCTGGCGGCGTAGGAGAATCGCAGCAAGCTAGGGAGAGCCAAGGCCGGGGGAGAGCCGCGGCAATCAAAAGAAAACGGCGCGTTCCTGCCGGGGAACGCGCCGTTCTTTGATCTGGCGGCGGAAAGGGAAAGGATGGAGGCTTCCGACGCCTGAAAGCTCAGATGTCGTCGTCCGCGTCCGGACCCGCCATCAGGCCTTCGGCGACCTGCTCGGTGCGGCCGCGGATCGCGGCTTCCAGGCGGTCGCAAAGTTCCTTGTTCTCGCGCAGGAAATTCTTGGCGTTCTCACGCCCCTGCCCGATGCGAATGCTGTCATAGCTGAACCAGGCGCCAGACTTCTCGACCAGACCGGCCTTGACGCCGAGGTCGAGGATCTCGCCGATCTTGGAAATGCCTTCGCCGTACATGATGTCGAATTCGACCTGCTTGAACGGGGGCGCCACCTTGTTCTTCACGACCTTCACGCGTGTCGCGTTCCCGACGATCTCGTCGCGGTCCTTGATCTGGCCGGTGCGGCGGATGTCGAGGCGGACCGAGGCGTAGAACTTGAGCGCGTTGCCGCCGGTGGTCGTCTCCGGGTTGCCGTACATCACGCCGATCTTCATCCGCAGCTGGTTGATGAAGATCACCATGCAGCGCGAACGGCTGATCGAGCCGGTCAGCTTGCGCAGGCTCTGCGACATCAGACGCGCCTGAAGGCCGACGTGGCTGTCGCCCATCTCGCCTTCGATTTCGGCGCGGGGCACCAGCGCGGCGACCGAATCGACCACCAGCACGTCGATGGCGTTCGAGCGCACCAGCGTGTCGACGATTTCCAGCGCCTGCTCGCCCGTGTCAGGCTGCGAGACGATCAGTTCGTCGATGTTGACGCCCAGCTTCTTGGCATAGACCGGATCGAGCGCGTGTTCCGCGTCGACGAAGGCCGCAGTGCCGCCGCCCTTCTGCGCCTCGGCGATGACGTGGAGCGCGAGCGTGGTCTTGCCCGAACTTTCCGGCCCGTAGACCTCGATGACGCGGCCGCGCGGCAGCCCGCCGACGCCCAGCGCGATGTCCAGCCCGAGCGAGCCGGTCGAGATCGCCTCGACCTGCATGGTTTCCTTCGAGCCGAGCCGCATGGCCGACCCCTTGCCGAATGCCTTGTCGATCTGGGCAAGCGCGGCGTCGAGCGCCTTCTGACGGTCCATGTGCTTGTCTTTGCCTTCCTGAATGAGCTTGAGCTGCGCCGCCATGGCTTTGCTTTCCCTTGCCTAGAGATGGCCCACACGAACCGTCAACAGGCACCTGTGTATTCCGTTTGTTCCATACGAACAAGAGGGGAACAAAAATTTCTCGCCAAAATGGAAACAAACCGGGTCAAGCACTTAGTGGACAAGGGCTTTTCCGGGCCAGGCAAGCTCCGCCAAAGACCTGTCGGCCCGCGCCGCCAGCCGTTGCACCGCCGAATCCGAAACGATTTTCCGTCACGCGCCCGCCGCACCCAGCGCCCTACCCGAGTCGAACCCCGCGGCCAGCCGGTCAGCCGGCGCGCAGCACGTCCTCCACCGCCGCCACGATCTGCGCGACGCTGAACGGCTTGGCGAGGAAGTGCATATTGGGAATATCGATGTCGCGCCGCAGCTGTTCCTCGGCATAGCCGGACATGAACAGCACGGGCAGGTCCGCGCGGATGCGGCGGATTTCGCGCGCCATCGCCGGGCCGTCCATGCTGGGCATCACCACGTCCGAGACCACGAGGTCGAAATCGCCGCCGGCCGCAATCGTCCGGCCCAGCGCTTCCAGCCCCTCCTCGCCGTCCGCCGCCGTGACCACTTCGTAGCCCTGCCGCACCAGCGCGCGTTCGGCCACGGCGCGAACGGTGTCCTCGTCCTCCACCAAAAGCACGCGCCCGCCGCCGCTCCATTCGGCACGGCGCGCCTCGGCCTTGGGCTTGGCAGCCTCGGCCAGGTCGGCCGGATCGGGCACATGCACAGGCAGGTAGACGGTGAACTTCGTGCCCCTGCCCACTTCGCTCTCGGCAAAGATGAACCCGCCCGATTGCTTGACGATGCCATAGACGGTGGAAAGCCCCAGCCCGGTGCCCTTGCCCTTTTCCTTGGTGGTGAAGAACGGCTCGAAGATCTTGCCGATCTGGCTGGGCTTGATGCCGTGGCCGGTGTCCTCCACGATCAGCGCGGTATAATCGCCAATCGGCAGGATCTCGCTTTTCATCGCGCGCACGTCGGCGGCGGTGATCCGGCGCGTCTTCAGTCGCAGGATGCCCCCCGCCTTGCCGCCCGCCATCGCATCGCGCGCGTTGACCGCGAGGTTGAGCAGCACCTGCTCCAGCTGCACCGGGTCCGCGCGCACGAAGCCCAGTTCGCGGTCATGGGTGACTTCCAGGCTGATCTTCTCGCCCAGCAGCCGCTTCAGCAGGGTGGAGACCTCCGCCACCACATCGGGCAGTTGCAGCACTTCGGGGCGCAGCGTCTGCTGGCGCGAGAACGCCAGCAACTGCCGGGTCAGCGACGCGGCGCGGTTGGAATTGGCCTTGATCTGCTGGATGTCGTCATAGTCGCTGTCGCCCGGCGTGTGGCGCATCAGCATCAGGTCGCAATAGCCGATGATCGCGGTCAGCACGTTGTTGAAATCGTGCGCCACGCCGCCCGCCAGCTGGCCCACGGCCTGCATCTTGGTGGCCTGCGCGATCTCGCGCTTGAGCCGGGTTTCCTCCGACGAATCCTTGAGGCTGAGCAGCACCGCGCCTTCGCCCAGCCCGCGCACCCCCGCCAGGCTAAGCGACACCGGCTCATCCGGGGCCGCGCGCAGCCGCACCGCCACGTCGCCGGCCATCGGCGTGCCCTGCGCATAGCGGCGCACCGCATCCGCCAGCGCCCCCTTGTCCTCGCGGATGACAAGGTCCGAAGGGTAGGTCGGCGGCACGTTGGGGTCCTCGTGCCCGGCCGCGCGCAGGAAGGCACGGTTGGCGAACAGGAAGCGCCCGTCGCGGTCGGTCATGGCCAGCCCCAGCGGCAAGCGAGACAGCAGCGCCTCGATCTGCGGCAGGCCCGCGCGCGGATCGCCAATGCCGGCCTGATCGTCGATCAGCAGGAACAGCGAGGCCGTCCGCGCCGGATCGACATCGCCGGCTTCGTCGGGATCGGCCACCGGCACGTGGACGAAGCGCACAGGCGCGCCTTTCGCGCCTTCGCTGGCATAGAAAACGCGCTCGTGCTCATCGGAGCGGAACCAGCCCACGAAGTCTGTTCCGACAAGGTCGCTCGCCTCGCTGCCCGCGGCACGCAGCGCGAACGCCGCGTTGGCGGCCAGCACCTGCCCATCGGGCGCGACCATCGCGGTCTGGATGCCTTCCCGGGCCAGCGCGCGCCCGGTCTTCCCGCCGACATGGCCGGCCACTTCGGCAAGGATATTGTGTTCGGCCACTGGCACGAAGCGCCAGACGAGATAGTTTTCGCCCCGCCCGGCGCGGTGGACGTCCAGCCGCAGCAGGTTCTGCCCCGCGGCGACGCCAGCGGCGTGGGCACGCCCGTCGCGCCACGCGGCGCGGCCGGCATTTTCCACCACGTCCGCATCGACGGGATCGACCGGAAGGCGCGGCGGCACTGCGCTCGCCCCGAACCATTCACCGAAACGGCCGTTGGCGCAAACCAGCCGTCCGGCGCGGTCGGTAATGGCCACGGCTTCGTCCGGGCGGTCGATAGCGGCATGAGTCACCGACCAGTCGGGAACGGCAAAATCGGGAAGTTCGACCTCGGGCCGCAAGCGCAGCAGGAGATGGAGCAGCACGGCGAGCAGCGCCATGCCCGCCACGAAAGCGAGCACGACCAGCGGCTCACGCGAGACGGCCCACAGCAACCCCGCCGAAACCGCCACGCCAGCAGCAACCGCCAGCACCTCGCGCAGGGGAAGCCGCACCTGGGCCGCGGAAACCGTATCGCTTCCCGCCATGCCCGCCACGTTCGTCCCCTCGCCTGAATTCACTCCGGAAAGTCCCTCGCCTCGCTGCGCATCAGCCGCGTGCGCCGCTTGTGCGCGGTCCACCAGCGCCAGCCGACTGCCGACACGAAATAGCCGACCACCGCCGACGCCAGCGAGATCACGCCCAGTCCGATGACCAGCGAGGGTGCCGCGTCCGTGCCCAGCCAGGCCAGCCACTGGCCCACCCCGGCCCCGTGGGAGACGAGATGCGACACGGTCGCCATGTCGGCATGGAAGCCGAAGCGGTTGCCCACCCAGATCGCCCCGGGCAGGAATACGAACAGCGTCGTCGGGGGGATCGAGATGAACGTCATCAGCGCCGCGATCGGGATGTTCGCGCGGAACGGCAGACACATAACCGCCGCGCCCACGATCTGCACGCCGGGAATCATCGCGAAGATGCCGATGAACAGCCCCACGGCCACGCCGCGCGGTACCGAACGGCGGGTGAAGCGCCACAGTTCATGGCGCGCGGCAAGCGGACGCGCAAAGCGGTTGCGCTCCATCTGTTCGCGCGTCGGCATGTTGGCCCGGGCCCAATTGGCGATTCTGGTCTGCATCGGTCCTCGGGGATTACCCCACTCGCGATCGTCCCGCCATGGGACGATGACACCAATCTAGCCGGCGAAGCCTTTCCGGGCGGTGAAGCAGCGTCCCCGCGCGATCACCCGTGCTCGCGCATGATACGCCTCCGACGCGATCACCCGTGCTCGCGCATGATTCTGGCCTTGTCGCGCTGCCAATCGCGTTCCTTCGTCGTCGCGCGCTTGTCGGCGGCGTTCTTGCCCTTGGCCAGCGCCAGTTCCACCTTCGCGCGGCCGCGCCCGTTGAAATAGACTGAGAGCGGCACCAGCGTCATGCCCTTGCGCTCGACCGCGCCGTGGAACTTGCTGATCTCGCGTTCCTTCAGCAGCAGCTTGCGCGGGCGCTTCGGCACGTGATTGAAGCGGTTGCCATGGCTGAACTCGGGCACGTTCGAGTTGATCAGCCACACCTCGCCGTTCTTCACCTCGGCATAGCTCTCGGCGATCGAGCCTTCGCCGAACCGCAGTGACTTCACTTCGGTTCCGGTCAGGGCGATGCCCGCCTCGAACACGTCCTCGATATAATAATCGAAGCGCGCGCGCCGGTTCTCGGCGACGATCTTCTTCTTGTCGAATGCAGCGGGGGTCGGACGGGCCATGATGGCGCGTATGTAGGGACTGCGCGCGCGGATGGGAAGGCTCTGCCCCGGCATCGGCGAAGATGTCTTGCCAATGCCACGTTGCAGTGCACAATTGCCCGCAGAACCGCTGGAAGGAACGACATGGCAACGGTGCAATCGCGGAACCGGTCGCGCGAAAAATGCGTGCTCGTCCTTCAGGGCGGCGGCGCGCTGGGCGCCTATCAGGCCGGCGTGTTCGAGGCGCTCGCCCAGGCCGGGCACGAGCCGGACTGGATCGGCGGCATCTCGATCGGCGCGATCAACGCCGCGCTCATCGCCGGCAATCCGCCCGAGCGGCGGGTGGAGCGACTGCGCGCCTTCTGGGAGCAGGCTTCTTCCCGCGTTCCCTACCCCTCGCCCTTTGCGCAAGGCTGGGGCCGGCGCCTGTTCAACGAGGCGGCGGCCGGCTGGGTCGCGCTCACCGGCATTCCCGGCTTCTTCACGCCGCGCACCACGCCGCCGTGGCTGGCGCTGCCCGGCTCGCCCGAGGCGATCAGCGTGTATGACACCGCGCCCTTGCGCCAGACCCTGCTCGATCTCGTCGATTTCGACCTGCTGAACAACGGCCCGGTGCGCTTCAGCGTGGGCGCGGTCAACGTGTTGACGGGCAACTTCGTCTATTTCGACAACCGCGACCGTCTGATCGAACCCGATCACATCATGGCCAGCGGCGCGCTGCCCCCCGGCCTGCCGCCGGTGATGATCGACGGCGAACCTTACTGGGACGGGGGCATCGTCTCGAACACCCCGCTGCAATACGTGCTCGACATGCGCGACAACGAAGACCAGCGCCATGACCTGCTGGTGTTCCAGGTCGATCTGTTCAGCGCGCGCGGGATGATGCCGCGCAGCCTTGCCGAAGCCGCCCAGCGCGAAAAGGACATCCGCTTTTCCAGCCGCACCCGCCTGAACACCGACCTGCCCAAGCGGATCGAAGCGCTTCAGGCCGCCGCCGCGCGGCTGGCGGAAAAGCTGCCCGAAAGCCTGCGCGACGATCCCGACGTCGCGCTGCTCACCCGACGCGCGCACGAAGGCGGGGTCACCGTGCTGCAACTCATCAACCGCTGCGAGGACTACGAGACGCCCAGCAAGGACTACGAGTTCTCGCGCACCTCGGTCGAAGGCCATTGGCAGGCCGGGCACCGCGATGTCACGCGGTCGCTGGCCAGCCCGCGCTGGCATGGCCGGCCGCGCCCCCGCCACGGCATTATCAGCCTCGATCTCGCCTGAAGGCCCCATCCCGCAAAATAGGAAGGGCACCCCGCGATGCGGCGCGCGTTGCGCCAGCAGGGACCTGTCCGGACCAATGAAGGAAGCCAGCATGAAACTCGACAACAAGGTCACCATCGTCACCGGCGCAGCCAGCGGCATCGGCCTCGGCATCGCCAGGCGCTATGCCGAAGCGGGCGGGCGCGTCGCCATCGCCGACCTCAAGCTCGATGCGGCGCAGGCTGCTGCCGACGCGATCAACACCGCGCATCCGGACGCGGCCATGGCCGTGGCGATGGACGTGACCGACGAGGCACAGGTGAACGCCGGCGTCGCGGCCGTGGTCGCGCGTTGGGGCACGGTCGACGTGCTGGTGTCCAATGCCGGCATCCAGATCGTCAACCCGGTGGAACAGTTCGCCTATGCCGACTGGAAGAAGATGCTGGCGATCCATCTCGACGGCGCGTTCCTCACCTCCAAGGCCGTCCTGCCCCACATGTACGCGCAAGGTTCGGGCGCGGTCATCTTGATGGGCTCGGTCCATTCCAAGGAAGCCTCGCCGCTCAAGAGCGCCTATGTCACCGCCAAGCACGGGCTGCTCGGGCTTGCCCGCGTCATCGCCAAGGAAGGCGGTCCCAAGGGCGTGCGCTCCAACGTGATCTGCCCCGGCTTCGTCCGCACCCCGCTGGTCGACAAGCAGATCCCCGAACAGGCCCGCGAACTCGGCATTTCCGAGGACGAGGTGGTCCGGAAGGTCATGCTCGGCCAGACGGTCGACGGCGAGTTCACCTCGGTCGAGGACATCGCCGAACTCGCGCTGTTCTTCGCCGCTTTCCCGTCGAACGCGCTCACCGGCCAGTCGCTCACCGCCAGCCACGGCTGGTCGATGACCTGATCGCGCGGCTCGGCCCATGACTTTGGGCGCGGTCCCCAGTCGGCGAAACCGCCGGCCGCCCAGTCCAGCCTGGCTTGTTCCAGCGGGATTTCGCGGCCGGCGGTCAACCGGTGCCCGCCGCGCCCACGCTTGTCGATCCGCGACAGCGCATAGGAAAACACCGTCTGGTGCAGGCTCATGTCCTGCGCCAGCTGGTAGGTGATGCAGCCGATGATCGCGGGGCGGTAACGGGGGTAGCCTTCCGCCCCCGCCAGATCCTCGGCGCTGATCTCGGGCTGGTAGTGCCGCTCGTAGGAATCGTGCGGCAGCAGCATCCGGCTACGCTTCTCGTCGGTCGTGCGCGCCCGCGCCGCAAACCGCTTGAGCCGCTCTGGTGCCTTCGCGGTGTCCTCGATCAGCCGCACGTTGCTGTGCACGTTGATCGCCGGGGAATTGCCGATATTGCCGATGGTCACGCGCACCGGCGCCCGCACGCTGCCATCGTCCTTGTAGACGACCGGCCCCTCCAGCTGCACGTCGACGTGGATCCACGCCCGCTCGCTGGAAATCATCGCCTCGCGCGCAAGATCGGCGCTGCGCCGCGATTGCTGGGCCGCCTGGCTGGCGAAGCGCGCCGCCGCCACCGCCGTGATGAGCGTGGCGACCCCGGTGATTCCCGACAAAGCGAAGTCGTAGGTCTGGAGGCGCATCATCTCGAGCGAGGCGCCATTGAAATCCGCCGGCATCGGCGCGCCCAACGGCGTCAGAAGCACAAAGCCCACGACAAGCACGAGCACGACCGCCGCGCCCATCGCCATGTGCCTTGCCCGCTCACTCCGGATCATCGCGCTGCCCCCCGCCCGCGAACCTGGCCTGCTTGCTGCTTCAGATCAGGCCCGCGTGCTCCAGCGCCGCATCAACGGCATCGCGCGCTTCCTGGCTGCACGCCACCATGGGCAGGCGCAGATCCTCGGTCAGCCAGTCATGGACGCGGGTCAGCGCATACTTGACCGGCCCCGGCGAGGCATCCTCGAACATCGCGTAGTGCAGCGGATAGAGCTGGTCGTTCAGCTCCCGCGCGCGCACCAGGTCGTTCTCGGCGCACGCCTTCTGGAATTCGGCACACAGCTTCGGCGCGACGTTCGCCGTCACCGAGATGCAGCCGACCGCGCCCGCCGCATTGGCCGGCAGCGCCAGTTCGTCATCGCCCGAAAGCTGGCAGAAATACGTGCCGATGCCCATGCGGTGATCGGTCACGCGCGAAAGGTCGCCGCTCGCGTCCTTGATGCCCACGATCTTGTCGGGATAGCGCTTCGCCAGCTCGCACACGGTTTCCGGCTTGATGTCGGTCACGGTGCGGCCGGGCACGTTGTAAAGGATGATCGGCAGCTCGTTGTGCTCGGCCAGGTAGCTGAAGTGCGCCAGCAGTCCGGCCTGGCTCGGCCGGTTGTAGTAGGGCGCCACGCAGAGCGCGGCCTGCGCCCCGCACTTCCTGGAAAAGTTCATGTGCAGCAACGCGTTCATCGTGTCGTTGCTGCCGCAGCCGGCGATCACCGGCACGCGGCCAGCCGCCTGCTCGACGCAGACTTCGATCACGCGGTGATGCTCGGCATTCGACAAGGTCGAGGCCTCGCCGGTGGTGCCGCAGGGGACGAGCGCCGAAGAACCGTTCTCGATCTGCCAGTCGACGAGCCGGCGAAACGCCTTCTCATCGAACGCCCCATCGCGAAAAGGAGTCACCAGAGCCGGAATCGAGCCGGAAAACATGGACTTTCACCCTTCAAATGCCGCATGATCGGGAAACGGCGCCCTTTCAGGGCGCCGAGCCGCCAACGGGGTCTCGTGTTCAGCGCCTGATAAGGACGCGCGCCATAGGATGTCCAGCATGGACGTGAAAGCTATGCTTCGAAAACTTGGTCTGGGCGCCCTGGTGCTGCCCGGTCTTGCGGTTTCTGTCGCCTGCCACGCCAGCGATGGCAGCGGCAGCGATGTGGACGCCAGCGCGTGGGACCGCGCCCGCGCGCAGCTCGTGTCGGGCAGCCAGGGGCCGATGGCTCAGGCGATCGACCGCTGGAAGCTGCTGTCCAGCACCAACCGCTTCTCGTTCAACGATTACGCCGGCTTCGTCCTCGCCTACCCCGGCTTCCCGGACGAGGACAAGCTTCGCCGCTATGCCGAAGGCGCGCTCGAACGCGACTTCGCCGACGCTTCCACGCTCGTCGCCTTCTTCGACCGCCAGCCGCCGCTGACCAACCCCGGCCGCGCGCAATACGCGCTCGCGCTCAAGGCGCTGGGCCGGCCCGAAGCCGCGCAGGTTGCGCGCGCCGCCTGGCGCGGCGGGGCGATGACCGACATGGCCGAAACCTCGCTGCTGGCGGGCTATGGCAACACCTTCACGCAGGACGATCACGACGCGCGGATGGACGCGCTGCTCTGGGCCGGTGCGCTCGGGCAGGCCCAGCGCGAATTGCCGTGGGTCTCGCCCGCGCGCCGCGGCATCGATGCCGCCCGCCTTGCGGCTCTTCAGGGCCTCGACCCGTATTCCGCCGCCGCCGGCGTTTCGGGGCAGGCACTGAACAGCGATCCCGGCTTCGTCTTCCAGCGTGCCCGCCAGCTGCGCAAGGCTGGTGACGGCGCAGGCGCCCGCGCCCTGCTCGCCAATCGCCCGCTGCTGGTCCGCAAGCCCTTCGACCGCGAGAAGTGGGTGGAGGAACTGCTGCTGAACGCGCGCGGCGCAGCAGGCGCCGGCGATGCGCGCTCGGCCGTCCGCATCGCCGCCGGCATCGACGACGCGTTCGATCCGGGCGAGGACGTCAGCCAGATGGTCTATGGCCTGCGCGACGATTACACCTCGCTGATGTGGCTGGGTGCCACGCAGTCGCTGTGGAACCTGGGTAACGGTGCCGATGCCGCGCCTCTGTTCTATCGCTACGGCGCCGCCGCGCGCACGCCGGGCACTCGCTCCAAGGGCTTTTACTGGGCCGGCCGCGCCTCCGCGCAGGCGGGGCGCACCTCCGATGCGCAGCGCTATTTCGAGATTGCCGCCCAATATGCCGACCAGTTCTACGGCCTGCTGGCGCTCGAACGGCTCGGCCGCCCGGTGCCGCGCTTCGCGCTCGATTCGGCGGCGCAGCCCACGCCCGACGAACGCAGCCGCTTTGCCTCCGCCCCCATCACCCAGGCCGTGCGCGAAGTGGCCCGCAATGGCGACTGGCGCACCACCGTGCGCTTCTTCAAGGAAATCAGCGAGCAGCAGCGCAGCGAAGGCCAGCACATGCTGGTGGCCGACCTTGCCCGCAGCCTTGGCCGGCGTGATCTGGGCGTGATCGTGGGGCAGGCCGCCGGGGCGCGCGGCTACCTCGATTTCCAGCACATCGCCTTCCCGCTGATCCCGGTGCCCACCGGCTACGACCACGCCTGGACGATGATCCACGCCATCACCCGGCAGGAAAGCCAGTTCGCGCAGAACGCCATCTCGCACGCCGGCGCGCGCGGGCTGATGCAGCTGATGCCCGGCACCGCCAACGAGCAGGCGGGCAAGCTTGGCCTGTCCTACAGCGACGGCGCGCTGCTGGGCGATGCGGGATACAACATCCAGCTCGGCGGCGCCTATTTCCAGCGCCTGCTCAGCTATTTCGGCGGCAGCTATCCGCTGGCCGTCGCCGCCTACAACGCGGGTTCGGGCAATGTGAACAAGTGGCTGCGCGCCAATGGCGATCCGCGCACCGGCTCCATTGCCTGGGTTGACTGGATCGAGCGCATCCCGCTGCAGGAAACGCGCAACTACGTGCAGCGCGTGCTGGAAAACGCCGTGGTGTACGAGGCGATGAACCCCGATCGCGCCAGCTATACCGGCACGAACCCGCTCAGCCACTTCCTCGGCAAGAACCAGCCGGGCTGAGCGGGCGCCGTCTCCGGCCGCTTATTCCGGCAGCAGGTCCTGCAGGCGGGTCAGCAGCTTCTGGATGTTCAGCGCGGCGTCCTTGAACGTCTCGACGTGCTCGCTCTCGGCGTTGCCGCGCGCTTCCTTGGCCGCTTCGACATAGCCCTCAAGGTCCGCTTCGAGCGCATCGACAATCATTTCCAGTTCGTCGGCACTCACGGTCAGGGTCATCGTATCGGACATGGGGGATTCGCTTTCGGCTAGTGGATCGGCCCGCGCCCTAGGCGGGCCCGCTGCGAGAGGCAACCGCCCCCGCGCGCCTTTCGCGACCAGCCGCAAGGCTATAAGGCCCGGCGCCATGAAACCCGACGGCAACCCCATCACCCCCGCAGGCATCGCCGCCCTGCGCGCACGCTACGATCACCTGCTGGGCACCGAACGCCCGCAGATCGTGGAGATCGTCAGCTGGGCGGCGGGCAATGGCGATCGCAGCGAAAACGGCGATTACCTCTACGGACGCAAGCGGATGCGAGAGATCGACCGCGAGCTCGCCTTCCTCGCCCGCCGCATGAAAGCCGCGCGCGTGATCGACCCGGCCAAGCAGGAGGACCGCACCCGCGCCCTGTTCGGCGCCACGGTGGAAATCGCGGACGAGGACGACAACCGCAAGACGCTCACCCTCGTCGGCGACGACGAGCAGGACGCGACCGCCGGCCTGATCGGCTGGAGCGCCCCCATCGCCCGCGCCCTGCGCGGCGCCCGCGTGGGAGACCTGCGCACGGTGCGTCTCCCCGGCGGAGAGAAGGAGTGGGAAATCATGAGCATCACCTACCCCGATGCCTGAGCGCACACCGCGTAGCGGACACCCGCGGAAGGTGTTACGGGCCGCCCGCGATCAACTCGGGAAGTCGGAAATATGCTGGCGATGATTCAACCAGGCGCGTCCTTCAAGGACAACCTTCAGCAATTGCCGCCCATCGGCGGGGTGAGCCGCCTCGACCTTGCAGACCCGCAAGGGACCGTGGTCGCCAGCATCGAAAACCAGCCGGGCAAGCAAGGGTCCGTCGCGGTCTATCAGTATCTGAAGCAGGCTTTCGGCACCCTGGACGCGGCAGCGGCCCATCACGGCCTCGCCGTGTTCGCCGAACACACCGCCGACGCGCGCAGCCGTCCGGGCGCCCATCCCAACGTCGACCGCCTGCTCGAAATCGCCGCCGGCGGTGATCCGCTGCGCATCGAAGTCATCGCTGCCGACAACTGACCCGACCCGCAGCAAGACCGCGCCCGCATCCTGCGCAGCGGCGCGCCTCGTCAGTGGGGAGGAAGAGCGGGAGCCTCTGAGCCTGGCGCGGGCCTGAGGCCTCGCGCAGAAGTGCGTTGAAGGTTTCCGCCCGACTTTATACCAGCGCCGGATTGGTCACTTCAATCGCCTCGCGCTCGGCAACCGCGCCCTGCAGCTCGCATAAGGTCGATCGTCAGGATTTTGAGTCGCAATGAATTATCGCCATTCCTTCCATGCTGGAAACAGCGCCGATGTCGTGAAGCACAGCCTGCTGATCGCCCTCGTGCGGGCCTTGCAGCAAAAACAGAGCGCGCTGACCCTGATCGACACCCATGCCGGCTGCGGGCTGTACGACCTTGGCGGCGAGGACGCCCAGCGCACCGGCGAGTCCGCGCATGGCGTGCTGCGGACCTTTGCCGACCCGAACCCCTTGCTGAACGACTACCGCGCCGCCGTACAGGCGGTGAATGCCGGGGCCTTGAACGTCAGAGTTGGGCCGCACCTCTACCCCGGCTCGCCGCGGATTCTCGCGCAGCTTCTGCGCCCGCAGGATTTCCTGGTCCTGAACGAGAAACATCCCGAGGACGCCTATGCCCTGCGCGGTGTGATGCGCGACACATCCGCTGCCGTTCATGAGCGCGACGCCTACGAGCTTTGGCTGGCGATGCTGCCGACCCGCACCGCGCGCGGCGTGGTCGTCGTCGACCCGCCGTACGAGCAGACGGACGAACGCGCACGTATCACGGCCACCCTGGCGGCCGCTCACCGTAAATGGGCGCATGGCGTGACGGTGATCTGGTATCCGCTGAAAGACCGCGCCACGCATTGCCGGTGGAAGGGGCAGCTACGCAGGCTCGGCATCCCGAAGTTCCTGTGCGTGGAGCATTGGCTGTACGATGGCGATCAGCCCGGCATCTATAACGGCGCGGGCCTTTTTATCGTCAACCCGCCCTACGCCTTCACGCAGGCGCTGCCGCCTCTGCTGGAAGCCCTGCGCGCCGCGCTGGCGCCGGAGGGGCACAGGGGCGAGATCACAGCCGATTGGTTGGGCGATTAAAATAGCCCCTCATCGCCCCCTTCCATGGCGCTCGCGCGCCGGGCGCGCTATCAGGCTTGTCATGAAACCCGGCCGCTTCTTCATCATGCGCCACGGCGAGACGGTCTATAATGCCGCCCGCCGCCTCCAGGCGAACCACATCCACACCCCGCTCACCCGCCTCGGCTGCGAGCAGGCCACCGCGATGGGACAGGCGCTGCGCGCCGAACTCGGCGAGCGGCCGCCGGTCGTGCTCCACGTCTCCGAAACCGGCCGCGCGCTGCAGACCGCCGCGCTGGTGGCGGAGGAGCTGGGCATCGACTGGTTCGTCGCCAACCGCACCCACGATCTGAAAGAGATCGACATGGGCTCGTGGTGCGAACGCTCCTACGACGATGTCGAGGCCGAGCATGGCCCCATCGTCATCTCCGACCACCTGCTGCGCCCCGCCCCGGACGGCGAGGACTATCCGGCCATCGCCGCGCGCCTCACCCGCTGGATCGAGAGCGTCGATCATGACGGGCGCGACCATGTCGTCGTCATGCACGGCATTTCCAGCCGTGTGCTGCGCGGGCTGATGGCGGGCTATCCGGTCAACGCCGACCACGGCGTGCCCATCGCCCCCTCGCTGGTGCAAGGCTCGATCGCGCTGGTCGAAAACGGCGCGGAGCGCGTGCTGTTCGGATCCGACCGGGGCACGGAACACGCCTGATGGGCGAAGTCGTCAACCTGCGGCAGGCGCGCAAGGCGAAGGCGCGCGATACTGCGGCCACCCTTGCCGCCGCCAACCGGGCCAAGTTCGGCCGCACCAGCGGCGAAAAGGCGCGCGACTCCGCCGAAGCCAGCCGCGCCGCCCGCCTGCTCGATGGCGCGCGCCGGGAAGAGCCCTGATGCGCACCACCCACAATGACGCGACCGTGCGGCTCTACCATCTCGCCGACGGACCCGAGATGGGCAGCGCGGAAACCCTGTTCTACGGCCCGCTGGCCGAGGCGCTCGCGCTCGCCGCGCAGCAGCCGGAAGACGTGCAGGACGGCCTGTTCCTCGCCACCGACAACGATGTGGTCGCCTATCTCGACCTGATCGGGGAATGAAGCGCCCGGTTTTGGCCCTCGCCGCCGTCCTCGCGGTGGCGGCAGCCCCCTGCCCCGCCGCCGCGCGCGACAGCCTGGGCATCTGGAACGATTGGGGCGCCTTCCGCGATCCCGGCGTGCCGCGCTGCTACGCCATCGCCATGGCCCGCCCCGCGCCCGGCCGCCCGCGCGAATTCCAGCCCTATCTCACCATCGGCACCTGGCCCACGCGCGACGTGCGCGGGCAGGTTCACGTGCGGCTGGCGCGCCGCGTTGCCCCCGGCGCGCGGGTCACGCTCTCGCTCGGCGGGCAGAGCTTCGATCTCGTGGCCGGCGGCGCCAGCGCCTGGGCGGCGGACCGCCGCGCCGATGCCGCGATCGTGGCGCTGGTGCGCTCGGCCGGCGATCTGACCGTCGCCGCGCGCGGCACGGATGGCCGCACCTTCCGCGATAGCTGGCGCCTTGCCGGCATCGCCTCCGCGCTCGACGCCGCCGCGCTGGGCTGCGCCGGCCGCTAGGACAGCCGCGCAAACGAAACGGGCCGGGTTTCCCCGGCCCGCCCATTCGCCTTGCGGCCGTTCAGGTCAGAAGCGCACGCCCACCGCCGCAACGACCTGGTGGCGGTCGGTGTCGAGCTTGAAGCGGCTGCTGTCCGGCGTGCTGCCGTTGAAGTCGAATTCGCCCTTGTTGTAGTTCGAGTAGCGATATTCGAGGCGACCGAACCCGTGGTTGCCCAGCTTCTGTTCGATGCCCGCGCCCGCGCGCCAGCCGTCGGTGTCCAGCCGCTGGCTGCTCGTCAGCCCGCCGCCGCTGCCTTCCAGCGCAAAGCGTGCGTTGGTGTAGCCGCCCTTCACGTAAAGCAGCGTCTTCGGCGACATCGCATAGCCCAGGCGCGCACCGGCGTAGAGATCGCGCTCGGCCTTCACGCGGCCCAGGTTGAAGGTGTTGGGCACGCCGTTGTTGTTGTCCCACCGCGCGGAGCTGGTGGTCGCTTCGCCCTCGGCACCAATGGTGAGCCGGTCGCCCAGCGGCACGTCGAAGCCGATGCCGCCACCGAACACGACGCCGTTCAGCGACTGCTTGACGTCGGCATTGGTGTCGATGTCCTTGGTGCTGCCCGAACGCAGGTGGTCCCAGCCGATCACGGTATTGACGCTGAGGCCACTGAAGTTCTTGGCGGGCGAGACGATCTCGTCACCGGCGGCGTCCTGCGCGAAGGCCGGGACGGCGGCGGTGAGCGCGGTGGCCGCGGCGAGCGCGGCAATGATCTTGTTCATGCGGATAAACTCCTTTGATGCAGTGATTTAGAGTGGTCGAGACGCGCGCCTTCCCCTGCGCGCGAGACACATCTCGCGGGCGGGAGAAGCCGATCACGGCTGGAAGGACGGACCGGGCATTGCCCGGTCCATCCGGTCATCAGGTCAGAAGCGCACGCCCACGCCCGCCATCACCTGATGACGGTCCGTGTCGATGTTGAAGCGGCTGCTGTCCGGCGTGCCGCCGTTGAAGTCGAACTCGCCCTTGCCGTAGTTCGAGTAGCGGTATTCAAGCTTGGCGAAGGTGTTCTGGCCGAGCTTCTGTTCCACGCCCGCGCCCACGCGCCAGCCGTCGGTATCCAGCCGCTGGCTGAGATTGACCGTGCCGTCGGTGCCCTTCAGGTTGTAACGGGCGTTGGTGTAGCCGCCCTTCACATAGAGCAGCGTGCTGGGCGACATGGCATAGCCCACGCGGCCGCCGACATAGATGTCACGCCCGGCATCGACCCGGCCGAGGTTGAACGTGTTGGGCACGCCGTTGTTGTTGTCCCAACCGGCGCTGCTCTCGGTGATTTCGGCTTCGGCACCGATGGTCATGTTCGGACCGGTCGCCACGTCGTACCCGATGCCGCCACCGAATACGACACCGTCGATCGACTGCTTGGTGTTGCGCGTGGTGTCGTTATCGACGCTGCTGCCCGAACGGTGGTGGTCATACCCGACGAGCGCTTCGACGCGCGGACCGGCGAAACCTTCTGCCGGCGTGGCATCCTGCGCGAACGCAGGTGCGGCGGCGGCAGCGGCAAGCGCGGTGCCGACGGCGAGGATGGCGCGGATCTTGTTCATGTAACACTCCATTCGAAATTCCCCTGCCGGCAAAGAGAACGTGCGGCCCGACAGTGGTCCTCTGAATGTCTGGGAGGACGGTATGGTTTCCTGAACCTGAGACAACAAGAAACCGTGGTATTTTAGCAACATATACGTGCTGTGGATGGTGGCCGGCGGGGGACGAGCCGTGGAACGCCCTTCCCTGCCGAAGGTTCGTGCGCGCCCATTTGCGTGCGCGGCCGCGAATCCTTATATGCCGCCCATGCATACCCCCCTGATGCCGATCCCCGGCCACACCGATCCCGTCCCCGTTTCGCGCCCCGGCCTTGTCGATGGCGTCACCCCGCGCGAGGATGGCCGCGTCGACTTGATGGGCCTGCCGAAAAAACGGATCGCCGAGCTGTTCGAAGAAGCGGGCCTTGATGCCAAGGCGGCCAAGCTGCGCGCCAAGCAGGTGTTCCACTGGCTCTATCACCGCGGCGTGACAGAGTTCGAGCCCATGACCGACATCGCCAAGACGATGCGGCCCTGGCTGACCGAACGCTTCGTCATCGGGCGGCCGGAGATCGTCGAGGCGCAGGTTTCGACCGACGGCACGCGCAAGTGGCTGCTGCGCACGGCGGACAAGCACGATTTCGAGATGGTGTTCATTCCCGACGCGGACCGGGGCACGCTCTGTGTTTCCAGCCAGGTGGGCTGCACGCTCAACTGCCGTTTCTGCCACACCGGCACGATGCGGCTGGTGCGCAACCTGACGCCGGGCGAAATCGTCGGGCAGGTGATGCTGGCACGCGATGCGCTGGGCGAATGGCCCAAGGGCGCCAACGATACCCGCACCGGCACGATGGCGGGGCTGGACTTCGACGAGGAAACCGAGGAGGCCGCCAGCGCCTACACCTCGGACGGTCGCCTGCTGACCAACATCGTGATGATGGGCATGGGCGAACCGCTCTACAATTTCGACAACGTGCGCGATGCGCTCAAGCTGGTGATGGACGGCGAAGGGCTGGCCCTGTCGAAGCGTCGCATCACGCTGTCGACCAGCGGCGTCGTGCCGATGATGGCCCGCGCGGGCGAGGAAATCGGCGTCAATCTCGCCGTCTCGCTCCACGCAGTGAACAAGGATGTGCGCGACGAGATCGTGCCGATCAACCGCAAGTACGGGCTGGAGGAACTGCTCCAGGCCTGCGCCGATTATCCCGGCGCGTCGAACGCCCGCCGCATCACCTTTGAATACGTGATGCTGAAGGACAAGAACGACAGCGATGCCGACGCGCGCGAACTGGTCCGCCTGATCAAGCAGTACAAGCTGCCCGCCAAGGTCAACCTGATCCCGTTCAACCCGTGGGACGGCGCGGCCTATGAATGCTCGACGCCCGATCGCATCAAGCGCTTTGCGGAGATCGTGTTCGCGGCGGGCATTTCCGCCCCGGTCCGCACGCCGCGCGGCCGTGACATCGACGCCGCGTGCGGCCAGCTCAAGACCGCCGCCGAAAAGAAGAGCCGCGCCGAACTCGACCGGCTCGCCGAGGAAAAGCTGGCCGCGCTCGGCTGAACGGGGAACGGGGCGGGCGGCCGATCTGCCCCGCCCCCGCCCCCCGTCACCCTGCGCTGAAGCTGCTGGAAAGCCGGAACGTCGCCTGCGCGGTGGCGCCGTTGACATAGCGCACGCGGTAGAGCGTTGCCGCACCGAACGCGCCGCACAGCCGCACCGCCAGATTGGCGAAACTGCCAGCAGGCACCGCCTGGCTCGCCACCGGCTGATAAGTCGTTCCCGTATCAAGCGATTGGTCGACAAACAGCGTTCCGGCCTGATCGGCATAGGCGCAGGCGTTGAAGAACGCATAGGGCGTGCTGCCCGTGGCGCGTCCGGTGCCGGTGAACGTGGCCGCGCCCGCCAGCGCGGTTGTGCTGTCGGTATAGCCGGTGCCCGTATTGACCGTGCCCGTCACCGTGACCGCGCCGATCGTCGCCGCACCCGATGCCAGCGACACACCGGCGTTGGGCGCGGCCTGCTGCTTCTGGTTGAGCGTGACCGCCACCGTGCCGCTGCCATAGGTGGAGACGCGCGCCCGCACGAAGGCCGCGGCCGAAGTGAAGGCAAAGAGCCCTGCGGCGGATGAAGTCGTCACCGGCGCGGCATTCGCCGCTGCCGCCGAAATGACCGGCAAGGCCACCCAGGTCGTGCCATCGTTCGATTGCTCGTAGCTGATCGTGCAGGTCGTGCCCGCGCTGGTCACCTGGAACGTGCCGCCCATGTAATAGGTATTGCTCGCGGAAACGACGGTGGCGGCGGCGGTGACGCTTCCCGACACCGCCGATCCTTCGGTGCAGGCCTTGTAGATCGCGGACAGCCAGCCGGTCAGGCCGATGCCCCCGCCCGGCATCGCCGTTCCGGTGATCGGCGCGCCGGCCGGCTCCAGATTGGCAAGATCGCTGGCGGGGGCAATGGAAAGGCTCGCCGCGCCCGCTTTCGCGCCAAGGCTGGCGGGAAGCTGGGCGGCCGACACCGCCTGCGTCGCCGCAAAATTGCCGATCGTAACGGGCAACGGCGCCTCCACGCTGACAGGCTGCGCGGAATTGTCAGGGTTGGCGAAAGCGATCGCATTGGCCGCCGTGAACGCCGCGGGAAACTGGACGAGGGGATTGGGCATCGTGGAACCTCCATGGGATACTCACCCATGAAATAACCTATTTGGTTATTGTAGGAAACCACGGGTCCCGTTAAAGGTCCAGCGTCCCACCCCGCGTCACGATCACCGCCGATCCGCCGATCCACGCCTCGGCCCCGTCGCGGGTCACATGGACCTGCCCGTCCGCGCCGACGATGCGCCCCTGCGCGGCGACATATCCGCCCCCGCCCAATCCCCGCTCGAACAGTGCCAGCGCGATTCCGGCGTTGAGGCTGCCGGTCACCGGGTCCTCGCACACCTTGCCCACAGGGTCGGCAAAAAAGGCGCGCACTTCGAACTGCGCTTCCCCGCCCGGCCCACAAGGGCCCACCAGCCCCACATCGGTGGGAACCGAAGCGCGCGCGACCGGCTGCGCAGCCAGCACGTCCTCGGCCGACCGAAGGCGCAACAGCTTCCACGCCGGACCGTTGTTGGCGTGGATCGCCTCGACCACCTGATCTTCACGCACCCCCGCCACGCGGATCGCCTCCGCGCGCTCCTCCGGCGAAAGCGGACCCGAGACGCGCAGCGGCGGCGCGCGGAACGCCAGTCGATCGCCCATCGGCCGCACAGGAACCAGGCCGATGCCGCATTCCTGCACGATCTCGTCCGCGCGGCGCGGCACCCCGCCGGCAGCCAGCCACGCCCGCGCCGTACCAAGCGTGGGGTGTCCGGCAAACGGCAGTTCGCCCGCGGGATAGAAAATGCGTACGCGGTAGTCCGCTGCCGGATCGGTGGGCGGCAGCAGGAACGTGGTTTCGGAGAAGCCCAGCCAGCGGGTCAGCGCCTGCATCTGCGTGCCCGACAGTTCCTCGCCGCCACGCACCACCGCCAGCGGATTGCCCGACAGCGGCTTCGCTCCGAAAACATCGATCAGATCCAGTTCCATGTGTGCCTCGTATTGCGTTCAGGTCGTTCTAGGTGTCGTTCCGGCCCTGCAAAGTGGCTTTCGATGAACGCCTTGCCGCCGCCGATAACCGGTCCGTCGCGGAACGGACGCGCTGGCCGCGCGTTCATCGGGCGTTGTGGATCGTCCGGACAGAAGGCCCGTTAATCGGCGCAAGTTCGAGACATCAGCATTTTCAGATGCAGGGAGTTTCCCATGAAGAAAGCCATCATCGCCGCGGTTCTCGCCGCGGTCGCCATTCCTTCCGCACCGGCGTTCGCCGATCCGCCGCCGTGGGCACCCGCGCACGGACGCCGCGCGCACGACCGCGAGCGCGAATATGACGGCGGACGTGACCGTGGATACTATTCGAGCGGTTACGACCGCTATGGCCGCTACAGTGAACCCCGCCGCCTGAACCGCGACGACCGCATCTGGCGCGGCCGCGACGGGCGCTATTATTGTCGCCGCGGCAATGGCACCACCGGCCTCATCATCGGGGCTGGCGTGGGGGCCCTCCTGGGCCGCTCGATCGACAACCGCGGCGACCGCGCGCTCGGCACGATCCTCGGTGCGGCGGGCGGCGGTCTGCTCGGCCGTGAAATCGACCGCGGGAACGTGCGCTGCCGCTAATCCGGCTCGCCACCACCCCAACATGAAAAAAGAAAAGCGGCGTACGGGAACGTGCGCCGCTTTTCGTGCATTGTGCGTCGGGGATAAACGGGAGTCTCGCGATGACGATGATGCTGCTCGATCAGGCACTCAAACGCCTTGTCAAACATGGAACGCTGACCGTCACCGAGTCTTCGGGCCGGAAGCGGTCCTATGGAACCCCCACCAGCGGCTGGCCGGACCTGGGCCTGCGACTGATGGACGCCAAAGTGCCCAGCGCCATCGCCCGCAATCCCAGCCTGGGCATGGCCGAGGCCTTCATGGATGACCGCGTCCGGATCGAGGGCGGCGACATCATGGACTTCGTGTCTTTCATCCGCCGCAACAATCCGTGGGACCGGGGCGGCGATCTCGACAATCCGGGCCTGCTGCAGCGCATCGGCCAGCGCATCGCATTCCGGCTCGACCAGGCGAACCAACGCACCGCCTCGCGCCGCAACGTCGCCCACCACTATGACCTCGACGACCGGCTCTACGATCTGTTCCTCGATCCGCTGCGGCAATACTCCTGCGCCTATTGGCATGGCGGGATCACCACCCTTGAAGAGGCCCAGCAGGCAAAGATCGAGCATATCGCGGCCAAGATGGCGATCCGGCCGGGGATGCGCGTGCTCGACATCGGCTGCGGATGGGGCGGGCTGGCGATCGAAATCCATCGGCTGACCGGCGCCAGCGTCCACGGCATCACCCTGAGCCGCGAACAGTTGACCTATGCCCAGGCGTGGGCCGCGCGCGAGGGTCTGGAAGGCAAGGTCACCTTCTCGCTTACCGACTACCGCGATGCCGAAGGGCCCTTCGACCGGATCGTCTCGGTCGGGATGTTCGAGCACGTCGGGGTGCCCAATTTCGGCACGTTCTTCCACAAGTGCCACGATCTTCTGGCAAAGAACGGCGTGATGCTGCTGCACACGATCGGCCGGGCCGGACCGCCTAACGGCACCGACGCCTTCACCCGCAAGTATATCTTCCCCGGCGGCTACATTCCCTCGATGAGCGAGGCGCTGGCCGCCATCGAGCCGAACAAGCTGATGGTGACCGACGTGGAGATCCTGCGGCGCCACTATGCGCTGACCTTGCGCGAATGGTACAGCCGCTGCGTGGCGCAGGAAGAGCGCATCATCTCGCTGTATGACGGGCGCTTCTACCGGATGTGGCTGTTCTACCTCGCGGGCGCGGCGACCGCGTTCGAGCACGCCGATCTGGTGAACTTCCAGTTCCAGATCGTGCGAGACCGCGATGCCCTGCCGCTCACACGCGACTACATCGATGAAGCCGAAACCGCGTTCCACGCGGCGCGCGGCGCGGACGGAAAGATCGTGCAGCTGGGCGTGGCAGCCCGAAACGGCTGAACGCGGGCGCTAGCGCGAAGCTGCACCAAACGCATCGCGACCGGCCGCCCCGAAGGCACGCCGGTCGCGGATCGTGCCCCAGCTCATCGTGAACAGGGCGGGCAGCGCCCAGACCGCCGCGAGATTGGTGAAAAAGAGGTGCGGCACCCCCTCCACTGCCCATGCGACGGCGCTGGTCACCACCGCCAACGTCTGCATCGCGGCGAACCAGATCGGCCAGTAGCGGTCCGATCGCAAAGCAAGGAACCAGGCGATCACTAGGATCGCCCAGTCGAGTGCTTGCACCAGATCCAGCCCCGTGGCGTCCCCCGGCTCCAATCGACGCACAACCAAGGTGAGCAGGCTGATTCCGAACAGAAAGGCCGCAAAGGCCTTCTCGACCGACCGGCCGAATAGGAACGCCACCGCCAGGTTGCAGAAAAGCATCAACCAAAACAGAAGAAACACCACGAGGTTGAACACAAGCGTCATGCGTCAGGCAGCGGCGACAACCGCCGGGGTTTCGACCGAAGCCTTCCACAGCCCGTCAGGACAGCCGAAGCTGACTTCCTTCAGGTTGCTGGCGCTGAGGATGCGCGTCATCTCGCGCACCGAGCCGGCAATCTTGGCGCGGCCTTCGACGAGGCAGTTGAGGCCTTCGGTCATCGCCTGGATCGCGGCCTGGGTAAGCGGCATGGCCAGCTTCGATTCCTGGGTCACTTCGATGAAGCTCGTGGCGAGGCGCATCTGCTGAAGCAGCGCGCGGTCGATCATCCCCCCCATTTCCCGAGCATCGCCGGCAACGACACGGGCGGACGATTCACGCAGGTTGATCATGGGATACCTCCTGTATTCGTTTCGAGGACCCTGATTGTACCGTCACATACGCAACTTCAGCAGAAAGATCAAACCAAGAACAAACGTGACGATGGCAGATGTCGCCATAATCGAGAGAATAGACACCTGCGCGACCGACAAAATCCTTTCCTTCAACGAAAGTGAGTTGCGAATCCCCCCCACGACGAAGGTGTTGGGCAGTCCGGTTCCTCTTCTTGAAGGTTCTTGAGACATATTCCGGCCGCCAGCATGATGATCATCGGCAGGTGATTCGTGGCTTTGCCGATACCAACGCGCCACCGCGTTGCGGTTGGCGAACCCGAACTGGTGCATCGCGGTCGCAATGTGATTGTCCACCGTCGACGGTGAAATACCCAACTCGCGCCCGATCTCCTTCGAACTGAGGCCCTTTGCGACGAGCGCGATGCAGTCGGCCTGACGCGCCGTCAGCCTCACATCTTCCTTATGGGTCAGAACGTCGTCGAGCATGAGAAAACCCCCACGTGGAAATGCCATTCCGGCATCCCGGGCGCACTACCAAGTGGTGCCGAATTGGAATGAAATGTCCGAATCGGTGGTTTTGGAAGATGCAGAAATCGCGTTCCGGTTGATGCACTTGGATCGGCCCACGCAGGAACCCGGCGACCCAAAAATGGCCGAACTCCAGTAATCTCCAGTCGATCTCCAGTCCATCTCCAGGCGATCTGAGACATGGCTTGGGGGCACTGGGCAATCTCCAGCCAACCATCTCCACAGCGCCAAAGGTTCGATTCTGCGAAGTTCCTTCTTGCGAAAGGCGGATTGGCCATAGCTCCGGAGGGTTGCCAAGGGCGTGGGTAGTCCTGGCTTCTGCTATCCGTCGGGATCTCCAACTCCCGACCCGCCGAACCCATGCGGTCCCCGTCCTTGACGATGGCTGCATATCGCAAGACCAGAATGGCTTTGCCGCTCCGGCGCTCCGCTTTGGGAGCGCCGGTCGGGCCGGCATGGACACCGCCTCCGCTGCGCCCTAAATGCGCTGCGAAGACCGCCACGGTTGCGCCTGCGCCCCCTCCCTGTTACGCGCCCGGCGCGAATTTACGGGAGTTACCCATGTCCGATATCAAGCGGGTCGTCCTTGCCTATTCCGGCGGACTCGACACCTCCGTCATCCTCAAGTGGCTTCAGGTCACCTACAATTGCGAAGTGGTGACGTTCACCGCCGACCTCGGCCAGGGCGAGGAACTCGGGCCGGCGCGCGCCAAGGCCGAGCTGATGGGCGTCAAGGCAGAGCACATCTACATCGACGATCTGCGCGAGGAATTCGTGCGCGACTTCGTCTTCCCCATGATGCGCGCCAATGCTCGCTATGAGGGTGACTACCTGCTCGGCACCTCGATCGCCCGGCCGCTGATCTCCAAGCGGCTGATCGAGATCGCCCGCGAGACCGGCGCCGATGCGGTCGCGCACGGCGCCACCGGCAAGGGCAACGACCAGGTGCGCTTCGAGCTGTCCGCCTATGCGCTCGATCCGAACATCAAGGTGATTGCGCCGTGGCGCGAATGGGATCTGACCAGCCGCACCGCGCTGATCGCCTGGGCCGAGGCGCACCAGATCCCGGTGCCGAAGGACAAGCGCGGCGAAAGCCCGTTCTCGACCGACGCCAACCTTCTCCACACCTCGTCCGAGGGCAAGGTGCTGGAAGATCCGTGGGAAGAAACCCCGGACTATGTCTATTCGCGCACGGTCAATCCCGAGGACGCGCCGGACGCACCGGAATACATCACCATCGACTTCGAGAAGGGCGACGGCGTTGCCCTGAACGGCCAGGCCATGTCGCCCGCCACGCTGCTGACCGCGCTCAACGAGCTTGGCCGCAAGCACGGCATCGGCCGCCTGGACCTCGTGGAAAACCGCTTCGTCGGCATGAAGAGCCGCGGAATGTACGAAACGCCGGGCGGCGAGATCTATGCCCGCGCGCATCGGGGCATCGAAAGCATCACGCTCGACCGGGGTGCCGCGCATCTCAAGGACGAACTGATGCCCAAGTATGCCGAGCTGATCTACAACGGCTTCTGGTTCGCGCCCGAGCGCGAGATGCTCCAGGCCGCGATCGATCACTCGCAGGCGCGCGTCAACGGCACCGTCCGGCTCAAGCTCTACAAGGGCAGCGCCTCGGTCGTCGGCCGCAAGTCGCCCGACAGCCTCTACTCCGAGCGCCACGTCACGTTCGAGGACGATGCCGGCGCCTATGACCAGAAGGACGCCGCGGGCTTCATCAAGCTCAACGCCCTTCGCCTGCGCCTGCTCGCGCAGCAGGGTCGCTGATCCGGAAGCGGCGGGGCGGCCGGTCCGCCTCGCCGCCCCGATCTGCGCGCCCCTCCCCCACTCGATGATCCCAGACGACCTCACCACGTTCCAGCTTGTCGCCGGCAGCGGCCTGGTCCTTGCGTTCATCGCCTTCGTCGCGGGCTGGCTGGACCGGCGCAACACGCGGCGACGCGATCTGGACCGCGTCAGCTTGGTCAACTGGCACCAGATTTCGGCGCTGGCGCTGATGGTCGCGATCGTGCTGCTCAGCATCGCGGCACACCTGTGGTTCTCTGCCTGAAGCCGCAGTAGAAAAACTTGGGCCTCTGAAATTCTCCCAAATGGGAGGTTATCCTTGGGAGAGCGCGTGCCATTTGCACGGCTCAAGAAAGGGTGCAGGTTTTCTCATGGTTGACCAGACGGTCCTGACGCATCTCCAACGGCTCGAAGCCGAAGCGATCCACATCATGCGCGAGGTCGTGGCCGAGGCGGAAAACCCGGTCATGCTCTATTCCGTGGGCAAGGACAGCGCGGTGATGCTGCATCTCGCGCGCAAGGCGTTCTATCCTTCGCCGCCGCCCTTCCCGCTGCTTCATGTCGATACGACGTGGAAGTTCAAAGCGATGTACGAGCTGCGCGACCGCATGGCGCGCGAGAGCGGCATGGAACTGCTCGTCTATCACAACCCCGAGGCGCAGGAGCGCGGGATCAACCCGTTCGACCACGGCGCACTCCACACCGACATGTGGAAGACCGAGGGGCTGAAGCAGGCGCTCGACAAGTGGGGCTTCGATGCCGCGTTCGGCGGCGCGCGCCGCGACGAGGAGAAGAGCCGCGCCAAGGAGCGCATCTTCAGCTTCCGCACCGCCAGCCACGGCTGGGACCCGAAGAACCAGCGCCCGGAACTGTGGAACCTCTACAATGCCCGCAAGGCGAAGGGCGAGAGCATCCGCGTGTTCCCGATCTCCAACTGGACCGAGCTGGACATCTGGCAGTACATCCATCTGAACGACGTGCCGATCGTGCCGCTCTATTTCGCCGAGGAACGCCCCACGGTGGAGCGCGACGGGATGCTGCTGATGGTCGATGACGACCGCTTCCCGCTGAAGCCGGGCGAAGAGCCGGTGATGCGGTCGATCCGTTTCCGCACGCTGGGCTGCTACCCGCTGACCGGCGCGGTCGAAAGCAGCGCCAAGACGTTGCCCGACGTCATCCAGGAAACCCTGCTCACCACCACGTCCGAGCGGCAGGGCCGCGCCATCGACAAGGACGCAGGCGGCGCGGGCATGGAAGTGAAGAAGCAGCAGGGGTATTTCTGATGACCGACCAGACCGACGTCATCTACAAGACCGACGCGCTCATCGCCGAGGACATCGACGCCTATCTCGAGCAGCACCAGCACAAGACGATGCTGCGCTTCATCACCTGCGGCAGTGTCGATGACGGCAAGTCCACGCTGATCGGGCGGTTGCTCTACGATTCGAAGATGATCTTCGAGGACCAGCTTGCCGCGCTCGAAGCGGATTCGAAGAAGGTCGGCACGCAGGGCGCCGAGATCGACTTCGCGTTGCTGGTCGATGGCCTCGCCGCCGAGCGCGAGCAGGGCATCACCATCGACGTCGCCTATCGCTTCTTCGGCACGGAGAAGCGCAAGTTCATCGTCGCCGACACCCCCGGCCACGAACAGTACACGCGCAACATGGTGACCGGCGCTTCGACCGCCGATCTCGCGGTGATCCTGATAGACGCACGCAAGGGCGTGCTGACGCAGACGCGGCGGCACAGCTACCTCGCGCACCTGATCGGCATTCGCCACATCGTGCTGGCAGTGAACAAGATGGACCTGGTCGGCTACGATCAGGCCACGTTCGATGCCATCGTGACCGACTATGCCGCCTTCGCGCGCTCGATCGGAATCGAGAGCTTCGTGCCCATGCCGATCTCCGGCTTCAAGGGCGACAACATCACGGGGCCGAGCGCCAACACGCCGTGGTACACCGGGCCGAGCCTGATCCAGCACCTGGAATCGGTGGAGGTCGACACCACCATCGAACAGGCCCGCCCGCTGCGGATGCCCGTCCAGTGGGTCAACCGCCCCAACCTTGATTTCCGGGGCTTCTCGGGCCTGATCGCGAGCGGCACCGTCCGCCCCGGCGATGCGGTCCGCGTGCTGCCTTCAGGCAAGACCAGCACGGTCACGCGGATCGTCACGCTGGAGGGCGACCTGGAACAGGCCGTTGCCGGCCAGTCGGTCACGCTGTGCTTTGCCGACGAGATCGACTGTTCGCGCGGCGACGTGATCGCCGCCGCCGATGCCCCGCCCGAAGCTGCAGACCAGTTCGAGACGACGCTGGTGTGGATGGCAGACGACGCGATGGTGCCGGGCCGCGCCTATTGGCTGAAGCTCGCCACGCAGACCGTCTCGGCCACGGTGCAGGCGCCGAAGTATACGGTGAACGTCAACACGATGGAGCATCTTGCCTGCAAGACGCTCGATCTCAACGCGATCGGCGTGGCCGAACTCATCACCGATCGCCCGATCGTGTTCGAGGCTTACGCCGACAGCCGCACGCTGGGCGGGTTCATCCTGATCGACAAGATCACCAACGCCACGGTCGCCGCCGGGATGCTGCACTTCAGCCTCCGCCGCGCGCAGAACGTGCACTGGCAGGCGCTCGACGTCAGCCGCCAGGCGCACGCCGCGCTCAAGAACCAGAAGCCGGCGGTGCTGTGGTTCACCGGCCTGTCCGGCTCGGGCAAGTCCACCATCGCCAACCTGGTCGAGAAGAAGCTGCACGCACTGGGCAAGCACACCTTCCTGCTCGATGGCGACAACGTGCGCCACGGACTGAACAAGGACCTGGGCTTTACCGAGACCGACCGGATCGAGAACATCCGCCGCGTGGGCGAAGTGGCCAAGCTGATGACCGACGCCGGGTTGATCGTGCTCACAGCGTTCATCAGCCCGTTCCGCGCCGAACGCGAAATGGTGCGCAGCCTGTTGCCGGACAGCGAATTCATCGAAGTGTTCGTCGACACGCCGCTGGAGGAAGCCGAACGCCGCGACGTGAAGGGCCTCTACAAGAAGGCGCGTGGCGGCACGCTCAAGAACTTCACCGGGATCGACAGCCCCTATGAAGCGCCGGAAAATCCGGAAATCCGCATCGACACGCTCAGCGAAAAGCCCGAAGACGCAGCCGAACGCATCGTTGAAAGGGTGATCGGCGCATGGATGCCGACGATATGACCGCAGCCGGAACCGGCACCATGACCGACGCCGAACTTGCCGCGCATCTGGCCGATGTCGCCGGAAAGCTGCTGATCACCGTGCGCGACAGCGCGGTGCTGTCGCTCAAGGCGCTGGGCAAGGCCGGTGACGCCACCGCCAACCAGTTCCTGTGCCACGCGCTGCGCGAAACGCGGCCCGAGGACGGGCTGCTGTCAGAGGAAGAGAAGGACAATCTCGACCGGCTGGGCTTTTCGCGCACGTGGATCGTCGATCCGGTCGATGGCACCCGCGAATATGGCGAAAAGCGCACCGACTGGGCAGTCCATGTCGGCCTCGCGGTCGATGGCGTGGCCACGCTGGGCGCGGTCGCACTGCCGGGTGCCGGGATCGTCCTGCGCTCGGACCAGCCGCGCATCGTCCCCCCGGCTCCCGAAACGCTGCGCATGGTCGTGAGCCGCACCCGCCCGGCCAAGGAAGCCGTCGCCGTGGCCGAAGCCATCGGCGCCGAACTGGTGCCGATGGGCAGCGCCGGTGCCAAGGCGATGGCCGTGATCCTGGGCGATGCGGACATCTACCTGCATTCGGGCGGCCAGTTCGAATGGGATTCCTGCGCGCCGGTGGCGGTCGCTCTGGCGCACGGCCTGCACTGCTCGCGCATCGATGGCAGCCCGCTGGTCTACAACCAGGCGGACACCTATGTGCCCGACCTGCTGATCTGCCGCAGCGAACACGCCGCGCGCGTCCTGGCCGAAGTCGCCCGGATCGACGCCTGATCCATCAGGCCAGCGCCAGCACGCTGGTGAGGATATGGCGGACAAGGTCCGCCTGACCGCGCGCGCCGGTCTTGGCGTAGATCCGCTTGGAATAGTTGCGCGCGGTTTCCACCGTCAGCCCCACGTCGGCCGCCGCTTCGGCGATGCTCAGCCCTTGCGCCATGGCCCAGGCCAGCCGCGCCTCGCTGCCGGTCAGGCCGAACAGCTCGGCCAGCTGGTCGCAGCGATCCGCGCTCGATGTGCGATCCCCCGAAAGATAGGCGACCGCCACGGGCTGGCCGCCGCCCGCCATCGCCCGCACCCGCACCGGCGCCACCAGCATATCGATCCACGGATCGCGGCTGAGATGCAGCCCGCGCGGCCGGGCATCGGGGTCTTCCGCCATGCGGCGCACCAACGCGGTCAATTCGCGGTCCACTTCCGGCGCGGCGGGCAGCAGGCGGCCGTAGTGCCCCTTGCGCAGCAGCGTGGTGCGCGACAGCAGCCGCTCCGCCTGCGGGTCCATGTCGATCACGCAGCACCGCGCATCGAGCGTGATCCAGCCGAAGTTCATGCGCCGGAACGCATCGACGCTGACGCTGGCGCGCACCCTTTCGCGCTCCAGTGCCGCGAAAGTGCGCAGCGCGGTGCGGAAATGCGGCACAAGCAGCGCCAGCAGACGCCCTTCCGCAGCGCCCAGCGCGCGCTTGCCCGCTATCGCCAGCCAGCCGTCCAGCCCGCCCGGCTCCTGCACGCGTACAGCGCGCAGATCGGTCAAGCCCGCGTCGGCCAATACACCCGCCCGCTCCGCGCCGGCAGCCTCGACGATCTCGCCCAGCGCATAGACCCGCCCTTCGCGCATCTGGCGCATGGCCGGGGCATCCTCGGGCGGGTGGTCCTCGAACAGGCCGGCAAGGCGCAGCGACACCGGGCCCGCCCCGAACTCGGCCTCATCCTCGCCCGCAGATGAACGCAGGACGATCGCAGCGTGATCGGCCCCGCTCGCCGAACGCAGGCGGGCCAGGAAAGTCTGCCACATCGGCTGCTCGAAGATGCCTTCGTGCAGCGGCACCAGCAGGTCGGTCTCACCGGGAGCAGGCGTACGCATGGCCGCGAATGTAGGCTCTCCCATCCGGGAGGGCCAGAAAAAGCGTGGTCAATCCTGCGGACGCCGGCCGCAGGCGCGGCACTGGGTCTCTCCGCCATGCCGCACGTCGCCGCAGAACGTGCAGGTCCGCACCCACGCCAGCCGCAGCAGCGCGCGCCCCAATTTCGGCACCAGCAGCATCATGCGCATTGTTCCTCCGGGGCGATCTCCGCACGCGCGCGCTGGCGGTGGCCCATCGCGCGGCCGATCAGCAGCAGCGCCGGGCCGTCGCCGAGCGCGGTCCGCGCCGCGAGCGGCAACAAGTCGAGCCGGGTGTGGAAGTGCCGCTCGGTGGGCAGGCTGGCGTTCTCGACCAGCGCCACGGGGGTCTCGCCTGGCAGGCCCGCCGCGATGAGATTGGAGGAGACGTCGTTCGCGGCCGCCTTGCCCATGTAGACCGCCAGCGTGGCGTCCGGATCGGCCAGCGCCTTCCAGTCGAGATCGAGCACCTCGCCGGCGCGGGCGTGCGCCGTCACGAGCGTCAGCTTGCGCGCCAGTCCGCGCAGCGTGAGCGACGCGCCCAGCGACGCAGCCGCCGCGCTGGCTGCGGTCACGCCGGGGCAGATCTGCACCGGGACCCCGGCGTCGCGGCAAGCGTCCAGTTCCTCGGTCGCACGGCCGAAGATCGCGGGATCGCCGCCTTTCAGCCGCACCACGCGCTCGCCTTCCAGCGCGGCCGCCACGATCAGTTCGTCGATGGTTTCCTGCGCCTTGGAATGACGGCCAGAACGCTTGCCCACATGGACGAGCCGCGTGCCCGCCCGCGCCAGCGCCAGTACGCCTTCGCCCACCAGCGCATCGTGGAAGATCACGCTGGCAGAAGCGATGAGGCGCTCCGCCTTGCGCGTCAGCAGGTCGGGATCGCCCGGCCCTGCACCCACCAGCCAGACGCTGCCTTCGGGAAACTCGGTCATGCGGCCACCTCCGTTGCGGGTTGGACAATATCGGCGAGAAGACGGGCGATGGCCGGACGGCACGACCCGCAGTTGGTACCGGCTGCCGTCGCCGCGCCCACGGCAGCCACGCTGCACGCTCCGGCCCCAGCTGCCGCAAGGATCGCCTTGGTGCCGACGCCGTGGCACACGCATACGATCGGGCCGCGATCCGGGGCGGGCGTGGCCGGACGCGCGGCCAGCAGTTCCTGCGGCGCCGCGCCGCCAAGGCCCAGTTGGCCTGCGATCCAGTCGCGCGCGGGCAATTGCCCTGACCGCGTGACATAAAGCGCCGCTCGCACCGCGTTGTCCTCGCCCAGCACCACGATCCGGCGCATTCCGCGCCCCGCGTCGGCCACTTCCAGCCGCCGGCCTTCGGGCAGCAACGCATCGACATCGACCATGCCTTCGCCGGCGAGCTCGCTCAGCCAGCCGCCCTCGACGCGCGAACGGGTCCACCACAGCAGGCCCTGCGGCGCGGGCGCATCCTCGCAGATCAGGAAAGCGCGCCAATCGGGCAGGACCGGTTCGACGCGTGCCGCACCGTTCTTGAAGGCGGGCTGGCCGGAAACCGGGTCCACGTTCGGCGCGACAAGCCGGTTGCTGCGCCCTTCCCCCGCCATCGCATCGGTCCAGTGCATCGGCACGAAGATCTCGCCGCGGCGCTGGCCCTCGCTCACGGCCACGCGGAACGTCGCCGCGCCGTGCGGGGTGAAGACCCGGCCCAGCCCGCCATCGACCAGCCCTGCCTGCGCGGCATCGCGCGGGTGGATTTCCAGCAGCGGCTCGCGTCGGTGTTGCGACAGCCTGGGGCTGAGGCCGGTGCGGGTCATCGTGTGCCACTGGTCGCGGTAGCGCCCGGTGTTGAGCCGCAGCGGAAAAGCCGGATCGACCGTCCGCACGGTGGGCGCCACCGGCACCAGCTTCGCGCCGGCGCGGCCGGCCAGCGGGTGACGTCCGCCCCACTGCACCGGGTCCAGCGCTTCGTATTCGGCGTCGGACACGTCGGCGAGCGCCGTCAGGTCGAGCACTTTGCCGTGGCGCGGTGCCAGCCCGGTCATCGCGGCATATTCGCGGAACACCGCAGCCGCATTGTGCCAGGCGAAAGCATCACCGTGGCCCAGCCGCTGCGCCACATCGGCCACGATCGCCCAGTCGGCGCGCGCTTCGCCCGGGGCCGTGAACAGCGCGCGCTGGCGGCTGATGCGGCGTTCGGAATTGGTGACAGTGCCGTCCTTCTCGCCCCAGGCAAGCGCGGGCAACCGCACATGCGCCAGTCGAGCGGTGTCGGTGTCCGCGATCACGTCAGAGACGACCAGCGTCTCGCACCGGGCCAGCGCCTCGCGCACGAAGCCTGCGTCGGGCATCGAGACGGCGGGATTCGTGGCCATGACCCACAGGAACTTCACGCGGCCGTCGTGCACCGCGCGGAACAGGTCCACCGCCTTCAGCCCCGGCCCGCCGCACAGCCGGTCGGTCTGCCAGAACGAAGCGACATCGGCGCGTTCGGCGTCCGAGAAACCGAGGTGGCAGGCGAGCGTGTTCGCCAGCCCGCCCACTTCGCGCCCGCCCATGGCATTGGGCTGTCCGGTCATGCTGAACGGCCCCGCACCGGGCGTGCTGATGCGGCCCGTGGCGAGGTGCAGATTGACGATGGCGTTGCCCTTGTCGGTCCCGCCCACAGACTGGTTCGCGCCCATGCTGAACAGCGTGACCATGCGCGGGTGGGCGGCCACCATGTCCGCCAGCCGCGCGAAGGCGTCTGCCGCCACGCCGGGATCGCAGTCCAGCCCGTCCCAGGCGGCCTCGCCGGCAAGGCCCCGGCGCTGCATTTCGCGCAGCAGCGCGTTGAACAGCGCCACGTCGCCATCGGGCGCCACCTGGACGTGCAGGTCGGCCTGTTCGGCGGTTTCGGTGCGGCGCGGGTCGATCACCACGATCTTGGTGCCGCGCGTCTCGCGCGCCTTCTCGATCCCCTGCCAGATCACCGGGTGGCACCACGCGGTGTTCGATCCGACCAGCAGCACGAGGTCGGCTTCCTCCAGATCGCTGTAGGAGCACGGCACCACATCCTCACCGAAGGTGCGATTGTGCGCTGCGACCGCGCTGGCCATGCACAGCCGGCTGTTGGTGTCGATGTTGGCGGTGCCGACAAAGCCCTTCAGCAGCTTGTTGGCGGCATAGTAGTCCTCGGTCAGCAGCTGGCCGGATACATAGAACGCCACGCTGTCCGGCCCATGCTGCGCGATGCAATCACGCATCTTGCCCGCGACGAGATTCAGCGCCTCGTCCCAGCCCGCCGGCTGCTCGCCGATCATGGGCGAAAGCAGTCGTCCCTCCAGACCGACCGTCTCGCCCAGGTGCGTGCCCTTGGAGCAGAGCCGGCCGAAGTTCGCCGGGTGCTCCGGATCGCCCGCAATGGTGACGGCGCGCGGGCCGGTCACCGTGGCGCGGATACCGCAGCCGACGCCGCAATATGCGCAAGTGGTGCGGACCGCCGCCGCCATGGTCAGGCCGCCTTCGCCGGCGAGGCACCGCCCAGCACCGCCTCGCGCAACAGATAGATGCGCCCGGCATCGACCCGCAGCGGGATCACCGGCACGCAGCCCTTGTCATCGCCCAGTGCCTCGCCGGTCTTGAGCGAGATGTTCCAGCTGTGCAGCGGGCAAGTCACCACGCCGCCGTGGACGATCCCCTGCGAAAGCGGACCGTGCTTGTGCGGGCACTTGTTGACCAGCGCGTGGAAACCGCCGTCCAGCGTGTGGAACACGGCGATCTCGTCGCCGCCGCGCACCGGCAGGGTGCGGGCATTGCCGGGGGCGATCTGGTCCACGGGACCGATGTCCAGCCAATCTCCGATCATGTCAGGCAAACTCCGCTTCGGTGGTGGTGGGGGTGAAGTTGAGAGGGCGCACTTCGGCGAGGTGCTGGTGCAGCTCGGCATGCTTGCCCGCGGCGCGTTCGGCCCAGGGATCGTCCTGCATGAACTGCTGCGAATGGCGGAAGCGCGCAGCCAGCCGGGTGACGGCATCGGCGTCGTCGAACAGCGCCGCCTTGACGTGCTCCAGCCCCACACGCTCGATCCAAGGCGCGGTGCGTTCCAGATAGTGCGCCTGTTCGCGGTAGAGCTGGACGAAGGCCGCGCAGACTTCCATCGCTTCGGCCTCGGTCGCCACCTTGCCCAGCAGGTCGGTGGCGCGGACCTTGATCCCGCCGTTGCCGCCGACGTGCAGTTCATAGCCGCTGTCGACGCAGACCACGCCGAAGTCCTTGATCGTCGCTTCGGCACAGTTGCGCGGGCAGCCACTCACCGCGATCTTGAACTTGTGCGGCATCCAGCTGCCCCAGGTCATGCGTTCCAGCTTGACCCCCAGCCCGGTCGAATCCTGCGTGCCGAAGCGGCACCATTCAGACCCGACGCAGGTTTTCACCGTGCGCAGCGACTTGCCATAGGCATGGCCCGAAACCATCCCGGCGGCGTTGAGATCGGCCCACACCGCGGGCAGGTCTTCCTTTTTGATGCCGAAGATGTCGAGCCGCTGCCCCCCGGTCACCTTGACCATCGGCGCGTTGTACTTCTCCACCACGTCGGCGATCGCGCGCAGTTCCCTGGGGTTGGTCAGCCCGCCCCACATCCGCGGCACTACCGAATAAGTGCCGTCCTTCTGGATGTTGGCGTGCATCCGCTCGTTGACGAAGCGGCTCTTCTGGTCGTCCTCGTATTCGCCCGGCCAGGCGCAGAGCAGGTAGTAGTTCAGCGCCGGGCGGCACGAGGCGCAGCCATCGGGCGTGGACCAGTGCAGCTGCTGCATCACCTGGGGGATCGCGCGCAGGTTCTTTTCCAGGATCAGGCGGCGAACATCGTCGTGGGTGAAGCTGGTGCACTTGCACAGCGTCTTGGCCTTGGACTGCACCGCATCGCCCAGCGTCACCGCGAGCAGGCTTTCCACCAGCCCGGTGCACGAACCGCAGCTCGCGCTGGCCTTGCACTGCGAGCGCACGGCATCGAGGCTGCACGCCCCGGCGCGGATCGTTTCGACCACCTTGCCCTTGGAAACGCCGTTGCAGCCGCAGATCTCGGCATCGTCCGAGAGCGCCGCAACGGCTGCATTAGGGTCCAGCGGGGCGCCTCCCGCGGCAAAGGCCTGTCCGAAGATCAGCGCCTCGCGGATCGGCGACACATCCTCGCCCTTCTTCAGCAGGTCGAAATACCAGGAACCGTCGGCGGTATCGCCATAGAGCACCGCGCCGATCAGCCGGTCGTCCTTGATCACCACCCGCTTGTAGAGCCCGCGCGCGGCATCGCGCATCACGATGTCCTCGCAGCCCTCCCCGCCTGAAAAGTCACCGGCGGAGAACAGGTCGATGCCCGAAACCTTGAGCTTGGTGGAAGTGACCGAACCGGCATAGCCCGTTGGCGCACCGCAGGCATGGTCAGCCAGCGCGCGGCACATGTCCCACAGCGGCGCGACAAGGCCATAGCAGGTGCCGCGGTGCTGCACACATTCGCCCACCGCCATGATTGCCGGGTCGCTGGTCACCATGTGATCGTCCACCATGATGCCGCGCTCCACCTCCAGCCCGGCCGATCGGGCCAGCCCGGTCGCGGGGCGAATGCCCACGGCCATGACCACGATGTCGGCCGGGAATTCGCGCCCGTCCTTCAGCTTGACGGCGGAAACGTGACCGTCCCGGCCCACGATCTCGCCGGTATCGCCGCCGGTGACGATGGTCTGCCCGCGCTGCTCCAGCTCGGCCTTGAGCAGCCAGCCTGCCGCCTCGTCGAGCTGGCGTTCCATCAGCGTCGGCATGATGTGGATCACGGTGACCTTCATGCCGCGCAGGGTCAGACCGTGCGCCGCCTCAAGGCCGAGCAGGCCGCCGCCGATCACCACCGCCGAACCGCCCTTGTCGGCGGCAGCCAGCATCCGGTCCACGTCGTCCAGGTCGCGGAACGTCACCACGCCGGCAAGGTCCTTGCCCGGCACCGGAATGATGAACGGATCGGAACCCGTGGCGATCAGCAGGCGGTCGTAAGGCTCGGACCGGCCCGACTTCGCCACGACGGTCTGCGCGGCACGGTCGATGCTCACCACCGGGTCACCCGAAACCAGCGTGATCGCATTGTCGGCGTACCAGTCCTCGCCATTGATGACGATGTCCTCGAACGCCTTTTCGCCCGCCAGTACCGGCGAGAGCATGATGCGGTTGTAGTTCACGCGCGGCTCGGCGCCGAAGATGGTCACGTCGAAACGGCCGGGATCGCGGGCGAGGATTTCCTCCACCGCGCGGCAGCCGGCCATGCCGTTGCCGATCACCACCAGTCGTTCGCGAAGGGCGGACTGCTGGTCGGACTGCTTGAAGCTGGTCGGGGCGTTCACGTGCGTTCTTTCCTTCTCGAACGCGCACAACACAAAAAAGCCGCCCGAACGCATCCCTGTTGGGAAGGTCTGGGCGGCGACGTTGCCACGCGATGTTGAAACTGTTTCAGGCGGCGCTGGATCGCCCTTCTTTGGGCGGCGCTGGTGCCTTCGAAAGCAAAGCTAACCGATTCGCTCTGCCAAGAGCAAGAAGTTTTTGCATTGCAGCAAAACGAATCGGGGACATGGGAATTGGGGGGCGGCACCGGACCGATGCGCTTTGACTCACGGTGCCCCGCCCGAAAGCGCCGCCCCCGCCCCGGCTCAGAAGGCGTAATCCGCCTCCAGCCAGAACTTCCTCGTGTCGGCGCCAAAGCCCTTGGCGCTGTAATCGGCATACTTGGCCAGCAGTGCGACCTTGCGCACTTTCAGCCCGATGCTCGCGTCCCATTCATCGCCGTAGTGGATGTGACCTGCCTCGCTGTGGAACGTGTGCCAGGTCACGTTGGCGGTCAGCCCGTTCAGCTTGGGCAGTGCCTTGGCCAGCCCGACATAGGCATCTTCCAGCCCCGCAGCGGGCGTGGTCAGGAACAGGTCCGCCCAGCCGTTGAACTTGTGCAGCGTGGCCATCGGCGTCTGCAAGGCGATGCCCTTGTCCGTCCCCAGCCGTTCGTAGCCGCCGGTCAGCGTCCAGCCGCGCGCGGCCAGTCCGGCCTCGCCTGCCAGATACTCGGCCCCGAACTTCGCCGGATTGTCCTTGTAGGCGGACTGATGGGCATAGCTGGCCGCAAGGTTCAGCTTCACCGCCTTCGACAAGGGCAACGCCGCCACCGCACGCACGCCATAGGTCTGCGTATCGGCCAGCGTCACCGCCAGCGGCCCGACCTGTTCCTTGGCGTCATAGTCCAGCAGGTAGGCAAAGCCCTTCACGCTCACCGGCCCGTGCTTCACCCCGGCCTGCAGAAACAGGAAGTTCCCGTCGTAGGCGGTGCGCGGCCCGGCATCGACGCCGAAGATCGTCCGCTGGCTGTCGGCATAAGTCGCATCGACCATGACCGGCCCGACGGAAACTTCGGCGCGCGCCGCATCGAACGTCTGCTCGTTCTGCCGCCAGCCAACCGAGCCGACCCAGCGCTGGTCGTCCAGGTTGATCCGCTGGCGACCGATCGTCAGCCCCGCCTGCTTGGTCCGGTACTGGATCTGCAGGCGATTGAGTTCAACGTTCGCCGGATCGGGCACCGCGGCATAGGCCGGACGCGCCTTCCCCGGTACGAAGCCCAGCCCGTTATAGTTCTCGCCCAGCGCCAACGTGCCTTCGGCTTCGGCCAGCAGCGACAGGTGCGAGGGCGTGTGCTTCACCTCGAAACCGCCGCGCAGCCGCAACGTGACGGCATCGGCATCCTTCGTGGGCGTATCGACGTTTTCCCAGCGCAGCCGGGCATCCAGGATCGGGTCGATCGTCACGTCGTCCGACACTTTCACCGGATCGCCGAACGCGGCGGGTGCAGCGAAGGCAGGGTGAGCGAGAGCGAGCGGCGCGGCCAGGGCGGCGGCGCCGAGGAGGCGGGTCTTCATGGAACGTTTCCCTCATGGAATGCGACGCCGGGGCGGATACATCGCCCGCCCCGGTCGTCCGGCGGGGTTCAGACAGGCTGGGCTATCAGATGCGCGCGCCCTGCAGCGCCGCGCCCCAAGTGGTCCGCCAGCGGCTCTTCACCACGGTCAGCCCGGCCAGCGCGACCAGCGCAAGACCGGCGAAGATCAGGAAACCGAGCGAAGCGCTGCCGGTCATCTTCTTGGCAAGGCCCAGCGAGCTGGCGAGGTAGAACCCGCCCACGCCGCCGCCAAAGCCGACCAGGCCGGTCATCACGCCGATCTCCTTGCGGAAACGCTGCGGCACCAGCTGGAACACCGCGCCGTTGCCCAGGCCCAGCGTGCCCATCACCGCCACGAACAGCGCCACCGCGATGGCAAGGCTGGCCGGCCCGGTCGCGATGACCGAGAGGATGCCCGCGGCCACCGCATAGACCACGGTCAGCGTCTTGATCCCGCCGAAGCGGTCTGCCAGCGCACCGCCGAAAGGCCGCAGCATCGAGCCCATGAACACGGCGGCCGCGGTGCAGTAGCCGGCGACAACCGGGGTCACGCCGAACGTGTCGGCATAGAACGTCGGCAGCGAGCTGGAGAGGCCGACGAAGCCGCCGAAGGTCACGCCGTAGAACAGCATGAACCACCAGGCGTCCTTCTCCTTCAGCACCTCGGCATAGGCCGAAAGCGGCTTGGGCGCGGGCTGGTCCGGGCTGTCCTTGGCCGCGAACAGGTAGAACACGAAGACCGCGATCAGCGGGATCAGCGCAAAGCCGAACACGTTGGTCCAGCCGAACGACTTGGCCAGGAGCGCGGCGAAAAGCGAGGCGAACACGGTGCCCGAATTGCCCATGCCGGCAATGCCCATCGCCTTGCCCTGGTGCTCGGGCGGATACCACCGGCTGGCCAGCGGCAGCGCCACCGCGAAGCTCGCCCCGGCAAAGCCGAGAACCACGCCAAGCGCCAGCGTGCCTTCGAAGGTCGAGATGCCGAAGTGCCACGCTGCGGCAAGCCCGGCGATGACGATGACCTGGCCGATCGCGCCGGTCTTCTTGGGACCGATGCGGTCCACCAGCAGTCCGTTGACGAGGCGCAGGATCGCGCCGGCCAGCGTCGGCACGGCGACCATCAGGCCCTTCTGGGCCGGGTCGAGCGCCAGTTCCTTGGAGATGATCGGCGCCAGCGGCCCGAGCAGGACCCAGACCATGAACGCGACATCGAAATAGAGGAACGCGGCAAACAGCGTCGGGCGGTGTCCGGACTTCCAGAAACTGGCCGAGGATGCGCCCGGAGGCGCGGACTTATCGGATTGCATGGCAAGCGTGGCCATAGGTGGTCCTTCCTGCACTTGACGTGGGGGTTGCGGGGTCGATCCTCACGCGTGCGGGCAACGTGCCCGTGCGTGAGGGGTTGAAAACGGGATGCGAAACAAGGGCGAACTGCTTGTGACTGCGGGCTTTTCCAGCAGCATTGGCCCGCGCGCCGAAAACCAGGATTTCGGCGGCGTCCACTTCGGCACCGCCACGGAGCGCGCCAGCCACGGCATCGTCGCCGCGGTCGCCGACGGGGTGAGCGGCGGGCGCGAGGGACGCGTCGCCGCCGAACTCGCGGTGCGCACGCTGATCGAAGGGTTCTACGCCATGCCCGACACCGTCGGTCCGGCCCGCGCCATGCAGGTGCCCCTCGCCGCCTACAACCGCTGGCTCCATGCGCAGGGTCGGGGCGAAACCATGGCCGCGAGCGGAACCACGTTCACCGCGCTGGCGCTGCGCGGCCGCCGCGCCCATCTGGTCCACGTGGGCGACAGCCGCGCGTGGCGCTTTGCCGCCGGGCGCCTCGCCTGCCTGACCACCGACCACGTCCGGCCCGAGCCGGATCTCAACCACGTGCTGATCCGTGCGCTCGGCCTGGAGCCTGAACTGCGGCTCGATCACGCAGCGATCGAACTGGCCGAGCACGACCGCCTGATCCTTACCAGCGACGGCGTCCATGCCGCCCTCTCCGCGGCGAAGATCGCCGGAATCCTGCGCGAAAACGCCAGTGCCGAAGCCACGGCCGAAATGCTGGTCGAAGCCGCGCTCGGTGCAGGCGGCAAGGACAACGCGACCGCGCTGGTCCTCGACGTGGTGCGCCTGCCCGAACCTGATCACGACGGCATCCTCGCCGGCCTGTCCGCCCTGCCTTTCGCCGAAGCGCCCAAGCCGGGCGAAAGCATCGACGGCTTCCGCATCGAGCGTGTGCTCAGCGAAGGCCGCCACGCCGTCCTGCTCGTGGCCGAGGATGCGGAGGAAAAGGCACGCGTCGTGCTGAAATTCCCCCGCCGCGAAGTCCTGTCCGAGCGCGCCCTGCGCCTCGCCTTCGCGCGTGAAATGCTTCTTTCGCAGCGGGTTACGAGCCCGTTCGTGCTCGCCGCCCGCGCCGTTCGGCCAGGCCGCCAAAGCGCGCTCTACGGCGTCCAGCCTCTGCTCGAAGGCGAAACCATGGCCGAGCGGTTGAGCCGCGGCGTGCCCTCGCTCGAAGTCGCACGTGACGCGGCGGTCAAGCTGGTACGCGGCGTCGCCGCCCTGCACCGGCTCGACGTTGTTCACCGCGACATCAAGCCCGACAACGTGATGCTCACCACCGAAGGCAAGGACGGCGCGAGCGGCCTGAAACTGATCGACCTCGGCGTGGCCCGCCTGCCCAGGGTGGAGGATTTCCACGCCGACGAAATCCCCGGCACACCCGGTTTCATGGCGCCGGAACAGTTCGAGGGGAACGCCGGCGACGCGCTGACCGACCAGTTCGCGCTCGGCGTCACGCTCTACCGCTGGTTCACCGGCAAGTGGCCCTACGGAGAGCAGGAAGCCTTCCAGCGCCCGCGCTTCGGGCAGGCTCCGGCCCCGTCGCGCCACCGCCCGGAAATCCCCAGCTGGCTCGACGGCGCGATCCTCACCGCCATCGAACCGCGCCGCGAACAACGCTTCGGCGACGTGGTCGAACTGCTCCGCGCGCTGGAAAGCGGCGGTGCGCTCGGGCTTGGACCCGAACGGCACCGAAGCGTGCTCGAACGTGACCCGGTGCTGTTCTGGAAGGCGACCAGCGCGCTGCTGGCGACCGGTCTGGTCGCCTCGCTGCTGCTGCGCTGATGTCCCCTGCCTGCCCATGCCGTCCCGTCCGAAACGCGCACGCAAAAAAGCCGCCTCGACTTGACCTCTGAAGGTCAGATCGGGCGGCGTCGTTGCCACGCAATGTTGCTGTCAGCAGGCCATCATCGGCGCTTCCCATCGTCGGAAAGCAACAACCTGCTGACTGAAGCGTAAGCGATTCGCGGGGGACAGGTAAAGCGTTTTTTGCAGCGCAGCATCACGGCAGGCTGGCGAGGTATCCCTCAAGGTCCGCAGGATCGAACACGCCGCCATCGAAGAAACGGTTGCTTTCCAGCGTCATGCGCCCTTGTTGCGTGCCCACAACCGTGGTCTGCCCCAGGCTTCCCTCGACCTTGGAACTGGCGCCCGGTAGCGGCTCCGCACCACCGGTCAGTGCACTGCGGTAGACATCGGGGCGAAACACCCGCGCCGCCCGCGCCGCTTCGCCTGGGTCGATCTTGCCGCCCTCCCAGCGAACCATCTGGGTGTAGAGCCATTCCGCCTGGCTGACCCACGGAAAGTTCGCCGCCTCGCGATACTGGAACATGAAATCCGGAAAAGGAACCACTTCGCTGCCCTTGGCCAGCAGCAGCCGGTCCGAGATCGCGCGCTTGATCAGCACGGCATCGCCATCCAGATATTCGGCGCGGGCGAGGATCGCCGCGTTCTCGTCCCAGTGCTCCGGATCGACGAAATGCCGGGCCGCGCGCACCATGGCACGAATCAGCGCCTCGACATCCGCGCGCCGTTCGTCGAGCACGCGCTCCTTGAAAGCGAGCACCTTTTCCACGCCGCGCCGCCAGATCTGCGCGGTCATGAGCACGATCTCGCCGGCACCGCGCTCCACCGCGACGCTGTTCCATGGCTCGCCTACGCAGATCGCGTCAACTTCCCCTGCCTCAAGCGCGTCGGCGCAAAACGGAGGTGCCACAGTGGTTATCTCGACATCGTGATCCGGCCGCACGCCACAGCCCGCCAGCCAGTAGCGCAGCATATAGTTGTGGCTGGAATAGCGGTGGACCACGCCAAAGCGCAGCGGCCGTCCGGCGGCGCACCGCTCGGCCGCCACCAGCTTCAACGCCGCCCCCGCCCTGATCGGATCGCCGAGCGTGCCCGGAGAGGTCAGGCGGCGCGCCAGTTCGGGCCGCATGGTGATGGCATTGCCGTTCAGCCCCAGCACGAACGGCACTGACAGCGCCTGCGCCGGCCGTCCCCGGCCCAGCGTGGTCGCGATGGCCAGCGGCGCGACAAGATGCGCGGCATCGCTGTGGCCATAGAGCAGCCGGTCGAGCACCGTGGCCCAGCTCATGTCCCTGACCAGCCGTAGCGACAGCCCTTCGTCTTCGGCAAAGCCGTGCTCGCGCGCGAGGATCGGCAGGCACGCGTCCACCAGCGGCAGGAAGCCAATGGTCAGTTCGGCGGACATCACTTCCCCCCCATCAACTGGTGCGCGGTCACCACGGCTTCCGCGATCTCCGCGATGCGGCGGCCCTGGTTCATCGCGGTCTTGCGCAGTTCGGCATAGGCCTGCGGCTCGGTCAGAGCGCGGCTGTCCATCAGGATGCGCTTGGCCTTGTCGACCGCGTCTCGTTCGGCCAGCCGGCCTTTGGCTTCAGCCAGATCGGCCTGAAGCCGTGCGAAGGCGTTGAAGCGCTTGACCGCGAGATCGAGGATCGGGCGGATCCGGTGCGCCGCCAGCCCATCGACCACATAGGACGAGACGCCCGCATCGATCGATGCGGCAATCGCCTCGTCGTCGCTTTCGTCCACGAACATGGCGATCGGGCGATCCAGCGCTCGGCTGACCGCAAAATATTCCTCGAGCACGTCGCGTGAAGGGTTGCCGAGGTCCATCAACACGATGTCCGGGGCAATCTCGCCAATGCGCGCCACCAGCCCGCGCCGCTCGGTCACAACGAAGATCTCGCAATCGTCCAGCGCGGCAAGTCCTTCGCCGATCACTGCGGCGCGCGAGGCGCTTTCGTCGACAATGGCAATCCGCATCGCATTGTCATTGCTGCACACGCGAACAAAGGCAATGCCCTACGCGCCCGGGCCGCGCGAGATGATGCGCCAAGCAGGAAATTACCCGGTTGACCCGCCACGACTCCCCGCCTAATAGCGCCGCCTACCGCGCGTCATCAGCAGATGGCGCGGTCCGGGGCGGAGTAGCTCAGTTGGTTAGAGCAGCGGAATCATAATCCGCGTGTCGGGGGTTCGAGTCCCTCCTCCGCTACCATTCAAGTCATTTATCGCTCTGTTTTCAAAGGATAATATGACTTTTCCGGAAAATCGAAACCACATTTGATCCCACATTTTGTGCGGGTCGGAATGGGCCGTCATGCCCCTCGTTGGGATCGTTGCGCAGCCCCTTCTAGCGTTGTTGCAGTCTTCCTCTCCGAGTTATCCGGACGAATCTTTACGGTGCATCGCACCGGCTGCTGCGAGGTTGCCGCGTTCTTCCGGCAATCGTCAACGGCGTCGCGATTGTCGCGCTGGATGTCAGCGGCCTGCACCAGTGCATTCCATGCCTCGGGGTTGTCGCTTTGCATCATCCGTGCGCCTGCGTCCCAGCGAGAGGATGCGCCCACCAGCCGCGCGGCCATACGCTCCGGCCAGTGCCAGCTCTCGGGCATGGTACGGGCAATGGTGCCGGGGATGAAAGACCATAGCAGGATGCCCGCCAGCAAGGCTCCGCCTGCCACCTGGTAAAGCTGTTGCCGCTGCTCAGCGGCATTGCGCGCTTGGGCAGTTACGCTGCGCATCGCCTGGGCTGCATGGTGCAAATCATCCCGTGCCTGACTGATCCGGTCGTGATCTGTCCGCCGTGCCGTTTCTGCTGCGGCGGCGATCCGATTGCCAATGCTGTCAGGCGTCATCTGCATCGCCGGATGACCAGCCATGCCCTTCAGGCTCTCGCTGATCGCACCCATCCGCTTGGCCATGTCGGTCAGGGTCGTGCCGTAGTCGGGAATGACAATGTCTGCGCGTTCGGCGGCGAGGTGCTGGACGGCTCGGCGCATGAGGGCCAGCTCCCCTTCAAGGCGGGCAAAGGCCTCGGCGGCGGGGTCGCCTGTGGCGTCCGGGACGGGCGGGTCAGGATCAGGTTCCGGCTCAAGATCCAAGGTCAGGTCCACGTCATCGGTATCCATCGTGCTTCTCCTACAGGCCCATGCCGATTGACCGGCTCCGCTCCATCGTGATGGAGGCGGCCAGGTCGCGGGCCAGATCGCGACCAAGTTCTGTCTTGATGCCAAGTTCGCGGGTGCGACCGCGCAGCAGGGATTCCACCTGCGCGTCGCGCTCCAGGCTCTTCGCCATGTCCGTCATGTGGTTGGTGAGCCTCTGCGCGCCCTTGGTGTCGCCATCACGCTGCATGGCCTGTCGTGCCTGCCCAAGCCGTTGCCAGTCGCTGACAAAGCGGTCGGCGCGCTGCGCGGGATCGATGCGGATTTCCGCTTCAAGCTGCATGGCGCGGATAGCGCCCTGGGTACGACCATCGGCGGCCTCACGGGCCAGCGAGGGCTGGCGCTGCAACGCACTGGCGAGGTCGGCCGTGCCATGCGGCCGGATCGTATCGAGCGCCTTTCCAGCCTTCTCCAGTGCGTCGCGCTGGTGTGGCAGGACCGGCAATCCCTGTTCGCGCATCTGCCCAATGTCGGCGGCGGCACGGGCATAACGTTCGACCGCACGGCGCTGATCGGACAGGCCAGCCTGATCGCTCGGCAATGCTTCGAGCTTTTGGGCCTGCGGGCGGAACCCTGCGAAAATCGACTTCGCCCGTTCCGGCAACTGCCGGGCGATTTCGACAATGCGTTCGCGGAAGGTGATGCCACGACGTTCGGCGAACTGCTGCTCCGGCTTGTAGTCGCTCGCCATGTCCTTGCCGCGCTCGCGGCTCAGCGTGCGGACCAGTTTCGACTGATCGGTGAAGTCATCGCGGCCATAATGCAGGGCAAGCTCGTCGCGGTGGCGGGACATCGCGACATAGGTCCCGTGGCTGTCCATGCCTGGCGTGGCCAGCACGTGCGCGCGGTCCACCGTCATGCCCTGCGCCTTATGGATCGTCGCGGCATAGCCATGATCGATGTGCGCATAATCCTTGGTGTCGAAAGCCACGTTGCGGCCATCGTCGGTACGCACGGCCATGCGTTGCGGCGTCACCTGCTCGACGGTGCCGAGTGTGCCGTTCTTGACGCCCAGGCCCCGCTCATTGCGCAGGAACATGATGCGGTCGCCGCTGGCGAACTGGCGGTCGCCACGCTCGACGCGGATTGCCACGTCGTTGCCAAGTTCGCCGCTTGCACTCAGCCGCCCACGCGCCGCGTCATTGAGTTCGCGCACCTCGTCATTGGTGTGCGTGAGAATGATCCGCGTATCGCTGGGGCTGGCCTGCCGTTCTCGATCCCAACGCTCGATCAGTTCGCCGCGCGCTGCCTCACGCGTCTCGGCAACATGGACCATGCCCCGTTCGCCATAGGCCTGAATGGCAAGGCCAGTGCGCCCGGTCGCGAGATGCCGGGTGGAGTCCTGCTGCCAGCCGTCATGCTGGCGGCGCACTTCGCTGATTTCGACGCCGCCGTGCCGTTCATGGATCGCACGGAAGGCTGCTCCGGCTTCGATAGCCTGGAGCTGCTGCGGGTCGCCAACGAGGACAACCTTCGCGCCGGCATCGGCGGCGTGGGAGAGGACGCGCTCCATCTGGCGCGTGCCGACCATGCCTGCCTCGTCGATGACCAGCACATCGCGCGAGGTGAGCAATTCGCGGCCCTGGCCCCACTGATGTTCAAGGCTGGCGATGGTGCGCGAGGCAATGCCCGAACCGTGCTCCAGCCCTTCGGCGGCAATGCCGGACAGCGCCGCACCGCGAACGGTATAACCCGCGCTCTCCCAAGCCTCGCGCGCTTCGCCCAGCATCGCGCTCTTGCCGGTCCCGGCATAGCCGACGACAACACTGAGGCCGCGCCCATCGGTCACATGCTCGAACGCCGCGCGCTGCTCGCCGGACAGCACCAGTCCGCGCACCGCCGCGCGCGTCAGCGCGCCTTCCCGGCCATGATCTTCGACCCGATGCTGCTCGCGCTCTGCCAGCAATTCCGATGCGCGGCCAAGCCGCTGTTCGGTCTCGATCATCTGCCTGGACGTGAACCGCTCTTCGCCGCGTCCGTCCTTGCCGAGCGCGATCAGGACGGGCGATCCGCGCACGGCGCCCATGGCCAGGTCAAACTGCTCCTTTCCGTCGCTGTGCCGATGCACGAACATGGCAAGGTCGTGGGTCGTGAACGTCGCCTGTTGGTGCGTGATCGCGTCCAGGGCGACAGCGGGGTTGGCAATGATCCGCTCGCCGTTGCGCCGCGCGACGGCGCGATGTTCCTCGATCCGTTCGGCCTCCAGCCCAAGCTCGCCCATGCGCGAAGCGGCGGGGCCAATCTTGTCCTGCGGCTCCAGCGCAATGCCTTGCGCATCCAGGCTGCGGTGATCTATCCGCGCATCGATATCGAGTTCTGCCAGCCGCTGATTGACATGGTCGGCCCAGCGTTCGCGCCATTGTTCAACCAGCTCGGCCTTGTTCCAGTCGCGCACCTTCGCGCCGAACCCGTCTTTGCCGACCTCGCGCATGGTGAGCATGACATGGGCGTGGGGTTTGGGCTGGCCGTCCGCGCCAATATCCCAATGGACATTGAGGTCCGCGACCATGCCCTTTTCGACGAATTCGGCCTCAGCAAACTCCCGTGCCAGTTCGATGCCCTGTTCCTTGGTCAGCTCGCGCGGAATGGCGAATTCGACCTCGCGGGATAGCTGCGCGTCCTTGCGCTTTTCGGCGGCCTCGACCGCGTTCCAGAGCTTTTCGCGGTCGGCGAATTCTTCCGGTGCGCCTTCCGGCAGCAGCACTTCGGAATGGATGACCCCGTCCTTGTTGGTGAAATCATGGTCGCGGTCGAGCCGTTCGTCGTGCAGCCGCTCGCCGCCGCGATAGGCGGCTGCGGCCACAGCGCTGCGCCCGCTCGACCGGCTGATGACTTTGACGGAGAGGTGGAAAATCGCCATGACGGCAATCCATCTACGCCATGAGCGCGACGTCGGCACGACGTATAAGCGCGCCCTCCCATGATAAAATCCTGCTCGGGACTATGCAGTATCAGGCCGTCTCGACGACTCTACAGCATTGGGAGAGCATCGATATTATCATCAGCGCATCGCCCCTCAATGGAGAACTTCGATGCGCAAACCCCGTGACATTGATTCGGAACTGAAGGCGCTCGCCGACAAGGCGAGGCAACTGAAGGAACGCCGCGTCCAGCAGCTTGGCGAACTGGTGATCGCCACCGGGGCCGATGCAACCGATGCGGAAACGCTGGCGGGTGCGCTGCTGGTCATTGCCGAAACCAGCGAAGCCCAGAGGAAGGAGGCATGGCGCAAGCGCGGCGCTGCCTTCTTTCAGAGCAAGGCGCGCAAGCGTGGCGGCGGACCTCAAGGCCAGCCGAATGGCTCTCTCCCGCTTGACGGCGGCGCGGCATCGGCTTGAGGCACGAAAGGCGCGAACCGACATGCGCGAATGGCAGGTCCAGCGACGCGAGCGCACCCGGCAACTGATTGAACTCGGCGGCCTGGTCGTGAAGGCCGGATTGGTCGAACTGGCCGATGATGATCGCGCCACGCTTTACGGCGCGTTCCTCACCGTCGCGGCCAAGCTGCGCGGCGAGGAGCGGGAACAGGCACTGCTGCTGTGGAAACGCAAGGGCAAGCGGGCATTCGAGATGGAAAGCGACTGAGTGAGGTTCAGTTCCCGATTTCCCGCAGCAGGATTTCCGCCTGCGCCAGAACGGTCTGAACCGCCTCGTCAGCCAGGTCTGGCGGATAGCCGTATTTTTTGAGGATGCGCTTCACCAAAACGCGCATGCGGGCACGGGCGCTTTCCCGCTGATGCCAATCGACGGTCACGTTGCTGCGCAACTGCTCCAGCAGCTCATGGGCAATGACGCGCAGCTTCTCGTTGCCCATGGCTTCAACCGCGCTCTCGTTTTCCGCGAGGGCCATGTAGAACGCGACTTCTTCCTGACTGAGGCCCATATCCTCGCCACGTGCGCGGGCGGCTTTCATGTCCTTGGCGAGTTCGATCAGCTCCTGGATCATCTCCACCGCAGAAATGGCCCCGGCGTGATAGCGGGCGACGGCTTCCTCCAGCCGGTTCGAGAATGCCTTGCTCTCGACCAGATTAGTCCTGGAACGGCTGACGATTTCACCGTTGAGAAGCTTCTTCAGGGCTTCCAGCGCGAGGTTCTTTTTCTCCATCTTGCCGACTTCCATGAGGAATTCGTCGGACAGGATGGAGATGTCCGGGGATTGAAGCCCGGCCACTTTCAGGATGTCGATGATCTCGGATGATGCAACGGCCCGGTCCACGAGCTGCTGCACGGCAAAGGCGCGGTCCTTCTCGCTGATCTTGCCGGTTGCAGTGGTCTTGGCGAGTGCCGCCCGGATGGCCTGGAAGAACCCGACTTCGTCCCTAATGGCGCGGGCTTCGTCGCTGGCTGAAGCCAAGGCATAGGCCTTCGACAATTCCAGAACCATATCGAGGAACCGACGATGAGCGCGCTTCTTGTCCTCGTCGGTCTTCTGCCGTGCGGCCTGCGATTCCTGCCACTTCAGTACCCAATCGATGGCACCGCCAAGGCAGATAAGGCGTTCGCGCGGCTGCCCTATGATGCCGGGGCGATAGTCGAAACCATGGAACAGATCGCGGATGCTTTCGTACCGTTCCATCATCGCCGCGACGGCGGCGGACTCGTCGATGCCAGTCTTGTCGCGGTCGGAATCGGTGTACTGGCTGAGCGCGTTGCGCAGGTTCTGTGCGACGCCGATGTAATCGACCACCAGCCCGCCGGGCTTGTCCTTGAACACGCGGTTCACGCGGGCGATTGCCTGCATCAGTCCGTGCCCGCGCATCGGCTTGTCGATGTACATGGTGTTCATGCACGGCGCGTCAAAGCCGGTCAGCCACATGTCGCAGACGATCACCAGGCGAAGCGGATCATCGGGATTGCGGGCACGCTTGGCGAGGTCATCGCGGCGCTTCTTCGATCCGATATGCGGCTGCCAGTCGAGCGGGTCGGATGCCGATCCGGTCATCACGATCTTGACCGCGCCCTCGGCATCATCGGTCGAATGCCACTCGGGCCGCAAGGCGACGATCCGCTCGTAGAGAGCAACGCAGATGCGGCGGCTCATGCAAACGGCCATCGCCTTGCCGTTCATCGCCTCGATGCGCGCCTCCAGGTGCGCAACCATGTCCTCCGCTACCTGCGCCAGCCGCTTTTCCGAACCGACCAGCGCCTCAACGGCGGACCATTTCGCCTTCAGCTTTTCCGCTTCGGTCAGCGATTGATCTTCGACCAGCGCCTCGATCTCGCTGTCGATCAGCGGCTTTTCATCGTCGTTCAGCTCGATCCTGGCGAGACGGCTTTCGTAGAAGATCGGCACCGTGGCCCCGTCTTCCACGGCGCGGCTGATGTCGTAGATGTCGATATATTCGCCGAAAATCGCGGGTGTGTTGATGTCGGCGGCTTCAATCGGCGTGCCGGTAAAGCCGATGAACGACGCGTTCGGCATGGCCTGCCGGATATAGTGGGCATAGCCATAGCGCCTGAGGCCGGTTTCCCGGTTCAGCTTTGACTCGAATCCATACTGGCTGCGGTGCGCTTCGTCGGCGATGACGATGATGTTGCGCCGGTCGGACAGCAGCGGAAAACTCTCTTCGCCCTTCTCTGGCGAGAACTTCTGCACGGTGGTGAACACCACGCCGCCAGCCGCCTTGTCGAGCAGCCGCTTGAGGTCTGCGCGGCTGTCTGCCTGTTCCGGGTTCTGGCGGATCAGGTCGCGGCACAGGCCAAAGGTGCCGTAAAGCTGATCGTCCAGGTCGTTGCGGTCGGTCAGCACGACCAGCGTCGGGTTTTCCAGCGCCTGCGATTTCACGGCTAGGCCAGCGAAGAACGCCATCAACAGGCTCTTGCCTGAACCCTGGGTGTGCCAGATGACGCCGATCTTGCGGTCGCCATCGGGCCGCGATGCTTCAACCGCCTGCCGCACGGCTTTCTGTGCGCCATGGAACTGGTGATAGCCGGCAATGATCTTGAAGGGGCCTTCGCCCTTGTCGCCGAAAACGATGAAATCGCGGATCAGAGCGAGCAGATTGGCGCGAGTGAACACGCCGCGTAGCAGGGTCTCCAGCTCGGGCGTGCCCCGGTGGGCAAAGTCCTCGCCGTCTACCGTGCGCCAGGGCATGAACCGTTCGGCATTGGCGGTGATGGAGCCGATGCGCGCTTCCATGCCGTCCGATGTCACCAGAACGGCGTTGGTGCTGAACAGTCCGGGGATCTGGTGCTGATAGGTCTGCAACTGGTTGTAAGCGTCAGCAATCGTCGCGTTCTGCGCGGCGGCGTTCTTCAGCTCCAGCACGGCAAGCGGTAGGCCGTTGACGAACAGGACCAGGTCCGGGCGGCGATTGGCGCGGTTCTGGACTACGACAAACTGGTTGACCGCCAGCCAGTCATTGGCGTCCGGGCGGTCAAGGTCGATCAACCAGATTTTGGTGGCGGCGGTCTTTCCGTTGTCGGCGCGATATTCGACATCGACGCCCTCGGTCAGTAGCTTGTGGATGCGACGGTTCTCCTCGACCAGATCGGGCAACTCGCCGGTCAGAATCCGCCGCAGGGCTTCTGAGCGCGCGGCATCCGGCACATCCGGGTTGATCCGGGCGATGGCAGCTTCCAGCCTGCCGGTCAGGACAACATCGCCAAACGAACGGCGCTCTGGCGCGGAACCATCTGGCGCGATCACCGAGCCGTGGAGATAGCTCCAGCCCAGTTCCTGCAGCGTTTCAATGGCCGCCAGTTCGACAATATCTTCCGTGATTGTCATTCAGCCACAAGCCATTGATTTATCAGGATATATGGGTAGGCAGGAGTTCCGATTATCGGAACATTCCTTGACTTCCCCAGGGAGTTATGTATATAAAAGTTCATGGGTCAGTCACTGCGTAGCGGGGGCTGGCCCTGCTTTTTTGGGCAGGACAACCAATCCAAAACCATCTGTTCTGCCGCTCGCGCTGCGCCGCAGCTTGCTCTCTACAATCGTCCAATCCGCCTTGTCGGGCTTGCCCAGAACATGGCGACCGATGGGCGATACCACCAGATCAGCGAGTTGCAGTCCGGCGATATTCTCTTTCTTGTCACGCAGATGCAGCCCCCTCACGCGCCGTTCGATGTCAGCGGCCTGCATGAACCGAGTCCCCTGAATTTTCAGGTTCAACCATGCCAATTCAATGCCCCGGTCCAAGGTGCTGCCGCGCTTCTCGGCAACGATTATGCCGCCGCCTGCGACTGGACCAACATCAAGGCAGAAGCGCTCCACCAGGATATCCAGGCTGAGCATGTAGGGGTCAACGGCAGCCAGCCCGTATCGCTGGAGATGGACATCCTTGTGCACTACGCAGGCGACCACCTGATATTCAAGCTGCGCCATCAGCGCATTGATCTCGGCGTAAAATGCCTGCCGAAATCCCGCATCTTTCAGGCGTTCAAACCCGGCGCGGTTGCGTGCGATGTCCGCCGTGTGCAGCACGATGTCCGTGGTGCCGAACATCGCCAACTTGAACTTGTCGAGCGCTGCCGCAACTTCGATGCGCGCATAGTCCCGATCCATGATTACGCCGCCCAGCACGAACACCGGATAAAGCGGATCGATCACAGTCAAATTGTGATCACCGGACTCGTCAAGAAAAAGAACCTTCATGCCGCTGGGCCACCCGCCGCTTGTGCCAGGATCGCCGCCCTGATTTCGTCATTATCAAAGAAAGCGTCCTCCAGGCCTTTTGCGCCAGTGAAGTCAGCTTCTAATATATTATCTGCGTTACGGAAATCTGCGTTCTTAAACCAGCAATCTTTGAATGAGGTCTGTTGCAGATCGGCATTGTAAAACGGGCCATAATGCGTCTGATCCCAGCACCATTGGCCGTCCCCCATATCTTCAGCATACCCATTTTCCTCTGGGGGCGGTTCGGACCAAGTCAATTCCGCACCATTGAAAAGGGATTGGCTCAAGTCTGCTTCATTGAACGAGCAGTCCACGAATCGAGCATAATTCGAACCAGAAAGGCCAAATCCGCCAAATGGATTGTATGGCGAAAAGGTGACGTTCCGGCAGCTGACTCGGTCGAAATCAACTTTAACCAAATGCACGGTGCTATCGCCGAACCGTTCACCCCACTGGCCATTGAAGAAAGTTGATCCATCGATTTTCTCGATGCCCTGTTCGGCAAAATCGAACTTGCTCAGCCGTGCGCCAGCCATGTCCAGCGCAAAAACACCGAGGCGATTGAGGCGGCGGATAGCACCTGCAATGCGCAAATGCGCCTCTGGGTGATCCCAGCGCTTGTAGTCATCGATCACTTCACGCTGGCGGGCAATATCCTGGCGCTTGTTACGGCGGTGTTCGAACAGTGCGAACACGATCAGGATGAAGAACACATCCAGCGTCATTCCGCCCATTTCGGGCCAAAGGTTGCTGGGGTCCTGGGGGGCCAGTCGCCACCAGACATAAGTGATGGCGGCACAGACGATGAACAGGCCAATCGCTATCGGGAAATTGGTCTCGTTCCAGAAGCTCCGCCAATTCCCGGCAGCGCGCGACGTAACCAGCCGGTTCCGCCAAATCTGAAGGCGAGACGGCTTACGACGCATGCGTTGCGCGCCAATTTGCCTTGAAGAACTCGATCAAGCGCCGTGCGCCAGTTTCGGCAACGGCGCGATTAACGCTGTTGCTCATGAGGAATTTGCGGAATTCCAGCTTCAGCCGGAGTTCGGACGAGGGGCGTGTGGGCCAGTCGGTTTCCGCCGTTCGTTCATACAGCGAGATGAGCTTTGTTGCCCAACCGGCGAGCATCTCTGGCGGGTATTCGCTATCATTGCGCACCGTGTTCCGCAGCAGCTTGGCGATGGCCTCTGCGGAAACCGCCTCGACTGTCTGGGGCGTCGGATCGGGCTCTGCCAATGCCCTGTCCGCCGCATCCTCAATCGCCTTGGCTTCTGCCGCGTCGCGCCGCTCCTCTTCGATCAGACGGGCAAGCCAATCGTTGCAGTATTTCGATGCGCCGCCCGGATCGGGAAACAGGTTCGCGTGATGGATGTTCATTTTCCGAAGAGTGTTCAGGCACTCGACCCGGTTCTCGTTCGGAATATGGATTTTGCTGATGTAGCGCGCCACATCCATCGGATCGTCGGGATTGATGACCTCGTTTTCGGCCAGCTCGTTGAGGATGGCCGAAACGAGATTGTCTTTGCCGCTGGGCGTGATCGTAAACAGCCCGGCCTGATTGACCAAGCGGGCATTCTCGTGGTGCGTGGGTTCGAAGATGATCTCCGACAGGCTCTCGTCGGCGCGGATCGCGGTCATGTTGAGGCAGAACACGGCGCGGGACGGATTGTCCACGCCTTCGGCATCCGGCTCATCGAAGGCGAAGAACAGCGCAACGTAGGGGGACTTGGTCCAGTCAATCAGCGGGGTTCTGAGGCCGTGATGCTGCCCAAAAGCCCAGATTTCCTGCTCGTCCAGATTGCTGACATCCAGGCCGCGCCCGCGCATGGCGAGCCGGAACTGGGCGAGCAGATTGGCCTGATGATCGGCGGGCACCGCCCCGCCATCGAACAGGCGGGCCAGCGTGGAAGACAGGTGCCAGTCATGCCCGGCCTGGCCGCGATAGACGATTTCCCCTTTGGCCTTGTTGTGATCGGGCGAGCGCATCGCCTCGATGAAGGCTTCCCAGCTTTCCACCCGGCAGGCCGGGACCAGCCCGTCGATGCCCACATCGCCAATGGCATAGGTAGGGAACAGTGGGAGCGAGCGGAAATAGGGTTCGGCCATCAGGCAGCTTCAACCTTGGGCGCGACACGCACTGTGCCCGACATCAACCGGGGTAGGAGATAGTCGCGGGTTTCGGCGAGCGTGCGGTTCTCGCTGGCCCCGGCGATCAGGCGGGCGAATAGCGGCTCGGCAACATCTACAAACGCAGAAATCAGCCGCCGATCCGCTGGCAGGGGCGACGTGATCGGGCGGAAGTTCTTCTTGCTGATTTCCTGAAAGGTCGAGCCGTTTGCGTTGGCAACGATCTTGTCCATGTTGGCTTTGCACCAACAATAGAGGTAGGCGCTGCCCACTTCGGCAGTGGGGGCAAGGCCGATAAAGCCCTGATTGATGGCCACTGGCACCTGGGCAATAGCGAGATACCCAATCGGCGCGCGCGACGACAGCAGCACCGAGCCGACTGGCAACAGGCCGGACGTAATTTTGGCCAATCCCGCGTCGCTGATTTGCCGCGCCGTGTTGAATAGCGCGAGGTCGTTCATGTTCGACAGATCTTTGGGCGTTGCCCAATAGTGCTTGGCCGGTGCCCAAAGGGACTCGTCACCCGTGCTTGGCGTCGATCCGCCTTGAGCCTTCACAAGATCGCCGATTGCGGTTTCAGTCCACCCCACTGGCAAGCCATCGTCGCCAAAGGCGGCGGGGAAGAGGGCGGCGAGCTGGGCGGCGCGGGCGGGGTCTGGGGTCAGGCCGCCCATGATTGCTACCGGATCAGCCTCGCCAGCTGCCTTGCGGCGCGTGGGACCGAAATCGACAAACCAGTCGCGAAAGATCGCCTGCGCAATCCCTTCCAGCGTGTCATTCAACCGCCGGTTGAGTTCGATCTTGTCGTCAAGGGATGAGAGCAGTTGGGCAATTTCCCGTTGAACTGAAAGCGGCGGCAACGGAACGGGTGTATTTCGTAAAATTCCCAAATTCGTGTGGGGAACTCCGGTTTGAATGGCATTATTAAAAATGTAGGCCTGCTGATCCTCTGAAGAGAACAGATAGTAGTAGAAGATCGGACAGGCAATTTCCCGATTTACCGTTAACTTCATCTGGCTCTGCGAGATAATATATCTGTCATATGGGGCAGATGGAACAAGCGCGACCTGCCCAAGCGTCCCCCGCTGTGTAAAAATTAGATCATCCGGTTGTGCGATATTTGACGACAAATTCTCAGCTTTACCTGTACTCACAAAGGCGAAATCACCGCCTACCCATCGCCCTCCCATGTTTTGACCCCGAATGACCGGGACTCCCGCAGGCACGTAGTCAGCCGAAACAAGGTTCGAGCCAAAGGGGCCGCCAACAAGCGCGTTACGCGCTTGCGCGGCGATTTCGCTGACTGACACAACTGGCCAGGGAGGCATCAGACTACACGCCCCAACAACGTGCGGATTTCATTTTCGAGTTGTCGCGCGGTCACAAACTGCCCACTTAGTTCGGCTACCAATTCCTGAAGCCGCTCCGCAAAGGGCAGCCCGTCATCCTCTGCATCTTCCGCCCCGACATAACGCCCCGGCGTAAGAACATGGCCGTGCTTGCGCACTTCATCCAAAGTCGCTGAACGGCAAAAGCCCGGAATATCCTGATACTCGCCTAGTCCCGCATCGGGCTTTGCCCGCCAGCGGTGGTAGGCGCCCGTGATAGCGGCAATGTCGCTTTCGGAGAACTCACGTCGGGTCCGGTCCACCATGTGGCCAAGGTTGCGGGCATCGATGAACAGGATTTCGCCGCGCCGGTCGCGGTGACCATTCGCGCTCTTGTCTCGCGCCAGAAACCACAGGCAGGCCGGAATCTGCGTGGAATAGAAAAGCTGCCCGGGCAGTGCGACCATGCAATCCACCACGTCGCCCTCAATCATCGCCTTGCGGATTTCACCTTCGCCCGATTGCTGGGATGACATCGATCCGTTGGCCAGCACCACGCCCGCCGTGCCGCGCGGGGCCAGGTGGTGGATGATGTGCTGAAGCCAGGCAAAGTTGGCATTGCCTGCGGGCGGCGTTCCGTACTTCCAGCGGACATCGCCCTCAAGCTGGGGCTGCCACCAGTCCGAGATGTTGAAGGGCGGGTTGGCCATCGCATAGTCGAACTTCAGCGTGGGGAAGGCATCGTTCAGGAACGAGCCTTCGTTGTTCCACTTGATGTCCGCATCGATGCCGCGCACGGCCAGGTTCATCTTGCAGAGCTTCCACGTGGTGTGGTTGCGCTCCTGCCCATAGATCGCGATGTCGCTGCGGCGGCCCTGATGGTTTTCAATGAACCGTTCCGACTGCACGAACATCCCGCCAGACCCGCAGGCCGGATCATAAACCCGCCCATTGTGCGGCTCCAGCATCTCCACGATGGTCTGCACCACAGATCGCGGTGTGAAGAACTCGCCGCCGCGCCGCCCTTCCGCACCCGCAAACTGGCTGATAAAATACTCATAGGCGCGGCCCAGCAGGTCTTTCGATTTGCCGTCCGCGCTGTGCATCCCGACTTTGGAAAACAGGTCGATCAGCTCGCCCAGCATCGTCTTATCGAGCTGCGGGCGGCCATATTCCTTGGGTAAAACATCCTTGAGCACGGCGGCGTTGGCGCGCTCAATGGAGTCCATCGCATTGTCGATCAGGTTTCCGATGTCGCCCACGCGCTCCTTGCCGGTGGTCACATCGGTGAAGGTGATCTGCGGACGCTTGGCATTGGCTTGCAAATGCTCCCACCGTGCTTCCTGAGGCACCCAGAACACGTTGGAGGCGAGATATTCCTCCGGATCCTCCGGATCGGCGAACTCTTCCTGCATCAGCTTGGCGCGGTGATGTTCAAACGCTTCGGAGATATACTTGAGGAAGATCAGGCCAAGGGCAACGTGCTTGTATTCCGAAGGCTCCAGATTGCCGCGTAGCTTGTCAGCCGCCTTGAAGAGATCGGCCTCGAAGCCAAGATCGCTGCCCGTATTACTTTGCGATGCCATTGAATCATATTCCCCTTGTCCCTGACAGGTAGCGGAGGTGGCGGGCTATCGGCAACCAATGAGTGCAGGAATTCGGGTTCGCGAAGCGTGCAAATGGCAAAGCGCGGCTTCGCGCTCTCGCTCATTGGCAGACCTTGGGCAGAGGCTGCGCATTTCCGGCTGATTCGGGCGCAATCCCCGACGGTCGTGGCGCAAATCTCCGCCGCTGACGGCGATGGCTGGAGTTGCGGGCCTTCGGAGCGGGACAGATGGTCAGATTTTTGTCCCACTGAGCACGCCTAGGCTGGCGTCCGCCACCTTCTCTATCCGTCCATAGCCGTGCCTATCCTTCTTCCAGTCATTCTATCCGCATTTGCGATGACGGGCCGATGGGCTGAAAATCGCCTTGCACCAGGCATTTCGACGATGAACTCTTGCGTCAGGGGCAACCAGTAAACGCCAACGAATGGAAGCAAGTCCCATGTCCAACACCGACAAGATCATCCGCCTGAAGACCGTCCTCGCCCGAACCGGCCTGTCCCGCTCCACCATGTATCGCAAGATCGATGAGGGGACTTTTCCGCCCCAGGTGAAGATCAGCATCCATGGCGTGGGCTGGAGGGAATCCGCCATCAATCGCTGGATCGATGATCCCGTGGCATATCGAAACGACGGCGCGGCGCAGTGAAAGCGCCGCCTCCGGTCGAGCCGATCTGCGTGAAGGTCAATGACGCTGCGCGCATGATCGGCGTCGGTCGCACCAAGCTGTACGAATTGATTGCGTCGGGCGAGATCGAGGCCATCAAGCTTGGCAAGTCGACCCGCATCATGACTGCCAGTCTGCACGAACTGGTCATGCGGCAGCGCGGGCCGGAATAGGCTCGGCTGCCGCCGCATTCGCCGCCGGGGCGATAGTGCCCAGATAATCCGCCCATTGCTTCATCAGGCTCCGGCGCTTCTCGAAGAAATCGGTTCGACGGTAGGCGGCTTCGACCTTGTTAGGCAGTTTGTGGGCCAACGCCTTGTCAGCGACCTCCTTGGGAAAGTCCGTGCATTCAGCGGCCCAGTCCGTGAAGGTCGAACGAAAGCCGTGCACAGTGACGGTAGCGAAACCATCGTCGCGCAGCAGTTTGGTCATGGTCATGTCGCTGATCGGCTTCTTGCCATCATTGGAAAAGACCAGCCCAGTATCGCTGGTCCGTTCATTCCAGCGCTTGCGTAGCAGTGCAACAACCGGTGCCGAAAGCGGCACGACATGGGTTTCGCCTGCTTTCATCCGCTCGGCGGGAATGGTCCATACCGCATTTTCGAGGTCGAATTCGGACCATGCCGCAAGGCGCGTCTCGTTGGATCGTACGGCGTTGTAGATCGTGAAGCGCAGGGCGTCGCGCCCGGTTGTTGGGGAGGCGGCGGCCAGCTTCTGCATAAGCGCCGGGACATCGGAATAGGGCATAGCCTCCATGTGCCCCCGCTTGTCGTTCTGACGCGGCAGGCCTTTGCGCACCGAACGCAACGAGACCTCTTCCGGCACCCAGCCTTTCACATGCGCAAAATCGAGCACCACGCCGATGCGCTGGAGCAAGCGCCGCGCTGTTTCCGGTATCTCCAGCCATATCGGGGACAGGGCCTCGACGACGCAGGCGCTGTCCACCTTATCAACCGGCTTCTTGCCGATGCGCGGAAAGAGGTGGCGCTCGAAACCGGACAGCCAGCGGGCATGATGTCCGTCCTTCCAGCCGTCACCCAGGGTTTCATGGCAGGTGCGGGTTGCGGCTTCGAAGGTCGGAATGATCTTCCGGGCCTTGCGTCGCTCGGCAACAGGATCGAAACCGTCACGAACCCGGCGGCGCAATTCCGCCGCCGCTGTTCTGGCATCGGCCAGCGAGACATCATGCGCCGATCCAAGCCCGTAGTCGCGGCGTTGGCCTTTCAACTGCATGCGCAGCACCCAGGTGCGCGCGCCGCTGGGCTTCACGACCAGGCACAAGCCCCTCCCATCGACATGGCGACCGGGCTTCGCATTCTTCACTTTCAACACTGTCAGCGCCATCAGGTTCGAGTCCCTGTCAGGGATTCATACCGCCAAAATCAGGGGTATTTGGTCCCACAATCGTTCCCACATTTCAGCGGGAATTCAGGCGATTCAGGGCGACCGACCGCGAACACGTTACAAGATAAATCGCTGATATTACAGGGTAGTTGGAGACGCTCTGAAATTGCCTGAGACGAAAGTTATAGCGCCTCCTCCGCTACCAAAATCCCCAGCTTTGATCGTTTGAGCACACGGTTCGCGAACCGCTTCAAGCGCCTGCGCCGAATGCCTTGCGGAGCCGGGTGATGCCGCGCGGCGCCCCGGGCTGCTCGCACGAGCTCATGCGTTGGCTATGGCTCGGCGACAATCCTGGTCCTGCCATGCCCAGGCAGCCCGTTTTTCGCTGCTTGCCGATTCGCTGCACGAAGGCGGCAAGCTGTGAACCGCCGCGATCTTCAAGGGCTGCCCTGTCCGGCCCACTCGGTCGCCTTGGCCAGAAGGTCGATCACTTCCGCGTCGGTGGTCTGGGTAAAATCAGCGTAGTGCATGCCGACCGCGCGGAAAGGCTCGGGCACCATCAGGCAGATCACCTCGTCGCAAAGCGGGCGCAGGTCGGGCAGCACCTCGGCCGGCGCAAGCGGCACCGCCAGCACGACACGCGCGGCGTCCACCCGGGCCAGCGCCTTCAGCGCGGCGCGGACGGTGCCTCCGGTGGCAATCCCGTCGTCGACCACGATGACCGTCCGCCCCGCGAGCGGCTGGGGCGCTCCAGTGCGATAGATGGCGCGCCGGCGTTCTATTTCCGCCAGCTGCCGGGTCACTTCGCGGTCGATATAGGCCTGGTCCGCGCCGACAAGTCGCGCGGCGCCTTCGTCGATCACCACTTGCGGCGAAGCGCCATCGACGAGCGCGCCGATCCCGTACTCCTCATGCCCCGGGGCCCCGATTTTCCGCACCAGCAGGATATCGAGCGGTGCCACGAGCGCCCGCGCGACTTCAAAGGCGACCGGAACTCCGCCGCGCGGCAGCCCCAGCACCACCGGGTCCACCGGCGCCGCAGCCTTCACCGCTACAGCAAGCGCCCTGCCCGCCGCCCTGCGATCGGCGAACCGGCCATAGTCACCATTCATGACGGACCCTCCAGATGGGTCAGGAACCAGTCCCGCGCGAGCTTCACCACCTGGTCAAGCGTTCCCGGCTCCTCGAACAGGTGCCCGGCTCCGGGCACGATCACCAGTTCGCGCCGGCAGTGCATGGCATTGAATGCTGACTCGTTCAGGTCGATCACCTGCTCGTCACGTCCGCCGACGATCAGCAGGGTGGGCGCAGCCACCGCGCCAAGCGCCTGTTCCCCGGCCAGATCGGGCCTCCCCCCACGCGAGACCACTGCGGCGATGCGCAGATCGGATGCAGCCGCGCGCAATGCTGCGCCGCCGCCCGTGCTGGCCCCGAAATAGCAGGGCCGCAGCCCGGCGGTCTCTGGGCGATGCGCCGCCCAATCCACCGCCCGTTTCAGCCGCCGGGCCAGCAGGTCGATATCGAAGACGTTGCGCCGGTCCGCCTCTTCATCCGGCGTCAGCAGATCGAGCAGCAGCGTGGCCAGCCCTGACTTGCGCAGTTCGCCGGCCACATGATTGTTGCGCGGGCTCCATCGCCCGCTGCCGCTGCCATGGGCGAAGATGACGATGCCTTTCGCCCCTGCGGGAACGGCCAGGATGGCGGCCAGCGCCGGCGCCCCTTCCAGCCACAGTTCATGCGGCTCCGCAAAGCCCTGCCCCGCGTTCATAGTCCGAACGGCCATGTCTCGGGCACGCCATGCGGGCGTTCGGCGCCCAGTGGGGTGACCGCCCGCGTCTCTTCGAACCAGACATAGGCATCGAACTGATCCGCCAGGGACGCTTCGAAATAGTGGCTCGCGAACTCCGTCTGCGGCCGGTAGACCACGCCGATCGCCCGTTCGAGCAAGGGCCCTGCAAGAGCTTGGGCGAGTTCGGGGCGCCCGCTCCTCCGGTCGGTGAGGCTGCGTGCGAAGCCGGTCTGGCGGAATGCCCCTTCCCAGCTGTCATCACGCGCCGGCCTGACCTGCATGACCTGCATCTGGGCCCCCCAGTCGGAGGCCGCGGCCACGGTCCCCCTGTCGGTCCCGAAACCGATCAGCACCGCCTCATCCCCGTAGGCGGCACGGACGAGTTCACCGACGTTGAACTCGCCGTTCCAGCCCATCGCGGTGGCAGAGGCATTGCCGATGTGCGAATTGTGCGCCCAGACCACCGCACGCGCATCAGCCCTGTGCGCCATCAGTCGCTGCAGCGTGTCGAACATGTGCCGGTCGCGCAGGTTCCAGCTCGCGATCGATCCCCGGTACATGGCGCGGTAGTAACTTTCGGCGGCACGGACGATCCGGGCGTTCTGCTCCGCATCGAAATAGGCATCGCCATCCTCGCGGATCAGTTGCATCCGCCGCCGCAGAAGGTCGCCAAGCTGGGCAACCACCGCATCCTCGCAACCGGCCAGCTGGCCGTGTTCCACCGCACGGCCATAGTGCTGCGGCTCGTCCTGCCACGGCAGCAGACAGCCATAACGGCGGCGCGCCTCCTCCGCCGCATCCGGCGCGTGATCGCCGAGATAGGCCAGCACCGCATGGATCGATTGCCCAAGGCTGTAGACATCGAGCCCGCGCAGGCTCGCCCGCTCATCCTCCGGCAGCGCCGCGTTGTGCGCCCGTAGCCAGTCGGCAAAGCCCAGCACTTCCACGTTGCGCCACATCCAGGTGGGAAAGCGCGCAAATGCGTCACCGCGATGCGGGCGCGCGGCATTGTGGCGCACGTAATCGTCGATGCGGGCAATGTCTGGCCAATCCCCCTCGACTGCCACGATATTGAACCCGTGGCGTTCGATCAGCCGGCGGGTGATCGCGGCGCGCGCGGCATAGAATTCGTGCGTGCCATGCGTGGCTTCGCCCAGCAGGATCACGCGGGCATCGGCAAAGCGCTCGAAAAGGTCGGCGAAATCGCCCGAGTCCGGGCTGGGCAGCAGCTCCGCAGCGGTGCGCAGGTGGCGAACGCGCGCGTCGCTTTCAGCCGCAAGTCTATCCTGAACCGCCATGCTTTCTTCCGTTGATGGATCGGACGACCCAACGGGACCGACCGATGTTCACCGAAGAATTAAATTTCCACCGTTCTTGATAATTACTATCATTTTATTTTCGAGACGTGATTTCATCATCGGTCAAATCGGACGACATCCGGGAGCGATAAAGCTAATAAATCGCCCTGTTCACGCTTGAATACCATCCCGAACCATCGCAGGAAGGCAGCCGCAGACAATGGCAACCTAGGCATATCGACGGCAGAAATATGGGTTATATCCGCAGATATTTTGGATAGAGCATCGCCAGGTATTTGTTAAATAACCATTTTATGCACGACGAGATCGACTGCCACGCCGACGAAGGACGCTGCAGAATGCAGGCGTTCAGCGGGCCTTGCCGCGGAACGCCCAGCGTCCGGCCGCTTCCCACGGCCCGCCGCGATAGAAGTGCAGTTCCAGTCCGGCGAATGCAAAGTCGCGGGGGATGAACACTTCGGCCAGTTCGCGCTGGAGCGTGCGGGCCTCGGCGGTCGTCACCTTGTTCTGCACCGTCACGTGCAGGCGCGGCTTCTGCTGGTCCTGCTGGGTCAGCAAGCCGTGAAACCGCTCGGCGATCTCCGCCCGCACCACCAGCAGATCCGGGCTGGAGATGGCGAACGCGGTGCCCCGGCCAAGGTCCATCACCCGTTCCAGCCGTGCCGCAACCGGCGCGGTACGCTTGGCAAGGTCGGCCAGCACCGCCTTTGCCTCGTCCTGCGCGAACGGCGGCAGCGCGTGGAACAGCGTGACGTGCGCCGAAAGCACGTTGCGCTCGGGCGGGAAATGCGCGCGGCGCAGGGCGTCGGCCCAGGCGTGGACCGGGGGCGGCAGGGTGGCCGTCACGATCAACGGCGCGCGCGCGCCCGCCGCCGCAAGCGACTCCGCCTCGTCCGCCTCCCGGTCCACCACGCGCATCAGGCCGAACGCAGCGCCGCGAGCACCTTTTCAGGGCTGCTTTCGCCGTAAGGATCGCTGTCAGAACCCTCGTCGTTGATGCCCGGCTCCTCGAACCAGTGGGTCACGGCATTGTCCTCGATCACTGCGGCATAGCGCCAGCTGCGCATCCCGAAGCCCAGGTGGTCCTTGTCGATCAGCATCCCCATGCGCCGGCTGAAATGGCCCGAGCCGTCGGGCAGGAGCTTCACCTTGTCGAGGCCGAGGTGCTTGCCCCACTGGTACATGACGAAGGCATCGTTGACGGACAGGCAATAGACCTCGTCCGCGCCCGCCGCGCGCAAGTCGTCATAAAGCCGTTCGTAGGCCGGGCACTGCTCGTTGCTGCACGTGGGCGTGAAGGCGCCGGGCAGCGAGAACAGCACGATGCGCTTGCCGGCAAAGGCCTCGCGCACTTTCAGGTCCTGCCAGCGGAACGGATTGGCCCCGCCGATGCTCTCGTCGCGCACGCGGGTCTTCAGGGTGACGTCGGGAATCTGCTTGTCGATCATGGGCGCTTCCTTTCGAGTCGGGCCGGTTTCCCCGCACAACGCCGCCGGCGCGCATTCGCTCCGGCGCGGCATGATTACCGAAAATCGCGCCGCTTGTCGTGGTTCTGACGGAGGCCCAGCTTGGCGATTGCGCAGCCTCCCGCGGCCTACCCCCGCAACATCGACAGCTCCCGAACGGACCCCTGGCCATGCCGCGCAGCACCGCGCTTTCATCGTTCACGACCTCCTGCGCCGCCGCGCTCGCCGCGCTGCTGCCGCTTGCCGCCAAGGCACAGGACAGCGCAGCGGGCATCACGAGCGCGTGGGACTATGTGCCCGCCGCGCCCTCCGCACAGACCGGCCCATGGGCCGTGGGTGCGCCGCGCGTCTCCGTGCCAGCTGGTTTCCTGACCGCCGTGCTCACCCGTCCGTTCGCCGCCGCGCTGAAGCCGTCGCCGATCCCGGACTTCGGTACCGGCCGGGTCGCTCCCTCGCAGGCGAGCACCGCCAGCACAGTATCGATCACCGACAACGGCCTGTCCGGTTCCTTGCCGGCACCAGCCGCATGGTCGCCGTCCAGCGACATCGCCGGCGGAGGCACGCCCGCACCCGAATCGACCAGTGGAGATAACGGCTTTTTCGGCAACACCGTGCTAGCGGTGGAGGTGAACGCCGCACAGGCTCGCCGCTATCTCGCCGCGATCACCCCGGTCCTGCACACGCCCTATGGCATCATGACGCCGGCCATCGCCGAGGAAATGCTGGCCCGCGCCGACCGGCTACCGGGCGAATCGCCCCGAGGCATGTCGCTGGCGGCCGTGCTGGGGCACAATCACCTGCCAGATGCAGTGGAAGTGGCGCCCGGCCGGTGGGTGTCCGACGGCACCGCCGTGCGCGGCCGTCCCAGAAATCAGGCCAAGACGTTCTGAAGCGGGCAAGCGGAAGGCGGAAAGCGGAAAGCGGAAAGCCTCCGTTTACAGGTCGCCCCGCGCGCGCCGCAACGCAAACCACTTGGCCACGTTGGCGTTGTGCTGCTCCAGCGTATCGGCAAACACGTGCCCGCCCGTGCCATCCGCGACCATGTAGAGCGCGTTGGTCTGCGCCGGATTCAGCACCGCCTCGATCGAATCGCGACCGGGATTGGTGATCGGCCCCTTGGGCAGCCCGGTCATGCTGTAGGTGTTGTAGTCGTTGACCGCCTGGATTTCCGACTGCCGGATGCGGCGACCCAGCGGCTTGCCCCTGGTGATCGGGTAGATGATCGTCGGATCGGCCTGAAGCAGCATCCCCTGACGCAGCCGGTTGGAATAGAGCCCCGCCACCATCTTGCGTTCGGAGGGCTTGCCCGTTTCCTTCTCGACGATCGAGGCGAGGATCAGCGCTTCCTGCGGCGTCTTGGCGACGGTGTCCTTGCTGCGCTTGGCCCACAGTTCGGCCAGCGTGCGGTCCATCGCCTTCTGCATCCGCGCCAGAACCGATGCGCGGCTTTCCCCGCGCTGGAAATCGTAGCTGTCGGGCAGCACGGTCCCTTCCACCGGCACCGGCACGGTCCCGGTCAGCAGCGGCTGGGCCATCAGGCGTTCATGGACGAGGATCGAGGGCATTCCCTCGGGCACCGTCACCAGCCGGCGCGTCACGCCTTCGGCGCCCTGCAGGATACGCAGGACGTCAGAACCGCTCGCGCCCGCCGGGATGGTGAATTCGCCCGCCTTGATCGGCTCGCCGCCGCCCAGCAGCTTGGCGCGCGCGCGGAAGGTGCTGGCCGAAGCGACCACGCCTTCCTTCTCAAGCTCTGGCGCAATGCTGCCAAGCGAGGCGCCCTGCGGCACGAGGAACGACACGTCCTTCGTCAACGGGCCGGCGCCGTACCAGCCATAGAGGAAATGAACGAGCCAGCCGCCCACGACAAGCGCCGCGGCAAGGCCAAGAATCGTGAGCCTGCCGGGGCGCTTCATCGTACGCGTCCTTTTTCTCGCCCGCCTGCGGACGTCAGATGGCCTTGAGGATGACGCTGGCGTTGGTCCCGCCGAAGCCGAACGAATTGTTCAGCGCGGCGCGCACCGTGCGCTTCTTCGCCACGTGCGGCACCAGATCAACCCCTTCGGTCCCTTCGTCGGGATTGTCGAGGTTGAGCGTGGGCGGCACGATCTGGTCGCGGATCGCGAGGATGCAGAAGATCGCCTCGACCGCGCCCGCGCCGCCGAGCAGGTGCCCGATGGCCGACTTGGTGCTGCTCATCGATGCACCGCCAAGGTCGTCGCCCAGCACGCGCTTGACCGCGGCCAGTTCGATCGTGTCCGCCATGGTGGAGGTGCCGTGCGCGTTGACATAGTCAATGTCGCCCGGTTCCATGCCGGCCTTGCGCAGCGCCATCCGCATGGCGAGTTCGGCGCCCTTGCCCTCCGGATGCGGCGCAGTGACGTGATAGGCGTCGCCCGACAGGCCGTAGCCCACCACTTCGGCATAGATCTTGGCGCCGCGGGCCTTCGCGTGCTCGTACTCTTCCAGCACGACGACACCCGCGCCCTCGCCCATGACGAAGCCGTCGCGATCCTTGTCATAAGGGCGGCTGGCCTGTTCGGGGCGGTCGTTGTAGCTGCAGTTCAGCGCGCGGGCCTGCGCGAAGCCGGCCACGCCCAGCGGGTTGATCGTGCTTTCCGCACCGCCCGCCAGCATCACGTCGGCATCGCCGTCCTTGATCATGCGCGCGGCATCGCCAATCGAGTGCGCGCCGGTGGAGCAGGCAGTGACGACCGCGTGGTTCGGCCCCATCAGGCCGTACTTGATCGAGACCTGACCCGAGATCAGGTTGATCAGGCGACCGTGGACGAAGTGCGGCGAAACGCGGCCCGGTCCCTTTTCGTGCAGGACGATCGATTCGCTTTCGATGCCCGGCAACCCGCCGATGCCCGAGCCGATCGAGCAGCCGGTGCGCATCTTCAGGTCATCGTCCATATCGGCAAGACCGGCGTCCTCGATAGCCTGCCCTGCGGCGTCGATGCCGAAGACGATGAAAGGATCGACCTGGCGCTGGATCTTGTGGTCCACGCGCTTGCCGGCATCGAAGCCGTATTCATGGTCGGCCGGCTTCACCTCGCAGGCGATGCGGCATTTCTGGTCGCTGGCGTCGAACTTGGTGATCGGCCCGGCGCCGCTCTTGCCGGCGATCAGGTTGCTCCACACGGTTTCGACGTCCGCGCCCAGCGGGGTGACGAGACCAAGTCCGGTTACGACGACACGACGCATCTAATTCTCCGGGTAATAAGCAAACAGGCCCAGCCCCCGTGCGAAGGGCTGAGCCTGCCAAAGTCCTCCCCTGCCGGACCACGCGGGCGGCGGCTCCTTGGGCTGGCTGGCAAGCCGGCCGCTCAGGACAGGCTTCTGGCAAGCTCAGGGCTTAGGGGAATGGGGGGCGATCAGCCCTTGTTTTCGTCAATGTACTTGATGGCGTCCGAAACGGTCGCGATCTTCTCGGCCGCATCGTCCGGAATCTCGACACCGAACTCTTCTTCGAAAGCCATCACCAGCTCGACGATGTCGAGCGAGTCGGCGCCCAGGTCGTCGATGAAGCTGGCGTCTTCGGTGACCTTCTCGGCCTCGACGCCCAGATGCTCGACGACGATCTTCTTAACGCGGTCGGCGGTATCGCTCATTAGTATGCCCCTTTGAGGAACTGTGTTGGTATCTCTGTCAGGCATTCGCCCTAATGGCCGGATGGCACGCTGGCAAGTGGGAGGCTGCGGCTCCCCACAAGCCGCGTCTCACCCCTTGGCCGGCTCGACCACGCGAACATGGAGTTCGCGCAGCTGCTTGAGCGCCGCCGGCGAAGGCGCGCCCATCAACAGGTCTTCGGCGCGCTGGTTCATCGGGAACAGCGAAATCTCGCGCAGGTTCTGCACGCCGCACAGCAGCATCACCACCCGGTCGACGCCCGCGGCCATCCCGCCGTGCGGCGGCGCACCGTACTGGAACGCGCGGTAAAGGCCGCCGAAACGCTCTTCCACGTCCTCCTTGGACAGGCCGACCATCTCGAACGCCTTGACCATCAGGTCGGGCGACTGGTTACGGATCGAGCCGCTGGCGATTTCATAGCCGTTGCAGACGAGGTCGTACTGGAACGCCTTGATCGTCAGCGGGTCCTGCCCGTTCAGCGCGTCCATCCCGCCTTGCGGCATCGAGAACGGGTTGTGCGCGAACTCGACCTTCTTGTTGTCCTCATCCCATTCATAGAACGGGAAATCGACGATCCAGCACAGCTCGAAGCGGTCCTTGTCGATCAGGCCGAGCTGCTCGGCAACGCGGGTGCGCGCCGCGCCGGCCAGCTTCGACGCCTGTTCTTCCTTGCCCGCGGCAAAAAACAGACCGTCATCGGGGCCAAGGCCGAGCTGGGCATAGAGCTTCTCCATGCCCTCGGCGCCGTGATTCTTGGCGATCGGCCCGCCGAACTCGCCGCCCTTGCGGGTGACATAGCCAAGACCGGCATGACCCTCCGCGCGCGCCCAGTCGTTCATCTCGTCGAAGAACTTGCGGCTCTTCTCGGCGGTGCCTGGCGCGGGAATCGCGCGGACCTTTCCGCCGGTGCCGACGATCTTTTCGAACAGGCCGAAGCCCGACTGGACGAAGTGCTCCGAAACGTCGGAAATGATCAGCGGGTTGCGCAGGTCCGGCTTGTCCGAACCGTACTTCAGCATCGCCTCGTCATAGGGGATGCGCGGGAAGCTGCCCGTCGGGGTCACGTGGCGCCCTTCGGCGAAGCTCTCGAACACGCCGCCGATCACCGGCTCCATCGTTTCCCAGATCTCTTCCTGGGTAACGAAGCTCATCTCCAGGTCGAGCTGGTAGAATTCGCCCGGCAGGCGGTCGGCGCGCGGATCTTCGTCGCGGAAGCACGGCGCGATCTGGAAATAGCGGTCGAAGCCCGCCACCATCAGCAGCTGCTTGTACTGCTGCGGCGCCTGCGGCAGCGCATAGAACTTGCCCGGATGAATGCGGCTGGGCACCAGGAAGTCGCGCGCGCCCTCAGGGCTGGATGCCGTCAGGATCGGCGTGGAATATTCGGTGAAGCCCGCGCCTTCCATGCGGCGGCGCATGTCCGAGATGATCTTGGTGCGCTTCACGATGTTGCCGTGCAGCGTCTCGCGGCGCAGGTCGAGGAAGCGGAACTTGAGGCGGATGTCCTCGGGATATTCCTGCTCGCCGGCCACCGGCATCGGCAGCTCCTCGGCCGCCGAAAGCACCGTGGCGACCCGGGCGTAGACTTCGATCTCGCCGGTGGAGAGGTTGGCGTTGATCGTGCCGGCGCTGCGGGCCTTGACGTTGCCCTCGATGGTCACGACGCTTTCCACGCGCAGCGCTTCAAGGATCGGCAGCGCCGGGCTGTCGCTGTCGGCCACGATCTGGGTGATGCCGTAATGGTCGCGCAGGTCGACGAACAGCACGCCGCCGTGGTCGCGCTTGCGATGCACCCAGCCCGAAAGGCGAACGGCGGAGCCGACGTCACCATGCGAAAGCGCGCCGCAGGTGTGGGAACGATAAGGGTGCATCGAAACTCTTTCCAATCTGTCTGCAATCAGGCAGGGGACGGTGGCGGCCAAGAGGCGATGGCCGTGCCTTTGTCAAGCCGCCGTCCCCGGAGGGGGCAACACGAATGCGCCCCCGGCAAGGGGGCACATATAGAAAAGAACGATGAAGATACACCCGCTCATCACCACGACCGAAGCGCTGGCCGACCTTTGCGGCCGCCTTGCGAAAGCCGATTTCGTCACGGTCGACACCGAATTCATGCGCGAGAACACCTACTGGCCCGAACTGTGCCTGGTGCAGATCGCCGATACCCAGGAAGCCGCCGCGATCGATCCGCTGGCGCCCGGCATCGACTTGTCGCCGCTGCTCAACCTGCTGGTCGACAACGAGGACGTGCTCAAGGTCTTCCACGCCGGCGGACAGGACGTGGAGATCATCTACAACCTCACCGGCAAGACCCCGCATCCCATCTTCGACACGCAGATCGCGATGATGGCGGTCAGCCAGTCGGAACAGATCGGCTATTCCAACCTCGTCGAAAGCTGGCTCGGCCTGTCGATCGACAAGGGCGCCCGCTTCACCGACTGGGGCCGCCGCCCGCTCACCGAACGGCAAATCGAATATGCCATCGGCGACGTCACGCATCTTTCCACGATCTTCCCCAAGCTGCTCAAGCGCCTGATCAAGACGGGGCGCGGCGCATGGCTCGACATCGAGATGGAGAAGCTCGCCGATCCCGACAACTATCGCAGCGACCGCGACCAGGTGTGGCAGAAGATCCGTGCGCCCAGCCGCAATCCCGGCGTGCTTGGCCGCCTGAAGGCGCTCGCCGCCTGGCGCGAGACCGAGGCGATGGACAAGAACATCCCCCGCGGCCGCATCATGCGCGACGAAACGCTGGCCGATATCGCCAGCCACCCCCCGCGCGAACAGGCCGAGCTTGCCAAGGTGCGCGGGCTCTCCTCCGGCTGGAAGGACAATGAGATCGGCCGCCGCCTGATGCAGACCCTCGCCGCGGCCCAGCCGCTGACCGAGGACGAAATGCCGCCCCGCGCCCCGCGCGGCGCCCCGCTGGGCAAGGAAGGCGCGCTCGTCGCGGACCTGCTCAAGTTGCTGCTCAAGATCCGCAGCCGCGAGATCGACATCGCAGCACGCCTGCTCGCGCGCAGCGACGATCTCGAAGCGCTCGCCGCCGGCCAGCGCAAGAACCTGTCGATCCTCGAAGGCTGGCGCTTCGACCAGTTCGGCCGCGACGCGCTGGAACTGGTCGAGGGCAAGCTCGCCTTCGCGGTCGTGAACGGCAAGCTCAAGATGGCGCACATCGACCTGATCGGTGGCAACGGCACCCCGGCAGCAGTCGTTGCGGAACCGGTCGAGCTGGCGCCGATCGTGCCGGAACTGATCGTCGAGGACACGGTCGCTCCGGACGACGAGTGAGGCCCCTGACGCACCCCGGCGCTCGTCCCGAGCCTGCCGAAGCCAGAGCACCAGCATGAGCACCTACCTCCCGACGCTCAAGCAGCTGCAATACCTCGTCGCCCTGCACGAGCACGGTCACTTCGGCCGCGCCGCCGATTCCTGCTTCGTCTCGCAGTCCACGCTTTCGGCGGGCCTGCGCGAACTCGAATCGCTGCTTGGCGTCACGCTGGTCGAACGCACGCGCCGCGTCGTGCGCTTCACCCCGCTGGGCAACCAGGTCGTGGCCAAGGCGCACCGCCTGCTGCGCGAGGCGGAGGAACTGTCCGAACTCGTCCAGTCGCATGGCGCGCCGCTCACCGGCGAGTTGCGGATGAGCGTGATCCCCACCATCGCCCCGTTCCTGCTGCCGCGCATCCTGCCGCGCCTGCGCAAGGAGCGTCCGCAGCTGAAGCTGTTCCTGCGCGAGGAACCCAGCGCGGCCGCCATCGAATCGCTCCACCACGGCCGCGCCGATTGCGTGTTGCTGGCCCTGCCCTTCGCCACCGGCGAGGTGGAAGTGGAACATCTGTTCGACGACCGCCTGTTCGTCGCCTTCCCCCGCGACGATCCGCGCGATCCGCCGGAAACGGTCAGCCCCTCGCTCATCGACGAGAACCGCCTGTTGCTGCTGGAAGACGGCCACTGCCTCAAGGAGCACGCGCTCGCCGCCTGCAACCGGCCCGAACTGCGCGCCAGCGCCACGATGATCGGCACCAGCCTGCACACCCTCGTTCAGATGGTCGACAATGGGCTGGGCCTCACCATGCTGCCCGAAATGGCGGTCGAGGCGGGCATCCTGCACGACACCCAGATCGTCGTCCGTCCGCTCCAGTCCGATCACGCCTTCCGCGAAATCGCACTCGTCTGGCGCAAGAACTCGCCTCGCGGCGAGGAGTTCAGGCTGCTCGCGCAGGAACTGCGCGCGGGATAATATCCCCCGAGCATTCCCGCGCGCACAGCACGCCCACGCCGCGCGCTCGGTTCAGGACTGCCCTTCGGTCAGGAAACGGGGCATCCCACGATCGTCGATGCCAGCGCGCGCCAGGCGAGCAGGAACCTCTCGCGGGTGTATTGCGCCGACGAGTTGCGCAACTGCCGGGCCGTCTCGTCGCGCTGCTGCGCTGTGCGTGCCAGCGCTTCGGCCATGACTCGCGCGATGTCGGACGGGTCCTCCGGGTCGATTTCCAGGCACACGCCCGAAACCGCCTCAACCAGTGCACTGTCCTGCGACACGATGGGAAGCAGGCCGAAACTCGCGGCTTCCAGCGCGGGCATGCCGAATCCTTCCAGCCGGCTCGGCAGGACGAAAGCCTCGGCGTTCTCGTAGAGCCAGCGCAACTCGCTGTCGCTGACATAGCCGATCAGGTGCGCACCGGGCGTTGCCGCGACCTTGTCCGCGATCTCGCGGGCGGCATCGCCGCGTGACCCGCACAGCACGTAGCCCACGCCGCGTTCGTGGAAGCCTCCTTGCGCATAGGCTTCAAGCGCTGCGACCTGATTCTTGCGCACCTCCAGCGCGCCCACCGTCAGAAAGAAGCGATCCGGCGCGGCTGGCGGACGATGCGCCGGCACATCCAGGATACCGTTCCGGCGATAGAGCGGGATCACGTCGAGCCGGGGAAAGTTCTCGCCGAACAGCTTCACGAACTCGCGCCTGGACCAGTGGGACACGAATGCCATGGCGGGCCGGACCTGCACGATCCTGGCATAAGCCTTGCGGTAGATTTCACACACTTCCGGCGGATAGAGCCAGGAATGGCTGATCGGCCCGGGATCATGGCACAGCACGAGATCGCCCGGCGCCAGCTCGGCGCGCAGGACATAGAGCGGATCGAGGAAAAGGACGCGCTTGCCACGGCTGCGCAGCTGGAACCGCGGGCTGTCGCCCAGCGCGCCGATCTCGGCCATCATCAGCCGCGCCAGCACTTTGCGCGACAACCCTTCAGGCAGGTGAGAACCGATGCGCCAGCGCCGAACCGCGAACTGCGGAGAAAGCGCCTCCACAATGTCCCGCGCGATGTAATACGCGCCGGTTCGGTTCATGATGGAGAGCGAGTCATCGATAATCATGCATTTTCCAGACCCGCACCAAGGCCATGCTGCTGCTCCGGCCACCGCAATGACCGCCCGCCGCCCCAAGACCCTCGATCGGTAGTAGCCTGAATACTCTGAGGCAGACAAGAAGATAGCCGCATTAAAACGGCGTAATTAGGCGAAGTCGGACCATTCCTGTCAGGCCGCACCCAAGATCTCTGAACTATCGTTCAGACAAGTCGAACCATTGGTTCTGATCCCCTTCTCGACGAGGTTCAGAAGGAAGCGCCTCAATCCATGTGCTTGAGGCCGACTCGCAGGTAGTCCCATCCCGTCACCACGGTCAGCACCGCCGCGCCCCACAGCGTCGTCAGCCCCACGGTGTGCGGCACGTTCACCACCAGCCCGCCCGGAATCGCCGCGGTCCAGCCCGGCAGCGCGTGCCCCAGAATCAGCGCGCCCAGCGACACCAGCTGGAACGTCGTCTTCCACTTGGCCAGCTTCGACACGGGGATGGAAACCTGCAGGCTGCCCAGGAACTCGCGCAGCCCCGACACCGCGATCTCGCGCATCAGGATGACCAGCCCGGCGATCACGTGCATGTCGCCCACAAAGGGGCCGCGCAGCACGCCCTGCGCCGAGAGCACGAGAATCACCGCGGCGACCATGATCTTGTCGGCAATCGGATCAAGAAACACGCCGAGCTTGGACACCGTGCCCTGCGCCCGCGCGAGGTAGCCGTCGAAATAATCCGTGATGCCCATCAGGCAGTAGATCGCGAAGCCGAAGCCATAGCCAAGCGGCCAGTCGGGCCACCACAGCAGTGCGGCGAGCAGGGGCACCGCGACGATGCGCGACAGCGTGAGCAGGTTGGGCAGGGTCAGCATCGAACCACGTCTTAGCCGCACCGTCGCGAGGTTGAAACCTCCAGATGCCCTCTTGCCCGTGCCGCCCATCGGGTTATGGGTCTGGGCGCGAAACGGGATGCTGGCAAGAAGCGAATGACAACGACAACGCACCTCATCCGCCAGCGCCGGTTCCTGCCGCTGTTCGTCACCCAGCTTCTGGGGGCGTTCAACGACAACCTCTTCAAGAACGCGATGGTGCTGTACGTCGTCTACAGCATCTACAGTTCCGAGGCCGAGGAAGCGCGCTTTTCCGCCATCGCCTCGGGCCTGTTCATCCTGCCGTTCTTCCTGCTCTCGGCGCTGGCCGGGCAGCTGGCTGACATGCGCGACAAGGCGCGGATCATCCGCGTGGTCAAGGCGTGCGAGATCGCCATCATGCTGATCGGCGGCGCGGGGCTGTTTCTCGCCTGGGAAGGCGTCGCGGTTCACACCTTCGCCATTCCGCTGATGCTGGCCGCGCTGCTCGCAATGGGTGTCCACTCCACCTTCTTCGGCCCGATCAAATACGCGATCCTGCCGCAGCACCTGCACGACAACGAAGTGCTCGCCGGCACCGGACTGGTCGAGGCGGGCACTTATATCGCCATTCTCGCGGGGACGATCCTCGCCGGCTGGATTCCCGTTGAAGTGGCAGCTGGCGGCGTGGTCATCACCGCCTTCCTCGGCTGGCTGACGGGGCGCCAGGTGCCGCCCGCACCGCCGCAGGTGGCCGACCAGCCGCTCGACTTCCATATCCTGCGCTCGTCGGTGGCGCTGGTGAAAATGACCATGCGCCACCCGCGCGTGTTCCTCGCCATCGCCGCGATCAGCTTCTTCTGGACCATCGGCGCGGTGCTGTTCATCCAGTTCCCGCCGCTCGTGAAGAACGTCCTCACCGCCAGCAAGGAAGTCGCCAGCCTGTTCCTGGTGGTGTTCTCGGTGGGCGTGGCAATCGGCTCGGTCTCGATCAACGCGCTGCTGAAGGGCAAGGTCTCGGCGCGCTATTCCCCTGCCAGCGTGATCGTGATGGGCCTGTTCATCGTGGCCTTCCACTTCGCCTGCCGCGCCTGGCCCGCGCATCCCGGCGGAAAGCTGATGGACATCCCCACGCTGATCACCCAGCCGCTGGCATTGCCGCTGCTCGGCTCGCTGCTCGGCATCGCGGTGTCGGGCGGCATGTTCGTCGTCCCGCTCTACGCCTTCCTGACCACGGTGGTCGACAAGTCGGAAACCGCGCGCACCATCGCTGCGAACAACATCGTCAATTCGGGCGCGATGGTCGTAGGCTCGCTGCTCGCGGTGGGCCTCAGCGCAGCGCACGTGGCGCTGGTGGACCAGTTGCTGCTGGGGGCGGCGATGTGCCTCGTCTCGGCCTGGCTGGGCTGGCTGCTCTACCGCGCCGAACGCGCGCACATGGGCGAGATCGAACACCTTACGGAGTGATTCGCGGCACGCGCGGTGCAGCCCGGCGTGCTTCAGGTGTCGTTAGGTGCCGTTCAGGTCGGGCGTCAGGAAATGAACGCCATCACCGCCAGGAAGCACGCGCAATAGGCGAGGAGAAACTCCTTGGCATCCTGCAGCGTCAGCTTCTTCCACGATACGTCGGGCGATCGCAGTTCGGCTTTTCGCATCGCCTCAAGCACTTCCGGTTCGAACACCGGCAGGCGGCGCAACACGTGGGCGGGAAGCGTCCGGCGGAACGGGTGGCCGGCAAGCTCTGGATTGAGGGCGCGGATCATTGGCATGGCGCCATCTTAACGCTTTATTTAGGATTGTGGCACCGGCCCGCCGCAAATTTTCCGGACGGTCCCACGCCGGCACACAAAGCGCCCGACTCCGTCCCGGCCCCATGACGCCGGACACAAAAAAGGCCGCCCCGAAAGGCGGCCCTTCTCGTGACGAACCGGAGCCGGTGTCAGATATCGTCGCCCAGCGCGCCCTTGACCTTGCCGGCCGCCTGCTGCGCTTCGCCCTTGCGCTCCTGCGCCACGCCCTTGGCGTGAAGGCTGGCATTATCGGTCGCCTTGCCGGCAGCCTGCTTGATGTTGCCGGCGGCTTCGTTGGCAAGGCCCTTCGCGCGGTCGGTCATTTCACCCATGGTGTATCTCCTTGATTTTAAAGAGAGGATTAACCCTCTCATCGGAAGGAAATACGCGCGGCCGATCAGATCGTTCCCCCCGCCATGTCGAGCAGCAGCGCCCACTCCTCCGGTCGCACCGACGACACGGACAGGCGCGAAAGCCGCAGCAAATCCATGTCCGCCAGCGCTTCTGTGGCCTTGATCGTCTTGAGCGTGACCGGGTTTCGCACCTTGGCCACCGGCTTCACTTTCACCGCCGCCCACTTGCCTTCGGGGTCGGTCGGATCGGTGATCCCGCCCTCGCTGATCGTGGCCACGCCCACGATCTCCTTGCCGATGTTGGAATGGTAGAAGAACGCCAGGTCGCCCACCTGCATCGTGCGCAGATTGCGCGCGGCCAGATGGTTGCGCACCCCGTCCCACGTCCCCTCGCCCTCGGCGACGAGATCGTCGTAACTGTACACGTCGGGTTCGGACTTCATCAGCCAGAGCTGCCTGCCTGCCGTGTCCGCAACGTTGATTTTGGTCATGAATCCCCCGCCGAATCCCGGTAAGGCACCGCCATTACGCGATCTTTGCGCAAACAGGAAAACCATGCCGCTTCAAACCCTGCCGGTGCTCTCGCTCGCCAGCGATCCTGCCACGCTTTCCCGCGATCTGGGCGACAGCTTCCGCACCTTCGGCTTCGCCATGGTGAAGGACCACGGCCTCGACGCCGCCCTCATCGCCCGCGCCTGGGCGCTGACCGAAGCGTTCTTCGCGCTGCCCGAGGCAGAGAAGCGCGGCTACTTCGTTGAGGGGCAAGGCGGCGCGCGCGGCTACACGCCGTTCGGCACGGAAATCGCCAAGGGCGCGAAACGGCACGATCTCAAGGAGTTCTGGCACGTCGGTCGCACGCTGCCCGAAGATCACCCGCTTGCCGGCCCGTCGATGCCCGCCAATGTCTGGCCCAGCCGGCCAGAAGGGTTCCGCGCGGTGTTCGAGCAACTGTTCGCCGAGTTCGACCGCGTCGGCGCGGCGATCCTGTCGCACATCGCGGTCTGGCTGGGGCTGGACGCGCATTGGTTCGATCCCGCCATCGCCGACGGCAATTCGGTGCTGCGCCTGCTGCACTATCCCCCCGTTCCCGATGCCGAAGGCGGCGCGATCCGGGCTGGCGCGCATGAGGACATCAACCTTATCACGCTTCTGCTGGGCGCCGAGGAAGCCGGGCTGGAGCTGCTGGCCAAGGATGGCACGTGGATCGGGGTCTCGCCGCCCGAAGGCGCGCTTGTGGTCAATATCGGCGATATGCTGCAACGCCTGACCAACCACGTGCTGCCGTCCACCACCCACCGCGTGCGCAATCCCGAAGGTCCGCGCGCCGGCTTCAGCCGCTATTCGATGCCGTTCTTCCTGCACCTGCGCAGCGATTTCCGGTTCGAAACGCTGCCAAGCTGCATCACACCGGACAATCCCGACCGCTACCCGGTCTCGATCACCGCCGACGATTACCTGCAGGAGCGCCTGCGCGAGATCGGCCTCAAGAAATAGGACGCGGCAGGGCGAGGCTGCGCGCGCACCTCGTCCTATTCCGCACGCTCCATGGGCATCACGTTATATTTCCGCACTTCCTCCTGGTTGAGGCAGTAGCGCGTCGAGCGGTTGGCGGTGCTGGCCACCGCCTGCTGCTTATACATGATCTCGGTCAGCAGCTTGCGGCTGATCCCCATGCGAATCAGGAAGTCGTTGTCCTCGCTCGCCAGCATCGCGCTCGATTGCTCGATCTCGCCGATCAGGCGCGTCGTCTCCTCGGTCCCTTCCTCCACCGACAGTTCGATCGCGTCGCGGTCGCCGGTGTGCGTGAACATATGCACCATGAAGATCCCGCCCGGATCAACGAAGCGGCGGTCGCCGCCCATGAATACGAAGTTGCAGGCCGAAAAGCAGGTCGATCCCTTGGGGATGCGGGTGACCATGCCAGGGTAGGACCGGATCACCTTGCCCGCCGCATTGCCCGCGCGCGCATCGCCTCCGCGCGATTTGACCCAGATTTCCTCGATGCGATCATCCGCGTCGATCGCCGCCTTCAGCCGCGTGGGCAGCGAGGCGTCGATGATGCCGTCGGCCAGCAGCACGCGCTTGCCGCCCACATCGGCGGGCATCAGCGTCATGGCCTTCGCCTGCCCCCAGTCGATCGCGGCGGGGCACGAAGGGTTGTCCTTGTCCATCGCAGGCGCGGGCGCGGGCTTCGCGCCTGTCAGCGCCGCGGCAATGGCGAACAGGCCAAACGTTCTGAGAAGCATCGCCGGATCAGGCCATCAGCGCATAGCGGGCCGAACCGGGCGCGCGGCACATCCGCTTGTTCGCGGTCGTTTCCTCGCCATTGACGATGATCACGTCGCTGACGGTGATGCACTGCATCCCGGTGCGGTCGTTGTCGTTGCGCGCCACCACTGTGGACGTGCCCGACACGTTTTCGCGCGTTTGCGAAGTCCAGTTCGCGCTGCTGCCGACCGCGGGCGGCGCATCGCCGTCCGCGCCGCCGCGCGTCGCCTCGATCGTGGCGGCGGCGGCCTGCTTCTGCTCCTCGGGATCGAGACGGCAGGCGATGGCATTGGTCAGCGTATCCGCCACTTCTGCGGTGGGCAGGAAACTGGAGATGCCCGCGCTGCTGGCGGCCCGGCCCACGCCCTGCCCGATAAAGCCGCCCAGGATCGACGAGCCGGCGCTCTTGCTGCGTCCCTTGGGGCAGCCATCCGAACTGCGCGACGATCCGCCCGACGAGGCGCTGGGGATCGAAGGCAGGCTGAATCCGCCGAACTGGGCGCTGGCCTGCGACGCGGGCAGTGCAAGACAGGCCAGCGCGCCGAGCAGGGCGGTGGCCTTGCGCGCGGGCTTGCGAAACTGGGACATCATCGGGTCATCCTCGAAAACAAGGGCAGACACGGCCCTGTGCGCCGTGATTGCCGATATGCAGGCGCCGTTGCGCCCCTGTGACCCGTTTAGCCCGCAAACCTATGGAAGGGTGTGATACGCGTCAATCGCGCCCACTGGCGAAGTCGGGCGTCCGTCGCTCGCGGAAGGCGGCCAGTCCCTCGCGGAAGGCAACGCCCGCAAAACCCGAATCGAACGCGGCATCGTGCGCCGGATCGCGACCCGGGCCTTCCCCGCTGTCACCCAGCGAGGCCTTGAGCTTCGCCACGCTGCACGGCGCATTGGCGGCGATCTGCCCGGCGAGCGCCCTTGCGGCGGTCAGCGGATCTTCCTCTAAGATCTCGACCAGTCCGATCCGCGCGGCTTCGGCAGCATCGATCCGCCCGGCCGCGAACAGCAGGCGCGCCGCCTGCCCCCGCCCGACCAGCGCCGCAAGCCGGTTCACGTCCTCTTGCGGGTAGGAGATGCCAAGCTTCGCGGGGGTGATGGCAAAAACCGAGCGCGGCGCGGCCACGCGAATGTCACAGGCCAGCGCCAGCGCCACACCGCCGCCGAAGCAATCGCCATCGACCACAGCAATCGTGGCGAGCGGAAGGGTCTGCAACGGGTCCATCGCACTGCGCATCGCGGCGCGGAACGGCGCGCGCTCTTCGGGATGCTCGGCCAGACGGGAAATCTCGCGCAGGTCCGACCCCGAGCAGAACGTACCGGCCACGGCAGAGCGCAGCAGGATCACGCGGGCGCCATCATCGGCAACCCGCGTGACGGCGGCCGCCAACGCATGCCAGTCGTCCATGGCCAGCGCGTTGCGCGTCGCCGCGCGATCAAGCACGACTTCGGCAACGGAACCGTGAGCGATGCAGTCTATCATCAGGAGCCTCCCCGGTGGGCATTCAGTGCGGCGGGGAGGAAGAAGGGAGGGAAATGGTGGAGCCTAGCGGGATCGAACCGCTGACCTCCTGCATGCCATGCAGGCGCTCTCCCAGCTGAGCTAAGGCCCCACATTTCCATCAGGTTCACCCTGGGAGGTGAACCATTCCGCGGCGTCTTTCCCGCCGGGAGCCGGCCCTTTAAGAGAGGGTCGGACGGCTGGCAAGAGCATTTTTTCGCCAACCGATTTTTTCTTGCCGGAGCCTGTCGAGGCGAGCCGCGTGGCTCCGGCAAATCACTACCTCAAGGCTCAGCCTTCATCCTCGTCGCCGTCGTGACCGGGAACGCCCAGATCGTCGTCGCCGCCAAGGTCAACGTCGTTGTCCGGCGAATCGCCGTCCTCGTCGATGTCGAGATCTTCGTCCGCCAGATCGACGTCCGGATCGGCCTCGACCTTCTCCTTCTGGATTTCCTCATAGGGAATCGGCTGCTTGGACTTGAGCACCGGCTCCGGGTTCCAGGCGTACTTGCACTCGACGCAGGTGACCGGATCACTCTTGCCGAGGTCGTAGAAGCGGGTGCCGCACTTCGGACAGCTGTGCTTGGCGCCCCATTCAGGCTTGACCATGAAAATTCCTCAAGTCTTGCCCGAAGCGAAAAGGCCCGGGCCGCAAAACCGAAAGCTTGATGGTCCCGCCCATCCCGGAAATCAAGAATGGTGGGGGAATCAAGAGTGGCGCGCGCCTTGCCATAGCGGCGTGGCGCTGTCAAAAGCCGCGCGATCTTCCGCCCCTTCTTGCGCCGAAAGACTTTTTCCGTGTCGTCCCACGATCCCGCGCAGACGCGCCCTCGCCGTTTCACCGCCGCCGGCCCGCTCACCGGCCGCATTCGCGTTCCGGGCGACAAGTCGATCAGCCATCGCTCGATCATGCTCGGCGCGCTCGCGGTCGGGCGCACGCGGGTGACGGGCCTGCTCGAAGGCGAGGACGTGCTGTCCACGGCCGCCGCGATGCGCGCGATGGGAGCCGAGATCGAACGGCTGGACAGCGGCGAATGGGTGATCGACGGCGTCGGCGTGGGCAGCCTGCTCCAGCCGCAGACCGCGCTCGACATGGGCAATTCGGGGACCTCCACGCGCCTGCTGATGGGCCTTGTGGCCAGCCATCCGATCACCGCCACGTTCGTGGGCGATGCCAGCCTGTCGAAGCGGCCGATGGGCCGGGTGATCGAACCGCTTTCGCGCATGGGCGCCGATTTCACCGCCGCGCCGGGCGGCCGCCTGCCACTGACGCTGCGCGGTCTTTCCCCAGCGGTGCCGATTGAATATCGCCTGCCCGTCGCCTCCGCGCAGGTGAAAAGCGCGATCCTGCTCGCCGGCCTGAACACGCCCGGCGTGACCACGGTGATCGAGCCGGTGCCCACGCGCGACCATTCCGAACGTATGCTCAAGGGCTTCGGTGCGAAACTTGAAGTCGATGTCGAAGCCGATGGCACGCGGATCATCCGCGTTACCGGCGAGGCCGAATTGAAGCCGCAGGTCATCGACGTGCCGGGCGATCCTTCGTCCGCAGCGTTCTTCGTCGTCGCCGCGCTGCTCGTGCCCGGGTCGGACCTCGTGATCGAGAACGTCGGGCTCAATCCCACCCGCGCCGCCCTGTTCGACGTGCTGCGCCAGATGGGCGGCCATATCGAGGAAGTGGATCGGCGCGATGTGGGCGGCGAGCCTGTCGCCGACCTGCGCGTGCGCGCCTCGGCGCTGACGGGCATCGCGGTCGATCCGGCGGTCGTCCCCAGCATGGTCGACGAATTCCCCGTGCTGTTCGTGGCCGCCGCGCTGGCGCAAGGTCGCACCGTGACGACGGGCCTTGAGGAACTGCGCGTCAAGGAAAGCGACCGCATCGCGGTGATGCGCGCCGCGCTGGAACTGGCGGGCGCACGCGTGACCGAGACCGAGGACGGACTGATCATCGATGGCACCGGCGGCGATCCGCTGCCGGGCACCGCACAAGGCGCGGCGGTCGCCACGCATCTCGACCACCGCATCGCGATGTCGATGGCGGTGGCGGGCCTTGCCAGCCAGGCCGGCGTGGAAGTGGACGATACCCGCCCCATCGCCACCAGCTTCCCCGTGTTCGAGCACCTGCTGGCTGCCGCGACCGGAACGGCATGATCGAGACTCTCGCCAATATCGCCGGGTTCATCGGCATGGCCTGCATCATCTTCGCCTATGCCTATGCCACCCGGCAGAAGGCGGCGAACCCGTTCGTCCAGCACGGGGTGAACCTGGCCGGCGCGGTGCTGCTCACGCTGTCGCTGCTGGTCAACATGAACCTGGCCTCGTTCGTGCTCGAATTCTTCTGGGCGGCCATCGCCATCTGGGGGCTGGCCAAGGCCTTCCGCAACCGGGGGAGATCCGCGTGATCATCGCCGTCGACGGGCCGACCGCCTCGGGCAAGGGCACCATCGCCAAGGCGCTGGCCGCGCATTTCGGCGTGCCGCATCTCGACACCGGCCTGCTCTACCGCGCGGTGGGCAGGCAGGTCTTCCTTGATGGCCGCAACCCCGACGATGGCGGCGATGCGCTGGCGGCGACCAGCTTTCCCGAGAGCCTGCTGGACGATCCCGAGCTGCGCTCCGAAGCGACCGGCGGACTGGCCAGCCGGGTCTCGGTCCATCCATCGGTGCGCAAGGCGCTGCTCGAACGCCAGCAGACCTTCGCCAACCAGCCGGGCGGCGCCGTGCTCGATGGGCGCGACATCGCCACCGTCATCGCCCCCCATGCCGATGCCAAGCTGTTCGTCACCGCCAGCGTCCCCGCGCGGGCGCAGCGCCGCTGGCTGGAAATGAGCAGGCGCGGCGAGAACGTGACGCGCGAGGAGATCGAGGCGGACCTTGCGGCGCGCGACGAGCGCGACCGCAACCGCGCCGAAGCGCCGCTGCGCCAGGCGGAAGGCGCCGCGCTGCTCGATACGTCGGATTTGTCGCCCGAAACGGCCATCGCCGCGGCCATTGCGCTGGTCGAAAGCCAGGCCGTCCCGCGCTGAGGCTCTAGGCTGCGGCGGGCACCGTTTCGCCCGTATCGGTGCGGGCGGACGCATGGAACACGCTCATCTCGCCCACCCCCTTCAGCGTGATCAGCGTCGGCGGCCCGAAACCGTCGCGGCTGCGCGCGCGCAGCCAGGTGCTTTCGGAAATGGCGATGGCGTTGGGCGGCGCGGTGCCTTCCAGCCGGGCGGCGATGTTCACGGTGTCGCCCCAATAGTCATAGGCCATGCGCGTGGCGCCGATCACGCCGCCCACCACCGGGCCTGAATGGATCCCGGCGCGCAGCCCCACTTCGACTCCTGCGTCGATGCCGATCCCGTCGACGCCCGCGATCACCGCACGGGCAAAGGCAATCGCCGCGTCCGCGCTGTTGCCCGAAGGCACGTTGCCGCCGGCAATGGCAAGGTAGGCATCGCCCACGGTCTTGACCTTTTCTATGCCGTGTTCGCGCGCGCAGGCATCGGCATGGTTGAAGAAGCCGTTGAGCAGTTCGACGAGGTGCCCGGGCGAAACGCGCTTCGCCAGCGCCGAAAAGCCGACCATGTCGATGAAGATCACGCTGGCATCGGCATAGGAATCGGCCACCAGCAGCCCGCTGCGAATGCGCGCGACCGCTGCCGGGGGCAGCATGTTGAGCAGGAGTTCCTCGTTCTTGGACCGCTCGATATCAAGCGAATCCGCCAGACGGAACGCGGAGCGGCTCGTCAGGCCCACCGCGAGGTTGATCGCCGCCATGATCAGCGCCCCGCTCAAATAGCTGAGCAACGCGTAGGCCAGGGCGGAAACGGCCTGCTGACCGGGCATGACCTGCCCGATCCAGCCGACGAAATCGCACCCCAGCCACGCGAGAAACAGCTTGGGCCTGCCGGCCAGAGTCACGGCGGCAAAGGCGGTAATCGCCAGCCGGTTGAACACGCCCACCGCGCGCAGCTGCGCATCGGAATGGAGCAGGTGATCGAACAGCACCACGTTGACCCGGCTGACCAGCAGCCCGATCACCAGCAGCGCCGCGAAATCGAGCATCGGGTGGCGGACATAGCCCGGCCAGAACGTGACTCCGATGTAGATGCCGCCGACAAGGATCGTCAGCCCGAGCCAGAAGGCGAGGATCGCGTTCTCGACCGGCTCGATATAGAGCGGATTGATGATCGAATAGGCGATCAGCACCACCAGCAGGATCACGCCGTATAGCCGCACGAACGGCAGCCGCAGGGTGCGCGCGCGTTCATTATAGCGCGTTTCGGTTTCGCGGTCCGCGAAGCCGGCGAACAATCCGGGCTGTTCCATCACGCTCTCCTTGCGGCCGCCGGGTGCGGACCTCGTGCCTGTATTACCTCGCGAATCTTACCGAACTGCGGTTCCTCTCAAGTCCCGCGCCGCGCCAGAAGTCCCTTCAGCACCAGCGCGAAAGACGCGACCATCGCGAACGACAGCGTCACCAGCAGCACGCTCACCAGCGCTTCCTGCCACGCCGCGCCGGTGCGCCCGGCGGCGCTGAGCGGCATCGTCTGCCCGCCCACGCCCCACACCGCAGCCAGCAGCGTCGCCAGCCAGTTCGACACGGTGCCGAAGACCAGCAGCACGAACGCGGCCCCCTCCTCGCGTCCGGAGAGATGAACACGCGACCAGCCCGCGCCCAGCGCCAGCATCAGCGTTCCGTTCATCAATCCTTCCAGATGCGCGACCAGCCCCATGCGCGGATTGGCAAGGCTGCCCGAGACAAAGCCCGTGAGCAGCCCCAGCATTACCAGAACGGCGCCCAGCACCATCAGCCGCCGCGCCATATCATGGCCATTTTCCATGCCCCTGCCATTCAAGGCATTGTCATCGTTGCCCATTTTCCTGCCCCCTCAGGCGTTTTCCCGGAAATGTTGTGAAGCGGACCATTGCCATGTGCAAGCGATCCCTTCGGTAGGAATGCTTAGCGCCGCGCGCCGGGGTGAAAGCTGCACCCCGCGCTCCGTTCTACGATCCGTGGTTAACACCAGCCGGGAGAAGGACGATGTTTCTCGATATCAGCAACGGCAGCCAGAACATCGACGTGGGCGCGCTGCGCCGGGCCGAACGCATCGGGCTGGAACTGCCGGTGCGGTGCCGCCGCGGCGTGATACGGTCAACAGTCATGCTTAAGGATCTCACTCCCTACGGCGCGCGGGTCGACGGACTGGAAAAGCAGCGCATCGGCGAGCCGCTGACGCTGCTGATCCCCGGCCTGCAGGCCAAGACGGCCTATGTCGTGTGGTCCGAACCGATGGCCTCCGGGCTGGAGTTCGATCATCCGCTGCACCAGGCCGTGTTCGACGCGCTGGTCAGTGACTTTGCCATCGGTCACTACCGCAAGGTGGCGAAGCGCCCGATCCGCCGGGCAGCCTGAGCCCGGCGCCGCGAAACCGGACTTGCTGCGCCCGGCGAAAGCGTCCAATGCGCGCCGCGGACCGGGTTGCGACATGACGGGAAAGATCAAGGCACAGGCCGTGCAGGGCCGCGCGGCCGGCGAAAGCCGGCGGATGCATCACGTCGATGCGGCGCGCGCACTGTTCCTGCTGCTCGGCATCCCGTTCCACATCGGCATGATCGCGGTGTTCAACCGCTCCCCGGCCATCGCCGGGTTCAGCGATGCGCCGCTCATCGTGTTCTCGATGACGTTCATCCACGCTTTCCGGATGTTCGCGTTCTTCCTGCTGTCGGGCTATTTCGCGGCGATGGTCCGCGAACGGCGCGGACGCCACACCTGGCTGGCAGACCGCATGGCACGGATCGGCGTGCCGCTGCTGGGCAGCCTGGCGACGCTGGGCGTGGTCCAGCATTACTTCCACCGCGCGCTGCTGTCGGAAGCGCCCGGCGGCATCCACGGACTGCCCCTCGCCTTCGATCACCTGTGGTTCCTGTGCGTGCTGCTCGGCTTCGTGGTGACCTTCTTCCTGTTCCCCGGCACGTGGCTGCCTCGCCGTGATGGCGTCGCGGGAAACACCATCGGCCGGGCCTTGTGCCTCGAAGGGCGGCTCTGGCCGCTTGCTCTTGCCCTGCTGGCGCTGTGGGGCTTCGCGCAGGGCGGGCTGGAAGACGCCCTGCCCCGCCGCCGCGCGTTCGAGATCGACCTTGGCGTCCAATATCTGATGCATGCGCCCGCTTTCGCGATCGGCGTGCTGGCTTGGCACCTGCGGATCGGCGAGCGCCTGTTCGACCTTGCCGGCGCGCGCCTGCCCCTGCTCGCGGGTACGCTGATCGCCGCCTACCTGCTGCTCAGCCAGTTGTTCCGGCCCATTCTCGGCCTTTCACGCGGGCTCTCCATGGCGGAGAACGTGCTCGGCAACCTGATCGAACTGCCCACCGCTTACGTCCTGTCGCTGATGGCGCTGCGCCTGCTCGCACGCGTCGCCGCACGGCCCAGCGCGCTCGTGGCGTTTCTGGTCGAAGGGGCGATGGCCATCTACCTGTTCCACATGGCCTTCGTGATGCTGGCCGTCGCGTGGCTGCCCCGCCTGCCGCTGGTGCCGGAAGCGCAGTGGCTGATCGGCTCGGCGGTGGTACTGGGACTTTCCATCGGCGCCTTCCTGATCGCGCGGCGCAATGCCCTGCTCTCGCTGGTATTCTGCGGCAAGGCGATGGAGCGGCCCCGGCCTGCCCTGCCCTTTCCCGCCTGAATACCCCGCGCCTTGCATTCGGCGCGGAAATCGCTAAGGGCAACCGCTTCCGCAGCAAAACTGCGCGGGAATCGAAGAAAGCCGGAGGGGCCCCGCAATCCCGCGGATCGCCAGCGATCGGTTAGACAGACAAGGACGCAAAGCACCATGCCGCTTTATGAGCATGTGTTTCTGGCGCGCCAGGACCTGAGCCAAGCTCAGGTCGATGCGCTCGCTACCGCCGCCACCGAGATCGTCGAGAGCAACGCAGGCAAGGTCACGAAGACCGAAACCTGGGGCCTCCGTTCGCTGGCTTACAAGATCCAGAAGAACCGCAAGGCTCACTTCGTGATGCTCAACATCGACGCCCCCGCCGGCGTCGTGGCCGAGCTGGAGCGCCAGACGTCGATCAACGAAGACGTCATCCGTTACATGACCGTCCGCGTCGAAGAACACGAAGCCGGCCCGTCGGTGATGATGCGCAAGAACGAGCGCGACCGCAGCCGTCGCCGCGAACGCGAAGGGGAATAAGAGATGGCTCGTCCGTTTTTCCGCCGCCGCAAGAGCTGCCCGTTCTCGGGCAAGAACGCGCCGAAGATCGACTACAAGGACGTGCGCCTGCTTCAGGGCTTCATGTCGGAACGTGGCAAGATCGTCCCGTCGCGCATCACCGCCGTCTCGGCGAAGAAGCAGCGTGAGCTGGGCCAGGCGATCAAGCGCGCCCGGCACATCGGCCTGCTTCCCTACATCGTGAAGTAAGGAGCGCCAGTCATGCAGATCATCCTGCTCGAGCGCATCGAGAAGCTGGGCATCATCGGTGACGAAGTGACCGTCAAGGACGGCTACGCCCGCAACTTCCTGCTGCCCAACAAGAAGGCGCTCCGCGCCAACGCCGCCAACCGCAAGGTGTTCGAGGCCAACCGCGCCCGCATCGAAGCCGAAAACGCCGCCCGTCGTGAAGACGCCAGCGCCGAATCCGGCAACGTGGAAGGCAAGGAAGTCATCCTCATCCGCGCTTCGTCGAACTCGGGCCAGCTCTATGGTTCGGTTTCGGTGCGCGACATCGTCGACGCACTGGTCGAACAGGGCGCCAAGGTGACCAAGTCGATGGTCGTCCTGGAACGTCCGATCAAGACCATCGGCGTCTCGACCGTCAAGGTCGCGCTGCACCCGGAAGTCGTGGTGACCGTGAAGGTGAACGTCGCTCGTTCGCCGGACGAAGCCGCTCTCCAGTCGCAGGGCGTGGACGTCATGGCCGCGATGTTCGACACCGAGTCGGGTGGCTTCACCGAAGACTACGACCCGAATGCGGAACCGGGCGAAATCCCGACCGACCTTCTCGAAGGCGGGGAGGAAGTGGAAGAAGCCTGATCGCTTCTCCGCTTTCTGCAAACGACAAGGGGGCGCTCCGCAAGGGGCGCCCTTTTTCGTTGGCGGCGACCTTCTGCCCCCGGACTTCCCGTCGCCACCTTCGCCCGCTACACCATGGGCAATGCCGAACATCCCCGCGATCCTCGCCGACCTCTCCCGCATCCATGACGAGGCCGTGGCCCGGCTGCGCGGCGATATCGCTGCCTTCGCCAACGACGGCACCCCGCCGCCCCCGTCGCGCCGGCACGATGGCAGCTATTGCTATCCGGAGCTGCGGATCACCCTGGCGGCCGACCCTGGCACCATTTCCACCGGCCGTTCGTTCGGGCGCCTCACCCACCGCGGCACCTATGCCTGCACGGTGACCCGGCCGGCCTTGTTCGCCGACTACCTGGGCGAACAGCTCCGGCTGATCCTGGGCAGCTACGACGTGTCGGTGGAGGTAGCCCCCTCGCGGCAGGAAATCCCCTTCCCCTATGTGCTCGACGGCGCTTATGGCGCGCAGCTCGGCGGGGTCAGCCCGCAGGAACTGGCGCGCCATTTCCCCGCGACCGAGCTTGCGCATATCGGCGACGAGATCGCCGACGGCGAATATGTTCCGGGCGATGGCCCGCTGCCGCTGTCCCTGTTCGACGGGCCACGCACCGATTTCAGCCTCGCGCGGCTGGCGCACTACACCGGCACCCGGCCCGAGGATTTCCAGAAGTTCATCCTGTTCACGAACTACCATCGCTACGTCGATGAATTCGTCGACTGGGCCGGACGACAACTCGGCTCGGATCGCTACGTAGCGCTGTCAGGCGCGGGCGGCCTGCATCTGGATGCACCGACGGAAAACGCACGGGCGCGGCTGTCAGACACGGCGTGGCGGCGGCACCAGATGCCGGCCTATCACCTTGTCGCGCCCGACCGGTCGGGCATCTCGCTGGTCAACATCGGGGTCGGTCCGTCCAACGCCAAGACGATCTGCGACCATCTTGCCGTGCTGCGACCCGAAGCCTGGCTGATGATCGGGCACTGCGGCGGCCTGCGCCCCACGCAGAAAATCGGCGACTACGTGCTCGCCCATGCCTACCTGCGCGACGATCACGTGCTCGATCCCGTGCTGCCGCCGGAAATCCCGATTCCCGCGATTGCCGAAGTGCAGGTCGCGCTGGCGCAGGCGGCGGAAATGGTGAGCGGCACGGGCGGCGCCGACCTCAAGACGCGGATGCGCACCGGCACCATCGTCACCACGGATGATCGCAACTGGGAACTGCGCATCGCGAGTTCCGCCCGCCGGCTCAGCCTGTCGCGCGCGGTGGGCATCGACATGGAGAGCGCGACCATCGCCGCACAGGGCTATCGCTTCCGCGTGCCCTACGGGACCCTGCTCTGCGTGTCGGACAAGCCGCTTCACGGCGAGATCAAGCTGCCCGGACAGGCCAACCGTTTCTACGAGGAAGCGATCGCCGCCCACCTCGCCATCGGCACCACTGCCTGCGAACTGCTCCGCGCCCAGGGGGACCGCCTGCACAGCCGCAAGCTGCGCGCGTTCAACGAACCCCCGTTCCGCTGATTCCGCCCCCTCCAAACGGCAACGAGCCGCCACGCTGCAGGGGGCGTGACGGCTCGCCGGGGTAAACCGGTTGTGATTGCGAAGATCAGCGCGCGGCGGCGCTGGCCAGTTGGGGTGCGCGGCCGGGCGTGAAGGCCTCGTCGCCGATCGTGTCGAGCGCCATGCCGAAGCTCTTGACCACCAGCGCGAAAACCGACGAGTCGATGCCGCTTCCGGTCACCACGTCCCACGTCATGTTGATCGACTTGTCCTCGCCCACGGAAACCGCGCCAAAGCGGTTGTCCTTGACGAAAGCGATGGCCTTCTGCGCATCGAACGGACGATCAGGCACGAAGCTGGCGTTGAACTGGAGCGACTGGCAGCCTTCGTGCGTGATCGCGTTGCAATCGTAGAACACGACTTGCGTGGTCCAGCCGCCGATGTCCGCCTTGACCAGCGGATCGCCGGAGGAATCCGCCACCAGTTGGGCATCGTGGCCAAGCGCTTGCAGCGCAGTGACCACGCTTTGCGGCTTCATCGCGGAAACTGGCTCTGCGGCATGGGCGGCGAACGGCACGATCAGGGCGCCAGACGCAATTAGCCTGCAAAACGAGCCGAAAATCGACTTCATCAGGGGCATCCTCGGTTTTATTATTTTGTCCCGAGAACGTCTCACAAAGCGAAGGGCGCGGCAAGCGCCTTGAAAGCCCCTGCCACGCCCTTCAAAAAACGGCGGAAATACTGGTTTTTCTTACCAGCCGCAGTCCTTGCCCTTGTTCTGCTGGGCCAGCCACTTCGACAGCGGCGCGAAATAGCGAATCATTGCCTTGCCGCTCATCTCGCGGCTGCCGGTGAACGCCTGCAGCGCATCGGGCCACGGCTTCGACGCGCCCATGCTCAGCATCGCGTTCAGCTTTTCGCCCACCTGCTTGTTGCCATAGAAGCTGCACCGGTGAAGCGGCCCCTTCCAGCCGGCCTGCTTGCACGCCGCCTCGAAGAACTGGAACTGGAGCACCCGCGCGAGGAAATAGCGCGTGTAGGGCACGTTGCCGGGGATGTGGAACTTGGCACCCGGATCGAACGCATCGGCGGGGCGCTCCGCCGGCGGCACGATGCCCTGGTACTTCAGGCGCATGTCGTTCCACGCGGCCTCGTAGTTCGCCGGCTTGATCGATCCGTCCATCACGCCCCAGCGCCAGCGGTCGATCAACAGGCCGAAGGGCAGGAACGCCACCTTGTCCATCGCCTGGCGCAGCAGCAGGCCGGTGTCCTTGCTGGCGGGCGGCACCTTGGCGCGATCAAGCAGACCGATCTGCACGAGGTATTCGGGCGTGATCGACAGCGCGATGAAATCGCCGATGGCCTCGTGGAAGCCGTCGTTGGCGCCGTTCAGATAGAGCGTGTCCTGCTTGTTGTAGGCGCGCTGGTAATAATTGTGGCCCAGCTCGTGGTGGATCGTGGTGAAATCGTCGCCGTTCACCTTGATGCACATCTTGACGCGCAGGTCGTCCTTGTTGTCGAGATCCCACGCCGAGGCATGGCACACCACTTCGCGGTCCTGCGGCTTCACGAACTGCGAACGCTGCCAGAAGCTGTCAGGCAGCGGCTTGAAGCCCAGCGACGAGTAGAAGCCCTCACCCGCCTTGACCATCTTGAGCGGATCGTAGCCCTTGGCCTGAAGCAGTTCGCCCACGTCATAGCCCAGATCGCCGGCGCCCGCCGGAGCGACCACATCATAGATGTTGCCCCACTCCTGCGCCCACATGTTGCCAAGCAGGTCGGCGCGGATCGGGCCGGACTTGGGCTGCACGCCGTCGCCATACTTCTCGTTGAGCTTGCTGCGGGTGTAGCAGTGCAGCTGTTCGTAGAGCGGCTTGACCTCGGTCCAGATCTTTTCGGTCAGCGCGGCGAAAGCTTCCGGAGTCATGTCGTAGTTCGAGCGCCACAGCGCGCCCGTATCGGCAAAGCCCAGCTCCTGCGCGCCGGCGTTGGAAATCTCCATCATCCGGGCGTAGTCGGCCTTCATCGGCTTGCCGACATTGTCGTGCCAGCTGAGCCACATTTCCTTCAGCTCATCGGGATTGCGATTGCTGCCCATCGCCGCTTCGATGTCGCTGCCGTTGATCGGCTGGCCCTTCAGCGTGCCCTTGCCCTTGCCGTAGACGCCCTGGATACGCGCCTGGAGCGTCGCGAACTCTTCCGCCGACCCGGGCGTGGTGGGGGCCGGGCTGGTGATCTGCGTCCGCATGATGACCAGCTTGCGCGCCAGTTCGGGCGAGATGCCCGCCACCTTGGCATAGTCCGCCGCCTGCTTGGCCTGCGCCACCTGCAACGACGTGAACGCGGCGTTCGATTCCGCCGCCAGCGCCTCGGTGTCGTCGGTGATGTAGGTCTCGTAGATCCACTCGTTGCGACCGGAGCGGAGCGTCTCGTCGTAGAGCTGCTTTTCCGCCGACTTCACCCAGTCGGCCGCGCCGGCGGGAGTCAGCGCAGGTGCAGCGCCAGCCGCGGGGGCAGGCGTTGATTGTGCGGCGGCCGGAACGGCAATGCTGGCCGCGGCCAGCGCGAGCACGGACACGAAGGTCTTCATGGAAAGAGCTACTCCCTGAGGGCTTGTCTTGTCGCCGCACGTTTCACGCACGGCGCAGCTATACCCTTGGTTAGCCCGCCCCGCTTTCAGGTCAAGCCGAACCGGTCAGAAATGTAACCATCTCCCGTCCCATTTCCGGCATGGTCACGCTGCTCATGTGCGTGCCGGGAATGGTCGCGCGCCGAGCGTTGGGCAGCGCTTCGGCCAGCCGGTCGGCCGAACCGTTGTCGTTGTCCTTGTCTCCGCACAACACCAGCGTGGGCATCGAAATCGCCGCAAGCTGCGCAGGATCGGTATCCTCCATCGTCTGGAGCAGAAGACGCGCGGCCACCCGGTCCACGTTCATCGTCTTGAGGAACTGCTGCGAGAGGTAGGCCGGATCGCCCGGCCGGATCGTGCCGAAGCGGTCGATCACGTCCAGGAAGAAGTCCTGCCGCTTGGCCCAGCCGGCAAGGCCTTCCAGCCCCATCCCCGCCAGCACCAGCCGGCGCGGGCGCAGTCCGGCGATGACCGCCCGCGCGGAGGTGCGCGAGCCGAGCGAGAAGCCCGCGAGGTCGAAGTCGTCCAGCCCCAGATGCGCCACCAGCGCCTCCGCATCGCGCACCAGCACGTCGGGCGGATAGGCCGCCGGATCGTGCGGCGCGGCGCTGTCACCGTGGACCCGCAGGTCCGGCATCAGACACTCGAACCCGGCCTCGGCCAGTTGCGCCGCCGTGCCGAACTTCACCCAGTTCACCTGCGCGGAGGAAAACAGCCCGTGGAGCAACACCAACGGCCGCCCTGCACCCATGCGGTGCAGCGCCAGTCGGGCGCCGCCGAACCCTTCGTAATATTCGGTGGTCACAGTCATGAGCCGAGCAATTTCACTCCCGAGAACAGCAGCACTGCCGCCAGTGCCGGACGCAGGATATGATCGGGCGAGCGCGTGGACAACAGGCTGCCGATCGCCACGCCCGGAATCGAGCCCATCAGCAGGTTGAGCAGCAACGTGGAATCAACCCCGCCGATCATCCAGTGGCCGAAGCCAGCGACCAGCGTGAGCGGCACGGCATGGGCAATGTCGGTCCCCACGATGCGCGACACGCGCAGCGCCGGGTAGAGCATCAGCAGCGCGGTCACGCCGATGGCGCCCGCCCCGACCGACGAAATGGACACCGCCACGCCCAGCACTGCGCCCAGCGCGATGGTAGGCACCACGGCGCGGGTGTCTTCGAGGCGCTCGTGGCTCTTGGCCAGCACCGCCAGCTTCTTCTGGAACAGCGTGGCCAGCGCGGTCAGGATGAGCATCGCACCCAGCATGGTCAGGATGAGGTGGCTGGTGTCCTTGCCCACTTTCCCGAACCACGACACCGCGATCAGCGTGACGATGGCTGCAGGTACGCTGCCGCTCGCCAGGCGGCGCATGATCTTCCAGTCGACGCTTTCATGGCGGTTGTGGACGAACGAGCCGGCAATCTTGGTCATCGAGGCGAACAGCAGGTCGGTGCCCACCGCGGTGCCGGGATTCACGCCAAAAATCAGCACCAGGATCGGGGTCATCAGCGATCCGCCGCCCACCCCGGTCAGCCCCACGAGGGTTCCGACGAGAAGCCCGGCGACCGCGTGCAATATATCGAAGTGTTCCAGCATCAGCCCCCCTCGGTCCCGTGGTCGGGTTCCTCAGACGCGCGCGTCTTATCGGGCGGCGGCGGATCGCTGCAATCGGAATCGTCGCCAAAGTCTATTGTTCTACTTGGGAATGCAGAAGCGGGCCTTTCGACACGGCCCTCCGCCTGTCGCTCGCCAACAACTCTTGCCGGACGAAGGGGACGCAGGCGGGGGTGAACCGAAGGAAAAGCGGAACGGCGCGCACCTGGCGGAGTTGACAGGTCCGAGAGACGGGCAAACGCGCCCGAAGGAGAATACAATGCCCAGCAATCGCCTGATCTTTTCGGTCGTTTCTGCCAGTGCGCTGGCGCTCTCGATGGCCAGCCCGGCGCACGCCGGCAAGGCCGATCGCGCGCGCCAGGCCATTGCCGCCGCGCAGGCCAAGATCGATGCCGCCGCCACCACCGGCGCGGGGATCGAAGTGCCCCACCAGCTTGCAGACGCCAAGGCGACCCTCGCCCGTGCCCGCGAAAATCTTGCGTCGCACCATAAGCCCGAGGCCATCGACGCCGCAATCGAAGCGCAGGCGCTGGCCGATGCAGCTCTGGGCGAGGTCCAGAAGCACAAGCAACAAGCCGCGCTGGTCCAGCAGCAGGTCGCACAGGATCAGGCCGCAATCGCACAGCAACAGGCCGCGCAGGCCAATGCGCGCGCCGATGCCGCACAGCAGTCGGCCGCCATCTCGGCCCAGCAGGCCGCCGATGCGCGGATCGCCGCTGCCAGCGCGGCGCAGACCAAGCCCCCGGCTCCTGCAAGCGTCGAGACCACGGTGACCACGCAGACGGCCGCTTCCACCCCGCGCGTCACTCACCACACGCGCGTCGTGAAGAAGCGGGCCGCGCGGCACCACGTCGCCGCTTCCACGGCAGCGCGCGTCACCACGACCACCACCGTCCGGACGCCGCGCTGAATGAAAAAGGCCCGGCTCCGCAAAGGCGGAGCCGGGCCTTTTCAAGCGCTTGCCGAAAGGAGCGTCAGCCCTTCTTGAGGTGACGGCGGCCCAGCAGTTCGGCGATCTGCACAGCATTGAGTGCGGCGCCCTTGCGCAGGTTGTCCGAAACGCACCACAGCGCCAGGCCGTTTTCGACGGTCGAATCCTCACGCACGCGCGACACGAAGGTCGCGAAATCGCCCACGCATTCGATCGGGGTGACGTAACCCCCGTCCTCGCGCTTGTCGACGAGCATCACGCCCGGCGCCTCGCGCAGGATGTTCTGGGCTTCCTCGGCCGAGATCTCGTTCTCGAACTCGATGTTGATCGCCTCGGAGTGGCCGACGAACACCGGCACGCGCACGCAGGTGGCGACAACCTTGACCTTGGGATCGAGGATCTTCTTGGTCTCGGCCACCATCTTCCACTCTTCCTTGGTCGAACCATCGTCCAGGAAGACGTCGATGTGCGGGATCACGTTGAACGCGATCTGCTTGGTGAACTTGCGCGTTTCGACCGGATCGCCGACGAAGATCGCGCGGCTCTGCTCGAACAACTCGTCCATGCCTTCCTTGCCCGCGCCGGAAACCGACTGGTAGGTGGCAACCACGACGCGCTTGATCTTGGCGGCATCGTGCAACGGCTTCAGCGTCACCACCATCTGCGCGGTCGAGCAGTTGGGGTTGGCGATGATGTTGCGCTTGGTATAGCCGTCGATCGCCTCAGGGTTCACCTCAGGCACGATCAGCGGCACGTCCGGGTCCATGCGGTAGAGCGACGAGTTGTCGATCACCACGCAGCCCTGCGAAGCGGCCTTCGGCGCATAGATCTTGGTCGGACCGGAGCCGGCAGCGAAAAGTGCGATGTCCCAGCCGGTGAAGTCGAAGTTCTCGACGTTCTGCACCTTGAGCTTGCGGCCCGTCTCGCCGAACTCGATCTCGAGACCCTGCGAGCGGGGCGATGCGACCGCTGCGATCTCGTCGCACGGAAATTCGCGCTCGGCGAGGATGTTGAGCATTTCGCGGCCCACGTTGCCGGTGGCCCCAACGACGACTACCCGATAACCCATTGTCTGCACTCCTCCGGGCGACGGCCCTGCCCCGCTGGGGCGTGTGGCGCCGTGCCTTAGCGGCTGGTTCCGACCAGCCAAGCCAATTGGCCTTTCGGCCGTTCAATATCCCGTTTGCAAGGAAGCCCGGGCGAATACCCTCCGGATGCGAAAAAGGCGCCCCGGCAGTTGTGCCAGGACGCCTTTTCTACGGGGTTCGATCCGTCTAGGCGTGGGCTTTTCAGCCCTCCCTGGTCAAGCCTTCGCGTCGGTCTTGGTGACCTTGCGCTCGGCGATACGCGCCGATTTGCCGGTGCGACCACGCAGGTAGTAGAGCTTCGCACGGCGCACGACGCCCCGGCGAACGACGGTAATCGAATCAATGTTGGGCGAGTAGAGCGGGAACACGCGCTCCACGCCTTCGCCGAACGAGATCTTGCGAACGGTGAAGTTCGAGCCGAGGCCGCGGTTCGAACGCGCGATGCACACGCCTTCGTAAGCCTGGACACGGGTACGCTCGCCTTCGACGACGCGCACGCCAATGCGCACAGTGTCGCCCGCGCGGAAAGTCGGGATTTCCTTCTTCGCCTTGTATTCGGCGATAGCTTCAGCTTCCAGCTGCTGAATCAGGTTCATTTTTCAATCGTCCTGCACTTCTCGCTGCGCGCCAGAGGCAGACTGGACCCGAGCACCGTTATGGCGCTCCCAAAGATCCGGCCTGCGTAACCGTGTATCGTCTTCCGAGCGGCGTTTCCGCCACTCCGCGATTTTCGCATGATCCCCCGATCGCAGCACTTCAGGGATCGCGCGCCCTTCCCACTCAGCAGGTCGGGTATAGTGCGGGTATTCCAGGAGACCGTTCTCGAACGACTCCTCATGCCCGCTGGAAGGGGCGCCCATTACGCCGGGAAGCAAGCGAATGCAAGCGTCGAGCAGCATCAGCGCGGCGCACTCCCCGCCCGACAGCACGATGTCGCCCACCGAGACTTCCTCAACCGCGCGGCCCTCGAAGATCCGCTCGTCGAACCCTTCGAACCGGCCGCACAGCACAATCACGCCCGGCCCCTCGGCCAGTTCGCGCACGCGCGCCTGCGTCAGCGGCTTGCCCCGGGGGGTCATGGCGATCACCGGGCAGCCGGGGTGCGCCTCCAGGGCGTGGTCCACCGCCTTGGCCAGCACATCCACCCGCAGCACCATGCCCGCACCGCCGCCAGCGGGCGTGTCGTCCACCGTCTTGTGCTTGTCGATGGCGAAGTCGCGGATCTGGACGGCGTCCATCGCCCACTTGCCCTCACGCATCGCGCGCCCAGCCAGGCTGACGCCCAGCGGGCCGGGAAACATCTCGGGATAGAGCGTGAGGACGGTGGCGGCGAAGGTCATTCGAATGTCACCACGTCCAAAGGCTGCGACGCGGACCGGCGCGTCGCGCGCAGGGCGACCGGCACGCCCACCACGGCCGCGACAATCAGGCCCAGCATGAACACCGCGCCCAGCGGCACGAGCGTGGTCAGGTGATAGGCCCGCCAGACCGCGATCAGCCCCGGCGTGACCGGCACAAGGCCCGCGCCCAAAGCCGCCAGAGCCACGCGCTTGCGGCGGGCCATGGCGGGAAACCGTGCGCCCAGGCCATGGGCAAAGACCGCTGCCAGCACCGCCGGCAACACGATCAATGCCAGCACGATGATCAGCAGCGACACCGGCTCAATCCTCCGCGTAAACGGCTTCGATCACCAGCCGTTCGGCGTTCCATTCCGGCACCGCCTCGACCCGCATCGGCACCATGAAGCGCTTGCCCGGTGTGCCGTCCTCGGCGGCCGGCCGCCGGATTTCCAGGACGTCGCCGGCGCCGTAATTGTCGACGCCGATACATTCGCCCAGCGCCTCGCCGGTGGTGGACACCGCCGGCAGGCCGAGCAAGTCGGCGTGATAGTATTCGCCCTCGGCCAGCGGCGGCAAAGTCGAACGCGGCACGGTCAATGCCGTGCCGCGCAACTTTTCCGCGGCCGTGCGGTCAGGCACTTCGGCAAAGCGGGCGATCGCACCGCCCTTGCCGTCGTCGCGCAGCTTTTCCAGCGTCAGCGCGGAATCGTTGAAGGCGCGGTAGCGCTTCAACGCCCCCACGCCTTCCCCGAACAGCTTCAGGCGGACCTCGCCCGTCACGCCGTGCGCGCCGGTGATGGCTGCCAGCGTGACCGGACGATCCCGCACCGGTGCTTAACCTTCGGCCTGCTCAGCCGGGGTTTCCTCGGCCGGAGCTTCGGCAGCCGGCTCTTCGGCGGGCGCAGCAGCAGCGGCGGCAGCAGCCTCGGCGGCCTCGCGCGCGGCTTCTTCAGCTTCGGCGATCTTCTTGGCCTTGTCGTCGGCGCGCTCCTTGGCCTTCTTGCCCGGCTCGCCCTTGGCAGGATTCACGGTCGCGGTGCGCTCCTTGATGCCGGCCTTGTCGAGCATACGGGCAACACGGTCGGTCGGCTGCGCACCAACGCCCAGCCAGTAACGCACGCGGTCCTCGACGAGGCGAACGCGGTTTTCGTCGTCCTTGGCGAGCAGCGGGTTGTAGGTGCCAACCTGCTCCAGGTACTTGCCGTCACGCGGGGCGCGGCTGTTGGAAACGACGACCTTGTAGTACGGGCGCTTCTTGGAACCACCGCGCGAAAGACGAAGAGAAACAGACATCTGGACTACCTTTCAAACAATTCTGGAATTTGCAATTTGTGGAAACCGGAATTCATTTCTTGCGGAGCAGATCACCGAGGTTAGACGGAAGACCGCCGCTGCCGAGGCCCGGCAGGCCGCCCCCACCACCGCCAAGACCGGCAAGACCGCCCGGTCCCATCTGCTGGTCGAGCCCCGGCATCGCGCCGCCAAGCCCGCCCTTGCCGAAGAGGGCGCCGAGGCCCTTCAGCCCGCCCATCTTCTTGATCTGCTTCATGGCCTTGGCCATTTCCATGTGCATCTTGATCAGCTTGTTGACGTCCTGCACCTGGGTGCCGGAGCCCTTGGCCACGCGGATCTTGCGCTTGGCGTTGAGCAGTTCGGGCCGCGCCCGCTCGGCCACGGTCATCGAACCGATGATCGCGTCCATGTGGAGCAGCACCTTGTCGTCCATGCCCGACTGCGCCATCGCCGCCTTGGCCTTCTTCATGCCCGGCAGCATTCCGGCCAGCGCGCCCAGCCCGCCCATGCGCTGCATCTGCTGCAACTGCGTGCGCAGGTCGTTCATGTCGAACTGGCCCTTGGCCATCCGCGCGGCGAGCTTTTCGGCCTCGTCCTGCTGGACCGTCGCCGCCGCCTTCTCGACGATGGAGACGATGTCGCCCATGCCAAGGATGCGCCCGGCAACACGGCCGGGGTGGAACTGCTCGATCGCGTCCAGCTTTTCGCCGGTCGCGGCGAACTTGATCGGCTTGCCGGTCACCGCGCGCATCGACAGCGCCGCGCCGCCGCGTGCATCGCCGTCCATGCGGGTCAGCACCACGCCGGTCAGGTCGACCTGGCCCGCAAAGCTCTGCGCGACGTTGACCGCGTCCTGGCCGGTGAGCGAATCCACCACCAGCAGCGTTTCGCGCGGGGTGGAGACGGCAGCGGCCGCCTTCATCTCGTCCATCAGCGCCTGATCGACGTGGAGGCGGCCCGCGGTATCCAGCAGCAGCACGTCCACCGCCTGCAGCTTCGCCGCGTTCATGGCGCGCGTCGCGATCTCGACCGGTTGCTGGCCGACGATGATCGGCAGCGTGGCCACGCCCGCCTGCTCGCCCAGCACCTTGAGCTGTTCCTGCGCCGCGGGGCGGTTGACGTCGAGCGACGCCATCAGGACCTTCTTGCCCTGCTTTTCACGCAGCAGCTTGGCGATCTTGGCCGTGCTGGTGGTCTTGCCCGACCCCTGGAGGCCGACCATCATGATCACCACCGGCGGCGCGGCGTTGAGATCGAGATCGGCGGTATCCGACCCCAGCATCTCGACCAGCGCGTCGTTGACGATCTTGACGACCTGCTGGCCGGGCGTGACCGACTTCAGCACGTTCTGGCCAATGGCCTGCTCGGTCACGCTGTCGACAAAGCGGCGGACCACCGGCAGCGCGACGTCGGCCTCGAGCAGCGCGATCCGCACTTCGCGCATGGCGCCGCGAACGTCGTCCTCCTGCAGCGCGCCGCGGCCGCGCAGGCGGTCGAACACGCCTCCAAGCCGGTCTGAAAGACTATCGAACACGCGCCTGCTCCTGTTTCGGGCGATAACCTGAAAAACGCCAAAAACGCCGGTGTGCGAAACCTCGCAGACCAGCGTGTGGCATCCATCGGGCCATCATCGAATCCGTCACGAACACCACGCATGGCCTCCGCGAACCGGGCGCGCTTACGCCCATCGCCGCGCGAAAGCAAGAGCCACGCCGCTGCTCCCCCGCGCCCCGGCGCCTTCATGGGGACCTTAACCAAAAATTGAGGACACCTCGCATACCTTTGCGACCGGATTTCCGAAGGGGCACGGACAAGGCGCATGGCGAGGGCCAGGGACCACAGGAGCAGGCACAGCGAGATCGGGCAGGATCCCACGGCGCCCGCCCCGCTGAAGCGTGCCGAGCGCGATGTCGTGGCGCTCGGCATCCTCGTCGCCGCAATCCTGATGTTCGTCGGCACCGGTTCTTCGGTGATGAGCCACATCGTGCGCAGCTATGTGTTCGGCGAGGCCAACAGCGACGCCATGCTCGGCAACGCGCTGATTCTCAACATCGCGCTGATCATCTTCGGCTGGCGGCGCTATGCCGAGCTGACGCGCGAAGTCGGCGAGCGGCGCAAGGCCGAGGAAACCGCACAGCTCCTCGCCCACACCGATCCGCTTACCGGTTGCCTCAACCGCCGCAGCCTCGATGGCGCCATCGAAGACCTGATCCGCCGTTCGGCCGCCGCCGGCGAAGATGTGGTGCTGGCGATGATCGACCTCGACAAGTTCAAGCGGTCGAACGACCTCCACGGCCACCAGGCCGGCGATGCCGTTCTGGTGGAGACCGCGCGCCGCATCCGCGGCCTGCTGCCCGAACGCTCGGTCCTCGCGCGGCTGGGCGGTGACGAGTTCACCTGCGCCGCAGCTTTCGCGCCCGGCCACCTTGCCGCGATCGAGAACCTGGCCGCCCGGCTGAACGAGGCGATCGCCCTGCCCATCGCGTGGAACGGCATCACCATCGAGATTACCGGCTCGATCGGGCTTGCCCGCGGCGAGGCGGCGCCCGACGTGACCGCGCAGGAGCAGTCTCACCGGCTCCAGCACCGCGCGGACCTGGCCATGTATCAGGCCAAGAAGGGCGGGCGGAACCGCTACTGCTGGTTCGATCCGGGCATGGAGCAGGAACTCCAGTTCCGCAGCGAGTTCGAGCGCGGCATCCGCGAAGGCGTCCTGCGCGGCGAATTCGTGCCCTTTTATGAAAAGCAGATCGATCTCGAAAGCGGCGAGCTGACCGGCTTCGAAATGCTCGCGCGCTGGCGCTCGCCGCGCCATGGCCTCGTCAGCCCCGAAGTGTTCATTCCCATCGCCGAGGAAATTGGCGTGATCGCCGATCTTTCGGAATCACTGATCCGCCAGGCGCTGGTCGATGCACGCGAGTGGAACCCGGCGCTTTCGCTGTCGGTCAACATCTCGCCCATCCAGCTTCGCGATCCGTGGTTCGCGCAGAAGCTTCTCAAGCTGCTGGTCGAAGCCAACTTCCCGCCCAGCCGGCTCGACATCGAGATCACCGAGACCTGCCTGCACGAAAACCTCGCCGTCGTCCGCTCGCTGATCACCTCGCTGCGCAACCAGGGCATCACGATCAGCCTCGACGATTTCGGGACCGGCTATTCCAGCCTGTCGCAACTGCGCACGCTGCCGTTCGACCGGATCAAGATCGACCGCAGCTTCGTCTCCTCGCTGGGCAAGAACAAGGACAGCTCCACCATCGTCGAGGCGATCTCTTCGCTCGGCAAGGGCATGGACCTGCCGATCACCGCCGAAGGCATCGAGAACGGCCGCATCCATGACGAACTGCGCAAGTACGGCAACTTCAAGGGTCAGGGCTACCTCTATGGCGAGCCGGAAAGCGCAGAGGACGTGCGCCGGGCACTGGCCGAGCAGAACCTGCTCGTCACCCCGCCGCTGCCTGCCGACCCTGCCAAGCCCGACCTCCCCCACGCCGTCAACGGCTGAACGCCGCGCAAAAAGCCCGCACCCGCGCATTGCGCCGGGAGCGCCGGGAGCCTAGATCGCGCCCCATGCGCGTTCCCTTTCGCAAGATGCACGGCCTCGGCAACGATTTCGTGGTGATCGACGCCCGCGAAACCGCGGTGCCCATGTCCCACGCCCGCGCCGCCGCCCTCGCCGACCGGCGCACCGGCATCGGCTGCGACCAGCTGATCGTGCTGGAGCCATCGGCCGTGGCCGACGTCCGGATGCGAATCTTCAACAACGACGGCGGCGAAGTCGAGGCCTGCGGCAATGCCAGCCGCGCGGTGGGCCTGCTGCTGGGCGGCACGCAGACGATCGAGACGCTGGGCGGGCTGATCCGCTCCGATGCCGGGCCGGACGGCGTGACCGTGGACATGGGCCAGCCCCGCTTCGACTGGGACGCGATCCCGCTCGCTTATGCGATGGACACGCTGACCATGCCCGTCGGCTGGGAAAACCTGGACGCGCCCACCGCGGTCAATGTCGGCAACCCGCACGTGATCTTCTTCGTGCCCGATACGCACGCGGTCGATCTCGCCCGGCTTGGCCCGCTGATCGAGAACGACCCGCTGTTTCCCGAACGGATCAACGTCAACGTCGCCAGCCTGATCGGGCCCGACCACCTCGCGCTGCGCGTGTGGGAACGCGGCGCCGGCCTCACCCGCGCCTGCGGCACCGGCGCCTGCGCCACCGCCATCGGCGCGATGCGGCGCAAGCTGACCGGTCGCAAGGTCACTGTCGATCTTCCCGGCGGGCCGCTGGTGATCGAATGGACGGCCGAAGGCACGATCCTGATGACCGGCCCTGCTGCCACCAGCTTCGAAGGCACGTTCGAGGACGCGGACTACCCCGCGTGAGCGGAGACGTCGTCACGCTGGGCTGCCGGCTGAACCTCGCCGAAAGCGAGACGATCCGCGCCATGCTGGCAGGCGGGCCGCCCACGGTCGTGGTCAATTCCTGCGCCGTCACCGCAGAGGCGGTACGCCAGTCGCGCCGCGCGGTCCGCCGTCTGCGCCGCGCCCACCCGGGCGCCCGCCTGCTCGTCACCGGCTGCGCCGCCACCATCGAGCCGGACAGCTTCGCCGCCATGCCCGAAGTGGACGGCGTGGTTGCCAATCCCGCCAAGGCTGACCCGGCGGCATGGCGACCGGACGCCGCCGCCCAAGCCACTGTCCAGCCCGCCGCCAGCGCGCACCACACCCGCGCCTTCGTGCCGGTGCAGACCGGCTGCGATCACGCCTGCACGTTCTGCATCATCCCGCAGGGGCGCGGCGCCAGCGTCTCGGCTCCCGTCACCGATGTCCTGCGCGCCATCGAAGGCCACCTTGCGCTCGGCGTGAACGAAGTGGTCCTGACCGGCGTCGACGTCACCGGCTGGGGCGCGGATCTGCCCGGGACCCCGCGCCTTGGCGATCTCGTCGCCGCGATCCTTGCCGCCTTCCCCCGGCTCCCGCGCCTGCGCCTGTCTTCGCTCGACGGGGTGGAAATCGACGGCCTGCTGTTCGAGCTTGTCACCGGCGAGGCCCGGATCATGCCGCACGTCCACCTGTCGCTCCAGTCGGGCGACGACATGATCCTCAAGCGGATGAAGCGCCGCCACAGCCGCGCACAGGCCATCGCGCTGGCCGAACGCCTGCACGCCGCGCGGCCCGACATCGCGCTCGGCGCCGATCTCATCGCTGGCTTCCCCACCGAAACCGCCGCGATGCACGCCGAGAACGTGTCGATCGTGGCGGCCTGCGGCATCGTCCACGGCCACGTCTTTCCCTATTCCCCCCGCCCCGGCACGCCCGCCGCGCGGATGCCGCAAGTGCCGCCGCCGCTGGTGCGGGAACGCGCCGCCGAAGTGCGCGCCGCCGTTGCCGCCGAGCGCGCGCGCTGGCTGGCCGGTCTGGTCGGGCGCCCGCGCGAAGTGCTTGCCGAACGCGACGGCACCGGCCATTCCCCCGAATTCGCCCCCTACCGCCTGCCGCAGGGAACGCTTCCCGGCAGCATCGTTACTCTCACGCCCACAAGGATCATCGAAGGAATGCTGGCATGAGCCCCGAGCCGGACACGTCGAGCTGGTCGGACCGCCTTCTTGGCGGTTTCCGCAAGACTTCCGAACGCCTCGCCGGCAATCTCACCGGCTATTCCGGGACGACCCGGCTGAACCCGGAGCAACTGGACGACATCGAAGACGCGCTGATCCTGTCCGATCTCGGCCCGCGCGCCGCCGGGCGTATCCGCGAACGGCTCGCCGCCGCGCGCTTCGACAAGGGGCTGGACGACCATACCCTGCGTGAGGCGGTGGCCGAGGAAATCGCCGCGATCCTGCGCCCTGTGGCCAAGCCGCTCGATGTCGTCGCCTTCCCCCGCCCGCAGGTGATCCTCGTCATCGGCGTCAACGGATCGGGCAAGACCACCACCATCGCCAAGCTCGCCCACCTGTTCCAGGAACAGGACTACGGCGTGATGCTCGCCGCAGGCGACACGTTCCGCGCCGCCGCCATCGGCCAGCTCAAGGTCTGGGCAGATAGGCTGGACGTGCCCATCGTCACCGGCCCTGAGGGCGGCGATCCCGCCTCGATCGTATTCGACGCGGTCAAGTCGGCGACCGAAACCGGCATCGACGCGCTGATCGTCGACACGGCCGGCCGCCTCCAGAACAAGCGCGAGCTGATGGAAGAACTGGCCAAGATCCGCCGCGTGCTCGGCCGCCTCAATCCGGAAGCGCCGCACGACGTGGTCCTCGTGCTCGACGCCACCAACGGCCAGAACGCGCTCCAGCAGATCGAGACGTTCAAGGAAGTGGCGGGCGTGACCGGCCTCATCATGACCAAGCTCGACGGCACCGCGCGCGGCGGCGTGCTGGTCGCGGCGGCGGAGCAATATGGCCTGCCGATCCATGCCATCGGCGTCGGCGAGAAGATCGACGACCTGCGCCCGTTCGATCCCGACCTGCTCGCCAAGGTCATCGCGGGAGTGTTCCAGTGAACGCTGAGCCTACGCAAAAGCCCAAGTCCTCGTGGGTGAACCTTGCGGTCGACTACGGCCCCCTGCTGGTGTTCTTCCTCGCCTACAAGGCGTTCAGCCCCAAGGACGGGTCCGGTTCCGGCCTCGAAGTCGGCGCTGCGGTCGCCGTGACCAAGTCGACCATGGTGTTCATGGGCGCGACGGTACTGGCGCTGATCGTGTCGAAGTGGCGGCTGGGCAAGATTTCGCCGATGCTCTGGCTGTCGACCGCGTTGATCGTCGGCTTCGGCACGCTGACCGTGCTGCTGGGCGATCCGTTCTGGATCCAGGTCAAGCCGACCGCGATCTACCTGCTGTTCGCCGCCGTCCTGTTCGGCGGGTTGTGGCGCGGCAAGCCGGTGCTGCGCACGCTGCTCCAAAGCGCGTTCGACGGCCTGTCGGACGAAGGCTGGCTCAAGCTTTCGCGCAACTGGGCCTTCTTCTTCCTGTTCCTTGCCGGCCTCAACGAAGTGCTGCGCCACACGCTCAGCTTCGATGGCTGGCTCCAGGCCAAGCTGTGGGGCGTGACCGCGCTGTCGTTCCTTTTCACCTTCGCGCAAATCCCGATGCTGATGAAGCACGGCCTTGGCGAGGAGGCCACGACCGAGGTCGAGCAGAACCCGCCGCACGACTGAAACGGCCTGCCGCATTTGAAAATGGTGTGACAATCCTTACACGCCCCCTAATATGCGTGTCGAATGCCGGTGGCCGGGGCCTGGCCAGGCTCACGCACGGCATCGCATAACATTGATATAAGGGGGAAATAATGGCGAAATTCTTCGGAAACCTGCACCTCGTGCTAGCCGTCGGCCTGGTCGCGGCGATCGCACTGATGTTCGCTTACAGCCCGGACGTGGCGGTCACCGTCAATTCCGTTTTCCGTTGGCTGCACGTGTTCTTCGGTATCCTGTGGATCGGGCTGCTCTACTACCTGAACTTCGTGCAGGTGCCGACGATGCCCAAGATCCCCGCCGAGCAGAAGGGCGCCATCACGGGCCACATCGCGCCGAAGGTGTTCTTCTTCTTCCGCTACGCCGCACTGCTGACCGTGATCACCGGTCTCGTTATCGCGATCGTCAGCGGCTACGGTCACCGCGCACTGACGCTGAGCGGCTACAGCAAGGCCGAGAACCTGATCGGCATCGGCATGTGGCTGGCGATCATCATGGCCTTCAACGTGTGGTTCATCATCTGGCCCGCGCAGAAGAAGATCCTCGGCATCGTCGAAGCCTCGGCCGAAGAGAAGGCCGCTGCCGCGCCGCGCGCGCTGGCCGCCAGCCGCACCAACCTGCTGCTGTCGCTGCCGATGCTGTACTGCATGGTCAGCGCCAACCTGGGTTGACCTGAACGGCACCTAACGACACCTGACAAAGCCCGAAGGCGCGCGACACGCGCCTGAAGGCCACCAAAGCGGCGCGTCGCCCCACCCGGGCGGCGCGCCGCTTCCGTTTGCGGGGAACCGCAACCAGCCCCATGCGTTGGCCGGCCATGCCCGGCGTTCGAACGCAGGGCTTTCTGTTACGCCGTCACTATCCAGGGATTGGAGCAAGACCTTTATGCGCAAGCTTTCCATCGCCGCCATGTCGTTCGCCGCCGCCGGCGCTCTCGCGCTTTCTGCCTGCTCGGAAAAGACCCAGGACAACGCGTCTGAGACCGCCTCCTCCGCCGCCAACGACGTGGCCGCTGCCGCAACCGATGTGGGCGATGCCGCCAGCACCGGGGCCGACGCGGTCAGCGACGCTGCGAGCAAGGCAGTGGACAACGCCGGCGAAGCAGCCGACCGCGCCGCCGCCGCTGCCGACAAGATGGGCAGCCACGTGAAGCAGGGTGCCGCCGAAGCCGAAGCCACCGTTCAGAACGAATCGGTCGCCAAGGCGAAGCGCGACTAAGATCAGCCTCCGGTCAGCCGGGCGAGTTCGGCAACGAGCGCGCCCGGTTGATAGGGCTTCGACAGGACGGTCACGCCCGAAAATTCGTCCTGCACCACGCCATAACCCGTGGCGATTACGAACGGCACGCCGCGCTCGCGCAAGGCGCGTGCGATCGGGGCACCGGGTTCACCGCCCAGGTTCCAATCGAGAACCGCCGCGTCGAGCGCCTCACCGCCGGCCAGTGCCAGCCCTTCGGCCAGGGTTCCTGCCGGCCCGAGCAGCACCGCGCCCTCATCCTCCAGGATATCGCCCAGCATCGCGGCGACGATGAATTCGTCCTCCACGATCAGGATGCGCTTGCCTGCGATCGTCATGCCGCCACCGCGCCCGGAAAGGCGATCCGGCAGACCAGTCCCGCAGGATCATAGACCACCTCCGCCCGCCCGCTCAGCTGGCGCGACACCGCGCCTTCGATCATGCGCGACCCGAAGCCCTTGCGCTGCGGCGCCGCCACCCGCGGGCCGCCGCGCTCGCGCCATTCGATCGCAATCCAGCCGCTTGCCGGATCGACGGTCCAGCTCACATCGACCCGGCCCTCGCTGCCCGAAAGCGCGCCATACTTCATCGCATTGGTGGAAAGCTCGTGCATGACCATGATCAGCGGGACGGTCGGCTCGGCCGTCACCATCACCTCGGGGCCGGACAGGTGAAGCACAGCGCCGCCGCAGATCGCGGTGCCCTGGCGGATGATCTCCTCCAGCGAGGCCCCCGCCCAGCTCGCACGGCTGAGCGTGGTGTGCGCACCGGCCAGTGCCGAAAGGCGCTCGTTGAACTTGACCACCGGCTCGGCGGGCAGCGCCGCGCCGCGGAAAGTCTGCTGCGCCATCGCCTGCACGACCATCAGCGTGTTCTTCACACGGTGGTTCAGTTCGTCGATCAGCAGCGCGGTGCGCTCCTCCAGCAAACGCCGCTCGGTGATGTCGATGCCGGTGGACTGCGCGACGGCCAGCCGCCCTTCTCCGTCGAATTCCAGCGCATGGTTGCGCCACAGCGTCCAGCGCGGCCCATCGTTCGTCTCGAACCGGTTTTCGATCGTCAGCTCGACATTCTCGGGAGACAGCTGGTCCAGCTGCTCCTGCACGGAGGCCCGGTCCTCGCCGACGATGAACTGCCACAGGTTGCGGCCGGCCAGCGCCTCAGGCAACTCGCCCAGCGAAGCCGCATAGGCGCGGTTGGCGTAGAGAATCGTCCCGTCCGCACGGAAGCGACACACCATTTCAAGCTGCGCATCAAGGATTTCGCGGAGAACCGCGGCGCTCTGCATCACGTCTGGTCGGTCCCCGCAAACCTTGTCGGCCGACCCTACCACGCTTTGCCGTCATTCCAACGCATTCGCGGCGCACCGTTCAAATCATTGCCCCCGCGGGCAATCAGATCTTGAGCTGGCTACCCAGTTCGACCACGCGGTTGGTCGGCAGACGGAAGAACTCCATCGCGCTCGCAGCATTGCGCAGCATCCACGCGAACAGCTTTTCACGCCACAGGGCCATGCCCGGCTTGTCCGACGGGATCAGCGTCTGGCGCGACAGGAAGAAACTGGTCTTCATCATGTCGAACGGGGTGCCGCACATCGACACGCGCTTGAGCGCGGCGGGCACGTCGGTTTCCTCCAGGAAGCCGAAGCGCAGGGTCAGGCGGTAGAAGCCGTTGCCATAGTCCTTCGCCGCCGACTGTTCACCCGCATCGACATAGGGCACGTCCGCGATCTGCACGGTGAGGATGACGACGCGTTCGTGCAGCACCTTGTTGTGCTTGATGTTGTGCAGCAGCGCCGACGGCACGCCGGCCGAGGTCGAGGCCATGAACACAGCCGTGCCGGGCACCCGCGCCGCGCTGTTGTGCGCAGACTTGGTGAACACCTCCAGCGGGATCGAGCCTTCGGCCATGCCCTGCCGCATCAGCGCACGCCCGCGCGACCATGTGGTGAGCAGCGTGAAGATCGCTACGCCCATCAGCAGCGGCACCCAGCCGCCATCCGGGATCTTGGTCAGGTTGGCGCCGAGGTAGCCTGCGTCGATCACGAAGAACAGCACGAGCAGCCCGATCGAGTAGACCGGCTTCCAGTGCCACAGCTTGAACAGCACCACCGCCAGCAGGAAGTTGTCGATCAGCATCGCGCCGGTGACGGCGATGCCATAGGCTGCGGTCAGGTTGGACGAACGCTGGAACACCAGCACCAGCAGGATGACCGCGATCATCAGCGCGAAGTTGATCACCGGGATGTAGATCTGCCCCGCCGCCGTGCTGGTGTGCTTGATCGTCATGCGCGGGATGAAGCCGAGCTGGATCGCCTGCTGGGTGACCGAGAACGCGCCCGAAATCACCGCCTGCGACGCGATCACCGCCGCCAGGCTGGCGAGGATCAGCAACGGCCACTGGAACCATTCAGGGGCGAGGAAATAAAACGGGCTTTCCAGCGCCGCCGGGTTGCGCATCAGCAGCGAGGCCTGGCCGAGATAGTTGAGGACCAGCGCGGGCAGCACGAACACCAGCCACGACATCCGGATCGGGCTGCGCCCGAAGTGGCCCATGTCGGCATAGAGCGCTTCGGCGCCGGTCACCGCGAGCACCGCCGCGCCCATCGCGAGGAAGCCGCGGAACGGATCGGCAAGGAACATTTCGACCGCGTGGTGCGGGCTGAGCGCGGTGATGACGTGCGGCAATTGCAGGATGCTGATCAGGCCGAGCACCGAGATCGTGGCGAAGTAGAACAGCATGATCGGGCCGAAGAACGTGGCGACCTTCTCTGTCCCCCGGCTCTGGATCATGAACAGCCCGACCAGGATCACCACCACCATCGGCACGATCAGCGGGTGCATTTCCGGCCGGTAGACCGCGACGCCCTCGATCGCACCCATCACCGAGACGGCCGGGGTGATCATCGAATCGCCGTAGAACAGCGCCGTGGCGAACACGCCGAGCAGGATGATGCCCTTGCCCCAGCGGTTGCCCGATGTGTGCTGGTTGATCAGCGCCAGCAGCGCGAGGCTGCCGCCTTCGCCCTTGTTGTCGGCGCGCATGATGACCGACACGTATTTCAGCGTCACGATGATCATCATCGACCAGAACATCAGGCTGATGATGCCGTAGACATGGAGCTGGTCGAGCGGGAGCTTGTGATGGCCGGCGAAGGTATCGCGCAGCGCGTAAAGCGGACTGGTACCGATATCGCCGAAGACCACGCCGATAGCGCCGACCGCCATCTTGAGCAGCCCGCTCTGGCTATGCCCGGCGTGAGCGGCATGGGCGGCGCTTCCGTGACCGGAATGACCGTCAGTCGTGTGAGAGGATGCCCCTCCGGCCTCAACGACGGCATCATTCATGGCAAGCGAGCCCCCGGCCTACGCCAAATGCTGTCGGCCCACGATGGGTCCGAACCGGCGCGGCGCTTAGCACCGCCCCATGGCCCCCGCAATGGGAGTGAAGGGCAGCGCACGGCAGCCCAACGCGCCGCGGCAAGGCCCGGTTCCGCGACGTTACGGCGCCTTGCCCGCGGGGGCGGCCGGCGCCGCATCGGCGGCGGGCGCGGGTGCCGCATCGGGCGCGGCCTGTCCGGCGGCAGCGAGCATCGAATCGATCCGCGCGAGGCGGCTTTCAAGATCGGCGCGATAAGGCGCATCGGCGGGCGAACGCTTCAGCAGTTCCGCCCAGATCGCGCGCGCATCGGCCAGCCGCCCGGACTGCGCGAGTGCGAGGCCCATGAAAAACGGCGGGCCGGGATGCTCGGGCGCGATCGTCGCCGCCTTCTGGAAGGCGAACTGCGCGGCCGGGGTGATCAGCCCGTCGCTATGCCCGACCAGCGCATTGCCGAAAGCGACCCACAGGTCGGCATCGTCGGGATTCTTTTCCACCGCCGTCTTGAGCACGTCGGCCGCAGCCCCGAACTGGCCCTGCCGGGAAAGGCCGTCCGCCAGCGTCAGCCACGAAGCGCCCTTGCCGAAGCTTTCGCCCATTTCCTGCCGCTGCTTGAGCAGCGCGGCATCGGCAGCCTTCTCGTTTTCCACGGCCTGCTTGGGGGCGCCAGCATAGCCGGGATGCCCTTGCAGCGCGTAGCCCGCAATCCCGAACAGCAGCGCCGCCCCGGTGATTTCCCAGCCCGCGCGCGGCATCTTGAGCACGAAGGCAAGCACGCCGAACGCGGCGAGCGCGATCAGCAGGATCAGAACCCAGGTCATTGCTTGCCCCCCTTGCGGAAGCGATTGCGCAGCAGCAGCGCCGCGAGCAGCAGGATCACCGCCGGTGCCGCGAACAGCGGCCAGGTGATCGGCTTCACTTGCGGCGTGTAGCTGACATAGTCGCCATAACGTTCGATCAGCCACTGGCGGATCGCCTCGGGATCTTCGCCCGCGGCAATGCGGGTGCGGACCTGGTGGCGCATATCGCCGGCCATCGGCGCGTCCGAATCCGCGATCGACTGGCTCTGGCACTTGAGACAGCGCAGCGTTTCCATCAGCGCCTGCGCCTTGGCTTCCTGTTCCGGATCGGACAGCTGCTTGTAGGCATAGGGCGCGGGCGGCAACATGTCCTGCGCGGAAAGCTGCGAGGCCAGGACCGGGGCGAGGAGCAGCGCAAACAGGGCGATCAGAAGGCGCTTCATGGGCAGAAGGCGATTCACTGGCCCGCCTCCTCAAGCTTGCGCAGGATCATCGGCACGTCCTCGGCGCGGATGTCGCCGATGTGCTGATAGCGGATCACACCCTTGCCATCGACCACGAAGGTCTCGGGCACGCCGGATGAACCGATCGCCAGTTGCACCTGCGAAAGATCGTCCTTGCCGATGCGCGCGAAGGGATTGCCGTTCTGCGCCAGGAAGCGCGCCACATCGGGCTTGCGGTCGCGGATGGCGACGCCGTCGATCTCCACGCCTTTCGATGCGAGGAAGGCGAGTTGCGGCGATTCGACTGCGCAGGGCACGCACCAGCTGGCGAACACATTGAGCAGGCGCGGCTTGCCCGCCTTGAACACCATGGTGGACAGGCCGGGCCGGTCGTCGCTGGCGGGCGGCAGATCGAACGCGGGCAGCGGCTTGCCGATGAAAGCGCTCGCCACTTCGCGGTCGGCGGGGCGGACAAGGCCCCAGATCACCAGCGCGAAGAACCCTGCGAACAGGATCAGCGGCAGCCAGATGGCGAGGCCCGGCTTCTTTTTCGCTTCGGCGCTCATCGGCCCTGCTTCATCCTGCGGTAGGCGATCTTGTCGGTGGCGACGAGCCGGCGGATGTCGGCCGCGACGCGCCCCAGCAGCGCGAGCAGCCCGCCCAGCGCGATCAACGCGCCGCCGTACCAGATCATCGGCACGAACGGCTTCCACCAGAAACGCATCTGCCAGCGCCCGTCGTCGCCCTCTTCGCCCAGCACGGCGTAGAGCTGGCCGTTCCAGCGCGTTTTCAGCGCGGATTCGGTGCGGTTGCCCGGCGGGTTGGAGAACGTGCGCGCCTGCGGATGGAGCATGACCGGCGCGGCACTCTCATAACCGGCGGCAACGGTCGCCTCCAGCGCGGTCCAGTTGGGGCCGGCGACGGGGCCAATGCCGTCGAGCTTCACCGTCCACGGGCCGACCTGCTGCACGTCGCCGGGGCGCATCGCTGCCAGCTTCTCGGTGGAGAAAGCGCTTTCACTGGCCATGCCGAACAGCGCGACGGCAATGCCGAAGTGGCCGATGACCATGCCCCAGGTGGGCAGCGGCGTGCGGCGCAGGTTGCGTCCGCGCAAGGGCAGGAAGCTGGCCGGAGCAAGGCCCGCCGCCACGGCGAGGCCCAGCGCGGGCAGCAGCTTGATGTGGTGCGCGAACAACACGACACCCAGCAGCACCGCCGCCGAAAGCAGCGCGCAGATGCCGACCGGCAGCGTGATCCGCGCGGCGCCCTTGCCCTCAAGGCTGTCCTGCCGCCAGCGCAGCAGCGGGCCGACGCCCATGACCAGCATCATCGGAATGGCGAAGACCGCCGACACCGGGTTGAAATAGGGCGGGCCGACCGAGACCTTCACGCCCATCGCCTCGGTCAGAAGCGGATAGAGCGTGCCGATCAGCACGATGCCAAGAATGCCGCAAAGCATCACGTTGTTGAGCACCAGCGCGGCTTCGCGGCTGACGAAGCTGAAGCGCGCGCCTTCGGTCACGGTCGAGGCGCGCAGGCCGAACAGCGTGAGCGCGCCGCCGATGTAGACCGCCAGCAGCGCGAGGATGAACGAGCCGCGCTCGGGATCGACCGCGAAAGCGTGGACCGAAGTGAGGATGCCCGAGCGCACGAGGAACGTGCCGACCATCGACATCGAGAACGCGATCACGCCCAGCATGACCGTCCACGCCTTCAGCGCGTTGCGGCTGGCCAGCACCGAGCACGAATGGAGCAGCGCGGTGGCGGCGAGCCACGGCATCAGCGAAGCGTTCTCGACCGGGTCCCAGAACCACCAGCCGCCCCAGCCCAACGTGTAATAGGCCCAGTAGGAACCGGCGGTGATGCCCAGCGTGAGGAAGATCCACGCGCCCAGCACCCACGGACGCATCGCACGGGCAAAGGCCGGACCGACATCGCGCGTGACAAGCGCGCCGATGGCGAAGCTGAACGCGATCGAAAGGCCGACATAGCCGACGTAAAGCGTGGGCGGATGGAAGGCGAGGCCGATGTCCTGCAGCAGCGGGTTCAGGCCAGCGCCTTCGGGCGCGGGCTCGGCCAGACGCTCGAACGGGTTCGAGGACAGCAGCAGAAAAGCATAGAATCCCAGCGAAACAAACGCCTGCCCGGCCAGCGTAGCGATCAGCGTGTTTTCCGGCAGCCGCTTTTCGATGAGCGCAACGAAGCCGCCGGCCACGCCCATGATCGTCACCCACAGCAGCATCGAGCCTTCGTGGTTGCCCCAGGTGCCCGCCAGCTTGAAGATGAACGGCTTCATCGAGTGGCTGTTTTCAGCCACCAGCTTGACCGACAGGTCGGTGGTCAGGAACAGCGAGACCAGCGCGGCAAAGGCGACGGCGACCAGCGCGCCCTGCACGACCGCCACCGGACGGACCAGCCCGGCAAGTTGCCGACCCTCTGGCCGCAGGGCGAGAACGCCCGCGACGAGTTGCAGCACGGCGAGCGCGGCGGCCATCCACAGGACGGCAAGACCCAGTTCAGCGATCATTTGGTTTCAGCCACCACCTGCTTGGCCTGCGCGGCGGTCATGTCCTTCATCTCGCGCGGGACGTATTTTTCGTCATGCTTGGCGAGCAGGTTGTCGGCCACGAAAGTCTGCCCTTCCATGCGGCCTTCGGCGACCACGCCAGAGCCTTCGACGAAGAGGTCCGGCGTGATCCCGGTGAAGCGCACAGGAATGCGCGCCTTGCCATCGCCGACGATGAAATGGACGGTAACGCCGTCCGCCGCCTTCTTGATCGAACCCTTTTCGACCATGCCGCCAAGGCGGATGGCGCGGCCCTGCTCGGGCGGGTTGGCGACGAGATCGTTCGGCACATAGAAATAGGCGGCCTGGTTCTTCAGCGCATAGGCCGCGAGCAGCCCCGCGCCGATCAGCGCCAGCAGCGCGATGACCAGCAGCACGAGCCGCTGGTGCTTGGCCTTGATTGCGCTCATTCCCCGTCCATCCTCACTTGCCGCCGCGCACCTTGTCCCGGCGGCGTTCCGCGCGCACCATGGCGGCGAGCGTCCAGCCGACCAGCAGCAGCGTGCCGGCGACGCCGATCGCCAGCGCGGCGACGACGTAATCCCACTGATTCAATCCTTCGTGCATCGTGCGGCGATCCTCAGGCCATCGCCTTGCGGCGCAGGCGCGCCTCGGCCTGGATATGGGCGAGCAGCGTGCGCATCCGCGCCAGCACCACCCCGCCGAAAATCAGCGTGAAGCCCAGCGCGCCGATCAGCAGCGGATAGAGAAACGCCGTATCGATCGCCGACTTGCCCATCGTGATCGAGGGCGGCTGGTGCAGGCTGTTCCACCACACCACCGAACGGTTGATGATCGGGATGTTGACCGCGCCGACAAGGCCGAAGATCGCGGTCACGCGGCTGGCCCCGCCGCCCGATGCGGCATCACGCTGCGCCGGGCTGGCGAGCGCGATGTAGCCCAGATAGAGAAACAGCAAGACGAGGAAGCTGGTCAACCGGCCATCCCACACCCACCAGGTGCCCCAGGTGGGCCGTGCCCAGATCGAGCCGGTGGCAAGGCAGATCGCGGTGAAGGCAGCGCCCGGCACCGCGGCGGCGCGCGCGGCGATGCCGGCCAGCGGATGGCGCCACACCAGTTCGATCACGCTGGAAATCGCGATGGTCGACCACCCGGCCATGCCCAGCCATGCGGCGGGCACATGGATGAACAGGATGCGCACCGTATCGCCCATCAGGCGATCGGGCGGGACCATCAGCAGGCCCCAGGCAAGCGCACCCATCGCCAGCACGAGGCCGGGGATCAGCATCAGCGGCATGAGCCAGCGCGCAAGGCGCAGGAAGCGGGCGGGATTGGCGAAACCGTGCATGGACGGGCAGTTCTGGCCTTGGGGGACGCGTCGAATCCGTGCCCGGCGACCCCCGACGCCGGTTCGCGCCCGCTCTGCCACCGCAGTCCATGCGGAGCAAGGGCTTAGCGCGGCGTTCCCGGCGCGGGCCTATCGCCCGATCTGCGCCCGGTCAGCGTCCGATCAAAGATTGCGCCATGCGGTCGGCCACCACGTCGGGCGGCGTGCCGCTGGCATCGCTTTCGCGCCAGATCGTGTCCAGCCGCTCGGGAATCTGGGCGATCCGCCGGCGCACATCGTCGAGGTCCCCGTGCCTGCCCTGCCCGCGTGCGAGGTGTTCGACCGCCACGCTGATGATCCCGCCGGCGTTGATGACATAGTCGGGCGCGTAAAGGATCCCGCGCGCCGCCAGCATCGCGCCATGTTCGGGCCGCGCCAGCTGGTTGTTCGCCCCGCCCGCCACGATCGGCGCGTCGATCCGCGCGATGCCTTCGTCATCGAGGATGGCGCCCAGCGCATTGGGGCTGAACACGTCGCAGGCCACGCCCATGATCTCTTCCGCCGGCACCTGCGCCGCGCCCAGCTCCGCCGCCAGCGCCGCCGCCCGGTCGTGATGGACGTCTGCCAGCGTCAGCCGCGCACCGTCCTTCGCCAGCAGCCGCGCCACGCCGCCGCCGACGCTGCCGGTGCCCTGCACCGCGACATGGACGCCGGCCATGTCATCGCGCCCCAGCTTGTGCGCCACCGCCGCCTTGATGCCCAGGTAGATGCCCTTCGCGGTGAACGGGCCGGGATCGCCGCCCGCCGCGCCATCGGCGCTGGGCAGGCCCGATACGTGCGCGGTGCGGCGCGAGACCGCCACCATGTCGGCTTCGGAAATGCCGACGTCCTCGGCCGTGACATAGCGCCCACCGAGCGCTTCGACCGCATCGCCGAACGCGGCGATCATCTCCGGCGTCTTGGTGCGCGCGGCATCGGCGAGAATCACCGCCTTGCCCCCGCCCATCGGCAGGCCGGCCATCGCGTTCTTGTAGCTCATCCCGCGCGACAGGCGCAGCGCGTCGCGCATCGCCACCGCAGGATCGGGATAGTGCCAGAAGCGGGTTCCCCCGGCCGCCGGGCCAAGGTGAGTCGAATGAAGCGCGATGATCGCGGTCAGCCCCGATGCGCGGTCACGCACCAGCTCCACGCGTTCATGATCGTCGAAGTCCGCCTCGGTCCAGAATGCCGGCATGGCAATGCGCCCCCGTAAATGGGTTGAATCCTGGCGCGAAAAGAAAAAATGGGGCGACCGATGGGGTTCGAACCCACGACCTCCGGTACCACAAACCGGCGCTCTAACCAACTGAGCTACGATCGCCACAGGCCTGTTCGCGCGCTGCTGGAGCGGCGCAGACCATGTCCCGCACAAGATCGTCAAGCAACGATCGGCGCGGGCGAGCCCTGTTGCAGAAAGGTGGCGAAATGAAAAGCGAAAACTTTCATGCACCGGCACCTACGCAACAAAATTACCCGACAGCGAAACGCGCGCCTCACCGGCTGTCCACATCGCCCCAGCTGCGGAAGGCGATTCGCGGCGGCGACACGCCCACGTCGATCAGCGCCTGCTCCTCCAGTTCCACCGGATCCACACGCACCGTCTGGGTCAGCAGGAACCAGCGGCTGCGCACCTTGAGCTGTTCCGGAGGAATGGTGCCGATGCCGCCGGTATCGCCGCCCAGCGCACGCACCGCCCCGGCCGCGCTTGCCCAGCCCCCCGCCGGCCGCGCGGCAATCGCGGCGCGGGCACGGGCGAGCGTGATCGCGCCGGGCGAGAGCATCGACAGCAGCGGCGCCTGCTCCAACCGCAGCGTGTTGACCTGGATCGGCGAGAGGTCCGGCGCGGGCAGCGCGCAAAGCCACGGGCGAAGCCGCTGGTAGAGCACCGGGGTCATGCCCCGCACCGCGCGCAGTTCCGACAGGTCCACCACCAGTTGCCCGGCGGTGCGGTAGGGCACGGGCAGCGCGCGGTAGGTCTCGTCCTCGGCACCGTTGGTGAGCGGCAGCGAATCGCTGTCGATCCAGTCGGCCATGGCATCGCTCAGCCGCGCGCCCTCGTTCTCCTCCACGCCCAGCATGGCCATCAGCGCGCGCAGCTGTGCCAGCGCGGCGGGGCGCAGGGTGAGCGCGCCGTCCACCACGTCCTGCTGGACCAGCGAATTGACGTTGAAGCAGTTGCCGGCATCGTCGATCCGCGCCTCCACGACCGCGCCCGCCAACGGCAGCGGGAAGCTGCGGCCCAGCAGGCCGGCAGGATCCACCGTGCGATCGGGGCTGCTATCGACCAGTGCCTTCAGCCGCGCCATCGCCAGCGTCTCGGCGCTGGTGGCCACCAGCCGCGCGCGGGTCATGGCCTGCGCGTTCACGGCGAGCCGGGTGGCGAGGTTGAGCCGCTCCAGCATCACCGCCGCGATCACCGCCATCATCGCGACAAGCAGGAGGACGGAGAGCAGCGCCGCGCCGCGTTCGCCGGGGCCGCGTTCGAGAGGCAGGCGCGGCATCACCGATAATTGACCCCGACCAGCGCCACGAGGCGCATCGGCTCGCCGCCCGGCTGGGGCAGCAACAGTTCGATCGCCGCCGGCAGTTCTGCCGCGCGCTGGGCTGCCCAGCGATCGTGCCATACCCCGTCTCCGGTGCGGAAGCGCAGGCGCGGCGGGGCAGAGAGCGGCAACATGGCCGAAGCGGGATCGGGGGCGGCGCCATCAGGAAAGGGATAGCCGGCGCGCAGCAGCGCCTTGCCGTCCCAGCGCCATTCCACCTTCTGCAGGCTGGGCCGCGCCGCGCCGTCCACATTGGTCCAGCCGCTGCGCACCAGCCGCAGCACCAGCGCGCCCTGCCCATCCTGCCCTGCCTCCAGCGCGGGATGGGCCGCGCCGTTTTCGTCGCGCGCGGGGCGCGGGGCGGCTTGCGCGAGGTCCGCCGTCCATACGGACAGGAAGCGCCGCGCCGCAGCGATGCGCTCGGTCTTCGCGCGGCTCGCGAGTTCGGCATCGACGCTGAAGCGCAGCAGCATCAGCGCGCCCCCCGCGATCAGCGCGAACACGGCGAGCGCGACGAGCATCTCGATCAGGGTGAAGCCGTTGGCGCGCGGCGCGCGGGCGCTGGTCATGCGCCGGGCAGCCGCGTGAAATCGAAAGTGACCGCCTGGCTGCGGCGGCCCGGCGTGATCTCGCGCACCGAGAGGCGAATCATGAGCACGCCAAGGTCGGGCGCGGGCGCGACGCGGCGGGTCCAGCCGAACAGCCGCCCGGCGTTGCGGATCGTGCCGCTCGCCTCCCCCACCGGCGGCGGCGCGGGGTCGGTCAGGATCTCGGCCGCCATGTTCTGCGCGGTCACTTCGCGCAGCAGGCGCTGGTCGAGATCGGCGGTGCGGCCGATGCTTGCCCCCTCCATCCGCACCAGCGCGAGCGTGGCGATGGCGAAGACTGCCAGCGCGACGAGCAGTTCGAGCAGGGTGAAGCCCGCGGCGCGGCCGGTCTTATCGCCCGCCATCGAGCCTCACCCGGCCGTCGCGTGCGATGGTGAGGACACGGGCCTGCGCCCCGCGCGCCATCCGCACCGAAACGTCGCTGCTGGCCAGGCCCACCGGATCGAACACCACGCGGGTGCGGCCGCCGTCCTGCCCGCCCGCCAGCCCCAGCGAGACGCGGGTGCCTTCGTCCCACGGGGTCAGGCCCAGCCCCCGCCCGTGCGCGGGTTGCCACGTTCCACCGCGGCGTTCCTCGAAATAATAGCCCGCGCCGCTCACCACCAGAGAGACCGGGGCACCTGCCGCGATCGCCTCGTCACGCGCCGCGAGCGTGCGCGCGGCCAGCCGCTCCGCCTCGCCGCGCAGCCGCGCCTCGTCCCCCGGCAGCACCATGACGATGGCGGCGGCCAGCACGCCCATCACGAACAGCACGACCATCATCTCGACCAGCGAGAAGGCGTTGCGGATCGGCTTGGGGGCGGGAGTTGGGCGCACAGGGAGGTCTTACGCGCGCGGACGGCAAAGGGAAGAGGATTGGCCGCAGGCGGGCCTTCCCGCCACAAACGAAAAAGGGCGGCCGAAGCCGCCCTTTCCCTGTTCGGTTTGTCCGACCGCTCAGCGCTTGAGCGCGAGGCCGCCGAAGCGCTTGTTGAACTGGGCGACACGGCCGCCCTGGTCCAGCTGGCGCGTACCGCCGGTCCATGCCGGGTGCGACGTCGGGTCGATTTCGAGCGCCAGCGTGTCGCCTTCCTTGCCCCAGGTGGAGCGGGTTTCGAACACGGTGCCGTCGGTCATCTGCACCTTGATCATGTGGTAGTCGGGGTGAATATCGGCCTTCATGGATCGCGCTCCGGTCAACAGCCGGTTCCGACCGGCCCTCGAAGAATGGAAAGGCGCGCCCCTAACGGACGGCGGGGGGTTTGTCGAGTCCCGCCCGTCTCATGCGCGCCCTTCCCGCAGCGATCAGCCGAACAGCTTGGTCGCGGTATCGGCCACGCGCTTGCCGAGGTAGCGCGCGCCTTCCAGTTCGGTCTCGCTCGGCTGGCGGCTGCCGTCGCCGCCGGCAATGGTGGTGGCGCCATAGGGCGAACCGCCGACCACTTCGTCGTTCCGCATCTGGCCCTGGTGGCCATAGTCCAGCCCGACCACGGTCATGCCGAAGTGCAGCAGGTTGGTGATGATCGAGAACAGCGTCACTTCCTGCCCGCCGTGCTGGGTGGCGGTGGAGGTGAACGCCGCGCCGACCTTGCCGTTGAGCGCGCCGCGCGCCCACAGGCCGCCGGCCTGATCGAGGAACGCCGCCATCTGCGAGCTGATTCGACCGAAGCGCGTGCCGGTGCCGATGATGATCGCGTCATAGCCTTCGAGTTCGGCGACGGTGGCAACCGGCGCCGACTGGTCCAGCTTGAAATGCGCAGCCTGCGCGACTTCGAGCGGCGCGGTTTCGGGCACGCGCTTCACGTCCACTTCGGCACCAGCAGCGCGGGCGCCTTCGGCAATGGCGTGGGCCATCGTCTCGAGGTGGCCATAGCTCGAATAATAGAGGACCAGAACCTTGCTCATCGTGGGATTCCTTCTTGCAGCGATAACGTCCGGCGGGAGGCACCCCGCGTCAACCGGCACTGATATGGCCCGTCCCCGGATTTCCGGTAAGGGCGATTAACTGACATCGAACGTTCAAGAATCTGGAACAGTGGAACGCTGGCCCGGCCCCTGCGCGCGCGCCCTTGCCCCCAATTGCACTGGCGCGCGTTTTCGCCTATGGCGCTCGCTTCGACGCCCCGGCTTTCCGATGCAGTCGCCTCTTGCGCGGCTCCTCGTCCCGCCGGGGTTTTTGATTTGCCGCGCACGCGTTATCCTGCGCGGTAACACAGGAAGAATCGCCCATGTCGCGTCGCCGCCAGATCTACGAAGGCAAGGCCAAGATCCTTTACGAAGGCCCTGAACCCGGCACTCTCATCCAGTATTTCAAGGATGATGCCACCGCCTTCAACGCGCAGAAGCGCGGCACGATCAACGGCAAGGGCGTGATCAACAACCGGATCAGCGAGTACGTGTTCACGCGGCTCGCCCACATCGGCATTCCCACGCACTTCATCCGCCGCCTGAACATGCGCGAGCAGCTGGTGCGCCAGGTGGAAATCATCCCGATCGAAGTCGTGGTGCGCAACGTCGCCGCCGGTTCGATCTCGAAGCGCCTCGGCATCGAGGAGGGCGAACCGCTGCCCCACACGCTGATCGAATACTACTACAAGGACGATGCGCTGGGCGATCCGATGGTCGCCGAAGAGCACATCGCCTGCTTCGGCTGGGCCAACAACGAGGAGATGCAGGACATCTCGTCGATGGCGATCCGCGTGAACGACTTCATGTGCGGAATGTTCGCCGCGATCGGCATCCGCCTCGTCGACTTCAAGCTTGAATTCGGCCGCATCTGGGACGGCGACTACAGCCGCGTGATCCTGGCGGACGAGATCAGCCCCGATGGCTGCCGCCTGTGGGACATGGTCACCGGCGAAAAGCTCGACAAGGACCGCTTCCGCCGCGATCTCGGCGGTGAGGAAGAAGCCTACCAGGAAGTCGCGCGCCGGCTCGGCCTGCTCGAAAACGACGGCGGCCCTTCGGAAGTGCTCGACCTTGGCGCACACCGCAAGCTGCGCACCAAGAAGTAACCGGAAGATAGCGTGGGGCGGCCCGTTCGATAAAGGGCCGCCCTTCCTTTTGCTCCGTAACATCACGGAGCCCGACCCCACCAAAGTTGTATGATTGTCCGTGCCACGCTGGCGGCACTTGGACTTTATCGACGGTGGGGACGACAGTTGACGATTCATCAGACGGCGCTCGACATCACGGCGCAGGGCGCGGCCCTGCTTGCCGACAGCCTCATCGTGCTCGCCTTCGATCCCGCTACCGGCACGCTGGTGGAAGCCAACGAATCGGCCCGCGCGCTGCTGAACGAGGACGCGGCCGCCGCGCTGCGCTTCGGCGACGTGTTCGGCCCCGGCGAATCCGGCGAGGAACCGCGCGCCGTCCACGGGACCCTTCAACTGGGCCAGGGCGTGGTCACCGGGATCAAGGGCGCGCTGGGCCGCACCACCGGGCGCGCGGCGCGCATCCTGTTCATGGGCGTGCGCACGTTTGACAGCGCGGTCAGCCCCGACCTGATGGCGCACCGCTTCGAGGCCATCAATCACGCGCTGGCGATCTGCCAGTACGGTCCCGACGGCCGCGTGCTGGGCGGCAACGACCGGTTCTTCCACCTCGTCGGTCGCACCATGACCGATCTTGTCGGAGAGCCGTTCACCGCCATCGGCAGCCCGATCGCGGAAGGCGAGGAACCGGAAGCGTTCTGGAGCCGTTTCGCGCGCGGCGAATCGCACTCGTGCATCCGCAAGCACCGCAGCAGCGATGGCCGCGACGTGTGGCTGCGCGAAGTGTTCGTGCCCACGCGCGACGAAGCCGGCCGGCTGATCTCGGTGCTGAGCTATGCGCTGGACGTCACCGCCGAACAGGCCCTGCTCGCTGACCAGAAGGGCCGGCTGGCGGCGATCGACCGTGCCTTTGCGCTGATCGAGTTCGACCTTTCGGGCCGCGTCCTGGAGGCCAATGCCAACTTCCTCGCGCTGATGGGCTATGAACAGGACGAAATCGCGGGCCAGCACCATCGTATCTTCTGCGACAAGGATTTCGCGGGCAGCCCGGCCTACCGCCAGTTCTGGCAGAAGCTGGGGAACGGCGATTTCGACCAGGGCGAATATAAGCGCCTGCGCAAGGACGGGACGGAGGTGTGGATCCAGGCGAGCTACAACCCGGTGCTCAATCTGGACGGGCAGCCGGAAAAGATCGTCAAGGTGGCGATGGACGTCACCGCCCAGCGCATCATGGCTGCCGAAGCGGCGGGCAAGGTCGCCGCGATCGACCGCGCGCAGGCGGTGATCGAGTTCGACCTTGCGGGCACGGTCCTCGCGGCCAACGCCAATTTCCTCGACATCATGGGCTATGACCTTGGCGCCGTGGTCGGCCAGAACCACCGGCTGTTCTGCGACGAAACCTACCGCGCCTCACCCGACTACGCCGATCTGTGGCGCCGGCTGCGCGATGGAGAATACGTCAGCGGCGTGTTCAAGCGGATCGCGGCCGGTGGGCGCGAGGTGTGGATCCGCGCCACCTACAACCCGATCCTCGACATTGAGGGCCGGCCCTGCAAGGTGGTCAAGTTCGCGCACGACATCAGCGACAGCCAGCGCCGGAATCTGGAGTTCGAGGGCAAGGTCAAGGCCATCGACCGCGCGCAGGGCATGGTCGAGTTTTCGCTCGATGGCACCGTGCGCGATGCCAATGACAACTTCCTCGCCCTCACCGGCTACACGCTCGACGAGATCCGCGGCCGGCACCACCGTCAGTTCTGCGATCCCGCCACCGCGCAATCGCTGGAATATGCCGCGTTCTGGGAAAAGCTCGGCCGGGGCGAATACGATGCGGGCGAATACCGCCGCGTCGGCAAGGACGGCCGCGACATCTGGATTCAGGCGACCTACAACCCGATCTTCGACCTCGACGGCAAGCCGGTCAAAGTGGTCAAGTTCGCGACCGACGTGACCGAGCAGAAGCGCCGCGCCAATGAATTCCAGGCCAAGGTCGATGCGATCGGACGCTCGCAGGCGGTGATCGAGTTCGATCTCGAGGGCAATGTCCTCTCCGCAAACGAGAACTTCCTGCGCGTGACCGGCTACTCGCTGCGCGAGATCCTTGGCCAACACCACTCCATGTTCTGCTCGCCCGACTATATCCGTTCGCAGGCATACCGCGAGTTCTGGATTCAGCTCAACCGGGGCGAGTTCCACTCCGGGCGGTTCCACCGCGTCGGCAAGTACGACCGCGACGTCTATATCCAGGCCACCTACAATCCGATCCTCGACCTTGCCGGCGAACCCGTGCGGATCGTCAAGTATGCCTATGACGTAACCGACCAGGTCAAACTGGAGAACGAAATCCGCGAGCGCGCGTCGGACATGACCGGGCTGATCGACCGGTTCTCCACCTCGATCCTCTCGATCAACAGCTCGACTGCAAGCGCCACCGGTCACGCGCAGGCCACGCAGGCCAATGCCGAAAAGGGCCGCATCGCCATTGCCAGCGCGATCGAATCGATCGAGCTTATCCAGAAGTCCGCCGCCGGCATCTCGGAAATCGTCTCGATCATCGGCGAGATCGCCGGGCAGACCAACCTGCTCGCCTTCAATGCCGAGATCGAGGCCGCGCGCGCAGGCGAGCATGGGGTCGGCTTCTCCGTGGTGGCCGGCGAAGTGCGCCGGCTGGCGGAGCGCAGTTCCACGGCCGCGCGCGACATCAGCCGCCTGATCGAGGAATCGCTCTCCCGCATCGGCGAAGGCACCCAGCGTTCGCGCGATGCCAGCGAAGCCTTCGGCGGCATCGTGGAATCGGCTGAAAAGACCGGCAGCGCGGTCAACGCCATCGGGGAATCGGCCCGCACGCAGGACGGCGTCACTCACGACGCGGTAGTTCTCATCCGGCAGCTGGCCGACGCCACCGACGGCGCCGGCGCCAGCCTGGGTTGAGCGCATTGATGCCGCCCGCCCCGCACCATTCCGCAACCGGCCAGCCCGCCGAAATCACGCCCGGCGCGATCCCGCCCGGGCTGCACGGGCTGGTCCGCGTCGGCGAAATGCTGCTCGCCTTCGGGATCGACGCCATTCGCGAAGTCACGCCGCGCCCGCACCGGCTGGTGCGCTTTCCGGCGCTGCGCCCCGACATCGTGGGCGCCATCGAACTGCGCGGGTCGATCATCCCGGTGATGGACGTGGTCGCCGCGCTGGGCAGCGGTACGGGCAACGACGGCAAGGTGATCCTGATCCTGCGCGTGGGAGGCGGGGTGATCGGGATGTTCATCGACGAGATCTGCGGGGTGGTGCAGCTGGGCGCGCAGGCGTTCTCGCCGCTCGCCGCGCCCGCCGGCAGCGGCTGCGGCGCTCCTGCGCTGGCGGCCGCCGGCTTCGTCCACGGCGCCTTGCGCGGGACGGTGCTCGACCACGCGGCCTTCGCCGCGCTGCCGGGCATTGCCGTCACCACCGACCATCCGGTCGATCGCTCGGCCACCAACGGCGGCGGCGATCCGACGCTGCTGTTCGCCTGCGCCGGCAAGCCACTGGGCCTCGCCGCGCGTGCGGTGGACGCATCGGTGCCGGTCACGCGGCTGCTCCCCCCGGCCGCCGACGAGCCGCTGTGGGTGGGGATGCTGCCCTACAACGGTCGCCGCATTCCGGTGATCGACACGCTGATGCTGCTCGGGCTGGGCAGCCTTGGCCGCCCGGCACAGTGCGCCAGCGTGGTGATGCGCCTTCCGGAAGGTCGCTTGGTCGCCTTCGCCATCGATGCGGTAAGCGACATGCGCCGCGTGCAGGAAGCCGACATTCTCCCCTTGCAACGCTTCGCCATCGGCGAGCCGGGGCTGCTGCGCGGGCTCTACCGTGCGGACGGCGCGCACCTGCTGCTCGACGACGCCGCGCTGGCCGCGCATCCGCGCCTGCTGATGATGGCACAGATCGGCGAGGATAGCGAAACCACGCAGGCCGAGGCGGCGCAGCGCCGCGACATGCAACCGTTCCTCGTCGCCGCGCTGCGCGGCGAGCGCTATGCCATCCCCCTGTCGCAGGTGGACGAGATCATTCCCGCGCCGGACGAGACGATCGACCTGGACACCCACCACCCGTCCCAACCGCAGGCGCTTATCGCGCACCGCGGCCACGGCGTGCCGCTGCTCGATCTGGCGGCCTGGCTGGGCAGTGCGGGCGAACCGAAACCCGCGCGCTTCGTCGTGCTCGCCAGCCACGACGGCGACCGCATGGGCTTCCTGCTGGACGAACTGGTCGCCGTCGAGCGGGTGCGGCTGCAAGTGCTGGCCGGACGCGGCGATGCAGCCGACGCCCACCGCCTGCCCGCAGCAACGATCCGCCTCCAGGATGGCGCAAGCTGCCAAGTGCTGGACCTTGCCGCCATCGTCGCCAAGGTGCGCGACGCCCCCGTCCCCATCGCCGCCTGACCCTGCGCGCATTGCGCATCGGCGGCGCGCGCGGCAAAGAGCGCAGGCAATGCCTGTGCGCTTCCCCTTCCGCTCGCCGGCGCTGTTCGCCGTTCTGCTGCTCGCCGCCTGCGCGCCCCGGCCCGCCGCGCTGCCGCCCGCGCCGAAGCCCGACTGGGCTTTCCAGCAATCCGACCTGACGCCCGACCCTGCCTACCGCTTCGGGAAGCTGGCCAACGGGATGCGCTTCGTCATCCGCCGCAACGCCACCCCGCCCGGCACGGCGGTGGTGCGGATGGACGTGAACGCCGGTTCGCTGGATGAAAGGCCCGAGGAACGCGGTTTCGCCCATTATGTAGAGCACATGGCCTTCAACGGCAGCACCCGCGTGCCCGAAGGCGAGATGGTCAAGCTGCTGGAGCGCAGCGGCCTTTCGTTCGGCGCGGACACCAATGCGCAGACGAGCTTCGAGCAGACGCTCTACATGCTCGACCTGCCGCGCGCCGATCCGGCGCTGCTGGACACCGCGCTGATGCTGATGCGCGAGACGGCGAGCGAACTGAAGTTCGATCCGGCGGCGGTGGCGCGCGAACGCGGCGTGGTGCTGTCCGAACTGCGCGACGGGCAAGGCTATGCGCTGGACAATCTCAAGGACCAGATCGCTTTCCTCTATCCGCAGGCGACCTACCGCGAGCGGCTGCCGATCGGCACGGTGGAAACGCTGAACGCGGCCAACGCCGATGGCCTCAAGGCATTCTGGCAGCGCGAATACGTGCCGTCCAAGACCACGCTGATGGTCGTGGGCGATTTCGATCCGGATGCGGTCGAAGCCGCGATCCGCGCCCGCTTCGAGGACTGGCGCCCCGCGCCCGAAACGCCACGGCCCGGCGAAGGCAAGGTCTTGGCGAAGCAGAAGGACCAGGCCGATGTGTGGATCGCGCCGGCGCTGTCCGAACGGGTCAGCGCCTCGCGCCACGGTCCTTGGCTGGACGAGCCGGATAGCGCGGCCACCCGCCGCACCAACCTGCTGCGCCAGATCGGCTACGGTATCGTCAATCGCCGCTTCCAGCGCCTCAGCCGGCAGGTCGCCCCGCCCTTTCGCGGCGCCGGGTTCGGCACCAGCGACGTGTTCAGGATCGGCCGCACCACCAACCTGATCGTCGACACGCCCGATGGCGGCTGGAAGACCGGCCTCACCGTCGCGGCGCGCACGCTGGCCGAGGCGCTGCGGCATGGCTTTACCGAGGCCGAAGTGGCCGAGCAGGTCGCCAACGTGCGCACCGGCATCGAGAACGCCGCCGCGTCGGCCGACACGCGCTCCAACGGCGCGCTGGTGCAATCCGCGCTGGCGCTGGTGCGCGACGAGCAGGTGCCGACCACGCCGCAAAGCGGGCTGGAGCGCTTCAACCGGTTCGCCCCGCAGATCACGCCCGCCGCGGTGCTGGCGGCACTGAAGTCGGAAGCCGTGCCGCTCAAGGCGCCGCTGCTGCGCTTCCAGGGACGCAAGGCGCCCGAAGGCGGTGCGAAAGCGCTGCGGCAGGCGTGGAACCACGCGGCCGGCACCGACCGCGACAAGACCGCCGCCGCCGCGCTGGGCAGCTTCGCCTATACCGATTTCGGCACCGCCGGCACGGTGGTGGCCGACCGGACCGACCCCGCGCTCGGCATCCGCACGCTCCGCTTCGCCAACGGCCTGCGGCTCAACCTCAAGCGTACCGCGCTGGAAACCGACCGCATCCAGGTCCGCCTCGCGGTGGACGGTGGCGAGCTGCTGGAAACGAAAGCCGATCCGCTCGCGGTGGACATGACCGGGATGCTGGCCGGCGGCGGCCTCGGCAAGCACAGCCAGGACGATCTTCAGACGCTGCTCGCCGGGCGCTCGGTATCGAACGGGATCGCCGCGAGCGGAGATGTCTTCGTTTCCGGGGCGACCACCACGCGCCGCGATCTTGAACTGCAACTGCAACTGCTCGCCGCGACGGTGACCGATCCCGGCTACCGTCCCGAAGCGGAAGTGCTGTTCCGCCAGAACATGGCCAACTTCTTCGCCCGCCGCGATGCCACGCCCGGATCGGCGCTGTCCAACGCGCTGGGCGGCCTCCTGTCGGACAACGATCCGCGCTTCACGCTGCAAAAGCCCGAGGATTATCAGGCGCTCACCTTCGCCAAGCTGCGCGACCGGATCGGTGACCGGCTGGCGAAGGGCGCCATCGAGATCGCGCTCGTCGGCGATTTCGACGAAGCGCAGGCGATCGCGCTGGTGGCCCGCACGTTCGGCGCGCTCCCACCGCGCGAGCCGGACTTCCTGCCCTACGCCGAAGCCCGCGAGCGCACCTTTACCGCGCAGCGCAGCCTGCGCGTGGTGCGGCACAAGGGCGTTGCCGACCAGGCCATCGTCCGCGTCATCTGGCCCACCACCGACGATACCGATCCGCTCACCGTGCTGAAGCTGGAACTGCTGAAGGAAATCACTGGCATCGAAGTGCTCGACACCGTGCGCGAGAAGCTGGGCAAGTCCTATTCCCCTGGCGCCAGTTCGGCGATGTCGCGCGTGTGGCGCGGCTATGGCACGTTCGCGGTGCAGGCCTCGGTCGATGTGGCGGACGTGGCCCCCACCCGTACCGCGCTGGCCGAGACGGTGGCGGGGCTGATCGCCGCTCCGGTCGATGCCGATGTGCTCCAGCGCGCCCGCGCGCCGATGCTCGAACGGCTGGACAATGCGCTGAAAAGCAACGCCGGCTGGCTGGGCCTTATCGAGCGCGCGCAGTCGCATCCCGACCGGATCGAGCGCTTCCTGAAAGCGCGCGAACGCCTCGCCGCGCTCACCCCCGCAGACGTGCAGGCTACTGCGCGCCAGTGGCTGGCGGCAAAGCCTGTGACCGTGCTGGTCCTGCCCGAAAGCGCGCCGGCGCCTGCGGACTAGGCAACCGTATCCTGATAGCGCCGCACCGCCACCGTCCCCAGCACCACCAGCATCAGGACGAGCACGGCAAGGTGCGGCAGCGCGTCGCCCAGCGTCCAGCCCTTCAGCATGATCCCGCGCACCAGCCGGATGAAATGCGTGGTCGGCAGAACTTCCGCGCCCCACTGCGCCCACCGCGGCATCCCGCGATAGGGAAACGCGAAGCCCGACAGCAGGATCGAAGGCAGCATGTAGAAGAAGCTCATCTGCATGGCCTGCAACTGGCTGCCCGCGATGGTGGAAAGCGTGAAGCCGAGCGCGAGGCTGGTCACCATGAACAGCAGCGTCGATGCCAGCGTCAGCCCGATCGAGCCGGCGAACGGCACATGGAACACGAAATGCGCGGCGAGCAGGATCACCGCCATCTGCACCACGCCGATAAACAGGTAGGGCACGATCTTGCCCACCATCACCTCGAACGGGCGCAGTGGAGTGGCCAGCAGGTTCTCCATCGTGCCCTGCTCCACCTCGCGCGTGACGGACAGCGCGGTGAGCATCACCATCGTCATCGACAGCACCACCGCGAGCAGCCCCGGCACCGTGTTGTGGCTGGTGATCCCTTCCGGGTTGTAGCTGCGGTGGATCACCAGATCGACCGGCGAAGGCCCTTGCGCGCGCGCCGCCAGCGGCCCGATCAGGTCATGCGAGAGCGCGCCCGCCACCGCCTGGTCGATGGCGGACAGGGCATTGCCGGTGGCGGCGGGATCGGTCGCGTCCGCCGTCACCAGCAGTTGCGGCCGCTCGCCCCGCACCAGATCGCGGCCGAAGTCCACCGGGATCGTCACCACGAACTGCACGTCACCCCGCTTGAGCAGCCGCTCGCCCTCGCCCGGTGCGCCGACGATCCGCGTCACCCGAAAATAGGTGGTGTTGCGCAAGGCGGCGTCGATCGAGCGCGCGAAGACAGAGGTATCGTTGACCTCGATCGCCATGGGCAGGCGGCGCGGATCGTTGTTGATGGCAAAGCCGAAGATCATCAGCTGCACCAGCGGCATCGCCAGCATCATGCCCACGGTGCCGGGATCGCGCGTCATCTGGCGGATCTCCTTGAAGATCATCGCCAAGATCCGCTGCCACATCATGCCGCCACCACCGAATGGTCCTCGGCCCCGCGCATCAGGTGGATGAACACGTCTTCAAGGCTCGGCCGCGCCTCACGCCACGCGATACGGTCCGCCCACGGCGCGACCGCCGCCTGCAGCGCCGCCATGTCCGGCCCGCACACATGGATCGCCGCGCCGAAGGGGGCCGCCATCGCCACACCGGGGCGCTTCTCGATCTCGGCCGCCAGCCGGTCGGCGCCCGCACCTTCGCCCTGCAAGGCGTGCAGGTGCGATGCTGCGATCACCTCGTCGATGGTGCCGCGCGCCAGCATCCGGCCATAGGCGATATAGGCGATCTCGTGGCAGCGCTCGGCCTCGTCCATGTAATGCGTGGAAACCAGCACCGTCATCCCGCCGGCCGCCAGATCGTGGATGTGGTCCCAGAACTCGCGCCGCGCCTGCGGATCGACGCCCGCGGTCGGCTCGTCGAGCAGCAGGATTTCGGGTTCGTGCAGCACGCAGGCCGCCAGGGCGAGGCGCTGCTTCCACCCGCCCGAAAGCTTGCCCGCCAGCTGGTCGCTGCGGGTTGCCAGCCCCAGCCGTTCCAGCGCCTCGGCCACGCGTTCGGCGCGCCGGTCCAACCCGTGCACGCGCGCGAAGAACTCCAGGTTTTCAGCGATGGTCAGATCGCCAAAAAGCCCGAACTTCTGCGTCATGTAGCCCACGCGCGCCTTGATCGCGGCGCGTTCGCGGCGAATGTCGCAGCCCAGCACGCGCCCCTCGCCCGCATCGGGGATCAGCAGCCCGCAGATCATCCGCAGCGTGGTCGTCTTGCCCGAACCGTTCGGGCCGAGAAACCCGCAGATCCGGCCGCGCATGACGGCAAGATCCACATTGTCGACCACGGTGCGCCCGCCGAACCGCTTGGTCAGCCCGCGCACATCGATGACCGGAAGATCGACAGGCGGCGCTTCGCTCATCGCGGCTCGATCGCCACCGGCAGTCCCGGCGGCAGCGGCTGGTCCACCGGCAGCGCGGCCTCGACCAGGAACACCAGCTTGGCCCGCGCCCGCTCGCTGTAGATCACCGGCGGCGTGAACTCGGCGCGCGGCGCGATGTAGCGGATCGTCGCGGTGCGCGCCGCGCCGCAGCCATCGCAGGTGAAACGCACGGCCATGCCCGGCTTCAGCGCCGCGATGCTGTCCTGCGGCACGAAGAAGCGCAGCTTGCGCCGGTCCGCCGGCAACAGCGCCAGCACCGGCTGGTTCGCGGGCACCCATTCGCCGGGATTGAAGAAAGTCTGCTCGATCGTACCGGCCACTGCCGCCACCGGTGCGATCTCCTCGCCGCGACGCACTTGCGCACTCAGCGCCGCCTGCGCGCCCGCCACCCCGGCTGCTGCCGCCGCCTGCTGCTCGCGCCGGCCCACGGTCAGCTCGCCGCTCGCTTCCTGCGCCTGCGCCTGCCGCACGCTCGCCGCAGCCACGTCGCGCGCCTGCCGCGCCGCGTCGAGCTGGGTGCGGCTGGCAAAGCCCTTCGCCGCCAGCGCGGCGAAGCGGTCATAATCGGCCTGCGCCCGCGCCAGCTGGGCCCGCGCCGCCTGCTGCGCCGCGCGCGACACGTCCAGTTCGGGCGCGCGCTGGCGGGCATCTCCAAGGTCGGAAAATTGCGCGCGCGCACTGGCAAGTTCGGCCTGCGCCTGCGCGGTCTGCGCATCGGTCGTGCGCGGATCGAGCGCGAACAGTTCCTGCCCCGCGCGCACGGTGGCTCCGCGCTCGACCGGTCGGCGCGCGAGCGTGCCCGATACCGGCGCCGCCACATAGAGCGCTTCACCCTCGACATAGCCGAGCCAGCGCTCCGGCTCGTCGCGCGGTGCGAGCACAAAGGCGGCCCCCGCCACCGCCGCCAGCATGGCGAGCGCGATCACCGGGCGGCGCGGCACGTTCATGGCCTTGCTCCTTCTCGCACGCACAGGCCGTCCAGGATCAGGTCGGCGTGCGTCGCCGCCATCCGGTCCACGTCGATTTCGGGCGCGCCGGCCGGCTCGAACACGTTCTTCCACAGCGCGGTCATGATCACCCCGCCGGCGACGGTGCGTGCCGCCAGTTCGGGATCGGGGCAATGGAACTCGCCCCGCGCCGCGCCGTGGCGGATGATCCGCTCGATCACGCCCAGCACGCGGGTGATCCCCTCGTCGTGATAGGTGCGGACCAGATCGGGAAATTGCTGCCCCTCGCCCACGATCAGGCGTGGCAGGAAGGCAAGATCGGGCCGCGTCAGCCGGATGAAGGCGGCGCGCAGGAACCCGCGCAGCGCATAGGGGGCGGGCACGTTGCCCAGGTTTTCCGGCAGGCCCACCGGCAGCACCTCACCCACCAGCGCGTGGACCAGCGCGCGAAACACCGCCTCCTTGCTGTCGAACATCAAGTATAGCGCGGAACGGCTGATCCCCACGCGCCGGGCCACATCCTCCAGCCGGGTGCCCGCAAAGCCCCTTTCGGCAAAAGCCTCGCGCGCGGCGTCCAGAATGCGCTCGCGGCGATCGGATGGAGTGACTCGCGGCATGAATGCACGATAACTGACGCAGGCGTCATTTAATATACGGTTTCGTACCGCGGCGGGCGCCGCGCTGGCGTTTTGCCGGCCACCGCCTATGCTGGGGCGGCTTCAAAAGGGGGAAACCGGCATGGGGGTTATAGGCGCGGCTCTGCGAGCAGGCTGCCTGTTGGGCTTGATCGGGTTCGTCGGCGGTTTCGTCGGGCCGATCATCCTGACGCCCGAGGCCAACCAGGGGCCGCTGCTGGGAATCCTCGTCACCGGGCCGGGCGGATTCCTTGTCGGCCTGGTCGTCGGGGCGGCGGCCAACCTGCGGCGGCGCTAGCGCGGCGGCGATGTCCTGCAAGCGCGCCTTTGCCAGAATAGCGCAATGCCGCGCCGTTCGCCGTGGTTTTGTGGCCCTTTTGCCCGGTGCGGAGGGGTCGGACGCCCTTCCATCGGGACAGTGACAACCCTGTCAACCTTGCCCTTCGCGGCGCATGGGGGCATAGGCGGCCGCGAGTCTCATTCCCTTGCCCGAAAGGCCCAGGTTCCATGAAAGTCCGCGTCCACGTCAGCCTCAAGAACGGGGTTCTCGATCCGCAGGGCCGCGCCATCCACCACGCGCTCGAAGGTCTGGGCTTTTCCGGCGTGAACGACGTGCGCGCCGGCCGCCTGATCGAACTCGATGTCGCCGACAGCGTGACCGACGAAGCGCTGGACGAGATGTGCCGCAAGCTGCTCGCCAACATGGTGATCGAAAACTACCGCATCGAGAAGGTCGCCGCCTGATGCCTTTCAACGCCGCCGTCATCACCTTCCCCGGCTCGAACTGCGACCGCGACATGGCGGTGGCGATCGAGGAGATCTGCGGCGGCACCGTCCACCGCGTGTGGCACGGCGATGCCGGCCTGCCTGAAGGGCTGGACTTCATCGCCCTGCCCGGCGGTTTCTCCTATGGCGATTACCTGCGCTCGGGCGCGATGGCCGCGCGCTCGCCGGTCATGCAGGCCGTGGTCGAAGCCGCGAACCGCGGCGTCGCGGTGCTCGGCGTGTGCAACGGCTTCCAGGTGCTGACCGAAGCCGGCCTCCTGCCCGGCGCGCTGATGCGTAACGCCGGCATCCGCTTCGTCTGCCGCGACGTGAAGCTGAAGGTCGAAAACGCGAACTCGCTGTTCACCTCGGGCTACCTGCCGGGCCAGACCATCACCATCCCGGTCGCGCACCACGACGGCAACTACTTCGCCGATGATGTAACGCTGGACCGCCTCGAAGGCGAAGGCCGCGTGGCGTTCCGCTATCTCGAACCGGTCAACGGTTCGCAGCGCGACATCGCGGGCGTGCTCAACGACAAGGGCAACGTGCTGGGCATGATGCCCCACCCCGAACGCATGATCGAGCCCGCCCACGGCGGCAGCGACGGCCGCAAGCTGTTCGAAAGCGTCCTGCGCGGGCTGAACGTACTGGCTTGATAATTGCGGTGCCGCCCCTGACGATCGTCAGGGGCGCACCAGCATCACGCCGCGCCGCGCTCGCGGTAGGCGAGCTGGCCAAACAGGCCGCGCGCGTCGATCGCACTCATCGGGCGGCCGAAGAAGTAGCCCTGGATCTTCTTGCAACCGAGCCGGCGGATCGTCTCCAGTTCCGCCTCGGTCTCCACGCCCTCAGCCGTGGTCGACATTTCCAGGCTGTCCGCCATCGCTACCACGGCGCGCACGATGGCCAGGCTTTCCGCGTTGCCGCGCGCGGCGCCCTGCACGAAGCTGCGGTCCACCTTGATCGTCGAGAACCGCATCTTGCGCAGGTAGCCGAGCGAAGAATAGCCGGTGCCGAAATCGTCGAGCGCCACGCCGCAACCCAGCGACATGATCCGCTCCAGCGTCATCTGCGCGGTCGTGCCGTCGCGCACGAAAATGCTCTCGGTCACTTCGATTTCAAGCCGGTGCGGCGGCAGACCGCTGGCCGACAACGCGCTGACCACCACTTCGGCGAAGTAGGGATCGAGCAACTGCTCTCCCGAGACGTTGACCGCGACCTTTACGTGGCCGGGCCAGTTGACGGCTTCGAGGCAGGCCGTGCGCAGCACCCATTCGCCGATCGGCACGATCAGCCGCGTATCCTCGGCCAGCGGGATGAACTTGGCCGGGCTGACGAAGCCATGCTCCGCGCTGTTCCAGCGCAGCAGCGCCTCGAAGCTCAGCACCTGCTCGCTCGTGGCATCCACCACAGGCTGGTAGTGCAGCGCGAACTCGTTGCGTTCCAGCGCGCGGCGCAGCGAGAATTCCAGCTTGCGCCGCTCCTCGGCATGGGCGTGGAGCGAAGGTTCGTAGGTGCAGTGCTGCCCCCCGCCCTCGTCCTTGGCGCGGTAAAGCGCGAGGTCGGCATTGCGCATCAGCGTCTCGACCGTGGCGCCATCGCGCGGACCGATCGCCGAACCGACGCTGGCGCCGACGTAGAGCGTGTGGTGGTCGACCTCGTAGGGCTGCGACAGCGTGTAGATCACCGCCTGCGCAACCGCGTGGGTGCGTTCCGAATCCGATGCATCGCGGATGACGATGGCGAACTCGTCGCCGCCGAGCCGGCCGCACAGTTCGTTTTCGGTCATCAGCGCCTTGAGCCGGTCCGACACCATCGCCAGCAACTGATCGCCGACGAGGTGACCCAGCGTATCGTTGACCGCCTTGAACCGGTCGAGGTCGATCATCAGGAAGGCACAGCGCGTGCGCCACTGGTCCGCCGCGCGCATCGCATCGCCCAGCGCCTCGGTCAGCATCATGCGGTTGGGCAGCCGGGTCAGCGTGTCGTAGCGCGCAAGGTAGGCAATCTTCTCGGAGCTTTCGCGCTGCTCCGTCACATCGGAGCCAACCCCGCGGAAGCCGGTGAAATTGCCGTTGTCGTCCACCTTGGGCGAGGCTGAGAGTTCCCACCAGCGATGGTTGCCGTGAAGCGTGACACGCACCAGCAGGTTGGCAAAGCTCTCGCGCCGCTTCAGCTTTTCGGCCAGATCGTGCAGCGAGGAATGGAAGTGGCCGCTTTCCCACGAAGGCCCGGCGATCAGCTGTATCAGCGGCTTGCCGTCGATGTCTTCGGGATCCTGGCCGAGCGCGAAAGCGAAACGCGGCGATACCGAGCGGACGCGGCGCGCGGTATCGACCTGCCACAGCCAGTCCGCTTCGCCTTCCTCGAACTCGCGCAGAAGCAGCGAGACGACCTCGCTCTTTTCCGCGACCCCCGCCTCGGCCACCTTGCCGCCGATGAACGTGCGCGCGGCCTCGAGGCTGCCGATGGCGACGACGATGGCGAACGTGCAGGCAACGGCCGCAGCGACATAGGCCCCGTAGAAGGCAAAGGTGGCGACACCCGACAGCCCCAGAATCGCACAGAACAGCACGGTGCCCAGCGGCACCGCGGCAAAGGCGACGGCGGTGCCCGCCATCAGCATCGCCATGATCGCCCAAAGCACCAACCGCTGCTCTTCGCTGCCGAAGGGCGAGAACGCCAGCATCGGCACCGTCCAGACAAGCGCGGACAGGACCGTACTGACCGTCTGGTAGTGAATTTCCTGGCGGGTCATGCGGCGCCGGTCGGCGTCTTCCAGACTGCGGTCGAAGCGCGCGCCATAGATCAGCACGCCGAACAAAATCGCCACCCAGGCCAGCAAGATCAGGATGTTGATGGCGCTGCTCAGCGCCTGGACGACCAGCAGTGCAGACAGGCCGTGCGCCAGCATCCGCACCGCGGTCAGGCGGGCGAGGCTGGAATACTGCATCCCCCGAAGGCGCGCCCAATCACCCTCTGCCGGGTCCGACAGTCCGAGGATCGCCGCGGCCGGAAGTTTGCGTGGCAGCGACTGCGCGCCTGTATCGGTAAGCTTGCTCACCGGAAGGGAAATAGCGGAAAATCCTTGCACAATCGTAAGCGACGAACCGTTACGAAATGCAGGATTTCCGCCATTTCATCAAAAAATCAGGCTCTCGCATAATTACTGCGGCATAAACCATACGCCGCAAAAATCAGGCCTGTCAGGCGGCCTGCTGCTTTGCCGCACACGCTGCGATGATCGGCGCCGGATCATAATAGAACGGCTTGATCTCGCAGACCTTGCCGTCGCGGAAACGGAACATCTCGCACAGGTACGCGCGCTCGAGCGAAGGATCGGCGAACTGGAACGACAGGATGGTAACCGCGTGGTCCTTGCCGACCGTGGTTTCCACCACGTCCAGCCCGGCGACGTCCATCAGGCCCATGACCTTGACGTAGAGCTCGCGCAGCGCGTTCTTGCCCTTGTACACGCCCTTCATCGGGAGCGTATCGGCTTCGCTGCAGAAGAAGTCGTCGGTGAGCATGGTCGAAACCTTGTCCCAATCGCCGGTGCCGGTGGCGGCATAGAGGTCGACGACGAACTGCTGCATTTCTTCGGGGGTCATTGTCTCAAGCTCCTCACACTGATGTTGCCCCGTCGGGCTTACCCCTGCTGTCTCTCGCATTCCGCTCGGCGGCAAACCTAGCCCAATGGCTAGCCGGGGACGAGACCCGCCTTGCAGTAAGGCGCAGGGATGGGAGAGATACGCCAGATCGTGCTGACCCGCCGCCCTCAGGGCGTGCCGGTCCCGGAAGACTTTGCGCTCGCGAGCGCGCCGATGCCGCAGATCGGCCCCGGCGAGATTCTCGTGCGGATGCGCGTGTGTTCGTGCGATCCGGCGATCCGCGGATTCCTCGATGACCGCCCGAGCTACCTGCCGCCGGTCGCCATCGGCGCGCCGATCAACGGGATGTCGCTGGGCGAAGTGGTCGAATCGAACGATCCGCAGTGGCCGGTGGGCACCTTGCTGCGCACAATGGCGACCTGGTCGGAATACTACGTGATCAAGGGCGACGCGCTGGGTCTCGAAAAGGTCGAGGCGCAGGACGGCGTGCCGTTGCAGCATTACATGGGCGCGCTCGGCCCGGTGGGCCTGACCGCGTGGGTCGGCCTGTTCGAAATCGGCAAGGCCAAGCCCGGCGAAACCGTGCTGGTGAGCGCCGCCGCCGGAGCGACCGGCAGCACCGTTGTGCAGCTGGCCAAGGCCGCGGGTTGCCGCGTGATCGGCCTCGCCGGCGGCCCTGACAAGGCGCGCATCGTCAAGGATCTGGGTGCGGACGTGGCCATCGACTACAAGGCGGTGGCCGACCTTTCCGCCGCGATCCGCGAGGCCGCGCCCGAAGGCATCGACGTCTATTTCGACAATGTGGGCGGCGACACGCTCGACGCGGTGCTGCCGCTGATGCGCCTGCACGGCCGGATCGCGGTGTGCGGCATGATCGCGCAGTACAACGATGCCGACAATCCGCACGGCAACCGCAACCTGTGGCAGCTGGTGGTCAATCGCCTCAACATGCGCGGCTTCATCACCTACGATCACCCGGAGGTGCTGGGTGAGGCGCAGGCCATGCTCGACCGGCTGTTCGCCGAGGGCAGGCTCAAGCCGCTTGAGAACGTGCGCGAAGGGCTGGAGAAGCTGCCGGAGGCCTTCATCGAACTGATGAGTGGCAAGACCATCGGCAAGACTCTGGTGCAGATCTGAAGGAGAACGCGGGCATGGCACGACTGGCAGGAAAGATCGCGTTCATTACGGGCGGCGCTTCAGGCCTGGGCGCAGCCATCGCCCGCGCCTATGTGGCCGAAGGCGCTTCGGTGGTGATCGCGGACATCGACCGCGAGGGCGGTGAGGCGCTGGCTGCCGAACTGGGCGCCGCGCGCTTCGTCTACCTCGACGTGACGACCGAGGCATCGTGGGCCGAGGCCGTCGCCACGTGCGAGCGGATCGACGTGCTGGTCAACAATGCCGGGATCACCACGCTCGGTTCGATCGAGGACGTGACGCTGGCGCAGTTCCGCCACGAACTCGACATCGACGTGCTGGGCGTGTTCATGGGCACGCAGGCCGCGCTGCCCAAGATGAAGGTCCACGGCGGCTCGATCATCAACATGTCGTCGCTTTCGGGCGTGAAGGCATCGGCCAACCTTGTCGCCTATAACGCGGCAAAGGCAGCTGTGACGCTGATGACCAAGTCGTGCGCGCTGCACTTTGCGGAAAAGGGCTATGGCATCCGCTGCAACTCGGTCCATCCAGGCGCGATCCACACCCCGATCATCGACAAGGTGCTGGCGCAGTCTGACGATCCCGACGCGCTCTACCGCAGCTTTGTCGATGTCCATCCGGTGGGACGCCTGGGCAAGCCCGAGGAAATCGCCGCGATTGCGGTCTATCTGGGCAGCGACGAAAGCGCCTTTGCCACCGGCGCGGAATTCCGCGTGGACGGCGGGGCCTCGATTTGAGCCTGCCGATCCGCCAGGTCGCCTATTTCTGCGCCGACGTGCGCGCGGCCGCGCGGGCGCACCATGCGGCGTTCGGCTCCGGCCCGTTCTTCGTGGCGGACAACATCCCGCTGGCGCGTGCGGTGCATCGCGGCGTGGAGCGGGTGCTCGATCACTCTTCCGCCTACGGCCAGTGGGGCGAGGTGATGGTGGAGTTCGTGCAGCAGAACAACGCCGGCCCCTCCCCCTTTCACGATCTCTATCCCGAGGGTTCGGGGCGGTTCGGGCTTCACCATGTGGCGGTGTGGGTAGATGACGTGGACGCGGCGATCGCGCGCTTCGATGCCGCCGGCGCGCCTTGTGCGCTGCGCGCGGAGATGAACGACGGGTTCGTCTTTGCGTTTGCCGACACGAGCCCAACCCTGGGCCACATGACCGAGCTTTACACGCCGGTGCCGGTGCTGGCCGATTTCTACACCATGGTTTCCGACGCCGCGAAGAGCTATCGCGGCGGAGATATCATCATCGACATCGCATTTTCCTGAAGGGCAGACCGACGTGAGTGAGAGCTGGCATACCATTCTTCCCGAAAGCGAATTCCCGGCCGAGGGCAAGCTCGCCACCAAAATCGGCGGCTGGTATGTGCTCGTGGGCAAGACCGACGACGGCTTCCACGCGGTGAATGACCGCTGCACGCACCAGGCCGCGCTGCTTTCTACCGGACGCATCCGCCGCGGCGCGGTGATGTGCCCGCTGCACGGCGCGCGCTTCGAGATGAACACCGGGCGCTGCATCGGCGGCGCGTACCGCGATCTGCGCGCCTTCCCGCTGCGCGTCGAGAACGGCGTGATCGAGGTCTGCCTGCCCGACGAGGCACCGGGCATGGACGAATTGCCGGTCGTCACCGGCTGAAAACCGGGCCGAGGGGCGGGCGAAGCCTTGCTCGCCCCGCCCCTCGCCTATCCCACAGTTTGCGCGCGCGGCAAATGCGCTACTCTCTCTCAAATCAACAATGGGAGAGTTCCTGATGCCATTTACCGGCCCCGCCGAAGACCGCCTCGCCATTCGCGAGCTGCTGGAAACCTATGCCGACGCGGTGACGCGCATTGACGCCGACGACTGGGCCGCGACCTGGGCCGAAGACGGCGAATGGTCGCTGCCCGACTATCCCGAGATCGGCACGACCGTGGGCCGCGACGCGATCCGCGCGATGTGGGTGGAAGCGATGAAGGGCTATCCCGGCATCATGTTCGAAGCCTGGCCCGGCTCGATCGAAGTCGACGGCGATTTCGCCCGGATGCGCAGCTACACCTCCGAAGTCTATGACCACGACGGCGTGACCAAGCGCGATCGCGGCGTCTATTCCGACACCTGCGTCAAGATCGACGGCAAGTGGCATTTCAAGACCCGCAGCTTCCGCAACATCCATCGTCAGCACGGCCCCAAGGGGCTGTAATCCGGACTGTCTGGCCAGGACGCCCGGCCAGATATCCCGATAGAATGCGGAAACGAACAGGGGCGGGTCCAACGGACCCGCCCCTTTCTTTTTGCGCAATACGCGTGTGGACCACCAAACGAAAAAGGCGGGGCCGAAGCCCCGCCTTTCCCTGTTCTGGCAATCCGTGTCTCGCCGCGATCAGAAGCGCTTGGAGACCTGGAACTGCACGGTGCGCGGCTGGGTGCCGAAACCGAGCAGATCGGCATGGGTACCGCTGGCGGTGCCGGTGCCGCCACCGGTCAGCGGGCCATCGACGCCGCCATTGATGTACTGCTTGTTGGTCAGGTTCTTGCCGACGAGCGCGACCTGCCAGTTGTCGTCCTCGGCGCCCAGGCGCACGCCGGCGTCGAGCACGGCGTAGGACGGGTTGCGCGAGAACGATTCACCGAAGCCCGACACCAGGTACGACGAGCTGTAACGCACGTCGGCGCTGATCCCGGCCTTGAGGCCCGAGGCGACCGGCGTATCGTAAGTCAGGCCGAACGCACCGGTCCAGTGCGGGGCCATGCCCAACGTCGCACCATTGAGGTTCTGGCGGGTGAAGCCGCCGGCAATGGCGCTGAACTGGGTGTTGCAGCCTTCCGCGATGGTCTGGCCGGCATAGCACGGAGCAAGCGGGAAGTTGGTGTAGACCGCCTTGTTGTAGTTCACGTTGCCGTGAACGTTCAGACCGGCGACAGCACGCGGCGCGAATTCGAATTCCGCCTCGACACCCTTGGTCCGCGCATCGGCGGTCAGGGTCTGGAACGCGATACGCGACGAGTCGAAGAAGTCGATCTGCAGGTCCTTGTACTTATAGGAGTACAGACCCAGGTTCAGGCGCAGCTGGTTGTCGAGCAGCGTGGACTTGACGCCGCCTTCCCAACCCGCAGTGGTTTCCGGATTGAAGACGAGATCCTTCGAGGGATCGCCCAGCACCGAAGCAATACCGCCGTTCGAGAAGCCGCCCGACTTGTAGCCGGTCTTGTACGACGCATAGAACATGACGTCGCGCATCGGCTTGTAGGTCAGCGAGAAGTCAGGCGACCAGTTGTCGAAGCGCTGGTGCGCCGAGTAGACCACACCCTGCGGCCAGACGCCGGCGAAAGCGGCGCTGACGTAAGGCTGCGTGAACTCGCTGTCCTTCTTTTCGTGCGTGTAACGCACGCCGGCATCGAATTCGAGGCCCGGCAGGAACTTCCACGTGACCTGGCCGAAAGCCGAGATCGTCTCGCCCTTGGTGAACGAGGTCTTGGTGCCGTCCTGGTACTGGTTCGGGCCAGCCGAAGGCACGTTCGAGGCGCTGTAGCTGACGTACTGCGCGAAATCGCGGCGCGTCTTCTGGTACAGCACGCCGACCATCAGGTTCACCGGGCTGTCATAGTGCGTCAGCGCGCGCACTTCGTTCGAGAACGCCTTCCAGCTCGAATTTTCGGTCGCCCAGACCGAGTTGGGGCTGGAACCGAATTCGCAGGCGCACAGCCACTGGTTGTTGTTCCAGTTGAAGTTGGTGACGTTGGTCAGCGTCACGTCGCCCATATCGTAGTTGAAGGTGTTGGTCACCGCCGCCGACTTGTAGCGGTTGTAGAGCTTGCCGTCCTGGGCATAGGGGAAGTTCTTGGCTTCCTCGGCCGGCATGTTGTTCTGGTGCGTGACGAAGTTGAAGCCGCACTCATAACCTGCCAGCGACGTCTTGCCCGTGGGGCAGAAGTAGTTGACGTAGTTATAGCTGGAGTTGTTCGCCTTGTTATAGTCGAACGAAGCCTTCAGCGTGTCGGTGATCTGCGAGGTCGGTTCCCACTTCAGCGTGACGCGGCCCAGGAACTCGCGGTTGCCCGGCTGGTCGCTGGTGGTGGGGTGCGAGACGAACGGCAGGTTCGCGAGCTGGTAATCGCGCGAGACGTTGTCGTAGTAACCGCCCCAGGCCTTGGTGCCGCGCAGCGCAACGCGCACGCCGAGCGTCGGCGACAGCGGACCCGAAGCGATGCCTTCGACCTGAGCCTGCTGGCCCTTGAACTCGTAGCTCGCCTTGGTGCGGAATTCCCAGTCTGCCGTCGGATCGGCAGTCTTGATCGAGATCACGCCCGCGGTCGCGTTCTTGCCGAAGAACAGAACCTGCGGACCCTTGAGCACTTCCACGCCGGCGAGGTCGAAGAAGCCTTCTTCAAGCACGCGGCCCTGGCCGTAGTAGACGCCATCGACAACCGTCGCGACCGACTGCTCGATGCCGATCGAGGTCGACGACGAACCGATGCCGCGCAGGGTGACCTGCGCCGACGAACCGTTCGAGGCGTGACCGACGGTCAGGCTCGGCGTGGCCGCAGCGATCTTCTCGATGCTGGTCATGTCGCGCTGTTCGATCGTCTTGGCCGAAATGGCGGTGACGGCGACCGGAACGGACTGCGCGCTTTCGACGCGCTTGCGCGCAGTGACGGTGATTTCGGTAAGACCGGTGTTCTCGGTCTCCGCAGTGGCCTGCGGCTGCGCTTCCTGCGCAAACGAAACGTGGCCGCCGCCCAGCATGCACGATGCCAGCAGCAGACCCTTAAGGGCGCCCTTCATACTTTCCTCCCTGATGAAGTTCTTCGAGCGCGCCTAGCGCTTCGTTCTGTTGCATTCCCCCTGCGACTTCAAACAGACTAACCATTTGAACAGGTGAGAGGGCCTGGTCGCCGGGGCACCCCACGCGCCGTAGAGAGGAACCCCATTTGACCACTAACCGCTTCTGGCAGCTCGACCACCATCCCAAAGGCAACGATTTCGCCGGCGCGCTCAGCTTGCGCGAGGAGGAATTGCCACCGTTGGCCGATGGCGAGGTGCGCGTGCGCACCAACTGGCTCTCGATGGATGCGGGCACGCGGATGTGGATGAGCCCGCGCACCGATGGCTACCAGCCGCCCCTGCCGCTCGGCAGCAAGATGGTCGGACTCGTTCTCGGCCGCGTCAGCGAAAGCCGGGATCCGGCCTATCCGGTCGGCGCCCTGGTGCGCGGCTTTGGCCAGTGGGCGGAATACGCGACCATGGTGCCCGCGCTGGCCGGGCTGGAAGTGGTGGACGACAGCATCGCCGACCCGCGCCAGCACTTCGGCGCGCTCGGCATGAATGCCTGGACAGCCTACGTCGGCGTGAAGGAAGTGGCGGCGGTGAAGCCGGGCGAGTGGCTGGTGGTCTCGGCCGCAGCCGGCGCCACGGGCAGCCTCGCCTGTCAGGTCGGCAAGAACCTGGGCGCGAAAGTCATCGGCATTGCCGGCGGCCCGGCCAAGTGCAAGTTCCTCACCGAGGAACTCGGGGTCGACATCGCGCTCGATTACAAGGCCGACGACATCGAGGCCCGGCTGGGCGAGATCGAAGGCGGCGTGAACGCCTATTTCGACAATGTCGGCGGCCCGCTGCTCGATGCGATCCTGCCCAACATGGCGCATTACGGCCGCGTCGCGGTGTGCGGCATGGTCGCCGCCTATGACAACGACGCCCCCCTGCCCGGCCCGGCGCGTTTCGACCAGGTGCTGATGCGCCGCCTGCGCATCGAAGGCTTCTTCATTCCGGACTTCCTCCACCGCGGCGCCGAATTCCTGCCGGTGCTGCGCCAGTGGCACGACGAAGGCCGCCTCGCCGTGCCCCTCGACGAGACGCAGGGGCTGGAGAACGTGCTTGTCGCCTATGATCGGATGCTGACCGGCAAGGCGATCGGCAAGGTCATCGTTCGCGTCGCCGAATAAGGATCACACCATGCCGATCATCCGCCACCGCGCCCCGCTCCAGTGCCTTGTTGCCGTGCGCGGCCACCCGTTTGACCGCACCGCGTTCGACGCCGTGTTCCAGGGGATGGAAGGCATAGCCGCAACGATGGTCGACCAGCCCGCTGCGGCCCGGCTGATGAATCCGGAAGGGATGCGCGGCTTCGACGTGCTGGTGCTCTACGATATGCCCGGTCTCGATTTCGAGGCACCCGAAGGCGCGCCGCACTACCGCGAGCCTGACCCGGAGCTGAAGGCCGGCTTCCGCGCGCTGCTGGAACAGGGCACGGGCGTGGTCGCACTGCACCACGCGCTCGCAGGCTGGCCAACGTGGGGTGAATATCACGACTGGCTGGGTGGACAGTTCCTCTACCACCCCGGCACCGTGCGCGGAGCGCCGGCGCTCGACAGCGGCTATTGCCACGACGTGACGCACGAGGTTTCGGTGGTGGCGGACCATCCGGTCACGGCCGGCCTGCCCGAGCGCTTCACCCTGACCGACGAGCTTTATCTCGCGCCGGTGTTCGAGAACGAGGTGACTCCGCTGCTGCGCTCGAACGCCGCATTTGACCGCGAGCATTTCTGGTCGGCCGACCTGGCCGTGCAGGGCCGAATGCATTGCCGCGACGGGTGGGACCACCCCCGGGGCAGCAATCTGGTGGGGTGGACGAAGCAGGTCGAACGCAGCCGGCTGGTCTATCTCCAGCCGGGTGATGGGCCTTCCACCTATGACAACCCGCACTACCGCCGGCTGGTGGAGAACGCGATCCGCTGGGTGGCGGACTGACGCGGCCGGAAAAACGGCACAGAAAAAGAGGCTGCCGCTGGGCAGCCCCTTTTTTTTCTCAACGCGATCAGACCGCGGTCATGCCGCCATCGACCACCAGCTCGGCGCCCGTGATGTACTTGGATTCGTCCGAGGCGAGGAACAGGTTGACGTTGGCGATGTCGTCCGGCTCTCCCATGAAGCCCATCGGCACCGCGTTCAGCACGGCGTCGTAGTTGGCGGCATTGTCTTCCTGCGCCACGCCCTGGATGTTGGTCAGGATCATGCCGGGGTGGACCGAGTTGACGCGAATGCCTTCGCGCGCGGTTTCGATCGCCACGGTCTTCGAGAACAGGCGCAGACCGCCCTTGGCCGCCGCATAGGCGCTGCACGCCGGCACGCCGACCAGACCCGCGGTGGACGAAATGTTGATGATCGAACCCTTCGTGCCGGTCTTGCGCATCAGTTGGACCGCGCGCTTGGTGCCGTAGAACACGCTGTCGAGATTGACGCTGTTCTGCAGCTTCCAGTCGGCCGTGGTCATCTCGCCGATCAGGCGCAGCACCGCGATGCCGGCATTGTTCACGATCACGTCGAGCCGGCCATCCTCGGCCTCGATCGCGGCGAACACGGCATCCCATTCGGCTTCGCTGGTGACATCATGGCCGAGCGCGCGCGCCTGTCCACCAGCCGCGCGGATTTCGGCGGCGCGCTGCTCGGCGCCCGCGGCATCGCGGTCCGTGATCCAGACTTTCGCGCCTTCCTCGGCAAAGCGCGTGGCGGTCGCGCTGCCAAGGCCGGGAACCGATGCGCCTCCGGTGACCAGAGCGATTTTGCCCGCAAGACGTCCCATGTGCTTTCTCCAAAAAAGAAGGGGGCCGGGCACAAGGCCCCGCCCCCCTGAGGGTGGATGAGAGTTTACTTCATCAGAACTTGACGCCCACCGTGGCGCCGTAGGTCCGCGGCTCGAGAGCCATGCCGAACGACCACAGACCGGCCACGGTAAACGCGTGGGTGGTGGTCTTGTTGTTGGCAAGATTGCGGCCGAACACGCGAACGTAGGCTTCGGCGCCGCTGGCGAGGTTGAAATTGACCGTCAGGCTCGCGTCCACCAGATCCTGCGTGGTCGTGCGGACGCGCGGATCGTTGCCGTTGACGATCACGCCCGTCACGGTGCTGCCGGCGAGGACCGGGGTCAGCGACGCTTCCGACAGCTGTTCGTCATACGGGCTGATGTGGCGCCAGCCGGCCGTCGCGGTAACCTTGCCGAAGCTGGTCGGGACCGAATATTCGGCGCCCAGCGATCCGGTGAATTCCGGCGCGTAGATCAGGTTGTTGCCCGAGTAGTCGAAGTCCACCAGGCCCGCGCCCGGATAGACGCCCTGGGTCACGAAGTTGCGGAAGTGCGACTTCATGTAGGCGGCCGACATCGTGATCTTGAACTCGGGCGTCACGCGAATGGTGCCGTCCATTTCGATGCCCTTGATGAGGGCGCCGCCCGGCACGTTGCTGGTGACGGTCTGGTTGCCGGTCGGACCGCCAGGCACCGTGCGATTCTGCTGCATATTCTTGTAGTCGGAGACGTAGCCGGCGAGGTTGACCTCCAGCTTGCGGTCGAACGCCGCGAACTTGGCGCCGATTTCGTAGGCATCGACGGTTTCGGGCTGGAACGGCGTGCTCGCGGTCGCTGCCGTCGCCGCGCGCGGGCTGAAGCCGCCCGAGCGATAGCCGCGCGACCACGAGGCATAGACCATCATGTCGCTGTTCGGGCGGTAATCGATGCCAACCTTCGGCGTGAACTTGCTGAAGCTGGCGTCGCCGGATCCCACCGGCCCACTGACGAGGAACTGGTTGGTCAGCTGCTTGTTGTCGTGGCTCCAGCGTCCGCCGAACGAGAGGCGAACCTTGTCCACGATCGACCAGTTGAAGTCGCCGAAGAAGGCATAGCTTTCGGTCCGGCCCTCGACGTGCTGCGCGTCGGCGTCATAGACGCCGGTCGGCCGGATCACGGTCGATGCAGCGAAGGCATTGCCGAACACGCGGGTGTACTGGGTCAGGTCGTAGTTCGACTTGAAGTAATAGCCGCCGACCACGTAGTCGAAGCCATCCATCAGCTTGCCTGCGGCGCGCAGTTCCTGGCTGAACTGCGTGTAGTGCTGGCGGCGATCGACGTAATAGAGGTCGGACGACGAACCGTCGAAGTCCTGGGTCTGGGTTTCCTTCGAGTGACGCCAGCCGGTGATCGAGCTGAGCTTCACCGCATCGAGGTCGAGGTTCATTTCCAGCGTGCCGTTGGGCGCGTTGTAGCGGCTATTCGCCGCCGAACCGAAGGTGGTGTACAGATCGCTGCTGGTGTTGCGGTTGCACTCGATCGCCGGTTCGGCGCCGCAGAATGCCTCACCCGTCTTGACGATGTTGCTCACCACCGGGTCGAAGTCCTGAACCACGTTTTCGATGGAGAACTGCGCGTCGAAGCCGCTACCTGCGGGCTTGAACAGCATGCTCGCGCCGTAGCTGTCGCCCTTGCTCCAGCCCGCGGAAACGTTGCGGGTGGCATTGTGGTAGAAGCCGTCGGTCTGGTTGTGGAAGTACCACGCCTTCACGCCCCAGGTTTCGCCATCGCCATAGTTCGCGATGCCCTTGGCCGCCCACGTGTTCCAGCGACCATAGGTAAACTCGGCCTTCATGCCGGGTTCCATGGTGGGCTTGCTGCGGGTGATGTTGATGACGCCGCCGATGGTGTTCGCGCCAAACAGCGTGCCCTGCGGGCCGCGCAGCACTTCGATCTGCGCAATGTCGAACGCGTCCTGAAGCTGGCCGGTGTTGGTGCCGATGGTCACGCCATCGACGACCACGCCCACGGTCGGCGTCTGCGACTTTTCGATGTCGGCATAGGTCAGGCCGCGGATCGAGATGTTGGCGGCCTGCGCGCCCGAGTTCTGCTGCGTGATGAGCAGGCCCGGTGCGGCGCCCTGAAGGTCACCGATATTCACGGCGGCCCTGTTCTCCAGCATCGCGGTGCTGACGGCGGTGATCGCGACCGGCGTGCTCTGCAGCGTTTCGCTGCGGCGACGGGCGGTGACGAGGATCGCGCCGTTATCCTCGACGGCGGCGCTGCTAGCGCTGTCAGCCTGAGGCGACTGCTGCTCGTCCGCAGCAAAAGCCGGGACCGAGAGCGCAAAGATCGAAGTGGTTGCGAGCGCAGCTGCTGCTGCCCCGCGTGCAAACGCGTTTCTCATGAACATCCTCCCATGACGGGTAGCGCGTCGTTTTTGGCGTCTACCCGCACACACATCCTGACACGTCGCCTTTGGGAACCAACTGCGACTTGTTACAGGTGCCTCCATCCGAGCTTGCGGCACATTCCGCGCCTGAATTGGGAGAGTTTTCGATGACCGTTAATCGCCGCTTCCTGCTGGTGCGCCGTCCGCACGGCACGCCCCTCCCCGAAGATTTCCGCTTGGTGGAAGAAGCCATCCCGGAAGCGCCGGAAGGCGGCTTCGTGGTTCGCAACTGCTACGCTTCGCTTGATCCGGCGCAGCGAGGCTGGATGGACGATGCGCCCAGCTATATGCCGCCGATCGCGCTGAACGATCCCATCCGTGCCAGCACCGTGGGCGTCGTCCATTCGTCGAAAACCCCCGACTTCCAGGTGGGTGACTGGGTGCTCGGCCTGAACGGACTGGAGGACTATTCGGTCAACCACGCCGGCGGCTTCACCATGAAGATCGACGTTTCGGCAGTCGACTCGCCGTCGAAATTCCTCTCGGCGATGGGCGCTGTGGGCCTGACCGCCTATTTCGGCCTGACCGATGTGGCCAAGCCGCAGCCCGGCGAAACGCTGCTCGTTTCGGGCGCGGCCGGCGCGGTCGGCTCCGCCGTGGGCCAGATCGGCAAGATCATGGGCGCGCGCGTAATCGGCATCGCCGGCGGCGCGGCCAAGTGCCAGCGCCTGCTGGACGACTACGGCTTCGATGTCGCCATCGACTACAAGGGCAAGTCGGTCGAGCAACTCGCCGCCGAGATCCGCGCCGCCGCGCCGAACGGGGCCGACGTGGTGTTCGAGAACGTGGGCGGCGACGTGATGGACGCCGAACTGCTCAATCTCGCCAAGAAAGCGCGCATCGTACTGTGCGGCCTGATCAGCGAATACAATTCGCCGCAGAAGGTGGGCGTCCGCAACTTGTGGCAGGTGCTGGCGCAGCAAGCCACGATCCACGGCTACCTCATCATGGACTATGCGCCCCGCTTCGCCGAAGGCGGCGCAGTGATGGCAGAGTGGATGGCTGAAGGCCGCCTGCGCATCGACGAGGACGTTCAGGACGGCCTCGAAAACGCCTACCCTGCCTTCATGCGCCTGTTCTCGGGCGCGAATACCGGCAAGCTCGTGCTGAAGATCGCCGATGGCCTCTGACGCTCAGGCGGGCCGCCTTTCCGGCCGTCGCGCCATCGTCACCGGTGCCGGATCGGGCATCGGCGCGGCCACGGCAGAGCGACTTGTCGCCGATGGCGCGCAAGTGCTCACCGTCGATCTGTCTGGCGAGGTCGATCTTCATGCCGACGTGACCGAGCCGGGCATCAATGCCCGGCTGGTGGCGCAGGCGGTGGAACGCATGGGCGGGCTGGACACGGTGATTCCCTGCGCGGGGATCAGTGCCTTTCACCCGCTCGAAGGCCATGACGACGCCTATTTCGACCGGGTGTTGCAGGTCAACCTGGTGGCCGTGTTCCGGCTGGTGCGCGATGCAGCGCCGCACCTCAAAGCTGCTGGCAACGGCCGGATCGTAACCATCGGCTCGACCACCTCGACTTATGGTGACGAGGGGCTGTGCGCCTATTCCGCATCGAAGCACGCGGTGCTGGGCCTGACCAAGTCGGCGGCGGCCGAACTGGGTCCGTTCGGCGTCACCGTCAACTGCGTGCAGCCCGGCGCCATCGACACGCCCATGACCGCGCCGGCTTTCGCGCAAATGCCGGAATACCGCACGTTCTGGGAAGGCAAGGCGCCGCTGCGCCGGCTGGGGCAGCCGCAGGACATCGCCGATGTCATCGCCTTCCTCTGCAGCGACGATGCGCGCTTCATGTCCGGCCACGGCCTGTGGGTCGATGGCGGCGCGATGGTCCGTCACTGAGCGCCATGACGACCGAGACGCACCTTCTGCTGTTCCGCCCCGCCGGGCAGGACGACGTCGCGTTCGAGCAGGCGCTGATCGCGGCGCTTCCGCAGGGTGCCGCGCTTGCTCTTGCCCTGCCCGAAAGCGCCCTGCCCGCGCTGGCCCATGTCGCGGCGCGCGATCCGGAAGTGCCGGACGCGCTGGTGCGCCTGCCGGACGGTGCAGATGCAACTGCTCTGGTGGCGCTGTCCGATCCGACGCGGGGCACCGCGTTTGCCGGCGCGCGCCACGCGGTGCTGCCGGGCGGTGACGCCATCCGCCTGTTCTTCGGCCTGCGCCGGTTGCCCGCCCTGAGCCGCGCGGCCTTTCACGATTACTGGCTGAACCGTCATGCGGAGATCGGCCGCCGCCTGATCCCGCCCTACACCTATCACCAGCTCCACGCCGACGATGCGGAAACGCTGGAACTTGCTGCGGCATCCGGACTTGCCGCGTCCACCTATGACGGCATCGTGGAAGTCCACTTCCCCGATGTGGACGCCTTCGTCCACCAGCTTTCCCGGACCGACGTGGCCGAGGAAGCCCTGGAGGACGAGAAGAACTTCATCGACCACTCCCGCTCGCGCTTCTGGGCTTTCCGCGAAGTGGCATGAAACGACGAAAGGGCCGCCGCCGGTATCCCGGCAGCGGCCCTTGGTTCGATCGCACCGAAGGCGCGAGCCTTATTCCTTCATCACCGGCTTCGGTGTCTGGCCGGTCTCGTCGAGGTAATAGGCCACCCACTTGTGGAAGAACTGGTTGCCCGGTTCGTTCCGTCCGAAGGTCTGGTGCGTCATGGCGCCGGATTCGAGGCCGTTCTGCACCTTGAGGCCGAGGAAATAGTCTTCCTCCTCCACCACGTCGAAGAAGAAGTCGCACATCTTGTCGAGCGTCTCCAGACCTTCCGGGGTCTCGGGACGGGTCGGGAAGATGTAGTTCATCACGGTGGTGTTCTGGTTCGCCTTGGGCCCGGGGAACAGCTGCGCGAGCTGGCCCATTTCCGGCGCGAGGAAGAACGAGAAGTTGGGGAACATCATCCGGATGAAGTCGTAGCCGTTGTTTTCCTGCTTGCCCCACTCGTCGCGCGGCAGGTCCTTCAGCCGGACGATCGAGTTCTGCGGGAAGCCCAGCCGGATGTGCGGGCCGAAGCCTTCGTAGGTGGCGCGGTTGGACGGCGAACGGGTCGCCACCGTGTTGGTATGCGCGGCCTGGAAGTGGTAGCCTTCCAGATAGCCGTCATAGGCCACTTTCCAGTTGGCGCCCTTCATCGGCTTGCTCTTGTGGTAGTACCACGTCTCGAGCTTCAGCGCGGCGAAGTCCTCGTACATGCCGCCCATCCATTCGACCGCGTCGATCGGCAGGCCGGGGGTCAGGATCACGAAGATCAGGCCGGCGGCTTCATCGCAGGGCAGTTCGGTCATGTGCAGCGTGGACCGGTCCACGTCGCCGAACGTGCTGGCTTCGGCGATGCCGATGAGCTTGCCGTCGTTGGCGTAGGTCCAGCCGTGGTACTGGCAGGCGAAGCGTGCGCAGTTGCCCTTGCCTTCGGGCGCCAGATGCATGGCGCGGTGCTTGCACACGTTGAGGAACGCGCGCGCCTTGCCGTCCTTGCCGCGGGTGATGAGGACGGGCATCCCCATCACGTCCATCGCCTTGTAGTCGTTGACCTGCGGCAGTTCGATGGTCAGCGCCAGCATCAACGGCAGACGCTTGAAGATACGGTCGATCTCCTTCTGCCAGCGCCCTTCGTCGAGATAGTCCGCCACCGGCACGCGCAGGACGTCGCTTGCCTGGTCGGTCGTCTTGGTTTCGACGAAGTGCAGCATCCGCTCGGCCGCATCGCCGTACTTTTCATAGATTCCGGTCATGGGATCGCCCTCACTTGCTCAGATAATGGTCGAGCGTCTGGTGGAAATGGCGCAGGCGAACTTCCTGGTAGTCAGCGAGTTCGATGGCCTGGTTCTTGGACACCTTCAGACCTTCATGAGTCAGTTCCATGTTGGTCATGTCCTGATCGACCACCGCGCCCAGCACGCCCAGTTCCGGCGCGTCGGACCAGTTCTCGTCCGCGGCCAGCAGGTGCATCGGAACGCCATGCGGGCGCGGCTGGCCTTCCGGCACGCGCGCGATCACGCGCACTTCCATCAGGCAGTGGTCCTGATCCGGCCACGGGCGCCAGCGATAGACGATGTTCGGCATGAACCCGCCCCACGGCGCGAAGTTCGGGAACACGTTGTAGACAAGCGCGTCGAGCAGCTCGCTTTCGGACACGCCCGAATAATCACCGCCGAACTGCTTGGACGAAACATCGCGCATCGTCTCACCCAGCGCCGAGCGCGCGGTCTTCCCGGCGGGAACGGTGATGGCGTAGTTGTCCTTGTCCGCGTCGTAGTTGTCGGCGCTGCGGCCGTTGTACTTGCGGAACTCGTCGATGATGCGCTGCTGCGGCCAGTGCTCGGCCTCCGCCTGCGCTTCGATATGCGGGCTGATCACGCCGAAGGGCGTGTAGTTCACGTTCACGTGCTCACCCAGCACATGGTAGGCGGCGTTGGCGTCGCCCGTGAACGGCATCAGCTGCGGGTGCGTGACATAGGCGTGGTAGCTCTCCATGAACGCTTCCATGGTGATCTTCCAGTTGGCGTTCACCACCTTGCCGACCCACGCCACGGTGACGCATTCCTCATGCTTCCAGCGCTTGAAGAATTCCGGCAGCGGAGCGAGGAATTCCTCGATCGTCGGCCCTTCGGCGTTGTCGCGCACGAAGATGTAGCCGCCCCAGCGGGCCACGGTCGCTTCGGGAAGCTGCATCTTCTCGTCGCTCAGGTGGCCAAAGTCCCAGCGGCAGGGAATGTTGCGCAAGCTGCCGTCGGTGTTCCAGGAAAAACCGTGGAACGGGCAAAGGAACTGGTCGGCGCTGCCGCTGTCGGTCTTGAGCTTGCGGCCACGATGGAGACAGACGTTGTGGAACGCCTTCACCTCGCCATCGTCCTGGCGGACGATCAGGAACGAGCGGCCCGCGTTGTCGTAGGTGACGTAGTCGCCGGCCTCGGGAAGGTCCTCCTCACGCGCGGCGAACTGCCACACGTTGGGCCACATCTTCTCGACTTCGGCCTTGAAGAATTCGGGGCTGTAATAGCGGGCCGCATCGATCGGGTCGGACCCCAGGTAGGCGTAGCGGTCCTCGGCCATGAACGCCGGAGGCGCGACGTCGTCCGCCTTGAGGATGTCCTCCCAGTTCGTTCCAGGGCAGCGCGGGGTGGAAAACCCGCCGGGATCGCGATCGGCCATGTATTCTTCCTCTCCATCTTCGGAATGGATCGGAATGTCTCACGAAGGCCGGGATCGTCGTTTGACCGAGGTCAAGAAACGGGCGGCTTCCCCCTCTGATTTTGGTTAGGAACTGGTATTTTTGCGGGTCGGAAAGCCACTGCTTCCGCCGTGCGGCAGCCAATTACCGGCACATCTGCCGGTAATGGCGCTCCGAGTCTCAGGCCGGCAGATTCGCGGCTGCGCCAGCGCGCCAGACAGGCTTCACCTGGTCGTCGTCATAGATTTCCATGATCTCGAAAACATTGCCGAAGAAATCGCGGCAATAGGTCGCGGCATAGCCGGTCTTGCTGCCATCGGGCAGGACCGAGATCCCCTCCATCGCCGGCGGCGTATGGACGCGGATGCCGGCTTCGAGCAGCCGTTCGTAGCAGGCGAGGATGTCCTCAACCTGCACCGCGAAGTGGGTATAACCGAAGGTGTTGACGCCCTGGTCCGCATTCTGCGGCGCGGACCGTGGTTCAAGGTATTCGAACACCTCGATATGGGCATTGCCCAGCCGGCACATGAACTGGCGTGCCGCACTGCCCTGCAAGCCAACGACCGAATCGATGAACGGGTTGCCCCGCCATTCCATCGGTTCGCCCAGCTCCACCCCGCCCAGCAGGTCGAGGTAGAAGGTGCGTGCCTTGTCGATGTCGGGGACGGAGACCCCGATGTGGTGGATTCCCCGTGCCCCGATGCTCATCTGTCAGCCGCCTTTTAGAACTGGACGCGCTTTGTGAAGCCACCGTCGATCACCACGTTGGTGCCGGTGGTGTAGGACGAAGCCGGGCTGGCGAGGAACACGATGGTCCGCGCCACTTCTTCCGGACCGCCCCAGCGGCCAAGCGCGAACTGCGCCTGCGTGGCGTCGTGGAGTTCGGGCACAGCCGTCTCGATCACTTCCCAGTTGCCGCCGGTGAACTTGATCGGGCCGGGCGACACGGTGTTCACGCGGATGCCCTTGGGGCCCAGCGCCTGCGACAGCTGGCCGGCATAGACGATCAGCGCGCCCTTCAGCGCGTTGTAGCCCTGCGGCACGATGAAGGTTTCGAGACCCGCGGTCGAAGCGGTGATGACGATCGAACCCTGGCCCGACGCCGACAGCGCCGCGTCCAGTTCCTCGGCACCGATCACGGCGCCCATGATGTCGAAGTCGAGCGTCTTGTGCCAGTCGCCCGTGGCGCCAGCGCCCGAGGTCGAGATCATCGGCACGAACACGTCGCAGCCGCCCAGCTTGGCAGCAGCGTCCTTGAGCCATGCGCGATAGGCATCGGGACCGGCTTCCATGTCGAAGGCCGAGCCATAGACCTTGCCGCCGAACTTCTCGAGCGCGGCAACGGTTTCGGCGACCTGCTCAGGATTACGCGAGCAAAACGCGATGTCCGCGCCTTCGGCGGCGAACAGTTCGACGGTCGCGCGGCCAATGCCGCGGCTACCGCCCGTGAGAATGACTTTCTTACCCTTGAGGCCCAGATCCATGTCGCACTCCTCGATCCCGCAGATTGCCGGTTGCCGCCCTCCATGCCCCGCGCGCCCGAGGGCGGGCACTACCTTTTTGAACAGGAATTGCCGCGCGCGGGCCGTGATAGCTCCTGCCAGCAAACGCGATGGGAGAGCAACAATGAAGCGTCTCGAAGGCAAGAAGGCGATCGTTCTGGGCGCCAGCAGCGACGGCAACATGGGCCAGGTGATCGCCCGCCGCTTCCTGGATGAAGGCGCCGAAGTGCTGGTTTCCGGCCGCAAGGCCGACGTGCTGGAAAAGTTCGCCAGGGAAAATGGCTGCCACTGGGCGGTCTGCGACCTGACCGATGAAGCCAGCGTCAACGCGCTGGCCGATACCGCGGTCGCCAAGATGGGCGGCATCGACATCGCTCTCAACGCCACCGGCTGGGGCCTGCTCAAGGGCTTCCTGGACGTGACGCGCGAGGAGCTTGATGCGATGGCCGCGCTCCAGCTGGTCGGCCCGCACCAGTTCTTCCAGGCGATGGTGCGCAAGATGGCGAAGTCGCTGGGCGGCCGTGGCGGCTCGATCCTGACGATCAGCTCGGCCACCGCGCAGATCATGCTGAACGATCATGCCATCTACATGGGCACCAAGGCGGGCACCGACCACATCATCCGCTGCGTCGCGCATGAATTCGGCCACGAGGGCATCCGCGCCAATTCGATCTCGCCCGGCCTGACCGACACGCCGATGACCTCCGATGCCGGACAGGTCCCCGGCCTGTTCGAGGCGTTCCGCGCCGGCTACCCGCTGGGCCGCTGGGGCACGTCGGAAGACATCGCCGCCGCAGCCGTGTTCCTCGCCAGCGACGAATGCTTCATGACCGGCGAGAACCTCCAGGTGAACGGCGGCCTCACCCTGCGCCGCAACCCCACGCGCGAGGAAATCAACGCGTCGGTGGCCAAGGCCACCGGAGCCGCCTGATGACCGGGATCCCCGCTATCGTCTCGCCGTCCGAAATCGCGCAGTGGGACCGTGAAACCGACATCGTCGTGATCGGCCAGGGCGTCGCCGGCACTTGCGCCGCGCTGGAGGCGCACCGTGCAGGGGCCGACGTGCTGATCATCGAACGCGCCTCGGGCGGCGGCGGGGCCAGCGCCATGTCCTCGGGCATCTTCTACCTCGGCGGCGGCACTGCCGTGCAGCAGGCCGCCGGCTATGACGACCCGCCCGAGGAACTGGCGAAGTTCCTTCTCGCCAGCTGCGACCCGCTCGATCCCAACGCCGCGATCGCATTCGCCAACGACTGCAAGGACCACTTCGACTGGCTCGAAGCGCAGGGCGTGCCGTTCGAGCGCACCTACTTCGGCGGCAAGGCCGTGTGGCTCGACGACACCACCTGCCTGATGTGGACCGGCAACGAAAAGGCCTGGCCTTATCGCGAGGCGGCGCGCCCCGCGCCGCGTGGCCACAAGGTTGCGGGCGTGGGCGAGAATGCCGGCGCCGCCGGCATGAAGCCCCTGCTCGAACGCTGCGAGGCGGAAGGCATCGCCGCGATCTACGACAGCGCCGTAGTCGCGCTGGTGCAGGATGCGGACGGCCGCGTCGTCGGCGTGAAGGTGAAGCAGTCGGGCGGGGAACTGTTCGTGCGGGCACGGCGCGGCGTGATCGTCGCCTGTGGCAGCCACAACATGTGCGAACCGCTGATCAAGCAGCATATCCCGCTGCTGAGCGAAACCAGCGAACCGCTGGGCATTCCCAGCAACGACGGCGCGGGCGTGCGGCTTGGGCTTTCGGCGGGCGCGCACGCGGTGGCGATGGACGGGGTGATCCCCACCGCATCGATCTACCCGCCGGGCCAGCTCATCAAGGGCATCGTGGTCAACCGCAACGGCGAACGATTCGTGTCCGAAGACGTGTACCACGGCCGGCTCGGCAACTTCGTGATGGAGCAGCCCGGCCAGACCGCCTACCTGATCGTCGACAGCGAGATCTTCGCCTATCCCGAGAACCCGTTTGCCAAGCACACACTGGTCGATGGCTGGGAAACGGTGGAGGAAATGGAAGCCGGCCTGGGCCTGCCCGCCGGCTCGCTGGTGCAGACGATGCGCACCTACAACGAGGGCGCACACGAAGGCGTCGACCGGCGCTTCCACAAGCATCTCGACTGGATCAAGCCGCTCGACAAGGGGCCTTACGCCGCTTTCGACATCAGCTTCGACAAGTCGCACTACCTGTTCATCACGCTCGGCGGCATCAAGACCGACGCCGAAGGCCGTGCGCTCGACCTGCATTCGAACACGATTCCCGGCCTTTACGTGGTGGGCGCCAGCGCCGCGCATATCCCGCGCAACGGCAAGTCCTATGCCAGCGGGCTGAGCCTCGGGCCGGGCAGCTACTTCGGCCGCCGCGCCGGTCGCCACGCGGCGGGGGCGAACTGGACCTCCTGATCGCGGGCAGTATCTGAACGAAAAAGGGGGCGGGCACCGGAAAGGCGCCCGCCCCCTTTTTGCTTGCGCCTAGCCCGCCTCAGCCGGCCAGCTTCGCCTTGACGTCGGCGCGCAACTGATCCTTGCGCACCTTGCCGCTCGCCGTGCGCGGGAAGTCCTCGACGAATTCGAAGCGTTCGGGAATCTTCTGCTTGGCCAGCCCGCTCGCGCCGACGTGCGCCGCCAGCGCGGCCGCATCGGCCTCGCCCTCGGCGATGATATAGGCGCAGACACCCTCGCCCAGCCGGTCGTGCGGCATGGCGACGACGCTGGCTTCCTTCACCGCCGGATGGGTGTGGAGCACGTCCTCGATTTCCTTGGCGGAAATGTTCTCGCCGCCGCGGATGATCAGGTCCTTCTTGCGCCCGGTGATGGTGATCGCACCGTTGGCGGAAAGCACGCCAAGATCCCCGGTGCGGAAATAGCCGTCGCTGGTGATAGCCTCCGCGGTCTGCTGCGCATCGGCATAGCCCATCATCATGCCCGGCCCGCGCGCCAGGATTTCGCCCTCGCTACCTGCGGGAACGTCGTTGTCGTCGTTGTCGACAATGCGCACCTCGTAGTCGACCACCTCGCCATCGGTCGTCGCGGCCAGCACTTCGTCCTGCGGCCAGCCGAACGTGACGAGCGGCACTTCCGACGCGCCGAACACGCGGAAGGCCTTGCAGTTGTCGAACGCCGCATTGGCGGCCGGGATCAGGTCGTTGGGCACCGCCGCGCCGCCGCAGGCGAAGAAGCGGAAGCTGGGAATGCCGGTGCCGGCGGCACGGGCCGTCGCGGCCAGTTCGACCAGGAACGGCGTGGCGGCCACCGTGCCGACAAGCTGGTGCTGCTCGATCAGGCGCAGCGCGTCCTGGGCGTTCCACGCCTCCATCAGCACCGAGCGCACGCCGCAGATCAGCGGCACTTCAAGACCGTTGGCATAACCCGAGACGTGCGTGACCGGCGAAGGCATCAGCGTCGCCTCACCGGCCTTCAGGCCCCAGTGCACGCCGCTTTTCTCGACAATGCGCTGCAAGGTGACGTGGCTGTGCAGCACGCCCTTGGGCCGGCCGGTGGTGCCCGAGGTGTAGAGCACCATCTTCACGCCGAGCGGTTCGACGCGGGGACGCTCGAACGGCAGGTTGCGCCCTTCGGCCACCAGCGCGGCATAGTCATCCGGGCCTTCGCCGCGCACCGTGAACACATGCGCCAGATCGGGCAGCGACTGCTGGCAGCGCCGCGCCATCTCGGCATAGTCCAGCTTGCGGAACACCTGCGGGACGAAGATCGCGCGCGCCCGGCAATCGCCCAGCATCAGCGTGATTTCGGCATCGCGGTAGATCGGCACGATCGGATTGACCACGAAGCCGGAAAGCGCCGCCGCCAGGTTGATCGCCGCCGCCTCGCGCCAGTTGGGCACCTGGAAGGCGATCACGTCGCCCTGTTCCAGCCCGCGCGCGCGCAGCGCGGCCGACAGCGCGGTCGCTTCAGCCAGCAGCGAGGCATAGGTATATTCGCCCTCGCCATCGACCATGCAGACGAAATCGGGCGTGGCGGCCGCGCGTTCGATCGCGTGATCGGCGATCGTGCGGCGGTCCCAGGCATCGCTCTGGGCGAAAGCCTGCTGGTGCGGGGCGGGAATTGCGAGCCACTCCCAAGGGGGCGTTATCTTGTCATTCATGACGCTGCTTCTCCCAAGGGAGAACGCCTTCGCTCAATTGGCGAAAAGGGGAGGCACCTGCCAAGTGTCACAGCTTGGCCGCGCGCGCGCGGAAGGGCATTGTCCCCTCTTGGCCCGACCCAGCGGGCCGTGAAAATCCCCGGGAGAGATACCGATCATGGATCGCATCGAGCGTATTGGCGACGTCGCTGCCATCATGCGCGACTACGTCGAGAACAAGCAGACCTTCCTCACCGAGAAGACCATGCGGGTTCCCTCGGAGAGCTACACCGACCCCGACCAGTGGAAGGCGGAGATGGAGCTCATCTTCAAGCGCGTTCCGCTGATGCTCGCCTTCACCGCCGAATTGCCGAATCCCGGCGATTACAAGGCGATGGACGCGGTCGGGATGCCGGTGCTGATCAACCGCGACAAGGCGGGAACGGTTCGCGCCTTCCTCAACGTCTGCTCGCACCGCGCCGCACCCGTTGCCAGCGAAGGCCACGGCAACTGCCCGCGCTTCACCTGCAAGTACCATGGCTGGACCTACGGCCAGGACGGCAAGCTGATCGGCGTGTCCGAGGCGAGCAAGTTCGGCGAAGTGTGCAAGCCCGAGCTTGGCCTGCGCGAACTGCCCTGCCAGGAAAAGGCGGGGATGATCTTCGTCGTCCTCACCCCGAACGCCCCGATCGACGTCGACAAGTTCTATCGCGGCTTCCTCGAGGACTTCGAGGCGCTGAACTTCGACAAGTGGACCTACATGGGCAGCCGCGTGATCGAAGGCGCGAACTGGAAGGTCGCCTATGACGGCTACCTCGAAGGCTATCACTTCGCCTCGCTGCACCCGCAGACGATCTTCCCGCGCACGCCTTCGAACTGCATGCACTACGAGGGCTTCGGCCCGCACCAGCGCATCGGCTTCCCCCACCACAAGATCGCGGACGCCCTGAAGGACGTGCCGCGCGAGGAGTGGGGCACGCAGGAGAACAACGGGTTCGACTTCGTGCGGATCATGTTCCCCAACGTGTCGGTCTTCGTCGCGCCGGAAATCACGCAGGTGGCGCAGCTGTTCCCCGGGCCGACGCCGGGCGAGAACCGCACCGTGCTCAACTACCTGCGCCGCGAACCGATCCGCGACGAGGACGACCGCGCGAACGTGGAAGCGGCAATGAACTTCTTCCGCGACGTGACCTACACCGAGGATTACGTCATCGGTCTCGAGATCCAGAAGGGCCTCGAGAGCGGCGCGCACGACGAACTCGTGTTCGGCCGCAACGAACGCGGCAACCAGTTCTTCCACGAATGGCTGAACTGGTACCTGCAGGACGATCCGGACCTTCCCGAACCGGAAATGTGATCGGCACGTGGCCATGAACCCGATAGCGCTCGCCTCGGGCGTCGTGCCCGAGTTCGGACCCGTCGAAACCATCGAAGCCGCCGCCGCCGGCGGCTTCGACATGGTCGGCCTGTGGGTCGATCCTGCCGAATGGACCGCTGCGCACACGCTTGCTGCGCGCGGTGCATTGGCCGCCAGCGGGTTGCCGCTGATCGATGTCGAGGTCGTCTGGCTCAAGCCCGACAGCCTTGACGACGACCACCGCAAGGTGATCGACGTGGGCGCGGAACTCGGCGCGGCAAACGTGCTGTGCGTCTCGTCGGATCCCGATCATGCCCGCACCGCGGCACGCCTTGCCATGCTGTGCGAGCACGCGGCGCCGGCCAACATCCGCGTTGCGCTGGAGTTCGGCATCTTCACCGAGGTGAAGAATGCCAGCCAGGCGCTCTCCATTCTGGACCAGGTGGCGCACCCTGCGCGGGCCTTGCTGGTCGATCCGATCCACGTCGACCGTTCGGGCACCTCGCTGGCCGAGATCGCCGCGATCGACCCGGCGCTGCTGCCCTATGCACAGTTCTGCGATGCGCTGGCCACGCGCCCTGACCCGGCGGACTTCGCCGCGGTGATCGAAGACGCGGTGGACCTGCGCCAGCAGTGCGGCGAAGGCGCGCTGCCGCTGGCCGCACTCCATGCCGCCCTGCCCCCCGGCATCCCGCTTTCGATCGAACTGCGCAGCCGCGCGCTGCGCGAGGCGTTCCCCCACCCTGCCCTGCGCGCCGCCGAAGTCGCCAAGGCGACGCGGCGCTGGCTGGAGACGCTGGCATGACCGTCACCGTGCTGACCCTGCTCAAGCGCCGCGATGGCATGAGCAAGGCCGATTTCATCGCCTATTACGAAGCCAACCACCGCCTGATCGGCGAGAAGGTGCTGGGCGGATGGGCCACGCGCTACGAGCGCCGCCACCTGCACCCGATGGACGGCGCCAGCGTGGACCATGACTACGACGTGGCGCTGGAAATCGACTTTCCCGACCAGCAGACCTGCGACGCCTGCTTCGCCGCAATGGCCGATCCCGAGATCATGCGCGAGATCGTAGAGGACGAGGAGCGCCTGTTCGACCGCAGCCGGATGCGCAGCTATCTGATCGAAAGCCGCGTCTCCGCGCTCCCCGCGCTCCGCTGACCCAGGCAGCGTTGCAGGCCCATTTGCCTGCCGGCAGTCTGCAAACATCGCACCTCAAACAACAAGGCCCCGTGCATCGCTGCACGGGGCCTTGCCGTTTCGCTCGGATGCCGCAGGCCTCAGGCCATGTGCAGCACACGGTATTCGCGGCGGGTGAACAGCCAGCGACCATCCACCTTTTCCAGCACGTCGTCATAGCGGCCGCGCACGCGCAGGGTCTTGCCGCTTTCCGGATCGTCGAAGATCTCGGACGTGTAGCTCACCGCCTTCGCGGTGGTGCCATCGACCTCGATCGAACCCGGCGTGGCGACATAGACCATCGGCTTCTTGCCACCGTCCAGACCATAGACGTCCATAGACGCCACCCATCCGGCGACGATGGCTTCCTTGCCGGAAAAGCCTTCGAGGTCGGGGAATTCGGGCAGCGCCCAGAAGGCGTCGTCCGCCCAGGTGCTGGCCCACAGGACAGCATCCTTGGTCATGACGCCGTGGGCATAAGTCTCCATCGTCTCGCGGATCAGAATGCGATCCTCGAGCGGTCCGGTATAAGGCATCGTGTGGTCCTTCTTACCAGGCGTGCGGTTCGCCGTTCCACTTGAGGAAATCACCCGAGGTTTCGAGCGTCCAGTCAGCAGCGACCTTGCGGATGCCGGCAGCGCTTTCGGCCGGGGTGATGTCCGCGCCTTCGCCGCCCATGTCGGTCTGCACCCAGCCCGGATGGACGAGGCCGATGACGATGCCGCGATCCTTCACGTCGATCGCAATCGAGCGCATCATGCGGTTGAGCGCTGCCTTGGCGGCGGCGTAGGCATAGAACCCGCCGTAGGGCCAGGTCGACGCGGCCAGCTGGCTGGTGATGTTGATGACCTTGGAGCCTGCGCCCAGGCGCGGCATGAACGCCTGCATCACGCGCAGCGGTCCCTGCACCATGATCCCGAAGGCTTCGTCCCACGCCTTCCAGTCGGCGGTCTCAAGTTCCTTGTCCGATGCCGGGCCGGTCACGCCCGCAACGTTGTAGAGCACGTCGATCGGATCGCTGCCGGTCGTTGCCGCGCCGGCCTTGACCGAGGCGTCATCCGCCACGTCCATGGTGTGGACGGTCAGCTTGCCACCCGAGGCGGCGGCGAGTTCGTCCAGCTTGTCGGTCGACTTGCGCACGAGGGCGAGAACGCGGTCCCCTGCCTCGACGTGCTGGCGGGCGATTTCCAGACCGATGCCGCGCGCGGCGCCAGTGATTGCAACAGTTGCCATGACTTACCTTCTCCCTTCGAGCCAATCGTTGAGCACTTCGTGGAAGAAGCGCACACGTGTTTCCTGCGCCGGCAGGTAGGCATCTTCATAGCCCCTGGAATGCATACCAGCCTGCATTCCCTCGGCGAGTTCCATGTCCTGGTAGACGATCTGCCCGGCAAGTTCGGGGATACCGCGCCCACCGTCGAAATCGCGGTGTTCGCAGGTCTCTACCTCGCGCAGGGGCTTCGGCCCGGCCATGATCGATTCGACCGTGTCCTGCCCTTCCACCGGAAAAGCCATGCACCACAGGTCGAAGTAGCACTTCTCCGGATCGTCCGGGTGCGGTTCGCTGCGGAAGAAGATCAGGTTGTCCGGCAGGAAGCTGATGGTGACGTTGGGGAACATCACCGTGTGCGGGCTGTCGGTGATCTCCTCGTCGTCCATGTGCTCGTAGTGGACGTAGCCGCGTTCCTTCCACAGCCGACGCTTGGCCGCCTTCAGATCGAGCCAGCCCTGCATCGCCATCTCTTCGTAGCTGGCATACCTGGCTGGATCGATGTCCCACTGGCGCAGGATGAATTCGAAGGGATGCGGCACGCCGTCAGGCAACCGGTCGCTGAGCGAGGGGCGCATCGGCTGCACCGTGCGGCCATGGCCCTTGGGCCACATCTCGTGACGCGCGGTGTCGACGTCCTGGTCGATCCACGGCGGAACCTGCGGGTGCGCGGTGCGGGTGTGGTAGCTTTCCGAGAAGTTGTCCGTGACGAACTTCCAGTTGGCGTTCAGCGCGATACGGTACCACGCCACGCGCACGGCAGTGTCCATGGGATAGTTCTTGAACACCTCGGGCATCGGCTCGAGGTAGTCCATCAGCGACGGGCCGTTGGGGTCCATCGAATACCAGACGAAGCCGCCCCAGGTATCGCAGCGCAGCTCGCGCAGGCTGAGCTTGCCGCACGGATCGCCCTGCGGGAAATCATGGCTGTCCTGCGCGAACTGAAGGACGCCGTCCTTGCCCCACTTCCAGCCGTGATAAGGGCAGGTGATCGCTTCCAGCGACGAGCTTTCGTTCACCATCCGCATCCCGCGGTGGCGGCACGAATTGTAGAAGGCGCGGATCGAGCCGTCATCCTGGCGGATGCAGATCACCGATTCCTTCATGAAGGTGTGGACGAGGAAATCACCCGCATCAGGGATTTCCGCGGTGCGTCCGGCCACGTGCCAGATGCGGGTCCACAGGTGGTCCCACTCCTTTTTCGCGAACTCGGGCGAATAATAACGATCGCCGGTAATGGCATCGCCGCGCAGGTTCGCGGAATCGCGACCATCAAGCGGCGGCAGCTTGGCCGTCGTCTGGTTCATGCCTTCTCTCCCCTGCGCATCTCATTGGAGAATGCACCGAATATGTCACCATCGCCGCGAATCCGGGATGGATACACTGACACATTGGAGAGATTACAATCCGGTTGGCCTGTTTTCCAGCCCGCCTATCTGGCCCGCGCAATCATTCCTCGTAGAGCATACCGACCACACGTGTCAGCAGCTTGCCCACCTGCGCGATGCGATCCTCGCCCATCACCTGCCGGTTCAGGAGCAGGCCCATGTGCGTGGCGATCACGAGATCGTTGACCAGTTTCATCTTGTCCCACCGCGATTGCCACTGCGGGAAGGATTCGATCATCTCGGTGATCCACACCTCGTCATAACGGCGCGCGGCGGGTTCGAACACGCGGTTGAGTTCGGCGTCGGTACGCGCCGCCACCGCCAGTTCGACATAGGCGGCATATTCGCGGGTCTGGACACTCCGCCAGTGGGCAGCGGTGCCGAACTCGAGCAGATCGCCATCGTTGGCTCCGACCACCGTGCCAAGGTAGTCATCGAGGAACAGTTCCATCCGGCGATAGAACACATGATCGACCACGGCCGCGGCCAGATCCATCCGCGTGGCGAAGTGGTGGTGCATCGCCCCGCGTGAAACGCCGGAGCGCTCTGCCGCCTGCTGGGTGGTCAGTCCGGTAAAGCCCCCCTCGACCAGACAGTCGATCGCCGACTCGACAAGGCGCTGGCGGGTGCGCGCACTTTTCTGCTGCTGCCAACGCACGGGGCGCTCGGCCAGATCGGCCGGGAGCATCGCTTCGAGCATTCTCTGCTGCATCGTGGGTCCGCTCACCAAACACCCCCTTACCGGACCGGAAGCCCGGAAAACTGCGACGGCGACGCCGTACACTATCCAAAATTTCAGTTTCGCCCGGAAGGCAAACCGGCGAAGAAACCGGCATAACTGCCTGTTTTGACCAGCGCCCCCTGAAACGCAACCTGCGAGATTGGCGAGTGGCGAAGGCCGGGGCGCCGGGAAATAGTGCCGTGGGACAATGCGTCCGGCGGTATGCCGGCGCTTCCGGGTTTGAGAATCGGGTAGCTGGAGAGGAATTGGACTCATGACCGTCGAACAGCCGATGTCGCGCTATTCCAAGGAATTCGATCCGCCGGTGCGTGGCGACACGATCACCGCCGATCGCTACATTTCCAAGGAATGGATGGACCTGGAGAACAAGAATCTCTGGCCCAAGGTCTGGCATCTGGGCGGCGTACTGGCCGAGCTGGAGGAAGAAGGTGACTTCATCCGCCACAACTTCGGCAAGGATTCGGTCGTGATGATCCGCCAGGCCGACGGTTCGGTGAAGGCGTTCTACAACACCTGCCCCCACCGCGGTAACCGCCTCGTCCTTGGCGACGCGGGTTCGACCCCGCGCATCACCTGCGGCTATCATGGCTGGCAGTTCGACCCCGACGGCACGCTGGTCCATGTGCAGGACCCCGACGATTTCGCGGGCGGCAACCCGTGCGGCAAGGTCAAGCTTTCGGAGCTGCGCTGCGAAACCTGGGGCCCCTTCGTGTTCTGGTGCATGGACGACGATGTCGCCCCGCTGATCGAATGGCTTTCGCCGTTCCCCGAGCGCCTCGCCGGTTACGGTCTCGAGAACTGGGTGCGTGTGCTGAACCTGTCGGCGGACTGCGAGTTCAACTGGAAGATCATCCGCGATAACTTCAACGAGAGCTACCACCTGCCGACGATCCATCCGGAGCTGTCGACCTTCATCAACGACGGCCTGCCCGACACCCTGTTCGAGATGTATCCCTCGGGCCACAACTCGATGTGGATGAAGGGCCACCAGCCGACCACGCGCCAGCCGTTCGACGCCGGCCAGGTTCCCGCGCCGCTCGACGCGATCGCGGGTGCCTGGGGCATCAACCCGGACGACTACAACGGCCATGCCGGTGACATCCGCCAGGCGGTGATCGACGCCAAGCGCAAGTACGGCAAGGAACGCGGCTACAAGAACTACGACAGCATGACCGACCAGCAGCTGGTCGATTATTTCCACTGCACGCTGTTCCCCAACCTGACGATCACGATGTCGCCCGAACAGTGCCAGATCCTGCGCACCGAGCCGCACCCGACCGATCCGGAAAAGTGCGTATTCCAGCACTGGTGCCTCTATCCGCCGGTGGAAGGCATGACCGACGTCGAAACGCCGATCGGCCTCCTGCCGCTCAAGCACGATGCCGCGCACCGTCACAGCGTCTATGGTGACGGCGTCTCGGTTGGCTACGTCGCCGACCAGGATCTCTCGATCGGCACCACGCAGCAGCAGGGCCTCAATTCGCGCGGCTTCAAGGGCTGCCTGCTGCCCGGCCAGGAAAAGCGCGTCCAGCGGTTCCACGAACTGCTCAACGACTACGTCAAGGGCCAGGGCTGATCCGATGAGCGGCACCGCGCCGATCACCAGCGCCGTGATCCCCGGGCAACCGGGGCCGCACCTGATGCAGGCCGCCTTCCTGGTCGAAGACCTGGAAGCGGCCGCACGGGCCTGGACGCAGACGACCGGCATCGGGCCGTTCTTCATCGTGCCGCACATCCAGCTCGCCGAGTTCGACTACCGCGGCGAGAAGGGCGCGGGCCTCGACTTCTCGGTCGCGCTGGCGCAGTCGGGCGGGGTCCAGATCGAGCTGATCCAGCAGCACTGTGACAACCCCTCCGCCTACCGCGACCTGATCGCCAAGGGGCAGCAGGGCTTTCACCACTTCTGCATCTACACGCCGGACTACGACGCCACCCGCCAGCGCTACATCGACCAGGGCTTCATCAGCGCGGTCGACGGCGTCTTCGGCGCCATGCGCTTCTGCTATGTCGATACCTCGCCCGCGCTTGGCTGCATGATCGAGATCGTCGAGCAGGACGAAGGACAGACGGCGTTCTTCACCCGCGTGGCCGAAGCCGCTGCAGATTGGGACGGCGTGACCGACCCGATCCGCCCCGGGTTTCCCGACTAGACCACACCACCATGCCGCCAACCGCCAAGCGAGCGGAGGCGACGAGAGGCTCCCACATGACCCAGTGCCCGATCGAAGACCGCCTTGCCATCCAGGACCTGCTGGTCGCCTACGCCGCCGGCTGCGATTCCATGGGCGACATCGACGCGATCTGCGACGTGTTCACCGAAGACGCCGTGTTCGACCTTTCGGGCATCGGACTCACGCCGCAGGTGGGCCATGCCGGCATTCGCGCCTTCTTCACCAACGTGTTCGAGAACATGGCGCACCACGCGCACTACCTCACGAACTTCGCCGTGACCGCCTATGACGGCGATACCGCCTCGATGCGGGCCTATGTGATCGGCATGGGCGTCGGCAAGGATGGCCGCGGCGTCACCGTCAACGGCCGCTACTATTTCGACGTGCGCCGCACTGCCGCCGGCTGGAAGGCTACGCGCTACACCATGGATTTCCTCCTGCCGCTGAGCGGGACGCTGGACAACGCCAAGTAAGGCGAGCCGCTCAAGAATTTCGACCGAGTAACGCGAAAACAAAAAAATCGATCGTCAACGACCGCACCGGATGGGGAGATGGGCGGTCATCTCGGAGAGCAGCCAGTGGCTACCTATCTCGAAGTCCCCAATCCGACCGCGACCTATCCGACCCATCCCGACGCGCAGTTCCCCAAGGCCCGCGGCGACGCGATCACCGGCGACCGCTACTGGTCGAAGGAGTTCGCCGACAAGGAATGGGAAAAGATGTGGAAGCGCATCTGGCATGTCGGCGGCCGGGTGGCGCAACTCGAAGAACCGGGCGATTTCATCACCCACAACTTCATGCGCCAGTCGGTGATCATGGTGAAGCAGAAGAACGGCGGCATCCGCGCGTTCCACAACGTCTGCCGTCACCGTGGCAATCGCCTTGTCGCGGTCGCCGAAGGCGGCGTCACCGACCACTTCACGTGCCCCTACCACGGCTGGAAGTGGAACATCGACGGCGCGCTCGACTGGGTGCAGGACGAGGAAGATTTCCCGCAGGGTTCGCCGTGCGCCAAGCTGCGCATGAAGGAAGTGCCGTGCGAGACCTGGGGCGGGTTCATCTTCTACAGCTTCGACCCCAACGCCGTGCCGCTGCTCGAATACCTCGATCCGCTGCCCACGCTGCTCAAGAACCGTGACCTGTCCAACTGGAAGCGGGTCGTGTGGCGCACGCTGCGCGTGAACACCAACTGGAAGTTCGCCTCGGACAATTTCAACGAGAGCTACCACATCCCGTCGGTGCATCCGCAGTTCCAGCCGATGATCGACGATCACTATTCGACCACGATCTTCGAGATGTACCCCACCGGGCACAACCGCATGATCGAAAAGCTGCAGCCCTCCAGCCGCTGGCCGACCTCGAACCAGGTCATGGAACTGTGGGCCGACGTGCTGAAGGAATGGGATCTCGATCCGGCCGACTTCGAAGGCCGGGCGCAGGATGCCCGCATCGCGCTGCAGCAGGCGCGCCGCAAGCTGGGGCCGCAGCGCGGCTACACTTATTTCGAGACGCTCAGCGACGACGAACTGACCGACCAGTTCCACCATACCGGCTTCCCCAACCTGACGATGACGGGCACGCCGGAAGGCCTCCACGTGTTCCGCACCGAGCCGGACGTGGAAGACCCGAACTGGTCGACCTTCGACTACTGGTACATCGTGCCCGTGATCGAGGGCCGCGATGAAGTCGCCACGCTCTACGGGATGCGCCCTTATGCGGAAACGACCCAGCAGACCGGCGATTTCTCCGCCTATCAGGCCGAGATCAAGCAGGGCGACTTCCTGACGCAGGATCTCGAAGTAGCGGTGACGCAGCAGCAGGGCCTGCACTCGCTGGGCCACGACGACGCCTATCTGGCGGAGCAGGAAACGCGCATCCGCCGCTTCCATGAAGTGATCAACGACTACATCGAGGGGCGGCGCTAAGCCCCCCTCGACCGCAAACAGGACGGGAGACGCATTCGATGACCAGGAAAACGGGAATTGACCGCCGCCAGATGCTGGCTGGCGCGGGCATGGCGGCGGCAGCCGCGGCCACCGGCGGGATCGCCACGGCCGCGCAGGCTGCCGAGGCCACCCCGACGGGCTGGGATCAGGAATGCGACGTCCTGTGCGTGGGCAGCGGCGCGGCGGCGGGTTCCGCCGCCGTGACCGCCCTGGCCGAAGGCGCCAAGGTCATGATGCTCGAAAAGATGCCGATCCTTGGTGGCACCACCGCAAAGTCGGGCGGCGTGACGTGGATCTTCAACCACTTCATCCTGCGCGAGCAGGGCATCGTCGACAAGAAGGAGGACGCCCTCCGCTACGTCGTCCGCTACGGGTATCCGCGCCAGTACAACCCCGACAGCCCGACGCTCGGCCTGGACGAGAATCGCTACCGCGTGGTTGAAGCGTTCTATGACAACGGCTCGGCCGCGGTCGACCATCTGCGCGAACTGAATGCGGTCCAGTTCAAGCAGTTCCGCCTGTTCCAGGTGGACCAGCCGGCGCCCGACTATGCCGACCACCTGCCCGAGAACAAGGTGCCGACCGGCCGCGCACTGGAACCGGCGGTGGGTTCGGGTTCGACCCAGGGCGGCGGCAGCCTCGCCGCCCAGCTCCACGCCTACCTCAAGGCGAAGAACGTGCCCATCCTGACCCGCACGCGCGTCAAGAAGGTGATCAAGGATGCGTCCGGCCGCGTGATCGGCGTCGAGGCGCTGCAGGGCGACAAGACCCTGCGCATCAAGGCCAACAAGGGCGTCGTGTTCGGCACCGGCGGCTATTCGCACAACGTCGAGCTGTGCGACGTCCACCAGCCCGCCGTCTATGGCTCGTGCTCGTTGCCCGGTTCGACCGGCGACTTCCTCCAGATCGCGCAGGAAGCCGGCGCCAAGATGGGCAACCTCGGCCTTGGCTGGCGCACGCAGGTCGTTCTTGGCGAGGCGTTGCAGACCCGCGCCATCGGCCTCGGCGCATTCGTGCTGCCGGGCGATTCGATGATCCTCGTCAACAAGTACGGCAAGCGCGTGGTCAACGAGAAGCGTGACTACAACGACCGAACGCAGGCGCACTTCTGGTACGATCCCGCGCATGAGGAATACCCGAACCACCTGATGTTCATGCTGTTCGACGAGCGCTCGATCGACGCGTTCGGCGGCGCCTTCCCCTTCCCCGTGAAGAAGGCGGAGCAGCCGCACCTGATCGAAGGCGCGAGCTGGGACGAGGTATTCACCAAGATCGACGCGCAGCTGGCCCAGTGGCAGAACCGCACCGGCGGCGTCCGCCTCGCGCCTGAATTCGCCGCGAACACCAAGCAGGCGATCACCAACTTCAACGGCTATGCCAAGAAGGGCGTCGATCCCGAGTTCGGCCGCGGCAACTACCTGTACGACCGCCAGTGGCACCTGCTGTTCTCGGCGCGGCGCGCGGGTACCACGCAGCCGGCAAACCCCTATCCGAACAACACGATGCATCCGTTCGCGCCGAAGGGTCCGTATTATGCGATCATCCTTGCGCCCGGCACGCTCGACACCGCCGGTGGCCCGCAGATCAACGCCAACGCGCAAGTTCTGAGCGCCGACGGCCAGCCTATCCCCGGCCTCTACGCGGCAGGCAACTGCATCGCGGCACCGACCGGGCAGGCATACCTGGGTGCCGGCGCTACGATCGGGCCGGCTGTGACCTTCGGCTACATCGCCGGCAAGAACGCGGCCAAGGCGTGAACACGCGCGCCATGAAGCATGCATTGATCCTGGGGGCAGCGGCACTCGCCGCTGCCTGCTCGGCCACCGCCGCGATCTCTGCCGAAGGGACCGCCCCTGCTCCGTCAGCGGCCGCAGCGGCGCCCCCGGCCCAGCCCTCGCTCTTTGCCGGCCAGATTGCGCCGCTGCTGGAAAGCAACTGCGCGGTCTGTCATCTCACCGGCAGCGAAGCCGGCGGCATGGCACTGGTCGCCGATCAGGCGATCGGCTTCCTCGTCGATCAACCGTCGCAGGAAGTACCGGGGCTGAAGCGCGTTGCGCCCGGCGATCCCGACAACAGCTATCTGGTGATGAAGCTGGAAGGCACGCACACCGACCACGGCGGCATCGGTGCACAAATGCCGTTCGGCGGGTCGCCGCTCAGCAAGGAACAGATCGCGCTGGTTCGACAGTGGATCAAGGAAGGGGCCAAGCCATGAATGCCAATCTCGTCAGCCTTGAAGGCAAAGTCGCCATCGTCACCGGCGCAGGCGTGGGCATGGGTGCGGCAACCGCCCGCCTGCTCGCCGCGCGCGGCGCGAAGGTCGTGGTGTCGGACATCAACGCGGAAACCGCCGCCGCCACCGCCGATGCCATCCGCGCAGCCGGCGGCACGGCGCACGTGGTCATCACCAACGTGGCCGACGAAGCCCAGGTCGAGGCGCTCCTCGCCGAGACCGTGGCGACCTTCGGCCGCTTCGACTGCGCGGTGAACAATGCCGCGATCACGCCCGACGTGCTGCCCATTGCCGAGGCCGACATGGCGGTGTTCGACAAGGTGCTGAACGTCGACCTGCGCTCGGTCATGCTTTGCATGAAGTACGAGATCCGGCAGTTGCTGGCGCAGGGCTCGCCCGGCTCGATCGTCAACATCGGCTCGGTCAGTTCGCAGCGGCCGCAGGCAAACAACGCGGCCTATGTTGCGGCCAAGCACGGCGTGATCGGCCTGACCAAGACCGGCAGCCTTGAATATGCCTCCAAGGGTATCCGCGTGAATGCGGTCCTGCCCGGCGCGATCGACACGCCGATGCTGCGCGGCGCGCTTGACGCCAGTGGCTTCACCGAAGCCGATTTCGCCCCCGCGCTCAGCCTGTTCGGCCGCTTCGGCAAGCCCGAGGAAGTCGCCGAGGCCAGCGCATGGCTGTGCTCGGACGCGGCCAGCTACGTCACCGGCCATAGCCTTGCAGTCGAAGGCGGGTACCTGACCCGCTGAGGCGCACACGGCGCAATTGAAAAGGCCCCGGCTCCTTATCGGAACCGGGGCCTTTTTCATGCCGGCAGCAACAGCAGGGTCAAACCTGGCTGAAACCGCCGTCGATGACGAATTCGGTGCAGGTGACGAAGCTGGCCGCCTCGCTGCACAGATAGACCACGCCGCCGCCCATTTCCTCGGGACGGCCCTGCCGGCCGATCGGGTGACGTGCTTCCATGCCCGCCTGTGCCACTTCGCGCGACGGCGCCGCGCCCATCGCGACATAGCGATCCAGGATCGAGCCGAGCATTTCGGTATCGACGCCGCCCGGATGAACCGAGTTCACGCGCACGTTGTAGCCGAGCGCCGCAAACTCGGCGCCGAGGCACTTCGAGAGCATCTTCACCGCCGCCTTGCTGGTGCAATAGGCCGCGTTGAACGGTGCGCCGCGAAGGCCGCCCACGCTGGAGAAGTTGACCACCGAGGCGCCGCCCTTGCGCGACTTGCCGCCCTCGATCAGCAGCGGCAGCAGGATCTGCGTGCCGATGATGATCGAATCGACGTTCACCGCATTGACCCGGTGGAACGCCTCAAGGCTGGTGTCCTCGAACTTCTCGACGATCGAGATGCCCGCGTTGTTCACCAGCGCGTCGAGACGGCCATAGTCCTTGTAGATCAGGCCAGCGAGCGCTTCCCAGTCCAGTTCGCTGGTCACGTCGTGGCGCATGTAGACGTCCGCGCCCTCGATGTCGGCTTCCTCGGCCATGTCGGTGGCGATCACCGTGGCATTGGCCGCCTTCAGCGCCTTGACCAGTTCGCGTCCGATGCCCCCGGCCGCGCCGGTGACGACAGCGACGACGTTGTCGAGTGCGATGGTCATTGCGCGGTCCAGCCCCCGTCGATGACCAGCTCGGCGCCGGTCATGTAGCTGCTGTCGTCGCTGGCGAGGAAGAATGCCGCCGAAGCGAGTTCGGACGGCTGTGCCAGGCGGCCGATGGGGGTGCTGCCCACAACGCCGGCGACAAGATCGTCGGACTTCTCGGCAAAGCCCTGGTCGACCCAGCGCTGGAAGCCCGCCTTGAGCAGCGGCGTCTCGACGAAGCCGGGATGCAGCGAGTTGGCGCGGATCGGCGTTTTCTTGTGCGCGAACTCGATGGCGATGCCCTTGGTGAACAGCCGCACCGCGCCCTTGCTGGCGTTGTAGGCCGACACTTCATTCATGCCGACGAGGCCCATGATCGAGCTGACGTTGATGATCGACGAACCGCCGCGGAAGTCCTTGCCGCTTTCGGCCATCATGGGCACGAAATGCTTGGTGCCCAGGAACACGCCATCGACGTTGACCGACATGATCCGGCGCCAGCCTTCCATGGTCAGGTCTTCAACCGGCCCGGTCAGGTCGATACCGGCGTTGTTCACCAGGATATGGCATTTGCCGTGGCGTTCCTTGACGAGCGCGACCGCGCGTACCCAGTCCTCTTCCTTGGCGACGTTGGCGGAGACATAGCTTGCCGCCTGCCCCAGCTTCGCCATCACTTCGGTGGCGGTGGCGCTGTCTTCGGCGTCGAGGTCCGAGAGCACCACTTCCGCGCCTTCGGCCAGGAAGCGCTCGGCGCAGGCGAGGCCAATGCCCCGCAGGCCGCCGGAGACGAAAGCGACGCGCCCCTTCAGGCGCTGTGCAGAATGTTCCATGCTCATCAGACCCCCATCATGCCGGCGGTCGTTGCGCCGTCGATCGCGATTTCCGCGCCGGAAATGAACCCTGCCTCATCCGAGGCGAGGTAGGCGACGAGACCGGAGATTTCGTCGATCTGGGCCATGCGGCCCATCGGGGCCATGCCCTCGTACATCGCGCGCGCTGCGGCCGGATCGGGCTGCGCGTTCATGATCTGGGTGATCAGCGGGGTTTCCACCACGCCGGGCAGGATCGCGTTGACGCGAATCTTGTACTTCTTCTGCCCGCAATAGACCGCCGCCGACTTGGCAAGCGCGCAGACCGCAGCCTTGGTCACCGAATAGGCGACGTAGTTGCCGAGCGGACGCGTGGCGTTCATCGAGGAATTGATGATGATCGAGCCGACAGGGCCTTCGGGATTGCGCTTCATGCCCAGGATCGCGTTCTGAACGGTCAGCATCACGCCGGTCTGGTTGACGGCGACGATGTTGTTCCAGCCTTCCAGCCCGACATCTTCAATGCTGCCATCGCCGCTTTCCGTGCCGGCATTGGCGAATGCCACATCAAGCCGGCCATGCGCGGCGATGATCTCGTCGATTAGGCCCGGCCAGCCGGCCGCATCCTGCACGCGCAGCTTGCTGAACGTGGCGCCGGTCTCGTCGCACAGCGCGCGCGCCGGCTCTTCCTTCGATCCGGTGAAGTACACCTTCGCGCCTTCAGCCGAAAGCCGCCTTACCGCAGCAGCGCCGATCCCGGTCGTTCCACCCGTGACGAGCGCGACCTTGCCTTCAAGTCTACCAGCCAATTGTTCTCTCCCGCCTCTGGGGCATACAAGGATTCTCTATTGTGCGATGTCGTAGGCCGGGGTTCAGGCTGCGCAACCTATGCTTTTTCGCAAGGTGACGCCCGCGCGCGCGAGGGCCAAAACCTGCAGCAATGACCGGAATCCGGTTTTTTGGGTGAGGAATCGAGTAAATGGCTGACCGTGATCCCAACCTCGGCGGCGGCGTGGCCCGCAGCGAAGGCATCAGCTGGCAGGAGCTTCTGGCGCAGGACAGCCGTCCTGCCCCGGCGATCCTGACGGACGAGAGCTACCAGTATCGCGGCAGCGAGCCGCTGGCCGCGGAACGCTACACCAGCGAGGAATTCGCCAAGCTGGAGCGCGAGAAGATGTGGCCCTACGTGTGGCAGTTCGCCGCGCGTGAGGAAGAGCTTCCCGAAGCCGGCGACTACATCGTGTTCGAGAACGCCGGGCGTTCCTACCTGATCAGCCGCCAGGAAGACGGCTCGGTCAAGGCCGTCCACAACGTCTGCCTCCACCGCGGGCGCAAGCTGCGCACCGAGGACGGCACGGCCGACAAGTTCGTCTGCCCGTTCCATGGCTTTGCCTGGAACAAGGACGGCAGCTTCGATTCCATGCCCTGCTCGTGGGACTTCAAGCACCTGCCCAAGGAACAGATGGGCCTGCCCGAGGCGGAAGTGGGTCGCTGGGGCGGCTACATCTTCATCCGCGAGGAAAAGGGCGGTCCGAGCCTCGAGGAATTCCTCGCGCCGCTCCCCGAGTTCTTCAAGCGCTGGCGCCACGAGGAATGCACCACGGTGATCTACGTCGCCAAGGAAGTGCAGGCCAACTGGAAGGTGACGGCGGAGGCCTTCATGGAAGCGTGGCACACCGTCGTCACGCACCCGCAGCTGCTGCCGTTCACCGGCGACTGCAATGCCGCCTACTGGACCTGGGGCGACAACGTGAACGTCAACCTCGTGCCGTTCGGCATCATGAGCCCGCACATCGATCCCGAGGGCAAGACCCAGCAGTGGATCGTCGACGAGTTCGTGAAGTACAACGGCCGCTCCGGCGACAACTATGAAGGCGCCGACCCCTTTGCCGTCAGCGTGCCCGAAGGCGTGACCGCCCGCGCGGCCCTGGGCGCGGCAATGCGCAAGGGCTACACCGAGCAGACCGGCTACGACCACGACGATGCCACCGATGCCGAACTGCTCGACGGCCTGGTCTACAACGTGTTCCCGAACTTCGCGCCGTGGGGCGGGTTCATGCCGAACATCGTCTATCGCTGGAAGCCGGGTACCACGCCCGACACCTGCCTGATGGAAGTGCGCATCCTCGCCCGCGTGAAGAAGGGCGAGCCGATCCCGCGCGGCGCGCCGATGAAGCTGCTGGGCAAGGACCAGAAGTGGACCGACGCTCCCGAACTGGGCGTGCTCGGCCATGTGTTCGAGCAGGACATGGAAAACCTGCCGTTCGTGCAGGAGGGTCTCCACGCCTCGAAGACCGGCGAAGTGAACCTGGGCGACTACCAGGAAATCCGCATCCGCCAGTTCCACCAGACGCTGGACAAGTACCTGAACGGCACCCTGGGAGCACCCAAGTGAGCGCGGGCGAGACCGAGAGCCACCCGCCGCGCATCAACTGCGTGCTGGTCTGCGGCGGCGTATGGCACGACATGGACTTCGCCCGGCTGGAGCTGCTCAAGCTCCTGTCCGAAGACCCGTCGGTCCGCACCCGCGTGTTCGAGGACTACGAGAACGTCGCGGCGATCGAGGAAGCCGATATCCTCATCACCTACACCTGCGACGTCACGCCCTCGCTCAAGGCGCAGGAAGCGCTGCGGGCGTGGCTCGGTAACGGCGGGCGCTGGTATGCGCTGCACGGCACCAATTCGGTGCTGCGCCTGCTGACCGAGGGCGACAATGCCGGGCTGTGGGACGCGCCGCGCTGGGCGCCGCTGATGATGGACATGCTGGGCAGCCAGTTCATCAGCCACCCTCCCATCGCGCCCTACACGGTGACCGTGGCCGACCACGACCACCCGCTGACGCAGGGCATCGAGCCGTTCGACACCACCGATGAACTCTACCACATGGAGTATCACGGCGACCTGCACGTCCTGCTGGAAACCGACTGCACCGAAGAAGGCACCGGCTTCGTCGAGGCGGCAGCCGCGCCGGGCGTGCATCCGGTGATGTACATCAAGGGCCACGGCAAGGGCGCGGTGCTCTACAACACGCTGGGCCATTGCCGCGGGCACTACGACCTTCAGCCGATGCTCGACTGGTGGCCCACCGTGGATCGCTGCGCGTGGGACCTGCCCGTATTCTATGACCTGCTGCGCCGCGGTATCGGCTGGCTCAAGGAACGGGCGCCCAAGCCGGCCTGACATTTGCCAGCCGACGCGAGAACGGGCGACAGGCGCGCATTTCCAGCGCCTGTCGCCCTTCTTGTATCAAGGACACGAAAAAGCCCGGCGCGGACATCTCCGCACCGGGCTATTTCATGTTCGCAATGCGACTGGGTTCAGGCGGCGATCCCGGCGAAGCGGTCGAGCGCAGCATCCGCATCGTCCGGCCAGCGCGAGAGCACCAGCAGGCGCTTGTGGCCGTGGCCGACGATGAGTTCGTCGGTCACGCCCATGCCGCCGTGGAACTGGATCATCTCGTGACCGAGTTCGAGGGCCGCCGGCGCGATGAACGCACGCGCGCCCTGCACCGCCGAAGCGAAGTCCGGCGTGCCCTGCGTGACCATGGCGAGGTTGAGCAGCGCACGGGCCTGCTCGATCGCCGTATACTGGGCGGCCATGCGATGCTGGATCGCCTGGAACTGGCCGAGCGGGCTGCCGAACTGTTCGCGCGTGCGCAGATAGTCCAGCGTATCGTCGAACAGGCGCTGCATGATGCCCAGCGCTTCGGCCGAACGCGCGAGCGAGGCCATTTCCTCGATCGAGGCCAGCAGCGCGGCGCCGCCGTTCAGCTTCACCGCCGGCACCGTATCCAGCACCAGCGAGGCCGCGACCGAGCCATCGGCCATGCGCCACGACGTGGCGGTAAGGCCGGGTGCGCCCGCTTCGACGAAATAGAGGCCAAGGCCGTCGGTCGAGCCGGGCGCCCCGCCCGTGCGCGCCGTGACGACATAGCCGTCCACACCCGCGCCGGTGACGACAAAGGGCTTGGCGCCGGTAAGCGTGGCGCTGTCGCCCTCACCCTTGGCGGCGGTGGCAACCCACAGGCTGCCCGCGCGGCTGCCGGCTTCGGCGTGGGCCAGCGCCATGCGGCGCGTGCCGCTGAGCAGGCCATCCATCCATTGATCGCGCAGCGCATCGGGCGCAGCGGCAGCGAACGTGCGGCCAGCGACCAGCACCGCCTCGATCAGCGGTTCGACCACCAGGCCGCGGCCCAGCGCTTCGAACACGGTGGCGATCCCCGTCGCATCGAGGCCAAGGCCGCCATGCTGTTCGGCGAACGGCGCCGCGATCAGGCCGAGTTCACCGAGCAATGCCCAGTTCTGCGGCGAAAAACCCTGGTCCGTCGCAACGTAGGCGCGGCGGCGATCGATATCGTAATGGTCATCGACGAAACGCTCGGCCAGGGCCTTGAGCATTTCTTCGTCCTCGGTGAGGTCGAAATTCACGGGCGTTCTCCCTTTGCGCGGACCTCTATCATCGTCGCCGACCCGCTCACCGCTGGGCAAAAGGCTAGGCACAATAAGACTTCCGGAGTGATTGTTAAAAAATGCTGCGCCCGGTATGACCGAGCATAGGCCTTGGGAGAGAGCTGTGCTTTCGGTGGAAACCATCGATTCGGTCCGGATTAGTGGGCCGGACGACGTCAGGAGAGCGGCCGAGGCCCTCAACAAGATTGCGCTTGCTGCCGGAATGCGCGCGGCTCCGGCCCACGACATTGCCGACAAGCGCACGCCGGTCGACGCCGTCGGCAATATCCTCGCCCACGACGTGTTCGGCTGGAACGACGAGAAGGTGTGGTGGCGCAACTCGCGCATCGCGCTCGATTCCCCGATCACCTCGGCCTGCCGCTTCGAAAGCGAGCCGTTCTGGGTCAACGCCAGCGGGTTCCACACCCGCCAGTCGAACCACTACCTGACCGCGATCGACCTCACCAATTTCGAGAACCGGGCAATGACCCGCGCCGCGATCGTGGTGCCGGTCCACCTGCCCTTCGGCCAGATCGGCGCGGTGAGCTTCAATCCGCTCGATCCCGAACTGACCGAGCTGGACGATATGTTCATCGAACTCGGCGACGCGTTCGGCATCTATTCGCGCACTTTCATCGCCAGCTATGTCCACGCGATGGGGTCGGTACAGGCCCTGCCGCCGGGATCGCGCCTTTCGAAGCGCGAGGTCGAATGCCTGCGCTGGGCTGCCATCGGCAAGACCGACCTTGAAATCAGCATGATCATGGGTCGCAGCCGCGCGACGGTGCGCTTCCACATCCACAATGCCTCGATGAAGCTGAACGCGGTCAACCGCAGTCAGACCGTCTTCAAGGCCGCGCAGCTGGGCTACATCTCGCTCACCACCTGATCCCGATATCCTTTCCTCGTGAACCACAGGGAGACCGCATGTCCGACAAGCCGTTCGATCCAATCGCCACATGGGCAGACATGGTCCAGAAGTGGGAGCAAGAGATCAACAGCTGGTCTGGCAAGCTGACCGAGAGCGAGCAGTTCAGCTCCATGATGGGCGGCGTGACGCGCATCCAGCTGATCGTCCAGCGCTCCGTCGCCGAGCAGATGGAAGGAATGCTGCGCACGCTCAACATGCCGAGCAAGGTGCAGATCGAGGCGCTGACCGAGCGGCTCGACGCCATTGAGGATTCGATCGACCGGTTGCGGCTGGCCGTCGAGGCCAGGGCGCTGAAGCCGGGCAACGCGTCGCCGGCCGAGGCAGTGCCGGTGCCTCCCGAGCCGAAGCGCACCCGCCAGCCGACGGCTGCGCCGACCAAGAAAGCCTGAACACCTTGACCGGGGGGACAAGGATGAACCGAAGGGGCACGATGCGAAACAAGGGGGATCGGCCATCGTGAGCGAGGGAACGGGGCAGCTATCGCCCGAAGCGGTCGGCGAGCGCGTCCGGCGTGAAGTGGACCGTGCGCTGAAGCGCAACATCAAGGGCCTGGAGTTCCTGGCCGCCGGGCGGCAGGAAGTGGGCGCGATGGCCAAGGATCTGGTCCACCGCGAAGGCACCGCGATGCTCTATCGCTATCGCCCCGTGGTGGACGAAATCTATCGCCTTCCGCTGCTGATCGTCTCTCCGCCGAGCAACAAGGGCTATATCTTCGATCTCGCCCCCGGCCAGAGCATGGTCGAATTTCTGCTCCAGCGCGGCTACGATGTGTTCAATCTGGACTGGGCACCGCCCCGCCATGACGAATCGCACCTTGGCCTGACCGACTATGTCGACCGCTTCATTCCCGACAGCATGGCGCGGATAGAGGAGATCACCGGCGAACGCGAGGTGACGCTGGCCGGATATTGCATGGGCGGCACGCTGGCGACGATCCACACCGCGTTGCACACCGGGCCGGGCGAAGCGAACCGGGTGAAAAACCTGATGCTGTTCGCCACCCCCATCGATTTTTCGACAATGCGGCTGTTCCAGACCTGGGCCGACAAGCGCCACTTCGACGTGGACATGGTGGTCGACCGGCTGGGCGTGATCCCGCCCGAACTGATGCTCGGCGCGTTCGACCTGTCGCGTCCGGCGAACCGCACCGCGGGCCGGCTGCACTTGTGGTCGAACATGTGGAACGACGAATTTGTCCGGTCCTATCGGATGTTCGATCGCTGGGCAGCCGAAACGCTGCCGGTGCCCGGCGAATATTTCCGCGAGCAGATCAAGAAGCTGATGTGGGCGAACGCGCTGGTCGAGGGAACGCTCGACGTGGGCGGGCGCATCGCGGATCTGTCGCGCGTCAAGGTTCCCATTCTCAACATCATCGCGCAGCACGACCATGTCGTCAGCAGGGAAGCGGCCAGCCCGCTGATGACGCTGACGGGATCGGAAGACCGCGAGGAAATCCTCTCCAAGGGCGGCCACGTCAGCCTCGTGGCCGGTCCCGCCGCCCTCCGGCGGCTGTGGCCCCTGATCGACGACTGGCTTGGCAAAAGGTCCGTGTGATGTCCGATACCCTTACCTACCCGCGCACCATCGTCGCCAAGGCGCACCGCATGACGGTGCGCCCGATGGTGGCCGAAGATGCCGAGGATGTGGTGGCTTTTGCCCGCTCGATCCCGGCGCACGACCTGCTGTTCCTGGCCCGCGACATCCGCAACCCGAAAGTGGTGGCGGCGTGGATCGAACAGGTCGAACGCGGCATGATGCGCAGCCTGGTCGCGCATGACGTCGCCGGCAAGGTGGCCGGCTGCACCGCGCTGGTCCGCGACGAGCTGAGCTGGTCGCCCCACGTCGCCGAGGTCCGCATCGTGGTCGATCCCGGCCTGCGCGGCAGCGGCTTCGGCCGCGCACTGACTCAGGAATGCATGGCGCAGGCGCTCGATCTGCCGGTGACCAAGATCGTGGCGCGGCTGACCCCGGACCAGGCAGGCGCGCTCAAGGTGTTCGAGGACATGGGCTTCCTGCCCGAGGCGCTGCTGCGCGATCACGTACGCGACGCAGAAGGCGATACGCACGACATCGCGATCATGGCCCTGAACCTCGACCGGCAGGGCGGGCTGAAGCGGATCTACGGGCTGGGGTAAGCGCTTTCTGCGTGCGCCCCTGGCATCACCAGGGGCGCACGGGGCGCTTCAGGGGTAGAATGCCGAGAACGGACCGGCGCGGTCGAACGCGCGCCAATCGCCTTCCGGCAACGCAAGCCGATCTGCCACCGCATAGAACACCGCCGGATTCGCAACGAAGCCGAAGTGGCTGCAATGGATCTCGATGTTCTCTGTCTGCGCGTCGGTCTCGCTGACGCAGTTCTCCCACGCGGTGATGCCGTCGCTGCGGCTGTAGATGGCGCTGGACGGCACTTTCAGCGGGTGATGCCCGAAGGCGTAGCGCGCGGCGGTGTCGGTCGAGGACACCTTGTTGCCGGTCAGCAGTTCGTACATCGTGCTGAGGCTGGTGGCGCGGGGATTGCCGGTGAACGGGCTGCCCAGCGTGATCACCTGCCGTAGCGCGCCATGATCGCGCCGTGCCGCTTCGCGCGCGATCACGCCGCCAAGGCTCCAGCCGACGAGGCTGACGCGCGCACCGGCGCGGTCGGCGATTTCCTCGATGCGGCGGGCGACGTGCTCGCCGTTCTCACCGGCGCTATGCTGGTCGAGGTTCCAGCCAAGATCCCACGGGAACACTTCATAGCCCACAAGCGACAGGAACTTGCGCAGCAGGCCGGTCATCGTGTCGTTGGTGGCAAAACCGGGCAGGACCATCACGGGGTGCCCGTCGCCGCGCGGCGCGGAGAACAGCAGCGGCCAGCTCATCGCCAGCGTGCCGGCCTCCGCCAGGAGGCGCGCGCCTTCGAGCGCGGTCCAGCCGAAATGAGGACGACGGATCTCGCCCACTGCATCACGCGCGATGTGATCCCGGCGGGGAGGCGTGGGCTTTTCGAACCTGACGACGGCCATCTGCGGCATTCCTCCATTTGTCCGACACATCAGTGCCACACTGGCAAAAGGAACAACCCTAGCGTTTTGCAGAGTCGCTTAAGGGACCGGGGGTGATGCTTAAGGGCACGGCTAAGGAATCGGATGAGCGCAGCGCTCGTGCGAGATGGGACAGGGGCCATGATGCGCGATATTGCCGAAGGGCTGTTTACTGCGGAAAATCCGCCACGGCTGATCGGCGGCCGCGACAAGGAGAGCGGGCGCATTGTCTTCCCCTGCCCGCCCGGCGACCGTTTCGAGCCGTTCCCGCTTTCGCGCACCGGCAAGCTGTGGTCCTACACGATCCAGCGTTTCCGCCCGAAAAGCCCGCCCTACGCCGGTCCCGAGGCATTTCGTCCGTGGGCCGTGGGCTATGTCGAACTGCCCGGCGAGGTCATCGTCGAGAGCCGACTCGCCAACGTGGAGTTCGAGGACATCCGCATCGGCATGGATCTGGAACTGACCCTTGTGCCGCTCAATCCCGAAGCGGCCGACAGCGTACTGGTCCACGCCTTCCAACCCGCAGGAGCATCAGCATGAGCGGCGACGTCTGCATCGTCGGCATCGGCATTCACCCGTTCGGGCGCACCGATGGCGTTTCCGGCCTCGACCAGGGCGTCTTCGCGGTGCGTCAGGCGCTTGCCGACGCGGGCGTCGAATGGAGCGACGTCCAGTTCGCCTATGGCGGCTCCGACGCGGCCGGTAACCCGGACACGATGGTCGAACGCCTCGGCCTGACCGGCGTGCAGTTCATCAACGTGCGCAACGGTTGCGCCGCGGGTGGCTCTGCCCTGTTCAGCGCGCAGATGGCGATCAAGTCGGGCGAGTTCGAGCTGGGCCTCGCGGTCGGCTTCGACAAGCACCCGCGCGGCGCGTTCAACGCGCTGCCGAGCGAATACAACCTGCCCGACTGGTACGGCGATGCCGGCTACATGGTCACCACGCAGTTCTTCGCCAACAAGATCACGCGCTACATGCACGAGCACGGCATCAGCCGCACGACGCTGGGCCGGGTCGCGGAGAAGGCATTCCGCAACGCGGTCCATGCCGATCACGCCTGGCGGCGCGAGCCGGTCGCGCTTGAGGAAATCCTCGAAGGCGCGATGGTGTCCGACCCCTACTCCAAGTACATGTTCTGCTCGCCCGCCGAAGGCGGCGTGGCGCTGATCCTCGCCAGCGAGAAGAAGGCGCGCGAACTCGGCCGCCCGATGATCCGGCTCAAGGCCGCGGCCATGCGCACCCGCCCGCCCAAGAGCTTCGAGGTCTTCGCGCCTTCGATCGATATCGGCGGCGGCACCGCCACGGCGACGCAGATCGCGTCTGCCGATGCGTTCCGCATGGCCGGCATCGGTCCCGAGGATATCAAGGTCGCGCAGTTGCAGGACACCGAGTGCGGCGCCGAGATCATGCACATGGCCGAGAACGGCTTCTGCAAGAACGGCGAGCAGGAAGCCTGGCTCGCCGAAGGCCGGACCGAGATCGGCGGCGCACTGCCGGTCAACACGGACGGCGGCTGCCTTGCCTGCGGCGAACCGATCGGCGCCTCTGGCCTGCGCCAGGTCTACGAGAACGTCGTCCAACTGCGCGGCGACGGCGGCGGCCGCCAGGTCCCCGGCGATCCCAAAACTGCCTATAGTCACGTCTATGGCGCCCCCGGCGTCTCGGCAGTGACCATCCTCGAACGCTGAAGAAACCATGGATATCGAACTTTCCCCCGAAGAGACCGCGTTCCGCGACGAGGTTCGCGCGTTCCTGACCGCGAACCTGCCGCAGGACGTGAAGGACGGCGCGGCTGCGTCGCCCACCGTGTTCGTCGAGCCGGACATCGGCCAGCAGTGGAACAAGGTGCTGAACGAGCAGGGCTGGCTGGCCTACCAGTGGCCCAAGGACGTGGGCGGCACTGGCTGGAGCCCCGTGCAGCGCTATATCTTCGAGAAGGAATGCGCGCTGGCCGGCGCGCCGAACCTGACGGTGCTCGGCCTCAAGCTGGTCGCGCCGGTGATCTATTCCTTCGGCACGCCGGAGCAGAAGGCCAAGTACCTGCCCCGCATCCTGTCGGGCGAGGATTACTGGTGCCAGGGCTTCTCCGAGCCGGGCAGCGGCTCGGACCTCGCCTCGCTCCAGACCCGCGCGGTGCTGAGCGAGGACGGCACGCATTACAAGGTGACCGGCTCGAAGATCTGGACCACCCACGCACACTGGGCGAACATGATGTTCACGCTGGTGCGCACCGATCCGGCGGTGAAGAAGCAGGCGGGCATCTCGTTCCTGCTGATCGACATGAACCAGCCGGGCGTCTCGGTGCGCCCGATCCTGACGCTGGCGGGTGACCACGAGGTCAACCAGGTCTTCCTCGAGGACGTGATCGTCCCCGTCGAAAACCGCATCGCCGAGGAAGGCGCCGGGTGGAAGCTCGCCAAGTTCCTGCTCGAAAACGAGCGCGGCGGTTCGTGCCACGCACCCAAGCTGGGCTATGACCTCGAACAGGTCGAAGCCATGGCGCGCGAACAGAGCGACGGGCGCGGTGGCCAGCTGGCCGACGACGCACAGTGGAAGCGCCGTGTCGCCAAGGCACGGCTCGGCGTGCAGTCGCTGGAAATGATCGAGCTGAAGATCCTGTCGGAAGTGGCCAAGGGCCGTCCGCCGGGTCCGCAGACCTCGCTGACCAAGCTGCTCGCGTCGAACCTGCGCCAGGAAGTCGATCTCCTCGCGGTGGACGTGCTCGGCCCTGCAGGCCTGCAGCTTGACACAATCCGCCCGCTTTATGGCGACAATGCCCCGCCGGCGGTCCATTCCAAGGCGGCCCAGGTGGCCGCCGCCCGCTATCTCAACAGCCGCGCGTGGACGATCTTCGGCGGTACCAACGAAGTGCAGGCCGGGATCATCGCCCGGACCGTGCTTGGCCTATAAGGGAAGAGAAGGATGCAGCTGAGCCGTGAGGCGCTATTGCGCGCCTATCGCCAGATGAAGGTGATCCGAGAGTTTGAGGAACGCCTTCACGTTGATATCCAGACCGGCGAGATTGCCGGTTTCACGCATTTGTACTGCGGCCAGGAAGCGGTTGCGGTGGGGGTGTGCGAACATCTTTCGGTAGAGGACAAGATCGTCTCGACGCACCGCGGCCACGGTCACTGCCTGGCCAAGGGCTGCGACGTGAACGGGATGATGAAGGAGATCTGGGGCAGCCGCGAGGGCCTGTGCAAGGGCAAGGGCGGCTCGATGCACATCGCCGACGTGGACAAGGGCATGCTGGGCGCCAACGGCATCGTGGGCGGCGGCGCGCCGATCGCGGTGGGCGCGGGCATCGCCGCCAAGATCGACGGCAACGGCCACGTCTCGATCGCCTTCTCGGGCGACGGCGCGTGCAACCAGGGCACCACCTTCGAGGCCATGAACATGGCCGTGGTGACCAAGGCCGCCACCATCTTCGTGTTCGAGAACAACCACTATTCCGAGCACACCGGCTTCGAATACGCGGTCGGCACCACCCGCGACATCGCCAGCCGCGCCGAAGCGTTCGGCATGAAGGTGTGGCGCGGTGACGGCACCGACTTCTTCTCGGTGTTCGAGACGATGCGCGAAGTGCTGGAATACGTGCGCGTGCCCGGCAATGGCCCGGCCGCGGTGGAATTCGACACCGAGCGCTTCTTCGGCCACTTCGAGGGCGACCCGCAGCGCTACCGCGGCCCGGGCGAACTCGACCGCATCCGCGAGCTGCGCGACTGCCTCAAGAACTTCCGCAAGAGCGTGACCGACGCCAAGCTGCTCGACCATGCCGATCTCGACGCGCTCGATGCCGAAGTGCTCGAAGCGATCGAGGAATCGGTCCGCCAGGCCAAGGCCGCACCGCGCGGCACGGCCGAGGACGTCCTCACCGACGTCTACATTTCGTACTGAGGCGGGGAGCGAAAGCCATGGCCAAGATGATGTATCGCGACGCCGTCGTTACGACGATCGCAGAGGAAATGGAGCGCGACGAGAACGTCGTCGTGCTGGGCGAGGACGTGGTCGGCGGCATGGGCACGCCGGGCGGGCCCGAAGCCATCGGCGGCATCTGGTCGACCTCGACCGGGCTCTACGGCCGGTTCGGCGCCGACCGCGTGATCGACACCCCGATCTCGGAAAGCGCGATCATGGGCGCGGCGGCCGGTCTGGCGCTGTCGGGCAAGCGCCCGATCGCCGAACTGATGTTCGCCGACTTCATCGGCGTTTCGCTGGACCAGATCTGGAACCAGATCGGCAAGTTCCGCTACATGTTCGGCGGCAAGACCAAGTGCCCCGCGGTGATCCGCATGGCCTATGGCGCGGGCTACAACGCCGCCGCGCAGCACAGCCAGTCGGTCCACCAGATCCTGACCGGCATGCCCGGCCTCAAGGTGGTCATGCCCACCACGCCGGCCGACGTGAAGGGCCTGCTGCGCGCCGCGATCCGCGATGACGATCCGGTGATCTTCCTCGAGCACAAGGCGCTCTACGGCGTCTCGGGCGAAGTGCCGGACGACAAGGACTACATGATCCCGTTCGGCCATGCGCGCCTGTCGCGCGCGGGGCAGGACGTGACCATCGTCTCGACCGGCCTGCTGCTGGGCTTCTGCGAAGCCGTGGCCGACAAGCTCGCTGCCGAAGGCATCGGCTGCGACGTGATCGACCTGCGCACCACCAGCCCGATCGACGAGGAATCGATCCTCGATTCGGTCGAGGTGACCGGCCGCCTGGTCGTCGTCGACGAAGCGCCGCCGCGCTGCAGCCTGGCCGCCGACATCTGCGCGACGGTGGCCAACAAGGCCTTCGCCAGTCTCAAGGCGCCGCCGCAGGCGGTCAACCCGCCGCACACCCCGATCCCGTTCGCGCGTGAGCTGGAATCTGCCTACCTCCCCTCGGCCGACAAGATCGAGGCCGCGGTGCGCAAGGTTCTGGCTTACCGCTAAAGGAGCCGCTTCATGGCCAATATCCGCCCCTTCTGCATGCCCAAGTGGGGCATCGAGATGACCGAGGGCACCATCGCCGAATGGATGGTCAAGGAAGGCGACGCCTTCTCCAAGGGCCAGACGCTCTGCCTGATCGAAACCGCCAAGATCACCAACGAGGTCGAGGCGGAGTACGATGCCGTGCTCAAGCGCCTGCTCGTCCCCGCGAGTGAGGAAGCCTATCCGGTGGGCGCGCTGCTCGCCGTGTTCGCCGATGCCGACGCGACCGACGCCGAGATCGATGCCTTCGTCGAAAGCTTCAAGCCCGCCGAAACCTCGGTCGCGGCCAAGTCCGGCGGCGGCTCCGCCCCGGCGGCGGCCCCTGCCCCGGCAGCAGCGGCTCCGGCCGCGGCACCCGCGCGCACGCCGAAGAAGATCGTGACCAACCGTCCGATCAGCCCCGAGGCGCTCAAGCTCGCCGAGGAAGAAGGCGTCGACATCGAGGAGATCGAGGGTTCGGGCCGCAATGGCCGGATCACCTACCAGGACGTCGCGCAGGCGCTGCGTCCCGATCGCGGCCCGGTGCTGCGCGGCACGGCGCCGCTGCCGGCCGAGATCGCGGCGATCTTCGCCTCGCCGCTCGCCCGCCGCATCGCCGCGCAGCACGACATCGACCTGTCGGGCCTCGTCGGCACCGGCCCGCGCGGCCGCATCTCGAAGGCCGACGTGCTCGCGCTGGTCAAGCCGGCGGCCCCCGCCGGTGCGGTCGCCTTCGGCGCGCCGTTCGAACTGGTCGCCAACCAGCCCGCGGTCCAGCCCTTCGACAAGGTGCGCAAGGTCGTCGCCCGCCGCCTGACCGAGGCCAAGCAGACCATCCCGCACTTCTACCTGCGCGTCTCGGCGGCGGTGGACGAGCTGATGGCGCTGCGCAAGACGGCCAACCTCGTGCTCGGCACCAAGGCGTCGATCAACGACTACATCGTCAAGGCGGTGGCGCTGTCGCTGGTGAAGCATCCCGCGGTCAACGTGCAGGTGCACGGCGACGAAGTGCACCTCTACCCGCACGCCGACGTGGCGATCGCGGTGGCCAGCCCCAAGGGCCTCGTCACCCCGATCGTGCGCCAGGCCGACCGGATGCACATCGCGCAGCTCGCGGCGGCAACCCGCGCGCTGATCGACAAGGCCCAGGCCGGACGGCTCGGCTACGAGGACATGGACGGCGGCACCTTCTCCGTCTCCAACCTCGGCATGTTCGGGATCGAGCAGTTCGACGCGATCATCAACCCGCCCCAGGGCGCGATCCTCGCGGTCGGCGGCGTGAACAAGGTCGCGGTCGAACTCCCCAACGGTGACATCGGCTTCGAAAGCCGCATACAGTTCACCATGTCCGTCGACCACCGCGCCATCGACGGCGCTCTCGGTGCCCAGTTCCTCCAGACCCTCAAGGCACTCATCGAAAATCCCGAAGGACTGTTCCAGTGACGCGCAAGATCCACGAACTGGGGCCGATCGGCCAGCTTGCCTATCTGCCGCAGGATTTCGACGCGGCGGTGAAGTACTGGACCGAAACCATGCAGGTCGGGCCGTTCTACCTGATGGAGAACGTCGCGCTGGGCGAAGCCAAGTACAAGGGCGTGCCGACCGACGCGGTGTTCTCGATCGCCATCGCCTATTGGGGCGATGTCCAGATCGAGCTGATCCGCCCGGAAAACCGCGCACCGTCGATCTACACTGGCGAATACGCGGTGACTGACCAGCTGCACCACATCTGCATCTTCGTCGATTCGATCGAGGAAGCGCGCGCGGCCTGTGCCGAAGCGAGCGCCACGATCCTGGTCGAAGGCAAGGTCGGTGCAGACGGTGAAGTGATCTACGTCGACCCGGGCGCGGGCCCCGGCGGCGTGGTCGAACTGCTCCAGAACATGACCGGAGCGGACGCGATCTTCCAGATGATCAAGGACGCCGGCAAGGACTGGGACGGCAGCGAACCGCTGCGCATCCTGGGCTAAGTTCAAACTGGCCTGAAGACGCCGAGTTCAGGCCACGAAGGCCCGGTGCACCGTGGGGGCGGTGCACCGGGCCTTTTCGCGTCAGGAGCCCTGGTGCCGCTTCCACAGCACCAGCTTGTCACCCAGGATCTCCACCCGGGCTGCCGCTGCATAATGCGCCCGGATTTCGGCCATCACCGTGGACGCCGTCCGCGTATCGCGGTGCGCGGCATAGTCCGGGCGGGTGACGATGAACGCGGGTTTACGCGCCAGTGCCTCGGCCACGAGCGCCTGTTGCGGACGGCCCAATGCACCGGCTTCGAACAAGTTGCTGTGATGCGACGCGAACGGATAGACGCCGCCATCGTGCCCGGTGGCCGGATAGAGCGCGGTCGGGCCGGTAAACACATAGAGGCCGGCGTGCGGTCCGGCAGCACGGACCTGCGCCACCAGCAGCGCAAAGGCGCGTTCGTCGCGCTGCCCCTCGGCGATCCGCGTGGGCAGGTTCGCCGCCGTCCCGAACGCGGCCAGCAGGATCGCTGCGCCGACTTTCCCCGATCCGGCGCGCAAGTCGATGAACGGCACCGCCAGCAGCACCGCCCACGGCACCAGAAATGCATAGTAATAGGCGATGACGTTGGCGGTGAAGTAGATCGAGGCGAGCGCGGCCAGCGTCATCAGGGCGATGATGCCATAGGAGCGCGGCGGATAGCTGCGCCCCGTGCGGAAATAGGCCCATACCCCCGCGGCGATGGTCAGCACCAGCGGCCCGATGACGGACAGCGTCCGGGGATGCCAGCGCCCCGTCACGGGCGGGCGGTCGAACACCGACAGGAAATTGGCATAGGCGAACGCCTGGAAGTGACCCAGCGCCGCATAGACCAGCGTGACGGCCAGCGTCGGGGCAAGGCCGAGCGCCGCGAACAGCACCGCCTCGCGCAGCAGGCGCCGCGGATCACCGTGCGCGCGCCAACGCTCGGCAAGCGCTGCCAATCCGAACACCGCGCAGAATGGCGCGGCAGTATACTTGATCTGGATGGCCAGCCCGCCCAGCAGCATCGCCCAGCACAGCGCGCGCAGCGAGCCCGGGCGCGTGAGCAGCAGCCATGTCATGGCAAGGCAGGGCACCGTGAAGAACAGTTCGCTCTGCCCGCCGCGGCATCCATAGATGCCCATGCCGACAAGGTAGAGCAGAGCGGCCACCAGCCCGGTGGCGCGGTCCGCCATGAGCGCGGCCATGCGGAACACAAGCCACGCACCGAGGCAGGCAAACAGGTCCGCGACCACGAGATAGGCCGCCGGATCCGGGCCGAACAGGGCATGCGCCCCCGCGTAGATCAGGAACAGCAGGATCGGCTTGCGGTCCCACACTTCGACATAGGGCAGCCGGCCCTCCAGCATTTCGCGGCCGATCAGCGAATAGAGTTGTTCGTCATGATCCACCACCGGGCTGTGAAACCACCAGATGCGCAGCAGCAGCGACGCCGCAACGATGGCGAGGATCGCCCAGCCATCCCGGCGCAGAAACTCCGGCCGGGCCTTTACGGATGGCGCGTCTGCGGCGGCGGTGATGGCGTCCACGTGCTTCCCCCGTCGCGCCGTTGATCGGGCAGCGACCGGGCCGGGCTTAGCCCGCAAAGCCTTTCGTGATGGTTAGCATGAGGTGAAACCCCGCTCCCGCGCACGAAAAAGGGGAGCGGCACCGGGCCGCTCCCCCTCATTCATTGCGCTGTCGCGCGTAATCAGCCGCGCGTGAAGCTTCCGCCGCTTGCGGCCTTCTCGGCCAGCAGCTTGCACGGCGTGATGCCGGCCGCCTTCAGCCCTTCGACCACCTTGGCAAGGCCCACGGTATCGGCCCAGAACATCGGGCCGCCGGTGTAGAGCGGCCAGTTGTAGCCCAGGATGCAGGCCACATCGATGTCGCTGGCGCGGATGGCCACGCCTTCTTCGAGCACCTTGGCGCCTTCGTTGACCACCGGGTAAAGCAGCCGCGCGACGATCTCCTGTTCGGAAAGCGATCCGGTTGCCGTGACTCCCTTGGCCTTGGCGAAATCGGCGATGACCTGTGCCGCCACAGGGCTGGGCGAGGCTTTGCGCTTCTCGTCATAGTCGTAGAAGCCGCCGCCCGACTTCTGGCCGAGGCGGCCGAGCTTGACGAGGTCGCCCGAAAGCGTGCGCTCGTTGCTGCCGCGCCCGATCACGTCGAGCCCGACAAGGTCGGTCATCGCGAACGGCCCCATGGCGAAGCCATAGTTGAAGATCGCAGCGTCGATGTCCGTCGGGGTGGGACCTTCGAGCACGAGCGCGTTGGCGGCGTAGGACCGGGGCGCCATCACGCGGTTGGCGATGAAGCCCGGCCCGACGCGGCTCACCACCGGCACCTTGGCGATGGCCTTGGCGATCTTCAGCGCGGTTGCCAGCACATCGTTCGCCGTCTTCGCGCCGCGCACGATTTCCAGCAGGCGCATGACGTTGGCCGGCGAGAAGAAGTGCAGGCCGACCACGTCCTCGGGCCGCGCAGTGGCAGAGGCGATCTCGTCCAGATCGAGGAACGAGGTGTTCGAGGCGAGGATCGCACCCTTCTTGCAAATGCCGTCGAGCTTGCCGAAGACGTCCTTCTTGATGCCCATTTCCTCGAACACCGCCTCGATCACGAGGTCGACGTCCGACAGGGCCTCCAGCCCGAGCGCCGGCGTGATCAGCGCCATGCGCTGTTCCACCTGCTCGGCGGTCATGCGGCCCTTCGCGGCGGTGTTCTCGTAGTTCTTGCGGATCACGCCCACGCCGCGATCAAGCGCGGCCTGGTTCATTTCCACCAGCGTCACGGGAATGCCCGCGTTGAGGAAGTTCATGGTGATGCCGCCGCCCATCGTGCCGGCGCCGATCACGCCGACCTTCTTGATGTCGCGGGTGGGCGTGCCGACCGGAAGGTCAGGCACCTTGGCGCCTTCGCGTTCGGCGAAGAAGTAGTAACGCTGCGCCGCGCTTTCGGTGCTGGACATCAGTTCGAGGAACAGTTCGCGCTCGCGCTCCATGCCCTTGTCGAAGGGCAGTTCGGCCGCAGCCTCGATTGCCTTGACGATGTTGAAAGGCGCCTTGAAGCCGCGGAACGCGCGGGCATTTGCCTTGAGGTAATCGGCATAGATCTCGGGCTTGCCGCGCGACTGCTCGACCTTGTCCTGACGATCACGCACGCGCACCAGCGGGCCACCTTCGGCCACCAGCTTCTTCGCGAAAGCGATGGCGTCCTCGCGCAGCTTGCCCTCTTCGGCGAGCGCATCGACCATGCCGAGTTCCAGCGCCTTCTTCGCGCCGATCGGCTTGCCGCCGGTCATGATGTCGAGCGCGGCGGGAACGCCGACGATGCGCGGCAGGCGCTGGGTGCCGCCGGCACCGGGCAGCAGGCCGAGCGCGACTTCCGGCAGGCCCACCTTGGCCGAAGGCACCGCGATGCGATAATGGCAGACCAGCGCGGTTTCATAACCGCCGCCCAGTGCGGTGCCGTGGATCGCGGCGATGACCGGCTTCGTGCCGTCCTCGATGATCTTGAACACGGCGTTGAGGTCCGGTCCCTGCGGCCCCTTGCCGAATTCGGAAATGTCGGCGCCAGCGATGAACGTGCGGCCCGCGCAAATCAGCACGATGGCCTTCACGCTGTCGTCGGCGGCGAACTGGGTGAACCCGTCGTGCAGCGCCTGCCGCGTGGCTGCGCTCAGCGCATTGACCGGCGGATTGTCGATGGTGAGAATGCCGATGCCGTCAATGACTTCGGTCGTGCCTACCTGACCCATTGTAACCTGCTCCCTTGGTTTATCGCGGGGCCATGCGGATCGCGCCGTCGAGGCGGATGCTCTGCCCGTTGAAGTATGTGTTGCGCACCAGCTCCATCGCGAAGCTGGCGAATTCGTGCGGCTCGCCCATGCGCTTGGGGAACGGGACCGAGGCGTTGAGCCCGTCCAGCACCTTTTGCGAATTGCGCGCGAGCAGCGGCGTGTTGAAAATGCCCGGCTGGATCGCATTGACCCGGATGCCGAGATCCATGAGATCGCGCGCCATCGGCAGGACGAGGCCGGATACCCCCGCCTTTGCCGAGCCATAGGCGATCTGTCCCACCTGCGCGTCCTGCGCGGCGGCGGAAGAGGTGAGCACGATGGTGCCGCGCTCGCCGTCCTCAAGCGGCTCCAGCGCCGCCATGCCGAGCGCCGCCAACGAGGCGACGCGGTAGCTGGCGGTGAGGATGCCATCGACGGCGAAGGCATAGTCCTCGGTCGAGAATCGGGTGAATTCGCCCGTCTCGCGGTTGCGGCCCACGGTCTTGCCCTTGCGGTTGACCATCGCACAGTGGACCAGCACGCGCTCCTGCCCATGCGCTGCGCGCGCGGCAGCGAAGCCGGCGAGGACCGAGTCCTCGCTGGTCACGTCGACCTTGACGAACAGGCCGCCGATCGCCCCGGCCACCTCTTGCCCCGCATCCTCGTTCAGATCGAAGATGGCGACTTTCGCACCCGCCGCCGCGAGCGCTTCGGCCGTCGCCCGGCCGAGGCCGGAGGCCCCGCCGGTGACGACCGCCGCGATCCCGGCGTCGATCTTCATTTCAGGAAGCCCTGGAGGCGGCCCTGAATGACTGCTTCGGCTTCGGCGATGATCCGGTCGATCAGCACCTGGCAGGTCGGGATGTCGTGAATCAGGCCCTGCACCATGCCGGCCCAGAACACGCCCTTCGACAGGTCGCCGGTTTCGAGCAACTGCTTGCCCGCCGTGCCTGCCACCAGTTCGCGCACGTCCTCGAACACCGCTTCCGGCTGGGCCAGACGGCGCACGACTTCCTCGGAAACCTCGCTCTTGCCGACGCGCGCAGTGTTCTTGAAGTTGCGGAAGATCAGGAAGCTGCCGCGTTCGTCATTGTCGATATAGGCCTGCTTCACGTTGTCGTGGATCGGCGCTTCGACCGTGGCGCAGAAGCGCGTGCCCATGTTAATGCCTTCGGCACCCAGCGCCAGCGCCGCGACGAGGCCGCGCCCGTCGCCGAAACCGCCCGAGGCGAGCAGCGGGATCTTCACCTTGTCGGCCGCGGCCGGGATCAGGATCAGGCCGGGGATGTCGTCCTCGCCCGGATGGCCCGCGCATTCGAAGCCGTCGATCGAGATCACGTCCACGCCCAGCCGCTCGGCCGAAAGCGCGTGGCGCACCGCGGTGCACTTGTGCAGGATCTTGACGCCGTGGGGCTTCAGCATTTCCCAGATTTCGCGCACGGCCTGCGTTCCGGCGGTTTCCACCACCTTCACCCCGCCGTCGATGATCGCCTGGGCATAGGCCTTGTAGTCGGGCGAATTGACGGTCGGGAAGATCGTCATGTTCACGCCGAAGGGCTTGGTAGTCATCGAACGGGTCCGCTCGATTTCCTCGCGCAGCTTTTCAGGCGTGGGCTGGGTCAGCGCGGTGACGATGCCGAGGCCGCCCGCGTTGGACACGGCGGAAGCCATTTCCGCGGTGCCCACGTTCATCATGCCGCCCTGGACGATCGGATGCTCGATTTCGAGCATTTCGGTAATGCGCGTCTTGAAAGCCATGCGGCCCCTCCTGAATCAAAATGATCGCCCGCCGCCCTTCCCGAAAGGACGGCGGCGGGCAACTGTCCGGCCGGTCAGGCCGGAATCTGGTTGAACGGAACGCCCTTGTCCGGACGGTGATCCTGCGGCAGCCCGAGGATCTTTTCCGCGATGGTATTGAGCAGCATTTCATCCGCCCCGCCAGCGATGCGGCCGGTGGGTGCGTTGATCCAGCTGGCCGACCAGTCCTCACGCGCGGAGACGTGTTCGCTGTAGGGGAAGCCGGAGTTGCCCTTCAGGTCCATCGCCAGTTCGGACAGCTTCTGGCGGCTGCGCACCGCCACCAGCTTGTTCAGCGACCCTTCCGGCCCGGCTTCCATGCCCGCCTGCATCTTCAGCATGGCGCGCGCGGTGATCGAATCCAGCCCGGCGCGCATCGCATGGTTGCGCGCGATGGCCGAACGGATGCGGCCATCCTCGATCGCGGGGCGACCGGCGTAGTCCGTGTCCTTGGCCAGCTCGACGAACAGGTCGAGCGGCGGGCCGAAGCCTGCGCTGTCGGTCGCGATGTAGCGCTCGATCATCAACGTGTGCATGGCGACCGCGAAGCCGCCGCCCACCGGGCTCATCCGCTGGCTGTCTTCCAGCCGCACGTCGTCGAAGAACACTTCGTTGACGTGGCTGTCACCGCCCGCGAGCTTGATCGGACGCACGTCGACGCCCGGCGCCTTCATGTCCACCCAATAGTAGGTCAGGCCCTTGTGCTTCTGCGCGGCCGGATCGGTGCGCGCCACGATCACGCCATAGTCGCAATACTGCGCCCAACTGGTCCACAGCTTCTGCCCGTTGAGCTTCCAGCCATTGCCGTCCACTTCGGCGCGGGTGCGCAGACCGGCAAGGTCGGAGCCGCCCGAGGGTTCGGAGAACAGCTGGCACCAGATCTCCTCGCCGCGCAGCGCCTTGGTCACGCGCTCCTTGACGAATTCCTTGTCCTGGCCGTGGTGCATCAGGATCGGCACCGGCATACCCAGCGAAATGCCGAAATAGACCACCGGCATCGCGAACTGGGCTTCTTCGGTATCGAAGATCAGCTTGTGCGTATGGGTCAGGCCCTGGCCGCCATATTCCTTGGGCCAGTTGATGCCGCCGAAACCGGCGTCATACTTGCGGGCCATGTAGCGGCGGCCATAGGCGAGGTCTTCTTCCACCGAGAGGCCGCGGCGAGCCTCCTTGCCGAATTCGCCAACCACGGATTCAAGGAAAGCGCGCGCGCTGGCGCGGTAGGCTTCGAAATCGGTCATGCCGGTTCTCCGACGAGTTGATCGACCAGCAGGTCTTCCCAGAACATCAGGTTGCCCTGCTCGACCGCAAGGCTGCGCGCGCGGCGCATGTGGAGGTGAAGCCCCCCTTCCCACGTGGCGCCGATGCCGCCGTGGACCTGAACGGTATCGCGCGCCGCGGTGTCATAGGCGTCGGTGGCCGCAATCCGCGCATCGGCGGCGGCAAGGACGAAGTTGTCCTTCCCCTCGCTGGCGACCGCATGGATGCAGTTGGCGCGCGCGATCTCGACGAAGCCGTAAAGCTCGGCGATGCGGTGCTTGACCGACTGGAACGCGCCGATCGGCTGGCCGAATGCCTTGCGGGTCAGCGCATAGTCGCGCGCGGTGAACAGCAGCGCCTCGGCACCGCCGGTCTGCTCGTGCGCGGTGACGACCGCCATGCGCGCCAGCAGGTCGAGTGCGAGAGTGGATGCGGCCTCGCCCTCGATCAGCAGAACGCCCGGGGTGCCGGAGAAAGTGAGATCGGCATAGAGCCGGGTGTTGTCATAGCTGTCGATCGGAGCGCGGTTCGCGTCCGAAAGCTCGGCCAGCACCAGCGCGGGCTTGCCGCCGTGGCTGGCGAGAACGATGGCCACGTCCGCCGCGATGCCGGCGGTGACGCCGTGCTTCGTGCCGGTCAGCTTGCCGTCCGCGAACGTGACGGCAGGAGCGGCCGGAAGCGGCGTCGTGCCTTCGGCAAAGGCCACCGTGGCCAGCACTTCACCGCTGGCGAGCTTGGGCAACCACTGCGCCTGAAGCTCGGCAACGCCCGCCGCGACGAGCGCCTGCGCCGCGCCATAGCCCACCGTCAGGAACGGCGCGCCGGCGGTGGCGGCACCGGTCGCCTGGGCGACAAGGCCGAGTTCCGCGAGGCCAAGGCCAAGCCCGCCATGCTCTTCGGGAATGGCGAGCGCGGTCCAGCCCTGCTCCACCGCGGTATCCCAGAACGGCTTGTCGAACTGACCCACCTCGGTCAGCAGCTTGAGCAAACGGTCCTTGCTCGTTCGGGCATCGAGCACGCGGCGCGATTCGGTCGCGATCGCTTCCTGCCCTTCATCGTAAAGGATCGACATCCCTGCGTTTTCCTGTCCCAGTGCCTTGCCTTACGCCTGCCTTGCCGGCGGCGCCGTCGATTATTTAATCGCCCCATTAAACTGGACCGGATGGAGGCCCAAGGCAAGCCGGGAAATGAAGGTGCACAAGCGGGTTGCCAGCACCGGCCAGTGCGTTAATTCTCCAGTTAAACAACGAATGAGAGGATTGCCTGTGGCCAAGACTGTGCGGATCGGCGGCGCCTGCGCCTTTTACGGGGATTCGAGCGTCGCGCCGACGCAGCTGATCAACGCCGGCGTGGACTACCTGATTCTCGATTACCTGGCCGAAGCGACGATGTCGGCGCTGGGCAGCATGAAGCGCCACCGCGCCGACCTCGGCTATGCGGCCGACTTCACCGAATGGGTGTGGAAGGACAATCTCGCTGCGCTCAAGGCTACGGGCACGAAGATCGTCACCAACGCGGGCGGCGTGAACCCCAAGGCCTGCGTTGAACGGATGCAGGCGATCGCTGCGGAAGCCGGCTACGATTTCAGGATCGCCTATGTCGAAGGCGATGACCTCCTTGGCCGACTGGACGAAATCGCGGACCAGACCGAGATGTTCACCCACGCCCCCTTCCCCCCACGTGACAAGATCGTCACCGCCAATGCCTACCTCGGCGGCGGCCCGATCGCGCATGCGCTGGCGATGGGCGCGGACATGGTCATCACCGGCCGCTGCGTCGATTCGGCGCTCACGCTGGGCATCTGCATCCACGAATTCGGCTGGAAGGCCGAGGATTACGACAAGCTCAGCCAAGCCTCGCTCGCGGGCCATGTGATCGAATGCGGCGCGCAAGGATCGGGCGGGCTGTTCACCGACTGGGAAGCGGTGCCGGACTGGGAAAACATCGGCTATCCGATCGTCGAGTGCCAGGCCGACGGCAGCTTCGTGGTCACCAAGCCCGAAGGCAGCGGCGGCCTCGTCAACAAGGCTGTGGTGGCCGAGCAGATCCTCTACGAAGTGGGCGACCCGCAGGCCTACCTGCTGCCCGACGTGGCCTGCGATTTCACGGAGGTCCAGCTGGAGCAGGTCGGCGAAAACCGCGTGCGCGTGACCGGATCGATCGGCCGCGCGCCCACCGGCAAGTACAAGGTCTGCGTCACGTGGGAGGACGGCTTCCGCTGCATGGGCTTCATGACCATCGTGGGGCGCGACGCCGCAAAGAAGGCGCAGCGCCAGGCCGAGGCCGTGCTGGCGCGCTGCAACCGGATGCTGCGCGACCGCAACATGGGGCCCTATCGCACTTCGCGCATCGAACTGATCGGCGCGGAATCGAGCTACGGCGCGCACGCCCGCGGCATGGACACGCGCGAAGTGGTCTACAAGCTGGCAGCCGAGCACGACGATGCCGATGCGTTCAAGCCGTTCCTGCGCGAGTTCGACAGCCCGACCACCTCGATGTCGGTTGGCACCGCAGGCTGGTTCGGCGCGCGGGCGCAGGTCACTTCGGTCAGCCGCGTGTTCTCGGTCGCCATTCCGCGCGATCAGGTGCCGGCCACGATCACGCTGGGCAGCAAGGTGGAAACCATCACCGAGCCGGTCCCGGCCAAGGTGTTCGATCCCGCCGCAATCGTGCGCCCCGCCGCGCCTGCAGAGCCGGTCGCGGACGGCGAACTGGTCGAAGTGCCGCTGGTTTCGGTGGCGTGGGGCCGAAGCGGCGACAAGGGCGATGCCTTCAACATCGGCGTGATCGCGCGCAAGCCGGAGGCGCTGCCGTGGATCCGCGCGGCGCTTTCGCCCGAGGCGATGCTGAGCTGGTTCGCGCACGAGTTCGAGGGCGGCGCGCACCCGGCGGTGCTGCGCTATGACCTGCCGGGGCTGAACGCGGTCAACCTGCACTTCCTTGATGCGCTGGGCGGCGGGCAATTCGCGTCGCTGCGGCTCGATCCGCTCGCCAAGGGCAAGGCACAGCAATTGCTCGACATGCCGGTGAAGGTGCCGGCGCACATGGTGGCCTGAGAAAAAAGGGGCGGCCCGTGCGGCCGCCCCCCTCACTTACTTCGGCGGCATCCGGATCGCGCCGTCGAGGCGCAGGTTCTGGCCATTGAAATAGCCGTTGCGCACCAGTTCCAGCACGAGGCTGCCGAACTCTGCGGGCTTGCCGAGGCGCTTCGGGAACGGCACCGAGCGTTCCAGCCCTTCGAAGATCGCCGGCGCGCGGTCCTTCACCGCCAGCATCGGCGGAGTGGCGAAGATGCCCGGCATGATCGAATTGACGCGGATGCCCAGGTCCATCAGGTCGCGCGCCATCGGCAAGACCAGCCCGTTCACGCCCGCCTTCAGCGAACCATAGGCGATCTGGCCGATCTGCGCGTCCTGCGCGGCGACCGAAGCGGTCAGCGTGATGACGCCGCGTTCGCCGTCCTCCAGCGGCTCAAGGCCGGCCATGCCCAGCGCCGACAGCGAGGCGAGGCGATAGCTGGCGATCAGCACGCCATGCGCGGAATAGGTGTAATCGTCGGTCGAGAAGCGCTTGTAGGCTCCCTTCTCGCGATCCCACGCCAGCGTCTTGCCGCCCTTCATCGTCGCCGCGCAATGCACCAGCACGCGTTCCTGGCCATGCGCCGCGCGCGCCGCCTCGAACCCGGCGATCACCGATTCCTCGCTGGTGATGTCGACCTTCACGAACAGCGCGCCGATCTCGGCGGCGACCTTCTGGCCCCATTCCTCGTTGATGTCGAAAATGGTCACTTTCGCGCCGGCTGCGGCGAGTGCCTCGGCGCTGGCGCGCCCCAACCCCGAAGAACCGCCGGTGACCACCGCGGCAATGGTATTGTCGATCTTCATGCTCTTTTCCTCTCCTGTGATTGATCCTGCGGAATTGCGGCAAGCCATCGTTGGGGATGGTCAAAACCGAAATGCGTTATAAGTTTGACAGACAAGCGGCGCGCCGATGCAGCGCGTCCTTCGGGAGAAAGACGATGCCGACTGCTGCCTGGGGTGCGACCGCGCCGGATTCGGGGATCGCCCCGCTGACCATCGAACGCCGTGCGCTGCGCGACGAGGACGTCGCCATCGCGATCACGCATTGCGGGGTGTGCCATTCGGACCTGCACACCGCACGCAACGACTGGGGCCGCACGAACTACCCCGTGGTGCCTGGGCACGAGATCACCGGCGTCGTGCAGGCGGTGGGCGCTGGCGTGACCAAATTCGCGCCGGGCGACCGCGTGGCAGTGGGCACCGTGATCGATTCGTGCCGCCACTGCGATGCCTGCACGCACGGCGACGAGCAGTATTGCAGTGTCGGCAACACCGGCACCTACAACGGCAAGGACCGGATCGACGGCAGCCCGACCCAGGGCGGCTATTCGGCAGCGATCGTCGTCGCGGAACCCTATGTCCTGCGCGTCCCGGACGGGCTGGACATGGCCGCCGCCGCACCGCTGCTCTGCGCCGGTGCCACGACGTGGTCGCCGCTGCGCCACTTCAAGGTCGGCCCCGGCACGCGCGTCGCGGTGATCGGGCTGGGCGGGCTGGGCCATCTCGGCGTCAAGTTCGCCAAGGCGCTGGGCGCGCACGTGACCATGATCACCGGATCGCCCGGCAAGGTAGCCGATGCGCAGAAGCTGGGTGCCGACGCGGTGCTGCTGTCGAGCGACAAGGCCGCGATGCGCGCCGCCAGCCGCAGCTTCGACTTCGTGCTCGACACCGTGCCCGTGCGGCATGACGTCGCCCCCTACCTGTACCTGCTGGACCGCAACGGCACGCTGTGCATCGTCGGCATGATCGACATGATGCCCGAGTTGCATACCGGCCTGCTGCTGGGCGGCCGGCGCGCAGTGACCGGATCGGGCGTCGCCGGCATCCCGGAAACGCAGGAAATGCTCGATTTCTGCGCGGCCCACGATGTTCTGCCCGAAATCGAAGTGATCCGCATGGACGAGATCAATCATGCGTTCGAGCGAATGGAGCGCGCAGACGTGAAGTACCGCTTCGTCATCGACATGGCGACGCTGCCCCCGGCCTGACGCCACCTCAGGCGGTCCAGCCCTGCTCGATCGCCGCCAGCCGGGCGCGCCAGCGCGCGTCCGGCACATGCGCGGCGAACTCCGCAGTGAAACGCGCGACCAGGTCGGCCACAGGCTCGGTCCGGTCGATCAGGCCCACGCTCTGGCCCGCACTGAAGGTGTCGCGCCAGCCGACGACGCCTTCCGGCAGGCTGGCCTTGCCCCCGGCGATGGCGAGTTCGTCCAGCCCCGCCTCGGCCAGCGAATCCCTGATCCAGTTGGCGGGAACGCCGTTGATCGCGGCCGACACCACGATGCGGTCGATACCCGCCCGTGCGATATGGCCCCGGTGCCCTTCGACCACGCCGCTTTCCGGCGTGGCGATGAAGCGCGTGCCCATGCAGGCGATATCCCCGCCCAGCGCCAGCGCGCCGGCCATGCCCGCAGCCTCGGCGATGCCGCCCGCCACCACCAGCAGCCCGTCCCAGATCCGGCGCACGGCAGGCACGAAAGCCAGCGGGGTGAGAAATCCGGTATGCCCGCCCGCCCCGGCGCAGGTCACCATCAGCCCGTCGACGCCTGCGGCAATGGCCTTTTCCGCGTGGCGCATGGTCGTCACGTCCTGAATCACGCGCCCGCCCCAGCCATGGACCCGCTCCACCAGCAGCGAGGGATCGCCAAGGCTCGACAGCACCAGTGGCACGCGGTGCTTTTCGAGCAGGGCCAGCTTGGCCGGGCCGGTCGGCTCCGTGGCGATCCTCGCCGGCAGGTTGACGATGGGCGGCCCCCTGCCCGCTTCGGTGGACAGGGCTTCGAGATAGCGCTCGAACTCCTCCATCTGGGTGTAGGTGCCGCCCTGCCAGCCGGCGACGATGCCGGCGCGGCTGCAGGCGGTGGCGAGATCGACCGAGGAGGCAATGCTCATCGGCGCGCACATGAGGGGGATCGTGAGAGTCTCGAACATGAGGACTTGATGGACTTAATCAATCGACTAATCAATTCCCTCGCAACACGTCGCTGGGAGGAATGCACGATGGGCGCAGGACAGGACGGGCACCGCTTTCCGCCGTGCTACTATATCGAGGACAACGGGGTCTATCTGCCCACAGGACTGGCGCGCAGCCCCTGGGACAGGGCAGCCATCGCGGGGGGACCGGTCAGTGCCCTGCTGGCGACCGGTGCGGAAGATCCCGCGCTAGATGCTGATTTCGAGATCGCGCGCTTCTCGGTCGATATCTTCGGCAAAGTACCGCACGCCCCGCTGACCTTGCGCAGCGACTGCCTGCGCGACGGGCGGCAGACCAAGCTGCACCGGATAACCATGCTGGCCGGCGACCGGCCCGCTGCGCAGGCCCATGTGCTGCGCGTGCGGCGCACCGAAACGCCGGTGATCCCCGTACCGCACGACTACCCGATGCCCGATACCATCGTCGAGAACGACGACACGCCGCCCAGCGCGGCTATGGCGGGCGCGATCCGCACCCGGCGGGTGCTGGGCGGACCGGGCCGGGTCGGGCGCGGCGTGTGCTGGCTGCGCATGGACGGAGAGATCGTGGCGGGCCGCGCGCCGTCGAACTTCACCAAGGCCGCGATCTTCGCCGATTTCGGCAATGGCTATGGCGCGGCGACCGACGCACGCGAATGGAGTTTCGCCAACCTCGACATCACGGTGCAGTTCCTGCGGATGCCAGTGGGCGACTGGTTCCTGCTTGATGCCGAAACCCACATGGCCGGCAATGGCCACGGCACCGCGCGCAACATCCTGGCGGACGAACTGGGCGTCTTTGCGCGCGGCTTCCAGACGATCTTCGTGGCGCCGGGGCACCTTTCCAAATCGCTGCCCCAGCGCGTGACTGCGGTGGAAGCGGAGGCGGGCTAGAGGTCCTCGATCCGCTCGGGAACAAGGCGTCCGCGCAAGGCGTCGGCAAAGCCGATCCAGTTGCCCTTCACACGCCCCCAGCGATCGACCCAAGGTTCGGGCCGCAAGGTGCGGATGTGGTTGGCGATCACGTTGCGCAGCATGAGCTTGTAGGCAAAGCCCGCGCTCATCGTGCCCTTGCGGTTGAGGTAGATCGGGTTGACAACCTGCGCGAAGCCAAGCCGCACACCTGACGTGCGCGCGCCCTTCACGCCCCGGTGCAGCCCGGCAAAGGCATTGGTGATGACCGTGCGTCCCCGGCGGCTGACCTGCACGGCAAAGTCGATGTCCTCCTGCCAGCCATACAGGCGCAGGCGCTCGTCGAACCACACACCTTCGGTGGCCGCAGTGCGATAGGCCATGTTGCAGCCGTAAAGCCCCTCCAGATCGCGGAGCGGCGCGGGATCGGGCCGCGGTTGGCGGTCGTAGGCATCGAGCATGGCCTCGGCCTCCTCTACCCCGATGCCGGGCGTGTTGATGCCATCGGCGATGAGGAAGCCATTGGCGCCGGCGACATCGGGATGGGCCGCAAAGAACGCCGCGATCCGCTCCACGCAAAAGCGCGAGGGCAGATAATCGTCATCGACGAAGACGACGACATCGCTATTCCCCGCAAGATGAAGCAGTCCGGTGTTGCGCTGGACGGCAGAGCCCTTGGGTCCACTGATGACTTCCACGATCGCGGGCTCGCCAGCAAGCGCTCGCAAGCTGGTGTTGCGCTGGGCAGGCAGTCCCCTGGGCCCGCGAACCACCTCGATCACGGGTGGCAGGCCCGGGGGCACGTCCGTGTCCGCCACGACCGACAGGATGATCCGCGACGGCGGCAGGGTCTGGTCGAGCAGACGGCGCACCGCATGACCAAGGTCGGTGGGCCGACCGATGCTGGCGATCACGACAGCGACACGCAAGGGAGCGGTGGACACGGTCAGGGCTTCCTCATGCAGGGGCCGGGACAGGACAGGTTCGTCCCAGACATGGTTCAGCGCGGGCGCGGAATGCCGGTGGACAGCCACCCGGCGGACCGCCAGGAAACAGGCGCCATAGACGGCCAGCACGAACAGCGCCTGCAGGACGAGCGAAACAAGCCCCGGCGCGCCCGCCGTCAGCCCCAGCGCCCCGAGGCCAGCAAAGGCGCCGACGGCACCGCAAGACGCGGCCAGGGCCGGACAGGCGGCAAGCGCCATCTGCGATAGTGACAAGCCGCCATCGCGCACCAGGAACACGACCACGATCGCGCAGGCCAGCAAACCGGCAACGATGTCCGACATGGCCACCGCAACGATGCCGAACGGCAGCGCCAGAGCGAAGCAGCCCACCCCGCTGATCGTGGTTACGACCGCCAGAGAGCGCGTGATCTGCGGCTTCCCCAGCAAAGGGAACACCGGATCGGAAAGCGTGGATACGAGCCGCGTGACACCCCCGGCGCTGAGCAAGGCCAGGAGCACTGCGGCATCGTTCCACTTGGCGCCAAGCAGGACATGGATCACCGGCTCGGCGAGCAAGGCCATGGGCACGAGCAACGCACAGCCCACCATGATCACGATCTCGAGGAACTGAAGCGACGCTGTCCGGAACGCAGTGCCATCACCCGTGCCTGCATCATCGCGATCCTTGGCCCGGCGCAACCACGACCAGCCGACGAAACGCGCCGGCTCGCGGATGACTTCCTGCGCGGTACCGCTCAGGCGCGTTGCGGCGCGATAGACCCCCACGGTGCTGGCGTTGACAAAGATGCCGATGGCGAGCGTGGTGAAGTTGCCCTGAAGATACCCCAGAAGCCGCGCGGAGAGAATCTCGCGCGAAAACACGACCATTTCACGGATCGCGCGGCGCCCCGGCACACGGAACGACAGGCCGCGATTGCACACGACATATCCGGTCAGTTCAACCGCGAGCAACGCGAGCTTGCCCCAGGCGAGGGCCAGCACGCCCTGCCCGAGGTATAGCGCTGCCGCGCCACCGGCAAAACTGGCGACTTCCGCGGACCATTGCACCGCCGCGACCGAGCCCAGCCTGCCTGCGCGGGTGAGCACCCCCACCTGCACCACGGTCAGCGGGCGCAGCAACACCCAAGCCAACAACATCAGCCCCACCGCCCCGAAGCGCCCCACGGCGGACGTCATCTCCACCACCGCCAGCGCCAACGCTCCGGCCACGACCATCGCCGCGCCGCTGGCCAGCGCCACGGTGTTGGCATTGCGCACCTGATCGGGATCATCGCAGCAGATCACGTATTCACGCCACCCGGCCTCGGCCAGCACGGTCAATCCCAGGATGACGGCGTAAGCCATGCTGAACAGGCCGAAATCCGCGGTCGAAAGCACGCGCGCGGCCATCAGGAACAGCAGGAATTGGAGACCCTGGGAGGTGACCCGCGCCACGGCCAGCCCGGTCGCACCTGCGAACCGGCTCACAACGGAAGGATCAAGAAATTTCAAGTCAAGATCCCGTTGATCGTCACGCCCTGCCGCTATGCCGGATCGCATAGGCAAGGCAATCTAAAAAACCGTCATCCACATGACTTCCCCTGCGCGGCACCTTGTCTCCGGTAAGCAAGCGACAAAGCCGCGACCATGCGTAGTTATACTTACGTAAAGAAACCAAATTTTGATACCAAAGATAGCTGGGTGCTCAGAGCAACTTCCGCGCCATGCGATGCACCGGCCGCTCGAACAGGATATGCATCGCCGCCGCTGCGAGCGCCGCTGCCACGACCATCATCACAAGCGTAAGGATCAGGCCGGGTACGCTCTGGTTGATTCCGGCCAGAAGCGATGCCTTTCCTACCGCCTGAAGCGCAAAGGGATGAATGAGATAGAGCGCGTAGCTGGCATCGCCCTGAAAGATGACCCAGCCGGACCGGAGCGCATGGCCGCTCTTTTCGAGAAACAGCGCACCGGCCACGATCAGGAGGGCGCCAAAAGACACCACCAGTTCGGCATGGGTGGCATCGCGCAGCCAGGTCGCGTCACACACGATCAGCAGGGCGAATCCGGCCGACATGGCAATGGCCGCAACCGCCCGCGAGATGACCAGCCTGTTCGACAAAGGCCACAGCAGGATGCCGAAGGCGAACCCGACAATGATGTCGCGACCGAGATAGTCGGCCAGTGGCGACGTGCTGAAAAACTGTGCCAGCACCGCCAGCGTGATCGCCCCGATCATCGCCGCCATCCGCCAACGCTCGCTCCGGATGAACAGGCAAAGCGCGAACAGCGCGTAGAACATCATCTCGTAGTTGAGCGTCCACCCCGGAAAGACGACCGGCCTTTCCAGTTGGGCGCCATTGAAATAGGGCATGTAGAGCAGCGACGCGAACAACCGGTCGAACGTGGCCTGCTTGTGGCCGAACATGTTCAGGCCCGAATAGATCGCACCAAACGCGGCAATGGTCAGGAGCCAGTAGGGCGGGCTGATCCGGACAAGTCGCTCGACAAAGAACTTGCCCGGCGCCAGCCGGCGCCGCGACGCCGTCAGCATCATCACGTAACCGCTGATGACGAAGAAAATCTCGACCCCGAAGCTGCCGATCGACGGATTGGGCAGACCCCTGTCCTTGGCGATATAGTTGTGGAGGGCATCGACGAGATGGTGGCCGACCACGGCCCATGCTGCGAGTGCACGCAATGCCTGCACATTGTAGAGCTTGCGCCCCGACGCCGGTCGGTCGGCAGAATGGGCTTGCTGCACCGCAGCACGACCCGCCAATTCGGTCGTCGCCGCTACCCCGGCCCCATTCACGTTGCCCACCATCCGTTATGAAATTCGCCAGTGCAGAAGCCCAATTTCGGACCCGCCGCGAACGAGACCCTTGCACTTATTCGCACTTGCGGCAATGAGGTTCCGGGCCGGTTCTTGGGGTTTCGGTCCGCTTCGGAGCGACTACACTTGAGCTTGCCGCGGAAGATCATCATCAACGGCAAGTTCCTGATCGCTGAAGCGACCGGGGTGCATCGCGTTGCCGGTGAATTGATCACGCACGCGCACCGCCTGATCGACGAGCGCGGCGATCTCGCCCGGCAACTTGCGCTGGAACTGTGGGTTCCGGCCGAAGGGGCCGAACGCGCGCGCAGTCTCGGCGTGCCGTTTCGCATCGTCGGCCCGCTTGGCGGGCGGGCGTGGGAACAGATCACGCTGCCGATCAAGGCTGGAAACCGGATCATTCTCAGCTTGTGCAACGTCGGCGTTGTTGCCGCTCACCGGTCGGTGACGATGATCCACGACGCACAGGTCCGCAGCACGCCGCAAAGCTACAGCCTGCCCTTCCGCCTGTGGTATCGCTTCCAGCACGCCATTGCCGGCCGCCGGCACGAACGCATCCTGACGGTGTCTGAGTTTTCACGCGGACAACTCGACCAATACGGCATCGCGCGCGCGGACAAGACCGGGGTCATCCTCAACGGCATCGACCACCTTGGCGCAGCAACGGCCGACAGCGCGATCGTGGCACGGCTCGGCCTGAGGCGCGGTCGCTTCGCGGTGTCGCTGGCGAACACCCAGGCCCACAAGAACATCGCGATGTTGCTGCGCGCCTTCGCTGCACCGGAACTGGCGGATATCCCGCTGGTGCTGTTCGGTTCGGCCAGCGCCGACAGCTTCCGCGCGGCCGGCGTTGCCGTTCCGCCCAACGCGATCTTCGCAGGGCGCGTGTCCGATGCGGAACTGCGCGCGCTTTACGAGGCGGCACTGTGCATTGCGTTTCCTTCCAGCACCGAAGGCTTCGGTCTGCCGCCGCTGGAAGCGATGCTCGCGGGCTGTCCCGCCGTGGTCGCACCGGCTGGCGCCCTGCCCGAAGTGTGCGGGGATGCCGCGCTCTATGCCCACCACACCGATCCCGCGGCATGGACGGACGCGATCGTGCGCCTGGCCGGGGATGCAGACTTGCGTGCCGAACTTATCGCCAAAGGCCGGGACCAGGCCGCGAAGTTCACGTGGCGCAGCGCCGCTACCAGGCTGGTGGACGAACTTTTGGCTCTGGCATAGTTGCCGGGCTTTCCGGTGCCGCCGGAGCCGCCATCGGCGCCACGCCTGCCGCACCGCCCCATTCGCGCCGCGGCCCGCGCACTCGCAGCGGTCGCACCTTGGGCGGACGGCGCAGGCCGAGCGAATACCCCGCGAGCGCCGCAAAAAGCCCGCCCGGATCAGGCGACGCCGACGAGAGCAGCAGCGGGATGAGGGAAGCAAACGCCGCCCACACCATGATCTGGGCAAGCGCCATGCGCGCCGGAAGGCCGGCGATGGCCTTGGCCGGCTTTGTAACATAGAGCTGGATGGCGTAGCCGGCCGTCAGCAGGCATCCCACGATACCGGTGGACCCCAGCAACGCCTGTGCCATCCCCGACGAGCGGAACGATCCCACGCCCACGCCAAGGCCGCGACTGAAAATGAACAGGTCCATGCCCTGCCGCGCCCAGAACGAGCGTTGCGCTCCCGAATCCGACGTTGCTTTCCGGATCGTGTTGCGGTCCAGCACCTCGCCAAGATTGGCGGCAAGCTGGGGATCGGTGATGACCAGCGCGATAAGAGCGGCGATGAAGATCGCAGCGACAACTCCCAGCGTCACCAGCTTCGAGAACCGCAGTGTGCGCATCGTGGGGACGAGGCGCACTGCCATCAAGACGGCGTAGATCGCGAGCGCGCCATATGCGGTGGTCGAAGTGGACATCAGCAGGACGACGAAGGCGGCCAGTGCCGCAGGTCCGGCCATCCGGCTTTCCACATCGCGCAACCAGGCCTCGAAACAGACGACGAACCAGACGAACGTGAACGACGCAAACACCGAGGGCTCCGGCGTAATGCCCGTCATGCGCCGGAATGTCCCGGTGTACTGGTCCAGCTGGGCATAGTTGCCATTGCGCACGAAATCGGCGACCGCGTCCCACGCGGTGCCTTGCAGGGCGACACTGGCAAGGCCCGTCGCCACCTGCACCCAGACGATCCAGGCCGCAATCCGCACTAGCGCCCGCGCATCACCATCCGTGCGGCCTGCGACATAGGCCCCAACCCCGGTCAGCGCCGTTCCCGCGATATAGACCGAGGTCGTGACGTTCTGCGGCGAGAACTGCAGGGGAAAGACGTCGAACATGCTGCGGATGTCCTGTGCGGACATCGGCACGACCATGACTTGCCCGGCAAAGATGTAAGGCAGCGTGAACGCGCCGATCAGCGCCCACAGCGCAAACAGGAGCATCAACGTGTTGTTGCGGATCGCGTCAGCCAGCAGGCCCGTCTGGCGGGCGCTGGCCCGTACGGCGGCGATCAGCAGGAACAGCAGCATGATCCGCGAGGGCGGCACCGATGAACCGCCCAGCGCAGGCAGGAACACCGCCGCCGAAGCATCGAACACACCAGCCGCCAGCGTGCCGAGCAGCACGGGCAGCACACCGCCCCGGCTCAGCAGCCACGCGCCGATCAGGACGGCAATCAGGCCATGGATGGTCGGCAGCACGGGTCGCTTCCCTCAGGCCTCGGTCAGACGGGGCGGCGCCGGCTGCTGCGACCGGCCGAACCCGCCGGCCAGTCCTTGCTCGACGATGCCGCCGATCCGCGCATCGAACACTTCGGGGGCAAAGCGACGTGCATTCGCCATCGCGGCTGCCGGATCGAAATGGGGCAGCCACCGCTCCAGCCGCTCGACCGCATCGACCAGCGCCTCGACCGACTGTTCCTCGAAGAACAGCCCCGTCTCGCCATCGACCACCGTTTCGCGCGCGCCGCCACGACCATAGGCGACGACCGGCCGTCCCGAAGCATTGGCCTCGACCGGAACCAGCCCGAAGTCCTCCTCGGCCGGGAACAGCAGCGCCTTGCATTCGGCATAGGCACGGCGCAGCCCGGCAAAATCGAGCCGGTCGACGATCGTGATATTGTCGCCCGCGCGCGCAGCGATTTCGCGGGAAAGTTCGCCGTCTCCCACCATCAGCAGCGGGAGGCCCAGCCGATTGAACGCCTCGACCACCAGATCGGCACGCTTGTAGGGAGTCATCTGGCCCACCCACAGATACTGATCACGGATCGTGCCCGTCGGGCCGAACAACGTGACATCCACCGGCGGATGCACCACGTCGGCCTCCCGGCCCCACGCCTTGCGCACACGCCGCGCGATGAACGCGCTGTTGGCCACGATCTTGTCCGGGCGCTGGGCAGACGTGGTGTCCCATTGGCGCAGGCCATGGAACAGTAGCGGCATCAACGGCCGCGTCAGCCGACCAGCCTTCGCCTTGTAGGGGTGATAGTGATCCCACAGGTAGCGCATCGGCGAATGGCAGTAGCACAAGTGGAAGGCATCCGGCGCCGCGATCACGCCCTTGGCCGGGCCGGATTCGCTGCTGATGACCAGATCGTAGCCCCGCAGGTCCAGTTCCTCGAGCGCGTAAGGCATCAGCGGCAGGTATTTCTGGTAGTGCTTCACCGCACCGGGCAACTTCTGGATGAACGTGGTGCGGATCGTATGCGCACGGATCGCATCCGACAGGCGCTCCGGCCGGACGACATGGGTAAAGATGTCCGCACCCGGATAAAGGCGCAGGAAACGCTCCAGCACCCGCTCGCCGCCGCGCATTCCCACCAGCCAGTAATGGATGATCGCCACGCGCGGGGCACCGCGCACCGGCGCCGCGGCGAAGGTCATCGGGCGCCGATCAGGTAGGCCGCATATGCGTCGTAATATCCCGACGAAGCTTCGTCCGGCGCAAACTTCGCCTGCTTCTTCAGGTCCACCCGCGTCAGCACCACGCCGAGATAGTCGCGCAGGCGCACGGGCAGCAGGCGCGTGGCCGCCTTGACCCGGTCACGGCTGGTGGCGCGCCAGCGCACCGCCATCGCCACGCCATCCGCCAGCCCCGCGATTTCGCGTGTTTCGGCGATCGACAGCAACGGCGGCAGGTCCAGCACGACCAACTCGAAGCGCTCCTTCAGTTGCGCGACGATGCGGTGGATGCCGCCATCGGCCGTCAGTCGCTCGCCATCGGTGGCAACCGAAACCAGCGGCAACACGGTGAGCTTGGGGCGCACCTCGTGCAGCGCCAGATCGAGCGTCGCGGTTCCGGCGATCGCTTCGCGCAGGCCCTGACCGTCGGTCGCCTGAAACAGCTTGGACAGGCCGCGCACGATCACGTCGCAATCGACCACCACCGTGTTCACGCCCAGCCCCGCCGCCGTGTGCGCCAGCATCGCGGCAAGCGAAGTCTTGCCTTCATCGGGCATGGCCGAGGTGATCGCCAGCACACGGCCGCGATCGGGCACATGCATATGCGTGGCGCTGTAGATGCCGCGCACGGCCTCGGCCATGATGGAACTCGGCTGGTCCACCACGGTTTCGAACGGGGTCTGGGACGCGCCGTCGAGCTTGCGGTTGTCGGGCACCGATCCGAGGAACGGCAGGCCAAGCGCCTTGGCCACGTCTTCCGAGGTGGTCAGGCCGCTGAACTGCATTTCGACCACGAAAGCGATGGCGCCGCCAAGCAGCAGGCCGACGATCCCGGCAAGGATCATGTTGAGCATCACGCGCGGGCTGGAGGGACCACTCGGCGCGGTGGCCTCGCTGATGACCTTGGCGCGCGATTGTTCGGTCCCGCTCATCGCGGAAATCTGGCGATACCGCGCGAGGTAGGTCTCGTACTGCCCCTGCGATGCCTCTGCCCGGCGCTGGAGATCGTCGAGCGCGACCATTGCACCGTTGTTGGAGGCCAGCACGCCGCGCGCCTGCCCCAACGAGCCCTGAAGCGACCCCAGTCGCTGGCCAGAGACGTTCACTTTCGCCTCCAGATTGGAAATGACGCGGTCGATTTCCTCCTGGATCTGCTGATCGACAGCGGCAAGCTCCTGCCGTGCGCGCAGAAGTTCGGGATGCTTGCTGCCGTAGCGGGCGCTGAGATCCGCAACGCGCGCCGCGATCTGCGAACGCTGCGTGCGCAGGCTCCCGACAACGGTGGAGGACAGCGCCTCACCAACGTCCGACCCGTTCGAGCCGGCACGCAGCTGCCGGCGCGCCGTGGCGAGCTGCGCCTGATCGGCTGCGGCTTCCGCCTTGGCGGTCGCGACCTGCTGGTTGTAGACAGAAATGTCCTGCTCGGTCAGCGATGTCGCCTGATTGCTGAGCAGGCCATTGCGGATGCGATAGCTCTGTACTGCGGCGAAATCGTTCTGGGCCTGCGTGCGAAGTTCCGCGATCTTCCTTTCAAGGAAGGTCATCGCCTGCTGCGCGGACTGCTGCTTGTCGCTCACCTGCGACTGCGCATATTGCCCGGCGAAGGCGTTGGCAATGCCGGCCGCCATCTGCGGATCGGTATCCTGCACGGTCAGGCTGAGCGAATAAGACGTGCCGATCTGCTGGGCGGAAATGCTCCCCTTCAGATCCTGCACGATGGCGCGGCGCCCGCGTTCCATGTTCTCCGCCGAGATCGCCGACGGCGCCAGCGCGCGCGGCTTTGCGCCGGTCAGGCTCTCGAAGAGCGTCGGCTCGATCGCCAGTTCCGGATTGTAGCGCGGGTCCCGGTCCAGCTTCAGCGTTTCCATCACCCGGCGCGCCACGTCGGTCGAGGTGATCACCGAAAGCTGGGTGTTCATGTCCCAGTCGCCCGAAACCTGCTGCTGCGGCTGGGTCTTGGTCGCCACGCGGTCTTCGAGCTGCTCCGACTGCGGCTTGAGCAGCAGCACTGCGGAGGCCGTGTAGAGCCTCGGCTGGAGCGCGGTAATGATCCCGCCCAGCAGCAGCGTCGCCCCCAGGACAGCCCAGATGATCCCGCTGCGTCGGCGGAAGAAGCCAAGCAGCCGGGCGAAGCTCAGCCGGTCGTCCTCGTCAGGCGCAATTGGCGCGCCGGGAAGCAGGTTACCGGCTGAAATCGGCTGAGGGAGCGCCGAGCCGTCATAGATCGTAGGCAGGTTCATGCGAGGACTTTCAACGTTCCGGCCTGGCAGGCGCTAGCGGTCATCGGGCCAATCGCAGCGTCAGGCCGCCGCGGAAGCCCGAAAACCTGGGCGCCGCCGCAACCGTGCGGGTTCGCCCTTCGAGGCCAAGCGATCCGGTCACGCTAAGCCACTTGTTGGCCTTCCACGTGGCAGAAGCCGTCGACCAGTACGAATAGGTGGCCTGGTTGATGCCCTCGTAACGCTCGCGCGAGCCGCCGGCCCGCAGCGACACCATGACGTTGCGCCGATATTCATAATCGGTGCCGATGTCGGCCCTGGTCAGCGTGACCGTGCTGACATTGCTGAACGTGCTCGTCGAGGTATCCTGCGAAAGGTCGGCGCGAACCGTGACCAACGCATCGGGATACCAGCGAACCCGTCCATGCAGGGCGAGCCCAGAGGGGTCGGCATAGGCCTTGTTGCGGAAGTTGTAGCTGCGGTAGCCGGCATCGAAGGCCACTTCGACCAGACGGGTGAGCTCATAGCGGACACCGATCAGCGCCCTTCGCGACGTCGCATTGCGGTTGGTCAGCGGATTGGGGTCGGTAAAACGGTCGTCGGAAAGTCCCACGGTCGCTGCCAGGCCGAAACGCGGGCTGACATTATAGTGCGCCTCCACGTCCCCGCCGATCCGGCGGTTGTCGCGGAAGGTCTGGTCGACGACCGTACCACCCCCCAGCACCGCGTCGTCATAGCGCACTCGCAGGTACTGGCCGGTGGCGGCAATGCGCAGCTTGTTGAACTGCTTCGACACGGAAAGGTTGGTGTGAAAATCGCGCGCCTGCAACGGAGAGCCACTCTGGAACGCGTTCGCGACAGTGCCGCGCTCCGCCGTGAACCTGCGATAACCTGCATCCCCCGAAAGTCCGAGCCCACCTGCCCGATCGAGCGAAAAGGCGCCCGAGACGGTGTACTGCTCATCGTTCTCGCGGGTGTACTTGGAAAAGCGGCGGACCTGCGCATCGGTAAATACGCTGAACCGGGAATCCGACCGTACCTGCTGCACTGTCAGCGAAGGATTGGCGACAACCGCCAGATCGCCCACCGCATTCTTCGGGCTGCCATACAGGTTCGACTGATAGTCGCCCGCCACGCCAAAAGTGGGATAGGCGAAAATGTCACCCGAAAGGCGAATTCCCTGCGCGTCATAGCTGGGCTGCGGGCGCCGTCCGGCGACATCGTCCGGCTCCTGGAAATCCAGGTTCTGCGCAGCGGCCCCGTTCGACAGCATGGTCGTTCCAAACACGAATACTTGGAAGTTCATGAGGAACACGGTCCATCGGCGCAGGCCGAGCCGTCGATACGTCCTGATTTTCATAACCCCCTCAAACGGCACGACGGTTTTCACCTGCCCACGTCTGCTCGATATCGCATATCGACGGCAGCGTGAATAGGGATCATGATGCACCGCACAAATCCCGGAGACACTTTTCCACCAAGGACAGAACGGTAGGAAATGCCATGAGTTCAGGCCCGCCTGTCCATTTCGATCAACCTTCACCGCGCGGCCCCTCCGTGCTGATGCTGGCTGTCGCCGTGGCGATCCTGGGCACATCCATTGCCGGCATGGCCGTGGCGGAGGCCGACAGCATCAACATAGCGGCGCCCGCTGCGCTTCCATTGGCCGGAGCTTTCGCGCTGGGAGCCGCGGCGACAGCCACCTCGCTCACGGTACGCCTGCTGGGATGGGCGACACTGCTCGCCGCAACGTGCTGGGGCGCGGCCATTGCCCGCCCGATGTGGCCGGCCGGAACGATCGCGGCGACCACGCCCATGGCAAAGATGCGGATCGCCAGTTTCAACGTCTACAAGGACAACGCCCGCCTGCCGGAAGCCATAGCGTGGGTGCTCGATCAACACGCCGACGCTGTCGTGCTGATCGAAGCCAATATGCACCAAAGGACGGAATTTTCGGCACTTCTACGTACTTACCCTTATGCCGCAGCCTGCGCGGAGAACCTGCACTGCTCCACCGTGATCCTGACGCGCCGGCCGCCCGGTCATATCTGGCACCACGCGCAGGGCGATCCCGAAAACCGCAAGACGCTGTCAGCGGTCACCGTTCTGCTCGACCTGGGATGCATCCACCTTCCCCTGACGGCAGCCCACTTCTCACGCCCCTGGCCGCTCGGATCCCAGCGCGGCGACCTTCGTCATCTGGGCGAAGTGATGCGACACATGGGCCGTGACGGCCTGCTGATCGGCGATTTCAACTCCGCGCCCTGGACATTCGCGATGCGCCGGATCGCGGCCAGCGGGCACCTCCGCCTTGCGTCCGGACCGCGACCGACGTGGCCATCCGCCGCAGCTTCCCTTCCCCCGGCACTGCCCCTCGATCAGTTTTACGCGGGGAGCGCCGTCACGATCGCGAACGTGCATACCGGTCCCGATCTGGGTTCCGACCACCGCCCGCTGGTCGCGGATATCGCCGTGCGCTGCCCGCTCTGATTTTGCACTGCAGCATAAAAAGAGCGGAATTTTCTTCGAAGCATTGTTCAAATATAACTTATGTAATTGCAAATAATAAACTTATTTCAATTTTTTACGAACTAATGGTATGTTTTCACGATCGGGACGGCTCCCGGGGATGGCAGGAAAGAGGATCCGGCGATGGCAGAAGCATCGCGTACCCCCGAACCGCGCGTGCGCGCCACTGGCGACACTCCGCATTCCCCGGGCGCGCGGCAATCGCCCTGGCATACCGATCGCCGACATTCCGAAGCCGCAGCGGACGCCGCAGCGGACCGCGACCAGTTTCCCGGGCTTCCTCCCATCAACTGGGCCGGCTGGCTTGGCGGCCTTTGCGTCAGCCTTCTGCTATGGGCAGTCGTGCTGTTCCACCTTTGGACGCTCTGGTAGGTTCGCGGCCCCCGCCCCTCCCGCAGCGCAAGGGATCAGAAACGGCGTTCCGGGATGCGAATGGTATCTCCGGGCAACACCGGGGTTCCACCATCGAGCCGGAAGGCTTCTTCGGCGGACGAATCGTGATGGCGGATGAAAACCCGCTTCTGGTCCGCGCGGTAGGTGAAACCTCCGGCACGCGCGACCGCACTGAACGCGGTCAGGCCATCGACGAACGGGAACTCGCCGGCCTTGTTCACTTCGCCGAGGATATAATAGGGTCGAAAATTCGCCACTTCCACGGTCACGCTGGGATTGTTGACGAAGCCGTCGCCCAACCGCGCGGTCAGCGCCGCCTCCAGCTCGCGCTGGGTCTTGCCCTTGGCATCCACCGTGCCCAGCAGCGGGAAGGAAATCTGCCCCTCGCCATTGACCGGATAGCTGCCGGTGAGGTTTTCCTCGCCGTAAACCGTGATCTTGAGCATATCGCCGCTGCCCAGGCGGTAGACCGCCTGTTCGGCCGAAACCGAGCGGGTGGGAAGGTTGCCGGCCTGAGAGCAACCAGTGGTCGCCCCGAACAGCACCACCGCGAGCACGACACCCGAGACCCTGCGGGCCGACGCCTTCAAACGAAACGGACGCGACATTGTCATGCGAGTGATCCCGGATTGCTGGCGCAAAATGCGAAGTGTAGTGGGCCGTGATGTTTAGTCAGGCCCTCACCGCACTGCAACAGTGATCGTCACTGCGAGTGCGATAAGCAATGACCCTTACCTAACGAAATGCAAATCCTTAAACCGAAAGATATGGGTCAAGCTGCATCTGCACCAAAGCGGGGCGCGCAAGACCCGTTTTCACCCTTGATGGATCAATCGTTCATCTGGGAACTACCGTGTTGCAAAATTTTCAGCTACGACGCCGGCAATGGGGGGCGAAGAAGTCTTGTCTTTTTCAAGTCATGCGTGGGACTTCGGAGCGATCCGGGCAACGGGTATTAGGCCCCCGGCCCGTTTGCGCGTTCCTGCAGCCCCCACAATCGCGGCCCCCCGCTCGGTCGCGACTGGCTTTTCGCCCATGCAGCATCGGGCCGGAGCATAACGTTGCCGGGAGACCGCACCGACAGCCCGGACGTGAGCGTGGTCGTCTCATCACTGGGACGCACCGAGGAACTGGCGCGCCTGCTCGACAGTCTCGAGCGGCAGTCATTCTCCGATTTCGAGGTCATCCTCGTCGATCAGAATTCCGATGATCGGCTTGCCCCCATTTCTGCCGCACCACGCGGCTTTGCCCTGCACCGGCTTCGTATGCCTGGCCGTCGGGGCGTAAGCTGCGGGCGCAATGCCGGCTGGCGGCAAGCGCGTGGCCGCACCGTGATCTTCCCCGACGATGACTGCTGGTATCCCCCGGAATATCTGGAAACCGGCGTGCGCCTGCTGGACGAAACAGGCGCCCAGTTGCTCTCCGGCCGCTGTTCGAACACCGACGGGCGCAGCATCAACGCGCGCTTCGCCAAATCCGCCGGTCCGATCACGCGCGGCAATGTCTGGATCAGCCAGATGGAAGGGATGACCTTCGTGCGGCGCTCCCTGCTGGAAGAACTGGAAGGCTACGACGAAGGCTTGGGTATTGGCTCGCCCACGCCCTGGCAGGCGGCGGAAGGCCCGGATTTCATCCTGCGGGCACTGGCGCGAGGGCGCCGCTGCCACTTCGATCCCCGGCTTTACGGCTACCACCTCGAAATCGACACCTCGCGCCCGGACAATGCCATGTTCGTCAAGATCCGCGCCTATGCGCGCGGCATGGGCTATGTGCTGCGGCGACACGGTTACCGCCAGAACGCGATCGCCTATTGGGCCGGCCGGTCGCTGTTCAACGCCGTCCGCTACGCTCTGCTGCACCCCCGCCGCGCCCGGTTGGCATGGGTGGTCGCAATGGGCCGGATCGAAGGCTACCGCGCCGGAACGCCGCTGACCCGCTAGAGACGACGCGCCAAGCGCCGACGCCACCGCCGCGCGACCAGCGACAACCGCACCCACCCGCGCGCGGCCCAGCGCACCGCCACACGCCCGTCGAACCGGCGCAGCCACCAGCCAAGATCGCGGTCGAGCGCCAGGTCGGAAAGCCCCTCCGCCGCAAGATGCTGCCGCATCCACGCCAGGAACTGGTGCGAAGCCTCGTCCGGCCGGCGGAACCCGGCCAGTTCGCCGCGATCGACGCGGGATGAAGTCGATTGACGATGCTGGCGATAGACGGCGCCGCAATGGCTCGTCACGAACACCAGATGGCGCGCGAAGACCTTGACCCACAGCGTCTGGTCCTCGAACAGCCCGAACGCTTCGTCGAAGCCGCCTACCGCCAGCACCTCCGCCCGGCCCAGCGTGGCCGCGCAGATGCACGGTACCGCGCCTTCGTGATTGACGACGATCCGGCGCACGATCTGAGGCGGCTGGTGGATGCGGCCAGTGACCGGGCCGAGTTCCTCTTCCCAGGTCCGCCCGGTGGCATCGTCCAGCCAACGCGTCGCGCCATAGACGCAGCGCAGGCCCGGATTGGCATCCAGCAATGCCGCGTGAGCGGAAAGACGGTCCGACAGGAACAGGTCGTCGCCATCGAGGAACGTGACGAACTCGCCTGTCACCGCGTTCAACGCCAGATTGCGCGCCGCTGCCGCGCCCCGGCGCCCGCCATCGGCATGGCGCAGCACCCGCACTCTCGCATCCGCGCGCGCGAAGCCTTCGGCAATGGCAAGGCTGGCGTCGCGGCTACCGTCATCGACGATCAGCAGTTCCCAATCAGGCAGGTCCTGCGCCTGCACGCTGGCAATCGCCTCGGCCAGATAGCGCTCCTGGTCGAGCACCGGCATGATGACGCTGAAGCGCGGCGCCATGTCAGCGGCCCAGCCATCTCTTGACGGCCAGTCGCAGCAGGTTGGCCGCGGCCCGGCGCTGCTCAGCCCGCAGCGCGCGGCGCAAGTGCCGTCCGGCTTGGCCATGCGCGCGCAGCCAGCGTTCCAGCCAAAGCAGCAGGCTCCGCCGCACGCGCGCCGTCGCGAGGTCGGATGCGGCATTCGACATGCTCACTCCCCGCTGCCGATACCGCGCCCATGGCTGCGACGAGACATAGACCGGCCCCACCGCCATCAACTTGGCGAACAGCGCCTGATCCTCGAACATCCCGGCAAAGCGCGCCTCGCATCCCCCCACCTGCTCCACCACGCGCCGCCGCATCATGGCATTGCACGTCGTCGGCGTCTGCGCCCGATTGCCGATCATCACGCGCAGCGCCTCGTCGCCGGGGACCAGCCGGTCCGGCTCCAGCCCAAGATCGTAGAAGAAGTCGGTTGCGGCCGCGCTCGCGTCCCAGCTCGACCAGATTTCGGTGCGGCCATAGACCATGGTGGCGTCGGGATGAGCATCGAGCAGGGCCACCTGCGCGGTCGCCTTGCCCGGCAGCCACACGTCGTCGGCGTCGAGCGAGGCGAGAAACTCTCCGCGCGCATGCGAAAAACCGAAGCCGCGCAAATCACCCACGCCCATCGCATTCCGGTCCGGGTGCTGGATCAGCCGTCGCCGCGATGGATCCTGCGCGCACAGCGCCCGCGCCACTGCCAGGCATTCCGGCGTTGCCCCGCCATCTACCATCAGGATTTCGTAAGCATCGAACCCCTGCCCTGCCACGCTCTCGACGGCCTCTGGCAGGAAAGCCTCCTCGTTGTGAAACAGGATCACTGCCGAAACGCGCGGCGCCCCTGTTTCACCAGTCATGCTTCGATCTCCGCCAGATACTGGTCGATCCTGTCCAGCACGTCGGTATCGACGGAATCGTCGAACTTGCGGCCAAAGAACGCGCACGACTCTACCATCGCGTCGAAATGACCGAACGTCAGGATTTCGGGGCTGGGTCCGTCACCCGGCCAGTCCACGAACGTGTATTCGCCATGCAGCAGTTCGCCCGCGTGTTCCGAATTGCTCAGCTCGGTCTGGAAGAAGAACTCGTCGGGCGATAGCGCACCGCGGTAAAAGCGCATCCGCTCAGGCGGCAGACCGAGCAAGTAAGCCGCGTGTTCGCGCGCGAGGCACCAATAAGGCGAGCCGGAAAAGAAGCGCAGGTCAGGCAACCGTCGCCCGAACGGCAGGCGCAGCGACCGTCGCCGCGACCGGGTCAGGTAGAACCGCCGCACATGCTCCCACTGCATCTCGCGCCCCGGCGAGGGCAGCGGCACGCGGTCGATGAAGCTGTGCCCCGGCTGCGCGGTGACCATGCGCTCCAGTTCGCCCAGAGGCCGGATCGGATAATCCTGCCCGGTGATATGCTGGACATGAGTCACGTCGGGAAAGGCATCGAGCATCGCCGCAAGCCCGGCGAGTTCCGCCTCCACCTGCGAGAAATGCGCCCACCGCACCGTGTGTGCGGCGATGACCACGATCCGCCCCTCGGCGAGCAGCGCCGGTTCCACCGCGCGAAACGCATCGCGGTGCCGGCGATCGAGATGCACCACGATGGCAGCGTCGCTCATTCGCCGGATGGCGCGCACCAGTCTCAGCAGCAGCGCCGGACGGTGGTGCGCGACGATCAGGTAGCCGAACCCGCGCGCGCGCGCCGTCATGGTTGCGGCAGCGGCTTGTCGCCGCGCACCATGTCCAGATAGCGTTCGCAGATCGCCTCGGTCCCGCCGCTGGCCAGCAGCCGCCCCTTGTCGAGCAGCAACGCGCTGTCGCAAACGCCGCGCACGAGGTCCATGTTGTGGCTGACGAACAGGATCGAGCGCCCCTGCGCTGCCAGCTCCTTCATCGTGGCCACGCACTTGTCGCGGAACGGGATGTCGCCCACCGCCAGAATCTCGTCGAGCAGCAGGATTTCGGATTCGAGGTGCACCGCCAGCGCGAAGGCCAGCCGCGTATACATCCCCGATGAATAGCGCTTCACCTGCGTGTCGAGCACCGGACCGATATCGGCGAAGGCGACGATGCTGTCGAGCTTGGCCGTCACCTCGGCGCGGCTCATCCCCAGGATGGCGCCGTTGAGATAGATGTTGTCCAGCCCGGTCAGTTCGGTGTCGAACCCCGCCCCCACTTCCAGCAGGCAACTGACGCGGCCATAGAGATGCGCCTCGCCCGATGTCGGCTCGGTGATCGCGGCCAGGATCTTCATCAGCGTGGTCTTGCCCGAGCCGTTGCGGCCAAGGATGCCGCAGATCGTGCCCCGCGGCACGGTGAAGCTCACGTCGTCCAGTGCGAGGAAGTGGTGCTCGTCTTCCGCCTGCGCCGCGCGCGGGGAAAACGCGGCGGCCAGTTCATCGCGCAGCGTGGACGCGGTGAAAATGCCGCGCCGATACCGCTTGGACAGGCCGCGAGCGTCGATGGCGAGTGCCGGCATCATCGTCAGATCGTGTCCGCCGCCGTGCGCTCGCTCATCTGGAACAGCAGCACCGCGACAAGGAATACTGCCAGCGACGAGGTGACGGCCGCAACGATCTGCACCGGGGTCGAAACCAGCGGCGTGCCCGTCAGCGCCGCACGCCACAGGTCCGAGATGACGCCCAGCGGATTGACGATGGCAAACGGCAGGCGCCAATCCTCCGGCACGCGCGAGAAGGGATAGACGATCGGCGTCAGCAGGAAGCCGCATTGCAGCGCGAACGGCAGCGCGTTCACGAGATCGCGATAGCGCGTCGTCATGCTGGCGACGAGCAATCCCGTGCCCAGCGAGAAGGCGACGAGGGGAACGAACGTGAGCGGCAGAATCCATAGCCGCGACAGGGGCATGGTGAAGTCGGCGAACACCGCCGTGGCCAGCCCGAACACGCCCAGCATCGCCAGTTGCAGCCCCACGCCCACCAGATTGGACACGGTGATCGAGATCGGCAGGATCAGGCGCGGAAAATAGACTTTGCTGAACAGGTATTCGTGCGCGACGAAGACCTGCCCGACCATCTGCACGATCTGGGAAAAGTATGTCCACATGATCGTCGCGGCGAGATAGAACAACGCCGGCGGCGCGCCATCGGTGGGCGCGTCGGTTACCCGCGACATCATCAACACAAGGATGGCGGTTGTCACCAGCGGCCGGATCAGCAACCACAGTGGCCCCAGCACGGTCTGCTGGTAATTCACCTTGAGGTCGCGCGAAACGAAAGCGCGCAGCAGGTCACGGTAGGCGCCGATCTCGCGCAGCCGCAGCGCGGCAAGACCCCTGCGGCGGGCGACGAGGCGGTAATGCGGGCCGGCCGCACCGTTCATGGCAGGCGCCGCAGGAATTCCGCCGCGCCCCAGTCACGCACCTCGATCCGCGGCAGTTTCAGCGGATCGGTTTCGGGCCGCAGGATGCGGCGATCGACCGTGACGGCCGTCTCGAAACCGGCCTTGCGCACATGGTCGACGACGCGCGCGTCATAGTCGCCGAACGGATAGGCAAAGCTGGACGGCAGGCGCCCGGTCAGGTCGGCGCATTCCTCGCGGCTCTGCCCGATCTCGCGCACTTGTGTGGCGAGGTCGCAGTGCGGCAGCGAAACGTGCATCTGGCTATGCGCCCCCACCGACAGGTGCGTGCCATCCAGCGCGCGCACTTCGTCGCGGTTCAGAATGGCGTGAGAGGGGCGCATCGCAAGATCGATGTTGCACAGTTCTGCCATGCGCGCGATCGCATCGCTGCGCGCCTGCACGGGAAGGTAACGCAGAACGCCGGACAATTCGTTGAGAATGCGCATCCGGTCGGCGCGCGGTGTGTCCGGACCTATCCGCCACTTCCGGCCGCTACGCAGCACGTCCAGCTCGAAATCGTGCGACAGCGTCGTTTCCAGCAGGATGCGGACCAACTCGTCCCACCAGTATTCGCGCGCACCGCCGATCATGCCCGTGCACAGGTAGATCGTCGCCGGGCAATCGTGCTGGGCCAGCACCGGAAGTCCGTGCGTGACCACGTCGCGATACCCGTCATCGAACGTGATAGCGGCCAGCGGCTGGTCGCTCTCGGCCGTCAGCAGTTCGCTGATCGGCACCACCTTGCGCACTTTCGTCAGAGCGGCGATCTGCGCGGCGAAGTTCTTCGGGCTGACCGCAAGGTTCCAGGTATCCTCGGCAAGATCGGCCACGCGGTGATACATCAGCACGATGGGCAATCGCGCGCCCATGCGCTTGGCAACCTGCCACTTCGCCATATTGATGGCGCGCGTGATCATGCCGCGCCCGCCTTAGTCGCACGCGCAGCGACCACCACCGGAAAATGGCGGTCGACCACGGCAAGTTTAGCCGGATCGACATCCTCGACCGAAGCGCCGGCCAGGAAAGCGATGGCGGCATGGACGTTGCCGAAAGCGGTCAGGTCGATGTCATCTGCCGCGAACTCGGCGCGGAGCAGGCGTTCCAGCGCCGGTGGGGTCAGCGACCAGTACCAGTTGTCGCGCCACTCCCACGGATCGACCGCCGAGACGCCCGGAACCGTCAGCAGCAGCGTGCCGCCCGGCGCCAGCGCACGGACGACATTGCGCACCGCCGCGGGCATATCGAAGATCAGGTGGAGCGTCTGGGTCAGCACGATGCAGTCGAACGCCCCTTCGGGCAGGGTTGCCGGATCGGCAATGTCGCCCACGATGGTCGCGATGGGGTTGTCGCCGCTGACATGGAGCACGTCCGCACGCGTGACCGCGCTGCCGCCAAAGGCACGGGTATAGCTGCTGTCGCCCACTTCGAGCACGCGGCCGCGAATGAAGCCGCGATGCGCATCGAGAAAGCGTTCGATATAGAGCCGGTCGATCGGTTTGCCGCGATCAGGACCGAAGACTTCGCCGATGGGCGTGGTGCGGTCGAGATGTCCGAAATCGATGCCCCCCACGCGCGGCGCCCACAGTCCGGCGGGCAGGTCGGCAAAGGGTCGCTCCGGCAGCCCGCGCAGCACCCGGCGCAGCGCGCGGACAAAGCCCCGTCGCAGCACGATCGGGGAATTCCGTCCGAACTTCGCCGCGATTTGCTGCAACACGCCCCGTTCCCGTTGTTGTCCCGCCATGGCAGGGAAATTCATCTCGAGGCCCCGGCCAGAGCCGATCGCGCCCGGCTGCAAATGCCCGAAACGAAGATCACCCCCCGGCAATCATGTCCGCTGCACCGACTAGCAGCGTCCTGCCCGGCACACCATTGCCAAAGTGCAAGTGTCCCAGCGTTTTTATTCCGACATCATCGCAATTTCATGAACTTTGGTAAGTATTTAGGGCCGGGACATCTAGTGGAAACTACGTATCCGGATGGAAGTGCGGGGCGTCTTCGCCCCCGCCCTGCCCTGGCCACTGCGGTCGGCGAAGGCTCAGTAGCTGCCCCGCCGTGCCAGCAGCGCGGGGATCGTGCGCAGGCAGATCCCGAAATCGTAGACCACGCTCTTGCGGAACGAATAGAACGCGTCGAGCCGCACCCGCGTCGGGTAGGACAGGTCGTTGCGGCCATTCACCTGCCACAACCCGGTCAGGCCCGGGCGAACGCTGCAATAATCGGCGATGCGCGGGCCATAGCGGACGACTTCGGTCGGAAGGATCGGACGCGGACCAACGATGCTCATCTGGCCGGCGAAAATGTTGAACAACTGCGGCAGCTCATCAAGGCTGCTGCGGCGCAGGAAACTGCCGATCCAGGTGATGCGCGGATCGTTGCGCAGCTTCTGGTCGCGCGCCCATTCGGCGCGGGCATCGGCATCGCTGGCGAGGAGCTTCTCCAGCACATCCGGCGAATTGACCACCATCGAACGGAACTTGAGGCACGGAAACAGCGCACCGTTGCGCCCAACCCGGCGCTGCCGGAAAAGCACCGGGCCGCGGCTGGTCAGCTTGATCAGCAACGCCAGCACCGGGAACAGCGGCAACAGGGCAATGATCGCGCCCAGCGACACGGCGATATCGAAGGCGCGGTGGAGCCAGTCCATGCGCGCGTGGTGCCCAACATCGGCGGGGGCGACGCGGATCGACGTCCGCCCCATGCGTGCGCGTTCCGCACGACGCATGGATGCCATGCTGCGCCAGCGAAGGAAGCGCGCGGCATTGGCATCGACAGCATGGCTCTTGTCCATGTCGATCCCATTAACTTTAGTAAAGTTAACCGTCATGCCGCCCTATTACCCCCGCTTCGGGCTCTCTATCGCCGTAGCGCCTTAATTTTTCGGAACTTTGGCCCTCCGCGTCAACATCATTCTTGTGCACTGCACCATCAGAGCGTCTTCTATTGGGACCGAAACGGGGCCATCATTTTGAAACAACTTCAGAAAGGCGCGCATTTTCGCGCTTGCGGCCAGGTACATCGACATTGATCGCCATGCTCTTTTCCTAGGCCGGCATCGTCCTCCAGCCGGTCCAGGCGGGCAGAAAGCGTCCGCGGCATATCCATTTTGGAACGATCTACAGAATCATGACCGCGCCAACTGCCGGTCAGCCCTGCCGGGCGCGGCGCAATTGCACGGACCGAATCATGACAAAGGCCGCATCTTCCGGTTGCGACACCGGAAAATGCGGCCCCTGGGCCTAACGAAGGTTGCTTTTTATGGACCGACCGGCCGGGTAAATCACTCCACCGTCACGCTCTTGGCCAGGTTGCGCGGCTGGTCGACGTCGGTGCCCTTCGCCACGGCCACGTGATAGGCGAGCAACTGCACCGGCACAGCATAGACCAGCGGCGCGATCAGCGGGTGGACCTTGGGCATCTCGATCGTGGCGAGACAGCCCTCGCCCGCCTCGGCCAACCCTTCCGCGTCGGAAATCAGCACGATCTTGCCGCCGCGCGCACGCACTTCCTGCATGTTCGACACGGTCTTCTCGAACAACGGGCCGCTGGGCGCCAGCACGATCACCGGCACGGCTTCGTCGATCAGCGCGATCGGGCCATGCTTCATTTCGCCCGACGCATAGCCTTCCGCGTGAATGTAGCTGATTTCCTTGAGCTTGAGCGCGCCTTCCATCGCCAACGGATAGTCCGGCCCGCGCCCGAGGTAGAGCACGTCGCGCGCCGGGGCGATCAGGTGCGCCATCGCCGCGATCTCGTCATCGTGCGACAGCGCAGCATTGAGCGCGGCGGGGGTCTCGACCAGCTGGTCGACCAGATCGGCTTCCTCCGCGCGCGTCATCCGCCCGCGCTTGACCGCGAGATGCGCCGCCAGCGCGGCCAGCACCGCCAGCTGGCACGTGAACGCCTTGGTCGAAGCGACGCCGATCTCCGGCCCGGCATGGGTCGGCAGCAGCAGGTCCGCCTCGCGCGCCATCGAGCTGGTCGGCACGTTCACGACCACCGCGATGGTCTGCCCGGCCGCCTTGCAGTGGCGCAGCGCGGCCAGCGTGTCCGCCGTCTCGCCGCTCTGCGAAATGAACAGCGCCAGACCGCCCGGCTCCAGCACGGGGTCGCGGTAACGGAACTCGCTCGCCACATCGATGTCCACCGGCAGGCGCGCGAACTGCTCGAACCAGTACTTCGCCACCATGCCCGCGTAATAGCTCGTCCCGCAGGCCACGATGGTCACGCGGTTGATGGTCGAAAGGTCGAAGTCGATCTGCGGCAGCGCAACCGTCTGGTCCACCCGGCGCAGGTACGAGCGCAGCGTCTGCGCCACCACCACCGGCTGCTCGAAGATCTCCTTCTGCATGAAGTGGCGATAGTTGCCCTTCTCGATCGCCGCCGCAGTCGCGCCCGATGCGACGATCGCGCGCTTCACCGGCTGGTTGTCCGCATCGAAGATTTCGGCGCCCTCGCGGGTGATGACCACCCAGTCGCCTTCTTCAAGGTAGGACACCTTCTGCGTCAGCGGCGCGAGCGCCAGCGCATCCGAACCGAGATAGGTCTCGCCCTCGCCATATCCGACGACCAGCGGCGAGCCGAGCCGCGCACCGATCAGCATGTCGGGATGCTGGCGGAACGCGATGGCGAGCGCAAAGGCGCCGCGCAGTTGCGGCAGCACGGCCTTGACCGCCTCCTGCGGCGACTTGCCGGCTTCGACCTGCTCCGAAACGAGATGCGCGATCACTTCGGTATCGGTCTCGCTCTCGAAAGTCCGGCCACGCGCGATCAGCGCCTCGCGCAGTTGGCGGAAGTTCTCGATGATGCCGTTGTGCACCAGCGCCACTTCGCCCGTCGCGTGCGGATGCGCGTTGCAGGTGGTCGGCGCGCCGTGCGTGGCCCAGCGGGTGTGCGCGATGCCGATGGTGCCCGGCGCGGGGCTGCGCGCCAGTTCGAGCACCAGGTTGTTCAGCTTGCCCTCGGCGCGCCGGCGCACCAACTGGCCATCCACGATCGTGCACACGCCCGAACTGTCATAGCCGCGGTATTCCATGCGCCGCAGGCCGTCGACCAGCCGGTCCGAGACGTCTTCCTTGCCGACGATTCCGATGATTCCGCACATGGTTTCAATTGCCTTCGGGCTGGAGTGCATAAGGGACGCGAACACCCGGCATCGTCGCCGGAAAGTCCCGCGTGTTTCGGGTCACGAGAATGCTGCCGCCGACCTGCGCCGTTGCCAGAACAAGGGCATCGAGCAAGTTCAATCCGATGCGATAGCGCAAGTCGGCGGCGGCTTCGGCAATACGCCCGTCCACCTCGACCACTTCGAACGGGGCGATTAAATTGCGGACATGATCGCGCGTTTCCAGGGGCTCCCCCGCGAGCAGCTCGGTCCAGGTCACGCGGCTGATGCGGCAGCGGGGGTAACGCGAAAGTTCACCGGCCGCCTCGATCCGCCCGGCCAGCCAGTCTGCCACGATGCAGGTATCGAATACGGGTGCCGCCATCAGCGCCCGCCTCCACCAGAGCGGCGCTGGCGGTGCTGGAACGCCAGCCCATCGGCCATCTCGGTGCGGTCCTGCCAATAGCCCAGCCCGCGCGCCACCCAGTCGTCGCCGGCCCGCCCTTGAAGGTAGAGCCGCACCGCCTCGCGCATTTCCGCCGCGCGCGACCGCCCGTTGCGGCGCGCCAGCGCATCGAACGCTTCAAGGTCACTGTCAGGGAGGTCGATGAGAACGCGCGTCATGCAAGCGCATCGATATCATACCATGATATCATAGCAAGTCGCATTCCGGTGTAATCCCGTTTTGACATCGCCGCGCCAAGGCGGAGGTGCCGCCGCGCGCGGGAAGGCTCAGCCCTTGGCCTTTTCCGCCTTCTTCTTCTTCATCGCATCGTGAAAGCGATCGGCCCAGCCCGGCTTGACCAGCTGGTCGGCGCGCACCAGCCGCAGCTCGCCGTCCGAAACGTCGCGCGAAACCGCGCTGCCCGCCGCCACGATGGCATCGGCACCGATCTTGATCGGAGCGATCAGCGACGAGTTCGACCCGATGAAAGCGCGCTCGCCGATCACGGTCCTGTGTTTGAAATAGCCGTCGTAATTGCAGGTGATCGTGCCCGCGCCGATGTTGGCCGCGGCGCCCACGTCGGCATCGCCCAGATAGGTAAGGTGGTTGGCCTTGGCGCCCTTGCCCAGCCGGGTGTTCTTCATCTCGACGAAGTTGCCGATGCGGCTGCCTTCCTCCAGCACCGAACCGGGGCGAATGCGCGCGAATGGCCCGATCGAGACGCCTTCGCCCAGCGCCGCGCCTTCCACGTGGCTGAAGGCGTGGATCACCACGCGGTCGGCCACGGTCACACCGGGGCCGAACACCACGTTCTGCTCGATGGTCACGTCACGGCCCACTTGCGTGTCGTAAGCGAACCACACCGTTTCGGGCGCCACCAGCGTGGCGCCATCGGCCATCGCCTGCACGCGCCGCTTCTTCTGCCAGCGGCTTTCCGCTTCGGCCAGTTCGCCGCGGCTGTTGATGCCCATCACCTCGTCCGCGTCATCGGTGGTCACCACCGCGCAGACGCGGCCGTCGGCGTTGGCCACGTTGACGATGTCGGTCAGGTAGTATTCGCCCTGCGCATTGTCGTTGCCCACGCGCGCCAGCAAGCCGAACAGCTCGGTGCCGCGCACCGCCATCAGCCCCGAATTGCACAGGCGGCAGGCGCGCTCGGCCTCGCTCGCGTCCTTGTGCTCGACCATCCTGGTCACCACGCCATCGGCGGCGATCACGCGGCCATATTGCAGCGTATCCTCCGGCTCGAAGCCCAGCACGACCACCGCCGGGTTGTCCGCGCCGTGGAGCCGTTCCAGCATCGCGCGCATCGTTTCCGCGCGCACGAACGGCACGTCGCCATAAAGGATCAGCACATCGCCGCCAAAGCCCGCCAGCGCGGCTTCTGCCTGCTGCACCGCGTGGCCGGTGCCCAGCTGCGGATCCTGCACCGCGATGTCCGCGCTGCCGGCCAACGCCTTTTCCAACTGTTCGCGCCCGTGCCCGGCGACCACGACCTGCCGTTCGGGCGAGAGCGCCGCCGCGCTCGCCATCAGGTGCATCAGCATGGGCCGCCCGGCGATGGAGTGGAGCACCTTGTGCAGGTCGCTTTTCATGCGCGTGCCCTTGCCGGCAGCAAGGACGATGATGGCGAGAGGCGATACGGTCGATGCGTCGGTCATGCGCCGCTCATTGCCAGCATTTCCTTGCAGTTTCCAGAACAGGACGGCACTTGCAGCCGTGATGGAAAAATTTCCTTTCGACATTGTCGGCTTCGACCTCGACGGCACGCTGCTGGATACCGCCTGGGATCTTGGCCAGGCACTCAACCACGCGCTCTCGCTGGCGGGCCGCAGCCCGGTCGCGCTGGACGACGTGCGCCGCTTCATCGGCGGCGGCGCGGCGCAGATGCTGCGCAATGCCCTGATCGACAGCGGCGGCGTGGATGAAGCGGCCTTCCCCGCGCTCCAGCAAGAGCTGCTCTCCTTCTACGGCGCCAATATCGCGGTCCATTCCCGTCTGTTTCCGGGCGGAGAGGCCATGCTTGACGCGCTGGACGCCCAGGGCGTCAAGCTGGCGGTCGCCACCAACAAGAAGGAAGACCTCGCGGTCCGCCTGTTCGACGAACTCGGGCTTCTCGACCGTTTCGCCGCGGTGATAGGCGGCGATACGCTCGGCGCCGGCACGGCCAAGCCCGCGCCCGACATGCTTCACGAAATGGTGTCCCGCTGCGGCGGCGGACGTGCGGCCTTCGTGGGCGACACCACCTTCGACGTGGGCGCCGCGCGCGCTGCCGGACTCCCGGTGATCGCGTGCAGCTTCGGCTTCTGGGACATGCCGCCGCAGGATCTGGGCGCAGACGCGGTGATCGATCACTTCGATGAACTGGTGCCAGTGCTGACCCAGCTCGGGTAAGGTCGCGCGCCGGCTTACCCGGCTCGTAGCAGTTCCGCCGCGCGCGGTCCGGCTTCCAGCAGCGCGATCAGCCCCCGCTCGTTGCGATCCAGCCACTGCGTCGCACGGGGCAGCTTCAGCGCGGCGCGCCATGCCTCCTGCCGCTCGACCAGCGCCAGCACCGCCGGGTGGACATAGCTCTTGCGTGCGATGGCCGGGGTGTTGCCCAGCCGCTCGGACACCTCCGCCAGCAGCGCCTTCAACGTCACCTGCCCGTCCGCCCCGGCCAGCAGGCCGAACGCCAGCGCGCTCGCGTGCCAGGTGCGGAAGTGCTTGGCGGTGAAATCGTCGCCCATCGTCTCTCGCAAGTAGTCGTTCACCTCGGCCGACCCCACCGGGCAGGCCGCGCCGTCGTCATCCAGATACTGGAACAGGTGCTGGCCCGGCAGGTCCTGCATCTTCTTCACGAAGCGGACGAGACCCCGGTCGCTGATCCGCATCTCACGCAATTTTCCGGACTTCGCCTTGAACCTTAACAGCAGCGTGCCTCCTCTCACATCGGCATGGCGCATCCGCAGCGTGGTCGCGCCGAAGCTGGCGTTCGCCCGGGCATAAGCCTCGTTGCCCACGCGGATACCGCCCGAATCAAGCAGCCTCACCACCGAAGCGATGCAGCGTTCGCGCGTCAGCCTGGGCGCGCGCAGATCGTCCTCCACCCGGCGGCGGACCAGTGGCAGCAGATGCCCGAACCGCGCGGTGCGATCGAACTTCTCGCTTTCGCGCGCGGTGCGGAATTCAGGATGATAGCGGTATTGCTTGCGCCCCCGCGCATCGATCCCCGTAGCCAGCACATGGCCGTTGGGCGCGGGGCAGAACCACGCCTCGCCATAGGCGGGCGGCAGGCCGATGGCGTTGAGCCGGTTGATCTCGCCCCGGTCGGTGATCCGCTGGCCGTCCGCATCCCAGTATCCCCAGCCCTGGCCCATGCGCCGGCGGCGGATGCCGGGGAGGGAATCGTCGACGTAGACCAGCCGGGTCTTGCCGATGCGGATCGAACGCGCTTTGTTGCCCATGTCCGGCGAACGAGGCAGCCCCCTTGCGGTTCCTGCCCGCGCCGCCCACCTCCCTCCCTGCCCATTTCCCATCGGCGGTTCACGCCTGAAAGGATCCCCGCGATGTCCGAAGAATACGTCCCGCCCAAGGTCTGGACCTGGGAAAAGCCGAACGGCGGCGCTTTCGCCAGCCTCAACCGCCCCATCGCCGGACCGATCCGCGAGGCCGAGCTGCCGGTGGGCGAGCACCCGTTCCAGCTCTATTCGCTGGGCACGCCCAACGGCCAGAAAGTGACGATCCTGTTCGAGGAACTGCTCGAGGCCGGGATCACGGACGCCGAATACGACGCCTGGCTGATCAAGATCTTCGAAGGCGACCAGTTCACCACCGGCTTCGTCGATGTGAATCCCAATTCCAAGATTCCCGCGCTGGTCGATCGCAGCGGGCCGGAGCCGATCCGCCTGTTCGAATCGGGCGCGATGCTGCTGCACCTTGCCGAGAAGTTCGGACGCTTCATTCCGACAGACGCCAAGGGCCGCGCCGAGTGCCTTTCCTGGCTGTTCTGGCAGATGGGCAGCGCACCGTTCATCGGCGGCGGCTTCGGCCATTTCTACCACTATGCGCCGTTCAAGATCGAATATGCGATCGATCGCTATGCCATGGAAACCAAGCGGCTTTTCTCGGTCGCGGATCGCCGCCTCGGCGAAAGCCGGTTCCTCGCGGGGGATGACTACACCATCGCCGACATCGCCACCTACGCGTGGTTCGGCGCGCTCCATCGCGGCGATGCCTATGGCGATGCGGCGACCTTCCTGTCGATGCACGAATACGCCAACGTCGGCCGCTGGGTGGCAGAGATCGACGCCCGCCCCGGCGCGCGCCGCGGCCGGCTGGTCAACAACCTGACCAAAGGCATCCCCGAGCGCCATTCGCCCGCCAACTTCGATGCCCTGAACGACACCTAACGACACCTGACCACACGCGAGAGCATCCCGAAGCGCGCCGGGGACAACAAGGCCCACCCCGGCGCGCACCCTCTTTTCATTGCCGAAGGCGCCGCTATAAGCGCCTCTCCTGCTGGGGCGTCGCCAAGTGGTAAGGCACCGGTTTTTGGTACCGGCATTCGCAGGTTCGAATCCTGCCGCCCCAGCCAGTTCTCAAAAATCGTTTAAAATCATAGATTTAATCTACGACAGCGAACCATTGTTGGCCCCATTCGTTGGCCCCAAGCTTAACCCGAATCGGTGCGACAAAGCGGCTGAAGCTTGCGACATGCGGTTTCAACGGTTTTCGCAGCGTCAACCTTTTCGCGGGAAGCCGGGTGAAGTATTCTTCACCCATGGCTCAGACTCCCTTGCCCCCTTCGCACACAAGAGAAACTCCATCCTCTGACAGTAGAAACGACGATTTCAATCGCGTTATCGGCTATCAGGAGATGCTAGTGGGGGCGTTCACCAGCGAAAGAATAACCCCCGAGGACTTCGCCGCTCTACGCAATGACCTGCTGAACAATCCTCGTTACATCGGCCTCGCCCCCTCCTTTCTGAAGCGCATCCGCGATGTCGCCGCCCTATGGTCGTTCGCCAAGCAGGTGAGTCCCCACTGGGAACCACGCCGGTCGTTCGTCCGCGACGAATTCAAGGCACTCTTGGATCACCTCGAACGGTTTACACCTGTCGAGAACATCGTGGCCGAGGCGCTTTCCAAGCTAGACGAAGCGCATGTTCGTCCTATCTGGGACAAAGCCATCGCTCGCTGCACATTTGATCCCGAAGGCGCAGTAACAAGCGCGCGCACGTTGTTGGAAAGCACCTGCCGGCTGATATTGGAGGCGGCCGATGCGACCGATGTTCTTAGCGAAAACCCCGATCTGCCCAAGCTGTACAGGCGCACCGCCGAATATCTGAACCTCGGCCCGTCGCAGCATTCCGAAGAGGCCTTCAAACGCATCCTCGGCGGCTGTACCAGCGTCGTTGAAGGGCTTGGGACGCTCCGCAACAAGGTTGGCGACGCTCACGGCCATGGCCGTGGGGCTGTAAAGCCACTTCCTCGCCATGCCCTACTCGCCGTCAACCTCAGTGGCGCGATGTCTATGTTTCTGATCGAGACGTGGGAGGCAAGGACGGCGGCTGTCGCTGCTTGATAATCTCCTACCGACAGGCCTCCTGCTGCACCTCCAATGGGCGCAAGCAGGGGGCAGGGGGAAAAAAGCAGGGCGACGGGAGGGCGAGGGCAACTCCCCGACACCCTCAGCCCCCCAAACGCGCCAGCAGGTTCCTAACGGACGACGCATGCCAATGCCCGCCCCGCGCGGTCTTCATGTGCAGGGTGTTCAATTCAGACGCGATGCCAGCAAGCGAGGTGACGCCAGTTGCCTTGATGCGCTCGACGGTGTCCCTCAGGCCTTCTGCAAACGAATCAGCGTTCGCCTTGATCGACTCCACGGACGCGCCGTTGCCCTTACCCGCCCGGCGGAGCGCCGCAGCGCCGTTAGGGTTGCCCAGCCGCTGTCCCCGAGCCTTTGCGGCAGCCAATGCGGCTTTGGTCCGCTCGGAGATACGCTCGCGCTCGTCCTCGTTGATCACGGCCAGCAGGCCGATGGTCAGCCGGTTGACGTCGGGATTGTCAGCGCAAGTGAAGTCCACGCCACTGTTCCGCAGTTGTAACGTGAACGCGGCATCGCGGCTCAGGCGGTCCAGCTTGGCGACAACGAGCTTGGACCCGGTGAGGCGGGCATGGTCCAGAGCCGCATGCAGTTGCGGGCGGTCGTTGCGCTTGCCGCTTTCTACCTCTGTGAACTCGGCCACAATCTCCCAGCCCCGGCCCTCGCACAGGGCGCGGACAGACTGGCGCTGCGCTTCAAGCCCGAGGCCCGAGCGCCCCTGTCCTTCAGTCGAGACGCGGTAGTAGGCGGCAACGCGGGACATATCAGGCTCCTTACAAAACGATGCAACGAGCGTTACTCCATTTTGTAAGACATCAAAAGGGGTGCAGTCGGGTGGGATGCACGGTTCACCGCGCTAAAGACTCGTCTGGACTCAGAGCTTTCTGGCATGTGGAACGGTCACCTTTCGACGGCCGCACCGGTCATCTACGCCCCGCCCTGCCGCACGGAGCGGCGCATAGGAGAGCTTAGAGTGACCAACGGACGGAACGGCGAAGGACAAGACAAGGCAGCGCGCTGCCGCCAGCATCCCGGCGATAGGGCAGATCGGGTTGCCCGCATTCGCGCCCGGTTGGCGTGGCTGCTCGACACGAACCGCAGCACCCCCTGCCCCAAGTGATCCCCCGGTATGCCGCCGGGCCTCCTGCCGATCCGTTGGAGGATCAGGTAAGCAAGGCCCGGCGGCGGCCGCCATGGCCAACCGGGTACCCGATGGGGGGAATGGGGCTCTTGTCCGCTGCGCTATGGCGCTTCGGATTTTTGCGGAAAATCTATCGTTTGGGCCGGAAGTACCAGCCGGGCACCGCTCGGGGATTCTTGGTGCCGTTCTGCGACCGAAGGAACGCCCTTAGGGCATCCGTCGGGACTGCGAGGGCAAACCGGGAGAACCGGTCGCGCCTTGCTTCGCCCAGGTGCGCTGCGAAGGCAGCCGCCGGGAAACGTTTGGCAATCTTGTTCGTGGTCATGATTGGGCGGAATCCTTCTTGAACCGACGGGCCTTTCGGCGCTCCTCGGCACCCCGCCTTTCAACCCACCGGGCTAGGCCGTCGTTGACCTCGTAGACGGGAACGATTGGCGGCGGCGGCGGACGAGAGGCAAAGAAGGCGCGCATTTCGGCGCGGGCCTCGTCCATTAGCCTCTGCATCGCTGCTGTTCGCTCGCGAGACTTGCGGCCGCATGGGCGGCAGGGCGATCTGGGCTTACCATCACGGATAGGGAAACTGTCGGCAGGCATGGCTGCCTCGCAAATGAAGCAGTAGTGGTAGCCGTCGGGCACAGGGACCGGAGGGGTCTTTCGCGGCATGGTCGCTCCTTGCGGCATTTCGCCGCTGTTTTCATGCAAGGAGAACCGAAGGCCGCTGCGGGGAGCCGGGAGTGCCGGTCACGCCTGCAGCAGCCTTCAGTGACTCGAAATGAGGCGTTTACGCCACCACGGTTTGGGCGAGCTTCGCCCGGATAGCAGAGACCTTCATAGGGCAAGGCTTGCCGTCGACCGTTGCGCCCCTCGGGACAGGTCGAAGGGCATGCAAAGCGCAGTTGGCGTTAACGCAATCGGCGACCTGCTCGCGCCACGTTCCCCGGCTAAGAGGATCGTAGACGCACTCTCGGCACTTGGCGTTGATGGCGGAACGAAACGAGTTGGACATGGGAGTGCGTTTCCTACTGGCACGGCAAAGCGCCCTGCCGGTGATCCGGCAGAGTTCCTTGGGTGCGGGTTCGGTTAGGGGGTGAGGTATCGAAGCGGGACGCGAGAGCCGCTAGGGCTTGCACGTCGTCCCAGAGAGCAGACGACCCGGCAGCGGGTCGCGAACGGTAACGAGGCGTTGTCCAGTTCCTGATAACTGCCCATGCCCGTCAGGAATGGCGGGCGAGTCCGTAATCCTCCTTCCAGCTGCGCCCCTTTCGGGGCTTGGGCTGGCTCGCGGGCTGGGGCTTAGGAGCGTCGAATGGTTCAGCGGGAGACCGCAGGGGAACCTTGCGCTTGCCCTTGGCAGCTGCATCCATCGGCGCGCCAATATCGATCCGAAGCATTCCCGGCGCGATTTGGGTGGTCGTTTCCGTCGTCCGTTCCGCGAAGTCGGGAGAGCTAGGCGCGTAGGGGTCGGGAAGTGTGGCCACGCTCCTAGAGCGGCGGCCGGGCCAAACCTTCGCGCCAATCGAGTAGAAGCCTCTCACAGCACCGAAGCTTCATAATCGAAACGACGCATGCCGGGCAGCACCTCTTGCACCGTGAGAAGGTTCGCTGTCCTAAGCCGCATCAGGTTGCATTCCGCGTGAGGGCCGCGAGGCGCTGGGCATGCTCATTGATGCGGCTTTCGCGGTTGATCTCGACCGCGCGGCGCTTGGCTTCGGCACTCTCGTCAATCTGCCGTCGGGTTTCCTTGCGGGCCTGCACTGTTTCAAACATGGCCTGTTTCAGCCGCATTTCAGCCTCAACCCCGGGCTGGTCGCCGTTGTGCAGCAATCGCATGCGGATAGCGAGAGAGTCCATTTCGGCGACAATCGCCCGGCGGCGCTCCTCGGAAACTTTGGGGACAGGAACAGCGTGGGCTTTCCCTGTGACCGGGTCGAACTGGGTCACATGGCGCGCCACTGCGGACAACTCGCCTTGCAGCCTGTCAAACTCCGCAGCCGCGTCCTGATACTCGCGGGTGATTGCGAGTTGCTCGCGGTGGTAGGGCGTGGCGTCCCTGCCCAGCCCTGTCATGAGGCGGATGTTAGGACGCATGCCCCGAATAGCTTCGGCAGTGAACTCGGCTTCCTTGGCTTCCCGCTGGCCGGCCGGGATGGCCGCGAGGCGCGCACGGACCGCTACCTGCATTTCGGCGGGCAACGCGGTAAGCTTGAGCGCCCCGAAGCTGCGGCCCTCAGGGAGATCGTAAGGCGCGGGAACATCGTTGAAGGGGTCCATGCCCAAAACGGCGTCTACGTGGTGTTGGTCCTCAGGGCCGATCTCAAAGGAAGGCTGGTCGGAGGCGCTGCCATAATGTTCCACAGCGGGGACTAAGATGGCGTCGTTCGGGGCGGGGGTATTGTCGATAAGCTGCATATGGGTGGCTTTCATGGCGGGAGGTGCGGCGCAGCCGCAGGAGGACGCCGGGTGCGGATGGGCATCGACGGCGGCGGGACGGGACTGTTTCCATTCCCCGAAACTGAGGGTTAATCGGTGGTCCCGAGGCCAGCGCGGGCGTCGAAGAAGTCCTGCGGGATCGCCTCGGGTGTCCCATTGGCGTCGTGGTCGGCTGCCATCTGCATCGCGGACCGCAGCATACGGATGAAGTAGCGGCGGGTTTCGCGACCCACCTCGGTGCGCTCCACCATCGCCAGCTCTTTCGCCATGTCGATGTCAGGAGGTAGCCCTTGCGGTTGTGCCCGCCCCGGCGCGTTTGCGTCACACGCTTGTGAAGCAAAAAGTCGTCGCCTTCCGAGAACCCGTACTCCTTGCAGCGGCGCTTAAGCCACTGACTGAACGGGTCGCCGACAGCCAGCCAGCCACGCATGCAGGGTACGGGCATCCTCGTTCAGCAGGTAACCGCCGGTCTTGCGGATGGACGGAAGAACGTCGCGGGTCACCCAGTTCTGGAACTCGGCCACCTCAGGGCGGGACGGGTTGGCGCGGAGGATCAGCTTGTAAAGGCCGCTCTCGCTAATCGTCGTGGCTGCGCTGGTCTTCCCAACGAAGGCGTCGTGACCCCCAATCTTTCCGGGGGTCCGGTTGAGTGTGCGCTTCTCGTCCTCGGTCAATGCGGTCAAGTGCTTGCCCGCTCCTCCTGCGGTGTTGAGGCCGATGCACTTGCAGACGTCAGTGGCGTGGAACCACGGCTCCCCGTCGAGGTCGATGGTGCGCAACCGGTGTCCGTTGAAGTCGAAGGTGTTCATGAGGATGTCCTTAGGTGATCCTTAGGTGATCCTTAGGTAGAACCTTCCATGCCCCACCCCGAGAATGAGGGTTAATCGACCGGCAGCTACGAGGCGTCATAACGCCCCTAGGAGCCGCTAGGGGGACTTAGGAGCACTATGGGCAGCCTCGGGCCGCTGGTCGCGCTCTACGCTTCGTTTTGGCGGCTATTTCGTGCGACGGTCAGACGACCGAGGGCGCCGGCAGTGCAAGCCCCGGATAGTCGATCAGGGCTACAATCTTAGCTAGTCGCTGCAGCGACACCCCGGCCCCGTACTTGCCGTAGGTGAAGCCCTTCTCATGGCCGACCAACTGGGCGACCTCGCTTTGCGGGACGCTCCGCTCCTCCAACTGCCCAACGAAGTTCTTACGGAACGAATGAAACACCCTTCGCCGGTCTGTGAAGCCTAGAGCCAGCTTGAAGCGGGAGAACTCCTTGCCAGCGTCGGCCCCGGCCTTCTTGCCCGGCCCCTCCTCGTTAAAGGTCGGCCAGATGCGGTCCTCAGCTGGTCCGTTCGCGCGCCGGGCAAGCCACTCTAGGCGCGGATGCAGGGGGACGTATCGGACGCCAGCTGCCGTTTTTGCATCGGTGACATGCAGGAAGGGCACCCCGTCCTTTGTCTTGATCTGCCCCCTCGTTAGCGAGGCGATTTCGTCCAGGCGCATGCCGGTGAACATGGCTACCAACATGACCTCGGTCAGGTCGCTGCGCTTAGGCGGCGGGTTGAACAGACGTTCCAGTTCATCGGCCGCCCATGCAACGTACCCTTGCACGTTCCGGCCGGTCTTCAGCTTGCGATGAAAGCCCGAGAATGGGTTGTTTCCTTCGCAGTGGTCGCGCTCCTGCCCCCATTTCCAGTAGGATTGCAGTGTTGCCATGTGCCGGTTCACTGTCGCGTCCGAGAGGCCCGAGGGGCGGCCCCCGAATGCCTTCTGCAGTTCGGCCCAAGACATCTTCCCCGCCGACACCTTCTCTTTGGCCTTCGGTGACCGGCCCCATAGAGGGTCAAGGCGGCGCAAGGCGTCCACGAAGTCTGCCGCGTCGGCCTTGCGGACTTCTCGAAGAGGGCGAGCGCCCCAGTACATGGCGAACAGGTCGAAGGTTGCCAGCTTCTGCTGCTCGGTGTTCGTGTCCTTCAGGCTGGCATCGGCCTTCCACGCCTCCATGTACGCGCTTGCCAGTTCCCGGAACGTCCGTTCGTACTCCCGGCGGCGCTCGACCGGCCGCCGCTGCACCGCCCTCAATGCGTCCTGCAGTGCATTCACCTTCGCCGCCTCAGGCCCCTTCAGCTCCCTTTGCCCGATGCTATCCGCCAGCTTGTCCAACTCGTATTCAATCCCGGCAGTCACCGGGTCGCGCTCGTCGTCCGCATGGAGCAGGAGTTCTCCTGCCTCGGCCACGCGCCGGGCATCCTCGTAAATCTCTCGGATCACTTCGCGGGACACGCTGTCACCCCCCGACATTGCAGCCCACTGCAGCCGCAACGAGTTCTCCCATGTCTCGGCCTCTAGTTTGGCTGCCCGGCGGTCCGTGGAAGTCAGATTGCGGTAGAGGTGGGTGGTGCCGTGGTGGCGCTCGAGTGCCTTCGGGACGCGGACGGTTGCCTTCCAGCGGAGGCGGTGTTGGCGGATGGAGACCATGGGGTTTCGTAGGCTGCGAGGGGCACCTTAGCAACCGGTGTTGGCCCCATTTGTTGGCCCCATTTGTTAGCCAAAAACCCATTATACACCGGGATTTACTGGAGTCTGCGGGTTACAGGCACCATTGTCAGAGTCTCCTGCCGCCCCAGCCAGCAGCGCCAGACGCACGCGTCACTTCATCCACGACACTTCCGGGAGACGGCGCCCTACGGGGCGGCGATGAAGTCTGCGTCGGTCGCGGCGCGGGGCATGGCGGGGCGCTTGCCGACGAGTTTGCGGCCCAGTTCCTGCCCCGGGACTTCGATCACCTTGTAGGTGACGAACGCCAGCGCGTAGGAAATCAGCGCAACGATGGGCGTGACGACAAGAAAGCGTTCCGCATTGGACAAGCTCGATCCGAACGCGCGGATGACCATGGCCGACACCGGCTGCAGAATCAGCAGGTGGATCAGGTAGACGCCGTAGGACAATTCGCCGAGCCAGTGGAAGAACCGGCTTCCCAGGATGCGCGACATGGCGCCGATGGCCGCGATCGACCGGAAATGGACCAGCGCCGCGAACCCGAGGTACATCAGTTCGCGGGCGATGCATCCGCCCCAGTGGACCGGAAACTCCATCGGTAGCCCGGCCAGCATCGCGCCCACCGCAAGGCGGAGCCACAGGCCCTTCTCCTGCCGGACCGCCAGCAGCATTCCGGCCAGGAACACGTGCAGCTTGATGGGCAGCACGGTGTTGCTCGGATAGAGGGCGCCCAGACCCGCCGTGGTGGCCCATAGCGACAGCAGCCCCAGCACGATCGCCGTCGTGGCCCAGCCGAACCGCCGCCCCGCCAGGGCGATGAACGGGAACACGGCATAGAACTGCATTTCGAGCGCAAGGCTCCAGTCCGGCAGCGCCGTGCGGAAGCCATAGGCCGGGAAGAAGCCATAGAGATAGGTCACGTGCAGCAGCACGTTGATCAGGCTGTTATCGGCGTATCGCTCGCTGGCCTGCAGGCCGAGATGGAGGAAGCTGTCGATCTCGTGCCTATAGACAAGGATCTGGCCGCCGAGCGTGAAGGCGAAGAACAGCGCGAAGAAATACATCGGGGACAGACGGAAAAAACGCCGCACCCAGAAAGTCGCCCACGTGCGCGGCTGGTTCCAGTCTTCCTTGCGCGAGCGGATTTCGAACTGGAAGACCATCAGGAAGCCGGACAGCATCATGAACAGGTCAACGCCCAGTCCGGGGCCGCTGAGCAGCGGGATCATGAACCCGGTCAGGATGCAGCAATGGCCCAGCAGCACCCACAGCGAGGCAAGCCCGCGCAGGCCGTCAAGGCAATCCACTCTGTCCACAAGCAACTCCCAGATGCGTCTGCGCGGCGCGCACAGTGCGGGCAAACAGGCAGGGTGGCAAGATTTCATGCGCAGTTGCAGCATCATTGCGCAACCGCAGCAAGGCAGCGGGCCATCGCCTCGACAAGCCCGGCCCGGCAAGTGCCGCCCTTCCCGCCAACCTCTGGCAGGAAGGGCCGATCCGTCAGGCGAAGGCGCGGTGCCAGGTCAGGCGGGTGATGCGCTTGTAGGCCTTCAGGCTCTTGATCAATTCGGTCGCCATGATGCTGCTGCGGGTGACGAGCGGATCGTCATGACGGCAGTACCAGTCGTTGCAGCCGCTGGAGCGGAACCGGAGGTAGCCGTGCTGCTTCATCCACGTCGGGATTTCGACGCTGGTGCCCGAACTGTTGTCTTCCAGGATGACGATGCGCGGCTTCCAGCGGGCGATGTCGAAGCCCCTGAGCGCGTCCATTTCATAGCCTTCGACATCGATGGTCATGAAATCGATCTTGGAGACCCCGGCTGCCGACAGCACATCGTCGATCGTGCGCTGGGGCACGGTGACGTTGCGCACGCCGCCGCGCGCGCCATTCATCCGGCTGATCTGCTCGGGATTGTCGCTGACGCTCGCCAGCGTCTCCGATCCCACCGGAATCGCCAGCACCACTTCGCCCGCACGCGCGCCGACCGCACATTCGTAGAGCTGCGCGGCGGGCCGTTCGGCACGAATCCGGGCGGCCAGCGCGGGGTTCGGCTCGACCAGCACGGTGGTCCAGCCCACTTCCTCGAATGCGAGGGTATTGCTGCCCGAGCGGCCGTCGAACGCACCGACTTCCACGCAGGTGCCACGGTATTGCGGCCCGAAGATCCGCCGCAGAATCCTGTCCTCGCCATATTGCGCGTAGTGATTGAAGGCCGAACTTTCGGCTGCTTGGGTCGTAGTGGTCATGGAACCGTCACCCCTGATAACTTTTGGCTTTGGCAAAAATTACTAAGGTTATGATGACTCTATTCCCGCGCCTGCACAAGTGAGGCTGTCGATTGCTAAAATAACGTCAATTCAGGGGTTTCGGCCGAATGATCGCGGCGATTTCAGCCGTCTTCGCGCAGGGCCCAGCGGCGCTTGCGCAGGCGCAAGATGGGCTTTTCGCAATTGCGGCAATGCCCCACGAAGTTGTCCCCATCCCAGCGGACAGCGTTTCGCCTGGGGGCGTGCCAGTTCAGCATACATCTGAGGCGACCGACCATGGGCACGTTCCCAATGACCGCGATGCAGGCGAAAATGCCTTTGAGGTCGTGCCAATATGTTCTGATTCGGCGATTTTCCCAAGTCCCTTGTTCACGGGACAAGGTTCGCGCGGCGGGTTTGCGCGACAGGGCCGGCGCGATGATTCTGGCGCAGTCCGCCGCAGGCGCGATCAGCCCCGCGCTTCGAGAATGGCCGCGGCGGTGACGATCAGGTCGTCGAGCGCCTTGTCCGACCGCCAGCGGCGGCGTTCCTGCGCGCCTTCGGCCAGTGCCGCCTCTCGCTGGGCGAGAAGCGAGGAAACGTAAGTGCCCAGAAAGGCGAAGCGCCGGCTCTGCGCCTCGCGCGGGAGGTCCGCCATCAGCGTACGCAAGTGGGCAAGGCAGCGCTGGTAGCCGGCGTTGTAGCGCCCCTCCAGCACGCGGTCGATGAAGGCGGGATCGTAAAGCGCGAGCCGGGCGAGGAAACGGTTGAAGTAGCTGCCGTGCTCCTCGTCCTCGTCGGCGAAGGCGGCGCTGGGCACGATGATCGCGGCCACCGCATCGCGCACGGTGCGCGGGCCGCCTTCGGCCTCCAGCGCCGCCAGGAAGGCGTGCCGGCGCGCCTCGATTCGTTCCGCGCCGTCCGTGAGGATGCGGGTGACGAGCGCGTCCTTGGTGCCGAAGTGATAGGCGACCGCGCCCTGGTTGCGCTGCCCCGCCTCCCGCGCGATCTCGCGCACCGTCACCGCCCGGATTCCGCGCTCTGCGAAGAGTTTTCGCGCGGTTTTCAGCAGCAACCGGGCGGTGTCGCCCTCGCCCACCGCGGGGCCTTCCAGAACCTTTTCGACGGAATTGACTTGCACCGTGCCCGCCTGTAGTTAATTGCCTGATTAAGTCAGATGACTTAGGGAATGGATGACCGCTAGACCAAAAGGCGGCGCCGGGAAAGGATGACCATGAGCAAGCTGTTCGAGCCCTTCGAAGCGAAGGGTCTCACGTTCAAGAACCGCCTGATTCACGTGCCGACCACGCTCAATATGTCCGACCCGCAAGGCTATGCCACGCGGCGCCTTGCCGCGGCCTATGGCAGCCTTGCTGCGGGCGGCTATGCGGCGGTGATCGTGGGCGCGACTTGCGTGCGGCGCGATGGCCTCATCAACGAACGGATGCTCGGCCTCTATGACGAGGACTACGTCATCGAGTTCCGCGACACGGTTTCGGAAATCAAGAACAACGGCTCGCTCGCCGGCATCCAGCTGTTCTACGGCGGGCTCATCCCCGGCCTGGGCACCACCATTCCGCTCGAACCCGGCAAGGGCTGGATTCCGGGCACCGTCGCGTGGGGGCCAAGCAACAAGTACGTGATCGGCAATGCCGAAAGCGGCGTTGTGCCCACCGAAGTCTATGACGACATCGTGGAAAGCTTCGCGCAGGCCGGTCGCCGCGCCAAGGAAGCCGGTTTCGACTTCCTCTCGTTCCACTTCTGCCATGGCTCGCTGCCGCACACCAACCTGTCGCTGCTGGCCAACCAGGGCCGCACCGACAAGTATGCCGACCGCTTCTACATGTGCGAGGCGATCATCAAGCGCACGCAGGAGCTGTGCGGCAAGGACTTCCCGCTGGTGCCGCGCCTGTGCTGCGACGAGAACCTCGAAGGCGGCTACGACATCGAGTATTTCGCGGAGCACTATGCGCCGCGCCTGCACGCGCTGGGCATCTCGGTGCTGGACTGCACCTTCGGCTCGATGCTGGGCGCGCCCAGCCGCCGGGCGGACATCCATTCGACCGAGTTCATCGGCCCCTCGTTCTACACGCCAAAGGTGGTGAACAAGGACAACATCCAGAAGCTGCGCGCCGAATTGCAGAAGCGCGGCATCGACATGCCGCTGATCGGATCGGCCAACCTGATCACGCCGAAGCACCTGCACACCATGGTGGAAGAAGCGGGCGCCGACTTTGCGGGCGTGTGCCGCCTGTCGCTCGACGATCCCGATTTCCCCAACAAGATGATGCAGGACCGCGAGGACGAAATCCGGCTTTCCACCCACACCGGCGCTTCGCTGCTGCAGGGCAACATCTTCGGCAAGGGCTGGGCCGGTTCGGCGCAGAACCCCGTGTTCGGGCGCGAGGACGAATATCGCATCGTGCCGACGATCCACCCCAAGACCATCGTGGTGGTCGGCGGCGGTTCGGGCGGCATGGAATATGCGCTGACCGCCGACGAGATCGGCCACAAGGTGGTGCTGTTCGAGAAGGCCGGCACGCTGGGCGGCGCGATGGACTGGGCGGGCAACTATCCCGGCCTGCCCAACATGGAGATGCTGCGCTACCAGCCGGCCTATCACCGCCGGATGATCGAGAAATCGAACGTCGAGGTGCGGCTGGGCACGGATGCGGGCGTGGCCGAGATCCTGGCCGAGAACCCCGACGTGGTGGTGATCGCCACCGGCGCCAAGCCCATCGCCATCGAGGTGCCCGGCCTGGCCGAAGCGCGTGCCAGGGGCGCCGCTCTGCGCATCGACGAGGCCATGCGCCGCGACGACCCGCCCGCCATCGGCAAGCGCGTGGTGGTTTATGGCGCGGCGGAAGGCGCCGAGCTGGCGCTCGACTACAAGCTGCGCGGACACGAGGTGCGCCTGATCGAGTCCGGCCCGGCCTATGCCCCCGCCAACTACGTCGGATCGCGCGTGTGGGCGATCATGGGCATGATGGCGCACGTCGGCCTTGCCGCCGAACCGGGCCTTGCGCTCGCCCGCATCGAGGACGGCGCGGCCGTGTTCACCGGTGAAGGCGGCGAAACGCGGATCGAGGCGGACACCGTGGTGATCTGCGCGGGCCGCGAGAAGGACAACACGCTCGAGCGTGCCTTCATGGGCAAGCCGATCGCGGTCCATGTGGTCGGCGATGCGCGCACGCCGCGCTCCTACGCCAACGCCATCCATGAAGCCGCCTACCTGTCGAGGTCGGTGAAGTGAGCGCCGGGGGAACAGGCGGACGCCTCCAGGGCAAGATCGCCCTCGTCACCGGCGGCTGCTCGGGCATCGGCCTTGGCATCGTCGAACGCTTCGTGGCCGAAGGCGCGCAAGTGCTGGTCGCCGATCTTCAGGACGAGAAGGGCGCGAACATCGAAGCGCGCTTCGCCGGCAAGGTGGCCTATCGCCGCTGCGACGTGACGCAGGAGGCGGACATCGCCGCAGCCACGGCGGCGGCTGCAGAAGTGTTCGGCGGGCTGGACGTGCTCGTCAACAACGCGGGCGCGGGCGGCACGCCGGCCGGTTCGATGGACATGACCACCGACGGCTGGGACCAGACCCATGCGCTGCTGCTGCGCGCACCGATGCTGGGCACCAAGCACGCCGCCCCGCTGATGATCGCGCGCGGCGGCGGGTCGGTGATCAACATCGCCTCGATCGCTGGCCTGGAAGCCGGCTGGGGCCTTGCTTACGGCGTGGCCAAGTGCGGGGTGATCCACCTGTCGAAGCTTTCGGCTGCGGACCTTGCGATCCACAATATCCGCGTCAACGCGATCTGCCCCGGCGTGATCGTCACCCCGATCTTCGGGATGAGCATCGGGCTGGAGCGCGCCGCCGCCGACCAGATGACCGCCGCGCTGGTGGAAAGCGCCGCGCAGATGCAGCCGCTGCGCCGACCGGGCGCACCGGCGGACATCGCGGGCGCCGCGTTGTTCCTGGCGACCGAGGATTCCTCGTTCGTGACGGGCACGCACATCGTGGTCGATGGCGGCATCACCGTGGGCCAGCGCATTTCGTGGAACCCGGAAGCCGTGCTGCCGATCCACGTCGCGATGGCGCCCCACGCCCCCACCCCGGAGGATGCAGCATGAGCGAGCCCCTGCTGCCCATCATCCACACGGAGGGCGACAAACCCTATCTGGCCGGATGCCGCTGCACGCAGTGCGGTCACGTCTATGTCGGCCCGCGCGAGGTGTGCGCCAAGTGCACCGCGCGCGGAGCGATGGAACCGGTGCATCTGGCGGAGACCGGCAAGGTCCACGTCTGGACCGTGGTCCACCGCAGCTTTCCCGGCGTTGCCACGCCCTTCCTCGACGTGATCGTCGACCTGGACGACGGCGCGCACATCAAGGGCACGCTGACCGATATCGATCCCGACAAGGTGACGTTCGACCTGCCGGTGCGCGTGGTGTTCCGCGAGGCGATCCCCGCGGGACAGGACAAGCCCTACCTCACCTATCTCTTCGTCCCCCAGCAGGGAGCCGCAGCATGAGCGACGTCTATGTAGTCGGCATCGACATGATCCGGTTCGGCCGCTTTCCGGACCGCACCGTCCCCGGCCTCGCCGCCGAAGCCGCGCTGATGGCGCTTGATGACGCGGGGCTTTCGATCCGCGACATGCAGGCGCTGTATTGCGGCAACCTGGGGCAGGCCAACGGCATGGTCGGCCAGCGGATGCTGGGCGAGATCGGCCAGACCGGCATTCCCGTCGTCAACGTCGCCAATGCCTGCGCCACGGGCGCCACCGCGTTCCGCGATGCGTGGATGTCGATCAAGGCGGGCCTGTATGACACCGTGCTGGCGGTGGGCGTCGAACAGATGGGCAAGGGGCTGCTGGGCGGCACCGGCGGCGTCTCGCCCGAGGGGCTGGTCGGCTCCTACACCATGCCGGCCATGTTCGCGCAGATCGGCATGGAACATGCGCGGCAATACGGCACCACCTTCGAGCAGTTCGCCAAGGTGTCGGTGAAGAACCACCACCACTCCACGCTCAACCCCAAGTCGATGTACCGCAAGGAAACGCCGCTTGAGGAAGTGATGGGCGCGGAAATGATCGCCTACCCCAACACCAAGCTGATGTGCTCGGTGAACGTCGACGGGTCGGCTGCGGCCGTGCTGATGGCAGAGGAAAAGGTCCGCCGGCTGGGGCTGATGGACCGCGCGGTGCGCGTGCGTGCTTCGGAAATGAGCAGCAACCCCTTTGCCGAACGCCAGATGGCGATGCCCGATTTCAGCGGCGCCACACGCCTCGCCGCCAAGCAGGCCTATGAACGCGCCGGCATCGGGCCGGAGGACGTGAATCTGGTCGAACTGCACGACTGCTTCGCCACGGCCGAACTGATCCACTACGAAAACCTCGGCCTCTGCGCCGATGGCGAGGCCGGGCGCCTGATCGACGAAGGCGTGACCGCACTGGGCGGCCGCGTGCCCGTCAACGTTTCGGGCGGCCTGCTGTCCAAGGGCCACCCGCTCGGCGCCACGGGCATCGCCAACATCTACGAAGTGGCCACGCACTTGCGCGGGGCGGCCGGTGCACGGCAGGTCGAAGGCGCACGGATCGGCATGACCCACGTCGTCGGCGGCGGTCCCGGCATGGGCACCGCCTGCGCCATCCACGTGCTGGAGAAGGTATGATGAAGGACTGGAAGGACAAGGTCGTCGTCGTCACCGGCGGCGCATCGGGCATCGGCTATTCGCTGGCGGAAGGCGCGCTGGAACGCGGCGCGAAAGTCGTCATTTCCGACATCCGCGACGATACGCTGGTCGAAGCCGTTTCCGCGCTTTCGGCCAAGGGCGAAGTGCTGGGCGTGAAGGGCGATGTCTCGAAGTACGAGGACGTGGAGGCACTTGCGCAGGCCGCGGTGGACCGCTTCGGCAAGGTCAACGTGCTGGTCAACAACGCCGGCGTATTCGCGGCGGGCGTCACCTGGGAAGTCAGCCTTGAGCAGTACGAATGGGTGATCGGCGTCAACCAGCGCTCGGTCATCCACGGCATCAAGGCCTTCGTGCCGCGCATGATCGCGCAGGGCGATGAATGCCACGTCGTCACCGTCTCGTCGGGCGCGGGGATCACGGTCAATCCGGGCTTCTGTTCCTATTCGATGACGAAGCACGCGGTCGTCGCGCTTTCGGAAGCGCTGTGGCTTGATCTCAAGACGCAGGGCGTGCCCAACATCGGCGTCACCATCGTGATGCCGGGCGTGGTCCAGTCGAAGATCATGTTCCCCGAAAAGACCTCGGGCGGGCTGGAAGGCGAAGTCTCCGCGCGGCTCGGCAACCCGGTGCTGGCGGCGGTCGAAGCCTCGATGCGCGATGCGGTGGACAACGGGTTGCCGCGTTCGGAGCTGGTCAAGCTGGTCTACGGCGCGGTCGAGGCCGACAACCTCTACGTCCTGCCCAACTTCACCGACGAAGCCTCGCAGGCCGTCGCGCAGGGCATCGCCATGGGCCGTGCCACGGCCAACAACTTCTACCCCAACCTGATCGCCCCCCTGCTCGAGCAGATGAAGGAAGCCGCCCGATGACCCAGCCGCTCCACCCGTCGCTCTGGCCCGTCAATGCCGTGCTCAACGCGCTCGAACGCGACCGTAACCGCCCCATCGCGGAAATGGCGGGCGAGCCCGCATGGACCGGCGGGGACATTCTCGACACCACCAGCCAGCTCACGCAGGCGCTGATCGCCGCGGGGATCGGCAACGGCACGCGCATCGCGCTGCTGGCGGGCAATTCGGTGGAAGTGCTGCTGCTGCACAACGCCATCGGCTATGCCGGCGGCTGCCTTGTGGCGATGCACCCGATGGGTTCGGCGGACGACCACATCTTCGCCATCGAGGACGCGGGCGTCGAAGTGCTGCTCTATGATCCGCGCAAGTTCGAGAAGCGCGCCGCCGAACTGGCCGCGCGGACCGACCGCCTGAAAGTGGTGCTTTCGCTGGGCGCCGGCGAACATGGTCAGGACCTGCTGCGCCTCGCCAAGAGCTACACACCGGGTCCGCTGGTCGCCCCGGTGCTCGATCCGGGCACGATCACCCGCCTGTCCTATTCGGGCGGCACCACGGGCAAGCCCAAGGCGATCCCCGGCAACCCGCGCACCGGCGGGCAGGCGCTGTCGATCATGCTGAGCGAGTGGGAATGGCCGATCGAACCGCGCGTGCTGGCGGTCGTTCCGCTGAGCCACGCGGGCGGCTCGCTGTTCGGCCCCACCCTGCTCAAGCACGGCACGATGGTGATCCTGCCCAGCTTCGAGCCGGGCGCAGTGCTGGCCGCGATCGAGAAGTACAAGATCACCTGCACCATGCTGGTGCCGACGATGATCTATGCGCTGCTCGATCACCCCGATTTCGACAAGTACGACCTCTCCAGCCTGGAGACGATCTTCTACGGCGCCTCGCTGATGTCCCCCGCCCGCCTCAAGGAAGGCATCGAGCGGATCGGCAAGGTGTTCTTCCAGTTCTATGGCCAGGCTGAAGCGCCGATGACGGTCAGCGTGCTGCGCCGCTCGGAACACGATCCCGACAACCCGCTGCGCCTCGCTTCGTGCGGGCGCCCGGTGCCTTACGTCGACGTGGCGCTGCTGGGGGATGACAACCTGCCCGTGCCCGAAGGCGAGCCTGGCGAGATCTGCGTGCGCGGGCCGCTGGTAATGGACGGCTACCTCGACCGCGAGGACCAGAACCGCGAGACACTGGCGGGCGGCTGGCTCCACACCGGCGACGTGGCGGTGAAGGACGCCGACGGCTTCCTGCGCATCGTCGACCGCAAGAAGGACATGATCGTCACCGGCGGGTTCAACGTGTTCCCCAGCGAAGTCGAGAACGTGATCGCGCAGCACCCGTCGGTGGCGCAGGTCTCGGTCTTCGGCATCACTGATGAAAAGTGGGGCGAAGCGGTGTGGGCGGCCTGCGTGCTGCGCCCCGGCGCCAGCGTCGAAGACGGCGAACTGATCGCGCTGGTGCGCGAGCACAAGGGCCCGGTGCAGGCACCGAAGCGCGTGGTGTTCATCGACGCGATCCCGCAGACCGCCGTGGGCAAGCCCGACAAGAAGGCACTGCGGGCCCGCTTTGCGCAGGAGACGGCGTGATGTCCTATGACCTGATCGTGATCGGCGGCGGCCTTGCCGGCTCCGCCCTCGCCGCGGTGATGGCGCGCGCGGGCAAGCAGGTGCTGCTGCTGGAAAAGTCCACCGAATACGAGGACCGCGTGCGCGGCGAATGGATCTCGCCCTGGGGTGTGACCGAAGTGAAGCGCGTGGGCCTTTACGATACGCTGATGGGCGCGGGCGGGCACCACCTGACCAGCCACGTCACCTATGACGAAACGGTCGCCCCGGGCGATGCCGAGGCGCACGCGATCGACCTTGGCATCTTTGCCGAGGGCATTTCCGGCCCGCTGTGCCTGCGCCACCCGGTGCATTGCCAGACCCTGTTCGACAAGGCCGGCGCGGAAGGCGCGATCACGCTGCGCGGCGTGACGGTCACGAATGTCGAACTCGGCGGCTCGCCGTCGGTCACTTTCGTGCATGACGGGGTGGAGCGCACCGCGCACGCGCCGCTGGTGGTGGGGGCGGAAGGGCGCCAGTCCACCGTGCGCCGCGCCGCCGGGCGCCTCCTGCAGCAGGACAAGCCGCACCACTGGTTCGCCGGCCTGCTGGTCGACGATGTGAACGGCTGGGATGAAACGCGGCAGGCCATCGGCACCGAGGACGATTTCGCGTTCCTCGCCTTCCCGCAGGGCGGCACGCGGGTGCGCGTCTATGGCGGCTGGTCGCTGGACCAGGCTGCGCGCTTCGCGGGCAAGGACGGGGCGGACAAGTTCCTCGCCGCATTCCGCATGAAGTCCGCGCCGAAGAACGAGGCCATCGCGCGCGGCACGCCCGCCGGGCCGCTCTATGCCTATTACAACAACTGCTCGATCGTGGACGTGCCCCACGCGCCGGGCACCGTGCTGGTGGGCGATGCGGCCGGCTGGAACGACCCGATCCTGGGCCTGGGCCAGTCGATCACCTACCGCGACGTGCGCATGGTGACCGATATCCTGAAGGACACCGCCCCCGGCGCCGCGCCCGATTTCCGCCCCTATGAGGAAGAGCGCCGCGAACGGATGCGCCGGCTGCGCTTCGTCGCGCATATCCAGGCGACGCTCGACATGGAATTCGGCGAGGCCGCGAAGGCGCGCCGCCATCGCTACCACGAAATGAGCGCGGCCGATCCCACCGTGGGGATGCACGCCGCCGCCGTGCTGGGCGGACCGGACATCGTGCCGCCCGAAGTGTTCACCCCCGCCCACGCAGAGCGTGTGCTGGGAGGTCAACCCGCGCCGGTGTGATCCGCTTTGACGAGACGTTCCGGCGGCGGGGGTTGAGGGGCTCCCGCACGCCGGAGCGAACCGTGGCCTGTCTCTTGGGGGACGGCCAGGGGGTGTCCGCTTGAGGGAGCGGGCACCCCTTTTCGCGTGGCCTTTTCGCTTGGCCTTTCCGCCTGCGGTGGTCAGGCCGCCGGGATGTTCTCGTAATAGGGGATCATCACTTCGCCGCTGCCTTCCTCGATCTGGCCGAGCATCGACACCGTCACCGGATGGACCACGTCCGCGTCGGTCATGATCTCCACGAACGATGGCCCGTCGCAGGCGAAGGCGCGTTCGAGCGCAGGGCCCAGTTCCTCCAGCGTGGTCACCCGTTCCGACGGACAGCCGAAAGCGCGCGCGATATCCGCGTAATGCGTGCCGCCGATCTTGGTGATGACGTTGTAATTGCCGCCGAACATCATCTGCTGGCCGTGGATCGACATCCCCCATACCTGGTTGTTCAGCACCACGTTGACGATGGGCAGCCGGTGCCGGACCATCGTGTCCAGTTCCATCATGTGGAAGCCCAGCGCACCATCGCCGGTGACGTGGACCACGCGCCGTCCGGGCGCGGCGCGCGCGGCACCGATGGCGAAACCCGGCCCGATCCCAAGGCAGCCGAGGTAGCCGTGGGTCAGCACGCTGGCCGGCGTATCGACTTCGGCCGCAGCGCCAGCCCACGAGGCGGCCTCGCCTCCGTCGAGCGCGAAGATTGCATCGCGCCCCGCCGCGCGGGCCACGGCCTTCGCCGCTTCCCAAGGATGGATGCCCTTCGCCGCTGCGCCGTCGAACCCCGCCGCGAACAGCATGCGCGGTGCCGTGGCCTGCGCGCACCACGCGCCCAGCCCTTCGGGTGCGCGGCCTGCGAGCGCGGCGGACAGCGCCTTGACCGTTTCCGCCGCATCGGCCGCGATGGGCAGGTCGACATCGCGCAGCCGCCCGATTTCCGAGGCGTCGCCGTGGACCTGCACCAGCTTCGCCGCGTGCGGCACGACCGCCCCCGAGCGGCCGCCCAGCAGCAGGCCCATCCGTCCGCCCAGCAGGATCACCAGATCGGGCGGCGAAGCGCCGACCATCGGCAACATTGCGATATTGCCCGCCCCGCCGCCGTTGCAGGGGTGGTCATGCGGCAGCACGCCGGTTGCCAGCGACTTGGCGAAGACAGGGATGGGCAACGTCTGCGTCAGTTCGCGCAAGGCCGCTGCGGTCTCGACATTGGCGGCCTCATACCCCGCGATCACGACCGGACGCTTCGCCGCCAGCACCATGTCCGCCAGGGTTCGCGCCTCGCTGGGGGCCGGGGCCGAATGCGGCCGCACGGCGACGCCCGCAGCCGGGGTTGCCTGGTCCGCCGGAACGCTCATGTGCAGCACGTCGATCGGCACTTCGAGCAGGACCGCGCCATAGGGCCGCGTCATCGCCTTGCGAATGGCCATGGCGGTCAGGTCGCGGATCCGCTCGGTGGACGGGATCGAGCAGGCCCACTTGGCGCCGGGGCGCGCCATCGCGATCTGGTCGATGCCGCCCTGCAAGGGATTGGTCTCCACCTCGCGCAGCGGCGGCGCGCCGATGATGAACAGCGTGGGCGACCCATCGAGCTTGGCATTGACCATCGCCGAAATGCCGTTGGTGAAGCCAGGGCCGGCGGTGATGATGCACACGCCCAGTTCGCCCGTCACCCGCGCATAGGCATCCGCCGCGTGCCCTGCTGCGGATTCGTGGCGGAAATCGGTGAGCGCAATGCCTTCGTCGACGCAGCCCTTGAGCAGGGCCTCAAGGTGCCCGCCGTGCAGTGCAAACGCCTGTCTTACTCCAGCCGCCCGCAATGTCTGCGCCAGAAGCTGACCGCCGACCAAACGTTCCGTGCCCTTCATTATGCCTCCTTCGCCCTAGCTCCAGGGCTGGACCATGATTTTCACATCTTCTCCCGGTTGCCCCAGCCGTTCGAATGCGGCCGGTGTATCGTTCAAGGAAACCGCTCCGGTCAGGAACGGCGTGCCATCAATCTCGCCTTCGCCCAGTGCGTGCAGCACTTCGGCGAACTCGTCGGGCGTGTAGGCAAAGACAAAGCTGAAGCGCAGCTGCTTGTTGATCGCGATGACCGGCAGGATGCGATCATCCTCCTGGCACGCGCCCACCACGACCACGTGTGCGGTCGGCGGAGCCTGTTCGATCAGCGACTGCAGCATTCCCGGCACGCCGACGCATTCGAAGATCACCGCATCGCGCATCGCGCGGCCCGACAGCGCCGCAGCGCCCATCGAGGAGAGCGTGGCAGGAACGTTGAAGTCCTCCCACCGGCCATGCGGCGAAACCTGCGAGGGATCGATCACGATGTCCGCGCCGAGCCGTTCCGCCAGCGCGCGCCGCGCGGGCGAGAAGTCCGCCGCGATCACCGGCCCGACACCGCGCCGCTTGAGCGCGACGATGACGGCAAGGCCGATCGGCCCGCAGCCCACCACCAGCGCGACCGACTTGTCGGTCAGGTGCGCGGCGTTGACCGCGTGGAGCCCCACCGCCAGCGGCTCGGTCAGCGCGGCCGTCTCGGGCGAAAGGCCATTGGGCACTTCGAGGCACAGCGCCTCGGTCAGCACCATGCGTTCGGCATAGGCGCCGCGAAAGCGCGTGGAAAAGCCGATCAGCTCGCCTCCCTGCGGGCCGAAGGCCCACGGGGTCGACACAACGCGCGTGCCCGTCTTGAAGCGCTGTTCGGTGCCAGGGCCGTGGTCGAGGATCTCGGCACAGAACTCGTGTCCCATGACCAGGTCCTGCGCGGGGTCGATGGTGTCGCCCCCGCCAGAACGGCGACCCATCTCGACCGTGTGCTCCAGGCTGTGCACCGCGTGAAGGTCCGACCCGCAGATGCCGCAAGACAGCACCTTGGCCAGCACCTGCCCCTCGCCTGCAACCGCCTCGGGTACATCATCGACAAGAAGGCGCGGGCCGCGGCGAACCACGGCCCGCATGGTGCCCGCCGCCCTCATTCGGCGGGTACCATCTGTCCGGCCAGCTCGTGCGGCGGGCGTTCACCTACCCACGCGTCCTGCTTTTCGGCAATCGCACCGATCGTCTTGTTCCAGTAGGATTCGGTCTTGCCCAGGAAGCGGATGTCGAACTTGTCGGCCGTGCGGAATTCCAGCACTTCCACGCCGTTCGGACCCGGCTTGTAGGTGTAAGGCACGTTGCTGCCGACAAAGAACCCGTCGCCCGCGCCCAGTTCCTCGGTGCCCAGCTTCAGCGAGCCGGCGATGATGTAGTAAAGGCAATCGGCGTTGTGGGTGTGCAGCGGCAGGGGGAAGCCGCTCTTGAACCAGGCGTAGGTCAGGCTCATCCCCGGCATCGAGAACAGTTCCTTGACGATCTGCCCGCTGTCCTTGCTCGCCGCTTCGCCCGCCTTGACCAGCGCCGCTTCGATCACCGGGGTGAGGCCGGCGTATTCCATGTGGGTGAGTTCGTTGAAGTCCTGCGCAGTCGCCGCGCGGTAGACGCGGAACGGGGCGACACTGGCCATCGCCTTGTCGGTGGGGTCCGTCTGGTCGGTCATGGCTTTCTCCTCTCGCTTGTTCTTGTTGTTCAGGCAGCGCCCATCAGCGGGCGCAGGTCAGGCTGTCCGGTATGGGCGGTCAGGCCACCATCGACCGGGATCGAAGCGCCGGTCAGGTAGCTGGCATCGTCGCTGGCAAGGAACGCGGCCACGGCAGCGATCTCGTCCGGCCGGGCAAAACGGTTCATCGGCACGCGGCGCTCCCAGTCGGTGCGCAGGCCCTGAATGGCGTCCACGCCCGTGACCAGCAGCGGGGTATCGACCGGGCCGGGGCAGATCGCGTTGGCGCGGATATTGTCCTTGGCATGATCGATGGCGAGGCAGCGGGTGTAGTTGATCACCCCGGCCTTGGCCGCGTTATAGGCGGTGAAGGCAAAGTCGGCCGCCATGCCCGATGCCGAAGCGGTGTTGACGATGGCCCCGCCGCCGCGCTGGCGCATGAAGGGGATCACCGCCTTCGAGCCATAGAACACGGCATCGAGGTTGATCGCGATCACGCGCTTCCACGTTTCGACATCGAGATCGGGGGTTTCGCCGAAGCAGCCGATGCCGGCGTTGTTGAACAGGATGTCGATCCCGCCGAAGGTATCGGCGGTCGCCTGCGCCAGCGCGGCCATCGCCTCGACATCCGAAACGTCCACCTGCCGGAAAGCGGTGCGCTCCCCCAGTTCGGCGGCCAGTGCGGCACCCTTCTCTGCATCGAGGTCGGCAATCATCACCGATGCGCCTTCGCCGTGAAGCCGGCGCACGAATGCCGCGCCAATGCCCGAGGCGCCACCAGTGGCAATCGCAACCTTGCCCGAAAACCGCATTCCACTCTCCCGCTGCGGCGCTGCCCTGCCCTGTCTGTTGGGGGACGCGCTGTCTCGAGCGGGAGGTTCGCACCCCCGGCGGTGGCGGTCAACCCAAACTAATCAAGCGTGACCAATTTATTGCGAAGCGCATTGCAATAGCGGCGATGGCTCGCCTTCATTTCCTCGATCGCGGCGTCGATCATCGGGCGCGGCTGCGGCAGGCGATGCTCGATGATGAGGCCGCGCACGCTCGACACCAGCCACCAGCCGCGCGCGACGAAAGCATCGGGATCGGGCAGGCCGGCATCGCTCGCCATTTCCACGAACTGCTGGCGAATGTCGGCTTCCACCACTTCCACGATCGGGCGGATGCCTTCGCCAAGCTCGCGGTCCCAGCCCGCCGCCATGACGATTTCGTTGAGCGCCAGGCCTTCGGGGCTGGAATGCGCTTCCCACACCACTTCGGCATGGCTGGCGAGCCGCTCGAACGGATCGGTCTTTGTCTCGGCCATGCGGCGAGCGATGTCGATCACCACCTGCAAGGTGCGTTCGGCAGTCGCCACCGCGAGCGCGTGGCGGTTGGGGAACTGGTGCAGCACCGACCCCCGGCTGATCCCGGATTCGGCCATGACCCGTTCGATGGTCATGGCGGCAAAGCCCGAGGAGACGATCACGCGGACCGTCGCATCAAGGATCTTCTCGCGTGTGTCCGCGCCGCGCCGCGTCAGCTTGCGCGGGCGGGCGGAAAGGGTTTCAGGCGTATCGGCAAGCTGGGTGGCCATGGGCCGCTCATCTCACCGAAACCCTGCCCCGGTCAACTGTAACGCTTGTCAATAGATGGTGTAGCCGCCGTCGATCACGATCGAATCTCCCGTGTGGAAGCTGGAATGATCGCTGGCGAGATAGACCGCGATGGCCGCGAAATCGTCGCCATCACCCCAGCGGCCCACCGGCGCGCGGCTGATGACGTTGCTGTTGAACTTGTCCCAGCCCTGCAGCTTTTCGGTCAGGTCGGAGCGGGTCCAGCCCGGCAGGATCGAATTGACGCGGATGCCCTTGGGACCAAGCTCGACCGCCATCGCGCGGCTCATCGTCAACACCGCGCCCTTGGTGGCGGCATAATGCTCGTTGCGCGCCGCACCGTGAATGGCGCTGGTGGACGAGATCGAGATCAGCGAGCCGCCCCGGTCGCCCGTCTCGCCGCGCGCGAGCATATGCCGCGCGGCTTCGCGCAGGGTGTAGAACACGCCGTGGATGTTGATCCCCTCGATCCGCGCCCAGTCCTCGTTGGTGATGTCGAACATGCTCCCACGGCCAATGCTGATCCCTGCATTGGCGACGGCGGTGTCGATCCGGCCGAACTCGTCCACGATTCGCTGGATCGCATCGCGCACCGCGCCTTCGTCCGACACTTCGACCGACTCGCAACGCACTTCACCGCCGAAGCTGCGCAGTTCCTCCACCGCGCGCTCGTTCTTCTCGGGCTTGTTGCCCCAGATCACCACCGTGGCCCCGTGCATGGCGAGACCTTTCGCCATGCCGAGGCCGATGCCGCCATTACCACCCGTGACCAGCGCAACCTTGCCGGTCAGATCGAACAACCCCTTCACCATCACCATCTCCCAATCAGACAGTGCCGGGGCCGTCCGTTCACTTGGCGGCGGCATCTCCGGCTTTGGCATCCGTACGATACTTGTCGAACCACGCAAGGATTGCGGAAGCCTTGGCCGCCGATTGCGAGGGCCGCCCGGCCAGTCCGTGGTGGCTGGCGCCGGGCACCTTGACCAGCGCGGTCGGCACGCCGCGGATCTGGAGCGCGGCGTAATACTGCTCGCTCTCGCTGACGGGCGTGCGATAATCCTCGCTGCCCACCACCACCAGCGTCGGCGTCTTGACGTTGCCGACCAGGCTGAGCGGCGAGCGGTTCCAGTAGCTCATCGGGTCTTCCCACGGCTTCTTGTCGAACCAGTAGCACGAGGTGAAGGTGGTGCCGTCCATCGTCAGCGCCTCGGACAGCCAGTTGATCACCGGCTTCTGGCTGGCCGCCGCCTTGAACCGGTCGGTCTTGCCCACGATCCACGCGGTAAGCACGCCGCCGCCCGATCCCCCGGTCACGAACAGGTTGTTCGGGTCCGCCGTCCCCTCGGCAATCGCCGCATCCACCGCGGCCATCAGATCGTCGTAGTCGGTGCCGGGATAGGCGCGGTCGATCAGGTTGGCGAACTCCGCGCCGTAAGACGTGCTGCCGCGCGGGTTGGTGTAGAGCACCGCATAGCCATGCGCGGCATAGAGCTGCACGTCGGTGGCGAAGGCCGGACCATAGGCCGCGTTGGGACCGCCGTGGATTTCCAGGATCAGCGGCACGCGCTGCCCCGGCTGGCGCCCCGGCGGCAGGGCCAGCCAGGCGTCGATCGGCCGGCCATCGGGCGCGGTGACCGGCAGCTTGCGCACGGGAGCCATCGCCTTGTCCGCCAGCCAGCCGGCGTTGAGGCTTGTCAGCTTGCGCGGCGCGCCCTTGCCCGCCACCCACAGGTCGGCGGGGCGGTCGGTGCCGCTCGCGGTATAGGCGACCACGCCATTGCGCGAGACGGTGAAATCGCCGCCGGTGTAGGGCCGGTCGAAATCGGTGCCATTGGACAGCCCGCCCGCCACCGGCCGGATCGAACCGTCCAGACCCACGCGCGCGACCTTCTTCTCGCCGTGATCGTCATAGGACACGACGATGGAATTGCCGCTCCAGGCGAGCCCGTCGATGCTGCGGTCCAGCTTCGAGGTCAGCGAGCGCGCACCGCTGCCGTCGCGGTTCATCACATAGAGCTGCGCGTTCTCGTAGCTGCGGTTGTGATCGTCGAACCCCAGATAGGCGACCAGCCGCCCATCGGGCGACACCGCCGGCGCGGCATCGGGACCATAGCGCGTGGTCAGCGCCTTCAGCGAGCCCGAGCCGACATCGACCGACCACACCTCGCTGTTGTTCGCCTCGCGCTCCCAGTCCTTGCCGCGATTGGCCGAGAACAGGATCGAGCGGCCATCGGGCGTCCACGACAGCGGACCGCCATCGTCGAAGGCGCCGAAGGTCAGCTGGCGCGGCGCGCCGCCTTCGGCCGGGATCAGGAACAGGTGATCGAAGCCAGGCTTGAGATATCCTGCGTCGTCCGCGCGGTAGGTCACGCGGTCGATGATCTCCAGCCCGTCCGCCCACTTGGCGCCTTCCGGCTTTTCGGGGGCCTGCCCCAGCTTCATCCCCTCGCCCGGCACGCGCATCAGGAACGCGATGCTGCGCCCGTCCGGCGCCCAGGCGATGCCGCCCGGCGCTTCGGGAAGATTGGCCAGCCGGCTATCCGCCCCGCCATCGAGCCAGCGCACATGGAGTTCGGGCGCGCCGCCGTTGCTCGACACATAGGCGATCCGCTTGCCATCGGGCGACCAGCGCGGCGAGCGATGCGCGCCCGCCCCGGCGACCAGCGGCTGCTGCCGCCCGCTCGCCAGATCGACCAGCCAGATCGAGGGCACCGCCTTGTCCGCCATCACGTCGGTCGACAGCCGCACATATGCCACGCGCGTTCCGTCCGGGCTGACCTGCGGATCGGCCGCACCTTCCAGCTTGAACAGGTCCGCGCCGGTGAAAGCGCGTTCGGGCGCATCGGGCGCGGCCAGCGCGGGCAGCGGGGAAGCGGCAGCCAGAAGCAGCGCCAAGATGCGGAATTTGCTGGAAGACGAACGCATGAACCGGTTTCTCCGGAAATCGGATGATGGCGTGCTATGCGATCTGGCGCGAGCCGGTGCAAGGCCGGACGGACAAGAGGGCAGGCGCGCCCTTGATGCAAAACCGCACCTGCCCTCTTGTCGCGCCGGTTTCGCCGTGCCTAGGAAAGCGGCGATGATCGACCCTGCGACAAGGCTCCACCCGGTCTATGCCGGCATGCCGCTCACCGTGTTCGAATGGATGTCCGGCCTCGCGCGCGAACTGGGCGCGATCAATCTGGGGCAGGGTTTCCCCGACGATCCCCCGCCGCCCGCGCTGACCGAGGCGGCGGTGCGCGCGATGCACGAGAAGTCGCAGCAATATCCGCCGATGGCCGGCCTGCCAGAACTGCGCGATGCGGTCGCCGCGTTCCATGCGCGCACGCAGGGCCTGCCGCTCGCGCGCGACAACGTCATCGTCACCTCGGGCGCGACCGAGGCGATTGCCGCCGCGATCCTCGCCGTGGTGGGCGCAGGCGAAGAAGTGCTGCTGTTCGCCCCGGCCTATGATGCCTATGCACCGATGGTCCGCCGCGCGGGCGGCGTGCCGGTGTTTGTGCCGCTGGCGCCGCCGGCCTGGGCCTATGACCGTCAGGCCATCGCCGCGCGCATCACGCCGCGCACGCGCGCAATGATCCTCAACGATCCGCTCAATCCCACCGGCACCGTCGCCTCGCCCGACGACCTCGCGATGCTGGCCGGGCTGTGCGTGGAACACGACCTCATCGCGATCTGCGACGAGGTTTGGGAAGGCGTGCGCTTCGATGGCATGGCGCACCGCTCGCTGCTGGCCGAGCCGGGGATGGAGCACCGCGCCATCAAGATCGGATCGGCGGGCAAGATTTTCGGCGCGACCGGGTGGAAGGTCGGCTGGATGGTCGCCGCGCCCGCGATGGCGTCCGTGCTGGCCAAGGCGCACCAGTTCCTGACCTTTACCACCCCGCCCATGCTGCAATGGGCAGTGGCCGAAGGGCTGGCCGATCCGGCCCTCGCGCCCGCGATCGTCGCCCAATGGGCCGTATCGCGCGCAGCGCTTGTCGAGGGACTCACCCGCGCCGGTTTCGCCGTGGCGCCCAACGCCGCCACGTGGTTCGCCTGCATCGACCTTGCCGCCAGCGGCATCGCGCTGGACGACCGCACGTTCAGCGAACGCGCAGTGCGCGAAGCCGGCGTCGCCTCGATCCCGCTGTCCGCGCTGTGGGAGGGTAATGGGCGGGAGGGCGAAAGTGGCCCCATCACCATCGTCCGGCTGTGCCACTGCAAGCCGGTGCCGATGCTGGAAGAAGCCGTGTCGCGCCTTGCCCGCTGGCGCGACAAGCTGGTCAGTTAAGCCCGCCCGGAAGCCCGCTGAGCCACTCGCGGATCATCGCGCGCCCGGCCTGCACCGCACGCGGGCCGTGCGTATCGTGCGCCGCCTTCAGCCGCACCGGGCACAGCCCCGCCGCTTCCAGATCCTCGGGCGATTGCGCGATCCACGCGTCGAAGCGCGGGTCCTCCCCCATCTCGGCATGGAACTGCAGCGCGAGCAGGTTGCGCCCACGCCGGAACGCCTGGTGCGCGTAAAGGTCGCTCGACGCGAGCAGTTCGACATTGCCCGGCAGCGTGAATGTGTCGCCGTGCCAGTGCAGCACCGGCACACCCGCCACATGGCGCAGCGGTCCATCCTCGGCGTGCACGGTCACGGGATGAAAGCCCACTTCCTTGGCCGGCCCGGGATAGACCTCCGCGCCCAGCGCCGCCGCAATCATCTGCGCGCCGAAGCATACGCCCAGCGTGGGCCGGTCGGCTTCGAGTCGCTGCGCCAGCCGGCGCTGCTGGCAGCGGATCCAGGGATGCGCCTCGTGCTCGTAAACGCCCATCGGTCCGCCCATCATGATGAGCAGGTCCGGCTCGCGCAGGTCGAGCGTGGCAAAGGCCGGGTCGGACACGTCGATGCGATCGACATCGTATCCGGCGGCTTCGATCGGTTCCCGGTATCCCGCCACCCCCTCGTGGGGCACATGGCGAATGATCAAGGCGGTCTTCATGGCGCTATCGTGATCTGTCCGTGGGCGGGCGTCAAAACCCCTTTTGGTGAAAAACGTCAGAGTCCCAGCCGCTGCCAGAACTCGTCTGCGGAAAGCGGAGCCACCTCGTCCGGTGCGGGGCGCGACAGGCGCCACGAGGGGTGCGGGATGCGCACCAAGGGCGCGCGCGGCGCACGCGCCAGCCGGAAAGGCTTCGACGAAACGGACCGGGCCGAAGGATCTGTAACTTGCGACATTCGCATTCTCCTGCACTTGCCGGAACACGAATCTGGCGCTGCCGCCCGGGTCCGTGCGCTTTAGCCGTTGGTGACGCGGAGCAAGCTGGCATCCATCAAAAGCCGCGGCCGGACGGATACTTGGGAGAGGCACATCCGCCCGGCGACTCCATATCTACCAATTTGATTGAGATTGTCGCTTCAGATTTTCTCAAGGCGCATGAAGCTGGCCTTTCGGCGGATCCCCGCCGCCGCGGATCGCCCAAAACGAAGAACCCGCCGTGCACGGCACGGCGGGTTCCCTTTCCTCCCCAGGAAAGTTTCGTTGGCGGCGCGGGCCTCAGCGGCCCATCGCGCTGCCGAGCCGGTGGTAAAGGTTCGAGAACTTCACCGATTCCGGCTGATCCTCGATGGCCTTCAGATAATACAGTACGGCTTCGCGGATCAGCTTGAAGTCCTCGGTCGAGAGGACCGCGCGGGCGCGTTGCGGTTCAGACATTGGTCGTCCTCCTTGGGTCTTCGGGGCGAGATTGCCGCGAAACTTGTCTTGCGTTGTGGCCCCTTCTCCACCCGCCCGTGCCGAGGTTGCAGCTTGGGTCGGGGCAGGTGGAGAAGGAAAGTGGTGCGGATTATGCCGCGAACTGGTTCATCGTGTTGGCAGCGCCGCCGGCCTTGAGCGCGGCTTCACCAGCGAAGTATTCCTTGTGGTCGTCGCCGATGTCGCTGCCAGACATGTTCTGGTGCTTCACGCAGGCGATGCCCTGGCGGATTTCCTGGCGCTGCACGCCCTTGACGTAGCCGAGCATTCCCTGCTCGCCGAAGTATTCCTTGGCGAGGTTGTCGGTGGAAAGCGCGGCCGTGTGGTAGGTCGGCAGCGTGATCAGGTGGTGGAAGATGCCAGCCTGCGCCGCGGCATCGCGCTGGAAGGTGCGGATGCGCTCGTCGGCCTCGGCCGCCAGCTCGGTGCCGTCATAGTCCACGCTCATCAGCTTCGCCCGGTCATAGGCCGAGAGATCCTTGCCGGCTTCGGTCCAGAGATCGAAAACCTGCTGGCGGAAGTTCAGCGTCCAGTTGAAGCTGGGCGAGTTGTTGTAGACCAGCTTGGCATTGGGGATGACTTCGCGAATGCGGTTCACCATGCCGCCGATCTGGCCGATGTGCGGCTTCTCGGTTTCGATCCACAGCAGGTCAGCACCGTTCTGGAGCGAGGTGATGCAATCGAGCACGCAGCGGTCCTCGCCGGTTCCGGGGCGGAACTGGAACAGGTTGGACGGCAGGCGCTTCGGCTTCATCAGCTTGCCGTCGCGGGTGATCAGAACGTCGCCGTGGCCGATGGTCGCGGGATCGACTTCGTCGCAATCGAGGAAGCTGTTGTACTGGTCGGCGATGTCGCCCGGCTCACGGGTGAAAGCGATCTGCTTGGTGAGGCCGGCGCCCAGCGAGTCGGTGCGGGCAACGATCACGCCGTCATCGACCCCGAGTTCCATGAAGGCGTAACGGACCGCGCGGATCTTCGCGAGGAAGTCCTCGTGCGGGACGGTGACCTTGCCGTCCTGGTGACCGCACTGCTTTTCGTCCGAAACCTGGTTCTCGATCTGGATGCAGCAGGCGCCCGCCTCGATGAACTTCTTGGCGAGGAGGTAGGTCGCCTCGGCGTTGCCGAAGCCGGCGTCGATGTCGGCAACGATCGGAACGACGTGGGTTTCGTAGTTGTCGATTGCGTGCTGGATGCGCGCCGCCTCAACGTCGTTGCCAGCCTCGCGCGCCTTGTCGAGATCGCGGAACATCATGCCCAGTTCGCGGGCATCGGCCTGCTTCAGGAAGGTGTAGAGTTCCTCGATCAGCGCCGGAACGCTGGTCTTCTCGTGCATCGACTGGTCGGGCAGCGGACCGAATTCGCTGCGCAGCGCGGCGACCATCCAGCCCGACAGGTAGAGGTAGCGGCCCTTGGTGGTGCCGAAGTGCTTCTTGATCGAGATCAGCTTCTGCTGCCCGATGAAGCCGTGCCAGCAGCCCAGCGACTGCGTGTAGTTCGCCGGATCGATGTCATAGGCGGCCATGTCGGCGCGCATGATCTTCGCGGTGTACTTCGCGATGTCCAGCCCGGTGTGGAAACGGTTCTGCAGGCGCATGCGAGCGACCGATTCCGGCTCGATGCCGTCCCAGGTCTTCTGGAAGGGAGCGATGGCCTTGGCGGCCTCGGCGATGGTGCTCTGGTAGGTCATGGTCGTTACCCCGTCGTGCGGTGAAGCATCTTGTGTCTGGCATCGGGATAATGCGCCGCGGGGGGATTCGGACAGGCCTCGCGAAGTCCTGTTGTCAAACTTTACAGGATTTGCTTGTATAGTTGTGCAGTCAACACAGGCCCCTTCCATGAAACCCGGCGCGTCCTCTCCCAAACCGCTCTATCTCGGCCCGCGCATCAAGCGGCTGCGGCGCGAGCTGGGCCTCACCCAATCCGCCATGGCGGAGGAACTGGGCATCTCGGCCAGCTACATCGCGCTGCTTGAACGCAATCAGCGCCCGCTCACCGCCGACCTGCTGCTGCGCCTCGCCCGCGCCTACAAGCTCGACATGGCCGACCTCGCCGCAGACGAGCGCGACGATTACGCCCGCCGCCTGGCCGACGTGCTGCGCGATCCGATCTTCGCCGAGATCGACCTGCCGCCGCTCGAAATCGCGGACGTCGCCACCAGCTTCCCCGGCGTGACCGAGGCCATGCTGCGCCTTCACGGCGCCTATGTCCGCGAACAGCAGGCACTCGCCGGGCTGCGCGCCGATGGCGGCAGCAGCGAGGCGCAGGGCGTCGACCCGGTGGGAGAGGCCCGGCGCTTCGTGGCGCAGCGGCGCAACTATTTCCCCACGCTCGATTCGAAGGCTGAACAGCTCGCGGGCGAAATCGAGCAAGCGGGCGGTCCCCGCGAATGGCTGCGCAAGCAGGGCCTGCGCGTGCGTGCGCTGCCGCCCGAAGTGATGATGGGGTCGATCCGCCGCTACGACCGCCACAACGAGCAGCTGCTGCTCGACGATACCCTGCCCCCGTCGAGCCGCGCGTGGCAGATGGCCATGCACATCGCCTATACCGCGCTGCGGCCGGAAATCGCCGCGATCATCCGGGGCGAAAGTTTCGCCAGCGCCACCGCCGCCACGCTCGTGCGGCGCGCGCTCGCCGCCTATGCCGCCGCCGCACTGGTCATGCCCTATGACCGTTTCGCCCGCGCGGTGGACGCGCGCGCCTATGACATCGAAGCGCTGGCCGGCCAGTTCGGCACCAGCTTCGAACAGGTCGCGCACCGGCTGACCACGCTCAACCGACCGGGGCAGGAACGCGTGCCGTTCTTCTTCATCCGCGTGGATGCGGCGGGCAACGTGTCGAAGCGGCTAGACGGCGCGGGCTTTCCCTTCGCCGCGCATGGCGGAGGCTGCCCGTTGTGGAATCTCCACGCCGCGTTCCGCGCGCCCGACGAAATCCTCACCCAGTGGCTCGAACTGTCCGACGGCCAGCGCTTCTTCTCGATTGCGCGCAGCGTTGTGGCGGGCGGCGGAGGCCACGACCGCCCCCGCACGATGCGCGCCATCGCGCTCGCCTGCGCCGCCGAACACGCGCCCAGGCTCGTCTATGCGCGCGGACAGGAACCACGCCCCACGCCCATCGGCGTCACCTGCCGCCTGTGCAACCGCGCCGAATGCACCGCCCGCGCCGAGCCGCCGCTCGGCCGCGAAATCCTCCCCGACGACTACCGCCGCGCCGCAGAGCCGTTCAGCTTCGCGGAAAGCTGACAGGCCTCAGGCGCGGAGACCATCGCCCCTAGGGCGCCATGCGGACGGCTGCGGCCTGCGCGAGCACCAGCGAGAAGCGCCCGGCGGCGTCGGTCCATTCGTCCAGCGGAGTCCACCCGCCCGCCAGCAGGAGCAGCGCTGCGCTGCGCGCGTCGTACTTGTGGCTGTTCTCGGTGTGGATGGTCTCGCCCGCGCGCATCGTGAACGTACGCCCGGCGACGTGGAAGGCCAGGTCGCGCTGCGCTTCGAGGTGCATCTCGATCCGCGCCAGCGCATCGATCCATGCCACCTTGTGCCGGAACGCGGACAACGGAATGTCGCCATCCAGTTCGCGGTTGATCCGCTCCAGCAGGTTCATGTTGAACGCCGCCGTCACCCCCGCCGCATCGTCATAGGCGGCGAGCAGCGTGTGGTCGTCCTTGATCCGGTCCATCCCGATGAGCAATTGCGCGCCCGTGCCCAGCGTGTCGCGCATCGAACGCAGCAGGTCGACCGCACTGGCAGGCACCAGGTTGCCGATGGTCGATCCGGGGAAGAACCCCAGCATCGGCCGTCCGCGCACCGCATCGGGCAAGGTCACCGGGTGGGTGAAGTCAGCCTCCACCGGGATCACTTCCAGCGCGGGGAACTGCCGGGAAAGCGCCTGCGCGGACTGGCGCAGGAAGTCGCCCGAAATGTCGATGGGGACATAGGCCGAAGGCGCGATGGCGGAAAGCAGGTGCGGGGTCTTGGCGCTGCTGCCCGATCCGAATTCGACCACCACGCGCCCCGGCCCGACCAGTTCGGCGAAGTCCGCGCCCTGACCGGCCAGAATCTCCGTCTCGGCGCGGGTGGGATAGTATTCGGGCTGCACGGTGATCGCCTCGAACAGCTGCGATCCCCGCGCATCGTAGAACCAGCGCGCCGGGATCGCCTTGTGCGGTTGCGACAGCCCCTGCACCACGTCGCGGCGAAAGGCGGGGTCGATGCCGTCGGCGTCCGGCTCCATCAGGCGCAATCCGGGGTCGAAGCCCATCGCTCAGATATCCTTGGCAAGGCGCAGGCCGGTAAACTGCCAGCGCTTTTCGGGTTGGAAGAAATTGCGGTAGGTGGCGCGCAGGTGCCCTCTGGGCGTGGCGCAGCTGCCGCCGCGCAGCACGCCCTGGCCGCTCATGAACTTGCCGTTGTATTCGCCCACCGCGCCCGCCGCCGGACGGAAGCCGGGGTATGGCAGATAGGCAGAGCGCATCCATTGCCAGCAATTGCCGAACAGCGACGGCGCGCCTTCGGCCATGGGATCGACCGGGCCGGCCCCGTCCAGCTGCATCCCGCCCGCGGGATCACCGTCGGCCGCAAGCGCTTCCCACTCGAACTCGGTCGGCAGCCGCGCCCCGGCCCATGCGGCAAAAGCCTCCGCCTCGTAGAACGAGATATGGCTGACCGGCGCCAGCAGATCGAGCGATTGCCAGCCGGACAGCGTGAACCGCTCCCACCCCTGCGCGCCCTCGCGCCAGTAGAGCGGCGCAGACACGCTTTCGCGCCGCACCCAATCCCAGCCATCGGAAAGCCACAGGCCGGGCGCCGCGTAACCGCCGTCCGCCATGAAGCGCAGCCAGTCCGCATTGCGCACCAGCCCTCGCGACAGCGCAAAGGGCCGCAGCAGCACGTCGTGCGCGGGTCCCTCGCAATCGAACGCAAAGCCCGGCCCTTCATGCCCCACGCGGACAATGCCGCCCGGATGGTCGAGCCAGCCCTCGCCCGGCACCACCGCTGCGCGGAGGCGCGGTTCGGCCGGCCACATCGCCGGGCCCAGCGGATTGCGCCACAGCGCATGGCGTATGTCGGTCAGCAGCAGTTCCTGATGCTGTTCCTCGTGCGCCAGACCCAGTTCGATGATCGCCGCGGCGTCGCCCCGCTCCAGCACCCGCGCCACCGCCGCATCGACGTGCGCCCGGTAATCGAGCACCACCGCCAGCGCCGGGCGTGACAGCATCCCGCGCGCAGGCCGCGCCAGCCGCGCACCTTCCGCCTCGTAATAGGAATTGAACAGGAACGCGTAGGCCGGATCGAACGCGCGGTAGCCCGGCAGATGATCGCGCAGCACGAAAGTCTCGAAGAACCACGTGGTATGCGCCAGATGCCATTTCGCGGGCGAGGCATCGTCCATCGATTGCAGGGTGGCGTCCGCATCGGACAGGGGCGCGGCGAGCGCGGCGGTCAGGGCGCGCACGCGGGCATAGCGCTGGGCGAGGCCTTCGTGACCCGGTCCGGCTGGCGCAGGCGCGGCATTGGGCAAGACGGTCGCGATGTCGGGTCCCCTCTTGGATGCAAAGCCAACGCCCGCGGCGCTGACGGGTTCCCCCCTTATCCCCCTGCGCTTGCACCGGGGGACCGGGGGGGCTATCGGCGCGCTTCCCTGCAGTTTCCCGAAAGCGCCGCCGTGGCCACGATCATTCCCCTTGCCGACGTCGATCCCGCGCTCATCGAACAGGTGCTCGATGCCGCGTTCGAGCCGGAACGCCGCCAGCGCACCGCGTACAAGGTGCGCGAGGGGATGGAATGGCTGCCCGGCCTGTCGTTCGCAGCGCTTGACGAGAACGACATGCTGGCAGGCACGATCCAGTGCTGGCCGGTGGCGCTCACCGATCCGCAGGGCCGCGATCACCCGATGATCATGGTCGGCCCGGTCGCCGTGCTGCCCGACCTGCAAGGCAAGGGCTATGGCAAGGCACTGATGACCGCCGCCCTCACCGCGATCGACCCGCGCGCGCCGCTGCCGCAGGTGCTGATCGGCGATCCCGAATATTACGAGCGGTTCTTCGGCTTCTCCAATGCCCACACCGGGGGCTGGCGCCTGCCCGGTCCGTTCGAGCAGGCTCGTCTGCTGTGCCGCACCGCCAACCAGGCCGTCCTCCCGGCGGAAGGGACTCTGGGGCCTTGGCGCAGGTGACGCGATCTGGCATCGGCTGAGCCATGCCTTACACGCCCCCGCCCGAGCTGGCCGCGCTCAGCCTCGCCCAACTGGCCGAGGCGGCAGAGGCGCGCCGCATCCCGCCGCTCGACCAGTGGACCCCGCAGGAGGAAGGCGACAGCGAGATGCGCATCGCCGCCGATGGCCGCTGGTTCCATCAGGGTGGCGAAATCCGCCGGCCGGCCATGGTCCGCGCCTTTTCCTCGCTGCTGACGCGCGGCGGCGAAGGCCGGCACTGGCTGGTCACCCCGTTCCAGCGGCTATCGATCGCGGTCGATGACGCGGCCTTCCTCGCCACCGATATGGAAGTACGCCACGACGACGCCGGCCGACCGGTGCTGGCATTCCGCCTCAACAGCGACGACGTGGTGCTGGCCGGACCCGACCATCCGCTGCGCGTGGCCGGCACCGCCGATGTTCCCGCCTTCTACCTCGCCGTGCGGCACGGCACCGAGGCGCGACTCAACCGCAGCACCTATGGCCAGCTGATCGAACACGCGCTGGCCGTCTCGGACGTGGACGCGCTGGCCGTGGAAAGCCTTGGGGCGCGCTTCGCACTGGTGCCCGCCGCATGACCTCGCCGCTGCTGACGCGCCTGACCGCACTGTTCGAGGCCGGTCATGCCCAGCCGTTCACACCGGCCTACGAGGACTTTCGCCCGATCCCCGAAACCGGCCTGCGCGCCGCCGCGGTGCTGATCGCGGTGACCGACCGGCCAAACCATCCCGACGGTCCAGGCGTGCTGCTGATCCACCGTCCCTCGCACATGCGGGCACATCCGGGCCAGGCGGCGTTCCCCGGAGGCAAGATCGATCCGGGCGAAACCCCGATCGAGGCGGCCTTGCGCGAAGCGAACGAGGAACTGGGTATCCGGCCAGAGGACGTGCAGGTGATCGGCGCGACCGACCGCTACCGCACCGGCACCGGGTATGACATCACGCCCGTGCTCGCGATGGTGCCGCCCGACCTGCCGCTCGAACCCAATCCCGCCGAAGTCGCCAGCTGGTTCGAGCCGCCGCTGGGCTTCGTGCTCGATCCCGTCAACCAGCAGCGCCGCACCGTCGAATGGCAGGAGCGCGAAGTCGGTTACGTCGAGATCCTTTGGAACGAGCACCGCATCTGGGGCGTGACCGGCGGGATCATCGCCAACCTTACCGGACGCATGAACTGGCATGGCTGATACCCTTCCCTCCGCCCCGTGGACCGCCCGCGCGGACCTTGCCGCGCTCGTCGCCGCGCTCGATCCGGACGCGCAGGGCCTGTGCCGCTGGGTGGGCGGCGCAGTGCGCGACACGCTGCTGGGGCTGGCGGTGAAGGACATCGACATGGCCACCAGCCTTGTCCCCGAGGAGACGACCGCGCGCCTTGCGGCCGCCGGAATCAAGGCGGTGCCCACCGGCATCGCGCATGGCACCGTCACCGCTGTGCTGGCGGGCGGCCCGGTGGAAATCACCACGCTGCGCCGCGACGTTTCCACCGATGGCCGCCATGCCACCGTGGCGTTCTCGGGCGACTGGCGCGAGGACGCCGCGCGGCGCGATTTCACCATCAACGCGCTCTATGCCGATCCGCGCACGCTTGAAGTGTTCGACTATTTCGGCGGTCTGGCCGACCTTGCCGCGCGCCGCGTGCGCTTCATCGGCGCAGCGGAACAACGCATCCGCGAGGATTACCTGCGCATCCTGCGCTATTTCCGTTTCCAGGCGCGCTTCGGATCGCTGCCTGCGGATGCCGAGGCAGAAGCCGCCGTCTCCGCGCTGGCGCCGGGGATGAAGGGCCTCTCGCGCGAACGCATCGCCATGGAGCTGCTCAACCTGCTTGGCCTGCCCGATCCGGCCGCCACGGTGCAGCGCATGGCCGATCTGGGCGTGCTGGCGCAGATCCTGCCCGAAGCCAGCGCCGCGCCGCTGCTCGCGCTGGTCGCCGCCGAAGCGCGCGAAGGCATTGCGCCCAATGCGCTGCGCCGCCTGGCCGCGATGCTGCCGGCCGATCGCCCCGTGGTGGACCAGGTGGGCGCCCGGCTGCGCCTGTCGGCCGCCCAGCGCAAGCACCTCCTGGCCGTGGCCGCGCGCGTGCCCGATGAAGGCGACCCGCGCGCGCTCGCCTATCGCATCGGGCGCGACGAAGCACTCGACCGGCTGCTGATTGGGGGGGCATCGGCCGCGCCGCTGATCGGCTGGGACGTGCCGCGCTTTCCGCTCAAGGGCGGCGAAATCGTTGCACGCGGCGTCGGCGCCGGTCCCGAGGTCGCCCGTATCCTGCGCACGGTCGAGGCGAAATGGATCTCGGCGGGCTTCGACAACGCCCGCATTCCCGCGTTGCTGGATGCGGAACTGGCGGCCTGAGCCAGCACGGCCCGCTGGCGGATTGCCATTGTAGGCGGGCCGAAGCGCTGCCAGAATGCCGGTTCCGCGCATCGCGAGTCCGTCCGCATGAGACGACCGATATGGATCGCACTTCCGCTCGTCGCGCTTGCCACTGTGCCGGCGCGAGCCGAGCCGCTTCCCGCGCCGGCGGCCTCCTTCACCGCGCCTGATGGATGCATTCCGGACCAGGCCCTTGCCACGGCATCGCAGGCCGCTCAGGCCTGCGTCGAGCGCTTCAGCCCCACGCATGAATTCATCATCACCCTCAAGGAAATCAGGGTGCGCTCGACCGATCCGAAGGCTCGTGCCGATGCGGATGTCGCGCGGATGGTGGTCGAAGAAGCGGTGGCGAGACTGAGGAAGGCAAACGAGGAGGGGCAGCCGGGGCAGATCCTGCTGTCGTTCGGCACATGGCCGATGCCCCCCGACGCATTGCTTTTCCCCAAGGGGGCGGACAGCTGCGCGAACTTCACATCCGTCGCGATCGATCGCCGCGTGCCCGGATTTGGTTCCGACGAATTTCGCATCTGGGCCACAGGATTGATCTGCGGCCGCGTCGATAAAGCCGACAATTCGATCCGTGTTGTGGAACTGAAAGCCAGCGAACGCTTCCGGGTAAAATCGGACCAGTTCAAGGAGCGCTTCAAGAACCTCGTTCCGTTCGAACGATACGACCTCGCGCTCAAGACCCTGACGTTGGGCGCTGCTCCATGATGTGAGAGGATTCGTCCGGCCACACCTGCAAGGCGACCCCGTACTATGCCGTCCTGCCGCCGCTCGCTTGCGGCAGAACATTGGACTGGTCGTTGAATTCGTGAACAGGCGGCCCCGCGGTCAGCCCTTCCACTCTCTCCGGTCCTCGGCGGCGCGCAGCACTTCGTAGGACACCTGCAGCTTCTGGAACTGCTCAGCAGCTTCGGCGTCGCCGGGCCGCACATCGGGATGGACCAGCTTGGCCTTGGTGCGCCAGGCCTTCTTCACGGCTTCGAAATCGGCGTCGGGGTCCAGCCCCAGCACTTCCAGCGCGCGCAGCTCGTCACGGCTGCGCGTGCCATCGCCGGAACCGCCCCACTCCGCCCAGGCTGACTGGCGATAACCGGCAGCCTCGCCGCGCTCGGCCTGCTCGCGCCGCTCGGTTTCTTCCTTGTCCAGCCCTTCGAAGTAGTTCCAGCCGGCATTGTATTCGGCCGCGTGCTTTGGGCAGAAGTACCAGCGATCGGGATTGTTGGGCGATTTGGGCGCGGGGCAATCGCCCTTTTCCTCGCACCCGGCACGGTCGCACAGGCGCACGGGCGCGGCATCGCGGCCGCTGCCATAGCCGCGCCAGCGCGGGAAACCCCAGTCGTTGGATCGTTGATACCGCGCCATGGCCTGTCGCCCGCACTCCTTCAAAACGCGGGAAGGCGCCCCGCGCAAGACTCGATCCCGAGCCTTGCGCCAAGGCGCCTTCCGAGAAAAGCCCTTTCGGGCCGATTAGCCCTTAATGGACGGTGCCTTATTGGACGGTAATCGTCACCGCCCGGCGGTTCTTGGCCCAGCTCGCCTCGTCCGAACCCAGCGCGATCGGGCGTTCCTTGCCATAGCTGACGACCGTGATGCGCGAGGCATCGACGCCCAGGCTGACAAGGTAGTTCTTGGCCGCGTTGGCACGGCGCTCACCCAGCGCAATGTTGTAGTCGCGCGTGCCGCGTTCATCGCAGTGGCCTTCAAGCGTGACCATCTTCGCCGGATAGCGCGCCAGCCACTGGGCCTGGCTTTGCAGGATCCCCTGGTCCTCGGTGTCCACGTTGTAGCGGTCGGTATCGAAGTGGATCGTGTCCGCCAGAACCGAGGCGAGGAAGTCCGCCTGGCTGCCCGGCACCGGACCGGCCGGCTGGGTCGGCATCGTCGTGGTCGACGTCGCGGTCGGCTGCGGCGGCAGTTCCTTGGGCGCCTTGCTGGCGCAGGCGCCAAGCGACAGGCTGGCAGCGGCAAGAAGGAGCGCGGAAATCTTGGTCGGGGTCAGCGCAGGCATGGGGGTAACTCCTCAGGCGAGACTAGGAATATGGTGCATCGCACAAGGCGACTTGGCAAACGGAAACGCGGATTTCCGGGCAGTTCAGGGCAGGACCGGACCCCACGCGGGGTCAGAGCCATCCACCGGAGTGTTGAGCTTGCGCTCGTTCCGCCCCGTCAGGTCCACCTGCCAGATGCCGGTCTTGCCGCTGCCCTTTTCGGTGCGGAAGAACTGCACGATCCGGCCATTGGGAGACCAGGTCGGCGCTTCATCCTGCCAACTGTCTGTCAGGAAACGCAGATCGCCGCCGTTCGGGTTCATCACGGCAATTCGGAAATTGCCACCGATGTGCGTGAACGCGATCTGGTCGCCGCGCGGGCTCCATTCTGGCGTGGCCGCGCGGCCGCCGAAGAAGGTGATGCGGCGCTGGTTCGAACCGTCCGCGTTCATGACGTAGACCTGCTGGCTGCCCGACCGGTCGCTTTCGAACACGATCTTCGATCCGTCCGGCGAATAGGAGCCGCCCACATCGATGCCCGGCGAATCGGTAAGCTTGGTCGAAGCCCCCCCCTGCGCCGAAACGCGGTAGATGTCGGTGTTGCCGCCGATCGCCATCGAATAGAGGATCCACTTGCCGTCCGGCGACCAGCGCGGCGCGAACGTCGGCCCGCGGCCTTCCGTCACCAGTCGCTGCTGCCCGCTGCCGATGTCGTAGATGTAGATGCGCGGATAGCCGTTGAGGTAGCTGAGGTAGACGATCTTCGAATAGTCGGGCGAGTAACGCGGCGTCAGCGCGGTCGCCTGCCCGTTGGTGATGAAGCGGTGGTTCGCACCGTCCGAATCCATGATCGCCAGTTGCTTGCGGCGATGATCCTTCGGGCCGGTTTCCGCGATGTAGGCGATCTTGCTGTCGAAGAACGGGTTTTCGCCCGACAGGCGCGAATAGACCATGTCCGCGCACTTATGCGCCGCGCGCCGCCAGTCGGACGGCTGGACGACATAACCCTGCCGCGCGAGCTCGCTGCCCAGCGCCACGTCATAGAGGTAGCAGCCCACGGTCAGCTTGCCGTCGGGCGCGGCCTTGACGAAGCCCTGCACCAGCATTTCCGCCGAGCGCCCGCGCCAGACATCGAACGAAGGCGCGGTCACCTGCGGATAGCCGATGCCGGGCAGCGCATCGGGGCCGACCGGCTTGAACAGGCCGTTGTTCCGAAGATCGTTGAACACAACGCGCGCCAGGTTCTGGCCCAGCGCCGCGGTGTTGCCGCCTTCGGCCGCGGTGGGAACCGGGCTATCGGTGGGGAAAGCGGGGATGGCGATGCCAAGGTCCTGCCACTCGCTTTCATCGGTGACCGAGCCAGTCAACCCACCCTCGTCGGGCGCCGGGGCCGCCTGCGACGCGGTCGAGGCCGGCAGCGACTGGGCCTGCGCGAACGCGGCAACCGGCAGCGCGGCAACACCGAGGAACAGGGCGATCTTGCGGATCATCATTGCGACAACTTCCTGTCAAAGCGGAACTGCGAAACGCGCTTCCAGCTGGAGTAATACGGGGCGGGCAGATCGAACGGCGCGGCCAGCTGCACCGCGCGGATCGCCTGCTCGGCATGGCGCTGCGCCTGCGCGCGGTTGGCGTCGGTAACGCCCGATTGTGACACCACCGTGGGACGCCCTGCGAGCGTGCCATCGGCATTGAGGCTCCACGCCAGCACCGTCACCAGCTTGTCCGCATCGACGCCCTGCGGCGCCGCCCAATGCGGCTTGATCTGGCGCGAGATCGCGCTGACGAGCGACGAGACGACCGCCGGGCCGGCGGCCTGCGCAGGCGGCGTCTTCGACGTGCCGGGCGCGGTCGATCCGGGAATGCCCTTCAGGAAATCGCTGCCAATCCGGCTGCCGCCGCTGGGCGCGTCTGGGCGCCGGCGCGGCGCATCATTGCCCGGCGCCGCAGCCTTCGCGGGCGCGGCCTTCGCAGGCGCCGGTTTCGCCGGAGCGGGCTTGGCGGGCGCGGGCTGGGCCGGAGCGGGACGGACGGGAACAGGTTGGGGCTTCAGGGCAGGCTTCGGCGGAGCCGGCTGCGGCCGGGGCGCAGGCTTGGGCGCCGGCGCGGGCCTTGGCGCGGGCTGCGGTGGCTGCGGCCGGGGCTGCGGCGCAGGCTGCGGCTGGGGCGGCGGCGGAGCCGGTGCCGGTTGGGGCGGTGCAGGCTGCGGCTCGGGCGCGGCTTCGGGCGCGGGTTCGCCAAGCTGCGGCGCGACATCGGGCGCGGCCTGCGCCATCGGATCGGGAGAGGTGGACTTGTCAGCCACCTCCTCCGAGAACGTCACCGTCATCCGCTGGGGCGGCGGCTGGATGTCCTTGCCCGGCGGAGACAGCGTCAGCGCCGCGATCAGCGCGCCATGCGCGGCGATCGCGATGCCAAGCGCAAGGCCTTCCTCGCGCGTCATGCCGGGCCGGGTGGGATCACGCATCGACATAGGGCTATGGCGCCGGAACTGAACCGTTGGTGACCAGCGAGATCGACTTGAAGCCGGCCGCGTTCAGCTCGCCCATCACCGCCATGACCCGGCCGTAATCGAGGCTGCGATCCGCGCGCAGCGTCACCAGCGGAGGCTTGGCCCCCTTCTGGACACCGGCCAGCCGGTCGCCCAGTTCGCCGGGGGCGAGTTCCTGATCGTCGAGGAACAGGCGTCCCTCCCCGTCCATGCTGACGGTGATTTCGTCCTGCTCCTCCTTCAGCGCCTCCGCCTTGCTGTCGGGCAGGTCGATCGGCACGCCCGCGCTCAACATCGGCGCGGTGACCATGAAAATGATCAGCAGCACCAGCATGACGTCGACCAGCGGCGTCACGTTGATTTCGGACATCGCCGCACCGCCGCCACGACCACGCCGCCCGCGGCCGCGACCGCCCCCGCCCTGCGAGAGATTCATCGACACGGCCTTACTGCTCCAGCTCGCGGCTGAGCGTGGCGTGGAAGCGGTCGGCAAAGCGGAAGAGCCGGCCCTCGAAGCGGTTCACCCGGTGCGAGAAGCGGTTGTAGGCGATGACCGAGGGGATCGCGGCGAACAGGCCGATGGCCGTGGCGAACAGCGCCTCGGAAATGCCGGGCGCAACCACCGCGAGCGAGGAGTTCTGCTGCGCACCGATGTTGAAGAAGCTGTCCATGATGCCCCAGACGGTGCCGAACAGGCCGACGAAAGGCGCAACCGAACCAACGGTGGCGAGGAAGTTCAGCCGGTTTGCCAGACGGTCGCTTTCGGTCACCACCGCGCCTTCCAGCGCGCTGTTCAGCCGCTGGCGCGTGCCTTCGCGGTCGATCGCCTGCCCAGCGGTCGAACGGCGCCATTCGGCCAGCGCCGCATTGACCACGCGCGCCGAGGGAATGTCCTTGCCCTTGTTCTCCTTCTGGAAGGCGTCGATGTCGCGCGCATCCCAGAATTCGTCTTCATAACGATCGCACTTGCGGCTCACGCTCGCCATGCGCAGCGAGAAGCCGACGATGATGGTCCAGACCCAGACGCTGGCGAGCACCAGCCCGCCCATCACGATCTGCACGACGATATCGGCGTGAAGGAACAGCGCCACGGGATTGAGCCGGGTCGGAGCGGCGGCAGCGCCAACGGCGAGCGTTTCGATCATCATGCGGAAACAGGGCCTTCTTGTTCGCAGGAAGGGGCAAGAACGGTGTGGAACGCGGCCACCCAGTCGCGCGGCTGGCGACGCGGACGGCCATTGGGAGCGACGAAAGCGACGCGCACCTTCGCGTCGCACAGCAGAGCCTCGCCCCTGTATGCCTCCTGAACGATGCGGCAGGTGGCGGGGGAAATTTCGGCGACGCGGCTGCGCACGACCACGGCATCGTCGAGCCGGGCGGGTCGCAGATAGCGCAAGGCCATTTCGGTCACGGCATAGGCGCCCTCGCCCGCTTCATGCGCGGCGCGCTGCTTGATACCCAGCAGGCGGAGCATGTCGGACCGCGCGCGCTCGAACCAACGCAGGTAGTTGGCGTGATAGACCACCCCCGAAAGGTCCGTGTCCTCGAAATAGACGCGGACCGGGAACAGGTGGGTGGAACCGTCGAAGCGGCCGGAGGGCGGATCGGGCGCAAGCATGGATGGGCGCGACCTTAACCCTGCGACGAATCGTTGGGCAAGGTCGCTCTGGCGATTTCCCCCCGGATTTGCGCCCTTTTGCCGCTTAGCGGACGAGCATCGGCCCCAGCGGGCGCCCCGCGAAGACATGGACGTGAAGATGCGGCACTTCCTGATGGCTGTCCGTCCCCGCATTGGCGAGCAGGCGGTAGCCGGGCGCGACAAGACCGGCATCGCGCGCCACCTTGCCCACCGCGCGCACGAAGCCCGCGATCTCGGCGTCGCTCGCGCTGGCCGAGAAATCGTCCCAGCTGACGTAGGCGCCCTTGGGGATCACCAGAATGTGCGTCGGCGCCTGGGGGTTGATGTCGTGGAAGGCCAGGCTCCACTCGTCCTCATGCACCTTGCGGCAGGGAATCTCGCCGCGCAGGATCTTCGCGAAGATGTTCTGGTCGTCGTAAGGCTGGGTGGCATCGACCGCCATGGTCAGGAACTCCTGCTCTGCTTTTCGGCAATGCCCGACGTGCCCTCGCGCCGGCGCAGTTCGGCCAGCACGTCGGCCAGCGCCACGTCCTTTTCGCCCAGCAGCACGAGGAGATGGAAGAGAAGATCGGCGGCCTCGCCGGTCAGGTCATGCGCGTTGCCGGAAAGCGCGGCGATGACCACTTCGGTGGCTTCCTCTCCCACCTTCTGCGCCACCTTGCCGATGCCCTTGGCATGGAGCTTGGCGACATAGCTGGCGCCGGGGTCGCCCGCGCGGCGTTCGGCGATGGTCGCTTCGAGGCGGAACAGCGTGTCGTCGGTCATGCGCGGGGCATGGCGGCGACGGCGCTTTGGGTCAAGAGCGAGCGGGCAGGCCCGCAGCGCGCAGGGCGGCGTGCGCCTCGGCAATGGAGTAAGTGCCGAAGTGGAAGATCGAGGCAGCCAGCACCGCGCTGGCATGGCCCTCGGTCACCCCCGCCACGAGATGATCGAGCGTGCCGACGCCGCCGCTGGCGATCACCGGCACCGGCACCGCATCGGCAATCGTGCGGGTCAGTTCCAGGTCATAGCCCTGCTGGGTGCCGTCGCCGTCCATCGAGGTGACGAGCAGTTCGCCCGCACCCAGCGTGGCGAGATTGACGGCATGGGCCACCGCGTCGATGCCGGTGGGCTTGCGGCCGCCGTGGGTGAAGATCTCCCACTTGCCCGGAGCCACGCGCCGCGCATCGACCGAGCCGACCACGCATTGCGCGCCGAACTTCTCGGCAATGTCACGCACCAGTTCGGGCCGGGCGACGGCGGCGGAATTGACCGCCACCTTGTCCGCCCCCGCCAGCAGCAGCGCGCGCGCATCTTCAACAGCGCGCACGCCGCCGCCCACGGTCAGCGGCATGAAGCAGACTTCGGCGGTGCGTGCCACGACGTCGAGCAGCGTGCCGCGCCCTTCGTGGGTGGCGGAAATATCGAGAAAGCACAGCTCGTCCGCACCGGCCTTGTCATAGGCGCGCGCCTGCTCGACCGGATCGCCCGCGTCGCGCAGGTCGACGAAGTTCACGCCCTTGACCACGCGACCCTCGCGAACGTCGAGGCAGGGGATCACGCGGACGCGGACGGTCATGTCAGGCCGCCTCGGCCATGGCGATGGCCGCTGCCAGATCGAGCCGGCCTTCAAACAGGGCGCGGCCGGTGATGACGCCTTCGATGCCGTCGGTTTCGTGGATCTTGAGCATCCGGATATCGTCGATGCCCTTCACCCCGCCACTGGCGATCACCGGGATATCGACCCGGCGGGCCAGATCGACGGTTGCGTCGATGTTCACGCCCTTGAGCAGGCCATCACGGCCGATGTCGGTGAACAGCAGGCTGGCGACGCCGGCGTCCTCGAAACGGCGGGCGAGATCGACGACTTCGACGTCGGACACGTCGGCCCAGCCCTCGGTTGCGACCATGCCGTCGCGCGCGTCTACCGCCACGACGATCCCGCCAGGGAATTCCTTGGCCATGTCCTTGACGAACTGCGGGTCCTTCAGCGCGGCGGTGCCCATCACCACCCGCGCAACGCCCAGATCGAACCAGCCCTCGACCGCCTCACGCGTGCGGATGCCGCCGCCGAGCTGGACGTGGCCGGTGAAGGACTTGAGAATGCCTTCCACCGCCTCGCGGTTTTCCGCCCGGCCCGCGAACGAGCCGTCGAGATCGACCACGTGCAGGTATTGCGAGCCGGCGGCTGCGAACAGCGCGGCCTGGTGCGCGGGATCGTCACCGTAAACGGTGGCACGATCCATGTCTCCTTCGGCAAGGCGGACAACCTGTCCACCCTTGAGGTCGATAGCGGGAAAGACGATCATGGCCGCGCGCCTAGCAGCGGATTACGCCGAACGGAAGGATTCCTTCGGCACATGGGTAATGCGGCAGGCAAGGTCGGCCTCGCCCGAGGCGACGATGAAGCGGTCGCCCGCGTCGATCACCCCGGTGGTGAACACCACGTCGCGCAAATAGAGCAGGTCTTCCAGCGGCCGCGTCAGCTCCGCGTTCGGCTCCAGCAGCGGCCCGTCTGAGGTCGCAATCACCCGCGTCGGGTCTGCTTCATCGAGTAGCGTCCAGTAGGTGCGGTAGATACCGACGATTTCCTTCGGCTCCACCCCGTGCCACAGCGTCAGCCAGCCACGCCTGCCATCGATCTCGGTCAGGATCGGCGGCGCGCCGCCCCCCATGCGCGCGGTCGCCACGGTTCCGGCAGGCGGACGGATGTGCGGCGCGATGTGCGGCTTCCAGTGCAGCCCGTCGGGCGAGGTGGCGAGATTGATCGATGGCCCCGGACGCCATTCGCTGCCTGGCGGATAGGCGAAGTAGAGATCGCCCAGCGGCCGTGTCTGCGCCCAGAACTTGCCCTCCACCAACCCTTCGAAGATCAGCATGTCCTTGTTCTGGTGATCGAGCACGATCCCCTCGAACGTCCAATCGAGCCCGTTGTCTGATGTGTAGAGCGTGGTGGAATGGCGCTCCGGGCTGACCGAGCAGGTCGTCATCCAGTACCGGTCCTCCATGCGCGAAATCCGCGCATCCTCAATGCCGTAGCATTGGTATGAACCCTGCGGCGCGATAGCCTTGTCATAGTGGATCGCCACGATTTCCAGCCCATCCGAGGTCATCTCGACCGGCAGCAGCCACGACAGCGAGGTGAGCGCCATGACCTTCCAGCCGCCGCCGCCCACTGCCCCGGAACCCAGCATGAACTTGCGCGGATCCGCCGTGTCGACCAGTTCGAGCGGCCATCCGTCGAGCACGTAGCCGCCGTCCTCCCAGCGGATCGCGTGGACCTTGCCATCGACGATCGGCTCGCGCAGCGCCTCGGCCACGCGCACCATCAGCAGGATGTTGCCGCCGGGCAGCACGGTCATGCCGGGGTTGAACGCGCCCAGCACATAAGTCTCGGCAGCGAAGTGGCCCGCCAGTGGGGAGCGCGACAGGTCGATCACGTGCGGCGTCAGCACGAGGCGGTCATAGGGAAACTGCGTCACGAAACCGGCCCTCCTTGTTGACGGAGGAAGGCATGGCGCCGCTATACGTTCCCGCGCATGCGGCGGATCAGGGCTTCCAGTCGAGGAACCGCGCCAGCAGCGCGAGTCCGTAGTCCTGGCTCTTTTCCGGATGGAACTGCACGCCAAGGATATTGTCGCGCCCCACCGCCGCGACCAGCCCGCCGCCATGGTCGGTCATCGCTGCCACATCCGTCCCCTGCGCGGTGACGAAGTGATAGGAATGGAGGAAATAGGCCTCGCCGCCTTCGACCAGGCTTTCATGGTGACTGGGCTCCACGTCGTTCCAGCCCATGTGCGGCACCTTGATCGCCGGGTCGGTCCGCTCGATCGGGCGCACTTCGCCGCCGATCCAGCCCAGCCCCTCGGTCACGCCGAATTCGATGCCCCGGTCAGCCAGCAGCTGCATCCCCACGCAGATGCCCAGGAACGGCGCCGCGCCCACCAGCACGCGCTCTTCCATTGCATCGACCAGGCCCGGCACACCGCGCAGCGCCTCGGCGCAAGACTTGAACGCGCCCACGCCGGGCAGCACGATCCGGTCCGCCGCGCGGACGACTTCCGGGTCTGCGGTGACGGAAACCTCTGCGGCGCCCGCCGCCATCAGCGCATTGTGGACCGAACGCAGGTTGCCCGCGCCATAGTCGATCAGCGCGACGATCTCAGCCACCGAGGATGCCCTTGGTCGACGGCACCGCGTCGGCCTTGCGCGGGTCGATCGCCACCGCCTGTCGCATCGCGCGGGCGAAACCCTTGTAGATGCCTTCGATGATGTGGTGGTTGTTCGAGCCGTAGAGGCTTTCGATGTGCAGCGTGATGCCGGCGGCCTGGCTGATCGACTGGAACCAGTGCTCGAACATCTCGGTGTCCATCTCGCCAAGGCGCGGCTGCGTGAACGCGGCCTTCCACACCAGCACCGGCCTGCCCGAGATGTCGAGCGCCACGCGGCTCAGCGCCTCGTCCATCGGCGAATAGGTGTGGCCGTAGCGGGCGATGCCCTTCTTGTCGCCCAGCGCCTGCGAAATGGCCTGGCCCAGCGCGATGGCGCTGTCCTCGGTCGTGTGGTGCTGGTCGACATGGAGGTCGCCCTTCACCCGGCAGGTCACGTCGATCAGCGAATGGCGGCTGAACTGCTCGATCATGTGGTCGAGGAAGCCAATCCCCGTCTCCACCTGATAGGTGCCGGTGCCATCGAGATTGACCGACACGTCGATGTCGGTTTCCTCGGTCTTCCGCTTGATCGATCCGGTGCGCATGGAAGCGCCTATAGGCCGGTGGAACGCAGAATCAATCGCCCCTTGATCCGCACCCTTTGCCCCGCGGCGCGGCAACGCCCCCTTGACCGCGCGGCCCGGCGGGGCGAATGGTATGCGCCATGACCGAAAGCCCCGATAGCCTGATCCCCTATGATGAAATCGTGCAGGAGGCGCTGCGCGCCGTCGTCGGCCGCGTGCTGGGGCAGGTCGAATCTTCGGGCGGCCACCTGCCCGGCAACCATCACTTCTATATCACGTTCAAGACCGGCGCCCCCGGGGTGTCGATCCCGACCCGCCTGAAAGAGCGCTTTCCGGACGAAATGACCATCGTTCTCCAGAACAAGTTCTGGGATCTGAAGGTCGCGGAAGACCACTTCAGCGTGGGGCTGAGCTTCAACCAGATCCCCTCCAGCCTGCTGGTTCCGTTCAGCGCGATCACCGCCTTCGTCGATCCGGCGGTCGATTTCGGCCTCCAGTTCCAGGCTGCGGGCGACCTCGACGACGAGGACTTCGAGGATGCCGGCAACGATTCGGCGGCAGACGACGGGGAACAGGGCGACAAGCCGGCCGTTGAGCCGGCCGAGGACGGTTCCAACGTCGTGACGGTGGATTTCGGCCGCAAGAAGTAAGGCGGGCCTGATCCGGCCCCCGCAAGGCAAGGGCATCCGATGGGTCTGTTGAAGCGCACGAAACGCACGCTGGGCGAGGCCGGACGCAACACCGCCGATACCGCGAAGCAGGCCGCCGACGCGGTTCCGCCGCCCAGTCCAAACCCGATGACCACCGTGATCTTGGCAGACATCGCACTGCGCGCCGGCGGCGCGCTGCTGCGCCGGGGCGTGGAAACCGGCATCCTTGGCCAGCAATTCGGCGCGAAAAAGGCGAAGAAGATCATCAAGGGCCGCAGCCTGGGCCAGACGCTGGTCGGCACGGCGCTCGCCCGCGTCGCCACGCGCTCGGTTCCGGGCGCAATCGTGGTCGGCGGCGGCCTTCTGGCAAAGACGCTCTACGATCGCCGCCACGCGGCATCGCAAAAGGCCAAGGGCGAGGAACAGGTCGCCGAGCAGGCGGAAAAGGGCAAGAAGGCCTGAAGCCGCCGCGCCCGTCCGCGCCGCCCCCGGCTTGACCGAAGGGCCAGCGATGCGCCACTAGCGCTCATGGCCGACACAGTTTCCCAGACCGGCGCGGACACGCTCCACCGCCGCGGACTTATGTTCATCCTGTCCTCGCCCTCGGGCGCGGGCAAGACCACCATCGCGCGCCGGCTGCTGGCGGAAGACTCCGAAATCGCATTGTCGATCTCGGCCACCACCCGTCCGATGCGCGCGGGCGAAGTCGACGGGAAGGACTACCACTTCGTGTCGCAGGACGACTTCGACCGCATGGTCGAGGAAAACGAGTTCTACGAATGGGCGCACGTGTTCGGGAAAAGCTACGGCACGCCCAAGGCGGAAATCCGCGCGGGCCTGAAGGCCGGGCGCGACTTCCTGTTCGACATCGACTGGCAGGGCACGCAGCAGCTCTACCAGAAGGCGCAGGCCGACGTGGTGCGCGTGTTCATCCTGCCCCCCAGCCTTGAAGAACTGGGCCGCCGCCTCGTGGGGCGCGGCACCGACAGCGCCGAAGTGATCGCGGCGCGCATGGCCCGCGCGCAGGCGGAAATCAGCCACTGGGACGGCTACGACTACGTCGTGGTCAACGACGATGTCGAAACCTGCTTCGCCAAAGTGCGCCAGATCCTGGAAGCCGAGCGGATGCGCCGCACCCGCCAGACCGGCCTGATCGACTTCGTGCGCGAACTCACGCAGTCGTAAGGGGCACGGCCTGACGGGCTAGAGCGTCAAGATTCAGGGCCGGCCCGCCCGGCCCACGTCCACTTCCGTCACCAGAATAGCGCCCAGCGGTGCCGCTGCCGCCTTTTCCGCATCGCTGTGCGGACCGCAAAGCATGAACAGGTGGCGCCCTTCCGGACCGCCCAGCATGCAGGCGTAGCAGTTGGTATCGCCCACCGGCACCGTTTCCAGCACCGCCCCGCCCTCGGCGATTCGCGCGCATTCGGCCGCACCCGGATTGGCGATCCAGATGGCCCCTTCGGCATCGAGCGCAATCCCGTCGGGCAGGCGCGGCGCGGTGTCCGCCCACAGCCGGCGGTTCGACAGGGTGCCATCGGCCGCGATATCGAACGCGGTCAGCCGCATTCCGAAGGTTTCCGCCACGATCAGCGTGCCGCCATCGGGCGTGATCACCATGCCGTTGGGAAAAGCCAAGCCTTCCGCGGCGACCGACACCGCACCGTCCGGTCCCACGCTCGCCAGCCTGGCCAGCGGGGTATCGGCAAAGATCGCCTCGATCCCCTTCTCGCGCGCGGTGCGGTCAAGATCGAAACCGAAGTTGCCCACCCAGGCGCGCCCGTCCGCCGCGACAACCATGTCGTTGCACATATGGACGGAAATGCCGCCAAGATCGGCGTGCAGCGCCACGCGCCCATCGGGCCAGCGCCGCCAGACCTGCTGCTTCTTCATCGAGACGAAGAGCAGCGAACCGTCGGGCATCCACCCCAGTCCAGAGGGCTGGTCATCCACCGCCAGTTCCACTCGCAAGTCGCCACCGAGGCCGACCGAGCAGATCGAATGCTTGTAGAAGTCGCTGAACCACAGCCGGCCTTCATGCCAGCGTGGTCCTTCGGCGAAGTGGATGCCGTCCACCAGCGTGCGCAGGGTCCGGGTCATGTCAGTGCCCCGAGGGATCGACGGCGTCTTCCGGCACCCAGCCGTTGACGATGCCGCCATCGATCGGAAGCGGCGTGCCCACCACGTAGTCGCCTGCGCGGCTGGCGAGGTAGATCGCGCCGCCTGCCATGTCCTCGATCGTGCCGACGCGCTTCGACGGAATGCCCTTGGCCGAAGCTTCGGGATTGAGCGCGGCGGCCTTGTTCATTTCCGACGGGAAAGCGCCGGGGCAGATGCAGCTGGCGACGATATTGTCCTTGATCAGCCGGGCCGCCATGCGCCGGGTCAGGTGGATCAGCGCGGACTTCGACGCCTGGTAGGAGTAGGTTTCCCACGCATTGGGACGCAGGCCGTCGATCGAGGCGATATTGATCACCTTGGCCGGCCGATCTGCCGCGGCCGCCTGGAGCAGCCCGTGCAGCTTCTGGGTCAGGAAGAACGGCGTCTTGACGTTGAGGTCCATCACCTTGTCCCAGCCGCTCTCGGGGAACTGGTCGAACTCCGCACCCCACGCCGCGCCGGCATTGTTGACGAGAATGTCGAGCCGGCTCTCACGCGCGGCAAGGTCGGCGGCGAGCGCCTCGATCCCGGCCATCGTGGAAATATCGCCCGGCAAGGCAATGCAGCGCTCACCCAGCCGCGCGGCGGTTTCCTCGACCACCGAGGCCTTGCGCGCGGTGACGTAGACCCGCTCGCAGCCTGCGGCGATGAAGCCTTCCGCGATCATCTCGCCGATCCCGCGCGATCCGCCCGTCACCAGCGCGACCCGGCCTTCAAGGCTGAACAGCTTGCTGAAATCCATGTGCGCTCTCTCCCTTGCTTGCTTCGGCACCCGGTGCCCGAAGCAGGAAGGGCGGCTCCGCCTATTCGCCGAACCGCCCTTCGCATTCATTCCTTCATGTTCGCCGTGCTCAGTAGCCGCTCAGTTCGGCCACCTTCTGCGCGTGGTAGAACTGGTCGCCCAGGAACTCGGCCAGCGCGCGATCGCGCTTCATGTAGAGGCCGATGTCGAATTCGTCGGTCATGCCCACGCCGCCGTGCATCTGCACGCCTTCGCGCACCGCGAGGCTGGACGCCTTGCCCGCCTTGGCCTTGGCCACCGCGACCATCAGCTCGGCCTTTTCCGATCCTGCATCGAGCAACTGCTGCGCCTTGATCACGGTCGCATCGGCGATCTCGATCTCGGAATAGAGATGCGCGGCGCGGTGCTGGAGCGCCTGGAATTCGCCGATCAGCTGGCCGAACTGCTTGCGCGTGCGCAGGTAATTGGTGGTGATGTCGAACGCGCCCGAAGCCACGCCCGCCTGCTCCGCCGCCGCGCCAAGGCGACCGGCGTTCAGCACCTTGTTCAGCAGCGCGCGGCCGCCATCGACTTCGCCGATCACACTGCCGCCATCCAGCTCGACATTGTCGAACGTGATGTGGCTCGCCATCGCGCTGTCCACCAGCCGCACCGAATTGTGGCCCACGCCGGCGGCATCCTTCGGCACCGCGAACAGGGTCAAGCCATCGGCATCGCCATCGCTGCCCGAAGTGCGCGCGGCGACGATGATCGCATCGGCCGAAGCGCCCTGCACCACGAAGTCCTTGCGGCCCGAAAGGCGGAAGCCGTTGCCCGCCTTCTCGGCGCGGCAGGCGATCCGCTCAGGACGATGCTTGGCGCCTTCGTCGATGGCGACGGCCAGCACGCCTTCACCCGCGATCACGCGGGGCAGCCAGCGGCCCTTGAGGTCGGCCGAAGCATCGGCCAGAGCGGTCACGCCCATGACCGAGCTGGTCAGGAACGGCGACGGCGTCAGGTTGCGGCCGATTTCCTTCAGCACGATCCCCGCCTCGACATGGCCCATGCCCAGCCCGCCGTCCGTTTCGGCGGCGAGCATCCCGGTCAGGCCCATTTCGGAAAACTGCTTCCACAGCGCGTGGGCAAAACCGTCCTGGCAATTGGTGTCGCGCAGGTGGCGCAACTGCTTCTTGATCCCGCCTTCCTCGGCGAGGAAACCGGTGACGGTATCGGCCAGCATCTGCTGGTCGTCGTTGTGATACAGAGGCATCGTGTCTCTCCAGGCTCCCCCTTCCCGGGGGAACGTGCGGGCGGGGCCTGCGCCCCGCCCCGTCAAGGGTTCAGCGGTTCGCCGCGTTCAGGCGCCCGGCAGTTCGAGAATGCGCTTCGAGATCACGTTCAGCATGACCTCGCTGGTACCGCCCTCGATCGAGTTGGCCTTGGTGCGCAGCCACGAACGCGGCAGCGCGCCGCCTTCGGTCTCCTCGCTGTCCCATTCGAGCGCGGTGCTGCCGCCGGCCGACATCAGCAGTTCCAGCCGCTGCTTGTTCAGCTCGGTGCCGGCATACTTCATCATGTTGGGCTGGGCGGGATGGCCACGGCCGATCTTGACCTCGTCCATGAACTTCTCGCTCATGCAGGTGAAGGCCAGCGCATCGACGTCGAACAGCGCCACCTGGCCGCGCAGCACCGGATCTTCCAGCGCACCGTGGCGCGCCAGCGAGGCGCCGAGCGAGCCTGCGCGGTCGCCGCCGCCAGTGGCCGAGATCATCTCGCGCTCGTGACCCAGCAGGTACTTGGCCACGTCCCAGCCGCGGTTCAGCTGGCCCACGATCTGGTCCTTGGGCACGACGACGTTGTCGAAGAAGGTCTCGCAGAACGGCGAATTGCCGCTGATCAGCTTGATCGGCTTGGTCGAAACGCCCGGCGTGGTCATGTCGAACAGCAGGAAGCTGATGCCCTGGTACTTGTTCGCCTTGTCGGTGCGGACCAGGCAGAAGATCCAGTCGGCCTTGTCGGCATAGGAAGTCCAGATCTTCTGGCCGTTGACCACCCAGTGGTCGCCCTTGTCTTCACCGAAGGTCTGCAAGCTGACGAGGTCGGAACCCGAACCCGGCTCGGAATAGCCCTGGCACCAGCGGATTTCGCCGCGCGCGATCTGGCTCAGGTAATGGACCTTCTGCTCCTCGGTGCCGAACTTCAGCAGCGCGGGGCCAAGCATCCAGATGCCGAAGCTCGACAGCGGGGGACGCGCATTGATGCGGACCATTTCCTCGCGCCAGATCTTGGCTTCGGCTGCGCTCATCCCGGCGCCGCCATAGGCCTTGGGCCAATCGGGCACGGTGTAGCCCTTGGCCGCGCAGCGTTCGAGCCACTGCTTTTGCGCCTCGTTCTTGAACTTGAAATTGCGACCGCCCCAGCAGGCGTCATCGTCGTCGCGCACAGGTTCGCGCATTTCCGGCGGGCAGTTTTCCTCCAGCCACGCGCGGATTTCCTGACGGAAGGTATCCAGATCCGACATCGGTTATGCTCCTCTCTTAATCGATAAATTAAGGCGAGTCGGACCACGCTGGCAAGCGCAGAATTCCGCCATTTGCGCGATGTCACGCTTGCCGTAGCGTAAACCGCGAAGCCATTGACGAAGCCCCCTTCCCGCCTAAGCTGCGCGCCAATCAGAACAGTTGAAACGGATGGAGAGGGTGATGCGATTCAACGGGAAGACCGTCGTCGTGACGGGAGCCGCTTCGGGCATCGGACGGGCCACCGCGATCAAGTTCGCCGCCGAAGGTGCGCTGGTCTATGCCGCCGACATCGATGAAAGCGGCCTTGCCGAAACCGCCGCCGCATCGAACGGGCAGGTCACCTGCGTGCGCTGCGACGTCACCAGCACCGAGGACATCAAGGCGCTGATGGACCGCGCCGCAGCCGAGACCGGCGGTATCGACACCGTGTTCAACAACGCCGGCGCGGGCGGTGACATGGCCCCCATCGACGAGATCGAGCCCGAAGGCTGGGACCGCACCATGCACCTGCTGCTGCGCTCGGTCGCCTTCGGCATCCGCTACGCCGTGCCGCACATGAAGGGCCGCCCCGGCGCCTCGTTCGTCAACACCTCCAGCGTCGCGGCGATCGGGCCGGGCTATTCGCCCAACGCCTATGCCGTAGCCAAGGCCGGCGTGCTGCACCTGACCAAGACCAGCGCGGCCGACCTCGCCAAGCACCAGATCCGCGTCAACGCGGTGCAGCCGGGCTTCATCAACACCAACATCTTCACCCGCGCCGTAGGCTTGCCGCCCGAAATGGCCGAGCAGGCCAAGGCGATCATCGCGCAGCTTTCCACCCAGGCCCAGCCCGTCGCGCGCGGCGGACAGGGCGACGACATTGCCGAAGCGGTGCTTTACCTCGCCAGCGATGCCGCCAGCTTCGTCAACGGCACCTCGCTGATCGTCGATGGCGGCCTCACCATCGGCCCGCGCCATTCGTGGGACCCCGAAGCGCCCGGCCTGTTCCAGCAGCTGGAAGTGATGGCCCAGGCAGCAGGCGCCGCGGCATCGGAGTGAAATATTTGCGGTGCTTGATTTGGCTCAAGGCATCCCGCACGAATTAACCGACGCATTAAACGAGAGCAGGAATCGGGGCCATCCGGGCGCCGCAGCAGGAGAGACTTATGGATTTCGACCCGACCGAACGGCAGGTCTACTGGCGCGACCGCGTTCGCGACTTCATCGAGGCCCATGTCCGCCCCCGCAACGGCGACTACAAGGCTGAACAAGCCACCGGCGACCGCTGGAAGGTGATCCAGACGGTCGAGGAGGAGAAGGCCCGCGCCAAGGCGCAGGGGATCTGGAACCTGTTCATGCCGCCCAAGAACGGCGGGCACCACCACGTCGACGAGACCTTCGAGTTCGAAGGCCCCGGCCTCACCAACCTCGAATACGCCCTCTGCGCCGAGGAAATGGGCCGCATGGGCTGGGCATCGGAAGTGTTCAACTGCTCCGCGCCCGATACCGGCAACATGGAAGTGCTGCACCGCTACGGCACGCGCGAGCACAAGGAAAAGTGGCTGAAGCCGCTGATGAACGGAGAGATCCGCTCCGCCTTCCTGATGACCGAGCCGCAGGTCGCCTCTTCGGATGCGACCAATATCGAGACCTCGATCCGCCGCGACGGCAACGAATACGTGATCAATGGCCGCAAGTGGTGGTCGTCGGGCGCGGGCGATCCGCGCTGCACCGTCGCCATCGTGATGGGCAAGACCGATTTCGAGGCGAAGAAGCACCAGCAGCAGTCGATGGTGCTGGTCCCGCTCGATGCCCCGGGCGTGAAGATCATCCGCCACCTGCCCGTGTTCGGCTATGACGACGCGCCGCACGGCCACATGGAAATGGAACTGGTGGACGTGCGCGTCCCCGTTTCGGACATCCTGCTGGGCGAAGGGCGCGGGTTCGAGATCGCGCAGGGCCGCCTCGGGCCGGGCCGCATCCATCACTGCATGCGCACCATCGGCGTGGCCGAGGAAGCGATTGCCAAGATGGCCAAGCGGCTTCAGTCGCGCGTGGCCTTCGGCAAGTCGATCTCCAGCCACTCGGTGTGGGAACAGCGCATCGCGCAGGCCCGCATCGACATCGAAATGACCCGCCTGCTCTGCCTCAAGGCCGCGGACATGATGGACAAGGTCGGCAACAAGTCGGCCGCGCTCGAAATCGCGATGATCAAGGTGCAGGCCCCGAACATGGCGCTGCGCATCATCGACGACGCGATCCAGGCGCATGGCGGCGGCGGCGTATCCGACGATTACGGCCTTGCCTCGGCCTACGCCCAGATGCGCACGCTGCGCCTCGCCGACGGGCCGGACGAAGTCCACAACCGCTCGATCGCCCGCATCGAGTTCGCCCGTCACTCCGACGCCGCACAAGGCGAGCGCGGGTTCAGTTCGGGCGACCTCGGCGTGGCACGCTGACCGGCAGCGCCGTCCCGGTCCGCCGCGACCGGGACGGCGCGCGCCCAACCAATCGCCCACCCGGAACGGGGGGCCACACGGGAGAAATCCGATGAAAGCCGCCATTCTCGAAAAAGCCGGCCAACCGCTGGTAATCGACCACCTGACCATCTCCAAGCCCGGCCCGCATGAAGTGCTGGTGCGCACCGCCGCCTGCGGCCTGTGCCATTCGGACCTGCACTTCATCGAAGGCATCTACCCGCACGCCATGCCTGCCGTGCCGGGCCACGAAGCCGCCGGCATCGTCGAGGCGGTCGGCAGCGAAGTGCGCACGGTCAAGGTCGGCGATGCGGTCGTCACCTGCCTTTCGGCCTATTGCGGCCACTGCGAATTCTGCGTCACCGGCCGCATGTCTCTGTGCCTCGGCGGCGATACGCGCCGCGGCCCCGGCGACGCACCGCGTCTCACCCGCACGTCCGACGGCAGCCTGGTCAACCAGATGCTCAACCTGTCGGCCTTCGCCGAGATGATGCTGATCCACGAACACGCCTGCGTCGCGATCAATCCCGACATGCCGCTCGACCGGGCCGCGGTGATCGGTTGCGCCGTGACGACCGGCGCGGGCACCGTGTTCAACGCGTGCAAGGTGACGCCGGGCGAAACCGTGGCCGTGGTCGGCTGCGGCGGCGTCGGGCTCGCCACGATCAACGCCGCCAAGATCGCGGGCGCCGGCCGGATCATCGCCGCCGACCCGATCCCCGAAAAGCGTGCGCTAGCGCTCAAGCTGGGTGCCACCGACGTGGTCGATGCCGCCGATCCCGATGCGGCCAAGCAGATCCTCGAACTGACCAAGGGCGGCGTCGATCATGCGATCGAAGCCGTTGGCCGTCCCGCTTCGGCCAACCTCGCCGTCGCCTCGCTGCGGCGCGGCGGCACCGCCACGATCCTCGGGATGCTTCCGCTCAACGAAAAGGTCGGGCTGGGCGCGATGGACCTGCTTTCGGGCAAGAAGTTGCAAGGCGCGATCATGGGCGGCAACCGCTTCCCGGTCGATCTGCCGCGCCTCGTCGATTTCTACATGCGCGGGCTTCTCGATCTCGACACGATCATCGCCGAGCGCATTCCGCTCAGCCAGATCAATGAAGGCTTCGAGAAGATGAAGGCGGGCCACACCGCCCGCAGCGTCATCGTGTTCGACCAGTAATCCGGCTGGCCCTGCCCCCTTTGGCGGGCAGGGCCGCCCTTCCCAACATCCCAAGCCCGCCGCCAGACGCGGGCGCGAAACCGAACGGGAGCGCCATGACCCAGCTCGATGCACAGGCAGCCTTCACCGGCACGACCGAACCCGAAGGCGCCGACCGGCTGGACGAGGCCGCGCTCACCCGCTGGTTCGAAGCCAACGTTACCGGCTTCGCCGGCCCCCTCACCGTCCGCAAGTTCAAGGGCGGCCAGTCCAACCCCACCTACCGCATCGAAACGCCAGCGACCGCCTATGTCCTGCGGCGCAAACCCTATGGCAAGCTGCTGCCGTCCGCCCATGCAGTCGACCGCGAATTTCGCGTCCAGTCCGGCCTGTCCCGCGCCGGGTTCACGGTGCCCCCGCAATACGGGCTGTGCACCGACGACAGCGTGATCGGATCGATGTTCTACGTGATGGGCTGCGTCGAGGGACGCACCTTGTGGGACGGCGCCATGCCCGGCGCCACGCCGCAGGACCGCCGCGCCACCTATCTCGCGATGGTCGATACCCTGGCCGACCTGCACAATGTCGACGTCGAGGCTGCGGGTCTTTCCGATTTCGGCAAGCCCGGCAACTACTTCGGCCGTCAGGTGGATCGCTGGACCAAGCAATACCGCCTCTCCGAAACCGAAGTCATGCCCGAGATGGAGCGGCTGATCGCGTGGCTGCCCGCCACGCTGCCCGAACAGACCCGCACCAGCGTGGTCCACGGCGACTACCGCATCGACAACCTGATCTTCGCGCCCACCGAACCGCGCGTGCTGGCCGTGCTCGATTGGGAGCTTTCGACGCTGGGCGATCCGCTGGCGGACTTCACCTATTTCTGCATCGCGTGGATGACCGACAACGGCGGGCGCTCGGGCGTGCAGGATCTGGATCGCGCCGCCCTCGGTATCCCCGAACTGGACGAAGTGGTGGCCCGCTATTGCGAGCGGACCGGGCGCACGGGGCTGGACAACCTCGACTGGTATCTCGCCTACAACTTCTTCCGCCTCGCCGGGATCGTGCAGGGCATCAAGAAGCGCTACCTCGACGGCACCGCTTCGTCCGCCCATGCCAAGGCCAGTTCGGAGCGCGTCCACCCGCTCGCCCAGGCCGCCTGGCACTACGCGGTGCGCGCCGGCGCCTGACACGGAAAGGGCGGCTTCCGTTTCCGGAGGCCGCCCCTGTTTCCTTCACCTTGTCCGGCGAACGATCAGGCCGCTTCGGCCCGCTTGTCCGCGCGTTCGAGGTTGAGCATCTCGGCCAGCAGGAACGCCAGCTCGATCGACTGCGCCGCGTTGAGACGCGGGTCGCAATGCGTGTGGTAACGGTCGGCAAGGCCTTCCTGCGTGATCGCCACCGCACCGCCGGTGCATTCGGTCACGTCGCGGCCGGTCATCTCGATGTGGATGCCGCCCGCGTGCGTGCCTTCGGCGCGGTGAACCGCGAAAAAGCCCTTCACTTCGGACAGGATGCGGTCGAACGGACGCGTCTTGTAGCCGTTGTCGGCCTTGATGACGTTGCCGTGCATCGGATCGCAAGACCACACCACCGGATGGCCCTCGCGCTTCACCGCGCGGACCAGCGGGGCCAGCCCGGCTTCCACCTTGTCATGCCCGAAACGGCTGATCAGCGTGATGCGCCCTGCCTCGCGGCCGGGGTTGAGTGTATCGAGCATCGCCAGCAACGCGTCGGGCGTCAGGCTCGGCCCGCACTTCATCCCGATCGGGTTGTTCACGCCGCGCAGGTATTCGACATGCGCCGAACCCTCGAACCGGGTGCGGTCGCCGATCCAGAGCATGTGCGCGCTGGTGTCGTACCATTCACCGGTCAGCGAATCCTGCCGCGTCATCGCCTCTTCGTACTGCAGCAGCAGCGCTTCGTGGCTGGTGTAGAAGCTGGTGCCCTTGAGCTGCGGGACCGTGCTGGGATCGACACCGCAGGCTTCCATGAAATCGAGCGATTCGCCGATCTTGTCGGCCATCTCGCTGAACTTCGCGGCCCACGGGCTCTTGCCGATATGCTCCAGCGTCCACTGGTGGACCTGGCGCAGGTTGGCATAGCCGCCGTTCGCGAAAGCGCGCAGCAGGTTCAGCGTCGCCGCTGCCTGGCTATAGGCGCGCAGCATCCGGTTCGGATCGGGAATCCGCGATTCAGGCGTGAAGTCGATGCCGTTGATGTTGTCGCCCAGATAGCTCGGCAGTTCGACATCGCCGATCTTCTCGACCGGCGACGAACGCGGCTTGGCGAACTGGCCGGCCATGCGGCCCACCTTCACCACCGGCTGCTTGCTGGCGAACGTCAGCACCACCGCCATCTGCAACAGCACGCGGAACGTGTCGCGGATGTTGTTCGGATGGAATTCGGCAAACGATTCGGCGCAGTCCCCGCCCTGAAGCAGGAAACCCTTGCCCGCCGCCACCTGGGCCAGATCGGCCTTGAGCGCGCGTGCTTCGCCCGCAAAGACCAGCGGCGGAAAGTTCGCCAGGGTCTGCTCGACCTCGGTCAGCTTTTCCGCGTTGGGATAGGTCGGCAGATGCCGCGCCTCAAACCCACGCCAGCTATGCGCATTCCAGTTGCTTGCCACTTTACCGTCCTTTCAAGACCGGCAGCCATACGCTGCGACAGACACAAATGCAAAGGAAGGCTTGCGATCACAGTCATCGGACCGGCCTCGAAAGCGCCGGTCCGATCGGATCGTTTCACTTGGGCCGAGGCACCACTTCCAGGCGCCAAGACCTGTCACGCCGCAGGTAACGGTTGGCGAGCGCCTGCATACGTTCCGGCGTGGTCGTGCTGTAGTCGGTCAGGATCGAGCGGATGTCGCTGAATTTGCCCGGTTCCAGTGCCCCGCCTTCCAGCTGGTACATGTAGAAGCCGTTGCCCGTGCTGGCCCGCGTGATCAGCTGCTTCATCGGCTCGGTCACGCGCGCGATCTCGTCCGCGGTGGGCGGATTGGCGGACAGATCGGCCGCGATCTTGTCTGCCGCGGCGAAGAACGCGGGCAGATCCTGCGGGCGCAACTGCACCGTCGCAGCCAGATACCCGCCCGAAGGCAGGTCCAGCGGCCAGGTCGAGGCAACCTGCGGGGCATAGCTCGCGCCGATCTTCTCGCGCATCTCGTCGAACAGGCGGATGTTGAAGATCTGCGACAGCAGTTCGAGCTGGCGCGATTCGCGCACGCCCGCGCGCCCTCCGCCGGTCGGCCAGGCGACCATCGCCGCTGCCGTTCCCGCATCGCCGTGGTGCGTCAGCACCAGCGGCTCCTCGTTGTGCGGCGGCACCGTGGGGGCCAGCGTGGAGGCCGGCGCATCGGCCCGCTTGGGCAGCGCACCGAACGTGCGCTCCAGCGCGGCGATCGCATCGGCGCGAGTGAAGTCGCCGAACATGTCGACTTCGATCGGCCCCTGCGCCAGCAGCGGTTCCCATACCCGGCGGAAGCCATCGGGCGTTACCTTGCCCAGCTCCGCCGGATTGGGCGTGGCATAGCGCGGATCGCCGTTCTTGAGCAGCCACGGCGCATCGCGGCCCAGCACCGCCTGCGGCGACGAATTGGTGCTTTCATAGGCGAGCTTTGCCGCCGCCCGCGCGCGCAGCACCGGGTTCGCATCCCAGCGCGGCATCCCCAGCTTGGCCGCGAACAGGTAGAGCTGGTCGGCCAGATCGGCGGGGCGCGTATCGGCCGACATCACGAAGTCGGTATCGTCGATGTTGAAATCGAGGCTGAGCTTGCGCCCAGTGGCCAGCCGGTCCAGCTCGTCGCGGCCCAGGTTGCCGATACCGGCATCCATCAGCGCCGTCTCGCCCAGCGGGCCATAGACGGCGTCCTTGGGGTCGATCGCGGCATAGCCGCCGCCGAAGCGGACCTTGACGATGATCCGGCCCGGCTCGGCCGCGTTGTGCCACAGCAGCGCCTTGACGCCGTTCGACAGTTCCACGCGCTCGATGTCGAGCAGGCCCGCAGGCGCCGTCGCCGCGAGCGTGCCGGGCGTGCCGATCGGCGGCAGGTCCGCAAACTTGAGCGTCGTGGCGGAGAGCCGGCTGCCCGCCGCCGCGTCCACCGGCGCCGCCAGCGCCTCCCGCACTTCGGCCTCGGTGCCGTCGCCGGTCTTGGGCGTGATCAGCACGCCGCGCACCACCGCGCCCTTGAACAAGTCCTTCGTGTGCTGGAACACCGCCTGCGGCGTGAACAGCGGCACCGACTTCTGGAAGATGCCATAGACGGTGTCGGGGTTCGCCACCGTTTCGCGGATATCGACCGCGTTGGCGATCTCGTCGGCCAGCTTCGAGCCGGCGAGCGTTTCCTGCGTTTCTACGGGCACCTTGAAGGCGACGTCGAACTCGGAGACTTCGCGCGCGATCTCCTCCGGGCTGGGCGGGCTGGACAGCGCATCGGCAATCACCGCGCGCACGTCACGCACCGCGGATTTCCAGTCGTCGCCCAGCGGCGTCACCGTCACCAGCGTGGTGTCGGCGGAACGGCTCACGTCCTGCTGCTCGACCGAAGCGGCGAGGAAGCTTGCCGTGCCGCGCGCCCGCGCTTCCAGCCGGCGATTGATCAGCGCCAGCGCGAGCCGGTCCACCATCAGCCCCTGGTTATAGGCGATGGTGTCGTTCACCTTCACCCACGGCCGCAGGATGGCATAGTTGAACACGCGCGGCAGGTCGGGTTCGACCATCACCCGCGCTTCGCCCACCGGGTTCTTCGGATCGGTGCCTGCGGGCGCGACCGGCTTGCCGAAATCGGGCTGCGCAGGTTTCTTGCCCGGCTTCTTCCAGCCGCCGAACCATTCCTTGATCTTGGCCACCATGACTTCGGGATCGGCGTCGCCGGCCACGATGATCACGGTGTTGTCGGGCCGGTACCACTTGTCGTGGAACGCCTTGACGCTCTCCGCCGTCGCGGCATTCAGCGTATCGACCGTGCCGATGGGCGAACGGTTGGCCAGCGGCTGCCCGGCGAAGAACAATCCGCGCGTGCCGTCGATCACGCGCGTTTGCGGGCCGGTGCGCTCGCGCATTTCGGCCAGCACGATCGGCACTTCGGTCTTCACGCCCACCGGCGTGAAGATGGGCGCGGTGATCATGCCCGACAGCAGCTTGAACGTCTCGTCGATCTTGGGCTCGGTCGCGTCGGGAACGTCGAGTTTGTAGACGGTCTGCGTCGCGCTCGTCTCGGCATTGGTGTCGCTGCCGAAAGTGGCGCCCAGCTTCTGCCAGGTGGGGATCGCCTCCCCGGCCTTCAGATACTTGGAATCGCGGAACGTCAGATGTTCGATCAGGTGCGCAAAACCGCGCTGCGCGTCGGTTTCATAGAGCGAGCCGGCATCGACCAGGATCCGCACCGAGATCTGCCCCGGCGGCACGCCATTGCGCCGCACGGCATAGCGCAGGCCGTTGGGCAGCGTGCCGAAGCCCCACGCCTTGTCGTGCGGAACGTCGCTGCCTTCATAGAGCCAGCCGGCCGGATCGGGCAGCGGCACCGCGGCGTGCTTGACGCCCGAGGACCGCGACAGTGCCGGCTGGGGCAGCGCGAGAGCGCCGGCGAGCAGGAGGGAAAGGAACTGGCCGAAGCGCCGCGAGGGCCGGGAAGTGGATCGCATCGCGCTTCTATAGGGGGCCAAAAAATGAAGGGCCAGTGAATAGCCCTCCGCTTCGGTGCCCGCTTCCCCGCACGCCAACGGCGCACGGGGTGCCGATTATCAGCGCTTGGTGCCGGGGGCTGCGGGGGCGGCCTGCTGCGCCTGCATTTCCTGCCGCATCTTCTCGACTTCGGCCATCGTCTTGGAATCGATCAGCTCGATCTGGAAGACGAGGTCGGAATTGGCCGGAATGGCCTCCGATGCCTGAGCCCCGTAACCAAGCGCGGCGGGGATGCAGAGCCGGTAGATCGAACCGATCGGCATCATCTGGAGGCCTTCGGTGAAACCGGGGATCACGTTGTCGAGATTGAGCGGCGTCGCCTTGTTCTGGTCGAACACCGCGCCCGTCGCGGCAAGATAGCCGATATAGTTGACCAGCACGAAATCGCTCTTGCCCGGCTTGGCCCCGGTCGCGGGCTTGAGCACGGTGTAGCCTAGGCCCGAAGCCGCCTTCGTCGCGCAGGCGCGCAGCGGCGCCTCGATCGTGGGATAGAGCGGCACCGGCAGGATCTTGTCCGCATCGGCCGCAGCAGCGGGGACGGATGCACCGGCGATGCCGGCAGCCAGAACGAGCGAAGCGGGGGCGAAGCGGCGCAGGCGCGCGAGGATCGAGGTCATGGCGGGCGCCTATACCGCCCATGTTGCAGTTCTGCGAGTCCGTAGGCGAATAGTCGTAACAGTGCCGTTCCCCTTGACCGCCCCCCCCTTCGGCCTAAATGCGACTCCATGTTCATTGAAACTGAAACCACGCCCAATCCCGCCACCCTGAAGTTTCTTCCGGGAGAGCAGGTCATGCCCGCCGGCACGCGCGAGTTCACCTCGCCCGAAGACGCGGAAGCATCGCCACTGGCGCAGGCGCTGTTCGATCTTGGCGACGTTTCGGGCGTGCTGTTCGGGCGCGAATTCGTTTCGGTAACGATCGCACCCGGATCGCAGTGGTCCGACGTGAAGCCGCAGGTGCTTTCGCTGCTGCTCGATCATTTCGTCAGCCAGGCGCCGCTTTTCGCGGGCGGCACGGCCAATGGCATTGCCGTCCCCCCGGAAGACGAGGACTTCGGCGACGACCCGGCCCATGCCGAGATCGTCGAACAGATCAAGGACCTGATCGAAACCCGCGTGCGTCCGGCGGTGGCCAACGATGGCGGCGACATCATCTATCGCGGCTTCCGCGACGGCGTCGTGTATCTGAAGATGCAGGGCGCGTGTTCGGGCTGCCCTTCCTCCACGGCGACGCTGAAGAACGGGATCGAAAGCCTGCTCAAGCACTACGTTCCCGAAGTAACCGAAGTCCGCGCCGCCTGACCGGAGTGAATGCCCGCATGACCCAGCCTCTGCCAGACGCGGCGCTCGACCAGCTGTTCCGCACCGCGCGGACCTACAATGGCTTTCTGGACAAGCCGGTCAGCCAGGAACAACTTCATCAGATATGGGATCTGATGAAGTTCGGTCCCACGTCGGCCAACCAGATGCCGGCGCGGCTGGTGTGGTGCGTGACAGACGAGGCGAAGGAAAAGCTCGCCGGCCTTGCTGGCGGCACCAATCCCGACAAGATTCGCCAGGCGCCGGTCACGGTCATCATCGGGATGGACCTCGATTTTCACGAACAGTTGCCGTGGCTGTTTCCCCATGCCGACGCGAAAAGCTGGTTCGACGGCAACGCGTCGCTTCGTGAAATATCGGCAATGCGCAATTCGACGCTGCAAGGCGCCTATTTCATCATGGCGGCGCGCGCGGTCGGTCTCGATACGGGGCCGATGTCGGGCTTTGACAATGCCGCCGTCGATGCCGCGTTCTTCGCCGACACGCCGCAAGTGAAGTCGAACTTCATCTCGACGCTCGGTTACGGCGATCCGGCAACGATCTTCGAGCGCTCGCCGCGCCCCGATTTCCCCACTTTCAACCGTATCGCCTGACCGGGCGCGGAAGGACGACGCCTTGCGCCGACTGGTGATCGACAGTGCTACCGAAAGCTGTTCGGTGGCGCTGTTCGACAATGACACGCTGATCGCGGGCGAATGCCTCACGCTCGGCCGCGGCCACGCCGAACGGCTGGTGCCCATGATCGCAGCCTTGCCCGGCAATGGCCGCGCAGACCACATCGCCGTCGATACCGGCCCCGGCAGCTTTACCGGCATACGCGTCGGGCTGGCAGCCGCGCGCGCGCTGGCGCTGGCGTGGGGCGCGCACGTCGAAGGCTATGCCAGCCTCACGCTCGTCGCCGCCATGGCGCGCCGCGAACGGCCGGGCACGGCGGTGGACGTGGTCATGACCGGCGGCCACGGCGAATGGTTCATGCGCAGCTTCGGCGCAGACGGCGCGCCCGTCACCGATCTTTGCTCGCTCACCCCCGATGCAGCGGCGACGCAATCGCGCGCCCCTCTGGTGGCCGGCAGCCAGGCCGAGGCGCTGGCGGGCCGGCGCGGCGATGCGCCCGCGTTTTTGCCGATCCTGCCCGATGCGCGCGCCTTCGGCCTGCTGGCCGCCCATGATCTCGTCGCCGATCCGGTTGCCGTCTACGGACGCCCGCCCGATGCACGGCTGCCGCAGGCGGGCTGAGAGGGAAGCCATGCGATGACCGGGCCGGAAGACGATCTCGACCGCATCATGCACGTCATGGAACTGGCCTTCGCGCCCGAATACGGAGAAGCGTGGACGCGCCGCCAAGTCTCGGATGCGCTGCTTCTTCCCAATACGCGCTATGGCCTGATCTCTTCCAACGGCGACGCGATCGTATCCGATGCCGATCAAACCGCCGGCTTCTTCCTTTCGCGCAGTATTCTCGATGAAGAAGAACTGCTGCTCTTCGCGATTGCCCCCTCCTTCCGTCGGCGCGGGCTGGGTCACACTCTGCTCACGCGCTTCATCGAACAGGCGCGCAGCCATGGCATGACACGGCTCTTCCTTGAAATGCGCAGCGAAAATCCGGCTGGAATACTCTACGCCTCACACGGATTTCGTCAGGTTGGCGTGCGGCCGGGCTACTATCGCACCACCGATGGACTGCGGATCGACGCGGTAAGTCAGGCGCTCGACCTCTGACAATCGATCGACTTCACAGTCGTTCATGAAAAATCGGTCATCGTTCCGAATCCGACCCGTCGCAATGGTTGTTTCTTGCAGACAAATCTTTATACAAGACTCGACTAATCCAAAGAGTCGCAATCGCCGGATGACGATTGGCAAGCACCGGCGGTCAATAAGGGTCTAAAAAATGACTGAAATCGAAAACGATACGCGTGAAATGCTCATCACCCTCACCTCGGACATCGTTGCTGCCCATGTGAGCAACAACAGCGTCTCGGTGGCGGATCTGCCCACGCTGATCACCAACGTCTATTCTGCGCTGGCCGGTCTTAATCCGACTGAAGCCGCGGCCGAAGCAACGCCCGAGCCGGCAGTGTCGATCCGTTCTTCGGTGAAGAACGATCACATCGTCTGCCTTGAGGACGGCAAGAAGCTGAAGATGCTCAAGCGTCATCTTGCCACGCGCTACAACATGACTCCGGAACAGTATCGCGCGCGCTGGAACCTGCCCGCCGACTATCCGATGGTCGCCCCGGCCTATGCCGAAAAGCGCCGCGAACTGGCCAAGAAGATCGGCCTCGGCCGCAAGCCCGCGCCCAAGCGCGCGCGCGCCAAGACCGCGGCCTGAACGCAGCCGGGGATCGGCGTGCCTCGCCGGTTGAAGAAATGGCCCGCCGGTCTATGATCGGCGGGCCATTTCGTTTTCATCGGATACAACGTGCACCAACCGATCGACATTGAGGCCCTCTGCGCGGAACGGGGCCTCCGGATTACCGACCAGCGCCGCGTCATCGCGCGCGTCCTGTCCGAAAGCAACGACCACCCCGACGTCGAAAAGCTGCACGAGCGCGCCTCTGCCGTCGATCCGCGCATCTCGATCGCCACGGTCTACCGCACGGTCCGCCTGTTCGAGGAAGCCGGCATCCTCGACCGCCACGATTTCGGCGACGGACGCGCGCGCTACGAAGCCACGCCCGAGGCGCACCACGATCACCTGATCGACGTCGAGACCGGCAAGGTCATCGAATTCGTCGACCCCGAACTCGAAGCCCTGCAACGCCAGATCGCGGAAAAGCTCGGCTACCGGCTGGTCGATCACCGTATGGAACTCTACGGCGTCAAGCTTGACCGCGAAGGCTGAAGCCAGCGCCGGCCCCGCGCGCGGCGCGGCGATCGGCATTCTCGGCAAGGTCCGCATCGGCCTGCGCGTTCTGGGCCTGCTCGTGGCGCTGCTGGTCTGCGTGCCGCTGCATTACCTGTGGCGTACCATCCACTACGGCTCGCCGCTGCCCATGCTGTTCCTCGGCCTCGCTGCGCGCATCGCCGGCGCGCGCGTCCGAATCCACGGCACCCACCTGCGGCGCGACGTGTTCTTCATCGCCAACCATGTTTCCTGGGTGGACATCCTGGCCCTGGCCGGTGCCAGCGGCACCGCCTTCGTCGCCAAGGCGGAACTGGAACGCGCGCCGGTCGTGGGCTGGCTGTCGCGCCTCAACCGCACCGTCTTCGTCAGCCGCGAGGACCGCATGGGCGTGGCCGACCAGATCAACCGCCTGAAGGAAGCGCTGGCAGACAACTGGTCCGTCACGGTCTTTCCCGAAGGCACCACCACCGACGGCCAGTCGCTGCTGCCCTTCAAGACCGCGATGCTGCGCGTGCTCGAACCGCCGCCGCCAGGCATCCTCGTCCAGCCGGTCGTGCTGCACTACGGCCCGGTTGCCGAATGGATCGGCTGGATCGGCGATGAAAGCGGGCTCGCCAACGCGCTGCGCGTGCTGGCGCGCAAGGGCTCGTTCCGGCTCGACGTGCACTTCCTCGAACCCTTTGACCCGCGCGATTTTCCGGGGCGCAAGGCCATCGCCGCCGAAGCCCGCGCGCGCATCGAGCCCGCGCTGGAAGCCGCGCTGGAAACGCCGCTGCGTCCTTTCGCGCTCGATGTGGCGCCCGTGCGCTACGTCGGCACACCCTGAATGCGCCTGAAGTCCAGCACGCTTCAAAAGCCGCGCGGATTGGCGTAAGGGCGGCAGCCTATGTCTGCCACCACGCCCCCCAAGACCTTCCACGTCAAAAGCTTCGGCTGCCAGATGAACGTCTATGACGGCGAGCGCATGGCCGAACTGCTCGCCGCGCAGGGCATGACCGCCGCCGATGCGCGCGACGATGCCGACCTGGTCGTGCTCAACACCTGCCACATCCGCGAGAAGGCGACCGAGAAAGTCTATTCCGACATCGGCCGCCTGCGCCGCGACGACGGCTCCAGCCCGCTGATCGCCGTCGCCGGCTGCGTCGCGCAGGCCGAGGGCGTGGAAATCATGACCCGCGCGCCCAGCGTGAAAGTCGTGGTCGGCCCGCAGTCCTATCACCGCCTGCCCGAAATGGTGGCCGACGCCGCCGCCGGACGCCGCGCGACCGAGACCGACATGCCCGCCGAGGCCAAGTTCGCCGCGCTGCCCAAGCGCCGCAAGAGCGGCCCCTCCGCCTTCCTCACCGTGCAGGAAGGCTGCGACAAGTTCTGCACCTATTGCGTGGTGCCTTATACGCGCGGTGCCGAAATCAGCCGGCCGTTCACCGATCTGGTCGAGGAAGCGAAGCTCCTCGTCGCCGGCGGCGCGCGCGAGATCACGCTGCTGGGCCAGAACGTCAACGCCTGGACCGGCGATGATGACAAGGGCCGCCCGGTCGGTCTCGACGGCCTTGTCCGCGCGCTCGCCGCCGATCCCGATCTGGCCCGCATCCGCTATACCACCAGCCATCCCAACGACATGACCGACGGCCTGATCGCGGCGCATGGCGAAGTGGAGAAGCTGATGCCCTTCCTCCACCTGCCGGTTCAATCGGGCAGCGACCGCGTGCTCAAGGCGATGAACCGCAGCCACACCGCGGAAAGCTACCTGCGCGTGCTGGAGCGGGTGCGCGCCGTCCGGCCCGATATCGCGCTGTCGGGCGATTTCATCGTCGGTTTCCCGGGAGAGACCGACGCCGAGTTCGAGGACACGCTGCGGCTGGTCGATGCGGTCGGCTATGCGCAGGCCTTCAGCTTCAAGTATTCCGCGCGCCCCGGCACACCGGCCGCCACGATGGACAGCCACATCACGGCCGATGTCATGGACGATCGCTTGCGCCGCTTGCAGGACGCGCTCAACCGCGACCAGCTGGCCTTCAACCGCGCCTCGATCGGGCAGCGCTGCACCGTCCTGGTCGAGCGCCGCGGCAAGCTGCCGGGCCAGTGGCTGGGCAAGTCGCCCTGGCTGCAATCGGTGCATTTCATGGGCGAGGCGGCGCTGGGCGATCTGGTCACCGTCGATCTGGTCGATGCCGGACCGAACTCCATTGCGGGCGTTCTGGCCGAAAAGCAGGCCGCCTGACGCCTCCGACCGATCCGGCCGGCGGCGAATTTCCCACAATACTGTGCAAATCGTGCCGGCCAGCACCCTTTTCCGGCCCTGCTGTCTTGCGCGTGCCACATCGCTCCCTAATCTTGGGGCACACCCTGCGAAAGGAGCACGCATCCCCTCGATATGGCTCGCAAGTTCCCCCGCGCCCACGAAGCGGCGCCTCGCGACTATGGCTCCTCGAAGACGGAGCATCGTCCGGATGTTCACCGGCGCGCACGTGTGGAAGTGGAATTTGACGAGCAGACCGTTCTGGGATCGCTGTTCGGACAGTTCGACACCAACCTTGTCCAGATCGAGAACCGCCTCGGCGTCTATATCTCGGCGCGCGGCAACCGCGTCCTGATCGAAGGGCCGGAAGATGCCGTGGCCCGCGCGCGCGAAGTGCTGCGCGGCATGCACCAGCGGCTTTTGACGGGTCACGAAGTCGATGCCGGCGCGGTCGAATCGCTCATCATGATGTCGAACGAACCCACGCTGGAGGGGATCATCACCGGTGCGCCCGGCGGCACTCCGCCGATCATGATCCGCACCCGCAAGAAAACGATCGTCCCGCGCAGCCCTACGCAGATCGAATACATGAAGGCGCTGATCCGCGACGACGTGATCTTCGCGCTCGGTCCGGCGGGCACGGGCAAGACCTACCTGGCGGTGGCGCAGGCGGTGGCCCAGTTGATGAGCGGCTCGGTCCAGCGCCTGATCCTGTCGCGCCCGGCGGTCGAAGCCGGCGAGCGGCTGGGCTTCCTCCCCGGCGACATGAAGGAGAAGGTCGATCCCTATCTCCGCCCGCTCTACGACGCGCTTTACGATTGCATGCCGCCGGAACAGGTCGAGCGCCGCATCGCCAGCGGCGAGATCGAGATCGCGCCCATCGCCTTCATGCGCGGGCGCACGCTGGCCGATGCCTTCGTCATCCTCGACGAAGCGCAGAATACCACGCCGGCGCAGATGAAGATGTTCCTCACCCGCTTCGGCCAGAACAGCCGCATGGTGGTCTGCGGAGACCCCAAGCAGGTCGACCTTCCCGGCGGCGTCAGCGCCAGCGGGCTGGCCGATGCGGTGGGCCGGCTCGAAGGCGTGGACGGTATCGGCACGGTGCGGTTCAACATTGCCGACGTGGTCCGCCATCCCATCGTCGGGCGGATCGTCGAAGCCTATGAAGGCAAGGATTCGTGAGCGCCCCCATTCTCGAAATCGATGTCGATCCGATCTGGGGAGACGAAACCGACTGGGAAGAACTGACCAACCGCGCGGCCGAGGCGATTGCCCGGGTCGTGCCGGAACTGGCGCACGACAACCTTCTGGTCAGCCTGGTCATGGCGGATGACGAGGAAGTCCACGCGCTCAACAAGCAATGGCGGGCCAAGGACAAGCCAACCAACGTCCTGTCCTTTCCCATGCTCAGCCGCGAGGAAGTGCTGGCCGCCGCCGCCAACGAAGCCGCGCCAGGGATGCTGGGCGACCTGATCCTCGCGCACGGCGTCTGCGTGCGTGAGGCGGCGGAGAAAGGCGCCACCGTGGAAGCCCATGCCAGCCATCTGGTGATCCACGGACTGCTCCATCTGGCGGGCTACGACCATGAACTGGGCGAAGCGGAAGCCGAGGAAATGGAAGGCCTGGAGCGGAAGGCGCTTGCACTTATCGGCATCGCCGACCCATATGCCATCACGGATTGACCATCAGGGGAAGCATACAGTGGCCGAGGGCAACGGCTCCAGCGGCGATAGCCGATCGGGAGACGGAGACAGTAACAGCGCGCTATGGCGCGCTATCAAGGCATTCTTCCGGGGACCGGACAGCGACCAGTCGCTGCGCGCCCAGATCGAGGAAGCCATCGAAGAGCACGAGCATGAGCCGGGCCACGATGAAGGTGCCGATGGCGACCTGATCCCGCTCGAACGGCAGATGCTCAAGAACCTGCTCCATTTCAGCGAGCACGATGCCGATGACGTGGCGATCCCGCGCGGCGAGATCATCGCGATCGCGGCCTCGTCCACGTTCGAGGAACTCGTCGCCGCCTTTGCCGAGCATGGCCACAGCCGCCTGCCGGTCTATCGCGATTCGCTCGACGAAGTGATCGGCATGATCCACATCAAGGACGTGTTCCCCCACCTCGCCGCGCTGGCGTTCGGGGGCAAGCCGGCGCCCGGCGACTGGCTCTCGCTGATGCGCCAGCCGCTGTTCGTGCCCCAGGCCCGCGGCGCGATCGACGTGCTGGCCGACATGCGCGCCAGCCGCACGCACCTGGCCGTGGTGATCGACGAATATTCGGGCACCGACGGCATCATCACCATCGAGGATCTGGTCGAGGAAATCGTCGGCGAGATCGAGGACGAGCACGACGACGCGCCGCAGGAACTGCTCCGCCGGCTCGATCCCGACACGTGGGACGCCGATGCGCGCGCAGAACTGGATGACGTAGGGGAAATCATCGATCCCCGTCTTGCCGAAGTGGACGAAGACGTGGATACGCTCGGCGGTCTCGCCGTGGTATTGGCGGGAGAGGTTCCACCGGTCGGCCGCGTTCTCGAACATGGCAGCGGCTGGCGGATCGAAGTCACCGAGGGCGATGAACGCCGGCTCACCCGCCTGCGCCTCCACGCCCCCAAACCGCCCGAAGCCGAAGAAGAATAGCCCCGCCGATGATCCGCCGCCTTCCCCCGCTGAGATCGCTGGAGGCCTTCATCCGCGTCGTGCGCGCCGGTTCGGCCAAGACCGCCGCGGCCGAACTCGCGCTCAGCCCTTCGGCGCTCTCGCGCCGGCTGGGGGCTTTGGAAGAGTTTGTCGGCAAGTCGCTGTTCGAGCGCAAGCACCAGATGCTGAAGCTGACCGAGGAAGGACAGTCGCTCTACGACGCCATCGCACCGCTGATGGACGAGATGACCGACCGCATCGACCGGCTGGTCGATACCGGCAAGGTCATGCGCCTGCGGCTGGGCGTGCTGCCGCTGTTCGGCAGCCAGCGCCTGTTCCCGCGCCTGGGCGAGCTGCGCAAGTTGCACCCGCAGCTGCATATCGACATCGACAGCAGCAACGTTGCCGAGACCAAGCTGGGCGACACCATCGACGCGGCCATCGTCCTGTCCGAAGGGCCGGATGCCACGCTCCACTCGGTGCGGCTCGATCACAACCGCGTCCATGCCATCGCGTCGAAGGAAATGGCCGCCGAACTGGGCGACCGGCCCAATATCGAGAAACTGTCCAAGCAGACCTTCCTCGTCCACAACGATCTGCCGATGAGCTTCGAGGCATGGAAGAAGGCGCTGCATATCGAGGCGCTTCAGCCCGCCGCCATCGATCATTTCGATTCGGGCCAGCTGATCCTCGAAGCCGCCGCACAAGGCCTCGGCATCGCGATCATGCACGATGACCATTACCTGCGCAGCCACGATCCCCGGCTGGCGCGCGTCTATGACATCGAGGTCGACAGCCCCTATTCCTACTGGTTCGTCTGCCGCCCGCGCGCGCTGCAGTCGCGCCCGGTGCGCCTGTTCCACGACTGGATGCTGAAAGCCGGGCTGTGAGCGCAGCGATCACCCGCGCCGCGCGGGCGGTCCGCATCCACGTCCCTGTCGCCCCCGAAACACTGCAGGCCGTGCTTGCCGGGAACAGCGCCGCGATGGAGGCGGACCCCACACTCGGCGCCATGCTCCGCATCATCCGCGAGCAGCCTGCGCTCGGCGATTTCGGGCTTTACGACGGAGTGGCGGAAATCGGACTGGGCTGGGAAACCTTCACCCCCGCCGCCGATGCCGCGCCCACGCTCGGCGCACCGGGCAAGACCGCGTTCTCCCCCACCGTCACGCTCACCACGTGGATCGCGAGCAGCGCGACGGAGAAGTCGGTCGATGACGCCCTCGCCGCGCTGATGGCCGCGCATCCTTGGGAAGTGCCAGTGATCGAGGTCACCGAAAGCCGCCTCGTGGTGCGGCCCCCGGCCCCCTGAACCTCAGGCGCGCATCGATCCCGTCCTGACGAACCGCTGGTGCCAAGAAAGCGCTTCGTCCAGCAGCGAAGGCGAGTGCTTGCCATACGAATTGCGCAGCGCGCGTTCGTAGTAATCGGCCAGCATCCCCCGGAAATCGGGATGGACGCACTTTTCGATCACCAGCCGCGCGCGCTGCTTGGGCGCCAGCCCGCGCAAGTCTGCCAGCCCCTGCTCGGTGACCACCACCTGCACATCCTGGTCGATGTGGTCGACATGGCTGACCTGCGGCACGATGGTCGAGATCGCCCCGCCCTTCGCGGTCGAGGGCGCCATGAAGATCGAGATATAGGCGTTGCGCGCAAAGTCGCCCGAACCGCCGATGCCGTTCTGGATGCGCGATCCCATCACGTGGGTGGAATTGACGTTGCCGTAGATGTCCGCCTCGACCATCCCGTTCATCGCAATGCAGCCTAGGCGGCGCACCAGTTCGGGGTGGTTGCTGATTTCCTGCGGGCGCAGGATGATGCGGTCGCGGAAGCGCGCCATGTCGGCGTTGAGCGCGTGCGCCGCTTCGGGGCTGAGCGAGAACGCCGTGGCCGACGCCATGCGCAGCTTCCCCGCCGCCAGCAGGTCGAGCATCCCGTCCTGAAGCACCTCGGTGTACGAAGTCATCGGCTCGAACGGGCTGTCGAGCAGGCCCGCGAGCACCGCGTTGGCGATGTTGCCCACGCCCGACTGGATCGGCAGCAGCGAGCGCGGCAGGCGGCCCATCGCCACTTCGTGCCCGAAGAAGTCGAGCAGGTGCCCGGCAATCGCCTTGGCCGCGCTGTCGGGCGCCTTGAACGGCTGGTTGCGATCGGGGGAATCGGTCTCCACCACCGCGACCACCTTGGCCGGATCGCAGCGCAGCGTCGGCTGGCCGATGCGGTCGTCGGGACGGATCAGGGGGATCGGCACGCGGTGCGGCGGCAGCGCGGTGCCATAATAGACGTCGTGCATCCCCTCCAGCGCGGGGTTCTGCCAGCGGTTGACCTCAAGGATCACCTTGTCCGCGCGGTCGAGCCAGGTCTTGTTGTTGCCGATGGAGGACGACGGCACCAGCGACCCGTCGGGCAGGATCGCGGTCACTTCGATCAGCGCGGTGTCGAGCGGGCCGAGAAAGCCCTGCCACGCCATCGGCGCCACCTGCGAGAGGTGCATGTCGAAGTAGTTCATCTCGCCCGAATTGATCTGTTCGCGCGCGATGGGGTCGGAATTGTAGGGCAGGCGGAAATCGATGCCCTTGGCCTTGGCCAGCGCGCCGTCCAGCTCCGGCCCGGTCGATGCGCCGGTCCACACCTTGATCGTGAAGGGATCGCCGGCAGCGTGCGCCTCCTCGATCCGCCGGGCCAGCGCCATCGGCACCGCCTTGGGATAACCGGCACCGGTAAACCCGCTCATGCCCACCACGCTGCCCGGCGCGATCAGCGCCGCGGCGGCATCGGCATCCATCACGCGGTCGGCAAGGGCGGTGCAGGCAATCCGGCTGGTCATCTCACGTCTCCGTCTCGATGGTCGGCCCCTAGACCGCCATCCCTCGCAGGATAACCGAGACTTCGGTCTAATGCGCGTCCGGTATGATGCACGCGCACGAAAAAAGGGGCGGAAGAACCGCCCCTTTTCCTTTTTCGACGCTGTGCCTAACGCGGCTCAGCCGGCGACGATGGTCGCCTTGCGGATCACGCCCGGGTTTGCCGGCGGCTCGCCCTTGGGCAGCGCGTCGACCAGCTCCATGCCGCTCTCGACTTCGCCCCACACGGTGTACTGCTTGTCGAGGAAGCGCGCATCGTCGAAGCAGATGAAGAACTGGCTGTTCGCCGAGTGCGGATAGCTGGTGCGCGCCATCGAGCAGACGCCGCGCACATGCGGGTGGTCGTTGAATTCGGCCTGGAGGTCGGGCTTGGACGAACCGCCCATGCCGGTGCCCTGCGGGCAGCCGCCCTGCGCCATGAAGCCGGGAATCACGCGGTGGAACTTCACCCCGTCGTAAAACCCTTCGCCGGTCAGCTCCTTGATCCGGGCGACGTGGCCGGGGGCCAGATCCGGGCGCAGCTTGATCACGACGTCGCCGGAATCGAGCGACAGAACCAGTTTTTCGTCAGGCATGGGTTCTCAAAGTCCTTGTTGTCTCGCGCGCCGATATAAGGGCTTCCCCAACAAAGTCACGCGGGGGCGGCCAAGGCGGTTGCTTTTGCAGGTCCATCCCCTATCCCGGCGCCGATGGAGCGCGAGGACGACAGGGTCGAAACTGTCCTTGCCGACGGCCTCCGCGACCACGCGGACGATACGCCGCCGGCCGATTCCGCGCGCCATTCGGAAAGCCTCGATCACGCGGACAACACGCTTCGCCCGAAGTTCATCCGCAAGGTGGCCGAAGCACTCGACAGTGAAGACCAGGAACAGGTCTACAACCTTGTCGAACCGCTCCACCCGGCCGACATCGCCGACCTTTTCGAGCTGATCGGCGCCGAATACCGCGCCCCGCTCGCCCGCGCGATCAACGACCTGCTCGGCAGCGAAGTGCTGGCGGAAATGAACGACTGGGTCCGCGACGACCTGGTCGACGAACTCGATCCCGACGAAGTCGCCGAACTCGCCGAGCAGATGGAGACGGACGACGCCGTCGCCCTGATCGAGGATCTCGACGAGGAGGACCAGCAGGCCGTCCTCGCCGAGATGGAGCCGGAAGACCGCGCCGCGATCGAAAGCGCGCTGTCCTATCCCGAGGAATCCGCCGGCCGCCTGATGAGCCGCGATTTCATCGCGGTGCCCGAACATCTCACCGTGGGCGACCTGATCGATTACCTGCGCGACGACCGGAACCTCGCCACCGAGTTCTGGGAAGTGTTCATCGTCGACCCGAAGCATCGCCCGGTCGGCACCTGCATGCTCTCGTGGATCCTGCGCGCGCCGCGCCACGTCGCGCTCAGCGACGTGATGAAGCGCGACCAGACGCTGATCCCCGTCACGATGGACCAGGAAGAAGTCGCGCTGCGCTTCCAGAAGTACGCGCTGATTTCGGCCGCCATCGTCGACGAAAGCGGCCGGCTGGTGGGCCAGATCACCGTCGACGACATCGTCCACATCATCCAGGAAGAAGCGGGCGAGGACGCCCTGCTGCTGTCCGGCGCGGGCGAAGGCGACATCAACGAGCCGCTGCCGCGCACCATCCGCACGCGCATGATCTGGCTGTCGATCAACCTGGGCACCGCGATCCTTGCCTCCTCGGTGGTGGCCCTGTTCGAAGCCACCATCACCCGGCTCGTCACGCTCGCCGTGCTGATGCCCATCGTCACCGGCATGGGCGGCAATGCCGCAACCCAGACGATGACCGTGACGGTGCGCGCGCTCGCCACCAACCAGCTGACCAGTTCCAACACCTTGCGCATGATCGCGCGCGAATGGTGGATCGCGTCGGCCAACGGCTGGGGTCTCGGCCTGCTGATGGCGGCCACCTGCCAGGTCATCTACCAGGACTGGATGCTGTCGTTCGTGCTGCTGCTGGCGATGATCCTCAACAGCATCAACGCCGGACTTTCGGGCGTTCTGATCCCGCTGGGGCTGGACAAGCTCAAGATCGACCCTGCCGTCACCTCCACCGTGTTCGTCACCACCATGACCGACACCTTCGGGTTCTTCTTCTTCCTCGGCCTCGCCGAACTCTTTGCGCTGCACTAGAGGCCGGTTTGCAAGCGCGCTGACCGGCGCCTATCTTCTGTCCATGCCGCTACACATGACCAAGGTCGCCTACGGGGCGCAATCGCTGGAAGAAGTCCACGGCTGGTTCCGGGCGCGCGGCGCGGAAGCCCGCCTGACCACACGCTACCTGCCCAAGCGGCACGAGGAAATGGTCGGCGGCTCGCTGTTCTGGATCCTGAAGCACCAATTGGTCGCCCGCTCGCCGATCCTCGGTTTCGAGGAAGCGCCGGACGGCCGCACCGAAATCGTGATCGCCGCCAAGCTGATCGACGTCCACCCCAAGCCAAAGCGCGCCCATCAGGGCTGGCGCTACCTTGCCGACGCCGATGCCCCGCGCGATCTGGCCGACGGCGAGGAAGCGGAAATGCTGCCGCCCTCGCTGGCGGGCGAACTGGCGAAACTGGGACTGGTGTAAGGCGCGCGGGCCTCCCCGCGCACCGTTGCCAGTCTATCCCGCCCGTTCCGCCATCACACGCTCGCGCTCGATCACCTTGCGCAGCACGCTGGCGTAAGTCTGCGGGTCCTGCGCGCCCGGCACCATGAACTTGCCGTTGATCACCATCGCCGGCACGCCGCTCACGTTCAGGTCCCATGCCTGTCGCTGGCCCGCATGAACCAGCCGGTCGATCTCGGGATCGGCCAGCGCGGCTTCGGCGGCGGTACGGTCGAGTCCGGTTTCCTCCGCGATGTCGAGCAGCACCTGCGGGTCCGACACATTGCGGCGATACTGGAAATGCGCGTCGAACAGCGCGTGCTTCAGCCGCGCCTGCACCTGCGGACCCAGATCGCGCAGCGCCCACACCAGCAGGCGGTGCGCCATGTGCGTGTTCCACATCATCGAAGGCGGCGCCTCGCCCCCCTCTGCTTTGGGCCCAGCGTAGTCGAACGAATAGCCCGCGCTTTCCGCGATGGTCTTCATCTGCGCGCGTCCTTGCGCCGCCTGTTCGGGCGTTCGGCCATACTTGCGCATGATGTGCGCCGCGCTGTCCTCGCCCTCGGGCGGCATGTCGGGGTTCAGCTCGAAGGGATGGAAGCGGATTTCCGCCTCGATCTCGCCTTCCAGCTCGTCCAGCGCCTTTTCCAGCTGGCGCGTGCCGATCACGCACCACGGGCACATCACGTCGGACCAGATGTCGATGACGACTTGTTCGGGAGCGCTCATTTCGCCAGCCACCACTTCAGCAGATGATGCGCCACCGCGAAAGGCGGGGGCGCGATGAAAGCGCCGTCCTCGTCGCCGGACATCGCCAGCTCGACTTCGGCGCGCGTGAACCAACGCGCATCGTCCAGCTCGGTTTCGTCGATGACGATGGTCTTGTCATCCGCCACCGCGCAGCAGCCGATCATCAGCGAGGACGGGAAAGGCCAGGGCTGGCTGGCGACATAGGTCACGTCGCGCACTTTCACGCCCGCTTCCTCCAGCACTTCGCGCGCCACGGCTTCCTCGATCGATTCGCCCGGCTCCACGAAACCGGCCAGCGCCGAGAAACGCTTGGGAGGGAAGCGGGGCTGGCGGCCCAGCAGCAGTTCGCCGTCGCATTCCACCAGCATGATCGTCACCGGATCGACGCGCGGGTAATGCTCGGCCTTGCAGGCATCATTGGTGCAATTGCGCTGCCAGCCGCCCTTGGCCAGCTTGGTCGCGCCGCCGCACTTGGCGCAGAAGCGGTGCCGCGCGTGCCAGTCGACCAGGCTGCGCGCGCCGCCATAGATGGCAAGGTCGGTGGCCGGCAGGGTGGACATCGCCTGCCACAGCCGCGGATTGGGCGGCGCCACGCTGCCGATCAGCCGCGGCGCCACTTCCGCGAAACAGCCGCGCCCATCTTCGGCAAGACCAAGGAACACCAGTTCCGCTTCCGGATCGGCATCGGCCAGCGTGCCCCACTCCAGCCCGCCTTCGGGCGCGATCAGCGGATCGATTCCGTCCAGCCGCAGCAACCGGGCGCGCCAGTTCATCAGGCCCGCCAGCTTTTCGGCGTCGGAGCGCACGTGATCGGCGCGGTCCAGTCCCGAACCGGCAAAGGCTATCGTCTTTTCCACCATCACGCCGCCACCTTCTTCGCCATCACATCGGCCAACACGGCCTTGGGGAATTCTTCCTGCACGGGTAGCGCCTCCGATGGCATGAATTGCACGTAAAGGCCGGCGCGTGCGCCGACCCGGGTATTGATGAAGCCCACGGTGCCCGCCGCGCCCGCCCAGCCAAACGTGCCGGCATCCTCGCCCAGCCCCACGCGGCCGCCCGCGCCGAACCCGCCGCCCTTGACGAACCGGTCGGTCACCACCGCGCCCGGCGGCAGCAGGTTGCTCGTGCCCAGCCGCACCGCGGCCTCGCTCATCACGCGGGTCCGGCCGATCCTGCCCTGTCCCAGCAGCATTGCCAGGAACCGGTCATAATCGCGCGGACTGGAGACCAGCCCCGCCCCGCCATAGGGAAACGCCGGCGCTTGCAGATAGACCGAGCTGTCCGCCGGATCGAGCGGCACCGCTCTTCCGCCAAACAGCGCATAATTGGTGGTCAGGCGCGAAACCTGGCTTTCCGGCACGCGAAACCAGGTGCTGTCCATCCCGGCGGGCGCGAACATCCGCTCGGCCAGGAACACATCGAACGGCTGGCCGGAGACGACCTCGATCACGCGGCCCAGCAGATCCAGCCCCACCGAATAGGACCAGCGCGTCCCCGGCTCATAGACCAGCGGCAGTTCCGCCAGCCGGTCGGCAAACACTTCAAGGCTGGGCGCCGCGTTCATTGTCCACAGCCCTGGCACCGGCACGCGGCTGATCTGCGCGGGCACCAGCCCCTGCGCTTCATAGGCGGCCTTGATCGGCCCCGTCTGCACGATGGTATAGCCCAGCCCCGCGGTGTGGGTCAGCAGATGCCGCACGGTGATCGCCGTCTTCGCGGGCCGCACCTGATCGAGCGCGCCGTCGGGCGTCACCTGCACCTGCATCTTCGCGAATTTCGGCAGGACGTCGGCAATCGGCTGGTCGAGCTGCAACTTGCCCTCGTCCACCAGCATCATCGCCGCCATGCCGGTGACGGGCTTGGTCATCGAATAGATGCGGAACAGGCTGTCCAGCGTGACCGGCGCGATCCGGCCCCGGCTTTCCACGCCGCGCGCGATGCCCACCGGCACATCCTCGCCCCAGCCGAGCGCGGCGACCATGCCCGCCACGCTTCCGCCCGAAACATAGCGGTCGATCATGCCCGTCACGTGGGGATAACGCGCCTCGGCCGCCATGCTCGCAAAGGCACGCCCCGACGACAGCGCGGCGCCCAGCAAGCCGGCGCCCAGCAGACCACCCGAACGCAGCAGCTCGCGCCGCGATACGGTCATGCGTTCCAGCCTTTCGTCTCCAAGGCTTTCACCTTTCCGCCAGTGCCAGCCGCGCCGCCTTGGCAAAGACGGTCGGCAGCCCGGCCGCCTCGATGTCCTCGATCGGCCACCATTCTCCCACCGGCAGACTAGCCCAATCGCCGCCAAGGCAAAGCATCAATTGCAATTCGAGATCGAAATGGGTGAAGCCGTGCCGGACCGCCCCGGCAGATCGCCAATCCGCCTCCAGCGGCGGCGCACCCGCGCCATCGCCCCGCGCGGCCCAGCCATCGTCGGGCAGCGCGCGCATCCCGCCCAGCATCCCCTTGCCCGGACGGCGCACCAGCAGCACCTGCCCATCGCGCTCGATCCAGAAGGCGCGCCCCTTGCGCGCGGGCTTTGCCTTCTTCGCCGCCTTGGCGGGCAGGCGCTCGGGCTCGCCCTGCGCCTGCGCGGCACAAACGCTGCGCAGCGGGCACAGCAGGCAGCGCGGCGCCTTCACCGTGCAGACCGTAGCGCCCAGGTCCATCATCGCCTGCGCGAAATCGCCCGCGCGGTCCTCTGGCGTGATCCGGTCCGTCGCCGCGCGGATTTGCGGACGCGCCGCCGGCAGCGGCGTCTCGATCGCGAACAGCCGCGCCACCACCCGCTCCACGTTGGCATCGACCACCACCGCGCGCTGGCCAAAGGCGATCGCAGCCACCGCCGCCGCCGTATAGTCGCCCACCCCCGGCAAGGCGCGCAGCCCCGCCTCGCTGTCGGGAAAGGCCCCAGCCTCCGCCACCGCGCGCGCGCAGGCCAGCAGGTTGCGCGCCCGGGCATAGTATCCCAGCCCCGCCCAGGCGGCCATCACGTCGCCGTCGTCCGCCGCCGCCAGCGCCTCCACCGTGGGCCACAGCCCCAGGAACTTCGCGTAGTACGGCCCCACCGCCGCCACGGTGGTCTGCTGGAGCATGATCTCGGAAAGCCACACCCGGTATGGCTCCTGCCGCGCCTCGCCCGGCAGGCGCCGCCACGGCAGCCGCCGGGCGTGCGCGTCATACCATCGCAGCAGCGCCGCGGACGCGTCCTTGTCGATCTGATCGGGGGCTGAAACCGTCTCGCCACTGGCTTGCATCGCGCCGCTATGGCATGGCGCAAGGCGATATGGAAAGCGATCCGCCCGCCCCGAAGGCCGCCCGAACCAAAGCGACCCGCGCCGCGCCGGCAAAGCCCCGCGAATACGAGCGGCCGCGCGGCGGCGAGGCGCGCCAGATCGCCGATCTCATGCCCGCCATCGGCCGCACCGCGTTCCGCCGCTTCGGCTTCGTGCAAAGCTCGGTCGTCACGCGCTGGCCGGAAATCGTCGGCGCCAACCACGCCCGCCACTGCGCGCCCGAATCGATCCGCTTCGCCCCCGGCGAGAAATCCGACGGCATCCTCCAGCTCGTCGTCACCCCGGCGCACGCCCCGCTGATCCAGCATGTCGTGCCCGAGATCATGGAGCGGGTGAACCGCTTCTTCGGCTACCGCGCCGTGGCGCGGGTGAAGCTGCGGCAAGGGCAGGTTCAGCCACCGCCGCGCAAGGATGCCGACAAACGGGCCACCAGCGCCCCGCCATCATTGAAACCGATCCCTATGGAACTGGGCGACAGCCTGCGCGACATCGGCGATCCCGAACTGCGCGCCGTGCTCGAATCGCTGGCGCGCAGCCTTGGCGAGGCGAGCCGCACGCCAGAGGCAACACCACAGGGCAGGAAAGAGACGAAGTGATGCGAAGCGCCTTCAGGACCATCGGCCTCATTCTCGCCGCGCTGCTGGGCATCGCCGTGCTGGCGGGTGCAGGCAAGCCGCTACCCAAGGCGCCGTCGCGCAACTGGAATGCCACCGTCGTGCGCACCGCGCAGGACAGCCACGTGCTGGGCAACCCGAACGCATCGCTCAAGCTGGTCGAATATATCAGCTACACCTGCCCCCACTGCGCCCATTTCGAGAAGGAATCGGACGCGCAGCTGCGCATCGGCCTGATCGCCAGCGGCAAGGGCTCGATCGAGGTGCGCAGTTTCGTGCGCGACGGGATCGACATGACCGTGGCGCTGCTCACCCACTGCGGCCCGCCGTCGAAGTTCTTCCTCAACCATGCCGCGTTCCTGCGCTCGCAGGATACCTGGCTGGCACCGGCGGCCAGCGCCACCGACGCGCAGAAGCAGCGCTGGTATTCGGGCACGCTGGCCTCGCGCACCCGCGCCATCGCGTCGGACCTTCATTTCTACGACATCATGGAAACCCGCGGCTATTCGCGCGCCGACATAGACCGCTGCCTGGCGGACAAGGCGCTGGCCGATCGCCTCGCCGCGCACACCCAGGAAGCGGTGGAGAAGGACTTCGTCAACGGCACGCCCAGCTTCCTCATCAACGGCGTTCCGCTCAGCGGCACCTATTCGTGGGCCGGCCTGCGCCCGCAAATCGAAGCGCGGATGAACTGACCACCCGGTTCAGGCCAGCCCTGCGCGCCCTCTTCAATCCGGGCCGCGCTTGGGCTAGCCCTGCATTCAGACCGATCCCAACCGACACAACGGGAAACCCATCATGAAGCTTGTTCACGCCCGCCTTGCCCTGCTCGCCCTTCCGCTCGCGCTCGGCCTCGCCGCCTGCGGCAAGAAGGAAGCGGCCCCCGGCGAAGTGACCGAAGCCGCCCCCGCCGCCAAGGTGGCCGCGCCCGCCGGCAAGGCATGGAGCGACGTGCTCGCCACCACGCCCGAAGGCGGCTACCTGATGGGCAACCCCAACGCACCGATCAAGCTGATCGAATATGGCGCGCTCAGCTGCTCGCACTGCGCTGCCTTCTCGAAGGAAGGCTTCCCCAAGCTGCGCGACGATTATGTCAACAGCGGCCGCGTCAGCTACGAACTGCGCCTGTTCATGCTCAACGCGCTCGACATTCCGGCCGCGCTGCTCGCCACCTGCGGCACGCCCGAGGCGGTGATCCCGCTCAGCGAGCAGTTCTGGGCGTTCCAGCCGGACATGTTCGCCAACCTGCAAAAGGCGGGCGACGCGGCGCTCAAGGCCGCCGGCGAAGCCCCGCCCACCCAGCGCTTTGGCAAGGTGGCCGAACTGGGCGGCATGACCGCGTTCTTCAACGCGCGCGGCATCGCCGCCGACCAGGGCGCCAAGTGCCTTGCCGATACCGCCAAGGCCACCACGTTCGCCAACCAGACCGACAAGGCCAGCCAGGATTACAACATCACCGGCACGCCCACGTTCATCATCAACGGCAGCAATTCCGGCGTCGCCAGCTGGGATGCGCTGGAGCCGCTGCTGAAGAAGGCCGGCGCGCGCTGATGCACGCCCGTTAAGGGTGGCCTGTTGGGGGGGCCGGGACCGATGCAGTTCAAGCGCTTGAAGCTCAGCGGCTTCAAGAGCTTCGTCGAGCCTGCCGAACTGCGCATCGAACCCGGCCTGACCGGCGTCGTCGGTCCCAACGGCTGCGGCAAGTCCAATCTGCTGGAAGCGATCCGCTGGGTCATGGGCGAAAGCTCGGCCAAGTCGATGCGCGGTGGCGGGATGGAGGACGTGATCTTCGCGGGCACCTCCACCCGCCCGGCCCGCGCTTTCGCCGAAGTCATGCTGACGGCGGAAACCGACCCTTCCGGCCCCTATGGCGGAGAGCTTGAGGTCGTTCGCCGGATCGAGCGCGGCGCGGGCTCCGCCTACCGCGTCAACGGCAAGGACGTGCGCGCCAAGGATGTCGCGCTGGTCTTTGCCGATGCCGCCACCGGCGCACACAGCCCCGCGCTCGTCAGCCAGGGCCGCATCGCTGCCGTCATCGCCGCCAAGCCCACCGAGCGGCGCATGATGCTCGAAGAAGCCGCGGGCATCGCCGGGCTTCACGTCCGCCGCCGCGATGCCGATCAGAAACTGCGCGCAACCGAAGCCAACCTCGCCCGGCTGGAGGACATGCTCGCCGGGCTGGAAAGCCAGATTGGCACCCTGCGCCGGCAGGCCCGCGCCGCCGAGCGTTACACGGCGGTCAGCGAACGCATCCGCGTCGCCGAAGCCCGGCTCGTCTTCGCCCGCTGGCGCGATGCCGCCGCCGCCGCCGATGCCGCCCGCAAGGAAGCGCGCGCGGCCGAGGACGCCGTGCTGGCCGCGCAGAAGGCCGCCGCAGACGCGCAGAAGACCCAGCACACCGCCGGGGAGGCGCTGGCCGGCGCGCGCGAGGAACTGTTCGACCGGCGGCAGGATTCGGCCGCGCACGGACAGCGCATGGCCGGCCTCACCGCGCAGCTCGAAGCCGCAGAACAGCGGCTGAAGGACATCGACCGCCAGTTGCAGCGGATCGAGGAGGATCGTGGTCACGCAGACCGCATGACCACCGACGCCGCCGCCGCGCTCGCCCGCCTCGATGGCGAAGTCGCCGCCGCCGAAGCCGCGCTCGCGGCGGACGAGGCCCGCCGCCCGCAGGCCGCCGCGCAAGTCGACGACGCCGAGCGCGCCTCGCGCGCGGCCGAACTCGCGCTGGCGCAGAAAGTGGCCGAGCAGGCCGGTATCGACGCCGAATGGCGCGTCGCCGAAGCCGCCGTCGCCGCCGCCCGCCAGCGCATCGCGCGGCTCGATGCCGACGTCGCCCGCCTCGCCCAGCAGGCAGAGACGCTCGCCCGCGAACCCGATCCCGCACTCCAGATCGCCGCGGCCGAGGCGGCACGGTCCGAAGCTGCCTCCGCACTGGCTCAGGCCCGGCAGCAGCGCGAAAGGCTCACCACGGAGCGCGAGACGCTCACCGCCGCGCGCGACCTTGCCGGCAACGCGCTCGCCGCCGCGCGCGCCGATCTCGCCGGGATCGAGCGCGAGGCCGATGCCCTCACCCGCGACAAGGCCGCCCGCGAAAAGGCCGCCGCCGCCAAGGGACGCGGCAACAGCGCCCTGTCCGGCAGCCGCGCCGCCCCCGGCTACGAACGCGCGCTCGCCGCAGTGCTCGGCCGCGATGCCTCGGCCCCGGTCGGCCCCGCCCCTGCGAACGCCGAAGGCCGCTTCTGGACCGGCGGCCCCGCCCCCGCCCCCGCCCCGCTCCCCGATTCGCTGGCGCACCACGTGCCCGCCTGCCCGGCGCAACTCGCCGCCCGCCTCGCGCTCGTCCGCGTCACCGATGCCGACGAAGGCCAGCCGCTCGCTCCCGGCGAATGGCTGGTGACCAAGGCCGGGCACCTGCGCCGCTGGGACGGCTTCGTCGCGCGCGGTGAAGGCGCCGCCGAAGCCGCCGCGCTCGAAGCCGAAAACCGCCTGTCCGATCTCCAGACGCGCCTCCCCGCGCTGCGCGACGCGGTCGCAGCCGCAGGGAACTCGGACGCCGAAGCCCGCACCGGCCTCGCCCGCGTGCAGTCCGATCTGGCCACGGTGGAGCGCGCATTGTCCGCCGCCGCCGATGCCGAGCGCGGCGCACTGCGCGCGCTCGACGCCGCCGAAGCCGCCCGCGCCCGGATGGACGCCCGGCGCGCAGAGCTTGACCGCGTGCGCGCCGATCTGGGTGAACAGCGCAAGCAATCGGATTCCGAAATGGCATCGGCGGAGGAGAAGCGCGCCGCCCTGCCCGATCCGGAAGCGGGGCGCGCGGCGCTCGACATGGCACGCGCGCGGCATGAAAGCGCGAAGGTCGCGTTGCAGTCCGCCACGGCGGCCTTTGCGGCGCTTCAGCAGGGTCTTGCGGTCGCTCGGGAGCGTTTAGGTGCCGTTCGGGTCGATATCCGGAATTGGCAGTCGCGCGCCGGCGATGCGGCCAAAAGGCTGGCCGATATGACCAGCCGGGCCGAGGAACTGACGCAGGAACGTGCTGTTTTCGCAGCAAAACCCGCCGGGCTCATACAGGAAATCGAACAGGGCGAAGCGATCCGCACGCGCATCGCCGCCGACCTTGCCAGCGCGGAGGCACGCCTTGCCCAAAGCGAGAGTTCCGCCCGCGCCGCCGACACCGCGCTGGCCGCGGCGAACGAGACTCTGGCGACCGCGCGCGAGACCCGCGCCGGCGCCGCCGCCCGGGCCGAGAACGAGGACGCCCGGCGGCAGGAAATGGCGGGAATCTCGGGCGAAAGGTTCCAATGCCCGCCCCCGGTCCTGCCCGAACGCTTCGCCTTCGCCTCCGCCGAGGTGGGCGCATCGGCCGCGGAATCGACCGAGCATGACAGGCTCGTGGCCGAGCGCGAACGCATTGGCCCGGTCAACCTCGTCGCCGCGCAGGAACTGGCCGAAGCGGAAGAAAAGCTGGGCACCTCGGTCGCCGAACAGGCGGAACTTACCGAGGCTGTTCATAGGCTTAGAGGCTCAATCGGCAATCTCAACCGAGAGGGGCGCGAACGCCTGCGCGCCGCATTCGAGGCGGTCGACGGCCACTTCCGCCGCCTTTTCGCCCGCCTGTTCGGCGGCGGCGAGGCGCATCTGGCGCTGGTGGACAGCGACGATCCGCTGGAGGCCGGCCTCGAAATCTTTGCGCAACCTCCGGGCAAGCGACTGCAATCGCTGACACTTCTCTCCGGCGGCGAACAGGCGCTGACCGCCGTGGCGCTGATCTTCGCGCTGTTCCTGACCAACCCCGCCCCGATCTGCGTCCTCGACGAAGTCGATGCTCCGCTCGACGACGCCAACGTCGAACGTTTCTGCGACATGCTCGACGCAATGGTCGGCGAAACGAAGACCCGCTACCTGATCGTCACCCACAACGCCGTCACGATGAGCCGGATGCACCGCCTGTTCGGCGTGACCATGGTCGAAAAAGGGGTCTCGCGGCTGGTCAGCGTAGATCTTGGCACTGCGGAACAACTGCTCGCCAGCGCCTAGAGCGTTTTCGAAGCAGGTGAAATCACCTGCTGGCTCGGAAAACGCGGCTCTAATCCAGCACGAACCGCGGCCCCGGCCCCGCCGCGCCGGCGCGGTCTTCCTTGTTGTAGAGCTGGCAGCGATCGAGGCTGAGGCAGCCGCAGCCGATGCATTCCTCCAGCTTGTGCCGCGTGCGCGTGAGCAACTGGATGCGCTGGTCGATCTCGCTGCGGAGCGAGCGGCTGATCCGCTGCCAGTCGAGCACGGTGGGCGTGCGCCCCTTGGGTAGCGAGGCCAGTTCCCGCTCGATCTCGGCCAGACCCAGCCCGAGCTTCTGCGCGATGAGGATGAAACTCAGCCGTCGGATGTCCGAGCGCAGGAAGCGGCGCTGGTTGCCGCCCGTGCGGATGGACTCGACCAGCCCCCGCTCCTCGTAATAGCGGATCGCCGACACGGCGAGGCCGGTGCGCCGGGCCAGCACGCCAATCGGGATCAGATCGTTGCGATTCATCGCGATTCCGCCACTTCAAATCTTGACCTCAAGTCAGCTTGAGGTTGCATAAACAGGGTCACCGAGTCGAGCGAAACTTCAGAAAGGACCTCAGATCATGGCCGCAGCCCGCCTTGAACACGTCAATATCCGGGTGAGCGATCCGGACCGCACCGCGCGCCTTCTGGCTGACATCACCGGCTGGCAGGAACGTTGGCGCGGCCCCGCGATCGACGACGGCCGGACCATCCATCTCGGTGCCGAGTTCGACTACATCGCGCTCTACACGCCCAGGGAGCCGGTCACCGGCACGTTCCCGAAAGGCGCGCCGCTCCAGCACGTGGGCATCGTGGTGGACGATCTCGACGCGGCCGAGCGCATGGTCGAGCGTCATGGGCTGACGCCGTTCAACCACGCCGACTATGCGCCGGGGCGGCGGTTCTACTTCTACGACTGGGACGGCATCGAGTTCGAGCTGGTCAGCTATGCCTGACGATCAGGCCGCGCCGACCACGAGGCAGGCGGCGGCCATCAGGAAGCCGGCGGTGCGGTTCGAGCGGAACTTGGCCAGCGGGTCCGCACCGTCGTCCTGCTTCAGCGTCAGCACCTGCCAGCCCAGATGCGCCGCCATCGGCACCAGCGCGAGGAGCGCGAAGGGATCGGGCCGGACCAGCCAGAACGCGCCCGCCCACAGGGCCAGCGCCACCGAATAGAACGCCGTCACCCCGCCCCGGACGTGCGCGCCCATGGCGCGCGCGCTGGAGCGGATGCCGACCAGCGCGTCGTCCTCGCGGTCCTGCAGGGCATAGATCGTGTCATAGGCGATGACCCAGCAGATGCCGCCGGCATAGAGCAATGCCATGGCGCCGAGGTGATCGCCCGAGACTGCGATCCACCCCACCGGCAGGCCCCACGAAAAGACCATGCCCAGCCACGCCTGCGGCCACCACGTGATCCGCTTCATGAAGGGATAGGCGGCGACCGGCCCCACGCTGGCGAGCGCGACAAGCTGCGCCTGCCAGCGCAATTGGACAAGGACCACCAATCCGACCGCACAGAGCATGAGCAGCCAGCACCACGCCGCCTTCTTGGACACGCGCCCGCTCGCCACCGGCCGCGAGGCGGTGCGTGCCACCTGTCGGTCGAGATCGGCATCGACAATGTCGTTCACGACGCAGCCCGCGCCGCGCATGACGATGGAGCCGAGCAGCATCCACAGCGCCAGATCCCAGCGCGCCGCGCCGCCTGCAAGGAACAGGCCCCAGGTGCAGGGCCAGAACAGCAGCCACCAGCCGATCGGCCGGTCGAACCGCGCCAGCAGGGCGAAATCGCGCAAGGTGGGCGGCAGCGCCGCCACCAGCCCGCGATGCTCACTGTCGGGGACCACCGCAGCGACGGTTGGGGATGACGTGGGGGGCGTTCCGGTCATGCGCGCGGCATAGCCCTGCCCCTCGCAATCCGCTAGTGCCGCGTCCATGTCCGCTCCCCATCTTCCAGCAGTTCCGGCCTGGCCGCCGAAGTCCGCCCCGCGCCTGTTCGTGGCCCCGCCGCTGGTCGAAGGCGCCAGCGTGGCGCTGGAGGGACCGCAGGCGCACTATCTGGGCAAAGTGATGCGCGTTACCCCCGGAGACGCGGTGATCCTGTGCGACGATGCGACCGGCGAATGGGTGGCGCGCGTGGCAGAGGCAGGCAAGCGCGACGTGGTGCTGGCGGTGGAATCGCGCCTTCGCCCGCGCGAGGACGTGCCGGACTTCTGGCTGTGCCCGGCGCTGCTGAAGAAGCCGAACTTCGACCTTGTGCTGGAAAAGGCGACCGAACTGGGCGTGGCGGAAATCCACCCCGTGCTGACCCGGCGCTGCGTGGCGGACAAGCTCAACCCCGAGCGCGCGGCCACCATCGTGACCGAGGCGGCCGAACAATGCGCGCGAACGGCGCTGCCCCGGCTGGGCCAGACGACCAAGCTGGACGCGCTGCTGCGCGACTGGCCGGAAGATCGCAGGCTGTTCTTTGCCGACGAACAGGGCGGCGCCCCGGCCGCGCAGGCCTTTGCCGCGCATGACGGCCCGGCGGCGCTACTGGTCGGGCCGGAAGGCGGCTTCGACGAGACCGAGCGCGCGGCGATCCGCGCGCATCCGACGGCAGTGGCGATCACGCTTGGCCCGCGCATCCTGCGGGGCGAAACGGCGGCAATCGCGGCGACCGCGCTGTGGATGGGTACTTGCGGGGACTGGCCGGCGAAGACGTAGCGGCATGCCTTCAAGGAACGCGCGCCGCGTTGATTGCCACTGGCACAAATCGTCTTGGCGCTCTACTTGAGCGCGCATGAGCACGCGGCAAGTTTCAAATAGCAACGATCCCATCATCGAAAGCCGCGACCAGCTCGTGGTGCCGATGCAGAAGGGCGAAAAGCCCAAGGATCGCTGGCGCATCGGCACCGAGCACGAGAAATTCGTCTATCGCACCAAGGATTTCGGCGCGCCGTCGTATGACGAACCCGGCGGCATCCGCGACCTGCTGATGGCGCTGACCGAATATGGCTGGGAACCGATCGTGGAGGGCGGCAACGTCATCGCCATGGCCGGGCCGGACGGCACGGTGAGCCTGGAGCCGGCCGGACAGCTCGAACTGTCGGGCGCCCCGCTCGAAAACCTGCATGAAACCTGCCAGGAGACCGGGCGTCACCTCGCGCAGGTCAAGGCCATCGGCGACAAGCTGGGCCTCGGCTACCTGGGGCTTGGCCTGTGGCCGGACAAGCGCCGCGAAGACCTGCCGATCATGCCCAAGGGCCGCTACGACATCATGCTGCGGCACATGCCGCGCGTCGGCACCATGGGCCTCGACATGATGCTGCGCACCTGCACCATCCAGACCAACCTCGACTACAGCTCCGAGGCGGACATGGTGCAGAAGTTCCGCGTTTCGCTGGCGCTGCAGCCGCTGGCGACCGCGCTGTTCGCCAATTCGCCATTCCTGGAAGGCAAGCCCAACGGTTTCCTGTCCTATCGCAGCCACATCTGGACCGACACAGATCCGGCGCGCACGGGGATGCTGTCGTTCGTGTTCGACGAGGGCTTCGGCTACGAACGCTATGTCGACTACATGCTCGACGTGCCGATGTATTTCGTGTTCCGCGACGGCAAGTACATCGATGCCTCGGGGCAGTCGTTCCGCGACTTCCTGAAGGGCGAGCTGCCCGCGCTGCCCGGCGAAAAGCCGTTGCAGTCGGACTGGATCGACCACCTTTCCACCGCCTTCCCGGAAGTGCGGCTCAAGAGCTTCCTGGAGATGCGCGGCGCCGACGGCGGTCCGTGGAGCCGGATCTGCGCGCTGCCGGCACTGTGGGTCGGCCTGCTCTATGACCAGGGCGCGCTCGACGCGGCGTGGGATCTGGTCAAGGACTGGGGCATGGAAGGGCGTGAGGCGCTGCGCGCCGGCGTGCCCAAGCTCGGGCTCGACGCGCCGCTGCCCGGCGGCGGCACCCTGCGCGACATTGCCGCCGAAGTGCTGAAGATTGCACGCGGCGGGCTTTCGGCGCGCGCGCGGCTGAACGACGCTGGCGACAACGAGACCGGCTATCTGCTGCCGCTGGACGAGATCATCGCCACCGGCCACACCCCGGCCGAGCGCCTGCTCGACCTCTACAAGGGCGAATGGGCCGGCGATCTTTCCAAGATCTACGAGGCCAAGAGCTTCTGAACGGAGGGACGCGGGCGATGATGATCGTGATGGGCACGTTTCGCGTGCCGGCGGCCAACATCCCGGCGATCCTGCCCGCAATGGAACGCGTGGTTTCGGCCACCCGCGCCGAAGACGGCTGCCTGCTTTATGCCTATTCGCAAGACGTGTTCGACCCGGAGTTGATCCACGTGAGCGAGAAGTGGCGCGACCGGGCCGCGCTGGCCGCACATTTCAAGGCGCCGCACATGACTGCCTGGGTGAAGGAGCGCGCCGCGTTCGGCCTGTTCGACCGCCAGATCCGCCTGTTTGAAACCGACGACGGCGAAGCGGTCTGACGGCTACTCGGCCGGCTGGAGCATCGCCCGGCGCGGCACTGCAATCCGCACCGCGCGGCGCAGGGCCGACGTGATCAGCCCGTGCTCCGCCATCCATGCGTGATAGGCGCGGTACTTGGGATCGGCGGCGAGCAGGTGCTTTTCCTCGGTCCGCGCGCGCCAGTAATAGACCGCGCTGACCAGCCCCAGAGTGACGGTGTTGCGGATCGAATCGACCAGCGAGCCGCTCGTTGCGAGGAACGGCAGCGATACCAGCCACCAGAACAGGTTCTTCGACAAGTAGGCCGGGTGCCGCGTGAAGGCATAAGGCCCGTTGGTGAGGATGCCGCGGTAGGTCAGGTTGGAGAAGCGCAGGCCGAATGCGACCGTGGCCCAGGCATAGATCGCGGTGAGGACCACCAGCATCGCGCCCCACACCCACAGCAGCGTGTCATGCCCGGCGAACCAGACGTTCCATTCCGCTCCGTTGGCGCGGTAGTCCAGCACGTCGCCCCCGCCCATCAGGATGAACGGCGGGTAGCAGATCAGCGCCGAAAGCCAGCCGCCGAGATAGGGGTTGGCGGTGCGGATCTGCGCGTCGAGCGGCTTGAGCGTGAGCAGATAGCCGACCATGGCGATCTGCACATCGATCATGAACATCGTTTCGACCAGCGCGTTGGTCAGCGGCACCGGGCCGGAGAGCGCGCGCCAGTCCAGCGCGACCACACCCATGAATCCGGCAGGCAGGATCGAGATCATGAAGGCGCAGAAGAAGCCCTTCACCGCCCAGCCACGCAAGTGGTGGAACACCTCGTCGCGGTCGAACGGCTCGCGCCCGATCAGCATCGCGCCGAAATGCCAGGCGCCGTCGCGCGGGTTGACCAGCACCCGGTCGAGCCACAGCACATAGGGGATCGAGCCGACGAGCATCAGCGGCGCGAAGCCTTCCATGATGTTCATCGCGAAAAGATAGGGGCCGCGCCAGTACCAGCGGGCAAGGCAATAGAACACCGCGATCAGGCCCCAGGTGGCCCACAGGCCGGCGATCTTGGTGACGGAGATATCGGCGACCGAGCGCAGCGGGCGCGGGTTCGACCAGTCGATCCCGGTCGAGGCGCGCAGATGGACCTTGTCGACCAGCAGCGACCACAGCACCATTGGCGTGCCCGAGAACAGCAGCGCGAACAGCGCCGCCGTGGCACCGGCAAGCGGCTCGCGCGGGCCGGGGAGCGACAAGGCATCGGCAATGGCCGGCCAGTTGCGGCAGACGAGCAGCCACACCAGCAACCCGGCCACTCCCGACAGGCCGACTCCGGCCGATACGTCGCTTTTCGGCCTCAGGGCCGGCACAGGTTCACCCACGCTCATGCGAGCGGTTTAGCGCGCGAGCGTGAGCAAACAATGAAAGACGCGAGGAAAATCCGGCGGGGAAACGCCGGATCGGCTCAACGGAAGGCGGTGATGCGGCCGCTGTCGTCCAGCACGAAGAGCGTCTGGTTGGCGACGACCGGCGCGAGCGAGACGGACGAGCCGACTTCGCCGAACGCGGTCACGGTGCCATCGGTGACCGAGGCCGTCTTGATCTCACCGCGCGAATTGGCAATCCACAGGCGGTTTCCGGCGAGCACGGGCCCGGTCCAGAAGATCGGATCCTGCTTCTTCTTTTCCTTCCGGAAGTGCTGAAGCTGCGTCATCCAGCGGACCTTGCCGTTGTTCTTGGAGATGCACAGCAGCTTGGCTTCGTCGGTCAGCGTGAAGATCCACTCGCCCGCGACCGAAGGGGTCGAGATGCCGGCGAGATTGAGTTCCCAGATACGCTGGCCGGTAACGAGTTCGTAGGCGGCCATGCGCCCGCCCTGCCCGAGAGCATAGACGCGGCCGCGCTCGATGATCGGATCGGCATCGATGTCCGTCAGGGTCGAGACCGAAGTCGCGATCGAGGTGCGCGCCAGCGCGTCGGACCAGAGCTGGCGGCCGTTTTCATAGCGGTAGGCGACGAGCTCACCCGAACTGTAGCCGGCGACGATCGTGCCCTGCCCGGCCGCAGGTGCGGCCACACCGAATACGCCAGTCTGCGCAACCGAGGCCGATTCGTTCCACAGCTGCGCCCCATCCGCCGCGTTGAGCGCGACGATCTGGTTGTCCTGCGTCATCACATAGACCGAGCCGAAGGCGACGGTAGGCGCGCCGCGGAGCGGACCGGCGGCCTTGACGCGCCACTTGGTCTTGCCCGTGGCGGCATCGAGCGCGGCCACTTCGCCAAGGCCGGTGGTGAGATAGACCGAGCCATCGTCATAAGCAGCGCCGCCGCCGAAGACCGAGGCGTTGTTTGCGTCCATGCGGAAGGTTTCCTTCCACGCTTCGCGGCCGGTGGCGGCATCGAGCGCGTGGACGGTGCCGAGCGTGTCCATCACGAACAGGCGACCATTCCCGATCACCGGCGCGGCAGCAAGGCGCTCCTTCTTGGACGAGCCTGGGATCGAAGCCGTCCAGATCTTGCGCGGCTGGTCCGCCAGCGCGAGATGGCCATTGGCCTTGGACGCGGTGCCGCCGGCCTGCGCCCAGTCGGCATTGGCTTCGGCAGGCGGCAGGACCACGTCCATCGACGCGATGGCCTGATCCACCTTGGTCCCCGCCTCGATCCGCGACAGCACCGGAACGCGGTCGCCAAGGGTGGGCGTGGACTTGGTCTTGCTCTTGCCGATGCCACACCCGCCAAGCGCGAGCGCCAGCACCATGACGCCTGCGGCCGAAGCGCGGCGGATACGGCGGTTGCGGTTCATTGTGTGCATCCTCGTCATTGTGCTTCGGCAGGCACGACCTGCACGGCCGCTGCCTCCGGATCTTCCACCGCATCGACGCCCAACTGGCCGGCGAGCTGGCGGACGCGGCGACGGAGCGATTCCGGCACCGACTTGTCCTTGGCGATGGCGGCGAACAGCGCCGCCGCCTGATCGTTGTGGCCCAGCTTCATCTGGGCGATCCCGACGAGTTCCCCCGCCGGTCCGAACCACGGATTGCCCGGCACGGCCAGCGACTTGAGCCGGTCGACCGCCTGCTGCGGCGGCATCTTGTCGAAACCTGAGGCGACTTCGCGCACGGTGGCAAGATCGCGATAGGCCTGCGGCGCGGCGCTGTCGGCAGCCACCTGCGCGAAAATGCGCTGCGCATCGGCATCCTTGCCCTGCTGCGCGGAAATGCCGGCCTGCATCAGGCGGGCGGCCGCGCTGTAGGATGGATCGGAAGCCTTGACGATGGGCGACAGCGCATCCGCGCCGGCCTTCATGTTGCCCGCTTCGACCTGGTCGAGCGCCTTGGTGAAAGCTTCGCCGTTTTCGCCGGCGACGGTGTTCTTGTGGTGATCGTACCAAAGGTACCCGGCCAGCCCGAGCAGCCCGGCGACCACTATGATGCCCACGGGGCGGCCATACCTGCGCATGGCTCCAAACACCTGGTCTTCGCGCAGCGCATCATCGACTTCGCGCAGGAAGACGTCCTGCTGCGCCGCATTGCGGACGGCGATCTGGTCGGCGCGGGATTGCGGGCGGTTCGGTCTCAGGGCCAAGGCTGGGCTTTCGATCGCAGGTAGGGCGGGAAATGCGGGTGTTGGGCGGGCGGAAAGCCCTGCGGGCGGTGTTTAGCGGATGAGGCCACCTTTTCAACTTGAATGATCGGGCGGCGGAGTCCTGTGCGGCGCCCGGCGTGAACGCGCGGTGAAGCGATGTCGAGCACCCATTCAGGGAAAACGCTCGCGGCCCAGCGCCGCTGCATAGAGCGCGGCGTAGTGCCGGGTCATGGCCTTGGCATCGAACTCGGCGCGCGCGCGGGTCTGGTTCGCTGCGCCGATGCGCCGGCGCAGCGCCTCGTCGGCGGCGAGATCGGCCAGCGCGCCGGCCAGCGCCGCCTCGTCACCCGCCGCGGTGATGAACGCCCGGTTCTCTGCGGACACGATGTCCGCCACGTCGCCCACCGCCGGGCTGGCCACGGCCAGGCCAGAGGCCATGGCTTCCACCACCGACAGGGGAAACTGCTCGCTGTCGGACGAAAGCGCGAACAGGTCGAACAGGCCGATGGCCTGTGCGGGATCGGGCACGTGCCCCGGCAGATGCACGCGGTGGCCGATGGCAAGGTCCATCGCCTCGGCCACGATCGCCTCGCGCTCCGGCCCCTCGCCCAGGATCACCAGCTGCCATTCGGGCGGCAGCGTGCGGAACGCGCGGACCAGCCGTCGCAGGTTCTTGACCGGCCGCAGCCCCGCCAGCGTCCCTACCCAGCGCTCACCCGGCCGCTTGATGATGCGGGGCAAGGCATCGGGCCTGGGCTTGCGACCATACGCCTTGGTATCGATGCCGTTGGGGATGCGGTGCACGCGCGCGGCCGGCTGCTTCCAGGCGTCCAGCGCGATCTGCTCCAGCCTGCGCGAGGGCACGACGATGCCGCTGGACCGCGCCAGCGCCATGCGGCGATACCAGTTGCGCGAGGTTTTCAGCCGCTCGGCCTCGTCCGCGTTGAAGCCGTCCTCGTGGTGGACCAGCGGGCCAAGGCCCATGCGCGGTGCGAACAGCGCGTGCGCCATGGCTGCGTCCATCGCGCCCCAGTTGTAAGTCAGGATCAGGTCGAAGCCCTGCATCGCGCGCGCCAGCGTTTGCAGCCGGCGCACAGAGAACCGCCCGGCAAGCGCGGGGAAGCCGATCGGGAAGCGCACCGGAATGGCCTTGGAAATCAACGCCGCCGCGCCGAGCTGCCCCGGTTCGGCCGAGACAATGCTGTGATCCACGCCCGGACCGAAGCGATTGATCAGGTCGACGCTTCGCCGCTCCTTGCCGCCCGCCCCGAAGGTGGAGTGCAGATGCAGGACATGAAGCCTCTCGCGCCGCGCGATCATGCGATGCGGGCGAGCAACCGATCGATGGCGGCCACCGCCTCCGGCTCGTCCAGCGTGGGCGCGTGGCCCACCCGGGGAATCGTGACCAGTTCCAGATCGGGATTGCGTGCGGCCATCCGCGCCGCCGTTTCAGGCGAAAGGATATCCGAATGGGCACCGCGCAGCAGCAGCAGAGGTCGACCGGCCAGCGAATCGAACACCGGCCACAGATCGGGCGCGGGCGCGCCATCGGGCGGCGTTTCCAGCGGCTCGGCAATCTTCATGTCGTAATCGAATGCGATGCGCCCGCCGCTGCCCAGCGCCATCGCGCGCTTTGCGATGCGCAGCCAGTCGCTGGTGTCGAAATCGGGATAGATATCTCCCTGGCTTTCCTGCAGCGCACGCGCGGCGTGCATCCACGTCTCGAAGCTGCGCCCCTGCCCCACATAGTCCCGAATCCGGTCGAGACCCTCGATTTCCACTTCCGGGCCGATATCGTTGAGCACGGCTGCGGCAATGCGCTCCGGCGCGCTGGCCGCCAGCATCATCGTCAGCAGACCGCCCAGCGACGTGCCGACCGCCACGAAGCGGTCGATTCCCTGATCCTGCAGCAAGGCCTCGACATCGTCGACATATTGCAGCGGATTGTAGCTCATCGGATCGCGCGCATAGTCGCTGTCTCCGCGGCCGCGCAGCTCGACGCAGAGAACCCGCCACGATCCGGCCAGCCGGGCCGCCAGATCCTCGAAATCGCGGGCATTGCGCGTCAGCCCGGGCAGGCAGATCACCGGCGGACGCCCCTCGCTTCCGGCCCCGACGCTTCCCGCATAATCGCGGAAATGCAGGCGAAGGCCATCGCGGCTCGACCAGCTGCGATCTTCATATTCGGCCATCGTTGAAGGCGTTCCTGTTGCTATGCCGCGCCACGTGGACGCGAAAAACGGTCACGGCGCAAGGCCTGCGCTTGCACGCCCTGATGCCTGCGCCCACTATTGCCGCGATGCAGTCCCAGCCGCAAGACGCCGTCTATCGCCCCGCCCCCCGGATCAAGGCCCTGGCCGACTGGCTGGGCGATCCCGTCGCCCCGGCGGATTTTCCCGAAACGAAACTGCGCTTCCGCAACGACCGCGCTGCCGCCGAGGTGGGGCTGGCGGGGCTGACCGACGATGCGTGGGTGGCGCACATGGGCCGGTTCACGGCGCTGCAGGGCAACCTGCCCCAGCCGCTCGCGCTGCGCTATCACGGCCACCAGTTCCGCGTTTACAATCCGGAACTGGGCGACGGGCGCGGGTTCCTGTTCGCGCAGATGCTCGATCGGCAGGGGCGGCTGATGGACCTTGGCACCAAGGGTTCGGGCCAGACGCCGTGGAGCAGGCGCGGCGACGGCCGCCTGACGCTGAAAGGCGCGGTGCGCGAAGTGCTGGCCACCGAAATGCTCGAAGCGCTGGGGGTCAATACCAGTCGCACGTTCTCGGTGATCGAGACGGGCGAGGCGCTGTGGCGCGGCGACGAGCCATCGCCCACGCGCTCCGCCGTGATGGTGCGGCTGAGCCACGGCCATATCCGCATCGGCACGTTCCAGCGCCTGCTCGCGCTCGATGCGGGCGAGGAAATGGCGCAGCTGGTGCAATATTGCCTTGCCAACTTTCCCGGCTCAGCCGGCCCGGAAGGCGCCAGCCCGGCGACGCGGTTCCTGCACCAGGTGGTCGAACGCATGGCCGACATGGCGGCGAGCTACATGGTTGCCGGCTTCGTTCACGGCGTGCTCAACACCGACAACATGAACGTTTCCGGCGAAAGTTTCGACTACGGCCCCTGGCGCTGGCTGCCGCGCTGGGACGCGGGTTTCACCGCCGCCTATTTCGACGAAGGCGGGCTTTACGCGTTCGGCAGGCAGCCCGAAGCGATTCACTGGAATTGCAGCCAGCTCGCCGTGTCGCTCCGCCTGCTGGAGGAAGCCCCGCCGCTGATCGAAGCCTTGCAGCGCTTCCCCGAGCTTTACCGCGCGGCGATGGCCCGGCGCTGGTGCTGGCGGCTGGGCGTGGTGCCGCGCGGGCTGGACGAGGACACCGCGCTGATCGGCGCGTGCGAGGGCGTGCTCGCGGAAAGCGGCATGGGGCCGGATGCCTTCTTCTTCACGCATCGGGGCGGCAGAACGACGGACGGCGGGACTGCTGCACTCGCTCTCAAGGAAGCGCTCGCCGCCTACCAGCCGGTCCCGTCCGTGCATTCCTATTGGAGCGACGACGCGCCGCAATCGATGCTGATCGAGGAAGTCGAGGCGATCTGGGCGCCCATTGCCGAAAGCGATGACTGGTCCGCCCTGGAGCACAAGGTCGCAGCGATCCGGCGAATGGGCGAAGCGCTCGGCCCGGCGCCACGGCCTGCGGGCCATGCCGATTAAGCGACAGGGCAGGACATATCCGGACTTGCCAAGGCCGCAGGGTCTATCTTTGGTTACCATTCCAAGGCTATTCATAGCGCATTGGATGCACGTGGCGCTGATGCGCGCCGGCATGACACAGGCCTGGGCTAGGGCAGAATGGACGCAGCGACCGTGACAGCCGGCGAAATCGTTTCCTATGAACCCGCGACCGGCGCGGAAGTGTGGCGCGGCAAGGTCGGCGATGTCGACGACGTGGTCGCGCGCGCGCGCAGGGCCTGGCCGACATGGGCCGCGCAGCCCCTCTCCACCCGCATCGAGCTGGTCCGCCGCTTCGCCAACGAAGTGCGCAAGGATGCCGACAAGCTGGCGACGATGATCGCGCGCGAAACCGGCAAGCCGATGTGGGAGGCGCGTGCCGAAGTCGAAAGCGTCATCAACAAGGTGGAGATTTCGGTCCGCGCCTATGCCGACCGGACCTCTCAGCGCAAGCTCGACAGCGCCTTGCAGGGCACCGCGGCGGTGCGCCACAAGCCCCACGGCGTACTGGCCGTGCTCGGCCCCTACAATTTCCCCGCGCACCTGCCGAACGGACACATCATTCCCGCGCTGATCGCGGGCAACGTGGTGGTGTTCAAGCCTTCTGAAAAAACCCCCGCCACCGGCGAAATGCTGGCCCAGTGCTTCCACCGCGCGGGCATTTCGGCCGCAGTGGTGCAAGTGCTGATCGGCGGCCCCGAACAAGGCCAGGCGCTGGTAGTGCATGACGGCATCGACGGCGTGCTGTTCACCGGATCGGCGCACGTGGGCATCGCGATCAACCGGCGGCTGGCGAGCAATCCGGGGAAGATCGTGGCGCTCGAAATGGGCGGCAACAACCCGATCATCGTGTGGGACACGCCCAAGATCGCCGACGCGGCGGCGCTTGTCGCGCAATCGGCCTTCACCACCGCCGGCCAGCGCTGCACCGCCGCGCGCAGGCTGATCGTGAAGAACGAACTCTACGACGCGGTCGTCGGCGAAGTGAAGCGGCTGGCCGACCGCATGATCGTCGGTGCCCCGTTCGATGACCCGCCGCCCTTCATGGGCCCGGTGATCGACAACCGCACCGCCGACGGGCTGACCGAAAGCTTCGTCTATCTGCTCTCCACCGGCGGCAAGCCGATCAAGCACATGGTCCGCCTGCGCGACGACCTGCCGTTCCTGAGCCCCGCGATCATCGACGTGACCGGCGTGGCGGAAAAGCCCGACGTCGAACTGTTCGGGCCGCTGCTTCAGGTGATCCGCGTGGACGATTTCGACGAGGCCATCGCCGAGGCCAATGCCACGCGCTTTGGCCTGTCCGCCTCGCTCGTGGGCGGCACGCCGCAGGACTACAACCGTTTCTGGGCCAACATCCGCGCGGGCGTGATCAACTGGAACCGGCCGACCAACGGCGCCTCATCGGGCGCGCCGTTCGGCGGCATCGGGCTTTCGGGCAACCATCGTCCCAGCGCCTACTATGCGGCGGACTACTGCGCCTATCCTGTGGCATCGACCGAAATGGAACAACCGCGCGCCGGCATCGGCGTGGGCCTGCGCGACGACTGACCCTTCAGCGAGAGCCAGCGCCGGAGGAATCGGGCTGCGGTAACGAGGGATCGATCGGCCCGCCCGGCACCACCGCCATGTTGCGCGCGTTCTGCTGCGAAAGATCGGGATCGACCATCAGCTGGCCCTCGATGGCCTCCGCCATCGCGGGATCTCGATCGGGCGCGCGGCGCGCCGCCTGCGGATCCGAACAGGCTGCGAGCAGGCACAACGATACGGCAGCGGAAATCGGACGGCCCGTGATCATGACCAGCGCTTAGCACGGCCCCGGTTAAGACGCTCTATCTTCGGCATACGACAAGGGCGCCCCGGCGGAACCGGAGCGCCCTCTCAACCTACCCTGGTGCGGCCCGAAGGGTGGTAAAACCGACTTAGCGGCAGCGCGAACCGCCACGATCGACTTCGCGGCCCAGCAGCGCGCCACCGGCGGCACCAAGGATCGCGCCAAGCGTGCGGTCGCCATTGTAGCCCGCAACTTCACGACCCAGCAGCGCGCCCGCCGCGCCGCCGATCAGCAGACCGGTGGTGCCATCCGAACGGCGGCAATAGGTGCGGCCATCGCGGCCCCGCCAGCTGGCGCCGCGGTAATAGTCGCGACGATTGTCATTGCCGCGATAGTAGCGGCGGTCGTCGTCGCCGCGGCCATAGTCACCCCGGCCGTAGTCGCCGCGATAACCGTTGTAGTCCCCGCGATAACCATCGTAGCCGCGATAGCGGTCGCCATGGTTCCAGCTCTGCTCCAGCTGCACCGTATTCGCCGACGGGGCGTGAAAATCGGCGGCGAGCACCGGGGTTGCCATGCCGGCGAGCGTGCCGGCAGCCGCCAGGGCCATCGCTGCGGTCTTGATGGTCTTCATGTTCGGTCTCCTGTTCCTGCGGCAATTCGCCCTCGGGTGAATCGTCGTTGGTTCATCCCTAGACCCTCCAAGCTGAACGGAATGCAACGTGGCTGTCAGGAACGCAGAATGCGACGAAGCGACCGGATCTGCCTGACGGGGCGAGAAAAGTGCCCCTTCCAACAACGGTGTTGGCGGATCGGGCGACGCCTGCCAGAGCACGGGGATGACCGACCAAACCAAGCGCGGCAACTTCGGCATCGTCGCCGCGATCCTCGCCTACCTGATGTGGGGCTTCCTTCCGCTCTACTTCCACGCGATGACGGCCGTGCCGGCGATCGAACTCGTCGCCTGCCGCATCTGCTTCACCCTGCCGCTCTGCCTGGTGATCGTCAGCGCGCGCCGCCAGTGGCCCGAACTCGTGGCGGCGGTCCGCACCCCGGCCATTTTCCTCCGACTCTGCGCCAGCGCCGCGCTGATCGCCAGCAACTGGCTGATCTTCGTGATCGCGGTGAACAACGGCCACGTGCTCGCGTCGAGCCTTGGCTACTACATCAATCCGCTGCTCAACGTGCTGCTGGGCACGCTGGTGCTGGGCGAGCGGCTGAACCGGACGCAGTGGCTGGCCGTCGGCATTGCCGCCGTGGGCATCGCGCTGCTGCTCTATGGCGCGGTCGACATGCTGGGCGTGGCGCTCGCGCTCGCGGTGAGCTTCGCGCTCTACGGCCTTGTGCGGAAGCTGACCCCGGTCGGCTCGGTGCCGGGACTGACGATCGAGACGGCGGTGCTGTTCATACCCGCGCTCGGCGCCGTCACCTGGTTCGCGCTGCAACCTGCCGGGTCGAGCCTGACGCATGGCACCGGCACCGCGCTGCTCCTTGCCAGCAGCGGCGTGCTGACGGCGGTGCCGCTGCTGCTGTTCGCCGTGGCGGCGCGCACGCTCGATCTGTCGGTACTGGGCTTCGTCCAGTTCCTCGCGCCGACGATCAGCTTCCTGCTCGGCACACTGGTGTTCGGCGAGCCGCTCGATACGGTGCGGCTTGCCTGTTTCCTGCTGATCTGGCTGGCGATCGGGGTGTTCAGCGCCGATATTCTCCGCCGGCGTCGGCTGGAAAGCCGCTCGTCACGCGGCGACTAGGCGCCAACCCAGCGTTTCGCCGGCGTGGAACGGCACGATGGTCGTGCCATTGGCATCGACCGTCGCCGGAACCTCGACGGGGGCCTTTTCCAGCGTGATCGTCCCTTCGTTGAGCGGCAGCCCATAGAAGCGTGGACCGTTCTCGCTGGCGAAGGCCTCGAACCGGTCGAGCGCGCCTTCCTCGTCGAACACCGCCACGTAGCTTTCCAGCGCGAAAGGCGCATTGAAGATGCCGGCGCACCCGCAGGCCGCTTCCTTCAGGTGCTGTGCGTGCGGAGCGGTATCGGTACCAAGAAAGAACTTCGTGCTGCCGGACGTTGCCGCCTTGCGCAGCGCCAGGCGGTGCTTCTCGCGCTTGGCCACGGGCAGGCAATAGGCGTGCGGGCGAATGCCGCCGACCAGCATCGCGTTGCGGTTGATGTGGAGGTGCTGGGGCGTGATCGTCGCGGCCACGCGCTCGCCCGCCGCCTGCACGAACGCAGCGGCTTCCTCGGTGGTGATGTGCTCGAATACGACCTTCAGGCCCGGCAGGTCGCGCACCAGCGGCGCCAGCGTGCGCTCGATGAACACGGCCTCGCGGTCGAAGATGTCGACGTGCGCGTCGGTCACCTCGCCGTGGATGAGCAGCGGCATGCCGATCTTTTCCATCCGCGCCAGCACCGGCATGATATTGGCAACGGCGGTCACGCCGTGCGCGGAACCGGTGGTCGCGTGCGCCGGATAAAGCTTCGCGGCGGTGAAAACACCCTGCGCGAAACCGCGCTCCACCTCGTCAGGGTCGGTCCCGTCGGTAAGGTAGAGCGTCATCAGCGGGGTGAAATCCAGCCCCGCCGGCAGAGCGGCGACAATCCGCTCGCGATAGGCGGACACGCCGGCCACATCGGTCATCGGCGGCGAGAGGTTGGGCATCACGATCGCACGCGCGAATTGCCGCGCGGTATAGGGCAGCACGCCGGCCAGCAACGCGCCATCGCGCAAGTGGACGTGCCAGTCATCGGGGCGGCGGATCGTGAGAGTCGTCGTCATGCCGGCCCTTTGCCACAACAGCGCCGCGCGACATAGCCCGCGCCATTCACCCACAGGGAATTCGCGGAGGCCGCGCCCGGAGTCTTGAATGCGGCGCGGATTTCGCCACTTTCGGGTCATGTCCTCACCCCGCCTGTTCGATCGTGCGCTCGTGCGCCTCGCCCCCGACTCTCCGGATGAGGATGTCGCCGCATTCCTCCAGGGCCTTGTCACCAACGATGTGACCGGAACGCTGCCGGTCTGGGCCGCGCTGCTGTCCCCGCAGGGCAAGGTCCTGTTCGATTTCATCGTCTGGCCGGACGGCGACGGTCTGCTGCTCGATTGCGAGGCGGAAGCCGCAGATGCGCTGGCGAAGCGCCTTTCGCTCTACCGCCTGCGCCGCAAGATCCGGATCGTGCGCGCCGACGATCTTGGCGTCTATTGGCAAGGCCATACCGGCGACGGCGCCGCCGAAGATCCCCGGCTGCGCGCGCTGGGCCAGCGCTGGATCGCACCTGTATCGGACGACGACGCTGCGGTGGACGCGGCGTGGCTGGCACACCGGCTCAAGCTGGGCGTGGCGGAAGGGCGGGCCGAACTCGGCTCGGACCAGACGCTCTGGCTCGAATGCAACGCGGTGGACCTGCACGGCGTGAGCTTCACCAAGGGGTGTTACGTCGGGCAGGAGAACACCGCCCGGATGAACTGGCGGCAGAAGGTCAACCGCCGCCTGGTGGTGGTGCCGCTGGACAAATCCGACCCGGCACGGCAGCGCATCGCCTACCCGGACCTCGGCCTAGCGGTGGATCACTTGCGCGTAGAGGATATCGCCCCGGCCAGCACGCCGCGGTGGATGGCGCTGGACGGCGCGGACAGCGCCTGACGCTCAGCGTCTAGCCCCCGGCCGGCGTCCGCTTTTCAACCACGGCGCAGAGCATGGCCTCCGCCGTATCGCGCGCGGCGGTACGCGGCAGATCGAGCGATCCCGCCAGCGGTCCGCCCATCAGCGCATCACCCAGCGCCAGCAGCACCAGCGCCTGAGTCGTTGCGCGGCTTTCAGCCGACGCGAACTCCTCGGTATCCATGACGAGATCGTGAATCGCCTCGACGATCGGATCGAGCGCGTCCTCGTTGCCCGAAACCAGCATCCACGATGCGAGCGCCCCGCCTCCTTCGCGGTCGAACGCATCGAAAGTCAGGTCGACGACATCGCGGGGGCTGCCCAGCCCGGTGCGGCTGGCGATCACAGCCTCGCGGATCGTCGTGCAGATGGTGCCGGCCAGATGCCCCGCGAGCGCCTTCTGCAAGCCCGACGCAGAGCCGAAGTGATGCAACAGGTTGGCGTGCGTGCGCCCGATTCGAGCGGCGACCGCCTTGAGCGTGACCGCCTGCGGGCCAGCTTCGATCAGCAGGCTGCGCGCCGCTTCCAGTGCGGCGATGCGGCTTTCCTCGGGGCTGAGGCGCTTCCTTATTGACATCTGTGTCAACTAATTTATCCCGAACTACTGACATACCTGTCAATTAGCGTGGGTAACACCAAATGACTGCATCTGTCCAATCCCTGGCCGTAGACGTAGCGGAACCCATCGGCAAGGCGCCGACCGCGACCCCGGCAGACCTCACCCTGACCGTGCGCGACCGCCGCTTCGGCCGCGATCGCAAGCTTGGCCGGTGGTGGCTGAACAACGACCCGGTCGGCTCCGCATGGTACAATGCCCTGTCGCTGACCTTTCCGCGCGGCGAGGCATTCTTCATCGAATCGGTGAAAGCCTTCCGCGATGGGGTGCCGCCCCGGCTAGAAGCCGAAATCCGCGATTTCATCCGGCAGGAAATCAACCACACGCGCGAGCACGTGGCGTTCAACCGCGCGGCGCAGGACGCGGGCTTCGACATTTCGGAAATGGACCGCCGCCTGGCCGAGAGCCTCGACGAAACCAAGACCCGCCCTCCCATCGCCAACCTCGCCTCGACCATGGCGCTCGAACATTTCACGGCGATCCTCGCGCTCGAGCTGCTCCGCACCCCCGCGCACCTTGCCGGCGGGGACGAGGAAACCGCCAATCTCTGGCGCTGGCACTCCATCGAGGAAATCGAGCACAAGGGCGTCGCCTACGACACCTGGCTGCACGCGACGCGGGACTGGAGCCGGTGGAAGCGCTGGAAGATCAAGTCGCTGATCATGCTCTCGGTGACCAACGAGTTCTTCCGGCATCGGTGGGCCGATACGCTCGAACTGCTGCGGCAGGACGGATTGACCGGGACGCGGATCAAGCTGCGGCTGGCCGCCTACCTGCTGTGGCAGCCCGGTCTTGTGCGGCGCATCCTGCCGCTGTGGATCAGCTTCTTCCTGCCCGGCTTCCACCCGTGGAACCATGACGACCGCGCGCTGATCGGCAAGGCGGAGCAGGACTTTCCCCAGACGGCAGCGATCGCCGCCGCCTGACGCAGGACCGGGGGATGCGGGCGGCGCTCAGGCCGCTCGCATCACCTCCATGTCGCCGTTGTCGGCGCCGGAAAGTTCAAGAGCATAGACCACCGTCGGCGCAACCGCCCGCCGGCCTTCGCCAAAGCGCGGGCAGATCTCACCGGTTGCGACAAACCCGGCCTTTTCAAGAACGTGACCCGAAGCCGGATTGTCGATGAAGTGGCTTGCCACGATCCGCCTGTGGCCGAGCGTGCGCGCAAGGTTGACCACGGCGCGAGCCGCCTCGGTGGCATAGCCCTTGCCCCAGTGCGACCGCCCGATCCAGAATCCCAGTTCGGTCTCGCCCTCGTGCTCGGACAGGCCCACGCTGCCGACCAGCCGCGTGCCGTGCGCACCGGGCAGGGTCACGAAGAAATGGGGGTGCCGGCGGTCCTGCGGCTGGTTCGCGAACCAGCGGGCATCATCGGGCCGGTAGGGCCACGGCGCGCGGGCCAGATTGCGCACAATCTGCTCGTCGTCGATCACCGCATGAAGCTCGGCCCAATCTTCAGGCCAGCCGGGCCGCAGAAACAACCGTTCGCTGCGAATGAACACTGAACTTCTCCTCATCCGCCCCGTCGCGCCGGCCTCTAACCGCCGGCGATGACAAGGATATTGCGACAGTCGCGGCTTTCATCCGGACTTGAGACGACCGGACGGCTGCGCGCGACGCTTCGGGTGAGGGAGAAACGAAAAGAGGGAGACGGGTTGGCCCCTCTCCCTCGTTCAGCTGGCCTGTGAAGACCAGCGGGGCCATCCCGTCAGGATGGCCCTTTGCATGACCATCCGATTATTCGGCGGCTTCTGCCATGGCATCGACCGACACGTACTTGCGGCCGAGCTTGCCAGCGTGGAAGCGCACGCGGCCTTCAGCCAGCGCGAACAGGGTGTGATCCTTGCCGATGCCGACGTTCACGCCCGGGTACACACGCGTACCGCGCTGGCGGATGATGATGTTGCCGCCGATCACTTCCTGACCGCCGAACTTCTTCACGCCGAGGCGACGGCCTGCCGAGTCGCGACCGTTGCGCGAGGAGCCGCCTGCTTTCTTATGTGCCATCTCGTCTTACTCCGATCTCGTGCTCAGGCGACCGAAACGATACGCAGCAGGGTCATCTGCTGGCGGTGACCGTTCTTGCGGCGGTAGTTGTGGCGGCGGCGCTTCTTGAACACCACGACCTTCTCCGACTTGGCCTGCGCGATGATCTCGGCCGAAACCGTGATCTTGGCAGCATCAGCCAGTTCGCCGTCAGCTCCCGCGAGGAGGACGTCACCCAACGTGATCGTGTCGCCGGCTTCACCCGCCAGCTTCTCGACCGCGATCTTGTCTCCGGCGGCAACTCGGTACTGCTTGCCGCCCGTGCGCACGATTGCGAACATGGTTCTTGCTATCCGTTTCAAATGCCTGGCCCACCAAGCACCTTGATTTGCATGAAGCGAATCTCGGACAGCGGGCAAATACACCGGTTTCCCGCCACATGCGGAAGCCCGGAAAGAGCGGTGCCGATAATCGAATGAAAGATTCGTGTCAACGCCGCTGGCGGGAGAAATGCTGTCTTCGGCCGCGGCAGCCCCTTGCGGTGCGTCTGCCGCTGGCGACCGGCGACGGGCGTGCTATGGCACAAACATGGTTCGCCCGTCCACGCCCCCTCGCACGTTCCGCACGCCGCGCGCTGCGGCGCTCGCTCTGGTCCTCGCCCCCGCCTTGTTCCTTGGCGCCTGCGCGGATCGCAGCCAGTTCCCTTCGCTCGCGCGCCGCCCGGCGGAACGCGCCTATGGCATGGCGCAGCCCGTGGCCGGTCCCACGCCCGCCAGCGAATCATCGATTCCTGCGGATGCGACCACCGTGGCACGCGTCACCGCTCTGCGCGAACAGGCCCGCAAGGCCGATGCCCGGTTCGATTCGCGCCGTCCCGCCGCGCTACGTGCCGTTGCTGCCGCCAGAGGCGCCGCAGTGGGCAGCGATGCATGGTCGGTCGCGCAGATCGCGCTGGCCGATCTCGATTCGGCCCGCAGCGACGGCATGGTCGCCATGGCCGATCTCGATCGGATGCTGGTGGTGGCGGCGCAGGCCGCCGTCGATGGCCCGCACGCCGATCTCGACGTCATCCGCCCCGCCCACGCCGAAGTCGATGGGCTGATGCGGGCGGAACTGGCCACGCTCAACGGCCTGCGCGGACAGATCAGCGGCTGACGGCGACCGGCCCGCGGAACTACCAGCGCGACAGGTCGCGGCGATCCTCGGGGCGCGGGTCGATCCAGCGCCAACCACGCGCGGTCTTCTCGCGCTTCCAGAACCAGCTCTCGCTCTTGAGGTGGTCCATGGCGAAATCGGCCGCCTGGAAGGCATCGCGCCGATGCCGCGCCGCCGCCGCAACCAGCACGATCGGATCGCCGGGCAACATTACCCCGCTGCGGTGGAGCAGCAGCAATCCCTCCAGGACCCATCGCTGCCGAATCGTATCGGCCAGCGCCGCCATCCCCGGCAGCGTCAGCGGCGCGTAGTGCTTCAGCTCCAGCGCCTCGACACCGCCGCCCAGGCGCACCTGGCCCAGAAAGCTGACGATCCCGCCCGATTCGGGATGCGCTGCGGTAAACGCTGCAAGTTCGGCTGCGGGATCGAAGCCCCCCTCGATCAGGCGCACGTCGGCCATGTCAGCCTCCGCTGACGGGCGGAAGAAAAGCCAGTTCGTCGCCCTCGGCCAGAACCACATCGCCCGATTCGGACAGCAGGCGCCCGTTCAGCGCCATCCGCACCCGCTCGCCGAGCAATTCGATCGCCAGGGCCGGATCAAGCCGGGCCAGCACGTCCGCCAGCGGGCCGGGTTCCACGACGCGCTCGGGCGCGCCGGCCGCATCTTCCAGTCTGCCCAAGAACACGAGCCGCGCCATGGATCAGCCGCCGGTCATCGACATATGCCGTGCCAGTGCCGGCGCGGCACCCGGCCGGTCGATCACGAAGCTGTGCTTTTCAGGCTTCTCGCCCATGGCACGGGCGAAGGCTTCGGCCACGGCTCCATCGGGATCGGCCGAGCGCAGCGCCGCACGCAGGTCGACCCTGCCCTCGCCGCCCAGGCACATGAACAACTGCCCGGTCGCAGTAACTCGCACGCGGTTGCAGCCTTCACAGAAATTGCCCGTCAGCGGCGTGATGAAACCAAGCTGGCCGCCGGTTTCGGCAACATCGACATAGCGGGCCGGGCCGCCCGAGCGCGCCGCGCTGGGGGTGAGCGTCCAGCGCGCCTCAAGCTCGCGCCGCACCCCGTCGAGCGGCAGGTAGTGGTCGAAGCGGTCGCCCTCCACCTCGCCCAGCGGCATCACCTCGATCAACGTCAAATCGTGGCCCTGCCCGTGCGCCCAGGCGACAAGCGAAGCGATCTCGGCTTCGTTCACGCCTTTCAGCGCCACCGTGTTGATCTTGACCTGCAGCCCGGCCGCGCGCGCAGCGGCGATGCCCTCCAGCACCTGCGGCAGCATATCGCGGTGGGCGAGCTTCGCGAACGTGGTGCGATCCAGCGTATCGAGCGAGACGTTGATGCGCCGGACCCCCGCCGCGGCCAGATCGTCCGCGAAATCGGCTAACCGCGTGCCGTTGGTGGTAAGCGTCAGTTCGTCCAGCCCCTGGCCCAACTGACGCCCCAGCGCGCGGACCAGTTCGATCATGTCGCGCCGCACCAGGGGTTCGCCGCCCGTCAGGCGGATCTTGCGCACGCCGCGATCGATGAACGCCAGCGCCACCCGGTGCAGTTCTTCAAGGGTCAACACCTCGGCGCGCGGCAGGAATTCCATCCGCTCGGGCATGCAATATGCGCAGCGCAAATCGCAGCGGTCTGTCACCGAAAGCCGGAGGTAGGTGATCCGCCGGGCAAAGCGATCGACGAGTGGGTTGCTGCTCACTTCGCCAGATATACGAAGTCGCGGGCGTAGGATTCAAGGCTTGCGCCGGCATCGACGAAAATCGTCTGGCCGGTGACTGAGGGCGCGGCGGCGAGGTAATGCACCGCGGCCGCGATTTCCTCCGGCGCCGCCAGCCGGTGGAGCGGCATCAGCTTTTCCAGCCGCTGCCACTGGTCGGCGGCGTAATCGACCGTGGGCAGGGTCAGGCCGGGGGCCACGCCATTGACCCTTATGCGCGGTGCCAGCGCGCGGGCCAGCGTCCGCACCGAGGCGTGCAGCGCCTGCTTCGAGAGGGTGTAGCCCAGCTGATCGGGCACCGGATTCACCACGCGCTGGTCCAGGATCATCACCACCGCGCCGGCAGCGCCCCCCAGCGCTTCAGCGAAAGCGCGGGTCATCAGCACGGGCGCGAACAGGTTGACGCGGAAATGGTCCTCCAGGCTTTCGCCGGATACCGTGTGAACATCGTCGTCGCGAAACATCGACGCGCAATTGACCAGCAGGGTCGCTGGCCGGCCGGCACGCTCCGCCGCCTCGGCCACCAGGCGCGCTGCGGCTGCCGTATCGCCCAGATCGGCCGCGAGCGGATGGACAGCCGCTCCGCGGGCCGCGAGCGCGGTCGCCAGATCGGGTTCGAATGAAGTGTCGTGATGCGCGTGAAGCGCGAGGTCCCAGCCCTCGTCGGCCAGCTTCATCGCGATTGCCGCGCCGATTCGGCGCCAACCGCCGGTCACCAGTGCCAGGGGCCGAACGTGCGTGGCGCCGCCTTCGCTCACCCCGCGGCTTCCCACGCACTGCGGCCGCGGGTCAGGGTCATGCCGATATCTTCGCCGCGCTCGCTGATCGCCAGCTTGACGATCTTGACCTCGATCTGCTCGATCCGCGCATCCTGCAGGAACAGCGTTTCGCAGATGTGGTCGGCCACGGACTCGATCAGCTTGAAATGGACGTCCTTCGGCAACCCGTCAGAGGCCGCGAACTTGAGATCCATGTAGTTCTTGCTCTCGGTCAGCGGGCAATCCGGCGTGTAGCGCGGACGCGGCGAGAGCCAAGCGCGGATCGAGATGCGGAGCGGCTGCGGACGCCCGGTCTCTTCCGAATAGATCCCGGTCAGGACATCGGTTTCGACATTGGCGACTTCGAGGATGAGGCTGTCGGACACGGCGCGGGCCATACACCCTTCGCGCCCCGTGTCCACCGCTAGGCCGAGTCCACCGCTACGCCGCCCGCCACCGTGCGAAGATCGCGGTGGGCAGCACCCGCCCGTCCGCCTGTTCCTCGTGGATGGCAAGATCGCCGTGCTCAACCGTACCCGGCAGATGCGCGACCGCTTCGGCCAGCAGGCCGGCAATGGCGAGCGAGGACATCCGAACGGCATAGACTGTCAGGAACAGGAAGCGGCTGTCCGCATCGAGCAGCTGCGCACAATCGCCGATCAGCCCCGGCAGACTTTCTTCCAGCCGCCAGACCTCGCCTTCGGGGCCGCGCCCGAACTTCGGCGGATCGAGGATGATCCCGTCATACCGCTTGCCCCGCCGCACTTCGCGCGCGGTGAACTTGGCCGCATCATCCACGATCCAGCGCACCGGGCGCTGCTCCATGCCCGAAAGCGCGGCATTGGCGCGCGCCTGCGCCACCGATTTCTTGGACGCATCGACGTGCGTCACGGGCCCATGCTCCGAAAGAGAGAGCGTGCCCACGCCGGTGTAACCGAACAGGTTGAGCGTGGAGGCATCGTCCTTGCCGGCCAGCTGTCCGCCCATCCAGTCCCACACCGGGGCCATGTCGGGGAAGAAGCCCAGGTGCCGGAACGGCGTGCAGCTGGCGGTAAAGCGCACGTCGCCGCGCGTGAGGTCCCAGCCCTCGCGCGGCACGGCCTTGTCGAAGTGCCACCGGCCGCCGCCGTCCTCGTCGGAACCGGGTACGAACTCGCCGTGCGCGCTCCAGTCCTGCTGACGGGGCGACCACATCGCCTGCGGTTCGGGACGGATGAAGCGGTAGTCGCCGTAGCGCTCCAGCTTCCGTCCGTGGCCGGAATCGAGCAGGGCGAAGTCCGCCCAGCCCTCGCCGATCATCAGCTTCGGCTGGAGATCAAAGTCAGCCATCCGGCGTCAACCGCCGCGCGGCGTGGCGCGTTCGGCCACGAAGGCGGTCACGGCGTCGTAGTCGCCCGGCAGCCGCGAACAGGCTTCCTCGCGCTCGAACAGGTCACCCACGCGCGCGGGCAGCGGCGGGCGCACGCCCGTGGCGCGCTCGACAGCGTCAACGAACTTGGCAGGATGGGCCGTTGCCAGCGTCACCACCGGCACGTCAGCCGGCAGGTCCTTGGCCGCCCGCGCGGCATGAAGGCCGATGGCGGTATGCGGATCGAGCACTTCGCCGCACGCCTCGTAAGCCCAGCGCATTGCCTTCGCCATGTCGTCGGCATCGGCGCGCGTGCTGGTGAACAGCGCGGCGGCGCTTTCGCGCTGCGCGTTGGTCAGCTGCATCGCCTTGGTCGCCTCGAAGCTCTTCATCTGCGCGGCTAGCGCGGCGCCGTTGCGGCCGCAGCCGTCGAACAGCAACCGTTCGAAGTTGGACGAAACCTGGATGTCCATGGAAGGCGCAGCCGTGGGCGTGACCGTGCCTGCCGAATAGTCACCGGTGGACAGTGCGCGGTGAAGGATGTCGTTGACGTTGGTGGCCACGATCAGCCGCTCGATCGGCAGCCCCATCTTCGCCGCCACATAGCCGGCGAACACGTCTCCGAAGTTGCCCGTCGGCACCGCGAAAGCCACCTTGCGGTGCGGCGCACCCAGCTGGAGCGCGGCGGCAAAGTAGTAGACCACCTGCGCCATCAGCCGCGCCCAGTTGATCGAGTTGACCGCCGCGATGCCGAACCGGTCGGTCATCGCCGAATCGTTGAACATCCGCTTCACCATCGCCTGCGCATCATCGAAGCTGCCGTCGATGGCGATGTTGTGAACATTAGGCGCCAGCACCGTGGTCATCTGGCGGCGCTGCACGTCGCTCACCCGGCCATGCGGATGGATCATGAAGATATCGACCTTGGCGCGCCCCGCCACCGCGTCGATCGCGGCCGAGCCAGTGTCGCCCGACGTCGCGCCGACGATGGTGATGTGATCGTCACCGCGCGCAAGGAACTCCTCGAACAGCAGGCCCAGCAACTGCAGCGCCACGTCCTTGAACGCCAGCGTCGGACCGTGGAACAGCTCCAGCACCCACTGGCGCTCATCCAGCTGCTTGAGCGGGGTGACCGCCGCATGGGCGAATCGGCCATAGGCCTGCCGCGTCAGCTCGAGCAGCCGCTCGGGCGTCAGGCTGTCGCCGACGAAGGGTTGCATCACCTTCTGCGCCAGTTCGGCATAAGGCAGCCCGGCCAGCGCCGCGATCTCGTCCGCAGTGAAGGTCGGCCAGGTCTCGGGCACGTAAAGGCCGCCGTCGGACGCGAGGCCTGCGAGCGTGACGCCTTCGAAATCGAGCGACGGAGCCGAACCGCGCGTGCTGATGTACTTCATTTCGATCCCCACAATGTCCGCGCGCGCCTAGCGGCGCGGCGACGGTCCGGCAAGGCGCTTGGCGACCGCCAGCACGTAGATGACCAAAGCAATGCCCGCGAAGACGAACCATTGCACCGCGTAAGCAAGGTGGTTGTTGGGCAGATCACGCGGATCGGGCCGGGCCAGCGGCTGCAAGCCCGGGGTCGGCGGATCGGCGATCAACCGGGCCTTGCCTTCCGCCCCGGACGTCACGATGCCGTGCACCTCGCCGCCCTTCCAATCCACGTCGATCGGCTCGCGCGACCAGCCCAGCACGACCTGCGCCTCGCCCTTCTCGCCGATCTTGCAAGTCGCGGTCGGCGCCAGCCCCGGGTCCCCCACGGCACTGCGGCCCGACACGGCCGTGACACCGAGCACGCTTTCGCAGGTCAGGTGCGAGCGGCGATAGAGCGCCGCCGGCACGTCCGCGTCCTTGCGCGGCCAGGGCACTTCGTCGGTCTGCTCCGCCGCCAGCGCATAGCGGGCGATCAGGCTTTCCTTCCACGCCTTGCGCTGCAACTGCCAGACGCCGAGCGCAATCATGGTCATCACGGCCGCAAGCACGATGATGGTCGGCCAGACGGGAAAGCGGGGCTTCATTCGTCATCCTTCTTGCGCAAGGCGGATATCAGGACCGCCGCCTTCGCGAACCGCAGTGCGCCGATCATGACCGCCGGCACCAGCGCGGTCCACACCGCCGCCTGCAACCACAATGGCGACCGCAGCAAATCGTCGAGCCGCACCGCCGCCAACACCAGCAGGGCCGTCACCGGGAGCACGACCAGGAACAGCGAGCGCCCCTTTGGCTCGTGCGCGGCAAAGTCCTGCCCGCACGCGCTGCATGAAGACGTGAATGTGGCCGGGCCGCCCCACAGCGTGCGGGCGCCGCAGCGCGGACAGCACGCGAAAAGGGCAGCCCGGGTCACCCCGGGCTGCCCTTTCAAGACCGGGCTTTCGCCAGCAGCCATTATTCGATCACGGCGCCCCAGTTGCCCCACACGTAGATGGCAACGAACAGGAACAGCCACACGACGTCGACGAAGTGCCAATACCACGCAGCCGCTTCGAAACCGAAGTGCTGGCGCGGGGTGAACTCGCCGCGAAGCGCGCGGATCAGGCAGACGATCAGGAAGATCGTACCGATGATCACGTGGAAACCGTGGAAGCCGGTCGCCATGTAGAACGCCGAGCCATAGGTGTTCTTGCCGAAGGCGAACGGCGCGTGCGCGTATTCGTAAGCCTGGATGGTCGAGAACAGCACGCCGAGGATGATCGTCGCCCACAGGCCCTTCTTCAGGCCTTCACGGTCACCGTGGATCAGCGCGTGGTGCGCCCAGGTGAGCGTGGTGCCCGAGCAGAGCAGGATCAGCGTGTTCAGCAGCGGCAGGTCGAACGCGTTGATGACCGCTTCGATCGCCTTCGGAGGCCAGACGCCGCCGATCACGTCGGTGTTCACGTGCGACGGGAACAGCGAGAAATCGAAGAAGGCCCAGAACCAGCCGACGAAGAACATCACTTCCGAAGCGATGAACAGGATCATGCCGTAACGCTGGTGCAGCTGCACCACCGGAGTGTGGTCGCCCGCGTGGGCTTCCTTGATGACCTTGCCCCACCACGAGAACATGGTGAGCAGCACGCCGGCGAGGCCGAGCAGCATGATCTGCGTGCCCATGGCCATCTTGTGCATGTAGAGCACGCCGCCGCTGGTCATGACGAGCGCGGACATGGCACCGGCGAACGGCCAGATGTCAGGCGGCAGGATATGGTAATCGTGATTTTTCGCGCCGGCCATGGTTCTCGAATTCCCCCAATGAAATCCCGGTTATCCGGACAGCCGCCCGGACGCATAACGAGCCGCCTTTATCGAGCGGAAGCGTTGCGGTCCAGAGGCTTTGCGACGCTAGCCGCACTCTTTGCAGCTTCCTGCGCGAGGCTTTGGTCCGCCGCCGCCAGGAAGGTGTAGCTCAAGGTGATCTCGGGCGTGTCCCGCGCGTTGGCATCGTCCAGCATCGCGGGATCGACATAATAGATCACCGGCATCCGCACTTCCTGCCCCGGCTCCAGTTTCTGCTCGTTGAAGCAGAAGCACTGGATCTTGTGGAAGTAGGCGCCGGTCTGCTCTGGCGTGACATTGAACACGGCACGCCCGACGATCGGCTTGTCGGACAGGTTCTTCGCGGTGAAAAACGCGATCTTGCGTTCACCGATGCGTCCGTCCTGCGTCACCTGCTCGGGCTTGAACAGCCACGGCAACCCCGGCGCGACATTGGCATCGAAGCGGATCGTGATCGGCCGCGTGGTCACCTTGACGCCCGCTGCCTGCGCGCTGGTGGCGCGCTGCGTCGTGCCGTTGAAGCCGGTCGCCTGGCAGAACATCCGGTAAAGCGGGACGGCGGCATAGCCCATCCCCAGCATCGCCAAGGCACCGCTCGCCGCGATTGCCGCGACCTTGCGGTTCCGCCGCGAATCGATGCGAACCGCTGCCGTCATCACATCTGCCCGGCGGAATGCAGGCCCATCTTCACGATGGTAATGGCGAAGAAAAGGATGGCCAGCGCCCCCAGCACGATGCCGAGCGCGCGGTTGCGCGACTTCTGGCGCGCCCGGAACGCATCAAGGTCGGTCTTGCTCGGATCGTCAGCCATCATTGCCAGCCCTGAAGGGTCGCGAAGCGATCGGCGACAAGCACCGCAAACAGCGCGAAAAGATAAAGAATCGAGAACGCGAACAGCCGCTTTTCCGGCAGCATCCCGTCCCCCGGCACGCTGCGCCGCAGTCCAACCTTGGTAGACAGAGCAAGGAACACGATGCCCAGCAGCAGCGCCGACGCACCGTAGACAACGCCCGTGCCGCCGATCATCCACGGAACGAGCGCGAGGGGCAGCAGCAGCGCGGCGTAGATCAGGATCTGGCGGCGCGTGGAAGCTTCCCCCGCCACCACCGGCATCATCGGGATGCCCACCTTGGCGTAGTCGGTCTGCACGAACAGCGCGAGCGCCCAGAAATGCGGCGGGGTCCAGAAGAAAATGATGAGGAACAGCAGCACAGGCATCAGCGTGATGTGCCCGGTCACCGCGACCCATCCGATCAGCGGCGGGAAGGCCCCGGCCCCACCGCCAATGACGATGTTCTGCGGCGTGCGCGGCTTGAGCCACACAGTGTAGATCCACGCGTAGTAGAAGATCGAGAAGGCCAGGATCGCGGCGGGAAGCCAGCCGTTGGCCAGCCCCATGACCAGGACGGAACCGCCCGACAGCGCAAAGCCGAAATCGCGCGCCGATTCGCGTTCCATACGCCCTGCCGGCAGCGGCCGCTGTGCGGTCCGCTTCATGCCGGCGTCGATGTCCGCTTCCCACCACTGGTTCAGCGCGGCGGCGCCGCCTGCGCCCACCGCGATGCAGAGGATCGCGGTGAAAGCCAGCACCGGGTGGATGCTCCCGGGCGCGGCCAGAAGGCCGCACAGCCCGGTGAAGATGACAAGCGTCATCACCCGCGGCTTGGTCAGCGCGAAGAAGTCCCGCCATTCGGCGGGCAGCGAGAGCGTACGGGCGGATTCCATGTCTGTGGGCCGGCCTATAGTCCGCTTGCGCCGCAAGGGGAAGGCCGCCCCGCGGCCCATGCGACAGACCGTCCCGTCACTTGAATATTTCTTTTCCGCTCAAGCATTTCCGGCGGCATTTTGCGTGCTCGATTCAGCGGACGCGTCCCAGCCAGTCGATCAGCAGCCGGTTGACCTCCTCCGGACGCTCCTGCTGCGTCCAGTGGCCGCACCCTTCGAGCATGTGGCCTTCCACGTTGGGCGCGAACTGGCGCATCATCGCGGTCGGATCGGCCACCTGGCCGAACAGCGTGCTGGCCGGATCCTTGGTGCCGCCAATGAACAGCGCGGGCTGGTCCAGCGTCTTGCCTTCCCACGCCCTGAGGAAGGCGTAGTCGTTTTCGTGGTTGCGGTAACGGTTGAGCGGACCGCGCAGGCCCGACGCCGTGAATTCGCCCACATAGAAATCGAGATCGGCTTCACTCAGCCACGGCGGGAACCGCTCCGGCTCGGGCAGTCCTTCAAGCAGCAGCGAATCGACTGGCTTGAGCGGCCAGGCTCCCGCCGGGGCCTCGCCCGAGATCGAGTGGAGGAACACACGCAGGAACCGGCGCACATCGGCCTCCAGTTCGGCCTCCGCCTTGCCCGGCTGCTGGAAGTATTCCTGGTAGAAGAAGATGCCCTTGGCCGTGAACAGCTCGCGGAACACATCGGTGAACGCGCGTGTGGGCGCCCCCGCGAAGGGGACGGACAAGCCCGCTACGGCCTTGAAGCGGTCCGGCCGCGTAAAGGCCGAGTTCCACACGATCGGCGCGCCCCAATCGTGCCCCACGAGGATAACCGGTTCGCCCGGCTGCAGCGCATCGGCCACCCCCACCAGGTCGCGGATGATGTGCTCCATGGCATAGGCTTCGACCGGCTGCGGCTTGTCCGACCCGCCATAGCCGCGCACGTCGATCGCGCAGGCGGTGAAGCCGGCAGCCGCGACAGGGCCAATCTGGTGGCGCCATGAATACCAGCTTTCGGGAAAGCCATGGACCATGATGACCAGCGGACCCTGGCCTTCTACAGCGGCGCGCAGGCGCACTTCGCCGGCATCGATCATACGGAGTTCGGGCATGGGGATCGTCCTCTCTGTCTTTTTGCCGACCTATCGCACGATAAACGCGTTGCAAACAGCAATCGACATGAGCGCGCGACAGCAGTCCAAACGAAAACACCCCGGTGTTGCCACCGGGGTGCTTCATGGTTCAGCCTTGCGGCCTAGCCTTAGTGGTGCGCCGCGTCGTCGATGACCGGAAGGGTCTCGAACTGGTGGAACGGCGGCGGCGAGGACAGCGTCCACTCGAGCGTGGTTGCGCCTTCGCCCCAGTAGTTCGCTTCAGCCTTGCGGCCACCAATGAACGCGTAGGCGATGTTGATCAGGAAGATCACCACCGAGACGGCCATGATCTCGTAGCCGATCGACGAGATCTTGTTCCAGTACTCGAACGCCGGTGCGTAGTCGGGGTAGCGGCGCGGCATACCCTGCACGCCCAGGAAGTGCATCGGGAAGAAGATCGTGTTCACGCCGACGAAGAACACCCAGAACTGCAGGTGGCTGAGGAACTCCGAGTGCATCCGGCCGCTCATCTTCGGGAACCAGTAGAAGAACCCGGCGAAGAGCGAAGTCACCGCACCCAGCGACAGCACGTAGTGGAAGTGACCCACCACGTAGTAGGTGTCCTGCACGTTGTCGTCGATGCCGCCGTTGGCGAGCACGACGCCAGTGACGCCGCCCATGGTGAACAGGAAGATGAAGCCGATCGCCCAGACCATCGGCGACTTGAACTCGATGCTGCCACCCCACATCGTCGCGATCCACGAGAAGATCTTGATGCCGGTCGGAACCGCGATGACCATAGTCGCTGCGGTGAAGTACATCTTCGTGTTCACGTCGAGGCCGGTGGTGTACATGTGGTGCGCCCACACGATGAAGCCGACGACACCGATCGCGACCATGGCGTAGGCCATGCCGAGGTAGCCGAACACCGGCTTCTTGGAGAAGGTCGAGATGATCTGGCTGATCATGCCGAAGCCCGGCAGAATCATGATGTACACTTCGGGGTGGCCGAAGAACCAGAACAGGTGCTGGTAGAGGACCGGGTCACCGCCGCCGGCGGGATCGAAGAAGGTCGTGCCGAAGTTGCGGTCGGTCAGCAGCATGGTGATCGCGGCGGCGAGAACCGGCAGCGAGAGCAGCAGCAGGAACGCGGTAACGAGCACCGACCACACGAACAGCGGCATCTTGTGCAGGGTCATGCCCGGCGCGCGCATGTTGAAGATGGTGGTGATGAAGTTGACCGCACCCAGGATCGAACCCGCGCCAGCAAGGTGGAGCGAGAAGATGCCGAAGTCGACTGCGGGGCCAACCGACCCGGAGGTCGACAGCGGCGCATAGACCGTCCAGCCGGTACCGGCGCCGTTGCCGACACCGCCAGGCACGAAGGCCGACAGCATGAGCGAGCAGAAGCCTGCGACCGTCAGCCAGAACGAGATGTTGTTCATGCGCGGGAAGGCCATGTCGGGCGCGCCGATCATGAGCGGCACGAACCAGTTGCCGAAGCCACCGATGATCGCCGGCATGACCATGAAGAACACCATGATCAGCCCGTGCGCCGTGATCAGCACGTTCCACAGGTGGAGCTGCTGGTCAAAGCTCGGGTTCTTTTCACCCAGGAACTGGGCAAAAATACCAAGATACTGGATGCCCGGCTGGGCCAGCTCGGCGCGCATCATGCCCGAGACGGCACCACCGATGATCCCCGCGAAAATCGCGAAGATCAGGTACATCGTGCCGATGTCCTTGTGGTTGGTCGACATGAACCAGCGGGCGAAGAACGCCGGCTTGTGATCATGATCGTGCGCATCGTGATGCGCATCGAAGGTTTCGTGGTCGGCTGGAATGGAAGCCATGGCTTGCGAACCTTGTCCTGAAATCTCTTACGCGGCCGGCGCGGCGGAGGCGTCGGCAGCCGGGGCTGCGGGCACCGCGGCGGCGGCAGGCGTGGCAGCGGCGGGAGCAGCAGCAGGCGCCGCTGCGGCCGGAGCGGCGGCGGCGGCACCAACGGTGCCACCCTGCGCCTTGACCCAGGCTTCGAACTTGGGCCGCGGAAGGGCTTCGACCACGATCGGCATATAGCCGTGGCGGACGCCGCACAGTTCCGAGCACTGGCCGTAATAGACGCCCGGCTCGTTCACGATGAGGACCTTCTCGTTGATCCGCCCCGGAACCGCGTCCAGCTTGAACCACAGCGAAGGCACGGCGAACGAGTGGATCACGTCGGCACCGGTCGTCTGGAGACGGATCGGCTCGCCCACGGGGACGACCATGCGGGCGTCAGCGGCAAGCTGGGGCGGCTCGCCACGCTTGATCGCTTCTTCGTCGGGCAGCATGTTCGAGATGACCTCGAAGCCGCCGTTGTCCGGATAGGTGTAACCCCAGTACCACTGGTAGCCGGTAACCTTGACGGTCAGCGCGCCCTTCGGCGCCGGCTTGTACTGCTGCGCGAGCAGACGGATCGACGGCACCGCGATGACCACCAGGATCAGCACCGGAACCAGCGTCCAGATCACTTCGATCAGCGTGTTGTGGCTGGTCTTCGAAGCGACCGGATTGGCGCGGCGGTTGAAGCGGGCCATCACGACCAGCAGCAGCACCAGCACCAGGAAGGTGATCGCCACGATGATCGGGAACAGCACGTAGTCGTGCATCGCCAGGGCCTGCTTGCCCGTGGGCGAATACTGGTCCTGGAAGGTCATGCGACCATCGACGGGCTGCCCCTTGCCCGGCGTGGGCTTCATCGGAACATAACCGCCGGCGTCGGCAGTAGCCGGCGAAGCCTTGGCGGCATCGGCAGCAGGAGCGGCCGCAGCCGTGGCAGCCGGCGTGGGCGCAGCAGCCGGAGCTGCCATCGCCGCCGGGGCGAAGCTCAGCGCGGCGGCAAGGCCCAGGGTCCGGATCGCTTTGCCCGTGGCGCGGGCGGTATCGGCAAGACTCATCGTCGAATGTTCCGCTTTTCCCTGTTTGCGCTGCGTCAATGAGACGCGCGCGCAACCCCTCTAATTCCCTCGATTGGACCGGCCTATACGCGGGCTCGTCCCAACCCTCAAGCGCCACTGCGCATATTTTTGAGGGTTGGCAAAGCTGTCGAAAAGGCTTGCGGCAGCGCTGCCGGCGGGCCATTGCGGCGCATCCCATATATATAATGCCGCACCGCATCGCGGCAGCCGACGGAAGCGCCATGCAGGAAGACGAAATCCTCGCCGAATTCCGGGCCAGCCAGGCCCTGCTCGAAGGTCATTTCCTTCTCTCGTCAGGGCGGCACAGCGCACATTACCTGCAATGCGCCCGCGTTCTGATGGACCCGATGCGCGCCTCGCGCCTTGCCGCCGCGACCGCTGCGAAAATCCCGCGCGAAGTACGCCAGCAGATCCAGAAGGTCGTCTCGCCCGCGATGGGCGGCGTGATCATCGGCCACGAAATGGGCCGAGCGCTGGGCGTCGAGGCGATGTTCGTCGAGCGCCCCACCGGCACCTTCGAACTGCGCCGCGGATTTGCGCTGACGCCGGGTGACAAGGTGCTGATGGTGGAGGACGTGGTCACGACGGGCCTTTCCAGCCGCGAGGCGATCAAGGCCATCGAGGACGCGGGCGGCGTGGTCATCGCGGCCGCTTCGCTGGTTGATCGGTCTGCCGGCAGCGTGGACCTGGGGGTGCCCTTCTACCCGCTCGTCGCGCTCAACTTCCCGACTTATGCGCCCGACGAACTTCCCGCGGAACTGGCCGCGACTCCGGCGGTGAAGCCGGGCAGCCGGGCGGCGGCGTAAGGAGCCAACAAGCATGAGCGCGCTCATTCCGGGTCACCTCGGGCCGGGCCGCCTGCGGCTTGGCGTCAACATCGACCACGTCGCCACCATCCGCAACGCACGCGGCGGCGCGCATCCCGATCCCGTGCGCGCGGCGGAAATCGTCGCGGCGGTGGGCGGCGACGGTATCACCGCGCACCTTCGTGAGGACCGGCGGCACATTCGCGACGAGGATCTGGCGCGCATCCAGGCCGCGACCGACCTGCCGCTGAACCTGGAAATGGCCGCGACCGAGGAAATGCTCGCCATCGCGCTGCGCCACAAGCCGCACGCCGCCTGCATCGTGCCCGAGCGGCGCGAGGAGCGCACGACCGAGGGCGGGCTGGACGCGGCGGGGCAGCACAACCGGCTGGCCCCGATCGTCGCGCGCCTGTCCGATGCGGGCATTCGCGTCAGCCTGTTCATCGCGCCGGAGCCGCGCCAGATCGAGGCGGCGATGAAGCTGGGCGCACCGGTCGTGGAACTGCACACCGGCGAATATGCCCATGCGACGGGCGAGGCGCGCGCCGCCGAACTGCGCCGCATTGCCGACATGGCCGCGCTCGCCGCGCGCAACGGGATCGAGCCGCACGCCGGCCACGGCCTGACCTATGACAACGTTCAGCCGGTCGCCGCCATCCCGCAGCTGGCCGAGCTGAACATCGGCCACTACCTGATCGGCGAGGCGATCTTCACCGGGCTGGAAGCCAGCGTGCGCCGAATGCGCGAGCTGATGGACGAAGCACGGTAAGGGCCACGGGCGTGATCATCGGGCTGGGTTCCGACCTCTGCAATATCGAGCGAATTCAGTCCTCTCTGGACCGCTTCGGCGAACGCTTCGAAAAGCGCGTGTTCACCGAGGTGGAGCGCGCCAAGGCCGCGCGGCGACCGTTCACCCGCGCCGGCACCTACGCCAAGCGATTCGCCGCGAAGGAAGCGTTCTCCAAGGCGGTCGGCACCGGCTTCAAGGCGGGCGTCTTCATGAAGGATATCGGTGTGGTCAATGCGCGTTCCGGCGCGCCCACGCTTGCACTGACAGGCGGCGCTGCCGCGCGGCTCGCCGCGATCACGCCCGCCGGGCATGAAGCAGTGGTTCACCTGACGCTGACCGACGACCATCCCTGGGCGCAGGCGTTCGTAGTGATCGAGGCCCGGCCGCTTGCAGTTCCCTCGCACGACATTGGTGACGCTTGAGCGAGCCGCCGAACGAGGGGACCGGCACCCCTCCCCCGCATTCCACTGCGGACGAGGACGATCCGCCGCAGAGCGTCAACTGGCTGGCGGAAGTGCGCGGCCTTGCCATGATGCTGATCGCGGTGATCGCATTCCATTCCTTCATCGCCAAGCCATTCTACATTCCGTCGATATCGATGATGCCGAACCTGCTCGTCGGCGACAGGCTGGTCGTGTCCAAATATCCCTATGGCTGGTCGTGGGTGTCCGCTTCCTTCCACGTGCTGCCCCGCTCGCACGAACGGCTGCTGGGCCGAACGCCGGAATATGGCGACGTGGTGATCGTTGTCCCGCCCGACCGCGACGAGGACTACATCAAGCGCGTCGTCGCGCTGCCGGGCGACCGCATCGCGGTGGTGAACGGACAGATCGTGCTCAATGGCAAGCCGGTTCCGCAAGTGGTTGAACCACCACTGGAATTGCCGGCAGACGCCAACCAGCCGTGCGAGCCGGAGGAGTTTCCGGGACTGCGCTACCGTGCGACCGACGGGCGATTCTATTGCGAACTGCCGATCCTGCGCGAAACGCTGCCCAACGGCGCGACCTACCGCGTGATCGACCACAAGCAGCAGCCGCTCGACAACTATCCCGAGACCAAAGTGCCCCAGGGCTACGTCTTCCTGATGGGCGACAATCGCGATCATTCGGCGGACAGCCGCGCGCCGATCGAGGAAAAGGGACTTGGCGGACCGGTCCCGCTTTCGAGCGTCGGCGGCCGTGCGGAATTCACCACGTTCTCGCTCGATGGCAACGAGACGTGGAACCCGGCAACGTGGTGGCCCGCCTTGCGTCCCGGGCGGTCGTGGAACAGACTGCGCCCGATGGTCGTTCCGACGCAGACCGTGCGGAACGGGGGGAGCCAAGAATGAACGGGGACAACAGCCGGCCGGCCAGAACCGGCCCGACCGACATCCATGACGACACCGTCCGCCAGGAAGCCAAGAAGGCGGCTGTGTGGATCGGCATGATCGCGCTGGTCGCTCTGGCGGTATTTCTGGCCCAGCCGCTGATGGTGATTTTCGGCGGCGTGGTGTTCGCCGCCATGATCGACGGCGGACAGCGACTGCTGGGCCGGGTGCTGCCCCTGCCGCGGGGCTTTCGCATCGCCATCGTCCTTCTGCTGGCCGTCGGGTTCCTCGTCTGGCTGGTGACCTTTGCGGGCAACCAGATCGCGGTGCAGGCGGCGGAAATGCCCGCCATCGTCGAAACGCAGGCACAGCGCCTGCTCGATTGGGCGCACGGACGCGGCATCTTCCTCGAACGCGCGGACTTCTCCAAGGTTGCGGAACAGGTGATCGGCGGGGTGGGTCCGGTCACCCGCGCGCTGGGCGGGATTTTCGGCGGCTTCACCACCGCGTTCCTCATCATGATCCTGGGCATCTACTTCGTGCTGGAGCCGGACATCTATCGGCGCGGCTTCGCGTGGATGCTGCCCGAGGAAAGCCGCGAGCGGTTCCACGGCACCGCGCACCGGATGGGGCGTTCGCTGCGGATGCTGCTGTTCGGGCGCATGGTCGGCATGGCGGTCGAAGGTGTGGCAACATGGCTGGCGCTCGCCATTTATGGCGTGCCGATGGCCGCGCTGCTGGGCCTGCTGACTGGCCTGCTCGCCTTCCTGCCCAATATCGGCGCACCGATTTCGGGTCTGCTGATGGTCATGGTCGGCTTTTCCGGCGGCACCGCGATGGGCATCTACTGCGTGATCGTCTATTTCGTGGTGCAGACCGTGGACGGCAACATCATCGTGCCGATGGTGGCCAAGCGCACCGCCGATCTCGCCCCCGCGCTCGTGCTCGGCGCACAGCTGATCTTTGGCGTGATGTTCGGCATTCTGGGCCTCGCGCTGGCCGATCCAATCGTCGCCATGCTGAAGATCGCGCTGGAACGACAGGCGGAAAAGAACGACCAGCTCGCCAACGGGAGTGCATAGGCCTTGGCGCGCAAGTTCCTCTATTTCATCGCCATCCTGATCGTCCTGGCGCTCGCCGCGCTGCTCGTGCTGCGATTCTGGTCGAAGGAGCTGACCCGCTTCGCCTTCGTCCCGCGCGGCGCGTTCGAGCAGCAGGCCCCCCTGCCCGCAGACTACTACGGTCAGCCTGATGCGTGGATTTCGCGGCCCGGCGTCAAGGACGATCCCGCGCAATACGTGCCGGAAGGCGCCGCGCGCGGACGCGTGGGACAGGCCTGGGTCTTCTTCGTCCATCCCACCAGCTACCTCGCGCGCAATCACTGGAACGGCCCGCTGGACGATGCCGATTCGCGGTTCCGCGCCGGCCTGTTCGTGCGCGGCATGGCCAGCGCGTTCAACGCCGCCGGCCCGGTGTGGGTGCCGCGCTACCGGCAGGCCGCCTTCGGCGCGTTCCTGACCGACCGGCCCGAGGCGCAGCGCGCGCTGGAACTCGCTTATGGCGACGTCTCGCTCGCATTCGACGCATTCGTCGCGCAAGTGCCGCAGGGCGCGCCAATCGTGCTCGCCGGGCACAGCCAGGGCGCGCTCCAACTGATGCGGCTGGTGCGCGACAGGGTGAAAGGCACGCCGCTCGCCGCGCGGGTGGTCGCCGTCTATGCCATTGGCTGGCCGGTTTCCGCAGGTCACGACCTGCCCGCCATGGGAATGCCGGCGTGCGATTCGCCGCAGCGCACGGGGTGCGTGGCCAGCTGGCTGAGCTTTGCCGAGCCGGCCGATCCGTCGATGATGATCGATGCATGGCGCGCGCAGGCAGGGCTGGACGGGCAGCCTCGCAAGTCCGAGCCGACGCTCTGCTTCAACCCGCTGACCGGCTCGACGGGCAGCACGGCGGCGGCCGCCGCGAACCTCGGCACGATGGTTCCGGCGGCGGACCTTACCGAAGGAAAGCTCGTGCCCCGCGCAGTCCCCGCCCGCTGCGATGCCCGAACCGGGCTGCTGATGGTTGGCGATCCGCCGCAGATGGGTCCGTTCGTGCTGCCCGGCAACAATTACCACGTCTATGATGTGCCGTTGTTCTGGGCAAACCTGCGCGCCGACGTGGCCCGGCGCGAGCAGGCGTGGCAGCGGGCCCAGGCCGGGGCGGACAGGAAATGATCACCACCTCCGTCCGCGACCTGCGCGACGCGCTGCCGCCGCAGGGCGGCATCCTGTTGGGGCTGGATACCGGCACCAAGACCATCGGCGTGGCGCTGTGCGACGCGGGCTGGCGCTTCGCCACCGCCGGCAAGACCATCATCCGGCGCAAGTTCACGCAGGACAAGGGCGTGCTGAAGGACCTGATCGCGGAGCGCGGCGTGGTCGGCATGGTCGTGGGGCTGCCGCTGAACATGGACGGCAGCGAAAGCCCGCGCAGCCAGGGCGCGCGGGCCATGGCGCGCAATCTGGAGGACCTGGGCCTGCCGATCCTGTTGTGGGACGAGCGCTGGACCACGCAGGCGGCCGAACGCGCCATGATCGAGCAGGATTTCAGCCGCGCCAAGCGGGCGGAACGAATCGATTCGCACGCCGCCGCCCTGATCCTCCAAGGCGCGATCGACGCGCTCGTCGGCAGCGCGTTCTGACAATTCAACCGAGGGACTAAATCCTTGCCATCACCCCTGCACAGGCGCAGGAAAATCGGATGACAGAGGACAAGGGACACGCCGCCGATGTGGTGCGGCTGATGCAGGAGGGAACCTTCGCCCCGGCGCACTGGGCGAAGATGATGACCTCCCACGGCCACAGCGGCTTTCTGGATATGCGCTATGTCGCGCATGGCGATGACTGGATCGAACTCGCCCTGCCCTGGCGCGAGGATCTGGTAGGCGATCCGGAAACCGGCGTGCTGGCGTCCGGCCCGATCATCAGCCTGCTGGACAACTGCACCTCGATGTCCGCCTCCGCACGGATGAAGCGGTTCCGTCCGCAAGTGACGCTGGACCTGCGCATCGACTACGTGCGCGCGGCGGTGCCGGGCAAGACCATCGTCGCCCGTTCCGAATGCTATCAGATCACCCGCAGCATGGCCTTCGTGCGCGGCATCGCCCACGATGGCGACATCACCGATCCGGTGGCCCATGCCGCCGGCATCTTCATGCTGGTCGAAACGCCGAACTGGGTGAAACAATGAGCGCGCCGATCCTTCCTCCCTATGCCCGCAGCATGGGCATGGTCTTCGACCACGACGAAAACGGCAGCCCCGTCATCGCCATGGACTTTTCCGACCGCAACACCGGCCGGCCCGGCTTCCTCCACGGCGGTGCCATTGGCGGACTTCTGGAAATGGCGGCGTTCGCGGCGCTTCATGCCCATCTCGATCAACAAGGCATCGATGCGGATATTCGCCTGAAGCCGGTCAACATCAGCATCGAATATCTGCGCAGCGGGTTGCCGCAGCGCATCTTCGCGCGCGGCGTCGTGGTCCGCGCCGGCCGCCGGGTCGCCAACGTCCGCGCCGAAGCATGGCAGAGCGACCGCGACAAGGCCGTGGCAAGCTGCTGGATGAACTTCCTGCTGGCCCCGCGAAAGGTGCCGGTGGAGGGCTGATCCTCAGCCCTGCCCCATCACCAATTCGACCACGATCCCGTCTTCCGGCGCCGTGGCACCGCGCGGCAGACGCGCTGCATCGGCGCGGGCGCGGGCAAGGATGGCGCCGGGCACGTCCGCTCCCGCGATCACCGCATCAGCCTGCCCAAGCAGCCGCGCCTCGCGCAGCGTCAGGTCGTCCGGATCGGTGCTGCGCAAGACAATCGTGGCGCGAGTCTGTTCGCCGCCGGCCTCCCCGGCGAACCATCGCTCCACCGCGCCATCGACCTGTTCGCGGAACGGATCGAGCGCCCCGCCTTCCTCCAGCGCAGCATCCAGCGCGCGGCGACGCTCGCTACCCGAAGGCCAGCGTTCCTTCAGTACCGAACGCGCCGCGAACAGCGCCTCGGCCAGCCGCCCCAGCCCTTGCGGCAGCAGCCGCTCCAGCCGCAGCCGCAGTGCCTTGGCGAGGCCGGCCGATGTGCCGGCCGTGCCGACGGCGATAAGGACCGGGTTTCGGTCGACAATAGAGGGCGTGGTGAAATCGCAAAGCGCCGGCCGGTCGACCACGTTCACCAGCAGCCCGGCGCAGCGCGCACGAATGGCGTCGGCATTGGCCGAAGCTTCATCCTCATGCGCGATGAAAGCCAGACGGGCGCCGGTGTCGATCCCCTCGGCAAGCTCATCCACCACCCGTCCGCCGGCGCGCTCGACAAGGCGGCGCTTGGCCTCGGCCGCCTCGCCCTGCCCCAGCACGATCACCGGCTGACCGGCGATGCGGTGAAACAGGGGAAGACTGGCCAGCATGGTCAGGCGAGGAAGTCCGGCACGCGCTCGGCCGCAAGGATCGTCGCCGGATCGATGCGGTCGGCCACCACCGCCCACTTCGCGCCATCGACCATGACTTCGGGCACCAGCGGCCGCGAATTGTAGGTGTTGGCCATCGTCGCGCCGTAAGCGCCGGCGGTGCGGAACACGGCAAGATCGCCGCGCTGCACCGCGTCGATCTCTCGCGCCATGGCGAATGTGTCGCTCGATTCGCAGATCGGCCCGACGATATTGGCCGTCATCGTCTCGCCGCTCGGCTCGACCGCCGCGAAATCGTGCCAGGCATCGTAGAGCGCGGGGCGGGCAAGGTCGTTCATGGCCGCATCGACCACCACCCACGGGTTGCCCACGCCTTCCTTGACGCGGACGACGCGGGTGACGAGCACGCCGGTGTTGCCGGTGATGACGCGGCCCGGCTCGAACATCAGCGTCACGTCCCAGTCCGCGGTGACGCGCGCGACCATCGCGGCATAGTCTTCGGGCTGCGGGAACACGTCGCCGGCCTTGTAGGGCACGCCAACGCCGCCGCCGAGATCCATGTGGGTGACCGCATGGCCGGCCGCACGGATGTCCTTCATCAGCCCGCCAACCTTGGTGAAGGCGGCTTCGAGCGGATCGAGCTTCGACAGCTGGCTGCCGATGTGCAGCGCCAGGCCGCGCATGGCGAGGCCTTCGGTCTGCGCGAGACGGGCATAGATCGCGGCGGCGCGGTCATAAGGCACGCCGAACTTGTTCTCAGCCTTGCCGGTCGAGATCTTGCCATGGGTGCCGGCATCGACGTCCGGATTGACGCGCAGCGCGCAAGACGCGGTCTTGCCCAGCGAACGCGCGATCTCGGCAAGCTCCAGCCCTTCTTCCTCGCTTTCGAGGTTGAACTGGCCGCAGCCGGCTTGAAGTGCGCGGGTCATTTCGGCGGCAGTCTTGCCCACGCCGGAAAAGACGATGGCTTCGGGGTCCATGCCGGCCGCGAGCGCGCGCTCCAGCTCGCCCACCGAGACGACGTCGGCGCCATATCCTTCGGCGGCCAGCACCTTGAGCACGGCAAGGTTGGGATTGGACTTCACCGCAAAGGCGATCCGTGCGGCAGGCAGGATCGACAGCGCATCGCGGAACACGCGGGCGTGGCGCGTCAGCGTGGCACGCGAATAGACATAGACCGGGGTGCCGACCTGGTCGGCGATCACGGGCAGCGGCACGTCCTCGGCATGGAGAACGCCGCCGGAATAGTGGAAATGGTCCATCGGAAATCTCTTCGGAAAATCAGTCTTCGGGCGGCAGGTTGAAAGGATCGTCCTCCCGGTCCTGCGAACGGCTGCGCAGCTCTACACTGCGCTGGGGTTTGGCCTGCACCGGCACGTTCAGCAGGTCGTCCGCGTTCGGTTTTTCGGCGCGGCCATACGGTGCCGGAGGCAGGACCTGCCCCGAAACCGGTTTCAGCTCGCGCCGGTTGCCGCAGGCGGTCAGCGCCAGCCCCATCAACAGACAGGGCACGGCGAGCAGCAGGGTGGGGCGCGAACGGATCAAGCCTTCAATCCTCCAGGCCAAGCGCGGTGCGCGCCTGGGCCACGCGCTTCCTTACCTCGGCAGGCGCGGTTCCGCCATGGCTGGCGCGCGCGGCGACGCTCGCTTCGACCGAAAGCGCGGCATAGACGCGTTCGTCGATCCGCGCATCGATCGCCTTGAGGTCGTCCAGCGGCAGCTGGTCGAGCGCCACGCCCCGGCTTTCTGCCAGTTTCACCGCGCTGCCGGTGATGTGGTGCGCCTCGCGGAAAGGAATGTTCGCCTGCCGAACCAGCCAGTCGGCAAGGTCGGTCGCGGTGGCGTAGCCCAGTTCAGCGGCAGCGCGCATCCGCTCGGTGCGGAAAGACGCTTCGGCCACCATGCCGGTCATCGCCGCGACCGACAGCGCCAGCAGCGATGCCGCCTCGAACACGGGCGGCTTGTCGTCCTGCATATCCTTGGAATAGGCGAGCGGCAGGCCCTTCATCGTGACCATCAGCGCGGTCAGGCAGCCGACGATCCGCCCCGAATGCCCGCGCACGAGTTCGGCGGCATCAGGGTTCTTCTTCTGCGGCATGATCGAGCTGCCGGTGGAAAGGCTGTCCGGCAGGGTGACAAAGCCGAAGGGCTGGCTTGCCCAGATGATGAACTCCTCGGCCAGCCGCGACAGGTGCAGCGAGCACTGCGCCGCCGCCATCAGGAAATCGAGCGCGAAATCGCGGTCGGACACCGAATCGAGGCTGTTGTCGGTCGGGCCATCGAAGCCCAGCGTTTCCGCGGTGCGGAAGCGGTCGATGGGAAAGCCCGTGCCGGCCAGTGCCGCCGCGCCCAGCGGGCAGCGGTTCATCCGCGCGCGCGCATCGGCAAAGCGCGAGCGGTCGCGCCCGATCATCTCGTAATAGGCCATCAGGTGATGGCCGAGCGTGACCGGCTGCGCTGTCTGGAGGTGGGTGAAGCCGGGCATGATGCTGCCCGCGTGTTCGTCTGCCCGGCCGACGAGCGCGATCTGGAGCTGGCGCAGGCCTTCCTCGGCCTGGTCCATCGCATCGCGCACCCAGAGGCGGAAATCGGTCGCCACCTGGTCATTGCGGCTGCGTGCGGTGTGCAGGCGGCCGGCAGCAGGGCCGATCAGTTCGGCCAGCCGGCTCTCGGTGGTCATGTGGATGTCTTCAAGGTCCCAGTTTTCCGGGACTCCGCTGACTTCATACTCCGCCGCGACCTTGTCCAGCCCCTCGGCGATCAGCGCCGCATCCTCGGCCGAGACGATGCCCTGCGCACCCAGCATGGCGACGTGCGCCTTGGACGCGGCGATGTCCTGCCGCCACAGTGCCTTGTCGAAGGGAATCGAGGCGTTTATCTCGCGCATGATTGCCGACGGGCCGGCGGCGAAACGCCCGCCCCACATCTGGTTGGAGCCCGAATTGCCCGTCATGTCCCTGCGCCCGTCCATATGCCTGCTGCTGCCGCTGACCTTACTGGTCGCCGGGTGCGATAGGGAAACCCCCGAAAAGGCGCAACCGGCGAGCGTCCCGAGCGGCACCGAAAGTGACGCGAGCGCCACCGAGGGTGACGCAAAGGCGCTCAACGGCACGCTGGACATCGCCAAGCGCGGCGCGGCGATGCCCGATTTCACCTTCAGCGATCCATCGGGGGCGAAACTGCGCCTGGCCGATCTCAAGGGCAAGCCGGTGCTGGTCAACCTGTGGGCGACATGGTGCGGACCCTGCGTGCTGGAGATGCCGATGCTCGACAAGCTGGCGCAGGATTATGACGGGCGGCTGCGCGTGGTGACGGTGTCTCAGGACATGGGGCAGGTGGACAAGGTGAAGGCGCTGTTCGCGGAAAAGAAGTTCGCGAAGCTGCAACCGTGGCTGGACCCGGAAAACAACCTGGGCTTCCACTACAACACCGGCCTGCTGCCGACGACCGTGCTTTACGATGCGGCCGGCAAGGAAGTGTGGCGCATGGTGGGCGCGCACGACTGGTCGGGGCCGCGCACCGCGGCGTTGCTGGCGGATACGCTGGCGAAATGAAAAGGGGCGCCGCCGGCGCCCCTTCCCGTCATCACACCGGCCAGGCGCGGGTCTGGCTGAAATCCTGCCCCCGGCGCAGGCCGCGCGGCAGGTCGTTGTCCTTGAGGAAGGCATCGGCGGCCGGATCGGTCCGCGCCCAGTCGACCAGTTCCTTGCGGCGGACGATGCGCCAGTCGCCGTTGCGGCAGGCGTATTCGTCGATGTAGCGACCGGCGACGATCAGGTCCTTCGGCTCGCCATCCTCGACCGTGCGGTGCCATGCGTAGAAATAGACTTCGCCACTGGCCTTGTCGCCATCGACCGAAATCTGCGCCTGCGCAATGATGTGCTGGCTGCCCTCGATATCGGCGAGGAAGCCTTGCGCGAACGACACGAATTCGTCCGCACTGCCATTCATCAGCCCGCAGTCGACCCAGGCATCGTCGTGGAAGGCGGAGCGGTGCAGGACCGGGTCGAGCCGGTCCTGACCGCGCATGTAACGGCACAGCGCATCGTGGATGTCGCGCCGCGCGGCAAGGTCGCGGACTTCGGCTTCAAGATCGAATGCCATCCCCTCAGCCCTCCGCCGCGAGATACTTGTCGACCACCATCTGGAAGTGGCGGATGCGCGATTCCTGGTAATTGCCGAGCTGCTGCACGCCCGTGGCGCTGGCGCGGAAGCCGTCCTGCTGCGAGCGCAGGTTGTCGGTATCCTGATCATAGACATGCCCCATCGCGGCATCGAAGCCGGGCGCGGAAGCATAGCTTTCCATTTCGGCGACGCGGTACGGCTCGGGCGGTTCGGGCGCTTCGCCGTTGGCAGGCTTCGGCCGCATGAACAGGATTTCGAACAGGGTGCGGTTCGGATCGCTGCCGATCGGGCGGAAACGATAGACCATCGGCAGCGACAGGCCGGGGAACAGCACCATGTTGGGGAACACGTGGTATTCGATGGTGTCGATCATCTCGCTGTCGGAAACATTCGACAGGTCCGTCTGGTACTGTTCACCCATGAGCTTGCGCAGATGACGCGCCATGACGGTGCGCGCGGTCTCGCCCTCGCCCACCGTCAGGCTGTCCCCCCGCGAATCCTTGTCGCCCAGGATCATCGTCGACAGAAGTTCCTGCTCGGTGAGCGACTTGGCCAGGTGCGGCGAATTGATGCCGCTGGCGGCGTAGAAGCGGGTGATGTGGTCCGAGTGACAGTCATACTGCACGTTGGCATCGCCCACGCCCTTCAGCAGCTGCGGGTGGGTTTCAAGCACGTGATAGGATTCAAGGAAGGCTTCCTGCGCAGTCTTCCAGTTGCAGGGCAGTTCCTTCGCCACATGGACCGCAACGTAGCGGTCGGCGATGTTCCAGTCCTTGAAGTGGTCGGGCAGGGGCGCGAGGAATTCTTCCAGGCTCGGCCCTTCCTGCGACGGGTTGATGAAGATGAAGCCGCCCCAGTGGCCCACGCGCACTTCGGGAAGATTGGTCTTTGCAGGATCGAGGTGCGCGAAGTCCCATGCACAGGGCACGGACTTGAGGCTGCCGTCGTTGTTCCAGGTCCAGCCGTGATAGGGGCAGCGCAGGTCGTTGCCCGCGCCGATGCCCTCGTTCCGCTTGAACTTGGTCGAGCGGTGCAGGCACGAATTGACGAAGCCCTTCACGCTCATGTCCTGCTGGCGGACGACGACGTAGGAGAGGTGCGCGACTTCGTAGGTGTAGAAATCGCCGGGTTCGGGGATGTGATCCTCGCGGCAGACCCACTGCCAGGTCTTCTTCCAGATCTTCTCGATTTCGGCGGCGAAGATCGCGGGATCGAAATAGCGATCGACCGAGACCGGCGCGCTGCCGAGATAGGCGGGTTGTTCAAAGGTCAGCACCGCCGGCGGCGGCAGCGGATCCTTCGCGACGATTTCCTGCACGCTGGGCGCGGGGCACCGGATGGTGGCGAGATCGTCCTCGCTGGCGGGAGCGCTGGGCAGACCATGTTCGCGGATCGAGTCGAGCATCGATTCCTCTCCTGATTCTCGTTGATCGCCGGAAAAACAATCCGGTTGGATTGTTTTATGACGGACAGTGCCGAGTCGGCGCAACCTGTCCGATGTGCCAGATGGGGGATCGCCTCGCGGCGCCCCCCCCCAATGGACGCGTCAGCCAGCGGTTTCGCCGTTGTCGATCACGATGTTGGTGCCGGTGATGTGGCGGCCATCGTCGCAGGCGAGGTAGAGCACCATGTTGGCGATATCGATCGGCTGGCCCATGCCGAAGTTCTGGATCTGGTCGAGCCCTGCCGCGTCCTGCGGCAGCTGCGCCAGTGCCTGCGCGGTCATCGGGGTGACGATCCCGCCCGGTGCGATGGAATTGCAGCGGATGCGGTTGCCCTGCTCCCGGCAGTGGATCGCGATGGAACGGGTCATGCCGATGACACCCGCCTTGGCACCAGCATAGGCGGGGATCGTGCTGATGCCCTTCATGCCGCCAACCGACGCCATGTTGATGATCGCACCGGAGCCGTCCTTGCTCATGTGCGGCAGCGCGGCCTGGCAGCCAAGGAAGGTGCCGCCCAGCATGACATCCACCTGGAGGCGAAACTCGTCGTAAGGTAGCGCCTCGATCGTGCCGAAGCGGACGAGGCCGGCGTTGTTCACCAGCGTATCGAGCCGGCCATAGGCCTTGATCGTTTCGGCCACGACTTCGTGCCAGCGGGCTTCATCGCGGACGTCGTGTTCGAGAAACAGGCCGTCCACTTCGGCAGCCACCGCACGGCCGAGATCGCCCTGCATGTCGGTGACTACAACTTTCGCGCCTTCGCGCGCCAGCACGCGCGCATCTTCGGCGCCAAGGCCCGAAGCCCCGCCGGTGATCAGCGCGACCTTGCCTTCCATCTTGCCCATGGGATCGTCCTTGTCATGTAAGGGGGCGAAAGCGCCCCGGGGTTAATCGGCCCAAGCCAGCGTCACGCGCCTGAGCGCGCCGACGATACCCGGCACGGGCGAAAGGTCCGCGTCTGCGCCCAGCGAAAAATCGGGAATGCGCCGGAGCCATTCCTCCAGCGTGACCGCCACTTCCTTGCGCGCCAGTTCCTGGCCGGGGCACAGATGCGGCCCACTGCCGAAAGCGGAGTGCGGTGCGCGGCGGCGGGCAAAATCGAGCGCCAGCGGATCGGGATTGAGGCTTTCGTCAAGCCCGTGGACCTGCGTGGGAATGCAGATCATGTCCCCGCCCTTCAGTGAAACGCCGTGGAAATCGGCGATGTCGTGACGCACCTCGCGCGCGATGGTGACAAGGCCGAAGCGGCGGAACAGTTCGTTCACCGCGGGCATGAGGTTGCCTTCCATCGCGGCAAGCTGCGCGCGCAGCGGCGGGTTCTGCGCCAGCTCGGCCATGACGAAGCCGAGGAAGTTGACCACGGTATCCACGCCAGCGATCAGCACCTGCGTCGATAGCTTGAGCGCCTCGTCGCGGGTCAGCCGGCGCGGCTCGCCGCCTTCCGGCTGGTCCATCAGCGCGGCCATCATGTTGCTCAGCATATCCTCGCCCGGATGGGCGCGGCGCTCGTCGACCACGGGAGCAAGGCGTTCGAAGAAGGCGGCCTTCGCTTCCTCGAACGTCATGTCCATTCCCGGCCGGGTCATGCACGAGGCCCAGTGGCGGATGGTCGGCGCCTCGCTTTCGGGCAGGCCGACCATGGCCATGAACACGCGGATCGGGAACACTTCGGCGTATTCGGTTGTGAAATCGCAGCGCCCTTCGGCGCGAAACCCCTCGATCAGGTCGATGGCGGTCTGGCGGATGCTGTCCCCCAGCCCGCGCACAGTCGCCGGGTTGAGATTGGCATTGAGCAGCGTGCGGTATGGCCGGTGCGCGGGCGGGTCGATGGTGGTGGGGATGAGGCCGTGGACCTCGCCCACCGACCGGGGCAGCACGATGATGCGCGAGGAAAAGCGCTCCGGGTCGGACTGCACGTCATGCAGCGCCTGACCCGAAAGCGCGATCCAGTGGCCTTCATTGCGCGGGGTCCACACCACGCCGGGGCTTTCGCCTTGCAGCTTCGCCCAGGCGCGGTGGAAACCGATCTCGCCTATCAAGGGCGGGGCATAGATATCGACATCGACGACGCGGTCTTGCGGAACGTGTGCGGGGATGCCGGTATCCATGTCAGGCGTCCACGCTGGCGTCGAGGCTGGCCCAGTGCGCGTAGACCGGGTCTTCCTTGCCAAAGCAGCCCCAGGTCTTGAGCGCTTCGTAGAAGCCGTCGCGCTGGAGCGTGCTGGCGTGCGTGGTGTTCCAGTCGGTGACGAAGGTGCGGTTGCGGATCAGCCACTTGCCGTCACGCTTGACGTAGCGATCGAGGTAGCGGCCGCCGGTCATCACATCGTGGCCGTTCTTGGTCATGTGCGCCAGCGCGTAGTGCTCGCCCACGGCTTCGTCGCCATTCACCTCTACCCATTCGTTGGCGACCGAGTGGAAGCACAGGTCCAGCTGGGTGCTGACGAAAGCGCAGATCTGCTCGGCGAACTCCGCACCGCTGCCGTTGATGACCCCGCTGATGACAACCGAATCATCGCTGAAGATCGATCCAAGAAGCGCGGCGTCAGCACGGTCCACGCCGCGGCCATAGGCCATGCACAGATCGTGGATCTCGGCGCGGGCGAGCGCATCGTGAAGCGCAGTATCGGTGCCGGTGGTGTTGGCGGTCGTCATGGTCTGGTTCCCCTTGGCGGAGGCGGCCGCTTCGGCGGCGTAGAGCGAAAGGACGGCGCGGCCGGCATCGGCGGCCTGCTTGGAACCTTGCGCGACATAGTGGGCAATGTCGGCCGAACCGTCACCGCGCATCGCGGTGTTGGGGCGGTTGGTGTTGCCCTCGATCACGTACTGGCGGTGCGTAAGGCGCCATTGCCCGTCGATGCAGGCGTGGCGGTCGAGATAGCGGCCCAGCACCATGCGCTGGGTCTCTGCATCCTCGACGTGCGCGATGACGTAGGATTCGGACACGGCGCGGTCGCCAGCGACCTTGATCCAGCAGTTGCTGGTGCGGTGCGTGGTTGGCGGCGCGGTCTTCTGCGCGTCGGCCAGAATGGCGACAAGCGTGGCCGCATCGCCCACGAAGAAGCCGTAATCGACGGTGGCGCCGGGATGATAGGCAGACCCGAGCAGGGTTGCATCACCACGGTCCACGCCGCGGCTATGAACCGCCAGCGTGTTGAGGATCTGGTGGCGGGCGACGAATTCGTCGGCAGTAAGCATTGAGCCTCCTGGAAAAAAGAACCCCGGCCGTTGCCGGCCGGGGTCAGGGAGGATGGGGTCAGTATTCGGCCTTGAACGATGCGCCGAACATGCGCGGCTGCGCGTAGTTGGTCAGGCCGATGGTGCCGGGGCTGTCGAACACCGAGTTGATGTAGCGGCTGTCGAGCAGGTTGGTCGCCCAGACGCCCACGGTGTAGTGATCGCCCACCTTCACATCGAAGTTCGCATTGACGATGTGCTGCGGCTGGATCGTCGAACGCGCGCTGGCGATGATCGATGTCAGCTGCTTCTGCCCGGTGTAGTTGTAAGTGGCGCTGAACCGGCCAGAGAGTTCGCCGCCCATCGGGAATTCGTAGGCGATGCTCGTGCTCGCGGTCCACTTCGGCGCGTTCTGGAGACGCTTGCCCTTGAGATCGAGCGTGGCGCCGGACGGCAGCAGGTAGTCAAACTTCGCATACGTGGCATCGAGGTAGGCCAGCGAGCCATTGATGGTGACGCCCTTGACGGGAACGACCGTCAGCTCGCTTTCGAAGCCCTTGATGTGCGAGGCGGCCGCGTTGAGGATCGTGTTGCCCTGAACGAGGTCGGCACCGGTGCCCTTGAAGTAGATCTGGGCCAGCTGCATCCCGCGGTAGTTGGTGTAGAACCCGGCAAGGTTGAAGCGCACGTGGCGATCAAACAGTTCGGTCTTCACGCCAGCTTCGAACGTATCGACCTTCTCCGGATTGTACGGCCCAAGGTCATCGGCGATGCCGATGCGGCCAGTGTAGCCGCCCGACTTGAAGCCGCGCGCCCAATATCCGTAGAGCATCACGTCATCGGTGGCCTTGTAGTCGAAGCCCAGCTTCCAGCCCACGTTGTTCCAGCTGCGCGTGCCGCGCGGCGGTGCCACCATGCCCGCACCGAACGGCACGGTGTTCGTGCCGTCGAGGTTGGAATAACCGGGCGTGCCGGGATCTTCCGCACCGGCCGTCAGCGCGGCCAGCCAGTTGGCGGTCGCCGTCGCGAGACGGGTCTCGGTCGAGGCGAGCATGCTGGTCTGCTCGTGCGTGTAACGGATGCCGGCCTGGAGACGCAGCCGGTCGGATACGTTGATGTAGCTCTGCGCAAAAGCTGAGATCGAGTGGTTGTCCTGATCCTGCAGGTTCTGCTGGAACAGGCCCGGCAGGCCCAGCACATACGTGCCGTCAGGATTGTAGGTCGCACCGCCCGCGAAGTTGATGCGCAGGTTCTGGTAGTGATCGTAGTGCGTCTTCAGGTAGAAACCGCCCACGGTGATGTTGCCGATATCGCCCAGCGAGACGTCAGTGCGCAGTTCCTGGCTGAACTGCCAACCCTTGGTGCCGCGCTTGGTGTCGATCAGCGGAACCGGTGTGCCGTCCTGGTCGGTGAACTCGAACAGCTTGAAGTGCTTGTAGCCAGTGATCGAGACAATGTCGCCGATTGCCGTGTTGGACAGCTTCATCGTCAGGCCCGCGCGGTAGGTGTCCATGTTGGACACGTCGGGCAGGTCGCCGTTGATGCCGCCGTCCTGGGCGGAATAATAGTGATCGGGCGCCGAGCAACGGCTGCCGGCCGGAAGGCACGGCGAACGGTACATGCCGAGGAAGCCCTCGGGGACGTATTCCGCCTCGCCCGGAAGATCGCCCGCGACCACGATCGGCGAGCCGTTGCGCGCACGATCGTATTCACCCGAGAGCGTCGCGTCGAAATCGCCCGCCGAATAACGCAGCGCACCGCGGAAGATGGTGACGTTGCGACGCCCCATGTCCTTGCCGGTCACCACGTTGGTGACGTAGCCATCGCGGCGGTCATGATTGACGCCAAGGCGCAGCGCGAGCCCTTCGCCCAGCGGCGCGTTGAGCACACCCGAGGCGGTCAGGTGGTTGTAGTTGCCATAGCTGAGGTTCACCGAACCGCCGAGCTTGTCCAGATCGGGCTGGCGGTTGACCACGTTGACGACGCCGCCGGTGGTGTTCGCGCCGAACAGCGTGCCCTGTGGGCCGCGCAGGATTTCGATGCGTTCCACGTCGAACAGGTCGAGCAGCGCGCCCATCGAGAAGTACTGCGGCAGGCCATCGACGACGATGCCGACGGTGTTGCCCGCATAGGGATCGGGCTCGATCACGCCGATGCCACGGATGGTGAAGACGGCGGTGTTGGGGGTGTTCGAGAAGGTGCCGATTTCCACGTTGGGAACCGCGCCCTGAAGCCCCTGGAGATTGACCGCGTGAGTCGATTCCAGCGTATCGGAGCCGATGGCGGCAACCGAGATGGGAACGTCCTGAAGGTTTTCAGCCTTCTTCTGCGCGGTCACGACGATTTCGGCGATGCCGCCGGTATCCTCGACAGGCGGCTCGGCAGCAAATGCCGGCGCAGCGAATGCCATCGCGGACAGCCCGCACAGCAATTGCATCTTGTGGTGCAGTTTCATTCGTTTCACTCCCCCTCGGACTGGCAAAACCAATCGCCGCCCGCCCTTGAACGGGCGGCTTCGTTTTCTTGTCGGACATAACAGTCCGCATGGATTGTTTTTCGCGCTTTTGAGGGGCAAGGCATACTGGACCTTTTATCAGGTCGGGGCGCCGTGATGGTTTTGAAGAGGTTCTGGGGGTTCAATTGACGCGTTCCACGATGCAGCAGCGAATGCTGAACGCTCTGATGCCGGCGGATCTGGCCAGCGATCCGCAGAGCCGACAGGCACAGAAAAGTACGCGTACGCGGCTCAAGCTGATCGAGGCGGGCATCGAGTGTCTGCTGGAAGGTGGCTACGCCGGCCTCACCACGCACAAGGTGGCCGCGCGCACCGGCATTTCGCGCGGCGCGATGCAGCATCACTTCCCCGCGCGCACCGATCTTGTCGGGGCCGTGGTGGAGCACGTGTTCTATGAACGGATGCGCCTGTTTCTCGACGATTATCTGGCCGAAGTCGCGCGCGCAGGCGAGGACCGCGTGATCGAGATCGCCACCGACGCACACTGGCGCAGCGTGCAGACTCGCGAATATGCCGCCTATGTCGAACTGGCCGTCGCGGCCCGCAGCGACGACGACCTGCGCGTGCACTTCGAGCCGGCCGCACGCCGATACGATCAGGTATGGGTCTCGGAAATGATCGAATCGTTTCCGCAATGGCGCGACCGCTGGGAAGCGATGAAACTGGCCAACGACCTGACCGTGGTGGCGCACATGGGTCTGCTGCTGCAAGGCCCGGTGATGGGCGAGGACCGCGTCACCCGCATCAACACATTGATTTCACAGGTCCTTGCCGGCCTTCACCGGCAGTAGTGCCGGTTATTGCCCGCAAAAAATTCGCCGCATCGTCTTTTTTCGATCGGAGCCATGGGAATAAGCGCCGCGAGGGGGCGTTCTGGGAGAAGCATCCACCAACTTCTCCCGGGCTCGCCATGATGATGCGGCGGGGAGAAGTCTTCTGACCGGAGTTCCCGCATGGCGACTTTCAACGGCACCTCCGTTGCCGACACGCTGATCGGCACCGATCTTGACGACGTTCTCTATGGCGCCGCCGGCAGTGACATTCTCAAGGGCCTGGGCGGCAATGACCGGCTCAATGGCGGGACCGGTGCCGACACGATGTATGGCGGGCTGGGCAACGATATCTACACCGTCGACAACGTGGGCGACAAAGTGGTCGAAAACGCCGGCGAGGGTATCGACACCGTCAGGAGCAGCATCAGCTACACGCTGGGCGCCAATGTCGAGTGGTGGCCGGCGAACTTCCCGAAGAAGCACTGGCGAAGCTCGAACAAGCCAGCTTCCGCGTCATCGAGCGCAAGGACCTGGCCGCCTTGGGAACGCGGATCATCCGCCTTGCCGCGCCGCGCAGGCTTTCCACCCGCGCCGCCGTGGAACAGGTCAGGGCGGAAGCGCCTTCGGCCACCATCGACTTCGACCATTACTATGGGCTTCGCGTGGCGGCGCGCTCGCGCCCCAGAAAGATCAAGGGCGCGGGAGAGGGGCAACCGCCCGACCCCGCCGGTTTCCCCGTGGGCGTGATCGACACAGCGGTCACCGCCCACCCCGCGCTGGGCGCGGCACGGATCGTGGCATGGCCGCGGGGCGCGCGGGACGGCGATGCGACCGCCTCCGGCAAGGACGCCCAGCATGGCACGGCCGTCGCCTCGATCCTGGCGGCACGCGGCGCAGCGACCATCTACACCGCCAATATTTTTCGCGGCTCGGCCGGGCGGCCGTTCACGTCGATCGATATCGTCGCCGATGCGCTTGAATGGATGCTGGGCAACGATGTGCCGGTCATCAACATGAGCCTGGCCGGCCCTCGCAACGCCATTCTGGACCGGCTGGTGGCGGCAGCCGGTTTGCGCGGACGGATGATCGTGGCGGCAGCCGGCAACAGCGGACCTGCGGCGCCCCCGGTCTTTCCCGCGGCGCTTCCCGGCGTGATCGCGGTGACGGCAGTGGACCGCGACGGCCGGATCTATCGCTATGCCAACCGGGGCACCTACATCGCCGTCGCCGCGACCGGGGTGGACGTGACCGCCGCGCAGGCCGGCGGCGGGGTGGCGCGGTTTACGGGCACCTCGTTCGCGACACCGGTGGTCTCGGCGATCCTTGCCCGCTGCCGCGCGCGGCAGGGCAGTCCAAAAGACTGCGCCGAGCGGCTCAAGGCGAGCGCGCACGATCTGGGCAAGCCCGGCTTCGACGACACTTTCGGCTATGGCCTGGTGGGCTGAACACGGGCGCGATTGACTCGATTCCATATTTCCATGATAATCGAAATATGGAATCGATGACTGCCGATCAGGTCGTACGCGCGCTTGGCGCGCTGGCGCAGGAACACCGTCTCGCGGTGTTCCGCCTGCTGGTGCAGGCGGGCGCGGAAGGCGTGGCCGCAGGGCAGCTGGCCGAACGATTGGGCATCGCGCCATCATCGATGAGCTTCCATCTGGCCCAGCTTTCGCACGCCGGCCTTGTCGCGCAGGCGCGGCACGGGCGCTCGATCGTCTATTCCGCCAACTACGGCGCGATGAACGGGCTGATGGGCTACCTGACCGACAATTGCTGCAACGGCGTGCCCTGCACCGATGATGCGATGTGCGCCGATGCGGCCTGCGAGGAACGCGGCGCCGCCTGACGGCGCCAGACGTGGGGGGAAAAACATGAACGTCTTGGTGCTGTGCACCGGGAATTCGGCACGGTCGATTCTCGGCGAGGCAATCTTCAACCAGCTTGGTCAGGGACGGATCAACGCTTTCAGCGCCGGCAGCAAGCCCAAGGGCGTCCCGCATCCGGGCGCGTTGCGGCTGCTTGGCCGGCGGGGGATCGACACGACCGGCTTCCGGTCAAAGAGCTGGAACGAATTCACCGGTCCGGACGCGCCGCGCATCGACCTCGCCATCACGGTCTGCGGCAATGCCGCGGGGGAAACCTGCCCGGTATTCATCGGCGCGCCGATCAAGGCACACTGGGGCCTGCCCGATCCTGCCGACGCGACCGGCAGCGAGGGGGAGGTGGACGCCGCCTTCGAGGCGACCTGGACCGCATTGGAAGCACGGGTGCGCGCCCTTCTGGCGCTGCCGTTCGAGACGATCGACCGCCCCTTCCTGCTGGACCACCTTGCCGAGATCGGCCGGATGGAGGGCGCGGCGTGAGGCACGCAATCGCCGCAGAGGCGGTCGGCAGCTTCCTGCTGTTCGCCACCGTGGTCGGTTCTGGGATCATGGCGGAAAGCCTTGCCGGCGGGAACGTGGCGGTGGCGCTGCTGGGCAATACGGTGGCGACCGGGGCGATGCTCTATGTCCTCATCACCATGCTCGGCCCGATTTCCGCCGCGCAGTTCAACCCTGCAGTCACGCTGGTGTTCTGCCTGCGGAGCGAACTGGGCACCGGGCAGGCGATCGGCCATGTCGCGGCGCAGCTGATCGGCGGTATTGCCGGGGTCTGGGCGGCGCACGTGATGTTCGATCTGGACGTGCTGCAATTCTCCACCAAGGTGCGCACCGGCAGCGGACAGTGGGCGGGCGAGTTCATCGCCACGTTCGGCCTGCTGCTGACCATCCTGGGCACGCTGCGCCACCAGCCTGCCTCCGTGCCGGCCACGGTCGCGCTCTATATCACCTCTGCCTACTGGTTCACTTCTTCCACCAGCTTCGCCAACCCGGCAATCACCGTGGCGCGCGCGCTCTCCGATACGTTTGCCGGCATCGCGCCCGCCAATGTGCCGGGCTTCATCGCCGCGCAGCTTGCCGGCGCGCTGGCAGCGCTGGCCACCGCGAAACTGCTGTTCGACGACCCCGCCCTGCCGCAGGAGCCTGCACGTGACGCCTGATATCGTGATCTACCACAACCCCGAATGCGGCACGTCGCGCAATGCGCTGGCCATGATCCGCAATGCCGGGATCGAGCCGCACGTGGTGGAATATCTCAAGACGCCGCCTTCGCGCGCCATGCTGGAAACGCTGATCGCGCGCGCCGGGATCGGTGCCCGCGCGCTGCTGCGCGAGAAAGGCACGCCCTATGCCGAGCTTGGCCTTGCCGACGAGACGCTGGACGACGCCGCGCTGATCGACGCGATGATGGCACACCCCATCCTGATCAACCGGCCCCTGGTGGTCTCGCCGCTGGGCGTGAAGCTGTGCCGCCCTTCGGAGGAAGTGCTCGATCTTATGCCGCAGGGCCAGCAGGGCGCTTTCGCCAAGGAGGACGGCGAGCAGGTGGTCGATGCCGCCGGGAACCGCCTGGCATGAGCGCCCTGCCCCACACCCGCCTGCGCCCGCTGGCCGATCCCGATCACCTGCCGGCGCTGAAGCCCGAATTTGCCCACCGCCGCCCGGCGTTGGGCCTGGGCGAGATGGACCCGCCGCCGCGCGTGCTGCTGCTCTATGGATCGCTGCGAGAGCGGTCCTATTCGCGGCTGGCGGTGGAGGAAGCGGCACGGCTGCTGCGCTATTTCGGCTGCGAGACGCGGATCTTCGACCCGTCGGACCTGCCCCTGCCCGACCAGGTGGACGGCGACGACCACCCGGCAGTGCACGAACTGCGCGAACATTCGCTGTGGTCCGAAGCGCAGGTGTGGTGCAGCCCGGAACGCCACGGCCAGATCACCGGCATCATGAAGACCCAGATCGATCACCTGCCGCTGGCCTTCAAGGGAATGCGCCCCACGCAGGGCCGCGCGCTGGCGGTGATGCAGGTCAGCGCGGGATCGCAGTCTTTCAACAGCGTCAACTCGCTGCGCATCCTGGGCCGCTGGATGCGGATGTTCACCATCCCCAACCAGTCGAGCGTGGCCAAGGCCTATGAGGAATTCGACGAGGCCGGACGGATGAAGCCTTCCAGCTACTACGACCGGATCGTGGACGTGATGGAGGAATTGGTCCGCTTCACCGTGCTGCTGCGGCCCCATGCGGAGCAGTTGGTGGACCGCTATTCCGAGCGGGTCGACGCGGGCCGTCCGGTCAGCGATGCGGCGGAGATTCTCGCCAGCATCTAACGGCGCTGTCCCGCGTGCTGCGGCCGGAACGTGACGATGAACGGGCCGGTGGCAGTCGAGGGCGACAGCGAGGCGTAACACGCCCGGACCGACAGGCGTGCGTCGCAGCGCCCCGCGCCGAGTTCCCCGCCTGCCCCAGGCGCACTGACGACCAGAGTGCCTTCGATCACCTTGGCCGTGCGCACGGTGTGGCGCACCGATGCGCGCACGGTCAGCCGCTTGCCGGTGCGATAGACCTGCGGCGCGGTCACGATCACGCCGGAATCCCCTCCGACCGTGACGGGCAGGGCCGTGCGCTCCATGCTCATGCAGCCGCCGAGGAAGAACAGGCCGGCCATCGCGGCAAGGGCCGGTCGATCATTCCGCATCGTCGGCGCTCATCCAGATGACATGCGCGTCGATCTGCAACTTCATCAGCGCACGGATCGCGTCGGTGCGCGCGGCGATCTCCATGCGCCGCGCATCGCCGGCAAGGCGGCGGGCGAGAAGCGCATCGGACAGGTCGACCGCCCCGAGTTCGTGCCCGCGCGCGGTGCGGATGGCTGCGGCTTCAGCGGACTGGGCCGAGGCGGCGAGCCTTTCCCATGCCGCCGTCCGGTCGCGCGCGGCGGAGCGGTCGGCATCGGCGGTCGCCTCCACCGCGCGGCGCACTTGCGCGAGATCGAGCAGCCCGGCGCTGGCTTCCGCCCCGGCCTGTTCTGCGACCGCCTTGCGATAGCCGCCGCCCAGCGGGATCGACAGGACCAGCCCGCCGCCGCGCTCCATGCCGCTGCGTTCGCTGAACGCGCGCAGGCCGATGGTGGGATCGGCCATCCGGTCCCGCCGCGCGCGCTCTGCCAGCGTGCCAAGGCGGGCGGCATCGCGGTCCGCAGCGCGGATCTCGTGGCTGCGGGCGATCACCAGATCGCGCAGCGCACCCAGATCCTGCGCGGGGAGCTGCGGCGTGCCCAGCGCGGGCGGCTCCGGGGGTAGCGGCAGGTCGGGGAACGTGGCGGAAAGGACGGCGTGCGCCTGCTCACGGTCGGCCAGCGTGCCGGCGGCAAGGCCGCGCGCCTGATCGAGCGCGGCACGGGCCTGATCGACATCGAGCAGCGCCGCATCGCGCAATTGCGCGCGGCGCTCCACGGCGTGCAACGCCTGTTCGAGCAGAGCCACATTGGCGAGATCGGTTCGGCGCAATTCGCCGGCGGACAGCCAATCGAACCACAGCTGCGACAGCAGCAGCGCGGCCTGGTGGCGGGCGTCCTCCATGCGGTTCTGCGCCACTTCGACCCCCAGCGCGCCGGCCTTGCGATCGAGCGCGGCCTTGCCCGGCAGGCGGAACGCGCGCGAAACGGTGCCGTCGAATTCGCTGTAGCGGCGCTCGTTGGTGACATCGCGCACGATGTAGCTGCCACTGAGCAGGACTTCATGCGTGCCCTTGCGCAGCATGGTCGCCCCCGCCCGCGCCGCATCGACGCGCGCGCCGGCGGCGGTGACGCCGGGATAGTTGTCCAGCACGGCGACGACGGCCGGTTCAGGCGGCAGGTTGTCTGCCGCGGCAAGCACGGGGCTTGCACTACCGAGCAGCAGCGCGAGAACGGCAAGCCGGCGCATCAGGCAATCCTTCCACTGTGTGCGACGGGCACCGCGATCCAGCGCACGGGCGAGCGGCGGCGGGCGCGTTCGACGGCCGCGACCAGCGCGCCGCGCATCTCTTCGTCGGCGACCAGGACGATGGCCGTGCGGCGCAGCGAGCCGCTGACCTGCTCCGCAGCGCCGGCGTCGCCGAAATCGCGGCCGAGCACGTCCTCGTCACGGCGGTGGATCGGCACGGCGACCACGGCACGCAGCGCGGTGCAGATCGCATCGCGGTCCGCCGTGGCGCAGTGGAAGGTATAGGCAAGGTTAGCCATGCACCGGACTTTCTTTGGAAGCGCTTTCGTTGGAGACGCCGTCGGTGGGCGCATCGTCGCGTTCGTCGCGGCTTTCGCCGAAGCGCTCGAACAGGATGGGCAGGAGGATCAGCGTGAGCAGCGTCGAGGTGACAAGGCCGCCGATCACCACGATGGCCAGCGGACGCTGGATTTCGGAGCCGGGGCCGCTGGCGAACAGCAGCGGGACAAGGCCGAAAGCGGTGATGCTGGCGGTCATCAGCACCGGCCGCAACCGGCGTTCGGCACCGAGCCGGACCGTCTCGGCCATGGAGCGGCCTTCGTAGCGCAGCTGGCGGAAGTAGGCGACGAGCACCAAGCCGTTGAGCACCGCGATGCCGAGCAGCGCGATGAAGCCGACCGAGGCCGGAACCGACAGGTATTCGCCCGACAGCCACAGCGAGACCACGCCGCCGACCATCGCGAAGGGAATGTTCGCAAGGATCAGCGTGGCCGCGCGCAGCGAGCGCAGCGTGCCCAGCAGCACGAAGAAGATCAGCAGCAGCGCCGCCGGGATCACCAGCATCAGCCGAGCGGACGCGCGCTGCTGGTTCTCGAACTGGCCGCCCCAGACGAGGCGATAGCCCGCCGGCAGCCTTATATCGCGCGCCACGTTGGCCTTCGCTTCCTCGACATAGCCGACAAGATCGCGGCCCGAGACGAAGGCCTGCACCATGGCGAAGCGCGAGCCGTTCTCGTGCTCCAGCTTCACCGGGCCTTCGGTGCGGCTGACCCGCGCCATGTCGCTGACGCGGGCGAGCGTGCCGCCCGGCGTCATCATCTGCAGGTCCGCGAAGCGCGCCGGATCGCTGCGCAGGGCATCGTCACCCCGGATCATGATCGGCACGCGGCGCTGTCCCTCGGCAACGACGCCGGCGGGCATCCCTTCGACCTGCGCGCGCAGGGCATCCTGCATCTGGTCCACCGGCATTCCGAAGCGGCCGGCGGCAAGGCGGTCCACGTCGAGCTGGAGATAATCGACGCTGTCGTTGGCAACGGTGAGCACTTCGGTCGCGCCGCGCACGCTAGACAGCGTATGGCGCACCTTCCCCGCAAGATCGGCCAGCACGGCGCGGTCGGGGCCGAAGATCTTGACCGCGAGATCGCCGCGCGCGCCGGTCAGCATTTCGGACACGCGCATTTCGATGGGCTGGGTGAAGCTGGCCTGGATGCCGGGCAGCCCTTCCACCGCCTTGCGCAGTTCGGCCACGACGAAGTCCTTGTTCCCGCGCCATTCGGACTGGGGCTTCAGGCGGACGAAGCTGTCCGTCTCGTTGAGGCCCATCGGGTCCAGCCCAATCTCGTCCGAGCCGACGCGGGCGATCACGTCCTGCACTTCGGGCACGCGGTGCAGTGCGCGCTGCACGGCCATGTCGCCTTCCAGCGACTTCGCCAGATTGATCGAGGGCAGCTTGGTCAGCTGGACGATGACGGAGCCTTCATCCATCGTGGGCATGAACGTCTTGCCCACCGCGCCATAGGCAAGGACTGCGAGCAGCAGGCCCGCGCCCGACAGCGCATAGACCATGCGGCGGCGGTCAAAGGCGCCGGCCAACAGGGCACGGTAACGCGGGGTAAGCCAGCGCATGATCCAGGGTTCGCCATGATGCCCGGCCTTCAGGCCCAGCGAGGCAAGCACCGGCACCAGCGTGAGCGCGAGCAGCAGCGAGCCGGCGAGGGCGAAGACGATGGTAAGCGCGACGGGGGCGAACAACTTGCCTTCCAGCCCCTGCAATGAAAGCAGGGGCAGGAAGACAAGCGCGATGATGACGATGCCCGCCGAAACCGGCACGGTCACATCGCTGGTGGCGCGAAAGACGGTGTGCAGCCGTGGATGGCCGTCCTCGCGCGCTGACTGGAGCCGTTCGACGACGTTCTCGACCACCACGACCGCGCCATCGACAAGCATCCCGATGGCGATGGCGAGGCCGCCCAGGCTCATCAGGTTGGCCGAAAGCCCGGCCATGCCCATGAACAGGAAGGTCATGAGCGCCGCCATCGGCAGCGTGACGGCGACGATGGCCGCGGCGCGCCAATCGCCCAGGAACACCACGAGCAGCACGATGACCAGCAGCGTCGCTTCGAGCAGCGCTTCCTCCACCGTGCCGACGGCGCGCCCGATCAGGTCGGAGCGATCGTAGAACACGTCGATCTTCGTGCCCGGCGGAAGGCCTGCCTGCACTTCGGCCAGCCGCGCCTTCACGCCATCGACCACCTGCCGCGCATCGGCACCGCGCAGGGCAATGACCAGCCCTTCGACCGCCTCGTCCGCGCCGTTCTTGGTCACCGCGCCATAGCGGGTAAGGCTGCCGGTGCCGACCTGCGCCACATCGCCCAGCCGCACCACGCGGCCATCGCGGCTGGCAATGACCAGCGCCTGCAAGTCCTCCACCGACCTGATCGCGCCGACGGAACGAACGATGAGCGATTCCTCGCCGCTGGTGAGGCGGCCCGCGCCGTCGTTGCGGTTGCCCGCCTCGATCGCGGACTTGATGTCGGCGATGGACAGGCGCACCGCCGCGAGCGCCGCCGGATCGGGCCGCACTTCAAACGTGCGGACGAAGCCGCCCAGCGCGTTGACGTCGGCCACGCCCGGCACGGTGCGCAGCGCCGGACGGATCGTCCAGTCGAGCACTTCGCGCTTCTGCTGGAGCGAGAGCGGGCCTTCGATGGTAAACATGAACACGTCGGACAGCGGCGTGGAAATGGGCGCGAGGCCGCCGCTGACCGAACCCGGCATATTGGCCATCACGCCCGAAAGCCGTTCGGCCACCTGCTGGCGCGCCCAGTAGATGTCGGTGCCGTCGGCGAAGTCGATGGTCACGTCGGCGATGGCGTATTTCGCGGTCGAGCGCAGCACCGTCTGTCCAGGGATGCCGAGCATCTCCATCTCGATCGGGGTGATGACGCGGCCTTCGACTTCCTCGGGCGTCATTCCCGGCGCCTTGAGGATCAGCTTGACCTGCGCCTGGGCGATATTGGGATAGGCATCCACCGGCAGGCGGATGAAGGCCCAGGCGCCCAGCCCTGCCACGACAAGCGCGAGCGCCAGCACCAGCAGGCGATAGGACAGGGCATGGGCGACGAGTTTGTTCAGCATGGCGCGCAGCTCGGTTCGAGGGTCGGTTGGACTGGCCGTCAGTTGGTCTGGGCGAGCGCCTTGAGCGCGCTCGTGCCCGAAACCACCACCTTCTCCCCGGCGCGCACGCCCGACAGCAGGACCACGGTGCTGGCGTCGCCGCCGGCGGAGCGCACCTTGCGCACCGCATACCCCTTCGGCCCGGCAACGAAGACCGCGTCGTCCGATCCGATGCGGGTCAAAGCGGAGGTTGGCACGGTGACCGCCCCGGCCGGGGCAGGCCCAAGGACGGTCACCGTGGCCGCCCGCCCCGCGATCGCGCCCGGCCCGGCGGGGATTTGGGCCTTGAGCGTCGCGGAGCGGGTCATCGGATCTATGGTCGTGCCGACGGCGGTGACGGTGCCGACGCTGTCGCCCACGCGCAAACCCATGCCGGGGCGCAGCGTGCCGACCAGCCGTTCGGGCACTTGCGCCACGATCTCGTAGCGGCCCTCGGCATCGATCACGAACGGCGCCGACGTGCCATCCACGGGGCTGCCGGCGAGAATGTCGGCCTTGGTCACCCGGCCCGCAATCGGCGCGCTGAGCGTGTAGGTGCCGCTGCCGCCATGGCCGCCGACCATGCGCAGGATGCGCGCCTTTTCCGAAACGTCGGCGCCGGCCTCGGCCGCCAGCGCACGGGCTTCGTCGGCGCGGCCGCCGGCGATGATGCCTTCGCGGCTGAGCTGAGAGAGGCGCGCCGCGCTCGACCGGGCAACGCCGAGCCGCGCATTGGCGCGGGACAGATCGGCACCGAGCGTCAGCACATCACGGCTGGCGACCGTGGCCAGCGGCTGCCCCGCCCGCACGGCATCGCCTTCGACCACAAACGTACGCAAGACGACGCCCGGTAGCGTGGCTGGCACGGCCACGCGCGCATTGGGCGGGGGCGCGATAGTGGCGGGAAGATCGGCGAGGGGCGCCTCGCCCGCGGCCTTCGCCTCGGCCAGCACGATCCCCAGCGCCTGCGCCTTGGCAGGTTCGACCAGCAGCATGCCGGCGGCGGGCTTCGGTGCGGCAGCCTTGGACTGCGGCTGTTCCGCCTGTTGCAGCTGCCCCGATTGTTCGGACTTCGACGCCAGCACCCACCAGCCGGCGGCGGCAAGCGTGACGGCGGCGGTGGCTGCAAGCAGAACGCGATCTTGTTTCATGAACAGCGGGTTAGGGCACCCGCCTGACAGCAACCTGACGGCGGCAAGCTATCGTTAAGGAAACTGCATCACGATTTCGCGCGCTTCGAAATCGGTGGCGAGGCAGCCGCCGTGGGCGGCCATGATCCGGTCCGCGATGGCAAGGCCCAGCCCCGCGCCTTCGGCGCTGGGATGATCCGCACGTTCGTGCCGCCGGACCAGCCGGGCGAGCTGTTCGGGCCGTAGCCCCGGCCCATCGTCCCCCACGCGGATCACCGCCCCGGGCCCGCAGGTGATGCGCACCGTGGTTCCCGCAGGGGCGGCACGCGCCGCGTTTTCCACCAGGTTGCGCAAGGCAGCGCCCACCGCCTCGCGGTGGCCATGCACCTCGCCCGGATGCCCCAGCATTTGCAGTTCGATCCGCCGCCCGCCGGCGATCACCTGCGGCGCGGTCAGGCTGACGATATCCTCCGCCAGCGCATCCAGCGCAAAGGCCGTGGCGGGGAGCGGCGCAGTCGCCTCGGCATTGACCTGTGCCAGCAGGAGCAGCTGGTCGATCAGCCGGCGCATCGCCATGATCTCGCCTCGCAGCCGCGCGGAATCGACCGGTCCCGGCCGCTCCAGTTCCATCGCCACAATGGTCAGCGGCGTGCGCAGTTCGTGCGCGACATCCGAAGCAAATGCCTCCTGCTGTGCGGCGGTCTCGTCCAGCCGGGCGAGCAGGCGATTCATCGCTTCGACGAACGGCAGCGCCTCGGCGGGAAAATCATCGGTCTCCACCCGCACCCCGCGCTCCGCGCGCGTCGCCTCGATCGCGGCGGCGGCGCGCGACAAGGGCTGGAAGGCGCGCCCGATGAACCAGTTGGTGGCGAGCAGCGTGGGCGCAAGGACCACGAGGATCGGCAGGCCGACGTGCTCGATCATTTCCTTCCACGCCGCGCGCAGTTCCTGCGGTCCCGCCAGATCGGTGAGCGTGATGCGGTATTCGATGAACACGGCCGCGCAGAGCGTGATCGTGGCGAACAGGCCGATCAGCAGGAGGCCGAGCGCAAGACGCCCCTTTACCGATCCACCAAGGTTCATGGCGCGCGCTCCTCCAACAGATAGCCCAGGCCGCGGATGGTATGCAGCATGTGGCGCGCGCCGTTCTCGTCCAGTCGCCGCCGCAGACGCGAGACCACCGCATCGACAGCGTTGGGCGAGACTTCCTCGTCGAAGCTGTAGAGCGCGTTCTCGATCTGCTGGCGGCGCACGACCGAGCCGGCATGGCGCATCAGCAGTTCGAGCAGGCCGACCTCGCGCCGAGTGAGTTCCAGTGGAACGCCGTCGATCCAGGCGCGCTGCGCAGCCGTATCGAACCGGAGCGGACCCACCTCCACCAGCGTATCCGCCCGCGGTCCGGGGCGGCGCAGCAGGGCGCGCAGACGAGCGGCGATTTCCTCGGTCTCGGCCGGCTTGACCAGATAGTCGTCCGCCCCTGCATCGAGGCCGCCCACCCGGTCGTTGAGCGCCCCGCGCGCGGTCAGCATCAGCACCGGCACCGAGAAACCGCCACGCCGACGCGCTTGCAGCCACAGGCGGCCATCGCCGTCGGGCAGGCCAAGATCGAGCAGGATGGCATCGAAACTGGCGCTGGCGAGCGCGGCGTCGGCATCGTCCAGCGATCCGGCGGTGTCGCAGGTCATGCCCTTGCGGGCGAGCGCGTCCGCGACCAGCGATGCCAGCCGCGCATTGTCCTCTACGATCAACAGCCGCATGGCGTGCCTCCAACCGGCCGTGCATTGGCGCGCCAACCTGACGCGGTCCTGACGCGAGGCCAGGATGCGGGGTCAAGAGGGGTGGGCACGATCAGGACGACGGCGCTGCGAGCGGGAACACGACCTCGCACTCCAGGCCGCCTTCGAGCCGGTTGCGCAAGGCGACCCGCGCGCCGTGGCTGAGCGCGATCTGCTTGACGATGGACAGGCCCAGCCCGGTGCCTTCGGCGCTGCCGCCGGGGAAACGGGTGAAGCGCTCGAACGCGAGATCGAGCTTGCCGGGCGGAAGCCCCGGGCCGTTGTCGACCAGTCGCAGCACCGGTTCGCCCGCCTGCGTGCGGTCCACCTCTATCAGGATCCACCCGCCTGCGGGAACGTGGCGAACCGCGTTTTCAAAGAGGTTGCGCACCAGCATCGCCAGCGCATCGGCATTGCCCGAGACGGTGACACCCGCCGCGATCCGAGCTTCGACATCGTGCCCACGCGTGAGCGCGCCGCCCGCCAGATCCTGCGCCACGCGCGTGGCGAGGTCGGAGAGATCGACCGGCGCGAAGCGCGACAGGCCCGATTGCAGGCGCGAAAGCAGCAGCAACTGCTCGATCACGGCGGTGGCGCGGTCGGTCGCCTCGACCAGTGCAGCGGCCTGGTGCTCCTGCCCCGCGACACCGGACAGCGCCTGCTGGACCAGCTGCGCGCGGGTCTTGAGGATCGCCAGCGGGGTGCGCAGTTCATGCGCGGCATTGTCGGAGAAGGCCCGCTCGCTGCGCAGCGCCGCCCCGAGCCGGCCCAGAAGATCGTTCACCGCATCGACCAGCGGCGCGATTTCCTGCGGGATGACGTCTCCTTCCAGCGGGGAAAGATCGTCCTCGTGCCGTGCGCGAATGCCCTGCGATATGCGGTCGAGGGGCCGGAGCGCGCCGGCCACGCGATAGGAGGCGATCATGCTGACGGCGAGGACCAGCAGCAGCAGCGGCCCCGCCACACTGGCGCCCATCCGCCACATCATGCTGTCGCGGACAGCGGCCGGCTCTGCCACTTCGACCAGGATCGGAAGCTGCGGATCGCGCATGACGTAGCGCCGCCATGGCCGGCCCTGCAAAGCCACGTCGGCAAAGCCCGGCGCGGGCGCCCACTTGCCCGCCTGCGGCAATGCGCCCGCGACCGTCATTACCCGGTCACCCGACCAGATGCGGAAGCCGATACCCTGTGCGCGCAGTTCGCCCAGCGCGCCGGATTCGGCGTTGTGGATCGTGCCCAGCTGTTCGCCTTCCGCCGCTTCGTGGAGCGACAGGGTCAACAGGAACGCGGCCTCCTGCTGCATGGCGTGATCGCGCAGGATGGCGATCGTGCGGCGCGCCGACAGCAGGCCCGAGCCGGCCGCGACGGCCAGCGCCACCAGCATCGGCAGCACGAGCGCGCCCAGCGTCGCGCGGCGAAGGGAATAGAGCTTCATGCGTTTCGGGGCATGACATAGCCCAGCCCGCGCATGGTGACGATCATGTCGTGCCCGATCTTGCGGCGCAGGCGCGAGATATAGACTTCGACGGTGTTGCTCTCGATCTCGGCGTCGAGGTCGTAGAGGTGCTGCTCGATCTGCGCCTTGCTCACCACGCGGCCATGGTGGATCAACAGCAGGTCCAGCACCGCCAGTTCGCGCGCGGAAAGCAGCAATGGTTGCCCGTCCAGCGTAACCGTGCGCGTGGCCGGTTCATAGGTGAGCGGGCCGTGCCGGATCACCGGCGAGCCGGAGCCACGCAGGCGGCGCATGATCGCCTCGCACCGAGCGATCAGTTCGGGCAGGTCGAACGGCTTGACCAGATAGTCGTCCGCGCCGCTGTTCAGCCCCGCCAGCCGGTCGTCCAGCTCGCCCCGCGCGGTCAGGATCAGCACCGGGATCATGTTGCCGCGCCGCCGCTCCGCGCGCAGCAGGTCAAGTCCGGAGCCGTCGGGCAGGCCAAGGTCGAGCACCATGAAGTCATGCCCGCCGACGCGCAGCGCGACTTCGGCATCGGCAAGGTTGCGCACCCATTCGACGCGGAAATGCGGCTCGAGCCCTTCGGCGATCGCCGCGCCCATCATCTGGTCGTCTTCGACCAGCAGTGCCCCCATGCCACGCTCCCCTGCCCCGCCAACGGCGGCGATTTCAGCCCCGTGTCAGCATCGCGATCTATAGCCCGGCCGCCGTCACCAATCCACGTCGCGCATGTTTCGCGTCCGGGTGGTTCGCTTGCAGACGGCGGAGAGGGACTGGAAATCATGACGAGCACGCCGTTCACTGTCTGGTCGGGCACCAATCTCGGCGGGCTGGTCGATACATTCCTTGGAACGAATTCAGGCATTTCCGTCGACACGGGCAGCATCACGCTGAGCGCTTCGGGTGCGGACGCGGTCAATCTCTATGACGGTTCGCTGACCGCGCTGGGCATCGGTTCGGGCCTGCTGCTGACCTCGGGCACCACGCCCGGCACGGTCAACACGGTGAGCTGGTTCGGGCAGGACAACACGGTCTATGCCGCCGATGGCACCGCCACGAACTTCAACAACGGCAATCCGCTGATCGATTCGGTGGTCAACACCGTGTTCCAGACGCAGTCCTATGACGCGACCACGCTGTCGTTCAATTTCACCGTCAGCGATCCCGCCGCCACCTCGGTCAGCTTCGACCTGGTGTTCGGTTCGGACGAATATCCCGAATGGGTCGACCAGTTCGTCGATTGCGCGGTGATCGTGGTCAACGGCGTGAACTATGCGCTGTTCAACCATGATCCCAAGGCGCCGCTTTCGGTGATCGGGCCGAACCTTGCGGCAGGCTATTTCCAGGACAATGCCGGCAACGTCCTGCCCATCGAATACGACGGCGTCAGCCACGTGCTGAAGATCGTCGCCCCGATCAACGCGGGCCAGGTCAACTCGATCACCATCGGCATCGCCGATACCGGCGACCATGTCTACGACAGCGGTCTCGTCATCTCGAACATGACGGCGGGCACCACCCCCGGTTCGGGCGTGGTGCTGACGCCCAACGTCCCCGCGACCGAGGGCAACGACGTGGTCACCGGCAGCGTCGCCGATGAACTCATCAGCCTGCTGGGCGGCGACGACATCGCCTATGCCGGCGGCGGCGACGACATCGTCGTGGCCGGGGCGGGCAACGACAAGGTCTATGGCGGATCGGGCAACGACACGCTGGAAGGCGATGGCGGCAACGACCTGCTCGACGGCGGCGACGGCACGGCCAATGTCGCGGTCTATGCCGGCAAGTCCACCGACTTCACCGTCAGCATCGATGCGGCGACAGGCCATGTCAGCGTGACCGACCACGGCAGCGACAGCAACGACGAAGGCACCGACACGCTGGTCGCCGTCCAGCAGATCCGCTTTTCGGACGGCCTGTTCGACGTGACCGCCGGCGGCCTTGTCGCGCATGTCGATGGCGGCACCATCATCGATACGCCGGGAATGGTGACGCTGGCCGGCGTGGCCCTGCCCGGCCATGCCCTGACCGCGATCGTCACCGATCCCGATGGCCTGCCGGCCGATCCGGCAGCGGTCGCCTACCAGTGGCTGGTTTCGAGCGACGGCGTGAACTGGACCGACACCGGCATGACCGGCAAGACGTTCGCCCTGTCCGAAGGCGATGCGGGCAAGCAGGTCATGGCGACCGCAAGCTATGTCGATGGCCTTGGCACCAGCGAGTTCGTGGCTTCGGGCGCGCTCGCCGTCGCCGCGCCGACCGGCGGGCTGGCGATCGAGCTGATGACGCTGGCGACGCCCGCGGGCGGCTCCGTTGCCGATCCGCTGACCACGCTGCTCAAGAATGCGGCCGACCTTGGCTTCACTCCCGCCACTGCCGAAATCGCGATCAAGGCCGCGCTGGGCCTGCCCGACGTGGACCTGCGCACCTACGATCCCTATGCCGCGCTGGTCGCGAACCCGACCGACGCCGTGGCCGTCAAGGTGATGCAGGTCGCCGCGCAGGTCGCCATGGCGGCGTCTATCTCCGATCCGACCGGTTACAACCTCGCGCTCGCGGTGATCGGCGCGGCGGACAAGGGGCAGGTGCTGAACCTGGCCGACAAGGCCACGCTCGACACGCTGCTCGCCGGCACCGACGCGTCGCTGTTGTCCATCGTCGAGGGCCTGAACAAGGACATGGGCGACACGCACAGCCTGTCCGCGATCAAGCTGGTGTGGAACGACTACTGCGGCCAGACCGACCAGCTTTCGCCCTATATCGGCCATCTCGAAACGCTGAGCGTCCACATCAACCAGGCGCCCGTGGGATTTTCCGCCGCCGCGCTGGCCGATGGCGTGCAGGATGTGCCTTATACCATCCTCGCCTCCGACCTGCTGGCGGGCTTCGCCGATCCGGAGGGCAGCACCCTCGCCATTGCCGCGCTTTCGGCGGACACCGGCACGCTGGTGGACAATCTGGACGGCACCTACACCTTCGTGCCCGCGCCGGGATACAGCGGCCCGGTCGAACTGGCCTTCACCGTCAGCGATCCGGAAGGCGCGACCAAGGCCGGATCGACCATGCTGATCATCGACGCGGCGCCGGCGGGTGACACCGCGCCGCCCGTCGCCACCCTCACCAGCGACAGCACCGGGATCGCCAACGGTGCCATCGGCTTCACGCTGTCGTTCAGCGAGGACGTGACCGGCGTGGATGCCAGCGCGTTTGCGGTAACGAACGGCACGATCGTTTCTGTCAGCGGCACCGGCAGCACTTTTGCGGTCGTGGTCGCCCCCGCTGCGGGGATCGAGGGCGACGTGACGCTGGCGCTGGGCGCCGGGACCGTCACCGACCTTGCCGGCAACGCCAACGGCGCCGGTGCCGCGGCAACGCAGGCGGTGGACACGCTCGCCCCCGATGCCGCGATCAGCTACGTCGGCCCGGCCATCGCGACCGGTCCGGTCAGCTATGCCGTAACCTTCACCGAGGCGGTGACGGGTCTTGAAGCAAGCGACTTCGTGGCCGTGAACGGCACCGTAACCTCCGTGAACGGCACCGGAACGGCCTGGATCGTGACCGTCACGCCGGACGCGGACGTTGAAGGCAAACTCTCGCTTGCCCTGCCGAGCGGCGCGGTGAGCGACCTTGCCGGCAACGCCGGAACGGGAGCGGTCGCACTTCCGGTGAAGGTGGATACGCGCGCGCCCACCGTCACCAGCTTCTCCCCGGCAGACGGCGCGGCCGCGGTCGCCACCACCGCCAACATCGTGGCGACCTTCTCCGAGGCGATTGCCGCCGGCAGCGGCACCATCGCTCTCCACCTCGACACGCCCGGCGGCGCCATCGTCGAAACCTTCGACGCGGCGACCAGCGGCCGGCTGCAATTCTCTGGCTCCACGCTGATCATCGATCCGGTCGCTACCCTGGCCGAAGGAACGCATTATTACGTCACCTTCTCCGCCGGCAGCGTGACCGACACGGCGGGCAATGCCTTTGCCGGAACCTCGAGCTATGACTTCACCACCGTGGCGCCTCAGCCGCTGGTGCTGGTGGGCACGGCCGGGGTGGACGTGCTGGTCGGCGGCGCGCTGGATGACAGCCTCAACGGGCTTGCCCTGATCGACAAGCTCGATGGGCGGGGTGGTTCCGATACCTATGTGATCGGCCTTGCGGGCGACCACCTGGGCGCAGAAATCAACGACACCAGCACATCGGGCACCGACACGGTCAGCTTCACCGCGACCACGGCCTCCACGCTCACGCTATTCGCCGGTGATACCGGGCTGGAAGTGGCCAGCGTGGCGGCGGGAACCGTTGCCCTGTCGATCAACGCTTCGCTGGTGCAGAATGGCCTGTCGCTGATCGGTAACGCGGGTGCCAATACGCTGACAGGCACGGCCTTTGCCGACGTGCTCATGGGCGGCGCGGGCAACGACGTTCTTGCCGGCGGCAACGGCATCGACACCGCGTCTTATGCAGACATGACCGGCGCGGTCACCGTCAGCCTTGCGCTGACCAAGGCGCAGGCGACCGGCGCGGCGGGCAGCGACACGCTGACCTCCATCGAAAACCTGATCGGCGGCAGCGGCAACGACGTGCTGACCGGCAACACCGCCGCCAACCGGATCGACGGCGGCGCGGGGGCTGACAGCATCGACGGCGGATCGGGCAACGATGCGCTACTGGGCGGAGCAGGCGCCGACACGCTGGTGGGCGGCGCGGGCGCGGACAGCCTGACCGGCGGCGCCGGCGCGGATCTGTTCGTGTTCAAGGCCACGTCCGAAAGCGGCGTCACCGCCAACGATGCGATCCTGGACTTCAGCCGCACCGATGGCGACCGGATCGACCTGCGCCTGATCGATGCGGTCGCGGGCGGCAAGGACAACGCCTTCGCCTTCGTGAGCGCCTTCACGCACGTGGCGGGCCAGCTGGCCGCCTCGGTCTCGGGCGACCACTACCTCGTGCAGGGCGATCTCAACGGCGATGCGGTGGCGGACTTCGCCATCGCCGTGTGGTCGACCGCCCCGCTCGGCGCAGCCGACTTCGTGCTCTGAGTTGCGCGGCCCCGGCATGGCGGTTATCAATCGCTGCACCGGGGCGCAGCAACCTCCCGGTCAGGCGCCAGCCCAAGTGTTGCCTGGAAGCCCGCGTTTGTGCGGGCCCAAAGGCATGGGGGCCGTGTGCGGGATATCAATGTAAAGCCATCGTTCGAAGAACTGGTCCGGGTGTCTGCCCGGATCGGCTGTCTCAGCTTCGGCGGGCCGGTCGGCCAGATCGCGCTGATGCACCGCGAGATTGTCGAAAACCGGGGCTGGATCAGCGAGGAGCAGTATCTCCACGCGCTGAACTTCTGCCATCTGCTGCCCGGACCGGAAGCGCAGCAACTGGCGATCTGGATCGGCTGGAAGCTGCACGGGGTGAAAGGCGGACTGGCGGCCGGCCTCCTGTTCGTGATCCCCGGCGCGCTGGTGATCCTCGCGCTGTCGGTGCTCTATGGCTTTGCCGCGCGGCTGGGCTGGGTCTCCGCGCTGTTCCTGGGGATCAAGGCGGCGGTGCTGGCCATCGTGGTGCAGGCACTGCTGCGCATTGCCGCGCGCGCGCTGGCCACGCCGTTCAAGCGTGTGGTCGCGGCAGCCTCGCTGGCCGCCCTCGCCGTGTTCGACCTGCCCTTCCCGCTGGTGGTGCTGGGTGCCGGTGCGCTGGGCGCGATCGTATGGCGGCTGCGGCCGGACTGGCTTGGCCTCAAGCCCGTCGCGGTGACATCGACGCCCAGCGAGCGCCCCTGGCGCACGACAATCGGCGCCATCGTCATCGGCGCGGCGCTGTGGGCCGCACCCATGCTGCTGGTCCTTGCCGCGCTGGGGCCGCACCATGTGCTGTGGCAGGTCGGCGTGTTCTTCTCGAAGCTGGCGGTCGTCACGTTCGGCGGCGCCTATGCGGTGCTGGCCTATATGGCGCAGCAGGCGGTGCAAGGCTTCGGCTGGCTGAGCGCGGGCGAAATGGCCGATGGGCTGGGCCTTGCCGAAACCACGCCGGGGCCGCTGATCATGGTGACGCAGTTCGTCGGCTACCTCGCCGCCTATCGCGCGCCGGCGCCGTTCGCGCCGCTGCTGGCCGGCGTGCTGGGCGCGCTGCTGACCACGTGGGTCACGTTCACGCCGTGCTTCCTGTGGATCTTCGCGCTGGCGCCGTGGATCGAGCGGCTGGAACAGGCGCACCGGCTGCGCGCGGCACTGGCGACGATCACCGCCGCCATCGTGGGCGTGATCGCCAACCTCAGCCTGTGGTTCGCGCTGCACGTGCTGTTCACGGCATCGCGCATGGTCGATGCCGGACCGCTGCACTTGCGCCTGCCGGTGTCCGAAACCCTTGACCTGCGCGCCTTCGCGCTGGCGCTGCTGGCGGCCGTGCTGCTGTTCCGCCTGCGCTGGAGCGTGATCCGCACCCTCGGCCTGACGGCGCTTGCGGCGCTCGTTCTCGGAACTTTTGGCTGATCCGCCGGTCCTGTTCGCGGGACGTCGATTTGGGCATTGACCTTGACATGGTGTCAAGCACCATATGCCCATCGGATCAGTCAAGGCGAGGCTCCCCTGATGGCGCATTCCGAGCACACACCCCATTGCAGCCACCACCCGGCGGCAGTGCAGGGAACGGTCAAGGACCCGGTCTGCGGCATGGAAGTGGATCCCGCCCGCACGGCGCACCATCTCTCGCTCGGCGGGCAGGACTATCATTTCTGCAGCGCGGGCTGCCGGGCGAAATTCGCGGCCGATCCCGACCGCTACCTGCATCCGGTCGCGGCCCCGGACGTGCCGGAAGGTGCGATCTGGACCTGCCCCATGCACCCCGAAGTGCAACAGGAAGGCCCAGGCAGCTGCCCGATCTGCGGCATGGCGCTCGAACCGCTCGAACCCAGCCTTGAGGAAGGGCCGAACCCGGAGCTGATCGACATGACCCGGCGCTTCCGGGTGAGCGCCGCGCTCGCCCTGCCGCTGCTGGTGCTGACGATGGGCGCGGACCTTCTGGGACTTCACCTGCTGCCGATGCGGGTTTCGACGTGGGTGCAGTTCGCGCTGGCGACGCCCGTGGTGTTCTGGGGGGCATGGCCGTTCTTCCAGCGGGGCGCCGCCTCGCTGCGCACGCGCAATCTCAACATGTTCACGCTGGTCTCGCTCGGCGTGGGTGTCGCCTATGGCTACAGCGTGGTCGCGGCGCTGTTTCCTGGCCTTTTCCCCGCCTCGTTCCGCATCATGGGCGGCGCGGTGCCCGTCTATTTCGAGGCGGCGGCGGTGATCGTGGCGCTGGTGCTGCTGGGTCAGGTGCTGGAACTGCGCGCGCGGTCCGCCACCGGCCGGGCGATCCGCGCGCTGCTGGGCCTTGCCCCGAAGACCGCGCGGCTGGTGCGCGAGGACGGGGCGGAGGAGGACATTCCGCTGGAACACGTCCACGCCGGACAGTTGCTGCGCGTCCGCCCCGGCGAGAAAGTGCCGGTCGATGGCGTGGTGATCGAAGGGCGCTCGTCCGTGGACGAGGCGATGATCACCGGCGAGCCGGTCCCGGTAGAGAAAGCCCCCGGCGACGCGGTGACGGGCGCGACGGTCAACGGCACCGGCAGCCTTGTGATGCGCGCCGAGCGCGTGGGCCGCGACACCATGCTGGGCCAGATCGTGCGGATGGTGGCCGACGCGCAGCGATCGCGCGCGCCGATCCAGGCACTGGCGGACAAGGTTTCCGCGTGGTTCGTGCCCGCAGTGGTGCTTACCTCTCTGGCGGCCTTCGTGGTGTGGGCGATCTGGGGACCGCCGCCGGCGCTGGGCCACGCGCTGGTCAACGCGGTGGCCGTGCTGATCATCGCCTGCCCCTGTGCACTGGGGCTGGCCACGCCGATGTCGATCATGGTCGGCACCGGACGCGGCGCCGCCGCAGGCGTGCTGGTGCGCAACGCCGAAGCGCTGGAGGTGATGGAGAAGATCGATACCCTGGTGGTCGACAAGACCGGCACGCTCACCCTGGGCAAGCCGCGCCTTGCCGGCATCGCGACCATGCCGGGTTTTACCGATAACGAGGTGCTGGCGCTGGCCGCCGCGCTGGAAAAAGGCAGCGAGCATCCTCTGGCGGCGGCCATTGTGGAAGGTGCGGCCGGGCGCGGGCTTGCCGTGGCGGCTTCGTCGGACTTCGCCTCGCACACCGGCATGGGCGTGACCGGCACCGTGGATGGCCGGACGGCGGCGCTGGGCAACAGGGCGCTGCTGGCCACCGTGGGCGCGGATGCGGACGGGCTTCTGGCCGAAGCCGACCTGCGGCGGGGCGAAGGCGAGGGCGTGATGTTCCTGGCCGTCGATGGCAGGCTCGCCGGGCTGGTCGCCGTTGCCGATCCGGTAAAGGACAGCGCGCGCGAAGCCATTGCCGCCCTGCGCCGCGACGGAGTGCGTCTGGTGATGCTGACGGGCGACAATCGCCGCACGGCCGAAGCGGTCGCCCGCAGTATCGGCGGCATCGACGAAGTTGTGGCCGACGTGCTGCCCGAGCAGAAGAAAGCGGCCATAGAGCGGCTGCGCGCCGAAGGCCGGCGCGTGGCCATGGCGGGAGACGGCATCAACGATGCGCCTGCGCTTGCCGCTGCCGATGTCGGCATCGCGATGGGCACCGGCACCGACGTGGCGATGGAAAGCGCGTCGGTCACGCTGGTGAAAGGCGATCTGGGCGGCATCGTCCGCGCCCGGCGGCTGAGCCGCGCGGTGATGGGCAACATCCGGCAGAACCTGTTCTTCTCGTTCGTGTTCAACGCGGCCGGTGTTCCCATCGCTGCCGGGGTGTTCTATCCCCTGTTCGGGTGGCTGCTGAACCCGATGATCGCGGGCGCCGCGATGGCCTTCAGCTCGGTGGCGGTCATCGGCAATTCGCTTCGCTTGAGGAACATCAGGCTATGAAGATCGGCGAAGCGGCGGCGGCCTCCGGGGTGAGCGAACGGATGATCCGTCACTACGAGAAGATTGGCCTGATCGCCGCCGCCGCGCGCCGCTCCTCCGGCTATCGCGACTATGACGCGCGCGACGTGGAAACGCTGCGCTTCATCCGCCGCTCACGCGATCTGGGCTTTCCGATCGAGGAAATCGGACAGTTGCTCTCGCTGTGGCACGACCGCGGTCGGGCGAGCGCCGACGTCAAGGCGCTGGCACTGTCGCGCGCGGCCGAACTTCAGCGCAAGGCGGCCGAACTGGAACAGATGCGCCGCGCGCTGCTCGATCTGGCCGAACGCTGCCATGGCGACGATCGCCCCGATTGCCCGATCCTGTGCGGGCTGGAGGGGCTGGCATGATCCGGCGCGCACCATCGCGTCTGCTGGCAGCGGTTGTGGCCATTCTGGCGCTGTTCGCAGCACAGTTCGCCATGGCCGCGCCCACTTTGCCTTCGGCATCACACGGCATGATTCACGCCATGGCGGCGACCGGCTCGTGCCATGAATCGGCCTCGCCCCAGCCCGCCAAGGGCGCGCACCCGACGCGCGATTGCGCGCTGGCCTGTTCGGTGCTGGTACCGAGCGATGCCGCATCGGGCGAAGGCCCGCTCCTTTCGCCCACGCTGGCGGACGACGCAGAACCCGATGGGTTCGCCGAAGGTTGGCTGCCGGGACCGACCACCCCTCCGCCGCGTTCCGGCTCGTGATGCCATGCCATTATCCATCACGAGTTCCGGAGCATCCATCATGAAGACCATTCTTGCGGCGCTTGCCGCCACGATCGCCATCCCCGCCGCTGCGGTTGCAGCCGATCAGGCGGCCGACCACGCCGGGCACCAGCACGGCGCGCAGCCTGCATCGCCCGCGCCTGCGCCGTCCCCCCTGCCCTCACCGACGCCCACGCCCACGCCGACAGCCACGCCATCCCCGACGGCTGCACCGGAGGCGCATCAAGGCCACCAGCACCATCCCGGCATGATCATGCAGGGGCATGACATGGCGGCGCCGACGAGCAGCGCCACTCCCAGCCCGGGCCAGCATTGACCAAGTGCGGGGAGCGCGCCCCGGCGCCTCCCCGCCAAAAGACACGGACGATACGTCCGCACAAAGGGACCACCATCATGAACAACGCGCTATCCATGGCGCGCCGCGACCTGCTGCGCATTGGTGCGGTCGGTGGGCTGGGCGTGGGGCTTGGCGCCATGCTGCCCGCTTGGGCGCAGCCGGTTTCGCCGGGCCTGCCCACGCTGAGCGGCGAGGACATCACCCTGCGCATCGCACGCGGAAGCCTGGCCATCGACGGCAAGGCGGCGCGCGCCGTGACCATCAACGGCACGGTGCCGGGGCCGCTGCTGCGCCTGCGACAGGGCCAGAACCTGCGCCTGACGGTCGAGAACGAACTGGACGAGGACACCTCGCTCCACTGGCACGGGCTGCTTCTGCCATTCCAGATGGACGGCGTGCCGGGCGTTTCCTTTCCCGGCATCAAGGCGGGCGGGCGCTTCACCTACGAGTTCCCGATCGTGCAGGCCGGCACTTATTGGTACCACAGCCACAGCGGGCTGCAGGAAATGATGGGGCAATACGCGCCCATCGTGATCGATCCGGCCGGGGGCGAACGCGTGCAGCACGACCGCGAGCACGTGATCCTGCTGTCGGACCACAGCTTCGTCCATCCCGCCACCATCCTGCGCAAGCTGAAGGCCGAGCCGGGTTACTACAACTACCAGCGCCAGACGCTGTCCGGCCTGCTGGCGGGCAAGGACCAGCCGCTGCACGACCGGCTCGCCTGGGGACGGATGCGGATGGACCCCACCGACATCGCGGATGTGACCGGCGCGGTGATGTCCTATCTCGTCAACGGCCACGGCCCGCGCGACAACTGGACCGCGCTGTTCGCGCCCGGCGAGCGCGTGCGGCTGCGCTTCATCAATGCGGCGGCGATGACCGCGTTCAACGTGCGCATCCCCGGCCTCGCGTTCGACGTGGTGGCCGCCGACGGGCAGGATGTGCGCCCGGTGACGGTGGACGAGTTCCAGTTCTCGCCCGGCGAGACCTATGACGTGATCGTCCGTCCGCAGGAGGACCGCGCTTTTGCCATCGTGGGCGAAAGCATGGACCGTTCCGGCATGGCGGTGGCCACGCTGGCCCCGCGCGCGGGAATGCGCGCCGCCGCGCCCGCCCTGCGCCAGCGTCCGCTGCTGACCATGAAGGACATGGGCATGGAAATGGACGGCATGGACATGGCCGGAATGTCCATGCGCGATCCCGCCAACGCGCCGCAGGTGCGGATGGGACCGGGGGTGGACATGATCAACCCCATGCCGATGGACCGCACCGGCGATCCCGGCATCGGCCTGGACGATGCCGGCCACCGCGTGCTGACTTACAAGGATCTCGTCGCGCTCGATCCCAACCCGGACACCCGCGCTCCCGCGCGCGAGATCCAGGTGCACCTGACCGGCTCGATGGACCGCTATATGTGGTCGATGGACGGCAAGACCATGTCCGAGGCCCACGAACCGCTGCCGATCCGCACCGGGGAACGTGTACGCTTCACGCTGGTGAACGACACGATGATGGCCCATCCGATCCACCTGCACGGCCACCTGTTCGAGCTGGTCACCGGACACGGCGACCATGCGCCGCGCAAGCATACGGTGAACGTGCTGCCGGGCGGCAAGGTCAGCTGGGACGTGACGGGCATCGCCGGCGACTGGGCATTCCACTGCCACCTGTTCCTGCACATGGTGATGGGCATGATGCGCATTGTCCAGGTGCGCCCGGTGGAAGGAGGCGCGACATGAAGTATGCGCTCTTGCCGGGATTGGCGCTGATCGCCAGCCCTGCCCTCGCCCAGCCGATGGACCATTCGATGCATGGCATGGACCATGGAGCCATGGACCACGGCGCAATGGAGATGCCTCCACCACCCGCCGCTCCGCCGCCGCCAAAACCGACTGAAGCCCCGGCCCATCACGATCACGGCGCCGCACCCAGCGATGCGGGGATGCCCTCCGGCCTGGTTGGCACCGATGCCGCGCCGGGCAACGCTCCCCCGCCCCCTGTCGTGCATGATCGCCCCGCCGATGCCTTCTATGGCGCAGCCGCGATGGCGCCCGCCGAAGCCGCGATGATGCAGGCGCATGGCAAGGCGACCTATGCCAAGCTGACCTTCGACCTTGCCGAATACCAGTTCCGCGAGGGCAAGGACGGCTACCGCTGGGAAGCGGAAGCCTGGTTCGGCGATCTCGACCGCGTGGTGCTGCGCAGCAAGGGCGAAGGCACCTTCCGTGAAGGCGTCGATCATGCCGAAGTGCAGGCGCTTTATTCCAAGGCGCTCGATCCGTGGTGGAATCTGCAGGTCGGCATCCGGCAGGACATCCAGCCAAAACCCGTACGCACCCATGCGGTGATCGGCGTGGAAGGCCGCGCGCCCTACCAGTTCGACGTGCAGGCGGCGGCATTTCTGTCGCAGCGCGGCGAAGTCACCGGCCGGGTGGAAGGCACCTATGACCAGCGGCTGACCCAGCGGCTGATCCTCCAGCCGCGCGCCGAGCTGAACCTGTCCGCGCAGGACATGCCCGATATCGGTATCGGCTCGGGGCTGACATCGGCCGAACTGGGTCTGCGGCTGCGCTATGAAATCCGCCGGGAGTTCGCGCCTTATGTGGGCGTTTCGTGGACATGGCTGGCCGGCCGCACCGCCGATCATGCCCGCGCGGCGGGCCACGATCCCAGCGAGGGAAGCGTGGTGCTGGGCGTGCGCAGCTGGTTCTAGACCGAGCGGTCAGGTCCGGGTGGCGCGCAATTCCTCCAGCACGGCCCTGAACGCGGGCGAGAGATTGCGTCGGTCCGGGTAATAGAGGTGGTGTCCCGCAAATGGTGGGCACCAGTCCTCCAGCACCCGGACCAGCCGTCCCTCGGCCACGTCGCGGCGCATCGCTTCATCCTCGATCGTGCAGGCGATGCCGTGCCCGGCACGCGCCGCCTGCAGCGCCATCACCCCGTCGTTCACGATCAGCGGGCCTTCGACCCGCACGTTGAGCGCCTGCCCGTCCTTCTCGAATTCCCAGGCATAGAGGTTGCCGCGCGTGGCCATGCGCAAATTGATGCAGCGATGCCCAGTCAGGTCGCGGGGCGTGCGCGGCACGGGCCGATCCGCGAAATAGCCCGGCGCCGCGACCACCGCCAGGCGCAAGTCAGGCCCGATGCGCAGCGCGATCATGTCCTTTTCCACGCTTTCGCCCAGCCGGACGCCGGCATCGAAGCGATCGGCGACGATATTGGTCAATGCGCCATCGATCGAAAGCTCCACCTCGACATCAGGATAGCGCGCCATCACGCGGTCGATCGCGGGCCACAGCACGCTTTCCGCCGCGTGGCGACTGGTGGTGATCCGCACCAGTCCGGCAGGCCGGTCGCGAAACTGGCCCAGCGCGGCCAGCCGGTCGCGGATGTCGCCCAGCGCCGGGCGCAGCGTGGCGAGCAACTGCTCGCCCGCCTCGGTCGGGTTCACGGTGCGCGTCGTGCGCGCCAGCAGCTTGACCCCCAAGTGCTCCTCCAGCCGGCGCACCGTCTGGCTCAGCGCCGACTGCGAGGTGCCCAGCCGCGCGGCAGCGCGCGTGAAGCTCTGCTCTTCGGCGACTGCGAGGAAAACAGCGAGATCGCCCAGCTCATCGCGCAACATTAATCACATCCAGATATAGGTTCATGTAGAATTATCTGTCTAATCGAATAATCCCGCCAGGTCTATCTCTGTCCCCGCAGCCAATGGCATCGGCGCAGGAGACAATCATGAAGCATCGCACGCTCGGCCCCCTCGACGTCTCGGAGATCGGCTTCGGCACGATGAGCTTTACCGGCATCTACGGCGCCGCGCCCGACCGCGCAGAGGCGATCCGGGTCATTCGCGGCGCCTTCGATCATGGCGTGACCTTTTTCGACACGGCCGAAGCCTATGGCCCGTTCTCGAACGAGGAACTTGTCGGCGAGGCGCTGGCCCCGATCCGGGACAAGGTGGTCATCGCCACCAAGTTCGGCTGGAATATCGACAGCGAAACCGGCGAGCGCCATCCGGGTCTGAACAGCCGGCCCGACCATGTCATTCTTGCGGTAGAGGGCATGTTGCGGCGCCTGAAGGTCGAGACCATCGACCTGCTCTACCAGCACCGTGTCGATCCCGCCGTCCCCATCGAGGACGTCGCCGGCACCGTCCGCGACCTGATCGCGGCGGGCAAGGTGCGCCACTTCGGCTTGTCCGAAGCCGCCGCCGACACCATCCGCCGCGCGCACGCGGTGCAGCCCGTCGCCGCGATCCAGAGCGAGTACTCGCTGTGGACCCGCGAGCCCGAGCCGGAAATCCTGCCCCTGTGCGAGGAGTTGGGCATCGGCTTCGTGCCGTGGAGTCCGCTGGGTGCGGGATACCTTACCGGCACCGTGAATGCTGAAACGCCCCTTGCCGGCGAAGATTTCCGCAACGCCTCGCCCCGCTTCACGGCAGAGGCGCGCACCGCGAACAAGGCACTGGTCGATCTTCTCGCGGCCGTTGCGACGGAAAAGTCCGCCACATCGGCACAAGTCGCACTGGCCTGGCTGCTGGCGCAGCGCCCGTTCATCGTGCCCATCCCCGGCACGCGCCGTCTCGACCGCGTGATCGAGAACGTCGGCGCGGCGCAGGTGGCACTGACCGTGGACGATCTCGCGCGGATCGAGCGCGCCCTCGCCGCCATCCCCGTGGTCGGCGCGCGCCTGCCCGAAGCGGTGCTGCAATATTCCTATCGCTGATCGAGGGGGCAGCCGGTCCTGCGGGATCATCGCTGCTCCATCGGCTATTCCCTCCCCCATCCTCCCCAGGAGATATGCAATGCAAACACGCGAACTCGGCCGCTCCGGCCTCACCGTGTCGGCCATCGGCTATGGCTGCATGGGCCTCGACTTCGGCTATGCCGAAAAGCTGGCCAAGGCCGATGGTATCACCATGATCCGCGCAGCCTTCGAGCGCGGCGTCACCTTCTTCGACACGGCCGAAGTCTATGGTCCATGGACGAACGAGGAGATGGTCGGCGAGGCGCTCGAACCGTTCAAAGGCCAGGCCGTCATCGCCACCAAGTTCGGGTTCGACATCGATCCCGAAACCGGCGCCATGCGCGGGCTGGACAGCACCCCGGCGCAGATCCGCCGCGTCTGCGAAGCGTCCCTCAAGCGCCTGCGGGTCGATGCGCTCGACCTGTTCTACCAACACCGGGTCGACCCCAAGGTGCCGATCGAGGACGTGGCGGGGACTGTTCGCGACCTGATCGCCGAGGGCAAGGTGCGGCACTTCGGAATGTCCGAACCGGGTGTCGCCACGCTGCGCAAGGCCCATGCAGTGCAGCCGGTGAGCGCGCTCCAGAACGAATATTCGCTGTGGACGCGGCACGTGGAAACCAACGGCATCCTGGATGCCTGCGCCGAACTGGGCATCGGGCTGGTGCCCTATTCGCCGCTGGGCAAGGGCTTCCTTGCGGGCTCGATCACCAGCGCCGATCAGGTCGCGGTAGGCGATTTCCGCGGAACCCTGCCCCGCTTCCAGGCGGATGCCATGGCCCACAACATGAAGCTGGTGGACCTTGTGAAGCGCATCGCGGCCGATCGCGGCGCGACGCCCGCGCAGATCGCGCTGGCGTGGCTGCTGGCCAAGGCGCCGTTCATCGTTCCGATCCCCGGCACCACCAAGCTGCACCGCCTGGAAGAGAACCTGGGCGCGGCCGATGTCGTTCTGGGCGAAGCTGACATGGCGGAAATCGAAACGCTGCTGGGCACGGTCGACGTTCAGGGTGGCCGCTACACCCCCGCGATCGAGGCCATGACCGGGCTGTGATGCTGTAAGCCCGGATGCCGGAAGGGGCCGGGGCTTCATCCACCACAACGGTGGGCGAGGCCCCGGCGTCTTTCCATCAGTCCGCCATTGTGGCGATGTCGATGACGAAGCGATACTTCACGTCGCTGCGCTGCATCCGCTCGAAAGCGCCCTCGATCTGCTCCGCCGCGATCAGTTCGACATCGGCGACGATCCCGTTCCGGGCACAGAAATCGAGCATTTCCTGCGTCTCGGCAATGCCGCCGATCAGCGAGCCGGCAATGGAGCGGCGCTTGAAGATCAGCGCAGAAACATCCGGCGACGGGTGCGCGTGTTCGGGAACGCCGACCAGCGTCAACGTGCCGTCGCGCTTGAGCAGGGCGGTAAACGCGTCGAGATCGTGGCTTGCCGCCACCGTATCGAGGATGAAATCGAAGCTGTTGGCGTGCGCCGCCATTTCCTCGGGATTGCGCGAAACCACCACCTCATCGGCGCCCAGAGCCTTCGCATCGTCGCGCTTGCTCTCGGAGGTGGTGAAGGCGACCACGTGCGCGCCCATGGCATGGGCCAGCTTCACGCCCATGTGACCAAGGCCGCCGATGCCGACGATGCCCACCTTCTTGCCCGGTCCCGCCTTCCAGTGGCGCAGCGGCGAGTAGGTGGTGATGCCGGCGCACAGCAGGGGCGCGACTGCGGCAAGCTGTTCCTCGCCGTGCGTCACCTTGAGCACGAACTTGTCATCGACCACGATCTGCTGCGAATAGCCGCCGAGCGTGTGGCCGGGGGCGTCCGCCGTCGGGGCATTGTACGTGCCGGTGAAGCCGTTCTCGCAGAATTGCTCGAAGCCGTCTTCGCACGAGTGGCAGTGCTGGCAGCTGTCCACCATGCAGCCCACCCCGACCAGATCGCCGACGTTGAACGCAGTGACGGCATCGCCCACCGCGCTTACCCGGCCGACAATCTCGTGCCCCGGCACGCAGGGGTAGATGGTCCCGCTCCATTCGGAACGCACCTGATGGAGGTCGGAATGGCAGATGCCGCAAAAGGCGATGTCGATCTGCACGTCGTGCGCGCCGGGCGCGCGCCGCTCGATATCCATGGGCACGAGCGGCTTGTCGGCGGCATGGGCGCCATAGGCTTTGGTCAGCATGAGGTTTCCTTGGAGAGGAGAGGAGAGGAGAGGAGAGGAGAGGAGAGGAGAGGAGAGGAGAGGATTTATTCGCCGGGAGGGCCGGCGAGGTACTGTGCGTCGGTCACGTGTTCCATCCATTCGACCATCTTGCCGTCGAGCGCTTCCTGGATGGCGATGTGGGTCATCGCGGTGGTTGGGGTCGCCCCGTGCCAGTGGCGATGTCCCGGCGGGCACCAGATCACGTCGCCGGCGCGGATTTCCACGATCGGCTCACCCTCGCACTGGGTCCAGCCCACGCCGGCGGTGACGACCAGAGTCTGGCCGAGCGGATGCGTATGCCATGCCGTGCGGGCGCCCGGCTCGAACGTCACGCTTGCGGCGCCGGTGCGGGCCGGCGGCGGAGCAGTGTTCAACGGATCGATCCGCACCGATCCCGTGAACCATTCAGCCGGCCCTTGCTGCGACGGCCTCGATCCATTGCGGAAAATCTTCATCGGCTGCTCCTGCATGGGGCCAGGAAGCTTCGCGGCCGCTTCCGGCAAGGTGGCGCGATAGCCGCGATGGACTTGCCGGATAAGAAGGCGCTATTTCCATGCGGCTGTGAATGAGGCTCATCAATGAACCGGCAACACCTCGCCGAACTCACCTTCTTCCTGGCTGTCGCGCGAGAGCGTAGCTTCACCCGCGCGGCGGCGCAGCTTGGCGTCACGCCCTCGGCGGTCAGCCACAGCGTGCGCGGGCTGGAGGAACGGCTGGGGCTGCGCCTGCTGAACCGCACCACGCGGAGCGTGACACCCACCGAGGCGGGCGACCGGCTGCTGCAATCGATCGGGCCGCGTTTCGACGATATCGAGGCGGACGTCGCGGCCCTGAGCGCCTTGCGCGAAAAGCCGGCGGGCACGGTGAGGATCAGCGCCGACGAGCATTCGATGGCATTCGTGCTGTGGCCGGCGCTGCGGCGGTTCCTCCCCGACCATCCCGACATTCATGTCGAAGTCGCTACCGACTACCGCCTCACCGACATCGTGGCAGAGCGTTTCGACGCCGGCGTCCGCTTTGGCGAGATCGTGGCGAAGGACATGATCGCGGTGCGGATCGGTCCCGACGCCCGGATGCTCGCGGTAGCCGCTCCGGCGTTCTTCGCCCGACACGGCCGGCCCCATCAGCCGGAGGACCTGACCGGCTTTCCCTGCATCAACCTGCGCCTGCCGACCTATGGCGGGCTCTATGCCTGGGAGTTCGAGCGCGATGACCGCGAATTTCGCGTGCGGGTGGATGGCCCGCTGACCTTCTCGTCGGTGTTCTCGATCCTGGAGGCCGCGCTGGACGGTTTCGGTATCGCCTATCTGCCGCAGACCATGGTCCAGCCGCATCTGGACAGCGGCCGGCTCGAAGCCGTGCTGTCCCGCTGGTCGCCGCCGTTTCCCGGCTACCATCTCTATTACCCCAGCCGGCGGCAACCGACCCCGGCCTTCGCGGCGGTGGTCGAGGCGCTGCGCTACCGAGGGGCCGAATAGAACCCAGTCGCGGCACGACCGAGAGACGAAACGCCCGATTGTCGTGACGGACTGCCAACCGTTCGTCGCGGTTGCATTGCGCGGCGGTCCATCGCCTTGATACTCGGTGCCGACAACAAGACGGGCGGAGAAACAATGAGGGTTTGGGTCATGGCCTGTGCGGCGATCGCCGCCGCGGCGGCACCTGTCAGCGCGTGGGCAGACAATCCGAAAGACCCCGCGATGCGCTCGGCGGCAGCACGGGCCCGCGACCGCGAGATCATCCGGCAACTGAACTTGCGTGAAGCCGCGATGGTGCGCGAACGCGATGCCCGTTACGCCGAAGGCTGGCGCGCATGGCGCGAACAGGGCAATCCCACGGCAGACAACGAAGGCTACAGCGGGCGGGTGGAAGACCACCGGCGCGACGTGGCGGACTATGAGCAGAGCCGCGCGCAGTACCAGCGCGACCTGGCCGAATGGCGCCGCGCGGTGGCGGCATGCCGAGCCGGCGACGATTCCGCCTGCGACGGCTGACGCTTCCCGCGCCGGTCACCCTCGCAAGAATCGCCTACTACTTTGCGGCAGGGTACAAGGCCGCGCGGCTTGGCTCCGTGCGCTCGCAGCTGGAGCAGATCTTTGCCAAGTTGGGTGTAGGCCGGCAGATCGAACTGGCGGCCATGTCGGCATCGCTCGCCCGCAACGGCAAGGGCCAGCCCGCATAGGCCGCGCTGAAATGCAACGCAGGGCGCCTCTTCAAACGGACCCGGACCACTTCCCGACCATTGCGAGACTGCCCCGCGAGCAGGGTCAATCCAATGCCCCTCTTGCGACGGGGAGGCATTGACGGAACGCAGGAAACCGCGCAATAGCGCGGTTTCCGCTGCGGCGGGCGGTTAGCTCAGTTGGTAGAGCATCTCGTTTACACCGAGAGGGTCGGGGGTTCGAGCCCCTCACCGCCCACCATTCCTTGTTGCGATTGCGTCCGGACCGGGCGCCCGGCATCGCAGAGCGCCCGGCGGATAGGGTTACAGCACCAGATCGCCTGCGACGAGCGCGTTCACGCCGTCGATGCGGATGGCAAAGTCGGCAACGCCGTCGCCGTTGGTGTCGCCGGTCAGCATGGTGCGGCCCGTCAGTTGCTCGAAACGCAGTTCTCCAGCCGTGTTCGAGAATGCCGCATTGCCGATGAACGAGAACGCCTGGTCACCATCGGCCGAGACATTGGCATCAATGCCCGACAGGTCGATGCGATCGCCCTGGTCCTGGTGGAAGTCGACGATGCGGTCGGTGCTGCCGCTCACATCGACACCGAAATCCGCGCTGGTGAACACGAAGGTGTCGGCCCCCAGACCACCAAACAGCTTGTCACTGCCAGTGCCGCCGGACAGGCTGTCGTCGCCGTTGCCGCCCTTGAGCACGTCGTCGCCCGAACCGCCGCCGAGCACATCGTTGCCGTCACCGCCGGACAGCGAGTCGTTGCCGTCGTCACCGTCCAGATGATCGATACCGGCACCGCCGGATTCACGATCATTGCCGCTGCCGCCGGCGAGATGATCGTCACCGTTGCCACCCGACATCGTGTCGCCTCCGGCGCCGCCATCCATCGAATCGGATCCCGAATCGCCGAACAGGCGATCGTCGCCGTTGGCGCCCGACATCGAATCGTCGCCGGTACCGCCACGCTCGGTGTCACGGCCGTCACCACCATCGATGTGATCGTTGCCACTGCCGCCGTTCAGGCGATCATCGCCGGTATCGCCCGAAAGAATATCGTCGTCGCCGGCTATCGGATACATCCCGCTGTCGGGTTTCTTCCTTGAAGCAGGCACGATCACTTAACGGCAGCGCACATTGCTTTATTCCCCGGCCGATTCAAAATACCGGGATGGTTTTTCATCCGAACCGGACTTTCCGCATCAGACCAGCGCTGACGCGGTCGCGGCCAGTTCGGCAAAATAACGGGCCATCGCGTCTGCCGCCTTGTCGGACAGGGTGATGAAGGCGCGGCGGCGGTCTGTCTCGTCATCGACGCGCTGGAGCAGGCCGGCATCGGTCATCTGACCGATCCAGCGCAGCGCCGTGGTAGGCGGGACACCCGAGGCGATGCATAGCGACGTGACCGAGACGCGCACGTGCTCCGCCCGCGCAGCCGTCAGATCAAGCAGCATGTCCCACGCCGGATCAGCAAAGAGATCGCCACCGAAAAAGCGGCCCCGCAACTGGCGCTGGCGGATCACCCGGCGCACGAGACGCGGATCGGGCAAGGCCGGCCGGGCCGCGCGAACGAGCCGATCGCCCGGCTCCTCCATCCGCGTATCGTCTCCATGCCCGTCGAAACGAAAAGCCGAGGCATCGGGCGAGACGACATTGCTGCCCGACGACAAGGCTTCCAGCTTCTGGGCGATCTGGGTGACCTGATCGGTCAGCCGCAGCAGCGAGAGGCGGTCGTCCTCCGACAGTTCACGCACGCGGTTGCCAAGACGGGCAATCACGCGGCCGAGCGCAATCACCCGTTCGGCCCGACTGGGGCTGACGAGGATTTGCGCGTCAGACTGATCAAGGCAACCGAACACATCGTCGAGCGAGCCTATACTGGTCGAGACCACCAGATGCGCGAGCCCTTTCGCGGCATGAATATCCAGCTGCGACAGTGCGGCCAGCTGGGCGCCTTCCACGACGGGGCAATCGACAAGGACAAGATCGCCCGCCGGTGCCCCATCACCGCCAAGGAGCCGCTCGAAGTCCGCGGTCTGCGCCACGCGCAGCCCTGCCGCCGCCGCATCCTCGGCCATTTCCGCGCGCAGATAGCCGCGATCCGCAAAGATCGAGACGGCCAGCGCTCCAAGGCCACGCCCCCCGCCTCCGGTCTCGCCAGGTTGGAAATCGAAAGGCGCTGCGGCCTGCCCCATGATTCTGTTCGCTCCGTATTTGCACGTAATGCGAACAAGAGTAGAACAAGGCCGCCGGGGTCAACCGACAATACCTCGATTTTGGATCAAGGTTTGATGTCGATCGGCGTGCCGTCGGCAACCATCGACCATATTTCCTCGATCTGCTCGTTGCTTAAGGCGATGCAGCCATCGGTCCAGTCGCCCGGCATCCGCTGCCCTTGAAAGCCGTTGGGCTGGCCGTGGATGAAGATCAGTCCGCCGGGGCTGCGGCCCCGCGCGTGCGCGAAGGCCACGTCGCGCGAATCCGGATAGGAGATATGCAACGAGAGGTGATAGGCGCTGTCCGCATTGCCATAGTCGATGACATAGCGGCCTTCCGGGGTGCGTTCATCGCCCTCGAAGCGCTTCGGACCTGCGGGCGCATCGCCCAGTTGGATGCCCGAATAGGTCCGCATGGCATGGCCGGCGCTGTCGAACAGTGTCAGGCGCCGGGCTGCCTTTTCGATCAGGACCGAGCCGGCCGCGGGCGGCTCTGCCTGGCCGGGATCGACCGACGCCGCTGCTCCGTCCGCCGCCAGCACAAGGCCGAGGGGAAGGAGCAGGCGGCGCATGGCCGTCAGTCGACGAACGGGTCGCGCACGAGGATCGTGTCCTCGCGTTCGGGCGAGGTGCTGACCAGCGCCACCGGCGTCTCGATCAGTTCCTGCACGCGCTGGATATACTTGATCGCCTGCGCCGGCAGATCGGCCCAGGACCGCGCGCCCGCGGTGGTCCCCACCCAGCCGTCCATTTCCTCGTAGATCGGCTCGACCGCTGCCTGGTCGGCGGCATGGCTGGGGAAATAGTCCAGCACCTTGCCGCGCAGGCGGTAGCCGGTGCAGATCTTCACCTTGTCGAAGCCGTCGAGCACGTCGAGCTTGGTCAGCGCGATGCCGGTGACGCCCGAAATCGCGCAGGACTGGCGCACCAGCACCGCGTCGAACCAGCCGCAGCGGCGCTTGCGCCCGGTCACGGTGCCGAATTCGTGGCCGCGCTCGCCCAGCCGCTGGCCCGTCTCATCCTCCAGCTCGGTCGGGAACGGTCCCGAACCGACGCGGGTGGTGTACGCCTTGACGATGCCAAGCACGAAGCCGGTCGAATTGGGGCCAAGCCCCGAGCCGGACGCCGCCGTGCCCGAAACGGTGTTCGACGACGTGACGAACGGATACGTGCCGTGATCGACATCGAGCAGCACGCCCTGCGCGCCCTCGAACAGGATGCGGGCGCCGGCCTTGCGCACCTTGTTCAGGCGCATCCATACTGGCTGCGCGAACTGGAGCACGTAAGGCGCAATGTCCTTCAGCTCGGCGATCAGCGCGGCGCGATCAACCGGCGGCTGGCCGAAACCGGCGCGCAGCGCATCGTGGTGCGCGCAAAGACGATCGAGCTGCGCATCGAGCGCATCGAGGTGGGCCAGATCGCAAACGCGGATCGCGCGGCGGCCGACCTTGTCTTCATAGGCGGGGCCGATGCCGCGCCCGGTGGTGCCGATCTTGCCCGCGCCGGCGGCCTGTTCACGCAGGCCATCAAGGTCCCGATGCAGCGGCAGAATCAGCGGGCAATTGTCGGCAATGGCGAAGTTTTCGGCATTGATCTCCACGCCCTGCGCGGTCAGCTTTTCGATTTCCGCCTTGAGCGCCCAGGGATCGAGCACGACGCCGTTGCCGATGATCGACAGCGTGCCCGTGACGATGCCCGAGGGCAGCAGCGAAAGCTTGTAGACATGTTCGCCCACGACGAGCGTGTGGCCGGCATTGTGGCCGCCCTGAAAGCGCACCACGGCATCGGCACGGCTGGCGAGCCAGTCGACGATCTTGCCTTTGCCTTCATCGCCCCACTGGGCGCCGATCACGGTTACGTTGGCCATGCTTATACTCCACCACCCTGCCCAGGCGGATCCGGTGACGCCCTTCGACAGGACTCGGCGAAACGGATGGAACGGGAGGCGCCCGAAAGCGCCCGCTTTGCGGTGCGCGCCGTAGGGTGAGAGAGGCGCGCAAGTCAAGGGCGGGCCGACTTTGTCCATCGCCGCCACAGGACGTTTGCGTTAGGTTCGGTGCCGATCGGGACGATTTCCCGGCGGGGGCACGAACATGGCGAGGGACACCGGCGCACCAAGGCCGCACACGCGCTTCTTCACCCGTTCCGCGATGGTGATGCTGGTGTGCGTGGTGCTGAGCTTTCCGCTGACGTATTACGCGCCGCTCGTCTCCGGCAGCCGGCGGTTTTCACCGTTCCACCACATCCACGGCCTGCCGTTCTTCGCGTGGATCGGCCTCTATGCCTGGCAGACGCAGCTGGTCGCGCAGGGGCGCACCGCGCGACATCGCGAACTGGGGCTGGCGGGCGTTGCGCTTTCGGCAATGATGCTGCCGCTGGGCGCGATCATGGCAATCGTGGCCATCCGGCGAAGGATCGCGGCGGGCGATTCCCATCCGTTCGACGTGACGTTCTACAACGTGGTCGACATCGCGCTGTTCTCGGCAATGATGACCGCCGCATTTGCCGGCGTCACCCGCCATCCCGACTGGCATCGCCGGTTCACGTTCGCCGCCGCGCTGTGTCTGGTGGGGCCGGCCGTATCGCGCTGGGTCCTGCTGCTCCCCGCGGCGTTCCCACTATCGGACATGGCGCCCAACCTTCTGGCAGACCTGTTCCTGATTGCGCTGGCAGTCCACGACAGGCGCGAGCGTGGGCGGGTGCGTCCGGCCACGCTGTGGGCCGCTGCGGCGCTGGTGCCGATCCATATCGCGTCGCCATGGATCGCGAGCAGCGACTGGTGGCGCGCGCTCGCGCCCGGCCTGTTGCACCTGACCGGGTAACGCCCCGCGCCGGCCGTTCAGAGCCTGACCGGCTCGCTGCCTTCCAGCCGATGCGTGCAGCCAAGGCTTTCCGCGTTGTCCGCCTCGTTCAGCGCCGCCACCGTCCGCCAGCCGATCGAGCGCAGACGCGCAGCGGTCTCGCGATCGTGGCCGAGCGGCAGGAACACGCGGTCCTCGTTCCCCTCGTTCGCGGCGAGCAGGCCGATCAGGGCATCGGGATAGAGCGAAAAACCGGTCGCGACTTCGCCTTCGCCGCCGGCTGTGCCCGCAATGCGATAAGTGCCGCCCCGGCCCAGCGCGCCGCGCACGCCATCGGCATAGAGCATGAAGCCGAACCACGACTGGTATTCGAAACCGTGGCGTTCGGTGGGATCGAGCGTCAGGCGCGCCTTGCCGCCCAGCGCCGCGGCAATCTCGCGCAGCGCAGCGATGCGCCCGGCCAGAACGCCGCCGGCGTCGATCGCGGCCAGCTTCTCGATCGCGCTGTCGAAATCGCCGGTGGCATAGAGCAACGGCACGTAAGCCGCGCCGCCGGCATCGACCAGCCCGCCGGCATCCTTGGTATCAAGTTCACGGCGCACGCCCTCGATCCGGCTTGCGTCGAGCGGCAGCGCCTTGGCCGCCAGCGTATCGACCAGGTCGGGCAGCGTGAAATCGACGCTCACGCCCGTCGCGCCGGCCGCGTGCAGCGCCTCGATCGCGATGGACAGGATTTCGGTCGCGGCGGCGACATTGTCGCTGCCGATCAGTTCGGCACCGCACTGGAGCTTCTCGCGCGCGGGATCGAGCCCGTCGCCCTTGATGGTGAGAACCTGGCCCGCATACATCAGGCGCAGCGGGCGGGCCGCCTCGGCCAGCCGGGTCTGCGCGATGCGGCCGATCTGCGGGGTATAGTCGCTGCGCAGCGCCATCATCCGCAGCGACGACGGATCGACGAAGCGGAACATCCGGCGAGACTGGATACCAGCCATGCGGCTCGCCAGGCTGCGCTCGAATTCGATCATCGGCGGCAGCACACGGTCATAGCCGTGGCCGTGCATCACGTCCTGGATGGCGCGCATGGCGCGGGTCGTGGTGGCGGCTTCGCGCGGGAGGCGGTCTTCAAGCCCCTCGGGCAGCAGGTCGGCGTCGCTGGTGTCGGTCATGGTGATTCGCCCCCTACCCGCTCGCCCCCCACTTGTCGAAGGGGGAGCGAGCGAGCCGGGAACTATCAGGCGATCAGAACTTCAGCGCCTTGACGGTGCGGACGCCGGCCACGTCGCGCGCCTGCTTCAGCACGTCTTCGGTCACCGGGCTGTCGACCGAGAGCAGCAGCACCGCTTCGCCGCCGGCTTCGCGGCGACCGAGGTGGAAGGTGCCGATGTTGATGCCGGCCTGGCCGAGGATCGTGCCGATCGAGCCGATGAAGCCCGGTGCGTCGGAGTTGACGATGTAGAGCATGTCGCCGTCGAGGTCGGCTTCAATGCCGATGCCGAAGATCTCGACCAGACGCGGTTGGCCGTTGCCGAACAGCGTCCCCGCGACCGAGCGATCACCCTGCGCGGTGCCCACGGTGACGCGCACCAGCGTGCGGTATTCGCCTTCGCGGTCGTGGCGCACTTCGCGCACGTCCAGCCCGCGCTCCTTGGCCAGGAAGGGCGCGTTGACCATGTTCACGGTCTGCGAATACTGCTTCATCAGGCCCGCCAGAACCGCGCCGGTGATCGGCTTCTGGTTGAGCTGCGCCGCTGCACCTTCGACCTCGATCGAGATCTTGGTCAGGTTGTCGTGCGCGAGCTGGCCGACCAGGCTGCCCAGCTTTTCCGCCAGCGCCATATAGGGCTTCAGCTTCGGCGCTTCCTCAGCCGACAGCGACGGCATGTTGAGCGCGTTGGTAACGCCGCCGGTGACGAGGAAGTCCGCCATCTGCTCGGCCACCTGCAGCGCCACGTTGACCTGCGCTTCGGTGGTCGAGGCGCCGAGGTGCGGCGTGCAGATGAAGTTGGGCGTGCCGAACAGCGGCGAATCCTTCGCCGGCTCGGTCTCGAACACGTCGAGCGCTGCCCCGGCGATGTGCCCCGAATCCAGCCCGTCCTTGAGCGCAGCCTCATCCACCAGGCCGCCACGTGCGCAGTTGATGATGCGGACGCCCTTCTTGGTCTTGGCCAGGTTTTCGCGGCTCAGGATGTTGCGCGTCTCGCTGGTGAGCGGGGTGTGCAGCGTGATGAAGTCCGCCTTGGCGAGCAGCGTTTCGAGATCGGCCTTTTCCACGCCCATTTCGATCGCGCGTTCCGGGGTGAGGAACGGATCGTAAGCGACGACCTTCATCTTCAGGCCCAGCGCGCGGCTGGCGACAATCGAGCCAATGTTGCCCGCGCCGATCAGGCCGAGGGTCTTGCCGGTGACTTCAACGCCCATGAAGCCGTTCTTGGGCCACAGGCCCGCCTGGGTCTGCGCGTTGGCTTCCGGGATCTGGCGCGCCAGCGCGAACATCAGCGCGATGGCGTGTTCGGCGGTGGTGATCGAATTGCCGAACGGGGTGTTCATCACCACCACGCCCTGCGCCGAAGCGGCCGGAATATCGACGTTGTCGACGCCGATGCCGGCGCGGCCGATGACCTTGAGGTTCTTCGCCGCGGCGAGGATTTCCTTGGTCACCTTGGTCGAGGAACGGATGGCGAGGCCATCATAGTCGCCGATGCGCGCAATCAGCTGTTCCGGGGTTTCGCCGGTGATCACGTCGACATCGCAGCCGCTCTCTTCGAAGATGCGCGCGGCGTTGGGGTCCATCTTGTCGGAAATGAGAACCTTGGGCTTGGTCATGGGACGTTTCCCTTGTGCTGCACGGGTGCGCTGGCTTGTGCCATCCTGCGCGCGCCCGGCCGTGAATTCATGGTGGAGAAGGACGCTCCCCGCACGACGGCGGGGAGGACCGGATCAGGCCTTGAGCGAAGCCCAGGCGTAGTCGAGCCAGGGACCGAGCGCCTCGATATCGGCGGTTTCGACCGTGGCGCCGCACCAGATGCGCAGACCCGCCGGGGCATCGCGGTAACCCGCGATGTCATAGGCCGCGCCTTCCTTTTCCAGCAGGCCGGCGAAGGCCTTGATGAAATCGGCATCGGCGCCTTCGACGGTGAGGCAGACCGAGGTCTTCGAGCGGATGCCGCTGTCGACCGCGAGGTGGCCAAGCCAGTCGCGTTCGGCGACGATCTTGTCGAGCGCGTGGGCGTTGGCGGCGCAGCGCGCCTTCAGGCCTTCCAGCCCGCCGACCGACTTCGACCATTCGAGCGCGAAGATCGCGTCCTCGACGGCCAGCATCGACGGAGTGTTGATCGTCTCGCCCTTGAACACGCCTTCGGCCAGCTTGCCCTTGGACACGAGGCGGAAGACCTTCGGCAGCGGCCAGCTCGGGGTGTATTCCTCAAGCCGCTGCACGGCGCGGGGGCCAAGGATCAGCACGCCGTGGCCGCCTTCGCCGCCCAGCACCTTCTGCCAGGAGAAGGTGGCGACGTCGATCTTGTCCCACGGAATGTCATAGGCGAACACGGCGCTGGTCGCGTCGGCGAAGGACAGGCCCTCGCGGTCGTCGGGGATCCATTCGCCATCGGGAACGCGCACGCCCGAGGTGGTGCCGTTCCAGGTGAACAGCACGTCGTCGGCCCAGTCGATCTTGTCGAGGTCGGGCAGCTGGCCGTAATCGGCGCGCACGACGGTCGGTTCGAGCTTGAGCTGCTTGACTGCGTCCGTAACCCAGCCTTCGCCGAAGCTTTCCCAGGCCAGCGCCGTCACGCCGCGAGCGCCGAGCATGGTCCACATCGCCATTTCGAACGCGCCGGTGTCGGAACCGGGGACGATGCCGATGCGGTGCGTGTCGGGCAGCTGCAACACTTCGCGCATCAGGTCGATGCAGTACTGAAGGCGCTGCTTGCCGATCTTGGCGCGGTGCGAGCGGCCAAGCGATGCGGTCTGGAGCTTGTCGGTGGAGTATCCGGGCGGCTTGGCGCAGGGGCCCGAGGAAAAGAACGGGCGCGCCGGCTTCGCGGCGGGAACTTGGACAGTCATGTATTCTCTCCTTGCAGAGAGCTCGCGCGGCGTTGGGACCGCGTGGCCCGCCGCCGGCCCTAGCGGCGGTGCGCACGTTGTCAACCGCGCGTATCCGTGCGAATCCGCGCATCAGCCAATTGGTGAGGGTTTGTGCGGGTCTAGCCGTGCGATAATTTTTCGGCGGCGCGCGGCATGACCCTCCGGGGGGAGGCGAATCGCCATGAACAGCTCGCCGCGCCAGTTACGTTTCGTTAACCAAGTCGGCGCAGGGTAGCAGGCATGAAATGGCCGGCCCTGCCCCTGCTGCTGACTGCCACGCTCGCCGCCGCCCTTGCCGGCTGCGTCGATGCGCCCGAGCCGGCGCGGCGCGGTCCTTCGCGCACCAGCCTTGGCACCATGACCCAGCGTCCCGACGCACGCGCCTGCCTTGCCAACCTGGGCCGCAGCGACGCGGCTTTCACGCCGCTGCCCGACCAGTATTTCGGCGCGGGCTGCTCGACGCTCAATGTGGTGCGGCTGAACTACCTGAGGAGCGACGACAGCCGGCTGCAACTGTCGAACCTCGGTCCGGTCACCTGCCCGCTGGCCAGTGCGCTGTCAGGCTGGGCGCGGTTCGGCGTGGACCGGGCGGCGCGGCAGATCCTGGGCAGTCCGCTGGCGCGGATCGAGACGATGGGCAGCTACTCATGCCGGACGGTGGCCGGCACCAGCCGGATGTCAGCGCACGCAACGGCCGATGCCATCGACATCGGCGGCTTCCTGCTGGCCGACGGCCGCCGGATCAACGTGCTGCGCGACTGGGACAGCGACTCCCCCCAGATCCGCGCTTTCCTGCGGACGGTGCGCGACAGCGGCTGCAAGCGCTTCGCCACGGTGCTTTCGCCGGAATACAATCCCGCGCATCGCGACCATTTGCACCTGGAAGTCGGACAGGGCCGGCCCTTCTGCCGGTGACGGAATAGGCAGCCCTGGGATCAGGCTGCCCCCAATCAGGCTGGACCCGATCAGGCTGGACCCGATCAGGCTGGCCCCGATCAGGCTGCCACGTCGTCTAGCCCCGTCGCTTCGATGCGCAGGCGCACCGCTTCGGCGGCGTGGCGCGCGCCCAGCTTGCCCATCATCTTCATGCGGTGGATTTCCACCGTGCGCGGGCTGATTTCCAGATCGCGTGCGATGGCCTTGTTGCTGCAACCTTCGGCAAGACGGTCCAGCACTTCGCGTTCCCGCAGCGACAGGCGGGCGATCCGCTGACGCGCTTCGGCGGCGCGGGCGCGCTGGGCGCGGTGCGTCTCTGCTTCGCGCGCGGCGCGAGCGATGGCTTCGTTGAGGGGGGCGATCTGGGTGGGCACGCCCAGGTAATCGAGCGCACCGGCCTTGATCGCGGTGACCACCGCGTGGGTTTCAGGCACTTCCGCGACGGCGATGACCGGCAGCCAGTGCCCGGCGCGCATCATGGCGCCGATCAGCGCTGCGATGCCTTCGCCAGTGGGTTCATCGTGCGCCAGCACCAGGCCGGTCGACGGAGCGTGGGAGAGCAGCTCTTCCGCGTTCGCGTAGATTTCGGCGTGATGCCCCGCTGCGAAAGCGAGACGAGCGAGTTGGGCCCGGCGGGCGCTGTCGCTATCGAGGATGTGGAGTGTGACACGTTCGACCATGTCGAGAACTAAGCCATCGACCGGCGCCGCAGTGCCATCCGGGTTGCCTTCGTTCTGAACCAAAGGTTTGCCCCGTAGGGCCATTCCTAAAGCATTTCCCTTAGGAGATTTTCGTCCGAAACGGATTGTGTTTCCAGACAACGTTTGCGCAAGGGGCGGGTGTTCCTGTTCCATGCAGGAAATATGAGCCTCTCCGCCTCTCGCAGCGGTTACCGTTTATGCTCTATTTCTTAACCACTTAGCGCAGGTGATTCGCCTAAGGCGAAATACCTACTCCAAGGGCGCGGCGGCGGGGCTGGGGTCCTCGAAGGTATAATCGGGCAGCGAGTGGAACGCTTGCCGCAAAGCCTCGCTCCAGCTTGACGAGATCGACTTGAAGTAGGGGTCGGTGGCGAGGATCCGCTTTTGGTGCAGCGGCTGGAAGCCGTCGCGCTCGATCACCATCAGATCAAGCGGCAAGCCCACCGAAAGGTTCGCCGCCAGCGTGGAATCGAACGAGACCATCATGAGCTTCACCGCGTCCTCGAACGACATGGTCTTGTCGTAGCCGCGCAGCAGGATCGGGCGGCCATACTTGGTCTCGCCAATCTGGAAGAACGGCGTGTCGAAGCTCGCCTCGATGAAATTGCCTTCGGGATAGACCAGGAACAGGCGCGGCTCCATGTCGCGGATCTGCCCCGCCACGATGATCGAGGCGGAGAAGCGTGGCCCCTCGCTTTGCATCCCGCCGTCCTGCCGGCCTTCGATCACGTCACGCAGCAAGCGGCCGACCTGCGTCGCCACCTGGAACATCGTCGGTGCTTCGAGAATGGAGGGGCGTCGCTCGCCGGGCGCCTTGTTGCGTTCCTCCAGCTGGCTGACCACCGCCTGCGTTGTGGCCAGATTGCCCGCGGTCATGATCGTGATGATCCGCTCGCCCGGCTCCGACCAGCTGAACATCTTGCGGAACACCGAGATGTTGTCGACGCCGGAATTGGTGCGCGTGTCGCTCATCAGGACAAGGCCCCGGTCGAGCACCATTCCCACACAATACGTCATTATGATCCCCGGACATTCCTGCAACGGCGAGCCAGGAGACCGGCCCGGCCGAATCCCCGCTGCCTGTCAGCGCTGGCGGTTATTGTTCCACACGCTGTTGTTCCACGGCAAGCTTCACGTGCATTGTCTCGTCCCGCGCGCCGGTGCGGATGCCCGTGATCGGCGCCGCATCGCGGTAATCGCGCCCCGTCGCCACGCGCACGTATCGCACGTCCGGGCAGATGCCGTTCGAGACGTCGAAGCCGACCCAGCCCAGTCCCTCGACCATCGCCTCGGCCCAGGCATGGCCGGCATTCTGCTCGACCCGGTCGTTCATCATCAGATAGCCGCTGACGTAGCGCGCCGGGATGCCCAGCAAGCGCGCCGCACCGATGAATACGTGGGCATGATCCTGGCACACGCCCCGTCCATCGGCGAGCGCAGCTTCGGCAGTCGTCGCCGCGTCGGTGTAGCCCAGTTCATAGGCGATCGTTTCGCGCACCAGCGACGACAGCGCGTGCAGCTTGGTCAGCGCATCGCCCGTGCTGTCCAGGCTGGCGGCCAGCGCGCGCAGGCGCGGCCCCGGCGCGGTCAAGTCGGTCTGCTGGAGAAAGTGCCAGCGCGGCAGGTAACCGGCGTGGCGCCCGATGATCCCCGCCACATCCGACGTTTCGACCACGCCTTCGCAGCGGATGGTCACTTCGGTCGTTCCCGGCTCGAACGAGATCAGCGTAACGTGGTTGGAGTTCTCGTCATCGTACTCCACTTCGCAGCGCGCGCCGTCCAGGTGGATAGCCCACTCCAGCACGCTCTGCCCCGCGCTTTCCTTGGGCTTCAGCCGCAACCGCTGCTGCCCGCGCGAGACCGGGCCGGAAAAGCGGTAGTGCGTGGTATGGTCGATCGCGAGGCGCATGGCGGCGGGCCTTCCCTACTCGATGAACCGGTAGTCGCGCTGGATCTGCTGCGCGAGACGGGTGTTGCAGGCGATAAAGTCGCCAATGAACTGATGGAGGCCCTGCTCAAAGATGGCCTCGATCGTGATCGTGTGCAGCTTGCTCGCCGCATCGCGCAGAATCTCGTGGCTGGCCATCTCGCCGCCGTATTCACGCGCGAGATGCGCGAGGTTCGACTGGAGTTCGGCGTAGCAGAACGCAAGGCTGCGCGGGAAACGGCCGTCGAGCACAAGGAATTCCGCAATGCCGCGCGCTTCCATCCGCCCGGCATTAAGCCAGCGATAAGCACGCTCGCCCGCCAGCGAACGCAGCACGTTTTCCCACTGCACGTTGTCGAGACTGGAGCCGACATAGGAAATGCTGGGCAGCAGCACGTAGTATTTCACATCGAGAATGCGCGCGGTGCTGTCGGCGCGTTCGACGAACGTGCCCATCCGCGCGAAATTGTAGATGTCGTTGCGCAGCATGGTGCCATCCATCGCCCCGCGCACTTGTGTCGCCTGGCGGCGGATCGTGTCGATCACGTCGCCCAGCCGCGTCTCGCTCACCGGCCGGGCGAGCAGGTCGCGCAGCCGCATCCAGCTTTCGTTGACGGTTTCCCACACCTCGCGCGTGATGCCGGTGCGGACCATGCGCGCATTGGTGCGCGCCTGCTCGGTCATCGCCAGCACGTTGCCGGGATTGTCCTTGTCGCGCAGGATGAAGTTGAACACCTGCGGGCCACCATATTCGCGCCCGAACTTGGCTTCGTAGGCCTTTTGCAGGCCAAGCGTGACCACCACCGAACGCCACTCGTCGCTGGCGTCCCTGGAATCGCGAGTCAGGGCCATGCGGAATCCCGCCTCGATCAGCCGCGCGGTGTTCTCCGCGCGCTCAAGGTAGCGGAACAGCCAGAAAATGCCGTTTGCGGAGCGTCCTAGCATCAGCGTTCCTTCCGCATCAGTCGTCCAGCACCCAGCTGTCCTTGGTGCCCCCGCCCTGCGACGAGTTCACCACCAGCGATCCCTTCTTGAGCGCCACGCGCGTCAGACCGCCCGGCGTGATGTCGATCCCGTTGGGGCTGACCAGCACGAAGGGGCGAAGATCGACGTGGCGCGGCGCGAGGCCGGCCTTGGTCAGGATCGGCACGGTGGACAGCGAAAGCGTGGGCTGCGCGATGTAGTTGTCGGGCCGGGCGCGCAGCTTGGCCGAGAAGGCCGCGATTTCCTTCTTCGACGAGGTTGGCCCGATCAGCATCCCATAGCCGCCCGAACCGTGGACTTCCTTCACGACAAGGTCGGCCAGGTTGTCGAGCACGTACTTCAGCGCATCGGGCTCCGAGCAGCGCCAGGTCGGCACGTTCTGCAGGATCGGCTTCTCGCCGGTGTAGAACTCGACGATTTCCGGCATGAAACTGTAGATCGCCTTGTCGTCGGCGATGCCGGTGCCGGGGGCGTTGGCGATGGTCACGCCGCCCGCGCGGTAGACGTCCATGATGCCCGAGACGCCCAGCACGCTGTCGGCATTGAACGTCAGCGGATCGAGGTATTCGTCATCCACCCGGCGATAGATCACGTCGATCGACTTCCACCCGCGCGTGGTGCGCATGGCAATGCGTCCGTTCTCGACGCGCAGGTCGCTGCCCTCGACCAGTTCCGCGCCCATCTGGTCGGCCAGGAACGCGTGTTCGAAATAGGCGGAGTTGTAGATGCCGGGCGTCAGCACCGCGACCACCGGCTTGTGCCCGCGCGCGGCCGGGGGCGCGCATGCTGCCAGACTGCGCGCAAGCCGCCGGGGATAGTCCGAAACCTCGCGCACCCGCACACGGGTGAACAGTTCCGGGAACATCGCCATCATCGTCTCGCGGTTCTCCAGCATATAGGAGACGCCGGACGGCGTGCGGGCGTTGTCCTCCAGAACCATGAAATCGTCCTCGCCCGTGCGGACGAGATCGATGCCGACAATGTGGGTGTAGACCCCGCCCGGCGGGGTGAAGCCTGCCATCTGCGGCAGGAACGCGGCATTGCGTTCGAGCAATCGCTCGGGCAGCCGGCCCGACCGGACGATCTCCTGCCGGTGATAGAGATCGTGGAGGAAGGCATTGAGCGCGCGAACGCGCTGCTCGATCCCGCGTGAGAGCTTGCGCCACTGGTGCGCGGTGATGATGCGCGGCACCATGTCGAACGGGATCAACCGCTCTTCCGCATCCTCTGCGCCATAGACGTTGAAAGTAATGCCGGTGCGCCGGAAAAATGCTTCGGCTTCGCTGCCCTTGCGCTTCAGCAAACCGGGCGGTTGCTCCTCGAACCACTTGCAGTAACCGTTGTAGGCAGCGCGCGCCGCGCCGTCGGCATCATGCATCTCGTCATAGGACGAGGGCGAGGAGTTGGTCATAGGCACATCCCGTCTGGACCTCATTGCTCGCACACGAATCAGTGTCCGACAAGCGCCTATGCTGCACCTGCGAAATATTTTGTCAGTTCACCGTAAATAAGGTGGGGATCAAAGCGTGGCGACCAGCCGCAACAATGTGTCCGCCACCGCGGGATGCGCCGCGAAACCGAGATGCGTGCACCGCAGGGCCACGGCGAGATCCCGCTCCCCCTTGCGCCCGCAAGCCGAGCGCGGCGAGACGATCCCGTCGCGCGGGCTCCACAGCGCCACGGTGGGCACGGGCGGCTTTTGGGAGAAGGTGAGGCCCACCGGCGGCTCATCCACGCTGTGCCCGGCAATCAGCTGATACGCGCGCCATGCATTGTTTGCCCTGCGGTCGCCCGAAAACGGCGACCCCATCGTCACCACCATGGCCACCGCCTCGGGATGGCGATGCGCGACCTCGCGCGCGAACAGCCCGCCAAGGCTCCAGCCCACCAGCACGATCGGCTCGCCCTCGCGGCGCGCCATCGTCACCACGCGTTCGCACAAACGGTCGAAGCGATCCGCCGTGGGACCGAAGTTGAAGCCCAGCCCCCAGTCGGACACGCGGTGCCCCGCGCCATCGAGCGCCTTGCGAAGCGCGCCCATCCGCGCCGGGTGCGTGCCGAAGCCGGGCAGCAGCATGACCGGGCGCGACGTGACGGCCGGCCCGGCCGAAGGTGGCTGCGAGTTGGCCGCACGGCGCGCCTGCCACTGCTCGATCGGCGTCTTCAGTTCCGCCAGCAACCGGGCCAGCGCAGGGCCGCGTGCGGTGGAGGGACGAGGCTGGAAGGCCAAGGCATGGCGGCGCAGGACCTCACGGCGAACCGCATCCAGCCGCGCCCCGGCGTCGCGCAAGGCTGCCGCGCCGTGCCAATCCTGTTCGATCCATGCCGCCATCGCTTCACTCCTGCAGGCCGAAGCCCTGAGCCCATGCCAGCGCTCAACGCCAGCACTGCCGCAAAGTTTCACAAAAGTGTCATGAACCTGGGATGGCGCGAAAGGATCAGGGCGTGCCCGTCACGATGTATACCGGCCGCTGGCCCAGCGTGACGAACGACGTGCTGGCGGGGCGGCAATTGCCCATCCAGTCGCAGAGGCGCGCGCCCGCGCGGACCGGCCAGCGAGACCCGGCCTGCCCGGCTGCAGGCTGACTGTTGGCGGGCGTGCCATAGTCCCACACCGCATCGACCGTCATTCCGCCGCGCACGAAGCGGTAGCCGTTCTGCGTGCCGGTCAGCCCGGCCAGCCGCCCCCGCCCGTCGCTCCCGTCGAGCAGCTGGGTCATTGCCGCATAGGCCGGCACCAGCGGCTTGGGGCCAAGGCGATCGGTGCCATAAGGCATCGCGCCGTTGAGGTTGAAGAAGAAGCCCTGCGTATCGCGGCCCTTGCCGTGAGGGCCGTTCGCAGCCACCCAATAGTCGGCAACGTAGAAACCCACGTCCAGCAACGCGCCGTGCCCCAGCATCATCAGCGTCTTGTGGAGATCCTCGGTCGCCTTGCCGATCAGGCCATCACGGTCGCTATCGGCGCCATGTTCCGTGCCGAGGAACGGAATCCCCTGCCCGTCGGGAATGGCGGCAAGCTGCCTTTCCAGTTCGCGCGGCATCCCGAAGCGTTCCGCCGGCACCCCGCCGGGATAGGGATGGAGCGCGAAGGCATCGATGTAGCGGCGCAGGCCCGCGTCCCACAATTGCCCAAGCTGACGAGTCGATTCAGGTTGGGGAAACAACGTCGGCCCCGCGACAAGTGCGTTGGGGTCAACGCGGTGGATCACATCGTGGACCAACCGATAGAATGTGACGAGATCCTCCGCCGATCCACCGAAACACCATTTCTGCTCCGGCTCCCACGTGATCTGGTAGATGCGCGGGGACTGGTCCGGGTAATCGGCCACGAAGATCCTCGCCAGTTGCTCGGCATAGGCCGGAAACGCCTTCTGCCCCTCCGGTCCCAGCGCGCCCGCCTGCTTGCACACCGTGCCCTCGGATCCGGGCCTTACCGCCCATTCCGGCAGGTTGTTCGAACCAACGATGGCGATCGGATAGACGTTCCAAGGCTTGCCGTCGTACGAGGGCGCGCCGGCGGATGCGGCCAGCACCGATCGCCGCCCGTTTGCCGGGCCGGGTTGCTCCGCCATTGGCAAGCCCGGCGAGAGCGGCGTCCTGCGGGTCCAGCTTCCTGCACCAAGAACATATCGCACGCCCAGCCAGGGCAACACGCTGACCTTGCGGTTGAAGCCGCCCTGCAATCCGAAACGCGACCGCGCCGCGCCGAAATCCCGCCGAAGCGCGGGATCGGGCAGCACGCCATACGTCACGATACCATCCGGGCGCGTCCCCTCGCCCATGATGGTCGAACCATCCGGCAACCGGGCCGATACCGCGTAGTATCCCAGGCGGGGATGCGGGGCGGCATAGGTCGCGTGGGCCTCTCCGGCCGCATCCGCCCGCAAGGGCAGGCTGGCGGAGGCAATCTGCCTGTCGGCATCATCGCGCACCACCAGCGCCAGCGATGTCGCCTGGCCGGGCGCGAGCCCGGTGACGTCGAAATTCACCGCCACAGGCTCGCCCGGCGCATAGAGCGAATAGCTGGGGCGATCGGTCTCCGCCGCGATCTGCGGTCCGTTGCGCGCATTGCCGCGGTCCGACAGCGCCGGAGCGAGCACCGTGGAAGCGCTCGCCGAACCGAGCATGGTCAGTGTCAACAACAGGCCGGGCAAGCGCATGGGGACCTCGTTTCTTCTACGAACCATCGCTTCGCGGCGCGAACGATGGTTCCACGTGTCCCCTGCCGGCGCACCCTAGTCCCGCCAGCCGCGCTTGCCAACCGGCGCGCGTGGCAACGCACGCGGGCATTGCGGAACGCATAAAGAACACCCATACTCGCATCATGGCCGAACTCGTCATCCGCCGGGGTCTCGAAGAACCCGACACTTCCGGCAACTTCGTTCCCCACAAGCCGCAGAGGCCGGAAAAGTCCGACGGGGGTCGCCCGTTCCGGATCGTTTCCGATTACCAGCCCGCCGGCGACCAGCCGACCGCGATCGCTGACCTTGTCTCCACCGCGCTGGAAGGAGAGCAGACGCAGGTTCTCCTCGGCGTCACCGGATCGGGCAAGACGTTCACCATGGCCCAGGTGATCGAACAGTTGCAGCGGCCGGCGTTGATCCTCGCGCCCAACAAGATCCTGGCGGCGCAGCTCTATGGCGAGATGAAGAGCTTCTTCCCCGACAACGCGGTCGAGTATTTCGTCTCTTACTACGACTACTACCAGCCGGAAGCCTACGTCCCGCGCTCGGATACCTACATCGAGAAGGAAAGCTCGGTGAACGAGGCGATCGACCGGATGCGCCACTCGGCCACGCGCGCGCTGCTCGAACGTGACGACGTGATCATCGTGGCGTCGGTCTCGTGCCTCTACGGCATCGGTTCGGTCGAAACCTATTCGGCGATGATCTTCGACCTCAAGAAGGGCGACACGGTCGACAACCGCGAGATCATCCGCAAGCTCGTGGCGTTGCAATACAAGCGCAACGACGCCGCCTTCCAGCGCGGCAATTTCCGCGTGCGCGGCGACAATCTCGAAATCTTCCCGTCGCACTATGAGGACATGGCATGGCGCGTGTCGTTCTTCGGCGACGAGATCGAGGAGATCGCCGAGTTCGATCCCCTGACCGGCAAGGCGGGCACCAAGCTCGACAAAGTGCGCGTCTACGCCAATTCGCACTATGTCACGCCGGGGCCGACCATGAAGCAGGCGACCGAGGCAATCCGCTTCGAGTTGACCGAACGGCTCAAGGAACTGGAAGCGGAAGGCAAGCTGCTGGAAGCCCAGCGGCTCGAACAGCGCACCAATTTCGATCTCGAGATGATCGCCGCGACGGGCAGCTGTGCCGGCATCGAGAACTACAGCCGCTTCCTCACCGGCCGTATGCCGGGCGAGCCGCCGCCGACCCTGTTCGAATACCTGCCCGACAACGCGCTGCTGTTCGTCGATGAAAGCCACCAGACCGTGCCGCAGATCGGCGCGATGTCGAAGGGGGATCACCGCCGCAAGATCACGCTGGCCGAATACGGCTTCCGCCTGCCCAGCTGCATCGACAACCGCCCGCTGCGCTTCAACGAGTGGGACGCGATGCGCCCGCAGACCGTGGCCGTCTCCGCCACGCCCGGATCGTGGGAAATGGAGCAATCGGGCGGCGTCTTCGCCGAACAGGTGATCCGTCCCACCGGCCTGATCGACCCGCCGGTGTTCATCCGCCCGGTCGAGGACCAGGTGCAGGACTGCATCAACGAATGCCGCGAAACCGCCGCGCAGGGGTACCGCACACTCGTCACCACGCTGACCAAGCGCATGGCCGAGGATCTCACCGAGTTCATGCACGAGGCAGGGCTGCGCGTGCGCTACATGCATTCCGATGTCGAGACGCTGGAACGCATCGAGCTGATCCGCGACTTGCGCCTTGGCGTCTATGACGTGCTGGTGGGCATCAACCTGCTGCGCGAAGGGCTGGACATCCCCGAATGCGGCCTCGTCTGCATCCTCGATGCCGACAAGGAAGGCTTCCTGCGCAGCGAAACCTCGCTGATCCAGACCATCGGCCGCGCCGCGCGCAACGTCGATGGTCGCGTGATCCTCTATGCCGACCGCATGACCGGCAGCATGGAACGCGCCATCGCCGAAACCGACCGCCGCCGCGCCCGGCAACAGGCCTTCAACGAAGAACACGGCATCACGCCGCAAACGATCAAGCGCAACATCCACGATATCGTGGCCGATACCGCCAGCCGCGACGGCGTGCTGGTCGAAATCGACGACGACGCCACCAACAATCTCGTCGGCCACAACCTGCGCGGCTATATCGAGGATCTCGAGAAACGGATGCGCGCCGCCGCCGCCGATCTCGAATTCGAGGAAGCGGGCCGGCTGCGCGACGAAATCCGACGACTGGAAGCCACAGAGCTCGGCCTGCCCGAAGGCGACCGCAAGGCGCCGATGGTCGGGCGATCGAACGAGGGAAAACCCGGCACGCGGAAGATGCGTTACGGCAAGTCTCAGCGTAAATGGGGCAAATGATTCGCCACCTCGCCCGAGCAGGGATCACCGGGATCGCCGCCGTCTGCAGCCTTGCTGCGCTGTCCGGCTGCACCAAGTCCGCCGCCAGCACGCCGCGCGAAGGTGCGCCGCTCGATGCGGTGCGCCTGTCGATGCCGCAGAGCGAAGCGCTGCCGGGCGCGCCGGTCGAAAACGCTCGGGCCGGATGGACCGGCAACGGGGACGAGGCGCGCTTCGGTTATGCCGGCGAGACTCCGCTACTGACGCTGGCCTGTCGCTCCGGCGTGGTCCTGGTCACCCGGCACAGCCCTGCGGAAGTCGGCGCGCAGGCGCTGTTCGCGCTTCAGGGCAGCGGGCACATCCTGCGGCTGCCGGTCGATGCCACCTCGGTGCCCGGCCAGCGCGGCTATCTGTGGCAGGGCTCGCTCAATCCCGACGATCCGGGCGCGGCCGTGTTCCAGGGCGCGTTCAACGGTACGCTGCCCGGCGGGGGCATGATCAAGGTGGTGGCCAGCGACGCCGCGCGCGACGTGCTGCGCCGGTGCAAGGCCAGCCCGGCGGTGGCCGCGCCGCTCAGCGCTGCCGCCCCCGAGTAGCCTGGGCCTGAACAGCCCCCTTCAGAGCTTGCCGAACTTCGCTTCGTAGCCGGCGGTATCCCCCCCCGCGAGGAGCTTGGCCTGCTCGATCCACGCATCGCGCGTCGGCCGCCCCGCGAACGCGCCCAGCTTGGCGTCGATCGCGGCGAGGTCCGCCTCGGTCCAGTTCGCGATCTGCGCGAAGGTCGTCACGCCCAACTGGCCCAGCAGCGTGCTCAGCTTGGGGCCGACGCCCTTGATCCGCTTGAGGTCATCACCCTGCGCAGATGCCGCGGGAGCCACCGGCTCTGCCGGCGAAGCCGCAGGTGCAGGTGCTGGCTCGGGCGCGACGGCGGCTTCGATTTCCTGTTCGGCCGCCTCGCTCACGATCTCGCCGACGCCGGCCATCAGACCCGCGCCGGGGGGCGGCGCGATGGTGGTGATCGGCGGAATGGCCGCAGCCGGCGGCGTGTCGATCAAGGCGTTGTTGCGCTGTGCCGGGCCGGCGCCCTCCGACAGAACGTCGCGATATTCCCGCTGCACGCGGGCAGGCTTGCGCCGTCCCCACACCAGCCAGGCGACAAGGAAGACGAGCGCAACGACCGCCAGTACCGCGATCCAGTTGGCCTCGAGCATCTGTACCATGTGAACTCCCGAACCCGCGTTTCACAAACCCGTCTGCGCCATCCCACGGAGCGGCGCCATTGCCAAGATGTCAGGCGGCCTGCTTCCTGAACAGCATCCGGTCTTCCGGCCCGAAGCCGCGCCGCCAGATCACGTAGCAATAGACGCCCAGGATCGCCGGAATACCCAACGAAAGCTCCGCCCATTCGGGCAGGAACTTGACCAAATAGCCGACCATGCACGCCGGCACCGCCGCCCACACCAGCGCCCAGCGCCAGTTGTTGATGCTCTGGCCCAGGATCCGCCCCAGCAGCCGCGATTTCAGCAGCGAGGAAAGCCCCAGCGTGACCGCCAGCGCGAAGGCGGCGGCCTCCGCCTCCAGCAGCGGCCCCGCGCCGCCGCGTCGTGCCAGCAGCATCAGCCCCACGGTCAATGCCCCTTGCAAGGCAATGGTGCCAAGGCTGATCCACAGGTTGCGCATCCGCGCCACGTAGATCAGCGCCGCCTCGCTGACGACGGCCGTGGCCGCGACCACTTCGGCCGCCAGCAGCAGCGCCAGCGCGCCGGTGCCAGCCACGAAGTTCGGCCCGACCAGCCCCATCACGCCCCTGCCCGGAATGCCCAGCGCCAGCGCGATGCCCGCCTGCGCGGCGATGATCCAGAACCCCACCTGGCACACCTGCCGGGCGATGGCGTCGTAATTGCGTTCCTTGAGGTTGCGCGTGATCACCGGCCCCAGGATCGGCTCGAAGCTTGTCTTCAGCTTCTGCGGCAGCGAGGCGACCTGCTGCGCGACGTAATAGATGCCCACGGCCGAGGGCGGCGCGAACGTGCCCAGGATGAAGATGTCGAGCTTGCGCGTGCCCCATTCCACCGCGTCCGCACCGGCCAGCGGCAGGTTGCGGTTCGCCAGCCGCAGCAGGTCGCCCGGACGCGGGGACCACTGCCGCGGCAGACCATAGCTTTTCACCAGCGGCACGAAAGCGGTGGCCATCGCCCCCACCATCGACGCCACGTAGGACAGGATCAGCCCACTTTCGCGCAGCGGCAGATACCACATTCCCGCCAGCCACAACCCGCCCGCCACGATCGACAGCGTCCACGGCTCGACCACCGCGCGCGCGCGCACCGTGGCACCCACGTCGAACTTGTAGGCCAGCGCCGCAAGCGCGATGTCGCCCAGCGCCAGCGGCAGGATCGTCAGCGGCAGCAGGCGCTGAAGCGCAGTAAATTCGCCGCTGGGAAACATCGGCGCCGGGAAGGCATAGAGGATCGCAGCGAAGATCGCGGAGACCACGCCGGACAGCAGCAGCGCATCGGCCACGATACAGGCACCGGGCCGGTCGTCCTTGGCCAGTTGCTGCGCCAGCCCGCGCTTCTGCCCCAGCGTGGCCAGCTGCGCCGCCAGTTCCACCGCAATGGTGGCGGACGCAAAGCGGCCAAGGTCGTCCGCGCCATAGAGGCGCCCGGCGATGAACAGGAACGGTATGCGCGCGGCCAGCCGCAGCAGGAAGCCGAGGAAGTTGGTGCGCCCACCCTTGGCGAGCGCGGCAATGTCCTGCTGCTCGCCGGTTCGGCTCGGAGGGATGGCGGCGGCCTCAGCCAAGCGGATTTTCCGCGCGCAGCGGGCGTGAGAGCAGGCGCGCCACCACCTCATGTGCGGGTGCCGCGCCTTCAAGCAGCAGCGTTACCGCTTCGACGATGGGCATCGAGATGTCCTTGGCCCGCGCGAGGTCGGCCAGCACCGGCGCGGTGAATGCGCCTTCGGCCACCGTGGCCCGGTCGGCCAGGATCGCGGCGGCGCTCGCTCCCTCGCCCAGCGCCTTGCCGAGCGAGAAGTTGCGGCTGGAAGTGGAGGAACAGGTCAGCACGAGGTCACCCAACCCCGAAAGCCCCGATAAGGTTTCCGCCTGTGCGCCCATGGCGAGGCCGAAGCGCTGCATTTCGGCAAAACCCCGGCTTATCAGGGCGGCGCGGGCGTTCTGCCCCAGCCGCAGCCCCTCCACCACGCCGCAGGCGATCGCGAGCACGTTCTTGACCGCGCCGCCGATCTCCGCGCCGGTCACGTCATCCGAATAATAAGGCCGGAAAGTCGGCCGGGCGATGGCCGGGGAAAGCCGCTGCCACTGCGCTTCGCCGCCCGCGCAGGCGAGCGTGACGGCGGTGGGCAGCCCGGCAGCCACTTCGTGCGCGAAAGTAGGGCCGGAAAGGACGGCAAGGCTGCCGCGGGGTGCGGCGGCGCGCGCCACATCCGCCATCAGCCGGCCGCTGCCAGCCTCGATGCCCTTGGAACACAGCACGATATCGCCGTCGCTGCGCCCCATGCCCGAAAGCACCGCGCCAAGGTGCTGCGCCGGCGTGACCAGCAGCAGCACGGGCACGTCCGCCAGCGCGGTCAGGTCGCCCGTGGCGCGGATCGAGGGGTGGAGTTCGGCCGAAGGCAGGAACAGGCCGTTGCGGCGCTCGTCGTTGATCTGCGCGACCAGTTCCGGCTCGCGCGCCCACAGCAGCACCTCGCGGCCGTCGCTGGCCAGCATCTGCGCCAGCGCGGTGCCCCATGCGCCCGCCCCCACGACGCCCACTTCCACGGTCATCCCTTCACTCCCGCTCCGCGCACCGGCGCGGCGTTGGCGTCGAGCGGCCAGCGCGGACGCGCGGCCACGTCGAGCGCGTCGGTATAACCCATTGCGAAGCGTTCCGCCCCCGCCCAGCCGATCATGGCTGCATTATCTGTGCAAAGCCGGGGTGGAGGTGCCACCAGCGGCAATCCGGCAGAGGCGGCCAGCCCTTCCAGCGCGCCGCGCAGCGCGGCGTTGGCGGCCACGCCGCCCGCCACGACCAGCGCCGTCACCGGGCCGCAAGCGCCCAGCGCGATCCGCGTCCGGTCGATCACGCAATCGAGCGCGGCCTGCTGGAACGAGGCGGCGATGTCCGCGTCGGTCCAGGTGCCCGCCTGCTTGGCGCGCATCACCGCGCTTTTCAGGCCGGCAAAGGAGAAGTGCGGTTCGCCGCTGCCCACCAGCGGGCGTGGCAGCGGCACCGCCTTGGGATCACCCTCGCGCGCCAGTCGCTCCACCGCCGGGCCGCCGGGATAGCCCAGGCCCAGGATCTTGGCGGACTTGTCGAACGCCTCGCCCAGCGCGTCGTCGATGGTGGTGGCGAGGCGGCGATAATCGCCCAGCCCGCGCACTTCCAGGATCTGGCAATGCCCGCCGGAAACGAGCAGCAACAGGTAGGGATACTGGAGCGACGGCTCCGCCAGCCGGGGCGAAAGCGCGTGGCCTTCCAGATGGTTGACCCCGATCAGCGGCTTGTTCGCGGCCATTGCCAGCGCCTTGCCCGTGACCAGCCCGACCATTACCCCGCCGATCAGGCCCGGCCCGGCGGTCGCGGCAATCGCGTCCATGTCAGCCAGCGTCAGGCCGGCATCGGCCAGCACCGCGCCCACCATCGGCGTGATCACTTCGACGTGGGCGCGGGCGGCGATTTCGGGCACGACACCGCCATAGGGCCGGTGCGCCTCGTCCTGCGAGGCGATGCGCTGCGCGACGATGCGCTCGGCCAGCGTGCGGCCATTGCCATCGATCACCGCGGCGGCGGTTTCGTCGCAGGAGGATTCTATGCCGAGGATGAGGGCCATGGAGCGCTTTCCCTTAGAGATAATCCCCGTTACGGCAACCGTGCATGAACACGTCCCGAACGACACCTAACGTGACACAGGCGGCATCTGCCCCCAAGTTGGCGCAACCGGCCCGCCCCTTGCGGCTCGGCACACGCCGCTCCCCGCTCGCCATGGCACAGGCCAAGGAAGCCCGCGCGCGCCTCTGCGCCGCCCATGGCTGGAGCACCGATCTGGTCGAGCTGGTGCCCGTGGTGGCGAGCGGCGACAAGGTGCAGGACCGCCCCCTGGCCGAGATCGGCGGCAAGGCGCTGTGGACCAAGGAACTCGACGCCTGGCTCCATTCCGGAGAGATCGACTTCGCCGTCCATTCGATGAAGGACGTGGAGACGATCCGCCCCGAAACCCTCGCCATCGCCGCGATCCTGCCGCGTGCGGACGTGCGCGACGTGCTGGTGGGCGCGGAAAGCGTGGCCGCGATCCCGCCCGGCGCGCGCGTGGGGACCAGCGCGCCGCGCCGTGCGGCGCAGATGCTCCATGCCCGGCCCGACCTGACGGTCGTCTCGTTCCGCGGCAATGTTGCCACCCGGCTGGCGAAATTGCAGGCGGGCGAGGCGGACGTGACGCTGCTCGCCGCCGCCGGCCTACAGCGGCTGGGCGAAACCGGCGTCGGCCATCCCTTGCCCGCAGATGCGTGGCTGCCCGCACCGGCGCAGGGCGCCATCGGCATCGAATGCCTGGCCGAACGCAGCGACGTGCGCGGCTGGCTGGCCGCCATCGACGATGCGACAAGCCACGCCGCGATCCGCGCCGAGCGCGCGCTGCTGCTGGCGCTGGGCGGCAATTGCCACAGCCCGATCGCGCTGCTGAGCGGGGTGGAAGGGGATTCGGTCGCGCTGCGCGCCGCGCTGTTCAGTCCGGACGGTTCGATGCGCGTGGAAGCCAGCGCCCGCTTCGCCATTGGCGACGACCGGGGCGCCGCCGCGCTGGCGGCCGACCTGCTGGACAAGGCGCCCGAAGGCATTCGCGTCCATTTCCACGGCCACCCCGCCGCACAGCGATGAGCGCGCGGCCGGTCGTCGTGATCCGGCCCGAGCCGGGCAACGCCGCGACCGCCGCCTCTGCGCGCGCGCTGGGGCTGGAGGTGATCGCCCACCCGCTGTTCGACATGGCGCCGGCCGACTGGGCGGTGCCCTTGCCGCAGGGTTACGCCGGCCTTCTTGCCGGAAGCGCCAACGTGTTCCGGCTGGGCGGCGCGGGGATCGCGGGGCTACGCGGCCTTCCGGCCCACGCCGTGGGTGCCATGACGGCAGAGGCCGCGCGCGCTGCCGGTTTCACCGTGGCCGAAACCGGCGAAGGCGGATTGCAGCCGCTGGTATCGCACCTTGCCCCCGGCCGCTGGCTGCGTCTCGCCGGGGAAAAGCACGTGCCGCTGGCCTGCCCGCCGGGCGTAACCGTGGACACGCGCGTGGTCTATGCCGCGCGGGCGCTGCCGTTTCCGGCGGACCTGACGGCGGCGCTGGCGCAGCCGGCGGTGGTGCTGCTTCATTCGGGCGAGGCCGCCGCCCATTTCGCCGCCGAGTGCGACCGGCTGGCGATCCCGCGCGGCGGGCTGGCACTCGCCTGCCTTGCGCCCCGAATCGGCGTGCAAGCGGGCGCCGGTTGGCAGGCCATTGAAATCGCCCGGACCCACACGGATGACGCGCTGCTGGCGCTCGCCGTCCAAATGTGCCAGACCGTGTGTCCCTAGGGCCACGGACAAGCAAAAAGGCGCTGATGCAGGACACGACTTATACCGAACCGGGTACGTCCCGGCGCGGAAGCCGCGGACGAGGCACCGGCGCGCTCGTTGGCCTTCTGATCATCGTGATGCTTTTGGGCGGGCTGGCCGCGGCAACGTGGCTCGGCTGGAAAAAGGGCCTCGTCCATCTCGATCTCGGCACGAGCCAGACCGCGCCCGTCACTCCGTCGCCCACGCCCGGCACCGCGCTGATCGCGGACCGCGTGGCGACCGAGGCAGCGCTGGCCGGGGCTGCGGCCAAGGTCTCCGCGCTGGAACAGCGGCTTGCCGAACTGAGCCAGCAGGCCAACGCCGCATCGGGCCAGGCCACCCATGCAGAGGCTCTGCTGGTGGCCGTCGCCGCGCGCCGCGCGGTCGAACGCGGGGCACCGCTGGGCTATCTGGAAAACCAGCTGCGCCTGCGCTTCGGCAACAGCCAGCCCAACGCGGTCGACCGCCTGCTGATGGCCAGCCAGAAGCCGGTCACGCTGGCGACGCTTTCCGAGGAATTCGAGCGCATCGCGCCCGGTCTGGCCGGCGGCGCGGCGAACGAAGGCGGCTGGGGCTGGATCAAGCGCGAAATGGGCAACCTGTTCGTGATCCGCCACGAAGACACCCCCTCGCCCACGCCCGAAAGCCGGATCGAACGTGCGCGGCTGGCCATCGCCGGCGGCCGGATCGACATGGCCATCGCCGAAATCGAGCGCACGCCGGGCAAGGACGGGGCGACCGAGTGGCTTGCCCATGCCCGCGACTGGGTGATGACACAGCGCGCGCTGGACCAGCTTGAAACATCGGCGCTGACCCTGCCCGAACCTGCGCAGACGGCACCGGCGCAAGTGGCGGCGGCGCAAGTGGCGGCGGCAGCGCCTGCTCCCGCCGCTTCGCCCGCCCCCGCACCGACCCAAGGCCCGCCCGCGCCCTGAACGGGCGCCGCGGCTGACCGTTCAGGCCTGGAGCAGCGCGGGCAGCTTGCCGCTCATGCCGCGGGCTTCGTCCATGAAGAACCGCTTGAGCGAAGGCAGGCGCTGCACACCGGCCATGCCCAGTCGGCGGATCGCCGAGGGGATGCGCCCCGGCAGGCCGAACAGGCGCGTCAGCACGTCGGTCGCGCCCGCGACCATGAACGTATCGAGCGCGCGCCAGCGTTCGTAGCGCGCGAGCAGCTGGGCATCACCCGCATCGAGCCCGAGCCGCATTCCGTCCGACAGCACTTCGACCAGCGCCGCCACATCGCGCAGCCCCACGTTCAGGCCCTGCCCCGCGATGGGATGCATCCCGTGCGCGGCATCGCCCACCAGCGCCAGCCGGTTGTCGACGATCCGGGCGGTGTGGTGGAAGTTCAGCGGATAGGACGAGCGCCGGCTGGCAAGGCTGATGTCGCCGAACACCCCGCCCATGCGCTTTTCCACTTCGGACAGGAAAGCGTGCTCTGGCAGCGCCAGCACGCCCGCCGCATCCTTTTCCGCCACGGTCCAGACCAATGCCGAACGGTGCCGCCCGTCATCATCCAGCAGCGGCAGCAGCGCGAACGGGCCGGCCGGATAGAAGATTTCCCACGCCACGTTGCCGTGCGGCTTTTCGTGATAAAGTCCGGCGATGATCGCGCGGTGGCCATAGTCCCAGCGCGCGGGGGTGAAGCCGGCTTCGTCGCGCGTGGGCGACTGGCGCCCCTCCGCCCCCACCAGCAGCTTTCCGCCCAGCACGTGCCCGTCCGCCAGCGCCACGCGCACACCGTGTTCGCCGCGTTCACGCGCGGTGACGCGGGCGTTGGTGATGAAGCTGATCGCACTTTCGCGCGCGGCGGCGGCATACATCGCGATCCGAAGATCGCGGTTGGCATACATCCGGCCGAGCGAGGAACCGCCTTCGCCGGGGCGGAAATCGATCCGGCCCGGCTTCATCCCGTCAGTCACCGCGATCGAATCGATCGGGCAGCCCTTGGGCGCAAGATCGTCGGCCATGCCCAGATTGACGTAGAGGTTCCAGCTGGCGGTGGAGATCGCCGAGGCGCGCCCGTCGAAATCGCTGGCGGTCTGCGCCGCGGGATCGGAGCTGTCCACCACCACGCTGGTGATCCCCGCCTTGGCGAGGCCGATCGCCAGCGTCATGCCGACAAGGCCGCCGCCAAGGATCACCACGTCAGCCGTGGCGGTGGGGGTAACTTCGGAAAGGGCGCTATCGCTCAATTCGTGGCTCCACAGGTCGTGCCGGGTCCGGCGTCGAGATCGAGACACCTTCCATCGAAAGTGCCTTCCGGCGCCTTGAGCGCGATCAATGCAGCGAGCGTGGGGGCGATGTCCACCGTTTCCACCCCATTGGGCTGTTCGAACCCGGTCATCCCCGCGCGCCAGAACAGGATCGGCACGCGCCGGTCATAGTCCCAGGCCGAACCGTGCGTGGCGACAATGCCCGGCATCGGCTTCACGATGGGCACCACACCGCGCTGGAGCAGCACGACGAAATCGCCCGAGCGCGGCGCATAGAACGAGGCGCGCGCGCGCTGGGCCAGCGTCCACATATCGGGCGGGGTGGTGGGCATCGGCATGGCGGCCAGCTCGGCAGCACTGAACACCGCCGCGACCTGCGGATTTTCCGACAGGACCTTCCGCGCCGCTTCGACCACGCGCAGCTTTTCTTCAGGGCGAAGATCGCGGCGCACCCAGTAATCGCCGAACGCGCCGTCCGACAGGATCAGCCCCTTGGGATCGAGCGCCAGCTTTTCGCCCACGGCGGCAGAGAGCTTTTCAGGCAGCAGCTGCGGCCAGGCGCGACCGGCGTAGGGATAGGCCTGATCGTGCAGGCGTTCGGGCAGGTCGAATCCGCCATGATCGGCGGTGAGCACCACCGCGTAATCGATCCCGCGCTGGTCCAGCGCCTTGAAGAAATCGCCGAGCGCGAGATCGAGCTGCTGCATCTGGATGCACATCTCGGTGCCTTCGGTGCCGGTGGCGTGGCCGACATAGTCCGTGGCCGAAAGGCTGACCGACAGCATATCGGGCGCGCTGCCCTTGCCCAGTTTCAGGCTGTCGACCATTTCGGTGGCAATGTCGATCGTGGCGCGATCAAGCCGGGGCGAGGCGCGGAAGGCGTTGGCATCGCCCTTGGCCAGCGCGAAGCGGCCCGTTCCGACGGTGAAGGGTGCCGACGCCGCAGCCGCGCCGGCGGCCATGCTGCCCATGCCGGTGGCGCCCGGCGCCGCATCCGCCTTGGCCGCGGCGCCCAGCGTGATCGCGCGGTCATGCGCGCCGCACCATGCGGGCATCGCGAAGGCCGGCGCACCGGCAGCCAGCGTGCCCGCGATCATCTTGTTCTCCGCAGCGACGACCGGCGCGACCGGCCGGCCTTCTAGCGAGGTGAAGCCGTTGCCCTTCCACCAGTAGACCTGGTCGATCTCGTGCCCGCCCATCATCAGCGCGCCGCGATCCTTGCCCGAAACCGCGACGTTGCGGCTGGCGGGCCACTGCTGCTTCATCCGCTCGCCCAGCGTGGGCACAAGCAGGTGGCTGACCGAGGCGACGTAGTCCTTGGGATCGGCGGCCTGCTTCGTCTCGTCCTCGGCGCAATAGACGGTCTTCTTCTCGCGCCCGACCGACTGGTCGATCCAGGTGTTGGCGATGATCCCGGTGCGCGCGGGGTGCATGCCCGTCAGGATGGTGGAGTGGCCGGGGCAGGTCTCGGTCGCGGCGTGGCTCTGGTAGCCGGCCGGGAACACCGCGCCGCCCGTCAGGCGGGCAAGGCCGCCCGTGAAGTGGCTGCGATACTGCGCGAAAAGATCGGCGGAGAACTGGTCCACCGCGATGGCCACCAGCAGGCGCGGGGGGCCCTTGGACTGCGCTTGCGGCGCGGGCTGGGCGGCCCTTGTGGCGGCCGGGCGGGCAGTCTTGGCAGGGCGGGCCAGCGCGACCGGCTGGAGAGGCAGCAGCGCGGCGGCGAGCAGGAGCAGGGCTTTCGAGCGGGGCATCATGGGATCGCTGTTCTCCGATACGGGGCGCACTGGACTCACGTCCCGGGCATCCGTAGACGCGGGTCTTGGCCCCGCCAGTCTCCGGGTGCAAGGGGCCGCACCAGCCACCAGGCCGTTTCGTCCATGCACCGTCGACCCTTAGCCGCGAATGTGACCGGAAAGTTTCATTCGTTTCCTTTGGCGATACTTTTCCTGCTGATCGGCGTGCTGGCGATGGCCGCGCCGGCGAGTGCCAACCACATCCGCGCCAGCCTTGTCGCCGAAGCGCCAGCCGCACCCGGCGGCGAGGTGACGCTGGCGATCCTGATGCAGCCGGACAAGGGCTGGCACGGATACTGGCTGAACCCCGGCGATGCCGGACTGGGGCTGACGCTCGACTGGACCCTGCCCGAAGGGGCAAGGGCCGGCACCATGCTCTATCCGGTGCCGCAGACCCTGCTGGTGCAGGGGCTGATGAACCACGTCTACGAGCATGACTATGCGGTGCTGGTGCCGTTGACCCTGCCCGCGAACGCGCGCGCCGGCACCACATTGCCGATCACCGCCAAGGCGCAGTGGCTGGCCTGCACCGAATCGATCTGCGTGCCCGAACAGGCGGTGCTGCAAGGCACGGTAACAGTGGGACAAGGCCCTGCGGACGCCCGCTTCGAGCGCTGGCGCGCCGCGCTGCCCGCCCCGCTCGACCGGCCGGGCACCTTCGCTGTTACGCCGAAGGGCATCAGCCTTGCCATTCCCTTCCCCGCCTCGGCCGGGATCGATGCGCCGCACTTCTTCATCGCGGGCGACGGGCTGGTGAACTACGCCGCGCCGCAGGCGTTCCGCCGCAAGGGCGACGTGCTGGTGGTGGACCTGCCCCGAGCCAAAGTGCCTTCGGCCGAACAGCCGACGGTGATCTCGGGCGTGCTGGCGCTTGGCGATAACGCGGGCGGCATCGCGCTGGTCGCGCGCGCCGGTGCCGTGCCCGAAGGCGGCACGCCGGTGGGCGCTGTCGCCGGATTTTCGGCCGCGACGCTGGGGCTGGCGGTGCTCGGCGCACTGCTGGGCGGGCTGGTGCTGAACGTGATGCCCTGCGTGTTCCCGATCCTGAGCCTGAAGGCGCTGGCGCTGGCGCGCGGCAATTCGCACCGTGCCCATGTCGAAGGGCTGGCCTATACCGCCGGCGTGGTGCTGGCCTGCCTCGCGCTCGGCGGGGCGATGCTGGCCCTGCGCGCCGCGGGCGAGCAGGTGGGCTGGGCGTTCCAGCTGCAGGATCCCGGCATCGTCGCGCTGCTGCTGTTGCTGGCGGCGGCGATCACCGCGAATTTCGCAGGGCTGTTCGAGCTGCCGGGCCTTTCCATCGAGCGCGGATCGGGATCGATGGGCGCGTTCGGCACGGGGCTTCTTGCGGCCTTCGTCGCCACGCCCTGCACCGGCCCGTTCATGGCAGCCGCAATGGGCGCGGCGCTGGTGCTCCCGACCTGGGCCGCGCTCGCGGTGTTCGCAGCGCTGGGGGTGGGACTGGCGCTGCCGTTCCTGCTGCTGGGCTTCGTACCGGCACTACGCCGGCTGCTGCCCAAGCCGGGGCCGTGGATGGAGCGTTTCCGCCACTTCATGGCGCTGCCGATGGGGCTGACGGTGCTTGCGCTCGGCTGGCTGGCATGGCGGCTGGGCGGGACCGGCTATGCGCTGGCCGCCGCCGCGCTGGCGCTGGCCGCCGTTGCCGTGCTGGCGCTGGCGGGACGCGCGCAGCGCGGCGGTCGGCCTGCGGCGCGCTTCGTTGCGCCGGCGCTGCTGGCGTTGGCCGCTGCCGCCGTGATCGGCGCGCCGCATCTGGCCGAGGCGCGGCAGGGCGCCGACGCGGGCCTGCTGAATGCGCGGCCGTTCAGCGAGGCGGCGCTCGCCAAGGCGCAGCGGTCGGGCAAGCCGGCCTTCGTCTATTTCACCGCCGACTGGTGCCTGTCGTGCAAGGTCAACGAGGGCGTGGCGATCAAGCGCGAAGCAACGCGCGATGCGTTCCGCAAGGCGGGCGTGACCGTGCTGGTGGGCGACTGGACGCGGCGAGATCCAGCGATCACGCGTTTCCTCACCGCGCAGGGCGCGGCGGGCGTGCCACTCTACCTGTGGTATCCGGCGGGCGGCGGCGCACCGGTCAAGCTACCGCAGGTGCTGACGCCCGAGACGCTGCCCGCGCTGGCCGCCGGAAGGTAAGGGGTTCGCGCAGCCTCTGCGCTGCGCGAACCGTGCTTTACTTACAGCGACTGGCCGTCGTCGATCGAGATGTGCGATCCGGTGACGAAGCGCGAGGCATCCGACGCGAAGAACAGCATCATATCGTCCAGCGCCGAGATATCGGTCAGCCGGCGGCGCGGCCAGCTGGCGATCTGCGCCTTGCCGCCTTCGCTGTCGAACCATTCGCCGTCGATCTCGGTGCGGATGTAGCCCGGCTGGATCGTGTTGACGTTGATCCCGGACCGCGCCCATTCGCGCGCGAACTGGCGACCGAGGTGGACAACGCCCGCCTTGCTGGCGGCATAGGCGGCATCGCCTTGCCCGGTCATGTCGGCAGTGATCGAGCCGGTCAGGATGATCCGCCCGCGCTCGGTTTCCTTCGAGCCTGCCTTGATCATGCGCCGCGCGCCTTCCCGCGCGGTCAGCCACACGCCGTTGAAATTGGTATCGACCACGCGGCGCATCGCTTCTGCCGGCAGGTCGATCGAACGGCCCGCCTCGACGATGCCGGCATTGGCCAGGACCACGTCGGGCGTCCCGATTTCGGCCTCGGCCGCATCGAAAGCGGCAATGATCGAAGCTTCGTCGGTCACATCCATCGATACCGCCAGCGCGCGGCCGCCCGCAGCCTGAATTTCCTGCGCGAGCGAGGCAATGCGTTCGGCGCGGCGTGCGCCGATGACCACCGCCGCACCCGCTGCCGCATAAAGCCGGGCGAAGTGCGCGCCGAGACCCGACGATGCCCCGGTGATCAGCGCGATGCGACCTTCCAGCGAATAACGCGGCTTCTCCACTAGTCTCTCCCTCGATGCTTCCGGTTAAGCGGGCGCTTAACAGAAGTGCGAAACAGGTCGAGTCCGAACTTGGGGCAAGCCGGCGGTTCGTTCAGGTCGCTTTGCGCGCCCGGTTCAGAACTTGTTGTCGCGGGGGAAACCGTTGGGCGGCAGCCGCCCGGCCGCGCCGCGCGCCACCTTCCACGGCAGCAGGTCCTTCTCGACGCGGGTGCGCCCGCTGTCGCCGCCCATCGCCCACGTCAGGCCGTCTTCCAGCTTGAGCGTGATGGCGTCGGACAGGCCTCCATCGCGGTAGCGCTGCAAGGTCACCCCCTGCCCCTTGGCCAGGATCGGCACTTCGTTCAGCGCGAAGATCACCAGCTTGCGATTCTCGCCCACCACGGCGACGTGATCGTGCTCGGGCGCGATCTCGCGCACGATCGTCAGCTTGACCCCCGGCTTGGTGGTCACCACTCCGCGCCCTTTTCGCGTCTCGGCCAGCAGTTCGTCCATTTCCGCCGCAAAGCCGCGCCCGGTGTCTGCCGCCAGCAGCAACTGGCCCTTGGGCTTGTAGATCAGCACAGCCACGATGTGCGCGTCGGGATCGATGTCCACCATCGTCCGCACCGGTTCGCCAAAGCCGCGCGCGCCGGGCAGCTTGTCGGCGCCCAGCGTGTAGAACCGCCCGCTGTCCACGGCCACCAGCAGCTTGTCGGTGGTCTGCGCGTGGAGCGCGTAGGCGGGGCCATCGCCTTCCTTGAACTTGAAATCGCCGTCGAGCGGAACGTGGCCCTTGGCCGCGCGGATCCAGCCGCGCTGCGAGACGATCACCGTCACCGGCTCCTTCTCGATCATCGCGTCCATGTTGAATTCGCGCGTGGGTGCCGCCTCGGCAATGGTGGTGCGGCGGCGGCCCAGCTCGGTATCCGGGCCGTATTCCTTGCGCAGAGCGTTCAGGTCGCGCTTCAGCCGGGTGCGCTGGCGCGCCGGATTGTCGAGCAACTTCTGGAGTTCGTCCTGCTCGGCCAGAAGCGCGTCGTGCTCCTTGCGCAGTTCCATCTCCTCCAGCTTGCGCAAGCTGCGGAGACGCATGTTGAGAATTGCCTCGGCCTGCCGGTCGGTCAGGCCGAACTCGGCCATCATCAACGGCTTCGGCTCGTCCTCGGTGCGGATGATCTCGATGATCCGGTCGAGGTTGAGATAGGCGATGATGTAGCCATCGAGAAGTTCGAGCCGCGCGGCGATCTTGTCCAGCCGGTGCTGCGAACGGCGCAGCAGGATGTCGATCTGGCTGATCACCCATTCCTGCAGCAGCAGCTTCAACCCCAGCACGCCCGGCGTGCGGTGTGCATCGAGCACGTTGAGATTGAGGCCGAAGCGCGATTCGAGGTCGGTCAGGCGATAGAGCGATTCCTTGAGCAGGTCGGGATCGACGTTCCGGCTCTTGGGCACGAGCACGATGCGGATCTGCTCGTCGCTTTCATCGCGCACGTCCTCCAGGATCGGCAGCTTCTTGTCCGCGATCAGCGCGGCGATCTGCTCGATCAGCTTCCCCTTGGGCACCATGTAGGGAATTTCGGACACGACCAGCTGCCACTGGCCGCTGCCCAGCTTCTCGATGCCGCTGTCTTCCCACTGGCCCGCATCGTCGCGGCCGGTGGAAAAGCGCCCGCGCACGCGAATCGCGCCGCGCCCGCTTTCATAGGCGGCCGAGATCGCGGCAGGGCTGTCCACCACCACGCCGCCGGTCGGCAGGTCCGGGCCGTGAAACACTTCCATCAGCTGCGCGTGTTCGACGGCCGGGTTGTCGATCAGCAGCAGCGTGGCATCGACGATCTCGGCCACGTTGTGGCTGGGGATGTTGGTCGCCATGCCCACGGCGATACCGCTCGATCCATTGGCGAGCAGGTTGGGGAACAGGCCGGGGAAGATTTCCGGCTCTTCCTCCTCGCCGTTGTAGGTCGGGTGGAATTCCACCGTTCCTTCGTCCAGCCCCGACATCAGCCGCATCGCGGTGCGCGTCAGCCGCGCCTCGGTATAGCGGTAGGCGGCCGCGTTATCGCCGTCGATGTTGCCGAAGTTGCCCTGCCCTTCGACCAGCGGATAACGCAGCGCGAAATCCTGCGCGAGGCGGACCATCGCATCGTAGACCGAGGCATCGCCGTGCGGGTGATACTTGCCGATCACGTCGCCGACCACGCGCGCGGACTTCTTGAAAGCGCCGTTGGCGTCCAGTTTCAGCTGGCGCATCGCCCACAGCAGGCGGCGGTGGACCGGCTTCAGCCCATCGCGCAGATCGGGCAGCGAACGCGCTGTGATCGTGGACAGCGCATAGACAAGATAGCGTTCCGACAGCGCGGAATCGAACGGGGCGTCGACGATGGCGTCGAACGGATCAGGGTGGGCATCGGTGGTGATCGCCATAGGTGGAACGTCCTAGCAACAGGATAGCCGGTGGGGAACTCCGGAACTGTCACGGAAGCCGCTCATTATGGCGGGGCACTCCCCACCTCCTGATGGAGAATCCCCCATGGCCAAGCGCGTGCTCATCATCGCTACCGACGGTTTCGAACAATCGGAGCTGATCGAACCCCGGAAGGCCCTCGAAGCCGCCGGAATCAAGACGGTCGTCGCCAGTCCCAAGTCCGGCGAGATCAAGGGCTGGAATCACGGCGACTGGGGCAAGTCCGTCCCCGTCGATGCCGATCTGGACGATGTGGAGGCAGAGGACTTCGACGCCCTGATGCTCCCCGGCGGCCAGATGAACCCGGACGTCCTGCGCATGGACGAACGGGTGATCCAGCTGATCGAGGACTTCGACGACGCCGGCAAGCCGATCGCGGCGATCTGCCACGCGCCGTGGTTGCTGGCCGAAGCCGACCTGCTGGACGGGCGCACCGTCACCGGCTGGCCCTCGATTCGCACCGATCTCGAAAACGCGGGTGCCGAAGTGGTCGACGAGGAAGTGGTCATCGACGACAACTTCATCACCAGTCGCAAGCCCGACGACATCCCCGCCTTCGCGCAGGCCTTGATCGACGCGCTGGAAGAGCGCGGCGAAGTGGATGAGGAAGACGACGAGGAAGAAGAAGACGAGGAAATCGAGGAACTCTGATCCTCGGTCCCGCGAATCGGCAATGAACGGCCCGGATGCCCTTGCGGTGTCCGGGCCTTCGCCTCAGCCTCGCTGCATGTCGCGCGCTTCTTCGGGAATGCGGACTTCCAGCCCGTCGAGGTCCGCGGTGAGAACGACCTGGCACGACAGGCGGCTGGTGCGGGTTACGCCGGCGGCAAGGTCGAGCATGTCTTCCTCGTCCTCGACGGCGGGCGGCAGCCGGTCGAACCATTCGGCGGCGATCACGACATGGCAGGTGGAGCAGGCCATCTGCCCCTCGCACGTGCCTTCGAGCGCCATGCCAGCATTCTGGCCGAGTTCGAGCAGGCGCTGGCCTTCCTCGCCACGGGTCTCCACCCGCTGCCCTTCGGCGGTGACGAACGTGACCTTCACCATAGCTAGACTCCCTGCGCCCGCACCGCGGCGTTGATCGCCGCAGCGGCCCGTTCCAGCTCATCTTCCCCGGTATAGCGTCCGAAGCCGATCCGGATCGCGGTTCTGGCATCCCTGTCCGAAAGTCCGAGGGCACGCAAGACATGGCTGGGCCTGCCCGACCCGCTGGCGCAGGCCGAGCCTGCGGAAATCGCCACGGTGCGGCATTCGGACAACAGTCGCGCCACGTCGAGGCCTTCGCGGCGCAGGTTGAGATTGCCGTGCCAGCGCTGCTCCGCGCTGCCGTTCAACGTCCAGTCGGAGAACAGCGCGCGGGCTTTTTGCCACAGCCTTTCCACATGTTGTCCATCGCTTTCCCACCAGGTTTTGCACAGGAGGGCCGCCACGCCGAACCCGGCGCAGAGCGCGGGCGAAAGCGTGCCGGACCGCAGGCCGCCCTCCTGCCCGCCGCCGTGGATCAGCGGCGCGAGTTCGACCCCGTCGCGCACCCACAGCGCGCCGATGCCCTTGGGGCCGTGCAGCTTGTGCGCCGACAGCGCGATCAGATCCGCGCCTTCCGGTGCGGCCAGCTTGCCCGCGCCCTGCACCGCATCGCACAGGAACAGCGCGCCCATCGCCCGCGCGCGCTCCGCCAGCGCGGCGACCGGCTGGACCGTGCCGATCTCGTTGTTGACCTGCATCGCCGCGACCAGCCCGGTGCCTTCGGGGATATCTGCATCCGGCGCGACCAGGCCGGCGCCATCGACCGGCAGGATCACGGTGGCCGGATCGACGAACCGGGCCGTGTCGAGCACGGCTGCGTGTTCGATCGCGGACACCGCCAACCGCTTGCGACCGGAACCGATGATGGCGAGGTTGATCGCTTCGGTCGCGCCCGAGGTGAAAACCACGCGCCCACCCGGCGGCAGCAGCGCAGCGACGGATTCGCGCGCGGCCTCGACCGCCGCCGCCGCCGCGCGGCCGTATCGGTGCGAACTGTGCGGATTGGCGAAGCCCGGTGCGTCCGGCCCCGCCAGCCACGGCAGCATCGCCTCGCGCGCTTCGGGGGCAAGCGGCGTGGTCGCCTGATAATCGAGATAGATCATGCGCGCGCCCCGCCCGCGATTTCACGCCACGCCGCCACGAAACCGGCCACATGGCCCTCCGTCGTCTCGCGGCCCAGGCTGACGCGGATCACCTCGCCAAGCGCGGGGTAGGCCATCGCGGTCAGCACGTGACTGGGCCTGAGGCTGCCCGACGAGCAGGCGCTGCCCGCCGAAACCGCCAGTCCCATGCCGTCGAAACGGATCAGCTGCACCGCCGAAGGCACCCCCGGCATCCGGTAGGCGCCGATCGCGGGAAGGCGCGGCGCTTCGGCGGCCACCACCTCGCCTCCACCTTCAACCACCTGCAATTCCAAGGATTTTCGCAAACCTGAAGTGAACTTGAGCCATTGATTTCCAGCCTCCAGCGCGGCCGCCATGGCCATCGCGCCGGGCAGATTCTCCGTCCCGCCGCGATAGCCTCGCTCTTGCCCGCCGGGCGCATCGAGCAAGGCGAAATCGCGCACCAGCAAGGCGCCGATGCCGATGGGGCCGCCGAACTTGTGCGCCGAAAGCGCGATCAGGTCCGCATCGGGCAGCGCGATCTTGCCCGCGCCTTGCGCCGCATCGCAGAGCAGCACGCCGCCGGCGGAGCGGACCAGCGCGGCCACCTCGTCCAGCGGCTGGATCACCCCCGTCTCGCTGTTGACCTGCTGGACGGCGACAATCGCGGGTCCCTGTTCCAGCGCCGCCGCCAGCGCGGCCAAGTCCACCAGTCCGGCCCCGTCCACCGGCAGCCGCAGCGCGTCCGGACCGGCAGGGCGCAACACCGCGTCATGTTCCACGGCCGAGACGACCAGCCGGCGCAGCTTCGCCCGGCCGATGGCCAGCGCCAGCGCCTCGCTCGCGCCGCTGGTGAACACCACTTCGCCCTGCCAGCCCAGCGCGGCCTTCACCCGCAAGCGCGCATCTTCCAGCGCGGCGCGCGCGGCGCGGCCCGCCTTGTGCGGGCTGGACGGGTTCGCCCAGAGGCGGAATCCTTCGTCCATGGCGGCCCGCGCCTGTGGCAGCAGCGGCGTCGTGGCCGCGTAATCGAGGTAAATGCAGCCTTCGGACAACAGGAAATCCCGCAAACGTTGCTTTCGGAGCACTCGTTTCTATATAGCCCTTGCTTCAATTCCCAGCCCCGGCGGTTTCGCGCCGGCGCGGCGCTCCACCAAGTTTCATCAGGACACACGATGCCCGCAGTCATCTTTCCCGGTCCCGAAGGTCGTCTCGAAGGTCGTTTCCAGCCCGCATCGCGCCCGCGCGCGCCGGTGGCGATGATCCTTCATCCCCACCCGCAGGCGGGCGGCACGATGAACGACCGGATCACCCAGGCGCTTTACAAGACCTTCGTGAACCGCGGTTTCGCGACGCTTCGCTTCAATTTCCGCGGCGTGGGCCGCAGCCAGGGCAGCTTCGACAACGGCATCGGCGAACTGTCCGATGCCGCCGCCGCGCTCGACTGGGTGCAGTCGATCCACCCCGAAGCCAGCACCACCTGGATCGCGGGTTATTCGTTCGGCGCGCTGATCGGAATGCAGCTGCTGATGCGCCGCCCCGAAATCCGCGGCTTCATCTCGGTGGCGCCGCCCGCGAACATGTACGATTTCAGCTTCCTCGCGCCGTGCCCCGCCTCGGGCATCATCGTGCAGGGCAATGCCGATACGGTGGTGACGCCGAACGCGGTGCAGAAGCTGGTCGACAAGCTGCGCACGCAGAAGCACATCACCATCCACCACGACGAAGTGCCGCGCGCGAACCACTTCTTCGAGAACGAGATGGACGAGATGATGCGCTCGGTCGACAACTACCTCGACATGCGCCTCGCGCCGGATTGCCCGATCAAGTGACCTGAAACGCCCGGCCTCACCCGCCGGGCGTTTTCACTTTCGCAGCATCACTTCTGCGCTTCGGCCACCAACGTGCCGCCCTGCGTGGTCGGCAAGGTCCAGATCACCAGGTTCAGGGCCATCACCGCCGCCAGCACCAGCATCAGCGCGGGGCGCTTGCGCTCGCCCTTGCGCCACAGGATCATCGCCCCGCCGATCAGGGCGAGCGATACGAGCATGAGCAGCGAAAGCGCGGTGTCGAGCATGGCGCTGCGTTAGTCCGCGCCTGCCCCGCGATGCAAGCCGGAACCGGTCCGGACTCCCACCGGTTGCCTGTGGACAGCACAGGAGCCGACCGATGAGCATCTTTTCCAAGATCATGGACGCGATTTCTTTCAAGGGCACCCGCCCGACGCAGACCGGGCAGCAGCCGTCACCCGTGCCCGCTGCGGCCGGTGCAGCCCCGCAAGCCGCCCCCGCGCCCCATGTGCCGCCCGCGATCACGGCAACGCCGCTGCAGGACGTGGACGTCGAAGCGCAGCTGGCAGGACTGGCGGACGGCAAGAATCTCAACTGGCGCAGCTCGATCGTCGACCTGATGAAGCTGCTCGGCATCGATTCGAGCCTCGACAACCGCAAGGAACTGGCGCGGGAACTGGGTTACACCGGCGCGCTGGACGGATCGGCGGAGATGAACATCTGGCTGCACAAGGCGACGATGCGCAAGCTGGCCGAGAACGGCGGCAAGGTGCCCGCCAGCATGACCGACTGACCCATTCCCGACGTTTCCACAGGGGTTTGACAGCCGGGGCGCGTGCCGACAGGGTGCGCGCCATGGTTGCACCCGAAACGAACACCCTCACCCGCCGACAGACCCTTGCCGCGCTGGCCGCCGGCACAGCCTCGCTCGCGCTGCCCGGCTGCGCGCGCACGGGGGCGGTTCCATCGGCCCCGGCCCTGTCCCCGGCCATGCCGGTCGGCGCGCCAGGCGATGCCGCAGCCCTGCTCGACAGCCTCGCCTGGGACTTGCTCTCGCATTCGCCCGAGGGCGCGACCAGCTTGGGCGTGGACACCGGCGCGCACTCTGGCCTGCGCAGCCTCCTGACCGACCGTTCGGCCGCGGGCCAGCGCGCCATCGCGGCGGCGGTGCGCGCCGATCTCGCACGGGTCGAGGCCGTGCCGATGGAAAGTCTGGACCATTCCACCCGCACCAGCCTTGCGGTGGTTCGCAGCGCCTATCGCACCGCGCTGGAAGGCTTCGCGCTGCCCTATGGCGATGTCGCCGTCGGCGGCTATCGCAACACGCCCTACGTCGTGATCCAGAACGTGGGCGCCTATCTCGACATTCCGCGCTTCCTCGATTCGGACCACCCGATCGACACGGCGGCCGATGCCGAAGCCTACCTTTCACGCCTTGCCGCCTATCCCGGCGTTCTCGATGGCGAGACCGACCGGCTCAAGGCCACCGCCGCGCAAGGCGTGGTCGCGCCGGCGTTCCTGCTCGACAAGGCGCTGAAGCAGCTTGCCGCCTCGCTGGCCGGTGCGCGCGCTGGCGGCGGGCTGGTCGAATCGATCGAACGCCGCACCAAAGCCAAGGGCATCGCCGGCGACTGGGCGAGCCGCGCACGCGCCATCGCCACGGGGCCAGTGGCCGCCGCGCTGGAACGGCAGGTCGCTGAACTTACCCGCCAGCGCGCCGGCGCCACCAGCGATGCCGGGATGTGGGCGCGCCCTGGCGGCGATGCGTTCTATGCCTGGGCATTGAAGGCCAGCACCACCACCACGCTTTCGCCGGACGAGATCCACCAGATCGGGCTGGACGAACTGAAGGCGCTCCACGCGCGGATGGACCCGATCCTGCGCAGCCTGGGCTACACGCAGGGCACCGTGGGGCAGCGCATGACCGCGCTGGGCAACGATCCGCGCTTCGCCTTCCCCGACAATGACACCGGCCGCGCAGAGATCATGGCCTTCATCCAGAAGCGGCTGGACTACATCCGCGCGCAGATGCCGCGCGCCTTCGGCAAGCTGACGCGCGGCAACGTGGAAGTGCGCCGCCTGCCGCCCGAGGAGGAACCCGGCGCGCCCGGCGCCTATGGCGGTCCCGGCTCGATCGACGGCAAGATTCCGGGCCGAATGTGGATCAACCTTGGCACCACCAAGCTGCACAACAAGTTCAGCCTGCCCACGCTGGTCCATCACGAAGCGATCCCCGGCCACGTGTGGCAGGGCGAATATGCGCAGACGCTGCCGCTGATCCGCTCGGCGCTGGCCTTCAACGCCTATTCCGAAGGCTGGGCGCTCTATGCGGAAACGCTGGGCGACGAGCTGGGCGCCTACGAAGGCGATCCGGTCGGGCAGCTCGGCTATCTCCAGTCGATCGCATTCCGGGCCTGCCGGCTGGTAGTGGACACGGGCCTCCACGCCAAGCGCTGGACCCGCGAGCAGGCGATCAAGTGGTTCGCCGAGACCAACGGCTCGGGCCTCGACGAAGTATCGAGCGAAGTGGACCGCTATTGCAGCTGGCCGGGGCAGGCCTGCGGCTACAAGATCGGCCACACCGAGATCCTGCGCCAGCGCGCCCGCGCGCAGGCCGAACTGGGCGCGCGCTACGACTTGCGCGCCTTCGACGACGCGGTGGTGGGCGGCGGCAACGTGCCGCTCGATGTGCTGGCCAGCAACGTGGGCGAATATATCCGGACGGCGAAGGGTTGAGGCAGAGCGCCTGGGATCAGGCTCCCGCGGTCAAAGGGGCGCCTCGCACAGCGTCTGCAACTGGTCGGCGCAGGCATTCCAGCCCGCCTCGAAGCCCATCTCGGCGTGGCGCTTCATGTCGTCCTCGGTCCAGTGGCGCGCGCTGGCGGTGTAGCGCGTGCCCTCACCCTCGGGCGCGATTTCCCACACGCCGATCATGAACGGCCCGGCTGGCTGGAAATCGGCGGTCACGGCATCGGTGGAAATGAAGCGGCGCCCTTCATCCCAGGCGAGGAATATCCCCTCGTGCGGGGCGACCTCGCCGTCGGGGCCATACATCGTGATGGAACTGCGCCCACCGGGCCGGCGCTCCTGCGCCACCACTTCGGCGCGCCACGGCCGGGGGCACCACCATTCCGCCTGGCGGTTGGTGAGCACGTCCCACACTTTCGCGGGCGGCGCGGCGATATGCCGGGTGATCGAAAGCTGGTGCATGGGATCGGTCCTCCGTCAGTCCCGGTCAGGCGCGCCCGGCGGGAAGAAGGCGCGCCATGGCCGCGCCTCGTCGATGCAATGCGCCACCGCCGGCAGCGCCAGCAGATGCGCGCGGAAGGCGGCAAGGCGCGGGAAGGCTTCGCCGATGGGCCGCACCCAGTCGGCATAGAACAACGAAGGCGCCGCCGCACATTCGATGAGCGAGATCGCGCCGTCGCTGCGATAGCCCGCCAGCCAGTCCTCCAGCCAGCGATAGGCGCGATCGAGCTGCGCCAGCGCCTCGTCGATCCGCACCTGGTCCGGCGCCTTGGGCGCGCGCAGGTATTCGCCCACCACCGCCTGGAGCGGCGCCATCACGTAGTTGTCGAACACGCGGTCGATCATCCGCACCCGCGCCGCTTCCACCGGATCATCGGGCAGCAGCGGCGCCGGGCCGCGATGGTGCAGCCACACGTGCTCGATGATCGAGGTCGCCTCGAATACATGCGTCTCGTCGTCGATCAGCAGCGGGAACTTGCCCAGCGGCGATGCCGCCGCCACCCGCGCGGTGTTTTCGGGATGCTCCGGCCCGACCATGCGGAACGCGAAAGGCGTCTCGTTCACGCGCAGCGCGATCACGGCCTTCCACGTGTAGGAAGAGAAAGGATGTCCGTAGAGTTCCAGCATCGCATTACCTCGCCCGCGCAGACTCGATCGTGGCGATGTCGATCTTGCGCATTGTCATCATACTCTCGAACACGCGCTTGCGCACGGCCGGATCGGGATCCGCCATGCCCTCGGTCAGCGCGCGCGGGGTGATCTGCCAGGAAAGGCCCCACTTGTCCTTGCACCAGCCGCAGGCGCTTTCCTGCCCGCCGTTGCCCACGATGGCGTTCCAGTAGCGGTCGGTTTCCTCCTGCGAATCGGTGGCGACCTGGATCGAGAATGCCTCGGTATGGGTGAAATGCGGGCCGCCGTTGAGGCCGAAACAGGGCAGGCCCAGCACGGTGAACTCCACCGTCAGCACATCGCCTTCGCGCCCATCGGGATAATCGGACGGAGCGCGGTGAACCGCGCTCACCCAGCTGTCGGGAAAGGTGGCGGCATAGAAGGTGGCGGCGGCTTCCGCGCCGCCCTCCACCGCGCGGTCATACCACAGGCACAGCGTGGCAGCGGGTGCGGGCGCGGTCATTGCTGCATCTCCGCGATCAGCTTGCCGTCGATGGCCTTGGCCGCCTGATAGGCGGGGCGCGCACGCAGCCGCTCGGCATAGGCCGAAAATTCAGGCCTTTCGGGCAGGCTCTGGAACATCAGCCCCCAATCGACCTGCGAGCCGACATAGACGTCCGCCATGGTGAAGCGATCACCGCAGACAAAGGCGTGGGTCGCGAAATGCCCCGCGAGCGCATCGACCATGCGGTTGTAGCTGCCATAGCCTGCCATGCCCTGCTGCTGCGGCGTCTGCGGCTCGAAGCCCATGCTCCGCGCGGTCACCGCCTGCTCCACCGGACCGGCCGCGAAGAACGACCAGCGCAGGTAATCCGCCAGTTCCTCCGCGCGCGGGGAAAGCCCGGCACCGGGCAGAACTTCGGCCAGATAGAGGCAGATCGCCGCAGCCTCGGTCACCACGCGGTCGCCGCCGGGGGCATGGTGGATCACCGTCGGCACCTTGCCCATCGGGTTGGCCGCGATCAGCGCTTCGGGCTTGGGGCCCCAGCCGCACAGCACCTGTTCGTAGTCCGCGCCCGCTTCGTGCAGCGCCCAGCGCGCGATCTGCCCGCGCGACATCGGATTGGTGAAGAAGGTAAACTCGGCCACGGTTACTCTCCCTTCGGTCCTACCACACCAAACGCAGCACCCTGCGGATCTGTGCCCACGACGATCCATTCGCCGCCCGGAACCTCGTGCGGGCCCATCAGCACGGTGCCGCCCGACTGCTCGATGGCCGCTTTCGCCGCCGTGGCCGAAGGCACGCCGAAATAGGTCAGCCACGAAGGCGGCCGGGCCGGATCCATGACCGGCATGATCGCGCCCAGCACCTGGTCGCCAAAATCGATGAAGGCATAATCGCCCGCATCGCCCATCGGCATGGCGTTGTTGAAGGCGAAGCCGAAGTGCTTGGCGTAGAACGTCTTGGCACCGACAGGATCGCTGGTCGCCAGTTCGTTCCAGCGCGCGTGCTGCACGCCGTCGGCCTTCCAGGCGTGGCTCTCGCCGTCGGGACTGCCAGCGGGCGGCACCGGCTTCATCAGGTAGAACGGCGCGCCCTGAGGATCGGTGACCAGGGCGAAGCTGCCTTCCGGAATGTCCGTGCGCGGCATCAGCGCCTTGGCACCGTCCGCCGTGATCGCGGCAAGGCCGGCGTCGATGTCCTCCACCGCGAGATAAGGCAACCAGGCGGGCCGAGCGCCCCCGGCCTGCATCTCTGCGGTCAGCGGCAGCAGGCCGCCGACGGCCTTGCCGTCGCTGCGCGCGATCATCCTGTAGTCCACCGGCGAAGCCGGATCGGAGGCGGCAACCGTCCATCCGATTACCTTGCCATAAAACGCCGCCGCGCCGTCGGCGTCGGTGGTCATCAGTTCGTACCAGACGAAGGGAACCTGCGCGCTCATGCCTTGTCTCCCAGATCGAAAAGCGTGGCGAACCCGCCGTAGATCATGCGGGCGCCGTCGAACGGCATGTCCATCGGCTCGGCGGCTTCGGCCATGGCCTTGTTGATCGCGGCGTGGGCGGTATCGCGAACCTGCTTGTCGGGCCATTCGGTCCAGCTGAACACCACCGTCTCATCGGCGTTCGCCTCGGTCGCGCGGTGGAAATCTGTGCGCTTGCCATGGGGCACGTCGTCGCCCCAGCCTTCGACGGCGCGCAATGCGCCATGGGCAATCATCATGCCGTCGAACTTGCGCGCGGCGGCTTCGTATTTCTCGCGATTGGCGGTGGGCACCGCCAGGACGAATCCGTCGATGTAGGTCATGGCGCTTACTCCTCTTGCGCATCCCTCCCGAACAACAGGACGAAGTAGCGGCGCAGGTGCGCGAGTTGCTCGCGCGCCAGATCGGCCGCGCCGCTTTCCGGCTGGGTCTTGGCCAGCACGAAGGCTCCCTGGATCACCGCCTGCACATGACGGGCAAGGCTGGCGCCGGTGGTGCCCTCAATTCCGCATTGCCGGACCGCGGCATCGAGATCGGCCTCCAGCGCGCGGGCATTGCCCATGATGCTGCTCTCGGCCGCCACGCGAATCGCGGCGCTGGAGCGGAACGCTTCCTGCACCAGCGTTCCCGCCACGCAGCTGAAGCTTTCCGCCGGCCCGCCGATCAGCGCGATGCGCAGGTCGATATAGCCCAGCACCCGGTCCACGGGATCGGGCAGGTGGTGGAACGGCGCTTCGGCAAAGAAGGCCCCTGTGCTGGCGGACCAGTATTCCGCCGCCGCCACGCCCAGCGCCTCCTTCGAGGCGAAATGATGGAAGAAGGCGCCTTTGGTCACCCCCGCCTCGCCGCACAGCTGTTCGACCGATGTGCCGGCGAAGCCCTGCCGGCGCACCAGCTTCACTGCCGCTTCCAGCAGCTTGTCACGGGCCGTCACCGGTGCGGGGCGAAAGGCGCGATTCGGGATCACGTCATTATCATACCAACCGGTCGGTATGCGACAAGCGCGCGTGCGGCAGGGCGGGCAGGCGGAAAGACGGGCAGGCGGGGCGACGGATGGCCGCCCCGCCCTTGTGTTACGCCAGCGCCATGATCTTCGCCGCGAACACGTCTTCCTGCGCGGCAATCGCCTGCCACGCCGGGCGCGCCGCCACGCGGTCATACCATGCCGCCGTTTTCGGCCGCGCCGCGGCATCGACGCCAAGGTTCACGTAGGCCAGCGTGCGGAAGGTCGAGGCCACGGCGATGTCGGCCAGGCTGAACGTCTCGCCCAGCAGCCACCCGCTTTCCGGCACCGCGCTCTCGAGCCAGTCGGTCCAGCGCGGCAGTTCCGCCTCGCCCTGCTTCGCCACCGCTTCGTCGCCGCCCACTTTCAGCAGCTTCGGCCCGACCAGCCGGTTGAACAGCACTTTCAGCCCCGCGCCACCCAGAACGGTGTCGGCGAACTCGTCATAGAACACCGCCTTGCCGCGCGCCTGCGGATCGGCAGGCAGCAGCTGCGGCTCGGGATACTTGGCATCGAGGTAGAGCGCGATCGCGGTCGAATCGGCCAGAGTGAAGCCGTCGTCGTCGATCGCCGGGATCTTGGCGAGCGGGCTGGCGGCGAGAAAACCGGGATCGGCGCTACCCGGTCCGCCGCGCGCCATCTCGAACGCGATGCCCTTTTCCGTAGCGACAACTGCGACTTTGCGCACGAACGGCGAAATCAGGGCGCCATAAATCTTCATCAAAATCTCCTCCCCAGAACAAAAACCTCTCCCAAAGATTATTGCAGCCTCTTGCGCGCGCGTATAGGCGGACAGGCGATGAGCGAGATTCCGAACAGCCACGCGACGACCCTGCTCGCCGCCCCCGACACCGAGATCGACGTCCGCGAGACGTTCGGGATCGATATCGACATGAAGGTTCCGGCCTTCTCGGTCGCGGACGAGCGCGTGCCCGACCGCGACGGCAGCTACGTGTTCGATCCGGACACCACGCTCGCGATCCTGGCCGGCTTCGCCTACAACCGCCGCGTGATGGTCCAGGGCTATCACGGCACGGGCAAGTCCACGCACATCGAGCAGGTCGCCGCCCGCCTCAACTGGCCGTGCATCCGCATCAACCTCGACGCGCACATCAGCCGCATCGACCTGATCGGCCGCGACGCGATCGTGCTGCGCGACGGGCTTCAGGTGACCGAATTCCGCGAAGGCCTGCTGCCGTGGGCGCTCCAGACGCCGACGGCCCTGGTGTTCGACGAATATGACGCGGGCCGCCCGGACGTGATGTTCGTGATCCAGCGCGTGCTGGAAACCGAAGGCAAGCTGACGCTGCTCGACCAGAACCGCGTGATCCGCCCGAACCCCTGGTTCCGCCTGTTCGCCACGGCCAACACCGTGGGCCTTGGCGATACCTCGGGTCTCTATCACGGCACGCAGGCGATCAACCAGGGCCAGATGGACCGCTGGAACATCGTCGTCGCGCTCAACTACCTGCCCGCCGAGACCGAGATCGACGTCGTCACCAAGAAGGTGCCGGGCCTCGATCCGCAGATCATCGCCAACATGGTCCGCGTGGCCGACCTGACCCGCAAGGGCTTCATGGGCGGCGACATCTCCACGGTGATGAGCCCTCGCACGGTGATCAGCTGGGCGCAGAACACCGGCATCTTCAACGATGTCGGCTTCGCCTTCCGCCTCTCGTTCCTGAACAAGTGCGACGAGACGGAACGCGTGCTGGTGGCCGAATATTTCCAGCGCGTGTTCGGCAAGGACCTTCCCGAAAGCGTCGTCGGCAAGAACTGAGCGGACGGGGGCCAGCGCCCCCGTTCAGCAGCCCCCGCGCATCGGCGCCCTTTTCAGCACGCCACACAATCGCCGCAGTCCAGCCGCATTGCGGCAGACCCGCCCTGTGCCAGCAGTGCGCCGGTGGGGCATGGACGCAGTCCGCGCCGGTGCAGTTCGGGCGTCGGCGCTGGCGGCAAGGCGACGGGGTCTTTCACCCCCAGACGCGTGATCGGCAGTTGCTCGGGCGGCAGCGCCTTGCTGAACAGATATCCCTGCACCTGCTCGCAGCCCCGCGCCCGCAGCCGCGCAAGCTGCTCCTCGTCCTCTACCCCTTCGGCAATGGTCTGCATGTTCAGCCGCGCCGCCAGCCCCAGCACCGCTTCGACAATGGCACCGCTGTCATCGCTGCTCGCAATGTCCGTCACGAAGCAGCGATCGATCTTGATTTTGTCGAACGGGAAGCTGCGCAGATAGTTCAGCGAGGAATAGCCCGTCCCGAAATCGTCGAGCGCGATCCGCACCCCCAGCGCGCGCAGGCGGTGAAGAAGCCGCAGGTGGACCTGTGAATCCTCCATCAGCATCGTTTCGGTGATTTCGAGTTCCAGCCGGCACGGATCGAAGCCGGTGGACGAAAGCGCCACCACCTGCCGCAGCAGTTCGCCGCCGCGCATCTGCGCTGCCGAGACGTTGACCGCCACGGTCAGGTGCTCCGGCCAGGTCGAAGCCTCGGCCAGCGCCTCGCGCAGCACCCATTCGCCGATCTGGAGGATCAGCCCGCTTTCCTCGGCGACGGGAATGAACCGGCCCGGCTCGATCATTCCGCGCGTCGGGTGGTTCCAGCGCAGCAACGCCTCGAACCCCGCGATCTCGTCGGTATCGAGCCGGTGCAGCGGCTGATAGTGGAGCGTGAACTGCCCCGCCGCCAGCGCGCCGCGCATGTCAATCTCCAGCGCGCGCCGCTCGAACAGCTCCTCCTTCATGCCCGCGTTGTAGAGCGAGGCCTGGCCCCGGCCCTGCGCCTTGGCATCATAGAGCGCCATGTCGGCCGCGCGCAGCAGGCCTTCGCCTTCGCCTGCATGGTCCGGCGCCATGGCCACGCCGATGCTCGCGCCCACTTGCAGGATGCGGCCGTCGGCCTCCATCGGCAGCCCGATGTCGCGCACGATGGCCTGTGCCAGTTCCATCACCGCCGCGGGCGAACGCGGCCGCCGCAGCAGCACCGCGAACTCGTCTCCGCCCAGCCGCGCCACCAGATCGCGCGCCGAAACCCGCTGCGACAGGCGCGATGCGGCCTCGGCCAGCACGCGGTCGCCCGTGGCATGGCCCATGCTGTCGTTGATGAGCTTGAAATTGTCGAGATCGACGAACAGCAGCGCCGCCTGCCCGCCGCGGGGTGCGGCGGCAAGGTGCTGGTCCAGCCGCGCCTGGAACTCGGCGCGATTGGCAAGGCGGGTCAAGGGATCGTGATGCGCCAGATAAAGGACCTTGTTCTCCGCCAGATAGCGGTCGGTCACGTCGCGCACGAACCCGCGAAAGCCCCGGTGCTGTCCATCGCGCGCGAAGACCGGGCACCCGGAAATCGACCACCAGCGCATCTCGCCCGCCACCGCGATGCCCACCGGCATGTCGCGGAACGGCTTCATCCGGCGCGCCGCGCGGCGCAGCGCATCGAGCTGCGGCCCGGCCTCGAACAGCGCGGTCAGCTTCAGCCCCTCCAGCTCGGCCGCACTCTTGCCGGTCGAACGACAGAGCCGCTCCGAAGGCTTGAGAATGAACCCTTGCGCGTCGGTCTCGACCAGCCAGTCGCTGCCGTGCTCGTCATACTGGTTGAGCAGGAGCTGAATCGTCTCGTTGGCGTCCTGCAGCTTGCGCGTGCGCAGCCGCCGCGTGGAAAACAGATAGTTGAGATTGAACATGCGCATATGCACGGTCATCAGCTGCAGCAGCGAGACGAGCAGAACCAGCGTCATGCCCGTTTCCGGCCGCAGCGACAGCGGCACCGCCAACGCAATGCAGGAGATCCAGCCAGAGGCCGTGCCGACCACCGGCACAGTGTACTGCGCGAAAGAATCCATGGAATTGGACAGCGCGATCAGCATGATCAGCGGGATCAGCCGGTCCGGCGCCACGCTCGTGACCAGCACCGCGCCAAGGCTGCCCATCAACAGCGCGCGCAGGACCAGATAGCCGCCCCACAGCCGCAGCATCTGCTGCGGCGAAACGCCGTTGGCCCGCGCCCGGTGCAGCCCGCTCAGGCCGCCGATCAACAGCAAGGCGCAAAGCGGAATCGCAAGGGCAAGAACCGGATAGGACGGCGCGGCGATCAGGAACAGCAGCGCGCAGCGTCCGGCTTCGAACCGACCCGCGGGCGCGGCATGGAGCTGGTCCAGCCGGCACCCGTCGAACCAGTCGCGATCCTGCTCGCCAACTTCGTGCGCGATCAACCGCCTCATCGTGAGCGGATGGCCCAGCACCGCCTGGCGCAACTTGCCCAACACCTGACCCCCTTCCCCGTCTCGAGCGATGGGGCCCACCGCAGCGGGTCGGCCCCATGACCCGGTCTAGGTCCGGATGATTAGGAGGTCCTTGTATGCGGCTCTGTGGAATCCCTTAGGCCGCGCCCCTTCAGTTGGGCAGGATCAGGTACTTCTCGCCCGTGCGCCGCGCGTTGTAGTCCAGCGCCGCCTCGCGCGTCAGCGCCTGCTGCAACGAAACCCGCGCCTTGTACTTGCTGGCGAACGTCGTCTTGAGCCCGTCGCGCACGCGCTGGCGCAGACGTTCGACGTTCTGCTCGCCGATCTTCTGCAGGAAAGGCATCAGGAGGAAGCCGTTGACCCCCCACGAGAACCCGAAATTGCGCGTCAGCACCGTCGGCGAAAGATCGAGCGCGCCGTAGATATAGGCCTGCTTCGGGCTGTTCGAGCCATAGCGGCTGAAGGCTGCGCCCTGATTCGCCACCTGTTCCATCGCGGTCAGGATCTGGCTGACCAGCTTGCCGCCACCGATCGCGTCGAACGCCATCGTCGCCCCCGTCGCGGTCAGCGCAGCGGCCAGATCGTCGAGGAAAGTGGGCGCCGACGAATCGACGATGTGTTCCGCACCGATTTCCTTCAGGATCGCCACCTGCGCCGGGCTGCGCACGATGTTCACCAGCGGCACGTTGTCTTCCTGGCAGATGCGCACAAGCATCTGACCAAGGTTCGACGCGGCGGCGGTGTGGACCAGGCCGGTATGCCCCTCGCGCTTCATGCATTCGACAAAGCTGAGCGCCGTCAGCGGGTTGACGAAGGCCGAGGCCCCTTCCTCCGCACTCGTGCCGTCGTTCAGCACCATGCATTCGCGCGCATCGACCACACGGTATTGCGCATACATCCCGCCGGGAATGCAGGTCACGACCTTGCCCAGCAGCGCTTGCGCTTCGGGCGCATCGCCCGCCGCGATCACCGTGCCTGCGCCTTCGTTGCCCACCGGCATCGCCATGCCCCAGCGCGCCTTCATCGCCCGCAGGCCCGGCTCGGGCATCTGCGCCACGATCTTGCCGTCCGAATATTCGGCGTTCTCGACGTCGGCCGGGCCGAACAGCAGGCCAAGGTCCGAAGGATTGATCGGCGCCGCTTCCACGCGGATCAGCACTTCGTGCCCGGTCGGATCGGGCAAGGTCTGCTCGACGAGTTCGACAGTCAGCTTGCCGGTCTCTTCCAGCGTCGACAACAGTTGCAGCCCGCGCACCTGTGACATCATGATTCTCCCGGATAGATCGCTTTTACGAAGTATAGCCCTTCGGGTGGCGCATTCAGTCCCAGTTTGCAACGGTTCCGCGCAGCCAGCGCCGCGCCCATGTCCGCCACCGCCCACAATCCCTGCCCCACCAGCGCGAGGCACCCCACCATCGAGCGCACCTGGTGGTGCAGGAAACTGCGCGCCGCCGCCTCGACGATCACGTGGTCGCCCTCGCGCCGCACGTCCAGCCGGTCGAGCGTCTTGACCGGGCTGGCCGACTGGCAATGCGCCGAACGAAACGTCGTGAAATCGTGGTGCCCGACCAGCGCCTGCGCCGCCTCGTGCATCGCGCCCTCGTCCAGGGGTCGCCCGATCCGCCAAGCCCGCCCCGCTTCCAGCGTCAGCGGTGCGCGGCGGTTGGCGATGCGGTATTCATAGGCGCGGCCCACGCAGGAAAACCGCGCGTGCCAGTCTGCCGCGACCACGCAGGCATCCAGCACCGCGATCGGCGCCCGCGCCAGCCGCAGCCGGGCGTTGAGCGCCTCGGACAGGCGGAAGGGATCGATGTCCTTCGTGCTGTCGAAATGCACGCGCATCGCCAGCGCATGGACGCCGGTGTCGGTGCGGCCGGAGGCGAACACCGTCACCGGGTGACCCACGACCGTTTCGGCCGCCTCTTCCACCGCCTGCTGCACGCTGGGTCCATGCGACTGCCGCTGGAAGCCCATGAACGGCGTGCCGTCCCATTCGAGCGTAAGCGCGAACCGGGTCATCGTGCACGTCCCGCCATCAGCCCAGCACCGTGCCGGCCGGTATCGCCCGTCCCCGCAGCAGCGCCGCCGTGTCCATCGCCGGACGCCCGGCGCGCTGCACGATCGTCGGCCGCAAGGCGCCCTCGCTGCAAGCGATGGTCAGCGCATCATCCAGCACGGCGCCCGGCGTGCCCGCTCCATCCACCACCACCGCTGCCAGTACGCGGTAACGCTCGCCTTCCAGCTCGAAGAACGCGCCCGGTGCCGGCGCGAAAGCGCGCACCTGCCGCTCCGCGTCCACCGCGCTCCGGGTGAAGTCCAGCCGGCTTTCCACCTTGTCGATCTTGTGGGCGTAAGTCACGCCCTCCTCCGGCTGCACCACCGGCGGATGCGCGGGAAGGTTCGCCAGCACCTCCACCATCAGCGCCGCGCCCTTGGCCGCCAGTTCGGCGGTCAGGTCGCCGGCGGTCTTGCCGTCCACCGGGGTTTCCACCTTGGCCAGCATCGGCCCGGTATCCAGCCCGCGCTCCATCTGCATGATCGCCACACCGGTCGCCGCGTCCCCCGCCAGGATCGCACGCTGCACCGGCGCCGCCCCGCGCCAGCGCGGCAGGATCGAGCCATGGACGTTGAGGCAGCCCAACCGGGGCGCATCCAGCACCGCTTGCGGCAGGATCAGGCCATAGGCGGCGACCACCGCCACGTCCGCCTCCAGCGCCGCGAAGGCCGCCTGTTCCTCCGCGCCTTTCAGCGAAACCGGGGTGCGCACTTCGATCCCGTGCGCTTCCGCCGCCAGATGCACGGGTGAGGGTTGCAGCTTCTTGCCGCGCCCCGCCGGACGCGGCGGCTGGCTATAGGCCGCGACGACCTCGTGCCCGGCGGCGACCAGCGCCTGAAGCGTCGGCACCGCGAAATCCGGGGTTCCCATGAAGACGATGCGCATGGCGGGTCCAAAAAGCCTTTCGTTTATCGCCGCCGGCCCTATCTGTGCCGCCATGGCATCGCAAGAGATCGAGGCGCTGGCCGGCGCCCTCGCCCGCCTTCCCGGCCTTGGCCCGCGTTCGGCTCGCCGCGCGGTGCTGTGGCTGATCAAGCGGCGCGAGACCGCGCTCGCCCAGCTGGTCGAGGCGCTGGCCACCGTGCGCGACCGGCTGGTCGAATGCGACACCTGCGGCAATGTCGATACCACCAACCCCTGCGGCATCTGCGCCGACCCGCGCCGCGATGCCCGCGCGATCTGCGTGGTGGAGGAAGTCGCCGACCTCTGGGCGCTCGACCGCGCGCGGCTGTTCACCGGCACCTACCACGTGCTGGGCGGCCGCTTGTCCGCGCTCGAAGGCGTGCGCCCCGAAGACCTCACCATCGCCGGCCTGCTCGGCCGCGTGGCGCAGGGCGGGATCGACGAGGTCGTGCTGGCGATGAACGCCACGCTCGAAGGCCAGACCACCGCGCACTACATCGCCGAACGGCTGGAACAGTATCCGGTGCGCGTCACCCAGCTTGCCCACGGGTTGCCGGTGGGCGGCGAACTCGACTACCTGGATGAAGGCACACTGGCGCAGGCGCTGCGCGCGCGCCGCCCGATCGGCTGACGGGACCGATCACACGGATCGAAATCGCCCTTCTTGCGACTCCGACGCATCGCGCTTATCTGCGGCCCATGGCCATCCGCGAAATCCTCGAAGTCCCCGATCCGCGCCTCAAGCAGATCTCGGCTCCCGTCGACAAGTTCGACGATGAACTCCGCACGCTCGTCGCCGACATGTTCGAGACGATGTACGACGCCCCCGGCATCGGCCTCGCCGCCATCCAGGTGGACGTCCCGCTGCGCGTGCTGGTGATCGATCTCCAGCCCGACGATCCGGACGCGGAGCCTGAAGTGTGCCACTCGCACGGCGGCCACCACCACACGCACCAGCCGGTGAAGAAGGAACCCCGGGTGTTCATCAACCCGGAAATCCTCGATCCGTCGGAAGAGCACACGCTCTACAGCGAAGGCTGCCTCTCGGTGCCCGAGATCTATGCCGACGTCGAACGTCCGTCGCGTATCCGCGCCCGCTGGCAGGATCTCGACGGCAACCGTCACGAAGAGGACATGGACGGCCTGATGGCCACCTGCCTCCAGCACGAGATGGATCACCTCGAGGGCATCCTGTTCATCGACCACCTCTCGCGCCTCAAGCGCCAGATGGCGCTCAAGAAGCTGGATAAGCTGCGCAAGGTTGCCTGAGGTTCGCCTCGGGTAGCTTCAGGTATCGTTCGGGTCGTGCCGGCGCGCTTGCCACGGCGGGCCGGTCACTGCTAGGTTCACGCTTCGTTCTGCACGGAGCATGATCTTGGATTCGATGCCCTTCTTCGCCGCGTTCCTGCTCGGCGCGACCGTTCTCGGGCTCGCCATCGGCTGGGTTCTCGGCGGTCGCCCCGTCGCCGACTGGAAGGCCCGCCACGCCGAGCGCGAGGCCGAGGCCAAGGCCCACGAAGCCACGGTCAAGGCGATGGCCGTCGATCTCGCCACGATGGCCGAGCGCGCACGCCAGACCGACCAGATCGCCGGGGAACTGGCCGCGCTGCGACGCGAACGCGAGGTGCTCGCCCCCGCGCTCGCCAGTGCGGAAGCACGCATTGCCGAGCTTGAAGGGCTGCGCGGCGAGCTGGAAAAGCTGGGCCTGGAACGCGACGCGATCCGGCAGGAGCGCGACACGCTGGCCCCCGCGCTTTCCGCCGCGCAGACCCGCGCCGCCGAAGGCGAAGTCGCCCGCGCCGAACTGGCCAAGATCCGCGCCGACCGCGATGCGGTTCGCGCCGAGCTGGAGCGGCTCAAGGCCGATGCCGAAAACTTCGCCGAGCAGAAGCGGCTGCTGGTCGAGGCGCAGGAAGCGCTGCGCAAGGAGTTCGAGAACGCCGGCAACAAGGTGCTGGAAAAGGCGCAGGAAACTTTCCTCAACCGCGCCCACGCCCGCTTCGAGGAAAGCGAGAAGAACAGCGCCGAACGCCTGAAGACGCTGCTCGCCCCGGTCGACCAGCGGCTGAAAAGCTACGAAGAGCAGGTCGGCAAGCTGGAGAAGGACCGCGTCGATGCCTTCGGCAACCTGACCGGCCTGATCCAGTCGATGCGCGACGGGCAGGAAGCGGTGCGCGCCGCCGCCGCGCAGCTCGGCAACAGCCTGCGCAACGGCCCCAAGACGCGCGGCCGCTGGGGCGAATTGCAGCTGCGCAACGTGCTGGAACAGTGCGGCCTTGCCGAACACACCGACTTCGTCACCGAGCATTCGGTCAACACCGAGGACGGCCGCCTGCGCCCTGACGCCATCGTGCGCGTGCCCGGCAACAAGCTGCTGGTGATCGACGCCAAGGTCTCGCTCAACGCCTATCAGGACGCGTTCGAGGCCGAGGACGACGAGACGCGCAAGGTGGCGCTGACCGCGCACGTCCAGTCGATGCGCAACCACATCCAGCAGCTTGGCGCCAAGTCCTACCAAAGCCAGTTCGAGGAAGCGCCGGACTACGTGCTGATGTTCGTGCCGGGCGAGCATTTCATCGCTGCCGCGCTGGAGCGCGATCCCACGCTGTGGGACTTCGCCTTCGAACGCCGCGTGCTGCTGGCCAGCCCCACCAACCTCGTCGCCATCGCGCGCACGGTCGCGCAGGTCTGGCGGCAGGACGGGCTGGCACGCGAGGCGCGCGAGATCGGCCGCATGGGCGGCGAGCTTTACGACCGGCTGGCCACCGCCGCCGAGCACCTCAAGCGCGTCGGATCGGGCCTGGAAAGCGCGGTCACCAACTACAACAAGTTCGTCGGCAGCTTCGAGCGCAACGTGCTGTCGTCCGGCAAGCGCCTGCGCGACAAGCACATCGAGATCGGCAAGCGCGAGATCGAGGACGTGCCGCTGATCGAAACGGCGCCGCGCTATGCCGATGCGGTGGTGGAACCGGCCGCCCTGCCCGCGATTGAAGCGGAAGACGGCGCCGCCCATGCGGAGCCTGTCGCGGGGTAGGGAATGCACAGGCGGGACCATCGGGAACGGGCAGTGGCGGCATTGGCAGCGCTGCTCGCGCTCACCGCCTGCGACCGCCCCGATGCCGCGCCCACGCGCCGCGCGGCCCCCTCGCCCACTGCGCGCGCGGTTCCCGCACCGTCGCCCGCCCCTGCCGAGCCGGTGCCTGCGCCGTCCGTCGCCCCTGCCTCCGTCCCTAGCGAGGCACCCGCCCCCGCCCGCTATGCCCCGCGCGACGAATGCGCCGCGCAGCCCGGCTGGCCCGCATTCCGCGCGCGGCTGGGCGATGCCGTGAAGGCGCGCGACGGCGCGGCGCTGGCCGCGCTCGCCGCCCAGGACGTCACGCTCGATTATGGCGGCGGGCATGGGCGCGACGAACTGGCGTCCCGCCTGGTCGATCCGGCCACCGGCGCAGCGCTATGGGCGGATCTTGCCCGCATCCTGCCGCTGGGGTGCGCCGCGCGCGATGAGTTGGCGGTGATGCCCTGGTATTTCTGGAACGTGCCCGAGGATCTAGATCCCGGCACCGCGATGCTCGCCACCGGGCCGTCCGTGCCGTTGCGCCAGCGGCCCGCACCCGATGCGCCGGACGTGGCCGCGCTCAGCTGGGAAATGGTCACGCTGGCGCCGGGCTTCGATCCGGCGGCGCGCTTCACACAGGTGGAGACGGCGGACGGACGGAAGGGCTACGTCGAAACTGCGTCGCTGCGCAGCGTGCTGGCCCGCCGGATCATCGCCGAACGCAAGGACGGCGAATGGCGCGTGACCGCAGTGGTCGCGGGCGATTGACCTGTCAGCCGAGGCTCAGGGCAACCGCCTGGCTTCAAGCGAATGCCCGCCCGAGCGCAGGCGCAGAACGTCTCCGTGCTGCTCCACTTCCGGTGCGCCGGCGAGCAGCGCGTTGACCGCCTGTTCCTGCTGCCACACCGGGCCTTCGCAGAACATCCGCGTGGCCATGAGCGGGCCGGCGACGATCCGCCCGCCCTCGATGCGATATCCGCCGCCCATGCCGTTGCAGCCCACGTTGGCCGAGAGGCGCGCATCCTCGAACCCCAACCGCGCGCGGTCGGGCGCGGCCGCCGGCTGGCCGTCTATCGCGGTCACGGTCCAGTGCGTGCCGGCCAGCGACAGGCTTGGCGCAGCACCGCCGGGCGCGGTGGTGCACCCCGCCAGTGCGGCGGTCAGAACGACGAGAGGAAGAAATCGGCTCATGGAAGGCAGGTTATACCACTTAGCCTGATCCCCGAATTAACGGTCGACTGCGGCAAGCACCTCATAGGCCAGCACCGCCGCCGCCACTGCGGCATTGAGGCTGTCGGCGCGACCCTTCATCGGCATCGTCACGCGCAAGTCGCAGGCCATCTCGTATTCTTCGGGCAGCCCGCGCGATTCGTTGCCGACCATGACGAAGCATGGCGCGGCATAGGGCGCACCGCGATAGGGCTGGGCATCGCGCAAGCTGGCGGCCACGAGCTGCCCTTCCCCCTGCCGCAACCAGCCGAGGAATTCGTCCCAGCGCGCCTGCACCAGCGCTGTGGTGAAGATGCCGCCCATGCTGGCGCGCACCGCCTCAACGGAGAAGGGATCGACGCAATCGTCGAGCAGGATCAGCCCGCCCGCGCCCACCGCATCCGCCGTGCGCAACATGGTGCCCAGGTTGCCGGGATCGCGCATCGCCTGCGCCACCAGCCAGATCGGCGCGGCATGGCGGTCGATCCGTGCCAGCGAGGTATCCCATTCGGCGAAGACGCCGGCCACCGCCTGGGGGTTGTCCTTGCCCGTGACCTTGGCGAGCAGGTCGAGCGGCAGTTCGATGACTTCGCCGCCCGCATCTTCCACCGCCGCTTCCAGTTCGGCCAGCAGCGGGTGCTCCTCGCGCCCTTGCGCCATCAGCAGGATTTCGGGCAAGCGGCCGCTTTCGCGCGCATCCGTCAGCAGGCGCAGTCCTTCGGCGAGGAACTTGCCCTCGCGCCGCCGGTGCTTCTTGTCGCGCAGGGCGCGGACGGCCTTGACCGTGGCATTGGAATAGCCGGTGATGATCTTGCGAGGCATGGACCTGCCTTGCGGCAGCGGTGCGCCAATCGCAAGCCGCCGCGTGCGGTCAGTCTTCGCCGAAGCCGTCCTTGACCAGGCCTGCCAGCTTCATCAGTACCGCGTCGGCTTCGCCCTCGGCGCCCGCGACGGTGATGTCCACGCTGTCGCCCTTGGCGGCGCCCAGCATCATCAGGCCCAGGATCGAAGCGCCGTTGGCCTCGGTGCCGTCCTTCGCCACGATCACGTCGAAGCCGTCGGGCAGCTTGGCCACGGCGTTGACGAACTTGGCACTGGCGCGCGCGTGCAGGCCCCGCTGGTTGACAATGGTCACCGTTTCACGGGCGACGTAGGCGCTTTCCCCCATTCGTTACGCGTCCTGTCCCAGGAATTCGGAAGCGATCGTGATATAGTTCCGCCCCGCATCGCGCGCGGCGGCCGTCGCTTCTCGCACGCCCATGCACGTCCGCGCCTTGGCGAGGCGGATCAGCATGGGCAGGTTGATGCCGGCGATCACTTCGATCTTGCCCGCCTGCATCAGCGAAATGGCAAGATTGGAAGGCGTGCCGCCGAACAGGTCGGTCAGGATGATGACGCCGTGGCCGCTATCGACGCGGCGGATCGCGTCGGCGATTTCCTTGCGGCGTTTCTCCATGTCGTCGTTCGGGCCGATGCAGACGCCGATGACATCGGATTGCCGACCGACGACGTGTTCCATCGCGTGGATGAATTCATCGGCCAACGCGCCGTGGGTAACGAGAATGAGACCGATCATGGAAGGAAGTGGCTCCGAAGTGCGGCCGGGCATCCTGATCCTGCCTGGCTGAACGCAGGCTTGGCAAAATCACCGGGCACGCTTGAACGCTGGCAATCCGATTGCATAACTTCCAGAGCCGTCCCCCTCCCGAGGGTTCCTTTTTTTATCATCCCCGGCATCACACTTGCGCGCCTTCGACGTGGTCGGCGGTGCGCGAAGCCAGGTTGCGATGCAATAATGTGGGTGAAAATCCCGCGCCGCGCAAGGCGGAAGCGATCTGTTCCGCCATGTAGACCGAGCGGTGTTTCCCTCCGGTACAACCGAACGCCACGTTGACGTATGCCTTGCCCTGCGCCTCGAAGCGCGGAAGCACCAGCAGCAGCAGGTCGCGAATCCGCACAAACGCTTCCTCAAATGCCGGATCCTGGCGGATATATTCGCCCACCGGTGCATCCCGGCCGGTCAGCGGGCGCAACTCATCGACCCAGTGCGGGTTCGCCAGAAAGCGCATGTCGAACACAAGGTCTGCCAGCGGCGGCATCCCGCGCGAAAAGCCGAAGCTGGAGACGGTCAGCGTCGCGCGGCCGGGCGCTTCGTCGCCGAACTGGGCACGGATCGCCTGTTGCAGATCGTTGGTGGTGAAGTGCGTGGTGGAAATGACCACGTCCGCCCAGCGGCGCAGCGGATCGAGCAATTCGCGTTCGGCGGAAATCCCGGCGACAGCGGGCTTGTCCGCGCTCATCGGATGGCGGCGGCGGGTCTCGTTGAAGCGACGCTCCAGTTCGGCGCCGCCGCAATCCAGGAACAGCGTGCTGATCGCAAGGTCGGGCCGCCCCGCCAGCTTGTTGACGCGCTCGATCGTGGTCAGCGGATCGAATCCGCGGGTGCGCGTGTCGAAGCCGATGGCGAGCGGTGCGCCCGCTTCGAGCCGGGCGGACCCCGGTTCGGTTTCCAGCAGTCGGTCGAGCAGGCGGATCGGGAAATTGTCGATCGCTTCCCAGCCCATGTCCTCGAACGTGCGCAAGGCCGTGGTTTTTCCAGCGCCCAGCACACCGGTAACCAGCAGGATGCGCTGGGGGGATTCTTGCGATTCGGCGACCATGTGGAACGTTTGCGCTTTCGCCCCGGCGAAGGGAAGCCCGGTTGCGAACGAGGCGCAGGGTAACGTTCCGGTAGTCTGCCGGGTGTGGCTGCCCTACCTCAGTTCCCCGCCCCAGCCTTCCGGCTCAGTCCTCTGGCAGGCCATACTGGCGCAGCGCCAGTTCGGCGCGCAGGGCAAGCACCGGAGTATCGGGATAGAGCCGGACCAGCGGCAGCGGACAGCCCGCGCGTATTGCCGTTTCCGCCGCCGAGATGAAGCGCGGCGCGCCCATGTCGAGCGCGATCACCAGTGCGACCGGCGCGGCCACCACGGACGGCACCTCGATGATGCCGAGATTGCGCACCTCCAGCTTGCCCGCGATGTTGGGATGCGGGCTGGCCAGCAGTTGCGCGCCCTCTACATCGAGCAGCACCCCGTCGTCTCCGACGAGAATCCCGCCACGGTCGATCAGGGCGAGCGCCAGGCTGGACTTGCCCGCGCCCGGCGCGCCCTCGATCAGCACGGCGCGGCGGCCAAGCATGACGCAGGTCGCGTGGTGCGGTTGCCCCCCAAGGCCCAGCGTCATTCTTCCTCCTCGCCGGCCAGCGGCAGTTCGAGCACCAGACAGGCTCCCGCCGCACCGTCCGGCCTGTCGGCGATAACCAGTGTGCCGTCATGCGCCTCGGCGATCGTGCGCGCAATGGCGAGGCCAAGGCCGCTGTGCGCGCCGAAGGCCTCATCGGCTGGGCGAACCGAATGAAATCGCTCGAAAACCTTTTCCCGCTCGGCGGCAGGAATGCCGGGGCCGTGGTCGGCCACGGTCAGGCGCACGCGGCCTCCGGCGCTTTCCACCGCGACATCCACCACGCTGCCGGCCGGCGCAAACGAGGCAGCGTTGTCGAGCAGGTTGTCGAGCACGCGCTCCAGCCGCAGCGCATCGCCGCGCACCATGGCGGGACCATCGCCGCGGAAGAACCGGATCGGGCAATCCCCGCGCTGGTCGGGCCGCGCCCCGCGCGCGCCCACGACCTGCCCCGCCAGCACCGCAAGATCGAGATCGGCAAAGGTGGCACGCGAAAGCTCGGCGTCGATCCGGCTGGCATCGGCGATCTCGGTGATGAGACGATCGATCCGCTGGACATCGTGCGTGGCGATGTCGGCCAGTTGGCGGCGCAGTGCCGGGTCTTCCACCTTGTCCATCGCTTCGAGCGCGCTGGCGAGCGAGGCGAGCGGGTTCTTGAGCTCGTGCGCCACATCGGCCGCGAAGCTTTCGACCGCGTCGATCTTCTGCCGCAGCGCATTGGTCATGTCGGAAATCGCGCGCGCCAGCAGGCCGATCTCGTCACGCCGGTCGGGCAGGCGCGGCACCACCACCTCGCGCTCGCGCCCCAGCCTCACCCGCACCGCCGCGCGCACCAGCGCGCGCAGCGGCTGGACGATGGTGCGCGCCAGGAACAGCGACAGCTGGATCGACGCCAGCAGCGCGAGGCCGATGATGATGACCAGCGTCTGCCGCGCATCGCGCACGGCCTGGGTGATATCGAGCGCGTTGCGCATCGACAGCAGCATCTCCCCCTCGCCCCCGACCGGAGCGGCGGCTGTGATCACGGGTGTGCGGTCGGGCGCATAGCGCAAGTAGACTTCGGTGCGCCGGGCGGCGCGGGCACGGGCGATTTCCGGCCAGTTGGCAGCGCCCGGCTGGGGCGGCTCACGGTAACGCTCGATCATCGGCGCGCCCACGACGAAATCGACACCCCGGTCCAGCCCGCGCGCGGCCTGCTGGTACCACGGCTCGCTGGCGGGATCGACGAAAGCGAACGAGGGCGCGGCCAGCTGGAAGCTGTCCTCCAGCAGGTGCCCGCGCGCATCGTAAAGCGTCAGGCGCAGCTTCTGCTCGGTGCCGATTCGCGCCAGCAGCGCGCGGCGCTGGCGCGAATCGGCACCGTCCAACGCGTCGGCGGCGATCTCCGCTTCGGCGCGGGCCAGCTTGAAGCGTTCCGACAGCAGCTGCTTGCGGTAGCTGTCGAGGTAGAAAAAACTGCCTGCCAGCAGCGCCAGCGCGATCACGTTGACCGCAAGAATGCGGGTGGTCAGCGAAACGCCGCGCGTGCGCAGATGGCGCAGGCCCGACGGCCACGAGCGGTCAGGCTTCGGCAAAACTGTAGCCCGCGCCGTAGAGCGTCTCGATTCCGGCGAACTGCGGGTCCACGCTGCGGAACTTGCGGCGCAGGCGCTTGATGTGGCTGTCGATGGTGCGGTCGTCGACGAACACGTCATCATGGTACGCCGCATCCATCAGCTGGTTGCGCGTCTTGACCACGCCCGGCCGCATCGCCAGCGCTTCCAGGATCAGGAACTCGGTGACGGTCAGCGACACCGGTTCGCCGTTCCATTCCACCAGGTGCCGCGCCGGGTCCATCGTCAGCAGGCCGCGGCGAATGGGTTCGGGCAACGGCGGCCCGTCGATCCCGGCGCCGTCGCCCTCCAGCTTGCCGGCGCGCACGATCTCGCTTCGCCGCAGGATCGCGCGGATCCGGGCGATCAGCAGCCGCTGGCTGAAGGGCTTGGCGATATAGTCGTCCGCGCCCATGGACAGGCCCTGCGCCTCGTCCGCCTCGTCGTCCTTGCTGGTCAGGAAGATGAGCGGCAGCGGGCTTTTTTCGCGCAGGCGGCTGAGCAGTTCCAGCCCGTCCATGCGCGGCATCTTGATGTCGCAGACCACAAGATCGGGCGGATTGTCCAGCAGGGCGCGCAACGCGGTCGATCCATCGCTGTAGACGCGGGTGGCGAATCCCTCCGCCTGCAACGCGATCGAAAGCGTGGTGAGGATGTTGCGGTCATCGTCGACCAGCGCGATGACATGGGGGGCAGCGCTGGCGGGCGGCGCATCCGGGCTGGCGGAGGGGCTGTTGGCCATGCTTCTGTCGATACCGGGGTCCAGTGCTGGGGCGCGAGGATTACTGCCTGCGCCGGGTGCTGGCAATCCGCTCATTCCCGGTTGCGACCGGGCACCGGGTGCGCGACTCGGCCCCGGCAGGGAGCAATTGAATTCCGTGCAACCATTCGCGCAAAAAACTGTGTTGTCTCGCGCCATTTGACGCAGCAAGGGCCAGCCACTATGCGCGGTGGCATTCATCACGCATTCGTATTCGACGATCATCGGTGTGTGCGGCAGGAACTCGTCCTGTTGCGGCCCGGATCGCCAACGGGAGGCTCGAAGTGTCCGATACCAGCCTGAACGTTTCGCTTTCGCAGCAGGGTTACCCCGAGCCGGCACAGCTGTTTGCCAACCTCGGCACCCCGCAGCTGGTGGAACACGCCGTCCGCAATGGCGAGGGACTGCTCGCGGCTGACGGCCCGCTGGTCGTCACCACCGGCAAGCACACCGGTCGCTCCGCGAAGGACAAGTTCATCGTCCGCGACGCCGAGACGGAAAACACCGTCTGGTGGGGCAAGACCAACGTCCCGATGACGCCCGAGCACTTCGCCGCGCTGAAGGCAGACTTCGTCAAGGCGCTGGGCGAGAAGGACAAGCTCTACGTCGCCGACCTGTTCGGCGGCTCGCAGCCGGAACACCGCGTCAAGGTGCGCGTGATCAACGAATTCGCGTGGCACAACCAGTTCATCCGCACCCTGCTGGTGCGCCCCACGGCCGATGAACTCGCCGCGTTCGTGCCCGAATACACCATCATCGACCTGCCCAGCTTCCGCGCAGATCCGGAACGCCATGGTTCGCGCAGCGAGACCGTGGTTGCGGTCAACTTCACCGAGAAGCTGATCCTGATCGGCGGCACCGCCTATGCCGGCGAGATGAAGAAGTCGGTGTTCGGCATCCTCAACTACCTGCTGCCGGTGAAGGGCGTCATGCCCATGCACTGCTCGGCCAACATCGGCCCCGACGGCAAGACCGCCGTGTTCTTCGGCCTTTCGGGCACCGGCAAGACCACGCTTTCGGCAGACGCCAGCCGCACCCTGATCGGTGACGACGAGCATGGCTGGTCCGACACCGCCGTGTTCAACTTCGAAGGCGGTTGCTACGCCAAGATGATCCGCCTCTCGGCCGAAGCCGAACCGGAAATCTTCGCCACGACCAAGCGTTTCGGCACCGTGCTGGAAAACGTCGTGATCGACCCGGCGACTCGCCAGATCGACCTCGACGACAACAGCCTCGCCGAAAACAGCCGCGGTTCCTACCCGATCGACTTCATCCCGAACGCGTCGGAAAAGAACCTGGGCCCGGTGCCCGCGAACCTGATCTTCCTCACCGCCGACGCCTATGGCGTGCTGCCTCCGATCGCGCGTCTCACGCCCGATCAGGCGATGTACCACTTCCTCTCGGGCTACACCGCGCGCGTCGCGGGCACCGAGATCGGCGTGACCGAGCCGGAAGCCACGTTCTCGACCTGCTTCGGCGCGCCGTTCATGCCGCGCCACCCGTCGGTCTATGGCAACCTGCTGAAGGAGCGCATCGCCAAGGGCGGCGTGAAGTGCTGGCTGGTCAACACCGGCTGGTCGGGCGGCAAGGCCACCATGGAAGGCATCAAGCGCATGCCGATCAAGGCGACCCGCGCGCTGCTCAACGCGGCGCTCGACGGCAGCCTGAACGGCGCCGAGTTCCGCGAAGATCCGAACTTCGGCTTCGAAGTGCCGGTCGAAGTGCAGGGCGTGGACAGCAAGCTGCTCGATCCGCGCGGCGCCTGGGCCGACGCTGCTGAATACGACAAGACCGCGCAGGACCTGGTCCGCAAGTTCATCGACAACTTCGAGCAGTTTGCCGATCACGTCGACGAATCGGTCCGCCAGGCTGCGCCCGTCGCCGCCTGAGCAAACGGCAGCGTCCCGCCAGGGACGCCCGACTGATGCAGGAAAGAGGCTCCGCCCACCGGGCGGGGCCTTTTCCTTTTTAGCGCTCCCACATTCTCGCGAAGGCTGCACGATGACCGACCACCCGATTCGCCCCTTCGCTTCCGATGCGGCCGCGCGCCGCGTCACCCACGGCCTGCTCGACCGCTCGCTGCCCAAGGAGGAATGGACCCACGAGGCCCACCTCGCCGCCTGCCTGACGCTGCTGCGCGAACATCCCGAAATCGTGCCCGAGCGCGATCTCCCCGCGATCATCAGCGGCTACAACCTGGCCGTGGGCGGCGAAAATACCGACAGCGCGGGCTACCACGAGACGCTGACCCAGCTTTACGCGCGCGGTGTGCGCGCCTTTGCCGAAACGCTGCCCGCCGACCTGCCGCTGGTCGATGCGGTCAACGCGCTGCTCGCCAGCCCGATTGCCCCACGCGACTGGCCGCTGTGCTTCTACACTCGCGAACGTCTGTTCAGCATCGAAGCCCGGCGCGGCTGGGTGGAACCGGACCTTGCGGCCATCGGCTGAGGCGAGGTATTCCTCTAGCCAGACGGTCCGGCGGATCGCTTCGTGAGAAAGGCAGCACCATGAACGCCCCCCACCCCGCGATCACCCCCGGCCGGCTGGCCGTCGTCACGGGCGGCGGAAACGGCATCGGCCTGGCCGCCGCGCGCGCTTTCGCGGGCTTCGGCATGGAGCTTGCCATCATCGACCGTGATCCCGCCGCGCTGGATAGCGCCCGCGCCGAATTCGGGGCGCAGGCCGTCCACGATGTCGACGTCGCAGACCGCGCCGCGATGTCCGCGCTGGCCGAAAGCCTGATGGCGCGCAGCGGCCCGGCGGCCGTGGTGATGAACAATGCCGCGATCGGCAATGGCGGCGATGCGCTGTCCAACTTCGATGCGTGGGACCGCCTGCTGGACATCAACCTGATGGGCGTGGTCCACGGCGTGCAGGCCTTCGTCCCGGCGATAGCCGAGGGCGATGCACCGGGCCTTGTCGTCAACACCGGGTCGAAGCAGGGCATCACCCAGCCGCCCGGCAACACCGCCTACAACGTGTCCAAGTCGGCGGTGAAATCGCTGACCGAAGGGCTGGCGCACACCCTGCGCGAAAAGACCGGCACCCGCGTCACCGCGCACCTGCTGGTCCCCGGCTTCACGTTCACCGGCATGACCCGCCGTCATGTCGCGGAAAAGCCTGCATCGGCATGGACGCCCGAGCAGGTGGTGGAGACGATGCTGGACGGCATCGGACGGCAGGCATTCTACCTCTGGTGCCTCGACAATGAGACGACCTGGGAAACCGACCGCCGCCGCGTGCTGTGGAACGCGCACGACATCACCGAGGGCCGCCCCGCCCTGTCACGCTGGCACCCCGACTGGAAGGATGCCTTCGCCGCGTGGATGGCGGAGGGGTGACGGCCGAGAGCTGACGGCCCAGAGCTGGGGACCGGGAGCCGCCGGCGCTCAGTCGAAGCCGACGAATCGCGCTGCCTCAGCCACCGTCTTGCGGTGCGAGACGACCGTGTTGGCGGGGAAGCTTTCGTCCGGCCAGCCCATCGCGATGCAGATCATGATCACCTGATCGTCGGGAATGCCCGCGTGCTCGCGCACCGCCGGGGATTGCATGATGCCCTGGCTGTTGATGACGCAGCCCAGCCCCTTCGACCACGCCGCATTGACCAGCGCGTTGGTCACCGCGCCGCAATCGAACGGGGCGATGTCGCTGCCTTCGAGCACCTTGTCGAAAGTCACCACCACCGAGACCGGCGCATCGAACTGGCGAAAGCCGCGCAGCACCCAGTCGAGCCGCCCGTCCTTGTCCTCGCGGGCGATGCCCATCACGCCGAACAGCTGCTTGGCCACGTCGATCTGGCGCTCGCGGTGCTGCGGACCGATCGCGCCGCCTGTGCGGAACTCGCGCGAATCCGGCACGCCTTCCAGATTGCGGCGCGTGTTCTCGGCGCGGATGCGGTCGAGCGGCTCGCCCGCCACCACCGTGAAGTTCCACGGCTGCGTGTTGTGCGAGGACGGCGCGCGGATCGCGAGCGCGAGCACCTCCTCGATGACCGCACGCGGGACCGGGTCCGGCTTGAAGCCCCGGATGCTGCGCCGGCCGGTCACGATCTCGGCATAAGTCGCGCTTTCGTTCATCGCCTTTTTTCTCCCTGACTTGCGCTCTTGTTAACCGATCGATTAATCAGGGCAAGCAAGTTCAGGCAAAGGCGGAAAGGGCGCGCAGGTGATTATAGGCTTCGACCACCTCCTGCAGTTGTGCCTCATGGGTGCGGTCGCCGCCGTTGCGATCGGGGTGATAACGTCGCACGAGTTCCGAATAGCGGCTGCGCAGCGCCTTGCGGTCGGCATCGAAGCCCAGCCCCAGCACTTCGTACGAGCGGCGGTCGATCGGCCCCAGCCCGCGCCGCGCTGCTTCCTGACGGTGCATCGCGTCCTCGCGGCGGGCACGGGCGCGGTTGGCCAGGGCTTCCAGCGGATCGGCGAAATCGTTCCAGCGCGGCGCCTGATCCACCCCGGCATCGGGCCGGAACGCACGCGTCTGCGTGTCCCACCCGGCGATGGGAGACTGCGCGGCCATGATTTCTTCGGGCGTCATGCCAGCGAAGAAATCGTATCCCGAATTGAACTGGCGCACGTGCTCAAGGCAGAACCAGCGGTAGTCGCCCGGCCCGTCAAAGCCGGAGGCGCGGACGCCGGGTGCGCGGAATTCGCCCGGCAGGTCGCAGCCGGGCGCGTTGCAGAGGCGCCCGGTATCTTGGACGCGGCCATGGAACTTGTGTTGCTTCACCCGATTGCACATGGTGCCTCTTCAGCAGGAAGGAAAGCCCATGAAGGGACCGATCGCCCTTGAAATCGAACGGAAGCTGGAAGCGGCCTTCGCCCCTTCGCGGCTGGCCGTGATCAACGACAGCGAAAGCCATCACGGCCATGCCGGACACGATGGCTCCGGCGAATCGCACTTCACCGTGGAGATCGAAAGCCCGGCCTTTGCGGGGGTTTCGCGCCTCCAGCGCCAGCGCCTCGTCAACGCCGCGCTGGGCGATCTTCCGGGCCAGCGCGTCCACGCGCTGGCGATCCGCGCGAGTGCCCCCGGTGAGTGATCCCTTCCTCCAGCTCGTCCGCCCGGTCACGCACGACATCGGCGCATTCCAGGTCCGCCGCGCGATCCCCGCGCGGACACGGACGATGGTCGGCCCCTTCATCTTCGTCGACCAGTTCGGCCCCGCGCACCTGCCGCCCGGCAGCGCGATGGACGTGCGGCCCCATCCGCACATCAACCTGGCCACGGTGACCTGGCTGTTCGAAGGCGCGATAGATCACCGCGACAGCCTCGGCTCGTTCGCCACGATCCGGCCCGGGCAGGTCAACCTGATGACCGCCGGGCGCGGCATCGTCCATTCCGAGCGCAGCCCCGGCGAAGCGCGGCTGACCACGCAGACCCTCTACGGAATGCAGACCTGGCTCGCGCTGCCCGATGGGCGCGAGGAGATCGATCCCGCGTTCGAGAGCCGCAGCGACCTGCCGCTGGTGGAGGACGGTTGCGCCAGCGCCCGCGTGATCATGGGCACGCTGTGGGGCGCAACCGCGCCCACCACGCAGCACGCCGAAACGATCTATGCCGAGATCCTGCTCGCCCCCGGCGGCGCGATCCCCATCGACGCCGAAGCGGACGAGCGCGCGGTGATGCTGGTGGGCGGCGAGGCGAGCGTGGATGGCACGCCGCTGGAGCTGTTCACGCTGACCGTGCTGGCGCCGGGCGCGGCGATGCGACTGACCTCGGCAACGGGCGGCCGGGTCATGCTGCTGGGCGGCGAGGCTTTCACAACGCCGCGCCACGTCTGGTGGAACTTCGTCAGTTCCAGCCGCGAGCGGATCAATCAGGCCAAGGCCGACTGGGAACAGGGCCGCTTTCCGAAAGTGCCGGGAGACAGCGAGGAATTCATCCCGCTGCCGCGCATCGCGACAACAGTCAGTTACCCCTGACGGCCCAAATAAAAACAACATACGGGAGAGGAAACGACATGACATTCGCGGGACAGACCGCCTGGATCACCGGGGCATCCTCCGGACTGGGCGCCGCCATGGCGCGCGTGCTGGCGAAAGACGGGGCGCACGTGATCGTCTCGGGCCGCAATGCGGCAGCGCTTGCCGAAGTGGCGGCGGATTGCCCCGGCGCGCTGGTGCTGCCGTTCGAGGCGACCGACTACGCCGCCGCCGCACAGGCGGCGGAAACGGCCTGGGCCTGGGCGGCCGAGCGCTCGGGCGGGATCGACCTGCTCGTCAACAACGCCGGCATCTCGCAGCGTTCGGTCGCGCTGGAAACCGCCTTTCCGGTCTATGAGCGGATCGTGGCGGTGGACCTGCTCGCGCCCATCGCGCTGACTCAGGCGGTGCTGCCGCACATGGCGGCACGCGGACAAGGACGGCTCGGTTTCGTTTCCAGCATCGCGGGCAAGGTCGGCTCGCCCATGCGCACCGGCTACAGCGCGGCCAAGTTCGGCCTGATCGGCTATGCCGACGCGCTGCGCGTGGAAGTGACCGGGCTGGGCCTGCACGTCCACACCATCTGCCCCGGCTCCGTCCGCACCAACGTCTCGCGCAATGCGTTGACTTCCGACGGGTCCGCGCGCGGCATCAGCGACAAGGCGATCGACAACGGGCTGGAACCCGAGGCCATCGCGCGCGAGATCCTGGATGCCATTGCCCGCGACGAGCGCGAGATCATCGCGGCCGTGGGCTTCGAGAAGGAAATCGGCGAACTGCGCCGCACGCCCGAAGCGCTGATGGACCGCATGGCGGAGCTGTTCGAGGCGGGGTATGCCCAGAAGATGAAGGAAGGCGCATGACCATGGAACAGCGCATGGTCACGCTGGCCAACGGCATCGAACTGGCGGTGGTGGACACCGGCCCGCGCGATGCGCCGGTGCTGATCTTCCTCCACGGTTTTCCCGAATCGCACCGCACCTGGCGGCACCAGATCGCGCATTTTTCGGACCGTTATCGCTGCATCGCGCCCGATCAGCGCGGTTATGGCCGTTCGGCCAAGCCCGCCGGGGTGGAAAGCTACGCCGCGAACAACATGATCGGCGACGTGTTCCGGCTGGCCGATGCGCTGGGGGTGGAGACGTTCACCGTGGTCGGCCACGATTGGGGCGGCGCGATCGCCTGGGGCGTGGCGCTGACGGGCCAGAAAACGCGCGTCACCCGCGCCGTCGTGGCCAATGCGCCGCATCCGGGCGTGTTCCCCAAACTGGTCTGGACCGACCGCGCCCAGCGCGAGGCAAGCCAGTATTTCCGCGATTTCCGCGCCTCGCTCAACGATGACCTGCTGCGCAAGGGCGGGCTTGCTCCCCTGCTGGGCCAGTCGATGAAGTCGATCTTCGCCGATACCATGGAGCCGGAGGAGCGCGCCGCGCTCGAAGCCGACTGGGCCGATCCCGAAACCGCCATCGCCATGGTCAACTGGTACCGCGCCAGCCCGGTGTTCGTGCCGCCGATGGACGCCCCGCTGGCGCTGCCGGCGGATTACAAGCCGCTGAACGTGCCCGTGCTGGACATCCCTACGCTGGTGATCTGGGCAATGGACGATGCCGCGCTCTCGCCCGCCAATCTCGACGGGCTGGCCGAAAACATCCCCGACCTGACCATCGAGCGCGTCCACGATTGCGGGCACTTCGTCACGTGGGAAGCGGCGGACCGCTTCAACGCCGCGATGGACGCGTTCCTGGCGCGAACCGGCGGCTGAGAGGCTAGCCGCCGAACCATTCCACCCACGCGCCGTGGGCATGGGCGGTGCCGAGAAGTTCGCCTTCTTCGCCGCCCGGCCAGTGGCGAACACGCAGTTCGTGGCGGAAGGTCTGGCGGTTGGTTTCCAGCGTGATCCACGCCAGCCGGCGGCGCGCATCGGCGCGCGCGCCGGCCCGTGCCATGGCCGCCTCGATCCGGGCGCGGGTTTCGGGGGGCAGGTATTGCCAGACGATCGAATGGTAGAGCACGCGGGTGGTATCGTCCGGCTGCGGCGCGGCCAGCCGGCGCTCCACCCAGTCGGCGGCATCCATCTTCGTCACGCGCGGCGGCTGGCGCGCGGCGAGCGCGATGGCGGCATCGATCCGGCCGATGCGCTCGGTCACTTCGGCCCACACATAGGCCTTCAGCCGCAATGCCTGATCGGGGTCGGAAAGATCGACCGGCGCCTTGTCGCAACCTTCGGTGGCAACGATCTGGACCGGCACCTGCGGCGGGGGCGGGCCTTTCCATTCGGGCCGGATCTGCATGGGCGAATCGGCGGGGCCGGCAGTGGTGCCGCCAAGGTCGAAATGGAACCGGTCCATCATCGTGTTGACCCCGGCGCTGGCGCCAAGCTCGTTCATTTCGAAGCGCGGACCGAACCGTTCGGACAGCCACAACAGCGCCGCCATGATCGAGGCAGAGCGCCCCGCCTCGTTTGTCTGCGGCGGGCCGTCCAGCCAGGGCAGCAGCGCGGCATCGTGATCGCGCGTGATGGCCAGAACAAGCGCATCGACCTCGGCCTGATCGGTTACTTCGCCCCGGTAGACCGCGCCAAGGCGCGGTTCGGTGCCGTTCAGGACCAGGAAGTGGTGCCCCCCGGCCAGCCGCAGCGGCAGGGCATCCTCCAGCGCGCGGCCGGGCCACGCGGCCAGCCGCCGCCCGACTTCGGTCGCACCGTCCAGCAAGCCAAGCTGGGCGCGCACAATGCGGCCAGTGCACGGCGCGCCATTGTTGGCAGCATGATCGGCCTGCCACGCGATGGCCTGTGCGACCGAGCCAATCTCCATGATCGGTTGCATGAGGTTGCCCTTTCCGGCCCTTTGCCATAGGGGCGCACGGTTATGTCCGCCGCTTCCCAGATCGTCTTCGCCCTGCCCAAGGGCCGCATCCTCGACGAGGCGCTGCCCCTGCTTGAACAGGCAGGTGTGGTGCCCGATGCAGACTTCTTCAACAAGGCTTCGCGCGCGCTGTCGTTCGCGACCAGCCGGCCCGACGTGAAGATCATTCGCGTCCGCGCCTTCGACGTGGCGACGTTCGTCGCCCACGGAGCGGCGCAGGTCGGGATCGTCGGGTCCGACGTGATCGACGAGTTCGATTATGCGGACCTCTACGCCCCGGTCGATCTCGACATCGGGCACTGCCGCCTGTCGGTGGCAGAGCCGGTGGGCGCGGTCGAAAGCGGCGCCAACGCCCGCGAAAGCCATGCGCGCGTCGCCACCAAGTATCCCAACCTCACCCGCCGCCACTTCGAGAAGCTGGGCGTGCAGGCCGAAGTGGTGAAGCTGAACGGCGCAATGGAACTGGCGCCTTCGCTCGGCCTCGCAAGCCGCATCGTCGACCTTGTCTCCACCGGCAAGACGCTGAAGGACAACGGGCTGGTCGAAACGAGCCGGATCATGCCGGTCTCGGCACGCCTGATCGTCAACCGCGCCGCGCTGAAGACCGACAGCGCGCGGCTGGGCGCCCTGATCGACGCGTTCCGCGAACTGGTCGCCAAGCGGAAGGCCGCCGCCTGATGCTGCGGCTGGCGTCACGCGATCCCGGCTTCGCCGCCGCCTTTGCCCGGTTGGTCAAGGACCGCCGCGAGAGCGACGACAACGTCGCCCGCGACGTGCAGACGATCATCGAGGACGTGCGCCTGCGCGGCGACGAAGCGCTGGCGGAATATACCGAGCGCTTCGATCACCACCTGCCTGCGGACGACGAATGGCGCATTTCGGCAGAGGCCTGCCGGCAGGCGTTCGACGACCTTCCGCCGGAGCTGCGTGCAGCGCTCGAACTCGCCGCGCAGCGGATCCGTGATTACCATCAGGCGCAATTGCCCGAGGACCGCGACTACACCGATGCCGCCGGCATCCGGCTGGGCGCGAAGTGGACCGCGGTCGACGGTGCCGGGCTGTACGTGCCGGGCGGCCGCGCGGCCTATCCCTCGTCGCTGCTGATGAACGCGATTCCCGCCAAGGTGGCGGGCGTCGGGCGGCTGGTCGTCGTCACCCCCACGCCGAAGGGCGTGGTCAATCCGCTGGTGCTCGCCGCCGCACACCTTGCCGGGGTGGACGAGATCTGGCGCGTCGGCGGGGCGCAGGCCATCGCCGCGCTTGCCCATGGCACCGATCGCATCGCGCCGGTCGATGTGATCACCGGCCCCGGCAACGCCTGGGTGGCCGAGGCCAAGCGCCAGCTTTACGGCGTGGTCGGGATCGACATGGTGGCCGGCCCGTCCGAAATCCTCGTCATCGCCGACGCGAAGAACGATCCCCAGTGGATCGCCGCGGACCTGCTCAGCCAGGCGGAACACGATCCGGCGGCACAGTCGATCCTCATCACCGACGACGCCGGTTTTGCCGACCAGGTGGCCGACACGGTGGGCGTCGAGATCGCGTTGCTGCCCACGGCCAAGGTCGCCAAGGCCAGCTGGGAAGCGCACGGCACGATCATCGTGGTCGATTCGCTCGACGAAGCCCCCGCTCTCGCCAATGCGCTTGCCGCCGAACACGTCGAGATCGCGACCGACGATCCCGAGCGGCTGTTCGCCCAGATCCGCCATGCCGGCTCGGTCTTCCTCGGCCGGATGACGCCCGAGGCGATCGGCGATTACGTCGCCGGCCCCAACCATGTCCTGCCCACGGGGCGCCGCGCGCGCTTTTCCTCGGGCCTTTCCGTTCTGGATTTCATGAAACGCACCAGCTTCATCGCCGTGAGCGATGCCTCGATCCTGGCCGTCGGCCCCGCTGCCGTCGCCCTTGCGGAGGCCGAAGGCCTTGCCGCGCACGCCCGCTCCATCGAACTGAGGCTGGGGCTGTGACCAGCAACCGCGCACAGGGCCGCGCCCGCTCCGCCGCCCGCCTCGCTGCCGTACAGGCGCTCTACCAGCTGGAAATGGAAGCAACCGAGCTGCACCTGCTGCTCGATGAGTTCCACATGCACCGGCTCGGCGCCGAGATCGAGGATGTCGAATATGCCGAGGCCGACGTCGCGTTCTTCGACGATGTGGTGAAGGGCACGCATTCCCGCGGCGAGGAAATCGATACGCTGCTGACCAACCGCCTTGCCGAAGGCTGGAGCCTTGCCCGGCTGGACAAGACGATGCTGCAGATCCTGCGCGCGGGCACCTACGAATTGCTGGCGCGCAAGGATATTGGCGTTGGCACGGTGATCAGCGAATATCTCGACGTGGCGCACGCCTTCTTCGATGCGCGCGAGGCCAAGTTCGTCAACGGCATCCTTGACGCGGTGGCGAAGGAAGTTCGCTGACCTCTGGCGGCCCAGCTCGCTAGCGACCTGAAAAAAGGGCGCGCCGGGATGACCGGCGCGCCCTTTTCAATTCACGAACCGATGACGTGCAGCGCGCAGAGCTTGTTGCCGTCCGGATCGCGCAGATAGGCGAGGTAGAACGGGCTGCCCGCACGCGGTCCCGGCGGATCTTCGCAAGCGACGCCGCCATTGGCGACACCGGCGGCGTGCCAGGCGTCGGCCTGTTCCGGGGTCATGGAGAAACCGATCGTGCCGCCATTGGCACCGCAGGCCGGCTCGCCGTTGATCGGCGGAGTGACGAGGAACATGCCGCCGTTGTGCTGATAAATCAGGCGACCCTTGTCGTCCTGGATCGCCGGCTTGCCGCCGAACGCGGCGAAGGTGGCGTCATAAAACTGCTTCGAGCGGGCAATGTCATTGCTGCCCACCATGACGTGACTGAACATCGAGAAATCCTCTCCCTGTTGAGCAAGGTGTCGAGGGTGTGCCCGCCGCCCGTACATGCGGTCAACCCCAAGTAGCCCTTTGCAACCGATTATCGCTTATGGCTGAGCGTTCGCACGATGGCATCGCGCCACAGGGCCGCCAGCGCATCGCGGCGGTCCTGCGGCATCGCGGGCGTGAAGCGCGCGGCACCGGCCCATGTGCGCTCGAGCGCGGGCAGCCCGGACCATACGCCGGTGGCCAACCCGGCGTGGAAAGCAGCGCCCAGTGCGGTGGTTTCGAGATTGGTGGGCTTGTCCACCGGCACACGCAGCATGTCGGCAAGGAACTGGCAGAGCCAGTCGTTCGCCGCCATCCCGCCATCGATGCGGATCGCTGCCGGCACCGCGCCGCTGTCGCGCGCCATGGCATCGAGCAGGTCCATGGTCTGGAAGCCCACCGATTCCAGCGCCGCACGCGCAAGATGCGCGCCCGTCGCGCCGAGCGTGAGACCGTAGATCGCGCCCTTGGCGTCCGGATCCCAATAGGGCGCGCCAAGGCCGACGAAGGCCGGAACCATCACCACGCCGTGGCTGTCCTCCACTTGCGTTGCCAGGCCGTGCGTCTCGCTGGCGTGGGCGATGATGCCCAGCCCGTCGCGCAGCCATTTCACCGCCGCACCGGCAACGAAGATCGAGCCTTCGAGCGCATAGGTCATCTGTCCATCGAGCCGGTAGGCGGGCGTCGTCAGCAGCCGATTGGCCGAGCGGGGCGCTTCCGTGCCGGTGTTGAGCAGCATGAAACAGCCCGTGCCATAGGTCGACTTGGCCATGCCGCGCTCGAAACAGGCCTGCCCGAACAGCGCCGCCTGCTGGTCGCCCGCCATGCCCGCCACCGGCAGCGCCGCGCCCAGCAGGTCGGGCACGGTGGTGCCGAACAGGCAGGCATTGTCCCGCACTTCGGGCAGGATCGCCATGGGCACGCGCAGCAGGCGGCAAAGATCCTCGTCCCACGCCTGCGCGCGAATGTCATACAGCAAGGTGCGCCCCGCGTTGGTGACGTCGGTGGCGTGGACCGCGCCTCCGGTCAGCCGCCACAGCAGGAACGTGTCGATCGTGCCGAAGGCCAGTTCGCCGCGCTCGGCCCGCGCCCGCGCACCCGGCACCGCGTCGAGCATCCACGCCGCTTTCGTGGCGCTGAAATAGGGATCGAGCAGCAGCCCGGTCTTCGCCGTCACTTCGGCCTCGGCGCCCTCGGCCTTGAGCGCGGCGCAAACATCGGCGGTGCGGCGGTCCTGCCAGACGATGGCGCGGTGGATCGCCTCGCCGCTGGCACGATCCCAGATCACCACCGTCTCGCGCTGGTTGGCGATGCCGATGCCCGCGATGGACGACAATGCAACGCCGCTCTGCGCGATGGCTTCGCGCGCGGTGGCCAGGCAATCGCGCCAGATGTCCTCGGGATCGTGCTCCACCCAGCCGGCCTGCGGATAGTGCTGGGCGAACTCGCGCTGCGCGGTCGCCACGGCGCGCGCCTCTGCGTCAAATACGATGCTGCGCGTGGACGTGGTCCCCTGGTCGATCGCCAGAATGTGCTGCACCGGCATCCTCCGCTCGTCGTTGCTTGGCCGCAGTCATAGCACAAGCGCAGGCAGCGCAAGGGGATGCGGCGCCTAGAGTTCGCCCTCCGCGAAGCCCAGCTCCGCGAGCAACGAAGCGCGCGCGGCACGGCATTGGCGCCACAGCGCAGGGTTGCCCAGATCCTCGGGAGCGATGGCTTCGGGCCATTCGCGCACGATCACGGCAGCGATGCGGTTCGCCTTGTCCTCGTCCAGCAGGAAGCGCGGGTCGATCGCGGCCAGCGCCTCCGCGCTCACCGCCACACGCAGCCGCAGGCACGCCGGACCGCCGCCGTTGCGCATCGATTCGCGCACTTCGACCACTTCCAGCCGGCGGATCGGGCCGTTGCCTGCCGCCAGTTCCTCCAGCCAGCCCCAGACCTCCGGCACATCGCGCACTTCGGACGGCACGACCAGCGCCATGCCGCCTTCGGGCAAGGTGACGAGCTGCGAATTGAACAGGTAGGACCGCACCGCCGCATCAAGGCTGATGCGCGCCTTCGGCGCCTCCACGATCACCGCCTGCGGCAGCGCGGCGCGGATCGCCGCGTAAGTGCCCTCGCGGTCCTCGAACGCCTGTTCATGGGCGAACAGCACGTTTTCGTTGGCGACTGCGACCACGTCGTTGTGGAACGCGCCCGCAGCAATCGCGGCATCGCTCTGGCGAACCAGCAGCGTGCGCGCGGGATCGAGACCATGGCGGCGCGCGACGGCGGCGCTGGCGGCCTTATGCTGGCGCGCGGGAAAATCGGCGCGGCCCTGCTCGCCATAGACCAGCACTTCAAGGCCCGGCGCGCCGTGCTGGGGCGCGAGGCGCATGAAGTTCGCGGCGCCTTCGTCGCCCAGCCCCGAAGGCACCGCGCCGTGCACTGCGAAGTGGCGCGGATCCCCAAAGGCCAGTTGCAGCTGCCTCAGCGTCTGCGGCGCCTCGATGGAGCGGTGCAGCATGGTGGACAGGTTGGCGACCGAGACATGGCAGCGCCCGTCCGCGCAATCCGGCGCAGGGCTGACGGTGCCGGCATTGGCCGTCCACATCGCCGAGGCCGACATGGCGTTGCGCAGCAGCGCCGGGTCCTCGCGCCACGCAGCTTCGCACACTGCGTCGTCGCTGCCCGAAAAACCCAGCGTGCGCAGCCAGTCCGCGTTGGGGCGGTCGTGCGGCAGCAGGAACCCTTGCGGCAGGCCCAGCGCCATCATCCGGCGCATCTTGGCCAGCCCCTGCAAGGCAGCAGCGCGCGGAGCGGAGACCGCGCCCGCATTGCGCGCCGACGCGATGTTGCCGAAGGAAAGGCCGGCGTAATTGTGCGAGGGTCCGATCAGCCCGTCGAAATTGACTTCGACCATGCTCATCGCGCCGGCTCCAGTCCCACCAGATCGCCGGTCAGGTCGGCCAACGCGGGGCTTTCGAACGAAGCGACCGGATAGGCGCAGTAATCCGCCGCGTAATAGGCGCTGGGGCGGTGGTTGCCCGAAGACCCCAGCCCGCCGAACGGCATCGCACCGCTCGCGCCGGTGGTCGGGCGGTTCCAGTTGACCACGCCCGCGCGCGACCGCAGCACGAAATCCTCCCACCGGGCAGGATCTTCGGACAACAACCCGGCGGACAGGCCGAACGCGGTGGCATTGGCGAGCGCCATCGCCTCGTCCCAGCTTCCCGCGCGGCGGACCTGCAGCACGGGTGCGAAGATCTCTGTGTCGGACACGGTCAGCCCGGTCACATCGACCACCGCCGGGGTGACGAACGCCTCGCTGCGCCCCTCGACGCCGGTCAGCGGGCGGATCACCCTGCCCCCTCCGGCAACGAGCGCCTGATATGCCGCATGGGCATTGGCGGCGGCCCGCGCGGAGATCAGCGAGCCGAGCGTGGGCTGCGGATCTGCATCCCACGCGCCGATGGTCATCCGGTCCGCCAGCGCAGCGACAGCCTCGATCATCCGGTCGCCGTCGGGTCCAGCGGGAACGATCAGCCGACGCGCACAGGAACAGCGCTGCCCGGTGGTGGCATAGGCCGATGCGGCGATAATCCCGGCGACCGCTTCTGGCTCGCCGTCCCACGCGATCAGCGGGTTGTTGCCGCCCAGTTCGAGCGCAAGGATCACGTGCGGCCGGTCCACCAGCGCGCGGCGCAGGAACGCGCCGGTTGTGGCGCTGCCGGTAAACAGCAGCCCGTCGATGTCCGCATCGACCAGCGCCGCCCCCGTCTCGCGCGCGCCCTGCACCACTTGCAGCACGTGCGCCGGAAGGCCGGCCTCGTGCCACAGGCGGACCATCGCCTCGCCCGTCATCGGGGTTTCTTCGGAAGGCTTGAACACCACGGTGTTGCCCGCGAGCAGCGCCGGCACGATATGGCCGTTGGGCAGGTGGCCGGGGAAATTGTAAGGCCCCAGCACCGCCATCACCCCGTGCGGCTTGTGACGCAGCACCGCGCTGCCGAAAGGCGAGGGATCGGTGCGGGTGCCGGCGCGCTCGGCCTGCGCGCGGATCGAAAGCTCGACCTTGCCGACCATCGATCCCACTTCCTGCCGCGTTTCCCACAGCGGCTTGCCGGTTTCCTGCGCGATCGTGCGCGCCATGTCCTCGCCCGCCGCCTTGAGCCGCTCGGCATAGGCACGCGCCACCGCAATGCGGTCCTCCAGCGGGGTGCGCGACCAGCCGGCCAGCGCCGCGCGCGCACGCGCCACCGTTGCAGCGACAGCGGCAGCATCGGCGGCTTCTCCCTGCCAGAGGACGGTGCCGGTGGCGGGGCAGGTGGAGGAAAGAATGGTCATATGGCGCACCTGTCGGAAGGAAATCCTGCCGAGAGTCTACAATGATGAACCGCTGTTCCTAAGCGTAATCTTGGCCGCTATACATGACCAATGATCATGAACGATGACGACCCGCGCCTGCTGCCGCCGCTGTCGATGCTGCGCTGCTTCGAGGCGGCCGCGCGCGAAGGCACGTTCAGCCGCGCCGCCGCTGCGCTCGGGCTGACCCAGAGCGGGGTGAGCCGCCAGATCGCGCATCTGGAAGACTGGCTCGGCACGCCGCTGTTCGAGCGGCACGGCCGGCGGGTGGCGCTCAACCGCGAAGGGCGCGACTACCGCGCGGAAATCGCCCCCGCGCTTGCTGCGATCCGCGGGGCGACGCGCCGCCTGATGGCGCCGCAGGACCACACGGTGACCATCGCCACCCTGCCCGGCTTCGGGATGCGCTGGCTCGCCCCGCGGCTGCCCGCGCTGTCCGCGCGCCATCCCGAACTGGTGGTCAACCTCGTCGCGCGCACCGACCTGTTCGATTTCGCCGCCGAGCGTTTCGACGCGGCGATCCACGTCGGCCCGCCGGATTGGCCGGGCGATGTGGTGCATGATGCGCTGTTCCCCGAAGTGGTCATCCCGGTGATCGCCCCGTCGCTGGCGCAGCGGCTGGCCGTGCGCGAAGCCGCCGATTTCGCGCGCGTGCCGCTGCTGGCGCAGGAGGCCATGACAGACGCCTGGCCGCGCTGGTTCGCGCAGCAAGGGCTGGCGATGCCCGAAGGGCCGGCGCTGCCGCGCGTCTCGCACTTCCTGATGCTGGCCCAGGCGGCGGCGGCAGGCGCGGGCGCCGCGCTGCTGCCGCGCTTCCTGATCGAGCCGGAACTGGCTGCGGGCACGCTGGTCGTGCCGGTGGACCGGCCGCTGGCGCAGACCCGCACTTACAGCCTGGTCCATCCCCCGCGCGCAGGCCGCCATCCCGATTTCGCGCGGTTCCGGCAGTGGATTCTGGACGAGGCCGCCGCGTCAGCCGGAGGGTGACGCCACCGCGCGGATCGCCTCGACCACGCCGGTGCGCGCGAGCCGCCCGTGGTCGCCCGGTTCCACCACCAACCCGACCGTGCGCGCCAGGCCGAACCCTGCCAGTGGCCGCAGCGCGATGCCCGGCGCGCCAAGGCTTTCGGGCAGGACGGTAATGCCCAGCCCACTGCGGACATAAGCCGCGACGCGCTCCTCGCTCATCGAACGCGCGGCCATGAACGGGCGCACGCCGCGCGCGGTGAAGAACTGGCTGACCAGCGGCAGCGCCTCGCACTGGCGGCGCACCAGCATCGGCTCATCGACCAGCGCTTCGGCCGCAATCGTCGCCTCCCCGGCGAGGCGGTGCCCCTGCGCCATCGCCAGCAGGTAAGGCTCGGTGAACAGCGGCACCATGCGGCGCGCGCCGGCGTGCTCCACCGGTCCCAGCGTGCAATCCACGCGCCCGCGATCGAGCAGGGCGGCAAGTTCCCCGGCGCGGCGCTCGACCAGTTCGATGCGCAGCCCCGGCAGCGCGCGGCACGCGGTTACGATGGCTTCGACCAGCGCACTCGCCAGCGTGGCCGCGATGCCGATGCGGATCGTCGTCACCGCATCGCTTTCGCCCAGCGCCGCCTGCGCTTCCAGAAAGGCCGCCTCGATCCGGCGCGCGGGTTCGACCAGCCGAGCGCCCGCCTCGGTCAGTTCCACGCGGCGATTGCTGCGCACGAACAGCGGCGCGCCCACCTCGCGCTCCAGCCGGGCAATCCCCGCGGAGACGGTCGGCTGCGACACGCGCGTCAGGTCGCCCGCCCGCGAGAAGGAGCCGGTATCGACCACGGCGAGGAAATAGCGCAGCAACAAGCGATCCATGATAGAGTTTCTCTATACACTGCATGGACTGCAGCCAAGTTCCCATCGCTGGGCGTTGTGATAGCATGACCGGAAACGATGCCCCTTGCGGGCAAGATGGAGGATGCCTTGCGCGCGACGCCCGACCTCGCTTTCGGCCTGACCGAAAGCGCCCTGATGATCCGCGCGGCTGCCGGCCGCTTCGCCGACGAGAAGATCGCCCCGCTGGCGGTGAAGATCGATGCCGAGGACTGGTTCGCGCGCGAACTGTGGCCGATGATGGGCGAGCTTGGCCTGCACGGCATCACCGTGGAGGAGGAATGGGGCGGTCTCGGCCTCGGCTATCTCGACCATGTGATCGCGGTGGAGGAAGTCAGCCGCGCATCCGGCTCGATCGGCCTGTCCTATGGCGCGCACTCCAACTTGTGCGTCAACCAGATCCGCCGCTGGGGCAATGACGAGCAGAAGGCGAAGTATCTGCCGGGGCTGATCTCCGGCGAACACGTCGGCAGCCTGGCCATGTCGGAAGCCGGCGCCGGATCGGACGTGGTCTCGATGAAGCTGCGCGCCGACAAGGTGGACGGCGGCTGGCGGCTCAACGGCACCAAGTTCTGGATCACCAACGGGTCGGAAGCCGATACGCTGGTGGTCTATGCCCGCACCGTGCCCGACGCGGGCAGCCGGGGCATCACCGCCTTCCTGATCGAAAAGGGCTTCGCCGGCTTCTCCATCGGCCAGAAGATCGACAAGATGGGCCTGCGCGGCTCGCCCACCGCCGAACTGGTGTTCGATGACTGCTTCGTGCCCGACGAGAACGTGATGGGCCCGGTCAACGGCGGGGTTGGCGTGCTGATGAGCGGGCTGGATTACGAACGCGTGGTGCTGGCCGGAATGCAGATCGGCATCATGCAGGCCTGCCTCGACACCGTGATCCCCTACGTGCGCGAGCGGCGCCAGTTCGGCAAGCCGATCGGCACCTTCCAACTGATGCAGGCCAAGGTGGCAGACATGTATGTCGCGCTGCAATCGGCGCGGGCCTATGTCTACACCGTGGCGCGGGCGTGCGACGCGGGCCAGACCACGCGTTTCGACGCAGCAGGCGCGATCCTGCTTGCCAGCGAAAGCGCCTTCCGCGTGGCGGGCGAAGCCGTGCAGGCGCTGGGCGGCGCGGGCTATACGAAGGACTGGCCGGTCGAACGCTTTCTGCGCGATGCCAAGCTGCTCGACATCGGCGCGGGAACGAACGAGATCCGCCGAATGCTGATCGGGCGCGAACTGATCGGGGCCAATTGATGAGCGCGCCGGTCCTGCCCACCACTCTCGACCTGTCCAGCCCGGAAGCGGAGGCGCGCAACCGCCACAACCGCGCGCTGGCGCAGGACTTGCGCGCCCGCGTGGAAGAGGCCGCGCTGGGCGGCGATGCGCGCAGCCGCGAACGCCATGTTGCCCGCGGCAAGCTGCTGCCGCGCGATCGGGTGGAGCGCCTGCTCGATCCCGGCTCGCCCTTCCTCGAATTGGGGCAACTCGCCGCGAACGGGATGTACGGCGATGAAGTGCCCGGCGCCGGGATCATCACCGGCATCGGCCGCGTATCGGGCCGGCAGTGCATGATCTTCGCCAACGACGCCACGGTGAAGGGCGGCACCTATTTCCCGATGACGGTGAAGAAGCACCTGCGCGCGCAGGAAGTGGCGCAGGAAAACCGGCTGCCGTGCATCTACCTGGTCGACAGCGGCGGCGCGAACCTGCCCAACCAGGCCGAGGTATTCCCCGACCGCGATCACTTCGGCCGGTTCTTCTTCAACCAGGCGCAGATGAGCGCGCGCGGCATCCCGCAGATCGCCAGCGTGATGGGCAGTTGCACCGCCGGCGGCGCCTATGTTCCCGCGATGAGCGACGAGACCGTGATCGTGCGCGGACAGGGCACGATCTTCCTCGCCGGTCCGCCGCTGGTGAAAGCGGCGACGGGCGAGGAAATCAGCGCCGAGGACCTTGGCGGCGGCGATCTTCACGCGCGCAAGTCGGGCGTGGTCGATCATCTGGCCGACAACGATGAGCACGCGCTGACGCTGGTGCGCGACATCGTCAGCCATATCGGCCCGGCGGGCAATGCAGGCGTGGCGCGCAAAACCCCGGTGCCGCCGAAATACGATGCCGAGGACCTCTACGGTATCATCCCCGACGACGTGCGCGCGCCCTATGACGTGCACGAAGTGATCGCGCGGATCGTCGACGGCAGCGAATTCCACGAATTCAAGGCGCTCTACGGCGCCACCCTCGTCTGCGGCTTCGCGCATATCTGGGGAATGCCGGTGGCCATCCTCGCCAACAACGGCGTGCTCTTTTCCGAAAGCGCGCAGAAGGGCGCGCATTTCATCGAACTGGCGTGCCAGCGCCGCATCCCGCTGCTGTTCCTCCAGAACATCTCCGGCTTCATGGTCGGCGGCAAATATGAAGCGGAAGGCATCGCCAAGCACGGCGCCAAGCTGGTCACCGCCGTCGCCACAGCGCAAGTGCCCAAGATCACCGTGCTGATCGGCGGCAGCTTCGGCGCGGGCAATTACGGAATGTGCGGCCGCGCCTATTCCCCGCGCTTCCTGTTCACCTGGCCCAACGCGCGCATTTCGGTAATGGGCGGCGAACAGGCGGCCAGCGTGCTCGCCACCGTCCACCGCGACGCGGCCAGATGGACGCCGGAAGAAGCCGAGGCGTTCAAGGCGCCGATCCGCCAGAAATACGAGGACGAAGGCAATCCCTACCACGCCACCGCGCGCGGCTGGGACGACGGGGTGATCGATCCCGTCCAGACCCGCGACGTGGTGGGGCTGGCGCTCGAGGCCTGCCTGGAAGCCCCGATCGAGGAGGCGCCCCGCTTCGGGGTGTTCCGGATGTGACAATGATCCAGTCCCTGCTCATCGCCAATCGCGGCGAAATCGCCTGCCGCGTCATCCGCACCGCGCGCCGGCTCGGCATCCGCACGGTGGCGGTCTATTCCGACGCCGACGCCCACGCGATGCACGTGCGGCAGGCGGACGAAGCCGTCCACATCGGCCCCGCGCCCGCACGGGAAAGCTATCTCGTGGGAGAGCGGATCATCGCCGCCGCGCTGGCGACCGGCGCGCAGGCCATTCACCCGGGCTATGGCTTCCTCTCCGAAAACGCCGATTTCGCGCAGTCCGTGCTGGATGCCGGCCTCGTGTGGGTAGGGCCCAAGCCGGCCTCGATCAGGGCCATGGGGCTGAAGGACGCCGCCAAGGCGCGAATGATCGCGGCGGGCGTGCCGGTCACGCCGGGCTATCTGGGCGAGGACCAGTCGCCCGAACGACTGCAAACAGAGGCAGACGCCATCGGCTATCCCGTACTGATCAAGGCCGTGGCCGGCGGCGGCGGCAAGGGAATGCGCCGCGTTGACCGCAGCGAGGACTTTGCCGAAGGGCTGGCCTCGTGCCGGCGCGAGGCGGCGTCCAGCTTCGGCGACGACCGCGTACTGATCGAGAAGTACATCCTCTCGCCCCGTCACATCGAAGTGCAGGTCTTTGGCGACGCCCACGGCGAGGTGGTCCACCTGTTCGAGCGCGACTGCTCGCTCCAGCGCCGCCACCAGAAGGTGATCGAGGAAGCCCCCGCGCCGGGCATGGACAAGGCCACCCGCGAGGCCGTGTGCGCCGCCGCCGTCCGCGCGGCCAAGGCCGTGCACTACGAGGGCGCAGGCACGATCGAGTTCATCGCCGATGGCTCCGATGGGCTGCGCGCCGACCGGGTCTGGTTCATGGAAATGAACACGCGGCTTCAGGTGGAGCACCCGGTGACCGAGATGGTCACCGGCGTCGATCTCGTCGAATGGCAGATCCGTGTCGCCAGCGGCGAGCCGCTGCCCCTGCGACAGAAGGACATCCACCTCTCGGGCCACGCGATCGAGGCGCGGCTCTATGCCGAGGATCCCACGCGTGGGTTCCTGCCCAGCATCGGCCGCATCGACACGTTCCGCTTCTCGCCCAAGCAGGCGCGGATCGACACCGGCGTGGACGAAGGCGCGCAGATCTCGCCGTTCTATGACCCGATGATCGCCAAGCTGATCGTCTATCGCGATACCCGCTCGCACGCCATCGCGGGCCTGCGCGATACGCTGGCGGACGGTGTGGTCGGGCCACTGGTCACGAACAGCGGCTTCCTCTGGCGGCTGCTGGGTCACGCCGCGTTCGAGGCGGGCGTGGTCGATACCGGGCTGATCGAGCGCAATCTCGAAAGCCTGACCGCGCGGCCCGAACCTTCGCCCGAGGCGCTGTCCTTTGCTGCGGCGCGGCTGGCGGGAACGCCTGGCGATACGCCGTGGACCAGCCGGTCCGGCCTGCGGCTGGGCGCACCGCCCCGGCGCGAGGTGCGCATGGTCGACCAGTTCGGCCGCGCCTTCACCGCCGAACTCGCGACGCCCCTGGCCGATGCCTGGCCCATCGAGGATGCGGTGGCATTGGACGAGAACGGGGAACGGTTCCTGGTCCGGCTGGAGCGCACCGAAGGCGGCGCGGGCGGCATCGCTTCGGACGGGGCCATCCGCGCGCCGATGCCGGGGCGCGTCATTTCGGTCGATGTCGCGGCGGGGCAAGCCGTCACCAAGGGGCAGAAGCTCATGGTGCTGGAAGCCATGAAGATGGAACACGCGCTGACCGCGCCGTTCGATGGCACCGTGGCCGAACTGACCGTAGCGGCTGGGGCGCAAGTGCAGGTCGAGGCGCTGCTGGCGCGGGTGGAGAAAGACTGATGGCGGGGCGTTTCTTCGACGAGTGGCAGGTCGGCGACCGGCTGGAACACGAAATCCGGCGCACGGTGACCGAGACCGACAACCTGCTGTTCTCGACCATGACTCACAACCCCCAGCCGCTGCACATCGACGCCGAGGCGGCGAAGGCGAGCGAATTCGGCCAGATCCTCGTCAACGGCACTTTCACGTTCGCGCTGATGGTCGGGCTTTCGGTGGGAGACACCACGCTGGGCACGCTGGTGGCGAACCTCGGCTATGACAAGCTGGTGATGCCCGCGCCCGTGTTCATCGGCGACACCATGCGCGCGTCGAGCGAAGTGGTGGAACTGCGCGCATCGAAATCGCGCCCCGATGCGGGCATCGTCACCTTCCGGCACGAACTGACCAACCAGCGCGGCGAGGTGGTCTGTTCGTGCCTGCGCATGGCCCTGCTCAAGAAGCGGGGGTGACAGGGGCCGCGCGCGGACTTATGGGCCGGCTCCGATGGGGGCTGTTCGCGACATCCTGATGCGTCACCGCACGCTGGCCATGCTGCTGGTCGCGCTGTCGCTTGCCATCAAGGCGCTGGTCCCGGCGGGCTACATGCCCGGCCAAACCGCAACCAAGAGCTTCACCATCCTGATCTGCGCCGACGCGACCGGCGATCACGGCCCCCGCCAGGTGACCGTACCGCAGGGCGGTGCCAAGGAAACCGCGACCAAGGCGCATGAGAACTGCGCCTTCGCCGGTCTGGGCTTCGCTGCGCTTGCCGGTGCGGATCCGGTGCTGCTGGCGCTGGCGCTCGCCTTCATCGTCGCGCTGGGCTTCGGCCCGATCGTCCTGCCGCGCCTTGCGCGGGCATCCCGCGTCCTGCCGCCGCCCTGCGGCCCGCCAGCCCTGTCCTGAGCGACACCCCGCGCGCCGTCCGCGCGTGCCGGGTGCCGCACCGATCGTGACGTTTCCGGGCGCTTCGCGCGGCCCGGTCCATCGATGCACAGGACACGAATTTCATGCAGATTTCCCGTATCGCGCTGGCGCTCGCCTGCGCCCTGCCCGCCGCCGCAAATCCCATCGCCGCCCTTGCCCAGACCGCGCCCGGCGATGACGCCGAAGGCCGCGCGACGATCATCGTCGTCGGCACGGCCGCAACCTCCGCCGCAGAGGAGCAGGTCGCAAAGACCCCCGGCGGCGCCGATGTGGTTTCCTACGAGGACTACGCCGACCGAACGGTCGTTTCGCTGCGCGACACGCTGGCCTTCTCGCCCGGCGTCTACACCCAGCCGCGCTTCGGGCAGGAAGTGCGCATTTCCATCCGCGGCTCGGGCCTGTCACGCAGCTTCCATATGCGCGGGCTGACGCTGCTTCAGGACGGGGTGCCGATCAACCTGTCGGACGACAACGGCGATTTCCAGGAACTGGAGCCGATCTTCTTCGACCATCTCGAAGTCTATCGCGGCGGCAATGCCCTGCGCTTCGGATCGGGCACGCTGGGCGGCGCGATCAACGGCGTGACGCCAAGCGGCGATCACGCGAAGGGCGTCTATGCGCGGATCGACGGCGGCTCGTTCAACATGGTGCGCGGGCTGGTTTCCGGCGGTTTCGGCGACGAACGCGCCAATGCCTGGGCCGCGCTTTCCGCCGATAGCCATGACGGCGACCGCGATCATGCCAGCCGCCATTCGGTGCGCTTCCACGGCAATGTGGGCCTCAAGCTGTCCGGCGCCGTCTCCACCCGGTTCTACGCCAGCTTCAACGACATCCACCAGAAGCTGCCAGGCGCGCTGAACCTGGCCACGGCGCTGACCAAGCCCGAGACCGGCAACACCTTTGGCGATCAGGCGCGCGACATCACCTCGCTGCGGCTCCAGAACCGCACCTCGATCGACCTTGGCGACACCAAGCTGGACGTGGGCGCGTTCTACAACAGCAAGCAGTTGTTCCACCCGATCTATGTCGTGGTGGACCAGAAGAGCGAGGACAAGGGCGCCTTTGCGCGCGCCGAATGGAGCCATGGCATCCTCTCCGCCACGCTCGGCGGCGAAGTGCGCTGGGGCACGATCAAGGCGCGGCAGTTCGTCAACAAGGATGGCCATCGCGGCGCGCAGATCTTTTCCGCCACGCAGCGGGCGCGCACCGCCAATGCCTATGGCGAAGTGCGCGTGACACCGCTGGCCGGGCTCAGCCTGATCGCAGGCGGCATCTATGCCGATGGCTGGCGCGAGCAGGACCGGGTGCAGCCCAGCGTGGTCAAGGGACGGGCATCGTTCGACGCGTTCTCGCCCAAGATCGGCGTGCTGTGGCAGCCGGCGACCGGAGTCGAGGTCTACGCCAGTTTCAACCGCTCGGTGGAATTCCCGACCTTCGTCGAACTGGCTCAGCAGGCCGCGTTCGTGCCTGTGCGCGAACAGCGTGCGTGGACGGCGGAGATCGGCACGCGCGGCCACCTTGGCCGGGTGCAGTGGGACGTGACCGCCTATCGCGCCACGCTGAAGGGCGAGATGCTGCAATACACCATCGATGCGTCTATCCCGGCGAGCACGTTCAACGCCGGTCGCACCCTGCACCAGGGGATCGAGGCCGGGCTGACGTGGGAGCCGGTAGACTGGCTGCGCCTGCGGCAGGTGTGGCAATATTCGGACTTCCGCTTCCGCGCAGACGCGCACTATGGCGACAACCGCCTGCCGGTGGTGCCGCGCCACGTGCTGCGCAGCGAAGTGCGCTTCGGCAGCGAGGCGCTGCACGTCGCGCCCAGCCTTGAATGGGTGCCGCAGGGCGGCTTTGCCGATTATCGCAACACCGTTCGCACGCCTGGCTACGCACTGCTGGGGGTGAGCGCGGGCGCGAGCGTCCGCGATGGGCTGGACCTGTTCCTCGATGTGCGCAACCTGACGGGCAAGAAAGCGATCGGCGACATCGCCGCCGTGATCCAGGCCAGCGCCGCATCGGCGATCTACTACCCGGTCGAGCGGCAGGCGGTTTACGCCGGCGTGCGCGCCCGGTTCTGACGGCAGGAGTGCAGACCGTGACCGTAAGCACGCAGAGAGCCTCGCTCTACCGCACGATCTGGCGCTGGCATTTCTATGCCGGCCTGCTCGTGATCCCGCTGATCGTGGTTCTGGCGGCCACGGGCGCGGTCTACCTGTTCAAGCCGCAGATCGACGCGTTCGAGGAGCGCGCCTTCACCGGAATGCCCGACCGGGGCAGCGTTTCTCCCGAAGTGCAGGTGGCCGCCGCGCTGGCCGCATTCCCCGGCGCGCGGCTCCATTCCTATCGCCTGCCCGCGCGCGAGGGCGATGCGGCACTGGTCCATCTGGGCCTGCCCAGCGGCATGGGGATGCGCGATGTGTTCGTCTCGCCGCAAGGGCGCGTGCTGGATTCGCTGGGCAGCGAGACGCGCATCGCGCAGATCGCGCACGATGTTCACGGCCAGTTGCTGCTGGGCCGCAAGGGCAGCTGGCTGGTCGAACTGGCCGCAAGCTGGGCGATCGTGCTGATCGCCAGCGGGCTATACCTGTGGTGGCCGCGCGGCACCGGGATGGCGGGGGTCGTCTGGCCGCGCCTGTCACGCGGGAACCGTGTGTTCTGGCGTGATCTCCACGCGGTGACCGGGTTCTGGGTCTCTGGACTGGCGCTGGTGCTGCTGCTGACCGGGCTGCCCTGGGCCGATGTCTGGGGGTCGGCGTTCAAGACGGTGCGCGGCGAACTGGGGCTGGTGAAAGGCCGGCAGGAATGGACCATCGGCGGCAAGGCGCCCGCTGCCACGCCGGACGAGCACGCCGAGCACGCCGGACACGACCACGCGGCGATGATGGCCGCGGACATCAGCGCATCGACCGCGATGATGGCGCACACTCCGCACGCGCACCATGGCCCTGCCGGTCCTTCGTTCAGCGAAATCGTGGCCGAGGCCAAGGCGCGCCACCTACCCTTCCCCGTTGCCGTGGTGCCGCCCGGCGCACCGCAGGCCTTCGGCGCGCCGCCCCGCACGGACTGGACCGTTCGCTCGGACACGCAGGACCGCCCACGCGCGGTGACGCTGCGCTTCGATGCGCGCACGGGCCGCGAAACCGCGCGAGAGACCTTTGCCGACAAGCACCCGATCGACCGGCTGGTCGGCTACGGCGTCGCCTGGCATGAAGGCGCGCTGTTCGGGCTTGCGAACCAGCTGATCGGCCTCGCCACCGCGATCATGCTGATCGTTCTGGCGGTCAGCGGCTTCGTGATGTGGCGCCGCCGCAAACCCGACGACGTGCTGGGCGCGCCCGCAATCCCCGCCGTTCCCGCTCGGATCGGCGGCGTGGTGGTGATTGTGGTGGCCCTGGCGGTGTTCCTGCCGATGCTGGCGATTTCGCTGGTCGTGGTGGCCTTGCTCGAACGGCTGGTGCTGTCACGCATCGCCCCGCTCGCGCGGTGGCTGGGCCTTGCACCGGCCTAGTGTCGCCGCGCCGCGTTTCCATCCCGATTTCAGCAGGATGGGCTTTTACAGCCTAGCCGCGCGCGCCCAGCCGCATTAGCGTGACAGCGCTGACAAAATTGGGAGAGCAAGGCATGGCAAGAGGGATGCGGAGCGGGCTTCTGGCGGGAATGGCCGCAACACTGGCCGTCATGGCCATGCCGGCAGCGGCGCAAACGGTGCCGACCGCCTCCGGCCCGGTGCGCGGCATCACTGCAAACGGCGTGGCCGCCTTCAAGGGCATTCCCTATGCCGCGCCGCCGGTGGCGGACAATCGCTGGCGCGCGCCGCAGCCGGTCGCGCCCTGGACCGCGCCGCGCGATGCCGCCGCATATGGTCAAGATTGCGCGCAGGCGCCCTTCCCGCCGGATTCGGCGCCGATCCGCACCACCCCTTCGGAGGATTGCCTCTATCTCAACGTGTGGAAGCCGGCGAATGCGAAGGCTGGGGCCGGTTTGCCCGTAATGGTGTGGATCCACGGCGGCGGCTTCGTCAATGGCGGCTCCTCGCCCGCCGTCTATGATGGCCGCAACTTCGCGCGCGACGGCGTGGTGCTGGTGAGCCTCAACTACCGGCTCGGCCGCTTCGGCTTCTTCGCGCACCCCGCGCTCGCGGCCGAAGGCGTGGGCGGGAACTTCGGCTTCCTCGACCAGATCGCCGCGCTGAAGTGGGTGAAGGCCAACATCGCCGCGTTTGGCGGTGATCCGGCACGCGTGACCGTGTTCGGGGAAAGCGCGGGCGGCGTCTCGGTGCATATGCTGCTGCAATCGCCGCTCGCGCGCGGCCTGTTTTCAGGCGCGATCATCGAATCCGGGGGCGGCCGAGATCGTATCCTGCCCATGCCCGACCTCGCCCGCGCGGCGCAGGCAGGCGAGACTTTCGCCCCCGGCCTTGATGCCGCGCAACTGCGCGCGCTGCCGGCAGACAAGATCACCGGCGACCTTTCGATGTCGACCATGAGCAAGCCCGGATACTCCGGTCCCATGACCGACGGCCGGACGATCCTCGGCCAGTCGGTGGATGCCGTCGCCGCGGGACTTTACGCGCGCGTACCGGTCATGGTCGGCGCCAATTCCGCCGATGGCTTCCCGATGGTGACCGACAAGGCCGCCATCTTCGCCGCTTTCGGCCCGGATGCCGACGAAGCGCGGCGGCTTTACGATGCCGGCGGCAGCGCCAGCGGGATGCAGGTGGGCACCATGACCACCGCCGATGTCCTGTTCATCGAACCCGCGCGCGCCGTGGCGCGCGGCCTGGCACGGCGCGGGCAAGCGGCATGGCTCTATCGCTTCGCGCACAACGGATCGCAGGCGGGCGCAGCAATGGGCGGCGCGCCCCATGCCAGCGAAATTCCCTATGTGTTCGATACCGAGGACGAGCGCCGCGATGCCCTGCCCTCGCCCGCCGATGCCCGCGTGGCAGACGCCGCGCACCGCGCCTGGGTGAATTTCGCCAGGACGGGCCGTCCCGATACGGCAGACACGCCGTGGCCGGCCGCGACCGCCCAAGACACCACCGTGCAGCTGATCGCATCGGACGGCACCCGCCACGTCGAAGACCCGCGCCGCGCGGAACTGGACTTCACCGAGCGCCGCGCGGCAGGCCATCGCTGAGCGCCACAAGCCACGCCCGGTCAAATACAGGGAATGCGACGAACATATGTTGACCAAGGGGCCGCGGATATGGCAATCGCCGCGCGTCTGCGGAGCGGTCCTTGCTGGACTGCCAACCGCCTACGCGGCCCTTTGAGGAAAGTACGCCTTTCCCAGCCGGTTCGCGGGTGTAGCTCAATGGTAGAGCAGCAGCTTCCCAAGCTGAATACGAGGGTTCGATTCCCTTCACCCGCTCCATTTTCCGGCCCGCCGATGTTCGCCAGTGGCTGGCCAGACCCCCCAAAATCCCAGGTGTTTGGCGGTCATCCGGCCAATTGTGGTCGTCCGGTCCACATTCAGTCGCCGGTCGCGGGGTATGCCCCGGAGATGCCAGGAAATCCGTGGCCTTGACCACCATCGCTGGAAACGAAAAAGGCCGGCAGGTTGCCCCGCCGGCCTTGTTTCAAGCTGATCGCCCGGGTTACTTCCAGGTCTTCGCCGCCATGCGCACCTTGACCTGCGGGCCCAGGTCCTCGGCGTTGCGGCCCAGCGCGAAGGCGTAGTCGCCGGCGGGCATGGTCCAGCTGCCATCCTTCCAGTCTGCGAGCAGGCGCGGGTCGATCGTGACCGACACCTTCTGCGAAGCGCCGGCCGCAAGGCTGACACGCTGGAAGCCGACGAGGCGCTGGCGCGTCTCGCCATTGCGGCTGACGAGGTAGACCTGCGCCACATCGTCGCCGGCAACCTTGCCGGTGTTGCTGACCGAGAAGCTCGCCTTCAGGCCGGCAACCTTCAGCCCGCTGCTGGCGAAGCTGGTGTAGCTGAGGCCATAGCCGAACGGGAACAGCGCCTTCTGGCCCTTGCGCGCGAACCAGCGGTAGCCGACGTCCGATCCCTCGATGTCATAATCGGCATGGAGCTGGTCCTTGCCCGGCGCGGCATCGCCGGCGAAGTTCGGCTCCACCCAGTCGCTGCCATCCAGCTTGGGACGCGGCAGCTGGTCGAGGCTTGCGGGGAACGTCACCGGCAGGCGGCCGCCGGGGTTGGTATCGCCGAACAGCACCGAAGCGATGGCTTCGCCGCCCCGCGCGCCCGGATACCACGCTTCGATCACAGCCGCGGTCTTGTCGAGCCAGGGCATCATCACCGGGCCGCCCGTCTGGAGCACGACGATGGTGTTGGGATTGGCCGCAGCCACCGCCGCGATCAGCGCGTCCTGCCCGTCGGGCAGCGAAAGATCGGGCTGGTCGGCCCCTTCCATGCGCCATTCATTGGCGAACACGATCGCCACGTCGGCCTGCCTGGCCTTTTCCACCGCATCCGTGATGTAGCGGCCATCACGGAACGTGACGGTGGCGTTCGGCGCCAGCGCCTTGATTGCCTTGAGCGGAACCGAGCGGTGATACTGCTGCGACATGAGCGCGGCGAACGGACCGTCACCGCCGAGCGAGCGCGTGGCGGCAGGGCCGCCCTCGCCGTGGACCTGGCTGGAGCCGGCGCCCGACAGCACGCCGGTATCGGCAAAGCCGCCGATCACGGCGATGGACTTTGCGGTCTTGGCCATCGGCAGGGCATTGCCCTTGTTGCGAAGCAGGACGATGCCCTGCTTCGCCGCTTCCTCGGCCACGAGCGCGCCCTTCTGCACGTCGATTGCGCCGCCCGGCGTGGCCGGGTTCTTGTCGATCCCGGCGGCATAGATGGCAGTCAGGATGCGCTTGTTCATGTCGTCGAGACGCGCGGCATAGGCCGGGTCCGACGCGGCCTTGTCCTTCAGCTTGTCGCCGAAGAACACGGCCGGATCGAGCTGCTCGCCCGACTGCTGGTCCAGCCCGTTGAGCGCGGCTTCGACCGAAGGCACCGCACCCCAGTCGGACATGACGAAGCCCTTCCAGCCCCACGACTGCTTGAGCACCTTGTTCAGCAGCCAGTCGCTGTCGCACGCCTGCTTGCCGTGGACGCGGTTGTAGGCGCACATCACCGAAGCGGGCTGGCCCTGCTCAATGCCGATCTGGAACGCCAGCAGATCGCTTTCGCGTGCGGCGGGTTCGCCGATCTTGACGTCGACATACTTGCGGCCGGTTTCCTGGCCGTTCAGCGCGAAGTGCTTGATCGTGGAAATGATGTGGTTGGACTGCACGCCGCGGATCGCCGCGCCGACCAGAACGCCCGACAGCAGCGGGTCTTCGGCGAGATATTCAAACGTGCGGCCGTTGCGCGGATCGCGCATCAGGTTGACGCCGCCCGCAAGCAGGACGTTGAAGCCCTTGGCGCGGGCTTCGGAACCGATCGTGGCGCCGCCGCGATACAGCACGTCGGGGTTCCAGGTCGCTGCCTGGGCAAGGCCCGAAGGCAACGCCGTCGCGCCGTCCTTGCGCAGGCCCATGACCCACGAGACGCCGAGGCTGGCGTCTGTTTCCTTGAGCGCCGGAACGCCGAGGCGGGCGATACCGGGCACATAGCCGGCCCCCGGAATGGCGTCGGCCGGCGGGGTGGCACCGGGGAAGCCCGGCAGCGGCATGATCCCGTGGGTCAGCACGACCTTCTCATCGGCGGTCATCTGCTTCACGGTCGCGGCGGCGCGCGCTTCGGCGGCGGCCATGTCGATCGCGGGAGCTTGCTGGGCGAGAGCGGCACCGCTCTGGGCGAGAGCGCCGACAGCAACGCCGAGGGCGAGAATCCGGGAGAGAGTCATGCAGGCTCCTTGGTCCGACGGGAACTTCACAAACTGGGAAATGCCCTGAAAAATGGGCCGCGATCGGTGAGATCGCGGCCCAGTTCAGGGAGGATGCGGTTTAGAACTTCACCCCGGCGCGGACGCCGTAGGTCCGCGGTGCTTCGATGAAGACACCGGCGCCAATACCCGATGCCGCGTGGGCGATCGTGATGTTGTCCTCGATGTTCTTGACGAAGCCCTGGACGTAGTAGCGGTCGTTCGGGGCGGTGTAGGTGATCGTCGCGTCGGTCTTGGTGAAGGCCGGCTGACGGAACTGCGACAGGTTGTTGAGGTCGAGAATGAAGTATTCCGAGCTCAGGCGGCTGCGCACGCCCACATCGACCTTGCCGGCATCGCCGAGCGGGAAGGTGTGGGTCCACGCCGCCGTGGCGACATGCTTGGGAGCGTGGTCGAGCAGCGCGCCGTTGAAGTTGAAGGTCGGATAATCAACCGGGTTGGGCGTGAAGTCGGCATAGCGCGCATTGGTGAAGGTGTAGCCCAGCTCGAACTTGTCGTTGTCGCTCGGCTGCAACGTGGCTTCCAGCTCGACGCCATCGACCTTGGCCTTGGCGGCGTTGCTGATGAGCGTTGCCGGGATCGGCTTGCTCACGGCCTGGCTGACCTGCAGCTTGTCGTAGTTATAGTGGAACACCGACGCGTTGAGGCGGAAGGCAGGCGAGAAGCGGAACTTCACGCCGGCTTCGTACGAAGTCAGGTTTTCCGGATTGTAATAGAGCGCTTCCGGCGTGAGCGCACAGCCCAGACCCGCACCGCTGACGCAGCCATCGTTGAAGCCGCCTGCCTTGTAGCCGGTCGAGACGTTGGCATAGATCAGGCCGAGGCCCGGCGCGTCATAGTCGAAGCCGACCTTCCAGATGGTCTTGTTCCAGGTCTTCTGCGCGATGTTTTCGTTCACCGTGCAGCGCAGCGCGCCGCAGAACGACGAAGCGACGTCGGCGAAGTCGAGCACGGTGGCACCGTTACGCGACTTGAAGTCGTGGGTGTAGCGGATGCCACCGGTCAGGTGGAAGTCGGGGGTCACGTCGAACGTCACCTGGCCGAATGCCGCCTTCGAGCGCGACACGGTCGGCCCCTGCGGGAAGGCAAAGCCGATGGCGCCCGGCGAAACGAGGCCCGACAGCGGGTTGCCGAGGTTGTATTCCAGCGACGAATTCTCGTGGAAGTAATAGCCGCCGACCTGGCCGTGGAGGCGCGAACCCTGGCCAAAGGCAAGGCGCAGTTCGTGGCTGTCCTGCTTGAAGGTGCCGAAGAAGAACGCCGAGTTGTTGAGACCGCCGAACAGCAGCAGGTTGCGCGTGTCGTCGCGGTCGGTCTTGCGGTACGAACCGAGGTAGGTCAGCTGGACCGGGCCGAAATCATAGGTGAAATCGCCCATGATCCCGTAGGACTTGTTGTCGCGCCAGTTGCGGAAGGTCGGCGCCACGGTCAGCTCGCGCTGGGCGTCGCTGTCGCGGTTGACGTAAACCGGATTGTGCGTCGGCGTGACCGAGGCCGGATCGAAGAAGCGGTCGAGCGTGACGAGGTTGCCGTTCACGCCGGTGCCGCGCGTCTGCGAATAGTCGCCGCGGATCACGAACTTCAGATCGCCGATGTCACCACCGAACGACAGGCGGCCCGAGATCGCATCGCGATAGGGGTTAACGCGCGAAGAGGTGCCCGAAACGGTGTAGTACGGGTCCTGGCGCTGGTAGTTGGCGGCGGCGCGGATGCCCAGGCCATTGCCGAGACCAACGTTGACCATGCCAGAGACATCGACCGTGTCGAGGTTGCCATAGGTGGCATCGACCTGCGCGTGGAAGGCATCGACCGGACGGTTGGCCAGAACGTTGATCACGCCGGCCGTGGTGTTGCGGCCATAAAGCGTGCCCTGCGGACCGCGCAGCACTTCGACGCGCTCGACGTCATAGAAGCTGCCCAGCGCATCGGCGGGACGCGCAATGTAGATGCCGTCGAGCAGGAACGCCGCCGAGGGATCGCCCTTTTCGGTGGTGTCGGTGCTGGTCACGCCGCGGATCGAGATGCGCGGGGCGTCGCCGCTGTCGGTGAGCGAGAGGTTCGGCACAGCCGTGGTCAGCGCGCGCGCATCGGTGATGCCGGCGCTCTTCAGGCCGTCGCCGCTGATGGCGGACAGAGTGATCGGCGTCTTCGACAGCAGAGTCGACTGGCGGGTCGCGGTGACGACGATATCGCCGGCGGGTGCCGCTTCAGCAGACTGGTCGGCGGTTTCCTGCGCATAAGCAGGCGCGGCAAGCGCGAAAGCGGAGACCAGGCAGGCGGTCCGGATAAGCTTCATGTGTTGTTCCTCCCTCGAACGTGCCGCCCCTTTCGGACCGGCGGCAGCCGCACCGGAACCCCCCTGTGCGACACGACGACCACGGATCGCCGCGGCCAAAAACGGAACACGAAACATGCCAAGGGAAAGGGTGCGTTACCCGAAGGGCCGGTGGGCGCTGGGCCCGCGGTCGCCTTGATGGTCTTGCCGGCGCGATGCCGGGAAAGACCTCGTCCTCTCCGCTCGGCGAGCTTTGCGCCCGCTTCCTGACTTGCAATTGACTTGATATGTCAGCGCTGTCAAGACTGCGCTGTCATACTAACAGGATGAATAGCCCCGGGGGTTGCGGGCCACGTTGCGCCGGGTCATGGAAAAAAGGGGGTTGCTGCCGCAGTTTCAGCCGGTGCAACCGTTACGGGAAAGGTCGTCTGGTTCGATCATGAATACGATTTCGCGCCCGCGTTCGAGTGGGAACGCCACCATGCAGGATGTCGCGCATCACGCTGGAGTCTCGCTGAAAAGCGTGTCTCGCGTGGTCAACCGCGAGCCGCATGTCTCCGCCAAGCTGCGCGCCAAGGTCGAGGCCGCGATCGCGGAGCTCGACTACGTGCCCGACATGGCCGCGCGCACGCTTGCCGGATCGCGCGCCTTCATGATCGGCGTGCTGTTCGACAACCCCAGCCCGAACTACACGATCAAGGTCCAGTCAGGCGTCTATCGCGCCTGCGTCGAAAATCAGTACCACCTGCGCATCGACAACATCGTCACCACAGCCAGCGATTCGGACCTCGAGGCGCAGCTTGGCGCGATCCTGCGCGACGGACGATGCGACGGCTTCGTGCTCACCCCGCCCATCACCGACAACCTGCTGGTGCTCGACCTGCTCGAAGCGAACGGCGTGCCCTATAGCCGGATCGCGCCCGACATCGTGCAGGATCGCGCGCCCGGCGTACGCATCGACGACAAGGCCGCGGCGGCGCTGGTCGCAGATCATTTCTGGTCGCTCGGCCACCGCCGCTTCGGCGTCATCACCGGCCCCGCCGCGCACGGCGCCGCGCACTTGCGCCGCGAAGGGTTCGTCGAACGGATCCAGGAACTGGGCGGCCAGCTTGTCGGCGAAGCCACCGGCGGGTTCAGCTTCGAGGGTGGTATCGCGGCTGGCACGGCGCTTGTCACCGCGGACGAGCGGCCGACCGCGATCTTCGCCTGCAACGACGATTCGGCAGCGGGCGCCATCGTCGCGATTTCACGCGCCGGCTTGGCGGTGCCCCGCGACGTTTCGATCTGCGGCTTCGACGATAGCTGGGTGGCAAAGTCGGTCTGGCCCTATCTCACCACGATCTACCAACCGATCGAGGAAATGGCGCACGCCGCCGCGACCATGCTGATCCGGCCGGACAATGCCCGGCCCCAGCTGCGCACGCTCGATTTCCGGCTCGTCGAGCGCGATTCGGTCGCCCCGCCCGCCGCCTGAAATATCCAAAGCCTGATTCCAGTATTCAAGGGAGAGAACCATGGAGAACTCCGCCCCCGGTCGCACGGGCGTCAACCGGCGCCATGCGCTTGGCCTGATCGGCGCAGGCGTCGCTGCGACCAGCGTGCGCCCCGCCCTCGCGCAGGGGACGGCATCCCCGGTTCCCGCCACAGCGGGCCGCAGCGCCGTCACCCCGACATGGGTCGCCACGTCTGCCGGCCGCCCCTGGCAGCCCCGCGCGCTTCCCTCCCTCGGGCCCCGCGGTACCGACATCTTTGCAGAGGATGTCCAGATCCAGCTCGACCAGCCCCGACAGACGATGGCCGGCTTTGGCGGCGCCTTCGGAGAAAAGGGTTGGGAAGCGCTCCAGCACCTGCCTGCAGCCACCCGCGCCGCGGCGATCGGCGCACTGTTCGGTGACGACGGCTGCGCATTCAGCCAGTGCCGCACCCCGATCGGCGCCAACGACATCGCGCGCGGCTGGTACAGCTACGATGAAACGCCCGGCGACTTCGACCTCAAGCATTTCTCCGTCGCCAACGACCGCGAGACGCTCATTCCCTTCATCAAGGCCGCACAGACGTTCCGCCCCGACCTGAAGGTCTGGGCCTCGCCGTGGTCGCCGCCCAGCTGGATGAAGAAGGGCGGCCACTATGCGCAGGCGCCGGCATGGCCCGGCCAGCCATCCAACGGCATCCGCCCCGACCAGCTCGGCAAGGAAGGCACCGATTCGTTCATCCTCGAAGATCGTTACCTGGCGGCCTACGCCCGGTACTTCGGCCGCTATGTCGAAGAATATCGCAAGGTCGGCATCTCCATTTCCACCGTGATGCCGCAGAACGAGTTCAATTCCGCGCAGCCCTTCCCCAGTTGCACCTGGACGCCCGAAGGTCTGGCGCAGTTCCTGCCCTATCTCGGCCGCGAGATGGACAAGCTCGGCGTGCCCGTGTTCTTCGGCACGCTCGAACGCGGTAACGCGGATCTCTTCTCGAAAGTCATGGCCGATCCCGCCGCAGCCGCGGTGGTCAAGGGCATCGGCGTGCAGTGGGCGGGCAAGGGTGCCCTTCCCGCGCTGCGCGAGCGTTTCCCCGACCTCACCCTGTGGGGGTCGGAGCAGGAATGCGGCATCGGCACCAACGACTGGCGCTATGCACGATATGGCTGGAGCACGCTCAAGCGCTATTTCGAGCACGGCGCCTGCGCGTGGACCTATTGGAACATGGTCATGCCCGAAGGCGGGATGAGTGGATGGGGCTGGCCGCAGAACTGCCTCGTCTCGGTCGATACCAAGGCGGGCACCTTCCGCCTGACCGAGGATTACTGGCTGGTCCGCCATGTCGCGCAGTTCGTCCGCCCCGGTGCGCGCATGATTCCCGCCGACAGCTTCCTCGGCTTCACCGACCAACTCGCGTTCCGCAATCCGGACGGGTCGCTGGTGCTGGTCGCCAGCAACCCGATCGCCCAGCCTTCCACGGTTCGCTACGGCGTGGCCGGCAAGGTCCTCACGCTCACGCTCGAACCGGATTCGCTCAACACCGTGGTCATCCCGGCCGGCGCTCTGGCCTGATGAAACAGCGGGGCCGGCTCAGCGTTTCGCCGGCCCCGATACCGTCACGATGATCCGTCGGTAGCGGGTCAGGGCGGGCTTCCCGTTGTCGGTCACCGCAAGCACAAGGTGCGCCTCCGCGCTCGCGGGACAGTCCCCCATGGCAAGCCAGTTGGGCGTGCAGGTCGCAGCCGCGCTCACCCGGACACGGGGCGTGCCATCCCCCTCCACCGTCAGGCTCGGCGGCGCGAAGTAACCGCCGGTGAAGCCCGCCTCGGGATAAGCGATCCACCGGAACGACAAGGCGTTGCCGTCGGGATCGCGGGAGCGCGACGCATCGATCTGCACGGGCTCGCCCACGCGGGCGGCAATCCGCAGCGGTGCGGTACCGCCTGTTCCGTCGACGACCACAACCGGCGCATGGTTCGCCTCGGCTGCGGGCTTGATCGTCCAGTCCATACGCGCCGCGAAATCGTTCTGGAACGCCTCGCGCCAGCGCCAGATGGTCGCCTGGTCGCTCGTGGTTCCGCCCACCGTGTCAGCGCTGGTCACGCGCGGGAAGCTGTCGCCCCCCTGCGTCCACACCGGCCGCGCCTCGCCATAGGGCTGACGCAGCAGGTACCGGCCGCCCCACCCGCCCCATTCGGGATGCTCGCCCGGTTGGAGCCCATTGGGGATCAGTCCGAGGAAGCTCGGCGTGTCCCCCTCCATGATGAACATGTAGCGCGGATAGTGCGCACCGAGCGGCCCCTTCGAGCGGATGTTGGCGTCCAGCCATTCGTTCGACACGGTGCTGAAGTCCGCTCCCGCGCCATTGCGGTAAAAGCGGTCGCCCGAAATCCCGGTCCACGTCGCCCGCGCATAATCCGATCCATCGGGCGTGCTGGGGGTGACGATCATGAACAGCGCCGGATAGCGCCGCCGGATCCATGGCCCGGCGTCATCCTGATCGGAAATTGAATAGACCCGCAACTTCCCGACGAACGCCGCAAATTGCCCTGCCGACTTAGTTGTCTCTGCCAGGCGTAGCGCTTCGGCAAGCGTGTTCGCACCGCCCCACAATGCGATCCACAGCGGCCGCGGATCGGAGCGATCGGCCGCTGCCACCAGCGCGCGCGCGGCAGCCGAAGGTGCGGCGGGAGAAGCGCGCTCGAACGCCCCCAGCCCATAGCCGGTCAGGCCTTCGCTCACCCGCGCAGACAGCGCTTCGGCGGTGGGCCAACCGGCAGCATGGCGCTGAAGGTTCGGCCGCACCGCGCCATAGGCGGCGATCACCTCGCGCGCGATGTCCGGCCGGACCTTGTCCTTCTGCCACACGGACGTCGTCGCGCCGAAGCCCTCGATGTCGATTTCGTTGGAATAGACCAGCAGGCGCACGAGCGACATCTGGTCATCGGGCTCATTGCCGATGTCCGACAGCACGAACAGCCGCGCCTTCTCTCGCCGCTGCTCGGCAGCGGCCTGTGCCACAGAGGCGGAAAATGCCGCCGTCCCGACGACCGTTGATGCCGCCAGCAGGAAGGCACACGCGCTCGCCCCCGTTCTCTTCCTGATCAACGCCCCGCCCTTGCGCTTCATCCTGCCTCTCCCCGATAACGACTACACCGATGACAGCGATGTCATTTTTGTCAACGGCAACCGGGCCTCCGCCGCGCCGAAGGTTGCGGGGAAGCGCGGTTGGTTGGAGATGGGGTTGGAGGCGCTGCCTGCGCGTGTGGTTCGGGAAGGGAAGCGTCAGCCGTGGATAGACACGTGGTGACGTTTCGCGTGGTGCAGGTGGGGTATGGGATTTGGGGAGAGGTTTACGCGGCCTACATGTTGGCCGCGTTGTGGACTTGCTGTGGACACGCTGGAGCGTGGAGCTGTGCTCTTGTGTAGCGAAGTCGTTTGACTGGAATGGTTGCGGGGGCAGGATTTGAACCTGCGACCTTCAGGTTATGAGCCTGACGAGCTACCGGG
>NZ_JAPCZG010000029.1 GCF_025938155.1 Novosphingobium sp. KCTC 2891 | reverse complement strand
CGGGATCAATCGCGTCCATGTCCGTAGTCCTGTCCCGGATGATCAAGCCAGCTTCTGGCGGGGCATCATCAGCACCCGCTCGGAGATGATGTTGCGCTGGATCTCGTTGGTGCCGCCGGCGATATTGTATTGGTAGCTGTTCAGAAAATCGAACATCCAGTTGCCCGTCTCGTAGCCTGCGCCCAGCACGTAGGCCGTCTCGCGCATGGCAAGGCCGGCCCGCAACCGCAGCCCCAGCGCGGTGAAGTCGCGCGAGAGGCGCGAGTAGGCCAGCTTGATGATCGAGGCATCGCCCACGGCCTCGTTGCCGGCAATGCGATTGGCCATCAGCGTGGCGATCATCGCGCGCAGCCCCGTGAGACGCGCGGAGATGTCCACGATCCGCCGCCGCGTCTCTGCATCAACCCGATCCGCTTCGGTGCCGCCGCGCGTCGCTTCGGCAACGAGCCGGTCGAAGCCCAGCGCGAGCCGTTCGGTCAGTTCCACCAGGGCAAGGCCGCGTTCCGACGAGAGCGTGTATTGCGCCACCGCCCAGCCCTCGTTCTCCTTGCCCACCAGGTTCTCGACCGGGATCTCCACTTCATCGAGGAATATCTCGGCGAACTCCTCGTCCCCGGTGATCTGCTTGATCGGGCGCACGTCGACGCCCTTGGACTTCATGTCCATCAACAGGAAGGTGATCCCGGCCTGCTTGGGCCCGCTGGTGTCGGTGCGCACCAGCAGAAGGCAGTGATCGGCAAACTGGCCCAGCGTCGACCAGATCTTCTGGCCCGAGATCACGTAGCGGTCGCCCTTGCGTTCGGCGCGCGTGCGCAGCGCGGCAAGGTCCGATCCCGCGCCGGGTTCGGAGAAGCCCTGGCACCATGTCTCGCCCGCGAGGATCGCGGGCAGGTGGCGCTCCTGCTGCGCCTTCGTGCCGAACTCCTGCAGCGTCATCGCGGCATGGTAGAGCGAGACGAAGAACAAGGTCAGGCGCGGTGCATCGGCGCGGGCCAGTTCCTCGAAGATCGCCACCTGTTCGGCCAGCGAGCGCCCGCCGCCATGCCACGCGCCCGACCAGTGCGGCGTCGCGTAGCCGCCCTTCACGAGCCGTGCCAGCCAGTCGCGCTGCGATGCGAGGAAGCCTTCGATATCGTCGCCGCGCTGACGCTCGCGCCAGTCGCCCGGCAGATTGGTCGACAGCCACGCGCGAAGCTCGGCGCGCAGGTCCGCAAGCTTGCCTTCTTCACCCATTGCTCTTGCCCGTTCCTATTCGTTCATTCACCCGTGAACACGGGGGTGCGCTTTTCCAGAAAGGCCGCGACCGCCTCGTGGTGGTCGCGCGTCGTGTGGCACAGCGCCTGCGCCGCCGCCGAAGCTTCGAGGATGGCCGACAGGCTGGCCAGCCGGCTCTCGCGGATCAGCCGCTTGGTCATGCGCACCGCGTGCGGCGGGTTGGCGGCGATGCGCGCAGCAAGGGCGCGGGCCGCGTCCATCAGCTCGCCTGCCGGCACCACCCTGGACACCAGCCCGCAGGCCAGCGCCTCGGCCGCGTCCATCAGGTCGCCGGTAAAGGCCATCTCCGAGGCCTTGGAAAAGCCCACGATGCGCGGCAGCAGCCACGCCCCGCCATCGCCGGGAACGATGCCCAGCTTGACGAAGCTTTCCGCAAACTTCGCCTTGTCCGAGGCGATGCGCACGTCGCACATGCAGGCAAGGTCGCAGCCCGCGCCGATCGCCGGGCCATTGACCGCCGCGATCACCGGCACCTCGATCGCCTCGAACAGCAGCGGCAGGCGCTGGA
>NZ_JAPCZG010000028.1 GCF_025938155.1 Novosphingobium sp. KCTC 2891 | reverse complement strand
TGTTGATTGCCGCTGAGAAGTGACCCGGGGTTTTCACCGAGAAGTGACCCGCCTGCAGGTTATGTTTCGAGTATCATCGGTGGGTCAAGATGCGGGTTTCTCCTTTCGGGGTCTTGCCTGCTGGGCCGAGCTGTTCTTGAAGCGGAAGCTGTCGTTTCCGGTCTCCAGGATGTGGCAGTGATGGGTGAGCCGATCGAGGAGGGCCGTGGTCATCTTGGCATCGCCGAACACGCTGGCCCACTCACTGAAGCTCAGGTTGGTGGTGATGACGACGCTGGTGCGCTCGTAGAGTTTGCTCAGCAGATGGAAGAGCAATGCACCGCCTGAGGCGCTGAACGGCAGATAGCCCAGTTCGTCCAGGATCACGAGATCGGCGTGGGTGAGACGATTGGCGATCTGCCCGGCCTTGCCCTGCGCCTTTTCCTGTTCGAGGGCGTTGACCAGCTCGACTGTGGAGAAGAAGCGGACCCGCTTGCGGTGATGCTCGATGGCCTGAACCCCCAGGGCTGTGGCGACATGGGTCTTGCCGGTGCCTGGGCCGCCGACCAGCACGATATTGTCGGCGGCGTCGATAAAGTCGCAGCGGTGGAGTTGCCGGACCAGCGCTTCGTTGATCTCGCTGCTGACGAAGTCGAACCCGGCGAGATCGCGATAGGCCGGGAACCGGGCGACGGTGAGTTGATAGGCTACTGAGCGCACCTCCCGTTCGGCCGTCTCGGCTTTCAGCAACTGCGAGAGGATCGGGACCGCCGCCTCGAAGGCGGGCGAGCCCTGCTGCATGAGGTCACTGACGGCCTGCGCCATGCCATGCATCTTCAGGCCGCGCAGCATAACGACGATGGCGCCAGTGGCGGGATCATGACGCATGGCGGTTCTCCCAGCGCAGGGCGTCATAGCGTTCCACATTGGCCATGGGCTCGCTGACCTGCCTCAGTGCCTGTGGTGCCGTGACCGGCGGGGTGGTGAGCGGCTTGCCGTCGAGTAGACGGTGCAACAGGTTGAGGATGTGGGTCTTGGTCGGAACGCCCGCATCCAGCGCCATTGCGACCGCGGTCAGGACAGCCTGTTCATCATGATGCAGAACCAGGGCCAGGATCTCGACCATCTCCCTGTCGCCGCCCGGATTGCGCAGCAAATGCCGTTGCAGCCGCTGAAACGCGTCCGGCAGATCGAGGAACGGTGCGCCGTTACGCAGGGCGCCGGGCTTGCGCTGAACCACCGCCAGATAATGGCGCCAGTCATAGACGGTATGGCCGGGGCGATCATGCGAGCGGTCGATGATGCGCTGGTGCTCGCATACGACCTGCCCCTCGGCGACAACCAGGAAGCGATCAGGATAGACCCGGAGGCTGACCGGCCGATTGGCGAAGGCGGCGGGCACGCTGTAGCGGTTGCGCTCGAGATGAACGAGGCAGGTCGGCGAGACGCGCTTGCCATATTCGACGAAGCCGTCGAACGGCCGGCCGACCGGCATCAGGCATTCCGCTTCATCGGCCCAGGCATCGGCGACAGAGCCCGGTTCGATTCCATGTGGAATCTCCTGCCACAACGCCCTGCAGCGCTGCTCCAGCCACAGGTTGAGGGCATCGAGACTCTCCGCCTGCGGCGTGGGTTGCCACAAGCGATGACGTGCATCCTGGACGTTCTTCTCGATCTGGCCCTTCTCCCATCCTGCCGCCGGATTGCAGAACTCGGCCTCGAACAGGTAATGGCTCACCATCGTGAGGAAGCGGGTGTTGACGTTCCGCTCCTTGCCGCGCCCGACCTTGTCGACGGCGGTGCGCATGTTGTCGTAAATCCCGCGGCGCGGCACGCCGCCCAGCACGCGGAAGGCGTGATTGTGGGCGTCGAACAGCATCTCGTGGGTTTGCAGCAGATAGGCCCGCACGATGAAGGCGCGGCTGTAGCTGAGCTTGAAGTGCGCCACCTGCAACTTGGTGCGCACCCCGGCGATTATCGCCCAGTCCTCGCTCCAGTCGAACTGGAAAGCCTCGCCCGGTGCGAAGGAGAGCGGGACAAAAGTCCCGCGGCCGCTGATCTGCTGCTGGCGGTGATAGTCATCGCGCCAGGCCCGCGCGAAGGCGGCAACGCGGCCGTAGGAGCCATCATACCCCAGGCTCACCAGATCGGCGTGCAACTGCTTGACTGTGCGCTTCTGCTTGCGTGGCCGGCCCAGCTCGCGCCGCAGCCAGGCCGCAAGCCGCTCCGCAAACGGGTCCAGCTTGCTCGGCCGTTCGGGCGTCTGGAACTGCGGCTCGACCGTGTCCGAGCGCAGATATTTGCGGATCGTATTCCGTGACAGTCCTGTGCGCCGGGCAATCTCGCGGATCGAAAGATGATCACGGTAATGCCAGCGCCGGATAACGCTCAATAACGCCATGTCCAACACTCCATGACCCCTCGCTCATCAAAGCAAGGGGCGAGTTCAACATGGGTCACTTCTCAGTGGAAATTTGTGCCCCTCCCGGGTCACTTCTCAGCGGCAATCAACA
>NZ_JAPCZG010000027.1 GCF_025938155.1 Novosphingobium sp. KCTC 2891 | reverse complement strand
TCACGTCTCACTCCGCCGCTTCGAGGTGCGGCCATTGGGGTTGCAGGGGCGCTGGCAGGCCGGTTTCCGCTTCGCAGTTGGCGCGCAGCGTCTCGATGCCGGGGCCGGTGTTGAACACGGGCAGCGCGCCGCGGCCGCTGCGCATTTCAGTGCGCAGGGCCTCGGTGGCGGCAGCATCGATAACGCCATGCGCGTCCGCGACCACGCCATAGGCGCGCGCGCCTTGCGCTGTCACCAGCCCCTGCACGATTTCCTTGCCGACCAGCGCGGGATCGCGTTCCAGCGGATCGCCCCAGCCGCCGCCACCCCAGGTGATGAAGTGGAGCTGGTCGCCGGCCTCGACGTCCACGTCCTCCACCTTGTTGCCGACGATCACCTGGGTGCCGTCCGCCTTTTCCAGCACCTTGCGCGCGCGCTTGCCGGGATCGCCGCCGTTGACGCCCCAAGGCGGCACGAACCAGCGATCGTCGTGGATCGAGATCGTGCCGGGCGAGAGGAAGCGGTAGGTCATGTGGATGCCGTTGCCGCCGCGGTGGAGGCCCGCGCCGCCCGAATCCGGCTCGGTCTCGTAGCGCTCGATCATCATCGGGAAGTAGCGCTCGAGGAACTCGTTGGGCACGTTGGTGAAGCCCGGCCAGAGCGAGTGGCCGTCCGGCCCGTCACCCAGCGGCCGGCCCGGAATGCCGCCGAAGCCGATCTGGAACAGCTGGAACCACGCATTGCCCTTGCCGGGGCGCTGGTCATGCCCCGAATAGAACAGGTGCGGACTGGACGAGAAACCGGCCGCGTTGAGGAATTCCGGGGTCTTCTGCCCCAGCAATCCACCCAGGATATCGAAGATGCGGCCCAGCGCATGGGTGCGACCCGAGAGCGCGGCGGGGAACTTGGGCTTGAGAAGCGAGCCTTCCGGAATGCGGACGTCGATCAGGTCGTAGAAACCGTCGTTGAACAGGATCTGCGGATCGAAGACCATGATCATGTAGATGCCGAAGAACATCTTGAACATGTTTTCGTTGAGGAAGAAGTTGATCGAGGCCGACGACTGCGGATCGGTGCCGTCGAAGTCGAGGATCACCTTCTCGCCTTCGCGGCGCATCGTGCAGCGGATGCGGTAGGGGCCGTAGCCCATGCCGTCGTCGCAGATGTAGTCCTCGAAGCTGACGGGTTCCTCGCCGATCGCCTGGGTGAGCAGGGTCTTCATCGCGCGGTGGTTGCGCGCGAGCAGTTCCTGCGTGGCCGAGACATAGACATCGTCGCCGAAGCGGGTCGCCATCTCGACCACCCGCCGCGCCGCCACCCGGCACGATGCGATCAGCGCGTTGAGATCGGCCGCGCACCAGTCGGGCTTGCGCGTCTGGTGCATCACCAGCTTCATCAGGTCGGCGTTGTATTCGCCCTTCTTCCAGATCTTCACCGGCGGGATGCGCACCCCTTCCTCGAAGATCGAACGCGCGTTGATCGGCATCGAGCCGACCACCTTGCCGCCGATGTCGGACTGGTGCCCGAACATCGAGGTATAGGCGATCAGCCGCCCGTCCTTGAACACCGGCAGCAGCACCAGCCAGTCGTTCGAATGGCTGATCGCGCCATCGACCGAATAGGGATCGGACAGGAAGATCATGTCCCCGTCCTCCAGCGTGCCGTCGAAGTTCTTGAGGAAGCCGCCGATGAAGCTGCCGAACTGGCCGACGATCATCCGGCCTTCATGGTCGGCGATGAGCGGGAAGGCGTCGCCCTGTTCGCGGATGCCGGGCGACATCGCGGTGCGCACAAGCGTGGCGTCCATCTCGACGCGGGCGTTGCGCAGCGCGTTCTCGATGATGTCGAGCGTGACCGGGTCGATCGCGACTTTGGCGAACGGGGTCTGGTTGGTCTGGACGATGGTGGCAGGCATGGGTCTTGTCCCTTTCGTCAGGCCAGGTTGATGAGGATGTTGCCGACATGGTCGACGGTGGCGACGCAGCCGCTTTCGATCAGCGTGGTCGAATCCATCTCGCACACCACGGCCGGGCCGGGGATCACGTCTCCGCTGCGCAGCTTCGCGCGGTCATAGATCACCGCCGCCTGTTCGCGTCCGTCCATCCACAGCACGTGGTCGCGCACCTTGGCGGCAGAGGGATCGCCGTCGCCCTTCTCCAGTTCGGCCGCCGGCAGGTCGAGCGCGCGCCCCAGCGCCACGGCGCGCAGGTTCACGATCTCGTGCGGGGTGTCCATGTTGAAGGTGAACAGCCGCTTGTGCTCCTCGTCGAAGCGCGCCAGCACGCCGGCGATGCCGTCTCCGGCGAGGGCTTCGGCAGTGATCGTCAGCGGCACTTCGAAGGCCTGCCCGGCATAGCGCACGTCGACTTCGAAGGCGGTGGCGATCTCCGCTTCGGGCACCCCGTCCGACAGCAGTTCGCCCCGCACCTGCGCGGCCATCTCGTCCAGCACGGCGACCAGGTCCTCGGCACGGGTGTCGCACGCCAGCCGCGACCACGAGCGCGCGGTCTCGGTGCGCATCCGCGTGGTGGCATCGCCCAGCGCGCAGAGCACGCCGGGGCTGACGGGCGAGATCGCGGGCCAGCTGCCCATCAGCCGCGCGACCGCGTTGACATGAAGCGGCCCCGCGCCGCCAAAGCCCATCACCGCGAAATCGCGCGGGTCATAGCCCTGCTGCACCGAGATCATGCGCAGCGCGCCGAACATGTTCTCGTTGACGATATCGATGATGCCGCGCGCCGCCGCCATCAGGTCGATGCCCAGCGCATCGGCCACGGTCTGCACCGCCGCCTTGGCGCCTTCACGGTCGAGCTTGAACGTGCCGCCGAGCAGGTTTTCCGGCAGGTATCCCAGAACGACATTGGCATCGGTGACGGTGGGGGCCGTGCCGCCTTTTCCATAGGCGACCGGCCCCGGCACCGCTCCTGCGCTCTGCGGCCCGACCCGAAGGGCTCTCGTCAGCTCAGGAACATAAGCGATCGAACCGCCCCCCGCGCCGACCGTCTTCACGTCCAGCGCAGAGGCGCGGACGGAGAGGTGGCCGACCTCGGTGGTGCGCTGGCGGCGCGGTTCAAGGTTCTCGATCAGCGCAACGTCGGTGCTGGTGCCGCCGACGTCGAGCGTGAGGATATTGCGGATGCCGGCATTGCGGCCCACCCAGATCGCGCCGGTGACGCCGCCCGCCGGGCCGGACATCAGGATGTTGACCGGGTGGTGCTCGGCCTTTTCCGCGCTCATCAGCCCGCCGTCGGAGCGCAGCAGCGAAAGCTTGCCGGTCATGCCTTCGCGCGCCAGCCGGTCGCGCAGGTTGGAAACGTACTTGCCCACCACCGGGCGCACCGAGGCATTGGCCACGGTGGTCAGCGTGCGCTCGTATTCCTGCATCTCGGGCAGGACTTCGTGGCTGAGCGAAACCGGCACGCCCGGCAGCACTTCGGCCACCAGTTCACCGATGCGCGCTTCGTGCGCGCCGTTGGCATAGGCGTTGATCAGGCTGACCGTGACCGCCTCGACCCCATTGGCCTTGAGCCGGTTCAGCTGGAAGCGCACATCGGCCTCGTCGAGCGGGCGCACTTCCTGCCCTTCCGCGTTCATGCGCCCCTTGACCGTGACGGTATCTTCCAGCGCGGCGAGCGGCTGGGGCTTGGGCCAGATGATCCACGCGGCCAGCCCGCCGGGCACGAAGCTGCGCGCGATCTGCATGATGTCGCGGTAGCCTTCGGTGGTGACGAGGCCGACCCGGGCGCCCTTGCCCTCCAGCACGGCATTCGTGGCAACGGTCGTGCCGTGCAGGAAATAGTCGATCGCGCCAGCGCCGATGCCCGCCTGCGCGCAGATCGCGGTCACCCCGTTCAGGATGCCCTCCGAGCTGTCATGCGGGGTGGACGGCGTCTTGTGCCGCCAGAACGAACCCGTGTCGGTATCGAACAGCAGCAAGTCGGTGAAAGTGCCCCCGACGTCCACGCCCAATCGGTAACCCAT
>NZ_JAPCZG010000025.1 GCF_025938155.1 Novosphingobium sp. KCTC 2891 | reverse complement strand
TTATCTGGACAGTCTGCACCGTGCCTGACGCTTCATTGAAGGGTATCGTCCGGGCGCGACGCAGGGGGGCATCAGGCCGGATGAAGCGCTCCCAATAAGCTGGCGTAGTCCGGCCTGATGACCACCGTCCCGCAGGCGCGCAATGGGTGCGTTCTGGATTCGGGAGGGGGTCCGGGGGAGGGACTGGCAAGCTGTGGATATTTCAGAAGAACCGATCTCCATCCAGGAACGCCGCGAAGCAGATGGACTGGACGCCCACATTCCGATCATCCTGCGCGATGGTACGATCTATGATCCTGATCTCGATCGCTACTTCCTCGATCTGCCGCTCAACGGCGCGCGTTCGCGCCACTCGCTGCGGGCACACGGCTACGATGTCCTGGTTTGGTTGCGGTTTCTGGGTTCGGCTCGCCGCAAGACCGTCTGGCAAGCCGATACCGATGATGTCGGTGCGTATCATCGGGCACGCCGGCGTAGTGACGCCGAGTTCCGGATATCAGCCTCGTCGTGGAACCGGGCGGTTGCATCGCTGGACAAGCTCTATCGATGGGCCGAGCGCGAGGGCCTGGTCGAGCGTACGCCATTCACCCATCGGCAGATCTGGCGAAGATCGCACGGCGGTCGGCGCGCTGCCATCGCCGGGCATAACGAAGCTTATGAGCGGGCTGCGCGCCGGTCCGATGTGCGCTTCGTCGATCTTCCCGCCTACCATGTATTCCGAGACGTCGGCCTGCGCGGCCTGACCGTCGAGGGAGCTGAGCGCCCGGGAGCGCGCGACCGCAATGGTGCACGCAACGCGCTGTTCGCTGACCTGCTGGTCACCACCGGTTTGCGTCTCGAGGAAGCATCCTTCCTTCTCGCAGCGGAGATTCCCGGCAGCGATGTTCGTGTAGAGCGCCAACGCCGGGTAGAACTGCCGGCGGCCCTGACCAAGGGCGACCGGGGCCGGACCATGCTGCTACCGCGTCGCCTGTTGCCCGCATTCGATGCATACATTGCGGTCGAGCGCGCATCGGCGGTGGCCAAGTTCGCCTCACGTCGAGGTTGGGAGGCCATCGACCGCCCGATCTTCATACACCGCCCACCCACCGCACCGACCGCTTTGCACCTCGTGGGCGGCGGCATGATGGATATGGAAGTCGTCACACCGGATGAACGGGCCAGGCTCGTGATTTGTGCCGACGATGGCACGCCAGGTGAGGCGGCAGTCCTCTGGCTCACCGAGGTCGGGCAACCGGTGCTGCCCAACTCGTGGGAAGCGATCTTTGCCCGGGCGAGCCGTCGATGCACGGATGCCGGTATTTCCGTTCGCGTCAGCCCCCATCAGCTCAGGCATTCGTTCGCCGTGCACATGCTGGCGATGCTGATCCAGCGGCGCCTCGGCGAAGTTGCTGCACCGGCAGGCGCCATGGACGGCTATCGCCAGTTGCTCGGTGATCCGCTGCAGCAGGTGCAACGCCTGCTCGGCCATTCCAGCCTTGCCACCACGTCGATCTATCTCGATCACATTGCCACTCGTGCCGATACCGTCGATGCGGCGGTGGAAGAGTTGCTTGCGCGTGTGCCGGGCTATCTCCGGCCATGACCGCCGCTCCTCGTAAAGGTCGCAAGGTCGGGTTCGAGGGCCAGACCACAGAGCCCGAGCCTGACCCATGGCTGCAGATCAGCACGCTGCGCTTCACGATCGCCCCGCCGTATGGGGGCGAGGTTCTTGTCGATTTCACCAGACTGCACCCACGGGGACTGGCACTCGCCTTTGCCCGAGGCCTGTTCATGCTGGTCGCTCCACGCGGGCCCGTAGCGGTTCGCTCCTCCATCAAGACATACATGACCCAGCTGCCGAGCTTCTTTGCCTATCTTGCCGGGACTGGTGATCGGATCTCCGGGCCGGCCGACCTGCGAGCCAGCCACATCGATGGATACGAAGCGTGGCTCGAAGCTCAGGGCAAGTCGCGGGGCCACGCGCCGACCTTTGTCGCCAAGGTCGTTTCCGTGCTTCGCCGGATCGCTTCCGATCAGCCGGATGTCATCGAGGCGGGCTTGCGTGAGCGGCTTCGCTACGTCAGCTCGCAACCTTACGCCCCGCCACGCCCACGCGACGCCTACAGCCCGTTCGTTGCCCGCCAGCTCCGCGACGCGGCCCGCATCGATCTGGTCGCGATCGAGGCCAGATTGCGGGCTGGCCCATGCTTTGGCGAGATTCGGGAGATCGAGGCAACTGCCCGCAAGGCGCACGCCGCGATAGAGGCGCGTGGGGTCCTCAGGCATCGCGACCCTGAGTGGATGGCACTCTATGCCAGGCGTTGGAAGCGCGGCCTCTGGAACGCGGATTTCAGCATGACGCTGCACAGCGCTCATTACCTGACATCCGTCGATATCGTGCCGCTGCTGGTCCTGCTTTCGCTGGAGACCGGGCTTGAGCTCGAGTGCTGCAAAACGCTGACCGTCGATTGTTTGCGCAACGCCTCGGGCGGTACGGTGGAGATCGCTTACACCAAGCTTCGCGCACATGGCGCCGAACACAAGACCATCAGGGTGCGAGACGGTGCCTCGTCGACGCCGGGAGGGCTGATCCGGCGCATCATCGCACTCTCGGCAAGCGCGCGGGCCCATAATTCCAGCGATTGCCTGTGGGTCTATTACCAGACCGGTGAGATCGTCCACGGCATTCGCCATCCGCGCTCGACCATCGATGCATGGACCACGCGCCACGCCATTGCCGATGACGCGGGCAGACCGCTGTATCTGCGCCTGTCCCGGCTCCGTAAAACGCACAAGGCGCTCTGGTATCTCAAGACCGAAGGGCACATGGCACGGTTCGCCGTCGGCCACACGATCGAGATCGCAGCGCGGCACTATGCCGATGTTCCCTCGCTCAGACCCCTGCATGAGCAGACCGTCGCCGACGCCCTCGAGGAGGCAGTTGCCGGTCCCCGAGTCATTCCTCCCTCCGAGGAAGATCATCTGCGCAGTCGAGCCGCAAGCGCGGACCAGATTGCCGATGCGCCATCGGTTGCCGTGCTCGACGGAGAACAGGACGTATGGCTGGCGAGCTGCGGCGGCTTCTACGCAAGCCCTTTTGCCGCAGCTGTCGGCTCTCCATGTCCCACGCCGTTCTGGGGCTGCCTCGATTGCAAAAACGCGGTGATCACTGCGCGCAAGTTGCCAGCGATCCTCGCGTTTCTCACCTTTATCGATGAGCAGCGCGCAGGCATAACCACGAACGAGTGGGCGGCCAAGTTTGGTCACGCCCGTGAACGCATCGTCCGCCAGATCCTGCCTGCCTTCGGCGATGACGCTGTGGCTCAGGCTCGCGCGCGGCTCGCCGCCCAGCATCCCATTGTCTATCTGCCGCCCGAGGCCCGGGCATGACTGCCGTATCCTTGCCGGCCCATGACGACGGGGCGCGCGAGACGCTTCCCGTACTCATGTCGGTTCCGTTGCGGCCTGGCTGCAACCGCGCCGATCTCTCGCGTTACGGCGATCAGACCTGGGACCTGTCGCCGGGCGTCTTTCGCGATAACGCCAGGCGCTGCCATGTCACCGTGCATTTTAGCAGCATCGAAGACCCAGCCATTGCCGATGCCCTGCGCCAGTTTCTCCATGCGCGGCTCAATGTCGATCTGCCGGGCCATCGCCCCCGGCTTCAGCCAGCAGCCGTGCGGGGTGAGGCCAACCGGGCCCTGCTTTTCTTCAACTTCGTGAAGGCCGACCTTGGGCGCTTCGATCTTGCGCGGGTCGATCAGTCTCTGCTTGACCGCTTTGCCCGTTCGAAGCGCCGTGAGGGGCTACGTCCGGTTGCGGTCGCAGTATTGCTGCGCGTCATCTTCGACCTTCACGAGTTGCGCCGCCACCTTCCAACGGCCCGTCTTCGTATCGATCCGTGGCCCGGGCGCAGCCCGTTCTCGGTCGCCGGTGCCCGGTACATCCCCGGTGAAAACCGGACGCCACGCATTCCCGAAGAGATCATGACGCCGCTGCTGGCATGGTCGCTGCGCTATGTGACCCACTTCGCGCCCGACATTTTCGCTGCGCGCCGGGAGCTTGAGCGTCTCGAAGCCAGGCGCAGCCGATTGATTGCGCGCGAGGCTCATCTCGATCAGGCCGAACGCCGCGCGCGGCAACGGCAACGGCTGACCGCATACCTCACGGGCTTGCGGCGGCAGGGCCGCGGCGTTCCCATCTGGACCGGCTTGTACAACGCTGCTGTCCGCACCGATCCGTTGACCGGCGAGCACCTGCCACCGATCAACTACCATCTCCTTCATCTCCACGCCGGCGTCGATGCGCAGGCAGAGCCCGCCATGCACCTCAGTCTGACGACCGGTGCACCAGACCTGATCGCCGCCGCCATCACGGAACTCGGCACCGAAGTCGGGGGGATGGATGCACCGATCGCCGTGAATCCCGGGACCCGTCAGCCCTGGCGCAGCCGGTTCGATGTCAAGGCATTGGCCCTGGAAGAGGTCATGCTACAGTCCGCAGCCTATATTGTTTGCGCCTATCTGTCGGGTATGCGCGACAGCGAGATCCAGGCAATGAAGCGTGGTTGCCTATCCATCGTCAGAGACGAAGACGGCGTTATATTGCGTCACCGCATCAAGTCGGTCGCGTACAAGGGCAAGCGCGGAGGCGGAGAACAAGCGGAGTGGGTTACGATCGCGCCCGTTGCCGACGCGGTCGCTGTGCTCGAGCAGTTGTCCGAGCGGGCCGGACGAGCGCGGGGCACTACGACGCTTTGGCCTGTGCTGTCACTTCGCGCCAACACCAAGACTCATGTCTCTGCCGAGATCGTCCGCCAGCTCAACCGATTTCGTGACCATCTCAACCAGCAGTTTGGATCGCCTGATGCGCCGGTGATTCTTCCACGACCCGATGGCACACCCTGGCGGCTGACCACCCGTCAGTTCCGCCGCACGATTGCCTGGCATATCGCCAACCGGCCCTTCGGGACGATCGCCGGCATGATTCAGTACAAGCACGCCAGTGTTGCCGCCTTCGAAGGCTATGCTGGAAGCAGCCGGTCGGGATTTCGCGGCGAGATTGAAGCCCAGCGTGCGCTCGGCCAAATCGATGACATCCTCGCCTATTTCGACGAGCGGCAAGGTGGTGCCCGCTTGGGTGGCCCTGCCGCGAACCGCGTCGGGACCGGGCTCGATGTCGTCGCAAGCGAGCTGGCGCCGCTGCCCGCCATGATCGCCGATCGGCAGCGCTTGCGCACCATGCTCGCCAGTCTCGCGCGAACACTGCATGTCGGCCCGCTGGCCGACTGCTTCTTCGATCCCGCAACGGCCCTGTGCCTCAACCGGATCACACAGCCCGGCCCGCCAGCACCGATGATTTCGATGTGCGAACCGCTCCGCTGCCCCAACGCCTGCCTCACCGCGCGGCATCGCGCGTCCTGGCAGCGCGGGGCCGACGAAGCGCGCATGCTGCTGCGCGAGAAGCGGCTTCCTGAGCCGCAGCGGGTCACGCTTCAGGCCGAAGTCGCAAGGATCGAGACAGTTCTCGCTCAGATCGTGCCCGGTACCGCCACACCGCCTGCCGGTGTGGCGGGAGAGGAAGAGGAGGCCGGTTTTCGGGTGACGGACTGAAGGAGCGGGAGAGAGTTTCCCTCCGACCGTCGTGGAGACCTGCCATGACCCGATCCCACCCAGCATCGGCGCGCGCCGACGTCTATTCACGCATCACCGCCGAGATCGTTGATGCCATCGAAGCCGGTGCCGGTGACTGGCGCATGCCGTGGCATCACGACGGCGCGGCCACCACCCGGCCGCAGAATGTCACCTCTCGTCGGCGCTATCGGGGCGTCAACGTGCTGGCGCTCTGGATTGCTGCCGAAGCGGCTGCTTATTCCAGCGGTCTGTGGGGCACCTACCGTCAGTGGGCGGCTCTCGGTGCGCAGGTTCGCAAAGGGGAGCACGGCACCACGGTCGTATTCTGGAAGCAGGCTACATCGCGCGCCGACGATGATCATGATGAGGGCGAAGCCGGCCCCGGGCGCATGTTCGCCCGCGCGTTCACCGTGTTCAACCTCGCTCAGGTGGAAGGCTACGAGCCTGCACCGGTCGCGGTCTTGCCCGAGAGCGAACGGTTCGCGCACGCCGAGGCGTTCGTTTCTGCATTGAAGATTCCGGTCACCGAGGGGGCATACGACGCGCATTACCGGATCGATCTCGACCAGATTTTCATGCCGACCTTTGCCACATTCCGCGACGCGTCGGCCCACATGGGCACATTGCTGCACGAATGTGGTCACGCCACTGGCGCAAAGCACCGGCTCGACCGCAACTTCGCCGAACGGTTCAAGCGCGACAGCCTCGCGATCGAGGAGATTTGCGCCGAACTTACCGCATCGTTCGTCCTCGCGGATCTCGGTATCGCCCATCACCCACGGCCCGATCACGCCGCCTACGTCGCGTCCTGGCTGCGCGTGTTCAAGGATGACCCACGTGCGATTTTCACAGCTGCCGGCAAGGCCCAGGCCGCAGCCGACTGGATGCATGCCCAGCAGCCTCAGGCCGAGGAGATGGCGGCGTGAAACAGGTTCGCAAAAATGGCGCTGGAATTCACATTAGCGCTGGACTGTCAGGATAT
>NZ_JAPCZG010000024.1 GCF_025938155.1 Novosphingobium sp. KCTC 2891 | reverse complement strand
GAGCTTCCGGCCAGACTTCTGCTGCCCTCGCGCCCGCTTTGATCGCATCCTTCTCCGCCTGGGTATTGCGCTGCTTGGGCGCGGCAACCAGCGTCGCATCAACAATCCGCCCGCCCATCGGCAGTAAGCGTTGCGAGTACCGGCCTTGACCGGGTGATGGTATGAGCTTCGAGCTTGTTTGATCAGGCGGCCTGCTCGAGCGCGGGGCCGGATTTCGGCGTCCAGTTCCATGGCATCAATTCGTCCCAGCGCGAGGCGGGCCAATCGTCGGCAATCTTTTCCATGACGTCGGCGATATAGGCCTCGGGCTCGATACCGGACAATTTGCAGGTTTCGATGATGCTCAAGATCCGGGCAGCCCGGTGTCCACCTTCTTCGGAACCGGCGAATAGCCAGTTTCGTCTTCCTATGGTCACCCCGCGAATGGATCGCTCGGCGATCAGGTTGTCGATCTCGAGTTCGCCATCGAACAGGAAGCGGCCCATCGCGCGCCATCGCTTGAGGCCGTAATGGAGCGCCTTGGCGGTCTCGCTTTGCGCGGACATCCTGGCTGCACGCTCCTTTGCGAACCGCCCCAGCTTCCTGACCAGCGGACGGGATCGACTTCGTCGGATGGCCAGCCGTTCAGCCGCAGGGCAACCGCGTATTTCTTCCTCGATCTTGTAGATCTGCTGGATCAGCGAGAGGAATCCCTCGGTTGTCTCGGTGGGCCTGGAGGCATGGAGGTCGAAGAGTTTGCGTCGCCAATGGGCGTAACATCCGACCTCGTGGATATCGTGGCCGTAAAGCTGATTGTAGCCGGAGAACCCGTCAGCCTGCAGATAGCCTTTGAAGTTCCCGAGTTCCTCGGCGACGTTGTCGCCATGACGGCCGGTGGTGAAGCGGAACCAGACAATCGGCGGCTCGGTCGATCCCGACAGTCGGCTGTCTGCGACATAGGTCCACAAGAACGCCTTGTGCGTCTTGCCTGATCCCGGGTCGAGCAGCGGCACGCGCGTGTCGTCGGTATGGAGCTTGCGGCGCAGGCGACCCAGTTCGCGCAAGCGGTTGTAGATCGGGTCCAGCAACGTGGCGGCATAACCGGCACTGCGGGTGAGCGTCGAGCGCTCCATGTCGACGCCCTGCGCCTTCATCATGATTGCTTGCCGATAGAAGGGCAGATGATAGCCCCACTTGGCGACGACGATGTGGGCGAGCGAGGCAAAGCTGAGCCGACCCTTGGCGATCGGCTTGGGCGGAGGAGGAGCCTGGACAATGCGCTCGCACTGACGGCAGCTGTACTTGGGACGAATGGTACGCAGCACTTCCCAGGCCTGGGCAACGATATCGAGCATCTCGTCGCTGTCCTCGCCCATCTGGCGCAGCTTGCCGCCGCAATCCGGGCAACATGTCCCGCACTTGGGTTCGCGCACGACGGTCCGGCGCTTGAGCTTGTCGGAAAGCTTGCGGTCGCGGGGCGGCTTTGCCTGACCGCAGGCCTCGACCTTCTCCTCGGGGTCACCCCCGGCTTGTTCGGACTGATCGGTCTCGAGATCTTCGAGGCTCAGTTGCAGCTGTTCGAGCTTCTCCGAGGAGGTGCCGAAACGCTGGCGCAAAAGCTTCTGGATGCGCGCCTCGAGCTTCTCGATGTGCAGCGCGATGACCTTCTTCTCCGCCTCGGCGCGGCGCAGCTTCTCATTGGCATCGGCGATGATCTCGACCTGACGCAAGATGGTTGCGTCGCGCTCGGCGAGAGCCGCTTCGAGAGCGGTAATCCGGGCGCTTTGATCGATGGGAGAAGGCGTGGTGTCCGACACCATGAATCCATAGCAGAATCGCCTTTTTGTCCCAACCAAAAAGCGCGGAAAACCGCAGAAACAGCGAGATAATCAGCCTGCCAGCGTCGGGCGCGAGCGCCGTGTCGGCGCGCGCCAATCGATCCCTTCAAGCAACAGCGCAAGGTCCGCCTTCGACAGCGAAACCGTGACCTGGTCGCGGGCCGTGGGCCAGACGAAACGGCCATCGGTCAGCCGCTTGGTGAACAGGGCAAAACCCTGCTCGTCATGAGCCAGGACTTTTATGATGTGGCCCTTGCGACCCCTGAAGCAGAATACCGCCCCGGTGTGCGGATCAAGGGAAAAGGCCTGCTGGACGAGCCGGGCCAAGCCGTCGATGCCGTTCCTCATGTCCGTGTAACCGCAACACAGGTAAATCCGGTCGGTGGGGACCACGGTGATCATCGATCCAGCTCCCCCAGCACCGCAGCGATTACCCCCGGATCAGCGATACCTTCGATCCGCACCCGCGCCCCGCTGGGCAAGTCCACGACAACGCTGCCGATTGCCGGCGCCGGCGCACAATCGTCGAGGAAACCGGCAGTGAGCTCCCGTTGGGCAATGGGTTCGCTCACCTCCACCTGCGCAAATACAGGCAGGGCCTGCTCATCATCACCAAGCCCTTCTGCCGCCAACTGACGGCGCCAGCCATAAAGTCTGGATGCTGACACGCCGAAGGCCTTGGCGACTTCCGGAACCGAAGAGCCGGGCTGGTTCGCCAGGTCAATCAGCGCTCGAACCTCTGCATCGCTCCAGCGTCGCCGTCGCCCGCGGCCTTTACCCGCCGACGGTCCTCCCGTTGGCGCTCGAACAATCTCCTCGGCTTCCAAGTCGCCGGCCGTCATATCTGTCGTCATGACGTGCAAAGTGCACCATCAGCCCGTCTTCACAAGGCGGGGTACTCGCAACGCTTACCATCGGCAAATAGCCCCGGTCCTTGAGCTGCCGGTCGAAGTCGGCGAACAGCACATCGAGCGCACCGGCCTGGGTCAGCCTCTCGCGGAACAGCCGGATCGTATTCGCATCGGGCGTCGCAGCGCCGAGGTCGAAGCCCAGGAAGCGCAGCCAGCTCAGCCGGTCGCGGATCAGATACTCCATGCGCGCGTCGGCCACATTGTTCTGCGCAGCCAGCACCAGCACCTTGAGCATCGTCACCGGGTCATACGGCGGACGACCGCCCTTCGCTCCGTCCGAGTAGCACAGCGCCGCATCGAGCGTGGGCCGGAACACCTCGAAATCGACCACCCGCCCAAGTACTTCCAGCGGATCGGCATGCGCCGATAGCCGCTTCAGATGATCCGATAACCCGAACAATCCCGCCTGCCTCATCCACCCGTCCTTCCAAGGCCGAGTGAATCAGATCAGAGCCGGATTTGCGAGGGGTTTTTGGAGGTGCCCACCTTGCAATCGTGCGGCATGGCCAGACCCGCGTCCAGCATCGCTTCAAGAAGCGTCTTGCCCGCAGGTATATCAAGCGTGGTCGGCGCTTCAATCCTTCCACGGTTACGGTGTTCATCTTGGATTTGCGCAGGAAAGAAAACATTGCCGGGTTGGTCCGGAAATGGGCGGGCGGAATCCGCAGTTGCGGATTGTCGCCCGAACGAGGGTTGACGATTGGCCTGGCGTTCAAGTGCTGGCCAGCCAGCGCGGCCAACCAGCCTGTGCGTTGGCCTGATCCGCCAGCTTGCGTTCGCTGGGGGTGGCGAAACGTTCGTCCCAGTCCTTGAGGCGCGGTTGCGTGATGAAGCGGAACCAGACCGGCGGGATCAGTCCGGCGGCGAAGCACAGGAACAGTGAGGGCATCTGCGGCGCTTGCGGTTCGGGCTTCAGCGCATAGAAGGGAATATGCCCGTCAAGGTGATGGTTGATGTGGTTGGTGATTTCCGCACCGATCGGCCGGACGATCGCGCCAAGGTGGTTCCAGGCGTGATGGAGCTCGATCGGCGCCCCTTCGACCCAGATCAGGCCATAGTGCTGGAAGTAGTTGAACCCCTCCACGAACATCTTGGCCATTACCATCGCGCCGACAGCGGTCAGCGCCGCGCCAAGGCCTGCCGTCAAGCCCACAAAGACGATGATACTGCCCGATAAGAGCGGCAGTAGCCACACCGGATTGCGCCATCCCAGCGAAGCATGGCCCAGCTTGCGTAGGATTTCGGCCGACTTTTCCCAAGTATCCTTGTAGGAACCCCAAGTCGCCTGGAACACGAAGCTGTAGATGGTCTGCCCGCGCCGACGGGTATCGCTATCCTTGGCCGTATCGAGATGGACGTGGTGGGTGACGATATGGGCGATATCGCGATTGGGGTCGCCGTAGAACGCGCTCAGACACTTGGCGACATAGCGTGGAAACCAGTGGCGGCGGTGCATCAGCTCGTGCGCTACCGGCAGGGTCGGCACCGCCGAGAGCCAGCCCAGGCTGAGCAGCGATCCGGCCAGTTGCCAGCTTGAATTGTCGGCGCCGGTGAACGGGTTGATCGCGGTCGCAACCGATCGGGCAAAGGCCCAGACCAGCAGGATCATGCACGGGAGCTGGAGGTACATGGCGAAATCGCCAAGCAGTGCCGTGCCCTGCGCGCGCATCTTGTGGTCCGCCGGCAGCAGGATATCCAGCGTCATCAACACCGGAAAGGTCGCCGCGCCCAGCCAGACGTAGCTGTCGCCCAGCATGAATCCGATAACGCCCGCCAAGGTCATGACCAGGATGAGAAAATAGCGCAGGCCGTCCATCGGATTTCTCCCGAGTTATTCTGTTCTGGCCTTGCCCGTCGAGGCAAGGGTGAGGGCGGCGGCGGGCCGCCGCCCTCGGGCGTTCATCAGTACTTGTAGGCGAGCTTGAGGAACCATTCGCGCGGACGCGAGAAGCTGGCCGTTGCGGCGCCGCCGACGTTGAGATCGACATAGCCGCCCTGCAGATAGCGCTTGTCGGTCAGGTTCGTGACGCCCGCAGTCAGGGTGAAGTGCTCACTCCTGTCGGTGAACGAGGCACTGGTGCCGAACACGCTGTACGCGGGCTGGAACAGTTGCGGGCTGTTGACTGCATCCTTGAAGGTGCCGCTCTGGTAGGACCAATCGCCGCGCAGGGTCAGCTTGCCCATGCTGCCTTCATAGACGTCGGCGTTGATCGCGGCCGAAGCTGTCCACTTGGGAACGAAGGCGAACTTCGAATCCAGCGTGACTGGCGCCGCGCTCGGATCGATCTTGGTGTAGTAGGCATCGAGATAACCCACGCCGAAGTTCACGCGAACCTGTTCGATCGGGGCAGCTTCGCCTTCGATCTCGAAGCCCTTGATCCGGCCGGCACCGGCGTTGCGAACCTTCGGAGCGATCCCTTCGTTCACAGTGATCTGCATGTCGCTGTAATCGGAAAGGAACGCCGCGATGTTCAGGCGCAGGCGCCGGTTGAACAGTTCGTTCTTCAGGCCGATTTCGTAGGATTCGACGAATTCCGGCGTGAACGAGGGGGTTGCGATTTCAGCCGGGAAGATGCGCTGGCTGAACCCGCCGTTCTTGAAGCCTTTCGAATAGGACGCATAGATCAGCGAATTGTCGGTGATCTTGTAGTCTGCCGAGATCGCCGGGGTCCACTCCTTGGCCTTGGCCGAAACCTCGACGGCCGGCATCGTGTGGTTGCCGCCCGGGTTGGTCGCCGAAGGCGTGCAGTTCGGTAGCGGGAAACCGGCCAGCGGGCCTGACGGGAACAGGTTGGCCGTCGGGTTTGCCTGTCCGACGAGGCACTGGCTGAACGCGACGAACGCGCCCTGCGGATAGACCGATGCCAGCACCGGATCGAGCTGCGAGCGGTCGTTGAAGATCGTCTGCACAGACGGGTCGAACCGCTTGGTCTCGTTAGTGTAGCGGATGCCCGGCGTGATCGAGAACCGGTCGGTCACGTTGAAGGTGGCCTGCAGGTATGAGGCATAGCTGTCGTTGTCGATGTCGCCGCCAGTAAAGAACTGGGCAAACCCGAATTCCATCGGGGTGTAGTCAGTGCCCTTTTCCTTGAGATAATAGCCGCCCAGAACGAACTTCACCCGGCCATCCATCAGGCTTCCGGTAAACTGCAGTTCCTGCGAGGCCTGCCACACATCGATATCGCTCGCGATCCGCAGGATCGTATGCGGAGTGCCGTCGAAATCGTATTCCATGTGCGAACTCTGGTCGCGGTAGGCCGAAATCGACTTCAGGCTGAAATCGCCGAAATCGTAATCGAGCGTGAGGTTCGTGCCCCATAGATCGAAGTCCGACCGGTTGACGCCGCCAGCCCAGGTGGTGTCGATGTCGCCAGTGATCCAGCGGGTGCTGGCGCAGGCCGGGTTGCCGGTCGGCGCAAGGGTACCCGGAACGCCAAACCCGCCCCAAGGTGCTCCACAGCTGCCATCGGTGACGCGGATCTTGTTCCAGAAATACATCGAGCTGGGCGCAGCGATCTGGCGGTTGGGGCCGCCGGGTGTCGTCGCGCTGTTCGGGATATCGACGAAGCGCAGCGGCACGTTCTGGTCCTGCAGTTCGAGCAGCGAAATGGCCGTCTGCTCTTCGCGGCGGATGTTGATATCCCCGCTGAGGCTGACGGTCAGCTTATCGGTCGGCTCCCACTTGAACGCAATGCGTCCGCCGAAGCTGTCCTTGTTGCCTTGGCGGCCGCCGTCGAACAACGCTTCTGGTAGCCGTCGCGGGTTTCATAGGAAGCAACCGCGCGCATTGCGAGATTGTCGCTCAGCGGCACGTTGATCATGCCCTTGAAATCGGCGCGGTTGAACCGGCCGGTCGCCGCTTCGAGCTTCAGGTCAAATTCGTGTTGCGGCTGGACGGAATTGACGACGATCGCGCCGCCGATGGTGTTCTTGCCGAACAACGTGCCCTGCGGCCCGCGCAGGATCTGCACATCCGCGATGTCGGTCATGTCGAGCAGCGCACCGACCGAGCGGGCGACATAGACGCCATCGACATAGATGCCCACGCCGGTATCCACGGTAATGTTGAAGTCGGTCTGACCGACGCCGCGGATGAACGCGGTGATCGTGGCGCTGGAACCGGAGATGTTGGCAACCGGCGACATGTTCACGTTGGGCGCGAACTTGGCCACCTGGGCGACGTTGTTGACTTCGCGCGCTTCGAGCATCTCGGCATTCATAGCGGTGATCGCGACCGGCGTTTCCTGCAGGTTCTCAGACCGCTTGCGCGCAGTCACGATGATTTCACCTAGACCGCCGGTATGTTGCTCCTCAGCCTGAGGCTCGCTTGCTGCTGCATCTTGGGCATGCGCCGTCATCGGCACAAGCCCGGTAGATACTACGATCGCCGAGGCGCTGGCGCGCAGGACGGCTTTCCTGAAATACATCAATCGGTTTGTCATTTGGCATTCTCCCTCGTGTTATGTCATTACTATTTATAAAGGTGGATAGACTAAACGTAGATGTTGAGGTTCTTGCTCAACATTACATTGTGCTTGAGGATCGCCCGGCGTTTGACCAGTTGAAAGTCGTTGCCCACCTGACGCCAGATATCGATACGGTTGCCGATCAGCGAATCCTCGTCGCGTTCGTTGCGATTGCGATAAGCATAGAAGTTCGAATAGACCCGGAACTCGTCGGCCTTTTCGGTAAGCTCCACCTCGACGTTGGTGATGATGTGGGTGTAGCGCGTCGCCGGATCCTCCGACCAGGCCGTGCCAGTCTCGAGCCGCGAAAGCCGCTTGAGGATTTCGGGCTTGCTGTCGTTGTAATAGGCCATCCGGGTCAGGTCGGTCACCTGCTCGGTCTTGTCGCGGCGATAGCGGGTTTCGATCCCCGGCATGTGGTAATGCAGGTCTTCCGCCAGCATGCTGGTCCAGGCCTTGTAGTGTTCATCGTCGAGCAGCCGTGCTTCGCGATACAGCGTCTGGGTCAGCGCGTGGGTCAGTTCGAGCGATGCGGTAGTCCCTTCGCGCGTGCGCTCGAGGGTTGCGGTGTCGGTCATAGCTGTAGTTCCTCTCAGAGCGCGAATAGGCCGGGAAGGTCGCGGGTTTCGGCCACATTGCCCAACTGCGGTTCGGGCCGTGCCGGCATCTTGCCGAGTTCGTCATGGGTCATCATGTCGAGCCAGCGCTGGTAGAAGCCGCGCTGGTTGGCGTCGTTGTACTGGCCGCGATAGACGATGCCCGGCAGGGTATCATGTTCGATCTGACGGCCGATCCCGCAGCGATAATGCAGGCGCTCGTGCCGGGTGACGACGCCGCGGTTGACGGTGGTGCAGTTCTCCCAGTTTTCCCCGTCATCCATCTCGAAGGTGCCACCGGGGCCGAAGGTCTGCATCACGCCCTTGGTCACTTCCTCCTTGATGTCGTCGGGCATGTTCTTGTTGACGATCACCCAGGTCTTCAATTCGAACTGCATCGGTCCCTTGGGCTGCCATTGGCGGAAGGTGGAGATGCCGGGCAGGAACGAGACATTGGGGAAGATCGATGCCGAGGCGACCGAGCCGAAGATCTTGGAGCGCATCTCGCCCAGGCGTTCAGCCATCTTGGGGCGGATCTTGTTGTAATAGTCCATGACCTTTGGACGGCCGAGCAGGACGAGATCGCCAACGCCCTCGGTGCCGAATTCCCAGCCGTGACCGTTCACGCTGGCATGATAGGAGTTTTCCATGTCGATCGGCGGGAAGGGCATGCCATCGTTCATCGAACGGCAGCCGGAATCGTGCGTCCAGCCGGCGTGGTAAGCATCGCCGATGAAGTTCTCGACCCCGAACTTCCAGTTCGCGCTCATCACCGATTTGATGCAGCCGCCAATGAATTCGGTGCCGCCTTCCTCGTTGTCGAGGATCATGTCGAGATACCAGCGGAAATCGCCCAACCATGCCTCCAGGCTCGGCGCATCGCCGTTGAAGGTGGCGAACACCAGGCCCTTGTAGCTGCTGACCTTGGCGACGTTCTTGAGGCCATGGTTCTTGAAGTCGATATCGCCATTGTCGTAGCAATATTCCTCGTGCATGCCCTTGAGGTCGCCGGCGGTGTCAAACGCCCAGCCGTGGTAATTGCAGACGAACCGACGGGTGTTCCCGGCATCGGCGAAGCACACCTTATTGCCGCGGTGCGGGCAGGAATTGAGCATGACCCGGATCGATCCGTCGGGCTGGCGGGCGACGATCACCGCATCTTCGCCCATGTGGGTGGTCAGGAAGTCTCCGGAACTGGGGATCTGGCTTTCGTGGGCAACGAACAGCCACGACCGCGCGAAGATCCGGTAAAGCTCTTCCTCATAAATATCGGCGTCGGAAAAGATCCGCCGGTCGAGCCAGCCTTCCTTGAGGTCCATGTAGCGTGAATAATCCGGCTCGCGGCCGATCCGTTCGAAGCGCATGATTTAACTCTCCCAATTGTGATGTTTGAAATTGCAGTTCAGAAGAAGGCGTTGAGATTGCTGTCGGGCAGCACGGAATGGTCGAGCACGATGTCGCGCGCCGCGAGCAGCCAGGCCTGGCCTTCGCCGCGCCACAGGTCGGTGCGCGCGGCGGTGAGCAGGCGGGTAGTGCCGTCGATCCGGTTCCGGTGCATCACCAGCACCGAATGGACCCGCACCTCGTTATCGGGCTGGGTGGCCAGCACCTCGACGTTGGAGACAGCGCGGCGGATGTAGTTGGGCGGATCTTCGGCCCAGACGAAGCCGGATTTCAGGCGATCCACCCGCATTTTCAACCGACCCAGATCCTCGTTGAAGATTACCCCTGGGCCAAATGGCAAAGGCGGCGAACGGTCAGCGCGGAACCTTCGGCTCTTCAGTTCCAGGCGATAGCTGACGTCTTTGCCGAGCATGGCCAGCCAGCCTTCGAAATCTTCGTTGTCGAGCAGCCGGGCTTCGCGGTGGAGTGCCTGGGTAACAGCAACGATCACCTCCACCGGGGGAGGGGCAAGCGGCCGGTCAAGCATGCTCGGCTTCCTGTTCGGTCAACGAGTTGATGTTGTACGTGGGCACTTCGGCCCAGGTTTCCGCCATCATGTGCTCTTGCCAGCGGCGGTAGAAATAACGCTGGTTGTGTTCGCTCACCAGGCCGGCGGCGATGTCGCCCGGAAAGCCTTCGCGTTTCCCGGAACGCCCCAGGGCCATATTGGTATAGACATCCATCTGCGCCGTGCGCCAGCCGCGCGACTGTTCGGTGCAGGCGGTCAGATTGTCGCCATCGTCGTTGTCGAACAGGCCCGCCAGGCCGAATGTCAGGCACTGGTTTTCCAGGATCTGCGCTTTCACCGCCTCGGGCATGTCGTTTTCGGCCATGGCCCAAGTCCACTGCTCGATCTGGCCGGGACCCTTGGGATGATAGACCCGGAACCAGTTGAGCCCGGGCAGCAGTTGCAGGTTGGGGAAAATGGTGATGTTGACCTGCGCACCCCACACCTGCCTGCCGCGCACTTCGCCCAGACGGTCGATCACCGTCTGGCGGTTGGCCTCCAGGTATTCGAGGATCGGCTTGGGATCGGGATAGAAGGCATAGCCGGAAACGCCGTCGAGCGCGCTCAGGACCATGTGCCCGTTCATGCCGGCGACCGACAGCCCGCCATCGAGATCGACCCCGGAATTGCCGACGCTGAGCCCGGTGAGGTCCATCGACTGGACCGCCGCCATCGCGCCGGCATGGGCCCAGCCCAGGTGATAGCCATCGCCGCAGACGTTCTCGACTGGCAGCTTCCAGTTGGTGCCCAGCACCATCTTCTGCGTCTCGCCGAGCAGTGCCGATCCGCCTGGCATGGCATCCAGCCAGACATCGAGGAAAAACTTGACATCGCCCAGATAGTCATCGAGGCTGGGCGAATTGGCATCCCAGCAGCCGAACACCAGGCCCTTATACTCGGCCACTTTCGGCACCGGGATCAGGCCGAACTTGGCGCGGTCGAGTTCGCCGAAATAGGCCTCGTTTTCCAGCGGCACCCCGGAGAGCGCGCCGTCCGGGGAAAAAGACCAGCCGTGATAGTTGCAGGTGAAAGCGCGCGCATTGCCGCGATCGGCGCGGCAGACCCGGTTGCCGCGATGGGTACAGCTGTTGAGGAACGCCTTGATCGACCCGTCCTTCTGGCGGATCACGATCACATCGTCTTCGCCCATGAAGGTGCGGAAATAGTCGCCCGGCTTCGGAATCTGGCTGGTGTGGACCAGGAACAGCCAGCAGCGCCCGAAGATCCGCTCAAGTTCCTGCCGATAGATGTCTTCGCTCGCGTAGATCGAGCGCGATTGGCGCCCGGTGCGTGAATCAACCAGATCGGCAATGTTATCGTTCATTTGATCCTATCCCGAGAGCGTGGCTAAAGCTGCCATCGATTTTTCGTGTCGGGAAATTTCTAAGCACTAATCGTGCCAATATCGGTTTCTGACTGGTTTGCAGCAGTCCGGGTTGGTCAATCCCACTGCGAGGCACCTTGCAGATCGACGTAAATGTAAATGTCGAGGCTTGAGTCTTGCCCGAAAGTTACGAATCTGATAGTCTGACTGGATGAAGGCACTTCCAGGCTACGCCGACATTGCCAGCAAGCTGCAGTTCTCACCGGAAATGGGCCGGATCTGGCACGATGGTGACCGCTGCGTACTGCTCAGCCAAGCGGCTCTGGCCAGCTGGCGCAACCGCCTGGTTGCCGAATTGGGGCACGAAGCGGCCAGCCAGTTCTTCTGGGGTGTCGGTTTTGCCGAAGGCGCAAGGTGCGCGATCGGCGCGAAGAAATTGCGCCCGGATGGTGATTATCTCGAAGCATTCGCGGTCGGACCGCAGGCGCACGCCTTGACCGGGTTCGGCTGGACCCAGATCGAAACCCTGGAAAATGATCCCTCGCGGGGGCATTTCGAAGGCCGGTTCAGGGTCCACGATTCGATCGAGGCGGCGATCCATCTAAGCGCGATCGGGCGCAGCACCGATCCGGTGTGCTGGATGCAGACCGGCTTTGCCAGCGGCTTTGCCACAACCTTCGCGGGACAACCGATCGTCATGCGCGAAGTGGAATGTACGGGGCGAGGCGATGTCGCCTGCGTACTTCACGCCAAACCAAAACCCGAATGGGATCAGTTGGACAACCTCGAATTGGCCGCGACGCCGCTGGTCCTGTCCGAAACGTGGCATGATGGGGGCCAAACGGTGATTGGGATCTCGGCAGGGTTCCTCTCAGCCAAGACCATGATCGAACGCACCGCGTCGAGCAATGCGACGCTGCTGTTAATGGGCGAGACCGGGGTCGGCAAGGAAGTGCTGGCCAAGCTCGCTCATCGGCTGAGCACGCGCGAGGCGGAGCCGTTCATCGCGCTCAACTGCGCGGCGATCCCCGAGGGGTTGATCGAATCGGAGCTGTTCGGCGTGGCCAAGGGGGCCTATACTGGCGCGGTTGCCGCCCGGCCCGGTCGGTTCGAGCTGGCCAATGGCGGCACGCTGTTCCTGGACGAGATTTCGACACTGTCGCCACTTGCACAATCGAAGATTCTGCGCGCTGTCCAGGAAGGTGAGTTCGAGCGGGTCGGCGATACGCGGACGATCAAGGTGGATGTCCGATTGATCGCAGCATCCAATGTGGAACTTAACGAGGCGGTGCGGGAAGGCACGTTTCGTGCCGACTTGTTCTACCGGATATCGACTTTGCCGGTCCGGGTGCCGCCGCTGCGCCAGCGCCGCGAGGACATTCCGGTGCTGCTGGAACACTTCCGTCTGCGTTATGCCATGCGCCATGGCCGAACGGTATCGGGCTTCACCCCGCAGGCGATCAACGCGCTGCTGGTGTACGATTTCCCCGGCAATGTGCGCGAACTTGAGCGAATGGTGGAACGTGCCGTGCTGCTGGCGGACGACGGGCGAGCGATCGACGTCAGGCACCTGTTCCTCGAAACCGACGGTCTCGAATTGAAGCCGACGATGGGCATGACCAACGATGGCAGGATCAGCGCCGTTGACAATGTCGGCGATCGCGCCGGCTTGGTGCGCCAGATGCTGGATCTGATCGTCGATGGGGGCGGAAGCCTGCTGGAGATGGAAGGGCTGGTGATCCGCGAGGCCCTTGATGCGAGTGGGGGCAACGTTGCGCGCGCGGCGCGCACCTTAGGCTTTACCCGTCGGCAGCTCGCCTTGCGTCTTGAAAAGTTGGAAATCCAGGAATAAACCTAGCGCGGGCAAGCTCTCGCAACGCATTGCATATTATGCAAAGCAAGTCTATGGGAAGGGGCGCCTTCTGGCAATAAGCCCCGGAAAGCACGCAAAGTTGGGAGAATTGCATGAAATCGATAGCCGTGGTCGGAGCAAATCTTGCGGGTGGCCGCGCGGTGGAGTCCTTGCGCCAGGCTGGCTTCGATGGCCGGATCACCCTTATCGGCGAAGAACCGTGGCGGCCCTACGAGCGCCCGCCCCTGTCCAAGGAGGTGCTGTGGGATCCGGCCAATGTACCGGACAATTTCTTCCTTCATGACGAGGCCTGGTACGCCGCCAACCGCATCGAAATGCGGCTTGGCACGCGCGCCGAAGCGCTCGACCTGGCGGCGAGCGCTGTGCGCCTGGCGGGCGGAGACCTGGTCCAGGCCGACCGCATCTTGCTGACCACCGGTGGTTCCGCCCGCAAGCTCAACATAGAGGGTGCCGATGCCGCTAACGTGCATTACCTGCGTACCCGGGACGATGCCACCCGGATGGCGACGGACCTCAAGGACGGCGCCCGGATCGTCATCATCGGCATGGGTGTGATCGGGGCTGAAGTCGCGGCCAGCGCGGTCAAGCTGGGGTGCCGAGTGACCGCGATCGAGCCGCTTGCCGCGCCGATGATTCGCGCGCTCGGGCCGCAGTTCGGGCAATGGCTGGGCGAGGAACATCGCCAGCGCGGCGTCGACACCCGCTTCGGACGAGGCGTGAACGCGATGAAGGTGCTTGACGGGCGGGTGACGCAGGTCGAACTTGATGACGGATCACTGGTGGATTGCGATGCCGTGGTGGTCGGGGTCGGGATCGTGCCGGAAACTAGCCTTACCCGGGACGCAGGCATCGTCACCAATAACGGCATAATCGTCGATAGGCAGTGCCGCACCAGCAATGAGAATGTCTTTGCCGCCGGCGACGTCGCCGAACAGGACAGCTTCTTCGGCGGTCATATCCGCCAAGAAACCTACCAGAACGCTGCCGACCAGGCCCAGGCCGCAGCGCTCGCGATGCTCGGGCAGGACGTCGATTACTGCAAGCCGGTTTGGTACTGGAGCGATCAGTTCGATCTCAACATCCAGTTCTGCGGCCATATCCCGGTGCAAGCCGAGGTAACCCTGCGCGGAGACATGGCAAGCAACGAGTTTACCGCATTCTTCCAGTCAGGCGAGACGATCGAGGGCATCCTGACTGTCAACCGCGCCCCGGACATGGGCATCGGCAAACGGCTGATCGAGCGCCGGACCAGAGCCCAGGCCGCGCAGCTGGCCGATGCCGATGTGTCGCTCCGCGAAATCCTCAAGCAGGCTGGTTAGGCTCACAAGGCGGGCGGGATCAGCCGATCCCGCCACCTGCGACGTAGAGCGTCTGGCCGGTGATGTAGGACGCCTCGTCAGCGGCGAGAAAGCAGATTGCGGCGGCCAGTTCCTCGGGCTCGCCGAAGCGGCCCAGCGGGGTATCGCGCAAGGTCTGCTCCATCACTTCGCCAAAGCCCTTGCGGTCCGCGTCGGAATGCGGAGCGGTGTTGCGCGGGGTGACACGGGTCACGTTGACCCCGCCGGGAGCCACGCAATTTACCCTGATGCCACAATCCTCCAATTCCAGAGACAACGCAGCGGTCAGCGCCGCCACGCCGCCTTTCGCAGCCGCGTAGGGCACGCGATTGACCCCGCGCGTTGCCACCGAGCCGATGTTGACAATCGCGCCGCGATCTGCCGCGCGCATGTGGGGCAGCACTGCATGGCAGCACCACAGCGTCGGCCACAGCGAGCGATTAATCTCGGCGACGATTTCTTCGGTGGTGTATTCCCAATAGGGCTTGGCCCAAATCGTGCCACCTACATTATGGACGGCCACGTCGATCCGCCCGAATTTATCGCTTACAGCGTTATACAGGGCAGCTGCTCCAGCCTGTTGCTCAAGGTCGTGGATGGCGGGGTGCGCGTCGACAGATTCGGCCATAAGTCGCGTAACCGCATCCAGTGTCGCCTGTTCTGCACGATCGGCAACCACGACTGTGGCCCCTTCTCGCCCTAGGCGCTGCGCGGTAGCAAAGCCGATCCCCTGGGCTGCTCCTGTGACAACTGCGATCTTGCCTGCAAATCTGCCGTTTGCGTCTGTCATCCCTGATTTCTCCCAACCCACACCGCATCCGGCTGGACACGTGCAATCCTAGTGGCATTCGGCCTCATACAACCGCATTCAACCCTTGCCAAGTTTATAGGAAATGCGTTACACATTGGCTAATGATTGGAGAGTCTTTGGGAGATGTTTCGTGGCGCGTGAACTGCTGACTGCTGCTGATGTGAAGGGTGCCTGGGCGATCGTGCCGACGCCGGCCAAGGAAGGTGCTTCCGACTGGCGCGCCGCTGATACTGTTAATGTCGACGAAGCAGCCCGCATGGTCGACGGCCTGATCGAGGCCGGGGTCGATGGCATTCTCAGTATGGGGACGCTGGGCGAAGCCGCGACCATGACACTTGACGAAAAGCTCGTCTTTATGAAGACTATCGTCGATGCCGCCGCGGGCCGGGTGCCGGTTTTTGTCGGCACAACCTGCATCAACACCCGCGACACCATCGCGCTAACCCGCAAGGCAGTCGATATCGGCGCGACCGGGACAATGTTGGGCGTACCGATGTGGTGCGCGCCGAGCGTCGATGTCGCGGTCCAGTTCTACAAGGATGTCGCTGAGGCGGTGCCCGATATCAATATTGCAATCTATGCCAATCCCGAAGCATTCAAGTTCGATTTCCCGCGCCATTTCTGGGGTCAGGTCGCCGAAATTCCCCAAGTTGTTACCGCCAAGTATATCGGTGTCGGCACCCTGCTGCCCGATCTGGCCGCAATCAAGGGGCGGATCAAGCTGCTGCCGATCGACTTCGATTACTATGGCGCGGCGCGGATGGACGATTCGGTCGACGCCTTCTGGACCAGCGGCGCGGTCTGCCATCCTCTCGTCAGTACGACATTGCGCGATCTCGTCACACAGGCCCGCGCCACCGGCGACTGGAGCAAGGCCAAGACATTCATGGGGCGGCTCGCGCCCACGGCGGCAACGCTGTTTCCCAACGGCAGCTTCAAGGACTTCTCCACCTACAACATTCCGCTGGAAAAGGCGCGGATGACCGCCGGTGGATGGATGAACGCCGGACCTTGCCGTCCGCCCTATCACCTATGTCCCGAAAACTATCTCGAAGGCGCGCGTAATTCGGGCCGGATGTGGGCCGAACTGGGCAAAGCGCTCGAAGCAGAGCGTTAAAGGCAGGCCGGCAGGCGACCACAGAAAAATCGGGAGCAAGAGGATGGCTGACGTGACCCTGACCTGGCCGAAGAACTATAACGAAGTTCCCAAGGCGGCATTTACCCGATCGGATCTCTACTCGGAAGAGATCAAGCGGATATTTCACGGCCCGGAATGGCATCCGGTTGCGCACGAAAGCGAATTGCCCAACCCAGGCGATTTCCGGACGATCCGCCTCGCAGGGATCCCGCTGCTGATCTCGCGGGATGAAGGGGGCGAGGTTCGCGTATTCTACAATGCCTGCTCGCATCGCAGCAACCAGCTCGAAACTGCGGTAATGGGCAACAAAACCGAGTTCGAATGCCCCTATCACCGTTGGCTGTTCAGCGCCAAGGGCGAGCTTGTTGGATGTCCCAACCCGCGCGAATTCGTACCCGGTTTCGACAAGGCCGACTACCCCTTGGGGCAACCGCGCTTCGAACTGTTCTACGGCCTGATATTCGTGACGTTCTCGGCTGAGACCGAACCCCTTGACCAGTTTCTCGGCGAATCAGGCGAAACCCTGCGCGAACTGATGGCGAGCGACGGTCGCCTCAAACTGCTGGGCTACCAGAAGGTTCGCTATGACAGCAACTGGAAAGGTTACAACGACAACGATGGCTACCATGCCCCGCTGCTCCACGCGGCATTCAAGATGCTCAATTGGCAGGGCGGCAAAGGGCGGCAGTATACCGCCACCAAACGTGGCCATGTCTGTTTCGAGTCGGCACTCTCCGTGGCGAGCGGTCCCAGCGTTCTAAAAGATAAGGATCTGATTGCCTTCAAAGGGCAGGATCCATCGGTCGGATCACGCATCGTCCAGTTGTTCCCGACCTTCGTTTCGACCAAACACCTCGACGTCATAAACCTGCGCTTCGCGACCCCAATCGATGCCGAAACGACTGAGGTCCACTACGCCTATTTCGCCCACCAGAACGACGATGCGGACATGCTTCGCCACCGCTTGCGGCAAAGTTCCAACCTGCTCGGACCATGCGGACTGATCAGCATGGAGGACGCCTCGATCTTTCACCGGATCCACATCGGAAGCCACACGCCGGGCAACGCGATCTTCCAGAAGGGGGTGCGCGATCCAGGCAAGCTGGAATCCGAATTCTCGCAGAATGACGAAAGCGGCAACCTTCCGCGCTGGGAATATTACCGCTCGGTCATGGGTTTCGAGAGGGCTGAGGCATGACAGACTCCATGAACGGGCTGGAAATGGCGCTCGACCGGCTGTTGCTGGCCGACGCCAATGCACTCGACAGCAAGGACATGAAAGGCTGGCTGGCGAACTATGCCGAGGAAAACGAGGCGTCCTATTATTGCCGCGCAGCCGAGAACACCGAGCACAACCTTGAACTCGGGTTCATGTTCGACGATTGCCGCGCGCGACTCGAAGATCGCGTCACATATGTCACCGAAATCTGGGCAGGGACGTTTCAGGACTACCGCACCCGCCATTTCGTCCAGCGCGTCAGCCATCGGCAGATCGATGCCAGCACAGCAGAGGCCATGTCCAACTTTTCGGTTTTCATGACGCCGATGGATACCGGGGTCACTCAAATTCTTGCCGCGGGTCGCTATCTCGATATGGTTCGGCTTTCGGGCGATGGTCGGGCCAAGTTTTTGTCCCGCCGTGCCGAATTGGATACGTCAGTACTCCCGCGGTATCTTGTCTACCCGATATGAAAAGTAATGCATTATACCTTTAGCAGTAATCTTCGGAACATTTCGATATGAGTTCACAATGTAAGATGGTGAAACTGCCAAAAGATATCGCGGAGGCTTTGTTGCATAACAAGGTGGGCACCTCCATCAACCCGTCTGAAGTGAGCGGGTTTGTGCGATTGGCACTGGATTTGGCGTAAGCGAGGCCCTTTGGGCCTGCTTTGTGCCGTATTCTGGCGGTTTTCCTGTGTTTCAGGCGCAGCTATCCCATGGCTTCGCGTCGTTCGTGGAAGATCAGGCGGTGCATGTTGTAGGCGAGGTTGGCGAGCGTGATC
>NZ_JAPCZG010000023.1 GCF_025938155.1 Novosphingobium sp. KCTC 2891 | reverse complement strand
TGGCCTGCTTCGCTACGCCCTACGGGCTCCGCTGCGCAGGCCATTGCTCAACCCGCGCTCATGCGCAACAAAGCTGCCGGGCTCTAATCCCCGCTGGTGGAAATCAGGGGGTCACGTCAGCGGAAACCGCGCATCCGGCTCACACGCTAACGCCGGATGTCGGCGGCGAACATCGGACCGAACCTGTTCCACCACAGCCGCACCGTCTCGGGACAGATATCGATGCCACGCTCGAACAGCAGATCCTCCACATTCCGTAGGCTCAGCGGAAAGCGGGCATACATTATTACGACAAGCCGGATCACCTCGGGCGAGGAATGGAAATACCGAAACGGATTGGCTGGTTTTCGAGGTCGGCCCATGGGCAGAGACGACCCTTCAGCCTCCCCTCCCAACAGAGGTGCAATCCGTTTGACACCGTCCTAACTGGCATCTGGTTGTTGATGCCGAGTAATCGTCACTCAGCTGCACTTTTCGGAGAAAGTGCCTCGATGATGCGGCAGTCGGCGATTGTCGGTCCCTGGCAACTGTCGAGACGGCGGACCAGCTCGCCGCGCAGGGCGTTGAGATCGGCGAGCTTGCGGTCGATTTCGGCTACATGTCGGGCGGTAATGACATCCACCCCGGCGCAGGAATTGCCGGGATCGTCGGCGAGCCGCAGCAGTTCGCGCACCTGATCAAGCGTGAAGCCCAGATCGCGCGAACGCTTGATGAATGACAGCCGTTCGAGGTGCGCAAGTTCGTAGACCCGGTAATTGGCAGCATTGCGCGCGGGTGCAGACAGCAGACCTTCCGCCTCATAGAAGCGGATCGTCTCCACACTTGTGCCCGTCGCACGTCCCAGTTCACCGATCTTCATGCTTGACCCTATAGTGACTTCAGGGTGCATGGGTCGAGTCCGATCGATGGGACAGGGCGAATACGATGGCTGACGACTGCTGCGCAAAGAAGGGCGACACCATCGTCGCGTTGGCCCGCAAAGCGGACCAGCGGCGCGTGCTCGTCATTGTCATGGCGATCAACTTCGCGATGTTGATTGCCGAGTTTGGCGGCGGTCTTGCTGCGCGCTCGACGGCGCTCATGGCGGATTCTGTCGACATGTTCGGCGACGGGGTCGTTTATGCGCTCAGCCTTTTTGCACTCAATCGCGGCCCGCGCTGGGAAGCCGGGGCGGCACTTGCCAAGGGCGGTATCATCCTGGTCTTTGGCATCGCGGTGATCGTCGAAATCGCCGACAAGATTGTAAACGGCGTGCCGCCGTCCTCGGCGCTGATGCTGGGCTTCGGCACCTTGGCGCTTGCGGCCAACCTCACCTGTCTCGCGCTGCTGTGGCGCTTCCGTAGCGAAAACGTCAACATGGCCAGCACCTTCGAATGTTCGCGCAACGATGTCGCCGCCAATCTTGGCGTCCTGATCGCAGCCGGGCTGGTGGGAGCGACCGGGAAGGCATGGCCAGATATCGCGGTGGGCGCGATCATCGCCGCAATCTTCATCCGTTCAGCGTTGCGTGTGCTGTCGTCCGGTGGGGCGGCATGGCGCGATGCCCACCCCGGCAGGCGTTTTGAGCCTCCCCCCTGAACTTAGGCGGCCTGAACGCACGCGGATCGTCCCGCGATCAAGGCAATCAATCTCCCGGAGCATACTTTCATGCGTTTCGCTTCCCGCCTTGCCCTGTGCGCGGCGACATCACTGGCGCCGTGTCAGGCATTCGCCCAGCAAACGCCCGCAAGTGCGCCGCAACCGGCTGAAGATTTGGGGGAGGGACCCGGCGACGCGATCATCGTCCAGGCCACGCGATCGGGCCATCGCCTGCAGGACGAGCCTGTGCGTGTCGAAGTCATCGACCAGGAAGAACTCGACGAAAAGGTCATGATGCGGCCCGGCAATATCGCCATGGTGCTGGGCGAGACCGGCGGCCTCAGGGTTCAGGTCACCTCGCCAGCACTGGGCGCCGCTAATGTCCGCGTGCAGGGCATGGACGGGCGCTACACCCTGTTGCTGGCGGACGGGCTGCCGCTCTACGGCGGTCAGGCTTCGTCACTCGGGCTGTTGCAGATCCCGCCGACCGATCTTGGTCAGGTCGAGGTGATCAAGGGTGCCGCCTCCGCGCTCTATGGGCCGTCGGCGCTCGGCGGCATGATCAACCTCATTTCGCGGCGGCCGGGCGATGGGCCGGAGGCCGAGGTCGTGCTCAATGCCTCATCGCGCGGCGGGCAGGATGCGACCGCTTACACAGCGGCTCCCATCGCGCAGGGAGTGGGCGCTTCGCTCACCGGCGGCTATCACCGCCAGACCAGCCAGGACATCGACGGCGACGGCTGGATCGACATGGCGGCCTACGAACGCTGGAGTGTGCGGCCGCGCGTGTTCTGGGAAGGGGCAGGTGGCGCCACCGCCTTCCTGACCGCAGGCGCCATGACCGAGCAGCGCGAAGGCGGCACTCTGCCGGGCAAGACCACGCCCGATGGCCGAGCGTTCCCGCAGACGCAGGATACCGACCGGTTCGATGGTGGCCTTGTCGCGCAAGTCCCGGTGGGCGATGCCACTTCGCTGCACCTCCGCGGCTCGGCGATGACCCAGAAACATCGCCATGTGTTTGGCGATGTCGAAGAAAACGACCGCCACACCACGCTTTTCGCCGAGGTCTCGCTGGCCGGGAAGAGCGGCGGAACCTCGTGGGTCGGCGGTGCCGCCTACCAGCGCGACAGCTTCCGCTCGCAGACCTACCCGGCCTTCAACTATGCGTTCGAGGCACCGGGCGTGTTCGGACAGGTGGAACAGGAAATCACGGGCCGTCTCACGCTGGCCAGCAGCGCCCGAGTTGATTTTCACAGCACCTACGGCACCCGGTTCAGCCCGCGCCTGTCGCTGCTCTATCGGCCCGGTCGATGGACGATCCGGGCTTCGGGCGGGCGCGGCTTCTATGCCCCAACCCCATTCGTCGAGGAGATCGAGGCGGCCGGCCTGTCGCGGCTGGAGCCGCTGGGCAAGCTCAAGCCGGAAACCGCCACGACCGGATCGCTCGATGTCGGGTATGCCCGAGGCCCGATCGAGGCCAACGTCACCCTCTTCGCTTCGGACATGAACAATACGACACAGATCGAGCCGATTGGTCCGGAGGAACGCGCCAACAGCGTGCGTCTGGTCAATGTTCCCGGGCAAACGCGGATACGTGGCTCCGAACTGCTGCTGCGCTATCGCCGGGGCGCCTACACGGTGACCGGCAGCTACGTCTACGTCGATGCCTCCGAGCCGAATTCCGATGGTTTCGGGCGGCGCGCCGTTCCGCTCACGCCCCGGCATACCGCTGGTCTGGTGGCAATGTGGGAGGAGCATGACAAAGGCAGACTGGGGCTGGAGGTCTACTACACCGGCAAGCAGCCGCTGGAGGACAACCCCTACCGCACCAGCGGGAAGCCCTACTTCGAGATCGGCCTGCTTGGCGAAATCGTTGTCGGGAAGGCACGCCTGTTTCTCAACGCCGAAAACCTGCTGGGAATTCGGCAGACCCGATACGACAGCCTGCTACGCCCCCGGCGCGCGCCGGACGGTCGGTGGACTGTCGATGCCTGGGCGCCGCTCGAGGGCTTCACCCTGAATGGCGGCATCCGGCTGCGCTTCGGCGGCGGCGAGCACTGATCGGTCCGATTGCGCCAGAGCAGCCATGTCAGCCACAATGCGCGGCATGCAACTTGATGCGCATGGGGAGGCCGTGCGATGCCTGCTCCATGCCGATATACATCTGCCCCGCCGTGTTCGACACCGCGATCAATCACTGCAAAGTCAACTCAGGTTCGACGGTTGCCATGGCGGGGACGATCTTTGAAGACATTGCGGAGATTGCTGTTTGAAGCTCTGGGTGATCTACGCCGGTGCCGCTTTTTGCGAGATTGCGGGTTGCTTCGCCTTCTGCGCCTGGCTGAAGAACGGCAAGCCTGCATTAGTCGCCATTCCCGGAATGCTGGCGCTGGTCGCGTTCGCGTGGTTGCTCACCCGCGTGGAAACGGCCTACGCGGGACGGGCCTATGCGGCCTATGGCGGAATCTACATTGTTGCATCTTTGGTGTGGCTGGGTCTGGTCGAAGGCCAGAAGCCGACGGCAACGGATCTCATAGGATCCTTGATCTGCGTTGTCGGCGCTGTTGTCATCCTCTCCGGTTCGGGAGCCCCGACGACAGGAAAGTAGCGATCGTATGGGCGCCCCAAGTTGAAACATGACCTCGGGGATGATCCCGCACGTTCCATATCAACCGTCGAAAACCTCCACGTCGCCCGGCTTGCGGAGCATCTTGTTGACCTCGTCGAGGTGAAGTTCCTCGAGCATGATCATTTCGCGCGCATATTCTTCGAGCAGCACCGATTTGTCGGCAGCAGCCTGAAGAAGCTCGTAGTAAAGGGCCAGAGCCAGCTTTTCCTGCTCAAGGCTCTCTCGCAAAATGTCACCGATGTCGTGCCTGGCCGTTTCCAGTAGCGGGCCAATCTGCAGCGAAGGGTGCCCACCGAGCAGGGTGACCAGTTCACCCGCCTTCCGTGCGTGGGCAAGGCCTTCGGAGGCGTTGCCTTCCAGCCAGGACACGATGGGAATGCGGTTGTAGCCGTAGACCATGAGCGAATAATGCGTGTAGCGAACGACCCCCGCCAGTTCCGCTTCCATGATACGGTTGAGAATGGCGATCGCAGCCTTCTTGTCGCTTTCAGTCATCGCTGCCTCCTGAACAGGCCGACGCACACCTCACGGAAATGGCGGCTTCCAACTCCAAGACACATGATACCGCATCCCCTCTGTCAACGCGATTCAATCAAGATCCCGCAGACGGAAAAATGCCAACATCTTGTTGTTGCTCGCAGACAGGAGCCTGCCGGGTCGGCTCCTACTTAGGCGGACCGCGCGCCCCAGTCGGAACCAGTTTCATGAGAGCGATGGTCTGGTGAAATCATCGGGTTTACCCTCTGCATATATGTGACCGGAGCAACTGCATCTCTCCGTGATCCAGCCCGAGGGCAATTGCTAGGACAGCGGGCAGGTTCCGCTTCGCAGCCGTAGCGGCGCCGTGGCGTCGGTGCGCAAAGCCAGAGCGAAAATCAGGGCTTCGTCCAGGCGGAAAAGACTGAATCGCCATTGTTGTGCGTGTTCGCCGAGCGCATCGGCAAAGATCACGCCGATGTCGTCCGGTCGGGCCAGGTCGAAGGTCGTGCCGCCAAGCCCATCGGCAAGGCTGATTTGCCGCGCTTTCACATAGCTTTCCTTGAGCGCCCAGAGTTGGACGAACCGTTCCTCGCGCTGCATGGGCGGTAGCTCGCGCAGGGCGTGCGCCTCTGCTTCGGGAAAGAACTGCACGGCGACGTCGAGTGCGTCCCTGCCGGCTACGACACATTCGATGTCGATGCCAATCTCCGGCCCTGCACTGGTGACTGCGCAGACGCTGACGCCATCAGCGTGGGACAGGCTGAACCACAGCGGCGAGGCCAGCGCCGGCGCTGCAATCGACGGCTTGCCCCGATCGCCGAGCGCGAAACGCCAGTCCTGCGGCGGAACCTGCGCATAGCGCGACAGGACATGGCGACACAGCGCCCGCCCCACCACGAACTGCCGCCGCCGCGCATCGCGCAAGGCCGTGCTGCGTGCGATCTCGTCGGGCGAAAGCATCGCGGCCAGAGCGACAAGGCGCGCGTCGTCGATGTCTGCGGTATGATCGTACCGCCAGACGTGGACATCGCACGGGCCGGGCGCGGGAATCGGACCTTCGCCGAGCCGCGGAAGGCCCGACAGCGCGGGCAAAGCAGGAAGCGCCTTCCTCATCCTTGCCACGCCCCGGCGGTCAGGCGGCCACGGCCTGCGCCCGTTGCCGCTGGGCCGCCGGTCCGATCGCCTCGCCAGGCCAGCCCTCCCAGGTGGACGCAGGCCCGCTGGAATCGCCCGCCAGCACCAGCGTCCCTTCAAGCAAGGTGGCGCCTTCGCCCACCGTGCTCATCATCATCACGCGCGAGGCAGTGCGCAGGCAGGCGCGCGGCCCGATCTCGATCGGCCCCATCATCCATTCGCCGCGCGTGTTGAGGTGCGCGATCAGCACGGCCTGGTCGATGCACACGCCATCACCGATGTGGAGGAATTCCGGCTCTTCCATCATCGGGTCGGCGCCATTGGGATAGAGGCACACGTTGCGACCGATCCGCGCCCCTTCGGCGCGGAAGTACCAGACGAGGAAGGCCGAGCCTTCAAGGAAGGCCAGCACATCGCGCGTGCCGAACCAGCCGCTGGACAGCGACGAGATGGCCGAGTGGATCTTCCAGCGCTGGCAATAGGAGGACTGCGTCCAGAAGTGCTCGCCTTCGACGCGCCGGCCGATGATCAGCCACTTGGTCGCCACCAGCACGCCCAGCGCACCGAAGGCAAAGGCCAGATGGAGCGGGACGTAGAAGCCCGCCAGCAGCAGCACGATGTCGGTGGTGTTGCGCAGGCCCGGACCTTCGGCGATCAGCACGCTGCGGGTCAGCAGCAGCGCGGCGATCATCGGCGCGGTGCGCCAGAGCGCCACGAAGGCCGCCCACACGATGTTGAAGGCGATGTGCGCCGCGAGCGGCCAGACGGCATAGTTCGCCTCGCCCTGATACATCGCGCGGCCATAGGGGCGCAGCGTGGGCGCTTCGATGCGGCGCGTGGTCGCCGCTTCCAGTTCGATCGGCGCTTCGCGGCCATCCTGGCCGATCCACGTCGATCCCGCCGGGGCGACGAAGCCCTCTGGCGCGAACGTGCCCGAGCCGAACACGGCGTTGCGGCTGACGACCACGCCCGGCGCCAGCACGCAGCGGTCGGCCACGTTGGCGCCCGGCTCGATGCGGATCGGCTGCGTGCCGTTGGCGCTGGTCATCAGGTAGGTGGAGCGCGAGCCGAAGGTCACGTCGTCGCCGCATTCGAACAGGTCGTACTCGGTCATCACGTTGCCCGAGCCGGGCCAGTAGATGCGCTTGCCGACTTTGGCACCGAGCAGGCGGTAGATCACGCTGATCGCGGCGAAGTTCGAACCGAGCAGCGGCGCGACGCCGCCAAAGCGCCCGTCAGGCAGCAGTTGCCACATCAGCCAGCGTTCGAACATCGGCCAGGGGCGATGCACGTCGGCTTCGGCGCGGAAGCGGCCGATCACGGTCCACTTCACCACGATCACCCCCGCCAGATAGAGGAACGGCGTGACCAGCGCGGACGCCACCAGCACCGCCGACGAAACGATCAGGCGGCCCGGATTGAACATGCGCACCAGCAGGTCGACCGGCCCGGCCAGGTGCCCCGCCTTGACCATGATCCCGGCAAGGTAGTGGTGCATCAGCAGCACCACCGGAACCCACGCGGCCAGCATGACCGCGCCCTTGATCAGCGTCCCCACGCCCTTGAGCCAGAGCGGCGGATCGTAGAGCAGCGCGCGCGATAGGCCGCGCGTACCCTGGTTGCGCGCCTTGGGATTGTCCGACGTGCCCAGCGGCGCGATCTCGGTATCGGCGGGCAGCACGGTGCCCGGCACGATCGTTGCGCGCGTCCCGATCGAGACGTTCGCGCCAACGACGATCGGCTTCAGGTCCATCGCCCCGCCTTCGAGCGCGAAGGGACGCACGATGGCGCTTTCGTCGATGCAGACCATGTCGCCGATGGTCAGCAGGTCGAACTCGCCCAGATCGGCGTTGACCGCGATGCGGGTTTCGCTCCCGACGCGCGCGCCCATCAGGCGATAATAGAGCGCGGTGAGCTGATACGACATCGTGAACACGCCCAGCCCGGCGGTGTTCTGGATCTGGCGCACCAGCCACCAGCGCAAATAATAGTGCCCCCAAAGCGGCGCGGCACCGGCGCGATAGCGGCCGATCAGCAGCCATTTGGCCGCTATCGCACCGAGCGGCCCGGCGACATTGCGCAGCGCACTTGCCACTGCCAGCGCGGCAAACATGACCCACGCCCCGCGCAGACCAAGGTCCGCGCGCATATACCACCACACGAAGATCCAGCAGACGAACTGCCCGAGCCGGAGCGCAGGCGCCAGCAGCGTCAGGGGCAGGAGCTGGATCGCCAGCGTGGTCAGCCTCGACTGCGATTTTGCGGCCGGGCCTTCCTGCCGCGCGCTCGCCGCGTCCGGGATCGCCGTATCGGCATCGGCCGCCAGCGCGGAGACGGCGGCGCGCACCGCCTTGGCAAGTTCGCGGATGGTGCGGTGGCGAAAGATCGCGGTGGGTGTCAGCGCGATGCCGTATTGCTTGCGCACATCGGCGATGATGCGCACGGCGGTGAGCGAATCCCCGCCCAGATCGTCGAAGAAATCGCTGTCGAGAAAGACGTCGCGGTCCTGGCCCAGACACTTGCGCCATTCGTCGAGGATGAAGGCTTCGACCGCGTCGGCGGGCGTCACGGCGCCCGGTTGCGGCTTTTCCAGCAGCGCGAGCAACTGATCGGTGTCGATCTCGCCCGACGCAGCATGACGCGGGAAAGCGTCGAGCAGTGCAATCGAGCGCGGCACGAGGTAATCGTGCAGCATGGTCTGAAGGCGGGCCCTGAGGTCGGCCTCTGCCAGCCCCGCGCCCGCGACGCCCGCGACGCCCGCGCGGATCGTCCCGCACGAATGCCCGATGTGGACCACTACGTCCGCGCCTGCCGGGCATACCGCACGCAGCGCAGCTTCGATGTGCGTCACCGAAACGTCGATGACCTGCGCCGGGATGGGCTCGGCCAGCGGCGCGCCCCTGGGCGGGCATTGCGAGGTCAATAACCGCGCGCGGGCAGGCGCCTTTTCGTCCACTATGTCGATTCCGAGACGCGCGGCAAGGCGCACGCGCAGCAGCTTGCCGGTCGCGTTCTTGGGCAGATCGTCCATGTAGACGGCCAGGACCGGCCACTTGGCGGGCGACAGGTGCCGCGAAAGATGCGGCGCCAGCGTTTCGAGATCGACGCGCCGCCCGTTGCGCGGAACGATCACGCAGCCCACCGTTTCGCCCAGCATGGCGTGCGGCACGGCGAAGGCCAGCGCCGCCCGGATATCGGGATGGCCGACCAGTACATCCTCGATTTCCGCCGGCGCGATGGTTTCCCCACCGCGCTTGATCACGTCCTTGCCGCGCCCGACGATGTAGAGGAAGCCGTCCTCGTCGAAGCGGCCAAGGTCGCCGGTATCGAACCAGCCTTGCGGGATGATTGGCTCGCCCGGCCCCGGCTGGTCCTGCACGATGCGCGCCAGCGGCGCGCCGCGCAGCATGATGCGCCCGGCCACGCCCACGGGCGCTGTCTGGCCCGCATCATCCAGGATGGCGACGTCCGGTCCGAGCACCCGGCCGCTCGCCCCCCGGCGCTCCAGCCGGTAATCGAGCGGCGGACAAGCGATGGGCATGCATTCGGTCATGCCGTAGCCGGGCAGGATCGTGGCGTCGAAACGCGCGCGCAGCCGCTCGGCGGTGGAAGGCAGCAGATCGCCCGCTGCGTTGCAGATGAAGCGCAGGCTGCGCGCGCAATCGGGGCGGCGCTCGCCTTCGATCAGGATGCTGTCGTGCATCGTGGGCGAAGCGTAGTACCAGGTGAAGCCCGCGCCGCTGGCCAGTTCATCCCAGAACATCGCCGCGTCGAAGCCGTCGGAATAGATCATGCAGCTGCCCGCCAGCAGCGGCGCGAAAAGATTGCGGACGATACCGCCGACGTGGAACAGCGGCATCATGTTGTAGCCGCGATCCTGCGGCCCCAGTTCCAGCGCGGCGGCGATGCAGGCCGCGCCCACGCACACGTCGCGCAAGGCGATGGGCACCAGCTTCTTGCGCCCCGACGTGCCCGAGGTGAACAGTTCAAGCGCGATGTCGTCGGGCCCGTTGAAGCAGCGGCCCCAGCGCTCGGCGCTGGTCGGGGGCAGCTCGCCCGATGACAGGTCAAACAGGCCGGTCTCCTGGGGCTGGCGGACAAGATCGATCACGGCGACCCCGCAGACGCGCGCGCTGCGGCGGATGTGGTCGAAATCCGCGCCCACCGGCACGATCACCGCCTTCGCCCCGGTTTCGGCAAGGTCAGCGGCGATTTCGCCGTCGGGGTTCCACGGATTCATCGGCACCACGGTGCAGCGCATGCTCATGGCCAGCAGGCAGACCGCCAGTTCCGGCCCTTCGGGCAACGCGATGGCGCAGCGATCACCCGGCCGCAGCGCCAGATCCCGGAACGGCGCGCCATCGCTCAGGAAATCGTGGAGCCGCGCGAACGACAGCGAATGGAGGCCGCGCGCGGCGGTGCCGGTCAGCGCACGCTTGTTGCCGCCGCTGGGCAGCAGGTCGAGCAGCGTCGTGAAGTGCAATTCGCGCGCGATGCGCTGACCCAACGCCTCCCCGCGCTTCCAGGCTTCGGTCCAGTCGGCCAGCCGTTCGGCGAGCGGCGGTTCGGCATAGGCCGGATGCAGGATGGCGGTCTGATGCACGCTGTCTGTCCTTGAAGTCAGGGCGCTTCCCGGCGCCGGTTGATCCGGAATTCGGGCGGCGGTCGTCAGAAGGTCTTACGGAGGCTGAACCGGATGGTGCGGCCGAGCGGGTCGAGAAGCGCGGGCTGGTAGACGTAAGGCGTCGCCCCTTGCGCGCCGGTCACGCGCGGCCGGGCGTTAAACAGGTTGTCGACCGCAAGCGTAAGCTTCACGCCGTCCAGCCAGGGATGCGCGCGCGCCAGCACCGTCTGCTGGCCGAGGTTGGCGAACAGGCGCAGGTTGGCGGTCGCAAGATCGCCAAATGCCAGGTCCGATGCGCCGCCCCCTCGCACCGCCGTCGCGCCGCGCCAGTTGGCCGAAAGGCGCAGGCCAAGGCCATCGCGGGCAAAACCTGCCTGCGCCTCGATCTCGTGCCGGGGATCGCCGCCAGTCATGGCCAGGGTATCGCCGTGCAGCAGGTCGAGCACGGGCAGGCCGGCGCGCAGGCGCACGTCATGCCGCAGGCGCCAGGTGTGGTAGAGCGTGAAGGACAGACGGTTCGTGTTCTTGCGCAGGCCTGGCACGCGGCCTGTCGCTGCCCCCGTCCCGCCGGTGGCCTTCAGCCAGTTGACGCCCCAGCGCAGCTCCTCGCGGCTGTCGCGGGCGACATTGACAGGTCGCGCATCGAAGCGGGTCAGCATTCCGGCGGCATCGCGCACGAAACGATCGGGAAAGGCGGCCTCCAGCGCGGGTGTCACCGCCAGCGCAGCCACGGCATCCCGCGTGCGGGCATGGACATAGTTGGCGGTCAGCGACAGCCCCCCGCCCCAGCCCGGCTTCCATGTCGCGCCAACCTTGAACACGTGGCGGTTGTCGGCGACGAGCGCGGCATTGCCGCCTTCGATGCGCGAAACCTCCGCAGACTCGCCCTGTGCGAAATCGAACAGGCGGGCATTGGGCGTCGTCAGGACGGGCGCGCCGATCTGCACGAGCGATGGCGCGCCCTCCTCGTCGGACATCGAGGCGATGATCCGCAGCGGCTGGACCGGCGACCAGACAAGGCCATAGCCGAACGTCCAGAGCGTGCCGAGATCGGAAAGTCGGTGGACAGCGACGTTCGCGTTGAGCGACAGCGTGCCCAGCGCCGCCATCACATTGTTGCGGCGGCTGGTGATCGGCACGTCGATGCTCAATTGCCCGCTCGTATCACTGCGCGAGGCCGCGCTGATTTGCGTCACGCCGCCGCGCACGGCCTGCCCGTCCAGCGCCGACCAGGTCGCGCCCAGGCGCAGGCTGGTCAGAACCTTGCCCGCAGGCAGATGGAGCGGCGAGCCGTTGATCATGGCATCGACCCCGCCCGTGTTGTCGATCAGGCGGGTGGTGTCGGGCATCTGCGCCAGCAGCAGCGCAGGGTCGAACGTGCCAAAGGGGTTCACCGTGGGATCATGCGCCGCCAGCGCGGCGTCGATTGCCGCCGGATCGATCCGGCCGACCATCCGGGTGCGCTCCTCGGTGTGATCCCAGATTCCCGAAAGCGACCATTGCCAGGTCCCCGCATGGCTGTTCAGCGTCAGCCCGAGATGCCCGTCGAGGTCTTTGGTGCGCCGGGTAAGCGGCGCGGTGTCCGCATAGCGATAGACCGCGACATCGTTGGCGAAGGGCGAAAAGGCCGAGCCTTCGGGCAGAGTCAGCTTCGTCCTCGGCAGGCCGAGCAGCGCGACATCGTCGCTCGCTTCCAGACGGCCGTTGAGCGTGGCGGCGACATTGCCGAACACGTTGCGGCTGTAGGACGCGTTGATCGAACCGCGCTCGCTGGAAGGAAGCAGGGTGCGATAGGGCGTCGTGTCCGTGACATTCGCGCGGTTGGCCCCCGCCACGAAATCGCCCAGCGCGAGCGGGCGGCTGGCAGCGATGGTCGGCGCCCCGGCGATGGTCACGGCTTGCCCGGCCAGCGCGCCCAGCGCGGGGTCGATCTCGCCCGATGGGGTGAGCGCGGTAACGTTGCCGACAAGGTCATAGGGACGACGCGGCGCGAACGGCGGCAGAGACCGTTCGCTTTCCAGCAAGGCGTCGGCATGCTGGTATTGCACTGCGATGTTGACCCGGCGATCATGCTTGATGTCGAGATAGACCAGCCCCGGATCGACGGCGTTCCGTCCGCCGTCGGTGGACAGCCGATCGCCTGCTTCGGCGATCAGTGCGTGGAAACGCTTGCGCAGCACGATGTTGACCACGCGTTGATCGGCCGGATAGCCATATTTCAGCGCCACTTCCTCGGGCAGGATCTCAGCGCGTGAAATTGCCTCGGCAGGAATGTCGCGCACTTCGGCAAAGCCCGAGGTGCGCCGCCCGTTGAGCAGGATGACGGTCTGTTCGCCGCCACGCCCTTGCGCGCTGCGGATCTGCGGGGCCAGTTCCTGCAACAGCTCAGACATCGAATTGATGCCGAGCGCGCGAATGGTCCCGCGGGAGAACTGCACGTCGGGCTGGACATCGCCGACCGCCGCCCCGCGCGGGGCCTGATGGCCGGTCACGACGATCTCGGGATCGTCGCCCTCGCCCGCATCGTCCTCTGGCGGGGCCGGCGCCACGTCCGGCTTTACGCCGCGATCACCCGCAGCACTGGCCGGACCGGCCTGCTGCGCCAGCAACGCCTGTGGCGCCACCCCCGCCAGCAGCGAAAGCGCAAACAGCCAGCGCTTCATTCCAATTGCGAACGGGCGCGTCACGGTGGGGATACCTCATTGCGACACCAGATGTCATTGAACGCACCTTTGACCAACGTTGACGACCCACCGCTGGCGACAGCCAAACCCAAAAACATCGTGATTTGAACCATTCAGCACCCGACCGGGCGTTCTGGCTGCTCGTTGAGAGCCGCCTTAGCAGGAGTTGCTGACGACACGCTGACAGCGCAAAATATCGGCCTCGATCAACGCTGTCGGCACGACCTTATCCGCGTTGCAGCGCCGACGACGGCCGTGCCAGTCCGGCGCTTACCCGAACGCCGGGCCGGCAAGGTTCAGGATCATGCGCGTGCCGCCTTCTGGCCGCTCTTCCATGCGGACGCTGCCATCGTGCAACTGGGCGATGCGCCGCACCAAAGCCAGCCCCACGCCCGTGCCGTTGCCCGACTGGCGATCCATCCGCCAGAACCGCTCAAATACCTGATCACGATGTTCCGGGGGAATTCCCGGCCCGCGATCATCGACGATCACCAGCGGTCCCTGCTCGACCGCTACGGTCACCACGGTTCTGGCGGGGGCATACTTGATCGCGTTGCCCACCAGATTGCGAATGGCGATCGTGAGCAGCGGCACGTTGCCGAAGACCATCAGGGACTCGGTCGTGCAGCTCAATTCGAGCATCTGCCGTTTGGCAAGCGCTTCGGGCACGGCCTCCTCCACGACCTTGCGCGCCACCGCCACGATGTCGATCCTGTCGACCGCGCTCGTCATGACGTCTTCGGCTTCCGCGAAGCGCAGCAGTTCGTCGACCAACTGTCCGAGGTCCTTGAGGTCGGTCCTGATCCGGTCGCGCGCTGATCCGGGCGGCAACTGCGACATTTCCAGAAGCAGCACGGCCAGTGGCGTGCGCAATTCATGGGCAACGTCGGAGGTGAATTGCTTCTGCAATTGCAGCGAGTGATCGAGCTTCGTCAGCATGGCGTTGATCGTCGCCGCCACGCTGGCGAATTCCGTAGCCATCCCGCTTTCCGGCACGGGCACCAGCGCCTGCCCGCGAGCGACGGCCGTGCCGATGTGATGGGCACTGTCCGACAAGCGTCGAAGCGGGCGTAGCGCCGCGCGTGTCGTCAGGAAGATCGCGAATGTAAGCGCGGGGATGATGAACATCGCGGGGATCAGGATGTGCTCCGCAAGATCCTTCACGATCACCCCGACGAACGCGAAGGCCGGATCGTCGACCATATATGCCTGGACCCAATAGTGCCGATCCGCAATGCCGACCCGCCGCGTCAGCAAGGCGATGGCAGGCGCGCGGTGATCATGCATGGGCATGCCGCGAACAAGCGAGAAGCCTTCGACAAGCTTCGCGTTTCTCGCCGAAGCATCGCGCGGGTCGTCCGGTTCATCGGCACCGGGCACTGGCGATTGGACCGCCGGGAACCAAATGGTGTTCGCCTCTGACAGGATGTGACGCCTTGCGAGCGTGCTATGATCGAACACCCGAAATCCGTAGGCGCTCGGATAATCCTGATACAGCGGAAGCAGCGCCGGATTCCTGCCGCTGTCCAAAGCTCTGGCAATCGCAACCGCGTTTGTGTTGAGGATTGCCTCGCGAAGATGCCGCTTGTTGACCATTTCCTGCAGGGAAAATACCAATGCGACCAGCGCCAGCACGACCACGGACATGGCTGCCATGCGCCGTGCCAGGATGCGCGACAACGATTCAGACCCAGCGCCTAGCATTCGTCACGCTCGGTCAGCACGTAACCGATGCCACGCATCGCCACGATTTCGATGTTTGCTCCCGATGAGTCCAGTCGACGTCGCAGGCGCGATATCGTCGCCTCGGTCGCGTTTTCCGTGACCTCGCTATCAAAGGCGTAAAGCGCCTGCTCGAGCCGTTCGCGACGTAACACCTGGCCCTGGAATCTCATCAGCACCAACAGTGCGCTCAGTTCACGCGGCGAGATCCCAACCAGGCGACTCCCGACAGTCAGCGTCAACGATGCCGCATCCAGGCAAACATTGCCGAATGTCAGCTGGTCGGACTGGATCTGCTTCGCCCGCCGGCCCAACGCCCGGACGCGCGCGATGAGTTCATCGCCATCGACGGGTTTGACGACATAGTCATCGGCACCGGCATCAAGCGCCTGAACACGACTGACCACATCGCCCCGAGCGGTCGCGACCAGCACGAGCGCGTCGCGCTTGCTTCGTCGCAAGGCGTCGAGAATCTCCCGGCCATCCCCGTCGGGTAGTGATAGATCGAGTATCACCACGTCGTACTCAACGATTTCGATCGCAGCGTGCGCCATTTCGAGGCTTTCCGCGACATCCACGACATGCCCGCTGTCCGTAAGAAGCCTGGCCATGAGCGACGCCAGGCGTTCGCTATCCTCGACAACCAATAATCGCATAGCGCACTGTGACCACTTTTCGGGCAGATGGCTTTAACTCGACGCTGTGGCCTGGTGGTGCAAATGCCCCAACAGGCCACAGCGCCAGGATCTGCCGCGTACGTGTTAAACGATGAACGGGCCTGATGTATTCCCTCGGAATGTGGAAGATTCTTGGCCGAACCCGGTGCCAGGACGCGCTTGCAGAAGAGGCCGATCAACCCGTCAGATCCGGCGACGGGCACGCAGTCCGTTGAGGTAGTGCCATAGGAAGACCGCCGGCAGGCCGAGGCCGATCATCCAGTGCGCCAGGCTGGTCCAGGCCCGCAAGTCTTCGTCGCCGACATAATACAGCATGTACCCGCTCGCGATCAGCACGGCGAGCACCCCGCACAGCGCGACCCCGGCGATCCGCTGATGCTGGTGTGCCCAGCCTTTGGGAATGTGAGCAATGAACATCCCGCCGATGCCCAGCAGGGCCGGGATGAGGAACAGCCCGTGCGCCTTCATCATCCACGGCTCGACGGGGTTCATCTCCGGGCCGAATTCGCCCTGCTTCTGGCCATAATAGTGCAGCAGCAGCCACCCGCAGCCCGACAGCCACAGGCCCATGCCGCTGAGCGCGAGCAGCCAGATCTGCCAGGACGCCAGTTTGGCCGAGCGACGATGAACCATCAGGTATGACTTTCGTGGTGTGGCGTTTGCAGGACATGGCCGCCGTAGGTGGCCAGAAGGCGCTGCGCGAGGGGCATATCGGCCATGGCGACCTTGGTCATGGCATCGGCGATGGCGCACAAGGGCGCGACCACGGTGACGCGCTCGTCGCACAGCACGGAACGCCCCTGCGCGCCGATGTGCGGCGACTGCGGCTGGCCACGATGGCGGCGGCGGTTGAGGAGATTGGCCGAACTGGCGATGGCGCAATGGCGCGCGGCCACCGAAATGCGCGCAACATCGTCGGCATCGCGCAGCGCCACTGGCCAATCCCGATCGCCAAACGCGCGCAGATCGCCGCCTGCGTTCACCAGCCCCTCGGGCACGCCCATGCCTTGCAGGACATCCACGGCACAGTCCACGGCATGGCCCTTGGCGATGCCCCCCAGATCGACCAGCACGCGCATTTCCACACGCACGTGCTGGTCATCAAGGATGGCAAGGTCGGCGCTGGTGCCGCGATAGTCGGAAAGTGGCGCGATGCCGCAGCGCGGCAGGAACCCGCTGCGGACAAGCGCCGCCCCCACCACCGCCACATCGAACAGGCCACCGCTTTGCCCGTGCAGGTCCAGGGCCAGGCGCAGCACCCGGATCGTCTCGGCATCGAGGCGCACCACGTCGCCCGCGCTGGACTTCCGCAGCAGCGCCAGATCGCTGTCGTCCTGATGGAACGACATGCGCGCATGCACATGTGCGATGGCCGCAAAGGCCGCGTCTACCGCCGATACGTGTCCCTCCGGGGCCGTGATCTCGACGAACGTGCCCAACAGCGGGCGGCAGCGGGTAATCATGCGCAGCGCAACAATCAGCCCGCGTGGGCCAGCGCCACAGCGTGGATCGCCAGCAGGCGCTTGACCCCGTCGGTGACATTGCGGCTCGACAGGGTCGCCCCGGAGATGTTGGGAATGTCCTGATTGAGCCGGAATGGATCGGCCAGCGTCTTGCCGCGGAACTTGTCGCGCCAGCGCGGATCACGCACTTGCCCGCCCTTGGATTCCCGATAGCTCAGGATCTCGACGCCGAGCACGTGGCCATCGGGCGAAATCCCGGTCGCATAGGTGATGAATTCGTGCTTGCCGATCACCTCATCCACGATGATCCAGCCGAGCATTGCCGCGCCGCGCTGGGCGCGCCACACTTTGGGCTGAGCGGTGCGCTGCGGCGTGCCCGACATCTGCCGGATCCGTGTCATCTGGGCCGGCGTCAGCGTCAGCGGAATGGCAGTGAACGCCTGCGCTTGCGGGATGAGCGCGTGCTGGGCCTGCTCGACGGTCATATAGTCGGCGGCCCATGCGGGGGCCGCAACGATCGCCAGCACGGGAAGCGCGGCCAGCACGGGCCAGTTGCGATGTGACACGATGCGACTCCTCAGAAATTCATGCCCAGCTTCAGCCGGAACTCGGTCTTGGTCTTTTCAATCAGGTGCAGATTGCCGGTCTGCCCCGGATAGCGTTCGCCCCCGCCCTTGAGCTGCGGAAACCATGTCGCTGTCGCCCAGAACTTCTGCCCGCCATAATGGATTGTCGGCCCCGCGAACAGCGACCAGCGCTCCTGCCCGACCTCGGTCTCGTATTCCGAGGTATATTGCGTTTCCGCGCCGACAAACCAGTTGGGCGCCACGCGGTACGTCAGGCCCGTGCCCGCCGACAGTTCGATTTCCATTTCCGGCGTGGTCGGCCAGTCGAAGCCGTCCGGCAGGTTGGCGATCGCCTTGCGGGTTTCGTGCCCGGCCTTCAGCCCCAGGTTGGCGACCCACACGATCTGCCCTTGCCGGAAATACTTCTGCGCGGCGAGAACGACCTTGCCTTCATATTCGGTCTTGTCCTGCCCACTGTGCGGATCGAGCTTCTTGACCTCGGCCGAGGTGATGACCGCCAGCCCGAAGTTGTCGAGCGCCGGGCTCAGCACGTTGAACTTGGCCTTGGCCTCGATGCCCGAAAAGCGCGGGCCCTTGTCGATCGCCGCCGGCAGATAGCCATCGATCAGCAGGCCGTGCGTGTCGATAGTGAGGAAGCTCGCCGCCGCTGACAGCGTGATCCGGTCGGTGACGCCGTATTCCCCTTCGATTTCGGTATCGAGCGCCTTGTATGTCCCCTGGCCCTTGTCGGTGCGCAGCGTGTTGAACACGTAGATTTCACCGGATCCCTTGGGTAGCGTCTCCGCGCCGGTGTTATAGCCGAAGAGGTTCTCGTCGGCATAAGCCGCCGTAGGCAGCAGCATTGCGCAGGCACCAGCCAGCATTCCCGTCCGCAAGCCGCGGCAGGACCGTCCATCAATATTGTGCATCGGGAAAAACCTTCAGATCAGAACATGTAGCCAAGGCCCAAATTGAACCGGTTGTTGTCCTTGTTTTGGAAGAATTTCTGATAATCTACCTTGACCACCACCGAGCGCAGCGGGTGGAACGACAGACCCGTCGTCAGCAACCGGTCGCGGTTTACGGGATCGGACAACAGGCCCAGCGGCAGCACGGCCTGCGTGTCGAACTTCTCGTAGCGCACGAACGGGTCGAGCGTCGCCTCGCCGCCCAGCGCGATGCTGTACGCACCTTGCGCGTACCAGCCGTAGAAGGCCGAAGGCGCCAGCGTCAGAACGGTGCCGTTGGCCGCGTTGTAGGCGGCGACCACGCCATCGAGCGCGGCGGCGCGGCTGACCGTCCCGCGCGCATAAAGCGCCTGGAAGTCAAAGCCCTTGTGCTGCCAGCGGCCATGCACGTCCCACAAGGTGATGCGCGACGTGATCCCGGAGAAGTCTGGCAGGGCGTTGTCCGCCTTGAAATCGGCGTTGTTGTGCGTGGCATTGCCGCTGAACACTGCCCCGCCGACAAGCAGGCCGGGCACGCCCTGATATTCCAGCGAGCCGTAAAACGACAGGTTCGACGCCTTGGCCAGCTGCAATTCCTGGTGCGATCCGGCAAGCGGCGCGCCCGCATCGTCGAGCTTGGCGATATCGAAGCCGGTCGTCACGCCCACGTCGTAGTTCAGCCCGAACGGCGTGCTGCCATAGAGGCTCACGCCGCCTTCGCGCCATGTCGACGGGATGATCCGCGTCTCGACCTCGTTGCGTTCGACGCCATAGAACACCGGCGGCTCGTGACTGCGGTTGAGGAAGCCGAACGGCATCAGGAACAGGCCGGCCTTGAGGTTCAGCGACGAATTGATCGCATAGTCGAGATAGGCCTGCTCGATGGCGACCTCGCCCTCGTCCCCGGCGCTGGCGACCGCGTGTTCCACCTCGATCTCGCTGGTGAAGCTCAACTTGTCGCTGAAGCGGTGGCCGACGAATAACACAAGCCGCTTGAGGTCGGCCTGGTTGCGGCTGCTGTCCTTGAGGTAACCGTTGTAGGTGATCTCGCCATAGCCGCCGATCGTCGTGTCGGAGCCAAAGGCTGCGCCCGATCCGGCCCTGCCGGCATTGACCGCCAGCGCCTGCGTCGGCGCGGAGGCTGGCGTCGTGCCCTGATCGACCACCGGGGGCGCCGCAACAGCGAGCGACTGCGCGGGTTCGGATGCCGCCCGCAACCGCGCCTCGATCTGTTCGAGGCGCGCGGCCTGCGATGCCAGCAGCTCGTTCTGTGCTGCCACTTGCGCCTTGAGCTGCGCGACCTGCGCTTCGAGCGAAACGTCTGCGGCGATCGCAGGCGTGGCGGTCGCCAGGCATGTCGCCGCGAGCAGTGCTGCGATCTTCTTCATTCAATCCCCCTTCGAGTCCCGCCCTCCTAACGAGATTGATAATCGTTCGCAATATCTTGTTGCCCAATGGTATCGAAACATGTCTGATGGCTCGTGGGTCACCACGGGAGCTCACATCACCCGCGCCTCGCGCAGCACCGAATGTGGAGCAGCAACGATCCATGTTGCGCAGCCACAAGAGCTTAAACGTTAAACGCAGCTCCAGGTGGACGATGATGCAATCGCGCTCTCGCGCGCGACGCAGCCATTGAAGAAGAATGGCAAAATCCAGAGGATCGTGCCCTTCGGAAGGGAACTGTCAGTCTTATGAGAAGTGTTCTCTCCGGACAAAGCGTCCCCTTTTGCAGTCGAGGCTTAGCTCGCGAGCGACTGCCACTCGGCCAGCGCGGCCCAGCGGCGAAGCTTGTAGGTCTGGCGATCAACGAGGTAGCGTTTCAGGGAGGAGTGGTTGTGGATGGAGGCGTGCACCGAGGTGAATTTCTGTAACGACCTCATCTGGCGAAACCGCTGCATAGCGCTCTCCCTTCGTCAGAACGGCAGGTGTGATTTTCCGCGCGGTTGTTGAGGTGCCGACCGACTTCGCGCCGCTCCTCGTTTCCCAGTTCTCGCATCGTCGCAGGGTAGGACTTCAGGCCCTCCGTCACGATGGCCTCTGCCCGCCCATGGCGCTTCAAAGCCTTGCGCATGAACTGCAGGGCTGCCGCTTTGTCGCGCGTTTTGGTGACGTAGGACTCTAGGATCCCCCCTCCTGGTCCACGGCACGCCTGAGGTAATGCATCTCGCCATCGATCTTCACATAGACCTCGCCGAGGTGCCACTTCCAATGCCGGAAACCGCGCATCCGGCTTACCCTCTGGCTCCGGATGTCGGCCGCGAACATCGGCCCGAACCGGTTCCACCACAGCCGCACCGTCTCGTTGCAGATCTCGATGCCGCGCTCGAACAGCAGGTCTTCGACGTTTCGCAACGACAGCGGGAAGCGCGCGTACATCAACACCGCGAGGCGGGTGATCTCGGGTGACGAGTTGAAGTAGCGAAACGGACTGACGGACTTGCTCATCCTGGTCAGCCACCATCACATCAGCATCGTAGGAGACTGCGGTGTGTTTCGGCACCATCTACACGCAGGCAGAAGTCGAACGGACCGGCAAAGTCAGCTGACTTTCGCCAATTCCGACCCCACACTCTACCCCACACTTGTGCATGGATACAGAAGCCCAAAGCAGCAGATTTTCGGCGGTTTTCCTAACCGATATCAAAGGGTTAGGAGGAAATAGGGGGATTCGAATTTTCCCAGATAAGTCATTGATTTTAAATGACTATTTTCAACTTGACGGAGAGGGTGGTTTAGCAAAAAATACAATATCTAATTGATTTATATATCTTATTTTTCTCCGTTTCAATCAAACCCCACACTCGGCCCCACACCGGCAATCCAGTATTCAATCGGATCTGAAATTGCCTCCACCTTCATCGCTCAGTCCGCAGGCGCCATTGCCTCGTTACGAGGGATCCAAGGACTGCGATCGACTGCCAAAGGGTAATGGCTGATTTTCGCCCAGAACGAACACTCAATGCCATTTGGCGTGTTGGCCGCCGACCAAAGTCGGACATAAACGATGGTGCGCAATCGTGACTGGACGCGCACAGCGCAACATCTTTGCTGATTTGCGCGGGGAGATGATCAACCCCAATGCAGAAATATCGACCTGCGATGCCCGAAGATATTGATCACGCCTCCCCCACCCTTGCAGGCCCGGTGCCCCCCTGATCAACTCAAGAACGTGCACCTGGGTTGCGTTCCTTCCCAACCCCGAGGCGATCTCAGTCCACATGTCGGAAGACTGGAACCCCGTACGATCGGGGGTTGCCTCGAATCCTTGGTGGATACTGTCTCAGCGCACGCCCTTGGAACCGCCCCAGCACTTGCCTTACCTTGTCGGCCAATCCCCGACTGTTGATTGCCGCTGAGAAGTGACCCGGGGTTTTCACCGAGAAGTGACCCGCCTGCAGGTTATGTTTCGAGTATCATCGGTGGGTCAAGATGCGGGTTTCTCCTTTCGGGGTCTTGCCTGCTG